>CAWHOY010000001.1:0-26684 GCA_963831155.1 uncultured Acidimicrobiaceae bacterium
GGGTGCTGGGAGAGCGCAGATCAGGACGATCGGCTTGGAGGTCTGAGATCTATCAAGCAGCGCCGTACAGTCGCCCCGTCCTCCTCAGCCCCAGTGCGTGATCACCGCCGGCGCCGTCGGCACGAGCTTCACGTGATAGATGAGCGCCATTTCGCGACTCAGATAGGTCGCGAGAACGTCCCAACCGGCGGGGGAAAAATGGATCCCATCGCTCGCGCGAAGCGTCGTCTCGACACCGTTCACGGCGGCGGCACTCTCGAAAAGTCCTTCGGGATTCGAGAACAACGACCACGTCGGGACAAACGTCGCGTCCGCCTCCGTGGTCACTCCGACCTTGTAGAGCGAGTCGAGGAGCGCCGCGCCTTGGCTGTAGGCGACGGGCTGCATGATCGGTAGGCCGATCCACAGCACGTATGCACCGACCGAAGTCGTTTCGGTGATGATCTCGCGGATGTAGGAGAGGTACGCCTTCTCCCAAGCTGCAGTCCCGCAGGCTACGGCGCAGCCATTGACCATCATCCCTTGCTGGTCATTGCCTCCGAGCATGACGACCACCAACTGCGGGCGGTACTGCGTGAGATCGGCAGCGAGGTGGACGGGCCAGTTGTAGTACCAAGGGTTGGCAAGCCCGGTGGAGACTTTGTCCAGCATCACGAGGTTGAGCCCGGACGACGGGACGAGGACCTGCTCAAGGCCAAAACCGAGATCTTCGCCGAGGGAGTCGCCGATCTCGAGGACGGTGCAGCGCCCGACGACTCGCGACCGCACGGTCACGGTCGTCGAGCCGAGGGCGAAATTGCAGCCATGCCCTACCGGCGTGACACGGGTCGGGCCAGAAAAGGCAGCCGGAATCGTGGTGGTAGTCGGTGTTGCGACGGTCGTCGATGTTGCTGGTGCGGTCGTCGCCGGAGTGCTCGACGAAGATGTCGATTTCGCCGGCGGCGTCGGCCGCATGGTGGCAACGACCGACGTACTCACGATCAGCGCCAGAAAGGCTACGAGCAAGCCAATCCTCAGCGGCCAGCGTGCCGGACTCCCCGCTCTCTCCGTTCCCTCGTGCCTACCGGGGAGTTCCGATGCCTGATCCGCTCGGAGTACCATCTCCGACTCGCGCTTCGGGCAGACGTTCCGACCCGACGTGAGACGGGAACCACCTGCCTGACGTCAGTGTGCACCGAGCGCGGCCCCACCGGTAGTGCGCAACGTCATAGATCTGCTTGGAGAACCCGAGCGGGATGAGAACGCATCGGCGGCGCTCGAGAGTCGGCCGAGAACGAATGTTCTGCGGCTTACGGCCCGGCAACTTGACACCTGGTCTCGGACACGCCCGCCCTAGGAAACACATCAGGACGATCTGGTCATGGCCGTGACCCATATCGCTTTGCTGTGCACGTGAACCGATTCGGCGTTACGCGCAGTCGTGAACATAAACGAGCGGCGATTTGATGGCAGGGCTCTCGCCCGAAGGTGCCGCTCGGTCCCGGCGTTCTGGGGCACTTTCAGGTCGGCAGCGTCCGCGCGACGCTCCTGACTTGTTTCAATGACCGCAGCATTCCGGAACTAATTGACGGTTCTAGGGTGCGTCGGATCTACGGCCCGCCAAGATCGAACCTAACCAGCCTCGACAACATCAGCTTGAAGCCGGCGTAGCTTTCTGGCGATCAGTCCGTTGATTGGTATCCGTCTCCCGCGATCGAAGCGATCGTCTATTCTGTCTTGAGACGCGGAGTGGTTCCGAGGTAGCTCTAAAGCGATCTGCAATTCTTCGCGTGGCCGCCGCGTACGTCGCGCCCGCCGCGAATCGAGACAGCGTCGCCGGCGATCATCCACGCCATCGGCGCAGCTCAGCTGAAGCCTTTCTTGGATCCTCTGCGGAGCAGATCGCCGACACCACCGCGATTCCGCTTACACCGGTGTCGGCGAGTTCCGACGCGCGATCAGCCGTGATGCCGCCGATAGCGACGCAGGGAACGGCTGAGAGTGCGCACGTGGCGCGTAACACCTCGATGCCGATTGGCGAAGCAGCATCAACCTTCGTGCGAGATGGAAAGACCGGCCCGACACCCAGATAGTCGATCGTCCCGGGCGGAAAAGCAGCGGCCCGCGCTGCCTCGACGATATTCGTGACTGACCAGCCGATCACGAACTCCGGACCGGCGATCGCTCGTGCCGCTTCGGCCGGGAGATCCGACTGGCCAAGGTGCACTCCGTCGGCACCGGCCGCCATTGCCACGTCGAGGCGGTCGTCCACGAGGAAGCACACACTCGAGCCTTCGAGCACGGCGCGCAACTCGAGCGCCGCTTCGTAGAGCTGAACTGTCGTTGCCCGGTGATCGCGTAACTGCACCGCGCTCACCCCGCCTTGCACAGCAACCCGCACTGTTTCAACCAAACCACGATCAAGGCAGGCGTCGCTGTCCGCGACGAGGTACAGGGTCAGGTCGAGCTGACGTCGTTTCACGGCGGCCCAGAGGTCGTCGCTTCGTCCGTCAGAGCACCAAGCTCGTCGAGAAACGAGACCGCAAACGTGCCGGGGCCGGGGTTCCCTTGCGCTGCGCGCTCACCTGCTGTGGCGAAAACCGCAGACGCGGCGGCGGTGGCGAACAGAACGTCCTCGTCGACCGACACGAACGCCGCGATGAGCGCGCCGAGCGCGCATCCGAGTCCGGTGACTCTCGTCATCAGAGGACTCCCGCCCGGAACGTTCACCGCATCGACTCCGTCGGTGATGTAGTCCACGACTCCGCTCACGGCAACGACGCAACATTGAGAGCGGGCGAGTTCGCCAGCGGCATGACGCGCCTCGTCACTGCTGGCGAGGGAATCGACCCCCCGACCGCCTTCGCCGAAGCCGGCAAGACTCATCACCTCGGACGCGTTCCCGCGTACGACGGTCGGGCGCAGCTTGAGTAGTTCACTGGCGAAGGCGGTGCGGTGAGACAGCACTCCGACCGCGACTGGATCAAGGACCCACGGTCGGCCAGCTTCGTCCGCCTCCGTCGCAGCCAAGCGCATCGCGAGTTCGCGTTCAGCCGACAGCGTCCCAAGGTTCACGAGCACCGCGTCAGCCATTGCGGCAAAGGCCCCGGACTCCTCGGCGTGGTCGATCATCGCCGGCGACGCGCCCACAGCGAGAAGTACGTTGGCGGTGTAGCTGGCCGCGACGATGTTCGTCAGGCAGTGGACAAGCGCTCGCTGTTCGCGGACAGCGTTCAATGCCGCCGACACGCGATGGTCGGCCCAAAGAAGTTCGGTGGGCAACGGTGACGTCCCTTCGTTCCTGCGAACGTGATCAGATTCAATGGGTACACATCTCAGCTCCGCACCCGCGTCGGCTACAGCCGACGGCGGGAGTCGAGGGATCGAGATCTTGTACTGAGATCCTTTGAAGTTGTTGTTCGCGCACTCATCGCTGGTCCGGCGCGGCTCCGGTCGGTCACTGCGCGACCGCCGCGCAGAAGTCGGTGAACACCTCGATGAAGCGGTCGATGTCGGCTTCGCCGTGTTGGGCGGAGATCGTCCACTGCTCCTCGTTGCCCGGCGTCATGAAAATCCCGCGGTTGAGGAGCCACGCCCACGAGGCATCGAAGAGCTCGGCGTTCGTCTCAAGAAAGCTCCGGTAGTCGACGAGCGGCTCGCGCCGGTACGAGATGCAGCCCTTGCAGCCGAGGTCGACGACGTGCGCCGGAAGCTCGTGCTCGATGATCGCCGAGCGGCAGCCCGATGCAAGCCGGGTGCCGAGCTCGTCGAAGCGCCGGTACGCCTCCGGGGTGAGCACCTCGGTCAACGCAGCGAGGGCGGCGGCCGCGACGAGCGGGTTGCCGTTGAATGTTCCCTGCTGGGCGATCCCCGCGCCGATCTGGTCCATCAGGTCGGCCCGTCCACCGAAGGCGCTTCCCGGCAGTCCGCCGAAGACCGATTTGGCGAGGCAGATGAGGTCAGGCTGCACGCCGAAGCGTTCGGTCGCCCCACCGGCGGCGATCGTCGCGCCGCACTTCACCTCGTCGAAGATGAGGACAGTGCCGTAGCGGTGACAGAGGTTGCGCAGGCCCTCCAAGTAGCCGGGCTTCGGCAGAACGATTCCGATGTTCATCATCACCGGTTCCATGATGAGACAGGCGATCTCCTCGCCGCGCTCAGCAAACAGGCTCTCGGCCGCGGCGAGGTCGTTGAACCGGAGGACGAGGGTCCAGTCCGCCATCTCTGGAGGGATCCCCTTTGACGCCGGTATCTGTGCTCCATCCGCTTCGACCTTTTCGATGAGCATGAGGCTCGGGGTCACCGAGAACATCACCGCGTCGTGGTGGCCGTGGTACGAACCCTCGATCTTGCAGATCAGTTTCCGACCGGTCGCGCCGCGGGCGACACGAATGGCGTCCATCGTCGCCTCGGTGCCTGAGTTGCCAAAGCGGACGCGTTCCATCTTGAAGCGCCGACAGAGCTCCTCTGCGAGCTGCACAGTGCGCTCGGTCGTGACGGCGAAGTGCGTGCCGGTGCGTGCGGCCCGGTCAATTGCGGCGACGATCGCTGGATGGGCATGCCCGACGGCCATCGCGCCAAAACCGTTGTTGAAGTCGACGTAATGGCGGCCGTCGACGTCAATCACCTCGGAGCCCTGGCCACGCGCGAGGTAGATCGGATACGGGTCGATCGCCTGGAACGAAGATGCAACCCCGAGGGGCATCGACTGGCGCGCCCGCTCAAATAGGGCACGCGAACGCGGCGTCGCTTCGAGCAGTGCCGCCTTCTCGTTGGCAAAAAGCGTGCCCGCCCGGGAAGTCCAACTGTCGCCCTCGTCGCGATCGAGTCTCATCTCCGGTGCCTCCTCAAACAGCGCCGCACACGGTCTTGTTGCGCCGACTTCTTCCTTTAAGCGCCGAGCTGATCACGCCGTCGGGCAGGCGAGGGTCGTGGTCGCTGCGTCGTCGTTTTCCTATCGCCGGCACGTACCGGTGCCGCAATGTTCCTCCCGCAGTCTTCGCTGATGGCTTCGCGAGCAGTAGAGCCAAACGGCCTCAGGCTCACGATCGCGGTCGTCGACGTTGCTATTTGGTGGCCCTCAGTCGAGGTGACCTTTTGCTCTAGGCGGGACGTCGGAACGCGTCTTTCGATAGAGGCGAGGTCCGTTCGGGAAGGGCTCGAGGCTGTGAGCGACGACCTCCTGTTCGAAAACGACTCGCAGCCAAGTCCACGCTGGGCATCCCGCCCATTCCTTGATTGCGCCACTGGTCACGCCACGACGCCTGTGTGCTCGGCACGAAGAGCAGCGCTCACGACCTCGGTCCGACCCAGGGAGAGCTGGCCGTTGCCCGGGTTGTCCGATCCCGCAGTTCCGACTCGACGTCAGATGCATAGAGCACACCGACCGATCTCCCGTCGGATTCGACGACGAGCGACGAGCGTCGAGACTCGGCGAAAGCGTCCAGCGCCTTTGGGTAGACGAAGTCGTCGGCGTCGAGGCGCGCGGCCGTCGTGTCGGCGACGTCTCGCAGTGTCGCGGTGATCGGAGCGTGATCGAGGTCGGTCACGGAAACGATGCCGACAACTTGGGTCCCATCTAAGACCGCGAACGCCCGGTGAGGAAAGGCCCGGAGAAACGGCGCAGCACTCGCGACCGGCTCGGTGACCTGGAGCCCTGAAGGATCGGCGACCATGACGTCTTTCACCTTGACGTCCCGAAGCGTCGCCCCAACCAACGCCATTCGCTCTTCTGATCGAGCCCCGACAAGGACGATGACTCCGATCAGCGCAAGCCAGAAATCGACGAGCAGGCCGGCGAAGATCATCGCGACGGCGATCGCGGTTGCGATCCGGGCGGAAGTCGTCGTTGCCGTCGCGCGGTTCTGCGAACGCGCGAGGAACCCGCGCAGTGCTCGTCCGCCGTCGAGGGGCAAAGCCGGCAACAAATTGAAGCCTCCGAGCATCACGTTCGCCCACATCACCCGCACCAGCCATTCTCGGCCGAAGAGCGTTGGCGGCCAGAGCTCCAACCCTCGCGATGCGGCGATGCCGACTAGCAAAAGAGCGATCGCACAATTCGTCAACGGACCAATAAGCGCGATCGTCATTTCGTCACGCGCTGAGTTCGAAATTCCGACGATCTCCGACACGCCACCGAGTGGCAGGAGCACGATGTCGCGGACCTTGTAGCCGCGGTGGCGCGCAAAGATGCTGTGGCCGAGTTCGTGGATGAGTACGCAAGCAAAGATGGCGGCTATCCACGCCAACTCGGATAGCACGACTGATACGCCGACGCCAGGCCCCATGGCAAAGATCACGAGCAAGACGAGGGACCAGTGCAGACGAATTGGGATCCCGGCAATCTTCCCAACCTGCAGCGAGCCCTTCATTGTCTCTCCGAGAGATCTCAGCGCGAACGTGCAGCAGCGGGCCGCACACGCCCAGGGTCCGAGGTCACCTCTTCACCCGCCGATTGATTCCTCAGCCACGCGTCGGATGCTCGTCACCGCTCCACGCTTCAAGCGGGCGACGACGACCTACGAGTTGGCGAACAACGCCACCATCGACAGGATCTGAAGGAGCACACGAAGGCTGTGTGGCGCAAGTTGGGAGCACGGATCTACGCGCGATCACCTGGACTCCCCGAGGTCATCCACCCTCCCGAGGAGTCGTTGCTCAGGATTCTTGCTGGCCCCTAAATGAGGTGTGTTCGACTACAGCATCGAGCCCAGGAAACAGGAGACCCTCGTGACCGTCCGACGCCCACCGAACGAGGTACGGCGGTTCGCCGTTTTCTCCCTTGATGGCAAGGACCTCGGCCTGTAGCGAAGGATCTCCGACGCGATGGCCTTTCACCACGATCTTGTCACCGATGATCGCTTTCATGTCTGTCCCTCTTCCGATACGACCCATCGAGAGCCAAGTCGATACCTAATGACAGAACGTCGGCACGGATAGGGTCCTAAGACGCATTCTCCGGGTTCTCTGGGCTGGAGATCGAGCACGAGCCGTTACCTCGAATTCGGTACGCATCAGCCCACCTGTCCTACTTATTCCCTCCCTGTGTCGGAGGCGATATCACTTCAGGGCCGCCAATTACGGTGGTCAAAGCGAATCCGCGGAAGCCGGGCGTCGATTAAAGCAATGAGCGCACCAGCTCAGTCGAAGCCTTTGACGACACCAGGCCTGAATTCTGTTCACATCGACGCTTTGGCGACCGTGTCACCGACGAGCGTGAGCTTCATCGCTCAACCCTCGAACGTCGCTGTGCTCCGCAGATGGGTCACGAACCAGTCACGAGACGTTTCGGCGACGACCTCCAATGTGCCCGACTCCTCGAACAGGTGCGTCGCTCCCGGCACGACGACGAGGCGACTCTCGCAGCGCAGCTTCGCCTGCGCGTCATGATTGAGGCCGAGCACGACATCGTCGTCGCCTCCGACAATGAGCAAAGTTGGAGCGACGACCGCGGCGAGTCGGTCCGCGGCGAGATCGGGGCGCCCTCCTCGGGAAACGACCGCCATGACCCCTGCATCCGGTTCGGCGGCCGCCCAAAGTGCCGCGGCGGCCCCGGTGCTGGCGCCGAAGTATCCGATTTCTAGCCGGGTCGTTTCCCGTTGCTCACGTAACCACCTCGTGACCCCGACAAGTCGGCCGCCGAGCAGACCGATATTGAAAACGTTCGACCGGTCCGTCTCCTCCGAAACCGAAGCGATAGTTGAACCAGGGGACGTGCCGCTCGAGGTCGAACTGATCGAGGTCGAAGCTACCGGAACCCTCAGCCCCGCCGAGCTCGTCCGCTAAGGGCGATGCGCCCGGATGTGATCTTTGGCCCAGCGCGACACCACACGCTCTTCCCGCTCCAGCTCCTCAAGTCGCAGTTCCAAGTTGCGTAGCGCATCCTCCAGGGAAGGAATTCGATGGTGCTCGATGGCCCGCAAGCGACGCTCGGTCGCGTGGAGCTCGGCAGTGAGCACACGGAACGAGGCGTCCGCTGCAGCGTGAACGGCAGCCGCCTCGAGGGCTCGACGGTAGGCAGCTGCAGCCGGGGCGACCGCGGCGTTGGCGGCCGCCTCGTCGGTGGCCGGGAGCATCGCTGCGGCAAAGTGGGGTTCGTTGGGGTGAACGACCCCCATCGTGTTCCGGAAGGACACGTCGACCCGAGCCCGTCCAGCCACCACTGCCGCTGCGAGCGCGACGTCTGACGCTCCGCCGACGACGAACGCTCGCAGCCCCCAGAGTTCTGCCTCGGCGCAGGCGGACTCAAGGGCGCGCGCGGTGGTTTCTCGTGCCGACGCGAGGCGGGTGAGCTCGCGATGCATGAGTTGCCGCTTGCGATCGAGCAGCTCCGCGCCGTGCCGTGTGGCTTCCAACCGCTTACGGAGCCACTGTCGGCCCGCACGACCGGGAGGTACTCGCTCAGCCACGGTCGCGACCCGCAGCGATCTCGTCGCGCGATGCATCGGAGCTCTGAGCGTTCGCGCGGTCGGTGTAGTAAGCGCCAACCTCAGCAGGCGAAACCATGTTGAGTTCTTGCCGTGGGAGCTCGGAAGCGACCCGCCAGGCGCGAGAGAGAGTCTCTTCAAGGCCGCGTGATTCGTCGCTCCGCTGGTTGATCAACACCGAGTTGAACGCATCGGCGAAGGTGAGGTAGCGGCGGTCGGTTTCGGTCAAAGCTCCACTCCCGATCAGCTCGGCGAGATCTCGGACCTCGTGAGCTCTCGCCAGCGCGGCGACCAGCTGTGCGGCGATCGCTGGATGGTCGGCTCTCGTGCGACCTTCGCCGGTTCCCTTGCGCATGAGGCGCGAGAGCGAACTGAGGACGTCGATCGGAGGGTAGACGCCCTGGCCGTGAAGTTCGGGCGACAAGACAATCTGTCCCTCGGTGATGTAACCGGTGAGGTCGGCCACTGGGTGGGTGATGTCGCCCGCCGGCATCGTGAGAACAGGAACTTGAGTGAGCGACCCGGGCCGACCGCGCACGCGGCCGCATCGTTCGTAGAGCGAGGCGAGGTCGCTGTAGAGGTACCCGGGGTATGCCCGTCGTCCGGGGATCTCGCCCCGCGCAGCAGAGACTTCGCGCACCGCCTCGCAGTAGTTCGTCATATCGGCGAGTACGACAAGGACGTGTTCGCCTCGATCGAAGGCGAGATACTCCGCCACCGTGAGAGCGACCCGCGGGGCCAGCACCCGCTGAACGACTGGATCATCTGCGAGGTCCAAGAAGAGTGCGAGATCGCCTGCCGAAGCGCGCGCTTCGAGCCCGTCACGTATGAAGTCGGCGTCGCTGTGGGTCAGCCCCATCGCGACGACGATCACCTTGAACGGCTCGCCGACGACGTTCGACTGCGCGGCGATCTGGACCGCCAGCTCGAGGTGCGGCAGCCCAGCACAGGAGAACACCGGCAACTTCTGTCCGCGCACAAGCGTTGTCAGGGCATCGATGCTGGACAATCCCGTGAGGACCGGGTCGCTCGGAACGTCGCGGACAGTCGGGTTCAGCGGCGAACCCTCCACCGGGCGGTGCAATTCGGCGAGCATTGGCGGTCCGCCGTCGAGGGGCTGGCCCATGCCGTTCCAAACGCGCCCAAGCCACTCGTCGCCGAGGGGAATCTCCAACGGGCGACCTTCGAAGGCGACAGAGACGGTCGTCGGTTCGATCCCTGCCGTGCCCTGAAGGACTTCGACGACGGCTGTGTCCCGATGGACCTCGAGCACGATTCCTTGGCGGATCTCGCCCGAGGGGAGACGGACTCCACAGAGCTCGTCGAATCCGACACCTTCGACCCCCTCGACGACGAGCAACGGACCTTCCGCCTGACCAGCGCCGCGGTAGGCAAGGGGAATCGGGGGCACTCCTGGCACCTCGCTCGTCACGCCAGGGCCTCAAGAGTTGCCAGTGCCTCGTCAACGCGCGCCGTCACGCCGGCAACGTCGTCGGGTTTCACCTCGTCACGCACCCGAGCGACTCCGGAGAGATCCGCTTGCTCGATCGCTGCAGCAGGAACACCGCGGCCGACGAGCGCCACGCACCGGTCATAGACGGCGAGCACCATCTCGAGAAGGGCCGTCTGCTTGGCCGGTGTGCAGGTCGCGTCGTTTTCGCTGAGCGCGTTCTGCTGCAGCACCGCGTCGCGCAATAGTCGACCGCCCAAGACCACGACCCGCTCGGAGGGCGGAAGGGCCTGCAGGCCAACCAGCTCCACCATCGGGGCGAGCCGATCGGCTTCGGTGAGGAGGGCGATTGCCCGTGCCCGGTCGCGCCCCCAACCGGGTCGGCCCGCCGACTCCTGCCAGGCGCCGACGATCGGCGCGTCGCGCGAGAACGACCTCGTCCAGGTGACCGCCGGGTAGTGGCGTGCGTACGCGAGATCGCGATCGAGCGACCACAGGCATCGGACGAACTGCTCGGTATGCGAGGTGACAGGCTCGCTCATATCCCCGCCAGGCGGGGACACCGCACCGATCGCTGTGATCGACCCCTCATTTCCTCCGAGGGTTCTGACATGCCCGGCGCGCTCGTAGAAGGCGGCCAGCGCCGAGGCGAGCCCGGCCGGATACCCTTCCTCTGCGGGCAGCTCCCCGCTTCGTGAAGAGAACTCGCGCAGCGCCTCGGCCCAGCGCGACGTCGAGTCGGCGAGCAACACCACGTCGTAGCCCATATCTCGGTAGTACTCCGCGACGGTCATGCCCGTGTAGATGCTCGCTTCTCGAGCCATCACCGGCATGTTGGAGGTGTTGGCAATCACCACGGTGCGCTCGAGCAGGCTGCGCCCGGTCCTTGGGTCAGCGAGGGCGACGAGGTCGGCGAGCACGTCGGCGAGCTCGTTCCCGCGCTCTCCGCAGCCGACAAAGACGACGACGTCTGCCGAGCACCACTTGACGAGCTGTTGAAGCAGCATCGTCTTGCCCGTGCCGAAACCGCCGGGGACCGCCGCGGTTGCGCCCTTCGCGATCGGGTAGAGGAGATCGATGACTCGCTGTCCTGTGAGCAGCGGTACCGAGAGCTCGAGTCGTTCTTCGACCGGGCGAGGTACGCGAACCGGCCAGTAATCGGTGAGCGTGAGCTCCGATCCGGCGACGACGGCGACCGGTTCGTCGTCATCAACCTCGCCCGAGTCTGCTATCCACTCGAGACAGCCGGCAGTGCCTCTCGGCACGACTACGCGGTGGTCGAGACGGGACAAAGTCGGGACCGTGCCGAGAAGCGTTCCCGGACGCACCTTCGAGCCAACCGCCGCGCGCGGCTCGAAGCGCCAGTGCCCCGTCGTCGCGCTGGCTCGGAACGACCCCGGTGCGAGCCACGTCGACGCGGAAGAAAGGGGGCGGAGCAGACCATCAAAGATCGCCCCTAGCAGCCCGGGGCCGAGTCGAGCCGACAGCGGCCGACCACGGCCGGTGGCAAGGTCGCCAACTCGGAGGCCACCCGTGTACTCGTAGACCTGCGCGGTCACGAGGCCGTGGCGGATCGATACAACCTCGCCGGCGAGGGCGGCCGGGCCGACTTCGACGACGTCGAGCATGGCAACGCGATCGAGCCCCTCGAGCTCGACGAGGGGGCCGTTCACCCGCACGACGCGTCCGGCGCCCGCCACCGGCCGTACGGTTCCGTTGGAAATGGAGCGGTCGGTCATCTCCAGAGAGCGTTGATCTCGTCGGCCCGCGACGCGAGCACTTCCTCGATCAACTCCGATGGTTCCATTGAAGCGAGCCGGTTTCCGGACTCGGCGGCCACCTCGAACGCGCCTGCCTCGACCACGCGGATCGGCGTCGCACCGCCGAGGCGCTCGCTCACCAAAGCCCTCATCCGCTCGGCGAGCTGGCGGCCCTCTTGTGTCGTTGAGCGCGTCAAAAGCTCGTCGAGAGCAGCAGATCTCAACTCGTCGTAGGCGCGCCGATGCGCCACGAGGACCATCGCGCGCGCTGCCCGCCGAGCGAGCGCGAGCTGCGTTGAGGCGGAGCGCTCTGCAGCCGCGAGGCCTTCGGCTTTCGCATCAGAAAGCACGCGCGCCGCTTGCTCGCGAGCCCTCATCACCTCCACCCGAGCGTCTTCTTCTGAACGCACGAGTTCCTCGTGGGCACGTGCACGCGCTCGCGCGTGCAGGGCGTCAGCGACCGGAGCGAGCGCGGCCCGCATCGTGGTGGTGTCGGGCGCGAAACCGTGACGCCGCCGAGATTTCGTCGCGACGGCAACGGATAGCCCGGTCACAGCGGCATCACGACGGTCAGCACCGTGCCGCGTGGCGTTATCTCGTCCCCGAGCGCCGCGGCCGCGTGAGCGGTGAGCATCACTACCGCAACATCGTCCCCGAGCCCGCCAACGGCCCGGCGCACGTCGTCGGCTGCCTCGGCTGTGATGACGGTGGCGCCGCCGAGGGCGAAGCCGCGCACTCGCGACTCCTCGCCGATCACGACGAACGATCCCAACGTCTAGGCCTTGCCGATCAAGATGATGGCGATGACAAGACCGTAAATCGCGATGCCTTCGGCGAGACCGACGATGACCATCGCTCGGCCGAACATCTCGGGTCGCTCGCTCATCGCGGCGAGCGCAGCTGATCCGGTGTAGGCGACGCCGATGCTGGCTCCGATCGACGAACCGGCGACCGCGATCGCGGCGCCGATGAGAGCCTGGCCGCGATATGACGCGACGCTGCCCGACACCGCCGTGGCAGCTGAGCTCGGGCTAGCGAGGACGGCAAGTGCGACGAGAACGCCGGCGCCGACGAGAAAGAGCATGTTCAGGTACTTCACGACGCGAAGCGCCGGACGCGGGCGGCGGCGGAGCTGGGCTCCGATGCCAGCGGCCGTTGCGACGAGAACTGGAAGGCCGATCAACCAGGTGAGCATGGGGTCTCCTTTGCGAGCCGGATCGGGATATGCCAGGGCCGGAACGGTCGACCTTCAGCGACGAAGACCCGGCTGAATAGTTCGTAGTACTCGAGCCGCAGGGCCTGGATCCCCGCCACCAGGCCCTCGAGGGTGAAGGCGACCGCGTTCCCGACCAGAAATATCGCGATGGCGGCCCACCAAAGCGTCGGCCCTCGATGCCACAGCGCCGTCGTCGCGGACCAAACGAGTCCGCACAATGCGGCGTGGGTGAGCCCAAAGGCGGCGAGGCGTGCGAACGAGACCGTGTTAGTGCCGATCCGCAGCACGGCATCGAACACCTCGATCCCGGCTTGCACTGCCCCGCCGAAGTGTCCGGACGTCTCGGCGTGGTATCCGAGATAGCCAAGCACGAGGCCGATCGCCGCGACCGAGCCGCCGGTGCCGAGCAGAGCGACGGAGTGGCGGTACCAGCCGAGGCCGCCGACGGCGAGGCCGAGATAGAGCAAAGTACCGGCGATCCCAGACGTGGCGACGAAAGCTCGTGCCGCGCCGCCCTCTCGCCAACGGTTGACGGCCCCGAGCGCGTAGGAAATGGTGAGCAAGCCCGCACCGGCCGCCACGGCCACGGCGAGCAGCGTCGTTGGGTGGTCGAGAGGGTCGATCCACAGCGTGGGAACGACGTGGGTCGGACCGAACATCTCGCCGAACGCCAGCCCGAAGAGCGCACTCGCGACTCCAGCACCGATGACGAACGGCGCAAGGTGTCGGATGCGGGCAAGCGCTTTCGGGCGCCCGGACCTGAGGAGCAAGCCGCCTGCCACGAGCAAAGCGCCATGTCCGACGTCGCCGAACATCATTCCGAACATCACGACGTAAGCGAAGCCTGCGAGCAACGCCGGGTTGAAGTCCGCGTAGGGCACCGTGGCGTAGGTGTCGACGAGCGGTTGAAAAGCGCCCGTCGTTCCTCGGGCCTCGACGAGCGTCGGCGGGACGCTGCCGCGCGGGACCGGCAGCGGGACGACTCCTCCCCCGAGTGGTGCGAGACGATCTGCCAATGGGCCGACGGACGCCGTCGGGCTCCACCCGGCGAGGGCGGCGAGGTCGCCGCGCCGTCGGGCGGTCGCTCCTGTCTGCTCGAGTTCTGCCTCGCCGACCAGTTCCGAAAATCGGCCGACCCGCTCGAGAGTGGCGAGGTCGGGAGGCTCGACGTCAATGCGCGCTGTCTCGGCCGTCTCGCCTCGAGGAGTCGTCGCGCGCTGCTGGCGGACCCGCTCAAGCGCATCGGTCGCCGGGCCGCGTTCTTCGTCGACGACGTGCTCAAGCTCCACGGCGCCCGCGTCGGCAACCTCCACGAGCACCGCTCGCAGCCGGTCCGTTGGCGCGACGATCGAGACGCGGCTCATCGGTACGGGTTGGAAGACGTCACGCCACGGCATCGAGCACCCCAAAGAGATCCCCGCCACCGTTCGCCGCCAGCGCTAGCGCGGCGCGAGCCCTGAAGGCGTCTGTGGCAAGGAGTCCCGCCACGCCGATGGCACATCCAGCGTCGGGCGGTGTGCGAGCCGCGAGCGCGGTGGCGCTCGACTCAACGATCGTCCAACGCGACGCCTCCGCTCGCCACAGGTCCTCGGGAGTCTCAGCGCCCCGAAGGAAACGAGCGGCCATGCGGGGCAAGTATTGGGGCAGCTCGCTCAGTGCCGTCGCCCTTTGCCAGTTCCGGCCGAGCACGCGGCTTGCGTCGTGACGCGCCGATGGACTCAGAGACGACAACGCGCCCACCGCCAGCACCCGCGCGAGCACGAGAGCGGCGCCCGATGTCGCCCAGTCGCCCGCTTCGGGCGCGCCTTCGAGGACAAGACGAGCCCAGCCGAGCTGCAGCGCGAGCCGGATCACAGCGGGATCGTCACTGCCGGGATCCCCCCACGGCGACGAGCGCAAGTCGGAGCGAACCTCCGCCGCGGTGCGCGCCGCCAAGATCGCCGTAGACGACAGCGCGAGAGACCCGAGTGCGTACGGTCTGCTAGCCGTCTCGCCGCGAAGTGCGGCCAACTTGCCAACGATGTTGGAGAGTTCGAACCCAGCAGCTAAGACGCGCAGCGGTCGCGCGCCGAGGGACGGGCCCCAACCAGCCAGGACTCGCAGATGCCACAGCACGGTGGCCGAGACGGCGTGTTGCGCAGACGCGAGATCCATGTCGCTCCGGAGCTCTCGTCCATAAGCGGTCGACGCGAGCATGGCGATGGCGCTGGCGAGCGATGTGCAATGCGCCACTTCACGGGCCTCTTCGCGTCCAATCTGGCGCAGCGCAAGCCCCCGTCCGCGAACCATTGCTGCCACCCATCCAGCACTCATCGATTAAGCGCCCCAAGGGCGAGGACTCTGCGGACGACGTCGTCGACCAGCGCAGGCGTCCGCTCAGCCGCAGCGCGCTCCACCCGATCGACCTCGCGTTCGGCGGCGGCGAGCAGTGCGGCGCGCTCGAGGGCAGCACGCGTGAGCACTTCCGTCGCGGCCTCAGCACGCGTCGAGTCTTGGAGCGCTCGAGCGTCGGCGACGATCCGACTTGCCTGCTCGATGGCAGACGCCCTTCGGCGGTCGGCGTCGCGTTTGGCGCGAGCGAGAAGATCCTCGACCCGCTTTTGATCGTCGTCGAGCAGCGCCAGGACTGGCTGCAGCTCTGCGTCCAGTTCAGCCGAACGGTTGGCCGGCACCGCGAAGGTAACCGGCGCTCCCGGGACGCCATGGAACCGGAACCGGCGGAGAATCTCCCCCAGGGTCGCCAAGCGGATTCACTCTCCTTCTTGCGCCCGTTGGCCCTCACCAGGTGAGGGAAGCGTCCACGACGGTCGATCGCGCACCAAGACTGGCGGACGGTGCGGCGCTACCGTTCATGCGCATCCGTCTTCTTTCGACGCTGAACGCGCTTGCTGTCGATCATCCGCATGTGTGAGTCCTCCTGTTTCTCATTCGCGCTGACACCCGTCGCGGCGGGGCGGTGTCACGACGTAAACCCTCGTTCTCCGAGGGGCGATCGCAACCTCGGTTCCTTGATCTCTCCTCGGTGGAGAGTGAATCTCCTTTGAGCGGATCGTTGCGGCGACGATTCCGCCTCGCCGAGCAAGTCCCCCCGGGCACTGCCGCGCTAGCTTTCTTCTCGCGCGACGAGGACCGAACATTTGGCGTGACGAACGCAGTTCTCGCCTACCGAACCGAGCAGCAGTCCTGCGAATCCCCCGTAACCTCGGTGCCCGACGACGAGGAGATGAGCGGTGCGCGACTCATTGACGAGCACCTCTGTTGGATGACCGTGAATCACTTTCATCACGACCGCGGCCGCGCGTGCGGGACCAAGAACCCTATGGACACTTCGTTCAAGGGTGCGACGCGCCTCGTTTTCGAGGCCAGCAGCGCCCTCGGGGAAGACGCCGAAACCGAACTGATGCTCCCACGCGATCACTGCGTGCAGCTCACCGTCGCAAAGCGATGCGTACTGTGTCGCGCAGCGAAGCGCCTCCAAGCTCTCGGATGAACCATCCACACCGACCACAATGATCGGTTTGCTCGGCGGGTGTCGCGTTACGGTCGCCATGTCGCGGGAAGAAGCGGCCGTCGTGAAACGCCTGGCGAGTCGTGAGATTCCCCAACGAGATTGGCGTCAGCTAAGCGCACTCGGCCGTCTTCGCTGGGTAGCCCGGCCGTAGGTGGCCTGCCAGTTCGAGGAATGAGGGCCATGTGATCAGCTCAAGTTCGCTTCGAGAACTGACCAAATGCTGCGGGTTGTGCGCGGTCTGAGACAGGGTCCAAAGTCTCGATCGCGCCCGAACTAGTCAGCCGAAATTCTCACATACAGAATGGCGAGAGGACTTCGTCGGACTGCCGGGATTTGAACCCGGGACCTCTTCACCCCCAGGCGGGTCCTGATCATGTGGTCCACCGAGTCTGCCGAGTATGCGCAGGTCAGCGTGGGTGTTCGCTCGGTCGTCATGTGGTCTTGCGAGGCCGTACAGGGTGGTTTCGTAGAGTTGCGCTGACATTCCGCTGACATGGAGGGACTCGGGAGAGGGAGACTCGGCGCGAAATGTCTCGCCAGTCGAAGCTAGTACGGCGTGGCATATGGGCCCCCTCTGACCGCCGATGAAGGTGGCGTCGCGCGGCTCGCAGCCACGACCCGAGTCGGGATCCGTTCAGAGGGCACGCAATACACATCCGAGATATCGCGCCAACGTTCTCACGTCGCGAGGCTCCAATCTTTGAACTGTCGAGACATTCAGCGGGCACGAGTGCGCCACCGGATGCGATCCCACCGACGTTCGGCGAGGGGCGATCCTCGAATGCCGCTAGAGAGCGGTCTGCCGCGCCGCGACGTTACGAGGAAGCCGTGCCGAGGACGACTGCGAAAAGAGTCGATCGACTGAGCTGGAAACTCCGTATCTCCGGTGCCTTGAGGCAAGGCCAACCGCTCAACGTCGCCCGATTGGCTCCCACCGGAACGTGCGCACGGCGAGGAAGATTCCGAAGACGCCCCAGATCGCGAGAACTCCCACGTTCTGCGCCGTGAGCCCGTTGGAGTGCGCCATCGTGAACGCACTCCGAAGCCCGTCCGCCAAGTGCTCGAGGGGAAAGGCGCGCCCGACTCCGACGAGCCAGCCGGGCATGAGATTCATCGGCACGAAGACTCCGGAGATGAACGACAGGATCACGACGAGAAACGGCCCGACTACCGCAGAGGCGTCCGTGGTCGAACAAACCCGCGTCAACGCGAGTCCGAGCGCGGACATCACCGCGGCCCCCAGCACCGTGTACACAGCGAGACCGAGGATCGCGTCGCCTGAGAGTCGGATGCGATAGAAGACGACACCGACGAGGACGAGAACAAAGACCGTGCACACGACGACGACAACGGTGCGGGCGATCTCCGCGGTGAGATACACCCAGCTCGGCATCGGCGTACCGCGAAACCGCTTCAACAATCCTGCTTCGCGGTCCGCGACGACGGTCGCGTTGAGAGAGCTGAGTCCCGCCCAGACGATCTGATATCCAACCATCGCCGGCGTGTAATAAAGTGCCGCCGACTTCGCGCCAATGAAGTCTGTCAAGTGATGGAAGATGGTGTTCAAGATGACGAGGAGGAACAGCGGCATCACGATCGTGAAGACAATGGCGCGCGGATTCCGGAGAAATCCGACGAGCGAATAGCGAGTCTGGAAAGCGCTCAGCGCGACGTCATTCATCGTCCACCGAGTGACTCGCTCGATCGAAGGTCGTCCTGTGACCACGTTGCGAGTTGAACGAAGACGTCGTCGAGAGTCGGTTGTTTCACCGTGAGGTTCGCGAGTTCGATGCGTTCACTTTCTGCCCAAGTGAGCAACGTGCCGAGATCTCGTTGCACAGCGACACTTTGGAACTGGACCCTCCCCGATTCGCAACGCGCCGTTCCTATCGGCAGCTCGATCGAGTCGAACGGCACCCATGTTGGAAGCTCGAAGGAAATCTGCGATGCCGCTCCGAGGCTCCGGCTCAGCTGGTCGGGACTTCCTTGGGCAACGATCGACCCTGCTCGGAGGATCACGATGTCGTCGGAGAGATGCTGGGCCTCGTCCATGTAGTGCGTAGTCAAGAACACGGTCTTTTCGACCTCGCGAAGATCGCCGATCACCGTCCACATCTCACGCCGGGCGGCGGGGTCGAGACCGGTGGTCGGCTCGTCGAGGAAGAGGATCTCGGGGTCTCCAACCAAGCCGAGCGCGACATCGACCTTGCGTCTTTGGCCTCCAGACAGTCGGCCGATGCGCTCATCAGACTGGTCAGAAAGACCACAGGTACGAAGCACGTGGTCCACTGACGTGGTGGCCGCAAAGTATCGAGCGAACATCGAGACGGTCTCACGCACCGTGAACACGGGGTTGAGCGTTGAGTCCTGGAGGACGAGACCGATCCGGTTGCGCCACGTCCTTGGCGCGTGCCACGGATCGACGCCGAGCACAGCGACGTCGCCAGAATCCCGCGCTCGATAACCCTCAAGGATCTCGATCGTTGTCGTCTTTCCGGCACCGTTCACCCCTAAGAAGCCGAATATCTGCCCTTTGGAGACCGAGAAGCTGATCCCATGCACCCGCTCGGTCGCTCCGTAGGACTTGTACAAATCGCGGACCTCGATGACGGGTTTCGTGTCGCGTTTCCCTGCACGCCGCGCGAAGGGCCGGTGAGACGCGTCCCTGACTCGTGCAGTCCTCGACGCCTCGTAATCGGTGCGAACGTCGCGAAACGATTCGGCTGGCAACGCTCGCCCTCGAGCACTCGCGCTCGCACATCTCGAATCCTTGGGACGATTCCTTCGACGCGTCGCGATCTGGCGAGATCGCGCAGCCTCCGGTTTCGACGTAATCGCGTCTGCAGGAGGGCGATAACCGACCCCTGGTCTCCGAGAGGCCATTTCACCCGGTCCCAGTCGATTCTCCGCGAGCGTCTACCCCTTGTCGTCTAAGTGTGCGTCACGGGGCGGCGATCCCCAAGGGTCCGAAGTCCTGGCGATTCCACCTTCCGTTAGCGGGTCGGCTCGGCCGCCCCCTGCTCCGGCAGTTCCCGAACCGGACCTTCGCTGTCGCCGACGACGGAGCGGTCGTTGGAATCGTCTCGGAGAGTGACCTCGCTGCGCACCCTCGTGCGGCCATGCTTCGCGATGCTCTCCGTATGAGGGATGGGTTATCGGCAGACGGTGACGAACGCGATTGCTTGTCGGACGACCCCAACTACGCCGGCTCCGACGGGTCGAGCGTCACGGCGCAGGACTCGGTCCCCTTTGGGTGCCCCGACTTGAGCTTCACAGAGGTGTCCCAGCAAAAGCCCAGGATCGATTGAGCCGAGGGCCCATTCTGATGCCGGCGCACCCGAGTCGTGGTTTCAGGGCCCACGACCCTGTACGCGCGACTCGCTGAAGCGCACGGTAAAGACGGGCAGGGAGTGGTGAAGCGATGAGAAATTGGTCGTGGGGTCATCGTCTCGAGGCGCACGAACTGGCAGAGCCCCGGTCGATGTTGCACGTGCTGCGAAACGACGAGGAGCTGCGCTCCGCATTGGAGCGAGCTATCGAATCCGAGCGCGCCACGGTCTCCCGCGCGTCGGAGCTCATTTCATGTTACGAAGCGATGGAGCCTGGCAACGTCGTTGTGTCGATGCCAGCTCGTTCATCGGACAGCAGCGAAGGCGGTCAACCTCAGGCGCGAACCGCGTAACGCCTCGGACGAGCGCGTCCTGTGCCAGCGTCGTCATTGCCGTTGCCGCTGGCGGCTCCCACCGAACGTTGACTGATCGGGTGCGTTGGCTACCGATCGACGGAAGAACGCTTGAAACTGCGCGCTTAATTCTCAACTCTCTAAAGAGCATGCCCAAGAGGGTCGGCCGATATCATGGTTGGGCAGGGTTTTTGCAATGTGAAGGGGGTGCGTCATGAATGCACCCAGGTATACCCTCAGGCGGCTAGCTGCCAAGGTAGCGATCGCCTGTGCCGTCGCCCTCGTACCAGCTGTCGGGCTAGCTGCCACCGTCTCACCCGCGTCAGCGTCACGAGTACCCGCCACGGCGAGTGTGCCGAAGTGCACATCCAATTCGCTAGAGGTCTGGACCGGACGGTCCACGACGGCCATGGGAACTATGGCCGCTGAGTTTGGTTTTACGAACCACTCCGCCAACACCTGTTCGCTCTACGGGTACCCGCGCGTCCAGATGCTCACGGCAGCCGGAAAGAACCTATCGACTACTGACGAGAAGGCTCCGGGGGCATTCAGCATCAAGGAGGAGACGGTCGTCCTCGCGCCGGGTGAGACCGCCTACTTCGGTGTCGTGTACCACAACCAGACCGGCTACGCGAACTCGATCTGTCCGACGTCGGCAGCCCTGAGGTTCACCGTGCCTCAGACCACGCGAACGATCACGCTGCACGGGTCCCAAGCGGAGATCGAGCCCTACGGCAGCTCGAACGGGCACCTGCACTGCGGGATCGTCCGGATGACAGCTGTCACGGTCAAGCGTTTCCAGTAGGGGTAGCCGCATGCACTCGGAGCTGGGCGGTATTGCGCATGCGTGAGACCGTGTCGCTTCTGTCCCCGTCACCGCCTCGACGGAACCCCCAGCCCATGTTCCACGTCATCGAGAGTGACGAAGAGTTTCGCGCAGCACAGGTACGAGCTGTGCGGGAAGAGCGTGCTATTACCGAAGCGCGCGCAGCGTTAGTACGAGCTGTGAGGGAAGAGCGTGCTATTGCCGAAGGGCGCGCCACCGAAGGTGCCCGAGAACGCGCACCCGAAGGTCTCTCAGCCGCGTAGCGAAAGTGCCGTTGGAGGGCAGTCGATAATTGAACGCCATGACGATGGTGGCATCATTTTCCACGTGAGGCGCAGCCGTCTCGCCTTCGTCGCTCTAATCGCCACGCTGCCGTTCTTCGGCTACTCGTCGTCATTGGCGCTTCGCTTCGGCACGCCGAACCAGATGATTCAAAGAACAGACGAACTTCACGTGCCGGCGACGGGTCCGTGCCCACCGTTCCTCTCGATCCCCAACACCGGAATATCGAACACTGGGTTCGATCTGCGAAGACACCTGCTGCCACCCGGCGCAATCTTCGGTCGGATCTGCCGGTACACGATGACGACTCGGTCGAGGCTCGATCGGAGAAGGGCGGCGGTGATCAGTGGAAGGACAACGGTGGATTTCCAAAAGGTCATCGGTCGGATGGAGAGATCGCCGAGTCGTACCTGTTCGCAGGTTGGTACGAACGTGACGATCTTTGCGTTCGGCTATTCGAATGGGAGAAGCGTCGACCTCCGCTTCGTTGAGTCGGGTGTTTGCGAGTCGCTCACCAACGGGCACCTCACTGCATCTCTGACCAACAATGCCCAATGGTTCTCAGATCTCGGTGATCTCGTGAACTTACTCACACTAAGAATCGGATCGTGGCGTTTCGAACAAACACCGGTGTAATGGGGCGAGGTCGTAAGAGAGATCGTGATTCGGAACGTCATCGTAGATTTGAGGCTGGCTAGTGAGTTGCACCGCTCGGGGTGTGGAAAAGGTCAAGGTCAAAGACCGCATCGTGGTCGAATCCGAAAAGGTCGGAACCCCGCCCCGCTCTGGCGTGGTCGCGGCCACCCAGGGCTCGCTCGGGCGGGTTCGCTGCGACGACGGATCTGAATCGTCGTTCCTTCCCGCGGCCGGATCACTGACGATCATCCCGAAAGCGGACAAGAAGAAGTCTGTTTGATCTCTCGGTCGAAACGGATTTGTGTGACGTATCAGAGTCACCTTGCGAATATCACCAAGTCATCACGCGATTCTGGAAAGAGTGCGAAGACTTCATCCTCGTTGAACATGACATTGAGATCAATCAGGAAATCACCGACGTGTTCGAGTCTTGCCCGCGACTTTGATGCGGCGTCGGTTCCGAAGGATCACCGCCGTGGCTTCAGTGCAATCGGTTCCGTCGTGGGCTAATGGTGCAATGTCCCGAGATGCCTGATGTAGTTACGTGCAGTGGTGCGCATTGGATCGGAGTCGACGGACAACTGTTCAGGACTATGCAGCGGACTCTTGACCAAAGGCAGCCCGTCCACAACGAGGTTCACACGATTCACCATCGTGAAGAGAACAAGCGAGCGTTTCGAGAACAAACGGCACGGTGACGTGGACGCTCGTCGACTACAACAACGAGTTAGTTTCGCCATCGGCGTTGAGGGAAACCCTGCCCCGGTCTCGGAAACTGACTCGCGGACAGCGACGTGGCGTTCTCTCTCTGTTGGATTAGGTTCTCGATCTCTTCGATGAGTTCAAGCACCGTACGTCGCGGAATAGTTATGTCCCCGTCCGGAAGCTTAAGAATCTCCGCCTTCAACTTCTGTAGGTCCGCTGGGAGGATTGCCATTTTTCTTGTGTCACGCATCCTCAGAGGGATACGAACTCGTACGACGCGACGCGATGACCCCAGAACTGAAATTGGCTGGGGTTGCCTTCCTGAACTAGCTCAACTCCATCCGGATTAACCACGCGTAAAGCCGAATTGCTCGATCTTCTCCTTGTCTTTCGGACTAGCTCCGATGTAGTCAACCATCACTCGCACTCGTCGCTCATCCGCCATGCTTTTCGCTCCCTCGATCGGCTCGCGTATCCTCTCACCAAGGAGGCGAACATTGCCCCGGAAGACGCTTACTTCGCAGCTCTACCGCCTAGCTCGCACGAGCAACAACGTCCGGGCGCTCACGAGAGGACCATCCGCCTACACCAAGCGTCGGATACGTCGGAAGGTTTACGGTAGGTCGATGGGACTGACGGGGAAGCTGCTCAAGGGTTTTGGCTGAGCAAGTGAGCGACCCGATCAGGTTCGAAGATGCTCCAGTCGAGATCAAAGCGGTGTTTTTAGACGAGGCAAGGAAGCAATACCCCGAGCGTCATCCTGCCAACTCAGTTTGGCACTGCGGTCGCGATGGAGTGAATTTTCCGTTGGCGAACGTGCGCGTTGGCGAAGACCTCACTCCCTACTGCGTGAACGTAGAGGAAGGATGCGATGCGTCTGGGTGGGGACTCGTTTTTCCGGCCGCTTAAGTCATCCCACAAGCCATCCCACATTTCAGGCGAATTCGACCTCGGACGCCTTTAGCCCCGAAATGACGTTTTGCCAGCCGTGCAAGGAGTCAATCGTTCTAGCCCTGACTGTTACGACGAGCAGGGTAATGCCGAGCTACCACCTGCCCCAGTGGACCACCTCGTCCAAGCTCCTGCGGTCGGGGTTCTTGATAGGCCGCAGCGGCCTGTCAGCCGGCCAGCCGAGCGCCATGAGGTAGAGGCAGAGATAGCTGTCCGGGAAGCCGAGCACCCGCTGGGCTTGCTGCTGGTCGCTCACGGCCGCGTGGGCCGAGCCGATACCGAGATCGGTCGCCGTCAGCATCATGTTGGCCGTCGCCTGCCCGAAGTCGTACTGCATCCAGTCGCGATGCACCCCGTCCTCGGGCTCGGCCGCCACGAGCGCGACTGTCGCCGCCGAACCGGCGACGTGGCCGGCGCCCTGCCAGACCTTGGCGAGCTCGACGAGCTGCTGACGATCGGTGACGACGACGAAGTGCCATGGCTGCCAGTTCCTTGAGGACGGAGCCCGTCGGCCCGCGTCGAGGATCCGTTCGAGGTGGCTCTGATCGATGGGCTTGTCGGTGTACTCGCGGACATTCCTCCGTGACTGGATGGCGTCCCAGGTCTCCATGTGCTCGTTCTACCGTCTGCCGGAGATGCCAAGGCACTGGGCCCTTTGGGCCTTCGATCGCGACGACGTGTGGACGCCAACATTGAGCGAGACCGACCACGGCGGGAACATCGAGCCAAGATCGGAGGTCGACAACCGTCGTCGAGCACAGCAACGTCGAAGCGGTTCATGAAACCCCTCCTGTTCCTCGACGTCGACGGCGTGTTGAACGCCTTCGAAATGCGCAACCCGAACCGACGGGTCGTCTTTCCGGACTTTCGAAAGGTGTCCGAGAAGGGGTACACCCTCTGGCTCTCGAAGCAGATGGGTCAGCGCCTGGCTGTGCTCCCGGTCGAAATCGTGTGGGTTACCACCTGGTCTGACTATGTCGATCGAATCGCCGAGCACGTCGGCTTGCCGACGGGACTACGGACGCTGGGTCTTCCACGAAACACGGAATTCGACCAGTCCTGGAAGTTCAAGTTGGTTCGAAAGTTTGTCGAACAAGATCCACGCCCCTTCGTGTGGATCGAAGACGATGCGCTCGACTGGGGCGACACGAGCGGACTGACGCCCCGCCGATGGGCGGACGAGCTGAACGTGAAGAGCTTGTTGGTAACGACCAATCCGAAACACGGTCTGACACCAGCTGAATTGGACGCGATCGAAGAGTGGCTAGAGGAGTTGGCGTGACAGTCGGGCTCAAATGCGAGTGCTGCGGTTTCGAACAGGAGTTCGAAACGCGGCGAGAAGCCCATGAGGCCGGATGGGACGAAGGCGAGACGATGGGTGCCTGGCCAATCGCGCGGTGCTTTTCACCGTAAGCCTGGCATGCGACTTGCTTCAGTATGCGTGGGCTTCCGCAGCGTGGGGCATCTTCCATCGAGTGAAAGAGGTTTAGGTACAGCGTGGTGCGCCGAATCAATTTCTCGCACCGAGGCGAATTAACTATCCAGCTCTTGTCTTTTTCTGGGGCAAGATCGCAACCGTCGGTGCTGCTTACGTTGGAGCCATTGGCTGCCTCGCCGACCGATTGCTACCGGGCGTCCATGACGCCGGATCCCACGGCATCAGTCCCATCTCACCGAGGAACCCGCCGTCGAGCCTCTCTACGAGGAACATGCCGAAGCCGTCCTCCCGCTATTGCCGCTTCATCCGTTGGAGCACCGCTTCCGTGCGCTGCGCAGACCACGGCTCACCCTCGGCGATGTAACGCATCACTTCCGCGTTTTCGAAGAGATTGCACAGGGCATCGAGGTCCCGGTCGCGTGGAGGGGGTAGAAACAGCCGGTCACTACGGAGCTCGGTCCCGGCGGGTGAGATTTCAGCCACGTGTTTACTTTTAGCGCTTGGAACGCGTGCTACCTATCCCATAACGACGACTTGGCTCGCGAATCCGAGCGCCCCCGACCGCCGGTTGCGCGCCATCGTTCTGCACTTTCAGGCGGCGCCCCGAAACGTAATTGCAGTCCGACCGGTACCGTCTCGAGTAGACGGCAGCGCATTCTGCCCCGAGGAGAACCTGTGTCCACTACCGGTCCCACACTCCAACCCCAGCTCGATGAGATCACCGCCAGCATCCCCGACGCGATCGCTACGCGTATCGAGGCAGGCGTCGGAGACATCGATGCGTCGGGCGTCGCTCCCGGCCTCGCCATCGGTGACCACGCACCGAATTTCACCCTGCCCGACGCTCTCGGACAGTCGGTGACACTGACAGATCTCATCCAAAAAGGACCCGTCGTCGTGGTTTTCTACCGAGGCGAGTGGTGCCCGTATTGCAACATCCAGCTGCGAGGCCTGCAGGCGGCGCTGCCCCGCTTGCGCGAGCTTGGTGCCTCGCTCGTCGCCATCAGCCCTCAGGCACCAGATCACAGCCTCTCGCTTACCGAGAAGCACGAGCTCGCCTTCCCCGTGCTAAGCGACCTCGATCAGGAGGTGATCCGCGCCTACAAGGTGCAGTTCGCCCTGGCGGGGGACCTCGAAGACCTCCAGGTGAACGTATTCCAGAACGATCCCGCTATTCAGAACGCTGACCACTCGCGCTCGTTGCCCGTTCCCGCGACCTTTGTCATCGACCGTGATGGGATCGTGCGCGAGGCGTTCGTCTCCGCTGACTGGCACGTCCGAGCCGAACCGGCCGACGTCGAGGCCGCGTTGCAGTCGCTTTCAGCAAGCGACTGACTCGGCAACAGCCCATGGCATGAGCAAGCTGGATTGAGGCCTGGTCCCGACAGCTGCAAAGGACAGATACCCTCCTTGCGAGCAGGGCGCTCGCTGCGCCATCGCCATCGATCACGCGCTGATCGACGGATGGAAGCCGGCGGCATGACTCATAAGGCGCGGTCGGATTCGTGGCGAGAGTAGCGACTCCGACCCGCGCATCGAGGTTCTCCTTCGGCGCGCGTCCAGAACAGCTCCGACGACCGTTTCGTGGACCCCGAGTGTTGATCGGCGGCGCCCGACGCAGCGGACGCCGCCGATAGTGTGGGCTAGAAGGCGACGATGCCCTCGCCCCCGACGGCGTCGGTCACAGTGACGGATCCGATCTCGGTGAGGGATCCGTTCGCATTGACCTGGAACTCGTCGACGATTCCTTTCCCTCCGGTCTGCACGTAGAGGAACTGCCCGTTGGCTGACGCTGAAGCGTCAACCGTTCCCGGGTCGGTAG
>CAWHOY010000002.1:0-5670 GCA_963831155.1 uncultured Acidimicrobiaceae bacterium
GGACCTTGCGGATGAAGTAGCGGAGCATCATTTCGCAGACCTCGAAGTCCGCGATGACGCCGTCTTTCAGGGGACGGATCGCCTGGATGCTCGACGGTGTGCGGCCGATCATCCGCTTCGCATCGGCGCCGACCGCAAGGGGCTGTCCGTCCATCACGTTGATCGCGACGACCGAGGGCTCGTTCAAAACGATGCCGCGGCCACGGACGTAGACGAGGGTGTTCGCCGTCCCGAGGTCGACAGCGATGTCGCGACCACCGAAGCCTATGAAGCTGTTCGCCACGACTTTCCTCTTGCTCTCTCCGCTCGCCTTTAGCGTCGTCCGAGGTTAGGGGCCCAATCGTAGGTCCTCAACGCGGCCGCAGTTTCAGGTGAGGTCCGGGAAGAAAAGGGCGATCTCTCGTTCTGCGGACTCTGGGGAGTCCGAGCCGTGGATGAGGTTTGCTGGCATCGACGCCGCCAGGTCCCCCCGGATCGTGCCGGGATCCGCCAAGGCCGGATCGGTAGCACCCATCAGCGTGCGCACGACACGCCAGGTGTCCGCGGACCCCTCGACGACCATCGCCACAATCGGCGCGCTCGTGAGGAACTTCACGACCTCGCCAAAAAAGGGCCGCTCGCGGTGTTCGGCGTAATGCGCCTCGGCGAGGTCGGCATCGGCATCGAGCATCCGCAACGCGACGATCGCCAGCCCCTTTTTCTCGATACGCGAGACGATCTCGCCGACGAGGCGCCGTTCGACGGCGTCGGGTTTCAACAGCACGAGCGTTCGGCCCATAGCGGCGGGGGAGGTTAGTAGGTCAAGTGCTCGCGCGCCGCGCCGACCAGATAGAGCGAGCCGCATACAAGCACCATTCCGTCGCGTCCGGCGCGCTCTTTTGCGTCGGCGATCGCCGACGCAACACTGTCGGACATAGACACGGTCACCGGCAACCGCTCGATCTCTTTCGCCGCGAGATCTGCGGGGACCGCCCGCATCGACGGCGGAGCGCACGAAATGACGTGCGCGAGCCGCTCGACCCCGAGTGCCTCGATAAGCGCGACGGGATCCCGACCCGTCAGGCAACCGAACACGACGACGATGCGCGTGATCGCCTCGAAGTCCTCCGCCAACGCGGCACCGAGCGCCGTCGACCCGGCGACGTTGTGCGCGCCGTCGAGCAATACGAGCGGGTGGCGGGACATGATCTCGAGGCGTCCGGGCACCTCGACACGTTCGAGCGCCTGCGCGACGACGTCATGGTCGAGCGGACCCCCGAAGAACGCCTCAGTCGCCGCCATCGCCACCGACGCGTTTTCTCCCTGGTGCGCTCCGTACAACGGCAAGAACAACTCCTCGTACTCGGCTGACGGTGTGCGCACAGAAATCACCCGTCCGCCGAGCGCGACGACGTTCTGGGTGCATTCGAAGTCGATCCCGCGTCGCCAGATCCCCTCCGCGCCGACGTCGAGGGCCTGGCGCCGGAAGATCTCGACGATCTCCGGGTTTTCGTCGCCGATCACCGCGAGGCTGTCGCGTTTGATGATCCCAGCCTTTTCGGTCGCTATCGCCTCGCGCGTGTTGCCCAGGATGTTCATGTGGTCGTATTCGATGTTTGTCACGACAGCGACCTTCGCGTCGGCGATGTTGGTGGCGTCGAATGTGCCGCCTATACCCACTTCGATCGCGCCCACATCGACCGCGACGTCCGCGAAGTAGCGGTACGCGGCGGCCGTGACGAGTTCGAACCAGGTGGGCGGCAGCATCTCCGGATGACTGTCGAGAACGAACCCTTCGAGCTGTTCAATGGCCGAAAGCACGTCCTGCAAATCGTCGTCGGAGATCGGCTCGCCGTTGTAGGCGATGCGTTCGTTGAGACGCTCTAAATGCGGGCTCGTATACGCGCCAACTGAGAGCCCGTTCTCGTTGAGCAGAGCTGAGGCGATGCGCGTCGTCGAGCCCTTGCCATTCGTCCCGGTGATGTGGACGATCGGGAACGCCTTTTCAGGCTCGCCCATCGCCACGGCGAGGTTGGCGATGCGCTCGAGGGTCGGTAGTGCCGCGGCGCCGGCGCGCCCGCGCTCGATCGCCTCGAGGTTGATGTGCCGATCGAGCCAGGCAAGGACGCCACCCAGCGAATCGTCGTGTTGACCGGCCGGACGTCCCTTCTGCGGCTCGGGGAAGCGACGATCAGGAGGCCGCACGGCGCGGCCGGTCGGACTTTTCGCCGGCGGTACGCGGCACGAGCGTCGGGGCGACGCGCTGCAACACCGTCTCTTTGTCGACAACGCACCGTCCGACGTCGCTTCTCGAAGGGAGGTCGTACATCACTTCCAAGAGCACCTCTTCGAGGATCGCCCGCAGGCCCCGGGCGCCGGTGCCGCGCAACAGCGCCTGATCTGCGATGGCCTCGAGCGCCTCTTCGGTGATTTCCAAGTCGACGCCATCGAGCTCGAAGACCCGTTGGTACTGCTTCACGAGCGCGTTCTTCGGCTCGACGAGGATCTGCACGAGCGCATCGCGATCGAGGCTCGACACGGTGCCGAGAACCGGCAGACGGCCGACGAATTCGGGGATGAGGCCGAACTTCAGCAGGTCCTGCGGCACGACCTCTTGGAACAGTCGCGATTCATCTTCTCGCCGCGGGCGGCGGATCTCAGAGCGAAAGCCGATCCCCGATTTGCCGATTCGCGACTCGATGATCTTGTCGAGCCCGGCGAATGCTCCGCCGCAGATGAACAAGACGTTCGTCGTGTCGATCTGAATGAACTCTTGATGCGGGTGTTTGCGACCGCCTTGCGGTGGCACCGACGCCGTCGTGCCCTCGAGGATCTTCAACAGCGCCTGCTGGACGCCTTCGCCTGAGACGTCGCGGGTGATCGAGGGGTTCTCGCTCTTCCTCGCGATTTTGTCGATCTCGTCGATGTAGATGATCCCGGTCTCTGCCTTCTTCACGTCGTAGTCGGCAGCCTGGATCAACTTCAACAAGATGTTCTCGACGTCTTCACCGACGTAACCCGCTTCGGTGAGCGCAGTCGCGTCGGCGATCGCGAATGGAACGTTCAACATGCGAGCGAGCGTCTGCGCGAGGAAGGTCTTGCCGCATCCGGTCGGGCCCAACAACAAGATGTTTGATTTGGCGAGCTCGACATCTTGATCCGTCGGTTGTCCCGCCTGGACACGCTTGTAGTGGTTGTAGACAGCGACCGAAAGGATCTTCTTCGCTTGATCCTGGCCGATGACGTAGTCGTTTAGGAAATCGAAGATCTCGCGGGGTTTTGGAAGATCATCGAAGCGGACTTCGGAGGAGTCAGCGAGCTCCTCTTCCAAGATGTCGTTGCATAACTCGATGCATTCGTCGCAGATGTAGACGCCGGGCCCGGCGATCAGCTTTTTCACCTGCTTCTGGGACTTGCCACAGAAGGAGCACTTCACGAGCTCCCCGCCGTCGCCGAACTTGGCCACGTTCCCTCCAGCTCAGGCTGCGCCGGCCGCCGACAACGCGCCGACGGTTTCCCGGGTCGTGATCACCTCATCGATAAGACCGTACTCGCGGGCGTCGTCAGCGCTCATGACAAAGTCCCGATCCGTGTCGTGCTGGATCCTCTCGATCGGCTGGCCGGTGTCGCCGGCGAGCATCTCGTTCAGCATGTCTCGCATGCGGAGGATCTCTCTAGCCTGCAGCTCGATGTCCGACGCTTGACCGGCCGCGCCCCCGTAGGGCTGGTGCAACAAGATGCGAGCGTGCGGCAGTGCGAAACGCTTGCCCTTCGTCCCCGATGCCAAAAGAACCGCCGCCGCCGAGGCCGCCTGGCCGAAACAGAATGTCGACTTGTCCGGCCGAACGTATTTCATCGTGTCGTAGATCGCGAACAGCGCGGTGATCTCACCGCCGGGCGAATTGATGTAGATGTTGATGTCCTTGTCCTGGTCCTCGGACTCCAAGAACAACATCTGAGCCGACACCAAGTTCGCGATGGTGTCGTCAATCGGTGTTCCGATGAAAATGATCCGATCGCGCAGCAATCGCGAATACAGATCGTAGGACCGTTCACCTTTGCTCGATGATTCGACGACCATCGGGACGAGATAGTCGTAGGCGTTCACTTCGCAACCTCCTCGGTGATCGCGGCAACTTCTTCGGGCTCGTCGATCGCGTGATCGTGTTCCATTTCGTCGATGATGAGCAGCGATCGGTCCACTGGGTTTCCCTCCTCGTCGACCACGCTCACGTGATCGACGAGCCAACGCAGCGCTTTCGCGCTCTTCAATTGCGAGCGTAGTCCGGCCAGTCCCCCGCCCCGCTCCAACGTCCTGCGCAACTGCGCGGGCGTCGTTTGCGCGTGACCGGCAAGATGCACGATCTCTTCGTCGACATCCGACTCGTCGACCTCGATGTCCTCGACGACGGCGAGTGCACGAAGCGCGAGGTCCGCTCGCACGATTTTCTCTGCCTCGCGCTGGAAGTCCGCAAATATCTTCGGCTCGTCCAACCCGGTCGCTTCGAGGTAGTTCGCAAAGGTGACCTGTTGCTGCGCGAGCCGCCTGACGAAATCATCGAGTAACCGCTGCGCTTCGTCGGCGACGAGCGTTGTCGGGATCTCCTCGGTGACGAGCTCGCCGAGCGCGTCGAGAGCCCGATTGCGCAACACCGCGACCGACTGCCTGCGCTTCAGGTCCGAAAGACGACGCTCGAGATCCGCCCGCAGCGCGGCGATCGTTTCGAATTCCGAGGCATCCGACGCAAAGGCGTCGTCGGCTTCGGGGAGGACCTTTTCTCGTATTTGCTTGACAAGGATGCGAAGGTGCGCGGGGCCTTCCGGCGCATCTTCGGCGTCCAACTCGAAGATGTCCCCCACCTTGGCGCGATCTAGTTTTGCGTCAACGCCTTCGACGATCCCACCCGTGCCGAGTTCGTAGACGAGATCGTCGGCGACGAGTCCTTCGGCGGGCGCACCGTTGCGCGATCCGTGGACGTCGAGGGTCAAGACGTCGCCGGAATGTGCCGGGCGATCAACTTCGGTGAGCGTCGCGAACTGTTCGCGCAGCCGCCCGATCTGCGCGTCGATCTCTTCGTCGGTCACCGCCGGGTTCGGCACCGTCACGACGAGGCCCCCGTAGCCGGGGATCGTCACCTCGGGGCGGACCTCGACGATCGCGTCGAAGCTGACCGACCCCTGCTGGGAGCCCGCTGTGATGTCGATCTTCGGGTTTGCGATGACGTCGAGTTCCGACTCGGCGATGGCCTCGCCGTACAGCTCGGGCAGCACATCACGCAGTGCCTGTTCGCGGATCGCCTTCGCGCCGAGGCGCGCTTCGATCACGCGTCGGGGCGCCTTGCCCGGACGGAAGCCGGGAATGCGGGCTTCTCGGGTCAGGCGGTTGAGGGTGCGGGACTCGGCTTCGGCGACCTCGTCGTCGTCGACTTCGACGCGCAGCTTGACGAGGTTGCCCTCCAACGGCTCGACCGAGGTGCGCATGAGGAGGCGAGTGTACCGGTGGACCCTCCCGCCGAATCCCGACGATTCCGCACCCATCGAGGAAGAACGCGCCGTTAGGACAGGCGGGCGTGCTTCTTCGGGAAGCGCGGTCCCGGCCTCGTACGATCGAGAACGACGGGGAGTAGCGCAGCTTGGTTAGCGCGCCTGCTTTGGGAGCAGGAGGCCGCGGGTTCGAATCCCGCCTCCCCG
>CAWHOY010000003.1:0-13078 GCA_963831155.1 uncultured Acidimicrobiaceae bacterium
TCTATTACTTGGACAGGAGCACCAGCGTCGCGTCGCAGTGGCTGACAGAATTCAGCAGATGACCCGGTACGTGGCGCTTCTGAAGGGTGTCAACGTGGGTCGCAGCAAACGCATCGCCATGTCCGACCTGCGGACGCTGTTCACTGGTCTCGGGTACGCGGACGTCACGACCTACCTGGCGAGCGGCAACGCGCTCTTCACCACGTCCAGCGGTAGACCCGCGGCGTCGCTGGCGGCCGACATGGAGGCGCGCATCACAGCGGAGCTCGGGATGGCGGTGCGCGTGATCGTCAGGACCGCAAGCGAACTCACCGCCGTTATGGCTCGCAACCCGCTCGCTGCGGAACCCCAGAACCCGTCCCGCTTCTTCGTGGGGTTCCTCAGCTCGACGCCCGATCCTTCGCTCGTCAGCTCCGTCGAGCGCGAGCTGCGGGTGAACGCTCCAGATGGGGACGCGATCTGGTTGACGGGCGCCGAGGCGTTCCTCTGGTGCCCAGGCGGTTTCTCGCTGCTGGACCACGCCGCCGCGATCGAGAAACGGCTCGGCGTGGCGGTAACGACGCGCACGTGGAACACGGTCACCAAGCTGGCGCAGATAGCCGCCGGCTAACCGGTGCGATTCGGCGAATCCACGTGTTTAATTGAACTGGATTACTAAAAGCATTCACGACGTTCGACCGAAGTGGGGCGCTGCTTCCTCGGGGCTGCCTCGCCCGGTTGGGACTTTCGGCCCATTAACTGTCCTCCCCGAAAAGGTCGTATTGAAAGGCACAACTCTCAAGGGGAGGCTTCCGCCAATGAGCGAGCGACCGGAAGCACAGACGGCGACGCGAGGTGGCGAGCAGAGCGCCGCGATGACGCGGGCCACGCAAGAGCTTCTGCGGCTGATTCCGAAAGCGGACGGATGCGCCGTCCTACTCGTCGTCGAAGACCAATTGGTCGAGGCATGTCGAGCAGGCAACCTTGGCGAACCCGAGCAGGGCCGATTGGGCATCAATGAGAGCCTGTCCGGGCTTGCATTACTAAGCGGCTCGGCTTTCCGCTGTGACGACGCCGCAGAGAGCCCGTTCGTCGACCACTCCACGACCAGTCGACTCGGCGTCGCCTCCTTTGTGAGCGTTCCATTGCGGGATGGCATTCGAGCGGTCGGAGTTTTCATTGCAGCTTCGAAAGCGCGTGCAGCATTCAACGATCGCGACGTCGAAATGCTGACTAGTACCGCCCAGTCACTGGAGAACGAACTCGCGCCTCGCGCGAGGAGGATTCGACGCTTCGCGCGCGGTAAGCAAGGGCTTGCGTAATCTCTCCCTGGACCGTCGGGCAACGGGTCCTGCGTAATCCTGCACTATTGAGCAGCGTGTTCACGCGCGCCCGCGAGTGCCTCCTACCACTTTGTGGTCACCCTCGGCGCGTCTGATGACACGCGTTATGAGCTCGTCGCGGCGTGTGTCGAATCGGTCACGTTGAGTTGCGAACCTCTGGTCACCGCCGATCATCTTTCGCCTTCGATCTCGTTGCCCCCGTGTCACTCCAACGGAATGCGGCTGTCCCATCGGTCGTAGTAGGGACGTACGCCAAAGACTTTCGCGAGAGCCCAGAGCGGCGGGAGCATGAGATTCTGCGCCCAGATCGGCGGAGCAGTCGGACGGCTTTCGTGGCGAAAGTGCCAGAAGGTGGCGCCGAGCTGAAGCGGGTTCTTCGGTGCACCCCGAGGTGTTGTCCCGCCATCGGCCACGAGACCCGCTAGTGCCTCGTGCCACTCCTTTGTGTGCATTGCCGGGCGGAGTTCGACGATGCCTTGGACCTCGACTGATCCGAGGTTGCCTTCGGAGTGACGGACCCCAGCGGGCACGACGATCGTGTCACCCGCTTTGGCGACGTGCTCTTCGCCGTTGAGAGTGAAGCGAGCTTCTCCGGAAGTGATGGTGAAGCGCTCTTCCTTGTGCGGATGAATGTGCTCGCTGACGAGGCCACCTGGGACGCTTCGCCAGTTGAAGCGGACGAAACCTCCATCGCCATTCTCAACGACCTCGGTGTACTCGACCCACTCGCCGGTCGCGGGATTGAAGAAGGGTCGGAAACCGCTCATGGGACGACGGCGCGCAGCGGCGTCACGTGGCCTTCGCGGCTAGCACGACCGGACCCGCCGAGCTACGACGCCGAACACCGGCAAGGTCATGGAAGCCAACAAAGGCGGTCCCAAGGAGCAAGATGCCGGCAGCAATGCCTGTCGTCGCGACGAGCGATCTCCCGGACATCGTGACGACAAGGATCACCGGTCCGATGGTGAGGATTCCACCGACCAAGCGGTAGCGAGGAATATCGACCACATGGTCGAGCCAGAGGAGCAGTGGCCCGATCGTGATGGCGATCGACGGCAGAACCCAGTCGGAGCGATGGATGGCGATCACAATGACGGGGAGGATGAATGCGGCGACGAGCTCGAGAATGGTCGAGATCGTGACCGATCGTTCAATCCGCTTCGCCTCCGCACTCGTCGGGCGAGGAGCGGTGCCGGTCGTGACCCTGATGGCGTACGAAAAGACGCCTATCACGGTCACACCGAACACGGCGATGAGGAGATCCTTCACGCGCCCGCCGATGACGAGGCTGCCACGCACCAACCAGAAAGCAGCAAACGCTGCCTGAATGAGGCCGCCGATACGCCGAACTCGCCGCGACCATGCCGCCTTCGGGCTTCGGTCCTCCGGATTCATCGCATCCGTCTTCGTCGTCGCGAACGTTTGAGCTGTCATGGGTGCCTCCGATTTGACCGTTAGTTCGTGTTTGCTCGGTTTCGATACCAAGCGACTGTCGCAGAGATCGCCTCGGGCAAAGGCGTCCCCGAGTTTCCGAACGTCGACTCGTACTTCGTCGTGTCGAGCACGAATGGCTCGTCGAACTCGTAGGTGAGCTCGGCGAGTTCGCGCATCGTCGGGTTGACGAGACCAAGGGCGCGCACGGCGAAGTTGGACAGCGAGCGAATCCCGACGGGATGGCCGACGTCCTGGGCGACGAGATCGAGGAATGCCCGGGTCGTGACGGTCTCTGGACCGGGCAGGTGCCACACCTCACCGATCGCACGAGAGTCGGTGCCGAGGGTCGCGAGACCCGCGGCGATGTCGGGGACGTAGCTGTAGGTGTGGGGCAGGTTCGGGTTGCCGATGAAGTCGGCGCGTTTGCCTGCCAGGGCGTTGCCAAAGACCCGCTCGCCGAGTGTCGAGGCGACAACGCCGGCACCGAAGAAGTCCGACGCCCGGCCGATGGCGATGCGCACCCGACCGGCGTCTTGGGCTTCGAGCAATTCCTCGGCCATCGCCGCACGAGCTCGGCCCTTGACGGTCTTCGCGGCGAGCGGGAGGTCCTCGGTCATCCGTCCGCCCTTGACCGGGCCGTAGGCATAGAGGTTCTCGAGGCTGACGAAAAGCGCGCCGTTGCGCTCGGCTGCAGTTAGCACCCCCCGTTGCAACGGTGGGAAGCGCTCGGGCCACTCGGTATATGGCGCGTTCAAACATTGGTAGACGACCGACGCGCCCTTGGCCGCATCGGCCGTGGCTTCGGGGTCGGTCGCGTCGACCGTCCGCCAGTCGACTCCGTCGGCGAGGATGCGTGGTCGCTCACGCGAGACTGCCCGAACCGAGACGCCCGACTCCGCGAGGTGCGCGGCGAGAGATGTTCCAACTTGGCCGGTTCCGAACACGACGTGCAGTCGGTCCTCACCCATGGCTACGTCCCTTCACGGACAAGCGAGGGGTTCTGGCCGCAGAAATGCCCAGAGTCGATGTCCAAGGAAAACATACGCTAGTTGCAACTAACTAGCAAATAACTTCTAGTACAATCAAACTAGGCTTTGGTCATGGCGGAGTGGAGTTTCCTTACTAACCACGCCCGAGCTCTCGTCTGTATCGCCCACGACCCGGGCATACGTTTGCGCGAAATTGCCGCTTCGCTCGACATCACTGAGCGCAGCGCCTTCGGAATCGTCACCGAACTGATCGGGTCTGGCTACGTCGTCAAAGACAAACACGGTCGTCGCAATCGCTACTCCATTCGAACCCACTTGCCGCTCGGGGAGTCCGTCGGCCGGGAGCGAACGATCGGCGAGTTGCTCGATTTGCTTGTGGAGGCCGAGCTCTTCGACGATCGACTGGAGGACGGAGTTGAAAAAGTTGCGAATCCAAACGTTGACGACAATGCGGGGGTCTGACGAGCCACACGGTCAGATTCCAACGACACCACTCGGGGGTTCAAGGTGACGACGTACCCCGTCACCTTTGACCTCGACAGGCCGGCGAAGATGGGCCGTGCTCAGCTGTTCTTGCGGATCCTGCTTTTGATCCTCGTGTCGTGGATCGCAGGTTCGGGCGGCGGGCTCGGACTTGTCTATCTCGGCATACCAGTCGTCGTGGCGATCCTCATCGCACAAAAGGGCGGCGAACGATACGTGGCAGAGGACGGCGAGCGCGTGACATCGTGGCTCACCTTCATCGTCGGGCTGCTCGCCTACGTCGCACTCCTCACCGACGAGCTACCGAGTAGTAGTCGGTCCGTTGTTCGGCTCGATATCGTCCGCTCGGGATCGCCGACCGTCGGCACCGCACTTTTGCGCATCTTGCAGGCGATTCCGAGTGCTCTCGTTCTGGCCTTGATCGGGATCGTCGGTTCGATCGTTTGGGTGGTCGCTGCGGTCTTCATCTTGCTGAACGAGAGCTATCCCGAGACGCTTTGGAACTTCCAGCGCGGTGCGGTCCGTTGGGAGGCTCGCCTTCTCGGTTACCTCGCTTCGCTTGTTGACACATATCCGCCTTTCTCGTTCGACACCGGCCCAATGTCATGACGACAACGGTCGAGTCCCTCGCAACAGCGGTGATCGCGATGGACACGAAGAGCTACGACGTGGTGGTGATCGGTGGCGGAGCGGCTGGGTTGAGCGCGGCACTGGTCCTTGGCAGAGCGCGACGCCCAGTTGCGGTCGTCGATGCAGGAGAGCCGCGAAACGCCCCCGCGGCCCACATGCAAGGGTTCTTGTCGCGGGATGGGATGCCTCCGACGGACCTGCTCGCAGCAGGTCGGGCTGAGGTCGCCGGGTACGGCGTAGAGCTCATCGACGACAGCGCGAACGGGATCGAGACTGGCTTCGACGTTCGCCTCGCGAGCGGTCGGCGACTGCATGCTCGGCGGATCTTGGTCGCGACCGGTGTGAGCGATGAACTGCCCGACATCCCTGGCGTGCGCGAACGGTGGGGCCGGGACCTCCTGCACTGCCCGTACTGCCACGGATGGGAGGTCCGAGACCAGCCCGTTGGAGTGCTCGGGACCCGGCCAGGTTCGGTGCAGCACGCGCTCTTGGTGCGACAGTGGTCTGACGACCTTGTCTTTTTCGTCCACACCTACGACCTTTCCCCGACCGAACGGGTTCAGTTGGAATCCCGCGGCATTCAGATCGTGACCGGAGCGATCGCCCGACTGGTCATCGAGTCAGATCGGTTGACCGGTGTGGCACTGGTCGACGGTCGCGTAGTTGCGAGAGCGGCGGTCTTCGTTAGCCCCGGCAACGTCCCGCATGCTGACGGACTTCTCACCGGGTTGGGATGCGAAGTCGGTGAGGACGGCTTCGTCACCGTCAACGCCACAGGCAAGACGAGTGTCTTCGGAGTCTGGGCCGCGGGCAACGTGGTCGATCCGCGCGCTCAAGTCATCACGTCTGCGGGTGCCGGGTCGGCAGCGGCGATCGCTATCAATGCGGATCTCGTCGACGAAGACGTGGCGCGAGCGGTCGAACAACGTGACTCCGGCCGCGTCTTCGCCGCCGCAATCGGCGCTTCGTAGCAGCCGCCGGCCAGCCATCTCGACGGAAGGTAACGGTCCTCTCATCGAGTCGTCAGTTACGACAGCCACGTGATGGGTCGCTGATCCGCCGCCATCAGGGCGCGGTCGAGAACGAACTCTCGTGTCAACTGCCGGATTGAAACCGCGTCCAATAACAAGCGTCAGCGTTAGAACTTGGAAATAGCACCAAGCGCCGGCTTCGTGCGTCACATTGCGGCACTTTGATGTCACCCGCCGCGTCTTTATGTGTTATGGGGCAACCTCCTCGTCCTCGCCGCCGTCCTCAAGTCGATCACACGGTCTTAACTCGGCAGCGACGACAGCTGCGCGTCGTCACCAGCACGACCTCGGATCTGCTGGGACCTCGTGCGATGCGACTGCCGCGGCGCCCACTTCTGACGGCTTGGTCGCCTTGACGATGGCGGAGTGCATACCGGTGAGGTACTCGGCAGTTGGCGTGATGCTGACATTCTCGAATCCTGCAGCTCGAAGTCCTGCCTCGTACTCGGCGAACGAAAGGGCGCCCGCGACGCAGCCGACGTAGGTTCCCCGCTCGGCTCGCTGCTCCTGTGTCAGGTCGTCATCGGCGACGACGTCGCTGATTCCGATGCGTCCACCCGGCCGGAGCACGCGATGCATCTCGGCGAACACCTGAGGCTTGTCGGTTGAGAGATTGATGACGCAGTTGGAGATGACGACATCGACGGTGTTTGCCGGAAGCGGCACGCTTTCGATGAACCCCTTCAGGAACTCGACGTTCGTGAACCCGGCTGCGTCGCGGTTCTTGATCGCGAGAGCGAGCATTTCCTCGGTCATGTCGAGCCCGTAGACCTTGCCGGAGGGTCCGACGCGCTTGGCCGAGAGCAGAACGTCAATGCCCCCTCCGGATCCGAGGTCGAGCACGACCTCCCCGGGATCGAGATCGGCCACGGCTGTCGGGTTGCCGCATCCGAGACTTGCGAGGACCGCAGTTTCGGGCAGTCCTTCGTCGGCGAGCGTGTCATAGAAAACAGGTCCGGTCGCGTGACCCTCCTCGGCGCATGTTGTCCCCGGGTGGCAGCAATCGGACGCCGCTCCTGCACCCGAGCTCACGGTATTTGCCGCCTCCGCGTAGCGGCGCCGCACTTCGTCACGAAGCTCTGTGTCATTGGTCACGTCATCACTCCTGTGGGTTGAATACCGAGGCCAGTCGTCCGAGACCCTCACGCTTTAGCGAGTAGTAAGCCCACGTCCCACGTTCCTGTCGGTCGAGCAGCCCGACGGCGACCAGCTTTTTCAGATGGAAGCTCACCGTCCCTTGAGATAGCCCGAGCTGGGACGTGAACTCACAGACACACAACGGCTCTGCGGCATTTGCGAGCAGGTTCACGATCCGTATCCGGTTCGGATCAGCCAGCGCTTTGAAGATGGAGGCCAGCGTTTGGGCTTGGTCTCCGGTGATTTCGGGCGCGACAACGGGGATGCAGCAGGCAACGGGCGCCAGGGCGATCTCCCCGTTTGGCATCCTGAGTTCATTGACATTCATCAATACACGACGATAGAGGCCTTATCGAGATCTGTCAATGAAAGAGCTCTCGCCACAGGTCGTTCCTAGTGAGCGGCCGCGGGCGTACTGGGGACGGCGACCGGGGCGTTCGCCCTGCCGCCGCGCTGATGCGCCAGCTATGCACCGCCAAGCGCCCGACGCACCGCGCCGAGGCGTTCGGGGTCGATCCGCCACCAAGTCCATCGGCCGCGTTTTTCAGCGGTGATCAGCCCGGCTTCGGAAAGGATCCTCGTGTGGTGCGAGATGGTCGGTTGACTGCGCTCCAGCGGTACCTCAAGGTCGCAGCTGCACACTTCCTCTTTGCTAGCGACGATCGAAAGCAGGCGAAGTCGGACGGGGTCAGAGATTGCGGCTAAGACCGCCGCTAGGTCGTTCGCGTCCGGCTCAGAAAGCGGCGCTTCCGTGAGCGACGCGCGGCAAATGTCTTCGCCGGGTGGGGACATCTCGGCGGTGGCTGCAGCCTTTACCATGGGTTAACGCATTGACAGAGGTCGATGTATGGGAAAAGCTTATTGATGCCGGTAAATCTACGGGGTGTTCGGACATTTCATGTGCAAATCGCTCGTCTCGACGAACTCGGACCTCCCACCCCTCGCTGCCGCTGAGCTCGATGACTAGGGACCTCGGCCGCCGGCTCTTCGCGGAGTTTCTCGGGTCCGCTTTTCTCGCGATGGTGGTGATCGGTTCGGGCATCGCGGCGCAACGTCTCTCGCCAGGCGATATCGGGCTTGAGCTGTTCGAGAATGCTGCTGCGACCGCCGTCGGACTGTTTGCCATCATCGTGATGTTCGGTCCGGTGTCTGGAGGACACTTCAATCCGGTCGTGTCCTTCGTCGACGCCGCCTTCGGCGGATTGAGATGGCGTGACGCTTCGTCGTACCTTCCCGCTCAGGTAGGCGGATGCACAGTCGGCGCGATCATCGCCAACCTCATGTTCTCCTTACCCGCCGTGAGTCTGTCGAGCAAACACCGCGCGTCCGCCGCACACTGGCTGGCAGAGGTTGTCGCGACCGTCGGGCTTCTGCTCGTCATCTTTGCTCTCGCAAGGACAAACCGTGGATCGGCCGCACCGGCGGCGGTTGGCGCGTACATCGGTGGCGCGTACTTCTTCACGAGTTCAACGAGCTTTGCGAACCCAGCCATCGCGGTGGGACGGATGTTCTCGAACACCTTCGCTGGCATTGCACCGTCATCGGTTCTGGGCTACGTCGGCGCCGAGATGTTGGGCGGCATCGTTGCCGTCGTGATCATCAAGATCCTCTATCCGCACGTCACATCGGCTGAAGCAGAAAAGGTGGTCGTGCCGCACGGCGCTCGGCGTTGGCCCTCGGCGCCCTCGCCGGACGGGAACGGCGCCGCGACGTCAGAGCGAGGCGCGAGTAGCGAACCAAGGCCAAGCGGGCCATGACCCGAGCTTCTTTGGTTCCCGACGACCCCGACAGCAGCCCGAGCTAAGGCGAGCCGTGCATCTCGCGGTCATCGGTGGGAGTGATGCGGGAATCAGTGCCGCGCTGCGAGCCCGCGAACTCGATCCGACGTGCGAAGTCACCGTTGCAGTCGCCGATGCATATCCGAACTTCTCGATTTGTGGCATTCCTTACTACGTGTCGGGAGAAGTCCCGCGGTGGCAGAACCTCGCCCACCGGACCATCTCTGACCTCGAAGCATCCGGAATGAATCTTCGGCTCAACACAACTGCCCGACAGATCGATGCCGCGAGCCACAAAGTCATGCTCGCCGTTCCGGACGGTGAAAGCGAACTGATCTCATACGAGTCGCTCATCATCGGCACCGGAGCCGTGTCGGTTCGGCCCTCCATCGACGGACTCGTCGGTTCTGACGCGCTCGGAGTCGCTGACGGCGTGCACCTTCTTCATTCGATGGGAGACACGCTTGAGTTGATGGCGACCCTCGAATCCGGTCCGAATTCGGCGGTCATCGTCGGGGGCGGGTACATCGGGTTGGAGATGGCCGAAGGATTGACGACTCGCGGTATCGCGGTCACGCAAATGGAGCAGCTACCGGAGGTCCTGCCGACCATCGATCCCGGACTCGGAGCGATCGTTCACGACGCGCTTGAGCGCCACGGTGTCGAGGTCCTCTGTAATACGGCTGTGCGGTCGGTGAGCCGCGCGGACCCCAGTTCCTCCGGTCGGCTCCGCGTTGACGCGACTGGACGCGAGGGTCTGATCACTCGCTTTGCGGACGTGATTCTCGTCGTGGTCGGAGTCCGACCGGACACGACAGTGGCGGCGACAGCTGGAATCGGTCTTGGAGTAAAGAATGCCATCGCCGTCGATCGACAGATGCGAACGGACGCTCCAGACATCTTCGCGGCCGGCGACTGCGCCATCACCTACCACCGCCTGCTCGGCGATACATACCTACCGCTCGGGACGACCGCGCACAAGCAAGGACGAGTCGCCGGAGAGAACGCCCTCGGCGGCGAACGCAATTTCGCCGGGAGTCTTGGAACTCAAGTCGTCAAGGTGTTCGACATCGTGGCGGCACGAACCGGCCTTCGTGACCACGAGGCCATCGCCGCCGGTTTCGAACCCCTCACGGTGCCGTCCGAAGCGGATGATCACAAGGCCTACTACCCAGGGAGCCAGCGAATCGCGATTCGGTACACGGGCGATCGCACGTCTGGTCGTCTCTTGGGCCTCCAGTTGGTCGGACATCTCGGGTCCGAGATCGCGAAGCGAATCGACATTGCCGCCGCAGCGATATTCAATGCAATGACGATCGACGCGATGAGCGATCTCGACTTGTCGTATTCGCCACCCCTCGGTTCGCCATGGGATGCCCTGCAGGTCGGCGCGCAGGACTGGACTCGCGAAGTGAGGTCCCGCTTCTGAGTCTCGGGTCGGCCGGGGAATGAACAACTGGTCGCGCCACACCCGTTCAAGGCCGCGTGTCCAGGTGGCACGGAGTTCGTCGCCCCGTTGACATTGATGTTCGTCGATGTCAGGATACATCGAGCAGCGTCAATATGCGGGGGTCCCTATGCGAGTCCACCGTCTCCCCATCGGCCCGAGCCTGGCGAGGTGTACTCGTACCGCCGTCTGTGGAGCGCTCGCTTCGCTCGTGTTCTCGGCCGGCATCGCTCCGGCGTCGCCACGCACCGAAGCGCGATCAATGAACTCGTCCGCTTCACACGTGGCGATTCAACTCACCGGTGCTGGATCGACATTCGACGCGCCGTTCTTCACGGCGGCCTTCGCTGCGTACCACAAGCTCAACCCGAACGTCACGATCCGCTACGACGCGGTCGGAAGTGGGCTCGGCATCTCGCGGTTTTCGGCGGGCACGGCGAACTTTGGCGCCTCAGATGTCCCGATGACAACCGCGGAGCAGGCGACCGCCGAAGGCGGACGGGTACTCCAGATTCCGATCGACCTCGGCGCCGTCGTGATCAGCTACAACCTCAATGTCGGCCCCCTCTCGCAACCTCTGCGACTGAGCGGTCCTGTGCTCGCCGAGATCTTCCTCGGTCAGATCACCTATTGGGACAACCCCGCGATCGCTGTCCTCAACCCCGGTGTCTTGCTCCCGCACGAGCCGATCATCGTCGTGCATCGCTCGGACAGCAGCGGGACGACCTACATCTTCACGAACTACCTGTCGTCTGTTTCGTCCGCGTGGAGCAACGGACCGGGAACAAGCAAGGTTGTGAAATGGCCGGTGGGGATCGGCGCGAAGCGGAGCTCGGGCGTCGCCGCCGACGTCGAGCACGCCCCTGGTGCGATCGGCTACTTCGAGCTCTCCTACGCGGAGTCGCACGATCTCCCGTACTTCGCGATCGAGAACCTGGCCGGTGCGTTTGTTCCACCATTCGCCGCGAGCGTTGCGGCAGACGCGTCGAAGAACCCGAGCGTGTCGGCATCGAACTTCTCGATCGTCAACGAGGCCGGTACGGCGAGTTACCCGATCTCCGGTTTCAGCTGGCTGTTGCTCTACCAGCATCAGACCGATCGAGCGACCGGCAGTGCGCTTGCGAATCTCGTCGACTGGATGCTCTATCAGGGCCAGTCGATCGCGGCGGCGAACTATTACGTGCCGCTTCCCGTGTCCATTCGATTGCTGGCGAAATACACCGTGGCAAAGCTCGTCGGTCCATCTGGGACGCGCCTCGGCCCTTGATGTTGGTATCGAGCATCGACGTCTTCGATGAGGCGACCCTAACCAATGACAATGTCCTTGAGGGTCCACCGCGTGATCGTTGGTTCTCAATAGCTTCGGAAACGCTGGAGCGTTCAACCTGACTTGATGTGATGACGACCCCGGTCGTCGTCGGTTGAGCTTCCAGGCGCACATTGAAAACGGCACGTCCCGTTCCGAAGTAAGGGTCATGGCCCGTCTTGCTACGAACAAGCCGGACCACCCGTCACTCCGATCCGGGACGGCCGTGCCACCCCTTATCCCGCTTAAGGAAAGAGAAGGGATGGCAATGACAATGGTAGAAGCGAGCGCGTCGCATGACCGGTGGCGTCGACACTCATCTCGACGTCCATGTCGCCGCGGCATTCGATCGAGTCGGTGGTCTCCTCGGCACCAAGCCGTTCGAGGTGAGTCCCGCCGGATACAAGGCGTTGTTCGGGTGGCTCGAAGGGTTTGGCAGGGTCCGCAAGGTCGGTGTCGAAGGCACCGGCTCCTATGGAGCGGAGCTCGCACGGTTCTTGTGCCGGCAAGGCGTTGAGGTCATCGAGGTCGACCGACCGAACCGAGCCGAACGACGTCGATCAGGAAAGTCCGATCCCCTCGACGCGATCGCAGCCGCCGAGCTGCACTCGGTGGTCGAGCAAGAGCATCTCGAAGTCAAAGGACGGCACGGTCGAGGCGATCCGGGTCCTCGTCGTCGCCAAACGCTCGGCTCGCCAGGCGCGGGTGAAGGCGCTTACCCAGGTGCGCCACCTCGTGATCACTGCTCCTGACGAGCTTCATCGTCACGCTAAAGGGGCTGACGGTCGTCTCTTTGGTCGCAGAAGGAGCGAAGCTCCGCCCGACGAGGTCGAGTGATCCGGTGATTGCTGCGACGAAGGCACCGATCTCGTCATTGGCGCATCGGATCCAGGCGCTCGAGCGTGAGCTCGCCGAGCTCGACGAGATGATCAACGAGCTTCTCGCTGCGACCGCGCCCGAATTGCTCTCCTTGTTCGGGGTCGGAGTCGACACCGCCGCCGCGTTATTGGTGAGCGCCGGCGACAATCCCGAGCGGCTCCACTCAGAAGCGGCCTTCGCGCACCTGTGCGGAGTGGCGCCGATCCCGGCGTCATCGGGAAAGGGTCCGAGACGCTACCGACTCGACCGCGGTGGTGATCGTCAAGCGAACAGCGCGCTGTGGCGGATCGTCATGGTCCGCATCGCTCATGACCCAAAGACAACGGCCTACTACGAGCGCCGGGTGAAAGAGGGACGAACCAAGCCCGAGGTCATCCGCATCTTGAAGCGCTACGTCGCCCGCGAGGTCTATCGTCACCTTCCTCGCGGCTGAATCCGCGGCCGCGAGTCTGGCTCACCCCTAACCTGTCGCCTTCGCGGGCTGACTTTCCGGCGACTCGCCGACCCACGGCCCGGAACCCACGATTCGAAAACGCGTGGCCTCATAAGAGCGTGCCCTCCAGCATGGAGTGGCTCTTCATTGGTCTGCCCGTTGTTTTCACTCCCGATCGATCCGAGGGGCTTGACAACTGATAGGAGCGT
>CAWHOY010000004.1:0-61791 GCA_963831155.1 uncultured Acidimicrobiaceae bacterium
GGATGCTTGGCCATTTAGTGCGCATCTGCGGCAAGCGGTGCTTTGTGTCATGACGTCTCGACTCGGGGGTGATGGCGATCAGAGTGCAACTGACGAGTTGGTCGACATCTGGTCCGATCAACAATCCATGCATTCGAACGTCACGTCAGGGGCGCTGTGGACCGCGTCGGTAACGGAATCGTGTTTGCGGTCTGGCTGCCTATTACTGCACTGCAAGTTCGGTTGATGAGTCGAACCGGTTACGGCGAATATGCGATCGGATTCGCGGCCTGTCTCCTGCTGACTCCCATCGCCGGAGCAGGATTCGACGCTGCGGTCACTCGCTGGTTCGCGACCCGAAACCGTTTGAGCACGGGAGTGCGGGTATCACGGCCGTTGCACGACTCGCCTTGCGTGTGAGCCGGTGGATGACCGGAGCGGCTCTCGGACTTGCTCTCGTGATGGTCGTGATGGTCGCCGTGCCCTCGCTCAGGCCTGACGTCTGGGTATTCGTGATTTTGAGTCCGGTACTCGTCAGTTCGCCGATCACACAGACAAGCAACGGAATCGTTCAGGCTTCGGTCCGACCGTGGTTGCGTTCTTGAGCAACGTGGTCACCTCGATCCTGATGTTGGGATTGACTGCGGCACTGCTGTTCGGTGGACTCCGTACGGCCGATTGGATGGCAGCAGCGCGGAGCATCGCCTTCATATCCGGGCTAGCCGTGCTCGTCATTGGTTCGCGCTGGAGGCAGCTCCTGCGCGGTCGACGACCGTCTCGGTCAACACTCGAAAGTTCCTTCAGTTCGGCACCGCGATCGTCTGGACCGTGCTGGGCATGACGATTTCCCAGCTCGACGTCCTTTTTTTGGGCGCCTTCAAGGGAAGCAGAGTCGCTGGTCAGTACGCCCCTGCCTCTCGACTCGCCGACCTCGTCATCTCTCTCGTCGGAATCGTCGGCGCATACCTTCCGCCCGCGATCGCGAGCGCTCTAGTTGGAGGGACATCGGCCTCGTCTTCGTGGGTCCACTACTGGGCGTCGAGATGGGCGATAGCCGTGAGCGCGCCCGTCATCGGGTTACTCGTCATCGTTCCGGCGCCCCTGTTGAACCTCCTGTTTGGTCACCGGGCGATAGTTGTCGGTCCTGCTCGTATTCTCGGGCTGGCGGTCTTGTTCGACGTGATTCTGGGATTCAACGGCACCGTTCTCGCATCTTCTGGTGCAACCCGTGTGCTCACGTGGAACGTTCTTGCCGGGTTTGTGCTGAATGTTGTCGTGTGCGCAGCCGTGATCCCGATTCTCGGGTGCAAACTGGAGCGGCGCTCGCTGACGGCAGCACCGCTCCTAAGTGTGAACGTGGGAGCGTCCTGGCTCATCGCGAAGCGGCTCGGTATCGCTCCCTGGGATCGGCTTACGTTCCTTTGCTTAGCGAAGTCCTGCCGTTGGTGGCGTGGTCGACGTGTTGATACTTCATGAGTTCGCTATCGGACCCATCTGGCGACTTATCATTACGGCAGCGAAACCGGGCGGTCCCCCGGTGGTCGTGGCGAAAGTCGGACGATTGAGCCGCAATCCTTCGCTAAAGTTCGAGACGGTTGAAGGCGTCTTCCTTCTCGGAGATCGGAGCTGTCATCCGGTGGAGCAAATCAGCGCCAGGAAAGAGTTTCGAGGCTTATATGGTCATCGTCCCGCCAAACCCCTCATCTGATCCGTTCGCTCGCTGTGTCGTTTAATCCGGGATCCGTGATGACAAATCCGAGCCGAACTCAAGGACGCGTTCGTATGCCTCCTCCAAACGGCGCGTCGTTTTCACCGTGGAATAGCGTCGAATTAAGTCGATCGGATACTCGACCTGCGCTCCAGGTGCGCGTGACAGCGGTCCATGGGCGAGTTCCTTGGCCAGTGAAACCCAGTCACCAGGGGGAACAAGGGGCACCGGCGCGCCTGCCAAGACTTCTGGGATCGCCCCACTCGTGGTGCTGATTATTGCGAGTCTGGCCGCCATGGCCTCGGCGAGAACCATGCCGAATTGCTCTTCCCAGAAGAGGTGTGGAATGCCGAAGGGATAGTACGGTCCCGTCGTGGACGGCTCGCTGGCGAGTATCAAAGCAGAGGCGAGACGGAGAGTCTCAGGCATTTCATGGTAAGGGACGCTTCCCATCTCCACGGCGTGAGCAACGCCGAGTTCCTCGGCGTGCTTTCGCAAACGGCGATACTCGGGACCCGATCCGACGATGCGGAGAAGCGGTCGTGTCGCCTTACCATCAGGCGTTCTGATATTCCCTCGATGCAAGAGCGCCAGTGCACGGAGAACGTCTTGGTGTCCTTTCTCCCATACGAGGCGCCCAGCCGATAGCAGCAGATGAGTGGACTGCGCCAGCGGCGGTCTCTCGCCCTCGAACTCCCCAACGTCGATTCCCGGAGGACAGATGACGATGCGCTCTTCTGGAACGCCCTCTAGGCGCAGCGTGAGCGTGGCGCGCTCGGTCGCCGGCATAAATAGATCGGCCCGTTTTAGGACCAGTTCACGGTTCTTGCGAGCGTGGCGATTGCGGAAGGCGTTCAGCAACGGCAACGTCTCCCAAATGGTTTGGACCAAGCGGAAACCGTGGCGTTCTCGGCGTCCGGCGTGGCTTCGGCGGAGAACCACAAAGACAGATCTGCCGCATGAACGATGTCCGCCCACTCAAAAGCCGCTTCGCCTGAGAGAAACCTGTCACCAAGGGCGAGAGTCGCGATCTCTCCGAGAACGTTGCGTGGAAAGAGATCTCTGAGCGCCCGAGCTCGCACATAGGTAAGCCCCTCGGGCGGGGTGAATCGATTTGACGATGTAAGTAGACAGCGGACTTCGAATCGACTGGGAAGAAGAGTCCACGGCCGAAGTTCCCACTCATTCACGCGATGACCACGGACTAGGAGAACTCGTGGCACCGCAGCGGAGGATACCCTCTCACGCTCACGAGCCGAATCGCAGTTATCGGAGCCGGATACGTCGGGGTCACGACAGCGGTTTGCCTCGCCCATTTGGGTCACGAAGTGCATTGCACTGATGTCGATTCGGCGGTGCATATTGATGCTTAACGCCGGCAAGCCGCCGATCTTCGAGGAGGGTCTCGGTCAGCTGCTTCAGCAGGGTCTTGCGAACAGCCAATTGTCATTCTCGACCGACAATATCGGGGCCGCACGAAACGCTGAATTCGTCTTTCTTTGCGTTCCTACTCCGCAGGACGACAATGGGCGGGCGGACATGCACTTCATCGAGGATGTCGCCGCACAAATCGGGTGCCACCTCGACTCAGAATCCGTCGTAATCAACAAGTCGACTGTGCCGGTCGGCTCTACGAGGGTTGTGGAGCTGGCGCTCGGGCGTTCCGACGTCGCGGTTGTTTCAAATCCTGAATTTCTTCGAGAAGGTTCAGCAATTCACGATTTTCTCCACCCTGACCGGATTGTGATAGGAGCGAATGACGAAGCGACGGCAATCAGGGTTTCGGGACTCTTTGTTCGCATCAGCGCCCCTCTTGTCGTGACCGACCCCCCGACCGTGGAAACGATCAAATATGCGTCAAACGCATTTCTTGCAACGAAAGTTTCGTTTGCCAACGCCGTCGCTGCACTTTGCGAGGTTGTAGGTGCCGATGTCCGCCAGGTGGTACTTGGAATGGGCTACGACCGTCGGATCGGTTCGGAGTTCCTTCGCCCCGGTCCCGGGTGGGGCGGTTCATGTTTCCCGAAAGACACCGCGGCTCTGGTGCGAATTGCAGAGGATGCTGGATATGACTTTGCACTGCTTAGGGGAGTGATATCGGTAAATGAAGAGCAGCGCGAGAGGGTCGTCGAGAAGATTTTGCGGAATGTGCCATGGTCTCGCGGGGAAGCAGATTGCGCTCTGGGGCCTTACATTCAAAGCTAGGACCGATGATCTGCGAAACTCACCGGCTCTTCTCATCGCCAGACGGCTCGGATCGCTTGGTGCGCAGATTCGGGCTTACGACCCGACTATCCAGGACTCGCCCAGTGATGTCGTCACAATCTGCGCCGACCCGGTACGCGGCTTGTGACGGTGCGAGTGTTCTCGTTGTCACCACGGAGTGGGAAGAATTTCGCTGGCTTGACTTCCGCAAGGTAGGTGAACTCCTCAAAGCGAAAGCGGTTGTTCGGACCAGCCTGCGCAATTTTTCTAGACCCTCCATTACTCCGCCGCCTTGGTTTTCGATATGAAGGCATCGGCATCCTGTGAGCACCATCGTTGTAACCGGTGGAGCGGGTTTCCTCGGTTCACATATCTGCGAGTCCCTCGTTAATCGAGGAGATACCGTCGTTTGCATCGACGATATGTCGACGGGAACGCGAGCCAAAACCTGCCAGCGGAATAGCGGATGCAACACGGTTCAGATTTCTCCGCGCGAACGTATGCGATGGCATTCAGGTGGGTGCACCCGTGGACGCCGTTTTGCACTTTGCGAGCCCGGCCTCACCTCCCGCCTATCTCGCCCACCCATTGGAGACGATGGCGGCGGGGAGCAAGGGGACAGAGGCCGCATTGCGGCTTGCCGAGCAGCACGCCGCAAGATTCCTTCTCGCGTCGACGAGCGAGATTTATGGTGACCCTCTAGTGCATCCTCAGTCCGAACAGTACTGGGGCAACGTGAATCCGATCGGACCGCGAAGTGTGTATGACGAGGCGAAGAGGTTCGCCGAGGCCCTAGCCGCGGCGTTCCGGCGCGCGACGGCAAGTCAATACGGGAATCATCCGGATCTTTAACACCTACGGTCCCCGCCTTCGGCTAGACGATGGACGCGTAGTCTCTAACTTTCTCACGCAGGCGCTCTCCGGTTCGCCGCTGACAATTTATGGGGACGGCAGTCAGACAAGAAGCCTGTGTTACGTGGACGACCTTGTACGAGGAGTAATTGCAATGCTCGACTCGGATGCGCCCGGTCCTGTGAACTTGGGCAATCCAGTCGAGATCACTGTCGCAGACCTCGCTGCGACCATCATCGAGATTACGCACTCGCGATCCGGAGCCGTTTATACGCAGCTACCCGTCGACGAACCCCACACGTAGGTGCCCTGATATCTCATCTGCGATCAGACTTCTGGGTTGGGAACCATCAATCGACCTTGAATCAGGTCTCTCACGAACGATCGAGTGGTTTCAGCGCGAACTAGCCGAGTCAGGTATCGAGACAGTGCCGTGACGAGCGTCGGAGTTCTACCCGAGACAATTGACCGACTCGAGCAGCCCATCTATGGGCCTTACGAGTACGTACACTCGCTACTGACCGCGCAATCTCGGGTTTTGGATGTCGGTTGTGGAAACGGCAAGGTGAGCGCTTATCTCACCGAGTCTGGCGCGACTGTGGACGGAATAGAACCGACCCCGTCACACGCAAGCGTCGCGATTGGGCGTGTCCGCTATCTGTCCACTCGACCAGTCGGAGAAGACGACCCGAAGTTGATGCCCGAGTACGACGTGATCACTTTCTTTGACGTCCTTGAGCACATGGTGAACCCCGAATCTGCCCTTGCGTGGGCTGTCGGTCGCTTGGCAGCCGGGGGTCGGATTGTTGCCTCGATTCCCAACTCGGCACACGTTTCCTTTCGGATCAAGATGCTGCGAGGTGACTGGACTATGGCCGACGCCGGCCTATTCGACCGGACGCATGTTCGGTTCTACGACCTCAAAACGATGACGAAGTTGTGTCCGCCGGGAACGCACGAGGTGGGGCGTCGGTTCTATGCGCCAGGCCGCGCTTGGAAGCGGGGGTTTCCCCGCCTATGGCCGTCCCTACTCGCGTTCCATGTCGTGATCGTCTGGCAGCGCAACTAACGGTTGGTGAGGTATCTGGACCTCGCCCTGCCCAGTCGAGCCGCTAGCTCCGCTTTGATGGGATAACCTGCGTTCATGCCCGACGTCCTCCGCGAGAGTCGGGAACGCTTGATCGCACTTGCCGGAGGAAGTTCAAGACACTCGCTCAGGATGAGCGATGCCCGATGTTCGTATGTGTGACGCGCATACACCTCTCGTGCTCCATTTGTTGCAATCTCCGTAGCCCATCGCGGATCGGCTAGCAGGCGCTTCACGACTGCGACACATTCATCGACGTCTCGATATGTGACGAGCTCAATCTCGTTGCGGAATAGCAGAGACAGCCCGGAGCCCGGAGCGAGATCCGTAACCAATGGCCGTCCGCTCGCCAGTACTTCAAACACGCGCATATTCAGATCGCCATTCAGCGATCGATTGAAACCGATGCGTGCACGTGAATCACGCGGAGCTGATTTGCTCTCTTGGGCCATGCGCGACCAGGACGCTGAATCCCTCGCTCTCGAGCCTGCTCAGGAGCGCCGCTCGCTGCGAGTGCAGCGTAGGAAGTACGTTTCCGAAGAAAACGATGTCGTAGTCGGGCGCCTGCGATATCGGATGATGAACGCTCGGCGAACACGCCAGCGGTAGCCAGGACACCGACGATCGTCCCTGACTCACCGGTCCGACGTATGCGAGCTGGGCAAGATACGAGTGTGACACCCTTGCCGCGATTGCCGCGTGCCGTTTCCAGGCTCCTGGTAGGTGGCTGTCAATTCCCCAAAAGACCGTGGGTACCCCCACATGCCGTAGGCCACGCACGTCAACGAGCCCCGGTGACTCGATCCAAACCAAGAGATCGACCTTGTTAGTTGCCTCTGGACTGAGCGAAGGCAGCCGAGAAAGATCCGGAGTTCGTGACGTTGAAACGAGGTGACTGGAAGAAGCGGAAGCGTCGGTCGTCGGGCCGGCAGTCTGGACTTGTGCACCGAGCGAACGGAAAGCCTCTTCGAGGTATCTAGCCGTTGTGTTGCTATCGAACCCGTAGAGCAGCAGAACATTTGGCATTGATAGAGAATCTCCGGGGTCCTGTGCGGCACTGGATCGGAAGTTTCTCGTGCTCGCAGGAAGTGGTGGAAGTTTTACATGCTTCGCTACTTCGCGCCGGAGAAGTTCTGTCACCCCTCGGGCTCGCGTGTAGCTTCTTTGTATTACGGCAGCCGGGTCCGCATATTTATCGTAATTGCTGCGCGCGTTTTGTGGCCACTTCGGTGTGCTGTCTCAATCGCCGCTCGTGTACCGGGCTTCTGCGCTCACTTGGCAGATGATGAAATTCGCGACAACTAACGTTTCGTGCGTGAGAGTCACGCTTCTGCTGTGTGACGCGGCGCAGGTCGCCGACGGCAAGCTCTACGTGCTCGGCGGGGGGTGGAGTTTGATCGGACCCGACCCGACTCCATCAGCGGTCGCGATCAAGGTCGACGTCGATTGGACCGAGGTCGACCGTACCATCACTGGGAGCTTTTTCTCGTTGATGAAGACGGACAGCCTGTTCTCGCGCCGACGCCTGATGATGCACAACCGATCGAGGTTCGTGGTGACTTTGAGGTCGGTCGCCCGCAGGCGGTTCCGGAAGGCAGTCCAGTCGACGTTGCGCTTGCCTTGAATTTCGGACCCTTCCCGCTGACACCATCTTCGCGCTACACGTGGCGTCTCTCGATCGACGGAGAGACCCGCGAGGACTGGGTATTGCCGTTCTCGACGCGAGCTCGGCCGGAGTAGAGCCCGGTCGACGTTGATCAGTCGAGGAAGGTTTGTTGATCGGGGGCGCGTGGTGAAATTGTGTCAGCGTGACCATTCCCAACGCAACGCTCGCCCAGGTCGTTCTGGAAGCGTCGCGGGTAAGGACTCGAGGAGATCGCCAGGAGGCGAGGCCCATGGCCAAGGTCACCGAATCGGAACTCATACGCGATGTCCTACACGTCGAGCCCGACGTGCACGGCGATCCGCGCGGGCGATTCGTCGAAACGTATCGTCGATCCTGGTTTCCCCTCGGACGCGAAATGGTGCAGGCGAATCGCTCCGAAAAGAGTGCGAACTCGATAGTCGGTCTCCACTACCACCTCCACCAGGCGGACTATTGGTACGTCACGCGGGGCACGGCGAGGGTCGTCCTTCATGATCTGCGTCTCGGGTCGTCGAGCGAGGGGGTAACGGAGATCTGCGAGCTCGGCGACGAGGAGCACGGAGTATTCATCCCACCTGGTGTCGCGCATGGTTTCGCGGCCGTGACGGATCTCACCCTGATCTACCTCGTGGACAACTATTACAACCCCGATGACGAACTCGGATTGGCGTGGGACGACCAGACGATCGCCGTCGACTGGGGAATCGCGGATCCGATCGTTTCCGACCGGGACCGCGCCAATCCCCGGCGGGACGCGATCCCTGACCACCTGATCCCGCGGGGAGGGCTCCGCACCTGAACCCCGAGGTCTTCCCGCGGTCAAAACTCCACTTCGCGTGCGTAGATTGGCTTCGTGCTCCGCTTTGTCCGGGCCAGGCTACCGTGATCGCGGCGATCGTTGTCGGCGCCTTCGGCTTCGTGATCGTGGTTACTGGTTTGTCGCGTTTCGGCTCGAGACGGTCCCAACGCCGCTCGGTGGAAGAACACCAGCGGGCGCTCGACGTGCTGGGAGAAGTGGCGAAACGCCGGGACGGCATAGCGCCGGTCCACGCGCCGAGTCCCCAGGAGATCGGTCGGGCGCACGTTCATCCGACGGAGAACGCGATTCCTCGATTCCGTCGGGCCGACCAGGACGTCGGCGGACAACAACCCGCCGCCCGGCTTGTGCTCCGTTCAGGACCGACACCTCTCAAGCTGCCGATATTTGAAGGCCCAACGAAACGGGTTCAGGGCGAGAGCTTGCAGGGTGACGAAGTTCACGTCCGCAGCGCGAATCTGCCTGCTGAGACCGTTGGGCTCGACCACGTGGTCCGATTTGAAGCCGTTGAGGACGTGGAATCGCCCGCGGACTCGACCGTTGCCGGCTCGTCCCACGACGAGGGGCCCCCCGCCTTCAGCGGGCCGCCCGAGGAAAACGAATTTGGCGAGGGACGCCAAGAAAACGTCAGTTCGCATCCGCCTCGGCTTGCTGCCTTTCGAGGAATTCCCCGGTCTGCCACTGGGCGTAACCCTTTCATCCTGAGAAGGGTTGCCTCGGTCGCGGCGATCGCGATCGTCCTTGCCGCGGTGGGCGTCGGTAGCTGGCAACTCGCGTCGAGCAAACCCTCGACGCCGCGCGTCACAGCTCAGCCACCAGCGAAGTCCCACCGGGCGCATCACGCGACGAATTCGACCTCGAAATCCAGCTCGGGGTCCTCGAGCCTTGTCCACGACGAGATAGCGCCCACATCGACCTCGCCGACTATCGTGACCTTCCCCCTCAGTGAGTCGACCTTCACGATCACGTTCTCCGCGTCCGAACCCTGCTGGATCGGGATCCTTCCCAGTCAGCACGGGGCGTACCTGTGGATGACGACGGTTGGAGCGGGGACCACCACCACGTATCACGCCAGCGCGCCGGTCTATGTACGCATCGGAGCGCCCCAATATCTGGTCCTGAAAGTCGACGGAGTCCGTCTGGCGCTCCCGCCGAAAATGATCCAGCCGTACGACGTCACGTTCACGATCGGCTCGGCGGTTTCGGCCTAGTCGAAACCGCCGATTTCGGCTGCCACGTGCCCTAATCCCGCGGCCGCGGCTCGCCTGTTCTGGGTCGGACGAAATCCCCAGAGTGCGGCGCGTTTTCGCTGGCTGACGGGTTGTTACTATGGCGATAGGAGAAATTCCCGTTCCCTGGCCGCGATCGCTCGGGGAGGAAAGGGAGTTAGCTGGCCTGTGGCGACGATTGACCTCGATCTCGGCAAATACAAGCTCGGTTGGAGCGACCCGGAGGATTACGTCTTCAAGCCTCGAAAGGGGCTGAACGAAGAAGTCATCCGGGAAATGTCGGCCCTCAAGAAGGAGCCCGAGTGGATGCTCGAGTTCCGTTTGAAGGCGTACCGGCACTTCCTTGCCAAACCGATGATGCCGTGGTTCGCGGAGAAGATGCCCGACCTCGACTTCGACGACATCTACTACTACATCCGCCCGACCGATACTCAGGTCGACGCCTGGGAACAGCTCCCGGACTCGGTGAAGCAAACGTACGAGAAGTTGGGAATTCCCGAGGCCGAACGGAAATATCTCGCTGGGGTGACCGCACAGTACGAGTCCGAAGTCGTCTATCACCGCAATCGTGATGAACTCGCGAAGCAAGGCGTGCTCTTCAGCGACATGGATTCTGCCGTTCGTGAATACCCAGACATTGTTCGGCGGTATTTTGGACGGATTATTCCCCCGAATGACAACAAATTTGCCGCGCTTAATTCTGCGGTTTGGTCGGGGGGGTCATTCATCTATGTTCCACCGGGCGTCAAGGTGGAAATGCCACTGCAGGCGTATTTCCGCATCAACGCGGAGAACATGGGTCAGTTCGAGCGGACACTGATCATCGCCGACGAAGGGGCGCAGGTCCATTACGTGGAAGGTTGCTCCGCGCCGGTTTACACGAGCGACTCCCTCCACTCGGCGGTCGTCGAGCTCGTTGCACTTCCGGGAAGTCGAATTACGTATACGACTATCCAGAATTGGTCAAATAACGTCTACAACCTGGTGACCAAAAGAGCACGTGCAGAGGCCGAAGCTCATGTTGAATGGATCGACGGCAACATAGGCAGTCGGCTCACTATGAAGTACCCGTCCGTGTATCTCATGGGTCCGAAGGCATCGGGTGAAGTGCTGTCCGTCGCCTACGCGGGAGAGGGTCAAATCCAGGACACGGGCGCGAAGATGTTCCACTGCGCGCCGGACACAACGTCGACGATCGTGTCGAAATCGATCTCCAAGGACGGAGGCTCGACCACGTATCGCGGCAAGGTGCACGTCGACCCCGGTGCGAGACGTGCGAAGTCGTTCGTACGGTGCGACGCCCTGATCCTCGATGAGATCTCTGGATCAGAGACAAAGCCGTATATGGAGGTCGGAGAGCGAGACGCCGAGATCGGACACGAAGCGACAGTCTCGAAGGTCGGCGACGACCAGCTCTTCTACCTGATGAGTCGGGGCCTCACCGAGGCCCAGGCGACGGGCATGATCGTCAACGGATTCATCGAGCCGATCACCCGCACGCTGCCGATGGAATATGCGGTCGAGTGGAGCCGATTGATCGAACTGCAGATGGAAGGCGCCGTCGGCTGATCAGCCGGTTTGCTGCTGAGTTCCATCGAACTACATCTCTGGTGAGCGGGAGGTTCGACGCGCATGCCGATGCGTGAGGATTGCAAGCACTTCCAGTCGCGGACGTACCCGTCAGGCGAGGTCGCTCGCTTTTGCGTCCTCGACCTCGCGCCGGAAGCCCCGTGGCGTTGCCCCGAGAATTGCCCGTCCTACGAGCGTCGTCTTGCGGACGTCACCTGGACGAAGGGTTCGCTCGTCGCCCCGCCTCCAGAAGACGAGCCCGACGAACCCCCAGAGCAGGTGAGCGAGCTGCTCGAGGAGGCCGAGAGCGTCGTGAATGCCGTCGCCTCCGAAGAGCTCGAGGAAGTGGAAAAAGAACAGGAGCGCGAGCAGAAGTCGGCGGCGTCGCCGCTTGGGCGGATGTTCCGACGCACGCGCCGCGGTCGGCGCCAGGATCCGGGACAAGGCGGTCCCTGCTGAGCTCGAGCGAACTGAACGCAAGCAACAAGGCGGCGACCGGCGCCCCCGATTGGTGGAGCAAGCGCCAACTCGTCGCGGCCCAACACCTCAACGAATTCGTCGTTCCGACAGAGGCCGACGAGGATTGGCGGTACGGGACGGATCGACGCGCTCGACCTTGGTCAGATCGACCTCGTCACCGCCGAGGTGCAGCACGAACCTGTTGCCCCCGTCCTTCACGACGGCGAGTTCATCGACGAGATCGGCGATGTCTCCGCGCTCGATTCGGACTCTCGACGGTCGAGTCGTCGCGTTCGACACCGATTCGCAACTCGGGACGTTCGGCGTCCGATGCGGATCGTCAGCGAACTTCGCGGAGCAGCCGGAGGGATTCGGCGAGCTGATCGCATCCGCGCCGGACTACTTCACGACGCTCGCCGACGCGTTCGGGACGGACGCCGTGATCGTTGTCGTCCCACGAGGGGTGCGAATCGAACGGCCGATCGCGATCGTCCACGACGTGACCGCACGAGATCGTCGGACTGCCACGTTCCCTCGCTTGTACGTGGACATCGGTGAAGGGTCAGAAGTGACCGTCGTCGAACACTTCCGCTCCGACGGTGGAGCGCCGCTCGTCTGCCCGGTGAGCGAGCTCCGAGTCGGCCCGAACGCGCATCTCGTCTACGAGGCCGTCCAGGAGCTGGACCGAACCGCGTGGCAGATCGGCTACCTGTACAGCTCGGTGGAGCGCGATTCCACGCTTCGGTCGTTCACTGCCGGACTCGGCGGCGATTACGCGCGGCTCTGCACCCGGTCGACGCTCGCGGGGGAGCATTCCGAAGGCGTGCTGCTCGCCGCTTACTTTGCCGACGGTGAGCAGGTTCAGGACATGCGGACGTTCCAAGATCATGCTGCACCGCACACGCGGAGCAACCTGATCTTCAAGGGCGCTGTCGACGACGCGGCACGCTCGGTGTACAGCGGACTGATTCGGATTCACAAGGGCGCTCGAAAGTCCGACGCGGCACAGACGAACCGCAATCTCGTGCTCTCCGAGCGAGCGCACGCGGACTCGGTTCCGAACCTCGACATCGAAGAGAACGACGTCCGCTGCAGCCACGCCTCGGCAGTCGGCCCGATCGACCGCGAGCAACGCTTCTATGTCGAATCGCGAGGCGTGAGACCTGAAATCGCGGAGCGGCTCATCCTGCTCGGTTTCTTCGAGGATCTCTTCGCGCAAACGCCGGACGCCGGTCTCGCGCGGTACCTCCGCTCGGCGGTCGCTGCACGGTTGAACGCGGTGAAACCCTCGCTTGAAAGCCAGGCGTCGTGAGTACCGAATCAGCACCGAGACGGATCCGCGCGTGCTCGGTTGGGGACGTCGAAGTTGGCAAAGCGTTGAGATTCGACGCTGAAGTCGGCGCGATCTGCGTCGTCCACTGCGTCGACGGGTTTCATGCGGTCGCGGATCGTTGCAGCCACGAGGACTACTCGCTCTCAGAGGGCGACGTCGACGCCGATCAGTGCGAGATCGAGTGCTGGAAGCACGGCAGCCTCTTCTCGCTGGCGACGGGAGATCCGCTCACGCTTCCAGCGACATTGCCGATCGCCGTTTATCCCGTCGAGGTGGAAGGAAACGACGTCTTCGTCGTCCTGTCATGAACGAGGTTCGCGACGCTGATTCGAGGGAGTTGAGATGACATCTCTCGTCGTGCGCGATCTGGCCGTGGCAGTTTCCGGCGTCGAGATCCTTCACGGGGTCGACCTCGAGGTTTCCTCGGGAGAGGTGCACGCCGTGATGGGTCCGAACGGAGCCGGCAAGAGCACGCTCGGGTACGCCCTCATGGGGCATCCCGATTTCGAAGTGGTCCGGGGTGCGATCGAGCTCGACGGCTCCGACATCGTCGGGCTTCCGCCTTGGCGGCGTTCAGAGCTCGGGCTTTTCCTCGCGTTCCAGCATCCGATCGACCTGCCTGGAGTCCGCCTGGAGGATCTCATCGCGGAGGGATCGCTGAGTAGGCGACCGCGAATGGCGCACGAATCCCTCCGTAGCGCGATCGTCGAAGAGGCCGCGTCCATCGGACTGAGCATCGATGTCGCCGATCGTCCCGTCAACGTCGGCGCCTCCGGCGGCGAGCGTAAGCGCCTCGAGACCTTGCAGCTCGCGATGCTCGAACCGAAGGTTGCGCTGTTAGACGAACTCGACTCGGGCTTGGATATCGACGCGATGCGTGACGTCGCGCGCCGCGTGGTGCGCATGGTCCGCGCCGGCGCGGACACCGAGGATCCACTCAGCGTGCTCGCGATCACCCACTACAACCGGCTGCTGACGGAGTTGCGACCAGACTTCGTGCACGTGCTTGTTAGGGGACGGATCGTTGAATCTGGTGGCCCGGAGCTCGCGGAGAAGCTCGAGCGGACCGGATACGAGAGCTACATCGAAGCTGATGAGGAGTCGGTCCGCGACATCTGAGCCACGCTGAAGGTTCCAAACCCGATACGAGGTCGAGCGCGCGGTCAGCGACAGCTGGCCGCTTGGATCCGATACCCCGATCCGAGGGACAATGAAAAACGGATTCCTTGCCCGGAACCGCAGGGGACCGGCCGGAATAGAGAAAGATCGATATGGTGCTCATCGAGGCGAATAGCGGCTCACCGCAACGTGTCCGCAGCCGGGGCGACGAGATCGCCCGGCGCCTGCTCGCGATACCGAACGGTTGCCCGGTGATCTCGGTTGCCCAGGCCCAGCGCAGCTTCAGCGTGGCGATGGTGCTCTCGGGCCTCCGCTGCCTGCTGAGCTATGTCGTCGTCCCGGTCGTGCTGCCGGTTCTCGGGCTGGCAGTGGGCGCCGCCCCCTACATCGGCGTGCCCGTGGCCCTCCTCGCGCTCGTTTTCGACGTCCGCGGCATCCGCAGGTATTGGCTCGCAAACAGCAGCCGCCGCTGGGTGATGACGTGGGTCTATCTCGCTGTCATCGTCCTCGTGGTCTTCTTGCTGGTCCACGACCTCCTCAAGATCTGATCGTTCCCCGGCCCGCCGAGAGCATCCCCTTCGGTTTTCTATCTGCTACCTCGCGCTCGTCGAAGCGACTCGTAGCATCGATTCGAGCGGCACAGCCGGGAGACGCAAATGGCTGAGAATCGACGGATCGTGCGCGTGACGAAAATGGTCCGCTCATCGATCCACGGCCTGCTCGACCAGTCGCAGCCCTTCGGGCGGCTCGCCCTCGTCCATACGCTCCAGGCCGCCGGCACGGCCTGCGTCACGGTCTCGCTCGCCGGCTCACTGTTCTTCAGCGTTTCTTTGCACGAGGCGAAGGGCAAGGTCCTCCTCTATCTCGTGCTCACGATTGCCCCCTTCGCGCTCGTCGGCCCGGCGCTCAGCCCGTTGCTCGATCGAGGCAAGGACGCGCGTCGAACGAGCGTCGCGATCTCGAACCTCGGGTCGGCGGCACTCAGCCTCTTGATGGCGAGGGACCTGCACACGTTGCTCCTCTTTCCCGAGGCGTTCGGCATCCTCGTCCTCGCGAAGCTGTATCTCGTCGGGCGAGCGGCGCTCGTTCCCGAGATGGCGGCGAGCGGCGACGACCTGGCGAGCGCGAACGCGAAGCTGGCCGTGCTCGCTTCGTTGGGAGGATTCGCGGCAACGCCGCTCGCCATCGGCTTTCTGCAAATCGGAGCGGCCTGGACCCTTGCTTTCGGTGCTCTGATCTTTGCAGCCGGTGCCGTCGCCGCCGCACGCCTGCCGAAGCCCGCTCGCGTCACGCTCGCACCCCCGATCGAATCCTCACGCGAAGACCAGACCACCACCGGGCAACCGGTCAGCCAGGCGGCATACAAGGAGATTCGCGATCAGCGTCGCCTGCTCGGGTTGCCGCTCTACCCCGGCGCAGTGCTTTCGGCGGTCGCCGCGGTCTCGATCGCACGTGGGACGGTGGGTTTCACAGAGTTCTTCCTGGCGTTCGCGTTGCGCCGCGCCCACGCAGCGACGTGGTGGTACGGCATGCTGATCGTGGCGAGCGCCGCCGGTTCGTTGATCGGATCGATGATCGTGCCGAGGCTGCGTCGCTACTTCACCGCACGCTCGATCATCATCGGCGCGCTCGCCGCGATCGTCATCGGCGCGGTCCTGACGGCGATCGTCGGGGGACTCTGGGCGCAGGCGATGTTGACCTTCGTCGTCGGCATCGGGCCGATGAGCGCCAAGCCGGCGCTCGATTCCATCGTGCAAAAGAGCGTGCCCGCTTCGCTGTTGGGACGTGCGTTCGGGCGTCTCGAGACTCGCCTCCAGCTCTTCTGGGTCATCGCGGCGATCCTCGGTGTGCTGATTCCGTTCCCCTTCAAGGTCGGCGACGTCGTCATCGCGGCGGCAAGCGGCTTCGCATGTATCTCGTACGGCACCTATGGGAGCGCGGCGCGTCGGCGGGCGACCGAGGCGCTCTCCGCAGCGCGCCATTCGCCGACGTGACCGACGAGCGCCGCGAACTCGACGCCGTCGAGTTGCTTCGAGACATGATCGGCGATCCTCCGAGCGGTGAGGTTTGGGTCGGCGACGACGCCGCCGTACTCCGCGAAGCGGGCTCCTCGTGGCTGTTCGCCTCGGACGCGAGCGTCGAGGGGGTGCACTTCGATCGGCGCTTCGGCTCGCTTGCCGACGTCGGTTGGCGGAGCCTCGTCCAAAACCTCAGCGACATCGCCGCGATGGGCGGGACGCCGAGCGCAGCCGTCGTCTCGGTCGTCGGTGCACGAGAGAGGGAGCTTCCCGCCATCTACGAAGGGCTATTGGACGCCGGACGCACCTATCGATGTCGCGTCGTCGGCGGCGATCTTTCCGACGGACCAGCACTGATCATCGCGATCGCGATCTTGGGCACGAGTGGCGCCGGTGGACCCGTTCTTCGATCCGGGGCTCGTGCCGGTGACGCGGTGTTCGTGACCGGCGCGCTCGGTGCGGCATCGGCGGGCCTCAAGCTCCTGCAACGCGATCCGGGCTCGACGGGCGAACTCGTCTCCGCGTTCTTGCGGCCTCAGGCACGCATCGCAGAAGGTGCCGCCGCGACGCGCGCCGGAGCGACGGCGATGATCGACATCTCCGACGGGCTCGGCATCGACCTTTACCGGCTCGCCGACGCGTCGTCGGTCGGGCTCGATCTCGACAAGGTTCCCGTTGCCGACGGGGCGGCGCTCGAGGACGCGCTCGGTGGCGGAGAGGACTATGAACTCGTCTTCACGGCTCCCGACGCTGAGAACGTGGAAGCCGAGTTCACAGGCGCCGGTCTCCGGGTGCCGATTCGCGTCGGGTCGACCGTCGGGGATCCGAAGACGAGGACGCTCGGCGGGACACCGCTTCTTCCGTCCGGATTCGCGCACCGACTCTGACGCCGGCCGAAGGCCTACGAAGCTTGGGCGGCCTCGCGGACGCGCCGAGCGGGCTTTGTCACCTTGCCGGCGCGAATGCACGACGTGCAGACCGAGATCCGCTTCGGGGTGCCGTTCACGAGCGCGCGAACCCGCTGGATGTTCGGGTTCCAGCGCCGCTTCGTCCGGCGGTGTGAGTGCGACACCCGCATCCCGAACCCCGGCGACTTCCCGCAAATCTCGCAAACCGCTGCCACGACGTTCACTCCGACTCTTCGCGACCGACCCGCGATGAGCCCGCGAGGAGCGGGACATCCGCGAGGTGAGTGCCCAACGTTACCATCACCCCGTCGAAGGGCGGCTCGAAAACCCCAGCGTGACGACGGCATCAGACCGACCGCCTATCTTTCGACCCGAATATGAACGCTCTTCGTGCCGAGCACGTGCTGGCCGCGGTGCGCGCTTATCGCGACGCCCTCGCGACCCACCAGGCGACGATCAACCGGCTCAACGTCTTTCCGGTCCCCGACGGCGACACCGGCACGAACATGTCGCTGACGGTCGGCGCCGTCGTCGCCGAGATCGAATCGCACCTCGACGGACAAGCCGGATCGGACGCGCCGCCGATGGCGCAGGTCTGCGAAGCGATCGCACACGGATCGCTGATGGGCGCCCGAGGCAATTCCGGAGTGATCCTCTGTCAAATCCTGCGCGGGTTGGCAACGACCTTCGCGCCGCTCCAGGCCGCCGGCCCGGATGACGTCGCAACGGCACTCGAGAGCGGAAGTGCAAGCGCGCGGGAGGCGGTGTTGCGACCCGTCGAGGGCACGATCCTCACCGTGGCTTCTCGTGCGGCCGAGGCGGCACGGGCGGGGGTGACAGAGCGACGCGATCTCGTCGGGACGCTCGACATGACGCGGACAGCGGCCGTCGAAGCGTTGTGGAAGACCCCGACCCAGCTCGAGATCCTCGCCGAGTCCGGCGTCGTCGACGCCGGCGGAGCGGGACTCGTCCTTTTGTACGACGCGTTGTTGTACGCCGCCGACGCTCGAGAGATGCCGGCCACGCTCGAGCTTCCGGATTCGGTCGCAAGCCTCGTCGCCGGCGGCACGCCGTTGTCGGTGAGACCGGTACCGGGCGACGCGGTCGCAAACGGCGGCACGATCTCTCCTCGGTACGAGGTGATGTACTTCCTCGCCGCCGACGAGGCGATGATCCCGGCCTTCAAAGACGTCTGGGCGGGAATGGGCGACTCGATCGTCGTCGTCGGTGGCGACGGATTGTGGAACTGCCACATCCACACCGACGAGATCGGCGCGGCGATCGAAGCGGGGATCGACGCGGGTCGCCCCCGCGACATCCGCGTGACCGACCTCGCCGGGCAGGTGGAAGAAGAACGCTGGGTCAGAGAAGCCGCGCCCGCGACGGCGGTGCCCGCAAAGAGTGACGTGGGCGCCAGGACCGCGGTGATCGTCGTCGCGAACGGCGAGGGCATCGAGCGGATCTTCCACTCGCTCGGCGTCCGGCAGTTCGTCGAGGGGGGTCAGTCGATGAATCCGTCGACGAGGGAGATCCTCGACGCGATCGAATCGTCGCCGGCAGAAGAGATCGTCATATTGCCGAACAACGCGAACATCGTCGCTGTCGCGCGCCAGGCTGCGGACTTCGCCTCAAAGAAGGTCTACGTCGTTCCGACGAACGGAATCCAGGAGGGCTTTGCCGCGCTCTTGGAGTACGACCCCGGCGCATCGGGTGACGAGAATGCGGACGCGATGACACGCGCTTCGAGCCGGGTCGTCGCCGGCGAGGTGACGCGGGCGGTTCGATCGACGACTTCGTCGGCCGGTGAAGTGCACGTCGGGGATTACATCGGCTTGTCCCGCGGCGGAATCGAGGCGGTCGCAAAGACGCTCACCGACGCCACGGTCGGTCTTCTGGGCGCGTTGTTACGACCGGAACACGAGATCGTGACGCTCTTGCAAGGTGACGGCGCGACGGCGGCGGACACCCGGCGCGTCACCGAGTGGCTCGCCGAGGAGCATCCGGGCGTCTCGGTCGAACTGCACCACGGCGGACAGCCGCTCTATCCCTATTTGGTTTCCATCGAGTGACCGAGGCGCCAACCGGTCGCAAGCTCGGCCAGCTCGACCGACTCCCGGTCGACGTGCTGAAGGGCGTCGGCTCGCGAAAGCGTTCAGCGCTCAAGTTGATGGGGATCGAAACGATCCTCGATCTTTTGACCCACTATCCGCGTAGGTACGCGGATCGCACGCGCGCCGTCGCGATCAGCGACCTCGTCGCCGGCGACGAAGGCGTCGTCTCCGCCGTCGTGAAGCACACCTCACTGAAGCGACTGAGGAACCGACGAACGATCGTGGAAGTCGTCGTCGACGACGGATCCGGTGTGCTCGATGTCACGTTCTTCAATCAGCCCTGGCGTACCAAGCAACTCGTCGAAGGTCGCGAGGTGGCCCTTTTCGGGCGTGTCGGCGTCTTCCGCAAGACGCTGCAGATGGCGAATCCGGTCGTCGAAGTCGTCGGGACGAGCGGATCACGCCAGACCGGGCGACTCGTCCCGATCTACCCGCAGTCCGAACGGGCGGGGATCTCGTCGATCGAGCTGGCGACGTTCGTCGAAGAGGCACTCGAACGTGCCGGGGACTTCGCCGATCCACTCGATGACCGACTGCGCGAGTCGTTGCAGCTGATGACGCGTACGCAAGCGTTCCGCAACGTTCACCAGCCGGGCACCAATGACGACTGGCAGCTCGCCCGGCGCCGTTTGGCCTTCGATGAGCTGTTGCGGATCCAGCTCGCGCTCGTGATGCGTCGGCGTGCTGCGGCGGCAACGGCCCGGGGCATCGCGCACGACGTCGAGAGCGAATCGATCCTCGTGGAGCGCTTCGTCGACGCGTTACCTTTCGCGCTCACCTCCGCACAACGTCGCGTGATCGGCGAGGTGCGAGACGACCTCGCGCGGACCGAGCCGATGCACCGGCTGTTGCAGGGAGACGTCGGGTCAGGCAAGACCGTCGTCGCGCTGGCGGCGCTGTTGTTCGCAGTGCAGGGTGGCTACCAGGGTGCGTTCATGGTGCCGACCGAGGTGCTCGCCGAGCAGCATTTCATCGCGGCGCGTAGCTTGCTCGGCGATCTGAAAGTCGGGGACCCGGGCGTCGTCGGCGGCGAGCGCCCGCTTTCCGTGGCGCTGCTCACCTCCAAGACGCCAGGTCGTGCGCGATCCGAGATCGTGCGCGACCTCGAAGCGGGACTTGTCGACATCGTCGTCGGAACGCACGCGCTGATCACCGAGGACGTCCAGTTCCGCGCGCTTGGCGTCGTAGTCATCGACGAGCAGCATCGCTTCGGCGTTGATCAACGCGCCGCACTGCGCGAGAAAGGTTCTTTGCAGCCGGAGTCGAGCCACGACCCCGATCTCTTGGTGATGACGGCGACACCGATCCCTCGCACCGCCGCGATGACCGTCTACGGGGATCTCGATGCGAGTGTTCTCGACGAGATGCCACCCGGGCGATCGCCGATCGCGACGCGGTGGATCCGCGATGAACACGAGCGCCTGGCGTGGGAGCGGGTCCGAGGTGACGTCACGTCCGGACGTCAGGCGTACGTCGTCTGTCCGCTCGTCGCACCCGGGTCCGACGAAATCGACGACGACGGATGGTGGGAGCTAACCGACGAGGAGATTGAAGCAGCTTTCGGAGAAGGAAGACTGTTCCCCGAGAGAGAAGGCGACGTCTTGCTGCGCCGTCCACCTCGATCGGCGAGCGCCGAAGCGGTCCGGCTCTCATCAGGCGAGCTGCGGGGGCTGCGCGTCGAGGTCCTCCACGGCCAGCTGCCGGCGCGACGCAAAGAAGAGGTGATGGCCGCCTTCCGCCGCCACGAGATCGACGTCCTCGTCGCGACGACGGTCATCGAAGTCGGCGTCGACGTACCCGACGCGACGGTGATCGTCATCGAGGACGCGGACCGCTTCGGCATCGCGCAGCTCCACCAGCTGCGCGGTCGGGTGGGGCGCGGAAGCGATCCCGCCGTCTGTTTCCTTGTCACGGGTGACGTCAACGAGGACGCCGAGGCGCGCCTCGAGGCGCTCGTCCGATCGACCGACGGCTTCGAACTCGCCGACGTCGACCTGCGCCTCAGGGGCGAGGGCACCCTGCTCGGCGCGCGCCAGAAGGGTCGCAGCGACCTCCGTCTGGCTTCGTTGCACGAGAACCGCGACCTCATCGATCCGGCGCGGGAGGCCGCGACGCGACTCATCGAGCACGATCCGACGCTTTCGAAGGACCCGCTGCTCGCCGACGAGCTGCGCATCTTCGTCGGCGACGAAGAGGCGGAGTACCTGCTGCGCGCCTGAGGCGGGCACAGCACTTTGAGCAGGCCGATTAACGTGCGACGATGCGCGTCCTCGTCGTTTTGCCGACCTACGACGAGCGCGAGAACATCGAGACGGTGTTGCGCGCCGTCCGGCGCGTCCGGCCGGACGCCGGCATCCTCGTCGTCGACGACTCGAGCCCGGACGGGACCGCCGAGGTCGCGAAGGAAGTCGCCTCCGAACTCTCGTCGATCGAGGTACTCGTCCGGCCGGGAAAGAGCGGCCTCGGCACCGCCTATCGCGAAGGCTTCCGCTGGGGGATCGCGCAGGGCTACGAGGTCTGCGTCGAGATGGACTCCGATCTCTCCCACAACCCCGAGTCCCTCCCTGAGCTGCTGGCGCCGATCGAACGGGGCGAAGCTGACGTCGCGATCGGGTCGCGCTACGTGCCCGGCGGATCGATCCCGAACTGGAGCCTCGGGCGGCGGACGCTCTCGCGAGCGGGGAACATCTATTCGAAGGTGCTGCTCGGCCTGACGGTCGAGGATTCGACTGCCGGCTACCGCGCTTACGCGGCCTCCGTGCTCAGCGCGATCGATCTCGATCGCGTTCGCGCCGACAGCTACGGCTTCCAGGTCGAGATGACCTATCTCGCCCACAACGCCGGGGCGCGCATCGTCGAGGTGCCGATCCACTTCGTCGACCGTGAAAAAGGGACCTCGAAGATGTCGACGTTCACCGTCGTCGAGGCGCTGACGCTGGTCACCTGGTGGGGGATTCGGCGCTTTTGGAAGCTCGCGTCGTCTCGATTCGGCGTGCAGAAGTAGGCGCCCGGACGTTCGTCTCGTCTCCTCGCGAAGTCCCGGTCTTGGAGGTCTCGGTCGGTGCGCGTGATCGCCGGTGATGCGAAAGGTCGCAAGCTCCTCTCGCCGAGGTCGCGCGACGTGCGGCCGACATCGGACCGGGTGCGCGAGGCGATCTTCGACGTGCTCTCGCACCTCGGCGTGATCGAGGACGCGACGGTCGTCGACTTGTACGCCGGTACCGGCGCACTCGGGATCGAAGCGCTCAGCCGCGGGGCGAAGGCGGCGACCTTCGTCGACAACGACCAGGCGGCGCTTGAGGTGATCGAAGAGAACCTCGCCCGCACCGGTTTCGCCGACGACGCCAAGCTCGTGCGCGCCGACGCGATCTCCTGGTGCCGACGCGCTGGCCACGTCGACCTCGCCTTTGCCGACCCGCCGTACGCCTTCGACGACTGGGAGGCGTTGTTGACGGCGCTTTCCGCCGATCTTGTGGTTTTGGAGGCAAAGGCGGACGTGGAGATCCGTTCGCCCTGGTCACTCCACCGTCGCTACCGTCACGGCGGTACGCTCGTCACCGTGGCCGTGAAGTCTCCTCCCGTGCCGCTCGCGGAACCCGAGGAGGGCCGGTGACGACAGCGTTGTTCCCGGGATCCTTCGATCCGTTCCACAACGGGCACCTCGAGGTCGTCGAGCGCGCCCATCGGCTGTTCGACGAGGTCGTCGTGGCCGTGCTGCGCAACTCGGGCAAGCCCGTGCCGCTTTTGTCCGTCGAAGCGCGCGTGGAAAGCGTCGCCGAGTGCGTCGAGGGTTTCGAGAACGTGCGGGTCATATCGATGCAGACCCTCGCTGTCGACGTGGCGCGAAAGGTCGGCGCGACGGTGATCGTGAAGGGCCTGCGGGCGGTCTCGGACTTCGAGAACGAGTTGCAGATGGCCCAGATGAACCAGCAGATCTCCGGGATCGAGACGGTGATGCTGCCGACCGGGTCGACGTACTCGTTCATCGCTTCCCGCCTCGTGCGCGAGATCGCCCGCTACGGCGGCGACGTCTCGGCGTTCGTCCCCGACCCGGTGTTGCGGCGGATGAAAGAGGCACTCGGTGGCTGAGATCGAACTCGACGAGGCGACAGAAGAGGTCGACCAGAGCGCGCCGGACCGTGTGGCGGGCACGGCGGAGATCCTCGACGAACTGACCGCGGAGATCGAAGGGGCGAAGTCGATGCCCCTTTCCTCGTCGGCGATCGTCAGCCGCGAAGAGCTCCTCGATCTGGTCAACCAAGCCCGTGAGCTCTTGCCGTCGGAGATCGCGCAGGTCGCGACGCGTCCTTCTCGACCAAGAAGAGCTCTTGCAAAGAGCCGAGCGCGAGGCCGCCGAGATCCTCGACGACGCCCGATCGCAGGCCGCCCACATCGTCCAGCGAACCGAGATCGTCCGCCAGGCGCGCAACCACGCCGAACGGATCGTCGCCGAGGCGGAGTCCGAGGCAAGAAGGATCCAGCACGAGGCCGACGACTACGTCGACCGCAAGCTGGCGGCGTTCGAGATCGTCCTGGACCGCACAGTCCGCACGGTGCGGGCCGGGAGGGACCGACTGACGGTGGTCGAAGAAGACGAGGAGCCCGAGGAGGGGGAGCTCCAGGAGGGGGACGGCTTTTTCGACCAGGATCGATCGTGACAGGGCGGCGCCGATGAGCCCGGCGCGCCTTTCACGAGGACTCGTCGCGCCGGTCGCCGCGCTGCGCAGGGTCCCCGGCTCGCGCCTGCCCGTCGAGGCGACGCTGCCGGCGGATGGCTACTTCGTGAGCGGCTCGCGCATCGAAGACGGCTCGCCGATCCGCGTCGATCTCGTCTTGGAATCGGCCCACGAGGGAATCGTCGTGCATGGAAATGTGCGGGCGCATTGGACGGGCGAGTGCCGCCGCTGCCTCGACGTCGCCGAAGGCGACTTGGACCTCGAGATCCGCGAGCTCTGTGTGGAAGGGGCGGACGATGAGACGACGTATCCGATCCGCAACGACGAAATCGACCTCGGGGAGATCGTCCACGACGCGTGTATCCTCGACCTGCCACTTGCGCCCCTGTGCCGGGACGACTGCCAGGGGCTTTGCCCCGAGTGCGGCGCCAACTTGAACATCGAGGCGTGCCCGCACACAGAAGGGCGGCGTCGATTCGGCCTGATCGAAGGCGGCGCGTAGGCGGCTTCACGAGACTCGAAGGAAGAAGAGATGGCTGTCCCGAAGAAGAAGACGTCGAAGTCGAAGAGCCGTAGCCGGCGCGCCGCGGCCTGGCGTCTCGAGGCCCCCGCGCAGAGCCGCTGCCCGAACTGCCACCACGCCAAACTGCCGCACGTCGTGTGCCCGAACTGCGGGTGGTACAAGGGTCGCCAGGCGATCGAGGTGGACTGATCCTTCCGATCGCGCTCGACGCGCTGGGCGGGGATAAGGCGCCCGGCGAGATCGTCGCCGGGGCGAAACGCGCGCACGACGAACTCGGCATCCGGATCCTGCTCGTCGGGCCAGACGACGGCAGCCTCGGCGATCTCGGCGACATGGAGCTCCTGCCGGCGCACGAGACCGTCGGGATGGACGAGGACGCGGCACGAGCCGTGCGGGCAAAGCGCGATTCGTCAATCGTCCGTTGCGCCGATGCCGTCGCGAACGGCCAGGCATCGGCGATGGTGAGCGCCGGCAACACCGGCGCGGCGATGGCGAGCGCGCTGTTGCGCATCGGCCGGCTGAAGGGCGTCGCCCGGCCGGCGATCGCGACGCCGCTCCCGATCGCGTCCGGCGGCAACCCGACCGTGCTGATCGACTCCGGCGCCAACCCGGAGTGCCGGCCCGAGTGGTTGCTGCAGTTCGCGCAGATGGGTTCTGCCTATGCGCAGAGCCGTTATCGCACCGAGAAACCGACGGTCGCCCTCTTGTCGAACGGCGAAGAGGCGACAAAGGGGAGCGAACTCGTCAAAGAGACGAGGCCGCTGCTCGAGGCGGCGGAGACGCTGCACTTCGTCGGCAACGTCGAAGGCCGTGACCTTCTCCAAGGCGGTGTCGACGTCGTTGTCACCGACGGCTTCACTGGCAACGTCGCCTTGAAGTCGATGGAGGGAGCGCTGACGGCGTTCGTCGGCATCTTGGGCCAGGTGTTCGCCGAGTCGCCTGAGAACAAGGCGGCGAGCGATGTGCTGATGCCGGCGCTTTTGAAGTACGCCCGCTACGTCGATCCCGAAGAGACCGGCGGAGCCCTTTTGTTGGGCGTGAAGGGCGTCTGTGTGATCAGTCACGGCAGTTCGTCGGCGCGCGCGATCTACAACGCGATCAGAGTGGCGTCGGATCTCGTCGCGGCCGATCTCGTCGGCAAGGTCGGCGCGGCCGTCGCTCGGTAGCATGCACGATCAACGCAAATATCGATCGGAGGAGTCGGTGACCGAAGACGGTCAGCAGCCGAAGATGAGCCGTCCCGAAGTTGTCGAGCTTGTTCGCACGCAGCTAGCCGACATCTTGGAGATCTCGCCGGACAAGATCACCGAGTCCTCGTCGTTCACCGACGACCTGGACGCGGATTCGCTCGCGTTGATCGAACTCGTCGAGTCACTGGAAGAAGAGCTGCGACGCCAGGTGGCGAACTTCCGTATCGACGACGAGGACCTCGAGGATCTGCGCACCGTGCGCGACGCCGTCGATTACGTGACGGCGAAACTCGAGCAGGGGTGAATAGCTGAATAGCGCACACGTGTCTTCAGAGCACACCCCCGACGCGGAGTCGGGGCGCAAACGGCTCGCAGATCGCATCGGGCGCTCGCTCGTTACCAGCGGACTTTTGAGAGCGGCGCTCGTACATCGGTCTTGGTGCGCCGAGCACCCAGGCGAGTTGTCGAACGAGCGCCTCGAGTTCCTCGGTGACGCGGTGTTGGGGCTGATCGTCACCGATCACCTCGTGCGGAAGTACCCGGACCTTCCAGAAGGTGATCTGTCGCGCATTCGTGCCGACGTCGTCAGCGCGGATGCGCTCGCCCCGGTGGCGGCAGAGCTCGGTGTCGGCGACGCGCTGTTGCTCGGGCGCGGCGAGGAGCTGTCGGGGGGAAGGGAGAAGACCTCGATCCTTTCCGACTCGATGGAGGCGCTCATCGCCGCGGCGTATCTGTCGAGCGGGATCGAATCGACGTCGAATTTCGTCGTATCGCTCCTCGAAGACATGATCAGGAAGGTCGCGGAGCGCGACGAGCTCGGCGATTCGAAGAACCGGTTGCAGGAGCTCGCGACGCGGCTCGGTCTCGAGGGGCCGCGTTATGAGGTGCGTGAGGAAGGTCCGGACCACGCCCGGCGCTACTTCGCCGTCGTCCGCGTCGGCGACTACGTCGTCTCGGGGGAGGGTGATTCGAAGCGCCGCGCCGAGCAGGCGGCGGCCACCGCCGCGCTCTCGGCGGTCGGAACCTCCGCCGCGGGAGATGCCTGAACTCCCAGAAGTCGAGACGGTGCGTAGGGGCATCGAAAAGGCCGTCGTCTCCTCGACGATCGTCGATGCAAAGGTGACCGGCCGACGAAGCGTCCGTCGTCAAACGGCGGCGGAATTCGAACGCCTAGTCACGGGTCGCCGCATCCTCGGCGCGAGTCGGCGCGGCAAGTACCTTCTCCTGCCGCTCGACGTCGGCACCCTCGTCGTCCACCTCCGGATGAGCGGCCAGCTCGTCCTGCACGAAAGCGCCGACGCCGCAGTCGCCCCGCATACCCACGCGCGGTTCCTTCTCGACGACGGACGGGAGCTGCGCTTCGTCGACCAGCGGACTTTCGGCGAGCTGTTCGTCGCCGACGCCGGCGAGATCCGCCTCGACGAGGCGCTCGCGAGCTTGGGTCGTGATCCGCTCGTCGACGGCGTCGACGCGGACTGGCTCGCAGAACAGATGGCCGGCCGGCGCCTTTCTTTGAAGGCGTTCCTCCTCGATCAGCGGCGGATCTGCGGGATCGGCAACATCTATGCCGACGAGATCTGCTTCGCGGCGCGGCTACGTCCCGGTCGCGTCGTTGGGTCATTGAGACCTCGCGATCTTGAAGCGCTGGTCGATGCGATCGGGGACGTCATCAGCCGAGCGGTGGAAGCCGGCGGGTCTTCGTTGAAAGACGAGCGCTATCGCGACGTCTTCGGCGATCTCGGCCGCTTCCAGAACCGGCTCTGTGTCTATGGGCGCGAAGGCGAGGAGTGCCCACGCTGTGGGGGGAAGATCGAGCGGGTCCGGCTCGTCGGGCGCTCGGCGCATTTCTGTCCGACCTGCCAGGACTGAGCAGCTCAGGGGCCACTTCCCCGCATCTGAGTGCCCCAGGATTCGCGCGTCGCTTCGATAACGTGGTCACGACGTGTTTTTGAAGTCACTCTCCCTCAAAGGTTTCAAGTCCTTCGCGGACCCGACGCTGCTCGAGTTCGAACCGGGCGTCACCGTCGTCGTCGGACCGAACGGGTCGGGTAAGTCGAACATCGTCGACGCGATCGCCTGGGTGCTCGGCGCCCAAGGGCCGAGCACCGTGCGTTCCTCGAAGATGGACGACGTCATCTTCGTCGGCACCGATAAGCGGGCCGCGCTCGGCCGCGCCGAGGTCACGCTGACGATCGACAACAGCGCCCGCCGGCTGCCGGTCGATCTCAACGAGGTCGCGATCACAAGGACGCTCTTTCGTACCGGGGAGAGCGAATACGCGGTTAATGGAGCCGAATGTCGCCTGCTCGACGTCCAGGAGCTGTTGTCGGACTCCGGCGTCGGCCGCCAGCAGCACGTCGTCGTCGGTCAGGGTCAGCTCGACGCGGTCCTGCAATCGCGACCGGAGGACCGCCGCGCGGTGATCGAAGAGGCCGCCGGCATCTTGAAGTACCGCCGCCGCCGAGAGCGCGCCGAGCGGCGCCTCGAGGCGAGTGAAGCCGGACTCGCCAGGGTGCATGACCTCCTTCGGGAGGTGAACCGGCAGATCCGGCCGCTCGAGCGCCAGGCGCGCGCCGCGGTCCGCCACAACGAGATCCAAAAAGAGCTCGAGGCGCTCGGGCTGCACCTGCGCGGCAAGGAGATCGGCGAGTTCGCCGGCCGACTCGGCGCGCTCGACGCGCAACTGCAAGAGATCGAAGCGCGCGTCACGCAGCGCACCGCTTCGCTCGAAGACGCTGATCACGCACTGTCGGAGATCGAAGACGAGCTCGGCGTGGAGCGCGCCGATGAGCTCGCTCCAGTCGTCGCCCGTCTGGAGCAGCTGCGCGAGCGCGCACGGGGCTACGTCGCGCTCGTCCGCGAACGGCGTCGCTCCGCGGCGGCGATCGCCGCCGCGCTCGAAGGCGCAGAGGACGTCGACGCTGAGGTCGTCCGGGTCGACGAAGAGCTCGGGGTGGTCGCGAACGAGCTTTCCGGCTTGCAAGGAGAGCTCGGACGCGTCGTTTCCGAGCACGAGGCCGTGCTCGCGACCGCGCAGGACGCCGCACGCCGTCGCGAACTCGATGTCCGGGCGGCCGAACGTGCCGCGACGTTGAAACGGAGGGCCGATGACTTGGAGGGGCGTCTCGTGTCGCTCCGCGACGTCTCGACGCACCTCGACGAAGCGATCGCTGCAGCGGAGAGTGAACGCGAAGCGCGCGAGCAAGACGAGGCCGACGCGGAGCGCTCGCTCGGAGACGCCGAAGGCCGTTCGCGCGAGATCGAGGAACGTCTCAACCGCGATCGGGCGCGGGTCGAAGCGTTGGAACTGGCGCTCGACGAAGCCCGAGCGCGAACGGGCGTCGAACGGCTCGCTCAGGTGGATGGGATCGTCGGCACGCTTTTCGATGTCGTCGAAATCGATGATGAGCTCGTCGCGGCGTTCGAGGCGGCCCTCGAGCCGGTTCTCGACGCGGTCCTTGTTCGAGACCCCGACTCGGCGCGATCGGCGATCTCGCGGCTTCGCGAGCAGAAGGCCGGTGGGAAGTTGCTTCCGCTCACGCGGCCGGGTGCGGAAGCTCCATCAGCGCGATCCGGCGCGGCGGCCTCGTCGCTTCGCGCCGCGGTGCGCGCGTCGGACCAAAGGGTCGCGGCGCTCCTCGATCGGCTGATCGGCGACGTGGAGGTCGTGCGCGGACCCCTCACCGCGGCCATCGAGCGGGCGCTCGCCGAGCCGAATCGGACCTTTGTCACCTTGGACGGGGATCGGTTCTCGCCGTTCGGATGGCGGGTCGGAACCGGGCGTGCCGGGGCGACGCGTGCCGCCCTCGAAGCGGCGAAAGAGTCGGCCGGCCGTTCGGAAGCCCAGTCGATCGAGGCCACGTCGGCGACCGCCGAGTTCCGCCACGCGCTTGGCGTGGCGCGGGTGGCAGCGAGCGCGGCGCGACGTACGAGCGATCGGCTGTCGGGCGAACGCGCCGGGGCGGCTCGGGCGATCGCGGAAGTGGAGTCCGAGCTCTCCTCGATCACCGCCTCGCCGTCTACGGTCGCGGCCGCTCACGATGAGACCGATGACACCGATCAGCTGGCTGGCGCACTCGGCAATCGACGCCGGGGTCTCGAGGTACGGGTCGCAGCGTTGTCAGAGCGGGCGACGCTGCTTGGTGAAAGGAAAGCATCTCTCGAAGGCCGTCGTACGGTGCGGCGGGAGGTCGCCGAAGCCGAGCCGTTGCGCGAAGAAGACGAAGCCGCGCTCGAACGTTTGTCGGAGCGGCTCGCCAAACTGGAGCACGGCCTCGATCGGGGAATCGCCGCCGCCGCCGTCGAGCGCGACCGGAGATCCGAGGCGAGCCGCGAACGGCTCGAGCGTCTCGCACAGGCACGCCGCAAGCGCGAGGAGCTCGAGCGCGCGCTCGGAGCGGATCGCGAGCGCCACCAACGCGTCGAGATCGAGCGCGCCGAGGCGCGCATTCGTCACGAATCGGCGATCGACCAGTTGCGTCGTGACTTCGGGGTGACCGTCGACGAAGCCCTCGCGGCACCGCCACCAGAACTTCCAGAGGGGATCGACGCCGCGTCGCGTGGTCGCGCGCTCGAGGAGGAACTCGCGTCACTCGGACCGGTGAACCCGCTCGCGGCGGAGGAACTCGCCGCATTGGAAGACCGGAAAGTGTTCCTTGACGGTCAGCTCGAAGACGTGCGCTCCGCCCGTCGCGAGCTCAATCGCGTCATCGCGGCGATCGACCGCGAGATCGTCTCTGTGTTCGTGGCCGCGTTCTCCGACGTCGAGCGTAATTTCGCCGATCTCATCGCGACGCTGTTTCCTGGCGGATCGGGAAGGCTCCAGCTCTCTGAGCCTGAGGACCTGCTGTCGACCGGAGTCGATCTCGAAGCTAGCCCGGCGGGAAGGAGGGTTCGTCGTCTGACGCTGCTCTCTGGTGGCGAGCGGTCGCTCGTCGCGCTGGCGTTTTTGTTCGCGGTGTTCCGGAGTCGGCCCTCTCCCTTCTACGTCCTCGACGAGGTCGAGGCGGCGCTCGACGACGTGAATATCGGGCGGTTTCTCGCGCTTGTCGATGAATTCCGCGACGAGGCGCAGCTTCTCATCGTGAGCCATCAGAAAAAGACGATGGAGATCGCCGACGCCCTCTATGGAATTTCGATGCAGCCTGGCGGCGCGTCGAAGGTCGTGAGCGAGAAGGTTTCGCGCGCGAGGGCGCTTTCGACCTCGGAACGTTCTCGCGATGCCGTGACGGTCGACGCTTCGTGACCTCTTCAAAGAGACGGTGAGTTTCCGCAGACGACGCGCGACTCCTTCGATCGAGGGCGAGGAAACCGAGATTTCCGGTGCACCGATCGAGGAAGCGCCGCCCGAGCGGCCGACTGATCGCCCTCGCCTCGCGCAGCGCTTCGGACGAACGCGAGGCGCGATCTCCGCGCCGTTCGCTCGCCTGCGCGGGCGATCGCGTATCGACGAGGCGGCGTTCGAGGACCTCGAGGAGGCACTGTTGCTCGCCGACGTCGGTCGGACCTCGACGAACGCGATTCTCGCCACGCTGCGCGTTGAGGTGAAAGATGGCCGTATCCGTGGTGGGGCCGACGAACTCGAGGCGGCGCTGCGCGAAGCGATCGTTGAACGTTTCGGCTCCGAAGACCGCTCGCTTCAGGTCGGCAAAGTGCGACCGTCTGTCTGGCTGTTCGTCGGGGTGAACGGTGTCGGAAAGACGACGACGATCGGCAAGGTCGCACGTCGACTTCGCGAACAGCATCTCGATGTCGTCATTGCGGCCGGCGACACGTTCCGTGCCGCCGCAACCGAACAGCTCGAAACCTGGGCAGAACGTTCGGGCGCGGCTTTTGTCCGTGGGGCCGAAGGTGCAGATCCGTCGTCGGTCGTCTTTGATGCGATCGAGCACGCCACAGCTCGAGAAGCCGACGTCGTCCTTGCCGACAGCGCCGGACGGATGCACACGAAGGTGAACCTGATGGAGGAGCTGCGAAAGGTGCGACGCGTGGCGGATCGCACGCCGGGTCGTGTCGCCGAGGTTCTCCTCGTCCTCGACGCGACGACCGGACAGAACGGGGTTGTTCAGGCTCGCGAGTTCACGAACGCAGTCGAGGTAACCGGCATTGTCCTGACGAAACTCGACGGAACCGCCAAGGGCGGTGTCGCGCTCGCCATTCATGACGAGTTGAAGTTACCGATCAAGCTTGTCGGCGTCGGAGAGGGCGACGACGATCTCATCGATTTCGACCCCGTCGACTTCGCTGCTGCACTCGTCGGCAGCTGAAGCCTTGTTCGACGCGTCCAGAAGAACGCGCCGACGCCATCGCGCGGGAGCTGACCTCTCGTCATCAGCTTTCCGCGACGACGGCGCCGTCGGTCTTGTCGTTAGCTCGACGCCGAATTCGACGAGGAGCTCATGTTCGGACATTTGTGGGTCGAAGTCGACGACGAAGACGACGAGGAATTCCCGGTGGTGCCGGTGCTTCCGGTGGCACCCGTCGTTCCCGAGGCGTCGAGCGCTTTCGTCTCCGACTGCGTCGTCCGCACGGTCGTCGTGTTCGCGCGCGCCGGCGTGGTCGCGGCGCTCGCCATCGCGGCGCCGCCGAATCCGAGCCCGAACGCACCCGAGACGACAGCCGCCGCGATGAGCGGTTTCTTCATTCGCATCTCCCAGCTCCTTTTGTCGGCCCGCTGGGGCGGGCACCTTCGCGACGATCTGCCGCGCTGGCTATTCGACAGAGCGAAGCTGGAGCAGAGCTGTGAGTGTCGAGTCGCGCTCCTGTGAGTTGTCCCGGCGGTCGACCGGGGCAGGGGTCAGGCTGCTGAGTGGCGCGGAGTCCGTCCTACGAGCGGCGTTGGGCGCGCGAACGCGAACGAGCCGAGCGCGATCAAGATCCCGCCAGGACCGAGGGAGCACCCGACCCAGTATTCGAGGGCGCGCAACGCCGGGGCAGCCGGGAAGACACTCGCGCTCTTCAGTACCGGCCACGCCAACGGCCCGACGACGAACCACGCACCGGCGATCGCGACGAGCGCGCCCGCGGCCGCCAGCCCGGCGTACCGGCCCAATGCGGTGCGGCCTCCCGCGATGATCGCGAGTCCGCCGACGAACGCCGCGGCGCCCGGAAGCAGGAACAAAATCGCATGCGGCATGTTCCATGCCCACGCCGAGGTGCCCGTCGCGTTGAATCCGAACAGCGGACCGACGAAGGGGACGATTCCGCCCCAGGCGCCGAATGCGCACGCGAGCACGCCCGCCATCTCGACGCTCAACCGAGGCATGACGATCGTCGACGATCCGCTTTCTTGCTGAACGCTTGTGACACTCATGTCGTCTCCTTTTTGGATCAAACGCGCCCTGAGACGCGCTAACGAGGAGCGTCGAAAACGAGTGTACGGACGTCGGTCGGCGCGAATGGCGCGTCATGATGCAAATATGAGAATTGACACGCTGTGATCACAATTCCGCCGCGCGCGCATCCGTGCCGGTCACAAAGGTGATTGGCTAGGAGTCCTCAAAGTCCGCACCGATGTGCAATCTCAGTCGAGCAAGAAATGCGTGGATCTCATCATGTTTCCTTCACATTTCTTAACGAAACGATCACAATCAGCTCCTAAGCCCACCGCACAATCGAGAACGTGACGGAGAACGGGTCGTTCGACCCCGACGCGACGCCGGTCGACGGGACGCGTGCTGTCAGGACGTGGAGCACGCGTCGTGTCCCCGCAGCGCGCACCCAACGACGGAGTGTCAAGCGAATCGATTCAGCGCAACGCCAGAATCCTTCGAGACGAATCGGAGTCCCGAGGACGCTTGCCTTCGCGCTCGTCGGTTCGTTGGTGATGCTCGTCGCGCTGCTGGTCGCCGACCTGACCGCGCCGTCTATCTTCGACAGCTTGCGCAACATCGCCGCGACCCCGAACCCGAAGCAAGCCCATCACCCCGCGCCGACGCGGAGCATGCGTCACGCGCCAAAACCTTCGGGCGACGCGCCGGTGCTGACCGGTCTCTCGCCTGAGAGCGCGACGCCGGGGTCGACGATCGAGCTCAACGGCACCGGGTTCTTCAGCGCCGACAACCAGATCACCGCCCGCGTCGCGGGCGAACCCGCCCCGACACGATGCCCGACGAGAGAGCGCTGCTTTGTCGTCCTGCCGGCCGCATCAAAGGGGGTCACCGAAGCGTGGATCCGGATCGTCACAGAGGCGGGCAGTTCGAACTCGCTGCCGGTCCGCTACGGATGACGGCGAGATGACCGCGCGGCGTGCCGGTTCGGCGCAGGGCAGCGGTACGAGCGCTGACGTACCGGCCAACGGCGCCCAGGCGTCCGGAGACGGCGCGGCGACCGAACGGCTGCGGATCGAGTCCGGTGCGGTCTTCGACGCGCGTTACCGCCTCGAAGAACAGATCGGACGCGGCGCGATGGGCGTCGTCTTCCGCGCCACCGACCTCAAGTTGGACCGACCGGTCGCGGTGAAGGTGCTCGCGGATGCGTCGTCTGACGAACGGCGATTGCACTCAGAGGTGCAGGCGCTCGCGCGCCTTTCTCATCCGAACCTCGTGCGCATCTACGACGCCGGCGAGGCGGGCGAAGACGTTTTCATCGTTATGGAGCTCATCGAAGGCACGACGCTCGCCGCGCGCATTCAGCTTGGCGCGCTCGCGCCCGAGGAGACTGCACGAATCGGCGGCGACGTCGCCGGAGCGCTGGCGTACGTGCACCGCCGCGGTGTCGTGCATCGCGATGTGAAGCCGGCGAACATCCTGATCGACCACGACGGCACGGTCCGGCTCGCGGATTTCGGAATCGCGCGTCTCGTCGACTCGGCCGGCATCACAGCGACCGGCACGTCGATCGGCACCCCGGCGTATCTCGCGCCCGAGCAGGTGCGCGCGTCGGGCGTTGGTCCACCAGCGGACCTGTTCGCGCTCGGCCTCGTGCTACTCGAGTGCCTCACCGGTCATCGTGCCTACAGCGGAACCGTGACAGAGGTCGCAGCGTCGAGGCTGCACGCGCCGCCGGAGATTCCTCCTCAGGTCGCGCCGCCACTTCGCGATCTGATCGCCAAGATGACCGGCCTCGATCCGAAGAAAAGACCGAGCGCGGAAGAGGTGGTGTCGGCCATATCGGAACAGCCCGCCGTCGTGTCGCCCGTGGATGCGGCGGCGGAGACGGTGAGCGACACGAAGCGGATCCCGGTCGTGGCGGATACGGCGGGGCGGATCATCGCCCCCGTCTCGCTCGCCGCGTCGAAGCGCGACCCTTGGCGTTTCGCGCGAAGGCACAAGGTGCCGATCGGCGTCTCAGCGTTGGTGCTCGCCGCCTTCGGCTTCGGCCTCGGACTCGGTACGACCTTCACGCCGGGGGCTTCGAAAGCAGCGGGCGGAACGGCCCACCACGACTCGAAGACGAATCCCCCGGCGTCCACGCCCGCCGCCTCCTCGACGACCACGTCGACGTCGACCTCGACCACGACCTCGACAACAACGACGACCACAACGCCTCCTGTTCTCACCGTCGAGCGAGCGGCGAGCCGGCTCGATTCGGTAATCGAGCGAGGCGTCGCAAATGGGACGGTCCCGTCGCCCGTCGCGCAGCAGCTGACCAACGACATCCAGCCGCTCATCGCGCCGGGGCAGGGTGGCAACTCGCAGCAGATCTCCCAGCAGTTCGACCAGCTGGTGCAGCAGTTCGACCAAGCGGTTGCGACGGGGCAGGTGGATGACGCGGCGACCGTCGACCAGATCGACGCCGCGCTGAGCAAACTCGCGACGGCGCTCGGTTTCACGGCGCCTGTCACGACCTATCCGCCCGGGACGGGTGGTCCGGGCAACGGGAACAGCAACAACGGCAACGGCCACGGCCACGGCAACGGGTAAAAGCGCCGCCGACTGAGCGAATCCGCCAGATTTCCGCGAACGTTTCTCGTCCCATTCGCGGCGTGATCCCGGAAATGGGCTCTGGCCTCGGACGACTAGGGTGACCTCGCCATGTTCGAGGCAATTTCATCGCGTTTTGAGGAGATATTCACCCGGCTACGAGGCCGCGGGCGGCTCTCTGACGAGGACGTCGCGGAGGTTCTTTCGGAGATCCGGGCGACGCTCCTCGACGCCGACGTCAATGTCGAGGTCGCTCGCACGCTGATCGAGCGCATCCGCGCCCGGGCGACGGGTGCCGAGCTCGCGAAAAGCCTCACTCCCGCCCAGCAGGTCATCAAGATCGTCAACGAAGAGCTGACGGCGACCTTGGGCGGAGACGCCCTGAAGATCACCTACGCCTCGAAGCCGCCGACCGTCGTTTTGCTCGCCGGGCTGCAGGGCTCCGGCAAGACGACCGCAGCCGCCAAGCTTGCCCGTTGGTTCATCGAACAAGGACGCCATCCACTCCTCGTCGCCGCCGACCTGCAGCGGCCCGCCGCCGTCGAGCAGCTGCGCGTTCTCGGGCGCCAGATCGGCGCGTCGGTCTTCAGTGACACGACCGATCCCATCAACGTCTCGCGCCGCGGGGTCGCCGAGGCGAATCGTGTCGGTCGCGACGTGGTGATCGTCGACACCGCCGGGCGGATCACGCTCGACGAGGCGTTGATGGCCGAGGTGCGGGCGATCTCGAAGGCGACCTCGCCGACGTACACCTTTTTGGTTGTCGACGCGATGACCGGCCAGGATGCGGTGCAGACCGCGGTCGCCTTCCACGAGTCGCTGAGCCTCGACGGCGTCATCTTGACAAAGCTCGACGGCGACGCGCGCGGTGGTGCGGCGCTGTCAGTTCGTGAGGTCGTCGGTACGCCAATCGCCTTCGTGTCGACAGGCGAGCGACCGACCGACTTCGAGACCTTCCACCCGGACCGCATGGCGAGCCGGATCCTCGGCATGGGCGACGTGCTGTCGCTCATCGAGCGCGCCGAGCGCACCTACGACGAGGACGCGGCGGGCCGCGCTGTGGAAAAGATGCGCTCGGGCCGGTTCTCGCTCGAGGACTTCCACGACCAGCTCCAGCAGATGAAGCGGCTCGGTCCGCTTTCGAGCATCGTCGGGATGATGCCGGGAATGCCGAAGGAGATCAAAAACGCAGAGATCGACGACGGCGAGATCACTCGCATCGAGGCGATCATCAGGTCGATGACGCCGAAAGAGCGCGACGACCCGACGACCATCAACGGCTCGCGAAGAACGCGCATCGCGAAGGGGAGCGGGACCACCCCTCAGGAAGTGAATGATCTTTTGCGTCGCTTCAAGGAGATGCAGAAGCTGATGCGATCCGGCGTGATGGGCGCAACGGCGCGCCCAGGCCGGCGCGATAAGCGCAAGGGTGGGCGTTTCACGCCCGCAGGCACGCGCTGACGCGCGACACAATCGACTGACACCGAAGAAAGCGAGACGAAACCCGTGGCTGTGAAGCTCCGCTTGAAGCGGATGGGCAAAAAGAAGCAACCGACGTACCGCGTCGTGGCGTCAGACTCCCGTTCGCCACGAGACGGGCGGTTCATCGAGATCATCGGAACCTACGAACCCCGCAAGGATCCATCGGGGATCGAGGTCGACCAGGAAAAGGCCGTCGAGTGGCTGATGAAGGGCGCCAAAGCGAGTGACACGGTGCGCAAGCTGCTTGAGCACTCCGGCGCGTGGGAAGAGTTCAGGCGCCAACGTCCCGAGAAGCCGAAGAAGGCTGGTCGCAAGCGCAAGGAGCGGCCGGCGAAGAACGTCGCGAACAAGGCGCAGAAGGCTCCCGCGAAGGCGGCGAAGAAGGCCGTGAAGAAGGTGGCGGCCAAACCGGTCGCGGCCGAAGCTCCGCCCGAAGTTGAAGAGGTCGCCGCCACAGAGACGCCGGCGGTCGCCGCAGAAGAGTCGCCCGAGGTCGCCCAGGCAGAGACGGTCGAGGCGCCCGCGGAAGGTGCCACCGAAGCGACCGTGGACGTCGCAGCAGAGGATTCCTCGGCGGCGGCAGACGCCGGGGCCGAAAAGGGCTGATCGCGATGACGAGTGACGTTCCGTTGTTCGAAGGGCCGGACTTCGGGTCCGAAGAAGTCGAGATCGACGAGGAGGACGAGCTCGAACCCGAGCTCGAAGAGGAATCTGAAGACGACGCGGGAAACCGCGCCTCAGGCGGAACGGCGCGTGCGGTTCTCGAGCACGTCGCACGGTCGATCGTCGAGGATCCCGAAGCGGTCTTTATCGATTCGGTTGCCGCTCGCAACGGGCTGCGTTTCGAGTTGCACGTCGCCCCCGGAGATATGGGGCGGATTATTGGCAAGCGCGGGCGGGTTGCCCAGGCGCTGCGTGCGCTCGTGCGGGCGGCCGCGGCAAAAGACGGAACGGACGCTTCGGTCGACATCGTCGACTGAGGCGAAAGGGGCGGTCGTGGAACGCCTCGAGGTGGGACGCGTCGTCAAACCGCACGGTCTCTCCGGCGAGGTCGTCGTCAAGTTCACGTCGAACCGCCCCGAACGCGCGTCAATCGGAGCGACCTTCGCTGTCGTGTTTGCCGACCGGCGAGAGGCCCTGCTCGACTCGCTCGAAATCACCTCGGTTCGCGAGTTCAACCGCGTGCATCTTGTTCGCTTTGCCGGCATCGAGCAATTGGAGGATGCAGAGGCGTTGCGGGGAGCGGTGCTCTTGGCCGAAGCGCTCGAGGACCCCGACGCGCTCTTCGTCCACGATCTCATCGGAGCCGAGGTGTTTGACCCGTCGGGGACCAAAAAGGGGACGGTGACCGGCGTAGAGGCGAACCCGGCGAGCGATCTGCTCGTCGTCGACGAGCGCACTTACGTCCCGCTGCGTTTCGTCGTCGAGACCGCACGCGGCCGCGTCGTTGTCGACGCGCCGGAAGGGATCTTCGAATGACCGGCGATAAGGCACCGCGCCTATCGGTCGATGTCCTCACGATCTTCCCCGAGGTGATCGAGGGCTATCTCGATGCAAGCCTGATCGGAAAGGCGATCTCTGCGGGAGTCGTCGCCGTGCGCGCGCACGACCTTCGCATCGGGGCGACAGATTCCCACCGCGGCGTCGACGACGCGCCGTTCGGTGGCGGCGCCGGAATGGTGCTTGCCTACGACGTCGCGAGCCGCGCTGTCGAGGCGACGAATCCGGTGCGGCCGTTGTATTTGCTGAGCCCGACCGGGACGACCTTTGACCAGGCATTCGCGCAAGAGCTCGCGGAAAGCGGCGGCTTCTCCCTGATCTGCGCGCGCTACGAGGGCGCCGACCAGCGCATCTCTGACCACCTCGTCGACGGGGAGATCTCGCTTGGCGATTTCGTCCTCGCCGGCGGCGAGCTCGCCGCACTGTGCGTGATTGAGGCGACGGCGCGGCTCGTGCCCGGCGTCATCGGTAACCCGTCGTCGCCCGACGACGAGAGCTTTGCGTCAGACCTGCTCGAGTACCCGCAGTACACACGCCCCGCGGAGTACGACGGGGCCTCGGTCCCTGAGGTGTTGCGCGGCGGGAACCACGAAGCGATCGCCCGCTGGCGACGCGCCGCTGCGCTCGCCCGCACCATATCCCTCCGACCCGACCTGATCGCGAAGCGCGGGGGTCTCAGTGCCGAAGAAGAGCAGCTGTTGTCGGCACACGGTTATCCTGTTGCAACCGAGGCGCCTCCCGCCTCCTTGGCGCGCCAGCGCGCCTCTGCTGACCAGGAAGAACGCGAGGAGCGATGAACCCGACCGATCTCGTCGACCGCCAGACGCTGCGCGACGACATCCCCGCGTTCCGGCCCGGAGACACGGTGAAAGTCCATGTCCGCGTCGTCGAGGGAAACCGCGAGCGCGTCCAGGTCTTCCAGGGAGCCGTGATCCGCCGTCAGGGATCTGGCGCGCGCGAAACCTTCAGCGTGCGGAAGGTGAGCTTCGGGGTCGGGGTCGAGCGCACCTTCCCGGTGCACTCGCCGATTATCGCGAAGATCGAAGTCGTCACAGAAGGCGACGTCCGGCGTGCGAAGCTGTACTACCTGCGGGACCGCGTGGGCAAGGCGGCGAAGATCAAGGAGCGCCGATCCACCCACTGAGCGATCGATTCGCCGTGGCGAAGCGAGGTGCGGACGATGAGCGCTGAAGAGGATCTCGATCAATTCGAAGCGGAGATTGAGCTGGCGCTGTATCAGGAGTACCGCGCCGTTTTGCCGATGTTCCACTACGTCGTCGAGACCGAGCGCCGCTTTTATCTCGCGAACGAGGTGAAGGTGACCCCGCACGAGAACGCCGGCGCCACCCACTTCACAGTCGAGCTCAGCGATGCCTGGGTCTGGGACATGTACCGCCCGACCCGCTTTGTCACGTCGGTGAACGTCGTGACGTTCAAGGACGTGAACGTCGAGGCACTGCCCGAAAAAGAGATCTGATCGACGCCAAAGCGCCTTAAAAGATCAGAGGATCAAACGGGGTCGACGGCGAGGCCGCCGTTATCAGAGACGTGGTCGCCCCAAACCCGACCGTCCCAGTAGCGCAGCGTGTGACGCTTGGTGGGATCCGGGTACCAACCGAACAGCGCCGGCCGGCCGTCGCCGCCGAGGGGTGGAGCGAAGCCGAGCGGCTTTTCAGGCGCCGGTGCGATGCTGATCGGCGGGATCGTGTCCGCGGAGGCTGGCGCGGCGCTCGAATAGGTGAAGGGCTGACGCGTCGGTGCCGTCGCGTTCGGAGTCGGCTGGGGCCGCGGCTGAGGGCGGGTCGTGATCTCGGCGACCAACTCGAGGATGATCCCGAATGCCTGGAAGAGGCCGCAAATGATCGCCCAGACGGCAGAGGGGATCTTCCACGGGGTGACGCCGCGGATCATCCGGTAGCGCTGCGAGATCCGGTACCCCAAGAAGGCGAAGACGACCGCGAAGGCGGCAGAGATCAAGAGGTCCTTCACGCTCGTGCCGTACCAGAGCGAATTGAAGCCGACTGTCGAAACCACCTGCGTACTCCGTAAACCTGCAATTGGGGACCCCCGATGTTATCTGGGCCAGAGTCTGATCCCGGTCCGCGTCTTCAGTGCCCGGGACGCCGCGTCGAACGGCGTTCGAAGCACGCCGTGTGCCAGTGTCGGCGGTCGTTCGCCGCGGCGAGCGGCACGACGACGAGGTGGGCGACGCCGGGCGCGATCTCCTGGTTGCAGCCGGGACACCGATAGGACTTCGTCGCGGCGTACGGCTGGATCGTCCTCACCTCCGCCATCGAGTTCGTGAGCGGGTCGTGGGCGAAGCGTGGCCGGGACGGGCGCGCCGGCGGGCGTGAGACCACGGGCCATTATCACCGCCCTTTTCTTGCGCCCGTTCGCGTTCGCAGGAACCGGCGCCATTCGATACAACGGGCGCGTGGATCTGCCTCGGCTCGCGGTGCGCGTCGGAATCGGCCCGCTCGGGGTTCCGGCGGCGGCGCTCGGCGAGTTCGCGTCCGCAGCTGAGAGCGCCGGGGCGGACGCGCTCTTTGTCAGCGGCGAACGATCCGCGGCCGAGGCGAACGACCCGTTCGTGCTGTTGGGCGCGGCTGCCGTTTCGACCTCACGAATCGGGCTCGGCTGTCTTTCTTCTTCTATCGAAGAGCGCCAGCCGTCGATATTGGCGAAATCGCTCGCCTCGTTGGATTTGTGCTCGAACGGACGGACGGTGGCGTGCGTCTCATCTGATTTCGCGACAGAAGACGATGCGGCGGGTGCGCTGGTCGAAGCGATCGCCGTTCTTCGGGCGATGCTCGAGGTCGCTGCTCCGACCGTTCACGGCGAGCACTTCTCGGTGACGCGAGCCTGGAACGAGCCCCGCATGCCGAGGGATCGCCCGATGCCGATCGGGGTCGAGCTCAAGGCGGTCTCCGCAGACGCTGGCGCCGGCGCCCTTCAGGCGGCGCAGCTCGCAGTGGCGCTGATCGAGCACGTCGACTTCGTCGTCGCGGACTGGAATCAGGGCGGGGCGGACCGCCCGACGGCGGGGATTCCCGAACTCGCGCTCGTCGACGCGTCGAACGCGGACGCCAAGGAGGCGGCGACTTCGGCGTTTCGTGCTCGCAATGTCGGCGTGGTGCTCGACTTCCGCTCCCTCCCCGAGCCGGGAGAAGTCTCCCGGGCGCTCGCCGTTGCCAAGGACGCCAGCCGGACTGTCGACGCGGAGAGCCGCTAGACCTCGCTGTCGCTCGCGAGCAGCGTGACGTAGGACGCGACGGCCTTTTCGGTCTCCAGGCCGTGGATTTCACGCGGCGCGACACCGTCGATCGATGCGATCGCCTGCGCGCCCCGCAGCGTGGACGTCAAGAAGGCTTCGTCCACATCCCCGGAGGTGAACTGTGACATGGGGATGTCGCGTTCTTTGCCGCCGTGGTGCTCAAGGACGAGCTGTCTTGTCACGCCGTCCAGGCAGCCCGCGAGCAGCGGTGGTGTCAGGAGCTCACCTCCGATCACCACAAAGACATTCGAGCCCGTTCCCTCGCAGAGCATTCCGCTCGAGTTCTGAAAGATCGCCTCGTCAGCACCCCGGTCGTGGGCGAACTGGAGTGCCCGGGCGTTCTCGGCGTACGAGGTCGTCTTCAGCCCGGCAAGACCCCCGTTCTCGTTGCGGGTCCAGGGGACGACGGCGACTCGAGCCGGGGGGAGGTGGAGCTCGATCGGTTCGACGGCGACGATGAGGGTGGCGGGGCCGTCGCCGCGCGCCGCGCCGAGCGGGCCGGTGCCCGACGTGACGGTGACGCGGATCCTGCCGGTGTCGAAGTCACAGGACTCGACAACTCGGTCGATTGCCGACGCGACCTCGGTCGATTTCGGCGCTCGGATTCCGAGGCCGTCGGCGGACCGCTTCAGCCGCTCGAGGTGTCGGCGTTGCGCGAAGGGGCGATGGCGGTGCAAGAGGATCGTCTCGAACACGCCGTCGCCGACGACGATGCCGTGGTCGAAGACCGAGACTGTTGCGTCGTCGGGCGCGACCAACGCGCCGTTCACGTAGACCTTCGTCACAGAGCCAGGCTACGGCCTGTGTCGCGTGAAAGGCCGCCCGTTATGCGGTCGTTCCGACGTCGGCGATTCCCGCCACGGGGGAGTCCTCGGTGATCAGACGGCGGACGAGGGCCACGTCTTCTTGATGGGTGATCCCGAGACAGCGCGCTTCTGTCGGGAGCACACGCACCCTGTCGGCGTGCGACGCGACGAGTTCCCCGACAACGTCGACGAGCAACAGCTCGTTGTGCTCGTCGGTTGGCTTGAAGTTGGTGAGCGCGTCTTCGAGGGCGTCGAGGATCCGGTGGTGGAACCCCCAGAGGTTCATCGACACGCGCTGCGCGCCGGTGAGCACCTTGGTCGGGTGTTCTCCGGGGCCGGAAAGGTCTATCGGCGTCGCGTCAAATCGGCCATCGTCTCGCAGCTTGACAGCGTGCTCGACGACGCGCTTCAAATTGCCGTCGTCGTCCTCTTCACACAGCCCGCGTTTGACGGGCGCGGAGGTGATGATCGTGCGCATCAGGCGGTAGCCGACGAGCACGTGGGCATTGAGCTCCGGTCCGTCGAATCCGTCGCGTTCGAGATGATCGTGGATGACGCGCAGCGCCGGCTCGCCGTAGAGGTCGTCGGCGTTTGCGACGGCGAACGAACCGTACAAATTCCTCGAAGCAGCCGCGACCGCCTGCGCGGTTCCGGGTGTCGGCGGCTGACAGACAAAGGACGTCTTCAGCTCGGATGGCCAACGCCGGCGCACGTGGCTCTCGATCTCGTCGAGGATCTCCTCGCGCACGACAAGGACGGCTTCGTCGAACCCGCAGGACAACGCGGTGTGCGCCGTATAGTCCATAAGAGCTTCGCCATTTGGGCCGACCGGGGCGAGTTGCTTGAGTCCCCCGAATCGACGCCCGTGACCGGCCGCGAGAACGACGAGCTGCATCGGTGGGCATCCTAAATCGGCGAGCTGAGGAATTTATGAGGAATCGATGAGCGACAGAGACGGTCACGAGATTCGCCAGAACCGTACAACTTCGTCCCGCGACGCGCGCCCTGGTCAGGGCATCACCGAGGACGAGCGCACGGAGCGGCAGGAGGCGCTCTCCGAGCTCGTCGAGGTGATGAGCGAGGCGGTGCGTGAAGACGGTGGGGAACTCGTCCTCGTTGGCGCCGACTACGAGACCGGCGTCGTCGAGGTCGAGCTCCAAGGTGCGTGCGGATCGTGCGCGATCTCCGGCATCACGCTTCAAGGCGGCGTCGAGCGGATGCTGAAGGAGCGCCTGCCCTGGGTGACCGAAGTGCGGGGCGGCGTCGACGAGTCGCTTGACTTCGAGACGAGCTTCGCGATGGGGCGCGGCGCGTACATCCCGCGCGGCTAGTCAACTCGGATTCGCCTTCGCATCGGCGCGCTGGCGAAGAGGTCGACGCATCAGCTGACGCAGAGCCCGAAACCCGATCGTGCGAACACTTTCGCGGCTGACCGCGTTGGCGAGCGGACCCGGTGACGAAACGAGCTCTCCGTCCCGCACCCGAAGTTGCCAGTCGATCGCCGACGCACGAAGCTCCGGGCTGTCGTGTGACGGGACGACTCTCACCTCGGTGACTCCGGCCGACAGCGCTTCTTCCACGCCGCGGCCGCCAAAAAGCCGTTCACAGAGCTCTGCGATCGACACGACGAAGTCGGGCGACAGGACACCGCGCTCTTTTGCGAGCGATCGACACGGAAAGCCGACGCGGCCTTCGTCTTCTTTGTTCGGGAGCCGGATCGGTAACGAAAACTCGCTCGCCAGATCGAGGTAGCAGTCGAAAAACTCCGGTCGGAGTTCGACGCCGCCGAGGTGGGCGTCGAGGTGCGTCACGTCGAAGCCCCAAAGGATCGCGCGCTCGATTTGGGCTCGCCACTCCCGACGCACTTCGTCGAGATCGGCATGCTCCCAGGCGTCCTCGATCGTGCGCGGGAATCCGCCCTCACCGTCGAAAAGTGACGGCGACTGCGTGATCGGTCCCCAGCGGTAGAGCTCGTGTTCCGCGTTCAAGGTGAGGTGCACCCCGACGTCTTCGCCGCGGTACGCCGACGCGGCGCCGCGCGCCCACGGGGCTGGCACCATCAACGACGCGGACGTCGCGATGCCTTCGCGCAGCGCTTCGTACACCGCGACGTTCGCCGAGTACGAGAACCCAAGGTCGTCACAGGAGATGATGAGTAGGCGCTCTGTCGGCTCGAAGCCGAGGCGCTCGACGAGCTCCGACATCGGATCGGCGAACTACGTCTGAAGCCGCTGTTGCATAGCGGCATCTTTCTTCCGCACCTCATCCGCGAGGCGATCCTGGAACGCGACGACTGCCTTTCCGATGTCTTCGTTTCCGATGCCGATGATGCGCGCCGCGAGCAGCCCGGCGTTCCGGGCGCCATTGATCGCGACCGTGGCGACCGGGACACCTCGGGGCATTTGCGCCATCGCGAGCAACGAGTCGATGCCACCGAGGTTGGCGAGCGCGATCGGCACTCCGATGACAGGAAGCGGCGTCGCCGCGGCGAGCACCCCCGCGAGGTGTGCTGCGCCCCCCGCACCCGCAATCACGACCTCGACACCGCGGGACTTTGCCTGTCGTGCGTACGCGATCGCATCGTCTGGCGTGCGATGCGCCGAGATCACTCGCATCTCCCAAGCGATGTTGAACTCATCGAGTGCCGCGGCGGCTTCGCGCATGACCTCCTCGTCGGAGTCGCTCCCCATCACGATCGCGACGCTCATCGGCTGTTCTGAAGGCGTGCCCGGAGTTCAGGCGTTCTTGTCGAGTGGGGCGATGCGCTTGGCGATCAGTCCGAGCATGCGACCGACGATCGCGCCGCCGACGACATCGGAGGCGTGGTGGATCTTCACGTGCACTCGACTCACAGCGACGACGACCGCGATGGCGTAGTAGAGCGGCCAAAGCGGGTCGCCGTCGGAGAGCAACGTCGCGCCGCAGAACGCGGCCGTCGCGTGACCCGAGGGAAAGCTCGACGACAGCGGCTCGCGAAACGGGAGCGGATGATCGCGATGTCGCAGCGGACGGCGCCGTCCGAAGAACGATTTCATGATGAGATTGACAAACACCGACTCGACCCCGGTCGCGACGATCGCGCGGATAGCGGCTCGTTCGTTGCGTTCGCCACCTCGCAGCGCGCGCAGCAACGCGAACATCACCCAGATCAGACCGAATTCGCCCAACGCGGAGGCGGCGTAGAAAAGGCGGTCCCAGAACGGGTGCCCGCGGATCTTGTCGAACCACGCGTCGACTTGATCGTCGAAGGCAGCGATGAGCTCGTGGTCCACCTGAAAGAGGTTACTGGGCGGTGCGGGCTATCTCGGGGCTCGAAACGGCCTGAAAGACCGGGCAGATCGACTGGAAAGAGCAGAACCGACATAGCGGAGACGGGCTCGGTCGGAAGACCCCCGTTTTGCATGCACGCTCGATCGCCGACCACACGGCGAGCGCGCGTTGACGCGAGCCGCGCACGAGTTGTTCGGTGACCGACTGCACGAGCACCACCCGGTCGCGCAGGTACATGAGACGAACTTCAACCGGGGCCCGTCCGAAGTTCTCTTCACACAGCACGGCGTAGAAGTTCACGCCGTTGAAACTTCCCTTCGTGCGCGCCTCACGAGGTGCGGTTCCCGTCTTGTAGTCGACGACGCAAAAATCGCCGTCACCGACGTCATCGAGTCGGTCGATGATCCCGTTCAGCTCCACTCCGTTGACTTGCGCGCGCAGGTTCAATTCGAGACCGCGCGGACGGACCGACGTCGGGTCTTCGAGCTCGAAGTAGCGCGCGATCAGGACGCGGAGCTCCTCGAGTAGCTGTGCCTCCGACGCCTCGTCGAGTCCGAGCTCGGCGTATTCGGGATGAGTGTCTCGAGCAGACCAGGCGTCCATCAACGCCGCCTCGGCACGCGCCCGGGTTCGTCCGCCCTGTTCGTTGTCGGAGAAGAAGCGTTCGAGCGCGGCGTGGGCGAGCGTGCCTCGGACCTGGTGGATGGTCGACGGCTCGGGGAGGTGGTCGACATAGGAGTACCTGAAGGCGAGCGGGCACTGGGTGAACCGCGAAATCTTCGACGGTGAAAGGGTCGCCGGGACGCACGCTGTCATGTCGAGGTGACGCTACGCCGCGGCTGTTCGCAGGGCGCGGAACACCGCGTCGGCGACGGCGTCGGGCGAGGAGAAGGGTCCGAAGTGGTCGAGACCGGGGATCTGCTCGACTTGGCCGCGAGCGAGCCGGCTCACCACTGCCTCGGCACCGGCGCGGCTCATCACGCTGCTCGACCCGCCGAAGGCGACGGTCACCGGGCAAGCGACGCGATCGAGCACCCCGAGCAGGTCGAAATCGGCGGCGCTCTCATAGATCGCGGCCTCGGTGTCCGGACTACAGGCAAGGAGCACGGTTCCGTCGTTCTTGCCGATCAGCCCTTCGTCGAGGTATCCCGAAAGTGCCGCTTGGTCAAAGGAGGCAAAGGGCGGCCTCGTGGAGAAGCGCTCGAACGCCTCCTCACGTGACGAGAATCCCTGTTTCCTGCGTCGTGCCGCCTGTGCACTCGCACCCGACGGCGGGCGATCCGGCATCGCCTCGTCGATGACGATCGGCTCATAACAAAACATCTCCGCGAAGGTTCCCGGCCGAGACGCCTCGGCGTCCAACAGAGCGCTCGCGCCGAGGGAGTGGCCGACGCCGATCGCGTCGGCGCCGAGCGCATCCGCCGCCGCGGTGACGTCGTCGGCGAAGACCCGCCATTCGATCTGCGACGGGGTGTCGGATCGCCCGTGGCCCGAGAGGTCGACACCGACGCAGCGGAACTTGTTGACGAGCGCGGCGGCGAGCGGCGAAAAGCAGAGCGCGTTCAACCCGGCGCCGTGCACGAGAAGACAGGGACGTCCCGAGCCGCCGAAGTCGATCGTTGCGACACGCCCTCCGGCTGGCCGCTCGATGAACAGCTTTCGGGGGCCGTGAGCAGCGCTGGGGGCGCGCCGCGAATGCTCCATCGGCGAGGCGGGATCGTTCGGATCGGCGCGGATGATCGGCTAAACCTACCGGCCGTGCAGCAGTTCCTTTCGGACTCGGGATATGCCGCGCTCGTCGTGCTGGCCTTCGCGGAAGGGTGCTGCGTGCCGTTCCCGTCCGAGATCACCTTCGGCTTCGCTGGTTTTCTCGCCGCCTCGGGAAGGCTCAATTTGGCTGCGGTGATCTTCATCGGCGCGCTCGCGGAGTTCGCGGGGTCGCTTGTCGGCTACACGATCGGTCGCGTCGGCGGTCGTCCGCTTGTCAAGAAGTTCGGACGCTACGTGCTGCTCACGAATGTCGATTTGGACCGCGCAGAGCGGTGGCTTTCGGGTCGCGGGGAGTATTCCGTTGCAATCGGCCGGGCGCTGCCGCTCGTTCGCACTTTCATCTCGCTTGTCGCGGGCACCGCTGAGATGCCGTGGCTCAAATTCGCGGTCTTCAGCCTCGCCGGCACGTTGGTGTGGTCGTCGGCGCTCGCCTCGATCGGCTACGCGGTCTCAGGAACCTGGCACAAGGTGGCGCACGGATTCTCGATCGCTGGCTACGTCTTGGTGGCGCTCGTCATTTTGGCAGTGGCCGGGCTCGTCGTTCACCGGCTGCGGCAACTCCGCCACGAGCGCTCGCTGCTCGCGGCGAAATCGGACACGACGTCGCTCTGAGTTCAGAACTGGTCTTGAGCTTCAGAGGGTGCCTGACGCGCGACCTTCTGACCGTTGCTCTGCGCGGGGCGATGCCACTCGACAAGCGGAGGACGAGGCGGACAGCGAGTGATGTGCGCCGCCCTAGGGCTCCCAGACTGCTCCGTCGTGAGCGAAGACGACCTTTCGAGGGTCGAACGCGAGGAGACGCTCGATCCAGGCCGGCACACTCGGGAGATCAACGACGTGACGGTCCAGGACGGCGCGCGTCGTGAGGATGTCGTGGCCGAAAGCGGTCGCCGATTTGTGGCTTTGCCCGGCGACGATCACCGTCCCGTCGCTGCGGCGAACGGCGACCGACTGATGGCCCTCTGTGTGGCCCGGTGTCGGCACGACGAAAACGTTCTTCAGAATCTCGAACTCGCCGTCCAAAAGTTCGTAGGAGAGCCCCGGCGCGTCGATAAGTTCCAAAAGGGTGTAGTCGGGCGATCTCGCTGCTTCGAGCTCGATGCGCTGGGTGAAGATCGGCCGCCCAGCGAGTTCGGGGTTCCCGCCGCAGTGGTCGAAATGGAGGTGGCAGTTCACGACGTGGCTCACCTCGGCGACAGAAACGCCGCCACTCGCTAGCGCGTCAGCGAGCGACCTGCGGCGCGGTTGGTAGCAAGCGTCGACGTCCGGGTGCGAACCGATGCCGGTGTCAAAGACGACAACACCGTCCGGGTGGCTGATGAGGTAACCGAAGCACGGCCGGACTCGCGCTCGCCCTTTCCGGGTCTCCCCGGCAGGCTTGACGAAGTAGCCGAAATCGATACGGCGCACGTCTGGCTCAGCCACGATCGCGAAGAAGTTACGCGGCGCAGAACAAGGCCGAAGAGGCTCGAGTGCGATCCGGCGCGGTGCCCTTGACCTAGTCGCTCTCGCCATCTTTTAGACGGAACTCCGCTTCTTGGACGATCGCCTCGGCAGCGTCGATCGTGTCGAGTCCTCGATCGAGTGCCTCGGTCCGCTGGTCTTCCTGTCTCATCCACCACCAAAAAACCGCTCCGAGCGCCGCGAGGGTGAACAGCGTCGGGTATCCCCACAGCTCGGCGCCCGCGACGTGCGTCGCCTCGAGCGATCCCGAGCGCGGCAAGCGTCGATCGGTGAGCGTGAAGTCGATCCCGAGAAATGCGGTGAAGGGCAACGTCGCGGCGAGGTCGAGCATGCGAACGCCGCCGCTCATCGATCTCGGCCAGGAGTCTGTTCCGACGATCGGCCACCAGTAAAAGCACCCGGCGACCAAGAACGCGCCGCGCAGGAGGTCGCCGCCGGACTGGTTTGCGAGCGACCAGCCGTACAGCGATGAGAGCAGAAAGACGTACTCGAGGCCGAAAAGCACGGTGAAGGCGACGGCGGGATGGAACACGAAGGAAAGGCGCGTCCGCGTGGGCCGCTGAAGGGCTTTTCGGCGACGACGGTGAATTGCGGCCCGAGCGCGTCGCGCCGGCTCGCCGTACGCGAGCAGGACGGGCGCGACCGTGATGAGGGCGAGGTGATCGGCCACGACGACTCCCGGCGCTCGGTCGTCGAGTGAGCCGAGACCGGAACAGAACGCCCAAAGACATACGAGTACGCCGACGACGAACGCCGCGCTCGCCGGTACGAACTCGAGGTCCTTTCTTCGGCGGTTCGCGAAGAGCACGAGCGCGTAGGCGCCGATCGCCGCGGCGCCGATCGCGGAGAGCACGAGCCCGCCGGCGTCGGTGCGCCAGGACGACAACAGCGTTCCGATGCCGATCGTCCCTGTTCGTGCACGCGTCACCAATGCGAGCGCGGGTATCGCGGCGCCGGTCGTCATTCGAACGATCAGATCTACCCAGCGATGAGCGGGACCTCAAAACGGACCTCGGTGCCGGAAGGTTTCGCGTTAGAGACGGAGACCGTCCCGCCCAGTGCCTCGGCCCGCTCGCGGATGTTCGCGAGCCCCATTCGTGCCGGTCCGGCGGTCGCGCCGATTCCGATGCCGTCGTCTTTGATCACGAGCTTCAAGATGTGGTCCTCGACCTTGAGGTTTATCTCGACGTGGGAGGCGTGTGCGTGGCGGGCGATGTTCGTGAGCCCCTCGCGCATCACCGCCAACACGTTCGTGGCGACGTGCTCGGGGACCTCGGTGTCGATCGGACCTGCGACGGTGACGGACGGCTCGAAGCCGAGGCTGCGCACTGACTCGGCGGCGAGATCGAGCACCCTGGTTCGCACGCTGCGGCGACGTCCGGGGATCGGTTCCAGAGCGAAGATCGCGGTGCGGACCTGGCGGATTATGTCGTCGAGGTCGTCGACGGCAATTTGGATCGCCTGCTGGACTTCCGAGACGGCCGCCATTTGCGCGGCGCTCTGCAGTGAGAGTCCCGTCGCGAAGAGCCGCTGGATTACGTTGTCGTGCAGATCGTGCGCGATGCGAACGCGATCCGCCGCCACATCGAGTTCCCCGACGCGCGCATGCAGGCGCGCATTTTCGATGACGATCGCCGCCGCGACCGAAAGCGCCTGCAAGATATCGCTGTCCTCGTCGGTGAATTCATCGGCATCGATCTTGTTGGCGAGGTACAGGTTTCCGAAGACCTCGGCGCGGATTTGGATCGGGACGCCAAGGAACGTTTCCATCGCCGGATGGTTGGCCGGGAAGCCGACCGACTTGGGGTGGTCGGCGATGTTTCTCAGCCGGATCGGTTGGGGATCGTCGATCAGCACGCCGAGGACGCCTTCGCCGCGGGGGAGATGGTCGATGTTCGAGCGGATCTCGGGGTCGATGCCGACGGTGATGAACTGGGAGAGCCGTTTCGTTCCGGGTTCGATCACGCCGAGCGCCCCGAAGCGCGCCCCTGTCACCCGGCACGCCTGCTCGACGATGTGGCGGAGCGCGATATCGAGATCGAGGTCGCGCTCGATGACGAGGACAGCTTCGAGGAGTTGCTGGAGGCGGACCGGGTCGCTGACCCGCCGGTAGGGCACGACCGAATCGTGCCACGACGAGCTTGCCGAACGCTGGCTTGGGCACTTCGCAACGTGACGGCGGCGGCGCCGAGAAGCCATCCGCGCGAACTCAGGAAACTCCGCCACGCCGTTCAGGAGCCTCACAGGTCCAGCCATCAGTATGTGCTTTGAGAGCGGCTGAAGCGCTTGATGAAGTGCCCCTCCTCGCCAGATTTGGCGGCGCGAGCCCGGAGATTCGGCTTCCCCCCGAGCCGGATCCCGGGCCTTTGCGTTTCCTGCTCACGTTGGGCGACCCGGGGGTCGTGACCTTTCAGCGTTGGAGAGGCGTCACGATCGGTGCCGGTCCAGTTGCCGTCGCGCTCGACACGCACGTCATAATCGGCGGGGATGCGCCTCTTGGACGCGATTGTCCACGCTTTACGTGTGGCGGCGACGATGACGTGGGAGATCTTCTGGGCGCTCATCTTCGGCTTCGTCCTCGCCGCCGTGATTCAGTCGCTCGTCAGCCGGAAGCGCGTAGCACGCGTGCTCGGCGATTCGCGTCCGCGCACTGTCGTCGTGGCCTCCTTGCTCGGCGTCGCATCGTCGTCGTGCTCGTACGCTGCCGTCGCGATCACGCGGTCGCTGTATCGCCGCGGCGCCGATTTCATCTCGTCGATGGCCTTCGAGATTGCGTCGACCAACCTCGTCGTCGAACTCGGCGTCGTGCTGGCGGTGCTGATCGGTTGGCAGTTCACTCTGGCGGAGTTCATCGCGGGACCGTTCATGATCACCGTGATGGCGATCGCGATGCGCTCCGTGTTGCGACCGGGCGATCTCGTTGCGGCACGCCGTCAGGCAGGAATGGCGGTCGCGGGTTCGATGGAGGGTCACGCGGCGATGGATATGAGCATCGGCGCAGACGGAAATGTGTGGGGGCGCCTTCGCTCAGTGGGAGCCGTCACGTCGGTCTCGCACAACTTCGTGATGGAGTGGGCGGCGGTACTCCGCGACATCGTCCTCGGACTCCTCGGCGCGGGTGCGATCGGCGCGTGGGTGCCGACTGGTTTCTGGAAGGACCTCTTCGTCACGAACAACCCGGCCGTCTCGAAGATCATCGGACCGCTGCTCGGCCCGATCGTCTCGTCATTGAGTTTCGTCTGCTCGGTCGGCAACGTGCCGTTGGCGGCGGTGTTGTGGCGTGGCGGCATCAGCTTCGGCGGCGTCGTGTCGTTCATCTTCGCCGACCTCATCATCATCCCGATCGTGCTGATCTACCGGAAGTACTACGGGACGCGCGTCGCGATGAAAATCGTCGGCGTCTTCTACCTTGCGATGGTCGTGGCGGGCTACTTCGTTGAGCTGATTTTCGCCGCCGCGGGACTGGTACCTCCGAGGAGCTCCGCGCATGTTGTCAGCATCGCCGTCAGCTGGAACTACACCTCGGCGCTTGATCTCGCGGCGGCGGTCGTCGCGCTCGGTCTCGTCGTGACCTTCGTGCGGTCCGGGGCGTCGCCGATGCTCCGCCAGATGGGCGGGTCCCCTTCCGACATCGCTGCGAATGACGCGGCGCAAACCGTTCCCGACCACCACTGAGGGTCATGGTGTGGGTCAGGAACAGAGGTTGACTTTCTTTGCGGCGAGGACCGACGAGACCGCGGTGTCGAGGACGCTGGTGGGCAGCTTTCCTGCGGTGACCGCCTGCACGATCGCCGACTGCAGCTGCGAAAAGACGAGGTTCGGGTTTGTCGCGTTGAAAAGCACCATGTCCGCGCCGGCGTGGATCGCGAGCACCGTCGCGCGCGCCAGGCTGAAACCCGAGTCCGAAATCGCGTCCGCGGTGAGCGAGTCGGTGATCACGACACCGTGGAAGCCGAGCTGGCGGCGGAGCAGTCCTCCGATCACCGCGGGGGACAGGCTCGCCGGCAGTGACGTGAGACCGGGGATCGTCGCGTTGCCGACCATCACAGCCGGCAGGTTTGCCTTGATCGCGTCCTCGAAGGGGATGAGATCGGCGCGTTCGAGGGTCGCAAGCGGGGGTGTCGACGCCTTCGCGTAGTCGGTGTTCGCGGTCGCGCTCCCTTCGCCGGGGAAATGCTTCACGACAGGGGTCACTCCCGCTGCGAGTAGGCCGCGGGCGAAGGCGAGGCCGTAGCGAGCAGCGACTTGCGGATTCGGGCTGAACGAGCGAGGCCCGTCGGTGTGGGTCGCGTCGGGACCGGGTCCGCTCGCGATATCGAGAACCGGGGCGAGGTCCATCGTCACGCCGTCGGCGCGCATGCGCTTGCCGACGGACTCGGCGAGCGCTTCGACCGCGCTCGGGCTCATGTCGGCGGCCATCGTGCGTGGCCAAGGGATTGACCCGACGAGGTTCGCCAGTCGCTGGATCTCGCCGCCTTCTTCGTCGGTCATGACGAGCGGCGCGATGTTGCCTTCGGCGTGGGATTCGACCGCGGCCAACAGCGTGCCGAGGTTCGTCGGCGCGTCCGATCCGAAAAGAATGATCCCGCCCGCGCCTGCGGCGACAGATGGCGCGAGGCTCGCCACTTGTGCAGCGTCGACCGGCACGGCGAGCAACTGCGCCGCGCGCCGGAAGAGGCTCCATCGTCCGATAGCCGTGACGTTCGTGCATGGCGCGGTCGATTGCGTCGCGCGGGATGCAGGGAGCGGCGCGTCGGTGAGCTGCCAATGGATCGCGGTGATCGGTATGAGGCCGAGCGCTGCCGTGCCGAGGCGCCAGATCAACCGGCGTCTTTTGTTGGCGTGCCTGCGGATCATGGGCGAGTAGTTGATCAAATCAGCGAAGCGCGCGCCACGACCGCCTCGCCCTCGGTACGTCAAACGCGCGTCAGCAACCGTCGTCCCGTTGCCGGGCGGACACTCCCGCTACTCAGGCGACGCCGGACGTCGGAGTGAAAAAGACGCCCTGAGCGCCTTCGGACGAGCGTCCGGGCTCGGAGTCCGGATCGATCGAGAGCTCTTCCTCGGGTCGCTCGCTTGATGGCGATTGAGACGGCGGACCGTTGTCGGGAATCGGGACGACGACTCGTGCTGCGTTGAGTTCGGCGTACCGGTCGATCCGCGCCTGTAGCGCTTCCGCAGCGGCGTTCTCGAACGCGAGCGCGTGATCACGCGCCTGTTCGAGGTCAACGCCGCTTTGGAGGATCCGCACGTGCAATCTCGGATACGGGGTTTGGCGTGGTTCCCCAGACCGCGCCCGGCGGATCGCGAAGCGAAAGGCTGACATGTTCCTCACCTCCCGCCCGACAAGTGCTCCTTCTTGTCAGTCGCGTGACACTTTGGCACCAACCAGGGGACTTTGGTTGTCGCGCGGCCGTACCAGCGGGCTGAAATGACTGACTAACTCGTGGCGGTCGGTTGGCGTCGAGGAAGCGCACAGGGACTCTTCAATTGGCAGCTTCCTGCCTCCCGGCGACTTGATCCTGCCTCCGTAAGAGGTCGTCGTAGCGGGGATCAGCTCGGGCACCCTCGAATAGACGTGAGTACCGCAGTTCGAGCAGCGGCAGCGAGTGCAATTCGAGAGCGTGGTCCATCGCGTCCCAGAAGGCATCAAACTCATCCAGAGCAAAATGGATGTAACCCTCTAGGAAGACGGTGACGGCTCCGCCCGGGTCGAGTTCGTCGAGCTTGGCTATGCAGCGCCGAGCATTCTCTTTATCCCCATGGCGAGCTGCGAGGATCCCACGAAACGTGACCGCCAAGAGGCTTCCCGGACGCAGGCGTTCCATTTCGTCGACGCTTGCTTCCGCCTTCAGATAGTCCTGGCAACCGAGGTAATACTCCGCGCGATGGGCGTGGGTGCGGAATGCGACGAGCGACTCGGTCATGTCCCAGTGGGCGAGAGCCTCAGCTTCGCGCCCTGCGTAGACGTAGGCGCGCCCAAGAACGCGATGACGTTGATGTCGAGCGGATCGAGCCGGTAGGCGTCTTCGAGCAGCTGAACGCATGCTTCGATGTTCCCTGCTCCTGCCTCGAGCTGGGCGAGCCAGCGGTAAGGATCGGAAAGGCTCGGGCTGAGCTCGACAGCGAGGCGGGCCTCCCGAGCAGCACCGACCCTGTCATCCTCGGCGATCATGAGGCCGGCTAGCGCGGAATGTGCCTCAGCGAGGGTTGCGTTCGTGGCGATCGCCATCGACAGCTCTTCCCGCGCCTTGCGATCCGAGTCGGCGTAGGGAAGTGTCCCTTCTGCCCCGAAGTACAAGTAGCACTCAGCAATGCCGACTCGGGCGCGGGCGAAATCGGGATCGCGGGCGACCGCCTGCTCGAACAATGCGAGCGCCCGACGGATTGCCCCCTCCGATGTCTTGTCGTGGAAGAGCTTTCTACCCTGAAGGAAGAGTGTGTAGGCCTCCATGTCGGCGGTGTCCTGTTTTGAGTGAGCCACCCTCAGCGAGCCTGGTTCTCCGAGCGCGAACAGGTGCGAGGAGATCGATTCGGTGATCTGACTGGCGAGCTCGTCCTGAATAGCGAAGACGTCGTCGAGCTCACGGTCGTAGCGCGACGCCCAGAGGTGTTCCTCAGAGCTCGTCTCAATGAGTTGGGCGGTGATGCGGATGCGTTTGTCCGCCTTTCGCACGCTGCACTCGAGAACCATGCCGACGCCGAGGGCTCGTCCGATCTCGAGGGCGGTTTCGCGACTGTTCTTGTAATGCATCGCAGTCGTTCGAGCGATTACCCGGAGCCCCGAGACGTGAGCGAGCTTCTCAATGAGCTCCTCGGTCATCCCGTCTGCGAAGTACTCGTCGTCTGGATCAGGGCTGATGTTGGCGAAGGGCAGTACGACGATCCGGCGAAGGGTCATGTCTGAGGGTGCTGATGCTTCGTCGCGGGCAGGCCGAGGGTTTTCGGAAGAAAAGACGATCCTGAAGAGCTCGATCGGGGCTTCGATGTTCTTAAGCATCGGGCTCCCGATCGACTGAAGAGTCACATCGAGTTTGTTGTGAACCTGGTCATACACTTGCCGGGAGACACACACCCCGCCGTGTTCAGCGTGCGGCTCGATGCGCGCCACGATGTTGACAGCGTCACCGAAGACGTCATTGTTCCGGTGAACGACGTCGCCGAGATGAATTCCGATCCGAAGCAGGAGTAGTTCGCCGCCAGCCTCAGTATTACGCGTCCCAATTGCTTCTTGGATTTGGAGGGCGCAACGGACCGCCTCGAGGGCGCTCGCGAACTCGACTAACAGGCCGTCGCCCAGCGTCTTGACGATGCGGCCCCCGAAGGCCGCGACGATCGGGCGCACGATGTCTTCCTGCTCGCGCACGAAATCAAGAGCGAGTTTCTCGTCCCGCTGAGTTAGCGAGGAGTAACCCACCATGTCGGTAAGCATCACCGCCGCCAACTGCCGATGTTCACCTGACACGACGCGATTTTACTTTGGGAAGGTAGCTGGACCGTTCGGCGATGGATGTGCGACGTTGACAATCAGGAGCGCGTCTCTCGCTACGTCGCGGTTGTAAGAGCCGACATCACCTCGCGGAAGTGGTTGCGCGTGTTCTTTTAACAGTCTGAAGGCTCGTCGCCCCGGCTATTCCAGATCTATTAAACGCGCAACCCGCGAGCGTGCTCACGTGGTGTTCGGTCGCCAATGAGCGACGCGGCGTAGCCTTCCGCCATATGGCATGGCTTGATTTCCACCAATCGACTCCGGAGGTCACAGTTGGGGCCGACGGATACTTGACGTGATGGCAGATACAGCTCCAGCCCCCGAGGAACCGACCCCAAGCGATATGTCGCCGAGCTTGGCCGAGACTGTCCCACCGGATTCAACTCGGCGAAGTCGAATCTCTGGAACGTGGGTGGGGGTCATCATCGCGACCGTGGTGCTCGCGCTATTGCTGGTATTCATCCTCCAGAACACGAGACGGGTAAAGATCTCGTACTTCACAGTCCACGGAGCGATGCCGCTTGGTGTGGCTCTCCTTCTCGCCGCGATCGGCGGTGTGTTGTTCGCAGCAGTGGTTGGCTCACTGCGAATCTGGCAGCTGCGTCGCCGTCTGGGCGACGCGGAGCATTCAGGCGGTAAGAGTCGGAGAAGCCGATACCGCGGGCGGCGGTTGCCTACCTAGCATGGACGCCGACGCCGACGCCGACGCCGACGAGTAAGAGGTTGTGCCCCGGTTGATCCACGTCTGGATCATGGAGTCGGGCGCGCTGGGCCGGCCGTCTGAGTCAGCGCCTCGCTGGTGCGCAGGGGTGAAAATCGCTGGTTTCGATCTGAGACTGGAAGGTCGGGAGCGCCATGGGCGCGCACGGTGTTGAGAGAAGACCCTTCGGAATGGGTCGAGCGTATTCTCGCGAGTCCTCGGACGACTGATACACCCGTTTCGACGGCACGCCATCATGTTTCCCGAGGCAGCGGATCGACGCCCCATCGCACGGTTCGGCCGTCGCGTCGCATCGTCGCGCTGAATCCGTAGATCGAGCAGAAGATTGCGCCGGCTGTCAGGGCCCACGTGCTGGCGGTGCGCTCGAGCACGAAGGCGCGAAGTGACGACGAGACGAGGAGCCAGGCGACCAGCCCGGAGTTCACCAACAGCACCGTCGCCCACAGGAGCGAGATCCGAATGAAGAACTGCTGAACGCGAGGCTGCGCGAGGAGCTCCGGATCGAGCGGACAGAAGTCGTGAGCAAATCGCTGGGTAAAGGGTCGGCGAACGATTGCCGAGACGATCAGAACCAACGCGATGATGATCGTCCCGACGAGCGGTTGGGCGAAGTAGAGAAAAGCGCTGCCAGTGACGAACGACACTGCGGTTCGAACACTCAGCAGCACGACATCGAGGGCGAGCACCGTTGACACTCGCTCCTTGCGGATCAGCCGCCGGGCTGTGGCTGCATACGACCAAACGAGTGCCGCAACGAGTGCGCCTCGAAATCCGGCTAAGACCAAGGTGGCATAAAAGAGAGCCACCGGAGCGAGCAGGCCTTCGGCTACTACGGGAATTGCATGTCGAAGCGCGACCCGCGGAGCGGGCATGCGAATAATCGAGCGATCAGCGCGATCACACGAGATCGAAAAGGGAACGGCCGGCTGTCCCTGCGACGAGCTCGGGCATTCCGAATTTTCCGGCGTGCACATCGCATTCGTTCGGTATTCCGACATCTCAGATTCGGCATCTGCTTGTGCATCTGGCGCGTGTCCGTGCGGCTGGTCTCATCCGGGAGGCAAGACAGCCGGAGGGCTTCTGTCCGTATTTCGTCATCGGCGGCCTCTCCCAGGTCCCTTGGGGGCGTTCGTTTCGACCAAAACCTCTAGAACCTCACCGATCGTTCGTTCTCGACCGATGGCCTCTCCGAGGGGCAAGTGGGTCTGGATGGAGTAGCGGTTGCGACGGCCCTCTTTGTCCTTGACGACGTAGCCGGATGCAATCAGGTCGGTAACGATTCCGAAGGCGCTGCGTTCGGTGATGCCGATCATCGCGGCGATCTCGCGCAACCGCGCCCCAGGGTCGTGGGCGATGCAGACGAGGGCTCGGGCATGGTTGGTGAGGAAGCTCCACTCAGCCATGAGACAAAGTGTAGCAGGCTATTTCTAGAAGTGAGTTGCTAGTTATCTATAACTAGCGTAGAGTGAGGTTGCAGACCCCCAAGCCCTCCTGTCGCCGACACCGAGTTGCTCGAGAGTCAGCGAAAGGATGCAGCCATGTTGATGCGATTCGAACCATTCAGTGAGTTCGACCGGATCACTGAGCAGTTGAGGAGCGAACGCCCTTGGCAGATCCCTGTCGACGCATACCGGCGGGACGACGAGTACAGGGTGCTGTTCGACCTACCGGGCACCGATCCGGGCTCGATCGAGGTGAGCGTCGACAACGACGTGCTCACCGTGCGAGGTACGCGCACCTGGCTCCGTTTCGATGACGACCAGGTCGCGATTACGGAGCGGCCCAAGGGCGATTTCACCCGCCAGCTGTTCCTCGGAGAGAGCCTCGATCGCGACAAGATCACGGCCTCTTACGAAGATGGCGTGCTCACCATCACGATTCCCGTGATCGCACAGGCGAAGCCCCGCAAGGTCAAGATCGTCCACGCAAAGGTCGCGGCAAAGCCCGTTGCCCCGGTATTGGCCTCCGTGAAGTCCTAGTCGAACAAGAGCGGCTCTCCTTCCAGGGGAGCCGCTCTTGTGAAGGATCCTCCCGGCCCATTCACACCCGACCCCACCAGCAGGCCGCTTTGCCATAAAAAGCTGGTTCCCTCAATGGGGCATCGGCCTCTCTGAGCGGGCGACGGGGATCGAACCCGCATAGCCAGCTTGGAAGGCTGGAACTCTGCCATTGAGCTACGCCCGCGGGTCGGCTCAGGTTACCTGTCGACCCTTGGGGACCCGGTGGAACGTGCCAGCTGCGGGAGTCGCACAACTACCTTTCTTCTTCATGGCGCTCGCATTTGGGCTCGACGTCGGTGGAACGAAGATCCTTGGCGTCGCCATCGATGGCTCCGGTGCACTCGTGGCGGAGACCAGACGCCCCGCGTTCAACTCGCGTGAGGCGATCCTCGAGGGTCTTGAAGAAGTCGCTCTCGAGCTTTCCGGTTCCGTCGGCGGGCGCATAGGCGAACTTGTCGGCGTCGGCGTTGGGGTTCCCGGTCTTGTCGATCGAGACGGCGTGATGCACGAGGCGCCGAACCTGCCGGCGGCCGAAGAGCTTCTCGTCGGCGTCGAGCTTGCGAAAAGGCTCGAACGCCGCGTTCCGACGTGGCCCGCGCCGCCGATCGTCGTCGATAACGACGGGATGTGCGCCGTCGCCGGCGAAGTCGTCTTCGGGGCGGGCCGCGATTTGAGCGACGCGATCGTCGTCGCGTTGGGGACGGGAATCGGCGGCGGAATCGTCTCGGCGGGTCGGGTCGTCCGTGGCGCGCACGGTTTCGCCGGAGAGATCGGTCACATGGTCGTCGAAGTGAATGGTCCGCTCTGCGTCTGTGGCCGATTCGGCTGTTGGGAGCAGTTCGTCTCTGGCAGCGGCCACCGTCGCCTGGCACGCGAGGCGGCCGCTGCGGGGCGTGCGAGTGCGGTGCTCGCGCTCGCTGGAGGAGAGATTGAGCGAATCGAGAGTGCGCACGTCTTCACATCGGCGCGCGCTGGCGACCTCGAGGCGTGGGGGATCGTCGACACGATCGCGAAGTACCTCGCGATCGGGATCGCGAACCTCGTCGAAGTCCTCGACCCGGTCGCGGTGATCGTCGGCGGTGGTGCGGCGAACGACGCAGACCTGTTCCTGCCGGCGACTCGGGAGTACTTCGCGCAGACGCGCAGGGGAGAAGGTGACCGGGCGGCCGACATACGCCTTGCCGAGCTGGGCGAGCGGGCCGGGGCGGTCGGGGCAGCGGCGATGGCGCTCGGGATGATCGACTGACTTTTTGCCGAAGCAGCGGCGATGGTCGGGGAGGCAATGGGGCTCTTCGGATTTCAGCGGGGAGCACATGGTTAGCCGAGATCGTTCGCGGCCCTCCAAAAATGAAACGAAGGTGCTTCAAGCTTGAGGTGTGAGCCAACAAACAAAAAGCACCTTCGTCCTCAGGCACGCTAGCGAGATCCTCCAGGCGATGGTGGGCCTGAAAGACGTCCGCGTCCTCCACTACAAACGTCACGGGCCGGATGTCGAATTGCTGATCGAGCAGGTGACAGGCGACGTCCGCTGTCCCTCCTGTCATGGTCACCTCGAGGTGAAAGAGCGTCCTGTCGTCACCTACGTCGACTTGCCCGTCTATGGGGCGCCGATGCGGCTTTCGTGGAAGAAGCACCGCATGCGCTGTGTCGATCCAATCTGTCCGAAGAAGTCCTTCGTCCTCCAAGACCACCGCATCGCGGCGAAGGGATGCCTGTTGACGACGCGGGCCGCCAAGTGGGCGACGCACCAGGTCGGCGGGGGAAGGACGGTCTCAGAGGTGGCAAAAGAGCTCGCCTGTGACTGGCACACCGTGAACGACGCCGTCACCACCTATGGCAAGGCCCTATTGGAAGCCGATCACAAGCGACTGAACAAGACGACGGCCATTGGGCTCGACGAAACCTCGTTCGTGAAACTCGGCTCAAAGCACACCCGCGACTACGCGACGACGGTCTGTGACGTCGAGCACCACCAGATCATCGACATCCTGCCGACGCGCAACTTCACCGAGGTGGCGGGCTTTCTGGACAAGCAGGAAAAGGGCTGGAAGGAACGGATCGCCTTCGGGGCACTCGACATGTCGGCCACCTACGCGGCGGTCTTCTCGGTCGTTTTGCCCAAAGCGGCCCAGGTGGTCGACCCGTTCCACGCCGTCGGACTCGCCAATCGCTGTCTGGACGAGATCCGCAGGCGTGTGCAGATCGAACAGCTCCACCACCGCGGGAGAAGGGACGATCCCCTCTATCGTGCCCGGCGGATCCTTTTGCTGGGCGAGGAGAAGCTCGGAACAGAACGGAGCGAGCGACTTTTCTCGCTGCTCTCACTCGGTGACCCGGGAGCCGAGGTGGCGATCGCCTACCGGGTGAAAGAACGACTGCGCGACTTCTACAGGGCGAGCGATCCCGACGAGGCGAGGGAACTCCTCAAAGAGCTCGTGTCGCACTGTCTCAAAAAGGCGATGCCGCCCGAGATCCAGCGTCTCGGGAAAACGATCGAGAGGTGGTTCGACAAGATCTGCAACTACCACGTCGCCAAGGTGAGCAACGGTCCGACCGAAGCGTTGAACAACTTGATCAAGCGCATCAAAAGGATCGGCTTCGGCTTCAGGAACTTCGAGAACTACCGGATCCGCGCCCTGCTCTATGCCGGCAAGCCCAACTGGCGCGTGCTCGGCTCGATCGTCGTCCGATGAACACGTTGGATCCCCGTCAAAATCCGAAGAC
>CAWHOY010000005.1:0-1082571 GCA_963831155.1 uncultured Acidimicrobiaceae bacterium
ACCGGCCAGTAATCGGTGAGCGTGAGCTCCGATCCGGCGACGACGGCGACCGGTTCGTCGTCATCAACCTCGCCCGAGTCTGCTATCCACTCGAGACAGCCGGCAGTGCCTCTCGGCACAACTACACGGTGGTCGAGACGGGACAAAGTCGGGACCGTGCCGAAGCGTTCCCGGACGCACCTTCGAGCCAACCGCGCCCGCGGCTCGAAGCGCCAGTGCCCCGTCGTAGCGCTGGCTCGGAACGACCCCGGTGCGAGCCACGTCAACACGGAAGAAAGGGGGCGGAGCAGACCATCAAAGATCGCCCCTAGCAGCCCGGGGCCGAGTCGAGCCGACAGCGGCCGACCACGGCCGGTGGCAAGGTCGCCAACTCGGAGGCCACCCGTGTACTCGTAGACCTCCGCGGTCACGAGGCCGTGGCGGATCGATACAACCTCGCCGGCGAGGGCGGCCGGGCCGACTTCGACGACGTCGAGCATGGCGACACGATCGAGCCCCTCGAGCTCGACGAGGGGGCCGTTCACCCGCACGACGACGCGTCCGGCGCCCGCCACCGGCCGTACGGTTCCGTTGGAAATGGAGCGGATGAGGATGATCTCCAGAGAGCGTTGATCTCGTCGGCCCACGACGAGCACTTCCTCGATCAACTCCGATGGTTCCATTGAAGCGAGCCGGTTTCCGGACTCGGCGGCCACCTCGAACGCGCCTGCCTCGACCGCACGAGATCGGCGTCGCACCGCCGAGGCGCTCGCTCACCAAAGCCCTCATCCGCTCGGCCAGCTGGCGGCCCTCTTGTGTCGTTGAGCGCGTCAAAAGCTCGTCGAGAGCAGCAGATCTCAACTCATAAATCGCGCACGCCGATGCGCCACGAGAACCATCGCGCGCGCTGCCCCGCACGCGAGCTGCGTTGAGGCGGAGCGCTCTGCAGGGCCGCGAGGCCTTCGGCTTTCGCATCAGAAAGCACACGCGCCGGCTCCGCGAGCCCTCATCACCTCCACCGAGCGTCTTCTTCTGAACGCACGAGTTCCTCGTGGGCACGTGCACCGCGCGCGTGCAGGGCGTCAGCGACCGGAGCGAGCACGGCCCGCATCGTGGTGGTGTCGGGCCGCGAAACCACGCGTGACGCCGCCGAGATTTCGTCGCGACGGCAACGGATAGCCCGGTCACAGCGGCATCACGACGGTCAGCACCGTGCCGCGTGGCGTTATCTCGTCCCCGAGCGCCACGGCCGCGTGAGCGGTGAGCATCACTACCGCAACATCGTCCCCGAGCCCGCCAACGGCCCGGCGCACGTCGTCGGCTGCCTCGGCTGTGATGACGGTGGCGCCGCCGAGGGCGAAGCCGCGCTCGCGACTCCTCGCCGATCACGACGAACGATCCCAACGTCTAGGCCTTGCCGATCAAGATGATGGCGATGACAAGACCGTAAATCGCGATGCCTTCGGCGAGACCGACGATGACCATCGCTCGGCCGAACATCTCGGGTCGCTCGCTGGTTCGCACGCGGCGAGCGCAGCTGATCCGGTGTAGGCGACGCCGATGCTGGCTCCGATCGACGAACCGACCGTGCACCGGATCGCGGCGCCGATGAGAGCCTGGCCGCGATATCGCCCGCGACGCTGCCCGACACCGCCGTGGCAGCTGAGCTCGGGCTAGCGAGGACGGCAAGTGCGACGAGAACGCCGGCGCCGACGAGAAAGAGCATGTTCCAGGTACTTAGCGCACGAAGCGCGAAGCGGGCGGCGGCGAGGGCGCTGGGCTCCGATGCCAGCGGCCGTTGCGACGAGAACTGGAAGGCCGATCAACCAGGTGAGCATGGGGTCTCCTTTGCGAGCCGGATCGGGATATGCCAGGGCCGGAACAGTAGACCTTCAGCGACGAAGACCCGGCTGAATAGTTCGTAGTACTCGAGCCGCAGGGCCTGGATCCCCGCCACCAGGCCCTCGAGGGTGAAGGCGACCGCGTTCCCGACCAGAAATATCACGATGGCGGCCCACCAAAGCGTCGGCCCTCGATGCCACAGCGCCGTCGTCGCGGACCAAACGAGTCCGCACAATGCGGCGTGGGTGAGCCCAAAGGCGGCGAGGCGTGCGAACGAGACCGTGTTAGTGCCGATCCGCAGCACGGCATCGAACACCTCGATCCCGGCTTGCACTGCCCCGCCGAAGTGTCCGGACGTCTCGGCGTGGTATCCGAGATAGCCAAGAGCACGAGGCCGATCGCCGCGACCGAGCCGCCGGTGCCGAGCAGAGCGACGGAGTGGCGGTACCAGCCGAGGCCGCCGACGGCGAGGCCGAGATAGAGCAAAGTACCGGCGATCCCAGACGTGGCGACGAAAGCTGGTCCGCGCCGCCCTCTCGCCAACGGTTGACGGCCCCGAGCACGTAGGAAATGGTGAGCAAGCCCGCACCGGCCGCCACGGCCACGGCGAGCAGCGTCGTTGGGTGGTCGAGAGGGTCGATCCACAGCGTGGGAACGACGTGGGTCGGACCGAACATCTCGCCGAACGCCAGCCCGAAGAGCGCACTCGCGACTCCAGCACCGATGACGAACGGCGCAAGGTGTCGGATGCGGGCAAGCGCTTTCGGGCGCCCGGACCTGAGGAGCAAGCCGCCTGCCACGAGCAAAGCGCCATGTCCGACGTCGCCGAACATCATTCCGAACATCACGACGTAAGCGAAGCCTGCGAGCAACGCCGGGTTGAAGTCCGCGTAGGGCACCGTGGGCGAGGTGTCGACGAGCGGTTGAAAAGCGCCCGTCGTTCCTCGGGCCTCGACGAGCGTCGGCGGGACGCTGCCGCGTGGGACCGGCAGCGGGACGACTCCTCCCCCGAGTGGTGCGAGACGATCTGCCAATGGGCCGACGGACGCCGTCGGGGTCCACCCGGCGAGGGCGGCGAGGTCGCCGCGCCGTCGGGCGGTCGCTCCTGTCTGCTCGAGTTCTGCCTCGCCGACCAGTTCCGAAAATCGGCCGACCCGCTCGAGAGTGGCGAGGTCGGGAGGCTCGACGTCAATGCGGTGCCGTTCTCGGCCGTCTCGCCTCGAGGAGTCGTCGCGGGCTGCTGGCGGACCCGCTCAAGCGCATCGGTCGCCGGGCCGCGTTCGTCGACGACGTGCTCAAGCTCCACGGCGCCCGCGTCGGCAACCTCCACGAGCACCGCTCGCAGCCGGTCCGTTGGCGCGACGATTGAGACGCGGCTCATCGGTACGGGTTGGAAGACGTCACGCCACGGCATCGAGCACCCCGAGAGATCCCCGCCACCGTTCGCCGCCAGCGCTAGCGTGGCGCGAGCCCTGAAGGCGTCTGTGGCAAGGAGTCCCGCCACGCCGATGGCACATCCAGCGTCGGGCGGTGTGCGAGCCGCGAGCCGTGGCGCTCGACTCAACGATCGTCCAAACGTGACGCCTCCGCTCGCCACAGGTCCTCGGGGAGTCTCAGCGCCCCGAAAGGAAACGAGCGGCCATGCGGGGCAAGTATTGGGGCAGCTCGTCAGTGCCGTCGCCCTTTGCCAGTTCCGGCCGAGCACGCGGCTTGCGTCGTGACGCGCCGATGGACTCAGAGACGACAACGTGCCCACCGCCAGCACCCGCGCGGAGCACGAGAGCGGCGCCCGATGTCGCCCAGTCGCCCGCTTCGGGCGCGCCTTCGAGGACAAGACGAGCCCAGCCGAGCTGCAGCGCGAGCCGGATCACAGCGGGATCGTCACTGCCGGGATCCCCCCACGGCGACGAGCGCAAGTCGGAGCGAACCCGCCGCGGTGCGCGCCGCGAAGATCGCCGTAGACGACAGCGCTAGAGACCCGAGTGCGTACGGTCTGCTAGCCGTCTCGCCGCGAAGCGCGGAAACTTGCCAACGATGTTGGAGAGTTCGAACCCAGCAGCTAAGACGCGAGCGGTCGCGCGCCGAGGGACGGGCCCCAACCAGCCAGGACTCGCAGATGCCACAGCACGGTGGCCGAGACGGCGTGTTGCGCAGACGCGAGATCGATGTCGCTCCGGCTCTGTCCATAAGCGGTCGACGCGAGCATGGCGATGGCGCTGGCGAGCGATGTGCAATGCGCCACTTCACGGGCCTCTTCGCGTCCAATCTGGCGCAGCGCAAGCCCCCGTCCGCGAACCATTGCTGCCACCCATCCAGCACTCATCGATTAAGCGCCCCAAGGGCGAGGACTCTGCGGACGACGTCGTCGACCAGCGCAGGCGTCCGCTCAGCCGCAGCGCGCTCCACCCGATCGACCTCGCGTTCGGCGGCGGCGAGCAGTGCGGCGCGCTCGAGGGCAGCACGCGTGCGAGCACTTCCGTCGCGGCCTCAGCACCTGTCGAGTCTTGGAGCGCTCGAGCGTCGGCGACGATCCGACTTGCCTGCTCGATGGCAGACGCCCTTCGGCGGTCTGGGGCGTCGCGTTTGGCGCGAGCGAGAAGATCCTCGACCCGCTTTTGATCGTCGTCGAGCAGCGCCAGGACTGGCTGCAGCTCTGCGTCCAGTTCAGCCGAACGGTTGGCCGGCACCGCGAAGGTAACCGGCGCTCCCGGGACGCCATGGAACCGGAACCGGCGGAGAATCTCCCCCAGGGTCGCCAAGCGGATTCACTCTCCTTCTTGCGCCCGTTGGCCCTCACCAGGTGAGGGAAGCGTCCACGACGGTCGATCGCGCACCCAAGACTGGCGGACGGTGCGGCGCTACCGTTCATGCGCATCCGTCTTCTTTCGACGCTGAACGCGCTTGCTGTCGATCATCCGCATGTGTGAGTCCTCCTGTTTCTCATTCGCGGTGACACCCGTCGCGGCGGGGCGGTGCCACGACGTAAACCCTCGTTCTCCGAGGGGCGATCGCAACCTCGGTTCCTTGATCTCTCCTCGGTGGAGAGTGAATCTCCTTTGAGCGGATCGTTGCGGCGACGATTCCGCCTCGCCGAGCAAGTCCCCCCGGGCACTGCCGCGCTAGCTTTCTTCTCGCGCGACGAGGACCGAACATTTGGCGTGACGAACGCAGTTCTCGCCTACCGAACCGAGCAGCAGTCCTGCGAATCCCCCGTAACCTCGGTGCCCGACGACGAGGAGATGAGCGGTCCGCGACTCATTGACGAGCACCTCTGTTGGATGACCGTGAATCACTTTCATCACGACCGCGGCCGCGCGTGCGGGACCAAGAACCCTATGGACACTTCGTTCAAGGGTGCGACGCGCCTCGTTTTCGAGGCCAGCAGCGCCCTCGGGGAAGACGCCGAAACCGAACTGATGCTCCCACACGATCACTGCGTGCAGCTCACCGTCGCAAAGCGATGCGTACTGTGTCGCGCAGCGAAGCGCCTCCAAGCTCTCGGATGAACCATCCACACCGACCACAATGATCGGTTTGCTCGGCGGGTGTCGCGTTACGGTCGCCATGTCGCGGGAAGAAGCGGCCGTCGTGAAACGCCTGGCGAGTCGTGAGATTCCCCGACGAGATTGGCGTCAGCTAAGCGCACTCGGCCGTCTTCGCTGGGTAGCCCGGCCGTAGGTGGCCTGCCAGTTCGAGGAATGAGGGCCATGTGATCAGCTCAAGTTCGCTTCGAGAACTGACCAAATGCTGCGGGTTGTGCGCGGTCTGAGACAGGGTCCAAAGTCTCGATCGCGCCCGAACTAGTCAGCCGAAATTCTCACATACAGAATGGCGAGAGGACTTCGTCGGACTGCCGGGATTTGAACCCGGGACCTCTTCACCCCCAGGCGGGTCCTGATCATGTGGTCCACCGAGTCTGCCGAGTATGCGCAGGTCAGCGTGGGTGTTCGCTCGGTCGTCATGTGGTCTTGCGAGGCCGTACAGGGTGGTTTCGTAGAGTTGCGCTGACATTCCGCTGACATGGAGGGACTCGGGAGAGGGAGACTCGGCGCGAAATGTCTCGCCAGTCGAAGCTAGTACGGCGTGGCATATGGGCCCCCTCTGACCGCCGATGAAGGTGGCGTCGCGCGGCTCGCAGCCACGACCCGAGTCGGGATCCGTTCAGAGGGCACGCAATACACATCCGAGATATCGCGCCAACGTTCTCACGTCGCGAGGCTCCAATCTTTGAACTGTCGAGACATTCAGCGGGCACGAGTGCGCCACCGGATGCGATCCCACCGACGTTCGGCGAGGGGCGATCCTCGAATGCCGCTAGAGAGCGGTCTGCCGCGCCGCGACGTTACGAGGAAGCCGTGCCGAGGACGACTGCGAAAAGAGTCGATCGACTGAGCTGGAAACTCCGTATCTCCGGTGCCTTGAGGCAAGGCCAACCGCTCAACGTCGCCCGATTGGCTCCCACCGGAACGTGCGCACGGCGAGGAAGATTCCGAAGACGCCCCGGATCCGCGAGAACTCCCACGTTCTGCGCCGTGAGCCCGTTGGAGTGCGCCATCGTGAACGCACTCCGAAGCCCGTCCGCCAAGTGCTCGAGGGGAAAGGCGCGCCCGACTCCGACGAGCCAGCCGGGCATGAGATTCATCGGCACGAAGACTCCGGAGATGAACGACAGGATCACGACGAGAAACGGCCCGACTACCGCAGAGGCGTCCGTGGTCGAACAAACCCGCGTCAAACGCGAGTCCGAGCGCGGACATCACCGCGGCCCCCAGCACCGTGTACACAGCGAGACCGAGGATCGCGTCGCCTGAGAGTCGGATGCGATAGAAGACGACACCGACGAGGACGAGAACAAAGACCGTGCACACGACGACGACAACGGTGCGGGCGATCTCCGCGGTGAGATACACCCAGCTCGGCATCGGCGTACCGCGAAACCGCTTCAACAATCCTGCTTCGCGGTCCGCGACAACGGTCGCGTTGAGAGAGCTGAGTCCCGCCCAGACGATCTGATATCCAACCATCGCCGGCGTGTAATAAAGTGCCGCCGACTTCGCGCCAATGAAGTCTGTCAAGTGATGGAAGATGGTGTTCAAGATGACGAGGAGGAACAGCGGCATCACGATCGTGAAGACAATGGCACACGGATTCCGGAGAAATCCGACGAGCGAATAGCGAGTCTGGAAAGCGCTCAGCGCGACGTCATTCATCGTCCACCGAGTGACTCGCTCGATCGAAGGTCGTCCTGTGACCACGTTGCGAGTTGAACGAAGACGTCGTCGAGAGTCGGTTGTTTCACCGTGAGGTTCGCGAGTTCGATGCGTTCACTTTCTGCCCAAGTGAGCAACGTGCCGAGATCTCGTTGCACAGCGACACTTTGGAACTGGACCCTCCCCGATTCGCAACGCGCCGTTCCTATCGGCAGCTCGATCGAGTCGAACGGCACCCATGTTGGAAGCTCGAAGGAAATCTGCGATGCCGCTCCGAGGCTCCGGCTCAGCTGGTCGGGACTTCCTTGGGCAACGATCGACCCTGCTCGGAGGATCACGATGTCGTCGGAGAGATGCTGGGCCTCGTCCATGTAGTGCGTAGTCAAGAACACGGTCTTTTCGACCTCGCGAAGATCGCCGATCACCGTCCACATCTCACGCCGGGCGGCGGGGTCGAGACCGGTGGTCGGCTCGTCGAGGAAGAGGATCTCGGGGTCTCCAACCAAGCCGAGCCGCGACATCGACCTTGCGTCTTTGGCCTCCAGACAGTCGGCCGATGCGCTCATCAGACTGGTCAGAAAGACCACAGGTACGAAGCACGTGGTCCACTGACGTGGTGGCCGCAAAGTATCGAGCGAACATCGAGACGGTCTCACGCACCGTGAACACGGGGTTGAGCGTTGAGTCCTGGAGGACGAGACCGATCCGGTTGCGCCACGTCCTTGGCGCGTGCCACGGATCGACGCCGAGCACAGCGACGTCGCCAGAATCCCACGCTCGATAACCCTCAAGGATCTCGATCGTTGTCGTCTTTCCCGGCACCGTTCACCCCTAAGAAGCCGAATATCTGCCCTTTGGAGACCGAGAAGCTGATCCCATGCACCCGCTCGGTCGCTCCGTAGGACTTGTACAAATCGCGGACCTCGATGACGGGTTTCGTGTCGCGTTTCCCTGCACGCCGCGCGAAGGGCCGGTGAGACGCGTCCCTGACTCGTGCAGTCCTCGACGCCTCGTAATCGGTGCGAACGTCGCGAAACGATTCGGCTGGCAACGCTCGCCCTCGAGCACTCGCGCTCGCACATCTCGAATCCTTGGGACGATTCCTTCGACGCGTCGCGATCTGGCGAGATCGCGCAGCCTCCGGTTTCGACGTAATCGCGTCTGCAGGAGGGCGATAACCGACCCCTGGTCTCCGAGAGGCCATTTCACCCGGTCCCAGTCGATTCTCCGCGAGCGTCTACCCCTTGTCGTCTAAGTGTGCGTCACGGGGCGGCGATCCCCAAGGGTCCGAAGTCCTGGCGATTCCACCTTCCGTTAGCGGGTCGGCTCGGCCGCCCCCTGCTCCGGCAGTTCCCGAACCGGACCTTCGCTGTCGCCGACGACGGAGCGGTCGTTGGAATCGTCTCGGAGAGTGACCTCGCTGCGCACCCTCGTGCGGCCATGCTTCGCGATGCTCTCCGTATGAGGGATGGGTTATCGGCAGACGGTGACGAACGCGATTGCTTGTCGGACGACCCCAACTACGCCGGCTCCGACGGGTCGAGCGTCACGGCGCAGGACTCGGTCCCCTTTGGGTGCCCCGACTTGAGCTTCACAGAGGTGTCCCAGCAAAAGCCCAGGATCGATTGAGCCGAGGGCCCATTCTGATGCCGGCGCACCCGAGTCGTGGTTTCAGGGCCCACGACCCTGTTCCGCGCGACTCGCTGAAGCGCACGGTAAAGACGGGCAGGGAGTGGTGAAGCGATGAGAAATTGGTCGTGGGGTCATCGTCTCGAGGCGCACGAACTGGCAGAGCCCCGGTCGATGTTGCACGTGCTGCGAAACGACGAGGAGCTGCGCTCCGCATTGGAGCGAGCTATCGAATCCGAGCGCGCCACGGTCTCCCGCGCGTCGGAGCTCATTTCATGTTACGAAGCGATGGAGCCTGGCAACGTCGTTGTGTCGATGCCAGCTCGTTCATCGGACAGCAGCGAAGGCGGTCAACCTCAGGCGCGAACCGCGTAACGCCTCGGACGAGCGCGTCCTGTGCCAGCGTCGTCATTGCCGTTGCCGCTGGCGGCTCCCACCGAACGTTGACTGATCGGGTGCGTTGGCTACCGATCGACGGAAGAACGCTTGAAACTGCGCGCTTAATTCTCAACTCTCTAAAGAGCATGCCCAAGAGGGTCGGCCGATATCATGGTTGGGCAGGGTTTTTGCAATGTGAAGGGGGTGCGTCATGAATGCACCCAGGTATACCCTCAGGCGGCTAGCTGCCAAGGTAGCGATCGCCTGTGCCGTCGCCCTCGTACCAGCTGTCGGGCTAGCTGCCACCGTCTCACCCGCGTCAGCGTCACGAGTACCCGCCACGGCGAGTGTGCCGAAGTGCACATCCAATTCGCTAGAGGTCTGGACCGGACGGTCCACGACGGCCATGGGAACTATGGCCGCTGAGTTTGGTTTTACGAACCACTCCGCCAACACCTGTTCGCTCTACGGGTACCCACGCGTCCAGATGCTCACGGCAGCCGGAAAGAACCTATCGACTACTGACGAGAAGGCTCCGGGGGCATTCAGCATCAAGGAGGAGACGGTCGTCCTCGCGCCGGGTGAGACCGCCTACTTCGGTGTCGTGTACCACAACCAGACCGGCTACGCGAACTCGATCTGTCCGACGTCGGCAGCCCTGAGGTTCACCGTGCCTCAGACCACGCGAACGATCACGCTGCACGGGTCCCAAGCGGAGATCGAGCCCTACGGCAGCTCGAACGGGCACCTGCACTGCGGGATCGTCCGGATGACAGCTGTCACGGTCAAGCGTTTCCAGTAGGGGTAGCCGCATGCACTCGGAGCTGGGCGGTATTGCGCATGCGTGAGACCGTGTCGCTTCTGTCCCCGTCACCGCCTCGACGGAACCCCCAGCCCATGTTCCACGTCATCGAGAGTGACGAAGAGTTTCGCGCAGCACAGGTACGAGCTGTGCGGGAAGAGCGTGCTATTACCGAAGCGCGCGCAGCGTTAGTACGAGCTGTGAGGGAAGAGCGTGCTATTGCCGAAGGGCGCGCCACCGAAGGTGCCCGAGAACGCGCACCCGAAGGTCTCTCAGCCGCGTAGCGAAAGTGCCGTTGGAGGGCAGTCGATAATTGAACGCCATGACGATGGTGGCATCATTTTCCACGTGAGGCGCAGCCGTCTCGCCTTCGTCGCTCTAATCGCCACGCTGCCGTTCTTCGGCTACTCGTCGTCATTGGCGCTTCGCTTCGGCACGCCGAACCAGATGATTCAAAGAACAGACGAACTTCACGTGCCGGCGACGGGTCCGTGCCCACCGTTCCTCTCGATCCCCAACACCGGAATATCGAACACTGGGTTCGATCTGCGAAGACACCTGCTGCCACCCGGCGCAATCTTCGGTCGGATCTGCCGGTACACGATGACGACTCGGTCGAGGCTCGATCGGAGAAGGGCGGCGGTGATCAGTGGAAGGACAACGGTGGATTTCCAAAAGGTCATCGGTCGGATGGAGAGATCGCCGAGTCGTACCTGTTCGCAGGTTGGTACGAACGTGACGATCTTTGCGTTCGGCTATTCGAATGGGAGAAGCGTCGACCTCCGCTTCGTTGAGTCGGGTGTTTGCGAGTCGCTCACCAACGGGCACCTCACTGCATCTCTGACCAACAATGCCCAATGGTTCTCAGATCTCGGTGATCTCGTGAACTTACTCACACTAAGAATCGGATCGTGGCGTTTCGAACAAACACCGGTGTAATGGGGCGAGGTCGTAAGAGAGATCGTGATTCGGAACGTCATCGTAGATTTGAGGCTGGCTAGTGAGTTGCACCGCTCGGGGTGTGGAAAAGGTCAAGGTCAAAGACCGCATCGTGGTCGAATCCGAAAAGGTCGGAACCCCGCCCCGCTCTGGCGTGGTCGCGGCCACCCAGGGCTCGCTCGGGCGGGTTCGCTGCGACGACGGATCTGAATCGTCGTTCCTTCCCGCGGCCGGATCACTGACGATCATCCCGAAAGCGGACAAGAAGAAGTCTGTTTGATCTCTCGGTCGAAACGGATTTGTGTGACGTATCAGAGTCACCTTGCGAATATCACCAAGTCATCACGCGATTCTGGAAAGAGTGCGAAGACTTCATCCTCGTTGAACATGACATTGAGATCAATCAGGAAATCACCGACGTGTTCGAGTCTTGCCCGCGACTTTGATGCGGCGTCGGTTCCGAAGGATCACCGCCGTGGCTTCAGTGCAATCGGTTCCGTCGTGGGCTAATGGTGCAATGTCCCGAGATGCCTGATGTAGTTACGTGCAGTGGTGCGCATTGGATCGGAGTCGACGGACAACTGTTCAGGACTATGCAGCGGACTCTTGACCAAAGGCAGCCCGTCCACAACGAGGTTCACACGATTCACCATCGTGAAGAGAACAAGCGAGCGTTTCGAGAACAAACGGCACGGTGACGTGGACGCTCGTCGACTACAACAACGAGTTAGTTTCGCCATCGGCGTTGAGGGAAACCCTGCCCCGGTCTCGGAAACTGACTCGCGGACAGCGACGTGGCGTTCTCTCTCTGTTGGATTAGGTTCTCGATCTCTTCGATGAGTTCAAGCACCGTACGTCGCGGAATAGTTATGTCCCCGTCCGGAAGCTTAAGAATCTCCGCCTTCAACTTCTGTAGGTCCGCTGGGAGGATTGCCATTTTTCTTGTGTCACGCATCCTCAGAGGGATACGAACTCGTACGACGCGACGCGATGACCCCAGAACTGAAATTGGCTGGGGTTGCCTTCCTGAACTAGCTCAACTCCATCCGGATTAACCACGCGTAAAGCCGAATTGCTCGATCTTCTCCTTGTCTTTCGGACTAGCTCCGATGTAGTCAACCATCACTCGCACTCGTCGCTCATCCGCCATGCTTTTCGCTCCCTCGATCGGCTCGCGTATCCTCTCACCAAGGAGGCGAACATTGCCCCGGAAGACGCTTACTTCGCAGCTCTACCGCCTAGCTCGCACGAGCAACAACGTCCGGGCGCTCACGAGAGGACCATCCGCCTACACCAAGCGTCGGATACGTCGGAAGGTTTACGGTAGGTCGATGGGACTGACGGGGAAGCTGCTCAAGGGTTTTGGCTGAGCAAGTGAGCGACCCGATCAGGTTCGAAGATGCTCCAGTCGAGATCAAAGCGGTGTTTTTAGACGAGGCAAGGAAGCAATACCCCGAGCGTCATCCTGCCAACTCAGTTTGGCACTGCGGTCGCGATGGAGTGAATTTTCCGTTGGCGAACGTGCGCGTTGGCGAAGACCTCACTCCCTACTGCGTGAACGTAGAGGAAGGATGCGATGCGTCTGGGTGGGGACTCGTTTTTCCGGCCGCTTAAGTCATCCCACAAGCCATCCCACATTTCAGGCGAATTCGACCTCGGACGCCTTTAGCCCCGAAATGACGTTTTGCCAGCCGTGCAAGGAGTCAATCGTTCTAGCCCTGACTGTTACGACGAGCAGGGTAATGCCGAGCTACCACCTGCCCCAGTGGACCACCTCGTCCAAGCTCCTGCGGTCGGGGTTCTTGATAGGCCGCAGCGGCCTGTCAGCCGGCCAGCCGAGCGCCATGAGGTAGAGGCAGAGATAGCTGTCCGGGAAGCCGAGCACCCGCTGGGCTTGCTGCTGGTCGCTCACGGCCGCGTGGGCCGAGCCGATACCGAGATCGGTCGCCGTCAGCATCATGTTGGCCGTCGCCTGCCCGAAGTCGTACTGCATCCAGTCGCGATGCACCCCGTCCTCGGGCTCGGCCGCCACGAGCGCGACTGTCGCCGCCGAACCGGCGACGTGGCCGGCGCCCTGCCAGACCTTGGCGAGCTCGACGAGCTGCTGACGATCGGTGACGACGACGAAGTGCCATGGCTGCCAGTTCCTTGAGGACGGAGCCCGTCGGCCCGCGTCGAGGATCCGTTCGAGGTGGCTCTGATCGATGGGCTTGTCGGTGTACTCGCGGACATTCCTCCGTGACTGGATGGCGTCCCAGGTCTCCATGTGCTCGTTCTACCGTCTGCCGGAGATGCCAAGGCACTGGGCCCTTTGGGCCTTCGATCGCGACGACGCGTGGACGCCAACATTGAGCGAGACCGACCACGGCGGGAACATCGAGCCAAGATCGGAGGTCGACAACCGTCGTCGAGCACAGCAACGTCGAAGCGGTTCATGAAACCCCTCCTGTTCCTCGACGTCGACGGCGTGTTGAACGCCTTCGAAATGCGCAACCCGAACCGACGGGTCGTCTTTCCGGACTTTCGAAAGGTGTCCGAGAAGGGGTACACCCTCTGGCTCTCGAAGCAGATGGGTCAGCGCCTGGCTGTGCTCCCGGTCGAAATCGTGTGGGTTACCACCTGGTCTGACTATGTCGATCGAATCGCCGAGCACGTCGGCTTGCCGACGGGACTACGGACGCTGGGTCTTCCACGAAACACGGAATTCGACCAGTCCTGGAAGTTCAAGTTGGTTCGAAAGTTTGTCGAACAAGATCCACGCCCCTTCGTGTGGATCGAAGACGATGCGCTCGACTGGGGCGACACGAGCGGACTGACGCCCCGCCGATGGGCGGACGAGCTGAACGTGAAGAGCTTGTTGGTAACGACCAATCCGAAACACGGTCTGACACCAGCTGAATTGGACGCGATCGAAGAGTGGCTAGAGGAGTTGGCGTGACAGTCGGGCTCAAATGCGAGTGCTGCGGTTTCGAACAGGAGTTCGAAACGCGGCGAGAAGCCCATGAGGCCGGATGGGACGAAGGCGAGACGATGGGTGCCTGGCCAATCGCGCGGTGCTTTTCACCGTAAGCCTGGCATGCGACTTGCTTCAGTATGCGTGGGCTTCCGCAGCGTGGGGCATCTTCCATCGAGTGAAAGAGGTTTAGGTACAGCGTGGTGCGCCGAATCAATTTCTCGCACCGAGGCGAATTAACTATCCAGCTCTTGTCTTTTTCTGGGGCAAGATCGCAACCGTCGGTGCTGCTTACGTTGGAGCCATTGGCTGCCTCGCCGACCGATTGCTACCGGGCGTCCATGACGCCGGATCCCACGGCATCAGTCCCATCTCACCGAGGAACCCGCCGTCGAGCCTCTCTACGAGGAACATGCCGAAGCCGTCCTCCCGCTATTGCCGCTTCATCCGTTGGAGCACCGCTTCCGTGCGCTGCGCAGACCACGGCTCACCCTCGGCGATGTAACGCATCACTTCCGCGTTTTCGAAGAGATTGCACAGGGCATCGAGGTCCCGGTCGCGTGGAGGGGGTAGAAACAGCCGGTCACTACGGAGCTCGGTCCCGGCGGGTGAGATTTCAGCCACGTGTTTACTTTTAGCGCTTGGAACGCGTGCTACCTATCCCATAACGACGACTTGGCTCGCGAATCCGAGCGCCCCCGACCGCCGGTTGCGCGCCATCGTTCTGCACTTTCAGGCGGCGCCCCGAAACGTAATTGCAGTCCGACCGGTACCGTCTCGAGTAGACGGCAGCGCATTCTGCCCCGAGGAGAACCTGTGTCCACTACCGGTCCCACACTCCAACCCCAGCTCGATGAGATCACCGCCAGCATCCCCGACGCGATCGCTACGCGTATCGAGGCAGGCGTCGGAGACATCGATGCGTCGGGCGTCGCTCCCGGCCTCGCCATCGGTGACCACGCACCGAATTTCACCCTGCCCGACGCTCTCGGACAGTCGGTGACACTGACAGATCTCATCCAAAAAGGACCCGTCGTCGTGGTTTTCTACCGAGGCGAGTGGTGCCCGTATTGCAACATCCAGCTGCGAGGCCTGCAGGCGGCGCTGCCCCGCTTGCGCGAGCTTGGTGCCTCGCTCGTCGCCATCAGCCCTCAGGCACCAGATCACAGCCTCTCGCTTACCGAGAAGCACGAGCTCGCCTTCCCCGTGCTAAGCGACCTCGATCAGGAGGTGATCCGCGCCTACAAGGTGCAGTTCGCCCTGGCGGGGGACCTCGAAGACCTCCAGGTGAACGTATTCCAGAACGATCCCGCTATTCAGAACGCTGACCACTCGCGCTCGTTGCCCGTTCCCGCGACCTTTGTCATCGACCGTGATGGGATCGTGCGCGAGGCGTTCGTCTCCGCTGACTGGCGCGTCCGAGCCGAACCGGCCGACGTCGAGGCCGCGTTGCAGTCGCTTTCAGCAAGCGACTGACTCGGCAACAGCCCATGGCATGAGCAAGCTGGATTGAGGCCTGGTCCCGACAGCTGCAAAGGACAGATACCCTCCTTGCGAGCAGGGCGCTCGCTGCGCCATCGCCATCGATCGCGCGCTGATCGACGGATGGAAGCCGGCGGCATGACTCATAAGGCGCGCTGAGATTCGTGGCGAGAGTAGCGACTCCGACCCGCGCATCGAGGTTCTCCTTCGGGCGCGCGTCCCAGAACAGCTCCGACGACCGTTTCGTGGACCCCGAGTGTTGATCGGCGGCGCCCGACGCAGCGGACGCCGCCGATAGTGTGGGCTAGAAGGCGACGATGCCCTCGCCCCCGACGGCGTCGGTCACAGTGACGGATCCGATCTCGGTGAGGGATCCGTTCGCATTGACCTGGAACTCGTCGACGATTCCTTTCCCTCCGGTCTGCACGTAGAGGAACTGCCCGTTGGCTGACGCTGAAGCGTCAACCGTTCCCGGGTCGGTAGTCGTCTTCCCGAGCAGGGTGAGCTGGCCGGTGGCGCTGTCCTCGAAGCCGCTCACTGACGGGCCTCCCGCGTTGGAGGTGTAGAAGAACTCTCCCGCCGGAGCGACCCAGCATGTCGCGGGTTGGCCGGTTCCGACGGTGTCAACGGAGCTGACGGTCCCGTCCCCGTTGAGGACGAAGGTCGCCAGCGCGGGATCGGTGGACGACGACTCGGCGACGACGAGGTGGCCCGCCGGGTCGAAGGTGATGCCGAAGGGGACCGCACCGGGCTCAGAGTTCTCCACTGGAGAAGACGACAACAGTCCGAAGAAGCCGACGTGGAAGACATCGATGTCGTTGCCGTTGGCCTTGGTCGTCACGATCAGCTGCGAGCCGTCCGGCGAGAAGGCGACCTGTCCGGGGGTGTGGGTGAACTGAGTCGAGTCCGTCACTGGCGTCAGGCCGAGGGATCGATTCGATCCCGGGATGGGAAACAGGTGGCCGAACGCGACGAAATACCCCTGAAGCGACCCGGCGCCCTCAGCATTGAGGACGTAGACGAGGTCGCCGTGCACCGCAACGCTCACGGGAAACGTCCCACCCGAGTTCACCACCTGGCGCAGCGTGAGCTGGTCTCCCCGGACAGAGAAGACCGACACGGTGTTACTGCCGGCGTTCACTGCGTAGAGCAAGGCATTGCTTGGGTCGTAGGTGAGAGAGCCTTGGGAGGCCAGATGGTCCACCGCCGACCCATTGAGGATTCCGCCCAACCCGCCGGTGGTATAGGTGTTCGCCAAGGTCAGAGTGCCGTTGTCGGCGCGGTCGTAGGCGACGACCTGATTCCCGGCGGTGTTGTCGGTCTGAACGAAGACGACGTGATTGCCGCCTTGCCCGAAGAATGGTCCGCCCTGGACCCCTGCCGCACCGGCAACGGGTGCGATCCAAGCCGAAAACCCAATTACCACACCGGCACCGATGGCCAGTTGGAGAAATCTTCTCATTGCGCCTCCTTCGGATCGAGGTTCAACCTCTCGAACCACAGTCCCCGTTCGCGGGCCAAGCGTTACGCGGGAACACAAGCTCGCCTTCGACTCGCATCATCTGTAACGCTTTTGTGACCGCCTAAGACTCAAGGATCGTGTCGCGTCGCTCTCGGCGATCAGCAGATATCGAAGAAGACAAGGGCGGCGCACGGGGCGCGAGCAGGTCATCGGATTTTCAGGTCCTACGCTTCGAGCCGTGGAGACGGACGTCGAGCTGCTCAGCCGGTTGCGCAAGGGTGACGAGGAGGCGTTCGTGATGTTGGTGTCCCGCTACCAACAGCCCATGCTTCGCCTGGCCCGTTCTATGGTCGCCAACCAGGAGGTGGCCGAAGAGGCGGTCCAAGACACGTGGATGGGGGTGGTTCGCGGGATCGAAAAGTTCGAGGGGCGCTCGTCGTTCAAAACGTGGCTGTTCCGGATCCTTGTCAACCGAGCGCGCTCGGCCGGCTCCCGGGAGCATCCGAACGCGCCGATCGAGGCGTTTCACGCCGTCGATCCGATCCGCTTCGACGCCCAGGGCCAATGGACTGATCCCCTCGAACGCTGGGCGGAGGAAAGCGAAGACCGTCTCGACGCCGTCACCTGGTTGCCGATCCTCAAATCTGCGCTCGATGATCTGCCCCCGCGTCGAGCGCGAGGTCGTCATTTTGCGGGATGTCGAGGGGCTCTCCAACGACGAGGCGTGCGCCGTGCTCGGTATCAGCAGCGGCAATCAGCGGATCCTGTTGCACCGGGGACGTTCGCGCTTGCGAGAGCTGCTCGAAGTCGAGAGGGAGAAGAACTGACCGATGCTTTCGCTGCGACGAAAGGACATCGTGTGTCAGCAGGCGGTCGAGCTCGTCACCGACTATCTCGAAGGGTCGCTTTCCCGCCGCGAACGACGCCGCTTCGAGGCCCACCTTCTTGGGTGTCCCAACTGTGCGGCGTACCTCGAACAGATAAGGATGACCATCCAGCTGACCGGCACGGTCGAACCCGATGACCTGACTCCCGAAGCGAGGCAGGACCTGACCGAGCTCTACCGGCGTTGGCGATCCGAGTAGCGCGGGAGCGACCTTCGTCCACGAGGTGCTGGCACTCGCCGTCTTCCTCGTCGTGTTCGGCCACATCTGCTTCGCTCTTACCCACCCTGACTCCCTCCGGTCGATGGTGAAGGGATGGGTTCCCGAAGCTTGGGCGAAGAAGCACGCGCCGCGGTGGCTACAAGAAGAGCGAGATGGCGCTGTGATCCGTGGTGAGGAACCGGCGTGCGAAGCACTAAGTCCCGGGCGGACGCGACCGCGGACTCGCTCGGCGACGTCTCGTAGCCGAGATGGCCGCTGCGATGAGCGAGCGCCCGCTCACCGCTACTGCAGTGCGTAGAGTTGCGAGCTCGCTCTTCGGGGTTTTACTAGGACTTTCTTGGAGCGGACGACGGGACTCGAACCCGCGACCCTCACCTTGGCAAGGTGATGCTCTACCAACTGAGCCACGTCCGCGTCGGCACAATGTTACCGAGCAACCGATCGGTGATCCGATCCAAGCGGCTCGCCGCAGGTCACCGGCCGGAGTGGCCGAATCCTCCTTCGCCTCGGGTCGATTGCGGCAAGCTTTCTGCTTCAACGAAGTTCGCGGCCTCGACAGGAACAATGACCAGCTGCGCGATGCGGTCGCCTCGGTGGACAAGGTAGGCACTGTTCGGGTCGGTGTTGACGAGAACGACTTTTAGCTCGCCGCGAAAGCCCGAGTCGATCAATCCCGGCGCGTTAAGACACGCAACCCCGTGGTCGATCGCGAGTCCGCTGCGCGCGAGGACGAGCCCCGCGAATCCGTCGGGTATCGCCACTGCGACACCAGTGGGGATGAGCGCGCGGCCGCCGCGAGGTGCGAGTTCGATCTCTTGGCTCGCGACGAGGTCGGCGCCGGCATCGCCCACATGGGCGTAGGCGGGTAGGACTCCTTCGCCCAAGGCGACCGACGGGATCTCGACCATTCGGCGCACCGTATCCCGTCGTGCCGTCTGTCCTCGATGGAGCGGTGCCGCCGGATACCCTCGGGATAACCGTGCTCGCCTGGATGGACCTCGAGATGACCGGGCTTGACCCGAGCGTGAATGTGATCGTCGAGATCGCGACGATCGTGACGAGCGACGACTTGGAGATCGTCGCCGAAGGTCCGGATCTCGTCGTTTCGGCGTCGGCCGAGGACCTCGCGCGGATGGACGACGTCGTCCGCAAGATGCACACCGAGTCGGGTCTCCTCGCGAAGGTGGAGGCGTCGACGCTGTCGCTTGCGGACGCCAGCGCCGCGACGCTCGAGTTCCTCCGCGGCCACATCCCACAGCAAGGCCGCGCACCGTTGTGCGGCAATTCCATCGGGGTCGACCGTCGGTTTCTCGCCGCGCAGCTCCCCGAGCTCGAGGCGTATTTCCACTACCGCTCGATCGACGTCTCGACGGTGAAGGAGCTCTGCAAGCGCTGGGCGCCGTCGCTTTACGGGCGAAAGCCTGTGAAAGCCGGCTCGCACCGCGCGCTCGACGATGTACGCGAGAGCGTCGAGGAACTCGGTTACTACCGTGACCATTTCTTCCGACTCGGTGAGCGGTGACGCAGAGTGGTCGTGTGCGGCTGATCCCGCGGTGCGGCTCAGCACAGATGAGTCACGCTCTCGGCGGTACTGACGTGGGATCATCGCGGTAATGCATCTGGAGGAAACAGAGTTCCGGGCGCCCGTCGACGGCCCGCCAGTGCGAGTTGGGATCGTCGACGACCACGCGATGGTGGCTGACGGCTTGAAGACCCTGCTCAGCGGGCACGCTGACATCGACGTCGTCGGCACCGCGGCGACGGCCGCCGAGGCTCTTGAATTGGTCGACCGATCACGGCCCGACGTCTTGTTGTTGGACTACCGACTCCCAGACGGCGACGGTGCGGGCGTGACTGAGGAAGTCCTCCGGCGCTCGCCCTCGACGCGGGTCGTGATGCTGTCCGCCGTCGGTGGCGACGAACTGCTCGCGCGCTCGATCGAGGCGGGGTGCTCTGGCTTCCTTCCGAAGGACCGCAGTGGCGACGAAGTCGTCCATGCCGTGCGCGCGGCCGCCCGGGGGGAGTCGCTCGTTCCGACCGATGTCCTCGTCGGTCTCGTAGATCGTCTGAAGCGAGCCCCGAAGGGGAAGCACGGCGACCTCACCCCACGTGAGCTCGAGATCCTCGGCATGCTCGCGAAAGGTATGTCGACCGAAGGCATTTCCTCGTCGCTGTTCCTTTCCGAACACACCGTTCGGAACCATGTGCGCAACATCTTGGCGAAGCTTGGTGCGCACTCGAAGCTCGAAGCCGTGGCCGTCGCGGCGCGCGACGGCATCGTCTCCTTGCAACGCCAGGCTTGATCTGAAGGAGGAGCCACGGAACGGCCAATCCGAGTCGTGGTGGCGGACGATCAGCCGATGATCGTGCGCGCTCTGACCAAACTTCTCAGTGAACAACCAGACATCCAAGTCGTCGGTATCGGTTACAGCGCCGAGGAGGCGCTCCTCGTCTGCATTGAGCAGCTGCCCGACGTCGTCCTGTTAGACGTGCGCATGCCGCTCGGTGGGGGACCGGTCGCGGCGCTCGAGATCCGGGCGCGCGAGCTGCCGACGAAGGTGGTCGCGCTTTCGGCGTTCAATGATCCGGCCACCGTGAATTCGATGTTCGCCGCTGGCGCGGTCGCGTACGTCGCCAAGGAGGCACCCATCGAAGAGATGCTGGCGGCGATCCGCTCCGCAGCCGCTCTTGCGGAGGCAGCCGGAGCTCGCTAGCCGAGAGTCAGCTTTCCTGGCGCGGGATCCAGGCGCGCACCGTGGTGCCTTTGCCTGGGCGCGACGTGATCTCCAGCCTTCCCCCGGCCCGTGCCGCGCGCGCACGCATCGAGGCAACGCCGAGGTGTCCCGGAACGACGACTTTCGCGTCACCGTCCATTCCGACGCCATCGTCCGCAACGGACAGCGCGATCCCGCCTTGGGATTCGACGAGCAAGACCGAGATGTGCGCGGCGTCGGCGTGCTTGCGGGCGTTGGTGAGGGCTTCGGCGGTGATACGGAACAACACGACCGCCTCTTCGGGGTTGGGCTCCCTCAGCATCGTGTCCTCGAACGTCACGCTCGGGCCGCCGGAGGCTTCGTATCTCCGGATGAGTTCTCGTAGCGATTCGCTGAGGCCGCCGAGTTCCAGGGCAGGGGGATGGAGCTCGAACAAGAGGCCGCGCATCTGCTCGATCGCTTGCTTCACCGATTCCCGCAGATCGGCGATCGCCGCCAGCGCACGTTCATCGCTCGTTCTCCGCTCAAGAATCTGGAGCTCGAGTGAGAGCGCGATCAGCGCCTGCAGCGGATCGTCGTGCACCTCACCGGCGATTCGACGCCGTTCGTCTTCTTGGGCTCGCACCAAAAGCGAGGCGAGTTCCGCGCGTTCTTCGTCGATACGCCGGCGCTCGGAAAGGTCATAGATCAGCGCGACGACAAAGCGAGGTTCGCGTGGCGAGGACTCGATCGATGCGGCGTAGACGAGCGCATAGAGCGTCTCGTCTTGTGAGCGAAGGACGCGATAGTCGAAGGCCGACGAGCGAGCGGCGCCGGACAGCAGCGCGTCGAGCGCGCGACGGACCTCGGCTACGTGATCGGACGAGGTGAACGACTCGACCTGGCGACCGACGATCGCCTCGGGGTCGCCGCCGAGCATCTCGTGCAGCACGGGATTCACGGCGAGGAAGCGGCGTTCCTCACCGATGACGGCGATGCCGACCGCCAGCTCCGACGCGATCGAGGCGATCGTGCGCTCGCGCTCGACCGTTCGACGGGTGAGCACCCATACCGCCGCTGACGCCGCGACGATCACCGCAGCGACGATGACCCACGACTTCGTTGCGCTGCTCGCGGCGCTCGTCGTCAGCTGGCCGGTCGAAGAGACGATGATTCCCGGAACCGCGATCGCGTAGGCCGAGACGATGACCGCCGGTGCCATCGAAACGAGCGCAAACGCGGCAGGGGCGAACCAGATACAGAGGAGGAGCCCGCCGTGCGACACGGCGTAGGCGTCGGCTCCCATCCACGTCGTACCGACGACGATCGCGGCGAGGATGAACGGTTGGGTGACGGGCGGGCGATACCGCCATAGCGTGCCTCCGACGACGAGCGCTGCGGCGGCGGTGGAAAGCATCATCACTGCGTCAGCCGTTCCGATATTCGGCGTCGCGACAAGGACGGCCGTGACGACGGCTCCGGTCACGTAGAGCACGCCGAGGGTCGACGCCGGATCGAGCGGCCGCGGGGAACCTTCGGACGCGACGGCGCGTGTCAGCCAGTTGCCGGCCCATCTCGAGGTGCTCATCGGTCGGTTCTCCATCCGGCAACACGCGCCGTACCAGGGCGAACTGGGATCCGACGCTAGTGGGCGGAATCCTTGCTCCTGGGACTTGATCCTCTTCCATCCCGACCTCACGCAGGCCACGATGCTGCAAGGATCACAGCGACGGAGGACCGATGACCACGACTGATACCCGCGCGGCCGGGATGGTTCCGGAAAGTGTGCTCGCCGCGTGGGAGATGGATTCGCTGCTGATCGACGGCAGATCGGTGCACATCCGCCCGGTCCGTTCTTCGGACGGACCGCTCGTGCAGAGCCTGCACCGTTCACTTTCTCGTGAGAGCAGTTACCTGCGCTTTTTCGGCGCGGTCGCTGAGCTTTCCGCGCGCGATCTCGAACGGACGGTGAATCTCGACTACGTGGCGCGGATGGCGCTCGTCGCGTTCGTGCGCGGAGAGATGGTCGGCCTCGCTCGCTACGACATCACCGAGGACGACTCGGTCGCTGAGGTCGCCTTCGTCGTTGCCGATGCATTTCAAGGCCAAGGCGTCGGGACGCTGTTGCTCGAAAGCCTCGCCGCCTATGCACGCGAACGCGGCATCACGCATTTTGTCGCGGAAACCCTCCCCGAAAATTCGGTGATGATCGGCGTCTTCGCCGACGCAGGACTGAACGAAGTGAGCCGACTCGTCGAGGGGACGGTCAGGGTCCGACTCGACTTGCAGCCGACTGTTGAGTACCTCGAGCGTCGTGAGCAGCGCGAACGCGTAGCCGCCGCGGCGAGCGTGGAAAGCTTCCTGCGGCCGCGGACGATCGCCGTCATTGGGGCCGGTCGGACTCCGGGCGGCATCGGACACCAGATCCTCAGGGCGCTGCTCGCTGGCGATTTCACAGGGACCGTCTTCCCGGTCAACCCACACGCGACCTCAATTTGCGGCGTCCACGCGTACCCAAAGATCGGTGACGTCCCGACCGCGGTCGATGTGGCGGTGATCTGTGTTCCTGAGCCATCGGTTCTCGATGTCGCTCGTGAATGCGCGGAAGCGAAGGTTCGTTCACTCGTCATCATCACGTCGGGGTTCGCGGAGACCGGAACCGATGGCGCGTCCGCGGAGGTGGAGTTGTTGTCGATCGCGCGCTTGGCTGGAATGCGCATCGTTGGACCGAACTGCCTGGGCGTGAGCTCGACCGATCCGGAAATCCGCGCCAACGCGACGTTCTCTCCGGAACCGCCGACGCCGGGACGACTCGGCCTGTTTTCGCAATCCGGGGCCGTCGGTGTCGTCCTCCTCGAAGAGGCGGCGCGGCTCGGGCTCGGGATCTCGAGCTTCGTCTCGGTCGGCAACAAGCTCGACGTGAGCGGCAACGACTGCATGTGCTTTTGGGAGGATGACCCGGGTACCGACGTCATCGCGCTCTACCTCGAGTCGGTCGGGAACCCGCGCAAATTCCTCCGCATCGCCCGGCGCGTCGGGCGCAAGAAGCCGATCGTCGCACTGAAGGCCGGACGGACCGTTGCCGGCGCGCGCGGAGCGCGTTCACACACCGCGGCGGCGGCGACGCCCGCGCTCGCCTCCGACGCCTTGTTATCCGCGGCGGGCGTCGTCGCGGTCTCGCACCTCGACGAACTTCTCGACATGGTCGCCGTGTTCACCCCAGGCGTGCTGCCGAAGGGTCGTCGGATCGCGCTGATCGGCAATTCCGGCGGACCGCTGATCCTCGCCGCGGACGCCTGCAGCAGCGCCGGTCTCGAGGTCTCCGAGCTCGCGCAACCGACCCAGGAGGCGCTGCGCTCGATTGTCAGTCCCGCCGCCGCAGTGCAGAACCCCGTCGACGTGACAGCGGACGGTGGTTCGGCGACCCTCGCCGCGACGTTGAGCGTCCTTCTCGAGGACGACGACGTCGACGCGGTGCTCGCGGTCGTGACCCCTCTCGCCCAAGCGCCGCGCGGCGAGGTGCTCGATGCACTTTGTGGTGTCGCGTCAGGCGCCCACAAACCGGTCATCGCATGCGTCTTCGGCGAATCCACGGCCGACGACGTCGTTCGGGCCCGCCTGCATAACGTCGTCGTCCTTTCGTCGCCAGAGCGAGCCGCGAGCGCGATCGAAAAGGCGGCGCGCTATGCGACCTGGCTGGCGGCGGCCGAACCGGTCGGAGCGAAGCCGGAGGGTGTGCAGCTCGCGCTCGCCCACAGCATCGTCGAGCGCGCGCTCATCGAGGCCCCGGAGGGTGGCTGGCTCGACGCGGGCGATGCGGCGCGTCTGTTGAAAGCGTTCGGACTCGAGGTGATCGAGACCGTTCAGGCCGCCTCACTCGAAGAAGCCGTGGCGGCGGCGGACAAGGTCGGCTTTCCCGTCGTCTTGAAAGCGGCCGGCGGGGCAATCGTGCACAAGACCGAGGTGGGCGCAGTCGTGCTCGGTCTCGAAGCGCTAGACGCCGTCGCCGACGCTTACACAGATATGGCAACGCGCCTCGGCGACGCGCTCGACGGGGTCGTCGTTCAGAAGATGGCGTATCCGGGCATCGAAGCCATCGTCGGGCTGACCGTCGATGCGGCGTTCGGACCGCTGTTGATGTTCGGGCTCGGGGGAGTGGCGACGGATCTCCTCGGCGACCATGCGTTCGCGGTACCGCCCCTGAAGGTCGGCGACGCGCAACAGCTCATCGACTCGATCCACGCCGCACCGCTCTTCCACGGCTACCGCGGCGCCGAGCCGGTCGACGTCGACGCCCTGCGCGACGCGATCGAACGCGTCGGCGCGATCGCCGAGTTGGTCCCCGAGGTCATCGAGCTCGATCTGAACCCGATCACCGTCTCGGCTGGCGGCGCTGTGGCACTCGATTGGAAGGTGCGCTTCGCCCCCCGTCCGACCGGCCCCGACCCCTACATGCGCGTATTGCGGCGGCGCGCCGCGCCAACGGTGACCGCCTGAGGACGAGCGCCTCGGGCGCCCGTAACCTGGCGCCGTGGGTTGGTTCTCCTCGTCGAAGCCGGAGATGATCGAAAAGTCACGGGCACTCGCCGGTCGGTCGGCGCCGATCATGACGCCCGGAACCCACCTCGTGCTCGGGACCCCGATCGGTGGACCGTTCCCAGAAAACCTCGAGCAGGCGTTGTTCGCGCTCGGCTGCTTCTGGGGAGCCGAGCGGGTCTTCTGGCAAATAGACGGCGTCTATACGACGGCGGTCGGCTACACGGGGGGATACACGCCGAACCCGACCTACGAAGAGGTCTGCAGCGGCAAGACCGGCCACGCCGAGTCGGTCCTCGTCGTCTTCGATCCCGAAAAGGTGACGTACCGCCAGCTATTGGCGCGCTTTTTCGAGGCCCACGACCCGACCCAGCACATGCGGCAGGGGAACGATGTCGGCACCCAGTACCGCTCGGCGATCTTCACCTTCTCCGAACGCCAGCGCGAGGAGGCCCTCTTAGCGCGCGACACCTACGCGAAGGCGCTTACCGACAAGGGTTATCGAGAGCCGGCGACCGAGATCCTCGACGCCGGACCTTTTTATTATGCCGAGGATTACCACCAGCAGTACCTGGCGAAGAATCCCGGCGGCTACTGCGGACTCGGCGGCACCGGCATCGCCTGTCCCGTGACCGCCGCCTAACCCACGGCATTGCCCACCTGGTCGGTGGGCGGATTGTGACAGCTTTGGCGCGGATTCGTCATAGAGTTCGTCTGCCCGACGAAAAACTCCAGTTGACTGTCGAATCTCGCGTGGACCAACGTCCCTTGAAGGGCGGGGAATGTGTCAGTAGCGTCACAGCTGGGTGACCTGTTTGGTCAGGGGGAAAGGAGGGAGCTGGAGCGCGTCGGTCCACGCGTGTCGCGTGCTCCCGAGTCAGCATCTCTGGCTCCGGTACTCAGCCGCGGCTCAGTTCGCGAAGGACGCGCGTCACCAGTCCAACCCCAAAGCGGAGATGCAGATGCCGCCTTGGGAGGATTGCGATTTGTTAGCGCTCTCAATATAGATGAAAGGGAGGTCCCGTGGGGAAACAAGAACCCTATGAGGTGAATCCGAAGCAATACGATATGTCGCGGCGGCGCTTCTTGCGGAACGCCGGCATAACGGCGGCATCAGTGCCGTTCCTCGGTGGTCTGATCGACGTGTTGAGCGAACGGGGGGCCGGAGCTCAGACCTTCCGCGACGAGTCCCACCCGCTGTTCGCGTCACACCCGGCGTACCGCTTCACGTTCGTCAACCATGTGACGACGAACACCTTCTTCACCGCCACCCAGTACGGTCTTCAGGACGCCGCGCACATTCTCGGCATCCCGAAGCCAGCATGGACGGGATCGCTTGTCTCGGCGACCTCGGACATGGTGAATGCGATCGACGTCGCCATCGCGGCGAAGGTCAATGGCATCGCCACGACCGTGATCGCCCCGACGGCGTTCAACGCACCGATCGACCACGCGCTGCACATCGGCATCCCGGTCGTCGCGTACAACGCCTCCGAGCCGAACGTGAACTACATGGCTTACGTCGGCCAGAACAACTTGACCGCTGGCGCGGCGTGTGCTGAACAGATCGTGGCGTCGGGGCTCGTGAAGAAGGGCGACCTGGTCGGCATGGTCATCGCCACCCCGGGTACCGGCAACATCCAGCCCCGGATCAACGGTGCGCTCCCGGTCTTTCACAAGGCCGGCTACTCGACCGAAGTCGTCGCTGGTGGCGCCCTCGAGGCGGCCGAGATCACCGCGGTGCAAGCGTGGTGGGAAGGTCACAAGGACGTGAAGTTCTTGTACGCGGTGGACGACGGCGACTCGGTCGCTGTCGCCGACGCCATCTCGACGAACAAGCTGCATGGCATCACTGGCGGATCCGGGTGGGACGTTTCAACCCCGGTTCTCCAAGGTGTGCAGGCGAAGAACCTCGAGTTCACGATCGACCAGCAGGCCTACTTGCAGGGCTTCATCCCGACCCTCCAGCTGTTCTTGTACAACATCTCGGCTGGTCTGATGAAGCCGTGCAACACGGACACCGGTCTCGGTTTCGTGACCTCGGCGAACGTCGCGCCTTACCTCGTGCACCCGACGCGGTTTGAAGGAGCTACGACGGCTGAGACGCAGTACAAGCCTCCGTCGACAATTGCGTACTGAGTAATACTGAGTTAAGTGGCGACCACAACCTCTGCAGAGGAGGTACTGACCCCCACCCCGCGTAAGTCGGGGTGGGGGTCAGTTGGTCGTACGGCGGACGCGCTTATCTCGCGGCCGGAGACGACGATCATCCTGGTGGCGATCGCGCTGATCGTGTATTTCACGATTCGCAACTCGGCGTTCGTCTCGTATTACAACATCGTCACGATGACGCAGTACACGGCCACGATCGCCGTCATCGGCGCCGGCGAGGTTCTGGCGCTCGACCTCGCCGAGGTTGACCTCTCCTCCGGCCAGATCCTCCTCACCGCGCCGTGGTTCGTCGTGTTCCTCGAGCGAAACGGCTTCGGCCTCGCCGGGGGAGTCATCTTGTCGCTCGTCATCTGCGCCGCGATCGGCGCCTTCAACGGTCTGATTGTCGTGTGGCTGAGAGTCCCCTCGTTCATCGCGACCCTCGGCACGAACTTCGTGCTCGCCGGTTACGTCCTCGTCGCCTCGAGCGACATCGAAACCACGATGGTCGGAGAGACCGGCAAGTTCAGCGCGGTCTTTGGCGTCTCGGACTGGTCCGAGGGACTGTGGGCACTCGGCCTCGTCCTCGTGATCTGGTTCTTGCTGAAAGGCACGGTTTTCGGGTTGCACGTCACGGCGACCGGCGGTAACACCCTCGGCGCCGCCGAGGCGGGGGTCAAGGTGCGCCAGGTCAAGGTGTGGTGCTTCGTCGTCGGCGCCTTCATCGCCGCGTGGATCGGCATCATCGACTCCATCCGGATCGGCAGCCTCGACCCCGCGGCGCCGGGCACCAACCTGGTTCTGAGCGGCATCGCCGCGGCGGTCATCGGCGGAACGGCGCTCACCGGCGGTCGGGCGACCGTGTTCGGCATGCTGATGGGCGCCGTCGTCCTCGGAGTCCTCGAGGACGGTTTCAACTTGATCGGCGTCAGCGCCAACTGGTTCATCCTCGTCGAGGGGGCGGTGATCCTCGGCGCGATGGGGCTCAACGTCCAACTCGGTCGGCTGACGGCGCTGCGCAGGAGGCAATGACATGACGAACGCCCAGCCGGCGGAAGCCGCTGCGTCTGGCACGCCGGGTGATCCGGCGCCACCGGCCGCACCCACATCCGGTGCTTCGGGCGGGGCTCCGAGAAGCTTTGAGTCGGCCGATGTCATCTTGCGCACCGAAGGGATCACGAAGCGGTTCGGTCCGCTCAACGTGCTCGAGGGTATCGACATGACGCTGAAACGTGGCGAGGTCCTGGGTCTCGTCGGCGACAACGGCAGCGGCAAGAGCACGTTCGTAAAGATCCTCTGCGGATTCCAACCCCAAGACTCGGGCCGCATCTTTATCGAAGGAAAACAGGTCCGGTTCCACTCGGTGAAAGACGCCCGGATGCACGGGATCGAGGCCGTCTACCAGGACCTCGCGCTCGTACCGGCCTTGAACGTGTACCAGAACCTGTTCTTGAACCGCGAAGTCACCGGCTTCGGGCCGTTGCGGATCCTTTCGAACCGCAAGATGCGTCGCATGGCGCGCCAGTACCTCGAGAACATCAACGTGTCCATCCCGAGCGTCAACGCGCTGATCGAGACCATGTCCGGTGGGCAGCGCCAGGCGGTCGCGCTCGCCCGGGCGACGCTTTCCCAGTCAAAGGTCCTCCTCCTCGACGAGCCGCTCGCGGCCATGGGTGCGAAGGAGTCCGCGCTCGTCATCGAGCTCGTCCACGACCTTTCGCACAACCAGGGCGTGTCGATGATCATCATCGACCACAACTACACGCACCTGTTCGAGCTCTGCGACCGGCTGAACGTCCTCCAGGAGGGGCGCATCTCCCACGATGTGCTCGTCAAGGACACCTCGATGGAGCAAATGACCGAGCTCATGGTCTCGGAGTACCGCCGGCGGATCACGATGGGAGAAAAAGCGCTGCAGACCTGACCCGTCGAGTACGCCCGCCGGATTGGCGTCGCGTTCGGTTGCGGAACTTTTCGAAAACAGGGTCGCAGCGACAAGGAGGAGCCGACGTGGAGTACCGCCAACTCGGACATACCGGTCTTCGAGTGTCGGCCATCGCGTTGGGCACGATGACCTTCGGGGGGCGGGGAAAGTTCGCGCTCGTCGGCGAGACCGAGATCGACGAGGCGCGCCAGATCGTCGAGCGGGCGCTCGCCGCCGGGGTGAATCTCATCGACACCGCCGACATCTACTCCGAAGGTCGTTCCGAAGAGATCGTTGGCCAGGCGATCAAGGGCCGTCGTGACGACATCGTCCTTGCGACCAAGGCGCGCTTTCCGATGGGCAGCGGCGAGAACGACGGCGGTCTGTCGCGCCGCTACCTGATCAGCGCCTGCGAGGCGAGCCTGCGTCGGCTCGGTACCGACTACATCGACCTGTACCAAGTGCACGAACGCGACGGCGTGACGCCGATGGAAGAGACGCTCGACACGCTCAACACGCTCGTCCATCAGGGTAAGGTGCGCTACATCGGGGTCTCGAACCACTCCGGTTGGCATGTGGCAAAAGCGCTCGGCATCTCGGCGCGCCTCGGGCTGCAACGTTACGTGACACAGCAGATCTACTACTCGCTGCTCGACCGGCACGCCGAGTACGAGCTGATCCCGCTCTCGATCGACGAGGACCTCGGCGTCCTCGTCTGGAGTCCGCTCGCCGGCGGGCTGTTGTCCGGCAAGTACCGACGCGACGTCGAGCCGCCGACCGGCGCGCGACAGACGACGCCCTGGGGCGAGCCCCCCGTCTACGACGAGGATCGGATGTACCGCATCATCGACGTGTTGGTCGATGTCGCCGAAGAACGCGGCGTGTCGCCGGCGCAAACGGCGCTCGCGTACCTGCTGGGCCGCCCGGCGGTGACCTCGCTGATCATCGGTGCGCGCAACGAGGAACAGCTCGTCGACAACCTCGGTTGTGTCGACGCGCCGTTGTCCGACGCGGAGCGAGCGCGGCTCGATGACGTGAGTGCGCTGCCGCTGATCTATCCGTACTGGCACCAGGCGAACACTGCCGCCGAGCGATTGAGCCCCGGCGACGAGTCGCTGCTCGGCCAGCGCCGCGAGCAGAAATGACGAACGCGCCGCGTCGCGGCGCGTTGGACCGACGCGAAACGCGCGCCGGTGAAGGACGCGAGGGGTGAATCGCTGATGGTCGAACCGACAAAAGATGACAAGTTCTCCTTCGGGTTGTGGACGGTCGGTTGGCAGGCGCGCGACACCTTTGGCGACGCGACGCGCACGGCGCTCGACCCGGCCGAGGCGGTCAGCCACCTCGCCGAACTCGGAGCATGGGCGGTCTCGTTCCACGACAACGACCTCATCCCGTTCGAAAGTGACGACTCCGAGCGCGAGCGGCTGATCAAACGATTCCGCCGCGCGACTGAGGAGGCGGGCATCGCCGTCTCGATGATGACGACGAACCTGTTCTTCCATCCGATGTTCAAAGAGGGTGCCTTCACCGCCAATGACCGTGGCGTCCGGCGCTACGCGCTGAGAAAAGTGATGCGCAACTTGGACCTTGCCGCCGAACTCGGCGCGCCCACGTACGTCTTTTGGGGCGGGCGCGAGGGATCGGAGTCCGACGCCGCAAAGGACGTGCGCGCCGCACTCGATCGCTACCGCGAGGGGCTTGACTTCCTGGCGCAGTACGTCATCGATCAGGGCTACGCGATCCGCTTCGCCATCGAGCCGAAGCCGAACGAGCCACGCGGCGACATCTTGTTGCCGACGGTCGGGAGCGCGCTCGCGTTCATCTCGTCCCTCGAGCACGCGGAAATGGTCGGCGTCAACCCGGAGGTCGGCCACGAGCAGATGGCCGGGCTGAACTTCACCCACAGCATCTCGCAGGCGCTCTGGCATCAAAAGCTCTTCCACATCGACTTGAACGGCCAGCACGGCATCAAGTTCGATCAGGACCTCGTCTTTGGTCACGGCGATCTCATCAGCGCGTTCTTCTTGGTCGACCTGCTCGAATTCGGCGCCCACGGCGGGGGCCCCGCGTACGACGGTCCGCGTCATTTCGACTTCAAGCCGCTGCGGACCGAGGACTTCGCAGGCGTCTGGGCTTCCGCGGCGTCGAACATGCGCACGTATCTGTTGTTGAAGGAGCGCGCGCAGTCGTTCCGCGCCGATCCGGACGTGCAGGCCGCCCTCGAGAGGGCCAAGGTCGACGAGCTTTCGGTCCCGACGCTCGCGCAGGACGAGAGCGCGTCCGCATTCCTTTCCGACGCCGACGCCTACGAGCGTTTCGACGTCGACGCTTCGGGGCGGCGCGGCTGTGGGATCGTCGAACTCGACCAGCTGGCGGTCGAACACCTCCTCGGCGCGCGCTGACCGGCGGCGTCGGCGACACGAGGTGAAGGGAGCGCGATGACGCTCGTCGCCGGCGTCGACTCGTCGACCCAATCGTGCAAGGTCGTTGTCTGCGACGCGGCCTCCGGCGCGCTCGTCCGCTCCGGGGTGGCGCCGCATCCGCCTGGCACGGAGGTCGACCCCGCCGACTGGTTCGCCGCGCTCGAGGTGGCGATCGCGGGTGCCGGCGGTATCGACGACGTCGCGGCGGTCGCGGTCGGCGCTCAGCAGCACGGGATGGTCTGCCTCGACGATGCAGGATCCGTCGTGCGTCCGGCGTTGCTCTGGAACGACACCCGCTCCGCCCCGCAGGCGGCGGAGCTCGTGGGCGAGTTCGGCGGTCCCGTCGACGGGGCGCGCTTCTGGGCCGACGCCGTCGGCAGCGTGCTGGTGGCGTCGTTCACCGTGACGAAGCTGCGTTGGCTCGCCGAGAAAGAACCCGACCACGCCGCAGCGACCGCCGCGGTGTGCCTGCCGCACGACTGGCTGACGTGGCGGCTTTCGGACAGTGCCGCGCTCGACACGCTCGCGACCGACCGCGGCGACGCGAGCGGAACGGGCTACTTCTCCGCGGCCACCGGGGAGTACCGGGTCGATCTCCTCGAGCACGCTTTCGGGCGCAAGGCGCACTTGCCGACGGTGCGCAGACCGGCCGAGCCGGCGGGGCACACCGCGCAGGGTCAGCTGCTCGGCTGCGGCACCGGTGACAACGCGGCGGCGGCGCTCGGCATCGGCGCGGTCGCGGGCGACATCATCGTCTCGATCGGGACGTCGGGGGTGGTCTGCGCCGTCAGCAAAACTCCGACCGCGGACGCGACGGGCACCGTCGCCGGCTTCGCCGACGCAACGGGTCGCTTCCTTCCGCTCACCGCGACGCTGAACGCGGCGCGCGTTCTCGACGCGACGGCGAGGCTGCTCGGCGTCGACGACGATGGACTCTCGACGCTGGCGCTGGGGGCGCCCCCAGGCTCGGGCGGCCTTGTTCTCGTACCGTATTTCGAAGGTGAACGCACGCCAAACCGGCCGTTCGCGACGGGCGTCGTGCACGGTCTGCGCCTCGAGAATTGGACACCACCGATGCTCGCGCGCGCTGCGATCGAAGGCGTGTTGTGCGGAGTCGCCGACGGATTCGACGCCGTGTTGAATCAGGGCGTGCGCGCCGAGCGCGTGATCCTCGTCGGAGGGGCGGCCCGCTCAGAGGCCGTGAGGCGGATCGCCCCGTCGATCTTCGGCCGACCGGTCATCGTGCCACCACCCGGCGAGTACGTCGCGATCGGTGCCGCGCGTCAAGCGGCGTGGGCGCTCGACGGGGGCGTCGAACCGCCCGAGTGGTCAATCGGACAAGCAGCGGGGTACGAGGCGGATCCGGCGCTGTTCGTTCGCGCCCGCTACGCACAAGCGGCAGAGTTGACGCTGAACGCCCCGCGCGATGAGGCGGTGCGGCAATGACGACTCGGCGGCTCGCGATCGGCGTCGACTTCGGCACCGAGTCGGGACGTGTTCTCCTGCTCGATCTGCAAAGCGGTGAGGAGGTCGCCGTCAAGTCGGTCGCCTATCCGCACGGAGTCATCGATACGCGCCTCGCAACGAACGGTGCCGAGCTTCCTCCTGATACCGCTCTCCAGGACCCGAGCGACTACTTGGAGGTGCTCGCCCGCGGCGTCCCCGAAGCGATGACGGCGGCCAGTGCCAATGCCGACGAGGTGGTCGGTATTGGCATCGATGTCACCGCCTGCACGGTGCTGCCGGTCACCGAGGACGGGACTCCGCTCTGTGCGATCGAACGGTGGCGCGATCATCCTCACGCCTGGGTGAAATTGTGGAAGCACCATTCCGCGCAGCCGGTCGCCGATCGCCTGAACGCGATCGCCGTCGAGCGCAAGGAGCACTTTCTCGACCGCTACGGCGGGCGGCTCTCTTCGGAGTGGTACTTCCCGAAACTCATCGAGACCTGGCTCGAAGACCGCGATGTCTTCGACGCGATGCACGTGTTCGTCGAGGCGACCGACTGGATCGTCTGGCAGCTCACCGGGACGCTTTCGCGAGCGAGCTGCACGGCGGGGTACAAGGCATGCTGGTCGGCACGCGACGGCATCCCGTCGCACGACTACTTCGCCGCCTGCTTCCCGGGACTGCCCGATCTCACCGACAAGCTCGGGACGACGTTCTTCTTGCCGGGGCATCGCGCCGGCACGTTGCGGCCGGAAATCGCCGAGCGTGTCGGCCTCAGTCCGCAAACCGCCGTCGCCGTCGGCAATGTCGACTCGTTCGTGTCGTTGCCCGGCATCGGTGTCGATCGGCCGCGCAGCTTCGTCATGGTCATCGGCACCTCGATCTGCGACCTCGCCATCGATCCGCGCGGCGTCGAGATGCCCGGCATCACCGGGGTCGTCGACGGCGGCATCCTGCCGGGATACTTCGGCTACGAGGCCGGACAGGCGGCGGTCGGCGACATGTTCGCCTGGTTCGGACGCCTGACGGGGCGCGACGGGGACGGCGGCTGGTACGCCGACATCGAGGGGGAGGCGGCAAAGCTGGTCCCCGGTGGCAGCGGACTCGTCGCCCTCGACTGGTGGAACGGCAACCGCACGATCCTCGGGGACGCCGACCTGTCCGGCGTCATCGCCGGGCTCTCGCTCGCGACGACGCCCGGCGAGTTCTACCGGGCGCTTCTCGAGTCGGTGGCCTTCGGGGCGCGTCGCATCGTCGAGAACTTCGCCGATTACGGCCTCCTTTTCGACGAGATCGTCGCTTGCGGAGGGATCGCCGAGCGGAGCCAACTGATGATGCAGCTCCTCGCCGACGTCACCGGAATGTCGGTGCGGACGACGGATTCGAGTGAGATCCCGGCGCGCGGTTCGGCGCTTTTCGGCGCGCTCGCCGCCGGCGAAGCGCGCGGCGGCTTCGACGACATCGTCGGCGCGATCGCGGCGATGCGACCGGGTGCGTCACGCCGCTATGAGCCGTCGCTCGCCCGCCATCAGACCTACGACGAGATCTACGCCGTCTTCCGTGGATTGCACGACGACCTCGGTCATGACCACGTCGAGCTGTTGCACGAGCTGAAGAAAATCCGCCGCCGCGCCATTGTCCAGAGGCGATGAGATACCGCGCGGCGGACCAAGGAGGCCCCAAATGGTGACCGCACAGCGCCCGAGGATCGGGATGCTCGGGATCATGCAGCAGCTCTACGACGAGATGATCCCGCGCATCACCGAGCACCAATCCGAGTTCGCGCGCGGGCTGTGCGCGCAGCTCGAACCGGCCGCCGAGGTCGTCTTCACGCGTCCTGCGCGCAATCGTGACGACGTCGAAGAGATCGTGAAGGATCTCGTCGCCCACGAACTCGACGGGATCATGATCGTCATGCTCACCTACGGTCCGGCGATGCGCACCGTGCGCGCCCTGCTCGAGAACCCGCTGCCCGTGCTGCTCGCCAACGTCCAGTCCGAGCCGAGGGTCACCGCCGAATGGACGATGGACGACCTCACCTACAACCAAGGCATCCACGGCGCCCAGGACCAGTCGAACGCGCTTTTGCGCGCCGGGCTCGCGTACTCGGTGATCACCGACGATTGGCGCTCGGACGCGTTCCTCGCCTCGTTCGAGTCGTGGGCGAAGGCGGCCCAGACGGTGACGAAGCTGAAGCGGACGAAGATCGCGCTCTTCGGCTACCCGATGAACGGGATGGAGGACATCCTCTATGACGCGACGGCGCTGTTGCGCAAGATCGGCCCGATGGTCGTGAATGAAAACCTCGGCGACGTCTACCGGCTGATGGAGACGCTCGACGCCGAAGCAGTCGAGGCGATGCGGAATAAACACGCCGAGTGGTTCGCGATCGATCCGAACCTGTCGCGCGAGAGCCACGAGTACGCGATCCGCTTCGAGCTCGCGTTGCGCGCGATCCTCACCGAGCGCGGCTACGACGGATGGTCGATGCACTTCGAACCCGTCGGCCGGGACGGTCGTTTCGAACAGCTGCCTCTGCTCGCCGCGTCCGATCTGATGGCCGACGGCTACGGCTACGGCGCCGAGGGTGACACGAACGCCGCGACACTCGTCTGCGCGAGCCACACCTTGATCGGCGACGCGCACTTCAGCGAAATGTACGCGATGGACTACTCGCTCGACTCGGTGCTGATCAGTCACATGGGCGAGGGCAACTGGAAGGTCGCGCGCTCCGACCGTCCGCTGCGCCTCATCGACCGGCCGCTCGGCATCGGCGGTCTCGGCAATCCGCCGACGGTCGTCTTCTCCGCGCAGCCCGGACCGGCGACGACCGCCACGCTGATCGCGCTCGAGGGCGAGTACTACCGCCTCGCCGTCGCGCGCGGCGAGATCCTCGACACGCCGGAGTTACCGCTCGTCCAGATGCCGTACTTCCACTTCCGCCCGAACGCCGGCATGCGGGCGTACCTCGACGGCTGGCTGCGCAACGGCGGCACGCACCACTTCGTGACGAACCTCGGCGATCACGTCGAGCGCTGGCGCCTCCTTGCCGAACTGCTCGATATCGACTTCGTCGAGATCTGACCGGAGGCATGGTGCGCGTCGCCGAGGACTTGCTGGACGCCGTCCTCGAGGTGAACCTCGCCCTCGTCCGTTACGGCCTCGTCACCTTGACGTGGGGGAACGCGAGCGCGATCGATCGGGCGCAGGGGCTCGTCGCGATCAAGCCGAGCGGCGTCGCCTACGACGTGATGACCCGTGACGACCTCGTCGTCGTCGACTTGTCGGGCAAGGTCGTCGAAGGTTCGCGCCGGCCCTCGACGGACACGCCGACGCACGCCTATCTCTACCGCGAGGTGGGCGCGATGGGCGGCATCATCCACACCCACTCGACCTGGGCGACGGCATGGGCACAGGCTGGTTGGCCGATCCCGATTCTTGGAACGACCCATGCCGACCTCGCGCCGGGCCCGATCCCGATCGCCCGCCAACTCACCGACGCGGAGGTCGCCGGCGCGTACGAAGAGAACACGGGCGTCGTGCTGCGCGAGGCGATTGGCGGTCACACGATCGACGAGGTGCCGGCCGCGCTCGTCCCGGGTCACGGACCCTTCGTCTGGGGAGCGACGGTGGCGCAGGCGCTCGAGCGTGCCGTCACGCTCGAGGAGGTGGCGCGTATCGCCGCATTGACCGTCTCGCTCCGCCCCGACGTCGAGCAGCTCGGTCAGGCGCTGCGCGATCGCCACTTCCAGCGAAAGCACGGCCCGGACGCGTACTACGGCCAATCGCACTGATCGAAGGGAATCTCGGGCTATCCGCTCTCTGACGGCGGCGAGAGCACGGCGTCGATCGCCGCGTCGAGCAAGCCCTGTCCCTCCAAGAAGTCGAGCACCGTGTAGCGAGAGCGCAGGCGGTTCGCGAAGCGGAGCGCGGCGCGCAACAAGGTGTCGTCGACGTCGAGGAAACCGGGCGCGGGGGGGATCCCCGCAGTGACGAGCGCCTTCTCGACGAGCGGATAGACGGTCATCGCCTCGGTGAGGTGCACCTCGATTTTGTGCCACGCGGCTTCTGTCGACGGCCACGCCGCGGCGTGTTCCGATTGGAAGCGGCGCTTTTCGTCGATGACGACACGGACTTCCTCGTCGTGGCCGGCGAACCACATCAGCGCTTCCTCGTCCTCGCGCGGTTCGGCGGGCTCGTCGAGGTGCCCGACGACGCCACCGAACGCGAACCGCTGCATCGCCATCGCGAAGTGGGAGGCGTAGCCGACTTGCAGGCCGTGGGGAGCGTGCCGCCGGCGGCCCTGCGCCGCGAGGAGATCGAAGAAGTGCGAGAGGTGGTGTTCGGCGCCGCTTGCCGGGCGCGAACTGCCGACGATCGCCATCGCGACACCCGAGTCGACGAGGCCGCGAAATAGAGCAGCAATCGAATCCGTCGAGCGCCCGAGGATCGCTTCGACATTTTCCGCCGCTTCGACGAGGGCGTGCGTGACGCGCGCCTCCACGTCGGGAAAGAACGGTTCGTCCCACAGGCCATTCGACGTGAGCCAGTCGACGCGCGATGTCGCCTTCCCGAGCAGGTCGCCGAGACCCGATCTCGTCATCTCGAGCGGCGCCGCGGCGAGCGTCGACGGCTCGGCAAAGATCGCGGCGGGCGCAACCGCGGGGAAGGTCTTTTTCATGCCGCCGAATTCCATCGCCGCGACACCCGAGGCGAAGCCGTCCTGGGATGCTGCTGTCGGCACACAGACGAACTCGCGGTTCGCGCGGCTGGCGACGAATCGAGTGAGATCGGTGAGCACTCCGGCGCCGACGGCGACGAGCGAATCGGACCCGGAGCCCGCGAGCGCGTCCGACAGTCGCGAGACGTTCTCCTCGTTGGCGAGCAGCCCGCTGCGCTCGGCGAAACAGAAGGCCGAGGCGTTGTTCGCCTGAGTTGCGAGCTGTGCGACGACGCGCGATCCGGCGACGTCGGCGGTGTTCGCGTCCATAACGACGAAGGACCGCGTCCACTCGCGTCGCTTCGCGTACGCGCCGAGCGCCTCCAGCGCACCCTCGCCGATGACGATCTCGCGTGTCGGCAGTGTGTCGGTCACGGCGCGGTCGGGCCCATGGATCGCACGGTAACCGGCACGGACCCACCACCTTGCCTGCAATGGTGGGAAGGTCCAGGTCAACTGGGTGGTCGCGACCTACGCTCTTTCAATGCGCGGTCCTCGTCGACCACACGTCGTCGAGGCGGAGGCGCGATGACATCTGCTCCGGCGCGTACCGAACGACGACCGCGGCTCACCGACATCTTCTTCCCGACGTTGCGCGGCTATCGCGCGAGCGCGCTCGGCCCGGACCTCCTCGCCGGTCTGCTTCTCGCGGCGATTGCCGTCCCGGAACAGATCGCGACGGCGCGTCTCGCCGGGATGCCGACGACAGCTGGACTGGCGGCCTTCATCTTCGGATCGCTCGCGATCGCGATCTTCGGGCGCACGGGGACGTTGTCGGTCGGCGGCGACTCGACGATCGCGCCGGTGATCGCGGCGAGCGTGACGTCGATTGTCGCGGCCGGATCCGCGACGTATCGCGCCGATGCCTCGTTGCTCGCCTTGATGGTCGGGCTCATCGTCGCCGTCGTCGGTATCGCCCGCATGGCGTGGCTCGCCGACATCTTGTCGCGTCCCGTTGTCACCGGATTTCTCGCCGGAGTGGGGATCGCGATCGTCTTCAAGCAGCTGCCGTCGCTGTTCGGCGTCACCGTCGCCGGAGATCCGGGCCAGCTCGCGACGGCGTACGACACGCTGAAGTCGCTTGGTCACGCGAACGGCTGGGCGATCGGCATCGCGGCGGTCGTGCTCGTCGGCGTCGGGATGGCCGAGCGGTGGAACAAGCGGTTCCCCGGCGCACTGCTCGCGCTCGTCGGGACGACGGCGGTCGTCGCGATCTTCGGCCTGAAAACGCACGGACTTTCGGTGCTCGGCACGGTACCGAGCGCGCTGCCGCACTTTGCCGCGCCGGCGTCGAGCTTCTCGGCCCTGAGGCGACTCATCCTTCCGGCCGTCGCGATCTCGCTCGTAGTGTTGGCGCAGTCCGCCGCGACGGTTCGAGGAATCGGCACCTCGGCCTCGACCGGCAGCACGTTTTCTGACGATCTCGTCGGCATCGGCGCCGGTTCGCTCCTCACCGGATTCGCCGGTTCGTTCGCCGTCGACGCGAGTCCGCCCCGTACGGCGATCGCGACCGACGCCGGCGGCCGCACTCAGCTGTCGAGCCTCTCCGCCGCGGCGATCGTGCTCGTCCTGGCGGCGGTCGCGGCGGGCCTGCTCACCGACGTTCCCCATGCCACGCTCGGCGCGATCTTGACCCTCATCGGTGCGCGACTCGTCAGGCTCCCCGAGTTGCGTTCGATCCTCCGATACGACCGCATCGAGTTCGGTCTCGCGTTCATCACGCTCTGTGTCGTCGCCCTGGTGAACGTCGAAATCGGCATGGGACTCGCCGTCGTCCTCGCGATCGCCGATCGCACGAGGCGCACGGCAAGACCGCGCGGAGGCGAACTCGGGAAGTTGCCCGGGACGTCGAGCTGGGTACTGAACGACCCGCAACTTCATCTCGAGACCGTTCCGGGAATGGCCGTCTACTTCCTTGCCGCGCCGGTCTGGTTCGCCAACGCCGACAACGTGGCGGCTCGCGTCCTTTCCCTCGCCGGACCGGGGACCGGCGTCCGGTCGCTCGTCCTCGACGGCGTCGGCGTCTCCGACGTCGACTACACCGGCAGCCGCGCCCTGCTGGCGGCGGCGCGGCAACTTTCCTCAGAGGGGGTCACGCTGTCCTTCGCCCGCCTTGTGCCGAGCGTCGAGGCTGAACTGGAAAAGGCGGGCATCCTCGCGATCGCCGGTGGCCGCAGCTATCCGAGCGTCCAGGAAGCGGTGACGGCGGCTACTCCGACCGGATCGGGAGCTCCGATCGGGCAGACTGAGTCGAAATGATCAACGTCTTTTTGCTGGACGACCACGAGGTCGTGCGCGCCGGTCTGCGCGACCTGCTCTCAGCCGATGACGAGATCACCGTCGTCGGTGAGGCGGCGACGGCCGAAGAGGCACTGGCGCGGATCCCCGCTGTGAATCCGGACGTCGCGGTCTTGGACGTTCGCCTGCGCGACAGCGAAGCGGACGGCATCTCTGTCTGTCGCGACATCCGCTCGGCGTACCCCGAGATCGCCTGTTTGATGCTCACCTCTTACGCCGACGACGAGGCGTTGTTCGCCGCCGTGATGGCCGGAGCCGCGGGCTACTTGTTGAAAGAGATACGCGGGCGCGAGATCGTCGACAGCGTGAAGCGCGCGGCGCGCGGCGAGTCGTTGCTCGATCCGACGCTCGCCCAGCAGTTCATCGACCGCCTCCGCGCCGGCGGACCTGAGGACGCGCTACTGGCCCGCCTCACCGAACGCGAGCGCAAGGTGCTCGACTTGGTCGCCGAGGGAAAGACGAACCGGGAGATCGGCGCCGAGCTGTATTTAGCGGAAAAGACCGTGAAGAACTACGTCTCGAACATCTTGTCGAAGCTCGGTATGCAACGGCGGACCGAGGCGGCGGTGTTCGCGACGCGTCTCAGCGAGCGCGAGCGCCGCGGCCGCTGAGCCCAGCCTCAGCTCTTCGTCGTCGGCGAAGACCGCTCGAACTCACTCCAGCGCCCACGGATCTCCTTCAAGTCGCGCCGCAGGCCGTCGAGGTAGCCCTCGGCCGTCAGGCGTTCGACGATGACGAGTTGGCCGGCGGCGTAGGCGCACGAGGGGTGCTCGATCGCCGCGTGGCGCGCGAACGCGGCGGTGCTGAGCGCGTCGCGGTGCTCGCCGAGTCGGTCCTGCACGCGCTGCGCGGAGCGCGCGAGACGCGAAGCGGAGGCGCCGATCACTTCGGCTGAGATCTCCGACGCGTAGCGGAGCTCTTTTGAGCGGATGCGCAGCACGTGCAGGTGCGTCTCGGTCGGTGAGCGCCCGGCGATCTTTGCCGCTCCCCGCACGGCTTTGAAGGGCCGCCGCATGATTCTTCGGCATGCCGATGCGGCCTCTTCTGACCCGCCGGTGCTGAGCCGCACCTGGCGGTTGGCGAGCGCGTCGATCTGGCGCAGGACCGACTGATAGCGGGGGAGTTCGTGCGCCTCGGCGAGCTTTCCGAGCGCGGTGGCACGCCCGTGGTCGACGGCCGCGAGCAGCTCCTTGTAGCCGACGAGATCTTCGCTATCGTCGGCGCGCTTTTTGATCCGGTCCGCCATCACGTCGAAATTGCGCACGTCACCGAGGAGCCCGCCGAACCAACCGAGCTCGACGCGGACAGCGCTCGCCCAGACCGGGTCGACGACGGTGCGGAAGGTGCGCAGGTGCGACCGGATCCGTCGCAAAGAGACGCGGGCTTGGTGGAGGTCCTCCTCCTCGCGGCCCTTTTCGCGTGCGACGTAGGCGCGGGCCGCGGCGGCGAGGGCGTCCGTGAGCAGGTCCGAAACGGTGCGAACCGCGGGGGGTTCGTCCGCTTCCTGCCAGATATCCACCAACCGGAGAGGTTCCACGCGCTTTCCATCCGCTGAGATGTTCGGATTTGTAGCGATCGTAGGCGTCGAAAGCCCGACGTGACTCGGGCCGAAGGACGCGGACGGCCCCATTCTTCACACTCTCCTCATCGGTCCTTTGCGGCCTCCACACACCGACCGGCGAGGATGACGACAGAACCAGAGAGCCGGGTCAGATCCTGGGCATCTGACTTGGGGGCCGGAGGCGAACTTCGGACGGCTTGCGCCTCCGGTCCCGCCCGGCTCCCTGGAGGCGCGATGGGCGTGCCCAAAGCGCCTCGAGATCGCGGTAGGGCCGAGTCCCGGTGGCGGCGGGCCCCGGCCCTACCGTCGTGCACGAACGGCCACATCACTGCATGAATCCGCGATGATTCGTCGTGCGCGTTGCGGCGTTCGTCGTCGGGATCTTCCTCATCGTCTCCACCTGGGGTGGCGTGATCGCCGTCTTCGTCATCCCGCGCGGACGTTCGCTCTTCCAGCGCTTGCCTTCGAAGCTGATCTTCGGCGTCTACCGGCTGTTCGTCTGGGGGAGCCACCTGTTCAGAAATTTCCGTAGCAAAGACGGCCTGCTCGCCGCGGCGGGCGCGATCGCGCTCGTCGTGCAGCTGCTCTCGTTCCTCACCGTGTTCGCCTTCGGCTACGCCTTGGCGTTGATCCCGTGGGCGCACAGCTTTCCGCTTGCCATCCGTGAGTCGGCGGCCGCACTGTTCATCGTCGGGATCGCCGACTTCACGAAGCACACCAACGAGTACCTGATCGTCTTCGCGGCGATCAGCGGCGCCGTGTCGATCGCCATCCAGATCGGCTACTTGCCGGTCATCTACCAGAGCTTTTCCCGGCGCGAGTCACTGGTGACGATGATGGAGGCCCGCGCCGGGGTGCCGGCGTGGGGTCCAGAGGTCCTCATCCGCCACGAGCTCGTGGCGACGATCGACGCGCTGCCCGACTTCTACACAGAGTGGGAGCTGTGGTCGGCCGACGTGGCCGAAAGTCACAGCACGTACCCGGTGCTGAACCTGTTCCGCTCCCCGCGACCGGGGTTTTCCTGGCTGCTCTCTTTGCTCGCGGTGATGGACGCCTGCGCGTTGCACCTCTCGCTGGCGCCTTCGCAGGCGCCGAGCGAGGCGAGGCTCTGCATGCGCATGGGGTTCACCGCGCTGCGCCGCATCGCGAAGACCCTCGGGTGGGCTTACGACATCGACCCGAAGCCCGACGATCCCATCGACCTCAGCTTCGACGACTTCGCCCAGGCGGTCGAGCAGCTGCGCGACGTCGGCTTCCCGATCGAGCGCGAGCCAGATGAGGCGTGGCCGCACTTCCACGGCTGGCGGGTGAACTACGAGGCGCTCGCCTACCGTTTCGCCGACTACCTCGTCACCCCGCACGCGCCATGGTCGGGACCGCGTCGGCACCTGCCCGCCGGCCTCGCCCCGCCGGATCGCCCGCCGCATCGCGAACCGACCGGCGAGATCCGCTCGGACTCCCGCTTTCGTTCGCAGCCGGGAGGGCCGCCTACGACTTGAGTCGCGCTCGGGAGAGGCGCTCGTGCCGCAGCGCCTCCTCCTCCTCGTCGTCGAGCGGATCGAGGGCCAAGCCCAGCGCTAGGGAGAGCAACAGGTCGGCGAACGCGGGGTTCCGTGCCAGCACCGGGCCGTGCAGGTAGGTGGCGAACACCCGTCCCTGCACAGCGCCGTCGACGCCGCCGACACCGTTGCCGACGCCAGAGCGCACCGACCCGAGCGGGCGCGCATCGGGCCCGAGCCGGGTGCGCGCCTGGTGGTTCTCGAAACCGGTGAGACGTCCCGGCTCGACCGCCCAGGAGGACTCGGCTCCCACGTCGACGACGACCTCGCCGACCGCGCGGCGCTCGTTCGTGTGGATCGTCTCGGCGTCGATCAGCCCGACACCGGGGGTGATCCCTTTGGTGCCCGGGAAGGTCGTGCCGACGATCTGGAAGCCGGCGCACACCGCGAGCACGACGGCGCCGTGATCGACGGCGCGGTGCAGCGCCCCGGAACCGAGGACTTCCGCCGAGTGGACCTGCGGTCCGTCCTCACCGCCGCCGAGCAGGTAGAGATCGCCGGTCGAAGGGAGCGGCTCGTCCGATCGGGCGAGAACGAGCTCGGCCGGGTAGCCGCGCCAGCGCGCCCTGTTCGTCAGCACCCGCCCGTTGCCGGCGTCGCCGTAGGTGCCGAGCAGATCCGGGTGGACGACGACGACCGAGAGCACCGAAACCCGGTCCCGCCGCGGGCGCACCGCCTTTGGCTCCCGCACCGGGGCGAGCGCAGTGCCAGTCCGGCGCTGGGTGTCCCGGAGATCGCGTCGAAGGATCTGGAAGGCGGTGTAGTTGCCGACGTAGTCGACGGCACCCCCGCCGGCGACCGCCAACGCCTCGACCTGATTCGCGACGCTCGCGTGTGCGAGCTCGGCGTGACGGAGTCGCACAGCGAGGTCGCGATGGCGCTCGCCGGTCGCGACGACAAGGCGCGGATGCAGCCGCTCGAACTCGACGTCCCAGAGCCACGACGGATCGTGGCCGTCGGCGGCGCGGGCGTTGATTCCGACGACGAGCGGCTCGTCGCCCGCTTCCAACAACGCGATCAGCTCCGCCCAACCGGCTGGGTTCTTCGCCAGCAGCAACCGCACCGTCGATCCGCCGTGGTGGAAGGTTGCGTAACGCCCGGCGACGGTCTCGACGCGCTTCGCAGCGCTGAGCGCTTTGGATACGTCGATTCCGAGCGCTCGCGCTGTCATCGCCGCCAGCGCGGCGTTCGCGCGGTTGAAACGGCCGGGGAGCGAAAGGGCGATGTCGTACGACGTCCCGTCGACGAGGACGAGGTGATCATCGTCGACGATCGCCGTCGGCGTCGGGCGCTCGAAACCGCAGTCGCAACGCCATCCCGACTCGGCCCCGCTCGTGTCATCGGAAGCAAAGCGCAGGCGCGAATCGCAGATCGGGCAGTGGTACGCGTCGTCGTGCCAGACACCACCCGCTCCAACCCATTCGACGTTGCGCGCGTCGCGCGCCGCGAAGACGACGAGGGGGTCGTCGGCGTTCGCGACGACGGTGGCGTCCGTCCGACTGAGCACGTCGTGCCAGCGCTGAGCGACCATGCGCACCTCGCTCATCCGGTCGAGTTGGTCGCGCGACACGTTGAGCACGACAATCACAGCCGGATGCAGCGCGGTGGCGGCGATACCGAGATAGCGCTCATCGACTTCGAGCACCGCCGGCGTTCCGGGCGGCGCGTCGACGAGCGCGCCGGCGAGACCAGCTGGGAGATTCGCTCCCGCCGAGTTTGTAGCGACGTCGTTTTCACCGAGCGCCTCGGCGATCAGCCGGGTCGTCGTCGTTTTGCCGTTCGTGCCGGTGACGAGGACGACGGTGCGGCCCTGGCCGAGGCGCATGAGCAAGTCGGGGGCCAAGAGCAGCCCGATCCGCCCGCCGATCGTCGACCCCGATCCGATCCTCGTCGCACGCGACACCCACGATGCGGCGCGGACAGCGGCCGAGGCAGCCTTCACCCGAAAGCCCGGTTTCGTGGCCGCCACCTCCGTACCCACGGCTTTCGACCCTACCGACGTGCTCGAGAGCAGCGAGATCTCTCGGCGCGGCGCGCATGCGCCGGCTCGGGATTCCTAACATGCTCGCTCGATGGGTGTGAACGACGACGGATCGGTGCAGGGTGTCAGCGCCTTTGACGCCACGGAGCTATTGCGCGAAGGAGCGGTGTTGCTCGACGTGCGCGAACCAGAAGAGATTGCGGCCGGCCGGGTGGAAGCGGCGGTGGCGATTCCCCTGGGCGAGCTCGCGCCGCGCCTCAGCGAACTGTCGAGGGGCTCGAGGATCGTCGTCGTGTGTCGCAGCGGTTCGCGATCGACCGTCGCGGCGCATGCCTTGAACGCGGATGGATTCGACGCCTTCAATCTTGACGGCGGGATGCTTGCGTGGCGGGACGCGGGACTGCCGATCGTGAGCGACTCTGGCGGTCCGGGGTTCGTTCTCTGACGAAGACATCGAATAGGGTCAACAGGTCTCTCGCAGTCCCCGGAGGTGTGGTGGGCAACAACGACGAATTCGCGTCCTTGCCGCTCGACGCGCTGCGGTCGGCCGCGCTCTCGCGGGCGAACGAGCTCGGGTGCGACCGCGCGGAGCTGCGCGTCGAACAACTGCGGACCCAGATCGTCGCGATGCGAGACGCGCACGTGGAGGGGACGGTCGATGATCGCTCCGTCGGCATGGGATTGCGGGTGATCAAGGACGGCTCGATCGGCTTCGCGGCGACCGTCGCGTTGAGCCCCGATGGCGCGGTGGCACTCGTCGATTCGGCTGTCGACGCCTCTCGAGTCACGGCGTCAGCGCGAGGAGAGCGCGTCGAACTGGCAGACGAGCCCTCGCACGGGACGTCGACGTGGGTCGCGCCGCACAAAGTCGACCCGAGCGCTGTTCCGCTCGCCGACAAAGTCGCGCGTCTCGAGTCCTGGAGTGCCGACCTTCTCGCCGCAGAGGGAGTCGACCACGTCACGGCGACGTTGATGACGATCGCCGAGGACAAGTACTACGCCGACACCGAAAACACGGTCTCGACCCAGCGCCGCGTTCGCCTCCATCCGAGCATCGAGGCGCTGGCGATCGGGGACGAGCAGGGCGGATTCGAAACGATGCGGACCGTCGCGCCACCGGTCGGCCGCGGCTACGAGTACCTGGACGGCGACGGCTGGGACTTTCCAAGCGAGCTCAGCCGCATTCCCGAACTGTTGGCGGAGAAGCTGCGGGCGCCGTCGGTCGAACCCGGCAACTACAACCTCGTGATCGATCCGACAAATCTGTGGCTGACGATTCACGAGTCCGTCGGTCACGCCACCGAACTCGACCGGGCGCTCGGTTACGAAGCTGCGTACGCGGGGACGTCGTTCGCCACGTTCGACAAGTTGGGTTCGCTGCAATACGGCTCGGAACTGATGAACATCACCGGCGATCGCATCACGCCCTACGGCCTCTCCACGGTCGCCTATGACGACGAGGGAGTAGCGGGCCAGAGCTTCGACCTCGTGAAATCCGGTGTGCTCGTCGGCTACCAGTTCGACCGCCGCTTCGCGAAGCGCCAGGGTTTCGCGCGATCAAACGGTTGCGCCTACGCGGACAGCCCGCTCAATGTCCCGATACAGCGGATGGCGAATGTCTCTTTGCGAGCCGCGCAAAGTCCTGGACCTTCCACCGAAGAGCTCATCTCGTCGGTCGAACGCGGCATCTACATCGTCGGCGACAAGAGCTGGTCGATCGACATGCAGCGGTACAACTTCCAGTTCACGGGCCAGCGGTTCTTCAAGATCGAGCACGGCCGTATCACCGGCCAGCTGCGCGATGTTGCGTACCAGGCGACGACGACTGACTTCTGGGGTTCGCTTGTTGCACTCGGTGGGGAGTCGACGTATCTGCTGTGCGGCGCGTTCAACTGCGGCAAGGGACAACCCGGTCAGGTCGCGCCGGTCAGCCACGGCTGCCCGAGCGCGGTGTTCGAGGGTGTGCGGATCCTCAACACGCGATCGGAGGCGGGCCGGTGACGTCGACCGACGGTCTCGTCCCCGCCGCCCAACTCGTCGAGAGCGCGCTCGCCGCGTCGAAAGCCGACGGCTGTGTCGTCATCGTCGAGGACGTCGTCGATGCGAACGTTCGCTTCGCGAACAACACGACGACGACGAACGGCGTGGTTCGCGATCGGCGGGTGAGCGTGATCGCGATCCACGGCGGAGGAGAAGATGCCCGCTCGGGCGTGGTGTCCGAAAGCGGCACCGGTGATATTGAGACTCTCGTCGCCAAGGCGGAAAACGACGCCCAAGACTCGTCACCCGCCGAGGACGCATCCCCCCTCGAAGACGGCGGCCAGGACGCGGACTTCGCCGACGCGCCTGGCGCCACGGACCTCTCGATCTTTTCGTCGGTGCTCTCCGAGCTTGCCGACGCCTTTCAGGCGGCGCGCACCGACGGCCGGGTGATCTCCGGGTTCGCGACCCACGAGGTGCGCACGATCTATCTCGGGTCGTCGGCCGGCACGCGGCGACGTTTCGCGCAGCCGACCGGAGCCTTCGAGCTCGTCGAGCGCTCGGCGGACGGATCGGCGTCGACGTGGGCGGGGATCGGAACGAAGGACTTCTCCGACGTCTCTCTCTCCGCGCTCGACGCGAAGCTCGCCCAGCGACTTTCGGTCGCGAAGCGCCGGGTCGAGCTTCCCGCCGGCCGCTACGAGGTGATCATGCCGGCCGACTCGGTCGCCGATCTCGTCCTGGAGATCGACTTCGCGGCGAGCGGCCGCGACGCGGAGGACGGGGGAACGGTGTTCTCTGGCCGCGACGGCAGCACACGCGTTGGAGAGCGACTCACGAGCGAGCCGTTCGATCTCTACGGTGATCCGCGCGAACCGGGTCTCGAATGCCCGCCGTTTGTCGTCGCGACCTCCTCGGGATCCGACTCCTCGGTCTTCGACAACGGCGCGCCCGTCGACCGGGTGGACCTTCTTCGAGAAGGGTCACTCGAGCATCTTCGCTACCACCGGGCCGGGGCGCGTCGATCCGGCGTCGGGTTCACGCCGGGGATCGACAACTTGATCTTGCGGCTTCCCGGCGCCGACGCGTCGCTCGACGACCTCATCGCCCGGACCGAGCGCGGACTTCTCCTTACTTGTCTTTGGTACATCCGGGAGGTCGACCGGTCGAATCTGCTCGTCACCGGGCTCACCCGGGATGGCGTATATCTCGTCGAGAACGGCGAGATCGTCGGGGCGGTGAACAATTTCCGCTTCAACGAGAGTCCGATCGACATGCTCGGACGGACGATCGAGGCGGGACGGACCGAGCGCGGGCTGTCGCGCGAGTTTCATGAATGGGCAAACCGCACGGCGATGCCGCCGCTTCGGGTCGCAGAGTTCAACATGAGTTCCGTGAGCCCGGCGAGCTGACGACCGTCCCCCGGACTGTCGCGACAACAACCTTGTTCTCGGCGAGACTGTTTATATGACTTCGCCGTCCGAGCCGTTGGCGCGCGACGGTTTCCCCCGTCGACGGACCCGCATCGTCGCGACGATCGGTCCAGCCTCCGACGATGTCGAGACATTGAAGCGCCTCGCCGTGGCTGGGATGGACGTCGCCCGGATTTCGCTCGCCCACGGCCCGACGTCGGCCTCGATCGAGCGGATCCGCCGGGTGCGAGAGGCCGCACCCGGGGTGGCGGTGCTCGCCGACCTGCCGGGGCCGAAGATCCGCGCGACACCGTTCCCCGTCGGCGGCGTGGAACTCATCGCCGGGAGCGAGGTCGTCCTTGCGCCGGGGTCGGTGGCGACGACGAGCGACGCGTCGCGCATCGGGGTGGCGCTCGACGAGGCCGTCGCTGACCTCGTCGAGGGCGACCGCGTCGCGATCGGCGATGGGGGCGTCGTCCTCCTCGTCCAGGAGCGCCGGGACGGCTTCGCCGTCTGCATCGCCGCGGGCGGCGGGCGGCTTCAGGGGCGACCCGGGGTGACGGTTCCCTCACACCGGCTCAGCCTGCAGACGCCGACCGATGAGGACATCGAACGGATCGGCGCGCTTGCCGAAGAGAACGTCGAGATGATCGCCGTTTCGTTCGTCCGCGGGCCCGAGGACATGCGTCGTGCCCGACAGGCACTGAACGGCAACGTCGCGATGCTCGTCTCGAAGATCGAGACCCCAGACGGCGTCGAGCATCTCGACGCCGTCCTGCGCGAGTCCGACGCGGTGATGGTCGCGCGCGGCGATCTCGGTATGCGCGTCCACCTCGAAGACGTTCCGCACCTGCAAAAGCTGATCATCCGCTCCGGGGTGCGCCTCGGCCTGCCGGTGATCACGGCGACCCAGATGCTCGAGTCGATGATCGAAGCACCCTTGCCGACGCGTGCCGAGGTGACCGACGTCGCGAACGCGGTGTTGGATGGAACGAGCGCGGTGATGCTTTCAGGAGAGACTGCGATCGGAAATGATCCGGTACGCGTTGTCGAGACCATGGCGCGCATCGTGCTGCGCGCCGAGGAGGACTTTAACTACGTCGCATGGGGGAGGGACCTCGCGCCACAGGAGATCGCCGGGCCGCAAAGCTCGCCCGCGCACATCACCGCAGCGATCACCGGCGCGGCGTGGCGTGCGGCGTTGGAGCTGGACGCCGTTGCGATCATCGCCTGCACGCGTTCGGGCGCGACGGCGCGCGCGATCTCGCGATTCCGTCCGATTATGCCGATCATCGCCGTCACAACGACTGAGCGCGTCCGCCGTCAGCTCGCGGTGAGTTGGGGTGTCCGAGCGGTCGTCGCCGTCGAGACCGAAACGACCACCGACGACGTCATCCGACAGGCGGTCGACGCCGCGGTGTCTGTCGGAGCGGCAAAGAAGGGAGACATCGTCGTCGCCTTGGCGGGCTCACCGCTCGCAGAGGTCTCCGTCGCCGACACGCTCGAGGTGATCAGGATCTCCTGATCCGGTGACCCACCCTGCGAGTCGTCGCTGCGGCCCCACTATCTTTCGCCGGTGGCTGCCGATTTCCGAGATGTCGAAAGAATCGTCGAGTCGCTTCCTCGTGTCCTCGAGCGTGAGCGACATCGCAACCGAACGTGGTTCGTCGGCGAGCGCGCCTTTTGCTGGGAGCGACCCTTCACGAAAGCTGACCTGCGGCGCTTCGACGACGCCGTCCCGCCGGCTGGCCCGATCCTCGCCGTGCGCGTTGACGACCTCGGTGAAAAAGACGCCATCTTGTCTTCGCCGCCGCTGGGCGTCTTCACGATTCCGCACTTCGACGGCTACGCGGCGATCCTGATCGAACTGCCCGTCGTCGCGAAGGCCACGTTGCGCGCCGCGATTCGCGACGGCTGGCTGGCGTGCGCGCCGCCCGCTCTCGCCGATGCCTACTTGAAGCGCCGTCGCCCAGCGAAGAGGTAGGTCCAGCCCGCGGGTTCATCATTTTTTCGGCGGGGAGATTTGCCTTCGGTGACCTTGGGCCCTTTTACCTGGTACGGAGTCGGCGAAGACTGGCTTTGACGATGCGACGCCGACGACTGCCCGACCGACATCTCATAACGCGGGCCGGCGCCGTCTTGGGTCGCGTAAAGGAGCAGCGATGGGCCAGTTGAACGGGTTCAAATACGTGAAGTTCTTCGAACAGTTCGGTATCGGCGACGTCGCGTCGGTCGGGGGCAAGAATGCCTCGCTCGGCGAGATGTACCAGCAGCTGTCGGGCGCCGGGGTTCGCGTCCCGCACGGCTTCGCGATCACGGCCGACGCGTACCGCCACATGCTCGACGAGGCGGACGCTTGGCGGCCCTTGCACTTGGCGCTTGACGACCTCAAGCCGTCTGACGTCTCCGACCTCGCCCGCCGCGGCCAGCGTGCCCGCGACATCGTCTACGGCGCAGGCATTCCAAAGGACCTCGCCGAAGAGATTATCGAGGCATACACGCTGCTCCAAAAGGAGTATGGAGAGGACTTGAGTGTCGCTGTCCGTTCGTCGGCGACGGCGGAGGATCTGCCGAACGCGAGCTTCGCCGGACAGCAAGAGACCTACTTGAACATCAAAGGGTCGGAGAACCTGCTCGACGCCTGCCGGCGCTGCTTCGCGAGCATGTTCACCGACCGGGCGATCCACTACCGGGTCGATCAGGGCTTTGACCACTTCAAGGTGTCACTGTCGATCGGCGTGATGAAGATGGTGCGATCGGACCTCGCCGCATCGGGCGTGACCTTCTCGCTCGACACCGAGTCCGGCTTCCGCGACGTCGTCTTCGTGACGGGTGCCTACGGACTCGGTGAGAACATCGTCCAGGGCGCGGTCGACCCCGACGAGTTCTACGTCCACAAGCCGACTTTCGAGCAAGGACACCGCGCGGTTCTGCGGCGGGTGCTCGGTGACAAGGCCGTGAAGATGGTCTTCTCCGAAGGTGGCGCGAAGCAGACGACGCGCAACATCCCGACGCCGCGCTCGGACCGCGAGCGCTTCTGCATCACCGATGAGGATGTATTGGAGCTCGCGCAGTGCGCGATCGCGATCGAAAAGCACTACGACAAGCCGATGGACATCGAATGGGCAAAGGACGGGCTCGACAACACCGTTTACATCGTCCAGGCACGCCCCGAAACCGTCGCTTCACAGAAGCGGGCGACGCTGCTCGAGACATACGTGCTGGACGCCGCAGCCGACGTGATCGCCGAGGGACGCTCGGTCGGCCAGAAGATCGCGTCGGGAACGGCGCGGGTGATCGCTGATGTCGAGCATCTGAACGACTTCCAACCCGGCGAGGTGCTCGTGTCGGACACGACGACCCCGGACTGGGAACCGGTGATGAAGACCGCCGCCGCGATCGTCACGAACCGCGGTGGGCGGACGTGCCACGCGGCGATCATCGCCCGCGAACTCGGCATCCCGGCTGTCGTCGGCTGCGGCGACGCGACGACCAAGCTCGCCGGCGCCGGTGTTGTAACGGTTTCCTGCGCCGAGGGCGAAACGGGTCGCGTCTACCGCGGTCAGGTCGCATTCCACGTCGAACAGACCGACGTCGAAGAGATGGCCCGGCCGAAGACCAAGATCATGGTCAACCTCGGCAACCCAGACCTCGCCTTCACGACGGCGTTCCTGCCGAACGACGGCGTCGGCCTGGCGCGAATGGAGTTCATCGTCTCGGAGTCGATCCGGGCGCACCCGCTGGCGTTGTTGCACCCCGAAAAGGTCACCAACGCCGACGAGCGGGCGGCGATCGACAAGCTCACCTGGTGCTACCCGGACGGCGCGGCGTTCTTCGTCGAGCGGCTCTCCGAAGGCATCGGCACGATCGCGGCGGCCTTCTGGCCGAAGCCGGTTGTCGTGCGCATGTCGGACTTCAAGACCAACGAGTACGCGAGCCTGCTCGGCGGAGCCGCCTTCGAACCCGAAGAGGACAACCCGATGATCGGCTTCCGCGGCGCTTCGCGTTACGCCCACCCGGCCTACGAGGAGGGCTTCGAGCTCGAGTGCAAGGCGATGAAGCGGGTCCGCGAGGAAATGGGCCTGACGAACGTCGTCTTGATGATCCCGTTCGTCCGTCGCGTCGCCGAGGCGCAACAGGTCCTCGACAAGATGGCGGAATTCGGGCTGCGTCGCGGCGAGAACGGCCTCGAGGTCTACGCGATGTGCGAGATCCCGAACAACGTTCTGCTCGTCGACGAGTTCTCGAAGCTCTTCGACGGCTTTTCGATCGGCTCGAACGACCTCACCCAGCTGACCCTCGGCGTCGATCGGGACTCGGCGATGGTGGCGTTCGACTACGACGAGCGCGACCCGGGTATGAAGGCAATGTTGAAGCTCGCCGTCGAGGGGTGCAAGCGGAACCGCATCCACTCGGGAATCTGCGGCCAGGCGCCTTCGGATTACCCGGAGATGGCGGAGTACTTGGTCGAGCTCGGCATCGATTCGATGAGCCTCAACCCGGACACCGTCTTGAAGACGACACAGCGCATCGTCGACTTGGAGGCGAAGCTCGAGAACAAGTAGTCGGGTCTCGATCGGGCGCGCCTTGTCCGCTGAATGCCTGGTCGAGTTGGAGGGAAACAGCCCGGGCACCAAAGGTGCCCGGGCTGGCGCGTCTGCCGGTCGGGCAGCAAAATCGATCCCCATTCCTGATCGCCGCCGGCACGGCGACCGCCTTCGATACGGTGCCGGTCCCGCAAAGCCAAGACGCGCTGACACGCCAATGCCCCGTACCCGACACTGCTCCGCCGGTACGGGCGCAAAAGCAAAGCTACGCAGGCTCTGAGTCTCCGTACGCCAACTCGTCGGGCTTGCAGCAGTCGGGTTCGGGCTGAACACGAAGGCATGCGGCCTTGATCGTCGTGCGCCCTTCGAGGATCGCCTTCGCGACGCGGGGCATAGCGTCCATCACCCGCCCGTTGACGCCGAGGATGATGGATCTGAGAGACCGACCTCGTTGATCCGTCGGGCGTGATCGGCGACGCCGCGCACCGTCAGTTCGTTGCTCAGCGTGTTGAACCAACAGGCGGTGTCGACGGCGCCGATCGTCGATATGTCCCCCTCTTCCACGGGAAAGTCGGCGCTGAGTCCGATGAGACGCTCGACATCCCACGCGTCCATTCCATCCGCGCCGGGCCAGAAGCTGTATTACTTGCGCGTTGTCACGCCGTGTCCTGTGCGCGACTGCGGCGCGCTGGCCTTCGCCGAGGCAAGACGGCGACGCCTCCGGAGCCGTCTTCGATGACGCGCAGTTCGGCGCCGTAGTGGCGGGCGAGGACTCGCTCGGTGAGCACTTCGCGGATCGGTCCCGCCGCAACTAGTCGCCCCTTCGCCAAAAGGGCGAGGCGGTCGGCGAAATGCCCGGCGAGCGTCAGGTCGTGCATCGAGGAGATCACGGTGAGGTCACGCTCGGAACGGAGCACGTCGACGAGCTCGAGCACCTTTTGGCCGTGGCCGATGTCGAGCGCGGCCGTCGGTTCATCCAAGAGCAGCAACGGCGCTTGTTGTGCGAGGGCGCGAGCCAGCACGGCCCTCTGCACCTCGCCGCCCGACAGCGAGGCGAGCGGGCGGTGTGCGAAGTCGGCGAGCTCCAGACGCTCGATCACCTCTTGGGCGACGACGCGGTCGTGGTGGCTCTCGGAACCGAAAAACGAGATGTGCGGGGTCCGACCGAGCAGCACGTACTCCGAGACCGTCATCTGCGAGGGGAGCACTGGTCGCTGCGGCACGTAGGCGACGACGCGCGCCACGCGTCGGCGATGGACGATCGAGACAGGCGCACCGCCGAAGGTGATCTGTCCCTTGTGATCGACGAGACCGGCGATCGATCGCAGAAGGGTCGTCTTGCCGCTGCCGTTCGGACCGATGAGACCGAGCCACCCGCCGTCGTGGACGTCGAGCGAGACTCCGGAAATCGCCGGTGCGCCGTCGTATTCGACGGCCAGATCCGAGATCGCGATCTTCATGTCGCCCGCCTCGACTGGCGCAGCACGAGCAGGAAGAACGGCGCGCCGCAGAACGCCGTGACGACGCCGAGGGGCACCTCGGCGGGGGAGAGCGCGGTGCGCGCGACGAGGTCGGCGAGGATCAAGAACGCCGCGCCGACGAGGATCGAAAGCGGCAGGATCCTCCGGTAACTCGGGCCGACGACGAGCCGGATCGTGTGCGGCACGATGATGCCGACGAAGCCGACGAGCCCGCTCACCGCGACCACCGCCGCGGTGGCGAGCGTCGCTGCGACGACGACGAGTAGCCGGACGCGCGTCGCGCGCACACCGAGGCTGTCGGCTTCCTCGTCACCGACGGCCATCACGTCGAGCAGCCGGCGCGAGGCCAAGAGCACGCCGGCGCAGACGACGACGTAGGGCAGGACCAACAAAACCTCCTGCCAGTCGGCGCCGGAGAGCCCGCCCAAGATCCAGGAGTAGACCTCGAGGAGGGTCTTCGTATTGCGCTGCTGCTCGTAGGTCTGGATCGCCGTCAAGAACGACCCGACGGCGACGCCAGCGAGAATCAGGCTCGTCGTCGTCCGCAACCGCTGACCGGACCGCCCGAGCGCGTAGGTGAGGGCGACCGAAACGAGCGCGCCGGCGAAGGCGCAGAGCGGGATCGGGTTCACCGCCCACGAGCTCGGGTCGTGAACGACGGCGACGGCGAGCGTCGCACCGAGGCCGGCGCCCGCCGCCACGCCGAGCAGGTACGGATCGGCGAGCGGGTTCTGGAAGACCCCCTGGTAAGAAGCACCCGCGATTGCGAGCGTCGCACCGACGATGGCGGCGAGGACGACGCGCGGGGCGCGCAGCTGCCAGACGATGGCGGTGTCGAGCGACGGGATGTGGGGGTGCACGCCGATAAGGAGCTTCGAGGCGAGGGCGTCGAACACCGTTGCCGGCGAGAGGTCGGCCGGACCGATCAGCACGGCCAGGACCGCTGCGCCGAGGACGAGCAGGACGGCGCCGACATAGAAGGCGAGTTCACGCCGCAGGGCCGGACGGGCGCGCCGGCGCGCCCGTCCGGCGTCGCCGGTCAGGCTGCGAGCCGGCGCTCGTAGACCCACAAGTCCTTCTCAATGTCCTGGGCGAGGATCACGACTCGCGGTCCCCAGCGCGAAGCGATGTCGTCGTTCAATCCGAAGACGTCTCGGGTTTTCACCGCGATCGTCACGCGGAACCCCGGGCGCATCGCGACCGTCTGCAACGACTGATGGCAACAGATCGTGTCCGCCAAGAAGATGACGTCGGGGTTCGATTTGACGATGTACTCGGTCGAAAGTTGCGGATAGCCACCCGACGCGGCCGCGCCCTTCGCTGCGTCGGCGATGTCGTGCAGGCCGAACATCGAAAGCAGGCGCCCAACGAACGTCGACGACGTCACCGAGTAGCCGCCCTCGTCGAGTTCGTAGTAGTAGCTCGGCGGGCGCGAAAAGTGCGGTGCTTCGCGTACGGCGGCGCTGATCGCTTTCCGCATCCGGGCGACGAGCGCATCGGCCGCATCGACGTGGCCGGTTGCCTGGCCGAGTTGTTCGATCTGTCCGTAGGCGCCGGCCACGTTGGCGGGCGCGTCCTGTAGCAGCACCTTGATCCCGAGCCGCGCCAACGCCTGGGAGAAATTGCTCGGGTTGTACGAGATGACAACGAGATCCGGCCGGTACTTGGCGATTGCCTCGACGTTCGGCTCGAGGCCTGAGAGCGAAGTCCGCGGCGCGCCCTTTGGATAATCAGAATCCTCGTCGACGGCGACCACTTGGTGGCCGGCACCGATCGCGAACAGCATTTCGGTCGCCGTTGGTGAGAGTGAGATGATCCGAGACGGATACGAATGGTCACTCGGTGTCGCCGAGGCGACCGATGCCGTCGAGAACGCGGCGACGGCGACAAGAGCGATCAGCGCCGCGAAGGCGCGCGACAGAGCGCCGAATCGAACCCGCGCGCCGTTTGAGCGCGCGATTTGAGTGAAAGTGATGCGTCGGGACATGTCCCACCCCTTCTGGCCGAACGCGCGGCCGATCGGTCGGCTCACGCCACGGTTCTTGGTGGGATCTCGCTGGCAACCCAGCAACGCTCACCGTGCTCCAACCTTGACGCGAGGCTCGACATCTCCTGTCCCGAGGCAGGTCTCCTGACTTCCGGATCAACGCTTTCCCGTGCCTTCCCAGGACAAGGTCCCAGTGGCTAGGTTCGGGATCGCTCCCCGGTCACAGTGGCGCGACCGTGCCGGAATCCCACCGGCTTCCCTTTTCAGCCCCGGCGACCGCCGCCGGGGTCCACCTCGGTTTTTCTTGCTGCGGCGAGGACATTGTGGCCCGAGATCGCGACTCCCGCAACGAAGACGCTGGCATCGTCTAGGAAGCCGATGTGCCGAGCCCTCGTTGTTCGCGACGAGCGCGCACGGCGGCCCGTGATCCGCGCCAGTTCAACCCGACATAGGCGCCGACAGCGGCTGCGACGTAGACGAGATAACACACCAATTGCAGCGCCGTTGGCCGGTCGGCGTAACCGAACAACGAGTGGAAGACATCGCCGATAGCCGAGCCTTCCGACATGAATCCGGTGGTGTTCCAAAGTTGACCGTTCAAGGTGTGGATCACGCCCAGACCACCGGAAGCGGCCGGCTGTTGGAGGTTCTCGACGATGTCAGCGACGAGTCCGGCGGCAAAGACGATGAGCAGCGTTCCGACGATCGTGAAAAACACCGACAGATTGAGTCGTTTTCCTGCCCGGAAGATCGCATACGCGACCCCGAGGGCGGCGATCAATCCGAACAGTCCACCGATCAAAGTCTGCGCGGCGCCGGCAGCGAAGACGATCGCCAGTGTGAACACGGCGGTCTCGAGCCCCTCGCGTCCGACCGCTTGAAATGCGAGCAGTGCGAGGCCGTACTTCTCTTTCTTGCCGATCGACGCCTCGGCTTTTGCGGCGAGCTCTTTCGAGATCGTCTTCGCGTGGGCGCGCATCCAAAACGTCATGTAGGTGAGGATGACGACCGCGACGGCGAAGGTCGAGGTCTCAAAGATCGTCTGGACGCGCGAACCGGCATAGGTGCGGATCGTGAGGTATGCGGCGACGCCGCCGGCGGCGGCGAGGAAGGCGGCGATGCCGGCGCCGAGGAATACCGCCTTGAATTCACGGCGATGGCCGGCGCGGTCGAGGTACGAGACGAGGACGGCGACGATGATGCTCGCCTCGGTGCCTTCGCGGAGGAAAATGACGAAGCCGGCGAGCATGGACTCCTCTTTCTCCCCGGGAATATCAGGTTAGCTTGATAAAAACTTTCTAGCCAACTTGATATCTGTCGAATCTCGGGCACGGCGGTCCCTTATCTTGGAGGGCGAATCCGCCCCGCCCAAACTGAGGAGGCCTGCGATGACCATTGCCGTTGGCGACAAGATCCCCGACGTCGAGCTGCGACGGATGGGCAAGCGTGAGCCCGAGTCGCTGCGCAGCCTGGACGTGCTCGGCCATGGCAAGGTCGTCCTCTTCGGAGTTCCGGGCGCTTTCACCCCGACGTGTTCGGACTTCCACCTCCCTGGCTTCATCGTGCGCGCCGAGGACCTGAAGGCAAAAGGGGTCGACCTCATCGCTTGTGTCTCGGTGAACGACGCCTACGTGATGGGCGCCTGGGGCGTCGCGCAGGGCGTCGGAAACGCGGTGATGATGCTCGCCGACGGAAACGGCGAGTTCACCCGTGCCCTCGGCCTCGAGCGCGACGCTTCGGCCACCGGCCTCGGGATGCGCTCGAGGCGCTACGTGATGGTCCTCGAGGACGGGGTCGTCACGTACCTCGGGGTCGAGACCGCGCCCGGTGTCTCGGTGAGTGGCGCCGACGCCGTCCTGGCCGCGCTCTGATCCTGCCAGCGCCTCCGGGCGGGGGTTGACAAGCTTGTGAGTACTCACTAACTTAGTTTTCGTGCGTACTCCGAAGGGAGCGGCGACCCACAGCGGCCTGCGGATGACGGCCGACGAGCGCAAGGGCGCCGTCCTCGCCGCCGCCCTGAAGGCGTTCGCCCATGACGGCTACGGCGGCACGTCGACAGAAGTGGTCGCCGAGTCGGCGGGGATATCCCAGCCCTATCTGTTCCGGCTCTTCGGAACGAAAAAGCAGCTCTTCTTGGAGACGGTCGCGCTCGGATGTCGGGCGATCATTCGCACCTTCGACAAGGCGAGCGCGGGGCTGGAAGGAGAGGCGGCGTTGCAGGCGATGGGGATCGCGTACGCACCGTTGATCACCGATCGCGATCTGCTGCTCATCCAGCTGCAGGGCTACGCCGCTTCCGGTGACCCAGAGATCCGCGCATCGGTGTCGCAGAACTTCCGCGAGATCGTTCAATTCGTCGCCGAGCGCACCGGGCTCGGCCCGCAGCCGCTGCGCGAGTTCTTCGCGATGGGGATGCTCTGCAACGTCATGTCCGCCCTTGATCTCGGTTCGCTCGACGAGCTGTGGGGTGACTGGCGCCACGAACCCGAGCAAGCCGCTTTCGTCGAGTCCTTAGAGCGCGCGCCGATAGGCACGGTCAGCCGTTCCAGCGATCCGCCCACTTCACGAGCTTCACGGTGAGGATGAGGACGATCGCGAGGTCGAGGGCTGCGACCCGGTGGATCGAGTAGCGGTCGGTGTTGCGACGTAGCTGTCCGAAGTTCGAGAGCCAGGAGTTGGTCCGCTCGACGGGCCAGCGTTGACCGAGCACGACCTGGCGCTTCTTTAGCTTTGTGTGCTTTGGCCCGTGCGGTCGGATCTTTGGGATCACCGAACCGAGCCGGCGAGCAGCACAGTCGTCCCGGACGCGGTCGAAGTCATAACCCCGGTCGAGGTGGACGACGTCGACGTCACTTAGCAGCCCGCGCGCTTCCAGGGCATCGAGTGTCGGGGAGAACAGCATGCAGTCGTTGGCGTTCGCCGAAGCGGGAACCCAAGCGACGGGGATGCCGTTGGCATCGGTGGCGATCGACCACTTCCAGCCGCGTTTTCCCCGGTCAACAGGGCTCGGACCGGTCGCCTCCCCGCCGAAGGGCGCCTTGTGCTGGGAGCCGTCGACTGAGAGATCGGAGAGCTCGAGGCCGACAATCTTGTCGTAGCCGGCGATCGCCTCTTCGACGAGGGACCCGAACACGCCCGCTTTCATCCACTCGTCGCGCCGACGTCGAAGTGTCGACTCCGAGGTGTTCGTGATCCGTCCGGCAACGTCCCAGGAACAGCCCGTGACGAGCCGGACGAGCATGCCGAAGAAGTATTTGCGGTCGCTTGTGCGGACACGATGACAGCCGAGCGGATGGTGATCCACCATCCTCGGGATGCGTCCTTCGAGCGCCGAGAAGACAGCATCGACCACGCGTGGTTGCAACGCGAGCATGATGGGGACCTCCACCGGTTCGTTGTTGGTTGGGTGCACCCGAGATCCTTCTCGGGCCTCCACAACGACCGGTGGATGCTTTTTCGGGCGATAACTGAGTGCCTATCGGCGCGCGCTCTTAAGCGCCGCGAGGGACTGATTCCAGTGCAACGCCTGCGCCACGATCTCGCACGTCGTTGAAAGTTAGTGACTACTCAATATCAAACTGAAAGGGAGGTTCCGATGTCCGCCTCTACCACTCAACTCGTCACCGCCGGACGTACCCGCCGACCCTCGTCGGTCCGTTGGGCGATCGCCATCACGGGTGCGGCGCTTTTCATGGGATCGCTCGACAACCTCGTCGTCACGTTCGCGTTGCCGGTGATCCGCCGCAGCCTGCACACGGGACTCGCCGGGCTCGAGTGGACGGTGAACGCCTACACATTGACCTTCGCCGTTTTGCTCCTCACCGGGGCGGCACTCGGCGATCGCTTCGGCCGGCGCCGGATGTTCGTCGTCGGGCTCGCGATGTTCACCGGCGCATCCGCCGTAGCCGCCCTGGCACGGAGCATCGACCTCCTCGTCGCGGCGCGTGCTGTTCAAGGCGCGGGCGGCGCGTTGTTGATCCCGCTTTCGTTGACGCTGCTTTCGGCCGCGGTTCCGCCGGAGCGTCGCAACGTCGCGCTCGGCGTCTGGGGCGCGATCGGCGGACTTGCCGTTGCCGTCGGACCGCTCATCGGCGGAGCGGTCGTCCAAGGGTTGTCGTGGCAGTGGATCTTCTGGTTGAACGTCCCGATCGGAGTGGCACTGCTTCCGCTCGCGAGCACGCGCCTTTCGGAGTCGCACGGCGACGCCCGTCGTCTCGATGGCGCGGGCGTCGCACTCGCCAGCACAGGGCTGTTCGGAATCGTCTTCGGGCTCGTGCGCGGTGGCGACGTCGGCTGGACGAATGCCGAGATCCTCGCCTCGTTCGCGGTCGGCATCGTCGCTCTTGTCGGATTCCTCGTCAACGAGTCGCGCTCGGACCACGCCATGCTGCCGCTGTCGCTCTTCCGCCGGCGCGGCTTTTCCGCTGTGAACGGCGTGGCGCTTTTCATGAGCTTTGGGATGTTCGGCTCGATCTTCTTCCTCTCGCAGTTCCTGCAGATCGTCCAGGGTCTCTCGCCGCTCGAGGCGGGGATCCGCACGTTGCCGTGGACGGCGATGCCCGTCGTCGTCGCGCCGGTTGCTGCGACGCTCGTCGAAAGGGTCGGTGGGCGAACCCTCATCACGCTCGGTCTCGTGCTGCAAGCGATCGGCCTCGGTTGGATCGCGGTCGTCATCTCGCCTGGGACGCCGTATCTCGACATCGTGCCCGCCTTTGTGCTGTCGGGCGTCGGCATGTCGCTGTTCTTCGTTCCCGTGGCGTCGGTGCTGCTGTCGTCGGTGCCGAGGGCCGCCGAAGGCGTTGCCTCGGGAACGAACAACGCCATCCGCGAGCTTGGCGGGGTGCTCGGCATCTCGGTGCTCGGCGCCGTCTTCGCAAGCTTTGGCAGCTACGCGACCAGACTCTCCTACATGGCTGGTCTGTTGTCGGCGGCCAAGGTCGGCATCGCCGTCGTCGCGGCGGGCGCGATCGTGGCAGCGATGATTCCCGGACGGGCCCGTCGCCAGGTGCAAGAGAGCGAACTCGAGCTCGAAGCGGCCTGAATCGCGAGCCGAACTGCCAGGTCAAATCGTAGGACTGTCCAGGTAGATTGGGTGTATGGCAACGCGTGACGAAGACGTAGCGAACGGTTTCGCCGACAGGTCGACGGGCACCGACCGGGTGAAGCGTGGCCTCGCCGAGATGCTGCGGGGTGGCGTGATCATGGACGTCGTCACCCCGGAGCACGCGAAGATCGCCGAGGACGCCGGGGCGGTCTCGGTGATGGCGCTCGAGCGGGTGCCAGCGGACATCCGACGCGAAGGCGGTGTCGCGCGGATGAGCGATCCGGCGCTGATCGAAGCGATCCAGCACACCGTGACGATCCCGGTGATGGCAAAGGTGCGCATCGGCCACTTCGCCGAGGCGCAGATCCTGCAGTCGCTGAAGGTCGACTACATCGACGAGAGCGAAGTGTTGACTCCGGCGGACGAAGCGCACCACATCGACAAGTGGGTGTTTCAGATCCCCTTTGTCTGCGGGGCGACGAACCTCGGCGAGGCGCTGCGTCGCATTTCTGAGGGCGCGGCGATGATCCGTTCGAAGGGCGAGGCGGGAACCGGCAACATCGTCGAGGCGGTCCGCCACCTCCGCTCGATCCTCGGCGACATCAGGAAGATCTCGACCGCTGACAGCGCCGAGCGGTACGCGTGGGCGAAATCGCTGCAAGCCCCGATCTCGCTCGTCGAAGATATCGCCGCAACGGGGCGGTTGCCGGTGCCGCTGTTCTGCGCGGGAGGGATCGCCACACCGGCCGATGCCGCTCTCGTCATGCAGCTCGGCGCGGAAGCAGTTTTCGTCGGATCGGGCATCTTCAAAAGTGAGGACCCGCCGGCGCGGGCGCGCGCCATCGTCGAAGCGACATCGCACTTCAACGATCCGGAGATCCTGGCGAAGGTCTCCCGCGGGCTCGGCGCGCCAATGGCCGGTGCCGAGATCGCGTCGCTCGAGACGAGGCTGTCAGAACGGGGCTGGTGATCGAAACGGCGATCGACGCAGCCGTCGGGAGGAGAGGCGACAAAGACCCAGACCTTTTAGTGGTCGGCGTCCTCGCCCTGCAAGGCGACGTCGAAGCGCACGCAAGGTTGCTTGAATCGCTCGGTGTCGGGGTCAAAGAGGTGCGCGTTCCCTCGGATCTCGAGGGGATCGAGGGACTCGTGCTGCCGGGCGGTGAGTCGACGGCGCTGCAACTGCTCATCGAAGGAGCGGGACTGCGCGAGCCGATCGCCAAGCGCCTGGCGGACGGCCTACCGGTGCTCGGTACGTGCGCCGGGATGATCCTTCTCGCTCGCGAGGTCCTCGATGGTCGGTCCGACCAGTGGAGCTTCGGCGCGATCGACATCGCCGTGCGGCGCAACGCCTTCGGTCGACAGGCGGAATCCTTCGAGGCGGACCTCGAATTCGAAGCGGCGACGAGCGAGCCGATCCACGCGGTGTTCATTCGCGCGCCCTTCGTCGAGTCGGTTGGCGATGACGTCGAAGTGCTCGCTCAGATGGCGATGTCCGACGGCAAGACAAGACCGGTCGGATGCCGTTCGCAGAACGTGACGGTCGTCGCCTTCCATCCCGAGCTCGTTTCCGATCCCCGTGTGCACGCACTGCTGGTCGCCGATACGCGTCGCCGCATCGGCGCGACAAAGGGGGAGAGCTGATGGCCGTGAAAGAGCTCGGCCATCTTGTCTTGTACGTGAAGAACCTCGAGCGCTCAGCGGCCTTCTATCGCGACGTGCTCGGTTGGCGTCAGGTCGCCGGACCGGGGGCCGAGGTCGAAATCCCGCTTGCATTCCCTGCTGCGATGTTCAGCGGCGGCCGTACGCACCACGAGCTTTTGCTGATCGAGGTCGGCGAGGACGCACCCGGTCCGCTCAAGGGGCGGCACGCCGGCCTCTACCACTTCGGTTTGAAAGTCGGCGACAGCGACGAGGATCTTCGTGCGGCGCTCGAACAGGTGCGCGCGTCGGGCGCGCACGTCGTCGGCGCGGCGGATCACACCGTCACCCACAGTTTGTACATCACCGATCCGGATGGAAACGAGATCGAGCTGTACGTCGATGTCGAAGGGGTTGACTGGCGCGACCCGGAGCTACTGCTGGCGGAGATCAAGCCGCTCGACTTGTGATGGCTACGCGGCGTCGGCCGGGTGCGCGCGCACGATACGGACGCTGCCGCTCACCGATCGGATCTGCAGCGAAAGCTCCGCTGCCGACGGCTCGGACAGGTCCGGAGCGTCGTCGAGTGGGATCTCGGATTCCAATGAGCCGGAGACCGCTTCGGCGTCGACGTGCAGAGCCGTGCCCTGCGCGACACCGGCGACGACTGAACCGCTCACCGTACGCAGCTCTGCGTCACCCGAGATGAGGCGGCCGACATGCTGACGGCCGGAAGCCGTCTCGACACGGAGGTCGCCCTCGGCGCTGCCGATCTCGACCGATCCCGAAGCCGTGCGCGCCTCGACGCTGGCGTGCGCGCCTGCGATCTCGATCCGTCCGCTCGCCGTCTTGATCTCCGCATCGGCGAGCACTGACCCGACTCGCACCGATCCTGACGCGGTAGCGATCGAGGACTTTGCGTGCAGTGTCGAACACTCGATGTCGCCGCTCGCGCTGCGGAGATGAACCTCGCCCGAGGCCTCATCGAGCCGAATCCCTCCTGACGCCGTCTTTATCGTCGCGTCGGCGAACTGTCCGCGCGCGTCGATGCGCGCCGATGCGGTCTTGACATCCAGATCGGCACCGTGCGGGGCGCGCACGGTCACGTTCACGCCTCCGGTCGATATCAACCAGCGCAGAAGCGACCCGAGTCCGCCGCGATTGCCGGTGATCTCGACGTGGATATCGTGTCCACCGTCGTGCGCGACGGCTTCGATGCGTGCCTCGCTGAGGACCGATTCGTCTCCGCCGGGACGGCTCATCGAAAGCTCGACGATCGTCTCGGGATCATCGTGGGTGCTGATCTCGACCGAACCCGACGGGTTCTCGACGTGCAAGTGCACCTTGCCCGTGGTCGCAAACCGTTCTTGTCGCATGGCTCCTCCTGTCGTTGCGTTCGAGCGCGTTCTGATGGCGCGTTCAGCTGCGCCCGTATCCACTCAAGCGTCGACCGACACCGGTACTGATGTTGGGCACACGAGAGCGCAGGCTGAGCGCGCGGACTATGTAGCTGTTCACCGAGATCCCCTCGCGTTGGGCGGCGAGTTCGACCTTTGTCTTCAGCTGTTCGGGCAGGCGCAGGGTGATACGCGCCGACGCGTCGTCGCTGTAGTCGTCGGACGTCTCATCTGGATCGTCGATGTAGACGAGTTCCGCGTCTTGTCCGGCGAGTCGGACCTCGACGCGTCCGTGGGGCAGTCGCTCGTCGAGTTCGGACGCAATTTGCCCGAGAAGTTCGAGCAGTGTCGCCGTGACGGGTCGAACCATCGCTTCGGCGAGCCGCTCGGCGATCAGGGCGGTGGCGTCGTCTCCGAGTGCCGCCACGCTGACCAGGTCTTCGCGCACCGCGGCGACAACGCTCGAGATCCTCATCGCGAAGCGCTCCGATGCCGAGCTCTCCTCACCACGACTGCCGCATTCCGACGAAGGAGGTGTCGACGCGCGAGAAGGCGAGTTTCGCTCCGAGTGTGATCAGCTCCTCGCCGAGACGGTTGAGGAATCGTCGCTGTCGCGGCGCCACCCGGACGACGACTTGGCTGCCTTTCGTTGGTGGCTGTGACGTCGCCTTCTGGCGGGCAAGGGACTCGATGAGCAGGGGATTCACGTTCTCTTCACCTCACTTGACGTCTCAATGGCGTCTGAATGACGTCATAATGACATCACCCAGACGCCGCGTCAAGTGGGGTCAGGAGACGTGATCAGGCGTCAATCGTTCTCGACAATGAAGTCCCATTTCGCGACGATGCGCCCGTCGAGCGGTGCCCAACGCATCAACCCCTCGCCGACCGGTTCGCCAGCGCGCAGTTCGAAGGTGACGGCACGGCCCGGCTCCAAGACCCCGGGCGGACGCGGCGCTCCGGGCATGAAGTGGGGCTGAAAGACCGCACCGGAATCGTCGATGCCGTCGAAGTCCGTTAACGAGATGGGCACCGGACCGGTCGCCTTCCACATCGTCACCGTCCAAGTGCACGTGGTTGCTGGTGCCTGATACGGCAAACCCTCGCCGGGGACCTCTGGCCCGCTGACGATGACAAAGACCGACCAGCGCGAGGTGACGATCTTCACAGTGTCGCCCTCTGAGGTGAGCGCCGGACGGGCCTCCGTTCCGACGAGCATCGCGTCACTCCGCACGTGGAGGGTGCCCTTTGGGAGGAAAGCCGGGTATCCGACGAGTCCGCCCTTTTCGCGGGGAGCACTGCTGGCGCCGAGTACCGCGACCAACCCGGCGACTAACCCGACAGTGACGAGCGCGATACCGACGAGCGACGCGAGAAGAAGTTCGCGACCACCGCGCCGTCGACGCGCGTCGTCAGCCGCGCGGGGGGAGGTCGCGCGCGGCTGACTTCGCGGTCGGGCGGACGATGTCCTGGGAACCGGTCAGACTCCTCGACTGCTGTCGAAGTTGAGGAGGATGGATCTCTCGCCCCTCGAGGTGGCGTTGCCGGGGAAATCCTTCGAGGACAGCTGCGGCCCGCGTGGAGGGGGTGGATCTGGCGGGACGTACTTCCCCGAAGGGTTGGTGAAGACGTCCGGGCCGAACGGGCTTAGTCCCGGCTGGGCGGCATAGCCGAGGTGGCCTTCGCCGTCGAGACCTCCCGAAACGCTTCCGGCACCTGGCGAAAGCGGCGTCCAGTCGTCGCCGGCGGCGACGTCGAACAGGTCTTCCATCGTGGCCAGCCAGCTGTAGTGGTTGTAGTAGACGTTCGAGACCGTGCCGGGCTTGATGTATGGGCTGATCAAGACGCTCCCGGTGTCGCCGCCGCCGGGGGTCGGGTCGGTGGCGTCGTAGAGGGGATCGGGCGTCTCGCCGGTGGACAAGAAGCCCGGGACTCCCTCGGCGCTCAAGGTGATGGTCGTTACTGGCCCCATCGGAGTGATGGGGCTGCCGTTCTGGGAGACGAGTTGGAAGGAGCCGACGACGTCGGTCCCGGTGTTCGTCTGGGGGTACTGCGGCCCGGTGTCCGTCACGGCGCCGACGAACGCGTTCGGGGGGATGTTCGTACCGGTCACGGCGCGTCCGGTGTCGTCGGCGAGGATCGAATTGTCGACGATGATCGTCGAGTTCGCGCTCCCGACGACCGTGTCGGTGCGCGAACCCGCCGGGTTGCCGGAGCCACCGCGGTCGATGCCGACGACGCAACCGGAGTTGGCCGGGGTGAGCGTCGACGAACAGGCTGGCGGGCGGTCGATGAAGCTGTTGTTGCCCGGTCCGGGGTCGAGCTGATCGCCGGCTGAGTTCGTGTCGAGTGTCGAGTTCGGCCCGGTGGGTTCACTCGGCACGTTGACGCCGCCGATGTTCTCGCCAGCCGCGTCGGCGAGAATGCCGTAGGCGCCGTAGATCGTGTCGGCGCCGGGCGCCGTCGTCCCGGGGTGGCCGTACGACGGCGCGTCGGCCGGCTGGTTCGGACCAGAAGTCTGCGCGTTGTTGAAGCTGTTGCCGCTGTAGGTGAACGGCGGGAAGCCCTCGTCGAAGGTGATATCGATCAGGCCGCCGTCACGGAACGCCTCTGACTGCTCGATGAGCGGGATGTAGTACTCGAGGAACAGGTCACTTGTCTTCGCGGTCGGGAACCGTCTCTGCTTGGAACGGAGAGTAGGGGCCCTGCAGGTAGTTCTGCTCACCGCCGAGATCCTGGTCGTAGTCCTTCCAGGTGAGCCCCGCCGCGTTGAGCTGATTGAAAAGAGTCGGGACGTCGGTCGGGAACGAACAGCCATTGTTTCCGAGGGAGGCGTTGGCACCACCTTTCGAGACGAGCTGTCCGTAGTTGGAGTTCACCCCGAGCGACCCGCCGGTCGTGTCGATGCCGGAGTTCGAGTTGATCAGCGTGTCCGTCGTCGCGCAGTCCTCTTGCACGTCTTCTGATGGCGCTTGTCCAGAGACCATCGAGAGGTAGTTGTCCATGCTCGAGTGTCCGGTCCCGTAGTAGTGGGTGAGCAACGCACCTTGTGCCGGCAAGGTCTTCCAGAGATAGGAGTTCTCGTTCAGCCCCGTGAAGGTGGCGTCGTACGACTTGTTCTCCAAGATGATCAGCCAGACGTGCTTGATCGAGTGTGGCGCCAAGCCGGTGCCGTCGCTCGTAATGACGACACCGTTTCTCACGTGCGCAGACGCCAGCGACGGCGGCGCGGAAGCTCCCGCGACGATCGCCAACGTACCGGCACCCAAAAGCAGTGCAGTTGCAGACAACGCGACTCGCTTACGGCGCAGGATGGTCATGAGCGCAGTCTCATCAGGCATCACGGAGTGGCTCAACGACCGGCGCGTGAAACTTGAGTGAATGCGGCGCGCCAAATCGAAAACGTCTGTAACCCAAGGATCGGCGCGGCGGGCGACGGCTTCCCTAGGGCGACGTCGTTTGACCCCGACGGCGGACGTCCCGACCGCTCCGTTCGCGGTGCGAGCCGAGCCGTCGGCGGACAACCCGCCCATCCTCGCAGGACGTCGTAGCCTTTCGGGTTGGAGCGCTTAGTCGGCTAACCGCTCGGCCGTGTCTGTCGACCCCGGGAGGCCTGAGATGCGATGTCCCTCGTGCGGGAGCGAGGTTCTCGAAGGCAAGCGGTTTTGCGCCGATTGCGGCGCGGCGCTCGTTGGCCGCTGTTCGTTCTGCGGCGCTGAGCTTGTCGCAGGAAAGCCGTTTTGTGCTGACTGCGGCTCGGCAATCGCCAGTGATCCGGCCGCTATCCGAGCCTCGCCGGTCGCCCAAGCGGCGATGTCGCAGGAGCGGTCGAACACAGGATCGGGCGCTGGCACCGCTTTCCCCGAACCCGACGTCCGAAGCCAGAGCCCGACGACCGAGCTGAGGCGCGTCTCGGTTCTGTTCTGCGACCTCGTCGGGTTCACGCGGCTCTCGGAGGAACTTGACCCCGACGAGGTTCGCGAGCTGCTGTCGGGCTATTTCGACCTTGCTCGGGCCATCGTTGCTCGTTATGGCGGCGTCATTCAGAAGTTCATCGGTGACGCAGTCATGGCCGTGTGGGGGGCGCCGATAGCGAACGAAGACGACGCCGACCGAGCGGTTCGTGCCGGGTTGGAGCTCGTTTCGGCGGTCGCGAACTATGGCAACGAGCACGCTGGGTCAGGTCTCCAAGCGCGTGTGGGGATCGTGACCGGCACGGCAGCGATCACGGAGACTCCCGAGGAGGGTCTAGTTGTTGGAGACCGAGTGAACACCGCGTCGCGCATTCAGGCAGCCGCGCCTGCGGGCAGTTGCTTCGTGGACGAGTCGACGCGACGGGCAACAGATGCGTCGATCGTCTTCGCGGACGCTGGGGTGCACGAGTTGAAGGGCAAGACTGAGCCCGTTCGACTGTTTGAGGCCTTGCGCGTCGTCGCGGGCGTCGGCGGCGCGCTGAAATCCGAGGGTCTCGAAGCTCCTTTCGTCGGCCGTGATCGCGAGTTCCGCCTCGTCAAGGACATGTTCCACGCGTCGGCTGAAGATTCGAGAGCCCATCTCGTGTCGGTGACGGGCATCGCCGGCATCGGAAAGAGCCGGCTCGCCTGGGAGTACTACAAGTACATGGACGGACTGTCGAGTCTGTTCCGATGGCACCGGGGACGCTGCCTCTCCTACGGCGAAGGGGTCGCCTACTGGGCGCTCGCCGAGATGGTTCGGGGACGCGCCGGCATCTTGGAAGGCGAGGACACCGCCTCGGCCGCCGAAAAACTCCATGCGTCCGTCGTCGAGCACGTCCCTGATTCCGACGAGCGTCAGTGGGTTGAGCCGCGCCTCGCCCACTTGATCGGGCTCGAGGAGAGAACCGCCCGCGATAAAGAGGACCTCTTCGCGGCGTGGCGCCTGTTCTTCGAGCGCATGTCCGAGATCTATCCGGTGGTCATGTCCTTCGAGGACATGCAGTGGGCCGACGCGTCATTGCTCGACTTCATCGAGTACCTGTTGGACTGGTCGAAGAACCATCCCATCTTCGTGCTCACACTGGCGCGGCCGGACCTCGTCGAGAGACGCTCGAGTTGGGGAGCGGGGCGGCGGAACTTCACGTCGATCTATCTCGAGCCACTCTCCGAAAAGGCGATGCACGACCTCATCACCGGTCTTGTTCCGGGTCTGCCCGAGGAGATCAGCGACCAGATCCTCGCTCGCGCCGAAGGGGTCCCGCTCTACGCGGTCGAGACGGTGCGGATGCTGATCGACCGCGGTCTGCTCGCGCTCGAAGGCTCGAGCTACCAACCAGTCGGTGTCATCGGTCCCCTCGACGTTCCCGAGACGCTGCAAGCGCTCATCGCGGCTCGTCTCGATGGCCTCTTGCCAGGCGAAAGGAGCCTTCTTCAAGACTCCGCCGTCCTCGGAAAGTCATTTCCGAAGGCGTCGCTGCTCACGTTGTCAGGTATCGCCGAGGCCGATCTCGACGGACTCCTCGCGTCGCTCATGAAAAAAGAGGTCCTCGGACGCCAAGGCGATCCTCGCTCACCCGAACACGGACACTTCACGTTCCTCCAGGACCTCGTGCGGACCGTCGTGTATGAGTCTGTCCCAAAGCGGCAGCGCAAGGAGAAGCACCTCGCAGTCGCGACCCACCTGCAACAGGTATGGGGTGACGACGACGAGGAGATCGTCGGGGTCATCGCTTCTCACTACCTCGACGCTTATCGGCTCGCGCCAGACGCGGACGACGCGGCCGAGGTGAAAGCGAGGGCGCGCGAGAAACTCATCCAAGCGGGCGAGCGCTCCGCGTCACTCGCGGCCGCCGAAGAGGCGCGGCTCTATTTCGAAGAGGCGCTCTCGCTGGCCGATGATCCCGACACGCGCGCGGTCCTCGAGGAACGCGCCGGACAGATGGCTTCGTGGGCCGGTCAATTCGAAGTGGCACGGTCGTACTTCGAAAGGGCGATCGAGTCGCTCGACGCTTCCGGACGGACGCACGCGAGCGCCCGCGTCAGCGCGCGACTTGGGGAAGTCGACCTTTTCGAAGAACGGCACGAGGAAGCCATCGCGCGAATGGAGAATGCCTTCGCCGTGCTGTCGAGTGATGAGAGCGATGCTGATGTTGCCGCGCTCGCTGCCCAGCTCGGTCGCCTCCTTTACTTCACCGGAGCGCGCGAGAAAGCGGCTTCCCGGATCGAGTTCGCTCTCGATCTGGCTGAGCGGCTCGAACTGCCAGAGCAAGTCTCGCAAGCGCTCAACACCAAGGCCGTGCTCCTCTCTTCGTACGGCCGAAAGCACGAGGCGAATGCCCTGATGGATCGCGCGCTGCAGCTCGCGATCGATCATGGCCTCACGGAGGCGGCGTTACGCGCGTACAACAACCTGATCACGTTTTTGGAATACCAGGACCGCTACACAGAGGCACTCGCTCTCAGCAGGGCCGGCCTCGAACTCGCCAGAAGGACCGGCAGCAAGACCTGGGAGTCGGCGCTGCTCGCGACCACGCTCATACCGATGTATTTCGCCGGCCAGTGGGACGAACTTCTCGACCGGGCTTCAGAAATCGAGCAGCCAGCTGGAACCAGCTACGAGACCATTGTTGCGGCGCTCGTTCGAGCCCATCGGGGCCAGCTCAAGCGCGCGCATGAGCTCCTCGATTCCGTGTCGGGCCACGCGGAGTCGCCTGATCTGCAAATTCGGATTCTCCACTTGTGCTGTCTGGCCGGGGTGCTCGCAGTCGAGGGCTCTTCGCAGGCAGCCCTCGCGACCGCAGGTAACGCGCTCGAAGCTGCGGTTGCCTTCGGAAATAAGCCGTTCAGCGGATTCAAACTCGCCGTCGTCGAAGCGATCGAATCGGCCATCGTCCTCGGCGAAAGCGCGAGGGCGGACGAGCTTCTGAATACGATCGCGAACCTTCGTCCAGGCGAGACGACTCCGTTTCTCTGGGCTCAATCCGCCCGCTTCCGCGCCCAGCTCGACGCATCGGGACGCGGAGTCTCGGCGGACAATCTTTTCGGTGACGCCGAGTCGAAGTTCCGGGAGATCGGTGCGCGTTTCCATCTCGCGGTGACGTTGCTCGAACACGCGGAGTCTCTCGTTGCGCGTTCGCGAGCGAATGATGCCTACTCGCTCTTGGTTGAAGCAGGGGAGATCTTCGATCAGCTGCAAGCCGAACCATGGCGCGAACGTGTCGACCGTACGATCCAGATTCCTCGCGATCCAGAGATCGCAGAGGTTCGTACCTGAGTCAACGCGGCCCGCGGCGCCCGGGTCGCAATCCCTCGCGGCGCTTGATCTGCTAGCCGATTACGAGTCGTTTCCGAGGTAGTTCGGAGCTTCGAGGACGCCGTAGAGATCGTGCGGGTGGTTCTCGCGGTACGCGCCCTCGCTCACGCGGATGAACTTCGCTCGCTCGTGAAATTGGGGGATCGTGCGCGCGCCGACGTAGCCCATCGCCTGGCGAAGGCCGCCGACGAGCTGGTGGACGACCTCGTTGAGCGGTCCGCGATAGGGCACCGCGCCTTCGACGCCTTCGGGGACGACCTTGTCCGGATCGACGACCGCCTCTTGTGCGTAGCGGTCCTTCGAGTACGAGCGGGTCGCCATCGCCGAAAGGCTTCCCATCCCGCGGTAGTGCTTCATCGGCCGGTTGCCAATCATCGTGATCTCGCCCGGACTCTCCTCGACGCCAGCAAACAGCCCGCCCAACATGACGGCTCGCGCTCCGGCTCCGATCGCCTTGGCGATGTCGCCGGAGAAGCGGATCCCGCCGTCGGCGAGGATCCCGACCCCGTGTCGACGGGCTTCTTCGGTGCATTCGCGGATCGCGCTCCACTGCGGAACTCCGATTCCCGTGACGACGCGGGTCGTGCAGATCGATCCCGGCCCGACGCCAACCTTGACGACGTCCGCGCCGGCCTCGGCGAGCGCCCTCGTCCCTGCGCCCGTCGCGACGTTGCCGGCAATGATCACGCCGGTTCGCCAGTTCTCCCGCAGCTCGGCGACCGTCTCGATCACGCGGCGTGAATGGCCGTGCGCGGTGTCGACACAGATCACGTCGACTTCGGCATCGATGAGGGCCTTTGCCCGCGCGTAACCCTCGGCGCCGATGCCGACCGCCGCCGCGACACGAAGCCGGCCATCGGAGTCCTTGCTCGCCTCGGGAAACGCCTCTTGTTTCGTGATGTCCTTAACGGTGATGAGGCCGCGCAGTCGACCGTCGCCGTCGACGATCGGCAACTTCTCGACCTTGGCCTCCTGCAAGATGCGGCGCGCCCTCGCGAGATCGGTTCCGACCGGTGCGGTGATCAGGCCTTCCGACGTCATCACGGCGGCGACTGCGACGCGCGGATCGTCGTGGAAGCGCAGGTCACGGTTCGTGACGATGCCAACGAGGCGATCGTCGGGATCGACGACGGGGACGCCGGAGATGTGGAAGTGGCGCATCAGCTCGAGCGCCTCGGCGACGGGTCGGTCGGGACCGATCTTCACCGGGTTCTGCACCATGCCGGCCTCCGAGCGTTTCACCCGGTCGACCTCTTCGGCCTGGCGTTCGGCAGCCATGTTGCGGTGGATCGTTCCGAGGCCGCCAAGGCGGGCGAGCGCCACCGCCATCCGGGATTCGGTGACCGTGTCCATCGCCGCCGACACGAGCGGGATGCACAGGTCGAGTCGGTCGCAGAGCTTTGTCGCCGTGTCGACCTCGTGGGGCAGGACGTCGGAGTCCTGGGGGAGGAGCAGCACGTCGTCGAAGGTGAGGGCGATATCGGCGGGTGGCTCCACTGCTTCACGGGCCATCGTTTTGAGGCGCTCCTCGAATCTCAGGCGTGACGACTGACTTCAATGACGTTAGTTAGGTTTGCGGTCCGTGCGGATCGTTTCGCTCCTGCCGTCAACGACGGAGATCCTCTTCGCTCTCGGCGCGGGTGACAGCGTCGTGGGCGTCACGTTCGAGTGCGATTACCCCGCGGAAGCGCGCTCTCGACGCGTCGTCTCGACGACCGCGCTCGCGAAGGCAACGACGCCGGGCGAGGTCGACGCTGAAGTCAAGGCGAGGATCGCAGCAGGCGAGGAACTCTATCGACTCGACGAAGACGTGCTGCGCGAGCTCGATCCGGATTTGATAGTCACTCAAGACCTGTGCGCGGTGTGTGCGGTCGACGTGCAGACCGTCGACGACGCGCTCGCACATCTTGGATGTCGAAGCGCTGTCCTGACGGTCAACCCGCAGAACCTTGCTGAAGTGCTCGACTCGATCGTGACAATCGGCATGGCGGTTGAAAAGGGTGCCGTCGCGCGCGCGTTCGTCAACGAGCTCAATCGCAGGCTTGAGACCGTCGTGCAGGCGGTCGCCGGTCGTGTCCGCCCGCGAGTGGCGGTCCTTGAATGGACCGATCCTCCATTCGACGCCGGCCATTGGATTCCCGACATGGTCGACCGGGCAGGCGGCGCCTCGGTGCTCGGAGCAAAGGGGCGATCCTCTCGACAGCTCGAGTGGGAGGCGATTGCCCGGGTCGCGCCCGAGGTCTGCATCGTCGCGCCCTGCGGCTATCACCTCGACGATGCGCGGAGACTCGCGGCCGAACTGATGTCGGCGTCACTGTTGCCCGCCGAGTGTGAGGTGTGGGCGGTCGACGCGGATTCCTCCTTTGTCCGACCGGGCCCGCGACTCGTCGACGGGGTCGAGGCGCTCGCCGCCATCTTCCATCCCGTTGTGTTTCCGACGCGCGCGGATCTCGCGAGCTACGTCGGCAACACTTCGGCGAAGACGAAACCGTCCCGCTCGACGATCTCGCCGACGGCGACGTCGATCGGATGGGCGAATCCCGGCCCGTCGACGACGAATGTGTGAAACTCCCCGTTCTCCCCGCACGGGTCGACGCTTTCGGGTAACTCACGCAGCAAGTCGGCGTCGTACCAACGCCCGGCGATGTCCGGCGGAGCCTGGTTCGGGTCAACGCAGGTGATGACTGCACGGATCCCCGACGCGATCATTTCGGCGGCGAGTTCGTCGGTCGGCCGCTGCCAGATCGGGAACACCGGCGACAGCCCAGTCCCATCGAGCATCGTCTCGCGGTAGGCGCGGACATCAGCAAGGAAGATGTCCCCGAAGACGACGCGCTCGACGCCGGCGTCCGCGGCGGTCGAGATGGCAGACGTCATCAGCTCTTCATAGACCGCATTCGGACACGGCCAGGGAAGTTCGATGACGTGTAATGGGAGTCCGAGCGCCTCTGCCTGAGACTCGAGCAAGCCGCGACGGACCGCGTGCATCGCGACCCGGTCGGCGTTCGAGTTCAAGGTCGTGAGTAAACCGACGACCTCGAGCGATCTGTCGGCGCGCGCAAGGTGGAGCGCGAGGGTGCTGTCCTTGCCCGTCGACCAGCTCATCCAGGCGTTCTTTTTCGGCGAGCCCAACTCAGTCATCAACGACGTAGGGACAGTGCCGACACCCTTGCGAACAGCAATATCCCCGGGAGGCGAGATAGCCCGCCGTGAAGACGAAGAGCCCCGATGCCGGATCGGTGTAGCCGGGAGATCCAGCTGAGAGTGCTGCCTCGTGCGCTTCGAGAATCGCTTCCCGGTTCGGCGTGTCGAGAGGAAGCCGTGACGTGGCGGGCCGCGAAAGCGGGCGATCAGCGAGTCGGTCGACCTTTCGTTCCACGTCGCCGGGAATCTACCGACGAGCTGTCGTCGACGTGTTACAAGCCGACGACCTCGGCACACACCGGCCACGCGGACCAGCCGACGAGGCGCTGGAGCTTCGCGGCGGCCGCGTTCTGCAGCGCCCCGTTCGCTTCGCTCGGCAAACCCGGGTATCCGAGCGCCCACCACGTAGACGCGGCGAATTGATACGCGCCGTAGTAGCCGTTGCCGGTGTCCTCTCCATAGTTGTTGTTCGACTCGCACAGCCGCAGCGCGAGCCACTGCGCCGATGTCGCCGCCGACGATGGCGTCACCGCTGACGACGGTGTGACGACGCCGATGATCGGCGCGACGGCCTGCGGACGCACCGCGTGTTGATGCTGTGTGAAGAGATAGGGAAGTGGTGTCGTGCGGTACACCCCTGCGACGATGGCCGTCGCCGCGCGAGGGAGCCGCGGTGGTATCCGATGCAGGCGCGCGATGAGGCGCGCATGGTCGGTATGTCGTACAGCACTCACGAGCGGGGTGGTCTTCCCGCTCAAATTGGCGACGCCGATCGCGCCGGCGGCGCCCAACATGACAGTGGCCGAAGTGATCGCAAGCATTGGGTGCGGTCGCATCGAGGGCCTCCTTGGATCGGGGTACTCCCACTGGTCCAGGTGGGTCGGATGCGGGCCGACCGCCTCTCTGCATTCGACTCGTGATCCGGTGCCGGCAGGGCGAATACGGATCGGGGCGATGTTCGCCCGTGCGAGGTGCAGGCTGGCCGTGCCCTTCGCTCGGTTCTCTCGCCGCTCCTTTGATCAGTCGAGGAGGCACGTCAAAACGCACCGCCCGCGCGCGTTCGCTCGTGGATTTGTGCGGGTCTCGCTCCGGCGAACGCCCGGTCCGGGGACCGGCACGCGCGCCGTGGCCCCGGTTGTCGCTGAAGGCCGAATGTTATCGACCGTTTACCGCAAGGTGCCAAAGAAATGCAAAAATCCAGCTCATGGGGGTGCCAATCGGTCGAGCCGGCGCGATAAACCGTCATTTAGCTCGGAACGCGGGAGCGCTCACTTCGGGCGATCGACGCCGAAAAGGACGCCGAGTGCCTCCGCGAGTTCGCCGACGAGCGCGGTGGTCTTCGCGTCCGAGTCCTCTCTCGGCGGTGTCAGCGCGGTGAGCGTGACATATCCGTTGTTCGTCAGTGCTTCGTCGTCGTCGGGGCGCAACGAGCGACCTCGGTAGCCAACCGAGACCCGGATTCGACCCGAGTCGACACTCGTCGAATGGAAGATGTCAGTCTCACTCAAATGAGCGCGACGCACTCCGCGCACCGCGTCCGGGGGACAGTTCGGAACGTTGCAGTTGAGCACGCTGCCCGGGGGCATCGCGGCGAGCGGGTCGATCAGCGCGACGGCGATCTTCGCGGCGGTCAGGTAGTGGACGGGGGCTTTGCTGTCGGCCTTGATGCTGATCGCGAGCGCCGACCGGCCCGTCTTCGCGGCGGTGAAGGCGGCGCCGACCGTGCCGGAGTGGAGAATCAATCGCCCGATGTTGCGTCCGCGGTTAATTCCCGAGACGATGAGGTCCGCCGGCGGCCCGAGCGCGCCACCGAGCGCCATCGCGACGCAGGCTGCTGGCAAGGACGCGACCCCAAAGGCGCGCACGCCAGTCGCCCTTTCGAGCTCGACGGCTTCGAGCGCGAGCGCGTCAGCTGAGCCTTGCGGTTGCACTCCGGTTGCGGCACTCGAGCCGCTTTGATCCTCGAGCGGCGCCACGACGTCGACCTCGTGACCCGCTTGGGCGAGTGCGCCCGCGAGCGAAGCGATACCGGGCGCGAAGACGCCGTCGTCATTCGTCACGAGAATGTGCACGAGCGTTCCTTCCGGCAGCGAGGCGATCGCGGGACCCATCGGTACCATACGTCGATGCCGCTCCCCGCTGGCCAGCAATTTCTCATCGCCGCAGGGACGACGATCGCAACGATCACCGAAATCGGAGCGACGCTGCGCTCCTTTTCGGTCGACGGCCGCCAAATCGTGTGGGGATTTCGTGCAGACGAGATGTCCTCCTACGGGCGCGGACAGGTGCTGGCGCCGTGGCCGAATCGCCTCGCCGACGGCACCTACACCTTCGGATCGCGCCGCGCAAAGGCGCCGCTCGACGAACCCGAGCGCCACAACGCGATCCACGGAATCGTGCGCTGGTTGCCCTTCGCCGTCGAACGCGTCGACGACGCAACCGTGCGGTGCTTGCTTCGCCTCGGACCCCAGCCGGCGTATCCGTGGTGGTGGCGACTCGAAGTCACCTACGCCGTCGCGCCGGGTTCGCTCACGGTGTCGACGACGTTCGAGAATCTCGACAGCGTCGCGGCACCCTTCGCATTGGGATTCCACCCGTACTTCGCGGCTGGTCCGGACGGAGTCGATGCGTCAAGGGTTGCTATTCCGGCCGCACAGCATCTCGTCGCGAACGAGCGCTTGTTGCCGATCGGCGCGCAACCGATCACTGCTTCGGCATATTCGACGATCGCTGCCGGCATGCCGCTTGAGAGACGGGTCATGGACGACGCCTTCGGTGAACTCGAGCGCGGTAAGGACGGACGCTGGCAGGTTTGCTTCTGGCCCGACGGCGAACACGCACCGGTACTCGTGTGGGGCGACGAGGGGTTCACGTACGTGATGTGCTTCACCGGGGACACGCTTGCTGAGGCAGATCGGCGTCGCGCACTTGCGCTCGAGCCGATGACGGCGCCGCCGAACGCCCTCGCCAGCGGCGATGGCGTTCGTGTCGTCGAGCCAGGCGTACGCCTTAGCGCTTCATGGGGCATCGCGCTCGACTGACCCCGCACGCGCGCTTTGCCGTACTTCAGCAGGTCAGGCCTTCGCGCAGGCCTTTACCTGTGACGCCGTGCCTTCCAAGGACAACAGCGCGCAGAAGCTCGCGTCGCTGACCTTCCACTTGCCGTTCTGGAAGACCGCAGTGCCTGACGCGCCAGGGAGTTCGGGTGTTTTCCCGAGATAGATCGTGTAGGTGACGGTCGCCGATGACTTCGACGTCACCTTCACCTTCGTCACCTTGACCGACACTGATTCCCCGGTCGAGGTCTTTGACTGTGCCTTGAGGAACGAGGCGAACTCCGACCCGTTCTGCAACAAGGTGATCTTCTCTGTCGCCGGCGTCGAGCCCTTGAAGAATGCGGTCCAGTCGGCGGTGATTTTTGCGGTGGCGTCGCTCTTGTGGCCGTTCGCTGAGGCGCCGGACGTGCACGCCGAAAGCAACAGCGATCCGGCGATGACCAGGGTGGACGCCAGAACCAAAAGGCCACGTCGGGCCCCCGTTGGCTTCGTTCTCCGCACCATATATATGTGGGCACCTCCTCTGAGCGCGAGGACGGCGTCGCGTGAAACCGCAAAAATCCAGCCTACCGGGGTCGCGGTGTTTCCCTAGGCTTTGCGCGCCCGGGACCTGAGCAGTCCGGCCACAGCGTTTTCCCAGCTCGCACCGGATTTTGAACACTGGCCGGTACAATGCACGAGGACCACGAAAGGATCCTCGGATGATCCAGCCCGCCCAGCACAAGAACGGAATTCGCCCCTTCCACGCCGTCGGCGTCGTCGTCGTCTTTGCCGTGCTCGTCGTCGTCGCGTTCGCAGTTCTCACCGCGATCGCCGGCATCGTCTGGACGGTCGTCAAGATTGCCGTCATCGCCGCGATTGTCTTCCTGCTGGTGCGTCTTCTGATGCGTCGGTCGCGCGCCTGACCCTTCTGAAGTCCAAAGATGTGCGGGCGTTACGTTCTCGCGACTCCTATCGACGAGCTCGTGAGCTTCTTCGAAGCGAGCCTCGCGCCCGGCGTGCATGCGGAGTACCACTCGAGTTACAACGTTGCCCCGACTGATTCCGTGCTCGGGCTCGTCGAAGAGAATTCGAAGGGTCGAGTGCTCGACGAGTTCCGTTGGGGACTCGTTCCGTCGTGGGCGAAGGACCTGTCGGTCGGCAGCCGGATGTTTAACGCGCGGGCCGAGTCGGTCGCGACGAGACCCTCTTACCGCGCCGCCTTCGAGGCGCGTCGTCTTGCCGTCATCGCCGACGGTTTTTACGAGTGGCGCAAGGACGAGCACGGCCGGCGCCAACCCTTCTACTTCGTGCGTGCCGACCACGAACCCATGTCCTTCGCCGGTCTATGGGAGTTCTGGCGCAATCCGTCGGCTAAAGACGGTGATGCGAAGTGGATGCGATCGTGCACGATCATCACGACGGATGCGAACAGCGAGGTCGCGCCATTCCACGACCGGATGCCGGTGATCTTGGAGTCGGACGTGCTCGAGCGGTGGATCGATCCGTCAGGTGCAAAGCGCGACGAACTCGAGTCTCTTCTTCGCCCGTCGCACGCGGGCACGCTGTCGTTCGTGCCGGTCGACCGCCGGGTGGGCAGTGTGGCGAACAACGACCCCAGCCTGATCGCGGCCATCGCAGCCTCTGAGGCGTAGCCCGGGGGCTGCCCCAGCCTCTGGTGGAATCGAACATACGTTCGCTATGCTCCGCCGGTGAGCATCAGCTTCCCCGCGCCCGCCCCGGCCGCTCCTCCCCGCCTCCTCGCTGACCGCTTGCGCCCGACCGTCCTCGCCCGGGACGAGCTGTTACCGGTGGCGCCCGTCTACACCGAGTTGCTCGGGACCCCCGGACTCAGGCGGGGGAGCACGGTCGCGATCTCGACGACCGGCCACGCCGGTGCAACGGCACTCGCCTGTTCCCTCCTCGCCGCCGCGAGTACCGAGGGGGCGTGGTGTGCCGCGGTGGCGATCGCCGATCTCGGGGTTGTCGCGGCGGCGGAGATCGGAGTCGCGCTCGACCGTCTCGCCCTCGTTCCCCGTCCCGGGTCAAAGCTCGCTCCAGTGATCGCCGCGCTCTTGGATGGCTGCGACGTCGTTCTTGCCCCGGCCGACGTCTCGGCGCCCGAATTCCGCCGCCTGGCGGCGAGGGCGCGCGAGCGCCGCTCGGTTCTCGTCGTGCTCTCCGGTTCGCGCGCTGTCGCATCGTTCCCTCGACCGGTGCTCGAAGGCATTGACGTGCGGATCGAGGTCGCGGGGAGCGCGTTCGGCGGACTGGGTCTTGGGACGGGGCGATTGGCACACCACCGTATCGATGTCGTCGCGACACGTCGCTCCGCAACGCCCCGCACGGTGCGCGCGTCGCTCGGGCTGGTTACTGGGGAATCCCCGGTGATCGGAGAGATCGCCGCGCCTTTCGTTCCGTCGGTGGATCAAGAAGAGATCGCCGTTCGGTGAGAACACGCCGTGCTCCCTCGGCCGAGCGGACGCTCGTCGTCGTTTGTCCGGATTGGCCGGTCACTGCGGCGGGTTTCGGCCCTGGGGATCTGGTGGCCGTCGTCGCGAGCGGCAAGGTGGTCGCGACGTCGCAAGCTGCCCGCGCACAAGGCGTGCGCATGGCTCAACCTCAGCGCGAAGCGGTGTCGTATTGTCCAGACCTGGTCGTGCGCGAAGAGGATCCCGGATCCGAATCGCGGGCCTTCGAGATTGTCGTCGCGCAGCTGGCTGGTTATGGTGCCCCAGTCGTCGTTGATCGTCCCGGATGGGCGGCGTTCGCCGTCCGTGGTCCGGCGCGCTACTTCGGCGGCGAAGTGTCGCTCGCCGCGTCAGTCGGCGCGGCGCTCGAAGCACTCGAAGATCGCGTCGGTACCCGGACAGAACGGATTGCCTCAGAGCCGCACGAGCCGCACACCGGCGCGTGGTGGCGGATCGGCATCGCCGACGGTCGATTCGCCGCGACGCTCGCCGCGCTCTTGGGCGAGATCGTCGAAGCAGACACGGCTGCCGCGTTCCTGTCGCCATTCGGCGTCGAATGCCTCGATCGCCCCGAGCTCGCCGATCTGCTCGTCCGCCTCGGGGTGACAACGCTCGGCGCCTTCGCCGCGCTCGACGACAAAGACGTGTTTGCTCGCTTTGGCCGCGACGGCGCGTACGCCCAGCGGCTCGCGCGCGCGGAAGACGGCGCACCGAGCGGGTTGCGACCGAGGACCGAGTCGCGGGCGGTCGAAACCGTGCTCGACGAACCGGCGTCTGCGGTCGATGCTGCCGCCTTCTGCGTGCGCGAGCTCGCCGAGCGGCTAGCGCGCAACTTGAGCGAAGCCGGACTCGCCTGCACGCTTGTCGAGATCGAGATCGAACTCTCCGGAGGCGAGCTGCTCGTTCGTCGCTGGGTGAACGCGGCGGCGGTGCACCCCGCGCTCGTTGCGGAGCGGCTCCGTCTCCAGTTGGAAGCGTGGATCTCCCAGGCGCGAGGCGGTGCGCCTGAGGGCGGTGACGACGGCGGAGGAGTTGTCCGTCTCCGTCTCGATCCGATCGAGGTGATCCCCGATGTCGGCCGGCAGCTCGAGCTGTGGGGCCGTCGTGGCGATCCCGAACGCGCCGCCCGCGCGCTCGCTCGAGTCCAGAGCCTGCTCGGCGCAGAAGGCGTCGCCTTTCCCGTGCTCGTCGGCGGGCGCGGACCGAAAGAGCGGGTCCGCCTCGTCCCCGCTGGCGACCCTTTGCCCGTGGTGGGGGATGCCGCGAGCCCCTGGCCCGGACAGCTGCCTGCACCGAATCCGACCGTCGTCTGGACGGATCCGCCTGTTGCCGAACTCCTCGACGCGCAAAAGAACCGCATCGGCGTCGACGGTCGCGGGCAGCTGACCAGCACGCCGGCGCGCCTCGTGGTCGGCGATGGCGCGGCGATCCCGCTCGTCGGATGGGCGGGTCCCTGGCCGCTCGACGAGCGCTGGTGGGATCGGCGGTCGCGACGCCGTCGGGCGCGGTTCCAGGCCGTCACGGCGACGGGTGAAGCACACCTGCTCGTGCTTGAGCGCGGCAAGTGGGTGATCGAAGGCACGTACGACTAACCGCGCAGCACGACTCGATGGATCGACAAAACTCCCAACGACGACGCCGAAGGAAGAGGATGACGTGAGCGATCCACACGAAAAGAGCGAAGAGTTCGTCTACGCGAACCTGGCGACGTTGCGACACGCGCTCGATCACGGCGAGACGTCGAGCGCGGAGCTCACCCAAGCGCTGATCGCGCGGATCGACGCAATCGACGGGACCGGACCGGCGCTGCACTCGATCCTCGCTGTCGCGTCGGATGCCATCGAGTCGGCACAGGCGCGCGATCGAGAACGCCAGTCCGGAGTCACTCGTTCGGCCCTGCACGGCATCCCGATCGTGATCAAGGACAACCTCGACACAGCGGGATTCGCGTCGACTGCGGGTTCGCTCGCCCTGTCGAGACCCCCAACAACCGATGCGGCCATCGTCTCGGCTCTTCGCGACGCCGGCATGGTCGTGCTCGGCAAGACGAACCTGTCGGAGTGGGCGAACTTCCGCTCGGAGAAATCGAGCTCCGGCTGGAGTGCAGTGGGTGGCCAGACGCACAACCCCTTCGCCCTCGAGCGCTCGCCGAGCGGATCGTCGTCCGGATCGGCGGTCGCGATTGCTGCCGGGCTGTCTCCGCTCGCGATCGCGACAGAGACCGATGGCTCGATCTTGAGTCCGTCCGCGGTCTGCGGCATCGTCGGGATCAAACCGACGGTTGGCCTCGTCAGCCGCCGCGGCATTATCCCGATCTCCGAGAGCCAGGACACCGCCGGGCCGATGGCACGTTCGATCGCCGATGCCGCCACGCTGTTGTCGGTCATCGCCGGATCGGATGCCACCGACTCCACGCACGCCTCGCGTCCCGACGGGCTCGTCGCCGATTACGCCTCGTCTTGTCGAAAAGACGGCCTCAACGAAAAGCGCATCGGCGTTCCGCGCGACGGATTCTCGGGCTATCACCTTCGCGCCGACTCGTGCTTCTCGCTCGCTCTCGACGCGATGAGAGAGGCTGGTGCGACGATCGTCGATCCGGTGACCGTTCCCGGCGCGGCGCAGTTGCGTTCGTCAGAGGACGAGCTGACGGTCCTGCTCTACGAGTTCCACGACGGGATCGACCGATACCTCACGGCTCGCGGAGACGCGACCGGTTCGGGTCCGCGCACGGTCGCCGACGTCATCGCTTTCAACATCGAGCACACCGACGCGGAGCTCGCGTTCTTCGGTCAGGACATCTTCGAGCGCGCCGCGCGTAGCGGCTCGCTCGATGACTTGGAGTACAAGGAGGCGCGGGCGCGCTGTATCAAACAATCGCGCGCGCAGGGCATCGACTTCGTGCTCGACGGCGAGCACCTTGACGCACTCGCGGTGCTTACGACCGCGCCGGCATGGTTGATAGATCACGTGAACGGTGACAGCTTTCTGGGCGCTGGGTACTCGATCGCCGCAGTTGCCGGTTATCCCGCGATCACCGTCCCGATCGGCACAGTCTCGGGGCTACCGATCGGTCTGTCGCTTCTCGGGCGGGCATGGTCCGAGTCGGTACTCATCGAAGCCGCCTCGGGGCTCGAGGCACAACTCGGCGTGGCATTGCGCCCGGGATTCTCGTCACTCACCCCGGTCGACTGACCCTGGCGGGTACGTCACTTCGAACGATCTCATTGCTCAAGGAGGCTCGCGTGTTTGTCACTGGACTAGTCAATCTCTATACGCGCGACATCGAGGCCGGGCTGCGCTTCTACCGCGATCTGCTCGGCTTCGAAGAGACGTTCCGCACTCCAAAGGAGGGAACCCCTTCACATGTCGAACTCCGCCTCGGCGGATTCACAGTCGGATTGGGCACCGTCGAGGCAGCGAGGGACCGGCACGGAGTCGAGGCTGCGCCGGGCAGCCCGGCGATGGTTCTCGTTGTGTGGACCGACGACGTCGATCGGGCCTACGCGGAATTAGAGGCCGCCGGGGTGTCCGTTCTTCAGCCTCCGCACAACACCGGCAACAACAATCGGAACGCCCTGCTGCGCGATCCGGATGCAAATCCTGTGGAGATCGTCGCCAAGGTTTCGTGAATTGGAGACGCCAAAGTTGATGCGAGCGATGCAGTTTGCGGTCGTCGTGCTCGCGGTCCTGTTCATCTCTGGAGTGAACCTCGTCCCGGCAGCCGCGCTGACTCAGGCCGCCCTCAAGAGAGTGGACGAGAGCGTGGTCGACGTAAGCGTGACCCTTTCTGACGCGAAAGGCGCGGGCACCGGCATCCTTCTCTCCTCCGAAGGCGAGGTGCTCACGAATAATCACGTTGTGCGGGGCGCGACGTCGATCAGCGTCGCCGACGTCGCCAATGGCCGGACGTACTCGGCGACTGTCGTCGGATACGACCGCGACGCGGATGTCGCGGTGCTGAAATTGCGCGGCGCACACGGTCTTCGCCGGGCGCCGCTCGGCAGCTCGGCTCACCTGCGCATCGGCGTTCCGGTGACAGCCGTCGGCAATGCCGGTGGAGGTGGCGGGACACCGAGTGCGACGAGTGGGACGCTCACCGCGTTCGATCGGTCGATCACAGCGGAGGACGAGTTCGGCGACGCGGAGACGTTGAAAGGCTTGCTCGAGACGAGCGCCCCTTTGCAACCGGGCGACTCAGGTGGCCCGCTCGTGTCGGCAGCAGGGAGGGTCATCGGCATGGACACCGCCGGGTCGAGCAGACTCTCCCGCCTCTCGTCGGTGGTCGGCTTCGCCATCCCGATCAATAAGGCTCTCCGTTTGGCTCGCGCGATCGAAGGTGGACGCGCATCGGGAGCGATCCATGTTGGCCCGACGGCCTTCCTCGGCGCTACCACCGAGGAGGCGCCCTACAACAAGGGTGGTTCGATCACCGAACGAGTTGTCGTCACAGGCGTGATGCCCGGTACGCCAGCCGCGCAGGTCGGACTCGTCCCGGGGGACGTCATCACTTCGTTCGGGGACACGCTGATCAGTTCGAATATCGCCTTGACGGACTTGCTGATTCGCGCGAAGGCTGGCATGTCGGTGGAAGTCGGGTGGCTCGACCAACAGGGCAATTCGATGACTGCCGCTGTCACGCTTGCGAGCGGCCCGGCGCAGTGACTCCGCTGAGCGGCGCGGACCCATCGGCCTGGCTCACCCCGATGAGCCTCGCGGCAGCCTGGTCGGGCCTGTACCCGGCGCAGCGAGCCGAGTCGCTGCGCGGAGCAGACGAATGACCTGCTGAGGGGGCTGGCCTAATCGAACATATGTTCGTATTGTCGGCGAAATCAGTTCGTTCAATCCGATCATTCCCTGGTCCGAGCTCGAGCGACGCCTTTCGGGGCTCCTCCCGGCTCGGCGATCCGACCAGCTGCTCGCCGGGGTCGCACCCGGGATCCGCGCGCGCGTGCTCGACCTGCCGCCGGTTGAGCGCGCCGAGCCACCGGGCGGGGTCGCTTACGCCGAGCTCCACTGCCACTCGAACTTCAGCTTCTTAGACGGGGCCTCGAGTCCGGAGGACCTCGCCGTCGAAGCGGCGCGGCTCGGTCTCGAGGCGCTGGCGCTCACCGATCACGACGGCTGTTACGGGGTCGTCCGCTTCGCCGAGGCGTCGCGAGAGTTCGGATTGCCGACCGTCTTCGGCGCCGAGCTGTCGCTGCCGAACGGAGCGGAGCGCCGTGTCGAGGAGCGCGCCGGGACGATCGACCCGCAGGCGACACACCTCGTCGTCTTGGCCGCCGATCCCGAGGGCTACGCGCGCCTTTCGACGGCGATCGCCCGTGCCCAGCTTGCGGGAGGCGAGAAGGGTCGCCCCGCGTACTCGCTCGACGCCTTGGCTCAAGCACACGACGGTCACTGGTTCGTTCTCACCGGCTGCCGCCACGGCGCGGTGCCCGCCGCGCTCGTCGCCGACGGACCCCAGGCGGCAGCCCGTGAGCTCGCGCGTCTGATCGAGGCGTTCGGTTCCGAGCGCGTGCTCGTCGAGCTCACCGATCACGACACGCCGCTCGACGACGCGCGCAACGACGCGCTCGTAAAGCTCGCCGTGCGCGCCGGGGTCGGTCTCGTCGCGACGGGCAACGTCCACTACGCGACGCCGTCCGGGTACCCGCTCGCGACCGCGCTCTCAGCGGTGCGCGCCCGATCGAGTCTCGACGCGGTTGACGGCTACCTGCCGGCATGGGCATCGTCGCCGTTGCGCTCCGGGCTCGAGCAGCAAAGACGCTTCGCGCGCTATCCCGGTGCCGTCGAGTTCGCCGCAGAGGTCGGGCGCGCCTGCGCCTTCGACTTGCGTCTCGTCGCGCCGAACCTGCCGCCCTATCCCGTGCCCGACGGATCGACCGAAGCGAGCTATCTGCGCGCGCTCGCCTACGAGGGCGCAAAGCGCCGCTACGGGTCGCGAGGAGACGAGCGGGTTCATGGCGCGTGGTCGGCAGTCGATCGCGAACTCGAGATCATCGAGGTGCTCGGTTTCCCTGGCTACTTCTTGGTCGTCTGGGACATCGTCGAGTTCTGCCGGCAATCGAACATCTTCTGCCAAGGCCGCGGTTCGGCTGCCAACTCGGCGGTCTGTTACGCGCTTCGGATCACGAACGCCGACGCCGTCGCGCTCGGGCTGTTGTTCGAGCGATTTTTGTCACCAGCGCGCGACGGACCACCAGACATCGATTTGGACATCGAATCGGGACGGCGCGACGAGGTGATCGCGTACGTCTACGAGCGCTACGGGCGCGAGCACGCCGCGCAGGTGGCGAACGTCATCACCTACCGCCCGCGCTCCGCGGTGCGCGACGCGGCGCGCGCGCTCGGCTACCCGCCGGGCGCGCCCGACAAGTGGACAGAGCTCCTCGGCGACTCGTTCGTCGCGAGCATCGCTGCGCCACGGCGCAATGGCGCCCGCCCTGAGCCGACGGCCGCCGAACTGGGCCTGCCAGAAGACGTCGCCCAGCTCGCCGCGGCGTTGGAGGGGATGCCGCGGCACCTCGGCATCCACTCCGGCGGGATGGTGATCTGTGACCGGCCGGTCGTCGCCGTCTGCCCGGTCGAGTGGGCGCGGCGCGAGGGCCGCTCGGTGCTGCAGTGGGACAAGGAGGACTGCGCGACGGCCGGTCTCGTGAAATTCGACCTGTTGGGCTTGGGGATGTTGGAGGCGATCCACCGCATGGTCGACCTCGTCGCGTCGTTCTTTTCTGAGACCGTCGACTTGGCGACGATTCCCCAGGAAGACGCGGTCTACGAGATGTTGTCGCGGGCCGACTCGATCGGCGTCTTCCAGGTCGAAAGCCGCGCCCAGATGGCGACCCTGCCGCGCCTCGCGCCGAAGGTCTTCTACGACTTGGTCGTCGAGGTCGCCCTCATCCGCCCCGGCCCGATCCAGGGTGGCTCGGTCCATCCCTACCTGCGCCGCCGTTCGGGGGAGGAGAAGGTCAGCTATCTGCACCCCCTATTAAAAGGCGCGCTCGAAAAGACCTTGGGCGTGCCGTTGTTCCAAGAACAGCTGATGCAGATGGCGATCGACGTGGCGGGGTTCTCCGCCGCCGACGCCGACGAGCTGCGCCAGGCGATGGGCTCGAAGCGCTCCGCGGCGCGCATGGAGAAGTTGCGCGGCCGGCTCTATCAGGGGATGGCCGCGCGGGGGATCGAAGGCGAGGTCGCCGACGCGATCTACTCTCAGCTCGCCGCGTTCGCCAACTTCGGCTTCCCCGAGTCGCACTCGGTCTCTTTTGCCTACTTGGTCTATTCCTCGGCGTGGTTCAAGTTCCACTACCCCCAGGCCTTTTTGTGCGCGCTGTTGAACTCCCAGCCGATGGGCTTTTGGTCGCCGGAGAGCCTCGTCTCAGACGCCCGCCGCCACGGCGTTGTGACGCTGCGCCCGCAGGTGAACAAAAGCGGCGCCGAATCGACCCTCGTTACTGATCAGACGAGCGTCGGCGGCGCGGCGGTGCGCCTCGGCCTCGCCCAGGTGCGCGGCATCGGTGCCACGCTCGCCGAACAAATCGCCGACGACGCGCCGTACGAGAGCATCGACGACCTGGCGCGCCGCGCCGGACCGGACCGGGCCGAGCTCGAATCCCTCGCCAGCGCCGGAGCGCTCGATGACCTGCCGGCGGTCGCCGGCGCGCCGCCGACGTCTGGACGCGGGGCGCGCCGCGCCGCGCTCTGGGCAGCGGGCGCGCTCGCCGGCGGCGGCCCGGAGCGGTTGCCCAGTATGGTGCCCGGCACGTCGGCACCGGCGCTCCCCGAGATGTCGGCCGTCGACGAGCTGGCGGCGGACCTCTGGGCGACGGGGATCTCGCCGGCCGACCACCCCGTCGCCCCGGCGCGGCCCTTCCTCGCAGACCGCGGCGTCGTCCCGGCAGCCGACCTTCCCGGGCAGGAGGCGGGCCGGATCCTCGTTGCCGGCATTGTCACCCACCGCCAGCGCCCCTCGACGGCGGGCGGCACGATCTTTTTGAACCTGGAAGACGAGACCGGCGTCGTCAATGTCATCTGTTCGCCCGGACTATGGACCCACTACCGCGGTAGCGCCACCTCGGCCCCGGCCCTCATCGTCCGAGGACGCCTCGAGGGCTCCGGGGTGGCGCGTTCGGTCGTCGCCGAGCGCCTCGAGGTCCTCGAGCTGCCGACTCGAGCCCAAAAAGCGCGGAATTTCCGTTGACAAGAGCCCCATGACGCACTCGGACCACCATGCTCTGTATGTGCCAGGACCTTGATGGCGTGAGACCAACGGTCGTTAGGGAAAAGTCCAGTTCCCGAGAGGTCCGAAATTGCACGAATGGACTAATGGCTCGTTGACGCAGAGTGGTGAAGATGCCACACTGAGTGACGTGCCAATGACCGAGGCCGAAGTGACACCTGCGAACGATCTCATCGAGATCGTTCCAACCCTCGCGCAAAGCGTTGAGCTCTCCGAGTGGACCTTTGACGCTGCCCTGTTGTCCGGTGACGGCACGAGCATCGACGCCATCCTGGCGAAAGGCGGCACCTTCTACGGCCGCGAGGCGCTCGACGCCTGGCGGTTCCTGCCGCCGAACGGCTGGCGACTCGTCCACGAGGACGCGACGACCCGCGTCTACGCGGCACCCGAACCGGGCGCGGTGGGCGAGTGGGCGGTCGCCTCGGTGCGCCTCGAAGGCGGCGTATGGCGTGCTTCCGGTGCCGAACGGAACCTGTTCCCGCACACGACCGGCACGGCGCCGGTCAGCGATCTCGAACTGGTCTGGCCGAGCGAGCAGATCATCGTCCGCGGACGCTCCGCCCAGCTGTTCGCGAAGGTGAAGAACAACGGTCACGAGCCCTGGCTCGCCGACTACAAGGAACCACTGACCGTCGTTGCCTGGCTGATCGACCTGCCGTCGAACCGTCGTTTGCTCGCTTCGCGCGCCGACTTCAAGACGCCGCTCGACCGCGTGCTATCGCGCTCGATTCTCGTGCCCCCTTCGGCGGCAATCGTCGTTCCCGTCGCGCTCGCAACGATCGCGCCAGAGACCCTTGTGCCCGGCACCTACGGCATCGTCGGCCGGCTCGAGCGGTTGAACCTCACGTCGGAGTCGGGGCAGGTGGTGATCGTCGAGAGGTAGCGCAGAGAATCTGCTGACCCCCCAGCGAAAGCAGCGAAAAGGGCCCGGCATTTGCCGGGCCCTTTTCGCGCCCGCGCTTTTACACGCCTCTGGTTCCGGCGTCGCCCCGCGCCGCGGCGCGCGCCAAGAGTGCGATGACCTCGGCGTCGGTCGTTTGCGAGAAATCGACGTACCACTCGCCGACCGAGGAGAAGCCAGCCGGAGTCTCCAAAAAGACGACGCCGTCGGCGATCCGGGCGAGCTCGTCGATCGATTCTGCTGCGCCGACAGGCAGCGCGATGACAACCCGCGCCGCAAGCGCACGCCGCGCCGACTCACACGCCGCATGACACGTCGATCCCGTGGCGACACCGTCGTCGACGATGATCACGGTCTTTTCTGCTAACAAGACCGGCTCGCGACCCTCTCGGTAGAGCACGGCGCGGCGTTCAACTTCGGCGAGCTCGCGTTCAGCTGCCCGGTCGAGCTCCTCGTCGCTCATTCCCGCCAGGTGCTGTACGGACGCATTGACAATGCGCACGCCGCCTTCTGCGACGGCGCCGATGGCGAGTTCCCGCTGCAGAGGAGCGCCGATCTTGCGGGCGATGATGACGTCGAGCGGCAGCCCGAGTGTCTCCGCAACCTCGAACGCGACGACCACACCGCCGCGGGGCAAGCCGGCGACGACGGTGTTCGGGCTTTTGAACGGTCCGAGCGACCTCGCCAGGCGTTGCCCAGCGTCGACACGGTCGAGAAAACGCAGCGGCCTGCGGCCGTTGCCGGCACCGAAACTCACGTGCGGTCGGGCAGCGGCGTCGGCCACCGGCCCCTCTCCATCCGAATTCACGCTGCGAACTGTTTCATCACCCATGACCTCGCGCTCGTGATCACGCTAGGAGGAACACACTGCCGCGCGGAAGGGCCGGTCGGCCTCCGCCGAATCGATTGCATCGACCGGCCAAAACAGGGGAGATTGGGCCGTCTGATTGGTACTCCGTGAGGATGGTGCGCCCGTGAGTGGACTTGAGCTCTCCGTTGTCCCGGTCGAGAACCCGGGCGGCCTGAATGTCATCGTCGGTCAGTCCCACTTCATCAAGACGGTCGAGGACCTGCACGAGGCGCTCGCCTCGTCGAGCCCGGTGCTGCACTTCGGTATCGCTTTCTGTGAAGCGTCAGGCAAGCGGCTTGTGCGCACGTCAGGCAACGACGACGAACTCGTCGCGCTCGCCACCCGCAACGCTGAGGCGATCGGTGCTGGTCACGTCTTCGTCGTGTTTTTGAAGGACGGCTTCCCGGTGAACGTGCTGCGGGCGATCAGCGACGTGACCGAGGTCTGTTCGATCTACTGCGCGACGGCGAACCCGCTCGAGATCGTCGTCGGTGAGTCGTCGCAGGGGCGCGGAGTGCTCGGCGTTATCGACGGCGAACCCCCGCTCGGCGTCGAGACCGCCGCCGACGTCATCGAGCGCAAGGCGCTGTTGCGGGCGATCGGCTACAAGCTCTGAATTCCCGCGCCGACGGCGCGTCAGTGAAAGCCAGCTATCCCCATTCCGATCGCGTCGGCGGCATCCCCGATCGGCCCGCGGCGCCGTTTTTCACCCCGAGGGTCTGGAAGACTTCGAGACGCCCGTCCAAGAAGCGGTTCTCCGAAGCCGACATGTAGAGGCGCCAGACGCGCGCCCTTTGCTCGCCGACGAGGGCGACGGCGCGGTCCCAGTTGTCCTCCAAATTGGCCAGCCAGCAGCGCAGCGTCCTGGCGTAGTGCTCCCGTAACCCTTCGACGTCGCGGACTTCGAAGCCGGCGCGCTGCATCGCGAGCGTCGACTCCCCAACGTCGATGAGCTCTCCGTCGGGGAATACGTAGCGGCCCATGAAGGTACTCGGCGAGATTCGCGTTCCCCCGGGCTTCGCGATCGCGTGGTTGAGAAGTCGGCCCTTTTCCTCGAGCAAGCCATACAGCACGCTGAAGTATTCCGACATCTTTGCGGAACCAACGTGTTCGAACATGCCGATCGAGGAGATCGTGTCGAAACGCTCTCCTTTGAGATCGCGGTAGTCCTGGACTCGGATGTCGATCCGATCGTCGAGGCGAGCTTCCTTCACCCGATCGCGGGCAAGCTCCGCCTGCTCGGCACTGAGGGTGATGCCGATCGCGCTCGCGCCGTAGTGCTCCGCGGCGTGGAGCACCATCGATCCCCACCCGCATCCGACATCGAGCAGCCGCAAACCGGGGCGCTCGGCAAGTCCGAGCTTGCGGCAGGTGAGGTCGAGCTTCGCGGACTGTGCATCGTCGAGTCCCATGTGCTCGTCGACAAACCGTGCGCAGGAATAGACGAGGCTCGGACCGAGGACGAGACGGTAGAAGTCGTTGCCGACGTCGTAATGATGGCGAACCACCTGCGCGTCGCGGCGTATCGAGTGCCTTCGGCCGAGCGGGCGGAGCTCCTCCACCGGCGGCGGGAGTGGTAGCCCGATGGCGCGGAGGTGTTTCGCCACAAGGAGACCCGACGCCGCGATCCGCGGGCTGAACCGCATTCGTGGTCGGTCCGCCGTGTCGCCCAGCGTCCGCAGGCATGAGGCGAGGTCCCCTTCGACGTCCAAGTCGCCGGCGACGAAGGCGCGGGCGATGCCGATCTCGCCGGGGGAATAAAGAATCCGGCGGACGGCGTCCGGCGACCGGACGACGATCACCGCGGCCGAGTCCTCGGGCCCGATCGCGCTGCCGTCATAGAACTCGAATCGGGCGGCAATTGGTCCGATCAAGGCTTGGAGCAGCGGCGCCGCGATCTCGGCGGCGGTTCTCTGGCCTGCAAGGGACATCGATCGGTCAGCGTTCGGCTCGTCGTTGCGCGCGGGCATCGGCTTCGACCTCCAGGCTCGTTGGGGCCCGTGTCTTCTCTAATTATCTGCGTTCGAAGCGATCCGTGCCCAGTCGAAGCCGACCTCGGGCCCGCGTCGATGCCAACCCTGGGGGCAGACTCGTGCTACCGACGGAAAAGGAGGAGTGGTGTTCAAAGGCTTTCGCAACTTCTTGCTGCGTGGCGACGTCATCGTCGTCGCCATCGGACTGATCGTCGCCCTTGCGTTCAGCGGGCTCGTCGAGGCCTTCACCACCGACGTCTTGAAGCCGCTCATCGATGCGGCGGCGAGCAACGGCTCGGCTTCGAGCGGTCTTTGGTGGACGATCCATGGTCAGCGGATCGACTTGGGCGCGTTTGTCTCTGCGATTGTCTATTTCCTCGTCCTCATCGCCGTCGTCTATTTCGCGATCGTCGTGCCGTACCGCGCCACGATGCGGCGCAAGGGGACGACGGTGTTCGGCGACCCGGCGCCGACGAAGACCTGTCCTTTCTGCTGTTCGAGCGACCTGCCGGTCGCAGCGACGCGCTGTCTGCACTGTGGGGCTGACATCCCGACCACGAACACCTGACGTGTTTACGCACCTGTGCTCCAGTCCTTTACGGGCGCGTTTTGCAACCGGAAGATATGGCGCGCCGGCGCGGAAAGACGCCTGCCTCCCGAAGGTCCGCGGAACGTCGACACGCGGGAGCGGGGGAGTCGCAGTCGGCTTCGAAGGGTGTGACGGGCTTCGGAAGTACGGCAGGGACGCAGTGACGGTGGAAGCGCCGGCGAACCCGAGAAGCGAGGAGGCCGAGTAGACGTGCGCACTTGTTGGCGCGGCGCCACCGTCGTCGCGATGGACGACTTTCACGGGGCACGACCCTTTCGCGCTGACCTCGTCATAGAGGACGACCTCATTTCCGAGGTCCGGGAACGATTCGGCGGCGACGGCGTGCACACGTTCGACCGCGTCGTCGAAGCCGACCGACTCGTCGTCGTCCCCGGCTACGTCAACGCGCACGTCCATTCCTGGGAGGGCTTCTTCAAGGGCCGCTACGACAACCTGCCGCTCGAGCTGTGGATGCTGCGTTCGTATCCGCTCGTCGGGTTGGAGCCGATGCCGACCGAGCTCATCCGTCTGCGCACGCTGCTCGTCGCGCTCGAATCGCTGAAGAACGGCGTCACGTGCTTGCTCGACGACGTGATCGAGATGCCCAGCCAGAGCTTCGAGGCGCTCGACGCGGTGATGTCGGCGTACGAGGAGTGCGGCATCCGCGCCAACTGCTCCGGCCACATCGTCAACAAGCCGTTCATCGACACGCTGCCCTTCGTCGACGAGGTGCTGCCCGCCGAACTCCTCTCCGAATTGCGCGCCGTACCCGTGCCGTCGACCGAGCAGTACCTCGAGTTCTCCCGGGAGGCCTTCCGTCACTACCACGGAAGGTCGGGCCGATTGCGCTACGTGGTCGCTCCGTCAGGACCGCAGCGCTGCACCGACGACCTGCTGGTCGCGGCGCACGAGCTGGCGGCGGAATGGGACGCGACGTACCACATCCACGTCCTCGAGACCCGCGTCCAGGCCGTGACCGGTCAGGAGTTCTACGGCTCGACCCTCGTCGAGCACATGCGACAGATCGGCGTGCTGTCCGATCGAGTCACGCTCGGACACGGCATCTGGATCACCCCCGACGACATCGCGCTGCTCGCCGATGCCGGCGCGTCTATCGCCCACAACCCGGTCTCGAACCTGAAGCTCGACTCGGGTCTTCTGCCATGGCGGGATCTGCACGACGCGCGCGTCAACCTCGCGCTCGGCACCGACGGCGCGTCGAGCAACGACTCGATGCGGATGAGCGATGTGATGAAGACCGCGGCGTTGATCCACAAAGTGAGCTCGCCGAACTTCGAACTGGGCCCGACCGCAGAGGAGATTCTTTTCTCGGCGACCCGGGCGGGAGCCCGGTCGGCGCGCCTTTCTGAGACGACCGGTCAGGTTGCGCCGGGCTACAAGGCAGACCTCGTCTTTTACGACCGTGACGCGATCGCGTTCACCCCCGAGAACGACGTCGTCCGCCAGCTCGTCTATTGCGAGAACGGCGACTCGATCCGCGAGGTCGTCGTCGACGGTCGCACCGTCGTGCGCGAAGGGATCTGCCTGACGATCGACGAGGCGGCGCTGCTCGGCGAAGTCCGCGCCGCGACGTCGGCGTTTCTTCGACACTACGAGTCGATCGAGCAGGCGAACCTCGTCTTCGAGCCGCACCTGCGTGAGATTTATCAGCGCGCGTGGCGGCGCGGTGTCGGTATCGAGCGCCTCGCGAGCGCGGCACCGCGCTGACATTTACAGGAAATAACTCGCGCTTGACATTTACAGGGAGACAACACGCGCGCTGCATTTCGTGCAATGCACGCGTTGACCGCGTCGCTCTGTGGCGATACCGTCCCGAACCGAACAACATTCGGATTCAGGTGCAACCGGCCAGACCACGTGTAGTTCAAGACCAGGCCGTGCCAAGGCGCGCGAGCACCTCTCAACGAAGGGGGAAGCAATGGGACACCGAAGAGCAGTAGTCCTTTCTGTGCTTTCGGCGCTTTCGCTCGCGGTGGGATTGCTCGCCGCGACAGCGGGTGCTTCAGCTGGCCCGGCTACCAACAGCGCTATTCACCTCGCGCCCCACGCGGCGACGAACCCGCCGGGCGTCACGACTTCGAGCCTCGGTCAGGGCTCGCCGACGTTCGTCGGCTCAGCCGCGACGGGTTGCAACTATGCAAACTGTTCTTTGCTTACGGGCCCGTTCCCGACGCCCGCCATTTCGCCGGGATCTCCGAGCTCGACTTCCGCGGGCACCAACGTCACTCCGTCGATCAATTCCAATGTCGCGGCGAACAAGGCTGCCGACGTTCCGCACGTCGTGCCGGCCCCGCGCAAGGCCGATGGACCTGACCCGGCGGCGACACCTCCCACGGTGACCTGTCCGGGTGCGGGCTGCGACACGATCAACGCCTCGGCACCCGGCGTGACCGCTGTGAAGGGCCTGAACGCAGTCGACAGCCACAACTCGTCGACGGACACGATGTTCGGTGACATCGAACCGGCCGACCAGGGTCTGTGCGCCGGAAACGGTTACGTCGTCGAGGACAACAACGTCGGCGAGATCCTCGTCTTCGACACCGCACTACACCGGGTGTCGTCCGTCATCTCGTTGGACACGATGATGGGACTCGGCACCAAGAGCTGGAGCAGCGGCGGTGACATTTCTTGTACCTACGACTATCAGAACGGCGGACACTGGTTCTTCACAGAGATCGTCTCGGCGTCGAGCGAGGCGAGCGGCGGGCCTTTCGCAAGCAACGGTTGCTTCGAAGCCGCCGCGGACGCGTGCTACGAGGGAATCGCGGTGACCACCGGGAACAACCCCTACGGTCCCTACAACGTCTACTTCCTCCACGCGGACTACAACCCGGCCGAGCCCGGCTTCCCCAATCTGTTGAACGACTTCGCGAAGATCGCGACGACGCAAGACGCGTTTCTTGTCTTCTACGACGAGTTCCCGCTCGCATACCCGCATAACACCGGCTTCGGTGGTGGCGGGTTCAACGGGGCACAGGAGTTCGCGTTCGACAAGACCGCCCTCGAACAAGGGATGCCGGCGGCGAACGTCAACGTCGCGATCGAGAACATGGGTCTTTTGCCCACCCCGGACGGAGGCTGTCCCGAATCTGGCGGCGCGACGTGCTGGTATCAGGTGATCCCGGCACAAGCGGCCGATCCGTCCCAGTACGACAACAGCAACGGCGGCGAGGGGTTCATGCTCGGCTCGCTCGACTTCGTTGGCAACGGTGACACCCGGGTCGCCGCCTTCGACTGGCAGGGTCTCAGCGCGCTGAACAGCGGCAACTGCTCGGCGTGCTCACAGATCAGCTTCGGCGGCACGCTCTTGAGCGGCGTCGAGTTCTATTACGGAGAAGGCTTCCTCGGCGCCCAAAAGCAAGGTCCCATTCCACTCGGCGCCGATTGCGGGGCGGCCCAGCTGCCTCCGAACTCCGAGACGGATTGTCCCGAGAACGGCATCGCCACCAACGGCGACGGCATGACGCAAGTCGCGCAGGCGCAGGGACAGCTGTGGGGAGCCGTCAGCACCGAGGTCAATCAGATGTTCGGGCACGGCGGTAACACAACTTCGGAGACGCACCAAGGTGCGGCCTACTGGGTGATCAATACCCAAAGCTTCGACCAAACCGGACAGTTCAGCCTCACCAGTCAGGGATACGTATCGGCCGCACACGAGGACTTGGAGTTCCCGGCGATCGCGGCGACGGACCAGGCGAGTCCCGGTCCGGGTGCGAGCGCCCTGATGACGTTCACCGTGTCGGGCGACGGGGTGGGCGACCTCTTGCCGAACGGCCTCAATACCAATCCGAACAATTACACCGCGGCCCATCCAGCTGACCACGGAGGCTTCTACCCGAGCACCGCGTACGGTCTGCTCAACAGCACCTCGAACGGCCTAATCGGGTCTCAGGCGAACATCGCCGACCTCGGTCAATCGCCACAGGACGGCTTTACCGAATACCAGGGGTACCCCGGAGCTACGCGGCCGAGATGGGGTGACTACAGCTGGGCGGTGTTCGTACCGGGATTTGGACCGGGACGAGGAGGAGGAACGATCTACTTCGCCACGAACTACATCCAGTATCCGAACTGCAGCAGTCCCTTCAGCGCCACCGGATTCGGGGTCTGCGGCGGAACCCGAGACGGGATGGCGAACTGGGGTACGTCAGTCAACTCCCTGGCGCTCCCTTGAGTTTCCCGACACCGCTCGATCGCTGAGCGGCTGAGGATCGACCCCCCTGCCGATGGCGGGGGGGTCGATTCGCGTCGTTGATGGGGTCTCCGGCTCGTGGGCGCGTTTGCTGACGCATGGCGATGTCGCTCGGTTGGCGCTGCCGGCAAACAGAGTGCCCTGGGCTCAAGCGCGTGAAGGGGCGGGCATAGGACGCGGTTGGCCCGCACGCCGGCTGAGAGTTTCCCCGCGTGCTCGGGCTTCTTTTGCCACTGGATCTAAGGGATCCTGCGCCTTCGCTTTCGAGCGAATTGAGCGACCCCTACAAAGGCCGAAGCGAGGTCCCATCTGCGCATTCGACGCGACACCTTTGCATCGCGGTATCGACGGTCTCTCTCCTAGTTGATTTCGCGCAGATTCTTCGATGCACGCGGGTTGACAAAGGCGCGTCGAAGTCGTGGTCAAACGGGGTGACTGGGATGCGAGCAAGCACCGCCGTACGGTTTTATCCATGACGCCTAGTCGAGAGACGGGGCGACAGGTGGTCATAGCGCTGGTGCTGGGCGTGGCCATTGTGCTGGCGCTCCTGTTCGTCGCCGAACGAAACCCTGCGTCCGCCGCGAGTCACTCGCGCGTCGTTCGCACCGGCATCGTTCACGGGATCGTGACCGCCGGTCCCACCTGTCCGGTGGAGCAGTCCGGCGCGAATTGCACCCGACCCGTGGAAGCCACCATCGACGCACGTTCTGCCGCGGGGTCGACGGTCGGCTGGACGCGAAGTGACGCGTCCGGCCGGTACCTGATCCGCCTGTCGCCTGGGGACTACACGTTGTTTGTTGTCACGGATTCCAGGTGGCCCCGTTGTCCGGAGAAACCGGTGACCGTGCGATTCGACCGGGGGACCCGGGCAGATATCGCCTGCGACACCGGGATCCGTTAAGCGCTCTTCTTTTCGTCCCAGCACTGTTCACCAAGGGTTCCACGACGCCCGCCCCTTGGGCATCCGGAGAGATGGCTACTGTGCGTTCGACCGCGAACGAGTGCGCCCTATGACGAGGGGGGACGTGGCGTCGATCGCTCCCGACCCAAGCAGCGAGCCGCAGGCCGTCCTCACCCCACTCACCGAATCGGCCATCTTCCTGGTCGTGACGGTGGCTCCGGACTCCGAGGGCGTCGTCTGTGACCTACTCTCAGATGTTGCCGGGCTGACGCGGTCGGTCGGCTTCCGGGTTCCCGACGGGGGACTTACTTGTGTGGTTGGTCTCGGCTCTCTGATCTGGGACCGCCTCTTTAGCGGTCCGCGCCCGGCGGGACTGCATCGTTTCCGTGAGCTCAACGGAGCCAAGCACAACGCTGTCGCCACGCCGGGCGACCTGCTCTTCCACATCCGTGCCCGCCGCTTCGACCTGTGCTTCGAGCTCGCTCAACACTTAAGCGACCGGCTCGTCGGTCACGGCGAGGTCGTCGACGAGGTGCACGGCTTTAAGTCGTTCGACGAGCGCGACCTTCTCGGCTTCGTCGACGGCACCGAGAACCCGGCCGGCGCCGCGGCGAGTGCTTCTGTCCTCATCGGAGACGAGGATTCCGTGTTCTCGAGCGGCAGCTACGTGATCGTCCAGAAGTACCTGCACGATCTCGACGGCTGGAGCGCTCTGGCGGTTGAGGAACAGGAACGGGTCATCGGACGTTCAAAACTCGCCGACATCGAGATGCCCGACGATGTGAAGCCGTCCAACTCCCACGTCGCTTTGAACACGATCATCGCCGAGGACGGTTTGCAGCGTCAGATCGTGCGTTTCAACATGCCGTTCGGAGCCGTGGGCGCGCGCGAGTTCGGTACCTATTTCATCGGCTACTCGCGCACCCCGGAGGTGACCGAGCAGATGCTGACGAACATGTTCGTCGGCAAGCCCCCCGGTAACTACGACCGCGTCCTCGATTTCTCGAAAGCCGCGACCGGCAGCCTTTTTTTCATCCCGAGCGCCAGCTTTCTTGACGCGCCGGAGGCATTCGTCGCGCTGAAGCCTCAGGAAGCGACCCCCGCTGATCGACGCGGCATCTCCAGGAGCATGGATGATCGGTGACGAAGCGTCGCGCCGCGGCGTACCGCTATTTGCGCTTGCGCTTGCGCTTGCGCTGGCACTCGCAGCCGCAAACGGTGCGACGGATGTCGCCTCCTTTGTCCGTCTCGGCGGAGTCTTCGCGAGTGTGATGACTGGCAACCTCGTGTTGCTCGGACTGGCGATTGAACGCGAATCGGGATCCCTGTCGAGCCACGCTGTGACCGCCATCGCCGGCTACATCGTCGGCGTCGCACTCGGGAGCTTCATCTGCCGGGGAACGCGCGACGGAAACGAGTTGTGGCCGACATGCGTCACCACGACGCTGGCGGTCGAGCTGTGCGCGGTCGTCGGATTCACGATCGGCTGGGAACTGGTGAACGGCCGCGCAACCGGTGCTTCGCAGCTCGTCCTACTCGCTGTTGCTGCGATTGCGATGGGATTGCAGAGCGAGGCGATGCGCAACGTCGGAGCGCCACTCTCGACGACCTACCTCACCGGGACGCTGACCGGTGCCGTCGCGTCCCTGGTCTCGGGTCGGCGTCAGCGCCGGGCGGATTGGTTGAGCGCCGGAGTCCTCGGATGTGCGGCGGCAGGAGCGGTAGTCGGCGCCGCGCTCATCCACGCGTCGCCGGACACCTTTCCGATCTTGCCTGTGGCATCCGTCGCCGGCGTCGTAGCCGTCGTGATGACGATCGGATTGCGTCAACCGTCGTTAGTGAAAGGAGGAAACACTTGAACGCGAGGCGCTGTCCGACTCCCGCGATCGAACGCAATTGTGCCACCCCTCCTGCCCGTGATAGGTCGCCGCGCCCTACGAGGGCTACAAGTCGTCCTTTCGCAAAAGAGTGCTTTGAACCAACGACGAAAGAGCGACGCCCGGGAACCACGAGTGCTCTTGCCTCTTGGACTCGGTGCCGGACTAGATGGCCGCTTGGTCGCAGGTCGAGCGGATGACGACGACCCGAGCAGCCCCTCGTCGACTCAGACCTTCAGGTTTGCTCTAGCGATGTCACTCACCCAGTCGCAGCTCGCCCGCGACGATGCGCGAGGCAGCCTCGACCATGGTCAGGTTGTTGGCAAATGCCCAGGCGCGCAAACGGGAAAGTGCTTCGGTCACGCTGACGCCGAGTTGGACGGAGATCATTCCGACCGCCTGATGAACTTCGTGATGGTACGTACCGTCGTTGCGAAGCTGCTGTGCCAGTAGGCCCTCCGATACCCCCGCCTGCATCGACAGGACCAGTCGCGTCACCACTTCTGCGGTCACGGCCGCATCTTTGTAGCGAAGCGCGTCGAGCTCTCCCGGAGCGTCCTGGTACCAGGTGATCGCGCCGATACGGGAGTCACCAACTCGGAGCGGAAACGCGAACAGCGCACGGATGCCTGCTGCAGATGCGGCGCGCGGGAACCCGACCCACCGCGAAGGCGAGTGTTCAAGGAGGTCGTCTTCGATAACTGGCAGGCCCTGCGCATAGGCATCGATCCCAGGCCCTACGCCCTGTGTGAATTGCAATTCTTCGACTCGGTCATAGCGCGCGTCTGACGCGTACGACGCCGACGGTGCTCCGTCTGTACCCATGAGCACAAGCCCAGCACCGCTTACGGATAAAAGAGCGGCGCAGATCTGACAAATCGAAGTCGGTGTGAGTTCGGTACGTTGTAGCACACCCAGGGCGGATGTCTTTTCTGACGCTCCCGCCGTTATGCGAGGTGAAGTGGTCGAGCGAATCTGTCGATCGAACCCGAGCTCACGCGTCACAGCCTGGTGCGCGCTGTGTAGTGGGCGACCCTGACAATGCGCTCTATCAACGCGATACGCGGTCCAATCGGGTACGTCGCCAGACACAGCAAGGCCTCACGCGTGCCATCGATAGGATCCATTGCCCTCTGGCCCGTCCTTTCATTTGCTCAGTTCGCGCTGCTCGCGCAACTGAAATCACTCGCGGAGTCTTCGACAAATCGACGGGTCACGTCGCGAAGCAATCCTGATCGGCTGCTACTTCCTCACATCTACTGAGACTTGCGGCCCTCACGGAGGATAACCAGAGGGCCGTTTCGTCCAGTTGTAGCCAGGCGACGAGCTGACTTGCAAGCATCTATACGATCAATTCGATCAAATAGCGACTTATTGACACGGCTCTCTTGCGCGATGCGGCCGTCGCCAAGGTAAAATGCCGCAACTCGATCTGCCCTTGAACTCGGCGGAGTACCAACCGCGTTGCCCTTGTACCCGGTGGCGCACCCGGAGTGGATCCCCCGAGGTGAGAGGTCATGGGTGGCAGCCGCGGTTTTGATCGCTCTTCAGGCGATATCAGCCCACGAGACGGTGCTGGACAATGCGGCCGGCGGCGTCGTGGCCACCGAGCGCGCGCACGAGCGCCAGAGATCGGGCCAGACAGATTCCCCGAGCTCACAGCGCCCGAGCGGCGCAGCAGTCATCTGATAGCACCCGGCGCTGGTCGTTCCTGCCGGTCGTGCCCACGGGTCGCGAGGCGGCTAGCGAGCGTCGCGACCCGGATAGAAGCGGCCTCCTTCCAAGCCGTCGAAGGAGCGTGCTCACAATGACCAATTACGGGATTCACCGCGTCCCCCGCAGCGTCACACCACAACTTGTCGCCACGATTCATGACGTCGCACGACAGCTCGGAGTTACCGAGCTGACAGTTCGACGCCACATCAAGGCGGGCAGATTACTTGCGGTGCAGGTTGGCGGAAGCTGGCGCATACCGACCGATGACGACGGTCGCATCCATGAGCTGCCGTTGGAGTGCACGGTTCATCAGGTCGCCAACTGCCTCAACGTGTCAGACCTGACTATGCGTCGTTGGATTACGCGCGGAGGGTTTCCCGCAACCAAACGAGGGCGCGTCTGGATGGTGCAGCGCGCCGATCTCGAGCTTCTTCTCAAGACCGGGCAAACGCAATCGCAGCGACCGGCGTGATTCACCACCCTGATCGACTTCAAGCGCACATGCGGGGTGCCACGTCCCGACATGTCTAATTCTTAGACCGACTCTAAGGAGCAACGATGTGCGGCATCGCTGGTTATATCGGCAGGAGAGATGCCATCCCAGTGATCCTCGATGGGCTCCGCCATCTCGAGTATCGGGGTTATGACTCCGCTGGGCTTGCGGCAATCAGCGAGAGTGGTCTCGTCGTTCACAAGGTCAAGGGTCGCATACGAGATCTCGCCGACACTTTGCCGGAGATTCGCACAAGCTCGATCGGCATCGGGCACACACGGTGGGCGACTCACGGTGAACCGAGTGTCGTCAACGCACACCCTCATTTGGACAGCACTGGTCGCTTCGCAGTTGTCCACAACGGAATAATCGAAAACGCCGCGGAGCTTCGGGAGCGGCTCGCGTCGAACGGTGTAATTTTCAATTCCTCAACCGACACCGAGATCATCGCCCATCTGCTTGCAGAAGCTGCGACTGACGATCTCGCCGCTGCAGTCCAGTACGCGCTCGCTGCTGTACATGGCACCTACGGCATCGCCGTTCTCGATGCCGAGTCACCCGACTTGATGGTGTTAGCGCGTTACAGAAGCCCAGTCGTCATTGGAGTTGGTGACGGTGAACATTTCGTCGCCTCAGACATTGCAGCATTCGCCCGCTACACGCAGCGTGTCATCTACCTCGACGACAATGAGCTCGCCATTGTGCACGCGGACGAAGTGTCGACCAGGGGACTGAATACTCCAGATCGAGCACACGCGATCACAACGTTCGCGTGGGAACCATCAAGCTATGAAACTGGAGCGTTCTCCCATTTCATGCAGCAGGAGATCCACGAACAGCCAGCGGCCGTTGCAAGGACGCTGGCCGGGCGGATGGACTTCAACAACGGGACGGCCTGTCTAGAGGACCTCAACTTCGACGAGCTCGAGGCGCGTTCACTGAGGCGCGTCACGTTTCTTGGTTGCGGGTCCGCCTACTACGCCGGACTCGCCGGCGCACACCTAATCGAGCCGTTGGCTGGAATACCGACGGATGCGGAACCGGCCTCGGAGTTCCGCTATCGCAATCCGATCGTCGACCGCGACACGCTATATGTCGCGCTGAGCCAATCGGGCGAGACGCTCGACACTCTTCAGGCGGTCTGGGAGATCCAGCGCCAGGGGGGCGCGTCGTGGCAATCGTGAACGTTCCAGAGAGCAGCATTGCCCGCGCCTGCGAGCGACGGATCTACCTTCGAGCTGGACCCGAGATTTCCGTGACATCGACCAAGAGCTTCACCACGACGCTTGTCGCGATCACTCTGTTGTCGCTCGCGCTCGGGCGCCTGCGATCACTCTCGGAGACGGACGGAGATCGACTTCTTGCCGGTTTGCAAGCTGTGCCGGGAGCTTTGGAGAGAGCGCTCGAGGGCGAAGCCCATGTCGCTGCGATAGCCGAGCGCTATGCCCACGTGCAGAGCGCCTTCTTTGTCGGGCGTGTCGCTGGGTATCCCGTCGCCCTCGAGGGCTCGCAAAAGCTGAAAGAGGTCTCCTACATTCACGCCGAGGCATACCCGTGCGCCGAGCTCAAGCACGGACCGCTGGCGCTCGTTGACCCCGAGCTTCCAACCGTGGCGGTAGTGCCAGACGATGCCCTGTTCACGAAGAACATGGCGACGCTCGAGGAAATTCGAGCCCGTAAGGGGCCGATCATCACCGTGGGTCACTCGCTCGATCTCAAAGACTTGGCCGACGAAGTCATCGTTGTTCCAAAGAGCGAACCTGAGCTCGACGCCCTCGCCTTACTGATGCCGCTCCAAATGTTCGCTTACCACACCGCAGTGGTACTCGGCCTGGACGTCGACAAACCCCGCAATCTCGCGAAAAGCGTGACCGTCGAGTAGCCCTAACTCCCGACGTCGGAAAGAAAGAGGCTCCGCCCGGCGAAACGATCGCCGGGCGGAGCCTCTTAAGGTTCAGAATTACTTTTGAACGTGACGGATCTCTTACGCCTTGACTTTCGCCTTGCGTGCCGCGGATGCTCGGCGGGTGTTCCATAGATCGTGAGTCGCGAGGCCCCCGTCGAGGACTGCCCCAGCGACATCGTTCAAGCTCCGGTTCGTGCTCCTCGCGTAGCGACGCAACATTTCAAAAGCCGCGTCTGGCGCGATGCAGAGGCGGGCAGCGACGGCGCCCTTCGCCTGCTCGATCAACACCCTCGAGGTGAGGGCTCCCTGCAACTGCTGGCTCAGTTCGCTCACAGTCGCGTAGGCGCGTCGGTTGAGAATCCCAATCGTCGTGCTGTCGGCGAGAGCGCTGATCAGCACGTCTCGCACCAGAGATCGGGGAACATTCTTTGTCTCGGCGATGCTGACGACGCCGATCGTTTCGTTCCTCCAACGAAGGGGTACGGAACGCACCGACGTATAACCCACCGCCCTGGCCAATTGGGCGAACTTCGGCCACGGAGACAACTCGTTGGAGAGTTCGTCACACAGGTTCAACTCGCCGCTCTTGTACGCTTCGATAGTTGGACCCTCGCCGTGCTCGATCTGGTATTGCTCGAGCACACCCTTTCGTTCAGAAGAGCTCGTCACGACACGAAGCGCCGCGTGGTCATCTTCGAGAACGATGCTGACCTCAGATCCATCGACGAGTTGCACGCAGACATCCATCAGGTGGCGCAGCATCTCGTCGAGATCAAAGTGCTCGGTGAGCGTGTCGGCGACCCGGACGAAGGTGCGGGCAAGTGTCGATTGAACGTCAACTTCTGTGGCGCTCAGGCTCTCAAATACTGCGTCGCCAAACGACGAGCCGACTGGGCGCGGAGACTCAGCTGCCCATGCGAGAGCTATCCCCGGGGTCCGTAGCCCTTCCGAGGAGCTCTCGCTTGGTTCCTCAAGCACCGGCGCAACACTCATATCTGAACTCGAGTCCTTAGTTTTGGGCGGGCCGCCGAGTGGGATTGGAACGAATTTCTCGAGCCATCCGGTCTCGACGTGCTTTGTGCGAGAACTTCTATCAGTCAGATGAAAGACGCATCAAGGGTCGTGTTACTAATTGACAAATCAACGTTGCACACACGCGTCAAAAGTCGCTCAACGTGACGCGGCAACTTCAGAGTGTGTGTCCACTTCTTTCCCTCGAGGATCCCCTCAGGATACTTTGACGTTCGGTGGTGACTCCGCGACACTCAAGCTGTGTCCTCCTAGCCGTAGTCAATGGGTGTGATCGCGCTAGCTGCGTCAGCGGTTAGGTCCGAATCGTCCCGTCAATCGCGCACTACGTGAGCGCCGTGCCGCGGTGCGCGCGGTGTTCTCCTTCGTTGTGGCGTCCGCGCTCTTGTCGGAGGGGGATCAGGCCGACCCCGTCCGAGACCGAACTTGATCGGCGAGTGTGTGGCTCTTCAGCAACGCGCGTTGTCGTCGGAAGATTCACCGACAATCCTGGTCAACAGTGACTTCCATTTCTCTCGAACGGGACCACGTGACCCGCATCCTCTGAGGACGAAGCGTTCACCGCTTACATGATGGCGTTGAGCCTGTCCGCAAGCGCTTGATGCGGCTCGAATTTGGTAGTGGATCGCCATGTTTTGGGTTCTATGGCCGAGTCGGACCATCAGCTCGCGCACTTTCGCTTGGGCAGTTGCCGCCTAGGTGGCGCCCGAACCCCGTAGATCGTGAAGGCGGAGAACGGAAACCCCCGCGCTGACACAAGCCCCCAACCACTGCCCGCGAAATTTCGTCCGTCGTGATGGATGGCCGTTTGGCGAAGCGAAGAGCAGGAAGTCTGGTTCGCGCCCGACGTGCTGATCGAGATGCAGTGAAAGAAGGCCGTCAATTCGCCGGGGCCGGCGGCGATCCGCCGACTATCAAGTCGCGGAGCTGCAAACGCGCATCGTCGGTGGTCGATTCGGCGAACTCGCAGGCGCTCTCGACCTTTGACCGCAACGACCCGACACTGCTGCACGAACAGGTAACCGTCGAGATCCGACGGACGACCGCCGACGGCGAAGAGAAACCGGACGGGCGTTCGCGCGGGCGAAAGACCTCGAGTGGTGCTCGGGGTGAACACGAACACCAGTGCTTCGAGCATTGCGTGCGTTACGTGACGAGGGCTTGCTCGAAGTGGGTCGTAGCCGTCCAATCCGCGTCGCCGGGACGCGACAGCGCACGGCGGTGATCAAATGACGAAAAGAACTCATCGCACCTGGGCGACGGAACGGCTACGGGCTGACCATATCGAACTGTTGGAATACCCCCCCTGTAGGAGAGGCGATGAGGCCTCTCGACCGTCACCCGCCAGTCGAAGCAACAGAGTCATTGTCTGACGCCGAAACCTCGATTCGGGAAACCAAACACCGCGAGCGAAGAGGGCGAATCGGCCTCGCACTCGAATTGGTTCTTGTGGTCGGCGTTGTTGCCCGCGATTGTCGCTATTCATACGGGGGATTGGACGCGGAGGTTTCGAACACGGGAGAGATCGCAATGGTCCAGTTGTCAGTTTGAAGTTGGCAGGATCAGTCGCCGTCGGTTCGATAGGCGCGCTCGATGTCGCTGTGCCGAGTCCGTACCATTCTCGTCCGGCTCGCAGACGGCGAGTTCCGAATGGGAGTGGCACTACAGCTCTTTTCCTCTCGTAGCTACCTGAGAACCAATTGTCGATCGCTATAAACGACGTTGGACTAATATTTCTGTCGGCCCAGATCTTGTTGTCGTTGAATTGGGGATGACCGGGCCTTCCTGACAAGTTTTCATCGTGACGCGAATCGAATAGAGCAAAGGCATTCGATGCCCAAGTTGGAGCTCGCCGTCTCGGAAGGACAAGTTCTTGTTGCGTCGTGAATACGCGCGGTCGTTGTTGTCAAACGCAGCTCGTGGATCACGCACGAGGGCAACGGAAATGAAGCCGAATCGGATTTTCGGGCGAAAGTCATCGCTCGTATCGCGAGTTCTGATCGCCTTGACATTCGTGGCGTCGTTCGGGATTGGGGTGCTTGCCGCGGGCGCGCACGCCGAGGCGGCGAAGGAACCTCTCCCGCGCATTCTCGGATGCCACGGCGAGCTAGCTATCAAGCCGTCGCGGGTCTATCTGTCCTGTGGTAAGGCGGCACCGGTGCTGTCGATTCTCCGATGGTCTGAATGGACGTCTAAGACGGCGCTCGCCAAAGGCAAGCTCACTATCTACAACTGCCCCGATCGTTGCTCACGCGTCAAGGCCGTCCTCTACGCCGCGACGGTAGTCGTGCGTGATCCGGTTCCGGCGCACAATGGCTCTGCCTTCTACGTGTTGTTAGTGACGTTTTCGGTCAAGCACCGGACACACCAAGAGATCTGGATCAATCACCACTTGTTCGTAGCATCAAGGAAGAGCGGGAAGGTGTAAGGGGGGTGTGGTGGAGCGATGCCTGGCGCTCTACTCGGCGCAGCGAGAGGCCCTACTCGCCACCTTCTGCCCGCAGAGTCTCGCGGCCACCGTTGAAGATCGCCCAGGTCAACGTGTGCGGTGATTGATCAAATGCGATCATCAATTTGATTAACTGAGATCCATCGACCACATTGGTGGTCGCAGTTGCAAGTGCCGTCCCAGACCACCGATGGCACCTTCGAAGTAAACCCTTGAAAGGTCCCATCGGTGAGGTTGGCTGCCCTCAAGCCACGCGGTTCTACTTGCGCGCCCTTTGTGCTGGAAGTGTGCACTGCTACTTCGCGATCCAAGTTCAACACATGCGCGAGCGCGTCATCGCTCCTCTTCGTTTGCAACTCCCATCGCCTGGCCACCTCATGATGAGAGCCTGGTTCGCGGTACGGCGAGCGATGCGAGATGCCTCAACAGCCATCCCTGTGGGCGCGCCTCGAGGACTGAACACGTGCCGGCGCGAACAGCGCGCAACTCGTAATTCGCTGCTTCGCTCGTTCGTGACCGTCATCGTGACTGCTGGCGTGAGCGTCGCCCCGTTCCTCATTTTGGATTCGCAGCTCGCAGCCGCCGCCGCGCCGACGAACATCTCCGTCTCTCCGAGCAGCGGCCCGACGACGGGCGGGAACTCCGTCACCGTCAACGGCCAAGGGTTCTGCCAAGCGGGATCCACCGACCCGACGGTTGTCTTCGGCTCGAAGGACGCGACTGTCGCGAGCTTCTCGACAACCCAACTGACAGTCGCCGCTCCGTCCGGCTCGGCGGGCGCGGTATCAGTCACCGTGACGAATCCGAGCGGGGGGAGTTGCGGCGGAGGTCAGTCGACGGGAGTCACGTACACCTATGTGGCTCCTCCCACAGTGAGTGGGGTGTCGCCGGGGTCAGGGACGGCTGGGACGACGGTCGCCGTAACGGGAACGAATTTCTCCTCGGTGACGGCCGTCTACTTCGGGTCCAGCGCGGCGACTTCATACACGGTCCATTCGACGACGAGCCTTAGCGCAGTTGCGCCCTCAGGCGTGAGCGGTTCGGTCGCTATCGCTGTTACCACTTCGAGCGGGGGAACATCTTCTACGTCCGCTGCTGATTTGTTCTCTTTTTCTGCACCCACGGTGTCGTCGATTAGCCCGACCGCTGGCCGTGGCTCCGGCGTAACGGTTACGGTGACCGGTTCCAATTTCTCGAGCGGCGACACCGTTGCGTTCGGATCGACGCCCGGAACTTCGGTGAGCATTACCTCGGCTACTCAACTAACGGTGGTTTCGCCGACCGGCTCTGGCACCGTGAACGTCACCGTCACGAATGCTGTCGGAACATCACCTTCGATTGTCGGAGACCTATTCGCCTACGGCACCCCGACGATTGCAACTATTTCGCCCTCGTTTGGTTCGAGCAACGGCGGTTCGACGGTAACGATCACGGGCACCAACTTCGTCGCTAACGCAACTGTTGGTTTCGGAGGGACAGCTGGAACCAGCGTCACAGTTGATTCGTCGACCCAGCTCACAGTTGTCTCACCGGCGCACGCTTCCGGTGCTGCCTCGGTGACAGTCACCAATGCGGACGGCGCGTCGTCAGGCGTGACGTATACGTACTACGCGCAGCCGACAGTGAGCTCGTTGAGCCCCTCGGCCGGACCAACCTCAGGCGGCACGGCGGTCACGATCACAGGCACGAACTTCGTGGCTCCTACCACCGTCGATTTCGGGTCGACCGCCTCTTCGTCGGTCACGGTTAATTCATCGACCTCCATCACAGCTACGTCCCCAGCCGGTAGCGCCGGGTCAGTCAATGTGACGGTCACAACCTCTTTCGGCACGTCGGCGACATCGAGTGCCGATCTCTTCGGATACGGGGTGCCGACTGTGGCATCGATCTCGCCGTCTGGTGGAGCGTCGGGAACCGTGGTGACGGTCACAGGAACGAATTTCACCGCGCAATCAACGGTCCATTTCGGTACCCGCTCCGCCTCGAGCGTGACAGTTTCGTCTGGGACCAGCTTGCGGGCGACCGCGCCATCGGGAGGATCGGGCAGCGTCGATATCACGGTGACGAACAGTGCTGGTACGTCTGCGACGTCTCCGGCCGATCTTTTTGCGTACTCGGTTCCGACGGTCACCGGAGTCAGCCCGAGCGCCGGTCCGACAGCCGGTGGTACCGCTGTGACGATCACTGGGACAGGCTTCACTGCCGCAACGACGGTCAAGTTTGGTACTGCCTCGGCGACTGCCGTCACGGTCACCTCGTCCACCCAGCTCGCCGTCACCTCGCCGGCGGGTAGCGGTTCGGTGAGCGTTTCGGCGACAAACGCCGTTGGCACTTCGACGACGAACGGCACCTTCAGCTACGACGCGGTCCCGACGGTGACAGCACTCAGTCCGGCAGCCGGCTCGTCCGGTGGTGGCACATCGGTGACGATCACAGGCAGTGGGTTTGTTGCCGGCGCGACTGTGAAGTTCGGCACGGCCGCAGCTACAGGGGTGACGGTCAACTCGTCGACGACGATCACGGCGTCCGCGCCGGCGGGATCCGGGACTGCGTACGTTACGGTGACGACCCCGGGTGGAACGTCTGCAACCGGACCAGCGAGCCAATACAGCTACGACGCTGTTCCGGCGGTCACCGGGCTCAGTCCGATCGGCGGTGTCACCGCCGGCGGAACCATCGTGACCGTCACCGGCACGGGGTTCGTCGCCGGTGCGACCGTCAATTTCGGCACCGCGGCGGCGACCGGGGTGTCGGTCGTCTCGGCAACCGAGATCACCGCCACGGCGCCCGCCGGATCGGGCACGGTCAACGTCACCGTGACGACCCCGGGAGGGACGTCGCCGTCTTCGGCGGCCGACCAGTACGTGTATGGGAGCCTCCCGGCGATCCTTTCGACGTCGTCGGCGAACGCCATATCCGGGTTCGAGTTCGGCTTTGCCGTGGCGGCGTCAGGAACGCCGACACCTGCGATTACTGCTTCAGGCTTGCCGACTGGACTGACGCTCACCGATAACGGCAACGGTTCGGCAGCTATATCGGGGATCGTCTCCGGGCCTGGCACCTATTCGTTCACGATCCAAGCTTCGAATGCCGTCGGGTCGAGCTCGCAAACGTTCACTCTCACAGTGACGGCATTTTCGTCTTCGACCCCAACGGTCACCTCGCTCACCGCCACTGACACCTCGGTCGATGCCGGCCCGATCGCCGGTGGGACCGTGGTCACCGTCACCGGCACGAACCTCAGCGGCGCGACCTCGGTGCAGTTCGGTGCCGATTCGGTGACCACCGGGATCTCGGTTAGCAGCGACGGCACGACGCTCACCGTGACCTCGCCGGCCGAATCCTTCACAAGCAATACAGAGGTCGACATATCTGTCACGACGCCGGCGGGGACGACCGCCACGAGCCTCGATGACGAGTACATGTACGTCGCCCTCGCTCCGACCGTGACGAGCATCTCGCCCGCCTCTGGGTCGACGGCAGGGGGTGCCGTCGTCACGATCACCGGGACGAACTTCTCCACTCTCAACGACAGCGAGGTGGACTTCGGTACGGTCGTCGGGGAGATCACCGCCATCAGTGGCGACACTGCCTCGGTCGTCGCTCCGGCCGGTGCCGCCGGAGTGGTCGACGTGACCATTTCTGACACTGGCGGAACTTCGACCACCTCGAGCGCCGATCAGTTCACCTATATATCTGGCGCTCCGACGGTGACCTCGCTTTCGGTGACCACCGGTTCGACGTTCGGCGGCACCGACGTGGTCATCACGGGGACCAACTTTTCGACCGGGCCGACGGTCAATTTCGGATCGAATCCCTCTAACGCCGCCGTCTTCGAGTCGTCGTCGACGATCCTCGCGGAGGCTCCGGCCGGCAGCGGAATCGTCGATGTCACCGTCACGACCTCGACCGGTACGTCGGCTACCTCCTCGGCCGACCAGTTCACCTACACGGCGACTCCCGCTGTCACCGGCATCTCCCCCTCGAGCGGCAACGCTGCCGGAGGGACGGTCGTGACGGTTTCGGGTGCAGGATTCTCGGGTGCCACCGGGGTGTCCTTCGGGGGTGCCGCGGCGACGAGCTTCACGGTTCTTGACGACGAATCGCTGCAGGCAACCGCACCTGGCGGATCGCCGGGCGCGGTCGACATCACCGTCACGACGCCGGGTGGAACCTCAACCACATCGAGCGCCGACCAGTTCACCTATCTGAGCGTGTCGCCCGCAGTCACCCTCGTCACTCCGGCCGAGGGCAACTCCGCCGGCGGGGCGAGCATCGCCATCAGTGGATCGGGGTTCACCGGCGCCTCCGCCGTGTGGTTCGGGTCCACCCAGGCGACGAGCTTCTCGGTCGTCAACGACGGCCTGATCGACGCAGTATCACCACCGGGGACAGCTGGTCAGTCGCTCGATATCACGGTCACGACTCCCGACGGGACTTCGACGACGTCGCCTGCAGACTCCTACTTCTACGCGCCGAGCCTGTCTTCGATCACCCCTGAAACTGGTCTTCCTGCGGGCGGTACGAATGTCACCATCACGGGCTCCGGGTTCACCTCGGTGACCGGCGTCTTCTTCGGCACCTTCCCGGCGACGAGCTTCACCATCGAGAGCGACACGACGATCGTTGCCACCTCGCCGGGCGCTGTTCCGGGAGTCGAAGACATAACCGTCCAGGCGCAAGACGGTTCGTCGGGCCGCGTGCTCGGCGACAACTTCACCTACGGCCCGATCGTGGCGAGCGTCAGTCCGGACGCCGGCCCGGCAGCCGGTGGCAATGCGGTAGTCATATCCGGAGCTGGGTTCACCGGCGCCACCTCTGTCTACTTCGGACAGGTGGCGGCGACGAGCTACACGATCGTCAACGATTCGACGATCGATGCCGTCGCGCCAGCGGGGGTGAACACCGTCAACGTCGTGGTCACGACGCCCACCGACGGGTCGTCGATGATCGCAGACGACAACTTCTATAGCTACGGACCTCCCGGGGTGACGGGACTCAACCCGACGTGGGGTCCAGAGCCCGGGGGGACATCGGTGACGATCACCGGATACGGGTTCACGCCGGATTCGACGGTGGCGTTCGGTGGGGTTGCGGCGGCATCTGTCACCTTCGTGTCTCCGACCGAGCTCATGGCGGTGTCTCCGGCAGGAACCGGCACGGTCGACGTCGTCGTGACGAGTCCTGCCGGGCCGAGCGCGATAACGCCCGCCGACGAGTTCATCTTCGGCTATCTGACGAAAGTGAGCGCCTCCCCGGCGTCGGCGACCGTTGTCACCGGCCAGAGCGACGTCGTGACGGCGACCGTCACCCCGACCTCTGGAAGCGGCACACCGACTGGCACGGTCACCTTCTCTGACGGCGCCGGCCAGAGCTACACCGAAACCCTTTCGTCGGGCAGTGCCCAGGCGACCTTCACCGAGACGACCGACGGCAGCTACACGATCACGGCTTCTTACTCGGGCGACTCGACCTACGCGGCGAGCTCGACGACCACCTCGATCACCGTCGACCAGGACGCCACGACGACGGCCGCCTCGCCGGCGTCGGGAAGCGTCGCTTCTGGCCAGAGCGACCTCGTGACGGCGAAGGTGACGGCGAACACACCCGGATCGGGCACACCGACCGGCACGGTCACCTTCTCTGACGGCCACGGCCAGAGCTACACCATCTCGCTCGATGGGAGCGGCGGAGCCTCGGTGGCCTTCACCGAGACGACCGACGGCACCTACACGATCACCGCTTCTTACTCGGGCGACCCGAACTACACAGCGAGCACGACGACCACCTCGATCATCGTCGGCCAGGACGCCACGACGACGAGCGCTTACCCGGCGTCGGGGACCGTCGTCACCGGCCAAAGCGATGTCGTGACGGCCGGCGTCTTTGCCGCCCCGCCGGGAACCGGCACACCGACCGGCTCGGTCACCTTCTCTGACGGCGACGGCCAGAGCTACACCGAAACCCTTTCGTCGGGCAGCGCCCAGGCGACCTTCACCGAGGCGGCGGGTGGTCCCTACACGATCACCGTTTCTTACGCGGGCGACTCCAACTACGCGGCGAGCTCGACGACCACTTCGATCACCGTCGACCAGGCGCCGACCATCACCTCGGCCGACGCGACATCGGCAACGATTGGTGCGCCGTTCACCTACACGGTGACGACGACCGGCTACCCGGCTCCGTCGATCATCGCCTCGGGCCTCCCGAGCTGGCTCACCTTCACCAACAACGGCAATGGAACCGGGACCTTCTCGGGCACTCCGACAGCCGGCTCGGCGGGCGTCGACACGATCTCTCTCGATGCCTTCAACGGCACGGCACCCGATGCCAGTCAGAGCCTCACCCTCACCGTCTCGACGGCCGGGGTGAAAGTGAGCGCCTCCCCGGCGTCGGCGACCGTTGTCACCGGCCAGAGCGACGTCGTGACGGCGACCGTCACCCCGACCTCTGGAAGCGGCACACCGACTGGCACGGTCACCTTCTCTGACGGCGCCGGCCAGAGCTACACCGAAACCCTTTCGTCGGGCAGTGCCCAGGCGACCTTCACCGAGACGACCGACGGCAGCTACACGATCACGGCTTCTTACTCGGGCGACTCGACCTACGCGGCGAGCTCGACGACCACCTCGATCACCGTCGACCAGGACGCCACGACGACGGCCGCCTCGCCGGCGTCGGGAAGCGTCGCTTCTGGCCAGAGCGACCTCGTGACGGCGAAGGTGACGGCGAACACACCCGGATCGGGCACACCGACCGGCACGGTCACCTTCTCTGACGGCCACGGCCAGAGCTACACCATCTCGCTCGATGGGAGCGGCGGAGCCTCGGTGGCCTTCACCGAGACGACCGACGGCACCTACACGATCACCGCTTCTTACTCGGGCGACCCGAACTACACAGCGAGCACGACGACCACCTCGATCATCGTCGGCCAGGACGCCACGACGACGAGCGCTTACCCGGCGTCGGGGACCGTCGTCACCGGCCAAAGCGATGTCGTGACGGCCGGCGTCTTTGCCGCCCCGCCGGGAACCGGCACACCGACCGGCTCGGTCACCTTCTCTGACGGCGACGGCCAGAGCTACACCGAAACCCTTTCGTCGGGCAGCGCCCAGGCGACCTTCACCGAGGCGGCGGGTGGTCCCTACACGATCACCGTTTCTTACGCGGGCGACTCCAACTACGCGGCGAGCTCGACGACCACTTCGATCACCGTCGACCAGGCGCCGACCATCACCTCGGCCGACGCGACATCGGCAACGATTGGTGCGCCGTTCACCTACACGGTGACGACGACCGGCTACCCGGCTCCGTCGATCATCGCCTCGGGCCTCCCGAGCTGGCTCACCTTCACCAACAACGGCAATGGAACCGGGACCTTCTCGGGCACTCCGACAGCCGGCTCGGCGGGCGTCGACACGATCTCTCTCGATGCCTTCAACGGCACGGCACCCGATGCCAGTCAGAGCCTCACCCTCACCGTCTCGACGGCCGGGGTGAAAGTGAGCGCCTCCCCGGCGTCGGCGACCGTTGTCACCGGCCAGAGCGACGTCGTGACGGCGACCGTCACCCCGACCTCTGGAAGCGGCACACCGACTGGCACGGTCACCTTCTCTGACGGCGCCGGCCAGAGCTACACCGAAACCCTTTCGTCGGGCAGTGCCCAGGCGACCTTCACCGAGACGACCGACGGCAGCTACACGATCACGGCTTCTTACTCGGGCGACTCGACCTACGCGGCGAGCTCGACGACCACCTCGATCACCGTCGACCAGGACGCCACGACGACGGCCGCCTCGCCGGCGTCGGGAAGCGTCGCTTCTGGCCAGAGCGACCTCGTGACGGCGAAGGTGACGGCGAACACACCCGGATCGGGCACACCGACCGGCACGGTCACCTTCTCTGACGGCCACGGCCAGAGCTACACCATCTCGCTCGATGGGAGCGGCGGAGCCTCGGTGGCCTTCACCGAGACGACCGACGGCACCTACACGATCACCGCTTCTTACTCGGGCGACCCGAACTACACAGCGAGCACGACGACCACCTCGATCATCGTCGGCCAGGACGCCACGACGACGAGCGCTTACCCGGCGTCGGGGACCGTCGTCACCGGCCAAAGCGATGTCGTGACGGCCGGCGTCTTTGCCGCCCCGCCGGGAACCGGCACACCGACCGGCTCGGTCACCTTCTCTGACGGCGACGGCCAGAGCTACACCGAAACCCTTTCGTCGGGCAGCGCCCAGGCGACCTTCACCGAGGCGGCGGGTGGTCCCTACACGATCACCGTTTCTTACGCGGGCGACTCCAACTACGCGGCGAGCTCGACGACCACTTCGATCACCGTCGACCAGGCGCCGACCATCACCTCGGCCGACGCGACATCGGCAACGATTGGTGCGCCGTTCACCTACACGGTGACGACGACCGGCTACCCGGCTCCGTCGATCATCGCCTCGGGCCTCCCGAGCTGGCTCACCTTCACCAACAACGGCAATGGAACCGGGACCTTCTCGGGCACTCCGACAGCCGGCTCGGCGGGCGTCGACACGATCTCTCTCGATGCCTTCAACGGCACGGCACCCGATGCCAGTCAGAGCCTCACCCTCACCGTCTCGACGGCCGGGGTGAAAGTGAGCGCCTCCCCGGCGTCGGCGACCGTTGTCACCGGCCAGAGCGACGTCGTGACGGCGACCGTCACCCCGACCTCTGGAAGCGGCACACCGACTGGCACGGTCACCTTCTCTGACGGCGCCGGCCAGAGCTACACCGAAACCCTTTCGTCGGGCAGTGCCCAGGCGACCTTCACCGAGACGACCGACGGCAGCTACACGATCACGGCTTCTTACTCGGGCGACTCGACCTACGCGGCGAGCTCGACGACCACCTCGATCACCGTCGACCAGGACGCCACGACGACGGCCGCCTCGCCGGCGTCGGGAAGCGTCGCTTCTGGCCAGAGCGACCTCGTGACGGCGAAGGTGACGGCGAACACACCCGGATCGGGCACACCGACCGGCACGGTCACCTTCTCTGACGGCCACGGCCAGAGCTACACCATCTCGCTCGATGGGAGCGGCGGAGCCTCGGTGGCCTTCACCGAGACGACCGACGGCACCTACACGATCACCGCTTCTTACTCGGGCGACCCGAACTACACAGCGAGCACGACGACCACCTCGATCATCGTCGGCCAGGACGCCACGACGACGAGCGCTTACCCGGCGTCGGGGACCGTCGTCACCGGCCAAAGCGATGTCGTGACGGCCGGCGTCTTTGCCGCCCCGCCGGGAACCGGCACACCGACCGGCTCGGTCACCTTCTCTGACGGCGACGGCCAGAGCTACACCGAAACCCTTTCGTCGGGCAGCGCCCAGGCGACCTTCACCGAGGCGGCGGGTGGTCCCTACACGATCACCGTTTCTTACGCGGGCGACTCCAACTACGCGGCGAGCTCGACGACCACTTCGATCACCGTCGACCAGGCGCCGACCATCACCTCGGCCGACGCGACATCGGCAACGATTGGTGCGCCGTTCACCTACACGGTGACGACGACCGGCTACCCGGCTCCGTCGATCATCGCCTCGGGCCTCCCGAGCTGGCTCACCTTCACCAACAACGGCAATGGAACCGGGACCTTCTCGGGCACTCCGACAGCCGGCTCGGCGGGCGTCGACACGATCTCTCTCGATGCCTTCAACGGCACGGCACCCGATGCCAGTCAGAGCCTCACCCTCACCGTCTCGACGGCCGGGGTGAAAGTGAGCGCCTCCCCGGCGTCGGCGACCGTTGTCACCGGCCAGAGCGACGTCGTGACGGCGACCGTCACCCCGACCTCTGGAAGCGGCACACCGACTGGCACGGTCACCTTCTCTGACGGCGCCGGCCAGAGCTACACCGAAACCCTTTCGTCGGGCAGTGCCCAGGCGACCTTCACCGAGACGACCGACGGCAGCTACACGATCACGGCTTCTTACTCGGGCGACTCGACCTACGCGGCGAGCTCGACGACCACCTCGATCACCGTCGACCAGGCAGCGGCAATCACTTCTCCTTCTTCCGCAACGGCGACGGTCGGGACGGCGTTTTCTTTCACCGTGACGACGACCGGCTACCCGGCCGCATCGATCACGGCAGCAGGCCTTCCGAGTTGGCTCAACTTCACCGACAACGGCAATGGAACCGGGACCTTGTCGGGCACTCCGACAGCCGGCTCGACAGGTGTCGACTCGATCTCTCTTAGTGCGTCAAACGGGACGGGTGCCGCCACGCAGACGTTCACGCTGACGGTCTCGCCGCCCGCCGCCGCCCCCTCGATCACCTCTTCTTCTTCGGCGAGCGGCACGGTCGGGACAGCCTTCTCCTTCACCGTCACGACGTCTGGCACCCCGACACCGACCGTCGGGATCGACACGGCTGACCTGCCGAGCTGGCTGAGCGTCGCCTACGGCTCTGGCACGGCGACCCTTTCGGGGACACCGACTGCCGCTGGGAGCTACGAGGTCTACGTCGACGCGACGAACGGTGTCTCTCCTTACGCCTCCCAGACGATCACCATCACGGTCGGCGGGACCGCCCCCTCGATCACCTCTTCTTCTTCGGCGAGCGGCACGGTCGGGACAGCCTTCTCCTTCACCGTCACGACGTCTGGCACCCCGACACCGACCGTCGGGATCGACACGGCTGACCTGCCGAGCTGGCTGAGCGTCGCCTACGGCTCTGGCACGGCGACCCTTTCGGGGACACCGACTGCCGCTGGGAGCTACGAGGTCTACGTCGACGCGACGAACGGTGTCTCTCCTTACGCCTCCCAGACGATCACCATCACGGTCGGCGGGACCGCCCCCTCGATCACCTCTTCTTCTTCGGCGAGCGGCACGGTCGGGACAGCCTTCTCCTTCACCGTCACGACGTCTGGCACCCCGACACCGACCGTCGGGATCGACACGGCTGACCTGCCGAGCTGGCTGAGCGTCGCCTACGGCTCTGGCACGGCGACCCTTTCGGGGACACCGACTGCCGCTGGGAGCTACGAGGTCTACGTCGACGCGACGAACGGTGTCTCTCCTTACGCCTCCCAGACGATCACCATCACGGTCGGCGGGACCGCCCCCTCGATCACCTCTTCTTCTTCGGCGAGCGGCACGGTCGGGACAGCCTTCTCCTTCACCGTCACGACGTCTGGCACCCCGACACCGACCGTCGGGATCGACACGGCTGACCTGCCGAGCTGGCTGAGCGTCGCCTACGGCTCTGGCACGGCGACCCTTTCGGGGACACCGACTGCCGCTGGGAGCTACGAGGTCTACGTCGACGCGACGAACGGTGTCTCTCCTTACGCCTCCCAGACGATCACCATCACGGTCGGCGGGACCGCCCCCTCGATCACCTCTTCTTCTTCGGCGAGCGGCACGGTCGGGACAGCCTTCTCCTTCACCGTCACGACGTCTGGCACCCCGACACCGACCGTCGGGATCGACACGGCTGACCTGCCGAGCTGGCTGAGCGTCGCCTACGGCTCTGGCACGGCGACCCTTTCGGGGACACCGACTGCCGCTGGGAGCTACGAGGTCTACGTCGACGCGACGAACGGTGTCTCTCCTTACGCCTCCCAGACGATCACCATCACGGTCGGCGGGACCGCCCCCTCGATCACCTCTTCTTCTTCGGCGAGCGGCACGGTCGGGACAGCCTTCTCCTTCACCGTCACGACGTCTGGCACCCCGACACCGACCGTCGGGATCGACACGGCTGACCTGCCGAGCTGGCTGAGCGTCGCCTACGGCTCTGGCACGGCGACCCTTTCGGGGACACCGACTGCCGCTGGGAGCTACGAGGTCTACGTCGACGCGACGAACGGTGTCTCTCCTTACGCCTCCCAGACGATCACCATCACGGTCGGCGGGACCGCCCCCTCGATCACCTCTTCTTCTTCGGCGAGCGGCACGGTCGGGACAGCCTTCTCCTTCACCGTCACGACGTCTGGCACCCCGACACCGACCGTCGGGATCGACACGGCTGACCTGCCGAGCTGGCTGAGCGTCGCCTACGGCTCTGGCACGGCGACCCTTTCGGGGACACCGACTGCCGCTGGGAGCTACGAGGTCTACGTCGACGCGACGAACGGTGTCTCTCCTTACGCCTCCCAGACGATCACCATCACGGTCGGATGAGCGACAGCATCATGTTCGAATCAATAAGGGCACAGGCCCGAGTGAGAGTCGTAATCACTTCCCTCGTCCTGTGCGTCGTGGTCTCCTCGCTCCTTGCTTCCTCGGCTGCAGCAGCGACCCGGACGAAGCCGGCAACGTTCGGTCGCGCCCGGCCACCGGCGGAACGGGGGATCGACATCGATTGGATCGGCCAAAGGGCGCTCCCATCGGGACTCAGCACTTGGGCGGAGCAAAAGAACGAAGCCGCGGAGCTCATGCGGTATGTGAAGGCACTCGGGTCGAACTCAGTCGTCATCTCGTTCGGCTACGGAACGCCGTCTCCGTTTTCCAATATCTTGCGCGCCGAGGCGATCACGCCAACGATCGCCGAGCTCCGGATGGCGATCGCCGAAGCCCATCGTTTCGGGCTCCGCGTCACTTTGCGCCCCTTCCTCGACCAGGTGGCTCTGAAGAAGTTCGGCACGAGCTATTGGTCCGGTGTAATTGCGCCGACCGACCGCGGGCACTGGTTCGCCAGCCTCTATTCACTGCTGGTCCCGTACCTCGAGCTTGCGCAAAGGACCGGAGTCACGACCTTCGTCGTCGGATCCGAGCTGAACTCGCTGATCGACGATCCGCACTGGAGCGCGCTCATAGACCGGGCGAAGCGGATCTTCAGGGGCCAACTTTCGTACGCGGCCAATTGGGACACCTACGCCACCGGTCAGGTGGGCGTCCCGGTGCACAAGGTAGGCCTCGATGCCTATCCACCGATCGACGTCGGTCCGAGCGCCTCAGTGGCGACGCTCACGGCCGACTGGACCAACTGGTTCAGTCAGACACCGGCGACCCTGAGACACCACACCACTGTCTATGAGGTTGCAATTCTCGCCACTGACGGGGCTTATGCACTTCCCTACGCCTGGAACCTGCGAGGCAATTACAACGCGGGCATTCAATCGAGGTGGTTCCGCGCCGTTTGCACAGCTGTCCGGACCGCTGACGTCCCGGGGCTCTACTTCTGGGGAGTGACTTCCACTCAGAGCTTTCTCGGCGAAGGCACGACTGACCGCATCTCGTTCGTCGGCCGAGCCGGGCAAGAGGCGATCAGGTGGTGCTTCACCCAAAACTCGGCACAGCTCGAGCTCCCGCGGTACGTGCCGGTGGCGATCACGACTCCGGCGAGCGTCTCTGTGACCTTCGGCGCGCCGATCTCCTTCACAATCCGATCCTCAGGCGAGCCGACGCCGACTGTCACTGTTGACACGTCGCTGTTGCCAGATTGGCTGTCCGTGTCGTACGGAAACGGCACTGCCACGCTGACCGGCACGCCACCGGTGAGCGCCGCCGGCGAGACTTTTCAGGTCTACGTCGATGCGGCGAACGGGCTCGAGCCTTATGCCTCGCAAACGATCAACTTGACGGTGCCGGGAATGGCGCCTGACATCACTTCGTCTAGCACCGAGACGGCAACGGCCACCTCGGCATCGTCGTACGCGCCCCTCTCGTTCAACGTGACAGCCACTGGTGTACCGGCTCCGTCGCTGGCGGTCTCAGGTCTGCCGGCCTGGCTGAGTTACTCAGCCGGCGGGAATGGCACGGCGACTATCTCAGGTACACCACCAGCGAGCGCGGCGGGCCAGACATTTCAGATCTACGTCGACGCGACGAACGGTGTCTCTCCTTACGCCTCCCAGACCATCACGGTGACCGTGCCCGGTATCGCGCCGCTCATCACCTCTGCGGACACCGAGACAGCAGCGTCCAATTCTCCCTCCTCTTATTCGCCCCTCTCGTTCGAAGTGACCGCAACCGGCGAGCCCACTCCTTCGTTGGTCGTGTCAGGGCCGAGTTGGCTGAATTACACAGACAACGGAAATGGCACGGCGACGATCACAGGCACGCCACCAGCGAGCGCCGGCGGCCAATCAATTCCGATCTACGTCACCGCCGCCAACGGGACCTCCCCCTACGCCACACAGACGATCATGCTGACGGTGCCCGGCATCGCGCCGAACATCACCTCTTCTTCTTCAGCGACTGGGATGGTCGGGACGGCCTTTTCGTTCACCGTGACGACCACCGGGGCCCCGACGCCATCGATCACCGTCTCCGGGCCGAGCTGGTTGAGTTACACGGACAACGGAAATGGCACGGCGACGATCACAGGCACGCCACCAGCGAGCGCCGGCGGTCAATCAATTCCGATTTACGTCACCGCCGCCAACGGGACCCCTCCTTATGCCACACAGACGATCATGCTGGCCGTGGGGGCTTGATCCAAATGTCCTGGCGGATTGTCGTAACTGAGGGAGAGGGGTTCGTTCGTTTTGATACCCGACGCCAGCCGTTGTGCCACACGCCGAAGCCGGCGCAGCAGTCGTTGGGTCGTTTCGATTGGCTCACGGCGAACCTCGCCGAAGTCAAAAGGATGGGTTGATGTCGAGAGTTCTGGAAACTAATCGGGCCAGGGGCAGCCGACGCCGGTACGCTCTGGCGCGTGCCGCTCTGGCGGCATCCGCCCTCGTGGCGACCTCGGCCTGGACCGTCACGCAGACGACGGCGAGCGCCGCCGCCCAGACGATCGCCCCCGTCACCTGGGGGACGCCGACCGCCGGCGGAAGGACCCTTGTCCTTTACGACGACTCATCTGGAGACACCTTCGGCTGGCTAGGCGAACTCAACGCCATCGGCGACGGGAATCTGGCCACCCACTTCGGTCTCGTCACGGCTGAGCCGGTTTCTGAGTACACGGCCGGGCAGATGAATAGCTATACAGCGGTCATCTATTCGGGCACGACCTTCGATGAGGCGCTTCCGGCGGCATTCGTCGAGGATGTTCTTTCGGGCTCGAAGCCGGTGCTGTGGGTCGGCGACAACGTATGGGAGCTCGACAATCAAGGGACCTCGGGTGCCAACGCCGGTGCCATATCGGAGGCAGCTTTCTCTGCGCAATACGGCTGGGACCCGCAAACGACCTATCTCGACGTCAACCCGACGACCGGGGTGACCGACAACATCGCCACGGTGAGCTACGAGGGCCGCACCTTCACCCGCAACGCAACCGGAGACGGTCCGATTTACGCGCCGAACATCACGAACCCGAATCTCGTCTCGATCCTCGCCCAGGCGCACTGTTCGGATCCTTCGACCGGGCTGCCCACTCAGTGCAGCCCGCTCACCCAGTCCTATGGAGGAGACAGCTTCCCGTGGGCGATCCACTCGCGCAACATCATCTACGTCGGCGAGAGCCCGATGGCGAACATCACCGAGAACGATCGCTACATGATCTTCACCGACCTGATGTTTGACCTGCTCGAACCCAACGCTCCCGTCGTCCATGACGCGCTGATTCGACTCGAAGACCTCACTCCCGAGATGAGCGCTGCTGAGCTCGACCAGTTCACCAACTTCCTCTACAGCCAGGGGGTTCCCTTCAGCGCAGCCGTCATTCCCGACTATGTCGACGCCGACGGCTTTTACGCCGGCGGTGTCCCGGTGAACATCCCGCTCACCAGTGCGCCGGCCAGCTACATCGCCGCCTTGAAGTACATGCAGTCGCACGGCGGGACCCTGATCGACCATGGCCTTACCCACCAATATTCCGATGTGGCGAACCCTTATACGGCCGTTTCTGAGGACTTTGAGTTCTACCTGGCCCAGTGCTCGACTACTGCTCCGCCGACGCTGACCGTCGATCCGGGCTATGCCAACTCGACGCCGGCGACACTTGCCGCGGGCGAGAGCCCGTGTCCGAACTCCGACTGGGTCGAACCGGAGACTCCTGTTCCCGGCGATTCAGTTACCTGGGCGAAGGACAGGGCTGAAGCCGGCCACTCGCTGTTTGTGAAGGCCGGGCTCGGTGCGCCAGAGATCTGGACCACCCCGAACTACACCGCCTCGGCGGCCGACTACACCGGGATCGGCGATGTCTACCCGATCCGCTACGAGCGTGAATCGTTCTACTCGGGGCAGTTGACCGGCGGTCCGGTGAACCCCTCGTTCGAGACCGGCCACGTCCTCGAGCAATATTTCCCCTACGTCGTGCATGACATCTACGGGGAAACGATCATCCCCGAAGATCTCGGAGACTACGAACCCCTGGAGCAGAACAACAACGCGCCCCGCTCCCCGGCTCAACTCGTTCAAGAGGCATCGAACATGCTGGCGATTCGCCAGGGAGTTGCAGCCTTCTTCTTTGATCCCGACTACCCCCTGTCGGACCTCGAGCAGACTGTGCTCGGGATCAAGGCGCTCGGCTACACGTTCGTCTCGCCGCTAACACTGGTGGCTGGGCACCTCACTTCTGTGAGCAATGCAACGAAGTACTGAGCTGCCATGTTGAGGCGATGCAGATTGGTTTTTACCAGCGGTACCAACCAATCACGGTCATCGGCCCAGACCATGTCGATCGTCGGTCCCCGCGGCGCTGTCCTCTTTGAAGACACGCATCGGTAGCAATGGCCGGATTACCCGATCATGCATCTGAGGCAAAGTGAACCTTCGACCAATCCCTTCACATGCAGATTGCCAACCCACACAGCTCTACGGCAGCGGACGGCCAGAGCATCGGGCGCTGCTCGAGGCATGGCTCGACAGCACGAGAGCGGAAGACGAGCTGTCAGCTTGGGAGGTGGCGGTTGTCGCGGCCCTGCAGGAGCAGCTGAGGCGCCTATCAGAGTTGGAACAGCTGGTCGGGCGAACTTCCGAGCTGGAGCGCGCGCTTCGCTCTGCGAGCGACGAGAACAGGCAGTTGCGCCGGCGTCTGCTCAGTCATGAGCGCTGTTAAGTCAATCCTGATGCGTAAGAGGGACTCGGCAAGCGGGGGGACGCGGGTAGCGCGTCCTTTCTGGCGACTGACCTTGACGACCGCCATTGCTGCAACCTGTCTCGTCGCCTCGTGTGTCTGGTCTACCGAGGTCTTCGGAGCCCAAACCAAGGTCGCCCACCGGAGGGTCCTCTACGGGCTCACCGTCGACGACATCTCGCACATCTCTTCAGCCATCGCGATGGAGCGCGCGCTCCCAGAGCGCCCGACGACGCGAGTCGTCTTCGATCTCGGAGAGCCCGCCTCGTACTACCTTGGCGCCGTCCAACAGCTCCGCGGTTTGGGTGCGGTGATGGGGGAGCTGCTCGATTCGTCGTATGAAAAGGCAATTACCGCCGCCAACTACCGGAATCTCGTCGAGTCGTACCTATCGCTCCTCGGCAGCAAAGTCAGCATCTGGGAAATCGGTAACGAGGTCAACGGCAATTGGACCGGTCCCTACTCGAGTGTCAAAGAGAAGCTGGTTGTCGCTTATCGTGCCGTCGCCGCCGCCCGCGGCGTCACCGCGCTTACTTTGTACGCCAACGAATATGCCCCCAATAACTGTGGCGACGGTCTGAGGGAGCTCACGCCCGTTCAATTCTCGCAGCACTATGTGCCGGCGTTTGTTCGTGCTGGCTTGCAATATGTGTTCGAGTCGTATTACCCGACCCAGTGTGGGAATACCTTTCCTTCTGCGGCCAGGGTGATGGCAGAGATGGAGCAGCTGCACAGGCTGTATCCGAGGGCTCTTCTTGGCTTCGGTGAAGTCGGCCTGCCGAATGCCGCAAACGGTGGTTCCGTCAACACCGCCCGTCGCGTTATGAGTTGGGCGTACGGACTGAGAATCCCGTTGTCGTATTACGTCGGGGGCTACTTCTGGTGGTACGGAGCCGAGGACCTGGTTCCGTCGAACAAGCCTCTCCACAGTTCTTTTGTCGCCGCACTTCGCGCGGAGAGTCGCGCGCTAAGCGTTTAGAGGCAAGTGCCTACTATTCAGCGGAATCATTCGCGCCCAGGATGTTCGGCACTGCAATGTTCAGAATTGATCAAAACCTGCGAACTCTGAGTATTGACGACATATCAATAGACATCTAGACATATTCGTCGGCGCACAGACTTTGACATTGCGCCACTAGGCACCGAGACCCGTGCCGTTCAGATGAGGTTCTTCCTGAAAGTGCGGGTGTTGGTGTTGGTGACCTTCGCTGTTTCGTACTCCTCTCGGCGTACGGCTCGATCCCTGAATGACGACCGGAATGCGGGCGAAGCACCCCGCGCTTTCCGGAACGACTTCAGGTTTGACTCGCACCTTGCTACCGGGTATTGCAGGTTCTACACGTTGTCACGTCGACACGCCGTGTTCACGCGGCAGGCACAGATAGCGCGCCTTCGTCCTCGTAACTCGCACTCGACGGGGATCTCTCCGTCCGCTTCGCGTCTTGGCGCGCCAGTCCGATGAAGACCCCAAAGTCCAATCGGCTGGCACGCCTGAGGCGAACACGACGTTCCGACATGTCCAGTGTTCGCTTCGTGCCACAGCACGAGAGGGGAATTGCGATGAAGACCTTCGTGCGGATCCTTATGCCGGCGCTGATCGCGGCGATGCTCATGTCAGCTTTCGTCGGCGTCGAGGTCGCATCCGCCGCTTTGCAGTCGGTGAAATGGGGCGCGCAAGGTGCGGCGGTCACTTATGCAGGCGGATCAACGACGTTCACCGTCACCGTGGCTCAGGACAGCCAACACGGTGTCAGTCTCAGTCCGGGTCCTTTCAGTGGCGGACCCACTGGATTGACTTTCAGCAGTTCGCCGGCATGTGACGACGTCAACGGCAGCAATCCGTTCACCGTGACTGTGACGGTACCGACCGGAACCGCCCCCGGTACGTACAGCCTCGTAGCAACGGCTACGAGGTACAACGACTCTTCGGACTGCAGCGGCACGGTGGATGGCTCGACCCTCTCGAGCTCCGCCTCTGGGGGGGTAAATGGCACCCTCACCATCGGCCAGGCCACCCAGACGATCACCTACACCTCGACGGCGCCGAGCGGCAAGGTCTACAGCGGCTCGAACAACCAGACCTATTCAGTGACGGCCACCGGCGGAGCCTCAGGGAACGCAGTCACTTTCACGATCGACTCCTCGTCGACCTCGGGCTGCACGATCTCGGGCTCGACCGTCTCGTACGGTCTGAAGCCGGGCACCTGCGTCATCGACGCGAACCAGACCGGCAACACCGATTACTCCGCCGCGACACAGGTCCAGCAGAGCTTCACGATCGGCCAGGCCACCCAGACGATCAACTTCACCTCGACGGCACCGAGCGGCAAGGTCTACAGCGGCTCGAACAACCAGACCTATTCAGTGACGGCCACCGGCGGAGCCTCAGGGAACGCAGTCACTTTCACGATCGACTCCTCGTCGACCTCGGGCTGCACGATCTCGGGCTCGACCGTCTCGTACGGTCTGAAGCCGGGCACCTGCGTCATCGACGCGAACCAGACCGGCAACACCGATTACTCCGCCGCGACACAGGTCCAGCAGAGCTTCACGATCGGCCAGGCCACCCAGACGATCAACTTCACCTCGACGGCACCGAGCGGCAAGGTCTACAGCGGCTCGAACAACCAGACCTATTCAGTGACGGCCACCGGCGGAGCCTCAGGGAACGCAGTCACTTTCACGATCGACTCCTCGTCGACCTCGGGCTGCACGATCTCGGGCTCGACCGTCTCGTACGGTCTGAAGCCGGGCACCTGCGTCATCGACGCGAACCAGACCGGCAACACCGATTACTCCGCCGCGACACAGGTCCAGCAGAGCTTCACGATCGGCCAGGCCACCCAGACGATCAACTTCACCTCGACGGCACCGAGCGGCAAGGTCTACAGCGGCTCGAACAACCAGACCTATTCAGTGACGGCCACCGGCGGAGCCTCAGGGAACGCAGTCACTTTCACGATCGACTCCTCGTCGACCTCGGGCTGCACGATCTCGGGCTCGACCGTCTCGTACGGTCTGAAGCCGGGCACCTGCGTCATCGACGCGAACCAGACCGGCAACACCGATTACTCCGCCGCGACACAGGTCCAGCAGAGCTTCACGATCGGCCAGGCCATTCCGTCGGTCACGGTCACGAACAACAGCGTCTTGGCTGGTGGCAGCCTCGTCTTCACGGCTACGGTTACCGGCCCGTCCGGCGGCACCTCCCCTACGGGGACCGTCACTTGGGCGGTGACCCAGCCCGGCGGCGGGTCGGTGTCGTGCTCGTCAAGCTCTGGACCGACGGGTTCCTCGAACTCAGTCACGTACACCTGCACGATCAACAACGCGATCGGCGGAACGTACTCAGCGACCGCCACCTACCCGGGTGACTCCAACTACAGCTCGAACTCCGGGTCGGATAACACCGCGTCCGTCGCCCAGATCATTCCGCAGGACTCGCCGAGCTCTGGCTCGACGACGACCTCTGCCTCTTCCAGCTTCACCGACCAGTTGAACCCGCAGACCTTCAACGGCCACCCCGTCACCTACACCGTGTCGACATCCGTCACTGGAATATCAGTCTCGAGCAGCGGCGCGATCAAGACGACGCAGACCTTCGGCGTAGGCACTTACACGATTTCGGGCACAGACTCAGACGGTGTTGGCGACAGCGGGACCTGGAGCTTCCAGCTCTCGGTAACGGAAACGTCGATCCTGCAAGCGGCGCCCAACTCTGGCTCGACGACGTACGGTGCCTCTTTGGGCTTCACTGACCAGCTGAACCCGCAGACCTTCAACGGCCAGCCGGTCACCTACACGGTCGTGGCGTCGGTTCCTGGCATTTCGGTCTCGAGCAGCGGCGCGATCATGACGACGAATTCATTCGTCGCAGGCACGTACACCGTCTCCGGGACCGACGCCGATGGCATCGGCGACACCGGAACGTGGAGCTACAAGCTGACGGTCAACCCCTCGAGAGCCACCGTCACTGTGACGGCGAGCTCGCCGAGCGTCACCTACGGCGACCCGACCCCGACGATCACGGCTGGCTACTCCGGCCTGCTCGGCGGCGACACCTTCATCACCGGCGTCAGCTGCTCGACGACTTATGTCCCGGGCGACGCGGCCGGCACCTACGCGACCTCGTGCAGCGGGCCTGCTTCGACCAGTGACTACACCTCGATCAGCTACGTCGGCGGCACGCTGACGGTCAACCCCTCGAGCGCCACCGTCACTGTGACGGCGAGCTCGCCGAGCGTCACCTACGGCGACCCGACCCCGACGATCACGGCTGGCTACTCCGGCCTGCTCGGCGGCGACACCTTCATCACCGGCGTCAGCTGCTCGACGACTTATGTCCCGGGCGACGCGGCCGGCACCTACGCGACCTCGTGCAGCGGGCCTGCTTCGACCAGTGACTACACCTCGATCAGCTACGTCGGCGGCACGCTGACGGTCAACCCCTCGAGCGCCACCGTCACTGTGACGGCGAGCTCGCCGAGCGTCACCTACGGCGACCCGACCCCGACGATCACGGCTGGCTACTCCGGCCTGCTCGGCGGCGACACCTTCATCACCGGCGTCAGCTGCTCGACGACTTATGTCCCGGGCGACGCGGCCGGCACCTACGCGACCTCGTGCAGCGGGCCTGCTTCGACCAGTGACTACACCTCGATCAGCTACGTCGGCGGCACGCTGACGGTCAACCCCTCGAGCGCCACCGTCACTGTGACGGCGAGCTCGCCGAGCGTCACCTACGGCGACCCGACCCCGACGATCACGGCTGGCTACTCCGGCCTGCTCGGCGGCGACACCTTCATCACCGGCGTCAGCTGCTCGACGACTTATGTCCCGGGCGACGCGGCCGGCACCTACGCGACCTCGTGCAGCGGGCCTGCTTCGACCAGTGACTACACCTCGATCAGCTACGTCGGCGGCACGCTGACGGTCAACCCCTCGAGCGCCACCGTCACTGTGACGGCGAGCTCGCCGAGCGTCACCTACGGCGACCCGACCCCGACGATCACGGCTGGCTACTCCGGCCTGCTCGGCGGCGACACCTTCATCACCGGCGTCAGCTGCTCGACGACTTATGTCCCGGGCGACGCGGCCGGCACCTACGCGACCTCGTGCAGCGGGCCTGCTTCGACCAGTGACTACACCTCGATCAGCTACGTCGGCGGCACGCTGACGGTCAACCCCTCGAGCGCCACCGTCACTGTGACGGCGAGCTCGCCGAGCGTCACCTACGGCGACCCGACCCCGACGATCACGGCTGGCTACTCCGGCCTGCTCGGCGGCGACACCTTCATCACCGGCGTCAGCTGCTCGACGACTTATGTCCCGGGCGACGCGGCCGGCACCTACGCGACCTCGTGCAGCGGGCCTGCTTCGACCAGTGACTACACCTCGATCAGCTACGTCGGCGGCACGCTGACGGTCAACCCCTCGAGCGCCACCGTCACTGTGACGGCGAGCTCGCCGAGCGTCACCTACGGCGACCCGACCCCGACGATCACGGCTGGCTACTCCGGCCTGCTCGGCGGCGACACCTTCATCACCGGCGTCAGCTGCTCGACGACTTATGTCCCGGGCGACGCGGCCGGCACCTACGCGACCTCGTGCAGCGGGCCTGCTTCGACCAGTGACTACACCTCGATCAGCTACGTCGGCGGCACGCTGACGGTCAACCCCTCGAGCGCCACCGTCACTGTGACGGCGAGCTCGCCGAGCGTCACCTACGGCGACCCGACCCCGACGATCACGGCTGGCTACTCCGGCCTGCTCGGCGGCGACACCTTCATCACCGGCGTCAGCTGCTCGACGACTTATGTCCCGGGCGACGCGGCCGGCACCTACGCGACCTCGTGCAGCGGGCCTGCTTCGACCAGTGACTACACCTCGATCAGCTACGTCGGCGGCACGCTGACGGTCAACCCCTCGAGCGCCACCGTCACTGTGACGGCGAGCTCGCCGAGCGTCACCTACGGCGACCCGACCCCGACGATCACGGCTGGCTACTCCGGCCTGCTCGGCGGCGACACCTTCATCACCGGCGTCAGCTGCTCGACGACTTATGTCCCGGGCGACGCGGCCGGCACCTACGCGACCTCGTGCAGCGGGCCTGCTTCGACCAGTGACTACACCTCGATCAGCTACGTCGGCGGCACGCTGACGGTCAACCCCTCGAGCGCCACCGTCACTGTGACGGCGAGCTCGCCGAGCGTCACCTACGGCGACCCGACCCCGACGATCACGGCTGGCTACTCCGGCCTGCTCGGCGGCGACACCTTCATCACCGGCGTCAGCTGCTCGACGACTTATGTCCCGGGCGACGCGGCCGGCACCTACGCGACCTCGTGCAGCGGGCCTGCTTCGACCAGTGACTACACCTCGATCAGCTACGTCGGCGGCACGCTGACGGTCAACCCCTCGAGCGCCACCGTCACTGTGACGGCGAGCTCGCCGAGCGTCACCTACGGCGACCCGACCCCGACGATCACGGCTGGCTACTCCGGCCTGCTCGGCGGCGACACCTTCATCACCGGCGTCAGCTGCTCGACGACTTATGTCCCGGGCGACGCGGCCGGCACCTACGCGACCTCGTGCAGCGGGCCTGCTTCGACCAGTGACTACACCTCGATCAGCTACGTCGGCGGCACGCTGACGGTCAACCCCTCGAGCGCCACCGTCACTGTGACGGCGAGCTCGCCGAGCGTCACCTACGGCGACCCGACCCCGACGATCACGGCTGGCTACTCCGGCCTGCTCGGCGGCGACACCTTCATCACCGGCGTCAGCTGCTCGACGACTTATGTCCCGGGCGACGCGGCCGGCACCTACGCGACCTCGTGCAGCGGGCCTGCTTCGACCAGTGACTACACCTCGATCAGCTACGTCGGCGGCACGCTGACGGTCAACCCCTCGAGCGCCACCGTCACTGTGACGGCGAGCTCGCCGAGCGTCACCTACGGCGACCCGACCCCGACGATCACGGCTGGCTACTCCGGCCTGCTCGGCGGCGACACCTTCATCACCGGCGTCAGCTGCTCGACGACTTATGTCCCGGGCGACGCGGCCGGCACCTACGCGACCTCGTGCAGCGGGCCTGCTTCGACCAGTGACTACACCTCGATCAGCTACGTCGGCGGCACGCTGACGGTCAACCCCTCGAGCGCCACCGTCACTGTGACGGCGAGCTCGCCGAGCGTCACCTACGGCGACCCGACCCCGACGATCACGGCTGGCTACTCCGGCCTGCTCGGCGGCGACACCTTCATCACCGGCGTCAGCTGCTCGACGACTTATGTCCCGGGCGACGCGGCCGGCACCTACGCGACCTCGTGCAGCGGGCCTGCTTCGACCAGTGACTACACCTCGATCAGCTACGTCGGCGGCACGCTGACGGTCAACCCCTCGAGCGCCACCGTCACTGTGACGGCGAGCTCGCCGAGCGTCACCTACGGCGACCCGACCCCGACGATCACGGCTGGCTACTCCGGCCTGCTCGGCGGCGACACCTTCATCACCGGCGTCAGCTGCTCGACGACTTATGTCCCGGGCGACGCGGCCGGCACCTACGCGACCTCGTGCAGCGGGCCTGCTTCGACCAGTGACTACACCTCGATCAGCTACGTCGGCGGCACGCTGACGGTCAACCCCTCGAGCGCCACCGTCACTGTGACGGCGAGCTCGCCGAGCGTCACCTACGGCGACCCGACCCCGACGATCACGGCTGGCTACTCCGGCCTGCTCGGCGGCGACACCTTCATCACCGGCGTCAGCTGCTCGACGACTTATGTCCCGGGCGACGCGGCCGGCACCTACGCGACCTCGTGCAGCGGGCCTGCTTCGACCAGTGACTACACCTCGATCAGCTACGTCGGCGGCACGCTGACGGTCAACCCCTCGAGCGCCACCGTCACTGTGACGGCGAGCTCGCCGAGCGTCACCTACGGCGACCCGACCCCGACGATCACGGCTGGCTACTCCGGCCTGCTCGGCGGCGACACCTTCATCACCGGCGTCAGCTGCTCGACGACTTATGTCCCGGGCGACGCGGCCGGCACCTACGCGACCTCGTGCAGCGGGCCTGCTTCGACCAGTGACTACACCTCGATCAGCTACGTCGGCGGCACGCTGACGGTCAACCCCTCGAGCGCCACCGTCACTGTGACGGCGAGCTCGCCGAGCGTCACCTACGGCGACCCGACCCCGACGATCACGGCTGGCTACTCCGGCCTGCTCGGCGGCGACACCTTCATCACCGGCGTCAGCTGCTCGACGACTTATGTCCCGGGCGACGCGGCCGGCACCTACGCGACCTCGTGCAGCGGGCCTGCTTCGACCAGTGACTACACCTCGATCAGCTACGTCGGCGGCACGCTGACGGTCAACCCCTCGAGCGCCACCGTCACTGTGACGGCGAGCTCGCCGAGCGTCACCTACGGCGACCCGACCCCGACGATCACGGCTGGCTACTCCGGCCTGCTCGGCGGCGACACCTTCATCACCGGCGTCAGCTGCTCGACGACTTATGTCCCGGGCGACGCGGCCGGCACCTACGCGACCTCGTGCAGCGGGCCTGCTTCGACCAGTGACTACACCTCGATCAGCTACGTCGGCGGCACGCTGACGGTCAACCCCTCGAGCGCCACCGTCACTGTGACGGCGAGCTCGCCGAGCGTCACCTACGGCGACCCGACCCCGACGATCACGGCTGGCTACTCCGGCCTGCTCGGCGGCGACACCTTCATCACCGGCGTCAGCTGCTCGACGACTTATGTCCCGGGCGACGCGGCCGGCACCTACGCGACCTCGTGCAGCGGGCCTGCTTCGACCAGTGACTACACCTCGATCAGCTACGTCGGCGGCACGCTGACGGTCAACCCCTCGAGCGCCACCGTCACTGTGACGGCGAGCTCGCCGAGCGTCACCTACGGCGACCCGACCCCGACGATCACGGCTGGCTACTCCGGCCTGCTCGGCGGCGACACCTTCATCACCGGCGTCAGCTGCTCGACGACTTATGTCCCGGGCGACGCGGCCGGCACCTACGCGACCTCGTGCAGCGGGCCTGCTTCGACCAGTGACTACACCTCGATCAGCTACGTCGGCGGCACGCTGACGGTCAACCCCTCGAGCGCCACCGTCACTGTGACGGCGAGCTCGCCGAGCGTCACCTACGGCGACCCGACCCCGACGATCACGGCTGGCTACTCCGGCCTGCTCGGCGGCGACACCTTCATCACCGGCGTCAGCTGCTCGACGACTTATGTCCCGGGCGACGCGGCCGGCACCTACGCGACCTCGTGCAGCGGGCCTGCTTCGACCAGTGACTACACCTCGATCAGCTACGTCGGCGGCACGCTGACGGTCAACCCCTCGAGCGCCACCGTCACTGTGACGGCGAGCTCGCCGAGCGTCACCTACGGCGACCCGACCCCGACGATCACGGCTGGCTACTCCGGCCTGCTCGGCGGCGACACCTTCATCACCGGCGTCAGCTGCTCGACGACTTATGTCCCGGGCGACGCGGCCGGCACCTACGCGACCTCGTGCAGCGGGCCTGCTTCGACCAGTGACTACACCTCGATCAGCTACGTCGGCGGCACGCTGACGGTCAACCCCTCGAGCGCCACCGTCACTGTGACGGCGAGCTCGCCGAGCGTCACCTACGGCGACCCGACCCCGACGATCACGGCTGGCTACTCCGGCCTGCTCGGCGGCGACACCTTCATCACCGGCGTCAGCTGCTCGACGACTTATGTCCCGGGCGACGCGGCCGGCACCTACGCGACCTCGTGCAGCGGGCCTGCTTCGACCAGTGACTACACCTCGATCAGCTACGTCGGCGGCACGCTGACGGTCAACCCCTCGAGCGCCACCGTCACTGTGACGGCGAGCTCGCCGAGCGTCACCTACGGCGACCCGACCCCGACGATCACGGCTGGCTACTCCGGCCTGCTCGGCGGCGACACCTTCATCACCGGCGTCAGCTGCTCGACGACTTATGTCCCGGGCGACGCGGCCGGCACCTACGCGACCTCGTGCAGCGGGCCTGCTTCGACCAGTGACTACACCTCGATCAGCTACGTCGGCGGCACGCTGACGGTCAACCCCTCGAGCGCCACCGTCACTGTGACGGCGAGCTCGCCGAGCGTCACCTACGGCGACCCGACCCCGACGATCACGGCTGGCTACTCCGGCCTGCTCGGCGGCGACACCTTCATCACCGGCGTCAGCTGCTCGACGACTTATGTCCCGGGCGACGCGGCCGGCACCTACGCGACCTCGTGCAGCGGGCCTGCTTCGACCAGTGACTACACCTCGATCAGCTACGTCGGCGGCACGCTGACGGTCAACCCCTCGAGCGCCACCGTCACTGTGACGGCGAGCTCGCCGAGCGTCACCTACGGCGACCCGACCCCGACGATCACGGCTGGCTACTCCGGCCTGCTCGGCGGCGACACCTTCATCACCGGCGTCAGCTGCTCGACGACTTATGTCCCGGGCGACGCGGCCGGCACCTACGCGACCTCGTGCAGCGGGCCTGCTTCGACCAGTGACTACACCTCGATCAGCTACGTCGGCGGCACGCTGACGGTCAACCCCTCGAGCGCCACCGTCACTGTGACGGCGAGCTCGCCGAGCGTCACCTACGGCGACCCGACCCCGACGATCACGGCTGGCTACTCCGGCCTGCTCGGCGGCGACACCTTCATCACCGGCGTCAGCTGCTCGACGACTTATGTCCCGGGCGACGCGGCCGGCACCTACGCGACCTCGTGCAGCGGGCCTGCTTCGACCAGTGACTACACCTCGATCAGCTACGTCGGCGGCACGCTGACGGTGTCTGGCGCGGCTCCTTCGATCACCTCTTCTTCTTCAACTTCGGGGACGACTGGGACGGCCTTCACCTTCACCGTGACGACCAGTGGCACACCGACGCCGACCGTCGGAGTCGACACGGCCGACCTGCCGAGCTGGCTGCACGTCAGCTACGGGACCGGGACGGCGACCCTCACCGGGACGCCGACGACACCTGGCACCTACCTCGTCTACGTCGACGCCACGAACGGCATCTCTCCTTACGCCACCCAGACGATCACGATCACGGTGGCCGGGACCGCTCCGAAGATCACCTCTTCTTCTTCAACTTCGGGGACGACGGGGACGGCCTTCACATTCACCGTGACGACCAGTGGCAACCCGACGCCGACCGTCGGAGTCGACACGGCCGACCTGCCGAGCTGGCTGCACGTCAGCTACGGCTCCGGGACGGCGACCCTCACCGGGACGCCGACGACACCTGGCACCTACCTCGTCTACGTCGACGCCACGAACGGCATCTCGCCTTACGCCACCCAGACGATCACGATCACGGTGGCCGGGACCGCTCCGAAGATCACCTCTTCTTCTTCAACTTCGGGGACGACGGGGACGGCCTTCACATTCACCGTGACGACCAGTGGCAACCCGACACCGACCGTCGGAGTCGACACGGCCGACCTGCCGAGCTGGCTGCACGTCAGCTACGGCTCCGGGACGGCGACCCTCACCGGGACGCCGACGACACCTGGCACCTACCTCGTCTACGTCGACGCCACGAACGGCATCTCGCCTTACGCCGCCCAGACGATCACGATCACGGTGGCCGGGACTGCTCCAAAGATCACCTCTTCTTCTTCAACTTCGGGGACGACGGGGACGGCCTTCACCTTCACCGTGACGACGTCCGGCACACCGACACCGACCGTCGGAGTCGACACGTCCGACCTGCCGAGCTGGCTGCACGTCAGCTACGGCTCCGGGACGGCGACCCTCACCGGGACGCCGACGACACCTGGCACCTACCTCGTCTACGTCGACGCCACGAACGGCATCTCTCCTTACGCCACCCAGACGATCACGATCACGGTGGCCGGGACCGCTCCGAAGATCACCTCTTCTTCCTCAACTTCGGGGACCGTCGGAAAAGCGTTCACCTTCACCGTCACGACCAGTGGCAACCCGACACCGACCGTCGGAGTCGACACGGCCGACCTGCCGAGCTGGCTGCACGTCAGCTACGGCTCCGGGAAGGCGACCTTGACTGGGACGCCGACTGCTGCTGGGACCTACGAGGTCTACGTCGACGCCACGAACGGCATCTCTCCTTACGCCACCCAGACGATCACGATCACGGTGAAGTCGTGAATCGATACGAAGCACGTAGAGCCATCGAGTGTGGCAAACCGCCCACTCAAAGAACGCGCTACGAGCTCGAAGAAGAAGGTCCCTTCTGGATCACTCGCACTGTGCGAGTGATCGTCCCGGAAGGGCCAAGGACTTTCGCGGTGAACTCGTATTTCACTGTTCCTGTGTGATGGGTTGCCAATATGTGCACAACGCGGCGGACCGTCCCACGAGAACACCGAATTGTCAGCGGTAGGTGCTTGATAGACGGCTTGGACGACAAGAGGCATATCTCTGCGTGGTCGACCGATAACAGCAAGGTAACCGGACCACCTGCCGCTCCGAGCTTGCCCGGAGCAGCAGTGAAGGAACTAATGACAGGTGTCGGGGGAGCCGTAAAGAGAAGCGGGATCGCTCCCGAGATCGGGAGCGCACAGGCGAGCGAGAGCGCTGCTGAGATCAGCGGGCGCTTGAAGAGATGCAATGAGCTACGCCGCCGTTGCGGAAGTCGGATCTCCGAACATCACCATTTGCCTTTCCCTCTACAAGCGGATGATAGGTGCCACAGTGAAAAAACAGCGATCGATTGGCAGAGAAGAAGCAGCCAACACGCGCAATACTCCCTCAACGCTGCGTCGCATTCTTTCAGCAGTGGCTGGACTATGCCTGATTATGCTCCTTGCAACCGAAGGTGCAACCATCAGTGCTGCATCTAGCCTCGCCAGCCCGTCGATGACTCGCGGTGTCGACGTTGATTGGATCGGTGGGGGAGCGTTGCCCGCAGCGATGAGATCGCCAGCAGCAGAACTCGCACAGTCCCTCGTTGTCATGCAATACGTGAAGTCACTCGGATCGAATTCGGTGATGATCTCGTTCAGCTTCGGAATGCGTTCTCCCACCTCGAACGTCTTGTATCAGGAGCCGATAACACCGTCTGTCGCTCAGTTGGGCCTCGCGGTCGAAGCAGCCCACCAATATGGACTGCGCGTCACCCTTCGCGCCTTCCTCGACCAGAAAGTGCTCAGGGAGTTTGGGGCTGATTATTGGTCTGGCAACATTGAGCCAAGCAATCGGGCGAAATGGTTCTCAAGTTTGTCTTCGGTGTTGACCCCGTATCTTCGCTTCGCGCAAAAGCGCGGCGTCAGTGAGTTTGTAATTGGGTCAGAGCTAGATTCTCTCGCCGGTGACCCCCATTGGGCGGGGCTGCTCCATCAAGTCTCCACCATCTACAAGGGTCGGCTGTCGTACTCGGCGAACTGGGACGTTTACCAATTGGACGATGTGGGAGTACCAGTTCAAGCCGTGGGGGTGGACGCTTACCCTCCGCAGAACGTGGGTACCAATGCGACGGTGTCTCAGCTCACGAAGGGATGGCTGAGCTGGTTCGACAAGGCACCGGCATCTTTAAGAGCGCGGACAACGATCGACGAGATCGGAATCGTGCCGACTGCAGGCGCTTACAAAGTTCCGTATGCCTGGTCGCTCGCTGGGAAATACGATCCTGAGATCCAGACGAGGTGGTTCACAGCGGCATGTAGCGCGGCCCGCACTTCGGGGATTAGCGGCATCTATTTCTGGGGGATGACGTCCTCACAGATTCCGACTGAAACGGCAAGCGACGCAGGAGGAGACTCCTTCGTCAATCGCCCGGCGGTGGCGGCGATCAAGTGGTGCTTCCGCAACGTCTACTGACGAAAAGTGTTCCGTTGTAGTGGTGAGTGCGCCACGCCACGTGAGGACAACTAGAAGTAGAGCGATCGCAGGATCGCGTAGGAACGAATTTGTGAAAAGCGCGGAGCGACTTCAGATCAAACACCAAGTTGCAGCTTGCACTTATTCAACAATTGCGATACTTTTTGATCGGTAACTGACCCCGCCCCGGAACCCTGGCGGGATCTCGAAGCAGAGTCGCCCCTGAGCCGGCGACTCGTACACGGAGATCCTCCTCTCAGGGTGCGGCCATGACTCTTCAGTCCCCTTCTGACACTGCGATGTCTTTGATGTCGCGTTCTGAATCAATATCTCAATCCACCGCGCCAGAGGAGACGAACGGCAGACGCGTGTGGCGCGTGATGTTTGTATTCGGTACTCGACCCGAAGCCATCAAAATGGCTCCAGTCATAGCTGCCGTAGACAGCAACCCCCAGTTCGATTCCGTGTGCGTCGTTACCGGCCAACACCGGGAGATCCTCGACCCCGTTCTCGATCTCTTTTCGATTAAGCCGGACTTTGATCTAAAGATCATGAGCGACGGGCAGACCCTGGCGGATATCACTGTTCGCACTTTTGAGCGTCTGACGCCCGTCATGACGTCGATGGCTCCCGACGTCCTCATTGTGCAGGGAGACACCACGGCCGCAATGGTGGGAGCGATTGCCGGCTTCTATGCCAAGGTGCCCGTAGTTCATCTCGAGGCGGGCCTGCGGTCCGGCGACATCAACGCACCCTTTCCCGAGGAGTTCAACCGGCGGGTGATCAGCAGCATCGCCAGTCTCCACCTCGCTCCGACCGCGGCAGCGCGTGACAATCTCTTGCGCGAGTCAGCGGACCCATCCCGCGTTGTGGTGGTCGGCAACACGGTTATCGACGCTCTCTTCGCGGCGCTCGAGTTCGAAGCGCCTTACGGCAACCTCGAGCTCGAGGCGTTGCACAACGATCCACGTCGGGTCGTTCTAGTCACGGCCCACAGACGTGAGTCGTGGGGCGAGAGGATGCGCGCCATCGGGCTCGCCATTGCGACGATCGCCACAGCCGAGCCCGACGTCGTCCTTGTCGTGCCGGTCCATCCGAATCCAATCGTGCGCGAGGCCCTATTGCCGCCGCTGATGGGATTGCCAAATGTCATCTTGTGCGAGCCGCTCTCGTACGGGCCGTTTTCGAGGCTCATTGGGCGCGCCGACATCATCTTGACCGACAGCGGTGGCCTGCAAGAAGAAGGCCCCGCCTTGGGCAAGCCCGTGCTCGTCATGCGGGACACCACGGAGCGCCCCGACGGGGTGAGTGCCGGGGCGGTTCGACTGGTTGGTACCAACTGTCAAGACATCGTCGACGCGACGCGGATTCTGCTCCACGACGCAGATGCGTATCGCGAGATGGCGGTGCCACGAGCCATCTACGGGGATGGACAGGCGGGGGGACGCGCAGTGGCTGCGATCGCCCACTGCTTCGGAGTCGGGGAGTTCCCCAACGAGTTCGTATCGGAATGGGCATCAGAGAAGGTGTCGGCATGAGCGAGGTGAGCGCAGTCCAAAGCGAATCGGTCCGACGCGCTGTGCCAAGTCTTGTTTCCTCGGTGCAGCGGGCGGCAAAGCAAATGGGCGTCTCCGAGCTGACCGTTCGCCGACACGTGCGGGACGGGCGGCTGCGAGCGGTCCTCGTGGGCGGCACGTGGCGGATACCCAGACCCAATCCAGGACCGATGCTTCACCTCCCCGCCGAGTGCTCGATCCGGCAGGTGGCGAACAGCCTCGAAATCTCAGAGGTCACGGTTCGGCGCTGGATACATTCCGGCGAGATTCCTGCGACCAAGTGCGGGAAGCACTGGAAAGTGCCGAGAAGTTTTCTCGAGGTGCTGGTCGGGTCCGAGGAAGCGGTCGCGGAGTGAGAGTTTCGATTCGATGCGAGCCGCGAGTGGCAGAAGCTACGAACAGCATGAACCGTCTGCCCAAAGCAGTCGGTCTCAGCCGAGAGATGGCACGACCCTCGACCCCGGTCACGTGCGAAACACCTAGAGCGCCATTCGGGTGCTTGAGAACGGATCAGGAGATTCAAGTTGTCTGGCTACCTCTACTTCGCCTCAGCTTCTAGCGGCGTCGTCGGGCTAGGAATCGCTGCGACCTCGGCGGGAACCGCGAGCCGAGTCGGACTGATCATTACGAGCTGCGTTCTTGCTCTCTATTTCGTCGTGATGCTGGCTCTGGTCATCCGCGGCGGCACTCTCAGGATCGCCTACAGAGTGCCGGCGATCGGCGCAACCGGGAATGCTCGGCATCTTGTCGGCCTCGTGTCGGTGATGGGCGGTCCGGACCCCGTCGGCCTCGTGTCGGTGATGGGCGGTCCGGACCCCGTCGGCCTCGTGTCGGTGATGGGCGGCCCGGACCAGGCCGTCGCCTCGCGAGCATCTGTCAGCCGGCGCCGGGCGCTCTTCCGCCGGCCGTGAGTCCGGCGCAAAGTCTCCTCGCCCACGAATCGATTCGTTGAGCAATGATCCTTGTCCTGAGCGGCTCGCTCACTGCTGTGCTCATCTCCTATGCGTTCTTCATGGTCGCGGCATCGCGCCGGACACAACTTCTCCCGGTTAGAGGCGAGCGCGACGGTCGCTTGATCATCTTTGTGGTTCCCTGCCTCAACGAGGAACTGGTCATAGGAAGGACGCTCGAGCGCCTTCTTTCGATCGAGGACGAGAACTTCGCCATCCTCGTTATTGACGATGCCTCCGATGACCGAACAGTGGAAGTCGTCAGGCCGTATCTGTCGGACCGGACATGGCTGCTGGAGCGCCGGCTTCCCCTAGCACGTCTGGGGAAGGGAAGGGCTCTGAACGCCGGCTATCGGTACCTGCTCGGCATGGGCGCCATCAAGTCCCGATCGAGCGATGACGTGATCCTCGCCGTCGTCGACGCGGATGGGCGTCTGGAGCCAGATGCGTGTACAAAAGTGCGGCCGTACTTCGACAACCCCGCCGTCGGTGCCGTCCAAGTGGGCGTGCGCATGTACAACGCTGATCAAAATCTTCTGACGCGGTTACAAGATTTCGAGTTCGTCACCTATGCAGAGGTCTTTCAGCGCTCGCGAAGCAGGGTCGGCACTTCCGGTCTCGGGGGGAACGGCCAGTTCAATCGGCTTTCTGCGCTCATGGATCTCGGTCTTGATCCTTGGAGCGATTGTCTCACCGAAGATCTTGATCTCGGCCTGAAACTGGTGGTCAAGGGATGGTCGATGGCGTTCTGTTCCGATACGTCCGTCAGCCAGCAGGCGATTCCCAGCTTGCCGTCTCTCATCCGCCAACGGAGCCGCTGGTTCCAGGGACATCTTCAGTGCTGGCGTAACGTCCGGCCCCTTCTTCATTCTCGGCGACCGATGAAATCCACGTCAGGGCTGCTTCACCACCTCATCAGTCCGATCCTGATCGGGTTCCTTACGATTCCAGTGCTCTTGTTTGTTGGCTCTCTGGTCACCCTGGCGGCGATATCTCCAGGGCTATTGGAACACACGTTGACGGCCCATTACGGGCTACTCCCGGCGATGTGGTACATCCTGTCCTTCGGTTTGGCGATCCCGTACTCGTTGCTATATGCGCGACACGGCCGAACGGTGTCGTGGCCCAAGGCGTTGGTACACGCCCACCTTTACTCGCTTTACTCGCTGTTGTGGTTCCCAGCGTGTTGGATCGCGCTGTCGCGAGTTGCACGCGGCCACCGCGACTGGACGAAAACGGCGCGCGCCCCGGATCTGACGAGCCTTGCCCTCCCTGCGACCGCCGGAGAGAGATCCAGTATCTGAAAAGCGCCGGCTGAGTTGCTTACTGGTTTGACGAGACAGGTCCGTCCACGGCGCGGTGTTGGCGGAACAGCACGACGAGTGGGCAGAGCAACGGCACCACATGGGACGAGAGGCGCTCCAGAAATCGACGGGGTTGTCGGCGACTCCGGTCCGAAGGAGATGATGCTCAGCGCGGCTCGCGTAGGTTGATCGGTGGATCACACGCGGTGGTGACCGCTACACCATCTCCGCGGACGTGACCGCAGAGAGAGGCTCCGTATCTGGACGCCAGCCGAGTTCGGAGTCGCCGGGACGTTCAATGTCGTCGTCGCCAACTGGAGATTCGTTGCGCAGCATGAACAGGCCGAAGCTGACTTCCTGCGGGTCGAGTTCACGCCTTTGACCAGTGCACGCAACACGTCGTCACACGCGTTAGCTTGCTCTCCCAGGCGTAGGGCCGAGCTTCCTCGTCGCCCGCGGCGAAGAGGAGCGCTATGAGAGCGCCTTCTCCGTGTGCCACCGCCCGCCAGCCAAGGCGTCGGCGTCGAGCGCACGGCGCAGTGAGGGTCCGAGGCAAGCGGGGTGCTGAAGTACAAGAAGGTGGCGTCGGCGCCGCGGCTTTCGAGGGACGAGAACACGGCGATCGCTGTCTCGCGCGATCGGGGATTTGCGCTCATCGGCTGTGAATGGCGCACGACGGCGCCGTCGGAGAACCCTCTGGACGCATCGGCCACCACCTCAACACCGAGATCGTGTGCGCGGTCCCGCTACGTTGAGCCAAACCGGTGACGAGATGACGAGCCGTATTCCTGTGTGGTCAGGGGTGGGTCGTTGAGCGCAGAGTTGAAATCCGATCTGCTCGCCGAGACGTCGCTTCCCGAATCGTTCGCGACTGTGCGCCCATCCCGACCGCATTTGGCCGTGGCTTTCATCTGGGTCGTCACGATCGCTGCCTTCCTGGTCGGCATAGCCGAACGAGTCTGGTACGTCTTCCATCGACCCATCGACTCCGACGAAGCGATCGTCGGGCTGATGGCACAGCAAATCCTGCACGGCCACTTCTCGGCGTTCTACTGGGGCCAGCCCTATGGCGGTGCCGAGCCTTACCTCGTCGCCGTGTTGTTCGGCATTTTCGGATCGAGCGCCTGGGCCCTCGAAGCCGTCCCGATGCTCCTCTCACTGGCGGCAGCCGTCCTCACGTGGCGCGTCGCCCGCCACCTCGTGACGGACCGGGCAATCCCTTGGCTCGCCGGATCGCTCGTCTGGGCCGGGTCACAGACGGCGGTTTCCAACTCGGCGATCGAACTCGGCTTTCGCGGCGTGACCCTTTTTTGCGGACTTTTCGCGCTGCTGCTCTCGTTACGTCTGCTCGACGGCGACAGGTCGATCGTGACCGTGCTCGGGATCGGCCTGGCAACCGGAATCGGATGGTGGTCGTCGCCAGAGATCGTCTACTACCTGGTTCCGAGTGTCCTCCTCCTCGTCGGCGCAGTGTTCAGCGATACCGCCAGCGAGCGCCTGGCACGCTGGTCGGTGCGGGGCGCACTGGCGGCTGCGGCCGCCGCACTCGGCGCCTTGCCGTGGCTTTGGGACAACGTCGGAACCGGATTCAAATCACTTCGTGCCCAGGCGTTCGCATTGCCCCCGCAACCGCTCGGTTACGGCGGTCGACTGCGTGTCTTTTTCGAGTATTCATTTGCGGTACTAGTCGACTTGCGTAAAGCGGACACCGGCCGTTGGATCTGGTCGCCGCCGATCATCGATGCCTTGCTCGGCGTGGCGATCGCCGTCACCGTCGGAGCCGTGGTGGCCTGCGCGGCGAGGGGAGGCCGTCACCTGGCGTTGGCGGTGTCTGCCGTCGCCGCGCCGTTCTTGCTGGCGCTCTCGCCGGCGACTTGGTTCTGGAACGATGGCCGCTACGCCGACTTGCTGATCCCGCTCCTCGTGCTCGTCGGCGTGTCCGCCTCAGGTTTCGGCGCGAACGCTGTCGCACGCAAACACGAGCCCAGGTCGTCGTCCCGCTTCACTGCTCGGCTCACATTCGCCGTACTCACGGCGGCGCTCGTCGCCTTCAGCGCCGTCTACTTCTCGCAATATGCACTCGATAAGACGAGCTATCTTGCCGGCTGGACGGATCCGAACCTCCCTGCCGAGCGTGACGTCGGTGCACTGGAGGCGGGAGGGGCGACAACCGGCTTCGCCGACTACTGGGTCGCTTACGACTTCGACTTCTTAAGCGGCGGACGGCTGAAGATCACGACCGCCGGCAGCGATCCGGACCGCTGGACGACACTAAATGCGGAGGTGTTGCACAGCGCCAAGCCGACCTGGATCTTCGTGCGACCCGACCGTGCTTCGCTGTCTGAGTTCGCCGGCTCTCGGGTCATCCGCGGACCGTGTGGTCTGCAAAAGCAAGTTTTTCTTGCGTACCTAGGGCGACAAGACATCAGTTATTCCAAGGTGGATGTAGATGCAGTCGTCGCGATCAAACCTCATGCGACGGTGCTTCCGACAGACGGCTCGCCTCTTTTGTGTGAGCGCGGCCTGTGATCTGGGCTGGTGTCCCCACGCGAGAAAAAGAGAAGGGTTCTCTGAAGACCTTCGGACAGCGGGACTTCCGGAATCCATGCCAATCGATCGCGAGCAAGAGCCGAGTCGAGCGCACTAAAGCGCACATCGCCCGCACGAGCCGGTCCGTGAGGCGGCCCGTCATTACGACCAGCAGACTCAGCCAGCAGCGCGTACAGCTGATTGATCGACACCTGAGTTCCCGTTCCGACATTGACGATTAGTCCACTCGCCCGGTCTGCCGCGAGTACGAATGCTCTCGCCGCGTCGTCCACGTATACGAAATCGCGCGTCTGGTTTCCGTCGCCATCGATCTCACACGGAAGACCAGAAGATAACGCCGCTGCAAAGATCGCGACCACGCCAGCTTCTCCATGGGGATCCTGGCGCGGACCATAAATGTTGGCGAGGGCGAGAGCCGTACAGTCGAGACCGAATAGATCCCGATAGAGCACGAGATAGTCAATCGTCGTCTTCTTCGCGAGGCCGTATGGGGAACGCGGTCGATGGGGCGCAGCTTCTGTCACTGGAAGCATTTCGGCGTCAAGTTCACCGTAGAGGGTTCCGCCGCTAGCGGCGAAGACGATTTTCTTCGCACCCACGCTCCGAGCGCCATCTAGGACGCGAAGGCTCCCGACGATGTTCACATCGGCATCGTCAGCCGGCTTGGCCACCGAAACAGAGACGCTCGGCTGAGCAGCAAGGTGGAAGACAACGTCTGGTGCGAACGAAGCAAATATCTCGCCCAGCGTCGGGTCACGGATGTCGACGACCTCGAGCCGGAAATTCGCGGATCGGGCCGCATCGGAGAGGTTTTCTCGCCTTCCCGATGAGAGGTTGTCGATAACGAGCACCGACCAATCGCTGGCAAGCAGCTGATCGACGACGGCTGAGCCTATGAATCCGGCACCTCCCGTCACGATTGCCCGCCTCGCTGACGTCTCATTCACGGCGTCAGTCTCACCATTTGGGGCAGGGCAAGCAACACACTCGACCGTTGTAAAGCGCAGCTACTTGATTCGCTCGGAGTTGCGACGCCTCATCTTCGAAAGCGCGATCACCGGCGAGCAAGGCTCGAGCCCGGGTTATGGAAGGTGTCCGAATGTCTTCGGCTGGTCAGGGAGACGACTCGGCTGAGAGAGCCGTAATTACAGAGGCAGGCGATCTGCGAGCAAACCGGTCCCGGCGGCGCGGCCAGAGATCGTCCAGGCCCAGTCGACGGCGTCGATCGTGACATGGGCACCGTCGCTCCCGTTGCTATAGGTGCCTCCAGCTTGCCCAGTGAGGTCAAGCGAGAACGGGTGGTGATGGGTGTTGGCCCAATCGGCGACCATGTCCGCGATGATCCGACCGTCCTGATCGGCGGTCAATTCCGGCAGATGACCCGTAGCGCGAGAGACGTCGATGCGGTGCATCCAGACATCGCGCGTGTAGACGGTGTCCATGAGATAACCGAGCGTTCGTTTGCCGAGTGGCGCCTCGAAGCCAATACGCACCGGACGGAGGAACGGTGGAAACCGGCGTCGTCCCCTGAGCGCGCGAGGAACGATTTGGATCCACCGGTCGAGCAGTTCATTCGGGTTCAAGTCGGAGCGTTCGCGCACCTGGACTTCGTTCGCTCCGTGCACAATGTGGCCGAAGCCGAGCTCGTGTTGCACCTTCCGGCCGATGCGCATCTGATGGATGCTCTCGCGCATCGAGGCGTTGGCTTCGGCTGCCCCCAGAACGTGGGCGACTATGGCCTTCACGTTCCAGCGCTCACATACCGTCGACGCGTTCCACTCAGCGGGTGTAAGGGTGCAGAGCAGGTTGGTGAAGCGCTCGTATTCGACGGCGGCGAGTTCCATCGCCTCGTCGTGTCCGATCCGTCGGATACCGCGCACGTCGTTCGTGGTCATCGCCATCATTTGGTCCTCTCGCGAACTCGGCGGGCGGTCCGCCCGCCTGTCGTCTGGATGTGATTGAGGAACATGTCGACCGCGGAGTCAACGAGACGGACCCAGCGGTCGCCCCCTGGGTCGTTGGCGATCTGCTGGCTAGCGAGCCCCGTCGTCACCGCCGTGAACAAGTCGAGCGCAGCCGAGTCGCCGATGCCGTTCTCGGCAAACCACACGCGGACGCGTTCCAACGCTTCGATCGACAGTGCGTAGGACTCAGGACTGGGGATGAACCCAGGGATCGTCCTTTGAAACAGCAGTGAGAATCGCGCGGGCTCATCGACCATGAAGGCCACCGTGCGGCGGGCAGCGGCACGCAACCCGTCTTGTCCTGAGAGGCTCACGAGTTCGGCGACGATCGCATCGAATTGGCGGTAGCCCTCGGCGAACATCGCGTCGTAAATCGCATGCTTGGAAGGGAAGTACTCGTACAGGGAAGGGGCTCGCATGCCGAGTCGTTGCGCCAGATTTCGCAGATTCAGCCCGCCGACACCTTCTTCACGGACGATGTCCCAAGCGGCCTCAAGAATTTCCGCCTTTGTCGCCTGTCGACGTTCGGAGCGCCTATCACGAGTAGGGCTACCTAACATGCATAGCAGCATGCGCCGCACCGTTTGGCCTGTCAAGCGTTCGTCCGGACTTTTCGGGTCGTCCCCGCGCGAGATCTACCAACGCTCAGCGGCCTCAGGGAGGGCGAGCGCCCTGAGCAGGGAAGTTGATGCAAATGTCCTCGTCGAATGCGCGGCGCGTCTGCGAAAAGCAGACCGGGCGAGGTCGAGACCGCTAGCCCCTCGACGGCCGCGCTCTTGGTACGCGATCCTCGCGGGCTGCTGAATGGTCGCTATTTAGTGCACAGAGCGTGGCACAAGAGTCGGGTCGCGGTTCGGTCACGGACGCGTCGACGAGGGGATCGATGGGCCGCACAACTGAGTTCGTGCTCCGGCACAAACGAGTCGTCGTCCTCATCTGGCTCGTGCTGTTGGTGATTGGCGGGGCAATCACCGAGCACACGATCAAGCGCCTGACCGCCGACTTCTCATTCCCTGGGCAGTCCGGATACAAGACTGAGGAGAAGATCTTCGCCGCCTACGGCAACGGCGACCAACAGGCGCCGCTCGTCGTGACGTTCGCGAACACGACCTTTGCAGCGGCCGTGCCCGCCTATCGCCACCTGCAGGACGCGATGCCGGCTGTGCGCGTCGTGACGAACCGGAATTGGGTGACCGGCAATGGCCACACGGTCTACGCGCTCGTCTTCGTCCCGCCGCCCGTCGCCTCCGCGGGGTTCGGCGACCCGTACGAGACCCGCGCGCAACAGCTCTTAGCCGCCGTCGCGCCGGCGGGCTCGACGCCGGGCATCACGAGCTACGACGCCTTGTCGAGTGGCGGCGACTCGAAAGGCCCAGGCGTCTTCGTCGAGACGATGATCGGCGGGATCGGCGCGCTCGCGGTGCTTGCCTTCGTCTTCGCGTCGTTCCTCGCGCTCATGCCGCTGTTCATCGCCGCGGTTTCGATCCTTACGTCGTACCTCGCGCTGCTCGGGTTGACCTACATCACGAGCATCTCTTACATCGTCGAGTATCTCGTCGCGCTGATCGGTCTCGGGGTTGCGATCGATTACTCACTTTTGATCGTCACCCGCTGGCGCGAGGAACGGGCGCATGGACTCGATAACCACGCGGCAGTCGTCGCCGCGATGCGCTCTGCGGGCAAAGCGGTCGTCTTCAGTGGCGTCACCGTCGCGATCGGGCTCGTCTCGCTCGTCGTCCTCCCCGTTCCTTTCCTTCGCTCGGTGGGATACGGGGGCGCGTTAATTCCGCTCGTATCGGTGCTGGCGGCGACCACGTTGCTCCCCGCCCTACTCGGCAGCATCGGACCGCGCGCCGACTGGCCCCGGATCCGTCACGAAGGGTCGGCGAGCAGGTGGTGGTCGCGCTGGGCGGCGTGGGTCGTCCGTCGCCGTTTCCTCGCCGCGTCGATCGCCATCGTGATCCTCGCCCTTTTGATCGTGCCCCTGTTCCGTATCGACGTCGGAGAGACATCCACCAATGCGCTCGCGAAGAGCGGACTGGCGTACAAGACGTTTCACTCGCTCGAAAGGGACGGCGTTCCCGAAGGCGTTCTCACTCCGATGGAAGTGCTTGTGCGTGGCGACCAATCGCCGTCGGTCGCGGCGAGCCTTGCGAGTGTCCCGGGGGTGGCGGACGCCGTCGCGCAGCCAGCGCTGTTGAATCGCCATGGGACCTCGATCGTCGTCGTAGTCCCGAGGGCTGAGACGGTGAACTCGGCGACGCTTGCCGCGGTGCGCGCGGTCAAGGCATCGGTGAAAGACGATGCGCTCGTCGTCGGGGTGGCTGGGACCGGTCCAACCCAGATCGACTTCATTGACGGCGTCTACAAACACCTCCCCCAGGTGATCGTCGTCATCATCCTCCTCTCGTTCTTGTTACTGGCGCGGGCGTTCCGATCGGTCGTTCTGCCACTGAAAGCAGTGCTGTTGAACCTCGTCTCGCTGGGCGCGACCTTCGGCGCGATGACGGCGTTCTGGCAGTGGGGGTGGGGATCCGAAGCGATCTTTTCGATCGCCAAAACCGGGGCGATCACGATCTGGATACCGGTGTTGGTGTTCGCCTTCTTGTACGGGTTGTCGATGGACTACGAGGTGTTCATCCTCTCCAGAGTCCGCGAGGAGTTCGACGCGGTCGGCTCTACGGACGAGGCGGTCGTCACTGGAATCGGTCGGACAGGACGGCTCGTCACGAGCGCGGCGCTCATCTTGTTTCTCGCGTTCGCGTCGCTTTCGAGCGCGCCGATCACCGACATCAAGGTGCTGGCGACGGGATTGGGCTTTGGGATTCTGCTCGACGCGACGGTCATCCGATCGCTGCTCGTGCCGGCGCTCGTCGCGATGTTCGGGAGGGTGAATTGGGTGCTTCCCCGATGGGTCGCGACGCCCCTTCGAGCAGAGCCCTGGCCGCGTCGCCTCCACGACCGACGATCCCAGAGGAGCCGCCGCGCCATGCAACCTCGGATCGGTGGAAGTTCTGAGGCGGTCTGGGAGCACTCATCCAGCTCAGCGATCGCGGAGCGCTGAGCTTTCCATTTCCTCGCGAACCGTCGGGTTGCTTCTTACGGTTCTGAGATGACCTTGGCGCCCTTTGGAAGGGCGAACGCTGACGACGCGACCGTGGGCGAGAACTTCGCCAGGGTGAAGCTGAAGGTCGAGCCGCTTGAGGTCGATCCGCTGACGGACGCCAGTACACCGTGGTCGGTGACGCAATAGGTCTCGTTGTTGGCTTTATAGCTCCAGGTGACGCACGTTGAAGGCTGGCCGGCGATCGTCTTGTTCGCGAAGGACGCGTGGTAGCCGGAGACACGCGACTCGACGAGGCTCGCCCAGCTCTTCATCGCCTCGACGTAGACACCGCTTTCGTAGATGCCCATCGTTGCTCCGAGCGGGCTCGTCGTCGCCGATCCGTACTTGATGCACGTCGTCAGCACGGCCGAGAGCGAGCAGTAATACGTCTGCTTGCCGTTGTAGAGGATCTCGCCCGTGCCCGTGCTGAACGACTCGTCGCCGCCCATCTGCTTGAGCGTCACCTCGCCGGTCGACCCAGCGCTCTTGTAGTCGTAGGTGACACTGAAGGTCGCTTTGGACTCGCCTCCCGCGGATGTCGCGAGTTTGTTCAGCTCGCTCTCGATCTGCTTGGTGCTCGGTGGTTTTGGCGTTGACGAACGCGTCGACAACTGCGTTCTCGTCAAGACGGCGCCTGACGCGCTGCCCGCTGGGGTCGCGTACCCCAACGCAATCGCGAGGATCCCTGATGCCGCAATCGACCAGATGATCCCGCGAACCCATCGCACCGACACGTTCGTGAACATGCCCGCTCCTTAGTTCTCGGCGTTCCGAACCGTCGACGATCCTGCGGCTGGCCTGTTCCCGTAGAGGGCTGCTCGAAGGAGCGCGACGCCTTTCGGCCCTTTTGGAAAGAAATTGTTAACTGCTATTCAAGTACCTTCTGCACTGTTGGGCCAGCCGGCCCACTCGCGAAAAACGTCGGCACCGAATACAGGAGTTCGCCTGTTGAAAATAGAGACCGTCACGGCATGCGCGATTTGTGCGCGAACTGCGCGGCACGCAATGGCACTTGGTGTCGATCTGAGCGGGACTAAAGCGGGCCGTGCGCGGGTTTCTCGTGCGGGTGATCTGGGCCTTAGCCTGTTGCGTATGACGGACATCGGGCGGGTGTGGAATTACAGCTTCTTGGTGCGCAGTGAAGATGAAAAATTTGAGGCCGAGCTGGAGCAGCATGAGTTCAACGGCGACGACGCCGCCGAGAGCTGGGGTCGCGAGCTTTCCAAGAAGCACAACTCTCCCATTGTGGTCAAACGGCATAGCGCGCACGTAGATGCCTGGGTATACGTGGGCGAGGTCGGAGAGAAAGCCGAATGAATGAAGGGAGCTGTTCGCCAAGCTGTGAACGTGCCAACTCGGACCACCAATTTCTGCGAAAGCTGCACGAACGAATTACGTCGGAACCTCGCGCTAACTGCCTGAAAGTCGGGATCGCCAATTGCGCGATCAACCGATCACGTTCTCGGGCAGCTTCTTTCGGTTGCAAGAGAAGAGCCCCGTAGTTTTTCCGCGGCCGGACTTTGCGACACTACGACGGTTGCATGAAAACCGACCGATGGTTGGGCCTCAGCCGAGGTACTCCCTCAGATCCTTCAGCAGCTTGTCCTCGATTTCGAAGTTCCAGGCAGTTTCTGGCACATCGACAACAAGGAACAGGTCGGAGATCAAGAAGGTCTCGATCGCCGCCACTGCAAGATGCTGGAGCCACCTTCCGATGCCGACGCGAACCACGAGGTCCTCTTCGCTGCCCGAGACCGTAATCGTGAGGGCCCGATCGGCATCGATCACCTTGCTGAGAAAGCCTCCTTTCTTGGCCTGGATCACGATGCCCTGGTCACTCGGTGCAGAGGTTTGTACCGTGAAGCCGTCGTTCTTCAGATACTCCTCGAGGTGCGCCTGGACCTCAGCTGGCTGCTTGCCCTTCGCTTGAAAGTGTTCGGTCCTGTCACCGATCATGACCGTCTCCCTGTACTGAACTGGATTCAGCTACACCTTCGCGCGCGCGCGACCGTTCCGCGGACATCGCCCCAGAAAAGAGAGGCTAGGGCGATCAGTGCTGCGCCGGCGATCAAAAACCTTCAGACCTCGTGTCGAAGGAGGTACAGGTGGGCGGGCTAAGTCCGTCGTTCTGCGCGGCTACGACCCACGATCAGGATCAGCTAGACGCACCGCGTTGTAACGTGACGTGGGTGTCCGGAGTCGTGAAATTGGGGATGAGCGGTGTCGTCATGGTCGCACTCGGACGCGCGGCCGCGACCGGCCGATTGCCGAGGAACCTGTTCGCCGGTATTCGCATCCCGTCAACCTTGCGAAGTGACGAGGCATGGCGCGCTGGGCATCTCGCCGCCGCTTCGGCGCTAACGGTTTCGGGCATCGGCCCGATCGCCGTAGCGATGATCATTGCGTTGACACGGCCTGCCTCCCGCACTCAGGCGGTTCTGTCCCGGATCAGCTCTGCGTGGCTGCTCGGCTGGCTGGGTCGCGCGACGTTCGAGGCGAGCCGGGCGGCGCGAGCGACGAACGTCAGTTAGGGCTGTTCAAATCCAGCCAATTCGCCACTCGCCGCATACTCTCATCGCGCCGTCTAGGCGAAACGCGCCTGATGTACTAGGTGCGTCTCGTCCGCGACTCACGGTCGGCAGGTAAAGCTACGCAGGAACCAGCGACACGCGATGAGGAGGCGGGTCATGGCCCAACAGACCGAGCACCGCAGCTTCGGGTCACCTGACGAGGTGAGGGACTTCCCCAACGGCAAGGCAGAGATCCTGAAGATCGGGGAGACCGAGATCGGGCGACTCGTGTTCCGGCCTGGATGGCGCTGGTCAGACGATGTCAAACCGATCATGGGCACCGACAGCTCACCGCCCCGCACTTCCAGTACTACGTCTCGGGGCGACTCGCGATCCGCATCGACACCGGCACCGGGTTCGTGGCCGCCCCGGGAGACGTCACCTCGTTGCCGAGCGGTCAAGACGCTTGGCTGGTGGGCGGTGAACCAGCCGTCGTCGTGGACTGGTTCGGCGCTCGTAACTACGCGAAGTAGACGCGGTCATGGAACCGATTGGAGTGGTCGAGGCGTTTGGGAAGGCATGGGCGGAGCACGACCTCGGCGCCGCCTTGGCGCTCATCACCGACGACTGCGTTTTCGACGCCACTGGTCCTGCGCCCGATGGGCTGCGTCACGTCGGTACCGACGCGATTGGTCAGGCCTGGCGACCGATCTTCGACGACACCTCGTCACATTTTGAGGCCGAGGAAACCTTCAGCGCCGGCGATCGGGTCGTCCAGCTCTGGCGCTACAGCTGGGACGGAGGCCACATCCGCGGTGTCGACCTCCTCAAGGTGCGGGACGAAAAGGTCGCAGAGAAATTGTCCTACGTGAAGGGTTGATCCCACTGCATATCGGCTCACCAACCTCTGACTGGTGCCTGCGGAGATGGACGTAGACAGGTCGACAGATATTGAGGATTTCGGATACGACGCCGTCGCAAGGATGAGACGGGTTCGCGCGTTTTCGTTCACCGGCCCCTACGCCAGCGCCACAAGAGATCATTTCTGCGTGACCAGAGCAGCCGGTGTAGAGCGCGCTGTTGTGCTCGGGCTCGATACTGAGACTTGCGAGCGTGCTTTTGCACAAAGTAGAGAATCGCGATGTGCTTCTGAGTATCGCGTTGCATCAGTTCGACGAGAAGGCTCCACAATGTGGCGTCCCCCACGGCGCGCAACTCCCGTCGGAGTCGCCTCAGTTCACGGGCATCCTGCTTTTCGTTCATCAGGAGCTGCTCCGCTCCATGGAGCACAAGAGCACGGTCGGCCCGCTGGAAGTCCATAAGTGGGATGAGCGGTTCGTTGCCGTACGGGATCGCCGTTTCGAGGGAAGCGACAAGCTCCGTAAAGATCTTGTGGTGACGAGTTTCGTCTTCGATGAGCAGGTTTACGAGATAACGAAAGGCATTTGACTCAGTTTGCTGCGCGACCGTCGTGTATTGCTCAAGCAGCCCGTGCTCCGCCTGCACGTGACCCGTCAAATGTGCGAGGAGGTCGCGTTGCCAGACGGGTCGCCCAGTGCTCGAGTCGCTTGTCGCGTCGTGCACGATTGCCCTTTCCATCCGCCGTCAAAAGCCTCTCATCGAACGGGCGTGATGGCCAAGGAAAGTACAGCGATAGGGCCCAGACTGAGGTATATCGCCGCGCTTACGGGGCCTTCGTCACCGGCAAGAGCCCAGCAGAACGACTGGACTGAGTCCGATTTAGCCCCTTAAAGCCTGATCTCTCAACGGGTAGGGCCGACTCTTGTTTCCGTGGTCCTACCGGCGGCACCTCTGGCTTTGTGCGAGGCACCCGTGACAACTTCCTCACGGGATCGAGCAGTGAGCCATCGGCGAACGTTGTCGTCAGGGCGGCGCTATCCGGTGCATGTACATCTGGAGTATTAGCCGGCCGGCGAGTCTCAGCCCCGTGCGACCCCGGCTGGTCGGACGCCGAATGATTTATTACTAACGAAGCGAGTGACTCACGCCCGTGGAGCGCCAGGCAAGGACCTGCGCAAATCAGGGACCGCGGTCGCGTCGGGACTCCAATCGGTCTTCGATAGCTCGCCCAGGGCGAGGATCAGTGCGTGAGTGCCCATTTGTCCGAGTCCCTGCGCACTCGCGGCGACGTAGAGCTGCTCGGCTAGCGCGAGCCCTGGCAACGCGAGACTCATCCTGCGCGCTTCGGCGAGTGCGATACCGAGATCTTTGACGAAATGATCGACCTTGAATCCGGGTTTGAAGTCTTGCTTCACGGCACGCGGGCCGTAATTCGACAAGGACCACGACCCGGCAGCACCGATACCGATTGTCTCGATAACCCTGGTGACATTAAGCCCGGCGCGGTAGGCGTAGAGCAGCGCTTCGCAGACCCCGACCATGCCTGAAGCGATGGCGATCTGATTGACCATCTTCGTCTGCTGGCCCGCACCTGGGCCCCCTTCGAGCGTCACTGTCTTTCCAAGCAGCTGCAATACGGGGAACGTCCGATCAAAAACTTGCTGCGTGCCACCGACCATGATCACGAGCGAGGCATTCCGAGCCCCGACGTCGCCCCCCGAGACCGGGGCGTCGAGGGAATCGACCTTCCTCACAGAAGCAGCGTCAAAGATTTCCTGTGCCAACAGCGGCTCGCTGGTCGTCATATCGACGAGTGTCGTCCCCTTTGCCGCGGTACTGAGCACGCCTTGCTCCCCAAACACGACATTGCGCAACTCGGAAGGAAATCCGACCATCGTGATCACGATTGATGAACCGACCGTGGCATCTGCGGGGGATTCGCACCAGTGCGCTCCGGCTTCGACCAAGGACAGAGCCCGCGCCTTCGTTCGGCTAAACACCCGCACGGGGAATCCTGCACTCAGTAAGTGACCACACATAGCTGAACCCATCACTCCGGTGCCGATCCAAGCAATCGTTGGTTTCTCGGAGTTCGTCACAATCCTCCTCCTAAAGAGACACAGAGATGCTGGTGATGCGAATCCCTGAATAAATCAGAACTATTACCTGCTCGACTCGTCGAAAGACGCCTCGGTATCTGAGGCCGCGTAGCTGCGGGATTCGCGGACGCGGATGCGGGATTAGCTCCTTTTCACCGTGTCCGCGTTCGAGGAGGGGTACGGTTCTCTTAGGCGTTGCGAACTCCTCTGGTAAGGGGCCGATATGGCGAACTTCAAGAGTGGGCGGGTAAGAGCGAAGGTGGGTCTGGTCGCAGTGGTGCTGTTAGCGGCACTTGCTGCACTGGTACCGGCAGCGACCAACGTCGCGGGAAGCACGGTCAACACATTTACCTTGAGCGGTAAGTACCACGGAACGCTGACGCTCACAAACCCATCGAAGGATTGCTACATCTACGAGTTCCCCACTTCTTCGCATCTCTACGACACCATCAAACTTGATCCGATAACCGGAGTCCTTTCCGGTCTGAAAACAACCTCGTGGTTTTTTCTCGACACTGAGCCGAAGCAAGGTACATACGTCTCGACGCACACGAGCTCTTCATCACATGGTGCGCGGATCGAGCCAGAGAACCCGAACGTGAGCATCTCGTTTTCCCAAACATCAGGCACCATCAAGTTCGACGGCAAGACCGGCTCAGTGGACATGAAGATGGTGTTCAACACCGGAGTCGCGAACACGGTTACCGAGACCCTGATCGGGAACTGGAGCTGTCCCGCGGTTCTCCACTAAGCGACCCGCGTTGATTAATTGGGTTCAATTAAACGCGAGGGCCCGCAACTGGACGTTGATCGGCAGCGTGCCTGGCGGCACTGACCCGGCGTTATCGGGCAGGGGAGAACCGGCGTCCTGAATCTTCGAGAGGATGCCCCAAGTCTGTCTTTTTCTACCTCCCCGCACACAACCGGCCCACCTGCGGAACCCATCTTGAGGATCAGGCGGGAGCGGCGCCGATGCGCAACGGGACGTCACCGAAGGGGTCGAGGTGGTACGCCAGGGAGACCCGGTGGTAGCCGTCGGCGATGACGCCACCGTCGCGGGTAGAGACGACGAGCACGGGACTCAGCCGTTTGCCAGAGACGGCATTGAGCAGGTCACGCCGCACGCCGGGATCGTCCAGAGGCAATGGCACAAGGCTGCAGGCACGCAAGATGTCGTTCGCCCGGCGACTAGTGACCTCGGCCTTGCGAAGGCGTCCGACGGCAGCCGCCGCCTGTTTCTCATCGAGTCTCAACGACAGATACGCCAGTGCGGCGTCGAAGTCGTGGGCCACCACGTCATCGAGCCACCGCAAGCCGAGTGATTCGCTGCCCGACGGGCTCGTGCCCCCCTTTGTCTGCTTTGCATCATCCTTGGCCATCTCTCCTCCACTTTCGCCGGTTCGGACTACTTGGATTCGGCCCACTGGCGCGGGCCTCCGGCTCCTCTGGGCTTCCATCTTCGTCTACGTACGAAGATCTCTCGCTATACGAAACGTCCCGTCTTGGAATCGTCGGATGTTGTCCAGCGAACAATTCTCGGGCCTGATCACCACGACGTGGTCCATGGCGTACGTTCGGTCAGTGGTCAAGGGGCCGGCCCACTTTTCGGCACGGGAGCTCGCGGCCCGCCACTTGCGCCGACCGCGCCAAGCGCGCCGACGCCCCCGACAATCCTTAACCCGGGAAGGTGTGGCCCACGATGCCAGCGACACAAGAAAACCCCACGCTCGGCCCATTGGCTCGCTACGAGCAGAACATCATCGAGCGCATCAACGACTTCAACGATCCCCGGCAGGAATGGCGACGCCTCTCCTCCGAACTGCTCGGTACGTTCTTCCTTGTCCTCGCGGCTGCCGGTGGGGGAATGATGGGGCGCGCCTTCCCGGGCATGATCAGTCACACGGCCGCGGTAGTGGCGCCCGCGCTGACGGTCGTCGCCATCATCCTGTTCATGGGCAAAATCTCCGGTGCCCACCTGAACCCGGCGGTCAGCATCGCCTTCGCACTTCGCCGGGATTTCCCCTGGCGGCGAGTACCCGGCTATATCGTCGTGCAACTCATCGGCGCCACACTCGCTGCCTTCTTCCTGCGTTCGATCGTCCATGTCTCGGCGATCTACGGCTCGAACTATCCGGCCCACGGCTACTCCGACATCGCGGCATTCTGGATGGAATTGATACTGACCCTTGGTCTGGTGAGCGTGATTCTTGGCACGGCGTCGGGAGCCCAGAACATCGGTCTGTTCGGTGCCTTCGGGGTCGGGTCCTATATCGCCTTGGCGGGATTGTGGGGGAGCCCGATCTCGGGCGCCTCGATGAACCCGGCACGCACCTTCGGGCCTGACCTGGTCGGCAGGACCTTCACCGGTTACTGGGTCTACGTGGCCGGACCCCTTGCTGGAGCCGTGCTCGCTGTCGCCATTGCGTTCGTGCTACGCGGCGCAGGTGGAGGAAAATCTGGTTCGGGGGCCGCGCAGGGCGACATCTTCACGGAGACCTACGAGGCTGGCAAGTCCTGAGCGGCGATCTGAACGATCTCCGATCGCCTCGGAGAACGAGTCCCTAACGCGCTGTGTATATCAACGGGGCGCGACGCATATGTGTCGGTCGGAGACAACTCCCGGAGCCGGGGTGAACGCTTCGTACTTGTCCAGGATTACTCGGGCTGTTTGCTAACGGGACTTTCCGACGTTTTAGGCATGCACGAGCCGGTGTTGCGGAACGCCGCCGGGCTGGTGAGTTCAGTCGGAACCTTTTGGTGGTTGCGGAATCAGCGGCCACGGGGCGAGGCGCTTCAAGTCCGAGGGCGTCCGAATCGGCTTTGGCTGAGGAGGCGCTTCGATATCAATGCTGAGAGGATTCGAATCGCCGCAATCTGGACAGGGCTTCCGGATCTCCAGTTGGTTGCCGATCCTTGGATTGCCTGCGGCAGCTCGAATTGGAGCAGGTCGCGCAATCGGAAAACCCGCGGCTGGACAAGGCATGCTCAGCAGATCTTCGTGAGCCATTCACCCAGTATCGCGGAAAACAGCGGGGACACGGCGTGCGTATTGAGTTCAATTAAACGCAGAAGGTCAATCCGTGGCGCGACGAGGATCTAGAAGTCTCCTCTCAGCAAGGTGTCGACGCCTGGCTCCGTAAATCTCAGCAGGTCAGTCTGAGGGATTACTTCTCGACGTAGACCGTGAATGGTGGGAGGACTCCGTGCCGTTCCATGGCGTCATGCATCTCAACAGGCGGGGAAGCGATGATTGCCATCACCTTTGCAACATCGTCCGCATCGAAGGTGACTGCGATCGCCTTGCTTCCATCTTCCGCCACATAGTCGACCACGTTGACGGCTCCCATGTCACCAATGCTGTCGGCCCGCTCGGACTTGCCCTTCAGCCAGTTGTCCACGTCGACGACGTTGTGGGTAATGACGAACTTCGGCATGTCGTCTCCTGTCGGGGAGCGTTCGTTCAAATCACGACGCTGCGGCCTCTTTCTAGCTCGTGCAAAACTCTTGTGCCCGCGTCGGCGACTGGTCTTGTTAGAACCGCAAGACGGGTCTTAGGCGCCGATTAATCCGGTCCTATTAGCCATCCAGGCGATCTCGATCTAAGGAGTCGTCGAGACGGCTGGGTCGGCGCGACATCAGACGGGACCCTGGTGGATTCGACCTTCAAAGCACGGGCGATGCTCAGCATCAAGTGGGCCATTCGATGATGGCGCACGATAGGAGCAGTGGTGGCTCGACGTCTCCCGTCGGCCACTGCCAAGACGTCTGTGCGGCGTTTTACGTCCAACTGATACACCATGCTCGGGCTCAGCCCCACCGGGTTCTCCTTGCCAGTTCGTCGTTGATCTAAAGGTGCGCCCGATCGAGTGAGCCCACATCCGCGCGCAGAACGGAAATGACTACGAACTCCAAGAAGCGGGTAGTGGACCCGTTCGAGTCGCTGAGGCGGTGCAACAGGACGTGATTTCGGTGCTGCCCAAGCAACATGGCGCCGATTAGCACCCGTAAATGAGAACAATTACGCAAGGTTGATCGCGCGTTTTCTTCGCGGCACACCCATAACCCGCGCCCGCGACTAGTCCCCCTCGACGAATCGACGTGGTTGACTGAAGGCTTCGGACCCCGCGGTTCGCCATCGCTAATTGAGCGGTGGGAACTGGCGAAGATGAGGACGCAGGCGGTCGTAAGCGGAGCATGAGCCCTGACGGGTGGAGGTGCCAGTGGCCGAACCCACGCAGCCGGCAGAGCGAATGGTGGTGTGCCACTTCATCGTCTCCGATGACGTCGAGCGCTCCCGGCGCTTCTATACCGAGGTACTCGGTGGCCGGGTGGTCTTCGGCCCAGAGCCGACCAATATCGCACTCGCCAACAGCTTCATCATCATCAACGGCGGCGGAGGCCCGACCGACGACAAGCCCACGATCACCCTTCAGACGCCAAGCGACCCCGACCGGGTCAGCAGCTTCCTCAATATCCGGGTCGCAGACATCCAAGCCGTGTACACCGAATGGAGCGCCCGCGGCGCGCAGTTCCTGACGCCGCCGAAGCAGCACCAGTACGAGATCCGTTGCTACATCCGAGATCCCGACGGTTACATCATCGAGGTCGGGCAAACCACCGACCCACAGGGAGACTGGTGGCCCGCCGACTGGCCACCGATCAACCCCGGCGGGCAATCCGACTGAACCCTCGCGGCGGCGGGACGAGTCGTAGTAATTCCGCGCAATCACCGCCACGGGTTCGCAGTAATTCAGTCCAAGTAATTGCTCACTATTACGCAAGGTCGAAAGCCGCGAAGATTGAGGTCGTGAGCAAATTCGGCGACGGGCGGGGAGGCCCTCATTCGACGGCGGATCTTCTACGTCGAAGACCCTGACGAAGAGCGGCGCTTCTACGAACACTTGGGCTTGCGCACCACCTACGAGGGCCCCGACTTCATCGCGGTCGGAAACGACGACATCGGATTCGGCATGTCAAATAGCCCCGATGCCATCCGAGCCAGCGGCCCCATGTCCTACCAACTTGGCGTCAGCGACTTCGACACCGCGATCGCCACCTGCGAACGCGCGGGCCTCAGCTTCGAGATGACCACCGAACACCAAGGCGGCTCGACCTACCGCGTCCTCAAGCTTCGTTCTCCGAACGGAATGCAAGTGCGCGTCGCGGAACTGCACCCATCGATCGACCTTTTGTTTCCGCGAACGCAAGACGGCGCAGAGCTCGTGAAGTGCTCCTTTTGTGGGACGCCCCAGAAGCAGTTAAAGAAATTGATCGCCGGGCCAGGTGTGTATATCTGTGGCGAGTGCGTGGATCTCTGTGTAAACCTCCTCAAATTGGACTTCACCGACGCGGAAGGGCCCGAGCCCACGATTACTACGAGCTAACGGCTGGCGCGAGGATGAAGCCGTGGCCAAACTCGGCGACGGCAGGGAGATCGTGAAGTGCTCCCTGACCAGTCGGTCAGTGACGCGCTAGATCGTGCTGCTATTCAACTCGTAGTCGCGGGACTCTCGCGTTTAATTGAACTCAATTCGACGCGCTGGCGCATCCGGTTTCAGGTGCCGCTAACTCACCGGCCGAAGCCGACCGCGCTCCACCTCATAGACAAAGCCGCGGATTTTGTCCTTCTTTGGGATGAACGGGCTCGCTTTGATTCGAGCGATCGATTGGCGAACGTCGTCATCGGCGTCTGGGAACGCCTCGAGCGCAAATGGGGGCCTGATCCCAATGTCAGTCGCAATCTGGTCTTTGATTTGATCGTCTTTGAAGGTGAGCATTCCGCAATCGGTGTGATGGATCAGGATGATCTCTTCTGTGCCGAGAAGTCGCTGCGAGATGGTGAGCGAGCAAATCGCGTCATCTGTCACGACGCCTCCCGCATTTCGAATGACGTGCGCGTCACCTTCTCCAAGCCCGAGGACCCCGTAGACGTTCAACCGGGCATCCATGCACGCGAGAACTGCCACCTTCTTGCCGGGGGGCATCGGCAGACCTTGTTTGTCGAAGGAGTCGGCGTAACTCTCGGCGTTCTTCAAGAGATCGTCGGTAGCCGTCATTTTTCCTCCGTCGTTGAGTCGCGGTGCTAATTCTGACTAAACAAGTCAAACAAGTGGTGTTTAGTGTCTGGTCGGAGGTCGGTCAAGACAGCGAGCGAGGTTTCCTCGACTGGTAGAGGCATGTTACCATGATAACATGGTAACAGTCGAACGCGTTCAAACTGGCGTGCGCATCGATCGTCAGCTGCTGAAAGTTCTCAAAGCGCTGGCTGAGTACCTCGACCTTTCCTTGGGCGACTTGCTTGAGGGCATCGTGCTGCACGCGTTTGAGCAAAGACTGCTATTCGACGCGGCGACGATCGCCACGATAGGAAACCTGAATCAGGTTTACGGGATGAAATTGTCGGCCGCAGACAGCCACAACCTCATTGAACGTGAAAAGAAAACCATGCTGACTGACGCCTGCGAACGCGTCAGTCTGACCGGCACGGTCGCAATATCGCTTCCACCCGAAGAAGCCTTCGTTCTTTTCACGCCGAGCGGTGAACGGCGCTGGGCGCATGGGTGGTGTCCGAAGTTCCCGCATCCCGGGCCGGATGAGACCGAATTCGGCACCGTCTTCCTGACCGATCACGGCGGACGCGAGTCGACCTGGGCGGTGATTCGTTCTGAGTTCGGCAAAACGATCGGATATTGCGTCCTCATTCCTGAAGTGCGGTGCGGAGTCATCACGATCACCTGCGCCAGATCCCCGCACGGAACCGTTGCAACCGTTAACTACGACCTCACGGCGTTGCATGCTGGAGCCAATGCGGAACTCAACGAATTTGCGAGCAACTACGCGCACTTTCTCGAACAGTGGGAACACTCGATCGCTGAAACAGTTGATGCGTGAGCTCCGAAGGCCGACTCGTTTCGACCGGGGCCTCATACGCCAACCGGTACATCTCGGTACTCACGATCACCGATCGAACGGTCACTCACTGGCGCGACTACCTCGACCCCGTGGCGGTCTTCGGCGCGCTCGGATGGCCTTCGCGTTGATGGCGGCGCATCCGAGACGTGCCGAAACTGCGCGCCCGTGGGTTCAGCCTCGAGTTCTGTGAACCGATCGGTATCGCGCGTCCACGCACTGTCTCAATATCCCGACCCGGACGCCTGACCACGAGTGTCCCAGTACGCCAGTTGGCAGACCGATCCTCTAGGTAGTGCCGAGGTGGAAAGTGAACAGCTTCTGTGCATCGATGCGTGCCGCGAGACCATCCTCGGCCTCCACCCATTCTTCGAAGGACGGACCTTGTAGGGGTAGGTAGTGATCAAGCATCGCTTGGCGGAGTTCGGGTCGCCGAGGGTCCGAGAGTTCAAAGAGCTCCGCGGCGCCGTGAACAGTCACCGCGAACTCCTCGCCGGGCAGGTGAGTCGCACTCGTCGCGGGACGAGCTGTGAGGTGGCGCATCCGCACCGACTGGCGGCCGGAACTGAAATGGAAACTCCCGTGGATGAAGTACCCGTCTACTGGACCGACGAGAGGCCGTCCGTCGGCGGTCACGGTGGCGAGCACAAGAAGGACCATGCCCTGAAGACGATCGGTCAGCTGCTCGGCGCTGAGCCGATGGTCCTTCGTGATGATCCCGCGCATATGCGGGCCAGCTGACTCGGCACTCTGGTCGAGAAGCCGTTGCAGGCGGTGCAGTTCGTCTGCGGTCTCGTACACGGGGTAATCCCATCACAAGGAACTGCTCGATGGTGGGGTGTCTAGTGGCTCCTTGGCCCGCCGAGGACGAATCAGCTCTGTACGAATAGTACGATTCGTACATGAGCGACGTAACTGTTTCCGAGGCCAGGGATCACCTCGCCGACGTGATCGACGAGGCCCGACGCCAGCACGAGCCCGTGTACCTCCACCGGCGTGGGAAAAGGGTGGCAGCGGTGATCGACGCCGAGGATCTCGACCGACTCACCGCTCTCGCCGAGGACGCCGTCGACATCGCCGAGGCTCAGGCCGCGCTCGAAGAAGAGGGTGAGTCCGTCCCTTGGGATGAGGTCAGGGTGTCGCTCGGTCTGTGAGCTACACGGTCAGGTTCCGACCGCGTGCGATCAAACAGCTGGAAGCGCTCCCCAAAGGTGTTCGCACTCTCGTTTCCCAAGTGATCGACGCGTTGGCCGAGAATCCGAGGCCGCCCGGTGCGGTCCGGGTCCAGGGAACGGACTTCTTGCGCGTCAGGGTGCGCGACTACCGGATCGTCTACCAAATCAAAGACGACCTGTTACTCGTACTTGTTGTCCGAGTCGGGCATCGGCGCGACGTTTACAGGGGCCTTTGAGTGGTCAGGTCAAGGAGCATGTCGACGCGTTTGGATCGGTTCCACCGATGGACGATCGTCCGCTGAACCTTGTGCGAAGTCTGGATCATTCGAGCGTGATCAGTGGTCCGCTGCTCAAAGATGTCGCGCAGATCGAACGAGCGCTGCGGCGAGCGCAGTGATCGATTCTGGACTTAGAAGTGAGGAAGTCCCGTGCCCACCCTCAGCCGAGACGATCGATTCCTGGTGGAGCGCGCAATCTAACTGGTAGTGCCATCCCGGCTTTCCAGCTTGTTCGTTCCGCTCAATAAGTGCAGCCCGTGTCAGACCCTACGAAGCTTTCATGATGAAATGTTCCTCCGGCCAATCAGCCTGAAACGACAAGGGTGGCACGCGCCCGCGACCGGCTTGCGGAGCCGTCTGGTCGATCGACCGAGTCGGCGCGAGCGAGCACCGTCCGCCGCCTTCGCGTTTCGAGGTGTAGAGGGCGTTATCGGCGTCGGCAAACGTGAACTCCGAGGGAATGCCAGCGACGTGGATTGCGACCCCGGCGCTGAGCGTCGTGCGTGGACTCGTCCGACCCCACCCAGCGACCAAGCGGTCGGCGACTTCCAATCCCTCAGCACCGGCCCTCCGAATGATGAGGATGAACTCGTCGCCACCCACCCTCGCGACTGAGTCGTGTTTGCGCACATTGTTCCGGAGATACTGCCCGAAGCTTCGGAGCTCGTCGTCGCCGCTTTGGTGCCCGAAAGTGTCGTTCACCGCCTTTAGAGAGTCGAGATCGAGAACGGCGAGCGCGTCTCCTGAAGCCAACGACTGCAAGAGGTCCTCGCCAAGGCGACGATTGCCGATCCTCGTCAACGGGTCGGTTATCGACTCCCTGCTGACCTCAGCGAGCAGGCGTTGCTGAGCTGCTTGGGCGGCACGAAGTGATGCCGAGTTGGCGGCGACGATCTCACCGGACAGCACCGCGAACGGCACGACGAGTGCCGCCGACAGGAGATCGTCGTGCGAACGAGGGGCGCCGAACAGTAGCGGCAGCACGTACGAAAGGGTCACGAGCGGAGACGAGAGCAACGCGGTACCGCGCGGAAACCAAGCACCGATGCACACGTAGATGAGCACGTACGAGATCCCAAGCGTCGCCGGAGGGAGCGCCCCGACGACGTTGTTGAGCGCGACGAGTGCAAGCGCGACGAGTGCAAGCGCGACGAGTGCAAGGGCGTACGCGAGCGGCCGGAGCAGCGATGCGCGGTCTCGTAGTCTCCACACAACGAGGCCGATCGCGATCGTGACCGCGTCGAGGATCGCGGACCCCGGGCGACCCCACAACGCGCTACCGGGGACGACGTCGTTCACAATGCCGATGATCCCCGCCGCCGCGAACAGGAACGACGCTTGGCGCAACGACGCCGGCGAGCAAGGTGCGGGCCATGTCAGTCGGAGGCCGCGGCGAAGTTGTGAGGCAGAAAGTTCCAGACAGTTTCTGACGGCGCTCTTGGCTCGATGAGGTCGTTCGGGTGGACGAGGCGTGTCCCTCAGGTACAGCGCCCGCATCTCGTTGGGGTTCTGGTCCCTACGTAGAAGTGACTGCCTGTGAGCGCCCACCCATCAGCTCCTTGTGCCCCCGGCAACAAGCCTGATGCGTTATCGATTTTTGATTAGCAAGTTAGGAGAATGTGAGGTTAGCAGCACTCTCCGTAGTTATACAACCACGGAGAGTGCTATTGACGCTCGTGTCGTGGCGAAGCCCTTCACGAAGAGAACTTGGGCGATCGAGTCGGCGGGAGGTCTCGGATACCTCTTATCCCAACAGCTCGTCGCGGCCGGCGAAGAGGTGCTCGACGTGCTCCTCGAGCTGGCACCGCCCGAACGAACTCGCGTGCGGGCGAGCTCTACTTCTGTGGTGCTCACCGCGACGGCCGTGTGACTGGCCTTGTGCTGATCGACACCGATGATCACCGTCATCGACACTCCCTCCGTGGTCTCAGCTGTTGGGGAAACCGCGGAGGGCACTCCTGCTTGAAATTGTTCGTGCGTGTTCCTCTTTCGAGCCACGCCGCGGCAAGATCCGAGCGGAACGCTCTTCGTTAAAAAGCCAACCGACGAGTCGATGGCAGGCACTTCGTGAGCAACCCCGCTCGGACCTCTAAACGCTACGAATCAACCGTCGCGTCTGTCGGAAGTCTCTTTATGAAGAGGGGCCGGTTGTCAATAACGGTTCGCCTTTCTTGTCAATCGAGCTGACCATCGGCTCAAGATCGGGTGAGACGCGCTCTCAACTCTTTATCGCCTCCTCAGGGGAGGACCAGGTCTGATGGGAGAGCTCCGGCTGGTCCAATTCAAGCAAGGGCCGTCGAGCGACCAAAGACTTCGTGGGACCTTGCCGGAGAGAATTGCGAGCCCGTCTGGAGCATGTGCCAGATGGCTTCGGCGAGCTTGCGAGCGACCTCGACGCGCGCGACTTTTGAACCTCGCTGACGACCGAGGCGGACCTTGGTCCTGTCGTAGTGATCCTTGTAGACGGGGTGTCGCGCGGCGGTGGTCGCTGCCTCGATAAGCGCCCATCGAAGGTACTTCGGGCCGTTCTTCGACAGTGAGCCGCGGAAGTCCTTCCCACCAGATTGGTAGACGCGCGGGCAGAGCCCGGTGTAGCCAACGAGCTTTTTCGGAGACGCAAAGCGCGAGATGTCGCCGATCTCCGAGGCAATCGTGAACCCGAGCACCCAGGCAATGCCTGGAGCGGACTGCAGCAGGCTCGTGTAGGGATGATCTGCCCCGAGCGAGCGGAGCTCCTTCTCACAGGCGTCGACCTCTTTGTTGAGATCGTCAATCATCGACAGCGCCGTCGCGATGTTCTTCGTCCACGGATTGGGAAGCACGAGGCGATCGAGCAGCGCTCGACCATTCACTCCGAATAGGTCCGAAACCGGAGAGGGCTTGCCGAAGGCGAGAAGGCTTGCGTGAATGCGGTTCTTCAACATCACTCGATGGCGCACGAGATGAAGACGGAAACGGGCCCGCTCCCGCTCGGCTCGCACCGCTGGATCGGGGAGCCAGATCGCCGGCACGAGATCACGGCGGGAGAGCTCGGCAAGAACCCACGCATCGATCTTGTCGGTCTTGCAAGCGAGTGGAGCGAGACCTTTCACTTTCTGCGCATCTGCGATCTCAACATCCCAGCCCATGAGCTCAAGGCTGTCGTGGATAAATCGCGCGCCGTTCATTGACTCGATCGCCGCGTTCACTGGTCCACCGAGGACCGCCATCTCCTTCGCGAGCTGACGAAGCCCGTCGAGATCGGGACGGAACGTTGTGACCGCGAGTGTGTCGCCGACTTCGTTGAGCGCGCAGACGTCGAGTCGTTTTCTGCTTAGGTCAAGTCCAAGATGCAGCATGGTGAAGGGCCTCCTTGGTGATGGTTCCGACGAGAACCAAATGTTCACGCCGGGGAGGTCCCTCTTCATGGCATTCAAGCAGGCACTTCGGGGCGTGCTCGCTAGGTGGATCGCGCCGTCCTTCTGGGGCACCTTCGGCGGCATTGATCGCCGACTGTTTGCCGGTCCGTCGAAGCCTATGGCGGACGAGTTGCAGTCGGAGATGCTTTAGCTCCTGGCGACCAGCCAACAGGCCCAAGCGAGCCCCGTGCCCGCAGCTGTAAACCCGAAGGCGAACACGACCCACAGAAGTAGCGAGGCAAGTGAGCCGGTGACGCCCCAGATCGTCCTCATCCCCCGAGGCTCGTCAGCACTCTGACGGCAGCTGGCAGACAGGATCGGGAGGCCGACGATCATCGGTACGCACCGTCGACGGCCAGAAGCGCCCGGGTCGGCGACAGACGACCAGCTGAACATGGACCTTTGGCTCAGGCGCCGCGCTCGCCGAGGATGTGACATTGAGCTGTGGAGCCGCGTTGGGACTCGGATCCAGGGTCGGCAGCGGGAGAATTGAGCGATCGCGCCGGTGACGGCGCGGAGGGGCCGCGCGTTCTCGTCACGGGCGCGACCGGGTACATCGGCGGCCGGCTGGTCCGGCGGCTGCACGGCCAGCGCGCGCGCCTCCGTTGCCTGGGCCGTGGTCTCCAGCAGCTCGATGAGCGGCGGTGGCCCGGCGTCGAGCTCGTCCGGGGCGACCTCGCCGATGAGAACACGGCGCGTCGGGCATTAGACGGCGTCGACGTCGCCTATTACTTGGTGCATTCGATGGCGAGCGGTCCGGGCTTCCCAGAACGTGACCGCCAGATCGCCCAGATCTTCGCGGCCGCGGCGCAGCAGGCCGGCGTCAAACAGATCATCTATCTCGGGGGGCTGGGAGACCAGGCCGAAACCCTCAGCGAGCACTTGACATCGCGCCATGAGGTAGGCGGCATCCTCGCCGCCAGCGGGGTGCCGGTGGTCGAGTTCCGCGCCTCGGTCATCGTTGGTTCGGGGTCGTTGAGCTTCGAAGTGATCCGGTACTTGACCGAGCGTTTACCGGTCATGATCGCCCCCAGTTGGGTGAACTTCCGCTCCCAACCGATCGGCGTCCGGAACGTCCTCGAGTACCTCATCGAGGCGCTCGACCATCCCAATGCCGAGGGCATCTACGAGATCGGCGGCCCGGACATCCTCAGCTATCGGCAGTTGATGCTCGGATACGCCAGCATTCGCGGGCTCCGCCGTCTCATCTTCGTCCTCCCCGTGCCCCATCCCGAATGGAGCAGCCGGTTCATTGGCCTCGTCACGCCAATTCCGTACGCGTCGGTGCGTCCGTTGGTGGCCAGTCTCCATAACGACATGGTCGTAGAAGACAACCGAGCTCTCCGCGAATTCACGGTCCAGCCGATGGGCTACAAGGCCGCAGTGGAACTCGCGCTCGCCCGGGTGGCGAGCGACGAGGTCGAGACGACGTGGGCCTCCAGTCTGGGCGGTCTCAGCAGGGATCAGGTCCCGGGCCGTCAGCTCGCGGTGCACGAGGGCATGCTGTTCGAGCGCCATCGCATGCGTTGTTCGGCATTGCCCGAGGCGGTCTTCGCGGTCGTCTGCGCGCTCGGCGGCGACACCGGATGGCCTGCAGGCAACAGCCTTTGGCAGCTTCGGGGTCTCATCGACCGAGTCTCGGGCGGGGTGGGCATGCGACGGGGTCGCCGACACCCAACGCAGCTCCGTATCGGCGACCCCGTCGACTTCTGGCGGGTCGAGGCGGTCGAGCCACCCCATCTCCTACGACTGCGAGCCGAAATGAAGCTCCCAGGAACTGCCTGGCTGCAGTTCGAGATCCTTCCCGACGCAGACGGTTCCCGGATCGAACAGACGGCATTCTTCGACCCGCGCGGTCTTCCCGGGTACCTCTACTGGTACAGCTTGCTGCCATTCCACAGGTTCATTTTTCCTGGACTCATCCGAGCGGTTAGTCGGAGTGCGGAGACGAGCGTCCCGTAACGCTTGAGTAACACGGCGAAGAAGTCCCGCCTCTAACATCGGGCGCGGACGGTCCGCGTCGCATAACGCGCCTGACTCCCCGCGAAGGCATGATGCCCCAATAAACCCCCCACACTCGCGCACGGGCTATCCCCGTACGCCGGGTCAGTGACGCGCTAGATCGGGCTGCCAATCAACAACTCGTATTGGATCGCAGTGGGCATCAGTTAATTACTCGTACACTGCCATTGGCAGTGAGATCGTGTATAGGTGGAAGCACTAGGGGATGGTCACTGGGATCTGAATTGCACGTATGTTTGTGCAGATATATCGCGTCAATTACATGGTTCTGCCCCGGCAGGCGAACCCACCGGAGCCAAAGGTCTGAACGTGTCACGCGCGCGACTAGCTGAGTCTCTTTCCGATCTCGTCGAGACCAGACTTTGCAAGATCCTCAGGTGTCATGACGACGCGGAACTTCACGGTCGCGTCGAAGAGGACAAAGAATGGCTCGGCGATAGCAGGAACGCGTGATGGATCGGCTACATCAACAAAGAGAAAGGCTCCGCGTTGGCCATTTTGCTCAGTGAAGTAGACGGCGCTCGGCTTGATGTCTTCAAGGATGTGTTGCAAGGTTTCGCCCGCGGTTCCCTTCCTTACAAGGGAATTGAACGGCTCATTGGGAAGCTCAACTTCGACAAGCATTTGCATGGGGATCACCTCCAGTTGGGCTGGGGCTGAAGCTAGCCGCTGGTCCAGAAGATCGACAGTGGCGAAGAGTGGCCTGGCTGGATGGGGCATCTCCAAGCCCGCGAACGCGCTCCGCAAGGTTGCTCCCCGGTAATTCGGTTCGATTCGGCCGCGCCTGCGACTGGGCTCTTGGCGATTAATCGCGAATCGCCTCTCTTATATGAGTTCAATTAAACGAGACAGCGCCGCTGCCGAGCAAGAACAGTCAGGTCGTCGCGCGTCGAGCGACGTGGTCGCGAATAAAGGTGAGCAGAACGATGTGCTTGGCGGTGTCGTGCTCCATGAGTTCAACAAGCAACGGTGAAAGGCTTGTGTCACGCGATACTCGTAGCTCCTCTCTCAGCGCCTGCAGCTGTTCTTGATCCGTGAGTTCGGCGTTTAGGAACTGGGAAGTCGCTTCCTCGAGAGCCTGAGAGGGCGGCCCGTCGGGCAGATTAGGCAATGCCCCGGGCTCGTGATACCAGCCGAAGTCATTGTCGAACGTAGTGACGATCTCCTGGAGGAGGCGGTGGTGGCGCTCTTCGTCCTCGACTACGAGGTTCATTAGATAGCGCGCTGCCGCTGGCGTGTCGGGCGCGGTCGCCAGTTCCCGGTACTTGGAGATCAGGTGGCTTTCCGAAGAGACATGCTCCGCGAGGTGACGGCGAAGCTCCTCGACGCCCCTCGTCTCATTTGGTGGTGTCACAGGTCCTCTTTCCAGGGTTCGCCACGGCGGCAGTGACGACCGCCGAATGACAAATTAGCCCTGCCTGATCGACTGACAGCTTGATCAAACCGCTTAATTCAGTTCTATTAAACGCTGAGTTCAGTGGTTGGCACGTTGAGATCCAGGATTCCCCCTAACTAAACGTCCCGACCTCAGTTACGACAAGCTCGCCGCCACCAATCCGACTGGCTGCAACCGCTTGGCACGAAAACGTCAGCGTGCCCGCGGAACCGGTCGTCAACGTGACGGTGGCTAAGAGATCACTCACCGCGTCAGGAGTATTCGTGACGCTCGGCGCAAGGGGGCCGGTCATTCTGGTGCCGGCGCTCTGCTCTGCGAACATGCAGTCGACCGGGGCAAGGCCAAGGTCAACCTCCGATTGGACATTGAGCGAAACCGAGACGAGATAGTTCGTGTTCGCGTCTACCGCGAGAGTCGCGAGCGTCGTGGACGAACTCGTCGAGAGGGTGTAGTCGCCGATCGCGACCGCGCTCGTCGCGCTCGGTCCCGGCTGCTCGTTCGTGCCGTCGGTGCCGTTGGTACCGGGCGCTCCCGGAAGGCCTTTCGGTCCACGAGGACCACGCGGTCCCCTGGGACCGCGCACGATAACGACCTTCTTCGCGGTCGAGTGGTGTGGTGTCTGCGCGGCCGACGCGGGGAGCTCAACAGCGAGGAGCCCTTCGACGAGACCGAGCACAAGGGCGACGCTCAGAACGATGCGCTTCAACTCCAACTCCTTTCACTTCGCACGACAAGGACTTATGACTGACTAAGCGTCCCGACCTCAGTGGCGGTGAGCGCGCCGGTACCGCTGGTGAGCTGATCGGCTTCAAACGCGATGCACGACAGCGTCAGCGTGCTTGCTGTGGAACCCACCGCCACCGTGGCGATGGCTGAGAGATCGGTCACCGCGCCAGGAGCATTCACGACGTACGGCCTGATTTCGCCCCCGATGGTGGCGTTGGTAGTTGCGAGAGGGCAGTCGACCTCGCCGTTGCCCGACATGGCGTCGTTCTCGATAGGGACTGACGCCGAGATGAGGTAGTCCGTGTTCGCGTTCAACGTGAGCGTCGTGAGCGTCGCGTACGAACCCATTGTGATGCTGATGCCGTTGAGGGTGCTGGTTGTTTCGGTCGCGCTCGGTCCCGTTTGACCGTTGGTGCCGTTGGTGCCCTTGGTGCCGGGCGCTCCCGGACGGCCTTTCGGACCACGAGGACCACGCGGTCCCCTGGGACCGCGCACGATAACGACCTTCTTCGCGGTCGAGTGGTGTGGTGTCTTCGCAGCCGAAGCCGGGAGTTCGATAGCGAGAAGCCCTCCTGTGAGACCGAGCACGAGGGCGACGCTTAGGACAATGCGTTTCACTTCCAACTCCTTTCACTCGGTGTGGCCGAAGCGTAGGAGGGAAACGAAAACGCCGCTCTCACCCTGTGGCGGGGGCCATGCCCCACATCACGCTGAGGAAAATAAAGCGCGATGCCCGATAAATCTGTCCAAGTAATTGAGACCAATTACGCATGTTGTCGCGGCCGTGCTTCACGTAGCGGGCACCTGTCCTCGGACCTGGACTGCTGGCGGCAGCGTGTGTAGCGCTCGCCATCGGTGCGCCCGCAGTGCTGGTCGCGTTGGACTGCGAAGCGCCCCGCCGGGTTCGCTCGTGTCCAACACGCGCGGTCGAGTCGGGTCATTCGCTCAGCTGACGCCCTAGTGTCGTTCCCGTTTGCTTTGGATTATGAGACGAATCATGGGATGCAACGAGGAGATCCGTACCAATGTCGAGGCGGCGACCGGAATCGAACCGCTCACGCACATGACGATTAGCTCGTTCTGCGGCGACCAGATGACTTCGACCTGCTCATTGGCTGCCTTCTAGATCCAGACTCGCCAATTTCGGCGGGATACTCGCCGGAAGCGAGCACCCTCATTAGCGACTCCGACCAGTCGCGCCAAATTGGCAAGAACTGAGACCCTGTGACGTGATTCGGTGTCCTCCGTCGCAGCGACTCGAGATCTTCTTCAATACTGCTGAACACTTGGTGAGTCTGCACGGTGAGAACTCGCTCATTCTCTTGATCGAGCTCAGTCCATTGAAAAAGAGCATTGACAATTCGAAGCAGCACAGGCCAATCGGGAAATGTTCGCGGAGCCGAGCCAAGGAATGCTGCAAGAGCTGACCCGTCCGCGAGCGAAAAGTAGAGACGATTACCTAGTTGCTTCGAGTTCAGCACTCCGGCCTGCGAAAGGGAGTCGCACGCTTCTGCCACGTTTCTCTTTGCGTAGTTCGTCTGCGTCGCAAGCATTGCCGCTGTTGAGCGCTCGTGCGTAAAGAGCAAGTATCGGAGTACTTCAGTTCTAGCGCTCAATCCGAAAATTGAACGCATGCGCAAATAAATCATAGAGCGCTCAGAAAGGGGGCGCAGCACGGATCGTCCAGTGACTGTGTAGTTGCGGTCCGCAGTTGCGTACGGCCACCTCGCAGAGCCAGAGAAACGGTTCACTGTTGCGGAAAACTCACCCCACGAATCGGTCTGTTCGGATTGGTTGTCGCTTAACAGGTGGCGAAGTCGAACTGCCGATACATGTCGCCAATTGCGAACACACCAGTCGATTGCTTCATCGCGCAACCGCGGTTCGGTAGCGATAACGGATGGCGAAAACACAATCAACGGTTCTGGATCGATCGCCCAACGTTGGTGGGTTCTTGGCCAACCGGAAACGCCCAACTCTGACCAGATACCCCAATAGAAATTGTGAATCTCACGACGAAGCGACTGGATGATCTCGCTAACCGAGGTCATCGTCGGACACCTCCTCCGAGACTTGCTAGACACTTGATCAGCTCACCTCGAAAAGCCTCCGACGGATCGTGCGTTACCGTCCACCTGGCGGCGAACAACAACTCGTCACGCGTCGGCTCCAGTGTCTGTAAGTCGTTGTAATGCTTGTCGTTCGGACCGCGGTCGACGGCGGCGTACAACTTGAAGCAGATCTGGTCCTGTCGGGAGGGAAGGTGGCGGCATAACCCGCCGTACCTCCTTGTCGCTAGGCGCTTCTCCCAATCTTCAGGGAGGCCAAAGTCCATGAGCGACGAGGGACCGGTGTTCAGCCAGCGATCACCCAATCCGAGTGCCTCTCCCACCTGCCGAGCTGCCCCTTCTAGCGGCTCTGGCAACGCGTCGAGCTTGCGGAACGTTTCGCCCTGCAACAAGGCGATGATGTCAAGGTCTCCAGTGGGGCGGGCGATGAGCCCGAGCAGCAGGAGTCCGCTCCCACCCACCGCGAGCAGCTCATACGGCGTGCTTCGCTCCTGAAGCACGGCCCCAAGCGTTTCCAAGGCTTCCTCTAGCTGCTCATGCTGGAATTCCATCGGCGAGCATTCTAAATGCTCGAAACGAGCATGTAAAGCGCTCGAACCGAGCATCGTATGTGCTCGACGAGTCAGCTTTCTGTGCTCTGAACCCCGTCCCGCTATCCCGATGTTCCCGGTCGATTATGGGACGCGAGCTTTTGCCATCTCTATGGTCAAGATTTCCAAGGCCGCTGAGCTGGGCGTTTGGAGGCGGCGAGCGGAATCGAACCGCTGTAGAGGGCTTTGCAGAGCCACAAAAACGGTCCAGACCATCCTCCGGGTCCAGCAACGTCACTCTCATCAGCCAGTTTGTCCAGACAGTCCACGCTGTCCCGTCCAATTGCGCGTGGATTATGGGACAAATTATGGGACGCAAGGCGCTTCCACAGGCGCGCTACCTCAACCGGTCGCACGGACGATCCGAGGGGTGTTATCCGGTGGACGCTGGTGCGACACTCCCTGATTGGGAGAGACCTCAGCCCTTGTCGTAGAACTGGAGGCAAATATGGACATCACCCAGTTGATCCTCGATGACCATTACGAGCAGCGCCGGCTGTTTGCGATCCTGGAGGAGCTAGACAGCACCGATACCGTGAGATTGACCGAGTTGTGGGCGCGATTATCCACGTTCCTCGAGATCCACGCGGCAACCGAAGAAAGCGTCTTCTACCCGGCGCTTCTCAAGGCGGGACTCCGCAGCGGCCATACCAAAAGCGCAGAGGGGGAGACCCTGGACGCCATAAAGGATCACAACGAGATCCGCGACGCGATCGCGGAGGTCGTGCAATACGAGGTGGGTGCTCCCGGTTGGCGCAAGGCGGTAGCTGCAGTAAATCGGGCCAACGGTGACCACATGGCCGAGGAGGAACGCGAAGGTCTCACCGACTTCCGACAGACGGCCAGTGTTCAGCAGCGCCACGATTTGGCAGTGGAATTCATCGGCCTCGAGGCACGCAACTACCGGGGAGTTAAGCCGCTCGACCGGGACCCCGCGACGTACGTTCGCGACGCCGAGAGTGCCTGAATCCAGATCGTCCTGAACTTGGCAGCGACGGACGTGCCAACCGGGTTGCGGTAGGAAAGCCAGGCGCGGTGGAGGCGTGTTCTCTTAACCGGTGGAGTCTCTCCAGCGAAGGTCGCAAGAACCCACTAACGAGACTTTTGTAAACAGCCCTGAGTAATATTGTGAGCAGCGCGTAGGTGGAGCGAGTAGCCGTCAACTCCGCGTGACTACTAGGTAGAGGCTGCGCGGATAGACGAGCGGTGAGCGATCCGGCTTCTCCCGATCCGTCGAACTGGTCGGGGCACATCATCAACGCGGCGATAGTTCTGGGTTCGCGACTGCTGCCACCTACCGGCACATGGGTGACGCGCGCCCCCGTCTACACCGGTTCGGATTATTGGGATACGTATGCGGGACTTAGAGTGAATATGCGGCAGCGTCTCGGTTGTGTTTCGCCGTGATGAACTGCGATACTCCCCGTGACACAGGGAAAAGACACAGGGGGTGCGAAATGGCTCAGATGGTTCGAAAGAGTCTCGACTCTCCAGAAGAGACACGCGCATTCGAAGAGAGCATGGGCAAGCTCGAGTTGGTGAACCTCGATCGCGGCGCCGTTGGCCGAGCGACCTTCGAGCCGGGTTGGCGGTGGTCGAAGCACGTCAAGCCAATCGCCGGGACTGACAGTTGCCAAGCTGCCCACATGGGCTACTTCATCTCAGGTCGAATGAAAATCGTCATGGACGATGGCGAAGAGATGGAGTTCGGACCCGGCGATTTCATGGAGGCCCCTCCGGGCCATGACGCCTGGATCGTCGGCGACGAGCCGTGCGTGGTGATCGATTGGCAGGGCTTTGCCGACTACGCAAAGCGCCGTTAGCCATTCGGGTGAAGGATCGTTAGTCGCGCAGCTATATCTGCACGATTACATAGCGTTGCCGCCCTGCGTCGCGAGTGTCTCCGACCGGCACCCATGGCGGCACCCTCGGACGATGTCCCCGCCCAGACTAAGGGTCTTCTCAGAAACGCTAGCGACGCTTCAGGTCATTGGAACGGTCCGCTGAGATCGCAGTGACCACATGGCGTGAGCCACGGCGTCATCAGCGGCTGAACGAGGGGGATCCAACGAATGACCCACGGTGATGTGACATGCACGCATGCGACTCCAAGTTCGCTTCTTAGCCCACATCTATCCCGGCAGATCCTCTGGCCGCTTCTTGGAAAGTTGGCCGGACAAGAGGCCTGTGGATTGACCGACCTCGATCATGTAGCCATCCGGGTCGCGCATATAGCAGCGGATCTCGGAGCCTCGATCGATCGGAGGCGTAACAAATTCTGCCCCCCGCTCGCTCCATTCCCTGTAGCAGGCTTCGATGTCCGCGACCCGCAGATTTAAGAAGATCGACGTCGTGTCGTCGGGCTCATAATTGACTACCGAAATGCCGGGCTTGTCGGGCGTGGGCCCACCACCGGGGTTCATGATGATCCAGCTGTTGGCGAGCTTCACCATGCATGGGTTCTCCTCTAGAACTACCTTCCCGCCAAGGACGCGCGAATAGAAATCGCGTGATTGGGCGACCTTCCGCACCGTGATGAACAATGTCGCAACGATCCCCTCAGAGGGAACCGGCAGATTCTCATAGTCAATGTATGGAGACTCGTCTGCCACCAAGTCATTCCCTTCGCTTGCGCTGGGCGACCCAGGACACAGACCGGCGACCTGTACGACTGTCGACCATATGTCGATCCGATCCCCCAGACGTTATGTGACGCGCCCAAGAGGCGCCGATCGCCAAACTTGGCCGTCCGCACTGCGCCGGGACTGGTTGTGATACGTCGAAGAGGCTGAGACGACAGCCGTTTGCAGATACTCGGCCAGGCGTGACCCGAGGAGGACGAGCGCAATGCCAGCTGACTTCCCCGCCGAGACAATGGAACTCACCCACTTGTTGGTGGTCGCCGACCTGGACCGGGCTCGGGCCTTTTACCAAGAGATTCTCGGCGCCGAGGTGTACCGCGAGTACGGGGGCACGTCCTCGGTGCTGCGGTTCCTGGGTACCTGGCTGCTGCTGGTCACGGGCGGCGGGCCTACGGCCGACAAGCCGGGCGTAGCCTTTGCGCCCCCGCCTGACCCCGATACGGTCAGCCACGAGATGACGATCCGCGTTCCGGACTGTCGGGCGGCCTACGACACGCTCTCCACCCGCGGCGCTCGTTTCCTCACCCCACCCGTGGAGTACGAATGGGAGGTGCGCTGTTTCTTCCGCGACCCCGACGGCCACCTCCTAGAGATCAGCGAGTCCCGGGCTGCTAGCTGACGCGCCTCACAACTCCGGCTACGTCTTGGCCCACGAATCAAGCCGCCAGTTGGAGACTATGGACGTCGGCCCGCTCCGGGGTTTATTCGGCTATCGCTACTGGAAACGCTTGGCCGTCACAGCTTAAACGCGGACGATCCCGCAGTGCACGTGTCCGTTCGAGCTCCCGTAGGGCGTGATTTGCGCGTAAATCGTGGTTCCGTTCGTCGCTATTCCAAATCGGGCAGCGGAGGCGATTGCGTTCGATTCTGCATGAACGCAGATGCAAATGTCGTAGAACTTGCCGGACGGGTAGGTCTCACGGTGGCGCAACGGGCGCAACCTCCGTCAACACAGTTCTATAGGTTCATGGGTGTTCCGTTGTAACCAGTGGAGATGATGTGCTCTTCTCTTACAAGCACGGCTCCGACCTTTCGTCCGCGGCAGTTGGCCCGTTCGGACGTCGTAACCCACGGCTCCGGGCTGACGGCTGGCCGGAAGGCGCGGCCCCGGAGATGGCGTCGGCCGCCCTGGCCCTCATCGAGGGCGCGTTACTTCTCGCCCGAGTGAGTGGACCTCGCTAGCGCCAAGCGCGCCGCGCTAGCCCTGCTGAGCCCGCCACCGAGCCCGAACTCAGCCGCCGGTAGCTAAGTCCCCGGATTCCCCGTACAAAGACGAAAAGATTGGGTCGTGAGGAATCGCCGACGCCCACTTTGGTGCCCCGTCTAAGGACCACGGATGAGCGCGACCGCTCGTCTCTTCCGTCGAACTGTTTTTCGACTTGGTGTTCGGGCTTGCGTTCACGCAGGTGACGACGTTCTGGCTCGAGCACACGTCGTGGGAAGGGCTTGGGCGCGGCCTACTCGTGTTACTCGTGTTGTGGTGGGTGTGGGCGAGCTACGCCTGGTTGACGAACGCCGCTGACGCGGAAGCGGGCTTTGTGACGGCCGTGCTGCTGTTTGCTACTGGCGCGTTGTTCATCGCTGCGCTCTCGGTCCCGGATGCGCTCGGCGGCCACCGGCTGCTGTTTGGGCTGGCGCTGTTCGTCGTGCTGGTCGCATTCGTCGGGCTCTATGCGCTCGTCAGCAGGGATGTGCCCGATCAGCTTGCCGCCGTCTTGCGAATGAGCCGCACGGAGCTCACGGGTGGTGCGCTAATCCTCGGCGCAGCGTTCACTCCGGCGGGTGTGCGACTCGGGCTTTGGGGGCTCGCCTTCGTCGGCGGCTTTTTCGCGCCGATCCTCGGGGGCCTTGGCGGGTGGCGCGTTCAGCCGGCCCACTTTGCCGAACGGCACAGTCTGATCATCTTCATCGCCCTCGGGGAATCGCTGGGTGCGATCGGGTTCGGCGCGCGGACTACCGACCTCGGGTTCCGCGTGGTCTTGGCGGCGGTTCTGGGACTGGTCGTCGCGGCCTCGCTGTGGCTCGCGTACTTCGACTTTGCCTCGATGAGCATTCGCGGTTTGCTCGCCGAGAGGCACGGGGAGCAGCGGGCGGAGTTCGCCCGCGACGCCTACACGTACGCGCACCTGCCGATGGTGGTCGGGATCATCCTCTTCGCCTTCGCGATGCGGGTTACCCTCACCCACCCCAGTGTGGAACTGAAGCTCATCCCCGCGCTCGCCCTCTGCTGGGGCTGCGCTCTCTACCTGCTCGCTTTCGTCTGGCTCCGCTGGCGAGCCAACAAGACGCTCGGTGTCGGAAGGCCGGTCGCGGCAGTCGTATTCCTACTGCTCACTCCGGCCGCTACAGCGATTCCGGCGGTGGCGGCCGTCGGCCTCGTCGCTGCCGTCTGGGTCGGCCTCCACGCCTACGAACTGCTCTGGTGGCGAGAAGAACGCGCACAGCGTCGCGCCGCCGAGCCTTTCGGTGGCTAAATCAACGTGACGGCCATCCGAGCGCGTCGAAAACTGCCACGGGGTCGAGATAATCGCGCCAGTGAGTGACCTTGCGATCGTTGATCGTGAGTACGGAGACGTACCGGTTGGCGTACGGGGCGCCGGTCGACACAACTCGGCCTTCGGAGGCGTATTCGAGCACCACGACGCCGGTCTTGGTGTCATGGTGGATCGCGAGGTCGTAACAGCGGTCTAGGACGATCATCGTGCCGTAAGGGCGGTAGAGCTCGGCGACGGCCGCGCGGCCCTCGACATGCTTCGGGTAGTCGGGAACGGTGATGATGTAGTCGAAGATGACGTCTTCGGCCAGCAGGTCGAAGAAGTGCCCGCCATCAGCGATGCCGTCGAGGCCCTGCTTGACGATGCGAAAGAACGGGTCGAGTGCCTTGAAGTCGTTGAGGTTGGAGATCATCGTCATCTTGGTTCCCGTCTACGTCCAGGTCTGCGCGGTCGCCGAACGAGGTTGATTGGCCGAATCCATTTCTGGCCGCACCACGGTTACGACATCGTGCAGCGTTACGAGCGGCTGACCATTCATGAGCTGATTAGAACGTCACAGTCCGGCACATCCGAGATACCCGCGGTTCACATGGAGCATTGTTTCGGGCACTCGCCAACGCGATGTAGTTCAGTCGTCCAATCTCTGTGTTGAGATGTGTCGACCAGTTCGCGCCATCCGCTTGCCCGAGCTGGCCCGGCGTCCTTCGCTCGCGCGCCGGGTTCCCTTGTGTCCAACACGCGCGCTCGAGTCGGGTCATTCGCTCAGCTGACGCCCTGGCGTCGTTCCCTTTGTTTTGGATTATGGGACGAATCAACGAGGAGATCCGTACAAATGTCGAGGCGGCGACCGGAATCGAACCGGTGTAGAGGGCTTTGCAGGCCCTTGCCTGAGCCACTCGGCCACGCCGCCGGAGCCCCTCAGGATAGTCAGGGCCGGGAGAAGGACAGCCTGACAAGCCGAGGACGTCTCTTACGCGCCGATTGCGTGATAACCGCCGTCGACGTGCACGATCTCGCCTGTCGTCTTCGGAAACCAATCCGACAACAACGCGATGCACGCTCTCGCGACCGTCTCGCCGTCTTCAGAAACGTTCCAGCCAAGCGGTGCTCGCTCAGCCCACGCACCTTCGATGTCCGAGAATCCCGGAATCGCCTTCGCGGCGACCGTTCTGATCGGTCCCGCGGCGACGAGGTTGACCCGGATCCGTTTCGGCCCGAGGTCGCGCGCGAGGTAACGGGTCAGCGACTCGAGTGCTGCCTTCGCTACACCCATCCAGTCATATGCCGGCCAAGCAACCTGCGCATCGAAATCCAGTCCGACGATCGACGCGGATGGTGCGGCTTCGAGCAGCGACATGAACCCTTCGGTGAGCACCCGCAACGAATACGCGGACACTTCTATTGCAGTCGCCACATCCGGCCAGCTCGCTTCGAACATGCCGTGACCGATCGCGGCTTCTGGCGCGAACGCGATTGAATGGAGAATCCCGTCGAGCCGACCGAATCGTTTCGCGACCGCTTCCGCGGCGCGTTTTGGATGCTCTCGATTTGTAACGTCGAGTTCTAAGATCTCGGTCGCTTCGGGCAGCTTGCGTGCCGTGCGTTCCGTGAGCGACATCGCCCGACCGAACCCGGTGAGGATGACGTCCGCCCCTTCGAGCTGGGCGAGCCGGGCTGCCCCAAAAGCGAGCGAGTCGGGCGTTAGCACGCCGGTGACCAGGAATTTCTTCCCCTCGACGATCCCCAAATCGTCTCCTTCCGCCGTGCTCGTTGCCCTCGATTTGCCGGACACTACCGACGGGCTGGTCGCTTCGTCCACCTTCCGCGCTCTGTTCGCGCGTTGGTGTGTTCTTGGCGACTCGGGTGGGAGTCGCGCGGGCGAGATCGTTACGCGAGGCCGACTCGGTGCGCGTAAGCGGTAGCTCGCGCGCGATCACGACTGCCGGTCTTGGCGAAGATCCGATTGATGTGGGTCTTCACCGTCGATTCGGCGACGTAGAGGGCGTTGCCGATCTCAGTATTCGAAAGACACTGCGCGATCAATGTAAGGACTTCGGCTTCACGTTCGGTGAGTCCATCGGGCAACACCGCGGGCGCCGCGCACGGGCAGGGGACCGCACCGTCAAGCCGACATTGAGGAGTGCGGGGCGCCTTGGGCGGACCTCTGCTGATCGCGCCGGCTGGCGGTCGTCAAATGACGATTTTCGGCACCAAATCGTCATCTGCCAGCAGCGCGAGGGGGAGGATCCGCGGCTAGTAAGTCCGCGTGGCGTTTGCGATCGAGGAGCAGACGTCGGCATGGATCGCGAGTGCTCCGATGCGGGTCGAGCACATCTTCGATGTCCAGGCGCCTCCTGAATCGGTGTTCTCCGTCTTGTCGGACGATGTGAGCTGGCCCGCTTGGTACTCGGGCGTACGGAGCGTGCGCCTTTCGAACGGCGTCGTCGGCGAGGGGTCACTGCGGACGGTCTGGTTCCGCGGCGCGCGGGTCGAGGAGCGGGTGCTTTTGTACGAAGAACCGTGTCGGATCGTCTTCGGTGGGGTCTCGTCGAACGTGCCCGGGTTGAAGTCGATCGTCACCGACTGGCGGATCGTTCCCCGCGGCGCCGGATGCTCGCGCCTCACAATGTCCGTCGGTCTCGAGTGGTCGGGCGCGCTGCGTTACGTGCCGTGGCTGGTGCGGCCGGCGTTGCGGCGCGCGACGCACGGCGCAGGCGGCATCGCCCGGATCGTCCGCTAAACCCCGCAGGCGCAGACAGCAGGCTGTTCTCATTCTGTCGACCGCGCTCTCCGCCCTCGACGCGCGCGTCCGGGTGGAGGGGATCCCCGAGGGCCTCGCCTTCACGCACAGTGCGCGCAGCCTGGGGGCGATCTCGGTGCTCAACCTGATCATGAAATTCGGTGAACTCGACATCGTCGTCCGGCCCTCCGGCACCGATTACGAGTCGTTGGCTTCACACTCGCTGGTCGTCACCGTGCACGGCGTCGAAGTCCCTCTTGCCGCGTTGCGCGACGTGATCAAGTCGAAACACTCTGCCAACCGTCCACGAGACCGCCAAGCGTTGCCGACCCTTCGGGCGCTCGAGGAGCGAATAACGCGCGACGTCGGAGCCGACGAACAGCAATAAGGCGAATAACCGAACTTTCAGCGTTCAGGCGAAGACGTTTGAGAGAGCGGGCTTTGTTCTCCCCAAGAGGCGCTCGTAGAGGCGCGCGGTTTCGGGATGGACGGCGCGCAGCGGATCGCCGTCGATCTCGAGTACGAGCGCCAGGTGACGCAAAGTCGCCTCCACTCCGGCGCGATCTCCGTTCGCGTCGGCCGCCTCCATCAATAAACGGTGCAGGCGCTCGTCCCACGGCGTCGCCCGCAGCCCCCGATGTGCAGCCCAGGTCGCGCCGTCTGGGTCGCCGCGTCGGAGGGCGTAGCCGCCGTATTGGAGCGCCAGGGACGAGACCGCGTGTTCGATCTCGGCGGAGAACCCCTCGAGGAGCGCCCACTGACCTTGCTGGAGGTCGCCGAACGGGCGACCGCGCACGAGCTCGAGTGCCCGCCGCCAGGAGTACGCGTCCTCGGTCGCGGCGAGGGCACAGAACTCCTCCCAGTCGGTCCTGACGTCGGCGATGAGGTGTCGCTCATCGATCTTGCGCAAGCGCGGACGTCCGTCTCCCGCATCACCGAGCGCTCGTCGCGCCTCAGAGAGGCGGTTCGCGATCGTCTGTTGCGGCATGCGGCGATTCGGCCAGACCGCCGTTTCCCACGCCGAGGTCGTCGCCCCTTCGGGATGCATCGCGAGGTAGACGACGAGCTCGGTGAGAAGGGGATGTCCTCCGAGTGGGTCGCAGGTGTTGCGGACCTCGACGGGCCCCAGGATCGCCACCTCGACGGTGTTCAATGAAGCGTCCGGGACCGACTTGGCCTCCGAGCGCGCGACGTTTGCTCCTACTGCGCGCGCCGACATCGGTGTCACCGAGCGCAGCAAGACCGAACAGCGTCCCGGTTCGCCCGCGACGAGGACGACGCGCGCGTCGGGATGCGCTGCGGTGGTCACGATGCCGGCCGATCCATGGCGGCGCGCCGCGACGATGAGGCGCTCGAATGCGTCTTCGGTCGTCTGTTCGCCGTCGACGAAGATGACGAGTGGATCAGAGTTGTGAGCGACCAGCGAGCACGCCTCAGCAAGCGAATCCGCGCGCGGACACTGCACCGAATCAAGACGGCCAACGACGAGAGCGCCGACGTCGGAGCGATGACGTCGAAGGAAGGACGTGAAAATCCAGGACGCCAGCTCGGGGGCGCGGTCGCGGCGGCCGACGACCGAAGTCAAACCGGCGCTGAACAAGTCGACGATCGTCGCGGTGGTGTTCAAGGAGGGGACCGCGGCGAGTCCGAGTCGAGAGTCGTGCGGCGGTATGTCGTCCCACGGCTCCGGTAGCGGCACCGTCACGATCAACCGTTGCGCATCGGCGTCCGACGTCGCCGCGACGGCGAACGGGACTTCCGACGAACAGGTCACGTTGTGTCCGTCAACGGTGTAGAGAACCGGCCGATTGCTCGACTGCGGCTTGATGATCGCGCCGACCGCGTGTGCGACCTCGTCCTCGATCGGCGGAACTGGCTTTTCCTCGAGCAGCTTTACGCCCGGGGGAAGCGGACGGGAAGCGATGCCGCTCGTGCCTGTCGGCAGCTGGACCTCCAAACGACCGCGTTCGTGCTGTTCTCCCACCGGTGCCCCTCCCTCCACCCCCGGTCCTGTGAGACGTTTGCCGCGCTCGCAGTCCGGCCGGAATATCCGCGTACGACTGATATCTAGTCGTCAGGATCCCGGTTTCGCTACCGTCCGTGGTAGGAGCGCTACGGAGCATGGTGACGGATCCGGGAGCACGTCGTCGGGATGTGCAGGGCTCACAGCCCGGTCTCAGTGGGGACCGGGGAACGCCGCCGCCGGCGCCGCCGGCAGATCAATGGGACTGCCGCCGCGGAGGCTGGAAAGCCCGGCGACGCCTGAAAGCTTCGCTGGGGTCTTCAGTGTCCGCTGTCGAGCGTGTCGTGAACAGTGGAGTCAGAAGCTTCGGTCAATCCGGCAAGCGATTCAGCGTTTTGGTTTCCGACGCAGGAGAAAGCAGCGGTGCGAATCAGCAGTCCGACGAACCATCGAGGTAGTCGGGGGTGACGACCACGAAGTCGATCGAATTCGGCTCGAATCGCGTCGAGCCACCAGGCCCGATCGTCGCGAGTTCGACGCCGACGCTGTCGCCTTGGTGCGCCGGGCCCTGACGTCCGAACTCGCGTGCGAGGGTCTTGCTGTACAAATCGATCACCGCGCACGAGTGTCCGAATTGATCGTGGTGGATCACCGTGACCGAGTGCGGCATCGAGACGTCGGGGGGGAACTGCTCGGCCACTTCAAGCTCTGCGGCGAGCAGTGACGTGCCACGAGGGAGCGCCTGGTCGTAGCCGACCACGTGATCGCGGAAGGTCTGGATGAAGCTGAACTCCGGCTCGACAGAGGCCGAGTGGACGAGCGGTCCGTAGCACGAGTCAATCGCACAGCCGGCCGGATTTGGCGGATGTGTTCGCACCCACACGCTCATCAGGGCGCCGTAGTCCGTTGAGGAGTTCACCGCTTCTCCGGCGTCGGCCACGTGACTCATCGCAACGACGGGAAGCATCGTCGCGATCACGAGCGCGACACGGAAGAAGCGGGTCATGTCTAGATGAACGCGACTTGTGGGTAACGCTTGTCGAGAAAAGAGCGCGAGTCGACGCCGATCACCTGTTCGAGAACGGTCGCGTACACCGAGCGAAAGTCGATCTCGAAACGGAGATTGCCGTTCTCGTCGAGGTTCGTGAGGCTCGGCTGGTCCCCGTAGAAACCGCCGGTCACAGATGGGCCGATGACGAGGACGTTGTTCGCGGCGCCGTGGTCTGTTCCTTCGCTTCCATTGGATTGGACACGGCGACCGAATTCGGTGTGGATGAGCAACGTCGTGCCGCTCGCTTCTGGGTAACCCGAAAGCGACCCGAAGAACGCCGTGATCGCAGTGTCGAGTTGAGAGAGAAGTTGCGTCTGGACGCCGAGCTCTCCCGAGTGGGTGTCGTACCCGTTCTGCGTGACGGCGTAGGCCTTCGTCGGAACTCCCGCTCGGATGAGGCTCGAGACGATGTCGAGCTGCGTGCCGATGTCGCCGTCGTCGATGCCCTTCGCAAGGACCGGCGGTGGTTCGTGGTCGAGGGCGGAGGCGAAGGTGCGTGAAGTCGAGAGCATGTCGCGCCCGTTCGTCGCGATGGCGTTCGCCGTCATGCCCGCACCGGGTCGGCGTCCTTGCAGCTCTCGGTACACGGTCAAGAGGTCATGTGATCCATCAGGCAACTGGTCGCTACCCGAGGTCGAGTCCTGCACCGCAGCCGCCTGCCTTTGTTCCCCCGCCATCGCAGGCAGAACCGTCGGCCCGACCGAGCAGGCTCGCAGCGGATCCGGTTTCGTTTTGTCTAGCCACCTGCCGAGCCAGCCGGTCGACACGTCGCTCGAAAGCGAAGCTGTCTGCCAGATCGCCATCGACTGGAAGTGACTGAGACTCGGTTGGGGATAGCCGACGCCGCGCACGATCGCGAGTTGACCTGCGTCCCAGAGGCTCTTCATGCCGGGAACCGCCGGGTTCAACCCGATCCCGTCTGACAACGCAAGCAACGTGTCCGCCGGGAGCGCGATGTTCGACCGTGTCGAGTAGTACGCCGGGTCGTCGTATGGGACGACCATGTTGAGGCCGTCGTTGCCGCCATAAAGGGTGCAAAGGACGAGCCGTCGCGCGGCTTGATTCGACCGTGACAGGTCCGAGGCCGCGGCGGCAGGCGCGCCGAACATGCCCCCGATCGGCCGTGCCAGCGCGCCGGCGACCCCCAGTGCGACGGCGCCTCCGAGGAACTCGCGTCGGTTCATAGTTCGTTCCATCACGTCCTCAGTTCCCCAGCACTTCCGGTGCGGTGAGCGCAAGCCCGAGCAGTTCAGGGGGTTCGTCGCGGACGCGGTTCAAAGCGGCGCGGCTCGTATTGCTCCACGAGCCAACCCCGAGCATTCCGCCGATCATGTCGATCCGGTCCGGTCCCGCTGCTTCCTCGATCGGAGTGGTGTCGGCGATCTGGGCGACGCTCTGCGCGAAGTCGAATTGCGCGACGCTCGCCGCCGTCGACAGCCAGTACAGATTCGACCCCCAGCCGCCGACCGTCGGCGGATCGAAAGGGATCTGGCCGAGGTTGGAGAGCACCCACTGCAGATAGCCCGCGCCGCCCATCTTTTTGAACGAATTCGTGCGCAGCCCAAGCCCGCGCATGATTCCCGCGACCCATTCGATTGGTTGCTTCACGAGGCCCCGGTACGACTGCTCGGATCGGAAGTTCGGGTGCAAAAAGATCGCCCGGAGCAGGTTCGTCATATTGAGGTCGCGTGCGTAGCCGCTGGCAAGCTCGGCGACCACCGGGTCGGAGAGCAGGACGGGATACGCGAGCCAGGACCACATCCGCGCGGAGACCCAGCGCGCGGACTGCGGAGTATGGGTGACGATCGCGACGATGTCGTCTCCGTTGAGATCTCCGTAATACCCCATGAAGCTCTTGTCGCCGAAGTCGTGTGCCCACTCGTCCAGCACAAAGGCTCCGTCGACGTTGTAGGACCATCCCGTGAACGCGCGTGCGGATTCTCTGACGTCGCTTTGTGAAAACGTCCCGACTCCCATCGTGAAGCGCTCCATCAGCTCCCGTGCAAAGTTCTCGTTCGGGGAGCTGTTCACATCGGTGTCGGCGTCGAGCCAGATCAGCATCGCCGGGTCCTTCGCGATGGCGAGCGTGAGCTCTTCATACGATCCGGTTCCGAGGGTGCGAAAGAGCTCGTTCTGGTGATACATGAACACCGGGACGCCGACCTTGCTGAACCCCGTCGGGAATTGCCCGTGCAGGAGCAGGGTTACCTTCTCGCGCAGTGGTGTCGTCGTCGCCGCCATCTTGTCGAGCCACCAGCCGATGAGCCCGATGTACTGATTCCAACTGTTGCCGCCGCGACCCCTCGCAACTTCGGCGTACGGGGCGACGATCGGCGGACTGACAAGCGACCGGTCCGGCTCGGAGAGGCCGGCGAGCAGCTGGTCGACCGTGGCTTCGAAGCCCGCCGCGGCGGCGGCGTCGAGTTGGGCGGTGTCCCCGCCGAACCCGGCGCGACGATAAAGAAGAGCGACGTCTGCGCGCGCCGAACTCATCCGCGCCCCGTCTTTTCTGAGGAACTCGTTCCCTTTCACATTCACGGGCAGGCCAACGTTCTGGTCGGGAGCGTCTTGCCGCTGGGGCCGGGTCGCCGATGCTACCGGGCGTCACGCTAATTTGCCACTGATAGTGGCGCGACATCCACGCACTGTGGTGGCGTGTACAACGGACGGTCCGCTGGGGTTCGGTCCAAGACCTGCTCGCCGATCACGGAAGGGGATTCGGCGCCGCTCAGCAACGGTCGGACGCCGCTTGGACGGCGTCAAATCAGCCGAGAACCCCAGCCTGTTTGCGGGGGACTGGAAGGTATACTCCACCAGCGGTTTGTCGAACGGAGGGTAGGCAGGAACGTGGGCTTTCCGCCCACGTTCTTCTTTTCCTGCCCGCCGACGATCGCAGTGACGAGGGGAAACGGGGAGCGGGAGTTGACAACGGTGAGCGGCGGAGCGACCGGCGAAATGACGTCGGGTGGTCCCGACGCGCTCGAGCGCGCCCTTGCGCCGGTCGTCGGCGCCTTCGGCCTCGCGGTTGTTGACTGCGAGCGGGCGGCAAGGACGCTGCGGGTCATCGTCGAGGGCGACCGGCCGCTCGACCTCGACCGCATCGCGGAGGTCTCGGCCGCTGTGTCGGTCTTTTTGGATGAACGACCGGAGCTCGCGCCGAGTCACCGATACGACCTCGAGGTCTCGAGTCCGGGGCTCGAACGTCGGCTGCGCCGTGCCGCGCAGTTCGCGCGATCGGTCGGACAACGCATCGCCGTGCGCACCGTCGCCACCGCGCCCGGAGAACGCCGCGCCGAAGGTGCGCTCTTGAGCGCCGACGAGGACGGCTTTGCGATCGCGCTCGACGACAGTTCGACGCGCCGGATCGCCTACGCGGACGTCGATCGCGCGCACACGGTTTTTGACTGGAAAGCTTCGCTCGCGAGCGCGAAACGCGACGCGCGCCAGGTGGACGCAGGGGCGGCGCGATGACGGCGACGAACTTCGAATTCCTCGACGCCCTCCAGCAGATCGCCCGCGACAAGGGCATCTCGGTCGACACTTTGTTGGAGGCGCTCGCCAACGCGCTCGTCGCGGCGTACAAGCGGCTCCCCGATTCAGCAGAGGAAGCCTTTGTCACGATCGACTCGGACTCCGGTGAGATCCGTGTCTACGGACAAGAGCTCGACGAGGACGGCAACGTCGTTCGCGAGTGGGACGACACGCCAGACGACTTCGGGCGTATCGCCGCGCAGGCGGCGAAACAGGTCATCTTGCAGCGCATCCGGGAGGCCGAGCGCGACCTCAAGTACGAGGAGTACGCCGGCCGTGAGGGCGACATCGTCACCGGCATCATCCAGCAATCCGACAACCGCTACACGTTGTTGGACTTGGGCAAGGTCGAGGCGTTGTTGCCCCAGGCCGAGCAGGTCCCCTACGAGCGCTATGACCACGGCGCCCGCCTGAAGGCCTACATCGTCGAGGTCCGCAAGACCGCCAAGGGTCCGCAGATTGTCGTCTCGCGCAGCCACCCTGGGCTCATCAAGCGATTGTTCGAACTCGAGGTACCGGAGATCTCGAACGGCGTCGTCGAGATCAAGGCGTGCGCACGCGAGCCGGGGCACCGCACGAAGATCGCCGTCTGGTCGAACGACCCGAATGTCGACCCGGTCGGCGCCTGCGTCGGCGCGCGCGGCGCGCGCGTCCGCATGGTGACGAACGAGCTACGCGGCGAAAAGGTCGACATCGTCCCGTACTCGGACGACCCGGCCGAGTTCGTCGCCCGCGCGCTGCAGCCGGCTCGCGTAAAAGAGGTGCGCCTCGACGAGGCGTCCGGCACCGCCACAGTCATCGTCCACGACTTCCAGCTCTCCCTGGCGATAGGCAAGGAGGGCCAGAACGCCCGCCTGGCGGCGCGCCTGACGGGCTGGCGGATCGACATCAAAAGCGAGACCCAGCTCGCCGAAGAGGAGTCGGGTGTCGCCGGCGTCGACTGGGCCGAGGGCGAGTGGATCGAGAACGAGGCTGGCGAAATGGTCTTCCAGCCCGCCGGTGGGGGCGCGCCGGTCTCGATGGCCGAGTGGGAACAGGGCGGCGCGGGTGGTGGAGACGGCGCCGAACAGACGCCGAGCGCGGCGGCCGCAACCGCGACGCCCGATCTGCTCGTCGCACAAGGCGCACCGGAAAGCGTCGAGGCCGCCGAAACCGCGCCCGAGGCGGCGACAGAAGGCGACGCCGGGTAAGTCGCCGGGAGCGGGGTCCTTCCCCGCTTTCGCCTCTCCGCCTCAAACCCCTGGTCCGAGGTGTGGGAGGATGGTGAAGCAGCGCGCACTGTTCGGTGTGTGCCGTCCAGTGTGGGCAAAGACCGAGGAGTAATTGGAAGTTGGCGAGAAATATCCGCGTCTATGAGCTCGCTCGAGAGCTCGGGTTGACGAATAAAGAGGCGCTCGACCTCGCGTTGTCGCTTGGCATCGGCGTGAAGAGCCACTCGTCGTCGATCGAAGACGCCCAGGCCGACCGCGTCCGCCGCAAGGCGGAGCGCGAGGGCCTGATCCGCGTGACGGCACCCGAGCAGGCCGCGGCCGCGCCGGAGCCGGAGCGCCCCAGCGCGCCACCCCGGGTCGTCGAGCCGGAACCCGTCCCGGAGATCCACCGCGTGGTGAGAAGCCGACCCGCCTCCGAACTCGGCGAAACGGCCGCCCAGATGGCCCAGCGGGCTGCGCCCGCCCGACCGCAACCGCCGGCGCCGTCGCGACCGTCACCTGTCCGCCCTGCCGGCCCTCCCTCGTCCGCGCCGCCCCGCCCGCCGCTGACGAGCCCGAGCGGACGTCCGATCCCGCCGCCACCTGGGCCACGCGGTCCGAGCGGGCGGCCGATCCCGCCGCCGCCCGGAATAGGTGGCCGACCGACCGGCTCGCCGGGCCGTCCGGCGCCGTCTGGCGCGCCGCGAGGCGGCGGTTTCGGCCAGCGCTCGGCGCCCGGGGGCACGCCGCGCAGCGGCGGCTTCGGTGGTGGAAGACCGAGCGGAGGTTTCGGCGGTGGCGGCGGCCGACCAGGTGGTGGCGGCTTCGGTGGACGTCCAGGTGGTGGACCGGGCGGACCGGGTGGCGCGCCCGGCGGACGAGGCGGCCCGGGGGGACGCGGCCGCGCCCCGCAACGGCGCCAGCAACGGCGCCGGCGCAACATCGAAGAGCTGGAGCCGATCCAGGTCGCGCAGTATGTGCCGTCGAACGCGCCCGTTCCCGATCACGAGGTGATCGTCGAGCGCGGCAGCTCGCCCCAGGATCTCGGACCGAAGCTCAACCGCTCGACAGGAGACGTGATCCGCTTCCTTTTCTTGCAAGGAGAGGTCGTCACCGCCACCCAGTCGCTGACCGACGACATGATCGAGCTTTTCGCCGCCGAGATTGGAGCGCAGGTCACCCTCGTCGACCCCGGCGAGGAGCAGGAGGCCGAGTTGCAGGCGCGCTTTTTCGCCGACGACGGCGAGGTCGACCCGGCAACGCTGCGCCCGCGCCCGCCGATCGTGACGGTGATGGGTCACGTCGACCACGGAAAGACGCTGTTGTTGGACCGGATCCGCTCCGCGCACGTCGTCGAGTCCGAGGCGGGAGGCATCACCCAGCACATCGGCGCGTACCAGGTCGAGCGGAACGGCCAGCACATCACCTTCATCGACACGCCGGGCCACGAGGCGTTCACCGCGATGCGTGCCCGTGGCGCCCAGGTGACCGACCTCGTCGTGTTGGTCGTCGCCGCTGACGACGGCGTGATGCCGCAGACGATCGAGGCGATCAACCACGCCAAGGCGGCCAGTGTCCCGATCATCGTCGCCATCAACAAGATGGATAAAGAAGGTGTCGACCCGAACCGCGTCCTGCAGCAGCTCTCCGAACAAGGACTCGTCCCAGAGGCGTGGGGCGGCGACACGATCACCGTGCAGATCTCGGCGTTGACAGGGATGGGCGTCGACGACCTGCTCGACCAGATCTCGGTCCTTTCCGAGGTGTTGGAGCTAAAGGCGAGCCCCGAAGGTCCCGCTCGAGGCACCGTCCTGGAAGCGAACCTCGACGTCGGCCGGGGTCCGGTCGCGACGGTGATCGTCCAGTCCGGGACGCTGCGTGTCGGCGACACGATCGTCGCCGGTGCGGCGTGGGGCAAGGCACGCGCGCTAATCGACGATGGCGGCGACCAGGTGAAAGAGGCGCTCCCTTCGATGCCCGTTCAGGTGCTCGGACTCTCCGAGCCGCCGGGCGCGGGAGATGAACTGCGCGCGACGACAGAGCTTGCGGTGGCGCGCGAGATCGGTGAGACGCGCGAGCAGCGGCAGCGCTCGGCGGGCTACGCGCCGATGCCGTCCGCCACGCAATCGGGAGCGAAGCTCGAGGACATCTTCGAGCAGATCCAACGCGGCGAAGCGACGACGTTGAACGTCGTCTTGAAAGCGGACGTCCAGGGCTCGCTCGAAGCCGTCACGGAGAGTCTGCGCCGGCTCGAGCGCGAGGACGTGAAGATCGCCTTCGTCCACCGTGCTGTCGGCGCGATCACCGAATACGACGTCCAGCTCGCCGTGGCATCGAAGGCGACGATCATCGGCTTCAACGTCCGGCCGGATCGTCGCGCCCGCGAGCTTGCCGAGACGCACGACGTCGAGATCCGCACCTACGAGATCATCTACAAACTCGTCGAGGACATCGAGGCGGCGATGGTCGGCATGTTGGCACCGATCTTCGAAGAGATCGTCACCGGCGAGGCGGAGGTGCGCGAGGTCTTCCGCGTGCCGCGCGTCGGAGCGGTCGCTGGTTGCTACGTCCAGTCCGGCGTCATCACCCGCGGCTCGAAGGTGCGCTTCTTGCGCGAGGGCGTCGTCATCTGGAAGGGCGCGATCAGTTCATTGCGCCGCTTCAAAGACGACGTGCGCGAGGTCCAGTCCGGCTTTGAGTGCGGAATCGGGCTCACCGACTTCCAAGACCTCCACCAAGGCGACATCATCGAGACCTACGAAGAGCGGGAGATCCCTCGGAGCTGACCTGTTGGGTCCAGCCCGATAGTGAGGCCGGAGGCTTTTATGGGCCGACGAGCGACGCACCACCACCGCCACACCCCCGAGCGGCCGTACCCGCGGCTCGCGCGGGTGAATCGCCTCGTCCACGAGGTTCTCGCCGACGAGATCGAACGCCTCGCCGACGCCGACGAGCGGCTCGCGCTCGTGACTGTCACCGGCGTGCTCTGCGAAGAGGACCTGCGGCACGCCGTCGTGTTCTTCGCGTCGCTTCCTGACGGCGCCGCCGAGGCGCTCGAGGAGTACCGGCGCCACCTGCAGGGCTGCCTCGGATCGGAAATCCGCACGAAAAGGACGCCGGCCCTCCGCTTCGAGGCGGACCCCGCGGTCGCGACCGGCAACCGCATCGAGGACGCCCTGCGGCGTGTTCGCCAGCCGAACGGCTCCGACGAGGCCGCGCCCTGATCGAGCGCGCGCTCCTCGACGGCGTCGTCGTCGTCGACAAACCCGCCGGCTGGACGTCGCACGACGTCGTCGCGAAGGCGCGCCACCTCCTCGGCGAACGCCGCGTCGGTCACGCTGGCACGCTCGATCCCGCCGCCACCGGCGTACTCGTCCTGGGCGTCGGCCGGGCGACGAGGATGCTGCGTTTCGCTACTGATTTGGAAAAGCACTACGTCGGCGAGGTCGTGCTCGGCGTCGCCACATCGACGCTCGACGACGAGGGAGAAGTTGTCGCGACGTTCGACATGGCCGGGGTGTCCCTCGACGACGTGCGCGGTGTCGCCGCCACGCTGACCGGGTCGATCGAACAGATCCCGCCAATGGTCTCGGCTCTGAAGGTCGGCGGACGCCGCCTGTACGCACTCGCCCGTCAAGGGATCGAGATCGAACGCGCTTCGCGCACGGTCGAAGTCCGGCGTTTCGACGTCGAGGCGACGACGAAAGATCACGTCTTCCGGATCGAAGTCGACTGTTCGTCGGGGACTTACGTCCGCGTGCTCGCGGCGGATGTCGGTGCGGCGCTCGGTGGTGGTGCGCATCTGCGCGCTCTGCGGCGTCTCTCCGTCGGACACTTCGACCTGTCGAATGCGGTCACTCCAGAGGACGTCTCCGCTCTTGCGATTCGTGCGCCGAGCGAGCTCGTCGCACACTTGCCAAATGGAACGGTCGACGAGGACGTCGCGGCGATGGTGCGGCACGGCCGCGTGCTCGAGCGGCGTCGGATCGGCGCGGTCGGTGACGGACCGTTCGTCATCTACGACGAGAACGGCGCGCTACTCGCCATCTACGCGCCGGTGAGTGCCGAGCGCTCGAAACCGCTCGTCGTACTGAAGGCGGGCTCCTGAGTACGACACCTCGGCAATTAGCGTGAGCGATCGATGACCGCGACGATCCCCGAGCGACAGCGCAGCGCGGCGACGATCGGAACCTTCGACGGCGTACACGTTGGTCATCAACAGCTCGTCGCGACAACACGTCGACTCGCCGACGAACAGGGGTTGCGCGACATCGTCGTCACCTTCGACCGCCATCCGTTCGCGACGATCCGCCCCCAGGCGACGCCGAAGCTGCTGACGACGCAGGAACAGAAGATTGACCTCCTGCATTCGTTGGGCGCTGACGACGTCGTCGTCTTGACTTTCGACGCCGCCCGATCCCACCAGGAGCCCGAGAGCTTCATCGAGGACTTCCTCGTCGGCGAGCTGCGGGTCGCGGTCGTCGTCGTCGGTGCGGGCTTCCGCTTCGGCCACCGGGCGCGAGGCGATGCGGCGATGCTGCAAGAAATGGGGGAGAAGCTCGGCTTCGCGGTCGTGACCTTGGACCTCGTCGGCGACGACACGGGCGGTGTCGTCTCCTCGTCGCACATCCGCGAGCTGATTGCCGAGGCTCGCTTCGACGACGCCGAGCAACTTCTCGGTCGGCCCTTCGAGGTGCGGGGCGAGTTCGTGGACGGCGATGGTCTGCGCATCGCCGTGCCGCGGGAGCTGTTGCTGCCGCCGGCGGGCCGCTATGCGGCGGACCTCATGACAGAAGATGGCTTGGCCGACGCCGTCGTTCGAATCGTCGAGGGCGGTGGCGACGACGAGGCGATGGTCGAGGTGATCGTGGGGGAGGGAGAGCGGGCATGGGTCGGGCCCGCCGCGCTGCGCTTTCATCGACGCATCGACGACCCAGCTTCCGGCGGGGAAGTCCGCCGGTAGCCTTCGGCCGTGGCCCTGATCCCGATCCGCATCTTCGGCGACCCCGTGCTTCGTCAGCCGACCGCCGAGATCACCGGGATCGACGAGGCGCTGCGCCGACTCGTCGCCGACATGTTCGAGACGATGTACGACGCGCCGGGGGTGGGCCTCGCGGCGAACCAGGTCGGCGTGCAGCGGCGATTCTTCGTCTACGACGTCGGCGAAGGACCGGGGGTTGTCATCAACCCGCGGATCGTCGAGCGCTCCGGTGAGTGGCTGTACCTCGAGGGTTGCCTGTCGGTGCCGGAACAGCACTTCGACATCGTGCGGCCCCACAAGGTCCGACTCGTGGGGCTCGACCTCGACGGCAACGAGCTCGACATCGAGGCGGACGACCTGCTCGCGCGCTGCTTCCAGCACGAAGTCGACCACCTGGAAGGGCTTTTGCTTCTCGAACATCTCGACGATGCGCAACGCAAGGAAGCAATGCGGGTGCTGCGCATGCGCGACTTCTCCGCTACGACCGCGAAGGTCGCCGATTCCTGATCCGACGAGCCGGCGGCTCGCGTTCGCCGGCACGCCCGACGTCGCCGCTCGAACACTGGAGGCGCTCGTCGACGCCGGACACGAAATCCGTTGCTGCGTGACGCGCGAAGACCGCCGTCGCGGACGCGGAGAAGCCCGGTCTCCTTCGCCGGTGAAGGCGGTGGCACTCGCCCACGGACTGCCGGTCTCATTCGACATCGGCGACGTCTCCTCTTCGGGAGCAGATCTCGGTGTCGTCGTCGCCTACGGAAAGGTCATCCCCGCCGAGGTCTTCTTGGTGGTGCCGCTGATCAACCTGCACTTCTCGCTGCTTCCCCGCTGGCGCGGTGCGGCGCCCGTCGAGCGGGCGATCCTCGCCGGCGATGAGACGACGGGGGTCAGCCTGATGCAGATCGAAAAAGGCCTCGACACCGGCCCGGTTTACGCGCGCCGCGAGGTACGGATCGGAGACGAAGAGGCGGCCGACGAGCTGCGTGACCGCCTCGGCCTGATCGGAACGGCGATGCTGCTCGAACTGCTCGAAGAACCAGGAGACCTGCCGACGCCACAAGCGCAATCCGGCGAGGCGACGATCGCGAAGAAACTCTCCAAGGACGAGCTCCGTCTCGATTTCTGCCGACACGCCGAGGAGCTCGCGCGCATCGTGAGGGTCGGGGGCGCCTGGACGATATTTCGCAATCGGCGCCTGATCGTCCGCCGCGCCGTTGTGCGACACGAAGCCCGTGTCGCCGACCGGCCGGGTGTCATCTCTGGCGACCTTGTGCAGTGCGGCACCGGCGCGCTCCAACTACTCGAGGTGCAGTCGGAAGGACGCGCGACACTCGCTTTTCACGCCTGGTCGAAAGGAGTCCACCTGGTCGCAGGCGAGACACTCGGCGAAATGTCAGGAGCCGACCGGTGAGAGGTGGCGGCGGGGAGACAAGGTGAGGAACGGGACCGTTCTTGGAAGAGACGCTTTCAAGGTGAATCCCTCGCTGCTGGCGTCGGATTTCGCCGAGCTCGCCGAAGCCGCGCGCGCCGTCGCCGATGAGACCGACTGGCTCCACATCGACGTGATGGACGGGCACTTCGTCCCGAACCTCACGATCGGACCGCCTGTCGTCGCGTCGTTGCGCGAGCACTCCCGTGCGTATTTCGACTGCCACCTGATGATCACGAATCCCGGCGAGTTCATCGACGCCTTCGCGAAGGCGGGCGCCAATCTGACGACGATGCACGCCGAAGTCGGTTCGATCAAAGAGGTCATCGCCGACATGCGCGGGCACGGCCTCGCCGTCGGTCTCGCTCTGAATCCCGACACGCCATTCGAAGTCGCGGAGCCGTACCTCGAGTTGATTGACCTGTTTTTGTTGATGACCGTCTTCCCGGGTTTCGGTGGACAGGGGTTTATCGATTCCGTCATCCCGAAGATCGAGAAGGCCTACGCAACGATCACGCGTCGCAACCTCGATGTCGTGATCGAAGTCGACGGGGGGATCGACGCGCACACGGCGGCTACGACTGCGTGCGCCGGTGCACGCGTCTTCGTCGCTGGAACCGCTGTCTACGCCGAGCCGAGTCCTGCTGGTGCTGTGCGCGCGCTTCGCCACGTCGTCGAGGAAGCGTTGCGCGCCGTGGAGAGATGATGAGCGAATCGGCGCCGCTGCTGGGAAAGATCCGCTCCGGACGGGTGCGCTCCTTCGACGAGGACGTCGGCCTCGGCGAGATCGACGCGGATGACGGCGGCAGCTATCTATTCCACACGACGGCGATCGTTGATGGCTCTCGGACGATTGCGGCCGGGACAGAGGTCCACTTCCTGGCTTTCCTCGCCGCGCGGGGGCGCATCGAAGCGACCGAAGTGACGACCCGCTAGGTGATCAAGTTGTGGCGGTGTCGTCGTCGCTGGGAGCTGGAGGTGCCTCGCCGTCGCGCGGCTTCGAGAGCTCGACGAAGGCGAGCCGGATGCTCGAGAGGGCTCCCTTCAGCGTGTCGGCGTGCTGACCGAGCCGGTCGCCGACGGCTTCGATGACGCCGCCCAGGGCGTCGATCGCGAGGCGCGCTTTTTCGAGGTTCGGCGGCTGCTCGTCGAGATGTAGCGCGGCGAGCTGGAAGAGGCCGAAGCAGTGGTTCGCCACGATGTCCTCGACGGGAGCCGCCACGAGGTCCCGGCGTAATTCATCGACGTCGGCTTCAGAAAGGGGCCCCTCGTCGCGCGTTTCAGCCGGCGCGCTGGGAGGAATCTCATCGGCATCGGCACCGGACTCGCGGACGCGATGTTCTCCTTCCGGTGTCCACAGACTGGCCATATTGCTACCCTAGGAGGAAACTCAAAGGGAAAGCGGGGTCGCGGACTACGGCTCCCACCCGATCACCGTCTCCGGCCAAGCCGGACGTGTGCATCGGGTTCGGGTCCTGCCTTCGGCGTCGCTTCCCATTTGCGGCATGAGCCGCGTAGCCGGAAGGAGTGATGCCCAATCTCGACAGCACCCACCATCAACGAGCCGCGCATGAACGAACAGATCCGGGCGCGCGAGGTTCGCCTCGTCGATCCGGATGGTCAGCAGCTCGGGATCAAGTTGCTCCCCGAAGCGCTCGCGATCGCCCGAGATTTGGATCTCGATCTCGTTGAGGTGGCACCCCTCGCGGATCCTCCCGTCTGCCGGATCATGGACTACGGGAAGTTCAAGTTCGACGAGGCGCAGCGCCAAAAAGAATCACGGCGCCGGTCGACGAATGTCGGGATTAAAGAGATGAAGTACCGCCCGAAGATCGGGCAAGGCGACTTCGACACCAAGACTCGACGCGTGGCGAAGTTCCTCGCCGATGGGCACAAGGTGAAGATCACGATCATGTTCCGCGGCCGCGAGGTGTACCACCCGGAGTTGGGGCGGAAGATCCTTGACCGGATCGCTGAGGCGATGGAAGGAAGCGGCAAGGTCGAATCCGAAGCGCGACTCGACGGTCGGAACATGGTGATGGTGCTTGCGCCGGACAAAAGGGCCCGTCAGTCCCAGGCGGCGCGAGCGGCAACTCAGGGCGTCGCGGAGACGAACGGGACGGAGTGAGCGGGACGGCGGGGGCAACCTCGCCGCAAAGGGGAGAGTGGGTAAGGCAATGCCGAAGATGAAGACCGATCGTGGCGCCGCGGCGCGTTTTCACGTCACCGGGACGGGGAAGATCCTGCGCCGCAAGGCGAACCGGTCGCACCTGCTGGAGAAGAAGTCGTCAGTGAGGACGCGGCGGCTCGGACGCGACACCGAGGTGTCGGCGGCCGACCGCAAAAGCGTACGGAGGATCCTCGGGATCTGACGCCCAGCCCGGACCGTGGTGTGTGGTTCGGGGTCTACGAGCTTCAGAAAGGAGCAAGATGGCGAGGATCAAGCGCGCCGTCCACGCGAAGAAGAGTCACAAGGCCGTCCTCCGTCAGGCACGGGGCTACTACGGCAACAAGTCGCGCTCGTTCCGCTCGGCGAACGAGCAAGTGATGCACTCGATGCAGTACGCCTACCGTGACCGCCGGGCGCGCAAGGGCGAGTTCCGCAAGCTGTGGATCCAGCGCATCAACGCCGCGGCGCGAGCCGAGGGGATGAGCTACTCGCGCCTCATCGCCGGGCTGCATCGCGCCGAGGTCGAGGTTGATCGCAAGGTGCTCGCTGATATCGCGGTACGCGACTCGGACACTTTCGGCAAGCTGGTTGCGATCGCCCGCCGCCACCTCGAACACGACGGCGCCGGGGGCGCGGACAGCGAACGGGCGGCTTCCTGAGCGAAGACCCGCTCGGGCCGCACCACCCCGAGGTGCGGCGACTGCGGCGGCTCGTTGAAAAGCGAGCCGAGCGCCGCCGCGAGGGCGTGCTCGTCGCGGAAGGCGAGAAAGTGATCGCCGCCGCGCTCGACAACGGCGCGGAGATTGAGGCCATCTTCGCGGCGCCACGGGCAGAACACAGCGCGGTGGCGCGTGCGGTGCTCGAACGCGCCACCGACCTCGAGATCGCGACCCATCAGCTCGCGCCGGGAGTGATGGACACCGTCGCGGACGCCCAAACGCCGCAAGCGCTCCTCGCGACCGTGCGAACGATCGAGCGGGGTCTAGACACCGCTGTCGACGACGACGCCGTGCTGGTACTCGTTGATGTGCGCGATCCGGGAAATCTCGGCGCGATCTTGCGTGTCGCCGACGCGTCCGGAATCGGTGCCGTGATCTCGTGCATCGGCTGTGTCGACTGGCAAAACCCGAAAGCGGTGCGTGCCTCGGCGGGTTCGTGCTTTGCACTGCGGATCGTCGACAGCGAGGAACCTCTCGCAGCGCTGGCCGAATTGCGCGTCGCCGGTTTCCGTACGATCGCGACGGCGACGCAATGGGGCACAGCGCACGACGAGGTCGACTATCGGAAAAAGGTGGCGATCGTCCTCGGCAACGAGGCCTCGGGACTCCCCGAACAGTTGCAAGCGCTCGTCGAAGAGGTCGTCACGATCCCGATGACCGGTTCGACGGAATCGCTGAACGTCGCCACGGCGGCGGCAGTCATCTGCTATGAGCGGGTCGCCCAGAAGAAGTTGGCAAAACGCGGAGCCCTACGATGAGCCGACCGATGTCGACCGAGCCCGAACAGGAAAAGGCGCGCGCACAAGCGCCGACGATCGCGGCGCTCGATCGTTATTTTGTCGAGGCCCGCGACGCGTTCGGGCTTGCGACTTCTCTCGGCGACCTCGACACCATCGCAACCCGCTACCTCGGCAAGCGCTCGCAGCTCTCGCGCTGGAAGCGTGACCTCGGCTCACTCGACGAAGAACGGCGCCGGCACCTCGGTTCGGCACTGAACACGGCGCGCGAACGCCTCGAAGAGACCGTCAATCAACGCCGAGCAGAGCTCGCGAAAACAGAGCGCGCGCAGATCCTCGCCAAGGATCGCCTCGACTTGAGCGAAGTCCTCCCTCAACCAGGACCGGGTCACCTCCACCCGGTGACGCGGGTGCAGTGGGACCTCGAGGACATCTTCATCGGGATGGGGTACGAGGTCGCCGAGGGCCCAGAGGTCGAGACCGATTGGTACAACTTCACGGCACTCAACATCGGTCCGGGGCACCCCGTGCGCTCGTCGCACGACAGCTTCTTCATCGACATCGGCGATGAGGACTCGGTTTTGTTGCGCACGCACACCTCGCCGGTCCAGATTCACATCCTCGAGCGCGGCGAGTTGCCGATCTACGCCGTCGTCCCCGGCCGGTGTTACCGACGCGACACGCCGGATGCAACGCACCTGCCGTACTTCAACCAGCTCGAAGCGCTCGTCGTCGATAAGAACATCACCTTCGGCGACCTCGCCGGCACGATCGACACTTTCGTCGCCGCGATCTTCGGCAACGACGTGCGGGCGCGCCTTCGACCGGGCTACTTCCCCTTCACCGAGCCGTCCGCGGAGTTCGACATCTCGTGCACGATTTGTCAAGGGCGGGGCTGTCGAACCTGTGGTGGCGTTGGATGGCTCGAGCTCGGCGGCTGTGGTCTCGTCCACCCGGCGGTTTTCGAGGCGACCGGCGTTGATCCCGAGCAGTGGTCGGGATTCGCGTTCGGCTTCGGCATCGACCGGATCGCGATGATGCGGCACGACGTCGACGATCTACGCACCTTTGTCGAGAACGACGTCCGTTTCTTGCGTCAGTTCTGATTCAGAAAAGAAAGGGTCGACACCGTGCGGGTGCCGCTTTCGTGGCTGAAGGATTTCACGCCGATCGATCTCGATCCGCGCGATTCGGCCGGCTTGCGCGACTTCGCGAACGAGCTTTCGATGCTCGGGATGAACGTCGAACACATCGAAACCGTCGAGGCGGCATTCCCCGGCGTCGTCGTCGCCCGTGTCGCCGAGGTCGAGGCGATCAAGGGCGCTGATCGGATCCGCAAGGTCGTCGTCGACGCCGGTGGTGCACCGACGACGGTCGTCTGTGGCGCGTTCAACTTCGAGGTCGGCGACTACGTCGCGTTCGCGAGGGTCGGGGCCCGCCTGCCGGGCGGTTTGGAGATCGGGCGCCGCGAGATGCGCGGCGTCGGTTCGGAAGGGATGATCTGTTCTGGGCGCGAGCTCGGCTTGAGTACCGACGCCAGCGGCATCTTCGTCCTGTTCTCGCCGCCCAAGGGTCGCGAGGTGCCGGCGGAGATCCCACTCGGCGAGGCGCTCGTCGACTACCTCGGACTCGAGCACGACACCGTCTTCGATCTCGACATCGAGCCGAACCGCCCCGATCTGTTGTCGATGGTGGGCGTGGCGCGCGACGTCGCTGCTCACCGCCGGATTCCGTTCGAGGTGCCGCCCGTCGGTGTGGAGGAGACCGGACTCGCCGCGAACCGGCTCGTGTCGATCGCCATCGAAGCACCCGACGCCTGCCGGCGGTTCGTCGCGCGGGTGATTACGGGGGTGGCGGTGCTTCCGAGCCCACGCGACGTGCAGCGCCGGTTGATTCTGTCGGGGATGCGGCCGATCAACGCCGTCGTCGACGCGTCGAACTACACGATGCTCGAACGCGGACAGCCGACCCACCCCTACGACCTCGACCGCCTCGGCGGGGGCGGTTTTCGCGTCCGCCTCGCGCATCAAGGCGAACGGCTCGTCACCCTCGACGGGGTCGAGCGGGTCCTCGGCGAGCACCGCAGCCGGCGAGGCGAGACGGAGCCGGCCGACGATCTTTTGATCTGCGACGGGAACGACGTCGTCGTCGGGCTGGCGGGGATCATGGGCGGCGCGTCGAGCGAAATCTCCGACTCGACGACGAACGTCGTCGTGGAGTCGGCCGACTTCGCCCAGGCGTTCGTCGGCGCGACCGCCTCGCGCCAGGACATCCGTTCCGAGGCGTCGACGCGCTTTTGGCGCGGGGTCGACCCCGCCGGATTGAGCCCGGCGGCGGCACGAGTCGCGCAGCTCGTCGTTGCGGCGCACGTCGAGCACGGCGTCGCGGCACCGATCGTCGCTCGCGGCATCGCCGAGGCCGTCGGAACGAGGACGGACTCTCCGCCGATCTACCTGCGCACCGATCGCGTGAACGATCTCTTGGGTACCGAACTCGATCGCAGGCAAGTGCGATCGCTGCTCGTTCCAATCGGCTTCTCGGCCGGCAAGGCGCCGAAGGGGCTCGCGGTGTCGGTGCCGTCGTTCCGACCCGACGTCGGGCGGGAAGTCGACGTCATCGAAGAAATTGCGCGCCATTACGGCTACGAGCGGATCACACCGACGCTGCCACGCTCGCGGCGCGTTGGCTTGCTCACCGCTTACCAAAAGGATCGTCGCAACCTTACGCGGCTGCTCGTCGACTTCGGTGCCGAGGATGCCTGGACGAGCGCGATCGTCGACCCACAGAAAGACGAGCTCGGTGGCGAGGGACTGCGACCCTTGACGCTCGTCAACCCGGTCGTGCGCGAAGAGTCGGCGCTCCGGACGACCTTGCTGCCGGGCTTACTCGAGGCGCTTCGTCGCAACGTCGCCACACGCAACGCTTCGGTGCGGTTCTTCGAAATCGGGAAGGTCTTCCGCTACCCGCAGGCGGCAGAGGGGGCGCCGATCGAGCGCGAACACTTGGGCGTGCTGCTCGGTCGCGACAGCGACGACGCCCGCACCGCCATCGAATGCTTTCGTGTCCTCACAACCGGGCTGCGGATCGACCCCGCGCAGGTGCACCTCGATGATGCTCCCCCGACACCGAACGCGTTCGATCCGGTCGCGTACGGGATGCACCCGACCCGGCTGTCGACGGTGCGCGCCACGGGCGGCGATGTGGTCGCCGTTGTCGGCGAAGTCGATCCCGACGTGCTCGAACAGGCGGGGATCGCCGGACGGCGCGTGGGCTGGCTGTCCCTCGACCTCGAGCGGTTCTTGAACCTCGCCCGGCGACCCGACCGCGTCCGGCCCGTGAGCCGTTTCCCCTCGAGTGACATCGACCTCTCTTTCGCCGTCGCCGACGACGTGACGATCGAGCGGATCGAAGAGGTCCTACGTCGCGCGGCGGGGGAGTGGTGCGAATGGATCGAGCTCGTCGACGTCTACCGCGGCGAGGGGCTCGGGGATGGCAAGCGCAGCGTCTCGTTCCGCATCCGGTTCTCCGCGATCGATCGCACCCTCACAGACGACGACGTCGCCGCGGTGCGCGCCCGCTGTATCGCCGCGGCCGAGGTCGAAGTCGGGGCTGTGCTGCGGGGCTGACGCTGGGCGCCTCGTCGCTGAGGTCCCGGACGTCGCCCGCGCAGCAAAGACGCGCCGATACCGGCCGCAGGTAGGCGTCGATCCGGTGCAGCGCCGCGTCTGACAGCGTGGACCAGAACGCGTCGAGCGCCGTCACGGCCTCGACGCGCGGATCGGCGACGACGCGTTCGAGTGCTTCGGCGATCGACTCGAGCCGCACTTCCTCGTCGGGATCGCGCGATCTGCACAAGAGCTCGTCCGCCTCCTTCGCAACCTCGGCGAAGAGCACTTCTGCCAACAGGCCTTCACCGTGTCGCGAACTGAGTTCTTCGTAGACCGAAAGGTATGACGGGAGAGCCTCGAGGAGGACGGCGAGCGCCCTTTTGTCGGAGCACCGTCGCAACGCAAATTCCTTTCTCCGAAACCGACGGATCGAGGAAGGTGTTGTGACGACCTTCGATGCGCGCAACCTATCGCCAGGGTGTATCAACCAGACGCCCAACGGGCGGGCGACCGCGTCATCCTGGGGTCCGGCGCCCCGCGGAACCCGCCGCTGTCTTCAGCGACCGGTCAGCGGGTGCCGTGCTCGTAGTCCGGGAACCACATCTGCGCGTCGACGTCGTGTTCGATGCAGGCGTCGTCGACGATGCGCGCCCGACCTTCATCGCGTGCCGTTTCCGCCACGGTGACAGCGATCTTCCGGGAGATCGCCCGCAAATCGTCGAGGGAGGGGTAGATCGCCCCGGCCTCGAGACGGTCGTCTGTGACCATCAGCGAGAGAGATTTCGCCGCGGCGAGGAACATGCCGCCGGTCACTTCCCGAGCACGCGCGACGATCGCCCCGAGGCCGATGCCCGGGAAGACAAAGACATTGTTCGCCTGACCGATGATGCGCTTTCCCTTGTCAATTTCGACCGGAGCGAATGGACTGCCCGTTGCGACGAGCGCGCGGCCGTCGGTCCAATCGAGGATCTGCTCCGGCGTCGCCTCGGAATTCGCCGTCGGATTCGAGAGCGCGAAGACGATTGGGTTGTCCACGCCCTGAGTCATCGCGCGCAATGCATGCTCGGTGAACGTTCCCGGAACACCGGTCGCTCCGATGAGTGCGGTCGGTCGTACTCGAGCGATGACGCGGTCGAGTTCCCGAGCGTCATCGCGATCGATTCCGAGCTCGGCTTCTCGAGAACGCGAGAGCGCGAATTCACGCTTGAACTCGTCGAGGTCTTCGCGTGCTTCGGTGATGAGCCCGCGTGAATCGATCATGACGATTGCGTCCTGCGCGGCCTGCACCGAGGCGCCGCACTCGACCATCGCGTCGCGCACGAGCCGGGCGATGCCGATGCACGCCGCGCCGGCACCGAGGAAGACCAGTCGCTGTTCGATTAGCTCCCCGCCGTTGCGTCGCAGCGCCGCAAGGATCCCGCCGAGAACGACTGCGGCGGTCCCTTCGATGTCGTCGTTAAAACTCGGAAGCCGGTCGTGGTAGCGGTTGAGGAGACGGAATGCGTTCTGTTGCTTGAAGTCCTCCCACTGCAAGAGGGCGTGTGGAAAGACCTCGATGACCGATTCCACGAAGGCTTCGATGAACTCGTCGTAGGCTGCTCCGCGAAGGCGCGGCTTCGGGTAGCCGAGGTAGAGCGGGTCGTCACGGAGTTCGTCGTTGTCCGTCCCGCAGTCGAGCGAGACGGGAAGCGTGAGGTCCGGGCGAACGCCGGCGCCAGCCGTGTAGAGCTCGAGCTTGCCGATCGGGATCCCCATGCCCCCGGCTCCTTGGTCGCCCAGGCCGAGGATCCGTTCGTTGTCGGTCGCGACGATGAGGCGGACGTCGTCTTGTCCGCTGTTACGGAGCAGTTGGGGGATCCGGTCGATGTCCTCGGGCGTGATCCACAACCCGCGTGGGCGGCGCATCACGTGGCTGTATTCGCGACAGGCGCGACCGACCGTCGGCGTGTAGACGATCGGCGCCAGCTCCTCGAGGTGCTCGACGAGAAGACGGAAGAACAGCGTCTCGTTGCGGTCCCGAAGCCCCGCGAGACCGATGTACCGCTCGAAGTCGTCTCCCTTGCGACGGAGGTGCTCGAGCTCCAGTGCCATCTGCTCCTCGATTGACACAACTCGCCAGGGGAGCAGGCCGCGCAGTGCGAGAACGCTGCGTTCATCGTCGCAGAACGCGGCATCCTTATTCGTTTCTGGTCGCGTGAGCAGCGTCCTCCCGAAGGGTCTGTCGGGATCCACCGGATCGGCCATCGTCTTCGCCTCCGTATCCGGACGGGCACGTCCGATACGGACGCACCGCCCACACCGCTCATCGGACCACCGGACCACTCCGGGGAGAAGGGTCGAACGTCCTCGGACGTTCGACGATCTTCTTCCTTGCTTTGGGTGTCTTGGCCCGAAATGCACCGTTGCCCGTACGCTCGGGAAAGCCGAACCGAAAGGAAACGACGACATGTACCCGAGCGCCTCGTTCTCGGTGACGATGCGAGTCGACCTCGATGACCCGCGCCTCATCGGCGCAATCACGACCGCGGTTGGCGACGCGGGCGGGGTCGTCACGGCTCTCGACGTCGTCGAACCCAGCGGAGGGGGTTTCGTCGTCGACCTGACGTGCAACGCGGTGAACGACGAGCACGCGGAACGCCTCCACGACGCTGTCGGCGCCGTCGACGGCGCCCATGTCCGTGCGATGAGCGACCGGACGTTGTTGATGCACCTCGGAGGCACTCTGAGCGTAACCCCGAGGGTTCCGCTACGGACGAGAGACGACCTCTCGATGGCGTACACGCCAGGCGTTGCCCGAGTGTCGCTCGCGATCGCGAAGGACCCCTCAGCGGCGCGCAATCTGACGATCAAGCGCAACACCGTCGCCGTTGTCACCGACGGCTCAGCAGTGCTCGGTCTTGGCAATATCGGGCCGGAAGCGGCGCTCCCCGTCATGGAGGGAAAGGCGCTGTTGTTCAAGCGGTTCGCCGACGTCGACGCCTGGCCGGTGTGTCTCGCAACCCAGGACACCGACGAGATCGTCCGCGCCGTCGAGTTGATCGCCCCCGTCTACGGGGGGATCAATCTCGAAGACATCGCCGCGCCGCGGTGTTTCGAGATCGAGGCACGTCTTCGCAAGTCGCTCGACATCCCGGTGTTCCACGATGACCAGCACGGCACCTCGATCGTCGTCTTCGCCGCGTTGCAGAATGCGCTGCGCGTCGTGAACAAATCGCTGAAAGACCTGCGGGTCGTCATCTTGGGTATTGGCGCGGCCGGCGTCGCGATCGCGAAGCTGCTGCTCGCGGAGGGCGTCGGGGACATCACGCCGGTCAATCGGCAAGGGATCCTGACAAAAGACACCCCCGACCTCGACGAGCCGCGCCGCGAGATCGCCGAGCAGACGAACACCTCCCGTCTCAAAGGCGGCATCGCCGAAGCCTTGCGCGGCGCGGACGTGCTGATCGGCGTCTCTGGACCGAACCTCGTTTCTGAGGAAGAAGTTGCCTCGATGACACAGGACGCCATCGTCTTCGCGCTCGCCAACCCTGTCCCCGAGGTCGACAGTCACGTCGCTGGTCGCCACGCCGCGGTCGTGGCGACGGGTCGTAGCGACGAGCCCAACCAGATCAATAACGTGCTCGTCTTTCCCGGACTCTTCCGCGGTTTGCTGAATGCCGGCGCCCACAAGATCACCGAAGAGATGGAGCTCTCCGCGGGCCGCGCGCTCGCGGCGGTCGTCAGCGACGACGAACTCTCGCCCGCCTACATCATCCCGACCGTGTTCAATCCGGCGGTCGTACCGGCGGTCTCCTCGGCAGTCGAAAAGGCGGCAGCGGAAGAGCGCCAGGCGTCGACCGCGAAAGAGCGTCCCTAAAGAGAACGGCTAGGCCGCCGAGCGACGGAATGCGGCTTCGATCACCGAGTAGGCAGAGAAGGCAAGTAACCCTGTGGCGATGAACCCAAGCAGTTCCAGCCCCAACGGGTCGTGCACCAACGACTGAACTGCGTTACCGAGCCCCAGAGATCGCTTTGGATCGTCGGTGGCGGCGGCAAAGAACAGGTACGCCGCGACGATGACGACGAGCAGCCCCCGAGCGGCTTCGCCGACGGCGCCGGTGATCCGGGCGAGTGGGAACCGATTTCCGAGCCGCTGCGCGTCGATGACCTTGGCGTAATCGTGGACAAACCCCCAAGCGCCGAGGGCGATGCCGCCGCCGGCGATCGTGGCCGCAACAAGGCCGAGCATTTCGGGACCTCCCGGCCATTTCAACACGCGGGCGACCAGCGGCTCGGGGTGTGAAGAGACGCTTGTCGCCGAGGCGCCGGCAATGAGCTCGATCACCTCGGCACAGAGAAGGAGGTAGAGCGCGCCGATCGCAGCCCGCCCGATTCGTATCCAGCTGCCGCCTCGTTCGCCGAGGGCTTCTCCCGCTACCGCCTGGACCAACCGCCAGACGGCATACGCCGCGAGGCCACAGGCGAGCACTCCCAGCAAAAAGGGGCCGCTCGGTTGACGGGCAATCTCTTTGAACGCGCCCTCGCTATCCGCCTGCGCGGAGGATCTGTCCTTAGCCGCGATCTCGAGAGCTAATCCCGCGACGACCAGGTAGATCACCGCTCTTGCGGTCAGCCCGATTTGCGCGAGGTGACGGAACCACGTTCGCTGCTCGATCGAGCGCGCGTCCTGTTCCAAGCTCCCTCTTGTCGAGCGGGGAGGGTCGGTCGTTCGTGCAGGCATCGTGCGAATCATCCTCGTCTTCTCAGCGGCCGATGAACCACTGGCATCGACGCCGGCTTTCGCTGTCGAAAGCGCCAAAGCAACCTCGCGTTCATCGAGTCAAATCTCGCGCCGCCTTTTGAATAGGCAACCCGAAATCGGACGCGACAGACTGACCGTGTCGGCGTGCGCAGACACGCGTTCGCCGGGCAGGGCAACGGGGGCAATCCATGACGAGACCAGCCAATCCTCCGCCTCCGGGCGACAAGGGCACGCCGACGGCAGCCCCACCGCCACCGGGCTGGCGCCACTACCTGTGGTTGATCGCACTGGCGGCCTTCATCGTCCTTTTCTTCGTCCTACCCGCTACCCGCGGCCCGAGCCCGGTGTCGCTCACCTACTCGGGCTTCCTGTCTGACGTCGCCGCTCACAAGGTGTCGTCGGTGACGATCCCACAGACGACTGGTAGTGCCTCGGGAACCCTCAAGAACGGCAAGAGCTACACCGTCGTCATCCCGCCCCAGGCGGGCGCGGCGCTCCTCACGAGGCTCGAAGCCTCAGGCGTGAAAATCACCGCCACGGCGCCGAGCACGTCCTTCGGCGATGACATCCTGACGTGGATAATCCTGCTGCTGCCGTTCATCGTCATCGGCTTCATCTGGTGGCGCGTCTCGAAAGGCGCGGGCGGCCAGCTGCAGGGTGCGCTCGGGGTGCGGAAGTCCCAGGCGAAGGTCTTCGATGAGGAACGCCCGAAGACGACCTTTGCCGACGTCGCCGGCTACGAGGGCGCCAAGGTCGAAATCCGGGAGGTCGTCGACTTCCTGCGCCACCCGCTTCGCTACGCCGCCGCCGGCGCGATGGCACCGCGCGGAGTGCTGATGGTCGGTCCCCCTGGGACCGGAAAAACGCTGCTCGCCCGCGCCGTCGCCGGGGAGGCGAGCGTGCCTTTCTTCTCGGTGACCGGATCGAGCTTCGTCGAGCTGTTCGTCGGAGTTGGCGCGGCGCGGGTGCGCGACCTCTTCGCCGAGGCGAAAAAGCGCGCCCCGGCGATCATCTTCATCGACGAGATCGACGCCATCGGTCAGCGGCGCGGCGGGGCGGGCCAATTCGTTTCGAATGACGAACGTGAGCAGACTCTCAACCAGCTATTGGCAGAGATGGACGGCTTCGATCCGGACACAGGAATCGTCGTGCTCGCCGCGACGAACCGTCCAGAAGTGCTCGACCCGGCTTTGCTGCGTCCAGGAAGATTCGACCGCCAGGTGACGATCCCGCTGCCGACGCTTCCAGAGCGCGCCGCGATCTTGAAGGTGCACGCCCGCGACAAGCATTTCGACGAAACCGTCGACCTCGACGTCGTCGCGCGCGGCACTCCGGGTTTCTCGGGGGCGGACCTCGCCAACCTTGTCAACGAGGCGGCGATTGTCGCCGTGCGCGCAAATCGCGAGGTGATCTCGGAGAAGGACTTCGACGAGGCCCGCGACCGGATCTTGCTCGGACGGCGCGAGGGCTCGAACGTTCTGCTCCCTGAGGAAAAACATGCCGTGGCGGTTCACGAGTCGGGGCACGCGCTCGTCGCCGCGTTGCAAGACGAAGCGGAGCCGGTCGCAAAGGTGACCATCCTCCCGGCGGGGCAGACCCTCGGTGTCACCGAGCAGTTGCCGCTCGTCGAGCGTCACCTCTACAACGAGGACTACCTGCACGCCACCTTGGCGGTCCGGCTCGGCGGTCGGGCCGCCGAGCTCGTCGAGTTCGGACAGGGTTCGACGGGCGCCTCGAACGACCTCGCCGGGGCGACCGACCTCGCCGTCAAAATGGTGCGCGAGTTCGGACTGTCCCCGAAGCTCGGCCCGGTCGGCTATCCCTCCGGCGGCTCAGCGTTCCTCGGCGGAGGAGGCGAAGCATTCTCCACGCGGCCCTTCGCCGAATCGACGCAGGCGGAGATCGATAAAGAGGTGGCGCGGTTGTTGCGCGAGGCGGAGGAGCGCGCCGTCGGCCTTTTAAAGGGTCACCGCGAGGAGCTCCACCGCCTCGTCGATCTTCTCGTCGCGAACGAGACGGTCGACGGCTCGGTCGTCTACCAGATCGTCGGTAAGCCGGAGCCGGCGCCGACGCGCGGTGAGGCGATGCCACTTGCTCCACCACGTGCCGCCACCACGCGCGCTGACCACCCCGACGTGGCGCGCACCACGCCGCCGGCGGGATGATTCCGAGAAAGCCGCATCGAAGCTCGCGCAGCGCTCTCCTCGACGTTTCCCTTTCGACGGCACAGGCTCGATCAGCCTGCGAAGCAATTGCTTGCCGAGTTGGGAACACGGTGCGACTTCGTGCCAAACCCGCTCATGATTTCGATCAGCGGGGATGAATGAAGGTCCGCCTACGATTTGTTTCGAGCGCACATGCACGCTATCGACGTCATCATTCCCGTTGTCTGGGTCGCCTTCTGGGTCTACTGGCTCGTAGCAGCTTTCCGGACGAAGACGACGCGAAGCCGCAACGCGTCGTCCCTTCCCATCAGGGTCGCGATCCTGGTTTTGATTCTGCTGTCGTTCCGAGCCGGGGCCTTCAAGGCGAACTCGGGTGCCACGATTCACAACCCATGGTTGCTGGGCGCCGGCCTCGCTGTGTTCCTGGCCGGACTGGCGCTTGCCGTCTGGGCGAGGATCTATCTCGGACGAAACTGGGGGACGCCAATGTCCCAGAAGGTCGATCCCGAATTGGTTACGACCGGTCCCTATCGCTTGGTCCGCCACCCGATCTACTCGGGCATCATCTTGGGAATGATCGGCACGACGATGGCGATCAGTGTCTACTGGCTCATCGCCGTCGGTTTGCTTGGCGCATACTTCATCTACAGCGCGACGGTCGAGGAGCGCAATATGGAGCGACTTTTTCCAGAGACCTACCCCGCATACAAGCGCTCGACCAAGATGTTGGTCCCTTTCATCTTCTGATCGGGGGACGCTCGCTAGCTCGGGAGGATCGCGAAGGCTCGCACCGGAAAGCTGGCGAGTCCGCTGATCGCCGGCGGCACCGCAAAGAGACGACAGCCGGTCGACGGCAGGGCGTCGAGTCGCGTCAGGTGCTCGACGATCGGGATACCCGCGGCGAGGAGAGTCGAGTGCGCGGGGCGCTCTCCGGTCGACGTCGGGTCGATGTTGACAGAGTCGATCCCGACGAGCCCGACGCGGCGTTCAACGAGCGCAACGGCGCAGGCGCCGGTCAGATGGGGATGCGACTCGTCCCCGTAACGCTCGGTCTGCCAGTGGGCGTCCCAGCCGGTTCGGAACACCACCGCGGCACCTTCGAGAGATCCCCGCTCGTCCAGGACCTCCTCGGTAATGGCGCCCTCTGCGTCGATGACGACGAGGGGCAGGTCGGCACAGCGCGCAAGTGGGAGTCCCGCCAGGTCGTGGCCGTCGCGGTAGCGATGGGCGGGAGTGTCGAGGTAGGTCCCGGTGTTGCCCACGAGAGAGATTCGTCCGATCGTGAACTCGGTTCCAGGCGAGTAGTTGCGGTGTGACGCCTCGAACGTGAGGTGCTCACCGATATCGGGTCCGGGCAGTCCCGGGTAGGTCACCATTTCGTGATGGATGGTGTGACTCAGATCGACGAGCACGGAGCCTCCGTGGCGCGGCGCTTCGGATCGCATTTCCGGCGTAACGGCTAACCAGGGAAGATCCGGTATTGGCCCTCGGCGACGACGACCGCGCTGCCACCGACTTCGACCGAGTCCACCCGATCGGATTTCCCCGTCGCTCTGGCATATAGCCGCGAAGGACGGCCGATCTCTTCGCCTTGGCGGATCTCGATTTCCTGCCCGAAGTCGATCCGGCCGTGGCGGGCGAGGTGAATCGCCAAAGGCCGGGCAGCGGATCCCGAGGCGGCGTCCTCGTTGATACCGGCCGCTGGATAGAAATTCCTCGTCTTCCAAGACTTGCCCTGGCCGGCGAAGCAATTCGCGGCGACGCCCAGTGTCTCGAGCGCCGTGAAGTCTGGGCGGAGAGCGGCGACGTCCTTCTCGCAGGCGAGTCCGACGAACACGTGCGCCGGCCCGTTGCGATACAGCTCGATTGGGAGTTCAGTGGCTGTGACGTTCAGGGCGCGCAGGAGCTCACGCTCGCGGTCAAACCTCTCCCAAGTCGGGACGGATTGTTTCATCCAGCCAAATGCGATCCGGTCGGCTTGGCGTTCGAAGCGGATCGGAAAAAGACCCGCCGCCGTCTCGAGCGTGACCGAATCCGCGCCGAGCGCCGCGCCCACGACGAAGGAGGTCCCGAGGACCGGGTGGCCAGCAAAGGGCAACTCGGTTTTCGGAGTGAAGATGCGGATCGACACGTCACCGCCGTCGTTCGGCGGTAACACGAAGACGGTCTCCGCGAGGTTCAATTCCCTCGCCAGGCGTTGCATCTCGGCGGGTTGAAACGGTCGACCATCGATGAAGACGGCGAGCTGGTTCCCTTGCAGCGGCTCTGATGAGAAAACGTCACAGACGAAGTACCGATGGAGACTTGCTGACCCTTGCCAACCGCTCGGCGGAGGAATGACTTCGTTGTTCGTCGGCATTCAATCTCCGGGCGCAGTGTCCGCCTGCGCCCCAAGTCGACTACTTGGCCCAGATGGTGAGCACGACTGGTGGTTATTTCCGATGATCACAGCGACTTCTACAGCACCTCTGCGATGCCCTCGCCACGAACATATCCGGATACGGTTCGATTTGATTCGGTAGATGACGCAATTGACCAGTAAAAAGCCGATTGTTCGAAAGGAATGAACTGGCGTAATCTTGCTGGTCGTTTTTGACTTCTGAGTTACCTGTGCGTGCCGCGATAACAGGAGATAGGAGCCAGGATGGCTCGTTCGCTTTGGACTGGTTTTCTCAGCTTCGGTCTGGTCAACGTTCCGGTCGGGCTGTATTCGGCGACGCGCGACCAGACGCTGCACTTCAACCAGCTCCACAAGGGGACCTCGCACCGAATCCGTTACAAGAAGGTCGACGAGGTGACCGGGGAAGAAGTCGACAACGACCAGATCGTCAGTGGCTACGAGGTCGGCGACGACGAATACGTCGTGCTCGACAAAGAAGAGCTCAAAGAGGCCGCGCCTGGCCGTTCGGAACAGATCGAGATCACCGACTTCGTCGACCTCGACGAGATCGATCCGATGTACTTCAGGCAGACCTATTACCTCGCGCCGCGGGGCAAGGGCTCAGATCGCGCCTATGCGCTGTTGCGTCAGGCGATGGGCGACAAGAGCAAGGTCGGCATTGCGACGCTCGTCCTTCGCGACAAGGAACATCTTGTAGCCGTGCGGCCCGGTGACAACGTTCTGATCGTCGAAACGATGTACTTCAGCGACGAGATCCGCGAGGCAAAGTCCGAGCTCGATAGCTTGCCCGAGGACGTCGAATTCAAAGGGCGTGAACTCGACATTGCCAAGCAGCTCGTCGAGTCGCTGAGCACGAAATGGGCTCCGGAGAAGTACAAGAACACCTACCGCGAGCGCGTCGAGGAACTGATCGAAGAGAAGCGCAAGGGCCGCGAGGTCGTGATCCACCACGAGACGGCTCCGAGGTCGAATGTCATCGACTTGATGGAGGCGCTTGAGGCGTCCGTCGCCCGCGCCAAGGAATCTGAAGTCGCGACCGCCGAACCTGCAAAAAAGGAGCCCGCGAAAGCGGTGTCGAAATCGGCGAACGTGCAGCAACAGTTCGAAGGAATGACGAAAGCCGAGCTCCTCGAACGCGCGGCAGAGCTCGAGCTGCAGGGGCGCTCTCGGATGTCAAAGCCAGAACTGGTCGACGCGCTCACCGACTTGGAGGCGAAGCGTCGCCGGAGGCGGGCCTCCTGAGTTCGGGCCGACCATCACTCGACAAGATCCGAGAAGAGATCGCCTCGTTTCGCCACACGCTTCAGGACATCTGACGTCGTAAAGCGCAGTCGGTCAGCATCACCGGACTTCGCGCATTCGGCGATCTCCTTCCAGGTCACCGGGGTCGAGACGGTCGGCTCGTCTCGGGCGCGTACCGAATAGGCGGCGACCGTCGTCTTGGCTGGATGATTCTGGCTCCAGTCGATGAGGACTCGTCCCTTACGGAGCTCTTTGCGCATGTTCGTCAATACGAGGTCGGAATGGTCTCGTTCGACCTGTCGCGCGAGATCGTGTCCCGCGTCGCGAGCGGATTCCCAAGAAGTCCGGTCCGGGAGACGCGCGTAAACCTGCAGTCCTTTCGACCCGCTCGTCTTTGGAACACACCTCGTCAAGTTTTTTTCGCTGAGCGCGTTCTTGATCCAGGAGGCGACGGCACAGCATTCGACGATCGAGGCGCCCGGCCCGGGGTCGAGGTCGAAGACGAGGAAGTCCATCGAAGTGGGGGCGTTCTTGCCGCGCGTAACGCGCCACAACGGAACGTGGATTTCGATTGTTGCCAGGTTGGCGGCCCAAACGAGGGTCGGGAGATCATCGATCACGACGTACTCGACGTCACCGACACCTTTCGTTCTCCGGCCGGAGTGTTCGAGGTCGACGTGCGCAGTGCGCACCCACGGCGGTTTGTGTACGGGAGCGTGCTTCTCGTAAAAGGATTGTCCGTCGACACCGTTCGGGAAGCGGCGCAGCGTCGCCGCACGGCCGGCGAGGTGGGGGAGCATCGTCGAGGCGACCCGCGCGTAGTAGTCGATGAGAGCGCCCTTGGTGAATCCGACCTCGGGGAACAGCACCTTGTCGAGGTTCGAGAGGGAAAGTCGACGCCCTTCAACCTCGGTCTCTGTGCGGGCGCTACTCACGGACGACCTCACCAGGTGACTTGTCCGGGCGCAGTCCGCGCCAGACGGGCTGGCGAAGGTGCCCGTCGCGGGTCCACTCGTTGAACTCGACTTCCCCGACAAGCTCTGGCCGCACGTAATGGGCGACCGCCGCGTCGGCCCGAGGGATCTTCGTCGTGAAGGGCGCCTCGTCGCTGTGGAGCGGAGACATGTCGTCAAGGAGTTGTCTTCGCGCCCGCTCGTCGAATCCAGTCCCCACCTTGCCGACATAGCGGAGGCCATCGGGCGTCGGCAACCCGAGCAACAGCGCGCCGAGGCTGCCTTGTCTCGAGCCCTTTCCCTCGGTCCATCCGCCGAGGACCACCTCCTGGGTGCGGAAATTCTTCACCTTGATCCAGTCGTTGCTGCGCTCGCCTTGCCGGTACGGCGAATTGCGCCGCTTGGCGACGACGCCCTCGAGGCCGCGCTCTTTCGCCGCGGCGAGCACGTCTTGTCCTTCGGCGCCATCGAAGGCCCGCGGGGTCGTGAAGGAATCGCCAGCGAGTTTCAGTGACTCGAGCAGCCGTCGTCGCTCGTCGTAGGGCTCGTTCATCAGCGACCGGCCCTCGAGATAAAGGACGTCAAATGCGAGGAACGAAGCCGCGATCTCGCGGGCACGGGACGTGATGCGGTGCTCACCGGTCAGGTGGAGGCGTTGTTGCAGACGACCGAAATCTGGGCGACCTGTTTCGCCGAAGGCGACGATCTCGCCGTCGAGGATCGTCGAGCGGGATCCGAGAAACTCACCGACGGCGTGCAGTTCGGGAAACGACTCGGTGAGGTCCTTGTCGTTACGGCTCGAAGCTCGCACGCGCCCGCCGTCGACGAAGACGATCGCCCGCACGCCATCCCACTTGAATTCGACGGCCCACTCCTGTGACTGAGCGGGGAGCGAGCCGGCGAGCGCCAGCATCGGCTTGACGGTTTTCGGCATCGGTTCGAATCCCGGCTCGGGCGGGTCCATTCGATGGATCATCCAGTTCTTGCCGCCGGTGGCGAAGAGGACATAGCGACCCTTCGCCCGCCGACCGTGGAGGACGACCATCACCTCGCGGTCGTTCCACTTCTCGGTCTCATAGGTTCCTTGGTCCCAGATGCTGACGGTTCCGCCGCCGTACTCGCCCTTTGGGATCTCGCCGTGGAAGGCGCCGTACTCAAGCGGGTGGTCCTCGACGTGCACGGCGAGATGGTTCGTTGCCGGATCGGTCGGGATGCCCTTGGGGATCGCCCATGAGACGAGGACGCCGTCACGCTCGAGGCGAAAATCCCAGTGCAGCGCGCGGGCGTGGTGCTCTTGGATCACGAATTTTGGGCGAGAGCGTTTTCGCCCTGACGAACGCGGCGCCGGGTCACCCGTCGGCTCCGGGGTGCGAGACGCATCCCTTTTTGCCTGGTACGGCTTCAAGCGACTCCGGGGAGAGCTCATGCGCGGCTCATCAGACTCGACCGATCGACACGACATTCTCTGTTACCTGAGCACGACATTTCGCCCATGTTTACAATCCGAGTGCTCACCAAATTGACGAGCGAGGGGGCAACGATGGCAGAGCATCCGAATGTCGAACTGACTCGCCGCGGTTACGCCGCCTTCGAGAAGGGCGATTTTGCCGCCCTCACGGACGTGTTCGCCGACGACATCGTGTGGCACGTGTCAGGACCAGGTCCACTCGCAGGCACTTACCGAAGTCGCGACGAGGTTTTCGGTGTGTTCGCCCGACTCGCCGAAGAAACGGGCGGCACCTTCAGATTGGAAGTTCACGACGTGCTCGCCAACGATGAGCATTCGGTGGCGCTCGTCACGGCGTCTGCGTCGCGAAAGGGAAAGTCATTCGAAGATCTCGGAACACACGTCTTCCATGCAAAGGACGGCAAGTTCACCGAGTTCTGGCAGACGACGACCAACCCGGAGGCGGCAGTCGAATTTTGGGCCTGAGGACGAGGGCGACGCCGCGCGCCCTTCCCTCGAACCAGAGTCCTAGACGTTAGGCGCCGGACCAAGGCGCAGCCTGTCGACGCGGTCCGGTCGGATGTAGCCCTCCTCGACGAAGAATCGGACAGAACGCTCGATTGCCTCGGACGCGGGGCGCGAGACGTATCCGAGCTCGGAGCGGGCCCGGGAATCGTCGAAGGCCATGATCTGCGCCGCCATGCGCGCGCCTTCGAGGGGAACGTGTGGCGTACGGCGCAGCAACCGGCCTTCGATGAACTCGGAGATCACCGCCGCGCCGAGCGCGACGGCCCGCGGCACTTCGAAGCGGGGAGGCGGGAGTCCGCAGATCGACGCCAGCATGGCGAGCAGGGCCCTCAAAGAGAGGTTCTCGCCGCCAACGATGTAGCTGCGACCGACGCCGCCGCGGTCTGCCGCAAGGAGGTGGCCGTTCGCGACGTCATCGACGTCGACGATATTGAGCGTCGTGTCGTACCAGCCCGGCATGCGACCGTTCAGGAAGTCGACGACGATGCGCCCGGTCGGCGTCGGGGCCCGATCGCCCGGACCGAGCGGCGTCGTCGGCAGGACGAGGACGACCGGGAGTCCTTGCGCGCCGGCGCGCAGCGCCTCGTGCTCGGCGACATACTTCGTCTGCTTGTACCTCCCAAAGAGGTGGTCGACGCGTGCAAACGCGTCCTCGGTCGCTGGTCCGCGCGTCCTTACCTCGTCAAGCCCGAGGACCCCCACCGAGCTCGTATAGACGACGAGGTTGCAGTTCGTGGTCCGTGCCGCGTCGAGGACGTGACGCGTGCCCTCGACATTGATGGCGGAGAAGTCCTTCGGGTTGCTCGCCCAGAAGCGGTAAAGGGCGGCGGTGTGGAAGACGACGCGCGAACCCTGGATCGCCGCCGCGACCGCGCGGGCGTCGCGAACGTCGGCTACTCGACGTTCGACCTGCAGGCCATCGAGGTTCGTGGCGTCGGCGCCGGGCTCACAGATGGCGACGACTTCGACCCCTTTTGCCACGAGGGCGCGAACGATCGCGGAACCGATGAATCCCGTCGCGCCCGTCACCGCAGCGCGAGTGCCAGACGAAAGGGGCGGGCGCGACGCTGTGATTGCGCCAGGTCCCTCTTCAGCGACCGGGGGATATGCTCCGCCTGACCAGGGAGGTTGCCGTGACTCCATCTCAGAGATCATCCAAGATCGTCGAGCTCGAGAACTTCGTCGGCAGCAAAAAGGTGCCTGCCAAGTCCGGTGAAACCGCCGACATCATCAACCCTTCCACGGGAGAGGTCTATGCCCGCGCACCGCTTTCTGGTCAGGGGGACATCGACGCCGCCTTCGAGGCCGCCGCGGAGGCGTTTCCCGGATGGCGCGACACGACGCCGTCGGAGCGCAGTCTGGCGCTGTTGCGGATCGCCGACGCGATTTCGAGCCACGCCGAAGAGTTGGTGCGGATCGAGTCGGAGAACACCGGCAAGCCGATCGGGCTGACACTTTCCGAAGAGGTCCCGCCGATGGTCGACCAGATCCGCTTCTTCGCTGCCGCGGCGCGCACCCCGGAGGGTCGCTCGGCGGGCGAGTACATGGCGAACCACACCTCCTACATCCGCAGAGAGCCGATCGGGGTGTGCGCGGCGGTAACGCCCTGGAACTACCCAGCCATGATGGCGGTCTGGAAGTTCGCCCCTGCGCTCGCCGCCGGCAACACGATGGTGCTGAAACCGTCCGACACGACGCCGGCGTCGACGCTCTTTCTCGCCGAGCTGATGGCCGAGCACCTGCCGCCGGGGGTGTTTAACGTCGTCTGCGGTGACCGCGGCACGGGGCGGCTGCTCGTTGCGCACCCGACACCACAGATGGTCTCGATCACGGGCTCTGTGCGCGCCGGAAGGGAAGTCGCGACGGCGGCGGCCGATGGCTTGAAGCGCGTCCACCTCGAACTCGGAGGCAAGGCACCGGTCGTCATCTTCGACGACGCAGATGTCGGTGCGGCGGCTGAGGGTGTGCAGATCGGCGGATACTTCAACGCCGGTCAGGACTGCACCGCCGCGACGAGAGTGCTCACCGGAGGGCGCATCCACAAGGAATTCGTCGCGGCACTCGTCGAAAAGGCGAAGGAGACGAAGACCGCCGGTCCAGACGATGAGGACGCCTTTTACGGGCCGCTGAACAACGCCAACCAACTGGCGCGCGTCTCCAGCTTCTTCGAACGCGTACCCGATCACGCCGAAGTGAGGATCGGCGGCTCGCGTATCGGTGATCGCGGCTACTTTTTCTCGCCGACGGTCGTCGACAACCTCCAACAAGATGACGACATGATCCAATCCGAGATCTTCGGCCCGGTCGTCACGGTCCAGCCGTTCAGCGACGAAGAGCAGGCGATCGCCTGGGCAAACGGCGTCGAGTACGGGCTTGCCGCGAGTGTCTGGACGAAAGACCACGGACGCGCGATGCGGATGACGAAGGCGTTGGACTTCGGCGCCGTTTGGGTGAACACCCACATCCCGATCGTCGCCGAGATGCCGCATGGTGGCTTCAAACACTCGGGATACGGCAAGGATCTTTCGGTTTACGGCTTCGAGGACTACACCCGCATCAAGCACGTGATGCACTTCATGGGCGAGTAACGCCCTCATGTCCCGGGCGATCGAGGAGATCGTCGAGCAGCTGCTCGGCGTCAGCGCATCCGCGATCGAGCCGCTCGCCGGTGGAATCACGAACGCCAACTACAAGGTCGTGCTCGGCGACGAGCAGCTCGTGCTCAGAGTTCCGGGAAAAGGCACCGAGCTTCTCGGCATCGATCGCACGAGTGAGGTTGCCGCCATCCGCCTTGCTGCGCGTATCGGGATCGCGCCCGAGGTCATCGCGGTCGACGAAGAATCGGGCTGCATGATCACGCGCTTTCTCGATGCTCGCGTCGTGCCGAAAGAGGAGCTTGCCATCGAACCGACGCTCGGCGAAGTCATCAGGAAGCTCCGCGACGTGCACGCAGCCGGCAGGATCTCGACCACGTTTGATCACTTCGCGGTGATACGCCACTACCACGAATTGGCGTCGATTCGGGGAGTGGACGAGCCATTCGACTATCCGTTCGCGAGCGCCGTGCTCGATCAGATCGAAGTGATCCGGCCATTTCGCCCGATCGTGCTTGGACACAACGATCTGCTCAACGCCAATTTGCTCCACGATGGCTCGGTCCGAATCCTCGACTGGGAATACGCCGGCATGGGGGACCCATTCTTCGATTTGGCGAATTTCTCCGTGAACAATGAGCTCGGTGCTGAGCTCGACGCGGTCGTCTTGCACCACTACTTCGGTCGGGTGAACGAGTCGCTCCGCGCCGCCTTGGCACTCATGAAGCTCGTATCCGAGCTGCGGGAGGCGATGTGGGGGGTGGCGCAGCTGGCGATCTCGGACCTCGAATTCGACTTCACCCGATACGCCGCCGAAAGGGGCGAGCGTTTCCAGGTGCTGGTCGAGACCTTCGACATGGACCAGCTGGCGACGGCTGCGGCATCGCGATAGTTCCGCCGCGATCGAAGGCGAAGGCGGAGTTGTCGCTACGCGCGCGCGCGTACGTTCTTCGGGTCGAACAGCGGCTCGGAGACGACCTCGGCACCGACGAAGCGTCCGAAGATGCCGATCTCCACGCGAGAGCCTGGCTCCGCAACCTCTGTGGGTAGGTAGGCGTAGGCGATCGAGCTCTCGACGGTGTAGCCGTAGCCGCCGCTCGTCACCCGTCCGACCGGGCGCCCGTCGACTCTCACCGGTTCTGATCCGAGCGCGATGGTGCGCGCTTCGTCGAGCACGAGGCAGACGAGCTGCCGAAGGGGCGGATTCGCTTGCGCGAGTGCCTCTCGCCCGATGAATGGTCCCTTGTCCATCCGCACGGCAAATCCGAGCCCGGCCTCAAACGGCGTATCCGCGGAGGTGACGTCGCTCGCCCAGACGCGATAGCCCTTCTCGAGTCGAAGCGAATCGATCGCCTTATAACCACCGGGGACGAGCCCGTGCGGCTTCCCGGCTGCCATGAGGATGTCCCACAGAAGAAGCCCGAACTCTGCGGGGCAGTGGAGCTCCCAGCCGAGCTCACCGACGAAGGTCACCCGCATCGCGAGGCAGGGCACCGGCCCGACATTGATGTGCTTCGCCGTGAGATACGAGAACGTCTCGTTTGACAAATCCGTATCGGTACGCGCCTGCAAGATGACTCGCGCCTTCGGTCCCCACAGGGCAAGACAGGCATACTTCGACGTGACGTCTTCGACGTAGACGGACGCGTCGTCAGGCAGGTGGGTTCGCAGCCAGGCGAGGTCGTGGTTGCCAAACGCTGTCCCCGTGATGATGCGGAAGCGATCCTCGCCAAGACGGGTGACCGTGAGGTCGCACTCGACTCCTCCGCGCGGGTTGCAGAGCTGAGTGTAGGTAATCGTTCCAGTCGCGCGCGCCACCCGATTCGCGCAGAGGTGCTCAAGGAAAGCGGCGGCTCCGCTACCAGACACCTCGAGTTTCGAGAATGACGTCTCGTCAAAAAGAGCGGCGGTCTCGCGACAGGCGCGATGTTCCGCGCCGATGGCGGCGGACCACAAGTGACCAGCCCAGCCGGCGGGACGCAAGGATTCGTCACCCGATGGGGCGTTCGACTCGAACCAGTTCACTCGCTCCCAGCCCGCCTTCTCGCCAAAGCTGGCCCGCAGGGCGATGAGACGGTCGTACGTCGGTGGAACGCGAAGCGGGCGCCCAGCGGTGCGTTCATGGCCCGGGTACTTCACGTCGTAGTACGTCGCGTAGATCTCGGTCGTCCGCGTGAGCGCATACTCGCGGCTTTCGTATTGCGGGCCGAAGCGACGCGAGTCCATCTCCCAGGTGTCGAGGTCCGGCTGGCCTTCGGTGATCCATTCGGCGACTATCCGACCCATGCCACCAGCACCCGCGATGCCGTGCGCGCAGAAGCCCGTGGCGACGAAGAAGCCGCGAATATGGGACGGCCCAAGAATGAATTCACCGTCCGGTGTGAAGGCTTCAGGGCCGTTAATGACCCGAACGACCTCGGCGTCGGCGAGCTCTGGCACCCGGACGACGGCCGCCGCGAACAGCGGCTCGAATCGTTCTGAATTCGGCGGGAGGAGCCTGTTGTTGAAATCGGTCGGCATCGCGCCGAGATGCCACGCCGCCGGATTCCGCTCGTATCCGCCGGCGACGAGGCCGCCGCTTTCACCACGGAAATACACGAGGAGCGACGGGTCTCGCAGGGTCGGCATGTCGCGCGGAAGACCCGTCGGCTTTGTGATGAGGTACTGGTGCTCCATCGGCACCACAGGGACGTTGACTCCGGCGAGGCGGCCGATCTCAAAGGCGTAGATCCCACCGGCGTTCACGACGATCTCGCATTCGATGCGTCCGCCGTCGGTTTCGACCGCTCGGACTCGCCCGTCGACGACGTCGATACCGACGACGCGGGTGTCGGTCAGGACGCGCGCCCCGCGTTGACGTGCGCCCTTGGCGAGGGCCATCGTCAGCTGGCTCGGGTCGACGTAACCGTCGCTCGGGAGGAACGCCGCACCATGCACCCCGTCGGTCGTCATCGGCAGGAACAGCTCTGCTGCTTCCTTCGCCGAAATGAGGTGCAAGGGCAAGCCGAATGTCTCCGCCCATGCCGCCTGGCGCTCCAGTTCCTCCATTCGTTCGGCAGAGGAGGCGAGCCGGAGTGAACCGACTTCCCGCCATCCAGTTTCGAGGTCGACCTCATCTCGCAACTCTCGGTACAGGTCGACCGAATTCATCATCATCCGCGTCAAGCTGAGTGATCCCCGCAGCTGGCCGACGAGGCCGGCGGAGTGAAACGTCGAGCCGCTCGTCAACTGCGCTCGCTCGACGAGCAAGGAGTCGGTCCAGCCAAGGCGGGCGAGCCAGTAGAGGATCGAACAGCCCCCGACTCCGCCACCGATGACGACGACTCGCGCCCGATCGACCATCACTTGCTCATTCCGCGAGGGGCCGAGCAGTCGTACTTCCCGGCGGCTTCAAGCACTCGGGCTATGGCAAGGACCTCTCGGTCTACGGCTTCGAGGGCTACACGCGCATCAAGCACGTGACGCCCTTCATGGGGGAGTAGCCGGTCCGCGCCCGAGTGGAGCACCCAGGGCGCGGACCTGTGTCTATTCGTCGGCGCCCTGGAGCAGGGCGGTCGCCTTGGCGCGTTCTGTGGACTCCGCGGAGCGGATCCGCTTCTGTGGCCGCGAAAGGACGAAGTAGATCGCGCCGATGATCACGATGACCAAGACGACGACGAAGGTGATCCAGTCGTAGTTGAATAACGCGCCGCGCCCACTTGTCAATCCGCTCGGGTAGATGATGTTGACGAGCATCGCCGCCCCGTAGATCACGCCGAGGATCGTCACCGGGTACCCCCATCTCCCCAGTCGGAACGAACCCTGCGCCTTCCATCCACGGAGCCGCGCGACGAGCGAGCCGAAGGTGATCATCAAGAACGAGAGGTAGATGCCCGAAACACCGAACGAGACGAGCGCGTACAGCGCGTTGACGTGCTCCGGGTACGTGAACCACAAGATGTGAATTGGCTTCGAGGGGTTCACGTGGACGAGCAACGTGAACAAGGCCGCCACGATCGCGCCGAGCAGGATCGCCGCCACTGGGGTTTCACGCTTGTGCGACACGCGGCGGATCACTCCGGCACCTGGGATGGCGCGGTCGCGTGCGTAGGAGAACGCGAGTCGTGCTCCCGCGCCTTGCACCGCTGTCCCACAGCTGAAGAACGCGAAGCAAATGAGGAGGAGGATGAAGTCGGTGAGTCCGCTGTTGTTCACGGCCGTGTTGACGATGTACGGAACTCCACCGGTGACGGCGGCGAGAAAGCCCTTGTGACCCTTCGGTATCGAAAGGTCAAGCGCCGCGACGAGGATGAAGCTCGCGATCCCGCCGACGAGCAACGAAGAGATGATGGCCTTCGGTACCTTGCGTGAGGCACCAACGACCTCTTCGGCGATGTCACCGGCGGATTCGAATCCGTAGAAGATGTAGACGTGAGCGAGGATCGCGACGAGCGCCGCGCCGAGCCACCAGTTGTTCCCGAACCCCACCCCGAAGGGGTTCGACGCGATGCGTTGCGTGCCCTGCGTCGTGAAGAGATAGCCGAGACCGTGATGGAATCCCTTGATGCCGAGGAGGATCGCGATCCCGAAGGTCCCGAGGACCTCGACCCAGACGCCGATGACCGAGATCCTGCCGAGCAACTTCACTCCGAACACGTTGAAGACGGTTTGGATGGCGATGAGGATCAAGGTCACGACGAGGATCGTGTTCGGAGCCGCAGCATCGAATTTTGTGCCGAACCAGTTGTTGAGTATCGCCGTGACGTAGGGAGCGATTCCCGTGTCGACCGAGGCGATGGTGATCAACAGCGCCCAGCCGTAGATCCAGCCGACCCACCAGCCGTACCCTTCTCCCAAGAGGTGCTTGCCCCACTGAAACAGGGCTCCAGCGATCGGATAGTGGCTCCCGAGCTCGGCCATGACGAGGGCGACGAAGAGTTGGCCGACGACGACGATCGGCATCAGCCACAGATACCGAGGGCCGGCCGAGCCGATGCCGAGCACGAAGAGCGAGTAGATGCCGACCATCGGCGAGAGGTAGCAGAAGGCGACGCCGAAGTTCTGGAACAGCGACAGGACGCGATTGAGCTCGGGCTTGTAACCGAGTTTCTCGAGCAGTTCGTCGTCCGCAGCGACTTGCGTTCGTGCGTCGGTCCGCTGCGCGGTGTCCGCCATCATCTACCCCCCGGTTCGATGCTGTGCGATTGTTGCTGCCTGCTCGGTGCGAGATTGTCGCGCGCCACCGCCACAACCGCCAGGTTTCGCTCTGTGACCTGGGCCAGATCGAACCGGTCCGTGCCGCAGGCGCTCGGTAGTGTCGGATTCGACCGCTCGGACCGAAAGGAACAATGATGGCGACGATCCCAGGACCCCGATCGGAAGACCTCGCCAAACGGCGCGCGAACGCCGTCGCGAGCGGTGTGTCGTCCGTGCTCTCGTTCTACGCCGACCGGGGCGAAGGTGCGATCCTCGTCGACGTCGACGGCAACGAGTTCATCGATTTGGGCTCGGGCATTGCGGTCACCGGGGTCGGCCATCGCAGTCCTCGCCTCGTCCGGGCGGTATCCGAACAGGTCGACCGGTTCACCCACACGTGTTTCATGGTCGCTCCCTACGAGGGATACATCGCGGTCTGCGAGGAGTTGAACGATCTCACTCCCGGCGACCAAGACAAGCGATCGGCACTGTTCAACTCCGGCGCGGAAGCGGTCGAGAACGCGGTGAAGATCGCTCGCTATGCGACTGGTCGTCAGGCCATCGTGGTCTTTGATCACGCCTACCACGGGCGCACGAATCTCACGATGGCGCTCACCGCGAAGGTGAAGCCGTACAAGGACGGCTTCGGACCGTTCGTGCCCGAGGTGTATCGCGTGCCGATGTCGTATCCGTTCCGCGATCCGGAGAAGATGACCGGGGAAGAAGCGGCCTGGCGGGCGATCGACGAGATCGAGACCCAAGTTGGCGCGTCACATGTCGCAGCGATCCTCGTCGAGCCGATCCAAGGCGAGGGCGGTTTCATTGTTCCCGCCGAGGGCTTTCTGCCGATTCTCTCCGAATGGTGCGCGAAGTCGGGGGCACTGTTCATCGCCGATGAGATCCAGTCCGGATTCGGCCGCACCGGCCGGTGGTTCGCTTCGGAACACGAAGGCGTCGTTCCGGATCTCATCACGACGGCGAAGGGGCTCGCCGGCGGGATGCCGCTCGCTGGCGTCACCGGTCGGGCCGAGGTGATGAACAGCGTCCAATCCGGTGGACTCGGCGGCACCTACGGGGGTAACCCGGTGGCGTGCGCGGCGGCGCTCGGCGCGATCGCGGCGATGCGGGAAGGTGACCTCGTCAACAAGGCCGCTCACATCGGCGACGTGTTGCTCGATCGTCTATCACGGATGCGCGCCCTTCATCCCGAGATCGGCGACGTGCGCGGTCGGGGCGCGATGTTCGCGATGGAATTCGTTCACCCTGGCACGTTGAAACCCGACGCCGACTTGGCGAAGAAGATCGCCGCGACCTGTCACGCGAACGGCGTCGTCATCTTGACGTGCGGCACCTGGGGGAACGTCATCCGCCTGCTGCCGCCGTTCGTCATCTCCGAGGAATTGCTGGGCCGTGGACTCGACGTGCTCGCCGGCGCGGTGCACGAGCGCCTCGCCTAACTCTCGATGGCTCTCAGGTCTTTCAATTAGGGTGGAAATTGCAGTGATATAACCACTTCATTACGGTGACGCCTCGGTCGAGAAAACCGCGTTCCTGAGTAGGGCGATTGGGCGGTCGGCGCACGACGATGGGAGTGGAAACGCTGCAGCCACCGGTGTCCGCGGTCGCCGCCGAGTCTGAAGTTGCCCGTCCCGTCGCTGTGCGGTTGTCTCGGGTTCGGAAGTCGTTCGGGTCGGTCGACGCCGTGGCCGGCGTCGACCTCGACATCTTCGAGGGCGAGTTTTTCACCATGCTCGGGCCCTCTGGATCCGGAAAGACGACATTGCTACGCGTCATCGCCGGCTTCGAGCGTCCCGACGCCGGGGTCGTCGAGCTCGCCGGCAAGGACGTGACGCGAGATCCCCCGTACTTGCGCGACGTCAATACGGTCTTTCAGGACTATGCGCTGTTTCCCCACATGAACGTCCGTGAGAACGTTGAGTACGGTCTGCGCGTGCGCAGGGTTCCCCGCGCTGCCCGTCGCGCTCGAGCGGAGGATGCGTTGAAGATGGTCCGCCTGACGGGGCTTGGCGCGCGCAAGCCGATCCAGCTCTCTGGGGGGCAGCGCCAGCGTGTCGCGCTTGCCCGCGCGATCGTGAACGAGCCAGAGGTGCTCCTGCTAGACGAGCCCCTTGGCGCGCTCGACTTGAAGCTCCGACAGGAGATGCAGCTCGAACTGAAAAGGATCCAGCGCGAGGTCGGAATCACCTTCGTCTACGTCACCCACGACCAAGAAGAGGCGTTGACGATGAGCGACCGCATCGCGGTCTTCAATCGCGGCCGAATCGAACAACTCGGTGCGCCTTTCACCTTGTACGAGCACCCAGAGACCGAGTTTGTCGCCGGGTTCATCGGGGTCTCGAACGTCGTCGAGCGTGACGGTCGCCGTTACACGGTGCGACCCGAGAAGGTCCGTCTTCTCGACACAGGCGAGGCAGTGCCATTCGGAGCCCACGTCGAGGAAGGACGCATCGAAGAAGTCACCTACCTCGGGATGGTGACCCGCTACCGAATCGCCCTCGATGCCGGCGGGGCGATCGTCGCCATCCGCCAAAATCTCGAAACCGCGGCCGCCGAGGCACTCGAGCTGGTCGGTCGCAAGGCCCGTGTGGCGTGGCTCTCCGAGCACGCCTACGAAATCGAGCCCGCGTCCGTGGGGGGCGAGGGAGCGGATAAGGGAGAGGAGAAGCAATGGTCATGAAGTCAAGACGCAGATCGTGGCGGCCCGCATCGGCGGGTTTTGCCCTCATGGGGGCGCTGCTCGTCGCGATCTACGGGTCGACGTTGACGGCGGGCGCGTCCAAGCCCAGCTCGGCGAACGGTGGCCTCGTGCCGCCGACCGCTCACTACCCGGTCCAGAAGTCGATCGGCAAGGGCGAGGGTCGGCTCAATTTGATTGCTTGGGCGGGCTACGCGCAGCCCGAGTGGGTGAAGCCGTTCGAGAAGGCGACCGGCTGTCAAGTGAACGCCGTCTATCCGAACACATCGAGCGACATGGTCTCGCTGATGGCGAACGGCGGTGGCGGACAGTACGACCTCGTCTCCGCGTCGGGGGATGCCGACTTGAGGCTCATCTACGCAGGCGACGTGCGCCCGGTGAACATCAAACTCATCCCGGATTGGAAGAACTTCCACGCCTGGCTGCAGGCGCCGGCCTTCAACACGATCAACGGCGTCCACTACGGCGTTTCGTTGCAGTTCGGACCGAACGTGCTCTTGTACAGCACGAAGGTCTTCAAGACGGCGCCGACGTCGTGGTCGGTTATCTACTCGAAGAAATACGCGGGTGAGATCACAGTCCCGAACAACCCGATCCAGATCGCGGATGCCGCCTTGTACCTCTCGTACCACGACAAGTCGCTCGGGATCACCGATCCCTACGAGCTCACCCAGAAGCAGTTCAACGCGACGGTCGCGCTCTTGAAGGCCGAGCACCCTCTGATCAAGAAGTACTGGGACCTCGCCTCACAGGAGATCTCGCTGTTTTCGAGCGGGTCGGTCGTCGCCGGCGCGGCCTGGCCGTACCAGACGAACACGCTGCAGGCCTCCGGGTACAAGGTCGCCGAGACGATCCCGCAGGAAGGCGCCACCGGCTGGGCAGACACGTGGATGTTGGCGACCAAGGCTCCGCACCCGAACTGTGCCTACATGTGGATGAAATGGGTCTCGACGCCCAAGGTCCAGGCCGAGCAGGCCCTCTCGTTCGGTGAGACGCCGGCGAACAAGCTCGCCTGCCCGATCATGAACCAGCTGCAAAAGGGGGGTTGCGCGGCGTACCACGCCAACGCTGCCGAGTCTTATTTCGCGACCCTCAAGTTCTGGAAGACCCCCCTTGCCACCTGCGACAACGGCAAGAACGACTGCGTCCCGTTCCAGGACTGGGTCAGCGCCTGGACCCAGATCACCGGATAGCACCGCCCGCTGTCGATGGCGGTGGCGAGCGCTCTCGGGCGCTCTGAGTCGGAGACCACCCGCGTCTCCGCGGCGCTGTGGCGCCGCGCGTGGGCGCGGGCTCTCCTCACCCTTTCGCCGCCGCTTTTGTGGTTCCTCGTCGTCTACTTGGCGTCGCTCGTCGCGATGCTCGTTACGGCGCTTTGGACCGTCAACCCGTTCACGAACAATCTCGTCCACTCGTGGACGTTCTCGAACTTCCGCGAGATCTTCACTTCGACGTACCTCACGATCATCGGCCGGACGCTTGCGATGGCGGCGATCGTCACGGTCACCGACGCCGTGTTGGCGCTGCCGTTCGCTTACTACATGACTCGAGTCGCCTCGACGAGGACGCGCAAGATTCTCTTTACTCTCGTCGTGCTTCCGCTGTGGGCGAGCTACCTCGCCCGCGTGTACTCGTGGATCGTCATCTTGCAAAAGGGCGGGACGCTGACCTGGACGTTCCAGCATCTCGGGCTCGGTTCGCCCAATATCGCCTATACGAACGTCGCCATGTGGGTTGTCTTTTCGTACATCTGGCTCCCGTTCATGATCCTTCCCGTCTACGGCGCGCTCGAGCGGATCCCTGACTCCTACATCGAGGCGTCGTCGGATCTTGGCGCGCGCAACTTGAGGACGCTGTTCGGCGTGATCCTGCCGCTGGCGCTGCCCGGGGTGGTCGCAGGATCGATCTTTACGTTCTCGCTCACCCTCGGTGACTACATCACGCCGCTGTTAATCGGCGGAGCGAGCTCGAACTTCATCGGCAACGTCATCTATTCGAACATTGGCCTCGCCAACAACCTTCCCTTCGCGGCTGCGCTCGCCTTTGTCCCGATCGTGATCATGATCGTCTACCTCACCATCGCCCGCTTCCTCGGCGCTTTCGAGGCGTTCTGATGGAGAGCCGTCTTACGCGCGTGATGCTGCGGCTTTGGGTCGTCGGCGTGCTCCTGTTCTTGTTCGTGCCGATCGCGACGATCATCCTGTTCGCATTCAGCAAGTCGAACATCCTCATCTGGCCGATCCACGCCTTCAGCACGAAATGGTTCGCGATCGCGTGGCACGACTCCCTCGTCCGATCGGCGCTTTGGCTATCGGTGAAGGCGGCCCTGTTCGCGACCGGCATCGCGCTCGTCCTCGGCTCGGCGGCGGCGTTTGGGGTCCACCGCTTCCGCTTCTTTGGACGCGAGACTGTGTCGCTGCTCCTCGTCCTCCCGCTCGCCCTGCCGGGGATTATCACCGGGATCGCGCTCAAATCGGCCTTCAGCTTCGCCGGTATCGAGCTCTCGCTGTACACGATCGTCATCGGACACGCGACGTTTTGCATCGTCGTCGTCTACAACAACGTCCTTGCCCGGTTGCGACGGGTGTCGGCTTCCCTGTCTGAGGCGTCGATGGATCTCGGCGCGAATGGATTGCAGACCTTCCGTCTCGTGTTGCTTCCGACGCTGTCGACGGCACTGATCTCGGGGGCGCTTTTGGCCTTCGCGCTCTCCTTCGACGAGGTCATCGTGACGACATTCACTGCCGGCGCGCAGAACACCCTGCCGCTATGGGTGTTTGGGGCGATCCGTCTCGGTCAGCAGCTGCCCGAGGTGAACGTGGTCGTCACCTTCGTGTTGGCGCTGACCGCGATCCCGGTCGCGATCGCGGCGCGTCTGACCGGGGCGCGCGGATTCACGCGGACGTCGGCCGCAGCAGAGGCTGACACAGCCGGCTGAGCCCGGGAAGAGTCCGTGCTCACGTCCGAGCTCGAGCCTGTTGAAGCGCCGCACGTCTGCGAGCCTGAGCTGTCGGCTCGGTTGCAGGATCGCAGTGGGATTTATTCGGTCCGTAGCAACAGCGCAGTCGGGGTGCGGGCGGCCATCCGCCCCGGAAGCGCGGCGACGATGTTCGCCAGCAACAGCGCTCCGATCGCGATGAGAACGATCGTCGTCACCGGAACTGTCGGCGATGGCACGGCGTTGATCTCGTGGGCGAACGTGTCCCACAAGAGGCGCCCGAGGAGGATGCCGACAGGGATGCCCACGACCAGCCCGAGAAGGGCGGCGACGCTCGACTGCGAGGCGACGACGAACGCCAATTGACGTCGCGAGAAGCCGAGCGTCTTCAAAAGAGCAAGATCGTGACGGCGCCGTCGGACCGAGGCAACCAAGGTGAGACCCAAGGCAACCAACGCGCCCATGGAAAGTCCGGCGCCGAGGATCGCTGGGGTTGTCCCCATCGAGTGGTAATTGACGATCTCGGCTGGGCGCAGGACGGAAACCACCCCCCCTGCCGGCGAGTTGGCGCCGCGTATCGCATTCACCTTCTGGTTGATCTCCTCGAGGGAACGCAAGGCTGTGGAGGGATTGGCGCCCGCTCGAATGCGAACGAGGATGGCGTTTGGACCTGGGAAGGTGCTGTCTTGGGTATTGAGCAGCGCAGGCGGAAAGTTGCTCGTGGCGACCAGCGCCCCCGTACCCATTTCGAGACCGTTGGCGATCGTGGGCATCGTTGCGGTGCCAACGATGAGCAAACGCCGAGGTTTCGTGCGACCGTTGCTGAACGCGACGGTCTCACCCACCGTCTTGTGGAGCGTCCGCAAGGTCGTACCACCGAGAACGATCTGGTCGGCGGCCTCGAGGCGGTGTCCAGAGAGCAAGGGCGGTGCAACCCGAGCACCCGGCGCTTCGGCCAGCATCTTCACCTCTTGACCATCGAGCGTTCCACCGACGAAGTTGACACCGGACCACGCCGCGACGTCCTGGTCCGCGTTGAGCAGTATGGCGATCTGGTTGTGCGGAAGGTCCTCCTCGCCGGCGAAACCAGACAACATCGCGTAATTCCAGTTCCATCCGTACAGCGGCGGATGCGACAACAGATTGTCGAGGCTGGCGCCGAAGGTGACCGTCGTGGTCAGGGCCACGATCGCCAACACCGCTCCGAAGATGGCCGAACGTAAAGGTGCCGAGCGTCTGGCTCCCCCCGATTCCATCGCGAAGCGGAAACCGGTCATGACGGCCACTGGGAGTCGTGCCGCAGCGCGCGCGACGCCTCCTTGCTCATGCAAAACATCTGGAGGACGCGTAGAGCCCAATCGACTCAGCTGCCGCCTGCTGAGGATCACGGCGAGCGAACCGAGGACGATGACGAGGGCGACGAAACCGAACCCGAGCACCGTCCAGTCGAGGTCAATCCCTGAGTTCGGATACACCGGGCGAACAGGCCCCAATGGCGCGAGCGGCGAGAGACTGAGCGCAACCGCGAACGCAACCATTGATCCAACAACGACGGCAGCGAGCAGACCGGTCAGTCCGTCGGCGAGCAAGACGGCTCGATTGGCCCCCAACGCTCGGAGGATCTCGGTCTCTTCGCCTTGTCCCTGGAGAATACGGCCGATCAGTAGCCCAACGATCAACAAAGACGCGAGCCCGGCGATGCCGCCGAAAACCCCGAGCGCGATCGCTTCCGGTTTGATCGCCCGTTGCGCATCGGCCACCTCTGACGAGATGCCTTGGCTGCCTCCGATCGAAAGCGACGCAAGCGGGCTTATCCGGGCCGCCTCGGCCCGCACTCGTGCCGCGTTGGCCTTGCCCCCCGCGACTTGCAGGCCGACGCCGGAGACGTAAGCGCAACAGGGCGCCAGTTCGCGCGTCAATGCCCCCGAAAGGATGATTTCTCCAGATTGGAGGGCGGAAATGTCACTTTCGACGACCGTCGCACTCGCGACGAACTCGCCGACGAGTTCCACTCTTGCGATCAGGTGTGGCGGCCCGTTATATGTCGATGAGGTTGCCTCGGCGTCCGTGTAAAAGGGAATGTGGATGACGGAGCCGACATGCAAACCCAACTCTTTTGCCGCCTCGGTGTTCATCACCGCTTCATCCGGCCGGTTCGGATTCGCGAAGCGGCCCTTGATAAGCGTGATGCGGTCCAGGGTGCTGAACGCCCCATCGAGGCCGCCTTCGATCGTGGGCGGGGTTTCTCCGGCTGTCGGATGCGGATGAACCCCGGTGACCGCGCTGAGGTTGATATTGCCGTCGAAGATGACTTCGATCGCCGCGCGTCTCACGAAGCGCAGATCGGCGATCGCCTTGTTGAGTCGCGGGACGTATCCGGAGGTTTGGCCGAGGGCTGGGTCGTCGAACCCGGTGAGCACCATCGCGGTGATCGGGTCGGTGCTCGCGAGGTAGATCGGGAAGGACGACTCAGTTCGTCGCGCACCGGCGACGGCGCCCATCGATAAGCCGCCGATCAGACCGATCAGCAAGATCACGCTCAGGTAGCCACCAAATCGACGGCGGAAGGTTGTCCGGAAGCGGTACCAGGCGACACCGATGACCTGGCTCACAACGCTGAGGACCTCCGATCACGCGTCGACCTGCGTGCCGTTGGCGCATTCTCCGTTCCGCCGAGCAGCTTGTCGAGGTGGGTGACCACGCCTTCACCGCCCGTACCACCACCACCACCACTTTTGCGGTCCGTCAGGCGATTTTTTCGATCGAATGTCTGAAGCGGGACGCTCGGGAAAAAGAATCCGGTTCCCTTCGAGGGGCGCTCAGCTTCTGGCCGGTATCCCGAGGAAACGCCGCACATCTGTGAGCTTCAGTTGTCGGCTCGGTTGCAGGATCGCCCGGCGGAAGATGGAAGTCGCGAAGCGAGCCATGAGGACCGTGGCGCCGATCGAGATCAGTGCGGCGATCGTCACCTGCCACCACGCGATTGCGCTGTCGGCGACGAGAACCGTCATGCCGAACGGCGCCGTCGGCGGGAGATAAGCGAGGACCTTGACGAACAGCGATGGCGACGATGAGCCGATCGACGTCAACGCGACGATGTATCCGAACAGGATCGGCAGTTGCAGCGGCAGCGCGATCGCCTGCAACTGGTCCTGGCGCTCGAGCATCGAGCCCGCCGCGGCGTACACCCAGCAATAGAACAGGTACCCGAGGAGCAGCCAGACGAGCCCGACGATGACGCCCGCCGGAGCGGTGCCCTTCAAGAGCGCTGACCCGGTCGCCGCGGCGAGGATCAGCGCGAAGCCGACGATCGCGGCGGCCTGCGCCAGCGCCACGAGGCCGATGCCGCTGACCTTGCCGATGAGAAGACGCCGCGGACTCACGGCCGACAACAGCACCTCGACGATCCGGTTCGACTTCTCCTCCAAAATCCCCATCAGGATCCACGTCCCATACTGGGTGAGCAGGATGTAGATCAAGATCAGCACATAGATCGCAGTCACCGTCGAAGTCGTCTTTTGCTTTTGAATCGCCGCCGACTTCAGACCGGTGATCGGCAGCGAAATTGGTCGGGCGAATTTGGCCGCGGTCTTGGCCGGGAGCCCAGCTCGAACAAGCGCTGCTTCGAGGCCGAGGGTGCTCGCCATCGTCTCAGCAACGGTGGCGATCGGTCCGCTGTCGCTCGCCGTCAGCGCGTTCTCCACATACAGGCGTGAATCGTGGTCGACGATGAGATCGATGTTGCCGGCGCGGAGCTTTCCGACAGCGGACGCGAGACTCGGTTCTGTTGTTATCGCGACCTTCGCGCCGGCTGCTGTTGCCGCCTCACGTGCGGTCGTGTCTAGAGCCGCGCTCGTCGTTCCGACGACACCGACATGCACCGTCGTCTCGTGTCCTTTGTGGAGCACCGGGATGATGATCCCCGCGGCCACGACCAACAAGACGATCACCGTCGCGATCCGAAACGCGCGCGTCTTCACCCGTTCGCGGATCTCCCGGCGGGCGACGAGCGAGACGTTGCTGAGTGAGCGCTCTGAAGGCGGCCGTGGTCCGCGCGACTTCCGCCGCCACATGAAGATGCGCAAAACGACGAGTACGGCGATGATCGGGATGATGATCGCGGCCTTCATGCGACCGCCTCTCGGAAAACCTCGGTGAGACGTCGTTCCTCGAAGTCGAACCGCACGACACGACCGGCGGCCATCGCGCGAGTGAGGACGGCCTGGCTGTCTGCCGAGTCGTCGAGGACGAGGCGTGCCTCGCCGGCGTCGATGCGGGACACCGTGACCCCTTCAAGCGTGCGGGCCCAATTCGCGTTCGGGTCGCCCTCGACTTTCACGACGAGACGACGGGCACCTTGTCGGCGGAGCTCATCGAGCGGCCCGACGGCGACGGCGTGTCCGTGATCAATGATCGCGACCGAATCGCAGATGTCCTCGACCAAGTCGAGCTGGTGGCTCGAAAACAGGACCCCGCGGCCTTGCGACGCTTGCTTGGCGAGGATCCCCGATACTTCGTCGATGCCGACGGGGTCGAGGCCGGAGAGCGGCTCGTCGAGGACCAGGAACTCGGGTTCGTGGACGAGTGCAGCCGCGAGCTGAACGCGCTGCTGGTTGCCGAGGGAGAGCGCGCTGAGCTTGTCGTTCGCCCGCGAGCCAACCCCCAGCGTCTCGAGCCAACGAGCCGTCGAGGCGCGCGCGTCGCGCGGGGAGATTCCGTGCAGCTCACAGAAATACTCGAGCTGCTCGTGCACGAGCATCGCGGGGTAGAGGCCACGCTCTTCGGGCATGTAACCAAAGCGCCGTCGTTCCTTGTCGCCGACCGGTGCGCCGTTGTACGTCACGGAACCTGCGTCGAGCTCGATGAGACCGAAAACGGCGCGCATCGCCGTCGTCTTGCCGGCGCCGTTCGGACCGAGGAAGCCGAACACCTGACCGTTCGGTACAGAGAACGAGAGGTTGTCGAGGGCGACGACATCGCCGTAGCGCCGGAAGAGCCCGGAAAACTCGAGCGTCACGCTGGCAGTGAGTCCCGATCGTCGCTCGTCATCGCGTCAAATTGCTGGTGGTGAGCACGGGCCGAACGTAGCCGGTGGGACCATCGAGGCATCGGAAGGCGCGCCGATCGATCGAGCGCGCGATCGCCCCTGGTCACGGGCCGGATCGAACCGCCCACATCGCTGCGGAGTTGACATGGCGTGGGAGAAAAGACGTTAAGTCCGCGATGAAGCGGCGTGCGCCGGAAGGCGACAGCGAGCTCGACCGATGGATGGCGCAGTGGTACGCGCCCGCCTACCGCTCGGCCTTCCTGATCCTCGGCAGCGCCTCGGACGCCGAGGAAGCAGTCCAGGAGGCGTTCTTGCGGATGTGGCGCTTTCGCGCCGCCATGCCGTCCGGCGAAGCGGCGCGTCCGTGGCTCTTCCGCGTTGTCATGAACTCCTGCTACTCGTTGGCGCGCAAGGAACAGCGCGCGAAGCGCCAGCGCGACGAGGGAGCAGACGGGTCCGATCTCGCCGATCTCGCGCGACAGCCCGATGATCTCGTCGTCGCCGACGAGACGGGGCGTGCGGTGCGCGAGGCGCTGCAGCGTCTTCCGGAGCCGCTGCGCATTCCCGTCGTGCTCCGTTACTACGCCGGCTTGTCCGACAAAGAGATCGCCCTGGCGATCCACCGGCGCGCCGGCACCGTGAAATCGCGCCTGCACGAAGCCCGCCGGATACTCGGCGCCGATCCTTCGCTCCATCGTCTCGCGACACCGATCGAGGACACGAAATGATCACCGAAGACGAACTCAGCCAACTTTTGCAGCGCGCGGCGGACGGCGTCGCGGTCCCACCGGGCGGGCCGTCGACGATTCGCATCGCCGCGCAGAGCGGAGCACCGACGGCGACGAGGCACCGGATCTCCCCGCTGCGCCCCCGCGAACTCGCCTTCGCCGGAGCTGGTGGCGCCGCGGTGGCGGCTCTCATCGCCGTCCTCCTCACAACCGGCGGCAGCGTTGCGCCTTCGGTCGCTCCGCTCGCGAACGCCACAAACGGGGCGTCGCACAAGCAGACGTCATTCATCGGCGTGCGCTCGACGCCCGCTGTACTGGGGCCACGCGTCTCGACACTTCCGGCGAATCATTCTGCGGCTCCGACATCGACAAAGTCATCCGCGCGCGACATCGTCGCCACCGGTGCGTTGCACCTGTCGGTGCGAAACTCCGACCTCTCCTCGGCGATCGACCATCTCGAATCTCTCGCCGCGTCGTTCGGCGGCTACGTCGGCAAGTCCGACGTCGTCGAGTCCGGCCGCAACGCCGGCGGCACACTCGTGCTCGACGTCCCGGCCACCGCGTTCCAGTCGCTCATCGACCGTGCCCGGCTCACGGGATCGGTGCGCTCGCTCACGACTTCCGACCAGGACGTCACCGGGAAAGTCGTCGACCTCGGCGCACAGCTCACGGCGCTGCAAGACGAGCGCAGCCAGCTCGAGGTGCTGTTGTCGAAGTCGGCGAAGGTTTCCGACCTTTTGCAAGTCGAAGACCAGATCGAGTCCGTGCAATCGCAGATCCAACAGATCCAAGGTGAACAGCGCGTCCTTTCCCAGCAGATCGCCTTTTCCGCCCTCACGGTTCATCTCGCCGTTCCGGTCGTTGCGCATCACCACGTCAGCTCGAGCAGCGGTTTTTCACACGCCTGGCACGTCGCCGTCTCGAGTTTCGTCGACGCCGTGAAGGACCTCGTCTCAGTTCTCGGTGACATCGCCTTCGCGATCGTCGCTGCGCTTTGTGCCCTCGGCATCGCCTATGCGACTTGGCGCAAGGGGTGGCCGCGCTTTCGCCGCCGATTCGTTTGAGCCTCATTGCCTCCGCTCGGCGGAGGCGACTACGAGCCCAACGTCGTCTCGTCGGTGTCGTAGGCCGATTCGGCGTGCGAACCGATCTGCCCGTCTTCTGACTCTGCCAGCTCTGTTATCGAGATGCGACAGCGCGCGATGACGATGTCGTCGCGTTGGCGTAACGCGCTCGATAGCACGAAATCGATGTGGTTGTGAAGCAGTGAATAGCGGGACTTGGAAGGCAGGATATCGGGGATGAGCACGACGATCTGCTCGTCTCGAGTCTGAGAGAGATTGTCGATCAGCTCGAGTATCGGCTGAACGACCGAAGCGAAGTCCGTCTCCAGAACGAGCAGCGGCATTCCGGGATTCCACCTGTCCCACGCCTCGCGCATCGACGCGGCGGTGTCGTTCTCGTCACCTCTGGCGACGACCGTGACGGCGATGACCTCGTCGCCGATGCTCAGCGCGTCGCTCATGGCGTGCTCGGCGAGCTTGCTCACGTACGGAATCGGCACGATGACGAGCGATCGCTGCCCGCGCGGCGCCCTCGGGGTGTCTCCCAGGGCGAGGCTCTGAAAAACCGCGTCGTAGTACTTCTTGATCCGCATGAACAAGAAAATGAACACCGGCACCGCGATCACGACGACGAACGCTCCTGAGGTGAACTTCGTCACGAGGAAGATCACTGTCGCCGCACCGGTCATCACCGCGCCGAGGGCGTTCAGCGCCATCCGCGGTTTCCAGGAGCCTTGGCGAGTGTGCAACCAGTGCACGACCAGGCCGGACTGGGCGAGCGTGAAGCCGGTGAACACCCCGATCGCGAACAAAGGGATCAGACGATCGGTGTCCCCGTCCACCGCGACGAGGAGGACGCCCGACATGAGGGCGAGGGACCAGATCCCGTAGGCAAACGTCTGACGGTCGCCGCGCAGCTGGAACAGATGCGGGAGGTAGTTGTCGCGGGCGAGGAGACTCGAAAGCACCGGCAGCCCGCCAAATGAGGTGTTGGCGGCGAGCGCCAACACGACCGTGACGCTGAGCGAGACCGCGAAGTACGCCCAGTGACGCCCGAGCGCCGTCTGCGTGATCTGGCTCAGCACCGTCTGGCCGGATCGCGGTCCGATGTGCCAGATCTTCGCCAGCCACGCCAGGCCGAGCAACATCGCGCCGAGGATCGTGCCGAGCAGGAGCTCCGTGCGCTTCGCGCGCTCGACGCGGGGTTCTTTGAACAGCGGCACGCCGTTGGCGATCGCCTCGACACCGGTGAGGGCCGAGCAGCCGGCGGAGAACGCCTTCAACACGAGGAGCACGCTGACGACTTCGATGGCGTGCGTCGTCAAGAGGGAATGCCCAGGGAGCGGGCCGTGGCGGTCGAGGGGGTGGATGAGGCCGACGGCGATGACGGCGAAGATCCCGATGATGAACAACATGGTCGGGAGCAAGAACGCGCGGGCCGCGTCGCCGAGGCCGCGCAGGTTTATCAGCGTGATCAACGCAAGGATGCCAAGACAGATCGGCACCGTCGACGAATGCAATGAGGGGTAAGCGGACGTCAACGCGCCGACACCCGCCGCGATGGAAACCGCGACGGTGAGGGTGTAGTCGACGATCAGCGCCGCGCCGGCGAGCAGGCTTGGCCACTTGCCGAGGTTCGCCCGCGAAACGGCGTAGGCGCCGCCGCCGCTCGGGTAGGCGTCGATCACCTGGCGATACGAGGCGACCAAGATCGTGAGAAGGACGACGATCACGATCGTGATCGGCCAGACGAGGTGGAGCGCGCCCACACCGGCGAGCGCGATGACGACGATGATCGCCTCCGGGCCGTACGCAACCGAGGTCAGCGCGTCGAGCGAGAGAGCGGAGAGCCCTTCGACGGGGGAGATCCGCTCCTTGACGGTCTCTGAAATGCGCAGCGGCTGGCCGACGAGCACTCGCCAGATCGATTCGAACGCCGCGGCGGTTCCGCTTCGCTCTTCGGCGGCCATGGCGCTGATCGTACGGGTGGGGGGAGATCGCGGCGAGACGCATCCCTCCGTGGTCAACTACCCGACAGACCCGCCGCCGATCGGTGACGATGACGAGGAGGCCGAAATGAGTGACGCAGCCGCCGCACCGATGTACCCGCCGCACGAGCGAACGAAGCAGATTCTCTCAGGGCATGCCCGTCCGGTTCGTGTTCGCGATCAGTTGCCCCACGGCAACCCCTTCGCGCGATTCAACGCCTGGCTGGCCGTGAAGATTACCGACGGTGTCGGCTCGATGTGGTGCGCCTACGCGTTCGCGGGGCTCGCAATCGTCAGCCTGCCCGAAGCGATCAAGTCGCACTCTGCGGTGATCCTTGTCTCGTGGATCTCCCAGACGTTCCTCCAGTTGGTGCTGCTGTCGATCATCATGGTCGGCCAGAACATCTTGTCCGAGGCGTCGGACAAGCGTTCCGAATTCACCTACAAGGATGCGGAGGCGGTCCTCCACGAGGCGCGCGAGATCCAGCACCACCTCATGAACCAGGACGCCGCACTCTCGGAGATCATCAAGCAGGTCGAAGCGATGAAGGCGTGATCGCGGCGGTGGTTTAACACGCGGTAGAACGATGCATGGCCGACGTGGCGGTGGTGCGTCCGCCCTTCTTCTCGCTCGATCGCCTGCGCGAGGCGCTCTTGAACCTCCGCCCGGCGTGGTCATCCGTCGCCGCCTTTCGTGCCTTGCGCGCCCTTCTCGTCATCCCGGGGCTGTTCGCGATCGGCAGCGAAGTGCTCCACAACGGACAGCTGGCGCTGTTCGCGACCTTCGGTGGGTTCGCCGCCGTCATCCTGCCGAATTTCGGCGGAACACGGCGGGACAAGCTCGTTGCGCACCTTGCTCTGGCGGTCGCCGGCACGGCGCTGATTCCGATCGGCACGGCGATCAACTCGTCGGCGGCGCTCGCGTCTCCGATCGCACTGGTCGTCGTATTCATCGTCATTATGGCCGGCGTCCTCGGATCGAACGCCACGTCCGGCACGATCGCAGTTCTGTTGGCCTTCATCCTCCCCGCCGCCTCGCCGGGAGCGATCTCGCTCGTGCCGTCACGCCTCGCTGGGTGGTGGATGGCTATGGCGGCGGGGACAATCGCCGAGCTTGTTCTCTCACCCCGGCCAGCAGGCGACAGGCTGCGCGCGGATGCGGCGCGCGCCGTCGATGCGGTCGCTTTGACGATCGACGCGCTCGGATCGCGTGAAGTGCATGATGACGATCTGCGTCAGGCGCACCAAACCCGCGACGAACTCATAGAAGCGTTCCGCCACGCACCGTCGCGGCCGATCGGAATCGGTGCCGCGGATCAAGCGATCGCCGACCTCGCGGAAGCCGTGCAGTGGGCGGTCTCGCTCGTTGACGAGGTCGCGCGCGAGACGGGTGATCTCCCTGAGCTCGACGAGACGGATTGCGCATTGTTGACGACCTCGTCGGCCGTGCTCAGCGGCGCCGGTCGGCTCCTTCGAGGCGAGCGAGTCGACCTACGGATCGGCGAGCTCGAGACGCTGATGCGCGAGCGAGACGAGAGCATGTGCACGTATAGCGCGAGCTCTGAAACCACGGAGAAATCGATCCACCTCTCGTTCCACGCTCGCATGATTGCGAGCGCCGCAAGGACGGCGGCGCTCGACGCACTCACCGTCGCCCGGCGCGGAACGCGATCGGTGATCGCCGAGGATGAGGCTCGGGGCGCCCACACCTTGTCCGCGAAAACCGGGCGCATGTCCGAGTATCTGTCGTCCCTTTTTGCGGCCCTGAGGATTCATTCTGGTCTCGCGTCGGTGACGTTCCTCAACGCGGTGCGCGGCGCCGTTGCTATCGCGGCGGCGGTCGCGATCGCCGATCTGACGAACGTCCAACACGGCTTCTGGGTCGTGCTCGGCGCCCTGACCGTCCTGCGCACGAACGCCGCGTCGACCGGGGTGAACGCCTGGCGGGCGCTGCTCGGTACCGCGATCGGTTTTGCGATCGGCGCGGCGCTCTTGCAAGGAATCGGGGGGAACACAGCCGTGCTGTGGGCGATTTTCCCGATCGGCGTGGCCGTCGCCGCCTACACGCCCGGGACGGCGCCGTTCGCCGTTGCCCAGGCAGGGTTCACCGTTGTGCTCGTCGTCGTCTACAACCTGATCGTTCCGGTCGGATGGACGATCGGCGTCGTCCGCATCGAGGACGTGGCGATCGGCGTCGCCGTCAGCCTCGTCGCCGGCGTGCTGTTCTGGCCGCGGGGCGCGTCGGGAGTGGTGCGCGATGACCTCGCCGATGCGTTCCACTACGACGGGCTGTTCCTCGTGCAATCGACGGCGTGGGCACTCGGTCGCCGTACCGCCCCACCCGACGCCGGTGAGAACGCGGCCCGCTCGGACACCCGACTCGGCGACGCGGCGCGGGCGCTGATGCTCGAGCAGGGCGTGCGACACGTTCCCAAGGAACAGACGTGGCGCCTCGTCTCGGCTGTGGGCCGCGTGCGCTCGGCCGCCCGCTCGCTCGCGGTTGGGCTCCACCACGACGAGGTCGACGACGAGGTGTCGTTGCCGCTCCTCGCGCAGGCCGTCCATCTCGCCGGCGTCTGCGACGACTATTCGTCGCGCATCGCCAATCGGCCCACCACCGTCGCGCAGGAACTCGCCGGTCTCGCCTTCATCGCGCCGAACATGCAGCGTCCCGAAGCGGGATACGGCCGTTGGGTGCGCGAGCACCTCGACAACGTCGGCGACGAGATCGACTCACTCGTCGAGCCGGTGGAGCGGGTCGCCGCGACGCGCAAGGTGCCGTGGTGGCGGTGACCGCCGTTAGCGCCGTTCGCGCCGCTCCTTGACAAACTTCTCGCGCACCTGCTCGCGACGCGCCTGCAGCTCCCGGTAGCTCAAACGCTCGGTGTCGGCGGAGACGCCGTACATCGCCCGCACGCCGGTCAAGTCGACGCCGGTCGTGCGGGGATCGAGGCCGATCTCTGACGCGATCCGTCCGCCGTATCGCTGGGCGAAGTACGTCGCGATCGCGACCACCTCACCGAGGAGGTCGACGTCTGGTGCGAACGTAGCGACGGCACCGTCGACGAACAAGATGTCCTTCACAAAGAGCATCAGCTCCTTCGGCATCTTTGCCCCGTACGACAAAAGGTGCTGCGTGAGCTCGCGCAGCTGGCGGGTGAGCTCCTCGGCCGACATCTCGACGACATCTTGCGGTGGGCCGTCGAGGCCGAGGTCGACGATCACCTTGTCGATGTCGGCGTCCTTTGGCAGCGCGCCGAGGTCGCGCAACGCTTCGACCTGGGCACGGACGTTGTTCATCGTCCCCGCCATCACGAGCCGCAGAAACGCGACGCGGTGCGGTTCCTCGAGCCGGCCGGTGATGCCGTAGTCCAACAGCGCGACGCGTCCGTCCTCGCGCACGAACAGGTTGCCGCCGTGCAGATCGCCGTGGAAGACGCCGAAGAGCATCGCCCCTTCGAGAAGCGAGACGACCGCCGCGTGGAGAACCTGCTCGGTGTCGATTCCCGCGGCGCGCATCGAGGCGACGTCGTCCCAGGCGTAGCCGTCGAGTCGCTCCATGACGATCACCCGCCGCGTGATGAGGCGCGGATGCGGGCGGGGAACGACGATCGCCCGCTGACCGGTCGTCGCCAGCACTTCGGCGATATCGAGCATGTTCTCGGACTCCAGGCGGAAGTCGAGCTCTTCGACGATCGTCTCGGCGAACAGTTCGATGAGCGCCGGCGGGTTCGCCAGTACCGCGACAGGGATCCGGCCGACGAGGAACGGCGCGATGAAGCTCATCACGGCGAGGTCGTGGTGGACGAGCTCGGCGACACGCGGCCGCTGCACCTTCACGACGACCTCCTCGCCGGTGACGAGTCGCGCCCTGTGCACCTGCGCGATCGAGGCCGCGGCGACGGGTTCGGTCGAGAACTCGGCGAAGATCTCTTCGATTGGCCGCCCGAAATCGGATTCCACGACCTCGCGCACGTCAGAGAAGCGTTCGGCCGGAACGCGATCGCGCAGCAACTTGAACTCGCCGACGAGCTCGGGCGGGAAGATCCCCTCGCCAGAAGAGAGGATCTGGCCGAGCTTGATGTAGGTGGGACCGAGCCGTTGAAAGGCGATCCGCAGGCGGCGTGACAACCCGGCCCGCGACGCCGAGCGGCCGCGGCGACGATCGCGTAGGTACCAGAGCGCCACCGCCCAGCCGATCTGCGATGAGACGCGCCCGATGCGGCGCAACGGTGGCAGGCGGCGCCTTCGCAACAGCTCCGGCACCTCGTCTTGGGTCGCGCGGCGGATGAGGTCGAGACCGATCAGCCACGGCAGCTCGTCGCGCTCGACGAGCCACGGCGCGTCGTCCGAGAATCCCCCGACCGCGAGGTCGACCGGCGCGGAGCGCGTTGTCAGGAGCTGAACGGGGCGAACACGAGGCACCCGTTGTGCCCGCCGAACCCGAAGCTGTTCGACAACACTGGTCCGGGTGTGAACGGCCGGGGACCCCCGGTGACGATGTCGAGATGGATCTCTGGGTCCTGCTCCTCGAGCCCGGCCGTCGGCGGGATGACGCCGCGCTCGATCGACATCACCGAGGCCACGGCTTCGAGCGCGCCGGCGGCGGCGAGCGAGTGACCGGTGACGCCTTTGATCGAGGTGACCGGCGGGCCTGGGCGTCCGAACACCTTCTCGATCGCCTCCGCCTCGGCGAGGTCGTTGAGCGGAGTCGACGTCCCATGCGCATTGATGTGCGTGACTTGCGCGGGTGTGAGGCTGGCGTCTTCGAGAGCGAGCTCCATGCACGAGATCGCGCCGGCACCACCCGGAGATGGCGCAGTGATGTGGTAGGCGTCGGCGGTTGACGCGTATCCGAGGAGCTCGGCGTAGATCCGCGCGCCGCGTGCCTTCGCGTGCTCGATCTCTTCGATCACCAGAGCTCCGGCTCCCTCGCCGATCACGAATCCGTCGCGGCGGCGGTCGAACGGGCGGGAGTTTCCCGATGTCGACAGTGCGGTCATGTTCGTGAAGGCGGCGATGCCGATCGGCGCCATCCCGTCGACGGGAGTCGTCGCTGCCTCGGCGCCGCCGGTGATCACCGCGTCGCAGCGGCCGTTACGGATCAGCCACAGCGCGTTGCCGATCGACTGTGTGCCGGCCGCGCAGGCGGTGACGATCGTCTCGCACGGTCCGCGGAAGCCGAAGCGCATCGAGATGCCCGCCGCGCCGGCGTTGCCCATGATCATCGGCACGAGTCGCGGTGAGACCCAGCGCGGGCCCTTGTTGATCGAGACCTGGATCTGGCCCTGCAAGGTGGCGAGTCCTCCGACTCCTGTCCCGAATATGACGCCGGAGCGGATCGGGTCGGTCTCGGTCGGACCCGAGTCGTCGATCGCGAGTTGCGCGGCGGCGATTGACATCTGCGCGAAGCGGTCGAGGTGGCGCGCCTCTTTCGGGTCGAACCAGTCGGCCGGGTCGAAGTCGTCGACGCGGCGCGTTTCGGTGGCGTGCGGGCCATTCAGTCCCTCGAAGAACGCCTCCTTGCCCGTGCCGCAGCAGGAGACGACGCCGAGGCCGGTGACGACGACCCGTCGGGCGCCGGGTTCTGTTATCAAAGCTTGCCGAGCACGAGGTCGTACGCCTGGCCGACGGTTTCGACCCCGTCGAGCTCCGACTCGTCGACGGTGATGTTGAAGCTCTCCTCGAGGGCCATCACGAATTCGACGAGGTCGAGGCTGTCGGCATCGAGATCGTTGGCGAAGCTCGCCTCGGGGACGACCTTCTCCGCCGGTACCTGTAGCACCTCAACGGCGCAGTTCCTGAACTTCTCGAAAGTGGCGTCGTCGCTCACGATTTGCTCCTCGTCGAGTCTCGAGTGGATGTCCGATCGGCTTCCGTCATCAGTAGACCCCTATGACAGTAGTTAGGACTTCCTTGGATTCCGCGACTCACATCCCCATCCCCAGCCCGCCGTCGACGGCGACCACGGCGCCGGTGATGTAGGCGGACTCGTCGGAGCACAAGAACGCGACGACCGCCGCTACCTCGTCTGGATCGGCAGCCCGCCCGAGCGGGACCCGCGACATCAGCGCCTCCACCTGGGCATCGTTCACCGCCGCGAGCATGTCGGTCTGGACGAGCCCCGGCGCGACGACGTTCGCCGTCACCGATCGGCTGGCGACCTCCCGGGCGACGGAGCGGGCGAGGCCGATCAGCCCAGCCTTCGCTGCTGCGTAGTTCGCCTGGCCGGCGTTGCCCATCATCGCCACCACAGAGGAGAGGTAGACGATGCGGCCGAAGCGCGCCCGCACCATCCGCGGCAGCGCACGCTTCGTTGCGCGGAAACACGCCGTCAGGTCGGTGTCGATGACGACTTCGAAGCGTTCCTCGCTCATGCGCAGCATCAAGCCGTCCTCGGTGATTCCCGCCGAACAGACGAGCACCTCTACCGGGCCGAGCTCAGCTTCGATCTTGGAGAAGGCAGCGTCGATCGCCGCGTCGTCGGTGACGTCGCAGGCGACGGGAAAAAGCGGCAGCGTCTCGTTGTCGCCGCCCAAGTCCAATGGAGGCGCGTTGCGGTAGCCGACGGCGACGCGCGCACCGTTGTGCTGCAGCCGCCGCGCGCTGGCGAGCCCGATGCCGCGCGACCCGCCGGTAACGAACGCCACCCGGTTCATTTGATGCCCCGGCGCCCCCACCGGATGATCACCGACGCCCACGTCATGCCGGCACCGAACCCCGACAAGAGTACGAGGTCGCCCTCTTGCAAACGCCCGTTGTCGGCGGCCTCGGCGAGTGCCAGCGGGATCGAGGCGGCGGAGGTGTTCCCTGTCCGATCGAGCACGTAGGCGGTGCGGTCGTTCGAGATCTTCAACCGCTCGTTGACGGCCTCGATGATTCGCTTGTTCGCTTGGTGCGGGACGAACAGCGCGAGGTCCTGAGGGCTGACGTCGGCGCGTTCTAGGACCTTTGTGATCGAGTCAACCTCGGCGCGCACCGCGCGCCGGTAGACCTCGCGCCCGTCCATCCGAATCGGACATCCGAGCTCCGCATAAAGCAGCGGTGCCGCCGAGCCGTCGGCGCCGAGGTCGTAAGCCAAGACGAGCTCGTCGTCCGCCCCGGACTCGACGACGACCGCGCCGGCCGCGTCGCCGAAGAGAATCGCTGTCGCGCGGTCATCGAAATCGGTCACCCGCGACAAAGTGTCCGAGCCGATGACGAGAGCCCGGTTGACGCCGGTGCGGATCAGCGCATCCGCCATCGTCAGCGCGTAAGAGAAGCCAGCGCAAGCTGCGTTGAGATCGAACGCGCCCCCGACGCAGCCGAGCTCGTTGTGGATCACCGAGGACGCGGCGGGGATCGTCTGGTCCGGCGTCGTCGTTGCCACGACGAGCAGGTCGATGTCCGTGCCGCTCCTGGCGGCGCGTTCGAGCGCCGCGCGCCCTGCTTCGACGGCGAGGCCGATCGTCGTCCCGCCGACGTGCCGCTCGCGGATACCGGTGCGTTCGACGATCCATTCGTCGGTCGTGTCGAGGCGCTCTTCGAACCACGCGTTCGTGAGGACTTTCGCCGGGAGCGCTGAGCCCCAGCCGGTGATCGCCGCACCCATCAGATGGCCTCCTCTGCGCCCTCCGCCGCGCGCAACCACGCGACGGGCTGTCCGTGTACGACGCGTTCGCCGGGCAGCACCAACAGCCCGGCTAGCCGACCGGCGAACGCCGAGCGGATCTCCGACGTGCCCGCCCAACCGATCAGGTCGCCGACGGCGATGTGCAGCGGATCGTTCTCGTCGCCGGCGCTGAGCTTCGGCGCGGCGTGCGCGTACGTCTCGACGGGGCGGAACGGTCCGGTCGCCGGCGAGACGATCATCCGCTCGAAGATCTCGTAGTGTTCGACCGCCTGGCGCTCTTCGGGCGGGATGACCTCCACCGCCGCGCCGAGTGCGGCGACGAGCGATTCGAGTTCGATCGGCGTCGCCACCGACCACGCCGCCACGGTGTCCTGGGGGAGTCCGCGCTTTACCAGACCGGTGAGCACGCCGCCGGGCCCGAACTCGACGAAGGTGCGCGCACCTGCGTCGAAGAGCGTCTCGAGGCTCTGTCGCCAGCGGACTGGCGCGGTGAGTTGCGCTGAGAGCAGCCTCGAGAACTCTGTCCCATCGGCGTGCGGCCTCGCGTCGACGTTGGCGACAACTTCCGGTTCGGACTCGTGGAATGTCACCGTCGCGAGTCCCTTGCGCAACCGGTCGCGAGCCGAGGCCATCAGCGGCGTGTGGAAGGCACCGCCGACGGGGAAGGAAAGGACGCGTTTCGCGCCGCGTTGCTTGGCGAGGTCGGCGGCGCGCTCGATCGCCTCGCCCTCGCCGGCGATGACGACTTGTCCCGGCGCGTTGTAGTTCGCTACCCAGACCTCGCCTTCGGCGAGTGCGCAGACCGCCTCGGCGTCGTCGTCGTCGAGGCCGAGGACGGCGACCATCGTTCCCGGGTTGTGCTCAGCGGCGTCCGCCATCGCCGCGCCGCGCTCGGCGACGAGATAACAGCCGTCCTCGTACGAGAGCGCACCGGTCGCGACGAGCGCGGTGTACTCACCGAGGCTGTGGCCGGCGCAGAAGGCTGGCTCGAGGCCGAGTCGCTCGGCGGCGTCGAGGACGACGCAGCTCGTGACGAAAGTCGCCAACTGCGCGTTCGCCGTGTTGCGCAGGGTCTCTTCGTCAGATTCGAGGATGAGCCGGCGCACGTCCCGCCTCACGACCTCGCTCGCCTGGTCGACGAGTTCAAACGAGGGGTGCTCCGACCACGGTGCGCCCATACCTGGCCGCTGCGAGCCCTGGCCAGGAAACGTGAACGCGAGCAAGAAATAGCCCCCTTTGGCTGAAGTCGTGGCGGGCGCGACGCCAGGAGTTGGACCCCGGTGGTCAGCCGATGGTTACGTTTTGTCCACAGTACGGAAAACAACGCTCCGGCGCATGGAACACCGGGTCAGTACCCCAATTCGACGTCGACGATGCCTTCGAGGGGCTCGCCGTTTCCGAAATGGCGGACGTTTGCCCTGATCCTCGCCTCGAGCAACGGCACGGTCATCTCGACCGTGTCGGCAGTGTGCGGTGTGATCAGGCAGTTCGGAAGTGCCCAGAGCGGGTGGCCATCGGGCAGCGGTTCGGGATCGGTGACGTCGAGGGCCGCCCGGGCGATCGTGCCGTTCTGCAAGGCGGCGACGAGGGCGTCGGTGTCGACGACGGCGCCGCGGGCGATATTCACGAGCACACAGTCGGGTCGCATCGCCGCCAGCGCGTCGGCGTCGATCAAGCGCCTCGTCGTCGGCGTGACGGCCAGGGCGAGCACGACGACCAGAGCAGTGGAGAGAGCGTCCTTCAATGCGTCGACGCCCACTGTGCGGTCGGCGCCTTGCAGCGGCTCGGGGCGTTGGCGGACGACCGTGATATCGGCGCGGAACGGTTGCAACAATCCGATCAGCGAGGCAGCGATGCCCCCGGCACCGACGATCGTCACCGGCTGGTCGAAGAGCGTCGTCGCTGCCGGGCGCCCCCACGACGCCGCGCGGGCGCGTTCGGGAAGGTCTCGCAGGCAGGCGAGCGCGAGGGCGAGCGCGTGCTCGGCGACCGGTTCCGCGTAGAGACCTTTTGCCGAAGTCCAGACACGGGTGTCGTCGATGATGCCGGCGTCGACGACGCGTTCGATTCCCGCCATCGGTAGCTGCACCCAGTCGATCGACGGGTGCAGCTCCAAGACCTTTTTCAGCTCGGGGACGGTCCGAGGAGCCAAGTCGGTCCAGATGAGGGCGTTCGGCTCGTCAGAGAGCGAAGTAGGTACGCCGCCGCCTGCTCCAATGGCGTTGTCCATCAACCCGTCCGCGACGGGGCCGACGGCGACGCGGGCCGTCCGTGAGTCAGTCAATCGGGGGTGCCGAGCCGAGGTTCACGGCCGACATCGTGGTCATCGCGTCGCAGCAACCGCAAGCGAGGTGCTCGCACGGCGGATCGCTTCGGCGAGTGTTCGGCGCGTAACGACACGACAGGGATTCGCGTACGGTGCGGCCATGCCACCCATCACTCCATTTCTTTGGTTCCACGGCGACGCCGATGAGGCGGTGGACCATTACGTCTCGATTTTTCCGAATTCGCGCCGAATCAGCGACAGCGCGTACGGACCGCGCATGCCCCTTCCCGAGGGGACGACGCTGACCGTTGTATTCGAGCTCGACGGCCAACCGTTCATCGCGCTGAACGGCGAACCGGACTTCCCGTTCACGGCGGCGGTTTCTTTCGTCGTCGGCTGCGAGACCCAGGAAGAGGTCGACTACTACTGGGAACGCCTCCTCGAGGATGGTCAGCCTTCGCAGTGCGGCTGGCTCACCGACCGCTACGGGCTCTCGTGGCAGGTCGTGCCGAACCGCCTCGGCGAGCTGGTCAGCGACCCCGATCCTGATCGTGCGAATCGCGCACTCGAAGCGATGATGAAGATGGTGAAGATCGACCTCGCCGAACTCGAGGCAGCTGCCGCCGGATGAGGGCGACTGGAAAGTCGCCAGGCGCTGAGGAGCGAAATCCGGGCGAGGTACCGTGAAGAAGAGCCCGGATGACGGAACGGTAGACGTGATGGCCTCAAAAGCCATTGTCCGCAAGGGCGTGTGGGTTCGAATCCCACTCCGGGCACTGCGAGTCCTTGACCCCATTTAGTGGACCACGTTTTATGACAACGCGGCCGTGGCGAGGACTCGCCAAACGGGGCCAGTGGTCACGATCCGCCCTCGTCTTCCGCGGTGTTCGCTAGCGGCGCGAGCCAACTTCCTCCGTCGGCGAAGCGATTCTCGATCGCTCCCGGCCCTAGTGGCACGTCGATGTAGTCCTCAAGGAAGATCGCAATCGGCTGCTCGAGGGATCCTCTCAATCGTTTGATTTGCGATCTACCAGTGGCCGAAGGCTCTGTGCGACCTGCCTTGCCCGAGCGACCGCAATGGGCCAACTCAGTGTGACCTGAGTTTCCCGGTCGCAGTGACTTTCGACTCTGGCACCACGCTCCGTCTTCGTGAAATTTGGAACGAACTGCAAGCGTGTGCGGAACGACGGACAAAGGGGGCGCTGAGCAGCGGGAGGAGAGGCACGACATGGATCGCGGGACGGTATTTCGAAAGTCGTGGACGGCGTTCCACCATAAGCGTGGAGCGCACACGGTGCGGTTCCTCTCGGTGATCTTCGCGGCAGTGGCGCTCGGCATTTGTGCCAGTCCAGCGTCCGCGGTCACAACGAAGACCGTCTCATTCAGCGGGCACTACTCCGGTACCGCGTCGCTCGTCATCGACAACGGTGCGGTCACCATCACCTCGATTACGGGTAGGGGAACGAGCACGCCGTCGATCATCGGCGCGAGCACCGTCTCCGGTCACGGCACCGCCTCCGCCTCCGCGCAGTGTGATCCGTTCGGGGGCACCGGCGCGATCGTCGGAGCGAAGAGCAAGATCACGTTTTCGGTCAGCAGCTCGACTGCGACGGGGTGCTCGAGCGGAGAGAGCGGCCCTATCACGGTCACCTTCCACGGCACCGCCAGGGCCACCGGGGGCACCGGCTCCGCGAAGGGAGCGTCAGGGTCGCTTCGTTTCAGTGGCTCACTGAAGCTCGCCAACACGTCCGGGACTCAGAGTGGGACGTTCACAGTGACCATGAGCGGGAAGTTGTCGATCAAGTGAGGGTCCCAGTGCACGTGGAAAAAGACGCGAATCAAAAAAGGGCAACAACGAGAGAAGTACGAGGAGGTTCGGTGAAGAAACTCCTAATGACCTTGAGCATCAGCGTGCTGGTGGTTTCAGGATTAGGCGCTTTCGCGTTCGCTGTCGGCGGCGCTGGAGCGACGAGTCAGCCATACATGGGCAAGCCGTACATGGGCACGACCGGGACACTCGCGCCACCGTACGGGGCAGCGAACAAGCACAGGCTCTTCATCGACGTGGACACGGTCCAGGGATCGGGCGGCAATCCGAAGCCCGCGGCAGGTTGCTCGATGACGAACCTGTTCGTCCAAGGGCAACAGGTCGTCTTCCGGATGTGGGGTGTCGACGTCACGACTGGCGGAAACGCGCTCACCAATAAGAACGTCGCGGAAGCGTTCGTGACGATCCCAGGTGTCTCGAGCCCCATTCCGCTCGTCTATGGGACACACGGAACTGTCTCGTTCTGGGCGGCCCCTTGGTCGACCGCGGGCTACCCGCTCGGGGTTGTGAACTTTACCGTGACGGTCATTACCAAGGCTGTGCCGAAGACACACACGCACCCCAAGATCCCAGAGCAAAAGCTGGTCTACTCGCAGATCGGACTGGCGTCACCGTCGGTCCTCACGATCACCTAGAGCCAGCGTGCCTCCCGTCCGGTCCCCAGATTGGATCGTGAGTCGCTTCGATAAGTCGGTACCCGAATCGCGAGCCTCGGCGAAACGCCCCTCGCACCTGGACGGCAGCGATCTCGTCGAAACCAAAAGGGGACCGGCGGTCCCTCTCCGGCCGCTGGCAAAACAGTTTGTCCGAGCAGGAACGAGCAGAACGTGAAAGGAACCCGATGACGAGACACTGGAAGGCGCCGGGATTCGGGATTGCGCTCGCCGCGATGCTGGTCGTCGGCATTCTTCTCCTGCCGGCATCGACCAGCGCCCCTGCGGCCACGTCGAGTACTTCCGGCATCACGCTGCAGTCCCCGAACATCCCCGGGGTGGCGCCGCTCCCAGGACCGATCGCTGCTCCCGCCTCTGTGAGTCCAAACATCGGGATCCTCACAGTGACGCCCGAACAGGCGGTGATCGGAACCCCGATCACGATCTCAGGCTCGAAACTCCCAGCCAACCAGAGCGTTGAGCTCACCTGGTCGACGGCTGACGTCACCTGGGTGGTTGACCCTGAGCCCGACACCGTCAACTACCTCGGACGGTCCTCGACACCCATGACGGTCGTGCTAGCGACGACGTCCACTAACGCCGATGGCTCGTTCAGCGTCACATTGAAGGCGCCCGACGACTGGGGCGGAATCCACAACATCTACGCCGTCATCAACGGAGTTGAAGACGCCCACGGCGGGTTCATCATCCTGCGGAAGCTGACCGTCACGCCGCGGAGCGGCCCGATCGGAACGCCCATCACCATCACCTACAGCGGGCTCGGCGCGTCGTTATACGAGGGCGGCGCCTCTTTGCTGTATGACAACCACTACGTCGGCGAGATGATGGCGAATTGGACACGCGGTGCTGCGCAGGTAACGATTCGTGCTACGGGCGCTGTCGGCCCGCACACCATACAAGTCGGCGACGCGATCAGCTTCCTCTATCTGAACTACCAACAGTCGCCGCTGCCGTACATCAACGGCGGTGCAAAGACCTTCACGGTGACAAAGGGCGACGACCCACCGCCGCCTTCGATCGAGTGGCCGGTGGATGTCGCCCCGACAATCGGCGCGAAGACGACGCTCAACGAGGGGGGTCTTTCGACCTCGGGAGACGTGCAGGCAACGCTGGCGTCCACCCGCGGTCCCGTCAACACCCGCGTTGCGCTTACCGCGTCGGGGCTGACGTCGACGAGTCCCGTCGAGCTCGAGTGGTCAACCGTCGTCGGCAGTCGGGTCAACTGCACCAGCGTCTGCTGGGACTTCGTTTCGACGCCGCTCGGTAGCGCGACACCCTCGGGGGGATCGTTCGAGCAGATGATCAAGGTTCCGGACGGTCTCGGCGGATGGCACGTCGTTCAGGTCGTTCAGAATGGTCAGACCGTCGCACAAGTGCCTTTCTACGTCGAAGAGAGCATCGTCGGTCGCGGGGTGAGTTCTCTTGTTGTGAAGGAAGGACAGCCGTTTACGATTCACCTGAAGGGCGTCGGCTGGACGCAACTCGACAACACGGTCGCGGTTGACTACGACAACAGTTACGTCGGATACGCGTGTGGCTTCAATTCGAACGGAGACGTCAAACTGCACCTTCGTGCGACCGGCGGTCCCGGTGTTCATCTCATCGACATCTACCCGATGATCTACACGGAGTCGCCGTCATTCGCGAACACGCCGTATGGCATGGTGCCCGTGTTGACCTATGCGCGAGACGAGCCCGCCTTGGCGCTCGGTTATCACCTGCCGGCGATCAGGCTTGCGATCACGGTCGTGAAATAGCCGCTACTCAGCGCGTGCCGGGGCCTCGCCTTCGCGGTTGTCGATGGGCGAGGCCTCGATGCGCGCTAGGTGGGCAAACGGTTCGGGTAGCCACCAGCTCCAGGGGCCAAGCATCGTCATAAGGCTCGGCATGAGCAGCCCGCGGACGACGGTCGCGTCGATGAGAACGCCGAGCGCGAGCCCGACGCCAAGCTCCTGAAGATCGACCACGCGTCCGGCGACGAGCCCAGAAAGTGCGCCGACCATGATCAGCGCCGCGGCGGTGACGATGCGTCCCGTTCGGGCGAGCCCCTCGGTGACGGCGCCCCTCGTATCGAGTCCGTGGTCCCGCGCCTCGCGCATGCGTTGCACGAGGAAGAACTCGTAGTCCATCGAGAGGCCGAAGAGCACCGCGAAGAGAAAGACCGGGACCCACGCCTCGATTTGAGAGACGCGGTAGAGGCCGAGCACGTCAGCGCCGACGCCGAAGCGGAAGATCACAACGAGCAGTCCATACGTCGCGGCGATCGAGATCGCATCGAGGAGGACGGCCATCAATGGCAGCAGAAGCGAGCGGAAAGCGCGCAACATCACAAAGTATGCGAGCACGAGCACGATGAGGATGATCCACGGGAACACTCCATAGACGCGCGCCACAAAGTCGACACCCTCGGCGGGGGCGCCCCCAACGAAGACGCGGGTCGACGAAGGAAACCGAGCGGCGGGAATGAATCGGAGACGCAGATCGCTGACGAGTTGACGGGATGCGATTTCGCCAAAGTCTTGGCGGCCGATGACAACGACCTGACCGTATCGGCCAGAGGGATCGATGTAAGGTGCTTTCGAGCCGATCTCCACGATGTAGACCTCAGGATCGCTCACGAGTTCCCGTGCGAGCCGAAGCGTCGCCGCGGTCAGTGCAGGTGTGCGTGCTATTCCAGGCGCGCCAGTGTCGAAGACAACCTCAATCGGAGTAATCACACCTGACCCGACGCGATCACGGAGGAGTGCCAGGCCTCGAGCGGACGCCGTGTACCCCGGGATTGCCGAGATCGATCCCGGGGTGAGCTGGAGCCAGGCGATCGGGACGACGGCTGCGAGGAGCGCCGCGGTCGAGCCACCCAGCACGACGACGGGTCGCCGCGCGACCGTGTAAGCGATCCGTGTCCAAAAGCCGCGCTCGATAACGCGCGCCTTCCCGAATCGTCGAAGGCGCATGCCCCGCACGCCGCGTCGTCCGAGCAACGAAAGCAGCGTCGGCTGCAGCGTCAGCGTCGCGACGATGGAAACGAGGGGAACCAAACATCCTGCGATTCCCAACGAGCGGACGAAGGGCACCGGAACGATCAGCATCGCCGAAAGCCCGATCGCGACGGCAAGCCCCGAATAGAGCACCGTTCGGCCTGCCGTCGCCATGGTGTGCACGATCGCGTCGTCGACGCTCCGGTCTTCTGCACCGAGTTCCTCCTTAAAGCGGTGCACGATGAGGAGTGAGTAGTCGACGGCGAGCCCGAGTCCGATGAAGAGAACGAGATTCGGAACGTAGAGCGCGATCAGGATCTCGCGCGCGATCGCGTAGACGATCGCGAGTGCCGCCGCCGAGGTGCAGACAGCGATGGCGAGTGGCGTCACCACCGCCGCGGAGAGCTCGAGAACGACGACGAGCAGTAGCAACGCGACCGGAACCGCGATGATTTCACCCCGGCGCAGGTCCGAGGCGAGGATCGGGATGACGTCGTGCTGGATCGCGGGTTCTCCGGTCACGTAAGCGAGGGGGAACGCCCGTTTTTCTAAAGCATGTCGCAGCGCATCCGTATAGGACGCTGCTTTTTGCAGGTCGAGTGACGTGTTGACGTTGGCGTAGAGGATGCCGGGCGCTGAACTGAATTTCGTGGCGCGTCCAGTGCGCACAGAGCGAGCCGCGAGGACGAGGTGCTTGTCCAACGTTCGGATTGTTAGCGCCGATGGATGTCGAACGGGGTAGACGACGGTGAACGAGCCCTCGGGGTTTTCGCCAAAATGCCGCGCCAAGATCGCGTCTGCGTGTGCGGAAGCCGTTCCGGGAACGGCGAGAGAGGTCGAAAGAAGGCCTGAGAGCCGTGCCGCCGAAATCGCGCCAACGACGACGATCGCGATCCAGAATCCGATCACGACAAAACGCCAGCGAACGACAGCGCGAGTCCAGCGCTCGAGCATCGGCGCAGCGTAACGGGGACTGCTCTGATTACGTCCGACGTCGGCTCGGATTACTGCCGCAGTCGGTTGAAGCAACTTGGATGTACTAGGTGCGTCTCGTCCGCGACTCACGGTCGGCAGGTAAAGCTACGCAGGAACCAGCGACACGCGATGAGGAGGCGGGTCATGGCCCAACAGACCGAGCACCGCAGTTTCGGGTCACCTGACGAGGTGAGGGACTTCCCCAACGGCAAGGCAGAGATCCTGAAGATCGGGGAGACCGAGATCGGGCGACTCGTGTTCCGGCCTGGATGGCGCTGGTCAGACGATGTCAAACCGATCATGGGCACCGACAGCTCACCGCCCCGCACTTCCAGTACTACGTCTCGGGGCGACTCGCGATCCGCATGGACACCGGCACCGGGTTCGTGGCCGCCCCGGGAGACGTCACCTCGTTGCTGAGCGGTCAAGACGCTTGGGGGGTGGGCGGTGAACCAGCCGTCGTCGTGGACTGGTTCGGCGCTCGTAACTACGCGAAGTAGACGCGGTCATGGAACCGATTGGAGTGGTCGAGGCGTTTGGGAAGGCATGGGCGTTGCGATCCAGTGATCGAAGTAGGTCTCCGGCACGCAGCAAGAATGACACTCACGGCCAGTTCGACGGTCGGGTGAGCGTCGCAGGTTCGAGCTAATCGGCGCGCGACGCGTCGGCCGCATCAACCGCCTGAACGTCTTGGGGACCGTCGAAGATCGCGACGAATAAACAGTCCTCATCCGCGACGGGCGCGTGGTGCATGACGGTCCAAGCAGGAAAGTGACAGTACGAACCAGGACCGAGCCGCCGGTCATTGGCGACGAGCGCGCCTTCGAGGACAACGAAGGTGTGCGCCGCCGTATGAAGGTGGCGCTGCGCGTGCAGCCCAGCCGGATAGCGGATCAAGTAGTGCTCAGCTCCGCTCTGCTCGTTGCGATAGAGCAGTCGCACGCCGATCGGCTGGTCGTAGATGTCCAATTTGGATTGGCGCAGCTCCAAAGAGGCCAACCGGTCGACGACGATCGGGTCGAGCGACGCGAACGTGGCATTGCTCGGTCCATCCTGGTGGTCGGTCATGAGATGGCATCGTAAAAGTCGATCCGCCCACCTTCACCCCACCAGTCCGGTCGAACAAGGAGGACCCCAGGAATGGAGAGCGCCGAGCACGAGGTCAGCACTGGCGACGAGCTCGTCACGGACTTGACGGAACGGCTCGTGGGTTTTTGTCGCGACAGAGGGGACGGATTGGTGAGCGTCTTCGTCCCGCACGCGACGGCGGGGCTTGCCCTGATGGAGACGGGCTCGGCATCGGAGGAGGACCTCTCCCGCGTCCTCGAGCGGCTGTTCCCCGTTGACGCCTCGTACCGGCACCGGCACGGCTCATCGGGACACGGCCGCGACCATGTCGTTCCGTGCTTTATCTCTCCGTCGGTCACCGTCCCGGTCGAGAGCGGAACCCCGCTGCTTGGCACGTGGCAGAGTCTCGTTCTCGTCGACACCAACCGCGACAATCCGAGACGGCGGGTGCGCTTCAGCTTCCTTGCCGGTTGAGACAGGTTCCGTGCGACTGATCGAAGTCGAACTCTTGCGACTTGAGATGTCGCTAGTTACAGCGGTCGCGACCGCGACAGAAAGACACCTTCATCGTCCGGTCCTCCTCGTGCGTCTGACAACTGATGTAGGTGTCGGTTGGGGTGAGTGCGAAGCGCTCGAATCGACGAAGTACGCGGGGGAATCCGTCGACACCGCGGAAAACGCGCTCGCGTCGGAGATCCTTCCGGCGCTGTTGAACGACGGTGCGGAGTTCGAGTCGGTGGAAGCGGCGATAGCCGTGGTCACGTCGAGCAGTGATGCTCGCATGGCGGTCGCGGCGCTCGAGATGGCACTTTTGGACGCGGCCTTGCGAGCAAGGGCGAGATCGCTCGCTTCGTACCTTGAGGTATCGCGAGTCGCGATTTCCGCCGGGGCGATAGTCGGTATCGGTCCGATTCGCGATGTTGTCGCGGACGTTCATGATGCCGTCTCTGCCGGGATCCGCCGCGTGAAGTTGAAGATCGCGCCCGATGCCGACGTCGTCCCCGCACGGGAAGTGGGCCGCGAATTTCCCGATGTCGACCTCGTAGTCGACGCGAACGGCTCGTACTCGCTCGCCGATCCGAGCCACCGGGTGTCTCTGCGCGCACTGGACGAGCTTGGCCTCGCCGCGATCGAGCAGCCTCTGGAACCGCACGACCTCGCAGGTCACGCGCAGTTGGTCCATGAGTTCGAAACGATGATCCTGCTCGACGAATCCATCTCGAGCCTCGAGGATCTCGACTGTGCGCTCGACGCTGGTGCATGTTCTGGCGTCTGCGTGAAACCGGCGCGCCTCGGCGGCATTTTGGCGTCACGCACGGCGCGCGACCGATGCGTCGCCGCTGGCGTGCCCTGTGCGATCGGGGGGCTGTTCGAAGCGGGCTTCGGTCGGGCCGCGTCGATCGTCGTTGGGGCGCTCGACGGCTTCGACCTTGGGGGCGATCTCGGACCGAGTGCGCGCTACTTCGCGCAGGACATCACCGCACCACACACCCTGAACCAGGGAATGTTGACCGTGCCGATGCATCCCGGCGTTGGCGTCGAGCTGCGAGACGACGTCGTCGAGTCGCTGACCGCGTCCTCGCGACGATTTCCCGCGTCTTAGCATCACGTCTGTGCGCCCGGCATTCATCGACCCGAGGAGACGGAGTGAACGGCGACTGTTCGACATAAACGAGCGGTTGCAGAAGCTGCGCACCGAGCTCGGGGTGATCGAGGAACAACTCGTCGAGCTCGCCGATCAGGCCGAGGAAGCGAAGGTTCGCGCCGTTGTCGCCGAGACGGCTTTCGCGAATCAACAATGGGATGAGGCGCGTCGGCACGCGGAGCAGTTGGCCCACGCTCGCGACAACCTGCGCCACGAAATCGCGAAGCTCGAAAAAACACAGGACGAGCTGATTGAAAAACTCGTCAGCTGAGCGTCGTTTCGCGCGCACCGTCGGGCGCGCTTGTCAGGAGAGCGTGACGTAGAGCTGGCGGCCCATGCGCGGCCCGATCGCCACTGTCTCGGCGGCAGTTTCATCGGCGAGTTCGAGCGTCAAAGTTCCGTCCGGCGCGCGCGAGCGAACCCGTGCCTTGCTTCCGGGGATCAGGCCGTGATCGCTCAGATAAAGCAATGCGTCGTGGTCGATCTCGAGTTGCTCGGTGATCCGAGCGAGCGTGATCTCCGCACCCTCAGAGATCTCTGTCATTGGGAACTGGGGTGTCGGGTCGCGCTTCGTACCGGGGATGGGGTTGCCATGGGGGCAAGTCGTTGGGTACCCGAGGAGCTCGTTGAAGCGTGCCTCGACGTCGTCGGACAGCACGTGCTCCCAGCGGCCAGCCTCGTTGTGCGCCTTGTCCCACGGCAGTTTGACGATGTCGACGAGGAATCTCTCGGCAAGGCGGTGTTTGCGCACGACGCTTTCCGCACGTGCGCGCCCTTTGACCGAGAGAGCGAGTCCCCGACCCGAACGGGCCACGTAGCCCTCGTCACTCAGTCGACGAATCATCTCGGAGACCGCCTGGGGGGTGTGGCCGAGTCGCTCGACGAGCCGGGCCTGAATGACCGGCACGTCCTCTTCCTCGAGCGCGAGCACCGTTTCCAGGTATTCCTCGAGCGGCGGGTGAAATCCAACCGACATCGCTTCGATCGTACCGGTGGGTTCGAACGAGTTCCGAGCGAAATCGATCGCACATGCGACGCCTACGATCGTCGGCAGTGGCGAGCTATCTCCTCCTCGACGGCCACAGCCTTGCTTTCCGGTCATGGTTCGCGCTGAAAGACGCAGGAATGCAGACCACCTCCGGTCAGCAGACCCAGGCCTTCTACGGCTTCGTCTCAATGGTCACAAGGTTGCTCGCCGACTTCTCGCCCGATGGCCTCGCCGTCGCGTTCGACCGCCATGAGCCGACATTTCGCGATGAGTTCGTGAAGGAGTACAAGGCGGGCCGCCCGTCGACGCCTGCGCCGCTGCTCGAACAGATCGAGTTGATCCGGCAGTTCGTGGTGGCGCTCGGCATCCCGGCGCTCGATGCGGTCGGCTATGAGGCGGACGACATCCTTGCGACGCTCGCGACACGCGCGCGTGACGCCGGAGACGATGTCGTCATCGTGACCGGCGATCGCGACGCGTTCCAGCTCGTCGAGGACCCGCACATCCGCGTGCTCTACAACCGTCGCGGCGTCACCGATTACGTGCTGTACGACGAGGCGGGCATCGAGGATCGCACCGGCGTTCCGCCGAGCGAGTACCCCTTCCTCGCCGCGCTGCGGGGCGACACGTCGGACAACCTCCCCGGTGTCCCGGGAGTCGGGGAAAAGACGGCGGCAAAGCTCGTTTCGACCTATCACGACGTCGACACGCTCTACGCACACCTCGACGAGAACACCCCGAAGCTGCGCGCGTCGCTCGCCGAAGCGGAGGGCCAGGTGAGGACGAATCTGCGGGCGATTCCCCTTGATCGTGACGTACCAATCGCCGACGGACTCGGCGTGCTCGCTCCAGACCGGGACGCGCTCGAGCGCCTCTTCGACTTCTTGGAGATGCGAACGCCGAAGCAGCGCCTCTTCGAGGTCCTCGACAAGGAGGGGCTCGGCACGCGGTCGACCCCGAAAGTCGAGGCTCCCGCCGCCCGCGAAGTTGCGGTTCCGCGGTCGAAGCAGGAACTCGCGCACGCGCTCGACGACGGATTGAAGACGAAGGGGCGCGTCGGGATCGACGTCGCCTGGGAGGGGACCCCCGGCCGCTCCGTCGTTGCGGCGATCGCCTTTGCTCCACCTGGCGAGGGGGCGGTCGTAGTCGCGGCGGGGGAGCGGGTGCACGACGAAGCGGTCGTCGCGGCGCTCGCCGGATCGGGGCGACCGCCGACGCCGCGTCTTGCGGGGCACGAGCTGAAGGAATTGGTGCGGGCGTTCCTCAGCGAAGGTTCTGACGTCACCGGAGTCGATCTCGACACGAACGTCGCCGCATACCTGCTCGACCCGGCGCAGGGCTCGGCTTCGCTCACCGACCTCGCGGCGCGGCGTGGACTCATCGCGCCCGAAGAAGCCGCGTCGGGTCAGCTCGGTTTCGACCTCGCCGGGGACGGCGCCGACGGAGGGTGCTTCGACGCCAGTGCGGCGCGCGCTGAAGTAGCGCGCGTCCTCGCCGGATTGCTTGCCGATGAACTCGACGATGCGGGCGGGCTCAAGCTCTACGACGAGATCGAGCGCCCACTGATTCGGGTGCTCGCGAAGATGGAAGTCGCCGGCATCGGTGTCGATGTTGAGCGACTACGCGCAATCCATGCTGAGCTGACCACCGAAGCAAATTCGCTCGAGTCGAAGATCCACGAGCTTGCCGGCGAGGAGTTCAACGTCAACTCCTCTACCCAACTCCGCCACGTCTTGTACGAGAAGCTGCAGTTGACGCCGGGCAAGAAGACGAAGACCGGCTACTCGACCGACGCCCAAACGCTCGAGAAGCTGCGCGATGCACACCCGATCGTCGAGACGTTGCTTCGTTATCGCGAGGTCGAAAAGCTCCGCTCCACTTACGGCGAGGGTCTGCTCTCCGAAGTCGCGCCAGACGGGCGCATCCACGCCTCGTTCAACCAGACCGTGGCGCGCACCGGACGCTTGTCGTCCGACCGGCCGAACCTCCACAACATCCCCATCCGCACCGAGGAGGGTCGCCAAATCCGGGAGGCGTTTGTTCCTGCGAGAGAGACCACATTCCTCATCGCCGACTACAACCAGATCGAGCTGCGCGTCATCGCGCACCTCGCCGGCGACCCGGGACTGATGGAAGCATTTGCCGAGGGTCGCGACATCCACGCCACCACAGCGGCGCGTATCTACGGCGTCGATCAGAAGGACGTGTCGACCGCGCAGCGCTCAAAATCGAAGATGGTCTCCTACGGACTCGCCTACGGGATGGAGGCGTACGGACTCTCCCAGCGCCTCGGCGTCGACATCTCCGAAGCGGCCGAGATCCTCAACTCGTACTTCGCCGCCTTCCCTTCGGTGCGGGAGTACATGGAACGATCGGTGCGCGAGGCGCGGGCGAAGGGATTCACACAGACCGAGCTCGGTCGGCGCCGGTATCTGCCGGAACTGATGTCGGACAACTTCCGGGTCCGTCAGGCGGCTGAGCGTCAGGCTATGAACGCCGGCATCCAGGGGCTCGGTGCGGACATCTTCAAGATCGCCCTCGTGCGCATCGACGCCGCCTTCGAGCAGTCGAGGCTCGCTTCGCGCCTCGTGCTGCAGGTCCACGACGAAGTGCTCGTCGAGGTGTGCGATTCTGAGCGCGAGCAGACCGAGAAGATCGTGCGCGAAGCGATGGAGCACGCCTACCCGCTGAAGGTGCCGCTCGAAGTCCACTTGTCGTGGGGGAGGAGCTGGGCTGACGCGAAGTAAGAAGCGACGGTCGCGACCCCTTCCGCCCGCCGTCGCCCGAACGGCCGCCGAACCCTGCGTGTACCATTGACGGCGCCCGACCTGCGCCTCCCGCGCCGGTGCAACGATGGGCGACCCAGACCAACCTTCGCCGGCTCGCGGCGCGCAGTGCGCGCGGCGGGGCGGCCCGACAGTTAAAAGGCCACTACTTAGATGTCCGACGAGACGAGCGGCGAGACGCCGGCGGCGACGATCGAAGCCGGCCCGACCGACGAGGTCGAACGCCCCGCCACCGACACAGAACCCGAACCCGCAACAGAGACCCCGAAGCCGAGCGAGAACGGTTACACGTACAACACGATCACCGAGGACGACCTCGGTCCGCTCAGCTTCGACGAGGCGGTCGACCAGACCCTTGTTGCCTTCGACGAAGGCGACATCGTGAAGGGCACGGTCGTGAAGGTCGACAACGACGAGGTGCTCCTCGACATCGGCTACAAGTCCGAGGGCGTCATCCCGGTACGCGAGCTCTCGATCCGTCACGACGTCGACGCGCACGAGGTCGTGAAGCTCGGCGAGGAGATCGAAGCGCTCGTCCTCCAGAAAGAGGACAAGGAAGGCCGACTGATCCTTTCGAAAAAGCGCGCCCAGTACGAGCGGGCGTGGGGATCGATCGAGCAGATCAAGGACTCAGGTGGCGTCGTGCGCGGCCCGGTCATCGAAGTCGTCAAGGGCGGCCTCATCTTGGACATCGGCCTGCGCGGTTTCCTGCCAGCGTCGCTTGTCGAACTGCGCCGCGTGCGCGACCTCCAGCCCTACTTCGGGCGCGCGCTCGAGGCGAAGATCATCGAGCTCGACAAGAACCGCAACAACGTCGTGCTGTCGCGGCGCGCCTGGCTCGAAGAGACCCAAAAAGAACAGCGCAGCGAGTTCCTCGAGAACTTGAAGCCCGGTGAGATCCGCAAGGGCGTCGTCTCTTCGGTCGTCAACTTCGGCGCCTTCGTCGACTTGGGCGGCATGGACGGGCTGATCCACGTCTCGGAGTTGTCGTGGAAGCACGTCGACCACCCGTCGTCGGTCGTGTCGGTCGGCGACGAGGTGACCGTGCAGGTGCTCGACGTCGATCTCGAAAAGGAGCGGATCTCACTCTCCTTGAAAGCGACACAGTCCGACCCATGGCAAGAGTTCGCGGCGGCACACAAGGTCGGCGAACTCGTGTACGGCCGCATCACGAAGCTCGTTCCCTTCGGGGCGTTCGTGCAGGTGGGCGACGGCATCGAGGGCCTCGTCCATATCTCCGAGATGGCGGCCCACCACGTCGAACTTCCCGAGCAGGTCGTCACCGTCGGCGAGGAGCTGTGGGTGAAGATCATCGACATCGACCTGCAGCGCCGGCGGATCTCGCTTTCGATCAGCCAGGCCGCGGAAGGTGGCGAGGTCGCCGAGGAATACCGGGAGGCGTTCGGGGAACACGCCTACGACGCCGAGGGCAATTACATCGGCGCTTACGCCTCGGGTGATTTCACACCGGAGACCGAGGGCCAGGCGGCGTGGGCCGATGAGTTCGTCAGCGACCACGCGGCCGACGCCGAAGAACCAGCGGCGGCCGAAACAGTGACCGCTCCCGAAGGCGACGCCGACCCGCCGAGCGGCGACTGATCCAGGCGTCGGCGAACGCCGCGAACATTCGAACCGCGCCATTCCCTTTGCACCGTCGATCGGCGGCGCGTTGTCGGAGGTAGCCGGGTGATCGCGATCGGTCTGACAGGCGGCATCGGCTCGGGCAAATCGACCGTCGCCGATCTTTTCGTGCGGCACGGAGCGCGCCTCATTGACTCTGACGCGATCGCGCGCGAGGTGATGTCCCCGGGCACCGCGGTCTTCAACGCCGTCGTGCGTCGGTTCGGAACGACGATCGTCGGTGCCGACGGAACGCTCGACCGATCAGTGCTCGCACGGGTCGTCTTTGCTGACCCGAGCGCACGCCGCGATCTCGAGGCGATCGTTCATCCCGCCGTCGGCGAAGTCATTTCGACCGAGCTCGCCCGGGCGCGCGGCGAAGATGTGGACGTCGTCGTCGACATCCCTTTGCTTGTCGAGACGGGCGCCCAGCACCGCTACGGCCTCGACGTCGTCGTCGTCGTCGATGCCCCCGAGCCCGTCGTGCTCGAGCGGCTCGTTCAAGAACGCGGAATGAGCGAGGAGGCGGCAAAAGCACGGATCGCCGTTCAAGCGGACCGCCTTTCGCGCCTCGGCGCCGCCGACGCGATCATCGAGAATTTCGGCACGCTTGATGAACTTGCCGATATGGTCGACACCGTCTGGCAGTGGATTGCGCACCTCGGTCCAGGTTCGGTTCCGCTTGACCTCGCTCCGGGGGGCCCGCCGAGCTGATGGCACAGCCTTAAGGCGGCCCATCGGGTAGTTGGCGTCGGCGCCGGCCTGCCTCGATGTGCCGAGTACCGTCGGCATCTGCCGATGCCGGCGTGGGAGAAGGCGAGGGCGTGCCGATGAGGCAGGCGCTGTACTAGGGCGCTGAGACCCGTGAGCGACCCAATCGCGGACGTCGCGCCGTCTGCGCGCGCCTCGAGCGTCGACGTTTTCGTACCGGATCGCCGCGAGGTCGTCGCGCCGGCGCCCGTTCCCGAGGTCGCCGCGCAAGCGGTCCCAACCTGGCCATGGCTGTGGCCGAGCATCGCCTACCTTGCGACGCGGGCCGCGTTGCTCCTTCTCGCCGGGCTGATCGCGCTCGACGGTCACCACTCGATCACCTCGGAACTCACCGGGTTCGACGGCGGCTGGTACCTGCGTCTCGTCAAGCACGGCTACCCGACGCACATCACCCACAGCCAGTCGACGCTCGGCTTCCTGCCGCTGTATCCGATGGTCGTGCGCGGCCTCGACTGGTTGACGCTCGCCTCGGTGCCGGTCGTCTCGTTGATCGTCTCTTTCGCCGGCGGCCTCGTCGCGACGGTGCTCGTCGAGCGTCTGGCGACGCGCTGGTGGGGAGAAGAGATCGGACGACGCGCGGCGATCGCCTTCGTGCTGTTCCCGGGATCGGTCGTCTTTTCGATGGCGTACTCCGAGTGCCTGACGGTGCCGCTCATCGTCGGATGCCTGCTTTCCATGTCCCACCGGCGCTTTATCGCCGCCGGCACACTCGCCGGCTTCGCGACAGCCGTCGAACCGGCAGCGGTCGTGATCATCCCCGTGCTCGCATTGTGCGCGATCCGGGAACTGCGCCTGCACGGGTGGCGCGACGCGACCGCACGCCGCAGCGTGGTCGCACCGGTGCTGTCGACCTTCGGGATCGGCGGCTTCGCCATCTTCTTGTGGGTCTGGACGGGCACGCCGTTCGCCACGCTCACCGCGCAGCACGACGGCTGGTACCAGCAGAACGGACCGCTCGGAATCTTCGGCCAGCCGATCGTTCACCACTTGATTGCCTCACCGAGCAAAGTGCTGCCTTACTTGGCGAGTTGGAACCTGTGGAACGGGGTCCTCGGTGCGGCGTTCTTGGCGATATCGCTCGTCGCCCTCTATCGCGTGCGCACGCAGTTGTCGGCAGGGGCGTTCGGTTGGGTGATCGGCATCGGCGTTCTATCGCTGTGGTCCGTGATGACGCCCCCGAACGCGCGCATCTTGATGATTGCGTTCCCCGCGGTGATCGTCTGGGCGCGGAGGCTGACCGCCGCCCGCCTGGGGGCGTTCTTCGCCGCCGAGTCGACGCTCTTTGTGATCGCGAGCGCGCTGACGCTTTCCGGCCACATGCTTCCCTGAGCGGATGGACCGTCGGTTGCTATCCGTCTGAGTCGTCGAGAACTCGAAAGGCGAGGTGCCGGCCGCGGCTCCGGGACAACGCGAACCACAGCCGCAGCACTCCGTCGACGATTTCCTGGCTGTCGCTGCCGACGTAGACCGGGCGGAGCCCTACCGCCGTGACGAGATCCGTGACAGTCGCGGCGTCGGCATCCGGCGCCGAGAAGAACATGTCGGCGGTCTCCTCGCCGAAACGCGGGTTGCCGAGGTTCTCAAAGCCGAGCGTGTTGAACGCCCGGGCGTAACGCAGGTCCGGCACGCGGGCGGCGATGACGTCGTGGCCGTTGGCGGGTCCCTGGCCGCCGATGTTGTTGGTGGCGTCGATGACGAGCTTTCCGTCGAGCGCGCCGGCGTGCTCGTCGACGAACTGCCCGACCGTTTGGCCCGGGACGGCCAGGACGACAACCGCGGCGCCCTCGAGCGCCTCAGCCACTCCCGTCACTGTGGCATCTGTGTCGCCAACCGCAGGATCGTCGTTCGGGTGGCGTGACCCGAAACGGACCTGGTGACCGGCGCGCGCGAAAGCACGCCCGAGAGTGCCGCCGATGTTCCCGGTGCCGATGACAGCGATGTCCATGGTCGTCCTTCCTCTCCTTGCCTCACTTCAGCCTGATCCATCATCCGAGGGCTGTCAGACGGACGGCAAAGGGTCGACCGCTGGCGTGGGTTGTCGAAATCGGCGAACGATCCGCCAGCGGAGCTGCGGCGAAGACGAATCGGCTAAGTAGTGATCGTCTCCGACTCTTCGTCGAAAAGGCGCTCTCCGTCGACGAAATCCGAGAGCGCGGCGGACGCGGACTCGATCGCCTGTCGGGCTTCGAGGAGCTCTGGTGTGAATCCGTGAGTGGCGCAGAGCTCGTCGACCTCGACCGAAGCTTGTGCGAGCGTCTGCGCCAGCGACTCGTCCACGGGCGGACTATGCCGTCTCGTCTGGGTCCCGACCGCCGTGCCGCCGTCCTCGGATCTGCCCATTCTGGGCCCCTTCTCGTCCTCGGCGCGCCCGGCGTCGCGGATCGCGCCGTTCGACTCGGAACTTAGGGGGCGCGCGTTTGCCGCTCCAGGGTCGAAGGACCTCGGCTTTCGCGCTGTCTTTCGTCGCGCAGCGCGTCGATACCCTGGCGCGATGCCGGATTTCCACGTCGTCTCGGATTTTTCGCCCGCCGGCGACCAGCCGAAGGCGATCGCCGCGCTCGTCGAGTCGCTCAGCGCCGGCAGCCGCTTCCAGACGCTTCTCGGCACGACCGGCAGCGGCAAAAGCGCGACGATCGCCTGGACGATCGAGCAGGTGAGGCGCCCGACTCTCGTTCTCGCGCCAAACAAATCGCTTGCCGCGCAGCTCGCCGGGGAGTTCCGTTCGTTCTTCCCCGACAACCGCGTCGAGTACTTCGTCTCCTACTACGACTACTACCAGCCCGAAGCGTACATGCCGGCGACGGACACGTATATCGAGAAGGACTCCTCGATCAACGACGAGATCGACCGGCTGCGGCACTCGACGACCGCCAGCCTGCTCACGCGGCGCGACGTCATCGTCGTCGCCTCGGTCTCCGCGATCTACGGCCTCGGCTCGCCCGAGGAGTACGAGGGCAAGCTGCTCGTTCTGCGCCCGGGCGACGTCCACGATCAGAGGGCGATGCTCCGCCAGCTCGTCGAGATGCACTACGACCGCAACGACCAGAACCTCGTGCGCGGCCGCTTCCGCGTCCGCGGCGACACATTGGAGATCCACCCCGCCTACGAGGAGTTCTCCGTACGCATCGAACTCTTCGGCGATGAGGTCGAAAGGATCACGCGCTTTGACGAGCTCACCGGCGAGATCCTCGGCGAACTCAACGAACTGATCGTCTTTCCCGCCACCCACTACGTCGCGGGCGACGAGAAGATGCGCGCCGCGATCAAGTCGATCGAGGACGAACTGCGGGAACGCCTGCGGGAACTCGAGACGCAAGGAAAGCTCCTGGAGGCGCAGCGGCTGAAGATGCGCACCGAACACGACTTGGAGATGCTCGCCGAGGTCGGAACGTGCTCTGGGATCGAGAACTACAGCCGCCACCTCGACGGGCGCGAGCCGGGCTCACAGCCGTACACGCTGCTCGACTTCTTTCCGAAGGACTGGTTGTTGATCGTCGACGAGAGCCACGTCACCGTTCCGCAGCTGCACGGCCAGTACTTCGGCGACCGCTCCCGCAAAGAAGTCCTCGTCGAGCACGGCTTCCGGCTTCCCTCGGCGCTCGACAACCGCCCACTGCGTTTCGAAGAGCTCGCAGAGCGCATCAACCAGTGCGTCTTCATGTCTGCGACACCGTCCCCGTACGAGATCGAGGTCTCCGACACCGTCGTCGAACAGATCGTCCGCCCGACCGGTCTCGTCGACCCAGAAGTCGTCGTGAAACCGACGAAGCGACAGATTGACGACTTGATCGCAGAGATCGACACGGTCGTGAAACGCGGCGAGCGTGTTCTCGTCACGACGTTGACCAAGAAGATGGCGGAGGACCTCACCGACTATCTCTTGGAGTCCGGCCTGCGCGTCCGGTACCTGCACTCGAACGTCGAAACGATCGAACGCATCGAGATCGTGCGCGATCTGCGTCTCGGTGAGTTCGACGTTCTTGTCGGCATCAACCTGCTGCGCGAAGGACTCGACCTTCCCGAGGTTTCACTCGTCGCGATCTTGGATGCTGACAAGGAGGGCTTCCTGCGTTCTTCGACGTCTCTCATCCAGACGATCGGGCGCGCGGCGCGCAACGTCGCCGGGCGCGTTGTGCTTTATGCGGATGTCATTACCGACTCGATGCGACAGGCGATGGCGGAGACAGAGCGGCGCCGAGAGCTGCAGCGTGCCTACAACGTCGAGCACGGGATCGATCCTCAGACGATCCGCAAGGCGGTCACCGACCTCGTCGCGCAGTTCCGCGCACAGAGCGGATTCCAACCCGACACCGCCCCTGTCCCGTTCGGAGCGGTGTCGGAGCGATCGCGGCGTGCCGGTCGACGTGCGGTGCAACGCGCGGCGGGGGACTTCGTCGAGCACTCGGCGGAGCTGCCCGCAGTCGAACTCGAACGGTTGATCTCGACTCTGGAGGCGGAGATGCGTCAAGCGGCCGCCGAGCTCCGCTTCGAGTACGCCGCGCGCCTGCGAGACGAGATCCGCCGACTCAATCGCGAATTGGCGGAGGTCGGTTAACGGCGCGCGCCGACCGTTCTGTTCGTCGAGGTGATGGACGTGACCACTTCGAAGTCAAGCGGCTCGACGAGACAACGTCGGCGAACTTCGCCCAACTCGTTGAGCGGCACAACGGCGTCTGGGACGGATTTTGGTACATGTCCTTTCACCCAGAAGGTGTCGGACATCACACGACGGCGGCACAGAATCGCGCGGAAAAAGGAGGCCGTGGCCTACGCCGCCCTCGTGTACGATGGCCCGCGTGCGTCGGCTGGTGCCAATTCGGACCGCCGGACGAACTTCCACGGATCAAGAATCGGCGCGCCAATGACGAAGGCGCCACCGCGCTCCCAGACTGGCGGATCACATGCTTTTCCGTCGACCGGGCTTGTCGCGGCCGTGGGGTAACGGCGGCGGCGCTCGCGGGCGCGTTGGACGAGATCGCTCGCCTCGGCGGGGGGACCGTAGAGAGCTACCCCGAAGACGTCTCAGACCGTGCGGTAGCGCCATCCTTCTTGCACAACTCGACGGTCACGTTGTTTGAACGGCTCGTTTTCGAGCGAAAAGGGCGGATCGGGAACCACCGCTGGGTTGTCAGCATCGACGTGCGTTCGCCTCGATCCACGATGCGGAACTAACCGGCAGGATCGGGCCGGATACAGCGCCGCGCGAGTCATCGCCGGTGCAAAAAAAGAGGCCATATGGTGCCCGACTTTCCCGGTTTGCGTAAGGTGTGGACGGTGCTTGGGGGAGTCGCTTCGAACGGGGCGGAGCACGAAACGGACGCCGTGAGGAACCGTCCGGTCGAAGTGTCATGCCGCAACGTCTGGAAGGTCTTCGGTCGCGGCGGGGAGAAGATTCCGGGCAGCGAGAAAGCTCAGCTCAGTCGCGCCGAGCTCATGGAACGAGAGGGATGCACCGTCGCCGTCCGCGACGTCTCCTTTGATATCTCCAAAGGCGAAGTCTTCGTCGTCATGGGACTTTCGGGGAGCGGCAAGTCGACGCTCACCCGTTGCATCACGCGATTGATCGAAGTGACGAGCGGCGACATCGATCTGTGCGGGAACAGTGTCGTTAAAGCTGACCAAAAGGGTTTGCGCGAGATGCGGAGGACCAAGGTCAGCATGGTCTTCCAACACTTCGCATTGCTCCCGCATCGGAACGTGCTCGATAACGTCTCGTACGGTCTCGAGATCCGCGGCGTCGACAAGGCTCATCGCCATGAACGTGCCCGTGAGCTCCTCAGTGTCGTCGGTCTCGCAGGCTTGGACAGGTCGTATCCGAGTCAGCTGAGCGGCGGCATGCAACAGCGCGTCGGACTCGCCCGTGCGCTCGCCAACGATCCCGAGGTGCTCATTTTCGACGAGGCCTTTTCGGCGCTCGATCCGCTGATCCGGCGAGGGATGCAAGACGAGCTCGTCCGGCTCCAGCAGCAAATGCACAAGACCGTGATCTTCGTGACACACGACCTCGATGAGGCGCTGAAGCTTGGCGACCGCATCGCGATCATGCGTGACGGGGCGTTCGTTCAACTCGGCACTCCCGAAGAGGTCGTCGGCCATCCCGTCGACGACTACGTCGCCGCGTTCACACAAGACGTTCCGCGAGCGAAGATCCTCACCGCGGCGTGGGTCATGCGTCCGGTTGTTGCGGGCAAGGTTCCAGAGCGCGCGGTGCCAGAAACGACGAAGCTCGAAGACGTTCTCGGCTTCCTCGCCGAGCGAGATGAAATTGTCGGTGTCGTCGACTCATCCGGCACGATGGTCGGGACCCTTGACCGGGCGACGGTTCTGCAAGCGGTCGCCACCGGACCGCCGCACCCCGACGCGTTGCTCGCAGTTCAAGTCTGAGGTCAAGCGTGGCGCTGGCGCTTCCACGACGGAGCAGCGTCACCGCGCTGAATTGGCGGCTGGCATTGCGCCACCCCTGGCCCGGCATCGCACTTGCCGGCCTCGGAATGGCGGTGTCCGCGGCAGCGACGGGCTCGGCTGCTGGCTTTCCAGCGGGCTGGGTTCCCGGGTCGCAAAACGCCTTCACGAGTCTCGACAACTGGATCACGGCACACCAAGCGAGTGCACCGGTGTTCACCGATTTCGTCACGCCGATCGGAGACGGGCTCGGCCACATCGTGAACGCGCTCGTCAGTGTGTTCACCTTCATCGGCTGGCCTGGGGTGCTCGCCGTCTTCGTCCTCGCCGCGCTCGGCGCCGGGCGAGCCCGCACCGCCGTGTTCGCCACGATCGTTGTCGCGGGCTTCGGCCTCCTCGGACTGTGGGCCGACAGTATGGCGACGCTCGCGTTGATGACCGTCTCGATTCTCGCCGCGCTCGTGATCGGAATTCCCCTCGGCATCGTCGCCGGGCTGTCGGACCCGATCGACCGCGTGTTACGTCCGATGCTCGACGCGGCGCAGATGCTGCCGGCGTACGTCTATCTCATCCCCGTTGTGATCCTGCTAGGGATCGGCAACCCCGCCGGAGTGATCGCGACAGTGATTTACGCCGCGCCTCCAGTGATCCGACTGACGTCGCTCGGCATTCGCTCGGTCCGATCAGACGTCATGGAAGCCGGCACCTCGTTCGGATCGACCCGTCGGCAGCTGTTGTCGAAGGTCCAGCTTCCGCTCGCCCTACGGCCGATCCTGCTCGGGATCAACCAAGTGATCATGATGGCGCTGTCGATCGTCGTCCTTGCATCGTTGATCGGCTCGGGTGGGCTCGGTGATCCGGTTCTCGCCGCGCTGACCATCCAGAATTTGGGACAGGCGTTCACGCCCGGTGTCGTGATCGTCGCGATGGCGATGCTGCTCGATCGCATCGTCTCCGCCTACGGCGACCGCATCGGCCACGCCCACGAGGCGCTGCCGACGCGACCTGGGTTCTTCGAGCAGCACCGCCGTCCGCTGTTGCTGTCGTGCCTCGGCGCCGGCGTCGCGCTCGTGCTCATCACCCACTACGCGCTCGGTGTCGGGGACTTCCCCCAGAACTGGTCGTTCTCGATCAGCGGGCCAGTGAACACCGGCCTCACTTGGCTCGAGTCGCACCTCTACCACTACTCGGGCGTGCCGGTCGTCGGCGGCACCGAGAACCTCTCGAACTTCTTGACGCTTTCGATCCTCAACCCGTTCACGAGTTTCTTCAGCGCCATCCCGTGGTGGCTCGCCGTCTTCGGCACGGGCGCCGCCGGCGTGCTCGTCGGCAACGTGCGCCGCGGCGCGCAGCTGGCGATCTGCCTCGTCGGCGTCGGGCTGCTCGGCGTGTGGGCCGATGCGGCCTCGACCCTCAGCCAGGTCGTCGTCGCGCTGGGGCTCTGCATGCTCATCGGCTTCCCGATCGGGGTGCTCGCCTACTGGTGGCCGTGGCTCGGCCGGGCGTTGCGGCCGATGCTCGACACGCTGCAGACGATGCCGGCCTTCGTCTATCTGATCCCGGTCGTCGTGTTCTTCAGCGTCGGGCCGGTCGCCGGCGTCATCGCCTCGTTCGTGTACGCGGTCCCAGCGACGATCCGCTTGACGATCCTCGGGTTGCGCGGCGTCCGTCACGACATCATCGAGGCCGGCGAGGCCTTTGGCTCGACGCGACTGCAGACGCTGTGGAAGGTCGAGCTGCCGGCCGCCCGCCCGGCGATGCTCCTCGCCGTCAACCAGACGATCATGCTCGTGCTCGCCGAAGTCATCGTGGCCGGGCTCGTCGGCGCTGGCGGTCTCGGATACGACGTCGTCGTCGGTCTCGACCGCGACGAGTTCGGCCTCGGACTCGCCGCCGGTCTCGGCATCGTCTTGATGGGAATCGTCTTCGACCGCCTCACCCAGGGGGCGGGCCAGGGCGCGGGTGGTGCAGTCGCCGAAGGCGCGTGAGTCGGTCGCGCCCATTAGTCCTCGATAACGAAAAAGGGGAAACGAAAGGAGCTACACGTGAGGGGAAAGAAGGGACTGCGGGCTTGGTCCGCAAAGAAAATGCTCGTCGCGTTGGCGGCGGCGTCGATTGGGATCGCGCTCGGCGGCGTGGCGATCACCTCCGCCTCGGCGGGTTCGAAGCCGACGATCACGTTCGCGACGAACTCGTGGCAGGGGTCCGATTCGAACAACGTCGTCGCGCAGTACGTCATCGAGAAAGACCTCGGTTATCCGGTCAACTTGCTGACGATCGACGAGATCCCGACGTGGCCGGCGATGGCGAAGGGCTCGGTCTCCGCGGTGCTTGAGGTCTGGGGTCACCAAAACCTGTTCCAGGAGTACGTGAAGGGCAACCACGAGGTGATCGACGCCGGTCTCGAGGGCCCGGACGGCAACATCGGCTGGTATGTGCCGACGTATCTGATGAAGGAACACCCCGAGTTGGCGACGTGGAAGGGTCTGGAAAAGGACTGGAAGCTGTTCGTCACGCCGCAGACGACTCCGAAAGGTCAGTTCCTCGACGGCTCGCCGAGTTACGTGACGTACGACGCGGCAATCATCAGCAAGTTGGGCCTGGACCTGAAGGTCGTCTACGCCGGGACCGAAGCCTCGCAGCTCGCCGAAGTCGAGCGGATCTACAAGGCGCACGGCGCAGTGCTGTTCTACTGGTACACGCCGCAGTACATCAACGCGTTGTACAGCTTCTCCCAGATCGCGCTGCCAACGTTCACCCAAAAGTGTGCGGCGGACGCTGGGGCCAATGATCAGAATTGGGACTGCTCGTACCCCCCGTACTATCTGTACAAGGCGATGAGCGCGAAGCTGCCGACGCTCGCACCGAAGGTCGCGGACTTCATCAAGCGCTTCAATTGGACGTCCGCCGACCAGAATGAGGTCGGCTACGACATCGCGGTGAAGGGCATGAGCCCGAGCGCCGCAGCGGCGCTGTTCGTGAACACCCACAAGACGCTGGTTCAGTCCTGGCTGAGTGGGCCGTTCACCAAGACGCTGGCGCCGGTTCCGGGGACGTGATCCTGAGGGAACCTATTCGGAAGTGAAACTCGAAGCGCGTGCGCGCCACCGTCGTCGATCGGCGACGCGTGGCGTGCACGTCGCGTCCATCATGTGGAACTTTCGAACGATTACGCGTCGACCGCTGCGCACTGTGTTGCTCAGACGCGAATGAGGCACTATCAGTGAGACTGTTCGCGTCGAGATCCAAAGGATCGTGAATGCCAACTGAACGTGCGAGCGTCGTGGTCATCGGTGCCGGCATCGTCGGCAACTTCCTCGCTCATCATCTCAGCAAGCTCGGCTGGCGCGAGATCGTTCTCGTCGACAAGGGACCGATGCCGAACCCCGGTGGCTCGACGGGTCACGCGTCGAATTTCATCTATCCGATCGAGTACTCGAAGATGATGATGGAGCTGACCGCCGATTCCTCCGAGCAGTACAAAGAGCTCGGCGTATTCGTGGAAAGCGGCGGGCTCGAAGTCGTTCGCTCAGACGAGCGCATGGAAGAGCTGCGTCGCCGCGCCGTGATGGCGAAAGCCTGGGGGATCCCAGCCGAGATCGTGACGCCTGAGCGGGCACGTGAGCTCGTCCCGTACCTGAACGAGAAGGTGATCCTCGGTGCGCTCTATCTGCCGAGCGTGGGAGTGGTCGATTCGCTGCGCGCCGGAACGTTGGTGCGCGAGGGCGCCGTTGCCGACGGGTCGCTCACGGTCCAGGCGAACACCGAGGTGCTCGGCATCGACGTCGACGAAAAGACGAACCGGGTGAAGACCGTCCGCACAACCCGGGGCGACATCGAGACCGAGTGCGTTGCCATCTGCTGTGGTGTCTGGAGCCCGCGCATCGCCCGGATGGCGGGGGCGCGCATCCCACTCGTCCCGACCGTGCACCAGATGATCAGCGTCGGCCCGATCCCGATGTTCTCTGCGACCTCGGGAGAGATCGAGTTCCCGATCGTTCGCGACATGGACCCGCTGATGTACGAGCGTCAGCACGGCGCAGATCTGGAAGTCGGCTCGTACGCACACCGGCCGATCCTCGTCGAGCCGGACGACATCCCGCCGAACGAGAAGGCGGCGCTCTCGCCGACCGAGCTCCCCTTCACCCAGGAGGACTTTGACCCGCAATTGTCAGAGGCGCTCGAACTGATGCCCGAGGTGCTCGACGACGAACGCGTCGGCGTGCGGCACGCGATCAACGGTTTGATTTCGATGACCCCTGACGGTCAGCCGGTGTTGGGGGAGTGCCCCGAGACGGATGGATTGTGGTCAGTCGCCGCGAGCTGGATTAAAGAAGGACCGGGAATCGCTCGCGCCGTTGCCGAGTGGATGAGCGGCCGCGCCCCTGAGATCGACGTCCATGAGGCGGACATCGCCCGCTTTTACGACGCGGAGAAGACGCGCACCCACGTCGCGGCGCGGGCGAGGGAGGGCTTCAACAAGATCTACGGCGTCGTCCACCCGATGGAACAGTGGGAGTCCGACCGACCGGTCCGGGTCTCGCCGTTCTACGAGCGCGAGCGCACGCTCGGGGCGGTGTTCTTCGAGACCGCCGGGTGGGAGCGCCCGTACTGGTACGCGTCGAACGAGGCACTCCTCGAGCGGTACGGCGACAGGGTGGTCCGCCGCCAAGCGGAGTGGGAGTCACGGTGGTGGTCGCCGATCATCAGCGCCGAGCATCTCGCGATGCGCGACGGATGCGGGATGGTCGACCTCTCCGCCTTCGCGATGTTCGAGGTCGCGGGTCCCGGCGCCTTCGAAAGCGTGCAGCGGACCGCCCTCGCGCAGATGGACGTGGCCCTGGGCCGCGTCGTCTACACACCGATCCTCAACGAACGTGGCACCTTCGTCGCCGACTTGACGATCATGCGGCTCGGAGAAGAGCGTTTCCGAGTCGTGACCGGCGGGGCGACTGGCAACATGGACCGACGCTGGTTCGAACGACACCTCGTCGGCGGCGCCCAGGTCGCGGACGTCACCTCAGCCTGGTCGACGCTCGGGATGTGGGGACCGAACGCCCGCAGCGTGCTCGCGGCAACGAGTCCCGATGACGTCTCGCACGCCGGCTTTCCGTTCGCGACGTGTCGCAGCATCGAGATCGACGGGGTGGCGGTGCTCGCCTCGCGCATCTCCTACGTCGGCGAGCTCGGCTGGGAGCTGCACATCCCGATGGAACAAGCCGCACGCGTCTGGGACGTGCTCTACGAAGCGGGCCAACCATTCGGCGTCGTGCCCGCCGGACTCGGCGTCTACCTCGTCACCGGGAGGCTCGAAAAGGCCTACCGCGCCTACGGCGCGGAACTCACCGCCGACTTCAACGTCGTCGAAGCGGGCATGCAACGGCCGAAGGTGAAAGAGGCGGACTTCGTCGGCAAGGACGCCCACCTCGTCCATCGCGATGAACAGCCCTCCGCCCTGTTGTGCACCTTGACGATCGACGACCACCGCGCCGCAGACGGTCGAGAGCGCTTCCCGCTCGGCGGCGAGCCGATCCTCACAAAAGAAGGCGAACGACTCGTCGACGCCAGAGGACGCGGCTCATACGTGACGAGTTCCGGTGCGGGACCCTCGGTCGGAAAGCACATCCTGCTCGCCTACATCCCCACCGAACGCGCCGTCGAGGGAACCGGTTTCGCCGTCGAATACATGGGGGAGCACTTGCCCGTCACCGTGGCGACGGTCGGGGCCCGGCCGCTTTTCGATCCCGACAACGAACGCGTCCGCAGCTGACATGAACCCGGTACCCGAAGTCGCCGCCTTGCGCCGATGAAGATCCTCGTCTGCATCAAGCGCGTTCCCGACGTCGGAGGGCGCGTCGCGCTGAGCCCGGACGGACAGGACATCGATACGAGTTTCCTCGGCTTCACCATCAGCCCGCACGAAGAGTGTGCGGTCGAAGAGGCGGTGCGGATCATCGAACGCGAAGGCGGCAGTGCGACCGTCGCGACGCTCGGACCCGATACGGCGATCGAGCAGTTGCGCAGCGCGCTCGCCTTGGGAGCGAATGATGCGGTGCTGCTCGAGACGGACGGACGCGAGTGGGGGCCGATCGCGACCGCCGCCGCCATCGGCCGGCTCGCCACCGAGCGCGGACCATTTGACCTGTTGCTGTTCGGAAATGAATCGGCAGATACCGGTAACTATCAAATCGGCGTGCGCGTCGCCTATCACCTCACGCTTCCCGTCGTCACCGGAGTGAAAGCGCTCGAGATCGGAGACGGACGCATCACCGCCCGGCGGGAGTACCTCGGTGCACAGGAGGCCTTCGAGCTCGCGTTGCCGGCCGTCGTCACGGTGAAAGAAGGGATCAACCTGCCGCGATACCCGTCCCTCCCGGCACTGATGCGGTCGAAGAAGGCGACGGTCGATCGCATTCACGTCGAGTGGGAAGCAGAGGGGCTGCGCAAGCTGGTGCTCCGGCTCCCCGCTGAGACTCGTCGGGGCGCCGACGTGTTGGGCAGCGGAACAGAAGCCGTGCCAAAGCTCGTCGCGCTGTTCGAAGAACTCGGGGTGCTCGCGTGAGCGTGATCTGCCTCGTCGAACACGACGGATCCGGGGTCCTCCCGGCGACGAGACGCGCCCTGACGTTCGCGCGATCGCTCTCTGAGGTCCTGAGATCGCCTCTCGTCGCGATGTCGGTCGGTTCACTCGTTCGCCAGGCCACCGAAGACCTCGCCGCGTACGGGGTGAACGAGGTGCACGCCACCTCGTCGCCACGGCTCGCCGCCTATGCGCCGGCCGCCTGGGCGCGATCGATCCTCGAGCTCAGCGGCGCGAGCGACGGATCGGCGATCGTCGCGGCTGCGACCGATCGCGGCAACGAGGTGCTCGCGCACGCCGGGGCGCTCAGCGAACAGCCGGTCGCCGCCAACTGCTTATCGTTCTCGCGCGCCGAGCTCGGCAGCGTCACTCTCACCCGCTACCGGTGGGCGGGCACGTTGTTGGAAGATGCCGAACTCCAGGGCTGTCCGGCGCTGATCACCGTTGTCGCTGACGCCGCGCCCGATGTACCGCTCGACGCGCCGGGCGCGCTGACCGAAACGGAGTGGGCGCCGACGCTTGATGACGCGGCGTTCGTCGTCTCGGTGTCGTCGAGCGAAGCGCGTCCTACCGGTTCCACGTCGCTCGGCGAAGCGCGCGTCGTCGTCGGCGGAGGACGCGGCGTCGGCAGCGCGGACGGGTTCGCCTCACTCGAAGAGCTCGCTGAACTCTTAGGCGGTGTCGTCGGCGTCTCGCGCGTCGTGACGAGCAACGGATGGCGGCCGCACTCCCAGCAGGTTGGACAGACCGGGACGAAGATCGCGCCGAACCTCTACCTCGCCTGTGGGATCAGCGGTGCCATCCAGCACCTCGCTGGCTGTCGCGGCGCGAAGCACGTCGTCGCGATCAACACCGATCCGGAGGCGCCGATCATGAACCGAGCCGATTACGCGCTGATCGGCGACGTCAACGAGATCATTCCGGCGCTGATCGCCGCGATCAAACAGAGGCCCGGCCGGTGAGCACGGCGCCTTTTCTCGCGGGTCGATTCGAAGGACAGTGCTGGTGAACTACGACTTCGTCATCGTCGGCGGTGGGTCAGCCGGAAGCGTGCTCGGGAACCGCCTCAGCGCCGACCGCTCGCGACAGGTCCTGCTCCTCGAAGCCGGGCGCATGGATTACGTCTGGGATCCGCTCATTTCGATGCCGGCGGCGCTGACGATGCCGATCGGCAATCGCCTTTACGACTGGAAGTTCGAATCCGAGCCAGAACCACACCTCGGCGGCCGACGCGTCTACCACGCCCGCGGAAAGGTGCTCGGCGGCTCGGGGAGCATCAACGGGATGATCTTCCAGCGCGGCAATCCCCTGGACTACGAAAGGTGGGCCGCTGAGCGGGGCATGGAGCGGTGGGACTACGCACACTGCCTGCCGTACTTCAAACGCATGGAGAACTGTCTCGCCGCGGCGGCCGACGACCCGTTCCACGGCCACGACGGACCGCTCGTTCTCGAACGCGGACCGGCATCGAGTCCGCTGTTTGTCGCGTTTTTCGAAGCGGTGCAACAGGCCGGCGAGCGCCTGACCGACGACGTCAACGGGTACCGCCAAGAGGGCTTCGCGCCCTTCGACCGCAACGTTCATCGCGGGCGACGGCTCGCGCCATCGCGCGCCTACCTCCACCCGGTGATGAGCAGGCCGAATCTGCACGTGAAGACGCTCGCGACGGTGACACGCGTCCTCTTCGAGGGGCGGCGTGCGGTCGGAGTCGAGTACCGCCGGGGCTTCGGGCCGCTCCGTCGGGTGGGCGCCGGCGAGGTGATCCTCGCTTCCGGTGCCTTCTTGTCGCCTGCGCTCTTGCAGCTTTCTGGAGTCGGCAACGCTGACGAGTTGAAAGCGCTCGGCATCGACGTGGTCGAGAACCTCGCGGGAGTCGGCGAGAACCTGCAAGATCACATCGAGGTGTACGTCCAGCACCGGGCGACGCAGCCGGTCTCTGTCGCTCCGGGTTTGCTGCTGCGCAATCGGCCGAAGATCGCTCTTCAATGGCTGTTCCTCCGGAAAGGGCTCGGGGCGACGAACCACTTCGAAGGGGGTGGGTTTGCGCGCTCGAACGACGTGGTCGACTACCCGAACTTGATGTTCCATTTCCTCCCGATCGCCGTCCGATACGACGGATCGCAACCGGCGGGCGATCACGGCTACCAGGTGCACATCGGTCCGATGTACTCCGACTCGCGTGGCACGGTGAAGATCCGTTCGAAGGATCCTCAGCAAAAGCCCGCCCTCCGTTTCAACTACCTCTCGACCGAGGCCGACCGGCGCGAGTGGGTCGAGGCGATCAGGCTGGCCCGACGGATCCTCTCGCAGCCCGCCTTCGCGGCGTTCGACGGTGGCGAAATCTCTCCGGGACCCGAGGTGCAGACCGACGAGGAGATCCTCTCGTGGGTGGCGCACGACGCCGAGACTGCACTCCACCCGTCGTGCACCTGCCGGATGGGCGTCGAAGACGACGCGGTCGTCGACCCCGACTCGCTGCGCGTCCACGGGCTCGAGGGACTTCGCGTTGTCGACGCCTCGGTGATGCCGGCCGTCACGAACGCGAACATCAACGCGCCGGTCGTGATGATCGCCGAACGTGGAGCCGACATGATTCTCGGCGACGAGCAACTCGTTCCCGAGCCGGTGCCGTACTACCGCTACCGCGACGACGAACTGGAGCGAAACGAACAACGACCGCAGAGCCCGGACCGCTAAGTGAAGAACAGCTCGCGCGATCGGCTCTAGGCGGTCATGGCCTCGCTTCGTCGTCGTGCGACGAGCGCAACGGCAATGAGCGCAGCCACCATCGCGGCGGGAAGCAGCGCGAGGGTCCCGTAACCGAGCGTCTCTCCGAGCGCGCCGCCTGCGATCGGAGCGATCAAATACCCGACCATCGCCATCTGCGACCAAACGACCATCGCGCTGACGATGCGCTCGCTCGGAACGGCCTCGAGCAAAAGTCCCGTTGCCCCAGTCTGGCCAACCCCGATCCCGACGCCGAGTAGCGCGAGACCCGCGAGCCATGTCACCACGATGCTCGTCGCACCGGCGAGCTCGATCCCGGCGACGAGGAGTGCAATACCGATCGCGGTGGCTTGCCCTGGTCGCAGACGCGTCGCCGCAACCGATCCGCATCCAACGAGAATCGCCAGCCCGACGTAGGCGCCACCAATTTCGGACTGCGAGAGGCGCTTCGCAAAGTGCAAGGGGAGGACGCCGTCGACAAGACCGGTTCCAAGGATCGCCACCGTGATCGCGATCGCGGCCACCCAGAAACCAAGCCGACGGAGCTCTGCCCGGTCCCCTTCGAAGACGCGTCGTTCCGGCGAGGCGGGGATGAAGGTCGCGATCACCCCTCCGAGGATGACAAGTGCGAGATAGGTGACGAACGGACGGTGGATTCCGCCGATTGCGCCGAGTCCGGGTCCGAGCAGCGCTCCGACTGAGTACGCCGCGAAGACCCGGCTCATCGAGACATAACCCTGACCCGGCCGGCTTTCGAGCGCGCTGAACGAGATGCCGAGCCACATCCCTCCAGAGCCAAACCCCATCACTGCTCGGGACGCGAGGTACCCGGACACAGAACCCGACGTGACGAAGCCCAGCGTTCCGCCCGCGACGACGGCCAACGCCGCCAGAAGTGTCGTGCGCGCGCCGAATCGCCGCACCATTCCGCCTCCCGCGACGAAGCCGGCAAGCATGCCGATCGGAAAGCTGGCGACGACGAATCCGGCGACGAGCGGGCTCGCATGGGTCGTCCGTGCGAGCGCGGGCAGGACGGGACCGATGACGCTGTAGCCGGCGGAGTCGACGACGGCCAGCGCGAGCAGGATGGCGTACGCGACCGTCCGGCGGTCGAGAGTACGGCCAAGCGTCAGTACCTGACGTGTGCGAGACGGTGCCGGCGCTTCAGGGGTACCGCCGAGTCCGGTCGCCATCTCGAAGAGCCGCTCCGTCAAGTCGGACCCCCTCGATCGTGGAGGCGACCAGAAGCTATCCGAGCAGGTATCGCAAGGCGCGGGAGCGGTGCACAAGACGAAACCGCACGATTCCGCCTGCCTTCTTGAGAGCGATCAACGACGTTCGCGACCGTCGTCGGAGTGCGCGGCCTGAGAATTCCGTGACGCTGTCCTCGAAACGGAGCATCGTCTATCCTCAGCGCGCATGGAGACATTTCCGATCGATTCATGGGTCGACGCCGCTATTAAGGACCGTCGGCTGCTGACGCACCCCTTTTATCGGCGCTGGGAAGCTGGAGAGGTGTCGATGCTCGAGCTCAAGTCATACGCCGAGCAGTACCGTCATTTCGAGAAGTATCTTCCCGGCTTTCTCGCCGAGGTCGTCTCCTTGTTGCCCGACGGACCTGGTCGCGCGCTCGTGCAAGAGAACCTTGACGACGAGCTCGGCGACCCGATCCCGCACGTCGAGCTGTTCGAGCAGTTCGCGGGCGCGGTTGGCGCGGAGGCGCAACCGCCTTCCCCGGCCACGACGCATCTCCTCGCTACCTACGACGCGCTCCTTTTTGAAGGACCCGAGTCGGCGCTCGCCGGCTTCCTCGCGTACGAATCGCAGGCTGCAGAGGTTGCGGCGAACAAAGCGGAGGGTCTGCGAAAGCACTACGGGTTGGGTTCGAGAGCCGTCGCGTTCTGGGATCACCACGCTCGGGTCGATATCGAGCACCGTGAGTGGACGCTCCAGGCCGTCGCTGACGCGGCGACGAACGCACCGCAAATCGAAGCCGCGTTGCGCGACGCTGCCGACGCCTGGTGGGCGTTCCTCGACGAGCGCGAGGTTCTCGCCGGCGCCGCCTGAACGCCGCGCCCTCTCGGTGAGCGGCGATGTCATCGGGAAGGATCGATGATCGAGTACTCGATGTTCATCGGCGGCGAGTGGACCGATTCTGAGTCAGGTGCTCGTTTCGTCGCGACGAGTCCGTCGTCAGGTGAAGTCATCGGCACGATCCCCGAGGGGACACGCGCCGACGCACAGCGCGCCATCGCGGCGGCGAACGCGGCTTCGGAGCACTGGGCGCGTCGCTCGGCCTTCGATCGGCAAAAGGCGATGCGTCGCGTCGCGAGCGGGATCGACGCCCGCCGCGACGAGTTCGCCCGCGTGCTGACCCTCGATCAGGGCAAGCCGCTGCGCGCCGAGTCCTACGATGAGGTCGAAGAGCTGATCGCCTACTTCGAAATGGCGGCCGAAGATGCAACCCGCCTCGAGGGAGCGCTGCCGCCATCGAACGATGCCAACAAGCGCGTCCTTCTGTACCGGGTTCCGCGGGGTGTTGTCGGTGTGATCAGCCCGTGGAACTGGCCGTACACGATGCCTGCCGAGCTCCTCGCGCCGGCGCTCGCCGCTGGGAACACCGTCGTCTGGACACCTGCCCCCTCGACGAGCGTTTGCGCGGCAGTCCTGGCCGACGCGATCGCCGAGGCCGACCTGCCGCCAGGCGTCCTCAACTTGACCACGGGCCCGGGACCCGTTGTCGGCGACGAGATCGCCGCCAATCCCGGGACGCAAGCCGTCGCCTTCGTCGGTTCGACGGCCACCGGCATGACGGTTGCACAGCGCGCTGCGGGAAAGGAACTCCTGCTCGAGATGGGCGGCAACGGCCCGCTCGTCGTCCTCGAAGACGCCGATCTCGACGCCGCTGTTGAAGCGACGCTCACGGCTTGCTTCTTGAACGCCGGACAGAGTTGCACCGCGGGCGAACTGATCCTCGTCGCACGTCATTCTCACGACGAGTACGTGGCGAAATTGTCAGCGGCAGTCGCGCAACGGATCCACGTCGGTGACCCATTCGACGACGAGACGACGATGGGTCCGCTCAACAACTCCGGAGTCGTCGCCAAGACCGAGGCGCACGTCGAAGGAGCGATCGAAAAAGGAGCGACGATCGTCGCAGGCGGCCGCAGGGCAAAGGGATTCGGTAGCGACCTGTTTTTCGAGCCGACAGTGATCGACGGCGTCGATCTCGCGATGACGATCGCTCGAGAGGAGACCTTCGGTCCCGTGGCGCCGGTTGCGGCGATCGAGAGCGAGCGTGAAGCGATCGATCTCGTCAACCACTCCGAATACGGATTGCTCTCGGCCGTGTTCACTCGGGACCTCGAGCGCGGTCTTCGCTTCGCGGAGGCGGTGCGCACCGGGTGGGTGAATGTGAATGAGGGAACGAACTACTGGGAATCGCACCTTCCCTTTGGTGGGCGGTCCGGATCGAAGAGCGGTGTGGGACGTGTTGGCGGCCGCTATCTGATGGAGCGTTTCACCGAACTGAAGACAGTTGTCGTCAACCTGGGAGATATATAGGGCTAGCGGGCGATCGTGGATCGCCGAAAGCGGCGCTTTTCGAGAAACAGGTATCAAGCCGACATGGCACTGCGCCAGTGCATGAACTTCGGCGTCTGCTTGCCAAAACATCAATAGTGCACTGGCTGCTCACGTGCTCTTCACCAGGCCGTACGGTACGATCCCGCCGGCGATCCCAGCGGGCCCGCCACCCGCTCACGAGTCTCACTGGGGGTTTTCATGAAATACGTGTCGGGACCACGATGGTCCCGGTTGGCCTCTGCCGGAGTCGCAGTTAGCGCGCTGACACTGATCGCGGCTTTCGGTCCTGTCAGCCCGTCCAGCGCAGCGTCGGGGCGGTCGTCGGCTTCGTGCTGGGCGACGGCTGTCGATATCTCTGCATGTGGCGGTATGACGGCCCTCGTCGCCGCAGCCAAGCAGGAGGGGACGCTCAACCTCACCGCAGATCCGGATACCTGGGCGAACTACGGCAACATCATCAAGGACTTCGGCAACAAGTACGGCCTCCATGTCAACGATTTCAACCCCGACGGAACAAGCGCCGAGGAGCTGAGCGAAATCGTCCTCGATAAAGGCAAGGGCAACGAGCCCGACGTCGTCGATGTCGGGCCATCTTTCGCCTACGAAGGCGTGCACGGTGAGCCGGGCGTCTTCAAGGGGCCGATTTTCGCCAAATACAAGACACTCGAGTGGAGCGAAATCCCGTCGGCCTGGAAGAGCGGCGTCGGCTACTGGACGTTCGACTACAGCGGGGTCATGTCTCTTGGGTACAACGCCAGTGTCATTACGACCCCCCCCACCACTTGGTCTTCGCTCCTTCTCCCGGAGTTCAAGAACGGGGTCGGATTGAGCAATGACCCGACGTCTTCGAATGCCGGTTTCTCCGCGGTCTACGCGGCGGCGATCGACAACGGCGGGTCGCTGGGCAACATCCTGCCGGGCATCAACTGGTTCAAGCAGCTGAAGGCGGCCGGGAACTACAACCCGGTCGAGGCGGGCGGTGCCGGAGACGCCCCGATGGCCGACAAGACGGTCCTTGCCACCCTCGACTGGACGTACAACCAGCTTTCGTGGGCGAAGGAGCTGAAGGCCGTCGGCATCGACTGGAAAATCGTCATCCTCAAGGGCACGCCGTACGCCTCGTACTACGCCATGGCGATCAGCAAGTACGCGCGTGACCCCGCTGCGGCACGTCTTTTCCTTGAGTACATGTACTCGCCGACCGGTCAGAATCTGTGGCTCGAAGGTGGGGCGGTACCCGCAACGATCACGACGATGCAAAAGGACGGTACGGTGAGCAAGGCGGCCGAAGCCGCCATCCCGAAGCTTCCGAAGCCTCCAGTCCTCGCGACCAACGCGCAGGCAACGGCGGCGAAGGCGCTCGTGGTTTCCGATTGGGCTTCTGCCGTCGGCTAATCATTCCGATTCGCCACAAACTGGTTCAATGAGTGTTGTGACAGGGGCCCGCGCGAAGAGCGCGGGCCCCTTCGCGAGGCGGCGCCGTTATCTGTCGGCGATCGGGATCGTGCCGTTCCTCGCCTACGTCGCTTTCTTCCTCATCATCCCTGCCGGCTCGGTAATGGTGGAAGCATTTCGCGACAACAACGGCGGTCTGTCGTTTTCCAATCTCTCGCAGGTGCTGTCGTCCAAACAGCCGTGGCTGCACTCCTACGCGCTCAGCTTGGAGCTTTCGGCGGCATCGGCGGCACTGGCCGGGGTGCTCGGTCTGTTGGGAACCGTGGCGCTCGTGAGCTCACCCAACCGGATCGTGCGGAGGTTGGTGACGACCGCGTGTGGGGTGCTTGCGAACACTGGTGGTGTGCCGTTGGCCTTTGCCTTCATCGCGACGATCGGCAATGCCGGGATCGCGACCCACGTGCTCGGAGAACTTGGTTTCAACCCCTACGACCACGGCTTCACGCTGTACTCCTTTAGTGGTCTCGTGATCGTCTACCTCTACTTCCTTCTGCCCTTGGTGATCCTGCTCATGCTGCCGCCGGTGGAAGCGTTGCGCCGCGAGTGGCGCGAGGCGGCGGCGACGCTCGGTGCAAGCCCACGAAAGTACTGGCAGAAGGTTGGCATTCCCGTGCTCTCGCCACCGTTCATCGCCACTCTGATGGTGCTGTTCATGGATGCGTTCGCCGCCTACGCGACCGCCGAAGCGTTGACGACCGGATCGGTTCCGCTGGTGCCGATCGAGATCGGGGCCTTGCTCGCCGGCAACGTCGTAACGAATCAGGCGAATCTCGGCGACGCGCTCGGTTTCGGCATGATCGTCATCGTCGCGGCGGCCGGGACGCTTTACGTCTTCGTGCAGCGTCGGACCTCGCGGTGGCTGCGGTGAAGACGGGGCGCACCTTCCGCTGGGTCGTCTTCGCACTGTTGGGACTGTTCGTGATCGTGCCGATGGCCGCCTCGGTCCAGTTCTCCTTGGAGGCCGGTTACCAAGGGCATCTCTCTCTGACTGCTTACCGCCAGGCGCTCGCAGAGCCGGGTCTCGGGTCGAGCCTGCTCACTTCGGTCAAGGTCGCCTTCGGGGCGATGGCGATTACCCTTGCGCTCCTCGTTCCGACGGTGATCTTCGTCAATCTGCGATTTCCGCGCTGGCGGGCGGTGCTCGACGCGATCAGCCTGCTTCCGCTCGGCGTCCCGGCGGTAGTGATCGTGCTCGGCGTGCTCGGCGCCTACCGGAACCTGCCGCAGTTCATCACCGGCACGCCGCTGATTCTCGCCTTCGTCTACGTCGTGCTGGCGATGCCGTACACGTATCGGGCGATCGACGCCGGCGTCCGCGCGATCGACCTCCATACGCTGGTCGACGCCGGTCGGTCCATGGGCGCCGGCTGGGGCAAGCTCTTTTCTCGGGTCCTCTTGCCGAATCTGCGCTCCGGAATCCTGGCGGCGGCCTTCCTCACAGTGGCGTTGTCCCTCGGCGAGTTCGCGATCGCCAGCATCATGGGCTTTTCCACCTTTCCCGTCTGGTTGGTCTCAGTCGAAGGGAACAACCCCTACGTGGCCGTCGCGCTGTCGATCACCGCGCTGTTGGTCACTTGGGTGTTGCTCGTCGTGCTGGCGTTTGCTGGCGCGGGGCGGCGGCGGCGCAGCGGCGGTCGATTCGGCGTTGAAATCGTCGACGAGGTCGAGCCGGTAGAGCTTGCGGCGGCAATTCCCACTGCGGAGGTGGTGTTGTGAACGCCGAGTACGACTCCGGCACGACCGCATCGGCAGCGGTCGTGGAACCGAGCATCAACGCGCCCACGCGCGGAGGCGTCGTCGTTGAACTCGTCAACTGCCGTCGCACGTTCGGCAAGGTGCACGCGCTGGACGGTTTCTCGATCACGATCGCCCCCGGTGAGTTCGTCGCGCTGCTCGGTCCCTCAGGGTGCGGCAAGACGACCGCCCTGCGGGCCGTGGCCGGACTCGAACAGCTCGACGAGGGGCGGGTGTTGGTGGGCGGTGACGACATCACCGCCACGCCGCCGCACCGTCGCAATCTCGGGATGGTCTTCCAGGCATACAGCCTCTTCCCGAACATGAACGCCTTGGAGAACGTCGGCTTCGGCCTCGAGGTTCGCCGGGTCACCTCCGCCGAACGACGCAAGCGTGCCGGGGCGATGCTCGAGCTCGTCGGCTTGGAAAGCCTCGCAGAGCGTTATCCCCATGAACTTTCCGGCGGACAGCAACAACGGGTGGCGCTCGCGCGAGCGCTGTGTGTCGAGCCGCGCCTTTTGTTGCTCGACGAGCCGCTGTCGGCGCTCGACGCGAAGGTCCGGGGCCAGCTACGAGACGAGATACGGCGGATCCAGCTCGAGGTCGGGATCACGACGCTGTTCGTGACCCACGACCAAGAAGAAGCTCTTTCGATGGCCGATCGTGTCGGCGTGATGCGCTCCGGCCATCTCGAGCAACTCGGCTCACCGGCAGTCGTGTACTCGAATCCAGCGACGAACTTCGTTGCCGAGTTCGTCGGATCCGTCAGCCGACTGCCGGGCAAAGTCGAAGCCCTAGGCAGCGTCGCCGTCCTCGGATCGCGACTGACGATCCCAGCAGGTGCGGCGCGTGATCTGCCAACAGGCAGTGACGTGGACGTTTTGGTGAGGCCGGAAAGCGTGACGTTGCGCCCGGCACCAGACGGGCAAGCGATCGTCGCGCGCGCCTCGTTTCTCGGTGCCGTGGTTCGCGTGGTCGCCACCTTGCCGAACGGGGTCGAGGTGACTTCGACGCTGCCGGCGAGCGAGGCGTACACGTTCCCGGCCGGCGCGCGCGTCGACGTCGAACTCAGAGGCGACGTCCTCTTCGTGGTCGAAGCCAAGAAAGGGTGATCCCCGCCGGGGCGGAAGTTAACTCCGCAAAACTCTCTCTCGCGCGGCGCGCGGAGGAGCTCGCATCGATGGCGACAGAGGAACTTGATGTCGTCATCGTCGGCGGCGGGATCACTGGAGCCGGTGCCGCGCTTGACGCAGTGAGCCGCGGGCTTTCGGTCGGGCTAATCGAGGCGCGGGACTGGGCATCGGGCACCTCGAGTCGCTCGAGCAAGCTGATCCACGGAGGGCTGCGCTACCTTGAGCAACTGCATTTTGGGTTGGTGGCGGAGGCGCTGCGCGAGCGGGCGTTGCTCGTCGAACGACTCGCCCCGCACCTCGTTCGTCCTGTGCCGTTCCTTTTCCCGCTCCGCCGTCGCTACGTCGATCGCGCCTATGTCGGATCGGGGCTTTTCTTCTACGACCTGATGGCGGGGACGTCGCGCGCTGGCCGGTCCGAAGCGATCTCCCGGCACCGCCACTTGAGCCGGCAACAGACACTCGCGATCGCACCGGCGATCCGACAACAAGGACTTCGTGGAGGCTTCCGGTATTTCGATGCGCAAGTCGACGACGCTCGCTACACCGTCGAGGTCGTTCGCACAGCTGCGGCGTATGGCGCAAGAGTTGCCAACCGAGCAAAGGTCGTGGGTTTTCTTCGGCAAGGCGACCGAGTCCGCGGCGTTGTGGTTCACGACGAGGAGACGGGCGCAGAGTTCGAAGCGAGAGCGCGTCAGGTGATCTGTGCCGGTGGGGTCTGGACCAGTGGTCTGCAGTCCCTCGCCTGTGTCACCGGCGGGCTCGACGTGCGGATGTCGAAGGGCGTGCACCTCGTTCTGCCGAAGGAGTGCCTGCCACTCGAGACAGGACTGATCGTGCGCGCCGGTAAGAGCGTGCTGTTGGTGATTCCCTCGGATCGCCATTGGCTCGTAGGGACCACGGACACCGACTGGTCGCTCAGCCCCGACGACCCTTCGGTGAATCGTGGCGACATCGCCTATCTGCTTCAGCACCTGAACGCCGAACTCTCCCTGAACATCTCGCAACACGATGTGGTTGCCGCCTATGCCGGTTTGCGACCGCTGCTACAGGGCAAGGCCGCCTCGACGGCGCGCTTGAGCAGAGAGCACGCCGTCGCACAGCCCCAGCCCGGTCTGACTGTCGTGGCGGGCGGAAAGTTCACGACGTACCGGGTGATGGCGGCTGATGCAGTTGATGCCGCGCTTGCCAATCTCGGCGATCGATTGCCGCGCTCGCGCACCGCGCAGCTTCCGCTCATCGGCGCGCGCGGCTATACCGACGTGCTCGCAGAGCGGGACGAACTCGCACGACGCGGGGGCGTCTCACCAGAAGTCGCACAACACCTGCTCTCGCGATACGGCAGCCTCATCGGCGACGTGCTGGCAGCTGCGGCCGAGGACCCAGCCCTTGTTGAGACCGTTCCCGGAGCGGACGAGTATCTCTTGGCAGAGGTTCGGTACGCAGCGTCCGACGAGGGCGCGCTCCACATCGAGGATGTGCTGGAGCGGAGAACCCGCATTGCGATCGAGTACCCGGACGCCGGAGTTGCCGCGGCCGAATCCGTCGGCGCGGTGATGGGCGCGGTCCACGGTTGGAGTTCGTCACGGCTCGAGGACGAAGTCGCCCGTTATCGGCGGAGGGCGGCGGCAGCGTTGGCCGCCCAATCTAAGCCCGACGACGCCGCCGCCGACGCCGAGATACGCGCGGCTGCGAGCCGGTGATGATGTCTCCCGAGGTGGACCCCGAACGAGACGATCAGGCCGCAGACGGACGCCGCGCCCGAACCACTCTCGATCAGGTCATCACCGGCGGTGAGATTTTTCGCAGAGGACGGCGCGGTGCCTACCGGAGATTGGCGTACGGACCTGGCGAACCTCGCCTTGTGCGCAGCGCGAACGCTGAACCGAGCGCGCTCGGCGCAGGGGCGAACAGCCTCGTTCGGTTGGTCCATTTCACCGATTTCCAACTCGCCGATGTTCAATCACCGGGCCGCTTCGAGTTCTTTCAAGAGGTCTATGGCCGACCGGGCGCGAGCACATTCGTTCCGGCCCAGCGCCCGCACGAGGCGCTCGCGCCGCACGCCTGCGAAGTGATGGCGCGCACGGTTCGCCGCCTCGGCGAAAGCCCCGATACGGGTGCACCGCTCTCGCTCGCGCTGTGCACGGGTGACAACATCGACAACGCGCAAGCAAACGAGCTCGCGATGTTCATCACGCTGTTGAGCGGCGGAGTGGTCGCGCCGAACTCCGGAGGGCGGACATTCCAAGGGGTGCAGGCACGCAGCTGGCGCAACCCCTTGTACTGGCATCCCGACGTGGGCACCGACCACTTCAAAACCGAGTGGGGATTCCCCGAGCATCCCGGCCTGTTGGAGGAAGCGATGAGGCGCTTTCGCGCGACCGGGGTGGGGGTGCCATGGCTCTCTTGCTTCGGCAATCACGACGGGCTCGTCCTCGGAACCGCCATCCCGACCGAGCCGTACCGGGAAGCGGTCGTCGGCGGACGGAAGGCGATCGGTCTGCCACCGGGGCCGGACCTGCTCGACCGGGAGGAAGAGCTGCTGTCGCACCCAGATCACTTTCTCTCCGGACCGGCCCGACGTGTCGCTGCTGATCCGGACCGCCGCATCGTCGGGCGGGCCGAGTTCGTCGCCGCCCATCTCGATGTCCGCGGTCTCCCACGCGGGCACGGCTTCAGCGAGACGAACCTCAGAGATGCGACCGCGTACGCGATCTACGACGACATCGACCCGGTCCGGATCGTTCTGCTCGACACCACCAATCTCGACGGATATCACCACGGCAGCATCGGACGCCGTCAGATGCGTTGGTTGGAGAAGCGACTGATCGAAGTGCACTCGCGCTTTCGAACGGCGAACGGGCAACTGGTCGAGAGCGCCAATGCCGACCGTCTCGTCGTCTTGGCCTCACACCACGGTCTGGCCACGCTCAGCAACGCTCGCCAGGACCCCGGCGGAGCTGAAGACGATCAACCTCGCGCGACGACCGATGAAGTCCGAGCGCTCCTCCACCGATTCGGCAACGTCGTGTTGTGGTTAAACGGACACCGGCATCTCAATCAGGTCGTCCACTGGCCGAGCTCCTACGAACCGACGGCCGGGTTTTGGGAGGTCTCGACCGCCGCGATGGCCGACTGGCCGTGCCAAGCGCGGGTGGTCGAACTCGTCGCCGGAGGAAATGGTTCGCTCTCGATCGTTTCGACGATGCTCGACCATTGGGCCGCCCCCGAACCCGAACGTGCAGGCGGTGTGGAGCGCTTGGCCTCCTTGCATCGGGAGCTCGCGGCGAACGTTCCGGGAGCCGGCCTCGATGCCCACCGTGCAGGCGGGCCAGAGGATCGCAATGTCGAACTCGTCATGGCCTTGCCATTCAAATTCTGAGCGCATCCGACCACGAGCAACGTTCGTACTCGAGCGTTACTCGTGAGCGGGGTCAGGCGCTCTGCTCCGGCAGCAGCCCGCGAAGCCAGGCTTCGGTCTTGTCGACTTGGTTGAAGGTGAAGACGTGGAGACCGGTGATCCGCGCCGATGGGTCGGCGAGCGTCGTCGCGAGCCGCCCCAGGAACCGCGACGGGTCGTAGGCGCCAGGGGTGAAGAGTCGGGCGAACCACTGGCTGTGCTGGCGCAGCATGCGCGTCGTCGAGGCCGTTCCGACCTGTGCCGCGACGGATAAGAGCTTTGCGCGATCGACGGGGCCGGCGAGGCCCAGGACGATCGGAAGGTCGACGCCCCGTTCGCGGACCCGCCGCACCCAGTTGCGGTACACGTTGGCGTCGAAGCAGAGGTTGCTGACGATGTAGTTCGCGTATCGGCGCTTGTCCCACATCGCCTGGATCGTCACGTCATCGTGGATCTTCGGATGGCTCTCCGGATAACCGGTGATCCCGACGCGCGCGAAGGGGCTGCCGAGTGCCTCGAGCTCGGCGAGCACGCCGAGCGAGCCGTCGAACTTGCCCACGGGCGGATCCGCGTCGCCGGCGGGTACGAAGACGTCGTCTACGCCGATCACGACGAGTCGGTCGACGACCTCTTTCAGATGCGCCTCGTCGGCGACGAGGCGCGCCGACAGATGCGGGACGACGCGATAACCGCAGGCGACGAGCCGCTCGGTGAGGCCGATCGTCGCCTCGAGACCGTGGGACGACGACGCTGTCACCGCGAGCACTCGGCTCGTCGGCAAATGCTGCACGACTTTCTCTTCGATCGTGCGCGTCGGGATCACTTCGAAACGGGCGCTCTCGATCATCTCTCGCAGTGAGTCGAGCTTGCGCGACATGCTCAGGCTGCGATCTCGATCAGTGCCGACAAGGCGCGCTCGAGACGGGTCTCGCCGACGTCGACGACCTCGAGCGGCAAACCGAGCGCCGCCGCGGCGTCGAGTGCGCGGCGTTCGATTTCGGCGCCGCGCTGTTCGGCGAGCCAGACGACACGGCGGTAGTTGCCGAAATAGTCGTCGCGCAGCTCTGGGTGGCGGTCGAGTCCGAGACCCTTCCAGACCGTCGTGCGGAAGCTCTTCACCAGGAAATCGGTGAGCAGGTACGTCCCCGGCTCTTTGGTGAACAAGCTCTCCAGTGTCGACCGCCCGGCGAGGACGTCGTAGCAGTTCTCTCCGGGGAGTCGCGCGAGTCCGAGTGAGCGGCAGACGTCGTCGAGCGCGCCGTAGGTCCCGCAGTCGGCGTAGGCGAGCGCGATGGCGCGATGACGGGCCTTCAGCGTCATCGCGAGTTCGACGACTGCGTCGGCGATGTGTTCTGGACGGTTGTGGAGCGCGGCGGGAAGTGGGTAGACGTCCACCGGCCAGGCGCGTCGGGCCGCGATCGATCGCACGCGACCGGCGAGCGCACCACAGGCGATTACCCCGGTCCGCTCGCTGGCGTCAGTGTTCTCAGCGATCTGGTCAGGAAGGGAACGAGAGTTGCTCGACGAACCGGTCGTTGAAATCGGCGCGGTCGGAGAGTTCGACGTATTCCACCTCCTCGATCAGCGCGAGGGCACCGGCGCGTTCACGGACCGAAAGGAGCGCCATCTTGGCGCCCTCACCGGCGACGTTGCCGGCACTGACGACGCGAAGCGCCGACATCGACGGCACGAGGCCGATCCGTACGGCGCTCGCCGGCGACAGGTACGAGCCGAACGACCCGGCGAGCAGGACCTGTTGGACGTCGGCGGTGGAGAACCCCGCCGTCGAAAGCAGAAGGCTCCATCCAGTCGCGATGGCGGCCTTCGCGAACTGCAGCTCGCGTACGTCGCGCTGGGTGAGAAAGACCAGTGTACCGCCATTTTCTGATTCCTCGGAGAGCACGAATACCCGCTCGTTTCCGATCATCGACAGGCGCTCGGCGATCTGTGGCGCGGCGGCGCGCGCCGCATCTTCGGAGATGAAGCGTCCGGAGTTGTCGAGGAGGCCGACCTTTAATAGTTCGGCGACCGCGTCGACGAGGCCGGATCCGCACAAACCGAGCGGCGCGGCGTCACCGATGACGCGAATTTCGACACCCTCGGGACTGATAAAGACGCCCTCGATCGCCCCCGCCTCGGCTCGCATGCCGCAGCGGATGGCAGCGCCCTCGAACGCCGGCCCGGCGGGAGCCGCCGTGCCGATCAAGCGGTCTCGGTTGCCGAGCACGATCTCGCAGTTCGTCCCGACGTCGATGAACAGCCGCATCCGCTGATCGCGGTCCATGCCGGACGCGAGGAGCCCGGCGATGATGTCACCGCCGACATAGGCGCCGAGCGAAGGGAACACGACCGCCCGCGCCCTTGGATGGACCGGCACGCCCAGGTCCGAGGCGAGGATCTCGGGGAACGCACGCGTCGAGAGGATGAACGGTGCCACACCGAGCGGCTCGGGGTCGACGCCCAAGACGATGTGGGTCATCGTCGCGTTGCCGGCGAGGGCGACTTCGTAGACGTTGTCCGGGTCGACGCCCGCCTCCTCGCAGACCTCGTCCGCGAGCGCGGCGAGGGTCTCGTGCGCGAGCTTCCGGAGCTTTTCAAGCGCATCGGCTCCGGTCATGACCGCGCTGATCCGCGTGATGACGTCTGCGCCAAACGGCTGTTGGCGATTGAGCGCCGAGCGCGCCGCGACCGGGGTGCCGGTTGACAGGTCCAGCAAGGTGGCGACGACGGTCGTGGTGCCGAGGTCGAAGGCGAGGCCGTACATCATCTCGGTCGTGTCGCCGGGCTCGACGTCGATCAGCACGTCGTCGACGACGACCGCCGTGACCTTGCTATCGCTCGAACGAAGAGCGCGGCCGATCGACCGCAGCGCCTGCAGGTCGACGCGCAGTTCGAGGTCGTCGAGTTCTCGCAGCAGCCGCTCGATATCCGGTGTTTGGTCGGACAGCGACGGTTCGGAGAGTTCGACATAGCGCTTTTGCACGGCGGGGCGCAGGATCACCTGGCGTCCGACGCCGACAGTCGCCGCCTTCGGCCGCGTCGTCAGCGGCGGCACCTCGACGTCGACGTCGACTGTCGCCGGCGTGCGGCAGGCGAGCCGCCAACCGGCGGCGAGCTCCTCAGCGTTGAAGGCGCGCAAGTCGAGCGACGTCGGCGCCGCCGCTGTGCCGATCACGCGCACCTTGCACTTCTTGCAAGTGCCGTGACCGCCACACGTCGAATCGATCGCGATCCCGTTCCAGCTCGCGGCGTCGAACACCGCGACACCGGCGGGCACGTGGACATCTCGGCCGCTCGGTGCGAACCGGATGCGCACGCGTCCGTGCGGGGTTTCGTCGCTGCGCGGTTCTGACGCCATCTCCGTCGCGTCGTTGACGTCGTCCTCGCTCCGCGCCGCCGCGGCGCGCTCGGGCATCAGCTCAGCCTTGGGACTGGGCGCGGAACGCCGCGATCCAATTCGCACCCCACTCGTCGTTGCCGACGAGGAGGTCGGCAGCCTTCACCGACCGCACGATCTGCGGGTTGCGGGCGTCCATGATCGCGCTGGTCAACCCGTGTGACATCGCCATCGGCAAGAAGGTTGCGCCGATCGTCGGACGGTCAGGCATACCGAACGAGACGTTCGAGGCGCCAAGCGCCATGTTCACCCCGAAGCGTTCGTGCAGCAAACCGATCGTCTCGAGAGTCTTCGCCGCGAGTGTCGAATCGGCCCCCACCGGCATCGCGAGCGGGTCGATGACGATGTCCTCGACCGGGATCCCGTACTTTCCCGTCGCGACATCGATCAGCCTGCCGGCGAGCTCGACGCGCCGACGTGGGTCCTCGGGGATCTCGTGCTCGTCGTTCGGTAACCCGATCACCGCGGCGCCGTAGCGCTTGACGATCGGCAAGATCGCGTCGAGACGCTCGTCCTCGGCGGTCACCGAGTTCACGAGCGCTTTTCCTTCGTACGCAGCTAGGCCGGCGTCGAGCGCCTCGACGACCGACGAGTCGATGCAGAGCGGCAGGTCGGTCAAGCTCTGGATCAGCTTCACGGCGCGCGCCAGCAGGTCGGCCTCGTCAGCGAGCGGGACGCCCATGTTGACGTCAAGCACCATCGCGCCGCCCTCGACTTGCTGGGCGACGTCGATCTCGATCCGGGAGAGATCGTTGGCGCGCAGCTGTTCTTGGAAGATCGAGCGCCCGGTGGGATTGATCCGCTCGCCGATGATGCAGAACGGCTGGTCGCCACCGATCACGACCTCACGAGAGGCCGACCGCAGGACGGTATGCGAGGGGCTGGACGACATGGCGCTCTAAGCAGAGGTCAGCTGCCGTTGCTTTTTCAGCAGCTCCTTCGCCTTCGCGACGGCCGCCGAGGCGTCCGAGGCGTATCCGTCAGCGCCGACGGCGTCGGCGTACTCCTGAGTGACCGGCGCACCGCCGACCATCACGATCACCTGGTCGCGCAGTCCGGCCTTCTCGAGCGCGTTGATGTTCGCCTTGAACATCGGCATCGTCGTCGTCAAGAAGGCCGAGAACCCGACGATGTCGGGCTGGTATTCCTGGATCGCTTCGATGAATCGCTCCGGAGCGACCTGGACGCCAAGGTCGACGACCCGGAAACCCGCGCCCTCGAGCATGATGTTGACGAGATTCTTCCCGATGTCGTGGACATCGCCTTTCACCGTGCCCATGACAAAGGTGCCGAGTCCGGCGGCGTCGGTCTGTGACAGCAGCGGGCGGAGACGCTCGAGAGCACCCGCCATCGCTTTGCCGGCGATCAACATCTCCGGAACGAAGAAGTCGCCGCGCTCAAAGCGCGCGCCCACCTCTTCCAATGACGGGATGAGAGCGTCGAACAGCATGGTCTCCGGGGCGAGCCCGTTCGACAGCCCCTCTTCGGTGAGCTCGAGGACGCGGGGGGCGTTCCCGACGAGTGTCTCGTCGTAGAGCGTCTTCAAAAGCTCGGCTTCGTTCACGCCGCACCTTCTTTCGGGGTCGACGCTGGGTCACCATTTCCTTCGAGCGCACGGGAGATTGCATCTGATTGTGCGATGCAGCGCTTGATGGCGTCGCGCACCGCTGATGGTTTGAAGCGCGTTGACGGACCTGAAACCGAGACGGCGGCGACGACCCGGCCCCGAGAGCGCACCGGAGACGCGATCGCGATCAATCCCGGTTCGAGCTCCCCGTCGGTGGTCGCGTAGCCGAGTCGACGTACCGTGACGAGCTCGCGGACAATGGCCTCCCGATCGGTCAGCGTCTTTTCGGTGCGTCGCTCGAGGGCGCCTGCCGGCAGTTCGGCGGCCCCGTAGGCGAGCAGCACCTTGCCGAGTGCCGAGCAGTGCAGCGGCACGGGCAGGTTCAGCCAGTTCGTCACCCCGATCAGATAGCGACTGTCGACCTGGGCGACTTGCTTGACCATTCCGGCGGTCGCGACCCCGAGGTTGATCGTTTCGCCTGTCTCCTCGCCGAGTCCGACGAGGAATGGGCGGGCGACCTCGGTGATGTCGAGCTCGAACGAACGCGAGCGGGCGTAGCCGACGAAAACCTCTCCCGGCCGGTAGCTGCGGCCCGAGCCACGATCAACGAGCCCGTGGCGCTCGAGGGCCGACATCAGGCGGGAGACGGTGCTCTTCGGCAAGCCGGTGCGCTCGGCGAGCGTCGAAAAGGCGACCGGTTCGGGGGAGTCCACGACCTGGACGAGCAAGTCGGCGGCCCGGTCGACGGCTTGAGTTCCGGCGGGGGAGCGCAACGAGGGTCCTTTCGCCGATCGAAGGTTCCACAAAGCGGAAACCTTGTTTTACAATGTGATCCTAGCTGCACGGAAGTCGGGTGGCGAGCGCCGCCGGCGGTCCGGGCAAGAGCCGAGGCGCAGATGTTCAGGAACTCGATGCCCCGCTACGAAATCCTTTCCGCGGACGCGCTCGCAGTCTTGGACCGGGGATGGAGGCGGATCGTCAGCGAGATCGGGGTGCAGTTCGACCATCCCGAGGCGATCGAGCTCTTCCTCGCCGCCGGCCAGAAGGTGGACGAAGACGTCGTCAGATTCGAACCGGAGTTCGTCGTCGAGCAGCTCGCGAAGCCGCCCCACGAGTTCGACGTCAAGGCGCGTAATCCCGACCACACCGTGCACATCGGCGGCGATCACATGGTGTTCAGCGCGGTGTACGGGTCGCCCTTCGTGCGGGAGGCCGACACACGACGTGAGGCGACGATGGAGGACTTCCGACGCCTGGCGATGCTGTCTCAGCACTTCGCCGAGCTCGATTCAGCGGGTGGGATCATTTGCGAGCCGAACGATGTGCCGCTCGATTCGCGGCACCTCGACATGCTCTTCGCGCTGCAGACGCTCACCGACAAGATTTACATGGGCAACGTCGTCTCGGGTCCGAACGCACTCGACTCGATCCGGATGGCGGAGATCGTCTTCGGCAGTCGCGGGGCGATCGAGGAGGCGCCGGTGATGCTGGCCCTGATCAACTGCAACTCGCCGCTTCGCTGGGACCGCCGGATGCTCGACGCTCAGTTCGAATACAACCGCGCCGCGCAGGCGACGGTCTTGACACCATTTCTCTTGATGGGCGCGATGTCACCGGTCTCGATTCCGGCGACGCTCGCCCAGCAGATGGCCGAGGCGTTCACGGCGATCGCGCTGGCTCAGCTGATCCGACCGGGCTGTCCCGTCGTCTTCGGGTCGTTCCTTTCGAACATCGATATGCAGTCTGGCTCCCCGCAGTTCGGCACGCCGGAGTCGGCGATCGGGCTGCTCGCGACGGCACAGATCGCCCGGCACTACGGGCTGCCGTTCCGCACCGGAGGCTGCCTCACCTCGAGCCAGACCGCCGACGCGCAGGCCGCGTACGAGGCGACGACGACGCTGCTTCCGACGTTCCTGGCGGGCACGAACTTTGTGATGCACTCGGCCGGATGGCTCGAGGGCGGCCTCGTCAGCTGTTACGAGAAGTTCGTCATCGACATCGAGCTCTTGAAGATGATGCGGGAGATGTTCACCCCGCTGTCGATCGACGAAGAGTCGCTCGCGTTCGATGCGCACGTCGAGGTCGGCCAAGGTGGGCACTTCCTCGGTGCCGCGCACACGATGGAGCGCTTTCGCGACTGCTTTTATCGCCCGATGCTGAGTTCGTCGGCGAACTTCGAACGGTGGTCGTCGAAGCTCGGAGCGAAGGACGCCGCGGCGCGCGCCCGCGACATCTACACGAAGGTCCTCGACGAGTTCGAGCCGCCACCTCTCGATGATGCGGTCCGCGCCGAACTCGAGGAATTTGTGACTAAACGCCGTATCGAACTCGGGGATTAATCACCAAAATGAAGCTCCGACCACCCGACTCCGACCGGAGGATGAATAAATGAGCATGCCAACTGACCTCGAGATCGCCCGCCAAGCGTCGTTGAAACCGCTTGAGGGCATCGCCGAGGAGATGGGGATCGGATCCGAGCTCCTCGAGTTCTACGGCCGAGACGTCGCGAAGGTGAAGCTCTCGGCGATCGACCAGCTGGAGAAGGCGCCGCGGGCGAAGTACGTCGTCGTTTCCGCGATCACTCCGACGCCACTTGGCGAGGGGAAGACGACGACGACCGTCGGTCTAGGTCAAGCTTTTCGGCACATCGGCAAGAAGGCGACGATCGCGATCCGCCAGCCGTCGATGGGTCCGACATTCGGGATTAAGGGCGGCGCGGCCGGTGGCGGTTACTCCCAGGTCGTCCCCATGGAGCTGTTCAACCTCCACCTCACCGGCGACATGCACGCCGTGACGGCGGCGCACAACCTGTGCTCGGCGATGCTCGACAACTCTTTGTTTCAAAAGAACTCGCTTGGGATCGATCAGCACAAGATCACCTGGAGACGGGTCCTCGACGTCAACGATCGAGCGTTGCGCAACATCGTGGTTGGGCTCGGGGGATCTCAAGACGGAATACCGCGAGAGACTGGCTTCGACATCACCGCGGCGTCAGAAGTGATGGCGATCCTCGCGCTCTCGACGTCGCTTTCTGATCTGCGTGCCCGCCTTGGGCGGATCGTCGTCGGATATACCGCCGAAGACGAGCCCGTGACCGCTGAGCAGTTGCACGCCGCTGGCGCGATGACGGTGATCATGCGCGAGGCGATCAAGCCGAACTTGATGCAAACGCTCGAGAACACCCCGGTTCTCGTGCACTCAGGTCCCTTCGGAAATATCGCCACCGGGAACTCAAGTGTTGTCGCAGACCTGATCGGGATCGGCACCGGCGACTTCCTCGTCACCGAGGCCGGATTCGGCGCGGACATGGGCGCCGAGCGGTTTTTCAACATCAAGTGCAGGACCTCCGGTTTGCAACCCGACGCGGCGGTCGTCGTCGCGACCGTGCGGGCGTTGAAAGCCCACTCCGGAAAGCACCGTGTCGTCGCGGGCAAGCCGCTTCCTCCAGCGATCCTGGAAGAGAACCCCGATGAGGTCTTCGAGGGCGGCGCCAATCTGCGTAAGCAGATCGAGAACATCGCGTTGCACGGAGTGACGCCGGTCGTCGCCATCAATACGTTCCCGGGGGATCATCGCTCCGAACTCGATGCCATCCGTAAGATCGCGGCAGACTGCGGCGCGCGCGCCGCAGTCTGCACGAACTTCGTCGATGGGGGGCGCGGGGCGGTCGAGCTTGCCGAAGCGGTCGCCGAAGCGGCGGCCGAGAAAAGCGAGTTCCGGTTCCTCTATCCGGAATCGGCGTCGCTGCGCGAGAAGATCGAGACGATCGCCACGAAGGTCTACGGCGCTGACGGCGTCGACTACCTGCCGGCCGCTTCGAAGCAGATCGACAATTACGAGCGCAACGGTTTCGGCCGCCTGCCGGTGTGCGTGGCGAAGACCCACCTGTCGATCTCGTCCGACCCGCGGCTCCTCGGCGCGCCGACGGGGTGGCGCCTGCCCGTGCGCGAGGTACGGGCGAATGTGGGCGCTGGATTCGTCTATCCGATCTGCGGCGACATGCGGACCATGCCGGGACTCGGTACGAGCCCGCAGGCGTGGAGGATCGATATCGACGAGAACGGCGAGATCGTCGGCCTCGCCTAACGGTGCTCGACCCCGGCGACTACTCCTCGGCGTCGGTCGCAACGTTCCTCGAAGCGGTCGCGCGAGGTGAGCCGGTCCCAGGCGGGGGAGCGGTCGCCGCCCTAGCGGTGGCGATGGCAGCCGCGCTTGTGGCGATGGCAGCCGCGTTCGCCAAGGACGCTCCGTTCGACGCCGCCTCGATCCTCGCTGAGGCCGACTTGCTCCGTGAGCGAGCCGGCCGCCTGGCCGGCGACGACGCGAGCGCCTATTTGGTGGTGATCGCGGCGAGGCGCCGGCCGCGCGACGACCCGACGAGAGCCAGCGAGATCGCCTCGGCCGTCAGCGCGGCGTCGGAGGTGCCGCTCCAGGTGACGAGGATTGGCAGCCGGGTGAACGAACTCGCTATCGACATCGCCGAGCGGGGCAATCCGAACCTCCGCGGCGATGCCTCTACTGCCGCGCACCTGGCTGCGGCGGCGGCGCGGTCGGCGGCGCTTCTTGTCCGCCTCAACCTTTCTGACGCAGCCGATCCTCGGGTCCAAGAAGCCGACACGCTCGCTGCTGGCTGTGTCGACCCGTCCTGAGGGCGCGGGGCAGGGAGCGTCGAGGGTGGCGGGTGATTTGGGGTAGCGACGGTCTGGGACGGCCCTCGTCCTGGCGGCCGGGCCAACGGCCCCGACACAACCCGCCGGTATCCTCGCCGAGATGTCCGATTTTCTGGTGATTCGCGGCGCGCGCGAACACAACTTGAAGAACGTCTCGCTTGAGCTGCCCCGCGAGAAGTTGATCGTGTTCACCGGACTGTCGGGCTCAGGGAAATCCTCGCTCGCCTTCGACACGATCTATGCCGAGGGCCAACGGCGTTATGTCGAGTCCCTGTCGTCGTACGCGCGTCAGTTCCTTGGTCAGATGGACAAGCCCGACGTCGATTTCATCGAGGGGCTGTCGCCGGCGATCTCCATCGACCAGAAGTCCGCCTCGCGCAACCCACGCTCGACTGTCGGGACCGTCACTGAGGTCTACGACTACCTCCGCTTGCTCTACGCGCGAATCGGCTTGCCGCACTGTCCGAAGTGCGGACGGGTCGTCTCGCGCCAGAGTCCGCAGCAGATCGTCGACCGGGTGATGGACCTTCACGACGGCAGCCGGTTCCATGTGTTGGCGCCGGTTGTCCGAGGGCGAAAGGGCGAATACGACTCGCTCCTCGACGATCTCGCCCGTCAGGGCTACGCCCGCGCCCGCATTGACGGGGAGCTCGTCGAGCTTGCCGAACGGCAGAAGCACTCTCTTGCCCGCTATGAGCAGCACACGATCGAAGTCGTCGTCGACCGTCTCGTCCACCGGCCCGGGATCGAGCGCCGGCTCACCGACTCGATCGAGACGGCGTTGCGACTCGGGGAGGGTATCGCCGAGATCCACCTCCTCGACACCGATGAGATCCTGACCTTTTCCCAGCACCTCGCGTGCACCTACGACGGGACGTCGTTCGACGACCCGGCGCCGCGCAACTTCTCGTTCAACTCGCCGTACGGAGCATGTCCGGTCTGCCTGGGTTTGGGTACGCGCTACGAGGTCGACCCGGACCTCGTCGTACCGAACCCCGATCTGGCGGTGGATCACGGCGCGATTGCGCCATGGGCCTCGGCGCGCACCGAGTACTTCTCCCGGGTGCTGCGCGCCGTCGGCGAGGAGTTCGACATCGACCTTTCGAAGCCGTGGAAGAAGTTGACGAAGGCCCAGCAAAAGGTGCTGCTCTACGGCGCCGGAGACCGCCGGGTCCACGTCACATACCGCAACCGGTACGGCACGCAGCGTTCGTACAAGACGACCTACGAAGGCGCCATCGCGTGGTTGCAAAGGCGACACTCCGAAGCGGACTCGGAGTGGCACCGCCAGCAGATCGAGGGCTACATGCGCGAGGTGCCGTGTGCGGCGTGCGGTGGGACGCGGCTGAAGCCGGAGTCGCTCGCCGTCACGGTTGATGGGATGAACATCGCTGAGCTATCGGCGAAACCGATCGGCGAAACGGCGAAGGTGCTCTCGGCGCTCGAACTCTCAGGACGCGAGGCGATGATCGCCGAGCGACTGCTGAAAGAGATCCGTGCCCGTGTGCAGTTTCTCGTCGACGTCGGTCTCGATTACCTGACGCTTGATCGTTCGTCGGCGACGCTTGCAGGAGGCGAGGCGCAGCGCATCCGTCTCGCGAGTCAGATCGGCAGTGGTCTTGTCGGAGTCCTCTACGTGCTTGACGAGCCATCGATCGGGCTCCACCAACGAGACAATCGGCGACTGATCGAAACGCTCGAGAGGCTGCGCGATCTCGGTAACTCCGTCATCGTCGTCGAGCACGACGAGGAGACGATCCGAATCTCGGATCACGTTGTCGACATCGGACCGGGTGCCGGCGAGCACGGTGGGGAGATCGTCTACTCGGGTCCTGTCTCCGGATTGACGAAAGAGCCGCGTTCGATCACCGGGAAGTACCTCGCGGGCAGCGCGAAGATCGATGTTCCGGACGTTCGTCGCCCGACGGACAAGGGTCACCTCGTCGTGCGCGACGCCTACGAGCACAACCTGCAGCACATCGACGTCGCGTTTCCGCTCGGGTGCCTCGTCGCGGTGACGGGGGTTTCGGGATCCGGAAAGTCGACACTCGTCAACGACATCGTCCACCGCGCGCTCGCACAAGCGATCTACAAGACGAAGACGGTCCCCGGACGTCACCGCTCCGTCGAAGGCGCCGAGCTCCTCGACAAGGTGATCGACATCGATCAGTCACCGATTGGGCGCACGCCGAGATCGAACCCCGCCACGTACACCGGTGTGTTCGATCACATCCGGCGACTCTTCAGCCAGACCCAGGAAGCAAAGCTGCGCGGATACCAGCCGGGCCGCTTCTCGTTCAACGTGCCGGGTGGTCGGTGCGAAGCCTGTTCCGGTGACGGGACGATTCGCATCGAGATGCACTTCCTTCCCGACGTCTACGTTCCGTGTGAGATCTGCAAGGGCGCGCGCTACAACCGCGACACCCTCGAAGTGCTTTGGCGTGGCAAATCGATCGCCGATGTGCTCGACATGTCGTGCGAAGAGGCGAGCGAGTTCTTCGCCGCCCAGCCGGTGATCGCCCGCCACCTGCAGACGCTCACCGACGTTGGGCTGGGCTACATCCGGCTCGGACAACCGGCGCCGACGTTGTCCGGTGGGGAAGCGCAGCGGGTGAAGCTCGCGTCAGAGTTGTCAAAACGCTCGACCGGTCACACCTTCTACATCCTCGACGAGCCGACGACGGGACTGCACTTCGACGACGTGCGCAAGCTGCTTGGTGTGCTGCAACGTCTCGTTGACCAGGGCAACACCGTCGTCGTGATCGAGCACAATCTCGATGTCGTGAAATCCGCCGATTGGATCATCGACCTCGGCCCCGAAGGCGGGAGCGGCGGAGGTCGGGTGGTCGCCGAAGGCGTACCAGAAAAGGTCGCCTCGATGACGGTGAGCTACACCGGGCGCTATTTGAAGCCACTCCTCGTTCGTGGCGCGAGGCGGGTGGCTGCAAAGCGCCCGAAGGCTGCGGTTCCGGCCTAGGCATTTGATCCTCGGCTCAGGCCCTCAGGCGCTTGATGCGCGCTCGACGCAGAACTCGTTTCCCTCGGGATCACTGAGCACAACCCAACCGTGACCGTCTGGAGCGCGGTGGTCCGCGACGAGCGACGCACCGAGGGCGATCAGCCGCTCGACCTCCGCTTCGAGTGACGTCGCGGGACGGAGGTCGAGGTGGACGCGGTTCTTCAGCGTCTTGTCTTCGGGGACGCGCTCGAAGAGCAGCCGTGCTTGGTCGTCGCCGAGAGCGCAGATCGCCTCCGGATCCTCCAGGAAATCCTCTTCGCTCATCGGAACTCCGAAGGCTTCGCACCACCACTTCGCCAGGCTGAACGGGTCGTGACAGTCGATCGTGACGCTGCGGATGGAAAGGTGCACGTCGGTATCTCCTAGTCGGTCTTGATGGTCTGGCACAGCGCGCGCTGCACGCGGCCCGCCTTCGTCGCGATTGCCCACAAGGGATCAGCGCGTACCGTCGGAGAACGACCGGCTCGCCGACGTTATCGCGACGGAAAAGTCAGAGAAAGATGAAGAAAGTGCTATGGCGTATCGCGATGTGCGTTGAGTGCAATCGGATTGCAACAGTCGCGACCGCAATGGTGTGGTCTTCGTCATTAGTCTGCATTGCGTAGCGATCGGCATTGGTTGAAACCGACCCGTCGGAGTTGCTGCGCGCACCGCCACTCGCGTCGATCCGCGGTCACATCGAAAGGTGGGATCACGTGTCGCTTGCTGAGGGTGGCATGGAAGCACGTTCGGCCCAAACCTCGCGCTCTGTAGTCAGCGGAGCCGGTCGTCGTCAGACGAACGGAGAGTCGTGATGATCTTCCTCGTGGTCGATGGCGACCTGGGAACCCCGCGCCGGCGTCAGACGATCGCCAGCATCCTCTCGAGCGCCAGCCGGGCCGAAGCGGCGGTTTGCTCGTCGACGACGATGCGATTGCGGACGTCGCCTTCGACGAGCCCCTCGAGCACCCATGCCAGGTGCTGGGGGTCGATGCGGAACATCGTCGAGCACGGACAAACGAGCGGGTCGAGCGAGAGGACTGTCTTTTCGGGGTGCTCGTTTGCCAGCCGGTGCACAAGATGGATCTCGGTTCCGACTCCGATCTCCGCGCCCTCAGGCGCGGCGTCGACGAAGCGGATAATCGCGTCGGTCGATCCGACCGCGTCTGCGAGCTCGATGACCTCGTGCGCGCACTCGGGGTGCACGACGACGAGTCCCTGCGGATGCGTGGCGCGGAACGCCTCGACATGTGTCGTCTTGAACCTCTGGTGGACCGAGCAGTGACCCTTCCAGAGCAGAAACGTCGCCCCTTTCACGTCGACGTCATCGAGACCACCGAATTCTCGACGCGGATCCCACACCGCCATATCTGAGGCGTCGAACCCGAGCGCGTAGGCGGTGTTGCGGCCGAGGTGTTGGTCGGGGAAAAAGAGCACCTTGCGAGTGCTCGACCGGACGAGTTCGACGAGCGGAGCGCCGGCAGGGAGATCTGTCCCGACGCGAAGCGCCCAACGCACGGCGGCGGCCGCGTTCGATGACGTGCAGACGGTGCCGCCACGGTCACCGACGAACGCCTTCAACGCCGCGGAGGAGTTCATGTAGGTGACCGGCACGATCGCTTCGAGATCGGTGACCTTGCCGAGCTCAGCCCAGGCCTGCTCGACCTCGTCGAGATCAGCCATGTCGGCCATCGAGCATCCAGCGTTCAAGTCAGGGAGGATCACCTGTTGGTTCGGCCGGGTGAGAACGTCGGCGGCCTCGGCCATGAACGTCACCCCGCAAAAGACGACGAACTCGGCTCGTTCTTGTTCGGCGGCGAAGCGCGAGAGCCCGAATGAGTCTCCCCTTGCGTCCGCCCAGCGCATCACCTCGTCGCGCTGGTAGTGGTGGCCAAGGATGACGACGCGCTCACCGAGTTTTGTGCGCGCCGCGCCAATCATCTCCGCGAGCTCGTCATCCGTCGCGTCGGCATACCGCTGCGGGAGCGGCGTCTGGAGGCGGAACATGGGCCTCTTTCTGTCCGTTTGCGCTTCGCTTGCGGCCGGCGGGGACAGCCTGGTCGCCCGTCCGCGGGGTTGTCGGCCACGAAGCTCGTATGTCTGCCGGAATACCAGGCCGGCGTAGCCTCAAGGTTAGTGCTCGAGCGGCCAAGAGACGTCCCCGACGCGCCGGGCTCCTACCAGTTCAACGACCGGGACGGACGCGTGATCTATGTCGGCAAGGCGCGCTCGCTGCGCAGCCGCCTCGCCAACTACTTCGGCGACCCCGCCGGCCTGCCACCGCGTACCCAGCAGATGCTCGATCGGGCGGCGTCAGTTGAGTGGATCCAGGTGCGCTCCGACGTCGAGGCGATCATGCTCGAGTACAACCTCATCAAGGAGCACCGGCCGCGCTTCAACATCCGCCTCGTCGACGACAAGAGCTACCCATACCTCGCGATCACGATGGACGAGGAGTGGCCCCGAGCGATGGTGGTGCGTGGAGCGAAGCGCAAGGGCACGCGCTACTTCGGCCCGTACGCGCACGCCTACGCGCTGAGAGAGACCCTCGATTCGCTCCTGCGCTCGTTTCCCATCCGCAGCTGCTCGAACGCGAAGTACGGCCGTCACGTCCGCCTCGGTCGCCCGTGCTTGCTTTTCCACATCGAGCGGTGTTCGGGACCCTGTGTCGGGGAGGTCGACAAAGACACGTACCGCGAGTTTCTGGACGACCTGGCGCGCTTTTTGGAAGGAGACACGAAGGCGGTGCTCTCCCGCCTCGAGCGCCAGATGCACGACGCCGCGGAGCGCGAAGAGTTCGAACTGGCGGCGCGTCTTCGCGACCAGCTCGAATCGGCTCGACTTGCGAGCGAGCGCCAAGACATCGTCGCCGCGGCCGGTGACGACCTCGATGTCTTCGGGATCGCCGACGCCGAACTCGAAGCGGCCGTTCAGGTCCTGCACGTCCGTCACGGACTGCTCGTCGGACGACACGGCTTCATCTTGGAGAAGGTCGAGGCGCTGTCCACGCCCGATCTCTACCAGCGCGTCCTCGAACAGCACTTCGCCGAGACTCCGTTGGGCGTCGCGCGCGAGATCCTCGTCCGAACGCAGCCGACCGATGTCGAGACGTATGCGACGTGGTTGTCGGAGCGACGCGGCGGTCCCGTCTCGATCAAGGTGCCCCAGCGCGGCCGCAAGCGCGCGCTGGTCGACGTCGCGGAGAACAACGCGAGAGAACAGCTCGCCCGTCATCGCACGCGACGTGCGACGGATCTGTCGAGTCGCGCCCGCGCCCTCGAGCAGCTGCGGGAGTACTTGGGGCTGCGGGAGGCGCCACTTCGGATCGAGTGTTACGACATGAGCCACCTGCAAGGCAGCGACTATGTCGGGTCGATGGTCGTCATGGAAGACGGCCTGATGAAACGGAGCGATTACCGCCACTTCAAGGTGCGCGCCGTCGCCGGCAGCGATGACTACGCGGCGATGGGCGAGGTGCTCGAACGGCGGCTCCGTCGGATTGCCGAGCCGAAGTCCGAGACAGCGGAAGCAGCCGGCAGGCGCAGACCCCGTCGCTTCGCCTATCCACCCCAGCTGTTGCTGCTCGACGGCGGAAAAGGTCAGCTGAGCGTCGGGGTGCGCGTCGTCGAAGAGCTCGGGCTCTCCGATCGGCTCGAGGTGGCGTCGCTCGCCAAGCAGTTCGAGGAGGTGTTCGTCCCCGGCCGCCCGGATCCGATCCGCATCCCACGCGATTCCGAAGCGATCTATCTGTTGGAGGAGCTGCGCGATGAAGCGCACCGTTTCGCGATCGGCTACCACCGCTCCCTCCGAGCGCGCAGGATGCGACCTGACCCGCTCGCCGACGTGCCGGGCCTCGGCGCAAGCCGGCGCCGTCGCTTGCTCTCTGATTTCGGGTCGCTACGGGCGCTGCGCGCCGCCTCGCACGATCAACTGCTCGCGCTGAGCTGGCTGCCCGATGCCGTCGGGGAGGCGGTCTTCGGTCGCCTCCATCCCGATGCCGAGTTCGTTCGTTCGAGTCGGGAGGCGCAGTCGGCGTGAGCGCGATGCGACCCGCCGACGCCGTCGGTCCGGAGTCGGCGTCCGCCGAAGTCTGGGACGCCAACGCGACCTGGTGGAAGGAGACCTTCACCGACGGTGCCGACCAAGAGTACGAAATCGAGATCCTGCCGCTCGTCGCGGCAGAACTGTTCGGTCGCCGGCGGATCGTCGATATCGGCTGTGGCGAGGGCCAAGTGGCGCGCCGACTGGCGGAGGATGGCGCGGCAATCGTCGGCGTCGACCCGTCTTGCGAACAGTTGAAGAATGCGCTCGTCGGATCCCGGGTGGAGATCGCCTACGTACAAGCGATCGGGGAGGCGCTGCCACTGCGTTCTCGGAGCATCGACGCGGCGGTGTGCTGCCTCGTCATCGAGCACACCCTCGATACCGACGCGGTGCTCGCCGAGGCGGCGCGCATCCTCGCCCCCGGCGGGCGATTCCTGCTGCTCGTCAATCACCCGGCGTTCCAGGGTCCCGGCAGCGGCTTCGTCGACGACCAGATCCTCGACGAGCGCTACTGGCGCGTCGGGCCGTATCTCAAAGAACAGTGGGTAATCGAGAACGTGGACTCGGCGGTTTCCCTCGGCTTCAGCCACCGCCCGCTCTCCCGCTACATCAACCCCGCCGTCGACGCCGGCCTCGTGCTGACGCGCCTCATCGAGCCATCGCCCCGGCGCGAGCTCCTGGATGGCTCGAGCGACCCTGAGTTCGAGGCGACGATCCCGCGACTGTGCGCGATGCGATTCGAGCGTCCCTTGTCGAGCTGATGGGACGGCACCTGGCTGACCTAGGCCATTCGGTGGAGTCGATCTCGGTTGGGAAGACGACTGCGCCCGGTTCCCAGATGGGAAGATCGCGATGGAGGTCGCGCCGCGATGGCTGAGTACCTGATCGTCGGGGGGATGTCGGGAGCCGGCCGCTCGACAGCAGCCGCCACCCTCGAGGACCTCGGCTGGTTCGTCATCGACAACCTCCCGGGTGCGTTGATCGGCAAGGTCGCGGAGCTCGGCGGCCAACGAGGCGGCGAGTTTGACCGATTCTGCTTCGTCGTCGGGCGCGGTGGTCCGGAATCGCTGAGCGAGATCGTCCCAGCGATCGAGGAGCTGCGCGCCTCGGGAGCCCGCGTGCGGGTTCTTTTCCTCGACGCCGCGGACGACGTGCTCGTCCGCCGGTTCTCCGGGACGCGCCGGCGTCACCCGCTCGAGGCAGAAGGCGTGGTCGACGCGATCAGGAACGAGCGCGAGCTCCTCGCGCCGCTGCGCTCGGAGGCCGACGCGGTGGTCGACACGAGCGAGACGAACGTCCACGAGCTGCGCGCTCGCCTCGTCGAGCTGTACGCCGGACGGACGGCGGCGGGCGCGATGGAGACGTCGGTCGTCTCGTTCGGCTTCAAAAACGGCTTGCCGCTCGACGCCGATCTTGTCTTCGACGTCAGGTTCTTGCCTAATCCGCACTGGGTCGACGCACTGCGTCCGCACAGCGGCCTGGACGCGGACGTGCGTGAATACGTGCTCTCGTCTCCTGAGGCGGTGGAGTTCCTCGAGCGCATCGGGTCGATGGTCGAGTTCCTGCTGCCGTCCTACGCGCGGGAGGGGAAGTCGTACCTTTCGATCGCCATCGGCTGTACCGGGGGGCGCCACCGTTCCGTCGTCCTCGCCGAGGAGCTCGCCACCCGCCTCCGCAAAGACGGGTACGAGCCGTCGGTGCACCACCGAGACATCACTCGGTGAATCCCGAGGACTTCGCCGCGGTCGTGGACGACGCGAGCCTCCACCGCGACGGACCGCGCGCGGTCGCGATCGGCGGCGGACACGGACTCGCCCGCACGCTCAGAGCGTTGCGCGAGTACGCGAGCAGTATCACGGCGATCGTTTCGGTCGCCGACGACGGAGGCTCGAGCGGCCGCCTCCGTGAGGCGTTCGGTATGCCAGCCCCGGGAGACGTTCGGCGCTGCATCGGCGCGTTGTTGCCGGCCCGGTCCGCACTCGGCGACGCGCTCGAATACCGGTTCGGGGCCGGCGAACTCGGCGGGCACGCCTTTGGAAACGTGCTCCTCGCCGCGCTCGCCGCGACGACCGGCGACTTCGCTTCGGGTGTCGCGGAGTGCTGCGCGATCCTGCGTACCGTTGGCAGCGTCGTCCCGGCGACCGACATCCCCGTGGTGCTGAAGGCGACGGTCCACGGCTCGGAGCTGCAGGGTCAGGCCCGCATCAAGATGACCGAGGGCGTGACGTCTGTTTCACTCGTCCCCGAAGATGCGCCGGTGCCCGTCGCCGCGATCGAGGCGATCGAACATGCCGATCAGATCGTCATCGGTCCCGGTTCGCTCTTCACGAGCGTGCTCGCCGCGCTCGCGCCGGCGCCCATCGGCGCCGCGTTGGCCAGGACGTCGGCGCGGCGAATCTACGTCTGCAACCTTCACGGGCAGGTCCCGGAAACGACTGGATTCGACGCCGCCGCGCATGTCGCGGCGCTGATCCGCCACGGGGTCGTGCCCGACGCCGTGATCTGCGACCGGGAGCAGATGGAACTCGGCGTGCTGCCAGAAGGCGTGCGTGTCGTGATCAGCTCGGTCGCTAGCCATGATGGCTTCGTCCACGACGAGCGCGCGCTCGCCCGCGCACTCGTCACCGCGGCGAACAGCTGACGCAGACCCCCTCGATGAGGCTCCCTCTCCCGACGATACGCACGTGGCACAAGCCGACCGCACCTTCAAGTGCCTTCTGTATCCGACCGCCCGCCAAGAGCAGCTTCTAACGCGGCTTCTTGAACTTGGGCCGCCACGGGCCGGCAGCCTCTCGCTGCGCAGGGTCGAAGCCGGCCCAGTGCCCCGTTAGCCTCTGGCGAAGGACGTGGTTGGCCGCGAGTCCCAACTGGCGCGGCGCTGGTCGCGACACCGAGAGTCAAGTCACGGGTCTCGGTCCACATGCGAACAGAAAGATGGTGACGTGATGACGGTACGGGTCGGCATCAACGGATTCGGAAGGATCGGGAGGAACTTCCTTCGCGCGTCTCGAGAGTCGTCCTCGGCGATCGAGATCGTCGCGGTCAACGATCTCCTCTCGCCGGAGGTCAACGCCCACCTCCTCCGTTATGACTCGACGTATCGGCGTTTCCCCGGCACGGTCGAGGTGAAGGGGAGCGACCTCGTCGTCGACGGCAAGACGATCACGGTCTTCGCGGAGAAGGACCCTGCGCAGCTCAAGTGGTCCGAGGTCGGTGCCGACGTCGTCATCGAATCGACCGGCCGGTTCACCAAGCGCGACGCCGCAGCCGCCCACCTGCAGGGTGGCGCGAAGCGCGTCATCATCTCCGCACCGTCAAACGACGCCGACGCGACGTTCGTCGTCGGTGTCAACGATACGGAATTCGATCCACAGCGCCATGTCGTCATCTCGAACGCCTCCTGCACGACGAACTGCTTCGTTCCGATGATGAAGGTGCTCGACGATGCGTTCGGGATCGACAAGGGAATGATGACGACGGTGCACGCGTACACGAACGACCAATCGCTCCTCGATCTGGCGCGCGAAAACTTGCACCGCGCGCGGGCGGCCGCCGTGAACATCGTGCCGACGACGACCGGCGCTGCGCGCGCGACGGGCCTTGTGATGACGAACATGAAGGGCCGTCTGGATGGCACCTCGCTCCGCGTGCCGTTGCCGGTCGGTTCGATCACCGACTGGACGGGGATCCTCAACGCCGAGGCCGACGTCGCCGCGATCAACGCCGCGTTCAAACAGGCGGCTGGCTCTGGACCGCTGTCGAGGGTCCTCGTCTACAACGAGGACCCGATCGTCTCATCGGACATCGTCGGCTCGCCGGCGTCCTGCACCTTCGACGCGGGAATGACGATGACGATGCCCCTCGACGGGGCAAAGTCGCTCGCGAAGGTCTTCGGCTGGTACGACAACGAGTGGGGCTACTCGCACCGCCTCGTCGATCTCGCCGCAATCGTCGGCGCGGCGTGACGGCACGCCTGCCGCTTCTCGAGGACCTGCCGGAGGTCGCCGGGAAGTCGGTGCTCGTCCGCGTCGACTTCAACGTCCCGATCCGAGAGGTCGACGGACGACGCGTCGTCGGTGACGACTTCCGCATCAAGAGCGCCGTCCCGACGCTGCGCTGGCTCGTCGACCGGGGAGCGAAGGTGACGTGCGCCACCCACCTAGGACGACCGAAGGGCACGCCCGATCCCGCCTACGACGTGGCGCCCGTTCGCGAGCGTCTTGCCGAGATCCTTCCGGGCATCGCGCTCATGGAGAATCTGCGGTTCGATCCTGGGGAGGAGGCGAACGATCCGGCGTTCGTCGACCGCCTCGTCGAGGGTCAGGACTGCTACGTGAACGACGCATTCGGTTCCTCGCACCGTGCCCATGCGTCGATCGTCGGGCCGCCCACTCGGCTTCCATCCGCGGCGGGCAGGCTGCTCGCCCGGGAGGCCGAGGTGATCGGCGGTTTGCTGGCTTCACCGCAACGCCCGTTCATCGCCGTGCTCGGTGGCGCAAAGATCGCCGACAAGCTCGGCGTCGTGCGTGCCCTGGCGGCGAAGGCGGACACGGTGCTGATCGGCGGTGGGATGTCGTACACGTTCCTCGTGGCGAGGGGCGAAAAGATCGGAGAATCGTTGTTCGACGCAACGAAGCTCGACGAGTGCAAGGCGCTGCTGTCTGGTTCGTTCGACATCCGGCTGCCGAGTGATGTCGTCGCCATCGGTCCCCGCGGCACGCTTCGCCCAGGGGAGGATTCGGCGGACGACGCCGACCCGATTGACACGTTCACCGGCGGCATACCGGACGGCTGGGAGGGGGTCGACATCGGTGAGGAGACGCGTATCGGGTACGCCAAGCTGATCCACGGTGCGGGGACGGTGTTTTGGAACGGACCGGTCGGATTCTTCGAGGACCCGCGTTTCGCGTATGGCACGCGCGCGCTCGCAGAGTCACTGGCGTCGTCCGACGGGTTCACCGTCGTCGGTGGGGGCGACGTCGTCGCTGCGATCGACGGTTTCGGTCTTGAGAACAAGATCGATTTCGTCTCGACCGGAGGTGGCGCATCGCTCGAGCTCTTGGAGTACGGCGATCTCCCGGGCCTCGCTGCCCTTCGATCGGCATCCAACGCGCCACGCGACGGGGGCGGCGCGTGACAGCTGAGCGCGGCGCGCTGATCAGCGGCAACTGGAAGATGAACGAGAACCACTACGAGGCGCTGAAGCTCGTTCAAGAATTCGCAGCGCTGCTGCTGCAGGGTGCGATTCCCCAAGGACGCGAGGTCAGTATCCATCCACCGTTCACGTCGTTGCGCACTGTGCAGACCGCGGTCGAAACCGATCACGTTCCTGTCGCGCTCGGCGCGCAGAATTGTTACTTCGAGGACCGCGGCGCGTACACCGGAGAGGTGAGCCCAGAGATGCTCGCCCGCCTCAACGTCCGTTTCGTTATCTGCGGGCATTCCGAGCGCCGCCAGTACTTCGACGAGACCGATGAGATCGTGAGAAAGAAGGTCGACGCCGTTCTCCGACACGGCATGTGCCCGATCGTTTGCGTCGGCGAGACCCTCGTAGAACGCGAAGCAGGCGATGCGGAAAGCAAAGTCCGTCGCCAGGTCGCGGCGGCGTTCGAAGGGATGAAGTCCGACGTCGTCGCGGGCTGTGTGGTCGCGTACGAGCCGATCTGGGCGATCGGGACGGGCGAGACGGCAAGCGCCAAGGATGCCCAGGAGATGTGCGGCGTCGCGCGCGAGGAGGTGGCCCGATTCGCCAAGTCGGCGGCTGCGGCGATCCGCATCCAGTACGGCGGGTCGGTAACCCCGGAAAGCGCTCCCGAACTGATCGCCGGGGAGGACGTCGACGGCTTTCTGGTCGGCGGCGCCAGCCTCGACGCCCAGAAGTTCTTTTCGATCGTCCGGGCGGGCGCGTAGGAACGGTGCGCGTCGATTCCCAGTTCAGTGGGCTGGTAACCTGCGTGGCGCTCCATTTGGAGGACCGAGGAGGATCCTGAACGTGCTGACCGACGTCATCGTCGGGATCTTGACCGCCGCATCGTTCGCGCTGATCCTGCTCATCTTGTTGCACTCTGGGCGCGGCGGCGGCCTCTCCGACATGTTCGGGTCGACGGTCGGATCCGCAGCGGCTGGGTCGACTGTCGCCGAGAAGAACCTCGACCGCCTGACGATCACCGTCGCGGTGATCTTCGCCTTCTCGGTGGTGATCATCGGCATCAGGTGGGGCTAGGGCCCGCCGCAGCTCTTTTAGCTGTCGTCCTCGCGGCGCTCGGCACGGCGACGGCCGTATCGCCTACGTCGACGGCAGCAGCGAGCCCTTCGAGCGGCACGATCACCTTGAAGTCGGGCGGCATCGTCACGGTTGCGGTCCAGAGCCTGCCGACGGAGTTCAACCCTGCGACGCCAGCGGGCTCAAACGCGGTCACCCAAATGGTGATGGAACAGGTCTGGCCACAGCCGTTCGTCGTCGGCTCCGGCATGCGCGTCGACACCGGCCCGGGGCTCATCACCGCAGCTGAACTCGTCGGGGTGAAGCCACAAACCGTGGTGTACACGCTGGCCAGGGGCGCACGATGGTCCGACGGCGTGCCGATCTCGGTTGCCGATTTCGTCTACGACTGGCACGAATTCGTCGCCGAAGGTCCGTTGCTCCCGGCATCGTTCCCGCTGGCGGGCTACGAAGCGATCGCCTCGATCAGCGCCACGAAAAACGACACCGTCACCGTCGTCTTCAAGACGCCGTACGCAGACTGGCAGGCGCTGTTCGCGAACCTCGTTCCTGCGCACGTCGCCGAACGGTACGGATGGACGGCCGCCTTCGCCGGTCCGGACCCGGCCCACCTCGTGTCCGGCGGACCATTCATCGTCTCGAAGGTCGTACCCGGTCGCGAACTTGTCCTGTCGCGCAACCCGATGTACTGGGAAAAGTCGGCGCGTCTCTTAGAGATCATCTTCAAAGTCGAACAGAATGCGGCCGCGACGTTGTCGGACCTCGCTTCGGGGAGCGTCGACGTCGCCGAACTCGATCCGGGGCCGGCCGTCTCGTCCACGGTCCTCCGCAGCGAAGACCTCGACGCCGTGAACGAACTGTCACCAGTGATGTGGCAACTCGATTTTAATCTCGCCGACCCGACGCTGTCCTCGCTCGACCTCCGACTCGCGCTGGCGAATCTGATCAATCGCGCGCAGCTCGTATCGGATTCCGCGGGTCTTCTGAGCGCGAACGCGTTCGCGTCGTCGAACCATCTGTACGGAGCTGGAGATCCAGGCCATCGGGGAGACGACGGACCCTACAAAGGATCGAGTCTCACGATCGCTGACCAATTACTGGAGTCGTCCGGATACTCCGTCAATCGCGATGGGCTAGTCACGTCGCCGAATGGGAACGCGCTCGTGCTCACCATCACCGGCCCCACGGGCAATCCGCTGATCGAGCGGGTCGAGGACGAACTGCAGGCGCAACTTCTCTCGGCGGGAATCGGCCTGCGGATCCAGAACGTCTCTTTGTCGACGCTTCTCGACATCGAGCTTCCCCGAGGTGAGTACCAGCTCGCGATCGCACCATATCTATTGTCCCGCTTTCCCTCGACGACCGAGGGCCTCTACACCGATCCCGTCGGACCGACACCAAGCCTTCAGCCCACGCCGAGCGCGCCCGTGCCTGCCGGGAGTTCGATCTACAGCGCGGGATCAGAGTCGGAACCATCCGCGGATTCGGCCGACGCTGTGACCCGCGATGTGCTCGGATTCGACGACCCAGTTATCACCGCTCTCTATTCGCGTGCGATCTCGCAGCTCAATTTCCTCAAGGCGTCGAACCTGTACAACGACATCGACTCGCAGCTGTGGGTCGAGATGGTGGCCCTGCCGCTGTTCCAAGAACCGACGGTCCTCATCTACCGGGACAGCCTCGTGAACGTGAGCTACTCCTCTTCTTGGGCTGGGCCGATGTGGAACGCGGAACAGTGGGGGATCCAGCTGAGTCCTCCGCCGACCACGACGACGACCTTGGCACCCGTCCCGGCGGGATGAGGCGTTTCGGATTCCCGTTTTCGAAGCGGTAGCCTCACCGCGCTCGGTTCGATCCGAGTTCGTGCACGTCGGAGTGGCGGAATAGGCAGACGCGCCAGCTTGAGGGGCTGGTGCCCGCAAGGGCGTGCGGGTTCAAGTCCCGCCTCCGACACCCATTCTGACTAGGTGTTTTGTTCCTCCAGGTCTGCAGGTATCCTCCGCGGGTCGGCCTCCTGCTAAACATCTGCTAAACAACGGCAGGGACGGGGGGATTCTTGGCGAGTTCGTCGGAGCGGACGAAGGCCCCGGGTGTGTACCGGCGGGGGAATGGCTTCGCGTACGTCGTTTCGTTACCCAGAGATCCGCGCTCAGGGCGTCGTCAGCAGAAGTGGGTCGGGGGGTTCGAGACCGTTGCTGAGGCAAAGGCAGCGCGTTCTCGAGCGCTGGCGGAGCTCGCGCAACACACGTACCTACCGCCGTCGAAGCTGACTTTTACCGAGTTCTTTGAGGATCAATGGCTCCCAGCGCAGCGAACTCGGGTGAGACCGGGCACGCTTGAGCTCTATAAGCAGGAGTGGCGACGCGTCGAGCCTCGCTTGGGTAACTTCCAGTTGCGTTCCATCACGCCAGCCCGCTTGCAGTCGGTATACGCGGATCTTCTTGAATCCGGTAACCGAAAACGGGGGCCTCTCAGTCCGCGTTCGGTCCAAATCACGCACGCCTTCATTCACCGATGCTTCGTCGACGCCGTTCGTTGGGGGCTCCTTGACCGCAACCCTGCCGGTCTCGTCGACAAACCCTTGGCCCCTCGGCCTGACATGCGCGTGTGGACGCCGTCACAGGTCGGCGCCTTTCTCGCCTTCGCGGGTCGGGATCGGCTAGCGCCACTCTGGCGGCTCCTGGCAACTACCGGCCTACGTCGTGGTGAAGCTCTCGGCTTGCGATGGACCGACGTCGATCTTGAGAACGCGCGTCTCTCTGTCCAGCAATCTCTGCTCGAGTACCGCCGAGGCAACGCGGTCTTTGGTGAACCCAAAACGTCAAACGCCCGTCGGTCGATCGACCTTGACGCGCAGACGGTCGCGGTGCTCAAGAGATGGCGAGTCCAGATAGCCGAAGAACAGCTCCGCGCCGGGTCGGCTTGCGAACGTTCACCATTGATCTTCGTCGACGAGTTCGGTCGGCCGTTGAATCCCGAAACGGTTTCGAGAATCTTCCCGCGCCTTGAGCTGCAAGCTGGCCTTCCTCATATAGGCCTGCATGGTCTCCGCCACAGCCATGCGACAGCGATGCTGGCGGCAGGGATATCGCCGAAGGTCGCTCAGGAGCGGCTCGGGCACTTCTCGGTGAGCCTCACGCTGGACACGTATTCGCACACCATCGCCGGCATGCAAGCTGAGGCCGCGCGACGTGTTGCGGAACTCATCGACGAGTGAGGTTCCGCCTACCTTGAGCGATCCCTGGACGGTCTCGGGAACATGTAGGAGTGACCCGACGCAGCCTCGCGTTCAGAATTAGCTGCGCGGCGGTTCGGCGCGTAGAAGTGGTTGGCTAGCACGCCATAGCGCGCAACCTCACGATTAAACGGATAATCAAGCCGGTACGAACCGGTTCGGTCTCGTGGTTGGATGGACCGCAAACAGTGCCCGCCAAGCGGCTGAAGTGGTCGGTGTGGGCTCGCCGCGCACCGCATGGAGGTCGAAATGCCTTGGTTTCCGGACTTCGTGGCCGCTGTCGAGCTTGCCCGCCGGGATGAGCAGGCAGCCGATTCGGCGGACCCGGCTGGGCAGTACCTGAGGGCAATCGAGGAAGGCGATGTGCGATCGCTTGAGTCGATCTGGCCGGGGAGCATTGTTATTGAGGATCCCCGTGCCGGCACGGTCCGGGGCCACCACCGGTTGCATGAGTTCATACGCCACAACCAGGTCTGGCTAGTGGAGCGGCACGCCGCCACCGAGGCAGTGGCAGCGACCCGTGAGGGAAGCCGAGCCGTGCTGGAGCTAATCGCGTACGTGGACCACGATGGGCGGCGGGTTGCCTGGCCGCTTGCCGTCGTGGCCGAGGCTCGCAGCGAGACGTCGGTGCTGTTCCGGTCTTACTGCAGCCAGTGGCCAGTAGACGGCAGGCACCATGTGCGACCGCCGATCCTCGACCTCAGCGCCGAACTCCCCGGCGCCGTGATCGGTCGCCATCTGGCGGCTTTGGCCGCGGGCGATGCCGACTCCGTCGTGAAGACCTTCGCCACCGACGGCTACCTCCGGGGTCCCTTCGACGCGCACGACGTGCATCGGGGTGCCGCTGCGTTGGTCTCGTATTACGCGATGTGCTTCAGCGCGGGCGGCGGGATCGAGTTGCAGGCTTGCTGTATCACCGACGACGGCGTGCGCTGTGTCTTCGAGTGCAACTGCCTGCGCTGGGGCCGCCACCCTCTGCCGCCCCAGGCTGGGCTGGTGGTCTTCGAGCGCCACCCTGACGGACTGCTGGCAGCGGTCCGTATCTACGACGACGTCGACCCGCCGCGCGACCTCGCATGAGTACGGCCAACACTGGAAGCGCATGGGCAGCGCCGACGAGAACTAGCCAAACTGGTAGGCCGAGTACATGGTGGGCACGCGGACGGGTCGGGGGCTGACACGTGAGCGATTTCGACGTGATTGTGTTGGGAGGCGGTGCGCCGGGCGAGCACTGCGCGGCGGCCATCGCGGCGCGGGGGCTTCGGGTCGCCGTCGTCGAGCGGGAGCTTGTCGGCGGCGAGTGCTCCTACTGGGCGTGCATCCCCTCAAAGTCGCTATTGCGCCCGGGCGAGGCAGTCCAGGGCACCCGCGACGTCGGCGCCAGCGCACAGGTGAACGTGCAGGCGGCGCTGGACTGGCGGGACTACATGGTGTCCGACTATTCGGATGCGGGTCAGGAACGATGGCTGGCAGATCGGGGCATCGCGCTCATTCGTGGAGCCGGCCGACTCGCGGGTCCCGGCGTAGTCGAAGTGGACGGCACTCAGCACACTGCTGAGCACGTCGTCGTAGCGACGGGTTCGGATCCCGTCGTGCCGCCAGTCCCCGGGCTCAACGGGCTGGACGGGGTTTGGGGCACGCGGGAGGCGACGGGCATGAAGGCCGTCCCCCGTCGCTTGATCGTGCTTGGCGGCGGGTCGGCCGGTGTCGAGATGGCCCAAGTCGTGCGCCGGCTCGGTGGCGAGGCGGTGCTCATCGAGGGCGCCGATCGGGTAATCCCCCGGGAGCCCGCCCCACTCGGCGAGGGGCTCGCCGAGGCACTTCGGCGGGACGGGATTGAGCTGCGCCTTGGAGTCCTCGCGGCCGAGGCCTTGCGAGACGGGGACGATTACGTTTTGAAGCTCTCCGACGGCACCGAGGTGCGGGGCGAGCGACTGCTCGTGGCCACAGGTCGCCGTCCCCGGGTCGAAGGGATCGGGCTTGAGACCGTCGACGTCAAGGCCGACCAGCACGGGATCCGGGTCGACGAGTACCTGCGCGCCGCCGAGCGGATCTGGGCCATCGGTGACGTCAACGGGATCTGGCCCCTGACGCACGTCGGCGAGTACGAGGGCGATGTCGTGGCGGCGAACATCGTTGGAGAGAGCCACCCGGCGAACTACGAGGCCGTGCCGCGCGTCACCTACACCGACCCGCAAGCTGCCGCGGTCGGTGCTGCGGAGGCGCCCTACAGCACCACGACGCTCTTGTCGGAGGTGCCCAAAACCGCGACGTACACCCACGCCTACGCCGAGTCGAACGGATTCTTGACGTTGCTCAGCGACGGCGAACGGCTGACCGGTGCCTATGCCCTCGGAGCTGAGGCCGGTGAGTGGCTGCAGCAGGCGACGCTTGCCATACGTGCCCGCGTCCCACTGGATGTGCTGAGCGACACCATCCAACCGTTTCCGAGCTTCTCGGGGATCTTCGACTCGGCCTTCAAGGCGCTTCGCATGGAGATCGCCAAGATGCCGCCGCCCACGCATCCGATGCAGGCGCAGATGGCACGGCTATGAGCGAGATGATGGCGTGATCGGTCCATCTGCCGTAGGGCACAGGTTCGATCTGGCCGGCTCGTTGTGATCGGTGACCGAAATCTTGTGAGGGAGCCCATGAATCGACGAGGGCAGTAGGTTGCGAAAAGACATCGTCGTTGGAGCCACCTTTCCTGACTACCAGCTCGAGGACCAAGGTGGGGTCCTTCGGAAACTCTCTGAGCTCCAGGGCGGCAACCCGATGGTGCTGCATCTGTCCCGAGGATCGTACGACCCGAAGGAACATCGTTTTCTCAGGAACCTGGTGGAGAGTTATCCGGAGTTCCGTGTCGCATACACGCGGTTAGTCGTTATCAGCACGGACAACCCACTCAACCTCAACGAGTTTCGTGACTCTCTGGGCGCTCCGTGGTCTTTTCTGGGCGACCCCGAGAGAACCGTGCAACACGACCTCGAGATCGAGGAGTTCACGGATCCTCACAACCCCATGATTCCTCACACGTTCGTTCTAGAGCCGGGACTTCGGATCTTTAGCATCTACAACGGTTACTGGTATTGGGGCAGACCGTCGATTCACGAGTTGCACGTGGATTTACGGGCGCTTCTACAGAAAATCCGTCCGGATTTTGATTTGGCCGCACCGGGGCTTCGCGAGGCCTGGGACCGCGGGGATCGAGACATGTTTCTTGTCGACACGTTCGACGCACCGATCCGATTTACCGAAGGCAAGACGATCGGGATCAAACGTGGTGACCTCTAGCCGCGCCATCGAAGATGTATCCCGATCATCGCAGCATCGGCTGCAGACCCAGTCGTAAGCGGTTTGACCCAACCAGTGGAGGTGCTAGATGGCTGAGCTCCCACCGCCCCCAGAGGGAATTGTGCTGGCCCACTTCATCGTCTCAAACGATGTCGAGCGCTCTCGGCGCTTCTACACCGAAGTACTTGGCGGCAGGGTGGTCTTCTCCGGCCCCGGAGAGCTGACCTATGTCGCACTATCCAACAGCTGGATAATCATCAATGTGGGCGGAAGCCCGACCGACGACAAGCCCGCGGTCACCCTGGAGACGCCACGCGATCCAGACCGGGTCAGCAGCTTCCTCAATATCCGGGTGAAAGATATCCAGGCCGTGTACGCCGAATGGAGCGCTCGGGGTGCTCAATTCCTCACACCGCCCAAACAGCACCAGTACGAGATCCGGTGCTACATCCGCGATCCCGACGGTCATCTGATCGAAGTGGGACAAACCACGGACCGAGAGGGGGACTGGTCCCCGGCTCACTGGCCATCGAGTACGCCCGACGAGGAGTCCGAATGAATGCCGAGATCACCGGCGAAATCCCTCACACCGAGGGTGGCCGGTTCCCCGGTCACGGAGATCCCTGCCAGCCATTTCCGACAAGGCGACTAAGGAGGCGGTCACCCCATGCGTTCTGACATCAGACCAGGCGGCGTGTTCCCCGACTACTCATTGCCCGATCACACAAGCACGGTGCGCAAGCTCAGCGAGCTCCAAGGCGATGACCCACTGGTCCTCACCTTGGCGCGAGGCAATTATTGCCCGAAGGAGCACCAGCAGCACCTGGAGCTCGCTGCTAACTACCCAAAGATCGCCGTCGCCTACACCCAGATCGTCACGATCTCGACCGACGACCACCACACCCTGCAGGAGTTCCGGGCTTCAGTCGGCGCCCAATGGACCTTCCTCTCCGATTCCGCTCGGACGATTCAGAAGGACCTCGACATCCAGGAGTACACCGACCCCGAGCATGACCCGATGATCCCCCACACACTGGTGCTCAAGCCGGGGCTAGTGATTCACAGTGTCTACGACGGGTACTGGTTCTGGGGACGCCCGTCGTTCTACGACTTGTGGCGCGACCTGTGCGCTGTCTCGAGCGAGATCCGCCCCGACTGGGACCTGAGCAAGCCGGGGTTGCGCCAGGCCTGGGATGCAGGCGATTACTCGAACTTTCACGGATGGAACAAGAGGGCTCCTCAGTCGGTGCCGACGTCGTATACGTCATAGCTGAGGGTGGATCTGCCTGCGTTGGTGAGACGGATCCTCGTCGAGGCCGGTTGCAGGCGTTGCGAGCCGCAGTGAACGGTAGGTGCTAATGGTGCGGACGCCGGTCTGCGAGGTGCTTGGGATTGAACAGCCGATCGTCCAGGCGCCGATGTCGGCGGTGCCCCAACTGGCGGCAGCGGTCTCCAATGCCGGCGCGCTCGGGATGTTGGCGCTGACGTGGTCCACTCCCGCCGGAGACGTGGTTCGTGAGACGGCGGCGCTCACCGATCGTCCGTTTGGCGGGAATCTGGTTCTCGCCTCGGATCAGCACCGTCGCTTAGACGAGGCCCTCGAAGCAGGTTTGCGGATCGTGTCGTTGTTTTGGGGCGATCCCGCCAGTTACGTCCAGCCGGTCCATGACGCCAGCGGAGTCGTTCTCCACACGGTCGGCAGCGCTGAAGAGGCGCGGCGGGCAGTCGCCAGTGGAGTTGATGTTGTCGTGGCGCAGGGTTGGGAGGCTGGCGGGCACGTGTGGGGTCAGGTGGCAACGCTTCCCTTGGTGCCCGCCGTGGTGGACGCGGTGGCACCGGTTCCAGTGATCGCGGCGGGCGGGATTGGGGACGCCCGTGGCGTGGCCGCCGTGTTGGCGCTGGGCGCCCAAGCGGCATTGCTTGGTACCCGGTTTCTGTTGGCCCAGGAGATGCCCATCCACGAGGAGTATCGCCGTCGACTGATAAACGCGGCCGAAACCGATGCGCAGTGGTACGCCAACCTGTACGAGGTCGGATGGCCGGATGCGCCAAACCGCTCTCTCCGCAACTCGACGGCCGAGGCATGGGACGCCGCGGGCCGGCCCCCACCAGGGAGTCGACCGGGAGAGGGCGATGTCATCGCGCACTTCGCCTCCGGCGAACCGATCCTCCGGTACGAGCCGGCGGCGCCGATGGTCGGCACCACTGGTGACATCGAAGCTGTGTCAATGTGGGCCGGACAGAGCGTCGCGCTCGCCCGGGCGCCGCAATCAGCAGCAGACATCGTGGCCGAGCTCGTCTCCGGCTTGTAACCCGCAAGGCGCGCCGCGGTTTGTTAGTGCCGTGACGCTGAGGAGGATTCGGTGATGACCACAGCGATCATCGGCACGGGAGGGATCGGATCGGTCATCGCTCGTGATCTCGCGTCAGGCGGCGAGACCCTGCGGCTCTCGAGCGCCGACACTGCGTCGGCACGAACGCTTGCTTCAGAGATCGGTCGGGCTGCGGTCGTCGCCGCCGACAATCGCGACGCGTTGCAGAGCGCCGATGCAGTCGTCCTCGCGCTGCGGTTTGCCGTGCTGAAGGGCGTCCTAAACGAGATCGCTGACTCACTAAACGACAAGGTGGTGGTCGTTCCGAGCAACCCGGTCGGCCTTGACGCAGAGGGTGACGTCTCACGTCTCTTGCCGAAGGGGCAATCCTCTGGCGAGGTCGTAGCCGGGTGGTTGCCGGCGGGGGCTCACTTGGTCATGGCGTTTGGAAGCATGTCGGCTGAACTCTTCGAGTCCTCGAGCCACCGGTCACCGGAGCGGGCGGTCCTCTTCTACGCGACCGACGACGACCGTGCTAGTGAGGAAGTCGAGCGATTGATCCGAACGGCCGGCTTCGAGCCGGTGAAGGTCGGGGGGATCGAACAGTCGGGTCGACTCGAGGTGGGCGGCGACCTTCACGATCTCGTAGTCGGCCTCGCAGAGGCGCGGTCACTGACCGGTAGGGCCTGATCGCATGGTCGCCCCGGCCGGGCTACCTCTTCGGTCGGGCCTTCGCCCAGATGGCCTTGACGGCGCTGACCATCGCCGTGTCGGAAGCCACGGACACAGACACCGCCGCTCGATCCTCGAAGCGACCGAGACCAAACCAGGAGGGAAGCCGTGAACAGTCGTCTTCCCGATCCACGCCTGAACCTGATCTACCGCTTGGAAGCGGCTGTCGGCGATCCCAAGGACGTCGGCGAGATCTCCGCTGGCCGCCGGCGCATCGTTCCATTGACCAGCGGGACCTTCAGCGGACCTGAGTTGCGCGGGACGTTGCTTCCGGGAGCCAGCGCCGATTGGCAGATCATTCTCCCGGACGGCACTGCGCTCGGCGACGTCCGCTACACGCTGGAAACCGAACGCGGAGATCTGCTTTATGTTCAATCACAGGGTGTGCGCCACGGAAGCCCGGAGGTCCTCGAGCGTCTCGGGCGCGGGGGAGACGTCGACGCAGGTGAATACACCTTCCGCACTTCAGCCAAGATCGAGACCGGGGCCGCCAACCTCGACTGGTTGAACAAAGGCGTATTCATCAGTGTCGGAGGCCGGCTTCCCGGAGGTGTGATTTACGAGGTCTATCTCGTCAGATGAGCCTCCCATCCGACTCCATAGAGCCATCGGTGTCACATCGCGCAGGCGAATCCAGCGCCTCGCGCAAAGTCGCGATCGTCACCGGTGCCTCTCAAGGCATCGGCGCGGGCGTCGCAGACGGCTTCCGTCGCGCCGGGTATGCGGTCGTCGGTACGTCGCGCTCGATCAGCCCTTCCGGCGCGTCCGACTTTCTTACGGTGAGAGGTGACATAGCGGAAGTCGAGACCGCCCAGATGATCGTGGGACAGGCGGTCAAAAGGTTTGGGCGTATCGACAGCCTGATCAACAACGCGGGAATTTTCATCAGTAAGCCATTTACCGACTACACGCTCGACGACTATCTGGCGATCACCGCCGTGAATCTGACCGGGTTTTTCCATGTCACCCAGGGCGTCATCCGGCAGATGCTCACCCAAGGTACCGGTGGCCACATAGTCAACATCACGACAAGTCTCGTCGACCACCCCGAGAGCATGAACCCGTCTGCTCTCGTATCGCTTACCAAGGGTGGACTGGCGGCCGTGACGCGCTCGCTGGCTATCGAGTATGCGTCACGCGGTCTGCGGTTTAACGCGGTCGCCCTCGGAGTTATAGAGAACCCCGTCTACGACCCGGCGTCGTATGAGGGCCTGGCTCAGCTCCATCCGCTTGGCCGAGTCGGCCAGATTAGCGACGTTGTCGAGGGAATCCTCTATCTCGAGAAGGCCCCATTCGTCACGGGAGTGGTCCTGCACATCGACGGTGGTCAGTCCGCGGGGGGCTGATTCGCCAACTGATCTTGCCTTGCAACCAAGACGATCGGCGTCGAGGTCTCTTCGCACCGCCAGCAGCGGTAGGTGAGGCCGAAGATGACGAGCTCGAGCTCGGCCGCTGCGCCCAAATCGAGGTCGAACAAGTTGCGCTCGTAATCCTCGAGTACGTCGTTGCCTCGAAGGTTCCTCACATCGTGCCCCTTCATCCTTCGAGACCCTTGTCGTCTCGCGCGCTCGCGCCGACTCGTTCGTTCACTCGGCCCACCTCTCCTTGTCATCTGTTGGTGTTCGATGGCCCCAAGGCGCGATTCGTTCAAGCTTCTCTTGCACTGGACGCGCAATTACGAGCCCAGGTGAGACACCCTGGGAGGTTCCAGGCTTCGCCCGAAACCTCCGGTGGTCGCGCGCGCTCGCGCTCGATTCGCGCTCGCTTCGTAAATCAATCGCAATGCGACATCCGCACGCTCGTGCGGATGATCGTCTCGGTCACCGTGCTCGGCTCGAACGACGCGTGAAACACTGCTTCTTCGCGAAGACGACAACTGGATGAAGGTTCGGTCCGCCTGGGGGGTAGATCCCTCCCTGGCGTTCCTACCACGCGCGCAAGATTGGGACAGGGTCCGTTTGGTCGCATATAGACAGTGCGACGCGCCCGGCGACGCTCCTATCAGTTGTCAAGCCCTGTGAGTCTTCGGGAGTGGAAACAGCGGGCAGAACAATGAAGAGCCACTCCGTGTCGGAGGGCAAGCTCTTATCAAGCCACGCGTTTCGAAGAAGTGTGTGCCGGATCGTGGATCGGCGAGTCGCCGGAAAGTCAACCCGTGTGGGCGACAGTTAGGTGATGAGCCAGATCCACGGTCGCGGGCTCAGCCGCGAGGTAAGTGGCGATACACCTCGCGGGCTACGTAGCGCTTCAAGATGCGGATGACCTCGGGCTTCGTTCGTCCTTCTTTCACGCGCCGCTCGAAGTAGGCAGTCGTCTCTGGGTCGTGGGCGATGCGCACCATGACGATGCGCCACAGCGCGCTGTTCGCTTGACGATCACCACCGCTGTCGAGTCGAAAACGACCGGTGCTCTTTCCCGATGACGCTGGGATCGGCGACACTCCGCACAAGTGTGCGAAGGCGGCTTCTGAATGGAGGCGCTCGGGATTGTCGCCGGCGGTCACCAATAGCGCGGCGGCGGTGTCGGGGCCGACTCCGAACAAAGCGAGCAACTCAGGAGCGGTGACTGCAAGAAGCGAGTTGATCTTCGCGTCGAGATCGGTGAGCTCTCTTTCGAGCGCTTGGATCCGACGGGCCAACGAGGACACGGCGGCCTTCGTCGCCGCGGTGACCGGATCACTCGACTGCGCGGGGCGGAGCTTCGCTCCTTCTTTGACCAAGGCGGAGACGGTGAGGCCCTTCAGGCGACGATGGAGCACGTCGGGAGCAGTGACGACCAGGTGACGCACTTGGACGACGGCTTTGACCCGAGCCTGTCGGGCGGAGCGCTTGGCGACGAGGAGGACCCGGATCGCCTCGACTGCGCCGTCTTTTGTCTTGGCGACACTCTTTGCTCGGCCATTGAGCGCTGATCGCGCGGCTTCCACTGCATCGAGGGGATCGGACTTGCCCGACCGACGCCGTTCGGCTCGGTTCGGCCGGTCGACCTCGATGACATCGACGCCGTGACGGTGAAGAAAGCGCGCCAGCCCGGCTCGATAAGAACCGGTTCCTTCGACACCGACTTTCCCCACCGCACCGAAGCTCTCGAGCCAGGAGAGCAAGGACTTGTAGCCGGCCGGGTTGACTTCGAACGACTTCGTGCCGATGAGACCGCCGAGTGGATCAAGTGCGGCAGCGACGTGCACGTCGAGGTGGGTGTCGACACCACCGGTCACTCGACGCGTATCTAGCATTGTCATCGCCATCCCTTCCTTTCTTCAAGCGGGATTGAGGGGTGGCACGGCCGTCCCGGATCGGAGTGACGGGTGGTCCGCCTTGTTGCTGCAAGACGGGCCAATCACCCTTGCTTCGGAACGGGACGTGCCGTTTTCAATGTGCGGCCGAAGGAGCTCAACCGACGACGACCGAGGTCGTCATCACTTCAAGTCAGGCTGAACTCCTAGCGCTCCCGAAACTATTGAGAACCAACGAACACGCGGTGGACCCTCTGGGGCATTGTCATTGGTAGGTGACGCTTACAGTTCGACAGCATCCGCGCGTTATGAGACGCGCCTTGCAGTGCCGAAGTGGGCCCTTGGGAGCGTCCCAAGGAGGGAACGACACCTGTGGTCGAAAGACCTACCAGCGTGACCGGTTTTCACCCTCAACTCCGGCTCTTCGGTGCGGGCTTACCCCCAAGGACCCAACAAAGACGCTACGTCGCCGATGGTTCAACGCGAAAGGGCTTTGTCCAACGCCGTCCTAGAGACGTCGGATCTCGGTTTGGCCGGTGCTGAGACATCGAACGCGTGACGCGTTCGATGTCGAGCGCGCAGTAGTAACAGTGCGGATCGCGGCGCTGGTGTCGCCACGACCGAACAGATACTCTCCGGCGCGCGTAACCATCTGATCGGAGACTGCCATGGCGAATTACGTCATTCTCGGCAAATACACCAAGCAGGGGATCGAGACGATCAAAGACTCCTCGAAGCGCCGAGCAAAAGCCCGTGAGCTCGCGAAGTCGATCGGAGGAGAGATCAAACAGGTCTACGTGACGATGGGCCAGTTCGACCTTGTGGTCGTCGCCGAGGCCCCGAACGACGAGGCGGCGGCAAAGCTCGCTCTCCTGGTCGGCATGCAGGGGAACCTCTCGACCCAAACGCTACGGGCCTTCGATGAGGCCGAGACAGACAAGCTGATCGAGTCCCTCTAAGTCCCGACCGAAGCTAGGCCGATTCGAAGCGGATTGGAGAGGCGGGCTCTGTCTCCGAGCCGGCGCTAAGTGGCGCTTTAGTCAAATCCTCCAGGAGCACGGCCAAGCCAGCGCTCGAAGTCGGACCCGGCCCTTGGTCTCTAATCTGCATGCGTGCCTGAAACGATTTCCGGCGTCGACTGTCAACGCGCGCGCCCATCCACTTTTGTGTGTGACGTCCTCGTCGTGGGCGGAGGCCCATCCGGGGCCGCAGCCGCATACTGGCTTGCCGAGGCCGGTCTCGACGTGCTCGTCGTCGAAAAGAAGCACTTTCCGAGGGACAAGACCTGCGGGGACCTGCTTTCGTCGCGCTCGGTCCGCCAGCTTTATGACATGGGTCTATTCGACGACATCACAGGCCACCACCGCATTGACGGCATGAGGGCGCTCGGTTTCGGCCGCGAGATCGTTCTCCCGTGGCCCGAGCATCGCGACTACCCCTCTCACGGCTACGTGATCACCCGTTCGAAGCTCGACGCCCTCGTTTCGGGGCGCGCGGAGAAGGCCGGGGCTGCTTTCTGGCAGGGCGTCGAGGCGGTCGAACCGCTCGGCGATATGTCCGGACACGGCGGACCAGCTCTCGGCGCGCGCCTCCTCGACCACGACCGCGGCAGCACGACAGAGGTGCGAGCCAGCTACATCGTCGTGGCCGACGGCGCGAACTCGCGCTTCGGACGTGCACTCGGGGCCGAACGCGACCGCTCGCGTCCTCTCGGGATGGCGCTGCGCGGCTACTACTACTCGCCCCGCCACTTCGAGCCGACGATCGAGTTCCACCTCGACCTCCGCGACACCGAAGGCAACGTTCTTCCCGGTTATGGCTGGATCTTCCCGACCGGGGACGGGCGGGTGAACGTTGGTGTCGGGATCGTCTCGACGTTTCAGGGGTGGAAGGCGGTGAACACATCGGACCTCCTCGCAGCGTTCGTCGCGAACGCTCCGAAGTCGTGGTGCCTCGGGCCGATGACGATGTGCGCGCCGGCGACCGGCGGGCGCCTGCCGATGGGGCTCTCGATCAGACCGCGTGTCGGTCCCGACTACCTCGTCGTCGGCGACGCCGGCGGTTCGGTGAATCCGTTCAACGGCGAGGGGATCGCCTACGGGTACGAGACAGGCAGGCTCGCCGCGATCCACGTCGCCGAGGCGTCCGCAGCGCACGACCCATGCGTTCTCAGGCGGTACGAGTCAGATCTCGAGGATCGCTACGGCCTGTACTTCAAGGTCGCGTCGAGCTTCACACAGCTGCTAGGACGCCCGAAGGTCATGGAGCGCCTCTTCGCGACGAGTATGCATTCGAAGTCGGCCATGGGATGGTTGGTTCGCATCATGTCGAACCTCATGCGTCCCGATGAGACTGGCGCCGCCGAACTCGCCTACGGCGCCGCCGCTGCGATCGCCGCCCGCGTCGGCTGAACCTCCCCCACGGTTGCGATTGGAGTGGAGTTCGAAGCACATAGAAAACGTGCCTGTCGAAGGCGCACGTAGCCGGCGATCGGGGGCAGGTTTCCAGGTTGATGTATGCGCAGGATTTCCGCACAGATCTCCCTCTTCGGTTCGGTCGCTAATCCCTGCGAGCCCACTCGGGCCGGCAAATGAGCGAGATGATGTACTCATGATGGACGAAGGCCTCCCTATGCCGGTGGACCCCGTCGATGAGGCCGATCGGGTCGCCGCCGTCGCCCGGTTGCGCGACCTCGTCGGTTCTGGCGAGCTCTCGTTTGAACGCTTCTCGGACGCGCTCGACCAGGCGCTGGCCGCGACGACCCATACCGAGCTCGAGACAGCGTTCACGGCGCTTCCCTCTCTCGTCCATCTGAGCCCGGTGTCGCGACGTCTCTCGCGCCCCGTTGTCGTCGAGGCGCGGATGAGCTCCCTCGACCTCGGGTCCGGATTCCAGCTCGCCGCAGACACGAGCGTCATTGCGTCGATTGGCTCGGTCTGGCTCGATCTCACCTCCGCGAGCTGGGATGCCCGACAAGTCGATCTCCGCCTCGAGGCGACAACGGGATCGATCGACGTCGTCGTCCCCCGTGGCGTGGTGGTGCAATTGGTGCGCGCTAAGGGTCAGGTGGTGCTCGACAACATCGAGCCGCCCATTCCGGGTGCTCCCGTGCTCCGCATCGAGGCGACAGCGCGGACCGGAGTAATCCGTATCACCCATGATCCCGAGCGCGTGCCGGGTGCCCCGTCTCGAACGCGACGACGGCGCCGGTAGCCGGCGATCTGGGACGCGGCGGTGCCGCTGGGGCATTCCGTCGGGCACGCCGCCGTGCTGACGAAGCGGACGTGGCTCCCTACAGAAGGCGGTAGCGGATCTGTACGACGCCGTTGCTGAATCGGCGCTCGTCGAGGAGCTCAAGCTCGCCGCGCGTGTCGGTCGGCAGTGCCGGCTTGCGCCCACCGAGGACGACGGGCCAGATGAACATGTGGCACTCGTCGACCAGCCCGGCTTTGAAAGCCTGTGCCGCGAGGTTCGGACCTCCCACGATGAGATCGCGGGTGGCCGCGGCCTTCAGGTCGTGTACCGCGCCGGGGTCGAAGTGGCGTTCGAGCCGGGTGTTGGCGGTTGACACTGCGGCCAGGGTCGTGGAGTAGACGACCTTGTCCGCCGCTTTCCAGACGTTCGCGAAGTCGCTCATGAGGTCCGACTGTGCAGCCAGGGTGGCGTCCGTTTCCCATACGGCCATCGTGTCGTACAAACGCCGCCCGTAGAGGTACGTGCCCACGGACCGCAGAAGGTCAGTGATGAACGCGAACACGTCGTCGTCCGGCGCAGCCCAGTCGAAGGCGCCGCGTTCGTCCTCGGTGTAGCCGTCGAGGGACACGTTCGACGCGTAGATCAGCTTGGCCATTGCCGCTCCGACATCACCGTCGACACCATCTCGACGACCTTGCTGTCCGAACTTAGTGAGCGGGGCTGCGCGAGGTTTGATGGTGAGGTGGAGCGCGACGTCGAGGTCTTGGCCCGTCGAGCGCAGAGGCGTCGGGACTGAAGCGCTCGCCTGCCCCTGGAGGGAGAGCGAACTTTGACCGTCCCATAAGTGATGCGATGAAGGAGCGGGGCCTCCGCTCCCCGTGAGGGTTCCAGTTTCCAAACCTCGAAACTGGGGCTTCTCACAGCAGTCTCACGACAAGGGAGGCCCCTATGGAGCGAGAGTACGTCGGCATCGATCTGCACCGTCGCCGCTCGGTGATCGTGCGCATGGGCGCGGACGGAGAGCAGCGCTCGAGCGTGCGGATCGACAACGACCCAGGTGAGTTCGCGGCCGCGGTGTTGGCAGCACCGGCCGGCAGCGACGTGATCCTCGAAGCCACCTACGGCTGGTATTGGGCGGCGGACCTTCTCTCCGACCTCGGTTACGTCGTCCACCTCGCCAACCCGAAGGGCAACGACTGGGGGCACCGGCGGGTGAAAAACGACGAGCGCGACGCGCACGACCTCGCCGACTTGTTGCGACTCGGCCGTCTCGCCGAGGCCTGGATCGCACCGCCTGAGCTCCGCGAGCTAAGAGAGCTCGTCAGATTCCGCAACAAGCTCTCATGCATGCGAACAGGCGTGAAGGCACAGGCGCACGCCGTGCTCGCGAAGTGTGGCGTGCTGCCGGTGCGCAACGACATGTGGGGTGTCGGAGGTGCCGCGCAGTTCGATGCACTCGAGATCCCTCGTGCCTATTCACACCGCATCGAGGTGTTACGTGACCTCGTCTGTTTCTTCAACCGCGAGATCATCGAGATCGACCGCCAAACGCATCTGTTGTTGCGTGACGATCCCGGTTACAACGCCGTGCAGGCGATCTATGGCGTCGGCGAGGTGATGGCGGCGATCTTCGTCTCAGAGATCGGCGACGTCTCGCGCTTCGGATCACCAGAAGCGCTCTGTTCGTGGGCGGGGCTGACGCCGATTCATCGCGAGTCCGACACCAAGGTGCACCGTGGTCGGATCACCAAACAGGGCTCGCGCCTCGTGCGCTGGGCGGCGGTCGAGACAGTCGCCCGCTACCACGGCGGCATCTTCGAGGCATCGTTCCAGGCGATCGCAGAGCGACGTGGCAAGAAAAAGGCTGTTGTCGCGATCGCCCGCAAAGTCCTCACGCTCGTCTACTACGGGCTCAGAGACGGAGAGATCCGTTGTCTCAAGAGCCCGAAAGCGGCGTGACGCTCGGACGCGGACGGGCGCGAGCTCGACGTTCGGCAGGGCCCCCACTCGAAGGAGTGGCGCGGCCGGCAAAGTGATTGAGCCCGCCCGTTCGCGGCCGGAACACACCATGCTGAGCGACTCAGCGAAGACATGCCTCGGCAACCGAGCTTGCCCCTCTCACGATCTCTGACGCGAGAGAACTTGGTGTGAACTCAGGCGGCTTGACGTCGCTACACAACCTGAGAAATCCTGCGCCACTCGGCGTCGGCGTCAAGGTCGTTCGTCCTCGCTTTGCTCCGGGCGCTCCACCTTGACTCCGACGCCTCGACGGCGCGCGCCTTCACTCAGGCTGTGCAATCGGATTGCAGAGCGTTGAACAGGAAGAAAGGCCTGTCGCGAGGATTGACACGGCCCCGCTCCTTCAGACATGCCGGACTGGGGCGCTCGCGAACGGACCGATGCGCAACTCGATCGAATCCTTGGCGAGAGTCGAGCGCGCATGTCGCTACCCGGTTGGCCCTACGTAATCGTGCAGATATACGAATTCGTTCATGCAAAACCGTCGCGCGTTTTGACGCGTGGCGGGTCCTCTTGGCGCAGCGCGCCGCCGGGAAGGTGAATACATCTTGGAGCCCGTCTAGATTGCATACGCGCCGACTTGTTTGGCGTGAAGGAGCGGGAGATGCGGATGCGCCGCCTGTCAACCACCGCGCTTGTGCCCGTGTTGGGGCTCATGCTTATGGCATTTGGAGGCCGCGCCGTTTTCGCGCGCGGCGAATCCGCAAAGCAGCTTGTGCAGGCAGCGGCGAAAGCGCTTGCCTCCGCGAAGTCGGTCCGCCTTTCAGGCTCGGTTCCGGTTTCCGGCGGGACAGAAAGTATCGATTTTGTGATGTTCTCAAATGGGGACCTCGAGGGCAGCCTCACACTTGGGGGCGATCTCGTGCACATCACGATCGTGAACGGAACGGACTACTACCAAGCGCCGCCGCCCTATTGGCAGAAGGTCGGGGGACTGCCTGCCACGTTGGCCAAGCAGATCGCCCCGGACTGGATAAGCACGCCGACCTCAAGCTCAGCCGGTACGGGAGACAGCTTTCAGATCGCGCCACTCGCTTCCCAGGTCGACTCGACCACCACCGGACTAACGATCGTGGGCCACAAGAAGGTCGATGGTCACGCTGCTGTGGGTGTCAGATCCTCGAACGGCAGTGTGTTTTGGATTGCCACAACAGGAACGCCATATCCGATTTCCGAAGTGCGACAAGGCAAGAGTGGTGGCAACCTGTCGTTCAGCGGTTGGAACAGTTTTAAGTCGCCGACGGCACCGAAGGGAGCCATCCCTCTCTCTTCACTCCGTTCCTAGCGCACGCGTGGACGATAGACAGCTCTCGCACTAACCCGAGAAGTCGACGCCAGGACATGACGGTGCCTAATCCAGTTCTATTAGACGCGGTGTCGCGCGCCTGGCGTTGATGAACAGCCTGTTCTCTAGGGCGTCACTGACCCAGCGATGTGGGGCACCGTAGCGATCCGTGTCCGCACTCCATAATGTCGGTGTCAGTCGACCGGGGGGTAGCGATGCCCGAGTTTCCCGCAGTAGCGCATGTCGCTGTGACGGTAACCGATATCGACCGAAGCCGAGCTTGGTATCAGCGACTGTTCGGCTCCGATCCGGTGCTCGATGAAGATACCGGCCCGTTCCGCCACGTTGTGTGGCTCCTTGGTAGCGGCACGCTGTTCGGTATTCACCAGCACGAGAGTCCGTCGGGTTCAGAGCCATTCGATGAATTACGACCAGGCCTTGACCACGTCGCCTTCGGTTGCTCGAACCGGACTGAGCTTGAGGAGTGGGCGACGAGGCTGATCTCCCTCGGGATCGTTCACGGCGGTGTCATCGACGCGGCGTACGGGTCGGGTCTTTCGTTCCGAGACCCGGACAACATCGCCTTGGAGTTCTTCGCACCGCCGGGATAGATAGTCCTCGTTCGCGCGAGGGACTGTCCCCCAACGTGCCGTCGGAGACACTCGCGGCGCAGGTGAACACCGCGTAATCGTGTTCTATTAAACGCGAGTCCCCGTTCTGGTGTGTTACCGAGCCGGCGTTTGGGGGCACCCGGCCTTCAATCGGGGAAATCACATCCGAGCACTTGCACTCGACGCCGCATGGGCAAGTTTCGCCCATCGATTTTTCGGAGGGGAATAGTTACCGTGAGTGACACCTGACCACGGAGGAACAACATGAGCATCCTTGTCCGCTTCACAGGAGCACCAAATATGACAGCCGAGAAGTACGACAAGACGATGCCCAACATTGAGGCATCGGGTACGTTCCCGCCTGACGGACTCGATTACCACGTCGCTTTCACTTCCGGCGGTACTTTCCGTGTTAGCGAAATCTGGGACTCGAAGGAGCAATTCGAGGCGTTCGGTCAGCGGCTCATGCCGATCCTCGCCGAAGGTGGCATCGAACTCGCAGGGCCGCCGGAAGTTATCGAGATTCACAACATCATCAAGCGATAGCCCGCCTTACTTCGATCCAAGTTGGCTCGACAGAGGCGAGTTGCCTTAAAAGTTCGGAGAACGCATCGATGAAGGGAGCGGGCGCTAGGTGTTCTACCCATAGACCTTGTTGACGCGGTTGATTCTCAAATGAAGTGAGTCCCCGAGGCAATGTGGAGCTGTTCACACCCACACCGCCAAGGAGACTCGAAATGCACCGTAATGCTCCGTTGACTCCACAAGGTCGACTTCGCCTATGCCAGCGCATTGAAGATGGCTGGACGATCGCCTCAGCTGCGGAGTCGATGAATGTCTCGCGCCAGACCGCCCACAAGTGGTGGCGGCGCTATCGCGAGCTGGGATCGATCGGCCTCGAGGATCGGTCGAGTCGACCTCGGAACTGTCCAAGCAAGACCCCGGCACGAACCGAACGGCGAATCGTCGAGATGCGCCGACGTCATCAATTGGGGCCAGCGCGCCTGGCACCAAGAGCAGGCATCCCCGCCTCGACACTGCATCGCGTTCTGCAGCGCAACGGCGTGAGCCGACTCTCAGATCTCGATCGCCGAAGTGGCCGGGTGATCCGGCGCATTGAGACCTCTCGTCCCGGAGAGCTCGTCCATATCGACGTCAAAAAGCAGGCCAAGATTCCGCCAGGTGGCGGTTGGAAGGCTCATGGCCGGGGTTCGCAGGCCGACACTGATCGACGACGCCGACACCGGGTCGGCTATGCCCACATCCATTCAGCGATCGATGCTCACAGCCGGCTCGCCTATTCCGAGGTGCACGCCGACGAGACGGCGTTCACTGCAGTTGAGTTCTGGCGACGGGCCAGTGCCTTTTTTGCCCGGCTACGGAATCGTTATCGAGCGCGTGATGACCGACAACGGATCTTGTTATGTCGCCAACGCATTCACGAAGGAGCTGGCGGTCGCAGGCATTCGGCACACTCGAACTCGGCCCTACCGGCCACAGACCAACGGCAAGGTGGAACGCTTCAACCGCACGCTTCTCAACGAGTGAGCTTACGCCAGACCCTACCGATCAGAAGCAGCGAGAACCCGTGCGCTTGCCGCTTGGCTCCACATGTACAACCATCACCGGCACCACACGGCCATTGGGGGACCACCCATTAACCGAGTCAACAACGTGGTGGGGCAGAACAATTAGGGGACGCGTCAGTCCACTTCGGTCGCGAGTGGAACGATGGCCGGCTGAGCCCCGAAACTCATCGGCAGCCCTCGCCCGATGAATGCCATCGACAGCACAGCACCCACCGCTGACACCACCGTCGACACGATAAGTGCGGTGTGCAATCCGTGCACATACGCCGCGGGAGACCCCTGGCCGAGTGCGGCGCGTGCCGGCACCAGGGCGCCGAGCACCGCGACACCTAGAGCGATACCGACCTGGCGAAAGGTGTCGTTTACCCCGGCCGCTAGGCCGAGTTGGCTTTCGTCCACTTCACTGAGTGCGACGTAGCTGAGCGCGGGGTTGAACAATCCCGTGCCGACGCCAGCGAGAATTTCACCGAGCAACAGAGTTGTCCATGAGGAGTGGACGCCGGCCAACGTCATGCTCGCGAGTCCGGCGGCTACGAGCACGAGTCCGGCGCTGAGCATGGCGCGATGCGAGACGCGATTTAGGAGCTGGGCGCTCAACCCCGACACGACGAAGATGATGACGGTAGATGGCATCAGCACGAGGCCAGCGCGGATTGGTGAGAAGTGCAGGATCTCTTGGAGATAGAGCGTCAGGTAGATGAAAATGGCGAAAAACGAGCTCGAAATCGCGAAGGCGGCGAGCTGTGCACCAGTGAACGAACGATTCCGGAACAGCCCGAGAGGCAGCATCGGGTCGCGTCGCAATGCCTCGATGACAACAAATCCGATGAGCAGCGCCGACGCCGCGGCCAGCTCGGCCACAATTGCGGTGCTCGACCACCCGGCGAGGTTGCCGCGCAGGAGACCGAGCACCAAAAGGAATAGTCCTCCCGTGAGGACGCACTGACCTACCCAATCAGCTCGGCGAGGATGAGGGTCGCGTGACTCACCTAGCCAGATGGTTCCGGCCAAACAGAGCACGCCGATCGGAAGGTTGACAAAGAAGATTGAGCGCCAACCCAATTCGGTGGTAAGGACTCCACCGAGGAGTGGCCCAACGGCGAACGACGCGCCAATAGTGGCGCCGTAGGCGGCGAACGCCACGTTGCGTTCGCCATGGTCGGGGAAAGCATCGGCAAGCACGGCTAGCGAGGTGGCAAACATGATGGCCCCGCCGAGACCCTGTACCCCTCGGGAGATGTCGAGGGTGGCGATATTGGACGCGGTGGCGCAGACGACCGAGGTCAACGTGAAGATGCCAAGCCCGATGCGCAGAGCTAGGCGGCGGCCGAAGCGATCGGCCAACGAGCCTGCCGTCAGTACGCAGGCGGCGAGAATGAGCGTGTAGGCATCAACAATCCACTGCAAGCCGGTGAGCGCGCTGCGGAGGTCGCGGCCGATACGGGGAATCGCTACGTTCACCACCGCGATATCGAGCATCAACATCGCCGTGGCGATACAGGTGACGATGACCGTGCGACGCTGGAAGGAGGTCATTGCCGGTCCTTTCGAGGTAGCGCGCCAACGCGAAGCGAGTGGCCCGTCGGTAGGGCAGCCGTTAATTCGCTTTCCGACCTACTTGCTCGGAGTCATTCAAAGCCATCGCGCTGCACCTGTCATTCGGACAACACAAGCATCGTTCTCGAAAGTGGTCAAGGTCTGAGTCGAATCAGCACTCCGACTGACTCACAGCACCTATCCATAAAGTGCCGGTCGGGGTCACTTCTCGCATTTAGATGTCAAGCCGCCAGTGCTTGGTAGCAGAACGCCAGGGCGCCGCAATCAGCAGCGATTCTCGAACGGGAATGGGGCTTGCCGCTCCGCTCCCCGTTCCCGTGATCGGCGGAGATCTACTACTCCTGCAGCCTGATCAGCGGTAGTGAAACGAAACACCGTTGGAAAGGCCATACTCCGTTTGTACCCGTACCAGGACCTCACGATGTGTTTCGACTGGGACTGTCACGAAGCAACGCTCTTCGCTCGGACAATTCGTCGGCGCGGGTGCCGATCCGAACATCACAACGATCTTGCCGTTGGGGCTTTCGAATCCGCTGCCGGCGATCGTCAACGTCTGACCTGGGGCGGCGGTGTCCGGAGAGATCGACAGAAGTTTTGCAGCGCGCCCTTCTGCGCTGACGCGAGGTGCCGCAGTGGTGGACGGCACGGCGGCGGGAGTCGCCAACTTGGTGCTCGGACTCGACGACGAGGCACTGTTCCTCGGGCGAGGCGTCGTGGTTGAGACCGCGTGGCGAGGTGAACTTGGCGTCGAGCCAGACGCGGCGATCCCAATGAGGATTCCGCCAACCACGACGACGAGGGCACCGACGGCGAGGCGTTGCCAGTGGGACCCGATCGTCGCGAATGCCGATCTCGCAGGAGCCGGGAGAAACGGGCTCGAGGCCGGCGCGTCCGGTCCTAATGCCCGCGTCGCGAAGCTGTCATCAGAAACGTGCGCAGGGCGCTTCTTGCCAGTTTCTGGGTCGTCGCTCTTCGCCAACGGTGCCGTCGTCCTTGGCGATCGATCGGGCGTGACCGGCGCCACGGGGGGTTTCGCTCGCGTCGTCGGCTCGCTTTCGTAGTGAGAGCCGGCGCGTTGCTCGTTAATGTCTGCTAGGGCGTCGAGCCCCCGGTGATAACGCTCAATTGAGTGGCGATCACGCCGTCGGCCAGTACCCATGTCCACCTGTTGGACCGCGAACGCGACGATACGAGGATACGTCGTGTGAACCGGGCAACGACTTGTAGCCGGCGGGGTTGACCTCGAACGACTTCGTGTCGAGCAGGCCACCGACTGGGTCGAGTGCCGCAGCGACGTGCACATCGAGGTGGGTGTCGACACCACCTGTTACACGACGCGTATCTAGCATTGTCATCGCCATCCCTTCCTTTCTTTAAGCGGGATTGAGGGGTGGCACGGCCGTCCCGGATCGGAGTGACGGGTGGTCCGCCTTGTTCGCTCAAGACGGGCCAATCACCCTTGCTTCGGAACGGGACGTGCCGTTTTTCAATGTGCGGGGCCGGAAGCTCAGCCGACGATGGCCGAGGTCGTCATCACTGCTAAACGCTCCAGCGCTCCCGAAGCTATTGAGAACCAACAACGACGCGGTGGACCCTCAAGGGCATTGTCATTGTTATGGGCTACCCGCCAAGCTACAGATCGCCGACATGAGTTGTACTCATCGCGGCGGCTTCGCCGCGTAGCCTGTAGCGCAGCGAGACGCTCCTCTTGGCGGCGGTCGCTGACCGGAGCACTTGCGCGACCGATGCCCCTTCGCGCGTGGGCGCGCGTGATAGCTACGGTAGAGCGAGCCCGCCCGAACGGCTCGCACACGTCTCCGGGCGTCCGCTAGCTGGCGACTTCGCTGTGTCCGTCGTATTCGACATTGATCGGTGCCCGATCGCGAAAGAACTCGATCAGCTCTGACTGTGAATGCACACCGATCTTTTGGAAGATCGTGGCGAGGTGATTGCGGACCGTACTCCGGGTGACTCCGAGCTTCACAGAGATCGCGGGAACCCTCACGCCCTGCAGAAGGAGCCGCAGTACCTCCCACTCTCGTGGTGTGAGCTTGATTGCGACTCTTTTGTCATTCCCGTCGACGGTTGAATTCTCCGGCCGGAGCGTTTCATCGCGATAGAGACGAAGACAGGCATCGACCGCGTCCCGATCGAAGCGCGTGCCTCGGTTGGCTTCAAGATGATTCAATGCAGATTCGAGCCCGGGGGCGGGGCGATATGGGCGATGCGACGAAATGGCGATGACAACATCGGCAACAGCGAGGATCCGTCCTCCGAGACCGATTTCCTCGCCGCGCAAATGGTGTGGGTATCCGCTGCCGTCCAAACGCTCATGGTGCTGAGAAATCATTTCGGCCACCGGCCAAGGAAAGTCGATCCCGCTGACGATCTTCCAACCTGCCTCAGAGTGAGTCTTTACGATCTCGAACTCCGCGTCGCTGAGCTTCCCCGGTCGAGTGAGAATCTCGATCGGAATGGCGATCTTTCCAATGTCGTGAAGCATCGCCGCCACTTCGATGCCCTTGACATCAGGTTCGGGCATTGAGAGTTCGCGCGCAATGGCACCAGCGATCTGAGCAACCCGTCGTTGGTGGCCAGCAGTATTGGCGTCAAGAAGCTCCACCATGTTGGCGACGGTGTTTGTGATGGCGTCGAAGCTGGACTCCAACTTCGTCATGTATTCGTCGCGTTGCGTGACGTCTCGGCCGTTGACGACTATTCCCCTAACTCCGGGAACGTCGAGGCAGTTCGTTGACACGGCCTCAAGCGTGCGGACCTCCCCGGTCACCTCCGAGATGAATCTGATCTTCGTAGTCCTCATCGTCCCCGACGGCTGTTCCGGGAGGTCGGCCAACCTGGCAATGAGGCGCTCGCGGTCGTCTGGGTGGACGTAAGAAAAGGCACTTTTCCCGATCGCCTCCTCCAATGCGACGCCGAAAGTCAAGGAGGCTGCCGGGTTGCCGAAGAGGACGACTCCCGCCTCGTTCACGACGACGATGACGTCCGACGAATGCTCGACGAGCGCGGACGCCCACTCCCCTTTGGCTTCTGGTCTCATCGGTCTTCGCCTTCTGGGACACCGCGGACAAGCACGAATTGGTCACCGCCGACACGCGCCACCTCTTCGCCTCCTGTGCAGCAGCTTGCGAGACGCGCGTTCACTTCAGCAACAAGGAGGTCTCCGATCTCGTAACCCCAGGTGTCATTGACTTGGCTCATGCGGTCGAGACCGAACGCAACGACGACGACGACCCCGTCGCGTTTGGCAAGGCGCGCCAACGACGCCGCGATCCGCTCCACGAGCAAGGCCCGGCCGTCGGCTGCAAAGAACGCGTGATCGCGCGTGCTGTCCGATCGAGCTTCACGCGACGTTGCGGATCTGGACCAGGGTGTCGCGAGACGCCGCGCGCGACTTTCTCGACCATGAGCCCGGCGCGAAGTCGATGCGCTGGACTGCAAGCACCACAGCGAGCATGACCAAAATGTCACCGATGCTGATGACATTTCTCAGAACCGGAACCGCGATCGGAATGACGTCTCCGAGCCACGGTGTGACCGTGTGAGTCGTCGCCAAGACGTGCTTGAAGAGATTGCCGTCGGCGACAGATGGATGGCGAGCTCCGATCTGCGCAAGTGCCCACTGCGAAACCGGCATGCCGCGGTTCGCGGCGATCGCGATGACGTTCATCAGCCAGCCGATCGAGACCAGGACGCCGCATCGGCGAAGCCCTTGCGGCTGATGGATTGTGTTCATCACGATCCAGGTGCCGATGATTGCGTAGCTCGCAGCCACCACTGCAAACCGCATGTCGTCCCCGACGTGGCGTAGGGGAGGAGTACCGAGCGCGAGTTGTAGCCCGGCCGCAAGCGCAGGCAAGACGAGCCAGCGCACTGTCGCGGGTTTGAGGAAGCGGCGCGGGCGCAGCTTCCTCAAACCGAAGGCGACAACGAGCGCCGCGACGAAAAGTGCCATCGGGGTGCCCAGGTGCCAGCGTTCCTAACCCATGTACGCGGGGGCCCCGATTGCGAGCCATGCCGCGAGAACAACGACGAGGACGATTCCAACCCCCGCGAACTTGCTTCGGTGAATACTCAAAACCCGGCGCACGGTGCCTCCTTAAAGTCGGAACTGCCATTCGGCAATAGACAAGAGTCCGAAGCGAGCGCCCTGATACACGGACAGGTACGATTTTTTCGATGGCAGAAGTCGGGCTTGCCGACACCGTGCGAGACGCCGTCTCGGGGAACCGGGCCGCGTGGGACGAGCTGGTCGAGCGGTTTTCCGGCATGGTCTGGGGAATCGCCCGTGCACACGGACTGGACCGCCTCGACTCTTCAGACGTGTCTCAGACCGTCTGGCTACGTCTAGCCGAACACATCGGTCGTTTGCGTGATCCCGAGCGGGTCGGTGGCTGGCTTGCGGTGACCGCCCGAAATGAATCCCGGCGGGTGACTCGCCAGCGGAACCTTCAGCTCCTCGTGAGTCACGATCACCTCGTCGACATGCCCGATCATGACTCACGTCCACTTGACCACGAGTTCCTTGCCGCTGAAGAAGCTTCGGCTCTGTGGGAAGCGTTTGAACGCCTGCCGACACCCTGCCGGGTGCTCTTGCGGATGCTCTTGGGCGATCCGCCACCCAGCTATTCGATTGTGAGCGAGACCCTCGGAATGCCCGTCGGAAGCATCGGTCCGCGGCGCGCGCGTTGTCTCACGCACCTTCGCGGTGAAGTCGAAGGGGCGGCGGCCGATTGGTCGGGATCCTCGCCACTCGACGAGAGAGTGACGCGATGAGGTATTCAGATCGCAGCGACGACGAACTCATGAGGGACCTTGCTGCACTCCTTGCTCGGCGCGATCCGACTCCGGAGCACATAGCTGTGCAAGCCCGCGCGAGCTACGGGTACTCGTCTCCATGGGATGCTGCCCTTGCACAACTCGTCTACGACTCATCTGACGACGACAGCGCGAGAGCACTCGCGCGTTCGGGGCCAGTTGCGCGCGAGCTCACTTTCGAAGGTCCGGCTCTCACCGTTGAAGTCGATGTCCAGCCAGCCGAATCGGCGCGTCGAGGACGCTGTCGGATCCTCGGTCAGCTCGTTCCCGCACAGACGGCAAGCATTGAGCTGCGTTGCCCCAGAGAGAACTTCGTTGTCAACGCCGACGGCCTCGGGCGGTTCGCGGTCGACGATGCGCCGACCGGTCCAGTCAGTCTCCGCTGCACTCCCGTCGATGGAGAACCCACCGACACCGAGTGGACCGTGATCTAGCGCGGCGTCAAGCCGCCGAGGCTGAACGCCTCAGCGGAAGTGCACCGCATCAGGCGAAGGAGATCGCTCAGCAGCTCCGCAGGGCTGCGCGAAAAAACGGTGATCAGATCACCTTGGTCATCCTCGAACGCGCGCTCGGTCTGGCGGAGCGTGAGCTCAACGACCTCGCGGCCGCCAAACGGCACCTAAGGCGGTCGATCAAGGTCGCGGAAGATGCGGGTCTTCTTACCGAGGCTGCGAACACGAAAGGCCGCCTTGCGTATGTCATCTCGCTCGCTGGCGACACCGAATCAGCGCTCGCGGGACTCGATCCTCCAATTCAGGAGACTTCTGGTGTCACCCGCGCGCAGATGCAAATGCAGCGTGCACTCGTGTTGCAGCGGGCGGGACGGATCGACGAGGCTCTAGCTCAATACCGACTCGCGATTCCTCCGCTGAAGCGCGGCCACCAGTATCTCGACGAGGCGCGAGCGCGGAACAATCGCGCCGTACTTCACAGCTATCGCGGCCACTACGCAGCCGCGGAGGCGGACCTGCATCGGGCGGAGGAACTCGCTCCTCTCGCAGGTGAGGGTGTCTCTCCGGCAAAGATCCACCACAATCTCGGATTCATCGCGGCATGCCGAGGAAGTGTCCCAGAGGCGCTGAGATGGTTCGACCAAGCGCAGGGCGAATACGCCGCACTCGGTCAATCACAAGCGTCAGTGCTCTCGGATCGCTGCGGGGTGCTGCTCACGGTGGGCCTCGCCGCTGAAGCCCTCGACGCCGCGCTTCTTGCCGTCGCCGAGCTCGAAGTTCGCGGGTCAGCGGTCGATCTCGCCGAAGCTCGTCTCATGGCCGCCCGTGCGGCTTTGCTTGCCGGAGATCCCGTGACCGGCGCGCAGAATGCTCGTCGAGCGCGCACCGAGTTTCGCCGCCAAGCGCGTTTCGGCTGGGAGGCTCTCGCTGAGTATGTGATCGTACGATCGCGACTCGTTCAGCACCCGCAGTCCGCCAAGCGGGAGTACACCGAAACTGCCGACAAGCTCGCCGAAGCCGGGTGGCTCGTGCAGGCGCTTGAACTTCGCCTCGCATGGTCAGCGGCCGCCTTGACGCATGGACCATCCAAGGCAGCAGTCGAGCAATTGCGCATCGTGTCCACGTTTCGTCACAGGCAACCAGCTCTCATCCGTGCCCATGGTTGGTACGCGGAGGCCCACCTACGCAGACTCGATGGGGACGCGATGGGTTGCCGTGCGGCACTGCGGGCGGGATTGCGGGTGCTCGACAGCTACCAGACTGCCCTCGGCACCTCTGATCTTCAGGCGCACTCATCGGAGAACGCGAAAGACCTCGCCGTACTCGGGTGCCGTCTTGCCATCGAGGAAGGCACGGCTTCGAGCATTCTTGAATGGGCCGAGCGATGGCGAGCCAGTTCGCTGCACCACCGGCCGGTGCGTTCTTCACCTGGGCGCGAGATAGATCGTCTTCTTGCCGAGCTTCGACGAGAGACGAGCGCTCTGGAAGAAGCTGCTCTCGAAGGCAAGGCGACCTCTCGGCACGTCGTTCGCCAAGCTCGGCTTGAATCGGCCATTCGCGACAAGACGCGCCATGCCGTCGGTTCGGGTGCGAGCCGACTGACCACGCCGCCATCCGCTCGGGAACTCCGTCAAGCACTCGGGGAAAAGTCGCTCGTCGAATTTGTCGCGATCGATGGTCAATATCATGCGGTGACCGTGACTCCTCGGCGCACGAGTCATTTTCAACTCGGTGGCGTGACAGAGGTGCTGCGTGAGGTGGACTCCATTCGCTTCAGCTATGCGCGCATCGCCCGCGGGCGTGGTTCTCCGAGCGGGCTTGCAACCTTTGCGGCGGCTGCTGATCACGCGGGAGAGCAACTCGACGGGCTTCTCTTCGGACCTCTTCGTGGAGAGCTTGGTGACGGGGCCCTTGTCATCGTTCCCACCGGTCGACTCCACCACCTCCCGTGGTCAGGACTCAGCACCTGCTTCGGGAGAACTGTGACGGTTGCTCCATCAGCCGCACTTTGGGCACGTGCGACGCGGCGGCGGAGCTCGAACGGCGGCGGGCCTGTCGTTCTCATTGCCGGGCCAGGTGTTGCCCACGCACAAACGGAGATCATCCAATTGAAGGAGATTTATCCTGACGCGATTGTCCTCGTCGGTGCCGACGCAACGTCGGCTCGTGTCGCTGCGGCACTTGACGGTGCCCGCATCGCGCACATCGCGGCGCACGGGATATTCCGAAGCGACAATCCCTTGTTCTCCTCGCTCCAGATGTTCGACGGACGACTCACTGTCTATGACCTCGAGCTCATCCGAAGGGCACCCGAGCTTCTCGTCCTCTCTGCCTGTGAATCGGGTCTTAATGCCGTGCATCCAGGAGACGAGTTGCTCGGTCTCTCTGCGGCCGTGCTTTCCCTGGGAACGAAGGACTTGGTAGCTAGCGTCGTTCCAGTTCCGGATCTCAACACGGCTTCGTTCATGGTTAACGTTCATCATCGCCTTGCGCAGGGGGAGAGACCGCCAGACGCGCTCGCGCATGTACGCAATCGTGTATCCGCATCGGATCCGGCGGCACGGGTAACCACAGCAGGATTTGTTTGTATCGGTGCCTGAGGTTTTGTTAAGCGTCCAGTCGCGAGTTCTCGACTGTGTGTCCTGCTAATCACTTGCTAAACAACGGCTCGGATCCGCCCGCACTCGATCTCAATAAGCGGATAGACCCGATGATGAGACCAGCACCGACGGACGCGATCCCACGACGAAGACCTTTTCAGTGCGCTTGAGGGGCTGGTGCCCGCAAGGGCGTGCGGGTTCAAGTCCCGCCTCCGACACGTTCTGTTGTACACGAACCGGCCGACACGCTGATGATGCGACGGTGCGGGTCGTACCCAACTCGGACGCCGAGCTCCCGGTAAACCTCACGCTTGAGCCCCGGGTCCGCGGTGCTGAGCACTTTGACGATGTCTCGAAGTTCGAGCACGAGCGCGCGAATCTGCTCTTTCTTGAGTTTTCCGCCCGGGAGGGAAGCGCCAAGCTCAGCCTCGGCGCGTAGCCGTTCGCCCTGAACCTCGGCCATCCACGACGCGACAATCCGGGCGTCGGCGCCGGCCTCGAGGGCGTCGCGGTACTTGGCAAGGCGTTCGTCGCAGTCGACAAGCTTGCGTCGCGCTGCCTCCGCTCGCGCTTCCGCGCCGTCGTCGGGGCCGCCGGCCATGGCCAGAGCCTCACACGTGGCGTCGAGGTTCGTCTCGTCGAACAGCTCAGCGATCCAAGCGTCAAGGCGTGGGACGATCGAGTCTTCGCGGACGTAGACGGTCAGCGGGTGGTCGACCTTGCCCACGAGCGCGTATTCGCTCGGATAGGTGCAGCGGTACCGCGCGGTGTCGTGCGCGTAAGTGCCCTGCATCCTAACGTCGTGGTCGAGCGGCTGCTGTCGATCTCTGGCGAAGACGCGCTGACGATCGACCGCAAGTACAAGGAGCACTGGTTTGGGAAGCTTCCGACGCGTTTCGTGATTCTTTCAAACGAAATTAGGTCTTAGTGGACCGTCCCCGACGTGCCGAACGGCAGTGTCGAATTCCAGTACACCGGAAGACAACTCGGCTTGAACCCGAATAGCGCGACATTCAACAACGCGCTGAAGACCTGCCAGGCTGTCTCCCCGCGATGAGCGTGCTCGCTCAGAGCCGTTGCATCCATAACTCAGCGCTCGTTGACGGTCTGTCCTTGTCGGCGCGGTCGCGCTGCTCATTGCCGCCGACCCGAAGAACAACGCATATCGCTGAATTCGCCGCAGTTACGGGCGTTGATGAACGCCTGTCGATCGGCTGGCTAATTGGACAGTATTAAGCGAGATCCCCGACGAGCACTGCCGCCAATGTGTCCGCTCGCAGGTGGCGGAGCGCCTCGCTTCGCAGGTCACGCAACTCATGACGTAATATTCGTCGTTGAATTCGGTCGTGTTCGTGACCAATCGGGCGACAACGCGACGATTGGACCTCCTCGAAATGCAGTGCGAGACCGTTGCCACATCCCATGGCCTGAGGCCCGTCTTCTTCGAGCGTGTCTCCGACGCGAGCGTCTCCATAGACAGGGAAGCTGCGCTCGAACGGTGCGTTGTTGAGAATGAAGCCGAACTCGTCGTTGCCGTCGGTGGCGACGGCACTGTCCACGTCTGTGTGCAGGCAATCCACGAAAGCGGTGCTGCTCTAGCCATCGTGCCGAGAGGTGCGGCCAACCTGATCGCGCACTCCTTGGATCTGCCCTTCGGGATAGACGATGCGCTTTCGGTCGGTTTTGGCAATCAGGAGCGCAGGGTCGACGTGGCGGTCGTGAATGGTCGGATCTCGCTTGCGATGGCAGGCATGGGATCGGACGCGGCGGTCATCCAAGCCACACCGGCGCTCTTCAAACGGCACCTTGGTTGGATTGGTTATGCCATCGGCGGGCTCTCCCAGCTGCATGCTGCGCCACACCGCTTCGAGATCCGTCTCGACGATGGAGAACCGATGTACAGGACGGCACATTCTGTTGTCGTCGGCAACGTCGGGATCTTGCCGGGAGGATTTGAGCTACTGCCCGGAGCACAGCTCGACGACGGGCTCCTGGATGTAGGGGTACTCGCCGTCGACGGTCTGTGGGGCTGGACGCGGCTTGCTAGTCGCCTGCTCGACGAACGCGCCCACGCCGAGGCTGGCAACACCAGGCTGCATGCGAGCGATGAACATCCGTTTGGCGAGGATGGCGTCGAGCATTACCAGGCGCGTCACGTGGAAGTCAGGGCGGAGACCGAACTCTGCTGCGAGGTGGATGGCGAAATCATTGGCATGAACCGTTTATTGAACATCGACGTGCGCGAACGCGCGCTCAAGGTGCGAGCCCCGGTCGCGTCCTGAACTGTCAACGCCGTCATTCAACGAGAGCGCGATGAGTGTTATCAGCACCGTGTATCTGCACAATTAAACCAGCGTGCAACCTTTCGCAGCACTCGTTCTGCTACCGAGCCGACTTCCTCACGCCTCTTCGAGCCTGCTTCATTGCCTCCTTCGCCTTGACGGCTTTCACTGGCGCGGGAGCCTTCTTCGCCTTGGCAGTTCTGCCCGATGCCGAGACCTTCTTCGCCTTGACGGCTTTCACTGGCGCGGGAGCCTTCTTCGCCTTGGCAGTTCTGCCCGATGGCGAGACCTTCTTCGCCTTCGCGGTCGTCATCACCGATCTCGACGAAGAACTAGCCTCATGCACATGCAGTACCAATTCCGGCTCGATGATTTCAACAGCCCTGTTGAACTGATGGAGTGCCGCCATCAGCGAATAGCGCGCGTCGTCGTTGTCCTCATCAACTCGATCTTCTAGCTCGATCAGTTCCACACTCAGCGCCGTTAGCCCGTTGATCAAGATGTGTAGCTCCTCGTTCGTGAAGGTCCTCTCATAGGCCACGTCGAAACGCTACTGCCTGGCAAGTGAACATGTCGGCGCTGCCTGGCGAACAACCAACGCAATTGATCTCGATTACTACGGCTCGCGTGGATCGAGTGGGAGTCGCCACATTTCATTTCTATTTATGCGTTCCATGAGTTCCACGGCGATCTTGAGGCATTCCGCGCAGATCAAGGCGCGCTCTCCCTTAATGAGCGGCTTCCTCACCTGGCCACAGAAACTGCACTCCTGATCTGAGGGTTGAACTTCCATCATGGTTGAGCGTATAGCTACACGGTTATCCGAGCCGGACTGCCGTAATTGCTCTCTATTACTTGAACTGGATTAAACGAGATCCCCGACGGGCACTGCAGCCAATGTGTCCACTCGCAGGTGGTGGAGTGCCTGGCGGTACGAACCGATAAGGCTGTCCTCGCAGTACCCGAGGTCGCTCTCGATGCAGAATGCCCGGACCATGATTTGGGCGCGCCCCAAGTTCGGACGAGGCATCGTCGGAAACAGGTGGTGCTCGATTTGGTAATTGAGACCACCGAGGATGAGGTCGGTGAATCGGCCGCCGGCGATGTTGCGCGCGGTGATCACTTGGCGTCGAGCAAAGCTCATCTCCGCATCGGCTTCGATGACGGGCATGCCCTTGTGGTTCGGAGCGAAGCTGCAACCGAGATAGAGCGAGAAGATCCCTTGCTGGACCGCCACGAAGGCCAGTGCCTTCAGCGGGGAGAGCACCCAGATCAATACAGTCAGATACAACGCGGCGTGCATGGCTATCAGCAGGGCTTCCACGGCGGCGGCACGATCTCGTCGCCGGAACAGCCTCCTGGCACCCAACACGTGTAGGCCGACACTTCGAAAGAGCATGAGGGGAAAGAAGAGCTGCGCCTGCCAGCGTGTCATCAGCCGTGCGATGCCGCCTGAAACCCCATCGGCGGAGTTGGGGACGACGAACCCTTCACCGATATCCGGGTCGCGACCGATTTGATTGGGGTGTGCGTGATGGGCATTGTGTTTGGAAACCCACCAGCCAAAGCTCAACCCGATCAACAGATTCCCGACCGTCAGACCGAGCAGGCGGTTCGCCCGGCGGGACCGAAAAACCTGTTGATGTCCTGCGTCGTGGCCGATGAAGCCCAGCTGGGTGAACATCAGGCCCATGAACGCTCCGAGAGCGAGCGTGACCCACGAGTTGCCGACGATCACGATCGCCGTCCATCCGGCGGCGAAAACAGCGGCGGTCAGACTGATCTTCACTGCGTAGTGGCCCAACCGGCGATCCAGCAGGCCAGCTCGGCGGACCTGGGCAGCCAGGACACGGAAGTCCCCCGGCGGAGCATCAATGGTGGCCGCCTGCACGAGCTCTCTTCCCGAAATCCGACCGAGAGCGCCACCAAAGTTTGGAAAGGCGCCGAGGGCCCAGGCCCTCACAGGATCACTGCAGCGTAACCGCCAACAATTTGCCGTGATTTGTCAATCTCGAAGAGAACGCCGCGCGAAGAACTTCCGCGACTTAATAGAACTCAATTATCTGAACAGATAGGTCTCGCGGTCATCGTCAACGATCGCGTCTTGCAACGCGTGAAGTATCTCGCTCATACGCGTCATCAGATCGTCGAAGGGTTTCGGGGCGTTGATCGAGTCGTCCCGATCCGCAACCGTGTGTTTGAAGGATGGCAGGTCACGTTCTGGCGTTTACCCGACTTGGCTCGATTGTCCGTGTCACGCCCCCATGACGGGAGGAGGACCGATAGATCGCCGAAGGATCGCGAGTGCTTCGTCTGTCACACGTGCCGAGGTGATCTCCTCCAACTCCCATTGACCGACACGTCCACTGTGGGTTCCTCCGGGTCCTCGCGGCGCGTCCCCCTCGGTCACGATCACACAACGCTCGTCGACGTCCGCGTCGAGTTGTAGGTAAGCGTGACGGTCCTGGCGTGGCGTACCTTTGATCTCACCATTGAGCGACATCCACAGCGTCAGTCGATGGCTGTGATGTTGACCGAGGTCCTCCGGACGCTCGTCAATGATGCCTCCTCCGCCATTACGGCGAAGCCGCTCGAGAATCGCTTCCATTGCGGGTCGAATACGATGCTCGCACACGGTCGCAAACTCCAATGAGAATTCCGAGCGTTCCGCGCTGATCCGGGCGCTGCGTTCAGCACTTTGTTGAAGATCGTCCTGCCGTTCTTTCATGATGCGATCGATTTCGGCCAGTGGATCTTCGCCATTAGTAATCGCGTCGTCGGGTGAGTTAGCAGCCGAAGATGCCGGTTTCCCCATTGAATGCCTTTCGGCTACGAGTGGGTGTTGCGACGTAGTGAAATCTTTACGATGAGCAGCCTATTCGACCTCTCTAGGCCGCTTCGCTGAAACGGTACACCGGACCGGTGTGCGTGCGGAAAGGTCGTAGTTCCGACAACGGCCCACCCGATTAATTCAGTTCAAGTAGATCGAGATCGAGAGTTCTAGGACGGCAACTAGTGGCCGCGTGCCCACTCGCCAAATGCGATCTCACTGCTGCACGCCACCCTCATCAGGGGGGTCTTCGGGGGTGGCGCGCAGCAAAAGATTGAACGACTCTTGTCTACTGCTAACGCTCAAGAATGCTGAGAGGCGAAGGTCCTCCAATTTGGAGCGCCCGCGTCATGAAAGCGCGTTAATCCTGTTCAAGTAATCGAGATCGATTACAGCGCGGGTTCAGCTGGCTTCTCCGAGAACACCAAGTCTTGTCCCGATCGGTCACTGTCTCCGGCCGAGCGATCGGTAGTTGTCCCACCACGTCTCGACCGCGGCCCCGATCGTGCGACGTGTATCCGAGCTCGGAGCGGGCGTCTCGACGACGGTCGGGGAAGACACTGGCATTCCGCCATCCAACATTCGCACCGAGTCACTGAGTGTTTGGAAGATGTCCGATGGGTACGAACCGGCTTGGTATGTCACGGCCACTTGGAGGACTGTTTGGCCCTCGATCCACCATGCTCCGACCGGGATCTGCGCCGATCTCGCACTGGCGTTGAAATCAGCTCGCCACTGCGGAGTCCGCCTGCCCTGGACGACGAGAAAGACCGTCGCGTCGTTTTCAGAGTCGAACTTGACCGAGGGTGTCGGCTGATCGAGGTCGAGCCATGCCATGCGCTACCGCCTCCGCGCTTTTTTCCTAACGTATGCGAATAGCGCGCTATATCGGCATCGCAGCTAGTCCCAGGAAATGACTGGGGCAGGAGCGAAATGCCGATGGCGACGCGGAGCAGCAAGGGCTGACACCGGTTTCGGAAAGGTTGCTGAGGTAATTGAGACCAATTAAACGGGGGAACCAGCGACTGCGCGGCGAGCGCGCGCGGCAGGAGCGAGTCCCGTTCTGGGGCGTCGCCGACCCGGCGTTCGGGGGCAGTCTCTGGTAAAACGCAGCCCGGTGTGGCATGGGGGAATCAGACGTCGGTGCTCCACGGTCGGCGCGCTCGTATTGATCGCGACGTTGGCGGCGGTGATCGAAGGTGGCGGGCTCTCGATGGCCGCAAGTTCCAAGGTGGCGACCTCCGCTCCGCCTGCAAAAGTGTCACTGTCAGCGGATCTCCCGGACTCGCCCGCCGGACACCAGCTCGGATGGGTCATTGCTGCCGCACAGGTGCCACCCATCTCGGCGGCAGCGGTTCGCCAGCACTTCGACGCCGACTTCCTTGCCAAGGTGTCACCGAGCGAGCTGAATAGCGATCTCGACAAGCTCGGTGCGCACTCGCCCTGGCGGATCGTCGCGTTAGACGCAGGCACGGCCGCGAATGTTCTGGTGGCCGACGTGGAGTCGGGCAATACGCGTTTCGGTCTCGATATCGCGGTCGACAGCTCCGGTCTGATATCTGGTCTCTATGTGAGCTTGGTGCCGCGATTGCCAGCGGCGCCAACGACCTGGACCGCGGTGGACGAGAAGTTGCGCTCGCTCGCACGTGACGTCAGCTTCGAGGCAGCCCGCATCGCGCCGTCGGGAAAGTGCGTGGCGGTCAATGCCATCTCCCCTACGGTGCCGCGCCCGCTCGCGTCGATGTTCAAGTTGTACGTGCTCGAGGCTCTGGCGCGGGCGGTCGCATCAGGTCGCCTTACCTGGCAGCAGTCGGTTCCGCTGTCTGCGAGCCTGCGCAGCCTGCCGAGCGGGGTGTTGCAGACCGAGCCTGCCGGGACACGTGTTTCAGTGCTCGAGCTTGCCGAGTTGATGATCTCGAGCAGCGACAACACCGCTGCCGACGAGCTCGCATCGCTCGTTGGGCGCTCCGCAGTGGAGGCGGCCGTCGCCGCGACATCCAAGCACGCCGCCCTCGATATCCCCTTCCTCCGCACGCGCGAGCACTTTGTTCTGGATTACGCCGACTACCCGAAATACTCAAACGCCTATCTGTCGCTTAGCAGTTCGGCGCGCCTTTCATACCTGACACGTGTCGTCGACAAGGTGCCCCTATCGGCGATCATTCTCGCCCCGGCCAGCCTGTCGTCTCCCCGCGACATCGACTCAATCGAGTGGTTCGCCTCGCCGACAGACCTGTGCACGATCATTTCGTTGCTATATCTCCAGTCGAAGAGCAAGGCGTTGTCGCCGATCGGTGCGGTGATGTCGATCAACGACGGCGGGCTGGCACTCTCGAGCTTGAGCTGGCCGACGGTGTGGTTCAAGGGAGGGTCTGATACCGGAGTCTTCACGCTCGGGTATCTGGCCAAGGACGCTCATGGGGGCGTCGACGTGGTGACGCTTGAGGTCTCGAGTTTTCGAACCACTGTCGAGCAGGCTTCACGGGAGTTCGATGCGTTGGCAACGATTCGGGGTGCTTTCGCGCTCCTCAGCTGAGAACGAGGCGTCCCAACGACCCGAGATCGCGTGTGAGGGAGAACTGCGGGGTATCCCTCAAGTGCCTGCTTGAATGCCATGAAGAGGGACCTCCCCGGCGTGAACATTTGGTTCTCGTCGGAACCATCACCAAGGAGGCCCTTCACCATGCTGCATCTTGGACTTGACCTAAGCAGAAAACGACTCGACGTCTGCGCGCTCAACGAAGTCGGCTACACACTCGCGGTCACAACGTTCCGTCCCGATCTCGACGGGCTTCGTCAGCTCGCGAAGGAGATGGCGGTCCTCGGTGGACCAGTGAACGCGGCGATCGAGTCAATGAACGGCGCGCGATTTATCCACGACAGCCTTGAGCTCATGGGCTGGGATGTTGAGATCGCCGATGCGCAGAAAGTGAAAGGTCTCGCTCCACTCGCTTGCAAGACCGACAAGATCGATGCGTGGGTTCTTGCCGAGCTCTCCCGCCGTGATCTCGTGCCGGCGATCTGGCTCCCCGATCCAGCGGTGCGAGCCGAGCGGGAGCGGGCCCGTTTCCGTCTTCATCTCGTGCGCCATCGAGTGATGTTGAAGAACCGCATTCACGCAAGCCTTCTCGCCTTCGGCAAGCCCTGTCCGGTTTCGGACCTATTCGGAGTGAATGGTCGAGCGCTGCTCGATCGCCTCGTGCTTCCCAATCCGTGGACGAAGAACATCGCGACGGCGCTGTCGATGATTGACGATCTCAACAAAGAGGTCGACGCCTGTGAGAAGGAGCTCCGCTCGCTCGGGGCAGATCATCCCTACACGAGCCTGCTGCAGTCCGCTCCAGGCATTGCCTGGGTGCTCGGGTTCACGATTGCCTCGGAGATCGGCGACATCTCGCGCTTTGCGTCTCCGAAAAAGCTCGTTGGCTACACCGGGCTCTGCCCGCGCGTCTACCAATCTGGTGGGAAGGACTTCCGCGGCTCACTGTCGAAGAACGGCCCGAAGTACCTTCGATGGGCGCTTATCGAGGCAGCGACCACCGCCGCGCGACACCCCGTCTACAAGGATCACTACGACAGGACCAAGGTCCGCCTCGGTCGTCAGCGAGGTTCAAAAGTCGCGCGCGTCGAGGTCGCTCGCAAGCTCGCCGAAGCCATCTGGCACATGCTCCAGACGGGCTCGCAATTCTCTCCGGCAAGGTCCCACGAAGTCTTTGGTCGCTCGACGGCCCTTGCTTGAATTGGACCAGCCGGAGCTCTCCCATCAGACCTGGTCCTCCCCTGAGGAGGCGATAAAGAGTTGAGAGCGCGTCTCACCCGATCTTGAGCCGATGGTCAGCTCGATTGACAAGAAAGGCGAACCGTTATTGACAACCGGCCCCTCTTCATAAAGAGACTTCTGACAGACGCGACGGTTGATTCGTAGCGTTTAGAGGTCCGGGCGGGGGTTGCTCACGAAGTGCCTGCCGCTGCTTTTCTCGGTTGGCTTTTTAACGAAGAGCGTTCCGCTCGGATCTTGCCGCGGCGTGGCTCGAAAGAGGAACACGCACGACCAAACCAAAGCAGGCAGGAGTGCCCTCCGCGGTTTCCCCAACAGATGAGACCACGGAGGGAGTGTCGATGACGGTGATCATCGGTGTCGATCAGCACAAGGCCAGTCACACGGCCGTCGCGGTGAGCACCACAGAAGTAGAGCTCGCCCGCACGCGAGTTCGTTCGGGCGGTGCCAGCTCGAGGAGCACGTCACTTGGGCAAAACCCTTCACGAAGCGAACCTGGGCGATCGAGTCGGCGGGAGGTCTTGGCTATCTCCTTTCCCAACAGCTCGTCTCGGCCGGCGAGGAAGTCTTCGACGTTCCGGCGACACTCGCCTCCCGTGTGCGGGTGCTCGCCACCGGACGCTCGAACAAGAACGACCCGAACGACGCTTTATCCGTCGCTGTCGCAGTGCTCCGCTCGAGAGGCCTCCGCCGGGTCGAACCGGTCGGCCACGCCGAGGTGCTTCGTCTTTTGGCCAAGCGCAACAACGACATCGGAGATCAAAGGACGAGGGTCGTCTGCCGGCTTCACGCGATGCTTGCCGAGCTCGCTGGAGGCGGCATTGACAAGGAGATCTATGCCTCCGACGTCGATCGCTTCCTTTTGGATCACAAGGCCGAGACGGCGGTCGAAGAGGTCCGCTTCGACCTCGTCAATGAACTCCTCGACGACATCCGCCGTCTCGACTCTCAGCTGAAGGCCTCGCACAAACGGATCCGCGACGCCGTGCGGGCGTCGGGAACCTCGGTGACGGAGCTCTTCGGGATCGGCCCGATCATTGCCGCGATGCTGATCGGCTACTCGGGCGACATCACCCGATTCGCCAACCGCGACCACTACGCCTCATACAACGGAACCGCTCCGGTCGAGTTCTCTTCTGGGGGACGGGTCGTCCACCGCGTCTCGCAACGTGGCAACCGCAACTTGAACCACGCCATTCACATGGCGGCGGTCTGTCAGCTCCGCCAGGTCCACTCCGAAGGCCGTGCCTACTTCGACCGTCGTGTCGCCGAGGGAAAGACGGGAAGAGAAGCTCTTCGGGCGCTGAAGCGCCACGTTAGCAACGCCGTCTATAAAAAGCTGCTCGCTGACGCGATACGCACGAAGAGATAGTGGGTCCGGGAGGACACTAGGGAGCGACTCGATAGCCAGCGCGGTCGGCTTTGCATCCCTGAACACCGGCTCTTTGGCTAAGTCACTCCCGAACCCAGTCAAAGCCTATGCAGCCGCACTGACCGTCGCGGCTCGGACTTACGCGCTTGGAAACGGATCAGAAGAGCCTCTTGACACAAAGAGGATTCGGTCGGGGGCACGGCGGGGGAGTGCGACTTCCTCGACGTCTGCTGCGCGGCAAGCTCCCAGCGAGCGACGAAGAGCGGTGACATTCAAGGTCGGCCTGAATAGCGGAAACTTGTATGCGGGCACGTGACTGCCCGGGCTTCCAGTTCGAGGGGTGGCGAGTGCCCGCACGTCGCGTTCTGATCAGGCTGCCCATTCACTGCGCCATGCTGCCGAGCTGGCGTTTTCCCGTGTACTCAAGGTAGTAAACGCCCCTCCGACACGCGCAGACCCCCCTTCGACACGCCTCCGACAACTCTGCGACGTCTGTCGCGATCTCTTAACCGATTGGTCAAGCGGTTCGTGAGCTCGCGTTCCTCGGCGTCAGTTCGGTCACGCCCCCGCGCAGATGTTGGCGCCATGCAGCGGTCCGGAGCCGAAGACGAAGGTGCCATAGTTCTCCGAATTCGTATCCGGAGTTGTCGCGTACGCGCCGTCTGAGCCCTCTTCTCCCTTCGTGAGGGCGACCAGAACATCGCCTTTGCCGTTGGTCGTGATCGCGTAGTACCGCGAAGCCAGAAACGTGTGGAGGTACGGCCCGCCGTTCGCGGAGGAGGAGAGCGCGGTGAGGTTCGGCGGATATTGACCGTTGTTCACCGCTGAGTAGGCGGCGAGCGCGGTCTCCACGATCTTGGCGTCCTCATTGCATGATGCAACGGCCGAAAGGCCAACGGACGAATTCGAGGACGCGCTCGGTTTTCCCGAAGCTGGCAGGGGATTGGTCGGGCTGGGTCCAGTCGATGCGGAGTCGAAAACGGTCAAGGAGATCGCAACGAGAGCGCCCAATATGAGGAGAGTCATGAGAAGCCCGACGAGGCCGATAACCCCGTCGTCGCCTGCCGTTCCACCTGCGGTTTCGTCGAATCCCCTTTTCATTTGAGCGCCTCCTGAAGCATCGTCCACTTCCAGAACGGTTTGCGGGAGTCCTCCTCGTTACAGAGACAAAACGGCGCGGAGCAGCCGCGAGATGAGCTTCGACCCGTCAGCGGTCAGCGAAGCTGAGCGAACCACGGGTAGCTGGCTGCCCAAGGTTCAAGCCGCCAGTCGGAGATTGTTGACGTCGGTCCTCCGACACCGTCACACGGAGTGCCATCAGTCGAGGACCGGGGCGACACCCAGCTTCGTTCGTTGAGCGAAGCGCGCGATTCCGGAGGCCAAGTCGTCTTGCCCCGACGTCGAGAAACGAGTGCGAACACGGCACGTGACAATCCGAAAAGCTAGGTTCATGTGCCTCGTTCCTGCTCGAATTCCGAAGGTGGGTGAAGATTGACTACTCCACAGAACACGTACGCGTCGATCGTTGTCGGCACCGACGGATCAGAACGCGCGGATATCGCCGTCCGGCACGCTCTCTCATTGGCGAAGCTAACTGGCGCCAAGGTGCACGTGGTTCACGCGTATCACACTGGTGGCGGACCGACGAGTTTTCCCCATGACTATGAAGGTCGGCTCACCACCGATCGCATGGTCGAGGAAGCAAACCGCATCCGCGAACAAGTACTTGCGGAGGCTGAACGGGCAGGCGTGACCGCCGAGGTGCACGACTTGAGCGAAGACCCCGCCGACGGCATTATCAACGTCGCAACATCTGTTGGCGCCGATCTCGTCGTGGTGGGCAATCGGGGAATGGCTGGAGCGAAACGCTTCGTGCTCGGGAGTGTCCCCAACGCGATCGCTCACAAATGCCCCTGCAGCGTTCTGATCGTGAGCACTGATCGCGCTCCTGCGGCGTAAGTAGACCGACGCGGTGCCAGGCCGACGGCTGTGAGCCGGTTGCCGGTCCTCGTCCTGATTGCCCCACACGTCGGAGTTGTTTGACTCAAACGCGTCAGCGCGGACGAGTCCAACGCCCGTGGCCGCGCAACTGAAGAGTGGTCCTCCTTGGGCGATGGTTAGAAGACCCGCTTACCTTCCGTTCTCTGCAGAACGACTACAACAACGATTACGCCGAATGAGTCGCCCCGATCACAGCGTCACTGAAGATCTCTGGACCACCGACAGGTCCGTAATCCAATTACGGATTAAGGACTGACAGGTAGCGAACAAGCGGAGCAGGACCGGAGGTGGAGCTTGCGCTCGCCGGAGTCGCTGCGAGAACACCGCCAGCGACGACTGCGAACAGCGCCATCCCAACGAATCTCGCCCTCCAACCGGAGATGCGTCTCTTTGCCGAGATCGATTGCGTCTTCATTTGAATCCCCTTTGCACTGGTTTGCGGATCTTGACGGCAGTCGTGAATGTCATCTTGATGGCGAAAACGCATCACTCACCCTGAGTGGTGCAGAGTCGACCATTCATCGCAGCCACGGCGAACACATGGTCAGTTGACCGCTTACAGCGCTACTCGATGCAACGTCGCAGTGCTGTCACCCTGTTCGCCGCGGAGACGTTTGCGGCGGTCGCAGATGCCGACGCATGGCTGGCGATCGTTCACGATCGTTCAATCCGAGTTCGTCCGTCCCTCAGTCGCAGTTGGTGTTCCGGCCTCGGCTTAATCCGGGGAGCCGATCAAATCGACTATGCGTCGATCGAATGTGGTCACATCTATCGAGACTGCCAGCGAACAGCGCCTCGTCGGTAGAATGCCCGTGCCGACGAGGAGCGCGATTGACGCGGTTCTCGATCGCAGAACCCAAAAAAAGAATTCCAATGCCGAACAATCTCCGCAATCGACGTCATCGCCTCCTTCCTGCTGGCGCGGTCGTCGGGATTCTCACGACTGTGATCTTCTGCTCGACGGCTGTGGCATCCGCGGGAGGCGTCCACGTCGTCGACGCGAAGGAGCGCTTCTCCTTCTACGCACCGCCGGGATTCCGGGTTACTCCGTCGGTAAAGGACGATTGGGTGTACCTCATCGACACCGAGACGCGTGCTTCCATGTGGGTTCGGAACCCGTACGGGGTGATATCACTCGGAGCAATCCGGTCGTGGCTAGCAAATAACGCCTTCTCGCGACCAAGCTATAGGGTGCACGTCGGCCGATCGACGCACACGCGTTACAGCTTTGGCGTGACTAACGGGGTTTTCTACACGGTCTCGAACGCGAAGTACGGGACGTTTTACGGTGAGGACGTTCGCTTTCTTTACCGCTACCGCGCATACGAGTTCGCCGTCCAGGCTTTTAGCCCCTCGATTGTCAGAACCGATGTCGCGTTCGCACTGCAATCCTGGGGAACCTAGAGGCATCAGAAGCGTCCGAACTCACCACTACGTGTGCTTGCCCCTCACAACCGCGCCACCGGCTTGATAGCCAGATTCTCGAATTTGCTGCTGAACTTTGGAGCGCCGAAGGTCCCTTCGATGAGGCCCAACACGATGGAACCTTGTCGGACGATCACCAAGGCTTCACCGAGAAGTTTAGGGCGTGGCCCCTAACGAGGACTTCAGGAAAGATGGATACTTGCCAACGTTCACTATCAAGGAACCATCGCCGATGCGCTTCGGCTTTTGGTTCTTGACTCCGTTCCTGCCGTTGAAGGTCTACGTCTGGATATCCGTGTCCGGCCCAGATTCGAGGGTCCTTTCTTCGGTGGGGGACGATTCCTGGAGTCGAGTTTGCATGGAGTTGGATGGGGAACTGACGCCTGACTGTGGGCGCGGGTGCGTTCCCTGCATCAAAGCACCGCAAACTGCACGAGTCTGTGGACGGACGCGTACAACTCAAGACGTGGTGGCTGATTGAGCTTGGGCGAGTGCTGCATCAAGGTTCGACGCAGTACTGGGAACGGCGAACTTGGTAGAACTGTCGTAGGCGCTGAAGTCCAAGAATCCATGATTCGTAGGCAGTTCCGCGACAACTCGCAGTATGTATGGTTTGCCGGTCGAAGAGATGTAAATAGCACCCGATGCATCCCACAACTTGATGGCGAGACGGCCGTCAAAGCGCGACGGTTGCACCTTTAGATCGGCTGCCCCTTTTTCGAGATCCTCGAATAAAGGACGCTCATCCACTTTCGGATTCAGCGTTGACAGCGACGCGCTGCCAAGTTCGGGGTCAGAACGATACGTAACGAACCATCGTTCGGACAGTTCTGCTGCAGCCGTCGAGCTGAGCTTGTACTCGGATTCCCACGTGCTCGTGTTTGCCTTCGCGTAAACAGATGATCCCGTAATGATGATCGTTTCATCCAACCCACCGCTTTCGACCGAGACGCGGATTCGGTTGGGCCACCGCCCCTGCAGCTTGACCGAGAGGGAAGCACCATTTTCAACGAGATGCTCGGTCAGCGTGACGCTGTGCGCCGCGAGGGTCGCTCTTTGTGCCTCGGAAAGTATCTGCAGTGGTGTTCCGGAGACGGAGGCGGAATGGGGCAACGGCGCTGTCCTCGCATTTGCGAATGAGGTCGAAGACGCGTCCGCGGGCGTCGCAAACGCTGCGATGTTTGCCAAGCCCAAGATCGCACCGGTCGTGAACAATCCTTTGGCCCACAACCCAGTTCGTATCCGGCTTTCCATTCGGTAAAGCATAAGCGCACGATCTAATCGAGCACGTGATGCGCGTCGGCGGACCGACTTCCACAATCTGCGACTGGCGGGTTGCGAAGTCCGCTGTACAACTAAGGCGTTCTCTCGAGTCTCACACCTCGCGATGTCGCCGCGGCCTGTTGGCGATCGAGAATTTCGGCTCGCTGAAGAACAACCCGGAGGAGGCCAGTCCTATTCGGGATACATCCAGGGCCGCTCTCGTCGGCCTTATCCTCGTTGCCGGCGGCGCCGCGCTTGCCGCGCTGCCTGCCGTGATCGACGCCCGGTCGACGGTGAGCACTTGGGTGACAGCGTGCTCGTCGGGACGGGTCGTAACGCTCGCCGAATGACGATCTCATCGAATGGGTCGCCAGGCCAGCGAAGGTGCAATCACCACCAACGGAGCGCAGACGCTCAAACCCGTACCTCCACTTCAGCTGTGCTGCGGGCGCGTCGTTAGAGAGTCCGGAATCGATTTGGGATCGGCCTCCGGCGTCAGGCCGTGACCCTGTCACACCCTTAAGGAGACAGCGATGCAAGCGAGTGAAATGAACCCTCCACCGCCGACACCGGAATCTGCGACCGCCCGCCGCGTGGCCCTGACGAAGGTAACGAGCTTCCTTGTCATGATTCAGCAGCGTCGTGTCGTTTACACCGGAACCGTGGACCGATTGGAACTCGCAGCGCGTGAAGTACGAACTCACAATCTCGTCTTCGGGTGGTGGGGCGTTCCGTTTGGACTTGTTTGGACGCCGCTTGCGCTTTGGCGAAATGCGCAAGCGATGAGGCAAGTTCGGTCCGTCGGTGCGACCATTCCGAGTTGACGGACTAGGGCTGCGACCTAACGCGGCGAACAGCGCAATCATCGTCGGTGGCGCCCCAACTTCGCTCAGGTCGAAACCAGGCGCCAGTCATGCCGCGAATCGAAACTCACAACTGACGCAGACGCTGCGCAAGAAACTCGGCAAGGACTCGGAGAAACGCTGATGGTGTCTCGCATGGAATTAGCAGACGAGAGTCGCATTCAGGCGCGCTTCGGCCCGTCAGAACGACAAGACCGCTTGACGGTGTTCTTTCGCATCATCTTGGTGCTTCCGCACTTCTTCGTTCTCTTCCTGCGCGGGATCGCCGCCGAGTTCTTGCTCATCATCGGCTGGATTTGCGCCCTCGCAACCGGCCGCCTCCCAAATCGAATCGCTTCCTACGTCGCTTGCTACATCCAGTACTACGTCCGAGTCGATTCCTACGCGTGGTTGATGTTCGATCATTACCCCCCGTTCTCCCTGCGAAATCGTGAGTATCCGGTCGACCTCGAATTCCATCCGGTGAAACTCAACAGACTGGCAGTTCTCTTTCGGTTCATACTCCTCATTCCCGCTGGGATCGTCGCTGAACTCGTAACGACCGGCATCGCGATTGCTTCATTCTTCATCTGGGTCATCGTGCTCATCGCGGGACGAATGCCCCAAAGTCTTTTCGAAGCCGAGTCAGCGTCGCTCCGGTTCATCGCTCGCTACATGGGGTACGGCTTCATGGTGTCGAGCGCCTATCCGGGCGAGTTGTTCGGTGACGCCACGATGGACCGTGTTTCCGGCACAACGATCGTTCCGCCGTATCCGGATCAATCCGAAGCCCGGCCATCGACACCTGATCCACAAGCCATCCCGCCCGAGTCTCCGAAGCCCTGGTACTTGACCGATACGGAAACGACGCCTCCTCGACCACAAGAGCAAGTGGGGGGACCTCGCTACGCGTTTCGGGACCAACCCACCGCCTCGCAACCCGTCGAGCCTCCGCCTCCCTACCCTTCGCGACCTCCAGAATCCGCTCTGCCGGTCACGCCTTCGACGAACCACCAACTCGTCATGTCGAGAGCTGGGAGAAGGATCGTTGTCCTCTTTCTTGTGCTGGGTGTACTGGGCATTGCGGGTGAGAGCGTAACGAATGTCCTCGTGCGGAAGCACCAATCGGCATCCGAGTCGTTGGCGATCGACTACACGTCGTTGGCGGCGAGCACCCGCCATTTCGAGTCGCAAACGATTTCGTGCTCAGCAGACCTTGTGTGCCTGCAGACCGCCGACCGATCGTTGGCGAACGCCTTCGAGACGTTTCGTGTTCAGTTGCAAGCATTAAGTTTTCCCTCAGCCGCGCAGGGGGACGTCGGCAACCTCGAGATCAACACGCAGAAGTTCGTCGCGATCCTCCAAAAGATGTCAACCGCGTCGGCGTCGTCGTATCGATTGGACGCTCTGGCACTCACTACGGCGGGCAACGCAATCGATGCAGACTTCCAGCAATTGGCCGTGGATTTGAACGGATAGTCGGACGTGGGTGTTAGCGGCATTCGTTGTGAGGAACAAATAGTCTGAGGAACCGAAACCCGCTGAGACGGGGCCCACGTGAAACGGGCCGACTTCCACGATCTCCGACTGGCGATTCCCTCCTTGGTCAGCCGCCTAACCGGCGACGCTAGGGATGGTTCGAGGCCGCGCGCTGCTCCTCACGATCCGACCAGTCTTGGTGAGTAATCCAACGCGGGCGGCGCGGTTTCGCGGAGATGGCGACAATCGCTGCCAAACGGGGACGAATCCACGATTTGATCAGCGCACGAACATCGTGGCGAACCGAGGAGACGGTCGGAGACTCCAGCGGCCGAGCAGCATTCGCTGCGTCGTGAAGTGCCTGAACGAGCAAGCTGACTAACCCTGGGATCTCGGCCAGTCCGATCGGCGTACTCGCAACGCACGCTCCATCTCGCCACTGGCTGACAACCACCGTCCGACGTGAAGGATGCCAGGACACGCGGAGGTACCTATCTCGATTGCGAGAATCCCGAATCTGTACGGCCGCTTTTGCGCCCGGCACACCTGCAGTATGGAACCGAGATTGCTCGCTGTCTATTGGCCGACCTCTCGGGGTTCACGTCGGAGGGCCGACATCAACAATCTGCGACTGGCGGCTCCAGCCTTGGACAGCGCCCCAGCCGGCCACCCGATTCATCGCAAGCGGCGGCTTTCCGTCCATCAGAAAACATGACTCACTCAGCCCTTAGAAGCAGGGCCGTCGGTGTTCGTGCTGCGATGAACGCAGGCACAGCGGCTACGACGTTAGCCAGCACCAGCGCGCCCAGCGCGACAAGCGCCACCGACAACACCGGCACGCTGGGCTGGGGAACCGCGTAGATCTGGCGGGCGAAGAGGGTCCACAGCCAACGCCCGACAACGATCCCGAATGGGACACCGATCACGATCCCGATGACAGCCGCTACCGACGCCTGCCACGCCACTGCGGCCATGAGCTGCCGCTCGGTGAATCCGAGCGTCTTCAACAACGCAAGGTCGCGTCGGCGCTTGCGGACCGATGCCACCAGGGTGAGGCCCAGGGCAACAATGGCACCGGCAGCGAGTGCAGATGCCAGCAGCGCCGGGGCCACGCCCATGGTTCGGTAGTTCACGATCTCGGCGGGGCGTTGCACGCCGACGACCGAGACCGTATCTCCCTGACCGCCGCCGCCGGGAACGTTGGCAAAGATCTTGTCGGCTGCGGTAGCGATGCTTTGCAGATTGGCGAGACCCGCCGTTGCGGTGACACCTTTGCGCAGTCGAACGAAGACGAGATTCGGTCCGTTGAGCGTGGGATCCGAACTCGACAGCGCTTGCTGGAACGCCTCAGGCAGGCTGGCCGAGGACATGAGCGCACCCGTCCCCATCGAGGTGTGGTCGTCGATGACGCTTGAGTAACCGACGGCTGGCAGCGTGGCCGTGCCCACGACGACGAGACGCGTCGGCGGGACGTACACGGGATCCCCGGGCCTGCCGTAGGACACGGTCACTACGTTGCCGATGTGCTTGTGCAACTGCGCCAACGTGGCGGCGCCGAGGACGATCTGGTCTCTGCCGTCGATGGCGTGGCCGGCCAGTATCGGCGGGCTAATGGGCGCTTTGGTCGCGGAGTGGCCGTATTCGAACAAGAAGGGAACGCCTTGGCCGTCGACTTCTGCATCGTTGTAGTCGTAGCCATCCCACGCGACGACGTCGGGATCGCGGTTGAGCAGGGCAAGTGCCTGAGGAGGCGTCGTGTTGCTGGCGTTGAGCATGTAACTGAAGTTCCACCCGTAGAGCGCAGGATGCGAGACCAAGGACTGCAAGCCACTGCCGAAGGTGAAGGTCGCAACTATCAGCGCCACTGCAAGGACGGCCCCTAACAAGGCCGAGCGCACGGGCACCGCGGTTCGGCCACGCCCTGGCTTGAGGGCGAAACCCACCCCGATCACCGCTGGTGTCGGCAGTCCCGCCGAGGCGGCTGCCTGCACTGCCTTCGAGTTGCGCTCCGGAGTGACCCTCGAACGCGTTAAGGCGCGATGAGGCGCTCCTCGATACGCCAGAGCAAAGGCGATCGCTCCAAGGCCGACGATAAGAACGAGAAGTCCGATGCCGAGCACGGTCCAGTCGAAGGCGACGCCCGAGTCGGGATAGACCGAGCGAACGGGCCCCAGAGGAGAGAGCGGTGACAGCGCCACGGCGACGGCGGCAGCAAGCAACGATCCCACCACGATCGAAGCCAGAATGCCGATTAGTCCGTCAGCGGCGACCATCATCGGTCGCGCGCCTAGGTAACGGAGGACCGAGGACTCATGCTCGGCATCACCAAGTTGGCGGGCGATGAACTGAAGGCCGATAAGAAGAGCGGCGAGGGCAGCAAGGCCGCCGAATACACCGAGGGCGATAGCCAACGGCTCGACCGTTCGGTCGACCTTGGCCTCGACGAGCGCGATTGCGTGAAATCCGTAGGTATTGCCTGGCGGTGCTGCGCTGGCGAACTCTTGCTCCACCGCGTTGACCTCGCGCTTGCCGTGGTCAAGTTGGAGCCCGTACGTGATGGCGCCTTCTTGCCCGCCTTTGGCCACGATCTCCCGACCCAGGGCCGGGGTAAAGAAGACGAATGTCGGGAACCGGTCGATGTCGTCCTCGACAATCGCGTTGCTCTCTTGGACCAGCCCCACCAGCGTGGCGTTGAAACGGAATTGCGGAGGGACCCTCGCCGTGCCGAATCCCGGCAGGTTCGTTTGGCGAGCGGTGTAAACGCCGTATCGGATGACCTCGCCTACATGGACACCGAGCAAATGCGCCGCCAACGCTGTCATCACGACCTCGTCGGACCGATTGGGATCGGCCATCCTCCCCGCGATGACGGCCAGGCGATCCTGGTTGAAGAACAGGCCGTCGACACTGGCAACAGGCTGAATGTCGTTGATGGCGCTGAGGCGGGGGGCGCCGTCGGGGGCCAACGGGGCGGCGGCAACGGGGATAGCCGCCTCGACGTGTTTCACACCGGGCAGGCGGGCGATCGACTCGACAGCCGACGGCGAGTAACTCGGTGCCCTGCCACCGCCGTTCCCAACCCCACCGAAGACAGTGATACTGAGGTTCGACGGGTTGGTGCTAGCCAAGTACGTTGAAAATGACGACTGGGTGCGCCGGGCTGCCGCGAGCGCGCCCATCGCGAGACCACCTACCAGAGCTACCAGGAGAACCAAGGAGAGGTAGCCGCCCAACCGACGACCGAAAGTGGCGCGGAAGCGATACCAGGCGACACGACCAACCTGGATCATGGGACCAACGACCTTCGAGGACCTAAGCGACCTGGCGTGATCCTTGAGTCTGCATTCTCTCAAGGGAGCCTTCCAGGTGGTAGCCACACGTGATCGCCTCCTGCTGCCACCATGAACGCAAATCCCCGTAGTCCGAGGCACCCCCCCAGCCACCTCTGCCGTCTACGGGGGCTCGTGTCCCAACGGTGATCACTGAGTCAGCGGCGACAGAACGCTTTCGCGGCCGGCATCGCGCCGGGTGTTGACGTTCAGAGCCGCTGGGCCGACGTTCACAATCTCCGACTGGCGATTGTTCCCTTGGTCGGCCACGTAACAGGCGATCCGCGATAGTTCGGAGCACCGTCTCCTCTGAACATTTTAGGGGCACCACCGCGAAGGGTTCGCTTCGGAGGGACGGTGGTAGGGCGTTGACGTCACCGCGGTGCAACCGCTTAGGGCGTACAACATCAGCGGACCCCACGAGTAACAGCAGCTTCCTTGGCGGACGCGACGAAATCAACGGCCAAAAGGTCGATGTCAACTCGCCGCAGTTCACCTCGGCGAACAAGGCGTGTACGCACCTCCTCCCGAACGGCGGGCAGCCGACCGCGGCCGAGCTGCAGCAGACGCTCACCCAAACGTTGAAGTTCGTGCGGTGCTTGCGTCAGCACGGGTTCCCGAACCAGCCGGACCCATCCGAGAGCGACGGCGCCATCAACCTTCATTTTCCGCCGAGCGATCACCCAGGCTCGCGACAATTCCGGGCGGCCATGAAGGCTTGTCTGTCGGTCGCGCCGGGCGCCGGGCCCGACTTCGTCCCATAATCCGCTTCGAGATGGGCCCCGCTGCGACTGCCCCTGATCGCCAGGTCCGTCACGCGCTCGATCGGGCTGCCAATCAACTCGTAGTCGCGACACTTTCGCGTTTATTTGAACTCAAATACTCAGACGCTCGCTCGTTCGACGCTTCCCCGGGGGCTTCGTGGATACAGTGCAAAGCATCGCGATGAGCCGCCAATGACCGAGCACGGGAGCGATATCGACCGGCGCGCGGAGTGGGAGTCCTTGAAGGCCCGCTACCTCCGACCGCTGGACGCACGACCGGCCTCGTCGGCTCGGGGTCTGCACCACTTCGCCTTGCTCTGCAGCGATGTCGAACGGACCATCATCTTCTACCAGGAGCTTCTCGAGTTTCCCCTGGTCGAAGTCTTCGAGAACCGGGACTATCGCGGATCCACCCACTTCTTCTTCGATGTGGGACACGGCAACTATCTGGCGTACTTCGATTTCCCCGGTCTTGACCTTGGGGACTACCGCGAAGTGCTCGGCGGCCTTCACCACATCGCGATTTCCGTTACTCCCGAGCAATGGAACCGGCTCGTGGCCAAGCTGGAAGCGGCAGGGATCGAGACCCTCATCGTGGACGGTTCGTCGGTCTATTTTCCCGGACCAGATGGCGAGCGACTCGAATTGCTCTCGTTCCCGCTCAACGACATGTACGGGACGATCGTCGGCTGAGTCACGCGTGACGAGAGCACGATGAGTGTTATCAGCGCCGTATGTCTGCACAAATACGTAGGGCCAACCGGATAGCGGCAGTGCGCGCCCAACTCTCGCTGAAGGTTCGATCAAGCCCAGCGTCGGTCAGTTCGATAGTCGTTCTGTAGCGTCTCGGATATGCGATTCGGAATCGATCTCGCGCAGCAGAGAATGGAGTGGGACGAGCTTCTCGCGCGCGCTCGCCTTTGTGAGAAGTTGGGATTTGAAGGGCTATGGGGATTCGATCATTTCCAACCCATGTATGGGAGCGGACCAGGAAACTGTTTCGAGGGAATGACGACGTTGGCTGCCCTAGCGGCGTCGACAACGACCATCAGAATTGGACTGCTCGTCACGGGCGTCACCTACCGGCATCCTTCAGTTCTGTGCGCGCAGGCAGTCACCATCGACCATGTCTCCCACGGTCGTCTTGACCTCGCGCTCGGTGCCGCGTGGTTCGAGTCCGAGCATCGTGCGCTCGGCATCGGATTTCCCCCTGTCGGCGAGCGATTTGACCTGTTGGAGGACACGCTCGAAATCGTGATGCGCCTCATGAGCGGCGAGCCGGTCTCTTTCGAAGGAAGGACGACCACGCTTGCAGGCGCGACGTTCCGCCCCCAACCCGTCCAGCGGCCTCACCCTCCCATCTGGATTGGTGGCCATGGTCCGAAGCGAGCGCTTCCGCTCGTCGCGCGCTACGCCGATATGTGGCACGACTTTTCATCGCCGGAGGAGCACGCGCGCATCTCAACCGCCGTCGACTCCCTCGCGACAGGGATCCGCCGGGATCCGGCATCGATTGGAAGGGCGGCATCGCTTTCGATCTCGGAAGGTTGGGAACAGGTGCGTCGGACGATCGATGCCTACGAAGTGGCCGGCGTCAGCTACCTCGTGTGCGGATGGCCGTCCGAAGGTCAAGAGAGGGTGGCCGAGTTTGCCGAAGAACTAATGGGCGAGTACCGGTGAACGCGCAATCGCCAGACCGCGTTTAATAGAACCCGATTAAGACGCGTCTACTGGTTGCGCGACCGCCCCAGTACGGCATGTCTGAAGGAGCGGGGCCATGTCAATGCTGCGCCAGGCGCTTCTTCCTCGTCGATAGGTCGACAGCGAGCTGCACAACCTGATTGAAGGCGCGCGCCATCGAGGCGTCGGGGTCAAGGTGGAGCGCCGGCGCCGAGTGGCGCAGAATTTCTCAGGTTGCAAGCGACACCGAGTCGCCTGAATTCACACCAAGTTCTCTCGCGTCAGAGATCGTGAGAGGGGCAAGCTCGAGCGCTGCTCGCCGTCCGCGCCCATGCGCACGATCACCGAGCGGCGACGGTGCGGATCGATGCCGACGTACTCTCGCTCCATAGGGGCCTCCCTTGTCGTGAGACTGCTGTGAGAAGCCCCAGTTTCGAGGTTTGGAGACTGGAACCCTCACGGGGAGCGGAGGCCCCGCTCCTTCATCGCATCACTTCGGGGCTAGGCCAGATGCCAACCGGATCGGCGCGCCTTGTGGTGCTCCTGGGTCTACACGAGTGAGTTGATGACGCGTCCCCTGTGCTGTGTCGTGACCTGAGCCTTGTCAGCCCACGCGAGCACTGCTCCCATATCTGGAAAGTCTTGCGAAATCGTCCAGTGGTTGGTTACTCCGGCCTCGGACTCGTAGATCTCATCGAGGACATAGACAGTGTTGCCCGTCGGCTCAGAACCAGGGTCGAGAGGGTTAGAAAGCTCGGCTCCCTTGGACACGTTGTAGGAAAGCAACGCCAGTTCGCCCGACCTGGGGTGACTCGTCTTCATCCACTTTCCATGGCTCGCGAACAGCCGATCGCCTTCAGCAACCTGATCCGGCGAAACCGTGAACGTGATTGTGAGATGTACCTTGTCCTTGTATGCCATCAGGTTTTTCCGATATCCGTGAGAGCGCGTGGTCGGACGCTGACGCTAGGTCAACTAACCCACATTGACAATCGGGGTTTGAGTATCCCATACCGCAGGATAAGCGCATCGCGTCACTTCGGGGACGCTGATCGAATTGTTGTTGCGTCGCGTCACAGGCGGAGTTCTCGACGAGCACCTGCCCTCCCGATACAAGGTGGCATTGCGACGATTCCCTTGAACCCCGAGAGAAGGTGTCATGTTCGACGAAGAAATCGCAGCCTCTCGCTCGACCCCTCCGTGGGCAATCGTGCTTTACGTGGTCACGCTCATAGCCGTCGTCGTCGGCGTGGATATCCTGTTCTTCAGACACCACTTCTGGTATCGGCTGATCGCGAACGTCGGAATAGTGCTGGTATTTGCGGCGTTTGGGCTGAGATTCCTGAAGCGTTGATGAATCTGACCTCACTGAGCCTCGGCGCCGCGAGTCTCCAACAGCACAACAGGGATCGATCGGTCCGTGTGGCGCTGATAAACGTCGTATCGGCCGCGGGCACCACGATGGATAATTGGGGCGAACCCTCGGTTGTTGCGATTGACGAGCGGCCAAAGTCGTTCGCGCTCCTCGGTCGACGCAACATGGGCGCGCGCCGACCAGCGTTTCCGGCCCACCTGAACAACTACCTCTGGATTGGCGCGGAGATTGAGGAACCAATCCGGAGGTCGATCACTCCCGCCTTTCGAGGCAACGACGACCATCCGATCGCCGTCCTTCAGGTAGGTCAGGGCGCACGTCCGCGGCTCGCCGCTCTTGCGTCCAATCGTCGTCAGCAACAGCGCCGGAGCCCCGCCGATACGCGCACCGACGCGTCCACCCGTGCGCTGGTAGAGGAACTGATGAAATCTCAGGAGAGGAAACTGCATCACCGCTGCTGGCGTGTACCTCATCGTCAGGCACTCCTCACCCGGGGCAAGTGCTGCCGCACAACAATGACAAAGTGACGGCTTCTCGGTGTCCGAGATCGCCGGGAGGTAGGCGTTCACGTAACCGCGGCGTAACCGCCTACGGCGTACAAGAGCGATGAAGCGAGGCTTCCGGAACCGAGAGTGATGCGATCCGCCAAACGAACGAAGCTGGGTGTCACCGCGGTCGGGCTCGCTCACCGCCGTGGTGGTGCTCTTCGCCGCCTGTGGCGGCGCGTCGGACCGGGCATGGCGAGCATCGGATCGACGACAACAACCGCAGCCCCGCCGGCGTCAGGTGGAGGGGGGCCCCGCTGTGGCTACCAGCCGCGTCGCGGCGAGACGTGCCCCCGACCGGCATTTTGATGGGACCCCGTTGCGCTGAGTTATGTGGCACTCACGACCGCGCGTAACGCCGAATACTTGCGCACGCTCTTGACACCCGGACGTGCGACCTGACCTTCCTAGGGCGCCGACTAAGCGGACTGTCCACCTCGCGCCTAATTCGCGACGTGGGAGATGGAGGCAACGAGTAAGCAGATGATCGCGCGCCGATCGCTGAGACAAGCACTGTTCGTCCTCACCCTGGCAGCAGGTGGCCTCGTAGGCGCGGCCTGCGGCGGGACACCGTCATCCGGAGTCGCAAACCTCGGTTCTGCGACGACCACAACCCAGACGTCGTCGTCGCAGACAGCGGGAAGTGGCGGTAGTACCGCCGCGAAATACAAGGCCGCTCTCGCGTACGTCGACTGCATGCGCTCGCATGGCGTGTCGAACTTCCCCGACCCGACCAGCGACGGCCAGATCAACGTCAAATTCGCGTACGGTGGAAAGGATGGTTCGCCGGCGTCGAGCGGTATCGATCGGATGTCACCTCAGTACATCTCGGCTGATCAGACGTGCCGGCACCTCATCCCAGGCGGGGTACCGACCCCCGCGCAGAACCAGCAGGCCCTCGCCAAGGGACTGAAGTTCGCGCACTGCATGCGTTCACATGGCGTGTCGAACTTCCCCGATCCGACCAATGCCGGAGTTGTGCGCCTCATCGGCGTCGACCAGAACTCTCCTCAATACCAGCGCGCGCAGAAAGCGTGTGAAGCCCTCGTGCCGGGGGCTGACTCCAAGTGAACCGGTCTGCCCGCCGCGTAGGGGAGGACGTGTCCGATCTCGCGATCTCGGATCGACCGACACCCGTAAGGGCGAGCAAGTACCGAACACGTCGGGTTGCGAGATCGCTGACAGGGCTGTTCCCGTCGTCGCGGCCATGATCGTCGCGCGCTGGTGTTCTAAGTACTGAACGTGTGGATCACCGCCGCACGGTTGCTCCGGTCGTTCAAGCCGTGCTCACGGCCACCGACCGAGACACTGATCCACGAACATCATGCTTGTTGCGTCTACTCAGTGGCGGATAAACCAACGACGTGAGGTTCTTCATCGCCTATTCAACTAGGGGGTCCAAGACGGCGACGGCTACTTCGTGCTCAGGCCCGACGAAATTATTGCCGACCCAAGGAACCTCCCGTGCGTGATCTCACTCCAGAGGAGCAGACTGCAACCGATCGGGCGATGACGATCTATACGGAAATGCTGCGTTCGATGAAGCCGCGACACCGTCGCTCGGCGAATCGGGTGATCGGAGCACTCTTCAGCGAGCAAATGCAAACGAGCTACGCTGATGCGGTGTCCCGCGGGGATTCTCTGTTTGCCGCGGCGTTGAGTCTTCAGGCTTGCGCTTTGCTGCGGAACTTCATGGGATCCAAGTTTGGATACGTTCCGATCGTGACGTTCTTATCGTCGCGCCGTGATCGTGGCGACGTATTTGCCGGTGCTGTGTTGGGTTCGATGGCAGAACTCGGCATGATCGGAGCCGACTCCAGCTAGCGAAAAGTGCACGGTCGCGATTGCGTGGAATCAGGACGCCTCGGATATTGCGGTCCGATTGCGCGGAATGGCTGATCTGATAGGTGTACTGAGTGCGATCCCCTGGCGTCCAGTTCCAACCTTGGACACGAAATCGCGCGCAATCCTGCTTTCATCGGCTACTCGGCGGCGGCCAAGGCGTGCAACGGACCGCCACCGATAGGGCGACCGGGATAGGCGCCACGCAGTTGACGACGATTGGTCCCATTGGCACCAAGCGCTCGAGAGGACGCTTGGCTTGGCCAATTCGTCAGAAGTGGAAGAGATGGGGCGCGCTCCAACTGGCTACGTAGCCGGTCCCTGCCTGGTAGGCAGTCAAATAAGCACGCAGCCTTGCGAACTGGGATGCGACGCCAGGACGGAACAGAGCAACACCGCCGTGATTGAGGCGTCGCGCTGCCACGTTACGCCAATGGCCGTGATCCAAGCGCTGCAGGCGGACCAGTCGGCCCGTCAACGGCACTCCCGCATGCACATGCGTTAGAAAGGCGCCGTTTCCGTGTCGCACCAGGAACAACCTAGGGCGGACGTCGACGGACACGGTGGGGCTGACTTCACCCTTCCATATCGCTTTGTAGTTCGTCGCGATCGTCGGCTTGATTTCGTACGCCCAGCTTCCACCAGTGCCCGTGAGGACGGTTGCTAACTCGACAAATGATGGGCTGGAAATGGCATCTCCGTATATCGCGACCGCTTCGTTGGCTGCTTGGTTTGGAACAGTGCCTGAGAGCGTCACACTTCCACCGAAGATGACACCTGAGGAAGAGCTCGAGAGCGCTGGTCCGGGCATCACGAGGGTTGAGTTCTCGCCTACCCCAGTTCCGTCAACGTTCACCGCGACGAGACGGAACTGATACGTCGAATTTGGGGTCAGGCCAATAACCGTACGAGCGACGGCAACAGACGACGATGACGAGCCAGCATTGTCGATCGTGGTGCGAAGTCCGTAGCCGGTTGTCGGCCCGTATTGGAAGTACCAGCTCGTAGGGTGGCCGCTCGGATGGATCGTGCCGGTCAACGTTGCCTTCGTCGGCGACACGATCTCAAACGACTCTGAGACAACAACCGGCGCTCCCGTCGTGGAAAACGTCATCACCGCTCCGAAGTGAGTGCCCACGGCGCTCGTCGCAACCGCCTGAATCACGTAATTCGTGTCGCGCGACAAGTTATTGAGGACGATCCCAACTGTTAGAAGATGTTCGCCCGAGCCGACTGAACGATCAGCACTCCATGAGCCGAAGCTTGATGTCGTCCCGAATCGGACGGCCCACGTCGTCGACAGTCCGTGCGGATTGATCTGTGCGTCCACCTGCGATGTCGTGTCAGACATGCTGGCGATCCAGGTCTTCGTTATCGTTGGCGCGAGCGCCTGCGTACGAAAGCTTTCTTCGGTTCCGTACGCGATGCCGTCCGGGTTCTTCGCGATGAGTCGGTAGTAATAGCGTGTTCCGGGCGTAAGCCCACCGAGCTCAGCCGAGACTGCCACTTCGGATACGGGGGTTGCGCCGACGTCCTTGAAGGCCGTACTCAGGCTAAGAGCCGACGTGTTTCCGTACTGGAAGGCCCACGAGGTTAGGAGACCATTGCCGTCAAGGTCGCCCGATAGTGTCGCCCCAGAAAGCGAGAGGGCGCTCGGTGGACCTGTCACGGCGCTTGGCAGGCTTGTCGCGCCGACCGGGGAAACTAAGACGGCGACGATCAAAGTCACGACTCCGACTGTCCCCGAAATCAGTTTGACGGTTGCTCGTAATGATTTCGACATGCTTAACGGTGTAGCCCTCAAGCGTTAGATCGGCGTTAAGGCGACATGATCGGTCTTGAGAAGTTTGCGGGACGGTTGGTGACTTTCGACATCGAGCCGCTTGTAGATCCGGCCATTCGACCTGGTGAGACGGCGACTGATCAGGCCGACTCTTCAGCGTCGCGGATTGAGGTCTTATGGCTGTGTATTCGCCCTAGAGCCTCAGGTAGCGCTCTTATACGTTGAATCCGAACGTCCGCGGAGAGGGGTGCACCATGCAGTCGGAGTCGTCTCTGACTTTGAAGGCGCCACTCTCGATCAGTACGACGAGATTTTGCAGCTGTTGGGGATGTCACCGAGAGGTAGGCAGAGCCTGGCTATGAAGACGGATTCGGGGTTCCGGGTCACAGACGTGTGGGAGTCCCGCGAAGCGTTCGAGAAGTTCTCGCAAGAGCGGGTCGCCCCGTACGCGCACAAGGTTGGCCTTCCCAATCCTCCAGATGTCACCTTCCACGAGGTTCACAACTACCTGAGGGAGGGGTAGTCGAACGCGTCACGCTGAGCCGTAGGGCGTAACCTGGTTCCCAAGGGAGAGAGATGGCCGACGTTGGTGATCGAATCGCAGTGTCCTCTAAGGACGCTCCGCGCTCGGGCGTCGTGACTGCCATCAGCGGCGTCATGATCACGGTGCGTTGGGACGCAGGCGGTGAAACGAGCATCGTCCCCGGCCCAGGCGTTCTCAGCGTGGTGACTAGCCAACGATTGGACGAGTCCGCGCGCCATGGTCCGACAACCTCGGGAGCGACGAAGACTCGTTCGACGAAGTCGGACAAAACCCGTAGTGGCGCGGCGAGGAAGGCTGCATCTGGCGAGAAAGCCGCCGCCAGCAAGAAGGCCGGCGGCCGTAAAAAGACGAGGTCGTAACGCCACAACATTCCAGCTACGCGTGCGGTTCAGGAAGTGGTTCGCCACCGAGACGCGGGTTGCATCGAAGCTGCCAGCGAGCGGTGCCCTTTGCGATCAGCGTCTTGTGAGTCGAGGCTCAAATACGTCACTCAACGCATCCCCGACGAGGTTGGCCGAGATGACGGTGGCGACGAACAAAATGGCCGCTGGCCAAAGCTGCCACCAGTAACCGTCGAAGAGGTTCGTGATCCCGTCGGTGAGGATATTGCCCCAGTTCGTCGCGGGCGGTGGTACACCGAGGCCGAGGAAGCTGATGTACGCGAAGAGCGAAATGGCGTCCGCGACCTTCAACGTGCCGTTCACGACGACGACGCCGAGCAGATTCGGAGCGACGTGGCGCCGCAGAATAAATCGCGAGCGCGCTCCAAAGACGCGAGAGGCCGCGACGTATTCGTGAGTTCGTAGCGTCAATGTTTCACCGCGGGCAAGGCGCGCCGTCGACAGCCAGCTCACTGCGCCGATGACGATGATGATCAACAGCAGGGAGGGAGTCACCATAGATGCCAAGAGGACGACGAAGAAGAGGAAGGGGATCGACAGAAACGCGTCGACGATTCGCATCATCAAGGAGTCGATGAATCCACCCACGTACCCCGCGATCGCTCCCCAGACGAGTCCGAAAAGAGTAGAGAGCACGCCAACGGCGAAGCCGACCTCGAGGGTGCTCTGTCCACCGACCATCAACGCCCCGAGCTCATCGCGGCCATCAGGAGTCATGCCAAGCAGGTGCTGTGCAGACGGCGCCTGGTTTTCCAAAAGGAGGTTCGCCGCGGTTTGATTCGTGTGGTAGAAGACCGGGCCAAGCCAGCTGAACAACACGACCACCACGAGCACAACGAGACCAGCGACTCCGGACTTGCTTTCGGCGAACGCGGAGAGGGACTGGCGCCAGTACGCCTTGGCAACGGCAAACGGAGCATCCCCCGGTGGCGTCGGCGGAACGATCGGAAGCGCTCGCGTCGCGACCGACCGCGACGGAGTCGGAATCGCATCGAAGGTCATTTGAGTCGCACCCTCGGATCGAGGAAGGCGTAGCCAATATCGGCCAGGAGATTTCCAATCACCGTCGCCAGCGTGATGACGAGGACGACCCCAAGCAACACTGGGTAGTCGCGGTTCTGCGCCGCGCTCCAGAACAAGAGCCCGACGCCGGGAAAATCGAACAGCGCCTCGATGATCAGCGAACCCGAGAAGATATACGGCACGGCTAGGCCGATCAGAGTGATAGTCGAAGAGAAAGCGTTGCGTAGCACGTGACGGATGAGGATCTGACGCTGCGACGCTCCGGTTGCCCTCGCGGTTCGCACGTAATCGGCGAGCAACGAGTCGATCGCCGCGGCGCGCATGTAGCGACTGAAGTAGGCGACGTTGCCGAGGACGAGGGTGAGCACCGGCAAGATCAGGTCCTTGAAGTCCGTCCACACTCCAGTGCCGAAGCTCGAGGCATTGGACGGGGCGACGTTCGTCCAGATGCTCAAGACAACGATGAGCACGCTCCCCAAGAGGAAGGTCGGTGTTGTGTAGAACACGAGCATGATCGCGGTGATGCCGTGATCGTCGACGCGATTTCGGCGAAGGCCCTGGATCAGCCCCATCGGCACCGCAATCGCCAACGCGATCAGCATCGAAGAGCCGACAAGGAGCAGGGTTCGCGGGACGTAGGCCGCTAGGAGCGACGCCACGGTCTGGTTCTGCTTGTACGAGAAGCCGAGATTGCCCTGTAGGGCGTGCCATAGCCAGATCCCGAATTGGACGACGAGCGGTTTATTGAGTCCCTGTCGGATCGTGAATTGATGGACGGCGTACGCGGTCGCCCGGGGGCCGAGCTGGGCGCGAACCAATCCACCGGGCAGCAAGTGGAGGAGCACGAAGACGATGACCGACACGATGAACATGACGACCACCGCTTGCGCCAGGCGGCGCCCGTAGTAACCGGTCAGGACGATCCTCCTAGACGTCTCGACCGGTGCTGGATGCCGGCATCCCGCGAGAAGTGGTTGTGTCGTCGGGCGGGCCCGCGATCAGCGCCGCGCGCCGACTCGTCGATGACCCGAGGCGTGTCTACGACTTGAAGTACCACGCGTTCGGACGAATATTTCCGAATGGAAGCTGTGGCGACCATCCCTGGAGCTTGTTCGAGACGACCGAGATTTGGTTGTCACCAGTTGTCCACCAAAGGGCTGCCTCATCCTGCGCTACCCAGTTCTCCAGAGTGAAGAGGTAGCTGAGGCCGGAGTGTTCCTCGGCAGAGGTGATCAACGCTTGCGCTGTCGGCGAGTAGAAGCCACCGCCGTAGTAGTTGCCCTTGGCGAACTCTTGCTCAAGCGTCGGCAGGATCGCCAAATCACCGTAGTTGGTGAACCAAAGCGGATAGAGCGCCATCGCGAAGTTGCACGGCCCCGGAGGACACACCCCATCGATTGAATACATCGTCGTCGCCTGCTCGGGATGCAGGTCTACGTCAATGCCGGCTTGTTTTGCCGAGGTCTGAAAATACTGTGCCTGCGCCGACAAGTTGACGAGATCGGTGATCGTGAAGTCCATCCTCAATGACAAAAGACGACCCTTCGCGATTCCCTTTCCGCATTCGTTGTTTGCAGTGCCCGCGCGCGCACAGACCATGAAACCGCTCGACCCCATCTTCCAGCCGTGATCGGTGAGTAGCGAGCGTGCGGACATAATCGAGAATGGGTACGGGTCGGTGCGCTCTTGTGGGCTCACGTAGGGAGACCCGGGGATGTTCGGCACCGGACCGTACGTGAGCTGACCGATGCCATCGAGCGTTGTCTTCAAATAGAGCGGCTCGTTGATGAGGTGCTGCAGTGCCTCGCGAATGTAGAGCTGTCGGATGAATGGGCCGTACGTTGGGCTTGTCCAGCCGAGTTCAACGGACTCCTCGTAGTCGGGCGCCCATGGCGCGACCGTGTAGCCGTGACTCTTGAAGTAACCCACAAGGCCGTAGTCGCTGTAGGGGATGTACCCGTAGTCGATCTCACCCGAGCGGAGGGCATCGACCTCCGAGGCGGCTGACGGAAACGACTCGATAATCACGTGTGAAAGTCGAGACTTGTCCGGCCCGTCGTAGGCAGGGTTCGCCGTCAGTTCGGTTCGCCCGCTCACCGAGTCGAAGCTCGTCACGGTGAATGGGCCATCGACGACCTTCCACAGCGCGTTGCTCGCGTAGGTGGAAAGCTTCTCGGACTGTCCATAGAGGAAGTTGAAGACCTTGGTCGCCCCGTTCGCTGTGAGGTCGTAGTTGCCAACTTTTCCGCCAGCACTCTCGACGTCCCATGTCCTCTGCGGCATCGGGACGATATTGATCAGCTGATTGTCGGTGTACCACTGTTCACCGAATGGGCGCTTCAGATGGAGGACGAATGTCGTCGCGTTCGGGTAGTCGATGCTCGCGATGTTTCCCGGGAATTCGCCTGGGACGTAAGTACCAATTTTCGACTCGCCTGCCTTGTAAAGGTTGAAGAAGAATTCGATGTCGCGCGTTGTCACCGGCTGGCCGTTCGACCACTTGAAATGTTTCAGGGTAATGGTGATCGTCTGGTCGTGGTCAGAGTAAACGGGCGGGTTGCCAAGACTGAGGCCGTAGTTGATTACCGGTTTGCTCCCGTCACCGGGAAAGTAGAGCGGCAACCAAAGGCTTTCGTCGGTGCTCAACTCCCACGGCTCCTCGTTGTCGGAGTTCTCGAGCGGCAACATCCAGCTGAAGTCGTCGGTTGGCTGTAGCGCGAAGGTCGCCGTACCACCCAGCGACACCTTGTGTTTGGCTAGGTTGGTTGCCGACGCCCTGGAGCAGAGCGCTCCGACCAAGACGATTGCGAGCGCGAGGGGCGCGAAACGGTGCACGCGCCCATTGGCGGTTCGCCAGTGGGGGATCGGGTCCAGGAGTCTCATGGCCAATCCTCTCTGTCGTGCTTCCCGTGCCCGGAGGCTCGAAGCGCGCAGCGGGCGTTTGCTGTCGACGCGCCGACCGAGCCCGCGGGGGTCATTTCGTCGCCCGCTCAAACCGGCTTGAGGCCGAACGCCCTGATGGTACCGCCGCCTCGCCACAGTTCGTGGCTGCGATCGTCCGATCGATGAACCGGTTCGCGAGGCAAGTTCGAATGCGAATCGACCCGCCGCTTCGGGGTCGACTCAGGCGCCAATCCGGCGATTTGGGTCCCGCATAGCGGGACGCGTATATACCAGTAGACGACGCCAATGCTCGAGCAATCGATCTTGCATGAATCGGATCCGAGTCATCGTCGTCGAAGAACCAGGAGAAGACACATTCCCAGTCGGTGACGCACCCTCTTGGTGGGCTGGGCTGTTGCAAAGCACCGACCCCGACAAAACCCGGCAAGGGGGTGAACCTCGGTTGCTCCGGCGTCGGGGCGGTTTGTTGACATCGACGAATTCACGCGCCGTACCCGAGGTTGGCTTGCCGGATCTGACGGACCGGTGTCCGAGCCGCTTCGCGAGACAATTTTTTACGTCCAGGCGACGGTAGACACCGAAACTGGGGCTGTCGTCTGGTCGACTCGAGCCGATCTTGCCCCAGACGCAGCGCATGCTGGTGCATACGACTCAGTCGATGCCGCAGCTGTCGAAACTGTCGCGCATTCAAGTAGACGTTACGAAGACTCCTCCGAGCGATCGAGTCATAAGCGCGCGCGAGGTCCCCTTCACCTCGTTTCGGACTCCACAACCGCTGGCCAACTGTCGTCTAGCCGGGTATGGCGATGCCGCAGGCACAGTCGCCGTCCCAGTCACGGCCACGGCCAGTTGTCCTTCCTCCCCCGATCGACTTGGTCGAGGCCGGGAAGGGCGCGGGTGGAATGCAGCGCTCCTACAAGGCCGAGGGGTTGTCGCCGTCGGTCGGAGCGAGGCGCCTCTACCTGGGACCTCGGTCGAAGTTTGGGATCGCGACGATTCTCGCGTCGTCGTGGCTGGGCCTTTCCGTGTGGATTTCGCGTCCGTGGATCCACGAATTGGCCAGCGTCATCTCGCTGGTTCCTGCACTAGTCGTTGTGTCGTGCTTGGCGTTCGTTCCCGGATTCATCGTCGCAATGTTGGCGGCGAGCCTTCTGCTCGATCGCCAACCGCCGATGAAGGTCCTTCACCCCATGAATTCGATCACGATCTTGATTGCTGCTCGGAACGAAGAAGCCGGAATCGAGGAAACACTTCGCTACCTGGCGGACCAGGACTACGACGGCCGCGTATCCGTGGTACTCGTCGACAACGGATCTACGGACACCACGGCGAAGCTGGCCCGTTCGGTTGGGCGAGACCTCGGTTTAAACCTTCGGGTCGTCTCAGAGCCGATGCCGGGTAAGTGCCACGCGTTGAACCGGGGGCTAGTTGCCGTGAGGACGAAGCTCGTGGTGACCGTCGACGCCGACACCTTGCTGCATCGGTCGGCGCTGCGCCTTTTGGTCAGTCGACTGGAGTCGTCGCTGCCCTCGGTGGCTGCCGTTGCAGGGTGTGTCTTAGTTCGTAACAGTCGCCACAACTTGTGGACGCGTTTGCAGGAGTGGGACTACTTCCTGGGTATCGCCTCAGTGAAACGTATGCAGGGTCTCTTCCAGACGACCCTCGTCGCTCAAGGCGCATTCAGTCTGTACCGCACGAAGGCCGTGCGGAGCGCGGGAGGGTGGCCTGATGCCATCGGTGAGGACATCGTCCTCACATGGGAGTTGATGCGCTCGGGCGCTCGCATCTACTACGAGCCACTCGCGGTGGCCTTCACGACCGCACCCGAGACGATGCACCAATTCGCTCGGCAGCGCGCGCGCTGGGCACGGGGAATGTTGGAGGGCTTGCGTACCGTGCCGCCATGGCGCCAGCAACAGGGATTCGCCAAGGTGCTAACCGCCATTGACCTCGTGATACCGGTGCTCGATTGCACGTACGTCCTCGTGTGGATCCCGGGTCTTGTGCTTGCGTGCTTTGGGATCTATTGGTTCGTGGGACCGGTCACGGTCGCGGTGCTGCCCGTCACTCTCGCGGTGTACGGCCTCCTGTACCGTTATCAGCGTCGCCAGGTATTCGAGCCCCTCGGGTTGCGTGTCCGCCGAAATGGTCTTGGCTTTTTCCTCTTCATCGTCGGGTACCAGTTGGTCATGTCCTCGGTGTCGGTCGCCGGGTACGTACAGCAGCTGGCCGGATCGCGTCGGCGCTGGAAATAACGGTGCCGAGCGGTCCTAAACGGTCCATTTGAGACCTACAGCTCTTCCAGAAGCTGGCGACAAACCGCAATCGGTCGTCGGAGATTGGCGAAGTCGGCCCTCCGACCCCGCAAAGAGCCAGCTCAGCGGCTATATCCGCGTCTGTGTACCGGTAAGCGCTTCGTTATGATTTGCTCTGAGCGAGCCTGAGGACGGACCACCGTGCAAATATCAAAATTGCTCAGCAAAAAGGGTGTGTTTGTCGCGACGATCGCCGCTGATGCAACTGTCGGCGAACTTGTCAGTGAATTAACCCGACGGAAAATCGGTGCGGTCGTCGTATCCGGTGACGGGAGCGCAGTGGAGGGAATCGCTTCGGAGCGAGACGTCGTGCGTGCTTTGAACGAGTTCGGTGCGGCGATACTCGAAGAGCCGGTGCGAGCGATCATGACCAGCGATGTCCACACGAGTTCGCCCGAGGACACCGTCGATTCACTCATGGTAATGATGACTAACTATCGCATCCGACATGTTCCCGTGGTCGACCACGAAGTCCTCGTCGGGATCGTCAGCATCGGTGACGTCGTTAAGACTCGGATGGAGGAATTGGAAAAGGATCGCGACGCGCTCGTGAACTACATCGAGGCGCGATAGCTAGGCGGATCTCCACCGCCAGCCACTAGTGAGTCCGGAGTTCGAGCGTCCCTGCCCTGCGCGCTACGCGGCTTTCATGTTCAACGTCATCAGCTTCGCCAGCGTCGATGTCGAAAGCACTTTCGTCACGACGAGCCCGTAGTGATTCGAGCCGTTGTAGGAGACCATTCCGGACTCCTGGATCTTGGTACCCAGCGTGGTGTCTGAAAAGGTGTCGGTGAAGGAGTACGTGGTGCCGCCGATCGACGCGTACGGCTTGACGACGAAGTGGCTGACCCCCTTCGCCTTGCCCAGCGCCGCGAGGTTTGACGATGTGGTTCCCTTGCCCATGAAGTCGTAATTCAGGGTCACGCCACTTACCGAGCCGTTCACGATCTTGGCGAATTCGCGCCTCGGCCAAGGCCCGAGAAGTGTGACTTTCTCGCCGAAGAGCGAGGATACGGTCGCGGCCGAGATCTTGGCGCAGAAGGCGAAGTCGCCCGTCGGAGAACCGTGATATCGCTGTCCGACATCGATGGTGGTCATACCTACGACATCGGCGACTGGTCGCTTTTGGTTCACAAACCACGCCCGAACTGGCCAGACTCTGACGCGGTGGGTTTCTTCGACATTCCGGATGACGCGTGGCCTGAAGAAGCCGACGAGCAACCTCGCCGACATCGTTGGCGACGCGATGAGTTCGACACGCTTGGCGTCCCCGTACCCATCGCCGCCGTTCTTGCCCGCACCGAGGAGGTCGCGGTGTCGGTCAGCGGCTTCTTCGCGTTTCCGGCCGGCTTCAGGCTGAGCTTGATCACCCTTCTCAGGATGGATCCGCCGAAAGAAGAGCTCCGGGCGATGATGCATCCCGGTCCGTGGCGCGGTGGCCGGCGGCGTAGGGCTGAGAGCCTGCATTTTGGCGTCGGCTTCGCCGACGGGTCGAAGGTGACGAACCTGACGTTCGCTGGTCCCCGGCATCGGGATCCCGGAGACGAAGCGTCACCGCGCGCGCTGTCGATGCGCGGCGGTGGTGGTGGAGGTCGACGCTACAGCCAGGGCCTTTGGTGCCGCTGCCACCTCCCGCCGATCCTCTTCGTGTGTGAGTGGAAGGCCGCGCAGAACGAAGAGACGGAAACCGTTTTTGACGGGGATCTGATCCTTGTCGCAGCCGAAAAGTCGATGGCCCTCTGGCCAGACGACGTTGACCTACCGGCGGACGACTCCGATGCGCGACGGCGTCCAGGTTGGCGTTCGGTCTTGTCCCGCCCGATGCACAATTCGACCGAGTAGCGAAGCATCACGAACTCCAACTCCGGCGTGGGCGGCAGAATCGTTCGGTGAGCAGAAGCAAACTCCGCACGAGCCTGACCCGGCGCGGGGCTCGGCGGGTGCCCGAGATCACCGTCTATTTCTGGGTCATCAAGGCGCTCTCGACTGCGATGGGCGAGGCAACGTCAGATTTTTCGGTGCACCGACTGAACCCGAAACTTGCAGTCGTCCTCGGTTTCGTGGGCTTCGTGCTCGCCCTGTGGTTGCAATTTTCCATGCGCCGCTACCTGGCTTGGACGTACTGGCTGGCGGTGGTGATGGTGGGGGTGTTCGGCACGATGGCTGCCGACGTGCTCCATGTTGGCTTCGGTGTCCCGTACGCCGTCTCGACCGCTCTTTATGCGGTAGTGCTGTTCTTGGTGTTCTTCTCTTGGCAGAGGACCGAGAAGACGCTGTCGATCCACAGTATCGACACGGCGCGCCGCGAGGCGTTCTACTGGGCGGCCGTAGTCGCAACTTTCGCGATGGGCACCGCGCTCGGCGATCTGACCGCCACCACGTTCCACCTCGGGTATCTCGACTCCGGGTTTCTCTTCGCCGTCGTAATTGCTATTCCCGCGGTCGGCTACTGGCGGTTCCAGTGGAACCCGATCCTCTCGTTCTGGTTCGCGTACGTTGCCACGCGGCCATTTGGCGCGTCTTTCGCCGATTGGATGGGCAAGCCGCAGAGCGTCGGCGGCCTTGGATGGGGCGACGGAACGGTTGCGCTCGCGCTGACGTTCGTGATCTTGTGCCTGGTCGCCTACCTCGGCATCACTCGCCGGGACGTGCAGCAGCCGCGACGCGCGTCACGACACCTCGTTGACGCGCGTGCGCCGACCGCGGAGCTCCCACCCGAAGAGCTGTCGCGAGCATCGGAGGGCCACAGGAAATACCTTGATTGATGCGAGCAGTCATCGATGCGTGGAGTCTGAGGTAAGAAGGACTGTGGCGCGTTCGGCTTGAGACGCCCCATTAGGTTGCAACTGTGTGCTTCTCGCCCGAGGCCGATCTCGTCGGCGGATCCGTCATCAGCGGGATTGGGGTTGACGCTCTCAAACACGTCGATCACCGCCCGAGTCACGTCGCCTTGGCCGGCCTACCTGTCCTTTTCGGCGCGCACCAGCTCGTCGAAGGGATCATCTGGCTGAGCCTTCAGGGCCATTTGCCGGCTGGGCTCGGTCGAACAGCGCTGTGGGTCTACCTCATCGTCGCGTTCGTAGTGCTTCCGGTTCTTGTGCCGCTCGCCGTCGCCGCGATCGAGCCGACGCGATGGCGAAGGCACGTGGCGGCTGGATTCTCCGTTGTCGGTATCGCCGTGGCCGCTGTGCTGCTCGCCGCGATGGTTCGTGGTCCAGTGACTGTGCACCTGCGCCCATACCATCTCGCCTACGGGGTCCGGTTGACCGATGGTCTCGCGGTTGTCATCTTGTATGTCGCCGCGACTTGCGGCTCCGCGCTCATTTCAAGCGATCGGCGAATTGTAATTTTCGGCATTGCGAACCTGGCAGCTGTCGCGACGATCGCGTTTTTAACGGTCGACGGTTTCGCTTCAGTGTGGTGCGCGTGGGCGGCGATCATCTCCGGAGCGATCGCGCTTCAAATGCGTCATACTCGGTTGCGTCACGCGGCACCGCTCGCAACGACCTGACGATCGGGTTCATCGACCCCACCGCCGACCCATCCAGACGGCCGTCACCGGTTCGGATAGCAAAGATCGCAGGTGATCACCCCGCTTGCAATCGGCGGCCGTGCTTTTGAGAATTCGCTTCGAAAGGAGCACCGACGGCGATGACAGAGATCGACAATCGGGATGCGGCCGAATGCCAGTTCGGCCCGTTGAAGGGGATGAGCTTTGGCCCCATCGTCATGATCCTCATCTGGTACGCCTCGGGATCTGGGTGAACCTCTTCGGCCGCTTACCCGCCTCCGATCACAGAAGGGGCTTCTTCGACGTCTTCGCCCGAGCGGTCGCGGACGGCCCGCTGGTCTCGGAATCCACGCCGTGCTTGGCATCATCGTCGGGTTGGCGGCGATCCAGTCGCTCGTGCGCGGTATCCGCTCGGGCCGCCGGGTGCTGATGTGGGTAACCGTGATCGGGTTCGTCGCCGTGTCGCAGCTGGCGTGAACGGCATCATCTTCGTCAGCTACCAACACAACGGGTACAGCTTCGCGATGGCGATCTCCGCCGGCGCCGGGGTGCTTGCCTATTCGATCGGACTCGTGCCGCTGAGCTTGGCCTACGCCCGAGCCGTGCTAGTCGAGCATGACTTCGGCGAAACTGCGAGCAGGCGAACTTGGGACTCGGATCTAGCTTGCCTTCGTAGCATGCGTTTGTGCCTCAAGTCGTCGACCGCCCGCCCGAAGAACTGGCGGCCGGCGCCATCTCTCTCGTGCGCTATCGAGGAGGGGAGACCCGCGATCTTGCTCGGGCGGTGAACGAGAGCCTCGACCATCTGCGGCCGTGGATGCCGTGGGCTGCGACACATCGCGCCGAGAACGACCAAGACGAGTTCGTGTGTCGGAGCATCAAGCAATGGGAATGCGGGACGAATTTCGGCTACTGGATGCGTGACGAAGCGACTGGCCAACTGGTCGGATCGGTCGGTCTCCATCTCCGAGTGGGTCCCGAAGCGGTCGAGATTGGTTACTGGGTACACGTCGACTGGACGGGTCGTGGGTACGCGACGGCCGCTGCGCAAGCTCTCACGACTGCCGGCCTTGGTATGCGAGCCATCAAACGGGTTGAGATCCATTGCGACGAAGCCAACCGAGCGAGCGCAGCCGTTCCCCGCCGCCTCGGCTATCGCCTCGACAGGATTGAGGACGACCAGATCGAAGCTCCGGGCGAGGTCGGTCGCGACATGGTATGGATCATGAACGGCGAGTCGTGGAGTCCGCGGTAGTCCTCGAAGCAAGCGACTTCGAGCCAAATCCTGGCTGACGGCGTGAACGGCACCCGGCGCGGAATCGGATAGACAGAGGGCGGTTATGTTGCGCCCCACTCATCCGTTGCCCGACACGGGTCGCATCGTCGTCGGCGTTGACGGCTCTGCTTCCTCTAAGGGGGCGCTCGCCTGGGCCGCTAGACAGGCCAGGCTCACCGGTTCACGTCTCTTCGTCATTGCGACTTGGCACGTCCCGATGACTTTCGGCTGGTCACTTTCCGTGCCCCAAGGCTTCGACCCGGCGGCTGACATGACGATGGCGCTCGCATCGACTGTCGCCGAGGTTCTCGGGCCGGATCCCGGAATCGAAGTCAGCTCCGAAGTCATCCAAGGCCATCCTCAGCTGGTGCTCACCGAGCAATCGAGGAACGCGTCGCTCATCGTCGTCGGCTCCCGGGGGCACGGAGAGTTCGCCGGGATGCTTCTCGGATCCGTCAGCGAGTTCCTCACCACCCACGCGCACTGCCCGGTCGTGGTCATCCGAGCGCGCGAGGATCCGGATACGTCGACGACGCTCTGAGGAGATTGACTGCAAGCCGATCCGGGGGATGTCCGCTCAAGCGGTGATGACGACGGTGGTTGCGCTCGAGGCTCGAGTCGATGTGCAGTTCACGTATCCAAGCACCGTCACGCGATAGTGGCCGATCTTCGAGTACCGATGGGTGAATCGCCAGGTCACGTGGGCAGGCTTGCCAGGGGGCACGAGGCAGTACTGCGGAACGGCGATCGTTCGGCTCGTTCCGTCGCCGAATTTCAGGTCGTAGCCGAACGCACCGACGGCGTGCGAGTCGCTCATCGTCAGGGTGAACGTTACGGGTGCCTTTACGATCGCTCGGGCCGGTTTGATCGTCAGCACGACTTCCAATGGTGACGCACTTAGGTTGCGAACTGACTTCGTGTCGACGGCAGAGACGAGCATCATTCGGGTCGGCGACGATGTCGCTGCATCGACTGACAATGAACTTGACGCGATCGCCGCGGCCGAACAGACGATCGATGCGGCCACGAAGTTCGCGATGTATCGCCAGATCCGTAGAGGCATGGACAAATGATCGCGCGAAGATCAGCGGTAGAGCGGTCGAGAGAAGCCGTCGAAGAGGTCGAGCTGCGTAACGCGCGGCGGCTTGGTCGAGGATCAACTGAGCGCCATCGAGCCCGGGCGCAGCGGGGCGTGAAGTCGAGTGGATCCCATTAAATAGTGATCGACCGCCGCTGCAGCAGACCGCCCTTCAGCAATCGCCCAGACGACGAGACTTTGGCCTCTCGCCATGTCTCCGCACGCGAACACTCCGTCACGGCTGGTCAGGAAGTCTGGACCCACGGCAACGTTCTGTCGGCTGTCGAGCGCGAGGTCGAGATCTCCGACGATGCCATTCAGCTCTGGACCAAGGAAGCCAAGCGCGAGCAAAACGAGTTCAGCCTCGATCTCGGTACGCGAATCTGGAATTGGCTCGAAGCGCCCTGCAGAGGGCCGAACGCGATCGATCGAGATGGCTCGAACCGAACCTTCGCCGTTATCGACGAACGACGATGTGGCCGTCGAGTACAGACGCTCGCCACCTTCTTCGTGCGCGGCCGAGCTTCGCAGGATTCGCGGCCAGGTGGGCCAGGGGTTGTCGTCAGCACGCGCACGCGGCGGCTCGGGGAGGATTTCGAGTTGAGACACCGACGCTGCGCCTTGTCGGTGCACCGTGCCGAGGCAGTCGGCTCCGGTGTCGCCTCCGCCGAGGATGACGACCCGTTTTCCGGCGGCGTCGATCGGAGCACGCGTGAGTGCTCCTTCGCAGACAAGGTTGGCGCCCTTCAGGAACTCCATGGCGAAATGGATGCCACCAAGCTCTCGTCCGGGAATGTCGACATCCCTTGGCCGCGACGCGCCGATTGCAAGGACAACGGCATCGTGGTCGGCGACCACCTGTTCGGCAGGGATGGTCCTACCGTGCGCGGAAGTCCGGTCACGCGGCGTCGCCGCGCCGACCCCAACTTTGGTTTCGAATCGAGTGCCTTCGGCGAGCATCTGGGAGACGCGCCGGTCGATCACCTGTTTTTCGAGCTTGAACTCCGGGACGCCGTAGCGAATGAGGCCACCGATGCGCTCGCTGCGCTCGAAGACCGTCACAGAGTGGCCGGCGCGGGTGAGTTGTTGGGCAGCGGCGAGTCCGGCCGGTCCGGATCCGATGACGGCGACTCGTCGTCCGGTTGAAGGCGCGACCGTGGCCGGTTGCAAATCGCCGGCGGCGAACTCCGCGATCTCCAGCTCAACCTGCTTGATCGAGACCGGCTCCTCGACGAGACCGAGAACGCACGATCCCTCGCACGGTGCTGGGCACAATCTCCCGGTGAACTCGGGAAAATTGTTCGTCGCATGGAGGCGCTCCGCCGCGAGACGCCATTCGCCCGAGGAGACGAGATCGTTCCACTCGGGGATCAGATTGCCGAGTGGACAGCCCTCATGACAGAACGGGATTCCACAACCCATGCATCGCGCCGCTTGGTGGCGGAGGGCGTCGGCCGGAAACGGAAGATAAACCTCGCGCCAGTCGCGGATCCGCTCTGGGACCGGACGTCGCTGCGGGTTCTCGCGGTTGAACTTGAGAAAGCCGCGCGGGTCAGCCATGCGCCGCCGCCATGACCGCTTCGTCCACCGACTCTCCGCGTGCGATCGCATCTCGGGTTGCGTCGAGAACGCGTCGGTAATCGCGGGGCATGACCCTTTTGAAGCATTCGAAGGACGACGGCGCGCTGGCGAGGATGCGCGCCGCCAGTTTCGAGTCCGAAAGACGACGATGCCGCTCGATCGTCTCAGCGAGAAACTTCCGGTCTCCGGCGTCGATCGGCTCGACGTCGACCATGTCGCGGTTGATCCGGTGACCGTACTGGTCGTTCGGGTCGTAGATGAATGCGAGCCCCCCCGACATCCCGGCGCCGAAGTTGTGGCCGATCGTTCCGAGCACGATGACCCTGCCGCCGGTCATGTACTCGCAGGCGTGATGGCCGACGCCTTCGACGACCGCGGTCGCGCCGGAATTACGCACGCAAAATCGCTCGCCCACCAATCCAGAGACGTACAGCTCGCCACCTGTCGCCCCGTAGCCGCAGACGTTCCCAGCGATGACGTTCTCCTCTGAGATGAATCCGGCACCGACAGGGGGCCGAACGACGACGACGCCACCGCTCAATCCTTTCGCGAGGTAGTCGTTCGTATCGCCGCTCAGCACGATCGTCACGCCGGACGGCAAGAAGGCGCCGAAGCTCTGTCCTCCCGATCCCTCGAGCGCGACCGTGATCGTGTCGCGCGGCAGGCCCGCGGCACCTCGCCGCCTCGTCACCTCCGCACCGAGCAGGGTGCCGACGGAGCGGTCGACGTTGCGCACCCTCAGGGAGATCGCCACCTTCTCGCCGCGCTCGAGCGCCGGTTCGGCGAGCCCGATCAGTTCGTGGTCGATGGAGGTGTCGAGTCCGTGATTCTGGGACTTCGTCTGATGGAGATCGGTCGTGCCGTGGTCGGGCTCGACACGTACGAGCAACGGCGCGAGGTCGAGACCCTCCGCTTTCCAGTGCTTCGCGGCAGGCTCGATGTCGAGGAACTCGACGTGGCCGACGGCGTCGATTAGTCGCCGAATTCCGAGCGCGGCCAAGTATTCGCGCACCTCTTCGGCGACGTAGGTGAAGAAGGTTTCGATGAACTCCGGCCGCCCGCTGAATCGCTGCCGTAGCTCAGGGTTCTGTGTGGCGATGCCGACTGGGCACGTGTCGAGGTGGCAGACGCGCATCATCACGCAACCGGAGACGACGAGCGGTGCTGTCGCGAAGCCGAACTCCTCGGCACCGAGCAACGCGGCGATGACGACGTCACGCCCCGTCTTCATCTGCCCGTCGACCTGGACGACGATCCGGTCGCGCAGCGCATTGCGCACCAGTGTCTGTTGAGTCTCGGCGAGCCCGAGTTCCCACGGAACTCCGGCGTGCTTGATCGACGTCAGCGGCGCGGCGCCGGTCCCGCCGTCTCCGCCGGAGATGAGGACGACATCGGCGTGCGCCTTGGCGACGCCGGCCGCGACCGTGCCGACACCGACCTCGGCGACGAGCTTCACGTGGATCCGCGCCTGATCATTCGCCGACTTGAGGTCGTGGATCAACTGCGCGAGATCCTCGATCGAATAGATGTCGTGATGAGGCGGAGGCGAGATCAATCCAACCCCGGGCGTCGCGTACCTCGTCTTCGCGATCCATGGGTAGACCTTCGCGCCAGGGAGCTGGCCTCCTTCGCCGGGCTTCGCGCCTTGTGCCATCTTGATTTGCAGATCGCTCGCGTTGACGAGGTACTCGCTCGTCACCCCGAACCGAGCCGACGCGACCTGCTTGATGGCGCTCCGCCGTGAGTCGCCGTTCGGGTCGGGGATATAGCGGGCCGGGTCCTCGCCGCCCTCGCCGGAGTTCGAACGACCGCCGAGGCGATTCATCGCGACGGCCAGTGTCTCGTGGGCCTCAGCCGAGATCGAGCCGTAGGACATCGCGCCGGTGGCGAAACGCTTGACGATCGACTCGACGGGTTCGACCTCTTCGAGCGGCACCGGCGCTCGCAGTGCGTCCCGTCCGGCCCGTAACCTCAGAAGCCCGCGCAGGGTCGCGAGCTTTTCGGACTGGTCGTCGACGAGGCGCGTGTACTCCTTGAAGATCTCGTAGCGTTTTGCGCGCGTCGCATGCTGCAGTTTGAACACCGTGCGCGGGTTGAACAGGTGGTACTCGCCTTCGCGCCGCCACTCGTACTCGCCACCGATCTCGAGCTCGCGATGGGCGAGCTCGCCTGACCGCGTCTCGAAGGCGAGACGGTGGCGGCGCGCGACCTCCTCGGCGAGCACGTCGAGACCAACACCTCCGAGCTTGCTCGGCGTACCGGTGAAGTACCGGTCGACAACGGATTGGTCGAGACCGACGGCCTCGAAGACTTGAGCGCCCGTGTACGACGTGATCGTCGAGATGCCCATCTTCGACATCACCTTCAAGACGCCCTTGCCGAGTGCCTTGATCAAGTTGTGCACCGCGTGTTCTTCAGAGTCCGCGATCGCGCCCTCGCGCACGAGGCTGAGGACCGAGTCGACCGCCAGGTACGGACTGACGGCCGCGGCGCCGTAACTGATGAGCAGCGCCATGTGGTGAACCTCTCGAGCGTCGCCCGTCTCGATGACCAGACCCGTGCGACTGCGCGCTTTCTCCTTTACGAGGTGATGGTGGACCGCTGAAACGAGGAGCAGCGAGGGGATGGGCGCGAGCTCTTCTGTCGCACCGCGATCGGAGAGGATGACGATGTTCGCTCCATCGATGATTGCCTCGAGGACATCTTCGCAAATCCGTTCGAGGCTCTCGGTGAGGGCCACCGCGCCACCGTCTGTGTGGTAGAGGCCGCGGACGACGAACGACCGGAGGCCCGGAGTCTCGCCGTGCTCGTTGACGTGGACGAGCTTTGCGAGGTCGTCCTTGCCGATGATCGGGAACTCGAGTTCGATCTGGCGCGCCGACTCGGGGACAGGCTCGAGCACGTTGCGCTCGCGGCCGACTGACGCCTTCAACGAGGTAACGAGCTCCTCGCGGATCGCGTCGAGGGGCGGGTTCGTCACCTGCGCGAACAACTGGAAGAAATAGTCGAATAACAGCCGGGATCGGTCCGAAAGCGGTGCGATCGGGGTGTCCGATCCCATCGATCCGGTCGGCTCGCTGCCGTTGATCGCCATCGGCGCAAGGATTAGTCGGATCTCTTCCTCGGTGAGGCCGAAGAGCCGTTGCTCGCGCACGAGCGCTTCGTGCGGCGGGACCAGTCGGCGCCGGGGAGGCAGGTCGGCGATGCTGATCAGGTTGGCGTTCAGCCACTCGTCGTAGGGGTGTTCCTGCGCGAGGCGCGCCTTGATCTCCGCATCCTCGACGATGCGTCCCTCGACCGTGTCGACGAGGAACATCCGCCCCGGTGAGAGCCGGCCCTTGCGTACGATGCGATCGGCCGGGATATCCAGTACTCCGACTTCCGAAGTGAGCACGACGAATCCATCGCTCGTCACCCAGTATCGGGCCGGCCGAAGTCCGTTCCTGTCGAGCACGGCGCCGATCAACGTGCCGTCGGTAAATGCGATCGCTGCCGGCCCGTCCCACGGCTCCATCAAGCAGCCGTGGTAGCGGTAGAACGCGCGAACAGCGGGATCCATCTCTTCGTCGTTCTCCCAGGCTTCCGGGATCATCATCAACAGCGCGTGGGGGAGCGAGCGGCCGGCGAGATGGAGGAATTCGGCGACTTCGTCGAAGGATGCCGAGTCGCTCGAGCCCGGCGAGATGATCGGGTAGATCCGGCGGAGCTCACCGGGAATGAGGTTGCTCGCCAACAACGACTCGCGCGCCCTCATGAAGTTGCGGTTGCCTTGCACCGTGTTGATCTCGCCGTTGTGGGCGATCATCCGATACGGGTGGGCGAGTGGCCAGGACGGGAACGTATTTGTCGAAAAGCGCGAATGGACGAGGGCGAGCGCGCTCTCGAGGCGATGATCAGCAAGATCCGGGAAGAAGCGCCGCAGCTGCTCGGTCGAGAGCATGCCCTTGTAGACAAAGGTCCGTGTCGAGAGGGAGGGGAAATAGCTATCGGGGCGTGCGTGCTCGAACCGCTTGCGCAGCACGAACGCCGCCCGCTCGAGATCGAGCCCAGTGCACTCGGGACCGGCCGGGTCGGCGACGAGCACGACCTGCCAGAAACTCGGCGCGACGGCGCGCGCGGCCGATCCGACGACCGAGAGGTTGACGGGGACTTCGCGCCACGCGTGTACCCGCAAACCCTCTTCCCGAGCGAGCTTGGCGAGCTCGGACTTGCGCTTCTCTGCGACGGCGCCCTCGGAAGGGAGAAATGCGATCCCGCTCGCGTACGAGCCGCGCGGCGGCAAGGGGCGGGCGATCTCCGCTCGGAAGAACGTGTCCGGCATCTGGACGAGGATCCCCGCGCCATCCCCGGTTTCTGGATCAGCGCCGAACGCGCCGCGGTGAGCGAGATTCTCGAGTGCAGTCAGGCCGAGCTCGACCACTTCGTGGCTCGCGCCACGCTGCACGTTGGCGACGAACCCGACTCCGCACGAATCGTGCTCGAACCGGGGGTCGTACAGGCCCTTGGGGTGTGTGCCGTCGCTCAGACTGGGTCTCGTGTGTTCGAAGCGGTCGCCGGTGCTCACCGCCCCCGCTTCAGCGCGGACAATCGGGGCCCCGGTTAAGAGAATCTACACGACGCGGATCCGCGACGAACAAGCCGAACTCGTGCGCGCCTCTCTATTTAGGTCTCATTACATCTCGCGAAGGGATGCGAGAAGCTGCCGCAGAGTCGCGACGCCAAGCGTCTCAGAGCAACGCTGTCGAAGCGCAACCGGTTCCCAGAGGGGTCAGTGGCGAGAGCCTGCATCGCGCCGGCATGGCGAGAGAATTCATCCACCGGAAACCGACGGGAAAACGTCCAGAAACAGTTCGCCGAGAGTCTGAGGCGTCACGGACCGCTAAGTGTTTGCCTTTGTCCGACACATCCTCGATGACCGCCCGGGCGCGCTGTCGCGCGCGGCAGCAGGAATCGCCGAGGTCGGAGGCAACATCGTCTTGCGCGATGTTCCGGAATGAGATGGCACGTCCGTCGCCGACGGCTTCGTCGTCGAGATCGCCTCGACGTCTCGAGACGAGTTGGCGCAACACCTGCGGTCGCTGCCTGGCGTCGCGGTGGACTGTGTGCGAGCCGCGCCCGCCTTCGATCTCCATCAGGAGATCGAGCTCTTCGCGTCGCTGGCATCTAATCCACGGCCGAGCCTCGATCTTTTCGCTCGTCTCGTGCCGGCGATCGTCCGTTGCGACTGGGCCGTCGTGATCTCATCGGTTGGGCCAGCCCACGTCATCACGCGAGCGAACGGCCCAAGGATTCGTTGGGCGACTCTTCCCTGGATACCAATCGAAAAGCCCGTTGTGTTCGACGACGGTGAAGACTGGATTCCGTCGGCTTGGCACTCCGACGCCATCGCGCTCGTCGCTGCACCGATCACCGACAATACTTGTGTGCTGGAGAGTCGCAAGACTGGGCCACAGTTTCGCCCGAGCGAGATCGAGCGACAACACCCAGCTCGGTCAGCTCGTGGGTCGACTCTCACCCACGCCGCCGTCGGATAGATCGCGCATAGGTCCGCGTCCGGCTCAGTCAGACTTCGACCCTGGCGCCAGCCGCACCGGTGGTTGCGTTCTAAGGGGTGCGCGAGAAAGCTGCAATTTTATTAGCGCGCTCGGCGGGGGCCCCTTGCGCATGTTGTGAGTAGCGTTGTCGGATGGTCGCAGCCAACGACGCGGGCGCGGGCAGCGAACCGCTCGTCCGACTCGGCGTGCTCGGTTGCGGGAACGTCGGGGGTGGGCTTGTCGAGCTCATCGACCGCGACGGCGAAGGTATTGCCCGACGCAGCGGCATGCGCCTCGAGGTCTCCAAAGTCGCTGTCCGAAACCTGGCGAAACCGCGGCCGGTGTCGGTCGATCCCGATCGTTTCACGCACGACGCCCACTCGGTCGCCACGGATCCGAATGTCGACGTCGTCGTCGAGTTGATCGGCGGCATCGAACCGGCGCGCACCGTCATCCTCGACGCGCTGAAGGCTGGCAAGCCGGTCGTGACGGCCAACAAGGAGCTCATCGCGAACTTCGGCGCCGAGCTATTCGGGGCGGCGGAGGCCACTGGGTCCGAGCTGTTGTTCGAGGGCTCAGTTGGCGGCGCGATTCCGCTCCTCCGTGTGCTCCACGTCTCACTCGCTGCTGAACGGATCCGTCGCATTGTCGGAATCGTCAATGGCACGACGAACTTCATCTTGTGGCGGATGAGTGAAGCGAACGTCTCGTACCTCGAGGCGCTTCAGGAAGCCCAAAGCCTCGGCTACGCAGAGCGCGATCCATCCGCGGACGTCGAGGGATACGACGCCTCCGCTAAGGCCGCCATCTTGGCTGGTATTGCCTTTAACGCCGACGTCGTCGCAGGTGATGTTTATCGCGAAGGGATCGACGCGCTCGATGCTGCGGACATCGAGTTCGCCCACCGCCTTGGCTACGAGGTAAAGCTGCTCGCGATCGCCGAGAACCTCGAGGAAGGAAACGGCGTCGAGCCGCTACTCGATGTCCGTGTCCACCCGACGATGATTCCCGTCGATCACCCGCTTGCCTCGGTCAATGGTCCGTTCAACGCGGTCTATGTCGAGGGTGACGCCTGCGGCGAGATCATGCTTTTCGGCCGCGGCGCCGGGGGAATGCCAACGGCAAGCGCCGTTTTGGGCGATGTCCTCGAGGCGGCTCGCAGTCTCACCGGCTCGCGCCCGGTGCACATGCCGCGGCGCCATCGTTCGCGGATCCGCCCGATCGACGACTTGCGCTCGCAGTACTACCTGGCGATGGACGTCACGGATCGACCGGGTGTGCTTGCTGCGGTGACGCGGGTGTTCGGCGACCACTCAGTGTCGATCCAGTCGATGGAGCAGATTGGCGCGGAACCGGACGCACGACTGGTCTTCGTCACACACCTCGCGCTCGAGGCGGACGTTCAATCGACCCTCGCCGAGCTGAAGGATCTTCCCCCGGTGAAGCGGATCGGTGCCCTGTTGCGCGTCGTCGGCCGAGAACGGGAACCGACGACCGCGTGATTTCGGTCCGACAAAGCAGCTGGCTCTTCGAAACGACCGAAGACCGAAGCGCCGGAACTTCGTAACCTTGGGGCTATGTCGGACGCATCGCGCAGCTTGAAGATTCACAGCCAGGACGTCACCGAGGGCGATCGTCGTGCGGGGGCGCGAGCGATGTTGCGCGCAGTCGGGATGGGGGATGCGGACTTCGCGAAGCCGCAAGTTGGTGTCGCCTCGACCTGGAACGAAGTGACCCCGTGCAACCTGCCCCTTGCCCGGCTCGCGGTCCGTGCCAAGGACGGCGTTCGCGACGCCGGCGGGTTTCCGCTCGAATTCGGATCAATCACGGTCTCAGACGGGATCGCGATGGGCACGGAGGGGATGCGCGCCTCGCTCGTGAGCCGGGAGGTGATCACCGACTCGGTCGAGACGGTGATGATCGCCGAGCGCTTCGACGCGTTCGTGGGCCTCGCCGGGTGCGACAAGTCATTGCCGGCGATGATCATGGCCGCTGCTCGACTCGATGTCCCGAGCGTGTTTGTCTATGCGGGAACGATCCTCCCGGGCCACCACCGCGGGCAGGCGATCGACATCACGACCGTCTTCGAGGCGATCGGCGCCCACGCGTCGGGTCGTATGGACGATGAGGAGTTCCGCGAGATCGAGCGGCAGGCATGCCCGACCGAAGGTGCCTGCGCGGGAATGTTCACCGCCAACACGATGGCGACGATCGGTGAAGCGATTGGGATGTCCCTTCCCGGCGGATCGTCGCCTCCCGCGGTCGACCCCAGACGCGACGAGATCGCATACGAGTCCGGAAGTGCCGTCGTCCGTCTTTTGGAGCTCGGCCTGCGTTCGCGGGCGATCTTGACGCGCGCCGCGTTCGAGAATGCGATCGCCGTGTCGATGGCCGTCGGCGGATCGACGAACGCGGTGCTGCACCTTCTCGCGATCGCGAACGAGGCACGAGTCAACCTCTCGATCGAGGACTTCGAGGCGATCGGGAAACGCACCCCGCATATCGCCGACATGAAACCGGGCGGTCGGTTCCACATGAGCGATCTCGATGCCATAGGAGGCGTCCCGGTCGTGATGCGCGAGCTCCTCGAGGCGGGATTGCTGCACGGCGACGCGATGACCGTCACGGGCAAAACCGTCGCAGAGAATCTTGCCCAGCTCGACCCCGCCCACCCTGACGGTACGGTCGTGCGCCCGCTCAGTTCGCCGATCCACGCGCGTGGCGGAACAGTGATCCTGCGCGGATCCCTCGCGCCTCTTGGCGCGGTGGTGAAGATCGCCGGATCGGGTCTCGAACGATTCGAAGGGCCCGCGCGGGTGTTCGATTCGGAAGAGCTCACGATGCAGGCGATTCTCGCCGGAGAGATCGCCTCGGGCGCGGTCGTCGTGATTCGTTACGAGGGACCGAAGGGAGCTCCCGGGATGCCGGAGATGCTCGCCGTCACGGGTGCGCTGAGCGGAGCCGGGCGCGGCGAAGACTACGCGCTTGTCACGGATGGACGATTTTCCGGCGGCACGCGCGGCTTTTGCATCGGTCACGTCGCACCAGAAGGGTTCGTCGGCGGTCCGATCGCGCTGGTCCGCGACGGGGACCGTATCTCGATCGACGCCACGACGAACTCCATCGAACTGCACGTCGATGGTGCCGAGCTCGAGCGCCGGCGAGCGAGCTGGAAGACGCCCGATCCGCGCTATACGAGCGGCGCGCTGGCGAAGTTCGCCCGTTTGGTAACCGGCGCAGAACGCGGGGCAGTCACCGAGGCATGAGTCGAACTTGTGGAGTTGCCCTGGAACTGCCATTATTCGTGGCAATGCTCGCGACCGCCGTCCTCCTACTCATCACGTAGCACGCGCCCGGCTCAGCCGTACGCGTGCTCACGACCTCCCGCAAGGGAGGTCGTTTTGTTCCCTGCCGCAAATCGGCGACACGCAGATCAATCGACCAGGAGAGTGTGGTGAAACTGACCGGGGCCCAGGCGCTCGTGAAGAGCCTTGAGAACGAAGGTGTCGAGGTCGTGTTCGGCCTGCCCGGTGGCGCGATCTTGCCGGTCTACGACCCGATTCTCGATTCTTCGATCCGCCACATCCTCGTTCGTCACGAACAGGGTGCCGGACACGCCGCCGAGGGCTACGCGCTCGTCACCGGTCACGCGGGCGTGGCGATGGTGACGAGTGGACCTGGCGCGACCAACATCGTCACGCCGATCGCGGACGCCTTCCTCGACTCGGTGCCTCTCGTTGTTGTCACCGGTCAGGTTTCCACTTCGGCAATCGGGACTGATGCCTTCCAAGAGGTCGATACGACCGGCATTACGACAAGCATCACGAAGCACAACTGGTTGATCACCGACCCCGCAGACATCGCGCGAACGGTCAAGGAGGCGTTCTATGTCGCGACGACCGGGCGTCCTGGACCGGTGGTGATCGACGTGCCAAAGGACGTCGCGCAAGCGACGACGACCTGGCCAGAGCGGATCGAGATGGAGCTGCCCGGTTATCGCTTGATTGGTGAGCCCGACTTGGGCGCTGTCGACGCAGCCGTCGCGCTGATACATGAGGCGCGCCGGCCCGTGCTGTACGTCGGGGGTGGGGTGTTGAAAGCCGATGCCACCGAGGCTCTTGCCCAGCTCGTGGAGCGGACGAGCTTTCCTGTGGTGACGACGTTGATGGCGCGCGGCGCGTTCCCGGACAGCGATCCTCGCTGTCTCGGGATGCCGGGGATGCACGGGACCTACGCCGCGGTCACGGCGATGCAACGCGCCGATCTCCTTGTCGCGCTCGGAGCGCGCTTCGACGACCGAGTCACCGGAAAGGTGTCGGCGTTCGCTCCCCAAGCAAAGATCGTCCACCTCGATGTGGACCGGGCCGAGATCGGAAAGGTCCGCCGCCCAGACGTAGCGATCGCCGCGGACTGCCGAGCCGGCATCGAGGCGATCGTCCGTCGTCTCGAGGCCGAAGGTCCGGCTGGCTCGTTCGACGCAAAGTGCCTGGCACCATGGTGGGCCGAGATCGACGCCTGGCGCACGTCGTACCCGCTGCATTACGAAACCGGCGAGACGCCGGGTTCACTGAAGCCGCAGTACGTCATCGAGCAGTTGCGAGCTGCGACGCCAGACCACACGATCCTTGTCTCCGGGGTCGGCCAGCATCAGATGTGGGCCGCACAACACTGGCGCTTCGATCACCCGCGCGCCTGGGTGAATTCCGGCGGTCTCGGAACGATGGGATTCGCGATACCCGCGGCGATTGGTGCGAAAGTCGGCCGACCCGATCAGATGGTCTGGGCGGTTGACGGCGACGGATGTTTCCAGATGACCGCGCAGGAGCTGATCACCGCGTCGATGGAACGGATCCCCGTCAAAATTGCCATCTTGAACAACGCCTATCTCGGCATGGTCCGACAGTGGCAGCACATGTTTTACGACGAGCGCTACTCGTCGGTGTACCTTTCTTCTGATCTGCCGGACTATGTGCGCTGGGCAGAGGCGATGGGCTGTGCCGGGTTCCGGGTGACGAGCGCGGAGGATGTTCGCCCGACGATCGAGAAGGCGAATGCGATCGATGATCAACCGGTCGTTATTGACTTCAGGACCGATCCGAACGAGCACGTCTATCCGATGGTCGCGGCTGGGTCGTCGAACGACGACATCGTCGTGCATCCGAGTCTTCGCGGGCAATGAGAGTTTCGACGCTCCCACACCATTTGTTCTCGATCACGGTCGAGAACAAGGCACGGGTTCTCGTGCGCGTCGCGGGTCTGTTCGCTCGCCGCGGCTTCAACATCGTGTCGTTGGCGGTCGCGCCGACCGACGACGAGCACTATTCGCGAATCGCGATCGTGGTCGACGGCGACTCCGCGCCGCTCGAACAGATTCGCGCCCAGCTCGACAAGCTCGTGAACGTCGTGGAGATCAGCGAGATCAAGCCAGGAACGGCTCACGAAGCCGAGCTCGCGCTCGTCTGCGTGAAAAAGGACGCCGCCGGCCAGCTCTCTGGCGTGCTGCAGAGCTACGGAGCCGAGATCATTGAAGAACGCGACAACGCCGTGCTCGCAGAGGTGGTCGCGCATCCCGAGGAGATCGACAATTTGACAGAGTCGCTCGTCCCGTTTGGCATCGTTGAGTTCCAACGCACGGGGCGCATCGCGATCGTTCCGCCGTCGTAGGAATCCGTTCCCCGGCCAGCAAACAAGGAGAGGTTGACTAAAGATGACGACGCTGTACTACGAAAAGGACGCCGATCGAAGCTTGATTGTCGATCGACCGGTGGCGATTATCGGCTACGGCTCACAGGGCCACGCGCACGCGCTGAACCTGCGCGACTCCGGCCTCGACGTACGGGTCGGCCTGAGAGAGGGCTCATCGTCGCGGTCCAAGGCGCAAGCAGCGGGTCTGCGGGTGACGGACATTGCCGGCGCGACGAAAGAGGCGAGCGTCGTCATGGTTCTGCTGCCCGACACCGAGCAGCCGGCCGTGTACGAGTCACAGATCGCGCCGAATCTCTCTGAAGGCGACGCCCTCGGTTTCGCGCACGGTTTCAATATCCGCTTCAAGACCATCGAGCCGTCGGCTGGGGTCGACGTCTTCATGGTTGCGCCGAAGGGGCCCGGTCATCTCGTGCGACGGACGTACTCCCAGGGCGGCGGCGTTCCCTCGTTGATCGCCGTCGCAGCGGATCATTCGGGCGGGGCGATGGCCCTATCCCTGGCCTACGCCGACGCCCTCGGCGCGACACGCGCCGGGGTCCTCGAGACGACCTTCGACGAGGAGACCGAAACCGACCTGTTCGGGGAACAGGTCGTACTGTGCGGAGGACTGACGGCGCTCGTCACGGCGGGATTCGAAACGCTCGTCGCCGCGGGATACTCACCCGAATCGGCGTATTTCGAGTGTCTTCACGAGATGAAGCTGATCGTCGACCTGATGTACGAACAAGGCATCTCCGGTATGCGGTACTCGATCTCGACGACAGCGGAGTACGGGGACCTCACCCGTGGGCCACGCATCATCTCCGATTCGGTGCGTGAAGAGATGCGCCGGGTCCTCGAAGAGATCCGCGACGGCTCGTTCGCGACCGAATGGATCCAGGAGAACAAGGACGGACTTCCGCGTTTTACCAAGCTGCGCGAAGCGGGCGCCGCCCATCCGATCGAAAAGGTCGGAGCGAAGCTGCGGTCGATGATGCCCTTCATCTCGGCGGGTTCACAGCGCCTCGAAGATGTCTCCGGCGGGTCCTAGTGACCCGGTTCCGCGGCAAGCGCCGAGGATCGCCTATCTCGGACCACAAGGGAGCTTCAGCGAACATGCGGTCCTGTCGGATCCCACCTTTGCCGGCATGGACCTCGAGCCGACGTCCTCGATCGTCGACGCCGTGCAAGTCGTCGCCGACGGTGCTGCGGACGTGGCAGTCGTTCCGTTGGAGAACGCGATCGCCGGACGCATCGAGGCGACCGAGCGGTCGCTCGCCGAAGCTTCGCGGCTCGTGATCGAGCGCGAGATCACGATCGCCGTCCACCTCGACTTGCTCGGGATCACGGGTGCTGACCTCGATTCGATCCGGCGCGTCTTTTCTGTGCCGGCGGCAACGGCACAGTGCCAGCGCTTCCTCGCCGAGCGGCTGCCCGCCGCAGTGATCGAAGCGGCGGATTCGACATCGTCCGCCGCTCGGCGCGTCGCGGCACTGGCGTCGAACGACGCAGCAGCCATCGCGTCGAGCCGCGCCGGAGGTCTGTACGGACTCGAAGTTCTTGCCCCATCCATCGAGGACGACCCAGGCAATTGGACGCGTTTCGCGGTCGTCCGACGCGCGACTGTCTGAGCAATGCCTGACTGCACGCCGGCGGGCGTGCCTACAAGATTGGCGCAACCGAAGGTGCCGGCCCTTCGGACACCGGCGACGCGATGATCTGAGACTGCAACGCCACCGAGTCTTCGAGAATCGCGGTGAACACCGAGCGCACGAGATCGCGGGAGACGCCGAGTCGGATTGCCGCGGCATCTGCCTGCGCGAGCACATGGCGTTCGCGTTCGAGATCTCGGACGCTGAGTGCGTCGCGACCCTTCGCGGAGGCGATCTGTGAGACCGCGGAAAGCCTTTCGGCGAGCAGCCGGACGATCTCGCCGTCGATCGCGTCGAGCGACTGACGGAGCTCGTCGATTTTCGATTGCGCGTCCCGCTGGCTCATTGATGCCCCCTCACCACCGAGGCGTCGAGGCCGATTGTCGAGGCGTCGACCCAGAACTCGCCGTACGTCTTTCCCACCGCATCGGCGCCCTCGATCGTCGAGCTGCCGACCGACGCGGAGAGTGCCGCGAGGGCCATCGCGACTCGGTGATCCCCATGCGCGCAAAACGCCGCCGGTCCCCTAGCATGCCCGCCGGCGATCACGACATCGGTGTCGCCGACCTCGACGGACACGTTTGCCTTGGCGAGTTCCTCGACGACCGCCGCGATCCGATCGCTCTCGTGGAAGCGGGTGATGCCCGCTCCACGGATGCGCGACCGACCGTTTGCAAGAGCGGCGAGAACCGCCGTGTTCGGGAGCTGGTCGGGCATCTCGGTCAGGTCGACGTCGATCGGCTTCAGGCGCTCAGGCGCCGACACGGTGACTGATCCGTCCGCCCAGCGGTCGACGCCCGCGCCGACGCGCTCGAGCACATCAAGGAACGCGAAGTCTGGCTGTCGCCACGCCGCTCGCAGACCGACGACCCGAACGCTTCCGCCCGAGGCGACCGCCAGCGTGAACAGGTGCGCGGCGGCGCTCGCGTCGGGCGGCACGACTTCGTCGCCCGATAAATAGCCAGTGCCACCGGCGACCCGCACGATGTCGTTGCCGAGATCGACCCGCGCGCCATGCCGAAGCATCATCTCTGCGGTGAGAGTGACGAAACCACGCGCGCCGAGACCGCGGTGGTGCAGGACGAGATCATCATCGAAGTACGGCGCCGCGAGCAGTAGCGCCGTGACGAATTGACTCGATTGGGAGGCATCGACCCCAATGACGCCTCCGAGCCGGCGCAGGCGCTTGCCGATGCTGACGGGCGCCTCATCTCCTCGTCGACCCGAACCCGACACTTCCGCCCCGAGGCAGCGCAGCGCCTCGAGGAGGGGACCGATCGGGCGCTTCAGCAGAGGCGCTCGTCCCGTCAGCAAAATGTCTCCACTTCCAAGCGCGCCGACGGCGGTGAGAAACCGCAGCGTCGTGCCGGCGAGCTCGGCGTCGACGACGAGCGGCCCCGATGGTAGGCGACCGCCATTCCCTTCGATGCGCCATCGCCCTCGCGTTCGCGATCGCGATCCGTCGGACACCGTCGCGCCAAGGGTGGCGAGTCCATTCGCCATGCTCGTGGCGTCGCCGCTCGCGAGTCCTTGGGTGACCTCGCTCGTGCCGACGGCGAGACCACAGATAAGGATCGCCCGATTCGTGACGCTTTTACTCCCGGGCACCACGACAGAGCCCGAAACACCGGGGGAGCGCTGAACACGCACGACCGACGGGATCGGCGCCTCGGTACCGTTTCGCGACGCCGATCGCGGCGAATCCTTCGGAGCGGTAACGGCGATCGGCTGCCGTCCTGGATCGGCGACGGCGCGGGTCATGACGGCGTCTCGACGAGGTCTCGGCGCTCCGTCGCAGCTCGCGCCAGTTGGCGCACGACATCGACGGTCACCTGCCATCCCATGCACGAGTCGGTGACGCTTTGTCCGTAGCGGAGACTGCCGGGGTGGCCGAAGGTGAGATCCTGGCGACCCTCGACGAGGAAGCTCTCAAGCATCACGCCGGCGATTCCATTCTCGCCCCCAGCGACGCGCGCTGCGATCTCGGCGGCGACGACGGGCTGACGACGATGGTCCTTGCCGCTGTTGCCATGGCTCGCGTCGATGACGAGGCGGGGCGTCAGTCCGGCTCGCTCGAGGCGTTCCAACGCCTCGGCGACGTGCGCGACGCCGTAGTTCGGACCCGACGTGCTGCCGCGCAGGACGACATGGCAGTCAGGGTTGCCGGCGGTCGTGAAGATCGCGCCGATCCCGTCGTAGGTGATTCCGGGGAACACCTGACTGCGCGAGGCGACGAGTACGGCGTCCACCGCGCCCTGGACGTCGCCTTCGGTTGAGTTCTTGAAGCCGATCGGCATGGAGAGCCCGCTCGCGAGCTGTCGGTGGATCGGGCTGTGGGTCGTGCGAGCGCCGATCGCGCCCCAGCTCACAGCGTCGGCAATGTACTGGGGCGTGATCGGTTCGAGGAACTCACACGCGACCGGGACGCCGATCGACAAGATCTCCGAGAGCAACGAACGGGCCGTGAACAGCCCGTCGTTCACCCGGTTGCTGCCGTCGAGACCTGGATCGTTGATCAGCCCCTTCCAACCGAGTGCGCTGCGTGGCTTTTCGAAGTAGACGCGCATGATGATCGCGAGTTCGTCGCACACCTGGGCGATCAGACCGCGCAGACGCCGCGCGTAGTCGAGAGCGGATGCGGGATCGTGGACCGAGCACGGCCCCACGATTACGAGCAGGCGGTCGTCCTTGCCGCGCAAGATCGACGCCGCGGCTAGCCGCCCGGCGAGCACGACATCTTGTTGTTCGGCGGCGAGGGGCAGTTCGTATCGCAGCGTCGACGGCGCGACGAGGCGGCGCACGTCGACAATGTGTCGATCGCTGAGGCGATCGCTCGGCGCCACGAAAGCTCCTTTCCGTGAGCCGAAGGTTCGATGCCTACCGGCTCACTTGGGAAATACAAAAGGCAAAGGCGGATCGCCTTTGCCTTTGAGCCGGTCCTCGATCTTGGGTGCGGTTAGCGCGTGGTGCCGCTCCGAAGCCCGACCGAAGCCGGCTCGACGAAATACGAATACCAACGCACGACGTGCAGGGTATCAGACCGTTTCTCGATGGGCCACATGGAAGTCGTCTGTGATCCGCGCTGGGGGAACGGCTCACTTCACTCCTCGACGAGCGTGCCGCTTGGGCTCGCGTGCAGAAGTCCATAGACAAGCGAGTCGACGAGGGCCTGCCACGAAGCCTCGATGATGTTCTCCGAGACGCCCATCGTCGACCAGGAGTCGTCCGGGCCAGCGGTGTCGATGAGGACGCGCGTGATTGCGCCGGTTCCTCGGTGCGAGTCGAGCACCCGCACCCGGTAGTCGGTGAGGCGAATCTCCGCGAGCTCTGGAAAGTGCTTGCCGATCGCTTGACGGATCGCCGCGTCGAGCGCATTCACCGGCCCGTTGCCCTCGGCGGTCGAGACGACCCGATCCTCGCCGACGCGGACCTTCACGGTCGCTTCTGTTGTCAGCCGCCCGGATGTCCCCCAGGGGTGGACGAGGTCGCTGACCCGATCGCCCGAATCACCGTCGCTAATTGTCGCGATCCAGTCGGTGATGACCCGAAACGACTCGATCTCGAAGGGTCGGTGGGTCGATCGCGATCCGTCGGCCGCGGCTCGCATCAATAACTCGAGCGACCCGTCGGCGACTTCGAAGTGGTACCCGGCGTACTCGAGCTGCTTCAAGGCGTCGAGGATCTTCTCGAGTGCCCCGGAGTCGAGGGTGACACCGAGTTCCTTCGCCCGCGTCTCGATCGTCGCACGGCCGCTCAGTTCGCTCACCACAACCCTGCTGCCGTTGCCGACGGTGTCGGGGGGTATGTGCTCGTAGGCGCCGGCTCTGCGCGCGTTCGCGGAGGTGTGGAGGCCCGCCTTGTGCGCGAAGGCCGCCACCCCGACGTACGGCTTTTGCGGGTCCAAGTTGATGTTGACGAGCTCGGAAACATGCCGCGCGACTGGGGTGATCAGCTTGATGCGATCTCTCGGGATCGTGTCGATCCCCATCTTCAACGTCAAGTTTGGAATCGCGGCGCACAAGTCGGCGTTTCCCGCCCGCTCCCCGTACCCGTTGATGCATCCCTGGACGTGGGTGGCGCCGGCTTCGACGGCCGCCAAGCTGTTCGCGACCGCGCATCCGCTGTCGTTGTGGAAGTGGACACCGAGCACACACGAGGTCCTCGCTCGCACGTCGGAGACGACCTGGGATGCGCCAGCGGGCAGCATCCCGCCGTTCGTGTCGCACAGCACGAGCGCCTCGGCACCCGAGGTTTCCGCCGCCTCGAGGAGGGCGAGAGAAAAGTCGCGATCCTCCGCGAAGCCGTCGAAGAAATGCTCCGCGTCAAGAAAGACCCGTAATCCGTGCTCTCGCAGCACCCGAACCGAGTCCGTCACCATCGCGACGGCCTCTTCGGGAGTCGTGCGCAGTGTGTCACGCACGTGGCCCGCTGCCGACTTGGCGACGATGCAGGCAATGCCGGTCCCCGCATTGAGCAGCCGGACGAAAGAGAGATCGTCGAGCGCCGCGACGTGCGCCCGTCTGGTGGATCCGAATGCGACAAGTTGTGCTCTTTCGAGAACGAGTTCGTCCTTTGCGCGCTCGAAGAACTGCTCGTCCTTCGGGTTTGCGCCCGGCCAGCCGCCTTCGATGTACGCGACGCCGAGATGGTCAAGCTGACGTGCCACCCGGAGCTTGTCGTCGACGGTCAACGAGATGCGCTCCTGCTGGGAGCCGTCCCTGAGTGTCGTGTCGTAGATGTCGACGCGCGTCGGAAGCCGGTCGATAAGGCTCAAGGAGTGCGGGTCGAGGGGTGCCGACATCGCTAGAGCCGTCCGATCACTTCGTCACCGATTTGGGTCGTGTCGTAGTCGGCGAGGGATCGTCCAAGTTCCTGTTGCACGTCGAGCACGGCCTTCGTCACGCGCGCCGCCGAGCCCAATTCCCCGAGATGGTCGAGCATCATCGCCGCGCTCCTGATCGCGGCGATCGGATTCGCTTTCTTCGTCCCGACGATGTCGTGCGCCGCGCCGTGCACGGGTTCGAACATTGACGGTCCCGTTCGCTCCGGGTTGAGGTTCGCAGACGCCGCGAGCCCGATCCCTCCGGTCACCGCACCCGCGAGATCAGTGAGGATGTCCCCGAAAAGGTTGTCGGTGACGATCACGTCGAAACGGGTCGTGTCCGTCGCGAGATGGATCGTCGCCGCGTCGACGTGTTGGTAGCCAGCTGCAACGCCCGGGTGCTCGTCAGCGACCTCGTCGAAGGTTCTCTGCCAAAGATCGCCCGCGAAGGTGAGCACGTTCGTCTTATGGACGAGCGTCAGTGACCGTCGTGGGCGGGTCTCAGCGAGCTCGAAGGCGAAGCGAACGCATCGCTCAACGCCAAATCGGGTGTTGACCGATCCTTGAGTGGCGACTTCGTGCGGTGTTCCACGCCGTAGTTGGCCACCCTCGCCGGCATAGGGACCTTCGGTGTTCTCCCGGACGACGACGAAGTCCGCGTTCTCGGCGACCGCTCCCGGGACACCGTTGAAGGGTCGAAGATTGATGTACAGATCGAGGGCGAAGCGGAGTCGGAGAAGGAGGCCCCGCTCGAGCAGGCCGGTCGGGACACCGCGCGAACCGATCGGCGGCCCGACAGCGCCGAGCAGGATCGCGTCGAACTTCGAAAGCGCTTCGAGCGCCGCGTCAGGGAGCACCTCACCGGTCTTTGCGTAGTGCTCTGCGCCGAGGGAGAACGGCGTCGTATCGAGATCGACGCCTGCGGCCGCGACAACCCGCAGTGCCTCGTCGAGCACCTCGGGTCCGATCCCGTCGCCACCGACCACTGCGATCCGGTGTCGCTTCACTTCTCGACGCCTTCCTTTATAGGAGATCTCGTTTGTCTCGGATACTGGCCGCGGAGTGCGGCGACAAAAAAACCGCCCACGAAGTGGACGGCCGTTGACGCGCACCCGTTCGGGGACGCGCGCTTTAGGTAATGAGGAGGACGCTGGTTGCGCAGAACATTGTGGGGAAGTCTCGCAAGTGCCACGTCCGATGTCAATCAGAGCGTGCGAGCGCGGAATCCGTGATTCGGCTGGAGCAACTCGGGATCGTGCCCGGGTGCGAGGAACCGGCGCGAAAGACGATTGGGACGACCGCGTTACTCTCGCGTTGGCTTCGGCGTGGCGAAACTGGGATAGAGATGCGTTCCACCTTGGCAGAAAAGATCTGGGAGCGGCACGTCGTCGATGGGTCCTCGGCGTCTGCGGCAGATCTTCTCTACGTCGACCTTCACCTCGTGCACGAGGTGACGTCCCCTCAGGCTTTCGAAGGGCTTCGTCTTGCGGGAAGACGGGTGCGGCGTCCAGATCTGACGCTCGCGACCGCCGACCACAACGTCCCGACCATCGACATCGACAAGCCGGTTGCCGACCCCACCTCGCGAAAACAGCTTGAGGTGCTGGCGCAGAACTGCGCCGAATTCGGCGTGACCGAGTACCCGATGGGGAGCCCGAACCAGGGGATCGTCCACGTCATCGGACCCGAGCTCGGCCTCACCCAACCGGGGATGACGATCGTGTGCGGCGACAGCCATACCTCGACCCACGGAGCTTTCGGATCGCTCGCGTTCGGAATCGGCACCTCGGAGGTCGAACACGTGCTCGCGACCCAGACGCTGCGTCAAAGCCGACCAAAGATGATGGCGATCGAGGTGAACGGCGAACTCGAGCAAGGCGTGAGCGCGAAGGACGTCGTCCTCGCGATCATCGGGCGGATCGGAACGGGTGGCGGAATCGGCTATGTCATCGAGTACCGCGGTGATGTCATTCGCTCTCTCTCGATGGAAGGCCGGATGACGGTTTGCAACATGTCCATCGAGGCCGGCGCGCGCGCCGGGATGATCGCTCCCGACGATGTGACCTTCGCGTATCTCGAAGGACGGCCGTTCGCCCCCAAAGGCAAGGACTTCGAGGCCGCGATCGAGGAATGGCGTGCGCTCGCCACCGAGCCAGGGGCGGGATTCGACGATGTTTGCGAGATCGACGGCGCTGCGATCCGCCCGCACGTCACGTGGGGTACGAATCCCGGCCAGGTGACGACGATCGACGGACACGTCCCGGATCCGGGATCGTTTGCGGATGAGGACGAGGCGAATGCCGCCAGGCGCGCCCTCGAATACATGGGACTCGCGCCCGGCACCCCGATGCAGGCCATCCGGGTCGACGCGGTGTTCATCGGCTCGTGCACGAACAGCAGGATCGAAGACCTCAAAACAGCGGCGTCGGTCGTCGAAGGACGCAAGGTCGCAAAGGGCGTGCGTGCGCTAGTCGTTCCGGGGTCGCAGAAGGTGAAACGCGAGGCAGAGGCGATCGGGCTCGACGTCACCTTCAAGGAGGCGGGTTTCGAGTGGCGAGAGGCGGGGTGTTCGATGTGCCTCGGCATGAATCCCGACCGATTGGCGCCCGAAGAACGGTGCGCGTCGACGTCGAATCGGAACTTCGAAGGCCGTCAAGGGACCGGAGGTCGCACCCACCTCGTTTCACCAGCCGTGGCCGCGGCGACGGCGATCATCGGTCACCTCGCGTCCCCGTCGACGCTCGACTGAGGAGATTCAGGTGGAGGCTGTCCGCTTTGTCTCCGGTCCTGCCGTGCCGCTCGATCGCGCCGACGTTGACACCGATCAAATCATTCCGAGCGAGTGGCTGAAACGCATCGAGCGAACCGGATTCGGAGACGGCTTGTTCTCTGAGTGGCGACGCGATCCCGATTTCGTGCTCAACGACGCGAACCACGCGGGAGCGCCGATCCTTCTCGCCGGCCCGAATTTCGGCATCGGCTCGTCGCGGGAGCACGCAGTCTGGGCGCTCGTCGACTACGGCTTCAAGGCGGTGGTGAGCGCCCGATTCGGCGACATCTTCCGCAACAACGCCACTCGGTCGGGTCTTGTCCCGGCGACGGTTTCGGCCGAGGCGGCGCGCACCCTCCTCGAGGCGACGCGAGCGAACCCGCGCCTCCAGATCACCGTCGACGTCGAGCGTTGCGTGGTCAAAGCCGGCGAGATTGGCTTCGAAGCCCCCTTTACGATTGATGACGAAGCACGCGAGCGATTGCTCCGCGGCCTCGATGACATCGGGGTCACGCTCGAGCACGCAGACGACATCGCCCGCTTCGAGCGTGCACGACCGGGTTACCTGCCGTCGTTGACCTCTCGAGGCTGAAAGCGCTCCCGCCTCAAGCTGCGGCGCGCAATCCGTTCAGCGCCGAAACGACGGCCTTCAAGCTCGCGGCGACGATGCTCTCATCCATGCCGACGCCCCAGCGCGTGCCTGCGGTCCGGTCGCGCGTTTCGACGTAGGCAACAGCCTGGGCGCTCGCGCCGGAGGTGAGCGCGTGCTCGGAGTAGTCGAGCACGTCGATCTCGATCCCGAGGGCGTCCGCGATCCCCGAAATGAACGCCGAGATCGGTCCGTTCCCTTCCCCGGACACGTTCACCGTCACCTCGCCCGAGCGCAGCTCAGCCGTCACTTTGTCGGCGACTTCGCTCAGCGAGACGTCGTGGTGCACGAGCTCGAATCCGCCCTGTTGTTCGAGGTACTGGTCCGTGAAGACCTCCCACATCTCCTTCGGTGTGATTTCGGTACCGGTGTCTTCGGTGACCGTCTGGATGACCCGGGAGAACTCGATCTGCAGCCGTCTCGGCAATGTCATCCCGTGCTCGCTCTCCATCACGTAGGCGACACCGCCTTTGCCTGACTGCGAGTTCACGCGGATCACCGACTCGTACGTCCGCCCGACGTGGTGCGGATCGATCGGCAGGTAGGGGACGTCCCAGTGCTCGTAGTCGGCTCCAAGCGCGTCCATGCCCTTTTTGATCGCGTCCTGGTGCGAGCCGGAAAAGGCGGTGTAGACGAACTCACCCACATACGGGTGACGATGGTGCACCGGGAGCCGGTTGCAATACTCGACCGTCCGACGCAGGTCGTCGATATCGGCGAGATCGAGACGCGGGTCGACGCGTTGGCTGAACAGGTTCAGCGCCAACGTGATGAGATCGACGTTGCCGGTCCGTTCGCCGTTTCCGAACAGGCAACCCTCGACCCGCTGGGCGCCCGCCATCATCCCGAATTCCGACGCAGCGACGGCGGTTCCCCGGTCATTGTGGTTGTGCACGCTGAGCACGATCGAATCGCGCCGATTGACGCTGCGATGGAACCTCTCGATGAGGTCGGCGTAGACATTCGGCGTCGACATCTCGACCGTCGAAGGGAGGTTGAGGATCAGCGGCCAATCGGAGCGCGGATCGATAACGTCAACGACTGCGTTGCAGATCTCGATCGCGTAGTCGATCTCCGTCCCCGTGAACGACTCCGGGCTGTACTCGTAGCGGATCGCGGTGTCCGGGATCGAGGACTCGAGCTCGCGAGAGAGTCGAGCGGCGTCGACGGCGATTTTCGTGATGCCTTCCTTGTCGAGGCCGAACACGACGCGGCGCTGGCACACCGAAGTCGAGTTGTAGAAGTGGACGATCGCGCTGCGCGCGCCTTTCAGGGATTCGAAAGTCCGTCCGATGAGCTCAGCGCGGCACTGGGTGAGGACCTGGATCGTCACGTCGTCGGGGACGAGGTCCTCTTCGATCAGCAAGCGGATGAACTCGAAGTCCGGATTCGACGCCGCGGGAAAGCCGACCTCGATCTCTTTGATCCCCAGCCGGACGACCGCTTCGAACATCCGCCGCTTGCGCTCCGGATCCATCGGGTCGATCAGAGCCTGGTTGCCGTCGCGAAGATCGACCGAGCACCAGATGGGTGCGCTCGTCAGCACCGCGTCCGGCCAGGTGCGACCGGCGAGGTCAATCTGGCCGTACGGCCGGTACTTTTCGAAGGGCATCTTTTTTGGCGTCACGTTCGGAGGCGGCATGGCGTCCTTTCAGTTCGATTGCCCTCGTGCGCCCGGGTAACAAAAAACCTCCTGGCCGATCGGCACAGGAGGTTTGGCGAGCGCGAACGAGCGCTCGCCGTCAGGTAAGAAGGAGGATCGAGTCGAAAAGCGGCGTTCTCTCCACGTCACGACTCTCCCAGACAGAGAACGCCTCGTCAAATGACATCCCGCACCTGAAGTGCCTGGTTGAACAGACGAGCGCGTCGCGCCGGACCGCTGTAACCGCAGAGCAACCGGCCGCGAAGTACAACAGGAATCGGGTGAAGTGGTTTGAGGACGCATCAATGACATCGACCTTTATACGGCGCTTCGCCGACCGGTTTCGCGGCGTGAGGGGCCGGAACGTCGCCGTAACCGGACTCGCCCTCTGCGCGGTGGCGGTGCTGTTCGCGGCGTGCGGTGGCGGCGGGTCGCCGTCTGGGGTCGCGAGCGTCGGGTCGTCCACGTCGAGCACGTCGCCGTCGAGCGCGCCGGCGGGGAACAGCGGCCCACCGCCGTCGCCGGCGCTCCAGAAAGCGCAACTCGCGTACAGCGTCTGCATGCGCAAGAGCGGCGTGCCCGCCTTCCCTGACCCGGTCTCCGATGGCGGGTACGCAGGGACGAACTTGCGGAACATCGATCAGAACTCGCACGCGTTCGTGACGGCGACGAAGGATTGTTCGTACCTCGCGAAGGCGGCCGGCATGGCGCCTTGGACTCAGGCGCAGTGGACCGCGTACGACGCGATGTTACTGAAGATCACCGAATGCATGCGAGCACACGGGGTCACGAACTTTCCCGATCCCAAGGGAGGCGACAAGGGTGGCTGGTTGAACCCAACCGGGCCCCTCGACGTGACCTCTTCTCTGTACGCGAAGGCGGCCAAGGCGTGCAATGGTCCTCCCGGGCCAGGAAAGTCGGTGTCGCAAAACGGCTGACGCTGGGTCGTTTGATCCGTCGCGGCTGCGTCGAGACAGACCGACGGAGATGGATCGGCTTCGATGTGAACGGGTCTTAAGAATTCGTTTACACTGACGATCGCCATCATCCAGAGCGGCTGAGGGACGGGCCCGTTGACGCCGCGGCAACCAGAAGTCCGAGATTTTCGGATTCAAGGTGCCAATGCCCGACCGATGAGGAGGACTCGTGGGCTTCGTCACAGGCTTGTACTGTCGCAGCTGCGCATCGGTGTACCCGGCACGCGCGCAATCGTTCTGCGAAGAGTGTTTTGGTCCGCTCGAAGTCGATTACGACTACGAACGGATTCGTCAGTCGGTGACGAAAGAGGCGATCGCGGCCGGCCCGGCGAACCTCTGGCGGTATGCAGGTCTGCTCCCAGTGGACGACACGACGCCGATCAGCCTCGGCGCCGGGTACACGCCGCTCATCCGTGCTGAACGCCTCAGCGCCGAGCTCGGGTTGCGCAACCTTTGGATCAAAGACGACACCCGCAACCCAACGGGATCTTTCAAAGACCGTGTCGTCTCTGTCGCGCTGACGAAAGCGCGCGAGCTCGGATTCAAGGTCGCGGCTTGCGCGTCGACCGGCAACCTCGCGAATTCGGTGGCGGCCCACGCCGCCTTTGCGGGCATGGAGTCGGTCGTCTTCATCCCGAGCGACCTCGAATCGGTGAAGGTGCTCGCCACCGCGGTGTTCGGCGGCAAGGTGATCACTGTCGACGGGAACTACGACGACGTGAACAGGCTGTGCGCTGAGTTGGCGAGCGAACGCCCCGACTGGGCGTTTGTGAACGTGAACGTCCGGCCGTACTACGCGGAAGGGTCGAAGACGCTGGCGTTCGAAGTCGCCGAGCAGCTCGGCTGGACCCTGCCTGACCACGTCATCGTTCCGGTCGCGTCAGGTTGCCAGCTGACGCGGATCGACAAAGGATTCCGCGAGCTCGTCGAGATCGGGCTCGTCGAGGAGCGGGCCGTCCGCATTTCCGGGGCGCAGGCAGCGGGGTGCGCGCCCGTCGCGACGGCGTACGCGAACGGATCGGATGACGTCCTTCCGGTGAAGCCGCACACGATCGCGAAGTCGCTCGCGATCGGGAACCCGGCCGACGGTTGGCGGGCCCTCGAGATCGTTCGGCGGGCCGGCGGGGTCGTCGCGGCGGTCACCGACGACGAGATCGTCGATGGCATCCGTCTTCTTGCACGCACCGAAGGGGTCTTCGCGGAGACCGCGGGTGGGGTAACGATCGCGACGCTGGCCAAGCTGGTTGCAGAGGGCCTCGTGCGAAGCGACGAGACCGTCGTCGCCTACGTCACGGGGAACGGGCTGAAGACCGTGGAGGCGCTCGTCGATCGGGTCGCAACGACGGCGACAGTGCGTCCTTCGCTCGACGAAACGCTTGACGCGCTCGAGGAGCTGGTGCCGGCGTGAGCGTGACGGTGCGGGTCCCGACTCAGCTGCGCCAACTGACGGGAAACGAACGCGAGTTGGCCGCTCCTGCCGGCGCGTTGCGAGAGGTCATCGCGGCGCTCGAGTCGGCACACCCTGGTATCAGGTCGCGGATCCTTGATGAGAACGGACGGCTGCGGCGATTCGTCATGCTGTTTATTGACGACGAGGACGCTCGGCTCCTCGGAGGACTCGACACCGTCGTCGCCGACGGTCAGACGCTATCCATCGTGCCAGCAGTTGCGGGTGGGTGATTCGTCGAGACGACGCCCGATTCCACGGGCGGTGGGGAATCGGCAGCGGTTGAACCGGTTCGGGACCGCAAAATACCCTGTTTTTGCCGAAGTCCCCAGTGAAGCGTGAAGACGCCCCGGGCAACCGGGTAGGACCGTCACCGCCTCGTTGCAAGGCGAGGTTGCCTGACCGTGGTGACGTTTTCGACGGTTCAGGTAAACGGACGGAAGTCCCATGACGAACCCGAAAGCTGGGCGTAGGTTCAAACGTGTAGGTGCTCGCTGGCATTCGCGGGCCCCGAGTGAATGGCGGGAGGCGACATGGTCGAAGTGGGATCTCGGATCCTCGTCGAGTCCGAGAAAGTTGGCACGCCTTCGCGCGAAGGCGTAGTGCTCGCCGTCCAGGGCGACCTAGTGAGAGTCCGCTGGGATAACGAAGAAGAGACGACGTTCCTCCCAGCAGCGGGATCGTTACGGGTCGTCTCGGACCCGCGCGAACACGCTAGGGAGTGAGAGGAGGGGCGTCGGCGTGGACATCATTGTCGGCTACATCTTCGGAACAGAGGCGCAAGCCGCACTTGAACGGGCGATCGTGGAGGCGCAAAAGCACAGCGCACGACTCGTCGTCGTCCATTCGGGCAAAGGTGGTTTGCAGGAGACTGACGAAGAGGTTCTGGCGTACTCCAATGCGCTGGCGCGCATCGACGACGAGCTGAATTCTGCCGGCATCGATCACGAGGTGCAGGAGTTCATTCTTGGACACGAACCCGCGGACGACGTGGTCCGCATCGCGCGTGAGCGCGACGCGGACATGATCGTCATCGGATTGCACCGGCGAACACGAGTCGGGAAGTTCCTTCTCGGGTCCACCGCCCAAGACGTACTCCTCGAAGCAGACTGTCCCGTGTTAGCGGTGAAGTGATAGCGGCGACCCCGCGTCAATCATTCTCGCGACGGCTTCTCTTCGATCACGACCGAACTAGCGTCCTCCGAGTCGTGATCGCCGCAGCCAGCGCCTCGAGCGCGTCGACCGTCGTCTCCCAGCCCATGCAGGCATCGGTGATGCTCTGCCCGTAGGCGAGCGTCTCCGCCTTCCCGAAGTGGAGTTCTTGCCGTCCGGCGACGAGGAAGCTCTCGAGCATCACGCCGACGATGCCCCCCTCGCCGTTTCCGATCCGATCGGCGATGTTGGCAATCACCGCGAACTGCCGCTCGTAGTCCTTGCCGCTGTTCGCGTGGCTGGCGTCGATCATCAGGCGACGCGGTAGCCGATGATGTTCGAGGCGGTCCAACGCGTCGCCGACGCTTGCCGCGTCGTAGTTCGGACCGGTCGAGGTCCCGCGTAGCACGACGTGGCAGTCGGGGTTTCCGTTCGTTCGGATCACCGCCGGTCGTCCGTCATCGGTGATCGCTGGAAACACCTGGGGGCGCGCGGCGACCGCCACCGAGTCGACGGCGGACTGGACGTGACCGTCGGTCGGATTCTTGAAACCGACGGGCATAGACAGCCCGCTTGCCATGTTGCGGTGGATCGGGCTCTGGGTTGTGCGCGCCCCGATCGCTGCCCAACAGACCGCGTCCGCGACATAGGGCGGCGTGATCGGGTCGAGGAACTCACAGGCCGTCGGAACGCCGAGCGACAAGATGTCGACGAGCAGCCGACGGGCGGCGACGATGCCGTCGTTGACCCGGTTTGTGCCGTCGAGGCCCGGGTCATTGATCAGACCCCGCCAGCCGTGACTCGTTCTCGCCTTCTCGAAGTAGACGCGCATCAGGATGAAGAGCTGGCCCGAAAGCCGACTGGCGAGCCCTTGCAGCCGTATCGCGTATTCGAGTGCCGCGACGGGATCGTGGACCGAGCAAGGCCCGACGATCACCGCCAAGCGATCGTCGAGGCCATCGATGATCGCGCTGACTGCCTCACGCCCGGAGAGCACAACCTCTTCGAGCACCCCGTCGAGCGGAAACTGCCCGAGGACCGATTCGGGCGAGACGAGCGGACTGATCGATTCGATCCGGCGATCCCGAATCGCTGATCGTGCCCCCGATTCAGTCGCCATCGGTGTCCCCGGAGTAGGTCGCGCCGATATTTGCCGCATCCACAGGAGTTCTGTCGTCGAGCGCCGCGCGCAGCGTGTGCACGAAGTCTCGCAGCGCCGCCGGACCGTCCTCCGCGATCTCGATCGCGCGCGATCCGACGATGACGCCGTCGACGAGTTCGGCGACCGACTTCGCGTGCTCCGGTGTTGAGATGCCGAATCCGGCGTAGACCGGGATATCGGTGACGCGACGCACCCGCCTGGCGAAGTCGGGCAGTGACAGCGGCATCTCGCCGCGCGCACCGGTGACGCCGGTGACGGTGACGAGATAGAGCCACCCGTCCGTCGTTGACGCTGCGAGGCGGATGCGTTCGTCGCTCGATGTCGGCGCGACGAGTTGAATCCTGCGCAAATCGGAGCGCACATCGGCGGGGAGGTCGGCGACGATGAGACTCGTCGCTCCCGCTGCCCGAATGTGATCGTTGAGTTGTTCCCATCCGTACGCCTCGAACAACGAGGCGTAGGTCATCGGCACGAGCGGGATCTCTGGGCATTGTTCGTGGGTGGCGGCGAGCACCTCCAAACATCGGCTCGTCCGCATCCCGTCCTTCAGGGCACGCTCGGCGGCCCGGCGGATCACCGGTCCGTCGGCGAGAGGATCGGAAAACGGGAAGCCGATCTCGACGATGTCCGCGCCTCCGTCGACCGCGGCGCGAGCAAGGACCGGTGTGGTGTCGGCCGCCATCAGGTAGATGACGAGCCGCTTTCGCGCATGGTCTTGTGACTCAGCCGACATCAAGGTGGACGAGCACCTCCTTCAGGTCTTTGTCGCCGCGCCCCGACAGACAGACGACGACGAGCGCCGCGTCGAGCTCGCGCGCTCGCGCGAGCGCGTGGGCGGGCTCGAGAGCAGGGATGATGCCCTCTAGTCGGGAGAGGTCGCGGAAGGTAGCGAGTGCTTCGGCATCGCTTGCGTGCACGTATTCGGCCCGTCCGATGTGCGCGAGGTAGGCGTGCTCTGGGCCGACGCCGGGGTAATCGAGTCCCGCCGAGATCGACGTGGCGTCTTCGATCTGGCCATCGGAGTCCGCGAGGATCGACGAACGCGCCCATGGAGAACACCGGGTCGGCCCTTGCCGATCGAGGCGGCACCTTCGGCCTCGACTCCGATCAGACGCACGCCTTCGTCGGCGAGAAATCCGTGGAAGATGCCGATCGCGTTCGAACCGCCGCCGACGCAGGCGACGACGGCGTCGGGCAGGCGGCCCTCGGCGTCGAGGATCTGGCGGCGCGCCTCAATGCCGATCACAGACTGCAGCTCGGCGACGATTTCTGGGTAGGGCTCCGGACCGACGCAGGAACCGATCAGGTAGTGCGTCGCCTCGACGTTCGTGATCCAGTCGCGAATCGCTTCGCTGACTGCCTCCTTCAAGGTACGCGTGCCGAAGCCGACCGGTCGGACGACCGCGCCGAGCAGGCGCATTCGTTCGACGTTCGGCTGCTGGCGGCGGATGTCCTCTTCTCCCATATAGACGATGCATTCGAGGCCGAAGCGGGCGCAGACGGTCGCGACCGCGACGCCGTGCTGGCCGGCGCCGGTCTCGGCGACGATCCGGCGCTTGCCGAGGAAGCGGGCGAGCAACACCTGTCCGAGCGCGTTGTTCAATTTGTGCGCCCCGGTGTGGAGGAGATCTTCACGTTTTAAGTAGAGGCGCTTTTGCGGATCGAAGCGTTCGGCGATCGTCAGCGGGGTCGGACGACCGGCGTAATGGGTGAGCAGGCCGTCGAACTCGCGGCGGAATTCCGGGTCGTCGCGGACCTTTTGCCAGCCCGCCTCGAGCTCGTCGAGGGCGGGGATCAAGGTCTCCGGCACGTAGCGACCGCCGAAGGGACCGAAGTCGGCGCTCACGAGCGCGCCGCCTCGATGAACGCCCGCACCCGAGCGTGGTCTTTGATCCCCGGAGCGGATTCGAGCGCCGACGAGGCGTCGACCGCCCACGGCCGGACTGCGCGGATTGCGGCCTGCACGTTCTCTGGCCCGAGGCCGCCGGCGAGCATCACCCGGCCGTCGAGGCGGGCGGCGGACCACAAGTGAGTGGGATCCCGCCCGTTCCACGGCTGATCGACGACGCGGGCGACCGGCTCACCGTCGCGCAGGAGCACGGCCTGGCGACCGCGGGGCACCTCCGCCTCTTCTTGGTACAACTGGACGAGGTCAGCGGCGGTCGATAGCGCTTTTCCGACGAACACCGCCACCGAGAGAACGCTCGGCGGCACGTCGAGCAGCCGCTCGGCGCGGCGCGGGCTGCCATCGGCGAAGACGAACCCGACGAGGTCGGCTCCGGCTTCGACTGCTGCGTCGACATCTTGTTGGCGCGTGAGCCCGCAGACTTTGACTAAGGGGCGAGACGCGAGCTCGCGCAACTTCGCCGGCGGATCGACGGCGCGCATCAGCGTCGAGCCGACAAGGACGGCGTCGGCGCCGGCGAGTTCCGCGGCGGCCGCTTGAGAGCGCGTCTCGACGCCGCTTTCGGCGACGACGATGCGGTCCTTCGGAGCGCGACGGACGAGTGCGAGCTGTGCACGACGATCGATCGCGAAGGTCGAAAGATCTCTGGCGTTAATGCCGATTACCGGCGCGTCGAGCGCGACGGCGCGCTCGAGTTCGATCGCGTCGTGGGCTTCGACGAGCGCATCCAGACCCAAAACATCGGCGATCGAGAGCAGTTCGGAGGCTTGTTGGTCTCCGAGGTCGCGGAGGATCAACAAGACGGCGTCCGCCCCGGCATCGCGGACCTCTCCGAGATGGGCACGCGTCGAGAAGAAACCCTTGGCGATCAGGGGCGCATCGGTCGCGGCGCGCGCCGCCGACAGGTCGGCGAGCGAGCCGTCGAAACGATCGTCGACGAGGATGGAGATCGCCGCGGCGCCGCTTTTGGCGAATTCCGAAGCGAGCTGCGCCGGGTCCGCTCCTGGCCGGAGCGCACCAGCTGACGGAGATCGCCGTTTCACCTCCGCGATCAGTGCAAGCCCGGGCTTAGCGAGCGCGTCCTTGAACCTCATGTCAGTGCTCCACTTTTCGAGAAGGTGACGAGTGCCTGGAGTCGTTCCCTCGCTGCGCCGCTGTCGAGTGCCTGCCTTGCGAGATCGAGACCCTCTTTGAGGTCGCTCGATCCGTGGGCGGCGGAGATCGCGGCGGCGGCGTTGAACAAGATCGCCTCCCGGTGCGATCCGCGCTCTCCGTCGAACACGCGCACGATGGCGGCGGCATTCTCAGCTGGGCTGCCGCCGGCGAGCGCGTCGAGCGGACAGCGGGAGATACCCAGTTCCTCGGGTCGCACGGTGCGTTCGCGGACCTCACCGTTCGTGACCTCGGCGACGAGGTTTTCCCCGACCGGCGAGAACTCATCGATTCCCCCTGACCCGTGGACCACGAAGGCGTGATGCGCTCCGAGTTTCGCGAGCACCTCGGCGATCGTGCGCACGAGCTGGCTGGAGTAGACGCCGATCACCTGGGCGCGGGCGCCGGCGGGATTCGTCAGCGGGCCGAGCACGTTGAAGACCGTCCGTGTTGCGAGCTCACGACGTACCGAGGCGGCGTAGCGCATCGCGGGGTGGTGCAACGGCGCGAAGAGGAAACCGAAGCCGAGCTCGTCGATCGATCGCTCGACGAAGTGCTGAGGCTGTTCGAGTTCGAAGCCGAGCGCCTCCAGGACATCCGCGGATCCGCACGCGGACGACACCGCGCGATTGCCGTGCTTCGCGACCCCGGCGCCCGCCGCGGCGGCAAGCAAGGCTGCCGCGGTCGAGATGTTGATCGTGCGTGCACCGTCCCCACCCGTGCCGGCTGTGTCGACGAGATCGGAGCGTTTCGGTCGCACGCAGATAGCGTGGTCGCGCATCGCCTGGGCGCACCCGGCGATCTCATCGGCGGTTTCACCCTTGGCGCGCAACGCGATGAGGAATGCGGCGATTTGGGATTCGGTTGCCTCGCCCTCCATGATCGTGTGCATCGCTTCCTGCGCCTGTTCGCGCGCGAGATCTTTTCGTTCGAGCAGCTGATCGACAAAGAGCGGCATCAGAAGCTCCCTTTGAGGAAGTTTTGAGCGATCGCCGCCCCGTCAGGCGTCAGCACCGACTCGGGATGAAATTGGACGCCGACGATCGGCAGCTGGCGGTGTCGGACCGCCATGACCTCGCCGTCGTCGGCGTGGGCGGTTTCTTCGAGCACCGACGGCAGACGTGTCGCGGCGAGGGAGTGGTAGCGGCCGGCGACGAGCGGTTCTGGCACACCGCTGAACAGGCCGCTGCCGTCGTGGTGGATCGGTCGCGCCTTGCCGTGGATCAGCTCTTTCGCGTAACCGATCGTTCCACCGAACGCTTCGACGATCATTTGGTGGCCGAGACACACGCCGAGTGTCGGCCTGTGCTGACCGACGCGCCGGATCACCTCGATCACTTCTGGTCGGTCCGAAGGCCGGCCCGGACCGGGGGAGACGACGAGATATTCCGGCGCGAGTGCCGATGCGTCCTCGGCGTCGATCTCGTCGCTGCGCGCGACGGACACTTCGACCCCGAGCGCACCGAAAAGATGCGCAAGGTTGTAGGTGAACGAGTCGTAGTTGTCGAGAAGGAGCATCATCGTTGCTTTTCTCCCTCGGCGAGCGTGATCGCGTCCTCGAGTGCGCGCAATTTGTTCAAACACTCTTGGTGCTCGGCAACGGGATCGCTGTCGGCGACTATCCCCCCACCCGCCTGCAGGTAAGCGACACCGTCGCGCACGACGGCGGTGCGGATGGCGATGCACATGTCGAGGGTGCGTTCCTCGGGGAGGACGTAGCCGACGGCGCCGGCGTAGATCCCGCGGCGGTAGCCCTCGAGCTCAGAGATGATCTGCATCGCGCGGATCTTGGGTGCTCCCGACACCGTACCGGCGGGGAAGCACGCCTGCGCGAGCTCGAAGGGCGTGCGGTTGTCTTCGAGCTCTCCGATTACTTCGGAGACGAGGTGCGTGACGTGCGAGTACCGCTCAGGCTCCATGAATCGTTCGACGTGCACCGTGCCGGGAACGCAAACGCGGGAGAGGTCGTTGCGCCCGAGGTCGACGAGCATCACATGCTCCGCGCGGTCCTTCTCCGAAGACAGCAAAGTGGCCGAGTCGCCGACGCCCGACGCGACCGTGCCGGCGATCGGGTTCACGGCCGCACGCGCACCGTCGCATTTGACGATCGTTTCTGGAGAGCTGCCGACGAGCGCGATGTCAGCGAATTCGATGAGAAAGAGATAGGGCGACGGGTTCACACGTCGCAGGGACCGATACAGGTCGACCGGGGACGCTGACGTTGGCCGTTCGGCGCGTTGGGAGATCACGACCTGGTAGACGTCGCCCTCGCGGATGTACTTCTTCGCGCGCTCGACGCGCGAAAGGTGCTCGGCGCGCTCAGGGTGGCGCACGAGCGGTCCTCGGATACCGCCGCCCGCAACCCGCTCGGGGATCGGCGACGCGAACTGCGCCGCGACCTGAGTGGGCTCTCCGCGAATCACGTCGGCGACACCGCGCGTGATCAAACCTGACGAGCACGTCGGGAACGATGAACCTGCTCGTCGGGGTCGACGGACCGTCGGTCGGCAGCGGCACGCTCGGTTCGAAGTCGGCGATCGCGTCGTAGCCGAGGTAGCCGAACACCGGCTCACCGAGGGTCCTCGCGCCGTCCCAGTCGAAAAGACGGGCCCCGCAGCCGACGAACGAATACCGACCGAGCCTTCCGCGCTCGACCGACTCGAGGAGGAATGCCGCGTCGGCGGCGCGCGACTCGCTGAGGCGTAGGTACGCCCCGAGTGGAGTGAGCAGATCGGTTGGGATTTCAGTGGTCATAAGGGCATAAAAAAACGGCCCCTTGCGGAGCCGGTCGAGCGGTCGGGGTGCGCGTCTCTAGGACGACGGCGGGCTCCCGCGCCGCTCGACTTGCCAAGACCAGGTCGCACGCACCGCGGTAACCACGAGAACAGGTTAGAGGGCGCGTGCCCGGTCGGCAAGGCGACAGCCGGAACTCGTGGCGCCGCGGGCGATTCCGTCGCTGGGTTGAGCAAGCGTGGTTTTCTTGATCCTGGGTAGCGTGCGAGGCATCACCGAACTCCACCATTTGACCGCGCTCGACCAAGCAGCGGCGCTTCGGCGAGGCGAGATCCGTCCGCGCGAGCTCGTCGAGCATTACCTCTCGCGGATCGAAGGATTGAACCGCGATTTCGGCGCCTTTGTCACGGTGACCGCCGATCGCGCGCTCGACGAGGCGAAGCAGGCAGAACGTCGCCTTGGCACCGGCGGCGCCTTTTCGCCCTTGTTCGGGGTGCCGACCGCCATCAAGGATCTCAACCTCGTCGCCGGGGTGAAGACCTGTTTCGGCAGTTTGGCCATGACCGAATTCATCGCGCCGATCGACGACAACGTCGTCACGCGAATCCGGGGCGCAGGACTCATCAGTCTCGGCAAGACGAACACACCGGAGTTCGGTCTGACGTGCTACACCGAACCTGATGTCGCGCCGCCGGCGCGCACACCGTTTGATCCGTCGCGCTCTGCCGGTGGCTCGAGCGGAGGAGCAGCGGCGGCCGTGTCCGCAGGTCTCGTCGCTGTCGCCCAGGGAACCGACGGTGCGGGTTCGATCCGCATTCCGGCAAGCGTCTGCGGACTTGTTGGACTGAAGTCCTCGCGCGGGCGGGTGAGCGCCGGACCGGTCATGGCAGATATCTCCGGCCTCGCTGTGAACGGCCCGATCGCGCGCACCGTCGCCGACGCCGCCGCGCTGTTGGACGTGATGGCGGGGGCGATGCCGGGCGATCCGTACTGGGCTCCACCTCTGCCAGAGGGCGAGACGTTCCTCGCTTCGACGGCACGGGCACCCGGACGGTTGCGGATCGGCTTCACAAAAGAACCCGTCATCGCCGAAGCTGAGCTCGACAAGGAGTGCCTCGACGCGTTCGACGCCGCGGCGTCGCTCATGGCGGAGCTGGGTCACGAAGTGGGCGAGTGCCCGCGTCTTTTCTCGGGCAGTCTTGTGCCCGAGTTCGAGTTGATCTGGGCGGTCGGCGCGGCTTCCATCCCGGTCCCGGCGGACAAGGCGGGTGATCTGCAGCCGATCACGCGCTGGCTCCGCGAACTCGGCCAGAAAGTGGATGCGCTGCGGTTCATATCTGCCCTCACGAACGTTCAATTCGCCGCGAGACAGGCAGTCGTCGCCATGTCAGCATTCGACATCGTGGTGACGCCGACATTGGCGAAACGACCCGCTCTGATCGGTGCCTTCAGGGACGACGACCATCCAGAGCGCGACTTCGATGCGCAAAAGCGCTTCACTCCCTTCACCGCGTCGGCGAATCTCACCGGTCAACCAGCGATCTCGCTCCCGTTGCACTGGAGTGAAGGGGGGCTGCCGATCGGGGTTCAGCTCATCGGTCGACCGGCAGGAGAGACGGTGCTGCTCTCATTGGCCGCTGAACTCGAACAGGCCCGGCCCTGGCTCGACCGCGTGCCGTCGGTCTGGTGAGAGGGAGGACGAACCTGAGTGATCAGAAGCGTTCGTTTTCCGAACGTGGTCCCATGACGATCATCGGGTGTTCGGACGGCTGAAGCCGTTGCCGAAGAGCGTCGAGTTCAGGCACCGGAGTTCGGGCCCTCCGATGGCGGCATGGAGGAAGATCGCGGAACCTCGACCGGGCACGACGGGCGACGTGCTGTATTCGGTGAAGGCGAGGATCGGATACGCGCGAGGTTCCTCCCGCAGCGGTTCGTTGGCCCCGTCGAATGGAGGCGCCGTACCGAACGGCACGTCACAAAACGGTTGTACGTCGGCGAACCGGGGTCCTCGTCCCACCAGTCGCCGCAGACGACCCGATGGAACGCGAAACGTACCCACGGATTCGCCGCGTTCCCGTAGAGCACACGGTCGATTCCGTAGATACCGGTCGGCGTCGTGTTATCGCCTCCAACGTGATGATTCGAGAAGTCTGAGGAGCCGATACGAGATGCCCACGGACCGAAGTGCCGTACCCATCTGTGACTGACCCGATACCAGGCTTCGAGGGGTCACGTCGGTCGCCGCATAGCCCGCGCCTTCGACGGTGATGAGTTGTTTCGCGCCGTTCGTGTGTGCAAGATCGTTCACAAGGTTCGGCCGACAGCTCGCGATCGCCGACCTCGGTCCCCTCGCGCGAGCGGCGTCGATTTGTGGTCGCCCTCGCGGTGATCGCGGCGAGGAAGTGGTGGTGGCGGCACCGGCACTGGTCATCGTGAACCCAATGAGAAAAGTCGATCGAAGCGGAAAGTGCGAACACTGCACGTTGTGTGATTCGGCCCGACTTCACCTTGCGCATCAGCAGTTTTCTCTGATCATCGACGGAGTCGGTCGCGCCGCGACTCTCGCGCGTCGACGTTACGAGGTCACGCCGTCATATGTCGCACCGAGGATGATCCAGACTTCGTTTCTCTGCAATGCGGAGTATTCCCGGTACTGCGCGACTCCGGATACGTGCGCGGCGACCGTTTCGGCGGCGGCAAGGGAGTCTGGCCCGTATTCGATGAGGTTGCGCGTGTGGTCGAAGCTTGCGGCATTACCGGTCCCATTGATCGCAAAGCCGATCCTGTGCAGCGCGTGGGCGACTTGAGACGCGGCTTTGGGAGTTCCGACGCCGTTCAGCACCTCGACGAGAACGTCGGACGGCGGGACAGTGGCCGCAGGCGGCGTCGCCGCCACGGTGTTCGTCGATGTCGACGTCGGAGGAGGGGACGACGTTGTCGTCGAGACGGCGGGGCGAGTCGTCGTCGGTGCTGTCGTCGTGCTTGAGACGGCTGGACGCGTCGTCGGGGGGCGCGACAAGGTGACGGGGGACGACGTGTGCGGATGGTGCGAGGCGCCGGCTCCTTGTGACGCGCGCGTGCGCGGGGACGAGGACGTCGCGAGATAGCCGATAACCCCGATGAGCGCCGCCGCGGCGACCGCCGTGACGGCGAAGACCCTTCCCCTCCGAAGCTCGCGTCGATGCCGAGACCCCCGGGACTTCAGATGGCGAGGCACCCCCGGCGCCTGCCCCGTCGCCCCGGGATCGCGCCTTGAGTGCGCACCGCCCGTCACTGGGACAGAGCCGGAAGGGTTCGGATCGACCCGCCGGCTAGGCGACATAAAGCGTCACCGCGGTCCCGATCCGGACCTCTGTTCCCGGCTCTGGATTCGTCGTCGTTGCCCTCGTCGAGAAGGGAGGGCCGATCTGTTCGTTCACCACCAGTCCATGTTGGCGCAGGAGTTGGATCGCCGTGGGGATAGGCAGATTCGCGACGGACGGCACGGCGATGAGTCGCGGACCGCGCGAGACGAGGACGGAAACCTCGGAGCCCACCTTGACCCCGGTTGCGCCCTCAGCCGGATCGGTCGAGATGACATCGCCGCTCGGCACCGCATTCGAGTAGGCGAGGTGTTCGATCGGCGCGAGCTTGAGCCCCTTCAGTTGAACGCTCGCGACGAGGTACGTCGTCGAGGCGAACTGCGGGATCGTGCGCGGATGCGGACCGAGAGAGATCGACAAGTCGACCTTCGATCCAAGTCGCGCGACGCCTGCTGATGGCGAAGCGCGGACGACGTTGCCGACTGGAACCGTCTCGCTGTAGCTCGACGAAACGACTGCGACGAGGTGGTCCTTCGTCAACCGGTTGACGGCATCGGTCTTCGAAACACCGAGGAGGGTTGGAACCGAGACCATCGCCGGACCGCGGCTGACCACGACGTCAACGGTGACACCGCCTCGCTCGCGGATTCCCGGCCGGGGGGACTCTTTCGTGATCATGCCCTCCGGCGCCTGCGACGAGAAAACCCGTGACGCGACGCGCAGCCGTAGCCCCTGAGCCGACACTTCGCCTCGCGCCGAAGCGAGTTGCTCGTGCACCACGTTGGGGACGACGTGGGTGAAGACCACGTAGCGCGCGATCGAGATCGTTCCGACCGCCGCGAGCAGGACGAGCGCGACCGCGACTGACGCGGGGCGCGCGAGTCGCCGCCGTCGGGTTTGACGACGCGCGCGTCGCTCACCCTGGCCATCTGCCCGAGGTTTGATCGCCGTCGAATCGGGAGCTCCGGCGGCGTCAGATCTCCGACTCGGGTCGAGGATCGTCACATCGTCGAAAGCGGTCGATTCGTCGCTCAAGTGATCCGGAGGCGCCGCTCGGTCGGCGTCTGGCGGATCGGTCACGCTCGGCCCGATGACGAGCGGGATCGGATCGGGCGCTCCGAGCCCGTGGACGACGCGTTCGAGGCGCGTCGCGAGTTCGGCGGCGCTCAGTCGCTCCGCTCGCTCGGGTCGCGTCGCCGCGTCGACGACGGAAGCGAGAGCTCCGAGCTCGGGACTCCGGGGAAGCGCGTTTCCGACGCGTGCGAGTAAGAGCGCGTGCAGAGAATCCCCCGCGAAGGGGGCGCGTCCGGTGACCGCCTCGTAGAGGACGAGCCCGAGCGAATAGACATCCGATCGGTCGTCGAGGTGCTGACCGAGCGCCTGTTCGGGCGAGGCGTAGCGCACGGTGCCGAGAACGAGGCCATTGGGCTCGGTCCACGATGCTTCGGAAAGCGCCTTTGCAAGTCCGAAATCCGCGAGATGCGGTGTTCCTGACTCGTCGAAGAGCAGATTGGCGGGCTTGATGTCGCGGTGGACGATCCCGCGTTCGTGGGCGAACGCGAGCGCCTGGGCGATCGCCATGCCGATCGAAGCAGCCTGCGCGACCGAGAGCGTGCGCCTGTTCGCGAGAAGGTCGCGCAAGCTTCCGCCGGCGAGGTACTCGAGGACGAAGTAGAAGCCTTCGTTGTCGCTTCCCCAGTCGTAGACGTGGACGATGTTCGGGTGGTTCAGGGAAGCGGCGGCTCGTGCCTCGAGTCGGAAGCGCCGCACGAAGGTCTCGTCGTCCGAGAGCGCCGGATGGAGGATCTTGACGGCGACCGGTCGATGGAGACGGACGTCAGCGGCCAGATAGACGCGCGAGGACGAGCCGGTCCCGAGCTCAGAGTGGAGTCGGTACCGACCCTGGAGGAGGAGTCCTGTGTGCAATTCGGCGATCGCGCGCATCACAGATCCTCCAGATCCTATCGGTGGACGTTGCAGGTGGTGGCAAAGTGAAACGTGATGGCAATGTTACGTCCGCCAGCGTGAGCTGCGCTCTCATCTGAATCGCCCCTGCAGCGACGAGCTTGGACCCTCGACCTTGCCGGCCAGTCGCCAGCGGCGTTCAGGACGGTGCCGAGAAAGGAGCGATGGCTAAGCCGGACCCGTTTCCCGGCCGAGTCGGCCAGGCCACCAGTTCCACCGACCGAGCAACGCGACGACCGACGGGACCAACAAGGTGCGAACGAGGAAGGTGTCCATCAAGATCCCGATCGCGAGCCCGAATCCGATATCGCGGATCTGGCTCGCACCCGGAGCTGAACCGGCGACGATCCCGAGGACTGCGAAGGAACCGGCGAGCACGATGCCGGCGGCGGTGACCGTCGGACCGGACATCGCAACCGCTCGAATGACGGCGTCGCGCAATGGCTGCGTCCGCGCCTCCTCCCGGATGCGCGTCATGACGAGGATGTTGTAGTCCTCGCCGAGCGCGAGAAGGAAGATGAACATCAAGAAGGGCAATATGAAGGTGAGACCTCCCGACCCACCTATTTCGATGAAGACGAGGGTCGCAAGCCCGAGGGCCGCGAGGTACGAGAGCGCAACGCTGACGATCAGATAAAGGGGCGCGACAGCGCTGCGCAGAACGAGGGCGAGCAAGATCGCGATCGCGATGATGGCGATCGGGATGACGCGGAACAGGTCATGATTCGAGGTGCTGGACACGTCGTAGAGCGCGGCTGCTTCACCGGCAACGCCACTCGCCGTCGCTCCGGATCTCTGCGCGGCTTTCGCGACGACGGCTCGGATTGAGGGGGTCGCGTTCAGCGCAGCGGTCGTTTGTTGACCACCGACGCGCAGGGTCGCTTCGAACTGGATAGTTCTTCCGTCTTTCGAAACGAATACCTGTGACGCGCGGTACGCGTCGTAGAGCGAGGTGCTGACACCGCTCGTCGGATCAGAGACCGCCGGGAGAGAGGATGGGGGTCCGAGCTCGGTGTGCAACCGCGCGTACTGGCTCGCGCTGAGCGTTGTGCCGTTGGGGTCGAAAGGCCCTTCGAATTGCTTGAACTTGCCGGACGAACGCAGCACAGCGGAAGCGGTGGCGACGGACTGCGGGTCGTCCCAGATCGGCTTTCGATAGCGGAAGACGAGGTTCGCCGGGTTCGTGCTCGCCTGCGGGAAGTGTCGGGCGACGAGGGTGTTTCCCTTCGCGGCGTTCGATCCGGATGGTGCGTTCAGCGCGCCGCCGAACCCGCCCGAGTGGTATCCGACGAGGGCTGCCGCCAACGCGCCAAACACCAACACCCCGCTCGCGAGCGTGATCGCCGGCCGGCGCACGAGGTGGGAGGCCACGCGTCCCCAGAGGCCGACTTGATCGGTGCCTTCGAGGTTCGAGGGCCAGAAGGCAGCCTTTCCGAAGATCGCGAGGAGGGCGGGCAACAATGTGAGGCCGGCGAACAGCATCACTGCGATCCCGAGCGCGAGCGGAATGCCGAGGTCGTGGTAGATCCCGAAGCTCGCGAACAAAAGGCTCAGCAATGCGAACATGACCGTCCCCGCCGATGCGCTGATCGACTCGCCGACTCGGATGAGGGCGTGCCGAACGGCGTCGTGCGCGCCCATTCCCGCGCGGATCTCCTCGCGCACGCGAAAGACGAGGAAGAGCCCGTAGTCGGTACCCGCGCCGATCAGCAACACGATGAGCAAGAGCTGGGTGATCTCCGAGATCTTTAACCCGTGAGCGCCGAGCCCACCAATGAACCGGTCGGAGAGCAACAGCGCAAACGCCGGTGGGATCAGCGTGATGATCGGCGCCAACGCAGAACGGAAGACGACGAGGAGCAGAACGATGATGAAGAGGAAGGTGAACGATTGGGTCCGACCACCGGTTCGGTTCGAACTCGCTTGATTGGCGACGTTGGTCGCGATCGATCCGGCCACAGCGAATTGAAGACCCGAAGGGGCGCGCGCCTGATGGAAGGTCGAGACCACGTTCGTGACGATCGTCTTTTGGCGGGTGATGTTTGCCTGATTGACGCGCACACGGGCGAGGAGCTGCGCCGCGTCGCCATCACTCGAAATGCCCGCGACTCGCACCGATTCCACCCGGGGAACCTTGCGCAGCAAGATGGCTTCGCGGACGATTGCCGACTGATCAGCGGAGTTCAGTTTCTCGTGCGCGGTCGCGGCGACGACCGTGATATCGCTCGTCGTGTTCGGATTCCCGAAGATCGGCGTCGCGAGGGTCGCGGCTTGCGAGCTTGGAGCCGTGGAAGGAAGGAACTGGCTGTTGTCGTTGTTGACTTCGCTTCCGAGCGAGGGAAGCGTGCGGCTCGCGATGACCAGGAGGATTATCCAGGCGAGCACGATGAAGTAACGAAGACGAACGACGTTGCGTCCGAGCGCGTCGAAGAAACTATCCAAAGGGGGCTTCCTGGGCGGGAATTAACGGTTATCCGGGCGAAGCCAGGCTATGCCATTTCAGAGGGGCCGAGGCGTTCTCGCGTGATTGCGATCATCGCGACGAGAAACGAAGGCGCGAGAAGCCAGCCGAGTGCCTCGTCGGCCGCTAGTGCTCCACACTCACGACGGTACCGTAGGCAAGATACGGCCACGCGGTAGCCGCGTCGGTCAGCGGGAGTTCGATGCAGCCGAGGCTCTGGGGGATTCCGTAGTCGGCTCGGGGCATGTAATGAACCGCGTCGCTGTCGTGAAAGTACGCGATGAATTGCACCGGGTCGGCGTATTTCGCGCCGTCGGGATTCGTACCGTGCATTACCTGGCGGCGGAGTCGGGTGTCGACGGGGAAGTTCCCGTCTGGCGTCGGGGAGCCGGCGATGCCGGTGTTCATCGGGCTCCGTAGGACGACCCGCCCGTCGTGCCAGACGGTGAACGTTTCTGGCGAGGCCTTGTCAGCGAGGGCGTAGTTGTAGCCGCCGGTGTTGACCGTGTTCGCTGCCAGGGCTTGCAGGAGGGTTTTCCAGAGTGCCGGTCCAATGCTTCCGTTCGGATCGAGTCCGTGGTCTGCTTGAAAGGACATCACGAGTCCCTTCGTGAAAACGGTGTACGAGGATTCGGTCCACAGCCTTCGGAGCGGGCCAGGCCAACCCGTATCGATCCAGGAGAACGTCCCTTGGGGTGGGGAGAAAAGGGCCACTTGTTGTGCTGGCGTGTCACTCGGCGCGATGGCGGAATTCAACGGCGACCACGAAAGCGGCGAGTAATCAAGTAGCGAGAGGAGCTGTTGGAGGCGGAGGATCGAACCGCTCGCGACGCGGAACCGTTCGACGACATCGCCGGCGAGTTCGGCACCGTTTGTTGCGCGGATCCCCGAACTTCCGCCCGGGACCGTGAGCGTCTCCTCGCTCGAAGGGATGAACGCCCCGGCCGGCGTGAACGTGAGCACGTCGCCGGAGGCATGCCACGACCCTGGCGCTGCGGGACTGAAAGTTGGTTGCGCTTTGCTCGGTGAGATCGCGGAGGAAAAGGTCACGCTCACGGTGGAATTGCCCGCGACGCTGATCGCATTCGCCGCCGGCGTCACCGAATTGATGGTCAACGGTGGCGCAGAGGCGGTTCTCGACCGGCGCTTTGCGGTTTGAGTCGCGCCGTTCTGATTCCCACGGTTCGAAGAGGCAGAGGGCTGAGCAGAAGTCGCAATCACCGCGCCCGCGATGCCTCCGCCGATGAGAGCCACGACGATCGCGGCGATCCAGAAGGACGGAGGAAAACGCCGACGCGCGTCGTACCGGGTCATCGCGGACCTCGGCGCATGGCAACCATTTCACCAGCCGCGACACTCGGCGGGGCGTCGCGGTGCGATCGAATTGAGGATCCGCAGGTCAAAGCGGCCGGTGTCTTCCACTCGGTCGCCCTTTTCGATTCCTTGTCGATGGCCACAGTCATGAGCGCGACACCGACGAGTCTCTCGAGAAGTCATTCTCAAGGTGGATGCGGATTCATCGTGGGATCGGTACCGTCTTCTCGGTGTCGCGTGGTGGTGAAGGCGAACAACAGCTGAAGCGTCCCTGGACCGCCAACATCGAGGGGCAGTTTCTCGGCGTCGCCTTGCTGATCGCCCTCGCCTTAGTCGCGACCAGCCTGGTGTTCGGCACGAGTCCGCACGATCGTGGCGGCCCGAGATTGCTCCTCGCCATCATCGCCTGCGCCGTGGTGGTGCTCCTGCGCAGGTGGCCGCGCGCGCTGCTTGTACTCGCGACAGTCGCGACCGCACTCGAAATTGGCTATGGAAATGCTTCCGTGCCTTTCACGATCATGCTCGGCTTCTCGGCGTATTTCGTCGCATCCCGACTACCTCGGGGATGGTCGATTCGGATGGTCAGCGCGTCCGGCGTCGCCCTCGGAATCGCGCTCGTTATCGCGGCGATCGATGTGAAAGACGCACCTCTTGCGGTGGACTCGATCGAAGGGTTCCTGCCGCTGATCGCGGCGTGGTTCATTGGGGACAGTGTGGCGACTCGGCGCCGATACCTCGCCGGTTTGGAGGCGCAGGAAGAGCTCGAGCGTCGTGCAGAGGTCGAACGCGCGCGTCAGGAGGTACGTGAAGAACGCGTTCGGATCGCCCGCGAGCTGCACGACGTCGTAGCGCACAGTCTTGCGGTGATCACGGTCCAAGCAGGGGTCGGGCGACGGCTGATGGCGAAACGGCCAGAGGAAGCCGAGCACGCGCTGGAGTCGATCGCGGAAATCGGAAGAACCGCTCAGAACGAGCTTCAAGTGGTTTTGGGATTGTTGCGTGACGAGGACCCCGGCGCCGTGCTGCTCAATCCCGCGCCGGGAATCGCCGGGTTGGGCGAGCTCGTCGCCGTCATCAGCGCCTCGGGTACGCCGACTTCGCTTGAAGCCTCCGGCGACGCGCGACGACTTTCGCCCGCACTCGAACTTTCGATTTACCGGATTGTTCAAGAGGCACTGACGAACGTTGTCAAACATGCCCCGGGGTCGCAGGTCCTGGTCACGATCGCAGTCGCTGATGCGGACGTCCGCGTTGAAGTCGCGAACTCCGGCGCACCGATGGGTCCTGCGTCGACCGGATCTCGGAATTCGCAAAGGACAATCGTGCCGGGTCACGGGATCATCGGCATGCGCGAGCGAGTGACGGCGTTCAGGGGATCGCTCGTCGCAGAACCTATCGGCGAGGATGGCTTTCACGTCGTCGCGCGAGTTCCGCTCGGGTCAGGCGCATGACGATTCGGGTTCTGGTCGTCGACGATCAGCATCTCCTGCGGACTGCCTTCACGTCACTCATCGACGCCGAAGCCGATATGGAGGTCGTCGGCCAAGCGGCGGACGGCAAGGAGGCGGTGGAGTTCGTCGCGCGCAACTCCGTCGACGTCGTCGTCATGGACGTACGGATGCCGAATCTCGACGGGATCGAGGCGACACGGCAGATCACCCGCTCGCGCGTGGAAGCGCCTCGGGTGCTGATCCTCACCACGTTCGATCTCGATGAGCTCGTATACGGCGCTCTCCAATCGGGAGCGAGCGGTTTCGTGCTGAAGAGCCGCCCAGTGGAGGAGCTCTTGGTGGCGATCCGGGTGATTGCCGCAGGAGAGGCGCTGCTTGCACCCAATGTGACCCGTCGGCTCATCGCCCAGTTCGCCGGCACCGCACAGACCAGGGCGAGTATGTCGAAGGAGATCGACGAGCTCACGGACCGAGAACGCGAAGTCATGGTGCTCGTCGCGCGGGGGTTGTCGAACGCGGAGATCGCGTCCGAGCTCCACGTGAGCCTGCCGACGGTGAAGACGCACGTCAGTCGGGTGCTTTCCAAGCTCGGCGCCCGCGATCGCGCCCAACTCGTCGTCCTTGCGTACGAGACCGGTCTCGTAGGCGCAGCGTGAGCGGCATCAGTTCCTTGGCGAGCGTCAGGTTCGCATCGTTCGCAAGGATGACGCGACATCGATCCTCGAGAAGGACGACAGCGCGGCCGTTCTCGTTCAAGATCGCGTCGATGCCTGCCGATCAGGAGTGCTCCCGGAATCGGTCACACCTCCACTTCGCACGAGGTGCGCGATGACCATCTTTCGCGGAACCTTCGCACCTGGCGTCGCCGCCGCTGTCTCGCACCATCACTTCGGTTTCGGGCCGATCCTGCTCATCGTGATCGTTGTCGGGGCGGTCATTTACGGTGTGACGAGACATTCGCGGCATTCCCGACCCGAAGACATCAGGGATGGCGCCGATCAACACATCCCACGACCCGAGTCAACTCCGGATATCGGGGGGACGCCACCACGAGCCGGGCAACACCCGGCGGCGCCGGGGTTCGCGCCGGATCTGGCGGGCGGCGCTCTTCAACGGACTGCAGCGCCAGTCGTTGCGGCGGGTGACACCGACCGTTTCGTGGCTGATGAGCGATCCCACCGCACTCGGATTCCGTCGAAATCACTCGACAACGGCGACTCGTGGGCGGTCGAGACGCACGGATTGACGAAGCGATTCGGCGACACCATCGCGGTCGACGACGTCGAGCTGCTCGTGCCCCGGGGCTCCGCGTTCGGATACCTCGGTCCGAACGGCGCCGGCAAGACGACGCTCATTCGCACGTTGCTCGGTCTCACGAAAGCCGACGGTGGCACGATGTCGCTTCTCGGATACCCGGTGCCTCGCGAGCGTCGAGAGGCGCTCGCCCGGGTGGGAGCGATCGTCGACGAGCCGAGATTCCACGGACACCTCACTGGCAAGGAGAACCTCGCACTGCTCGCCGCCGCGCGAGGCGACGGCGCGGACCGGCGGATCGGACCGGTGCTCGCACGCGTCGGACTCACCGAGCGGGCCGATCACAGGGTCGCTTCGTATTCGATGGGTATGCGCCAGCGACTCGGGGTGGCGGGGTGCTTATTGGGCGACCCGCAACTGCTGATCCTGGACGAGCCGATGAATGGCCTCGACCCGGCCGGTATGCAGCAGATGCGCGCGATGATCCACGGCCTCGTCGACGAGGGACGCACCGTGATGTTGTCTTCCCACCTGCTCGACGAGGTGGAGCGAACCTGCGACGCGGTGGCGATCGTCGATCACGGCCGCGTGATCCGCCAGGGTCCGATCGACACGCTCATCCGCGGTGCTGGGACGATCGAGGTGCGAATTGACTGCTCCGATCCGCAAAATGCCTCACAGCTCATCGCCGGGTCCGGTCTTGCCGCGGGGGCGAGGCTCGAGGACTCGGAAGTCGTCGTAGCGCTCCCGAGCGGTGCACCCAAGGAGTCGGTGGCGGAGATCAATCGACGCCTGGTTCAAGCAGGTATCTCGGTCTACGGATTGCGCGAGGTGCGCGCGTCACTCGAACAGTGGTTCTTGTCGGTGACGAGCCGACTCGGAGGATCCGAATGAGCGGACAACTGACGACGGTGAGTCCCGCGGTCGTGGCAGGTGAAGCCGCACCGCGCTCTCCTGGGCAACGCGTCCCCCGGGTGCGACTGATGTCTTGGGTACCGAGCTGGGCGATGATCACGACGAAGCAAGTCGAGGTGCGACGCCGACGCGGACTGATGATCGCCGTCGTGCTGCTGTCGATCGCGCTGCCGGTCCTGGTGCTCGGGTTGCGGCTGTTGTTCCACGCGTTCGACCCGAAGAGCTACGGACCAGCCGGCAGCCCCGGTGTCTTCGAGTCGCTCGTGGACCCGATGGCGGAGTTCGGCTTCATCATCGCCGCGGCGGTCGGCGCGACGATGGGGGCGACGGACCTCGCCGAGGGGGTCTTTCGCCAGCTCGTGATCACCGGTCGCTCGCGTGTCGCGCTGTACCTCGCCCGGATTCCCGCCGGTTTATCGATCCTGCTTCCGTTCATTGCGCTCGGCTTCACGATGAACTGTCTCGTCGTGAGCTTCGCTGGCATCTCGCAGCCGAAATCGGTCTCAGTCAACGGCTACTCGGTCCCGGCGCGTTTGAGCGAGAGTCAGCTCGAAACGTGGCTCGTTGATCACCCGCGCGAAGCGGTGGCGGCGTTCAGCAACGGGTCGCCGGCGCAGAACAAGGCCCTCCAATCCGGCCCGGAGCGCAACATCTCCACCTTCTACGCGGAATACACGGGCAACGAGATCACGCAGTCGAATCCGCCGATCAACGAGATGGCAAAGATCGGGCTGTGGCTGGAGCTCTACGTCGGGGTGGGGTTCATCTTCGGGCTCGGGCTCGGAGCGCTTACCGGCCAACGCACCGTCTCTGTGATCGTGATCATCGCCTTGCAGATCATTGTGACGCCGATCCTCGCCGCGCACGTCATCCCGTACTTCATCAACGGTCAGCGACTCTTGGTCGGCATCCCGTTGATCCAGCTCCGACCCGCTGGCCTCGCCTCGGGCATCAACAGCGGCGGTGGTGGTCCGCGCAGGTTGATCTTCGGAGGACGCGGCGCCCTCGGCATTCCGCCGATGCCGACGTGGGCGATGGTGAGCGTCATCGTTGGCTGGATCGTCGGCTGGACGGGAATCGGCGCCTGGCGAATGAACACCCGGGACGTCTGACGCGACGCGCGATCTCGTCGAATTCAGTCACGCCGTCGACTTCGGGCACCGGTACCTCGACGTTCGAGTGAGCGTGGGAGAACGACGCTTGTGAGCGTCGTGCGATTCGACCCGAGGTCCGTCCACTCGCCACGGACCCGCAGAGTGGCGAGCGCTGCGGTCGGGAATTGGTCCCGCACCTGTCTCGAGGCGTCACCGTCGTCGTCTTCGCTGAGTTTGATGAGAAATTCCTGCATCCCCGGGTTGTGCGCGATGAGAAGGACTGATCCGACGCCGTCCGGAACGCCGCGTACGACGTCGAGCAACACCGCTGGACTCGCCCCGTACAGCTCGTCAAGGAACGATGAGGCGATCGAGTAGCCGAGATGTGCCGCGATCACTTCGTAGGTCTGCGCGGCGCGAGTGGCGGTTGAGCAAAGCACGAGCGCAAGGCGCGGTTCAACGTCAGTCAAGACTCGGGCGATGTTCCGTGCCGCCTTCACTCCGCGGCGGGCGAGTGGCCGGTCGAAATCAGCGAGGCTTGCATCGCTCCAGCTCGACTTCGCATGCCGCATCGCGTACAAGGTCTTCATGGCTGAAGTGATACTCCAGCTTCCCGGATCCACGACCCCTTGGGTGCCCGAGCGCGGCACGAGCCGATCATGATGATCGGCTCGTGCCTAGTTGTCTTTCGACCCCGAGAAGGCTCCGAACCCTCTTGGGGTCGCCGGCGTCGATGCGCCGCTGTTGGGGTGTCCTCGGCGCTCGCCGCGTTCCTCGGTATGAACGGGTGAGTCTCGGCGAGCCCCTGTTGCGCTCGCACCAGTTTTCCGACCGGCGGTGTTGCGCCTCGAACACAAAAGCCCGAGCGTTAGCTCGGGCGTTCCCTGTCCGGCGGACTCATCTCCTCTGAAGAGTCAGTCGTTCGCACGCGGACTCCTTCTTTGGTTACCGACACGGTTTGCCCGTGCGAAGTCATGGTATCGCCGCGGGTCCGCATTGTCTCCAGGCAAATTGGCGATCTCCTGCCTCGCACGAGGAGACCTAGCGCCGCAAGCAGGGGCCGCGTCGCGATTCACGCACGGCACCGTTGGTCTACAAGGCACTGGGATCAGATATTGCAATTTCGTGTCGAGACACGTGCCGCGTACCTGGCATGCTCGAGTCGTGGACGCCATAGCCATCTCGATTCGCAAACTCGAGCTACGCGACGAAAATCAGTGGCGCGATATGTGGCGGGGGTACCTCGACTTTTACCGCGAAACCCTCGACGAGGAAGTGACGGCGTCGACCTTTGCTCGGCTGTGCGATGGGAGCGGTAATCTCCTCGGCCTCGTCGCCGTCGATGGGAATGACGACCCGGTCGGAATGGCGCATCTCGTCTTTCACCTGTCGACGTGGTCCCGAACGACATACTGCTATTTGGAGGACCTCTTCGTCGCTCGGACGGCGCGGGGGAGCGGCGTCGGCCGGCGTCTGATCGAGGCGGTCTACGCGGAGGCGGACCGCCGGGGTTCGACGAATGTCTATTGGCACACCCAGGAGTTCAACGCCCCTGCTCGCTCGCTGTACGACACCGTCGCCCACCGGACGTTCATCGTCTATGAACGCTGAGCACCACGATTCGAAAGCGGCGGTCGCAACTCACGACTGGAGTACGTGCTCCACGTAGTTCGCCCTCCGTGAGGGACGATCGGTGCGTTCCTCGACGCGATCGCCGGTTCGCATCGCAACGATTCCCAAGTTGACACCGATGTAGCGCAGCGGTTCCGGCTCCCACGAAGGACTGTGGTGGTTCACCCAGGGAAAACGGGTGCGCTCAGAGTCGCGACCGGAGACAAGGTCAGCAAGCGTTCGGCCGGCGAGGTTCGACGCGGCGACGCCGTAACCGACGTAGCCGCCCGCCGAAGCGAGACCCGAGGTTGCGTCGAAATTCACCGAGGGGTACCAGTCGCGGGGGACGCCGATCGGTCCGCCCCAGCGGTGAGTGATCGAAACGTCGCGCAGTCGGGGGAAGAGCTCGATGATCGATCGACGCAGCGCCGCGTGCACCCCATCATTTCGGTCGTAACCGGCTGCGACGCGCGATCCGTAGTGGTAGGGCGCCCCTCGTCCACCGAACGCGAGGCGGTCGTCCTGGGTCCTTTGCCCATAAATGAACAGGTGCCGGTAGTCGCTGAATGTCTCTCGGCGGGCAAGTCCGATCTCGTCCCAAATGGGCTGTGGGATCTGCTCTGTCGCGACCATCAGGGAGTAGATCGGGAGGATCACCCGCGCCGCGCCCGGCAGCGCCGAGGTGTAGCCCTCGGTGGCGCGCACCAGCACCTTCGCCCGGACGGTGCGCGGTCCGCAGCGCAGCACGTGCGGGGAGATCTCGTCGACAGTCGTTTTCTCGAAGATGTTCGTCCCGCGCCTCTCGACGGCCTCCGCGAGCCCCCGCACGAGGCGGGCCGGCTGCAGCGCGGCGCAGTGCGGCGTGTACGTCGCGCCGATGACATTTGTTGCATCGAGAATCGCCCGCGCCTCTTTTTCTCCCAATAAAGCGAGGTCCTCCTCGCCGACTCCAGCAGCTCGCGCCGCGTCGACCTCAGCGCGGGCGCGGGCGAGCTGGACCTCATTGCGCGCCACGTCGACAGTCCCGCCTTTGGCGAAATTGCAGGCGATGCCTTCTTTTTCCGCGACCGCGCCAACCTCGTCGACGGTCGCCTTCATCGCCGCACGCAGACTTGCCGTCGCTTCGAGCCCTGAAGACTTTGCGATGCGCGACCACGGCGCGGCGAGCTTGCCCGAGCACCAACCGCCGTTACGCCCAGAAGCGCCGTAGCCGCAGAACTCGCGCTCGACGATTGCCACCGCGAGGCGGGGATCGGCGTCGTGGAGGTAGTACGCGGTCCACAGTCCGGTGTAGCCGCCCCCGACGATGGCGACGTCGACCTCAAGGTCGCCATCGAGTGCCGGACGTGGAACAACCGGCTCTTGTGGCGAGTCGAACCAGAACGAAAGAGCCTGGTCGTTTTCCATGCCGGTCGAACCGGGCACCTCAGAGCCTGGTCCAGGCCTCCTCGAGTGTTCCCCGCAGGATGTCGGTCATCTCGCGGAACTGCTCGGGACCGCAGATAAGTGGGGGAGCGAGCTGGATGACCGGATCGCCACGGTCATCGGCCCGACAGATCAACCCTTTCTCGAACAGCATCGGGGAGAGGAACTCGCGCAACAGCCACTCCGACCGCTCGTCGTCGAACGACGCCTTCGTCCGCTTGTCCTTTACGAGTTCGATTCCCCAGAAGTAGCCGGCGCCGCGGATGTCCCCGACGATCGGCAGATCCGAAAGTGACCCGAGCGTTGTGCGGAAGCTCTCTTCGTTCTCGCGCACGTGTCCACAGAGGTCTTCGCGCGCGAAGACGTCGAGGTTGGCGATTCCAACTGCGCTCGAAACGGGGTGGCCAGCGAAGGTGAGCCCGTGGAGGAAGCTCGCCTTCGCGTGCAGGAAGGGCTCGACCAATTCGTCGCTGGCGATCATCGCGCCGAGCGGCGCATATCCACTGGTGAGGCCTTTGGCGACGGTGATGATGTCCGGCTTGAAGCCGTAGCGTTCGGCGCCGAAGTAGTAGCCGAGCCGTCCCCAAGCGCAGATCACTTCGTCCGAAACGAGCAAAACGCCGTGGCGATCGCAGATCTCCCGCACACGTTGGAAGTACCCCGGTGGCGGGGTGAAGCATCCACCGGAGTTCTGCACCGGCTCCAGGATCACCATCGCCACGGTCTCTGGCCCCTCGCGCACGATCGCGCGCTCGATCTCGTCTGCCGCCCAAACGCCAAACGCCTCCTCGTCGTCTCCGTGTTCGGGAGCCCGGTAGAAGTTCGTGTTCGGGACCTTGATCGCGCCGGGGATGAGCGGCTCGAAGGGTGTTTTGATCGACGGCAATCCGGTCAGCGAAAGCGCGCCCATCGTCGTGCCGTGGTACGCGATGAACCGGCTCACCGCTTTCGTGCGGTCGGGCTGGCCGGTCAACTTGAAGTACTGACGCGCGAGCTTCCATGCCGACTCGACGGCGTCGGACCCGCCAGTCGTGAAAAAGACCCGCTTCAGATCTCCGGGCGTGAGCGCCGCGATGCGTTCGGCGAGCTCGATGGCAGCGGGGTGGGCGTAGGTCCACAGCGGGAAGTAGCCGAGGTCCTCCGCTTGCTTCGCCCCTGCCTCTGCGAGCTCGGTGCGGCCGTGGCCGACCTGGACGGTGAAAAGCCCCGAGAGTCCGTCCAAGTAGCGCTTGCCGTTCTGGTCCCAGACGTACGGTCCGTCGCCGCGCACCATGATCGGGATGTCCTTGTTCTCGTACGCGCCGAGCCTCGTGAAGTGCATCCACAGGTGGCGTCGCGCTGCTCGCTGCAGCTCGGCGTTCGTCGGCAGACTCATTCAAAACCCCCTGAAGCGTCCTGCTTGACTCCACCGTAGACCTTTTTCCTGGTGGGGGACCTAGGACGCCATTTTGCACGGTTTGCTAGGTAATGTTGTAATCTTGTAATCATGAGAAATCACCATTGGCATGGAGAAGAAGGCCACAGGGGCAGAGGCCCGCGTGGCAGGAGAGGCTTCCGCGGCGGTTTCGACCGGCGGGGCAGGCCGCAGACGACACCGGAGGAGCGGGCCGAGATCGAGGCGTGGTTCAAGGGAAGCCTCGTCGACGGCTGGTTCGCTGGCGACCCGAGCTTCGACATCGACGACTACGAGATCCTCGTCGTCGGCACCCTCGACGCTGGCGACCTCGCCGCGACGTCGGGGCAGAAGTCAGTCGCGGAGTCGGCGCGCATCGACACGTTCCGCCGCGACACGCGCGACCGGCGCGTCGAGATCGCCGGCCGAGCCGAGGAACGGTTCGGGCGCGTGGTGTCGTGGGGGGCAACGGTCGGCGAAACGACCGAGTTGTTCACGACGGCGAGTGTGCCGTTCATGACCCGGCTCGGCATGCGGCATCGCCGAATCCTCGACACGCTCGTCGAGGCGGGGGTCGCCCGTAGCCGCTCGGAAGCGCTGGCGTGGTGCGTCGAGCTCGTCGGTCAGCACGAGCAGGAGTGGCTCGCGCAGCTGCGTGAAGCCCTCGACGCGGTCGGACGCGCCCGGGAGCAGGGACCGGCGACCTTTTAGTCGCGAACTCAGCGGCGACCGTTCTTTGAGCGGCCGTGTTCGGATGTCGACTTCGCGTTCGCTTTCTCGATCACCCGGGCGATGTTGTCGAGACGAGCGAGCTCGTTTCGGTGCTGCACGGCGAGCGCAGCAAGAACGCTTCGACCAGACGGAGTCAGCCGCAACCGCACCACGCGCCGGTCCTCGTCATCGATCCGCCGCGTGACGAGACCGGCCATCGCGGCGCGGTCAACGAGCCCGACGGTGCTGTTGTGGCGAAGTCCGAGGTAGTGCGCGACGTCTCCGACGGTCGGGCCGCGCCGGTCGGGATGGCCGCGCACCGCGACCAACAGTTCGTGTTGGATCGGGGTGACGCCGGCGGCGATCGCCGCATGGTCGCGGTCGCGAAGGAAAATGCGTAGCGCCGTCCAGCGCGCGAGCAACGCTTGATAGTGCGCGTCGCTGAGACGCTTGGGAGATCTCTCGGTGAGGCTCCGCGCTGGGCTGATGAGGGATTTTATCGCAATCCGTCACGCAATATGCAATTTATTGCAACGTCTGCGGTTCGTGACGCTCACTCGGTTTGTTGCGCGCGGCGCCGCGCCGCGCCGACGAGAGCGGTGAACAACGAGAGATCCTCGCCGACCTCGGGGTGCCACTGAACCCCGATCAGATAGTCGAGGTCGGGGTCCTCGACCGCTTCGATCGTTCCGTCCTCGGCGTGGGCGGCGACGCGCAGGCCCTTGCCGAGCTGCGCGATTGCCTGGTGATGATGGCTCGCGGTCTGGACGTCTTGGCCGCGGGCGAGGATTGTGGCGAGGCGGCTTCCTTTTTCCACCTCCACACCATGCCAGGCGTATTCACCGGCCTTCGGCGAGTGTCCTGAGTGTCCGACGACGTCGGGGAGGTGTTGGTGCAGCGTGCCACCGCGCGCGACGTTCAGCACCTGAAGTCCCCGGCAGATCGCGAGCGTCGGAGTGTCCGATCCGCTGGCTCTCTCAACGAGTGCGAGTTCGAACTCGTCGCGTTCGGGGCGCGGGGTCTGGGTGTTGTCGTGTGGCTCCGCGTCGTACCGGCTCGGATCGACGTCGGGCCCCCCCGAAAGCACGACCGCGTCGACGCGCGCCAGCAATTCCGCGACGCCTTTTGATTGGATCGGCAGCACCATCGGCGTGCCACCCGCACGTTCGACGGCGTCGATGTAGGTCGATGGAACGAGCACGGCGCGTTCTGACCACGGACCCCAGCGGGCGTCTTCCTCGTAGGCGGTGATGCCGATGACCGGGTGCACAACCGTCATTCTGCCGTCACTCGGGCGTGACGTACGCGGCGTGGACTCCTCCGTCGACCATGAACGAGGTCGCGGTGATGAACGACGCGTCGTCCGACGCGAGGAAGCACGCCGCTGCGGCGATCTCTTCGGGCTCGGCGAAACGCCCCATCGGCACGTGGACGAGGCGGCGGCGCGCCCTTTCTGGGTCCTTTGCGAACAGCTCCTGTAGCAACGGCGTGTTCACCGGCCCGGGACAGAGGGCGTTCACCCTGACGCCCTGTCGGGCGAATTGCACCCCGAGCTCGCGCGACATCGCGAGCACCCCGCCTTTCGAGGCGGTGTAAGAGATTTGTGAGGTCGCCGCGCCCAGGATCGCGACGAACGACGCCGTGTTGACGACCGATCCACCCCCGTGGGTCAAAAGACGCTCGATGCCGAGCTTGCAACACCAATAGACGCTCGTCAGGTTGACCTCCTGCACGCGCCGCCAGGCGTCGATCCCGGTCGTGAGGATCGAATCGTCGTCTGGGGGGGAGATCCCGGCGTTGTTGAAGCAGACGTCGAGGCCACCGAAGCGTTCGATCGCGGCGTCGTACATCGCCGCGACGTCGTCGGGATTCGTGACATCCGCGTGGACGTACAGCCCACCGATCTCGTCGGCGAGTTCGGATCCTTGATCGTCGGTCAGATCGGCGACGACGACGCGGGCTCCCTCGGTCACGAAACGGCGCGCGCTCGCTCGCCCGATTCCGCTCGCCGCTCCGGTGATCACGGCGACTTTCCCTTCCAGGCGTCCAGACACGGTGTGCTCCTTGGTCGAATTCGCGCCTTCGTGGGTGCGCGACTCGGCTATTCCGTCGTCGAGATGAAGACGTTCTTCACGTCGCTGAACGCATCGAGCGCGTCCGGGCCGAGCTCGCGGCCGATGCCCGACTGCTTGAATCCGCCGAAGGGCGTCGAGTACCGAACCGAAGAGTGTGAGTTCACCGAGAGGTTGCCCGATTCCACCCCACGGGCGACGCGCAGCGCACGCCCGATGTCGCGGGTCCAGATCGATCCGGACAGCCCGTACTCGGTGTTGTTTGCGATGCGGATGGCGTCGGATTCGTTCTCGAACGGGATCACCGCGACCACCGGTCCGAAGATCTCCTCGCGCACCTGTCGTGCGTCCTCCGCGATCGGCGCCAGCACGGTCGGCGGGTACCAGAACCCGGAACCTTCGGGCGCGAAGCCGCGGAAGGCGATGGGCGCGTCGGGAGGGACGAACGAGGACACGGTCTCGAGATGCGCAGCGGAGATCAAGGGCCCCATCTCGCTTTCGTCTTTGGAGGGCTCGAGGACACGCACCTTTTTCACCGCCGGTTCGAACAGTTCCATGAAGCGCTCGTAAACCGAGGCTTGGACGAGGATCCGCGAGCGAGCGCAGCAGTCCTGACCGGCGTTGTCGAAAACAGCGTACGGCGCGCTTTGAGCGGCACCCTCGAGGTCGGCGTCCGAAAAGACGATGTTCGCCGACTTGCCGCCGAGTTCGAGCGTGATCCTTTTCACCTGGTTCGCGCAGCCGGCCATGATCTTTTTTCCGACCTCGGTCGAACCGGTGAAGCAGACCTTGCGTACGAGCCCGTTCTCGACGAACCGCCAGCCGACCTCGCGGCCCGCGCCGGTGACGATCTGGAAGACGTCCTCGGGGATGCCGGCTTCGTGGGCGAGTTCGGCGAGCTTCAACGCGCTGAGCGGCGTCATCTCGGCGGGTTTCACCACCACGGTGTTGCCCGCAGCCAGCGCCGGTGCGAAGCCCCACGTGGCGATGAGCATCGGGAAATTCCAGGGCACGATGACGCCGACGACCCCCAATGGTTCGTGAAAGGTGACGTCGACGCCGCCCGCGACCGGGATCTGCCGGCCGGAGTGCCGTTCTGGCGCCGCCGCGTAGTAGGTGATCACGTCGCGGACCGTGCCAGCCTCCCAGCGGGCGTTCGAGATCGTGTGGCCGGCGTTTTGTACCTCGAGCGCTGCGAGCTCGTCTGCGGCCACGTCGACGTGCTCGGCGAACCGGCGTAAAAGCCGCGCCCGATCCGCCGGCGCGACCTTTCGCCACGCAGGGAAGGCGGCGTGCGCGCGGGCGATCGCCGCGTCCGCCTCGGCGGCGCTGAGCTCTGGGATCGTGGCGATCGTCTTTTCGGTCGCAGGGTTTACGACCGCGAAGGTTCCGCTCAAAGTCGCTCGAAACCCCTGAACCGCTCCCAATCCGTCACGGCCGCGTCATAAGCCGCGAGCTCGACTCGGGCGAAGTTCGTGTAATGGTCGACGACGTCGTCGCCGAAGGCGGAGCGGACGAGCGCGCTCTCAGAAAAGCGCTTCGCCGCGTCGCGCATCGTCGCGGGGACGCGCGGCTTGTCCGAGACGTACGCGTTGCCAGTGAACTCGGCCTCCAAAGAGAGCTCGCCTTCGATCCCTTGGATCGCACCCGCGACGAGACCGGAGATCGCCAGATACGGATTGACGTCGCCGCCCGGCACCCGACACTCGATGCGCAGGCCGTCGCCGTGACCGACGACTCGGAACGCGCACGTACGGTTGTCATGTCCCCAGGCGACGGCGGTCGGCGCGAAGGACCCTTCGACATAACGCTTGTAGCTGTTGATGTTCGGGGCGAAGAATAACGTCAGGTCTTGCAGCGTTGCGAGCATGCCGGCGAGCGCTTGATCGAACACCGCCGAGTGTCCATGTCCAGCCGAAAAGACCGGCTTGTCGTCGAGGTCGCGCAAAGAGAAGTGGATGTGGCACGAGTTGCCTTCGCGCTCGTTGAACTTCGCCATGAACGTCAGGCTGTGTCCTTCTTGGGAGGCGATCTCCTTGGCGCCCGTCTTGAACAGGCTGTGCTCGTCGGCCTTGGCGAGCGCTTCCAAGTACCGGAAGGCGATCTCGTGCTGTCCGTAGTTGCATTCACCTTTCGCCGACTCGACGAGCATGCCGGCGCCGGACATCTCGAGACGGATCCGGCGCAACAACGGTTCGATCCGGCCGGTGCCGAGCAGCGAGTAGTCGACGTTGTAGAAGTTCGCCGGGGTCAGATGTCGGTAGGCGGCGGACCAAGCTTCTTCGTAGGTCTCTTTGAAGACGATGAACTCGAGTTCCGTGCCGACATAGGCGCGGTATCCGAGGTCCGTGAGGCGCTGTAGCTGGCGGCGCAGCACCTGTCGCGGACTCGGCGCGACCTCCGCGCCGTCGGTCGTCAAGACGTCGGCGACGCAGAACGCCGTTCCTTCGTGCCAGGGAATCCGCCTCAGCGTCGATAGGTCCGGGCGCAGCACGAAGTCGCCGTACCCGAGGTCCCACGAGGCCATCGCGTAACCGTCGACGGTGTTCATGTCGACGTCGACCGCCAAGAGGTAGTTGCAGCCTTCGGCCGCGTTGGGGACGACTTCGTCCAGGAAATAGTGCGCGTCGATGCGCTTGCCCTGCAGACGGCCCTGCATGTCCGTCATGCCGACGAGGACCGTGTCGATCCTCCCGGACTTGACCTCGACCGCGAGGTCGTCGAGCGAAAGCCAGCCCGCAGGGTGAACAGGCGCAGGTGATGGTGTCAATCGACCTCTTGGAGCTCCTTCTGGATGTGGGTGAACTCCGCCTCGATCGCCTCCAGCGCCGCTTCGTCACCTTGGGCTCTCGGACCGGTGAACCACTTCCGGGCGCTCACGAGCCAGAAGATCCCCGAGTAGGCGAGGACGACGCCGACGGCGATCGGCGCGTAGTTGAAGGTACTCCAGGAGATGGAGCTGAACGGCCCGGTCTCTGGGAGCATGAAAAGGATCGTGATGACGAACACCCAGGCGACACCGAGCCAGCCGATGAACGGGCTCCATCGCCCGAGGTGCCAAGGGCCTCGCACGAACGCGTCACCTTTCATTCGGCGCAGCAGCGTCGGGATGACGTAGGCGATGTACAGGCCGATCGTCGCGATCGAGGTAACGGCGGCGTAAGCGACCGGGCTCCAGATGTAGGGGAGTGCGAGGAGGAAGGCGCCGACGACCGCGAACCAGATCGAGTTCGTGGGCGTGCGGGTGCGCGGGTTGACGCGGTGCCAGAACCGGTGGCCCGGGACGGCGCCGTCGCGGCTGAAGGCGTAGATCATCCGCGAGTTCGCAGTGACCGACGCCATGCCGCAGTAGAACTGGGCGACGATCGCGACCAGCAACAACAACTCGCCGCCGTGGCGGCCGATCGCATCGATGAAGATCTGCGCTGGCGGTACCCCGGTCGCCGACGTGAGCGCCGAGTTGTAGTCGTTGTGGATCGCGTACGTGATCCCGAGGATCAGGATGAATCCGGCGACCAGCGAGACGATGATCGAGTTGACGATGCCCCTCGGGCCTGCCGACGCGGCACCCCTCGTCTCCTCCGTCATGTGCGCGGAGGCGTCATATCCGGTGAACGTGTACTGCGCCATCAAGAGCCCGATCATGAACACGTAGAAAACGTTCGAGAACCCGGTGTGGTTCACGAAGTCCGTGAACAGAAAGCTCGCCGACGCGTGGTGCGTCGGAACGATCAAAAGCACAAGCGCGATCAAACTGACGCCGAGAATGTGCCACCAGACGCTGACGTCGGACAAGAACGCGACGACGCGGATGCCAAACGTGTTCAAAAGCCCGTGGGCGAGCAGGATGCCGACGTAGACCCAGACGGTGTGGTCGCGGGTGGCGGTGAAGCCGGTCGTGAGATTCAAAAGGGCCGTGAGAAAAAGCGCCATGCCGAAGTCGATACCGGCGGTGATCGCGATCTGGCCGAGGAGGTTGAACCAGCCGGTGAACCAGCTCCAGGCGGCGCCGTTGCGCTTGGCGAGCTTTGCTGCCCAGTAGTAGAGGCCCCCCGCCGTCGGGTACGCCGAGCACACCTCGGCCATGCCGAGGCCGACGACTGTCGTCATCACCCCGACGAGCAGCCAGCCCCACACCATCGTGACGGGCCCGCCGGTGTTGAGCCCGTAGCCGTAGAGCGTGAGGCACCCCGAGAGAATCGAGATGATCGTGAAGGAGACGGCGAAGTTCGAGAACCCGCCCATCCTTCGCCGAAGCTCCTGGGCGTAGCCCAGCTGGTGGAGTTTTGCGACGTCGGGATCGATCGCCCCGACGGATCGCGACATCGCTTCGTCGCTGACGGTCACCGCGTTCCCCCCGTGCCGAGTCCCCTCGGCGCTCGGCCAAGCGGCCTCAACCGATCGAGATCGCGTCTCACTGAGCGAAGGACGGCCCTCCCTCCGCCGTCGCGTTTCGGTCTTCGGCGTCGCTGACGGCGCACGACTTCTCGCGCGCTGGGGAGAATGGAAGCAGCGCCTTCGAGAATTGTCAACTACCGTGCAGATGTAGGACGTCAGACCTTTGCACGGTGGAACGCCGCCCGAAGCGCTAGAGATGCGTTCTGTCGGAGGGGGATCGAATGACGGGGAAGGAACGCTGGAAAGAAGAGCCCGACGACCAGGACTACCCAGCCGCGCTCAGCTACCTCAGCCTCGTGATGACCGAGGAACGCGCCAAGGAGTCGGTCGAGGCGCTGAAGAAGGCACCGATCGCCCACTACCTCGCGAAGGACCTGCTTCGATCGAGTCGGCTGGATTTGTTGCCACCCGAGAACGTGCACGTGGCAAAGGACCTGAAGAAGGTTTCCAAGGGACGAAAGCTTTCACCGGTCCTGCTCGTCGCCGGCAGCGTCCAACACGACGCGCCGCTTACGATCGCCGACGGCTACCACCGCATCTGCGCGAGCTACCACCTGACCGAAGACGCGCCGATCCCATGTCGGATCATCGAATTCGACGGAACGGGGCGCGTTCAGGCCAGCTTGGCGACGCGTCGTCCACGGCGCACCGAGGGCGCAGCCACAGCACACAGCTGAGACGCCCGCCGGCGCAACGCGGCGCGCAGTGGTTATTTCGGGGGTTTCGGTCCGTCCGATTCCTGCGCCTCTCGCGCGGTGACCTGGGGCATGACGGTGGTGACCGCAGACTGAGTCGGCGTCGCCGGGGGTTTTTTCCACGGCCCGACCGCCGCGGCGAGCACGGACGAGTTCGGAACGTTCAAGAGACCCTGCTCGGTGCGGATCAGCACGTAGGTCAAGTTCATCGCGCGCACGATGCCGTCGAACTCGCCGCCGAGTGCGCCCGACCGGAGGCGAATGTGGTCGCCAAGGCGGAACGGACGCGCCATCAATAGGACGATGCCGGCGAACAGGTTGCCGAGCGCTTGCTGCGCGGCGATACCGAGGACGACGCCGAGGATCGCGCCGCCGACGGCGACGTGCGAGAGCGGCACCGAAATCAGCCCCAGGGTGGCGAAGACGATGACCGTGTACCCGACGATCGCGACGACGACGCGGAACGCTCGTCCCGAACCGGTGCGCGATCGGACGTCGACCGCCTGCTCCGACCAGCTCGCGAGACGTCGAATCGTCGCCACGCCGAAGATGACGAAGACGGCGGCCGAAATGCCGAGCACAACCTTCGGCTCGACCCTTGTGCCGTGGACCTTGCCGAGGAGCGAGCCGACAGCGAGCGCGCCGATGGCGACGACCCCGTAGGCGGCGGCGAACAGTGCCGTCGTGAGATTCGACCGCGGGCCGGGACGGCGCGGTGTTTCTGGAGCGGGCGGCGGCGCCGAGCGCGCGTTGGCGGCGACCGGATCGGGCGGCGCGGGGCTCATTTGGATTCAGCTTCGTCGCGACGTGGCATTCCGGCACTCGAGTGTTGCACCGTCCATGACGCGTCGGGTGCAGGCCGAAGAAGCTCCTGGTGACAGACTCAGAAGGTGCGCGCCTGGATCGTCGATCAGCCGGGTCCCGTCGACGGCGGCCCGCTCGCGTTCGTCGAGCTCGACGATCCCGAGCCCGATCCCGGCGAGGTCCTCGTGAAGGTGCGCGTCTGCGGTGTCTGTCGCACCGACCTCCACCTCGCAGAAGGCGACCTTGCTCCCAAGCGCCACGGCGTCGTTCCCGGCCACGAGGTCGTCGGCACCGTCGAGGCTTTGGGCGAGGGCGCGAGCCGGTTCGCGATCGGCGACCGAATCGGGATCGCCTGGCTGCGCGAGACGGACGGCGTGTGTCGCTTCTGCCGCCGTGGCAAGGAGAACCTCTGTGTCGGACAGCGCTTCACCGGATGGGACGAGAACGGGGGCTACGCGCGATACGCCGTCGTGCCGGAGGCGTTCGCCTACCGGATCCCGGAACGATTCGCAGACAACGAAGCAGCACCGTTGCTCTGCGCAGGGATCATCGGGTACCGAGCCCTGAAGCGCGCCGCGCTGCCGGCCGGTGGCCGTCTCGGGATCTACGGCTTCGGCGCGTCCGCGCACCTCGCCGCGCAGGTGGCGCTCGCACAGGGCGCGACGGTGCACGTGATGACGCGCGATGCGGACGCCCGCGACCTCGCGCTCGATCTCGGAGCCTCCTCCGCGCAGGGAGACGAAGATCCGCCGCCCGAGCCGCTCGACTCCGCGATCTTGTTCGCGCCGGTCGGAACGCTCGTGCCGCCGGCGCTGCGCGCCCTCGAGCGCAACGGCACGCTGTCGGTCGCCGGCATCTACTTGTCGGACATCCCGGCGTTGCACTACGAGTCGGAGCTCTTTTATGAAAAGAACCTCCGCAGCGTCACGGCGAACACCCGCGCCGATGGCGAGGAGTTCTTGTCGATCGCGTCGACGATCGGGATCCGCGTCGTCACGACCCCGTACCGCTTCGAAGACGCCGACAAAGCGCTCGCCGATCTGGCGCATGACCGCGTGCGCGGCGCGGCAGTGTTGCAGATCGGCTGACTTGCCGCCTAGTCCTTCGCCGCCAACAGCGTGTCGAGCTCGTGACTGAGCGCGTTCACGCTTTCGGCTCCGAGGTGCTCCGCGGCGATCGTGCCGTTGCGGCGCAGGAAGAACGTGACCGGCAGGTCTTCGATGCCCCACGCGTCGGCGACGGTGAGGTCCGAGGTGTCGAGTCCGACGGGGTACTTGGCGTGGGCGTTCGCGAGCAGCCGCTCTGAGAGATGAGGATCGGACTCACTCGTATCGACGCCGACGAACGAGACCCGCCGCGCGAATCGCGCGGATACCGATCCAAATGCGGCGAGCTCTTTTTGGCACGACGGGCACCACGAAGCAAAGACGTTGATGACGGCGACGCGGCCGGTGACCAAACCGGCGAGATCGACACTGCTCACACCTCCGAGACGGGCGAGTCGGAATTCGACCGGCAGCCGCGCGCCGACGGGCCGACCGGCGACCGACGGTGAGGTGAGGGTCGCGTTCGGATATCTGGTCCCGAACGCGAGGGCGACCGCCGTCGCGAACAGAGCGATGACGCAACCGACCCCGAGCGCGATGACGATTCGGCGTGTTTTTCGTTGACGACGCGGTGTCGTCGCCAGTCCGGCCGTCTCGGACGGAGCGTTACTCGTCGAGGAGGGCGCGAGCGGCCTTCGCGATGTGGCCGGCCGAGATGCCGGCGGCGTCGAGCAGCTCCGCTGGTGTTCCGGACTGTGAGAGTCCGGCAACAGCGAGGTGGGCGAAGCGCGGGTTCACCCGCGCCTCGGTGAGCGCGCTGAGCACGGCTTCACCGAGGCCGCCCGCCGGGTAGTGGTCCTCGGTGACGACGATCCGTCCTCCCGTCGCCTGGCACGCGCCAACGAGCGTTGCCTGATCGATCGGCTTCACCGAGTAGCAGTCGACGACGCGCGTCGCGATGCCGTCGGCGGCGAGCTGATCGGCTGCCGCGAGGCTCTCGTGCACAGTGACGCCGGCGCCGACGAGGGTGACGACGTCGGCGGGACCGGAGCGGAGCACCTTCGCACCGCCGATCGGGAACTCTTCGTCTTGGGAGTAAAGGACTGGGTACGCCCCGCGCGTCGTGCGGACGTAGGAGACCCCGTGGCGATCGGCGGTCTGCAGGACGAGCGCCACCGTCGACGGCGCGTCGCAGGGGTAGAGCACCGTCGAATCGTTTATGGCACGCATCTCCGCGAGGTCCTCGAGCGCCATCTGGGACGGGCCGTCCGATCCGATCTCGACACCCGAGTGCGATCCGCAGAGGTGGATCGCGACGTCGGAGATCCCTGCCATGCGGATGAAGTCGTAGGCACGCGAGAAGAACGCGCCGAAAGTCGCCGCAAAAGGCACGTAGCGGCGCACCGCGAGTCCACACGCCGCGCCGACCATCAGCTGTTCGGAGATGAATGCCTCGAAGTAGCGCTTCGGGGCCACCTTCTCGAACGCCTCCGAGTGCGTCGAGTTGCCGACCTCGGCGTCGAGGACCACGACCTCTGGTCGGGCGGAGAGCGCGACGAGGGCGTGGCCGTAGGCAGAGCGAGTCGCGACCTTGTCACCGGCCGCGTAGTGCGGACGGTCGAGCTTCGCCTGCGGGTTCGGCGTGATGGGCGGCGTCCCGGCGTCGGGCTTCGGCGAGGTGACGACGATCGAGGTGGGACCGCCGAGGGCGGCGATCGCGCGTTCGGCCATTTCGGCGGGGAGCGCCGTGCCGTGCCAGCCGTTCTTGTCTTCGATCTCGGGGACGCCCTTTCCCTTGACCGTGCGGGCGAGGATCACGCTCGGCTGCGCGGTCGAGCGCGCCTCGGAGAACGCGTTGTCGATCTCTTCTAAGTCGTGGCCATCGATCACGATCGGGTGGCACCCGAACGCCGAGGCGCGCGCTGCGTAGGCGTCGAGGTCCCAGCCGAGCTCGGTCGGGCCGCGCTGTCCGAGCCGGTTGACATCGACGATCGCCGTGAAGTTCGAAAGCTCGTAGTAGGCGGCCTTGTCGAAGGCTTCCCAGACGGATCCTTCGGCCGTCTCGGAGTCCCCGCAGAGGGCGAAGATCCGGTAGGGCAGTTCGTCGAGATACTTTCCGGCGATTCCGACACCGACCGCCGCGGCGACGCCGACGCCGAGCGAGCCGGTTGCGAGGTCGACCCACGGCAGCACCGGGGTCGGGTGCCCCTGCAGGCGCGCCCCGAACCGCCGGTAGGTCTGCAAAAGCTCGTCTTCGCTGACGACGCCGACGGCGCGGAAGACCGAATAAAGAAGCGGAGACGCGTGGCCCTTCGAGAAGATGAGGTGGTCGTTCTCGGGTCGCTTCGGCTCGGACCAGTCGTAGTGGAGGTGGCGCGTCACCAACACGGCGAGCAGGTCGGCGGCAGAGAGCGAGGACGTCGGGTGCCCCGCTCCGACCGCGGTCGTGCAGCGGATCGAGTCGACCCGGAGCTGGCGGGCGAGGTTGGCGAGCGCTTCGACTTCGTCAGGCGTCATGGCAACCTCTTGGCGAACGTGGACGACGAGGGTCGCCTCGAACCTTATCGAGAGGTGGCGAAATCGTCGCTCGTGCCAAAGCGCGCATCTGCCATCACCGACGGAGACGAGAAGAGTGTCCGCAACGCGCCGATCAAGTTCTGTTCGGTCTCAGTGGCCGAGCGGTGCAGCATCGTCCGCGTGTATTCCCAGCTGCCCCAAGACGTGAGGAGATAGACGACGTCGGTGAGCATCTTTTCGTCGTCGCCGAATCTCGCGAACTCAGGCGCGAACACCTTCGAAACATGCTCGGTACGTGTCCGCGTGGCTTGGGCGACACCCCGCGCCATGTCAGGGGAAGAGTGCTGATCGAAAAGCGTCGCCCGTCGAATCGGGGTCACGGCCTCGAACAGCGCGCGGCACTGCTCGGCGAGCGCGACGATGCGTTCGTCGAGCGGCAGGCTGACGTCGATCGGCGTGAGGATCTCGAAGTGACGCTGCATGTCCAAATCGAGCGCCAGCCGCCGCAGCGCCTCGACGTCTTCGAAGTGGTGGTAAACGGTGCGCAAGGCGACGCCGGCGCGTGTCGCGATCTCTTGCGCGGTCGGTCGCACGAGCCCTTCTGAGACCAGCTCGAGCAGCGCCTCAATGACCTTCAACCGGGTCCGCTGACCGCGCGCCCGCCTTCCGTCGATGACTTGAAGATCACCACCGGAGGTCATCGTCGGTCGCTCCTTTGCTGACACTTCCTCGCCGAAAATATTGGCACAACCCATCTGAAAATTACGTTCGCCCGCCATAATCCCCGCTCAGAAGGCGGACGGTCTCCTCGTCAGGTTCTCGCGAAGATAAGCCGCGCCACAGGGCGGGATATCGATTTCGTTCTGATCCGGCCGTCGCCCGAGGTGCCCCGTACGATTCGCCGATGCTCGGTGCGGTCGCTTCGTGAGCAACTTTCTGCATCCACTGTTATCACTCGGTGGCGCGGCGGCGTACGCGCTCGTCGCCGGGCTGTGCTTCGGCGAGGCGGCGCTGTTCCTCGGATTCGTCCTGCCAGGAGAAACGGCCGTCATCTTGGGTGGGGTCCTCGCTTCTGAGCACCGCGTGAGTCTCGTCGGCATGTGCGCGATCGCCGTCGGATGTGCGATCGCCGGCGACACTGTCGGATACGAGATCGGGCGATTCTTCGGGCCAATACTTTTGCGTCACCGTCCTCTCAAGGGTCGTCGCGGCGTCGCGCGGACGCGGGCCTTCATCGAGTCCCACGGAGCGATCGCCGTCTTTCTCGGTCGATTCACCGCGGTGTTCCGCGCGCTCGTCCCCGCCATCGCCGGAATCTCGGGAATGAAGTACTCGCGGTTCCTCCTCGCGAACGCCGCCGGGGGACTCATCTGGGGGCTCGCGTACACCATCGCCGGTTACGAGGTCGGAAAGGCCTACGCGAAGGTCGTCACCTACGGGACGTATGTCTCGAGCGCCATCATCGGCGCGGCCGCGGTCGCGATCGTCGCCTTCCTCGTCTGGCGCCGCCGGCGTGAGCGCGCGCAAGACGCTGAGCAGGGGATTTAGAATTTCGATCGAAATGGTCGACAATCGAGATCGGCCGTTATGCTCACCCGCGAATCCCGGAGACGACGGCGGCAAGCCGCTTGACTGGTTGAAGGAGAAACATGGCCCTGCAACTTGGTGACATCGCGCCGGATTTCACGGCGGACTCGACTGAAGGCGAGATCAACCTTTACCAGTACCTCGGAGACGGCTGGGGAATCCTCTTTTCGCACCCGAAGGATTTCACCCCGGTCTGCACGACCGAGCTCGGCGAGGTGGCGAAGCTGAAGGACGAGTTCAGCAAGAGGAACACGAAAGTCCTCGGGGTCTCGGTCGACCCCGTCTCTTCCCACAACGAGTGGAAAGGCGACATCAAAGACGCGACCGGACAGTCGCTGAACTACCCGTTGCTCGGTGACCAGGACCACACGATCTCCGACCTCTACGGGATGATCCACCCGAACGCAAGCGACACCTTGACGGTGCGAACGGTGTTCGTCATCGGCCCGGACAAGAAAATCAAGCTGATGATCACGTACCCGGCGAGCACCGGGCGCAACTTCAACGAAATCCTGCGCGTGCTCGACTCGTTGCAGCTGACGGCGAACTATTCGGTTTCGACTCCGGTGAACTGGAACGACGGCGAAGAGGTCATCATCGCCCCCGCTATCTCCGACGAGGACGCGAAGGAGAAGTTCCCGAAGGGATTCCGGACGGTGAAGTCCTACCTGCGCTTCACCCCGCAGCCGAATCGCTGATCAGCTGGCCACCATTTCTTGACGATGCCGGCGCTTCGGTGCCGGCATCGTCGCGTCGGAGGGCCGGATCGAGGAGTGCCAGGTACGATCGCCATGGTGCGACGCGTCCTTCGGACCTCTGCAGATCGCGCGCTCGCAGCTCCGGCGGTCGGGAAAGACGCCTTCTTGTACGGCGGCTCGATGGTTTTCGCGCTCGTCACGGCCGTTGTGGCGGTCTCAGCGGACTACCGCGACTGGGGCGAGATGGCGGCGATCGCCTACGGACTGGCGTGCGTGGTGTGCCTCGTCGCGCTCGTCTTCTCGCGCCGTGGGCAGCTTTCGTCTCTTCGGGTCGGGCAGCTGCGGCGACTGGTTGTCGTCGGGGTGCTCGCCGGTGCGGTCGTGGCGCCGCTCATCTCCGAGCTCGTTTGGCGTGCCGAGGCGCTTCCGGGTCAGCACGCGCAAGCCGAGGTGGCGGTCGTCGAGCGGGCGGGGGACCGCCTCGCCGCCGGCGCCAATCCGTACCTGAGCCACCCGACGACGGTCGGCATCTCTCCCTCGAGCGACGCGAAGGCGATCGACGCCGGCTCGTACTACCCGTACCTGCCCGGCATGGTTCCGTTTGGACTCTTGAATGCGACGTCGTGGCCGAAAGAACTCGGCGACGCCCGAGTCTCGTTGACGGTTTTCACCTTGGCGGTCGCGGCGCTGGCGCTGGGGGTTGCGACGAAGGGGGCGAGCGTCGGTCGACGCGGGCGGGCACTCCAATTTCTCGTCATCTTGCCTTCCGGTGCGCTGCCGATCGTGACGGGCGGCGACGACATGCCGGTGATCGCGCTGATGCTGCTCGGTCTGGTGCTCGCGGCGACGCGTCGACCCGTACTCGCGGGCCTCGTGCTCGGCTGCGCGGCGACGCTGAAGTTCACCGCCTGGCCGGTGTTGTTGCTGCTTGTCCTCGCGGCGCGCGATCGCGACGGTCGGCCCGCCGGACTGCGCTACGCGCTGTCGGCCGCCGTCGTGTTCCTGCCGATCCTCGCCGTCGGCGCGGCACCGAACCCGGCGGCGTTCTTCGTCAACGTCGTGAAGTTCCCGCTCGGGATCGCGAAGGTGCACTCGCCGGCCGCGAGCCCACTCGTCGGCGAGGTGCTCGTTTCGATTTTTCCGCACGACCGTCGCGCGATCACCTTCGCGTTGCTCGGCGTCGGCCTCGTGCTCGTCGCGTACGGCTTGAAGCGCTTCACGCCTCGCACTCCCGCACAGGTCGCGCGTTTCACGGCATGGACGTTGCTGGTCGCGACAGTGCTCTTGCCGGCGACGCGCTTTGGCTACCTCATCTATCCGGCAGACCTTTTCGTGTTCGCGTACCTGCTCGACGCGCCGCAATTGTCCTTTGCGACGGCGGAGGACTACTCGGCGTCGTCGACCTCGAACAGCGTCAACGCGACGGTGCTCGCCGGTGCGACGCTCGCGCCGCCGAGCGCCGGACTGAGCGAGGTCGCGGCGCGGTTCACGACGATCCCAACCTCCCAGTAAAAGCCATCCGAGCTCGGGCGCTCGCCGAGCAGCTCGGTGCCGCTGGCTCCGATCGCAGAGCTGCTGCGATCGATCCATCCGAGCGAGCGCAACTCGTCGCGGTAGAAGGTGACGACGTGTGACGCGCTGGCGTCGACGCGGATCGTGACCTTCGAGTCGTAGAGCTCGACACCACCCCCGACGTAGGACGCATGGGCGAGGCGCGAGCCGGCGGGCACGACGAGGGCGGACAGGACGTCGATCGGCGGTTCGCCGCCGCGCGTCACCGCCTTGAAGTCAGCGGTCGCTGACGCCGTCGAAAGCCCGGTGTGGCCGACGGTGACGCCGGGGTGCGCGGCGGGCGCCGGCGGGCCGCCCGTGCCGACAAGGGCGAAGACCGCGCCGACGACCGAGATCCCGACTGCTAGGCCGACGATGACGAGGGCGGGTCCAAGACGCGGGCGTCCTCCGGCGAAGACGGCGGCGCGGCCGTTTGCCGCCGGTGGGTTGTCGAGCAGCGACGGATCGGCTGAGGACATCAGGCTGTCCTTCGGGCTTCTCGGGCCGCGTTGTCCAGCGGTCCGACCAGGTCACGACGGTAGCCTGTGTCATGGATCAGCCGATCCCGCCGGCCCGCTACCACCTCGACGCGCCGACCGCCGTGCTCGCTCGCGAGGAATTCCCACTCGGTGCGATCTCGGTTGAGCCGCTCCTCGACACCCTCCGATCGCTCCATCCAGACGCCGACACGACGGTCGTCCGACGCGCACACGACCTCGCGAGGAGAGCGCACGAGGGCCAGTTACGGCTGTCGGGCGAGCCGTACCTGACGCACACCATCGCCGTCGCGACGATCGTCGCCGAGTTGGGCCTCGACGAGACGAGCGTCGCCGCCGCGCTCTTGCACGACGTCGTCGAGGACACGCCGGTGTCGATCGACGAGATCGAATCGACCTTCGGAACGGTCATCGCGCAGATCGTCGACGGAGTGACGAAGCTCGAGAGGCTGAACTTCTCGACGAAAGAGGCTCAGCAGGCGGCGACGATCCGCAAGATGGTCATCGCGATGGCGAAGGACTGGCGCGTCCTTGTCATCAAGCTCGCCGACCGGCTGCACAACATGCGGACGATCGACGTCATGCCGGAGTGGAAGCAGCGCCGGACCGCGCAACAGACTCTCGACGTCTACGCGCCCCTCGCGCATCGTCTCGGCATCCAGCAGATCAAGTGGCAGCTCGAAGACCTCTCCTTCAGGGCGCTGCAGCCGAAGGTCTACGACGAGATCGCGCAAATGGTGGCGACGCGCGCGCCGAGCCGTGAACAGGAGGTCGCGGAAGTCGTCGAGCAGATGAAATTCCGTCTTTCGGCGCTCGGCATCCAAGCGACCGTCACCGGGAGACCGAAACACCTTTGGAGCATCTACGAAAAGATGGTCGTGCGGAACAAGGAGTTCAACGAGATCAACGACCTCGTCGGAATCCGGGTCATCGTCGACACCGAAAAGGACTGCTGGGCGGCGCTCGGCGCCGTCCACGCCGCCTGGCCGCCGGTGCAAGGTCACTTCAAGGACTACATCAACTCACCGAAGTTCAACTTGTACCAGTCGCTGCACACGACGGTGATCGGGCCGGGCGGCAAGACACTCGAGATCCAGATTCGCACGATGGCGATGCACCTGCGCGCCGAACACGGCATCGCCGCGCACTGGGGCTACAAAGAGGGCGGCCGGCGCTCGGGTACCCACGCCTCCGAAATCGAGTGGCTGCAGCGGCTCGTCGACTGGGAGCGGGACGTCCCCGACGACCCGATCGAGTTCTTGGAGACATTGAAGCTCGATTTGGAACAAGACGAGGTCTACGTATTCACGCCGAAGGGCGAGATCATGACCTTGCCGACCGGCGCGACGCCCGTCGACTTCGCCTATTCGATCCACACCGAGGTTGGTCACCGTTGCATCGGAGCGCGCGTCAACGGTCGGCTCGCGCCGCTGGACGCGAAACTGCAGTCCGGGGACACCGTCGAGATCGTGACCTCAAAACTCGCAACAGCAGGCCCGTCGAAGGATTGGCTGAAGATCGCCGCCTCGCCCCGGGCGCGCAACAAGATCCGCCAGTGGTTCTCGCGCGAACGGCGCGAGGACGCGATCGACAACGGCCGCGAGGAGCTGGCAAAGGCACTGCGCCGCGAGGGACTACCGATCCAACGCCTCTACGCCTCGGGAGCGGTCGAGGAGCTGGCGAAGGCGTTTGGCTTCGACCTCGACGCGTTCTACGCGGCGATCGGTGAGGGGCACATCTCTGGTCGCGCGGCGGTCGCGAGGCTGCGGCGCGACATCCTGTCGGAGTCCGAAGAGCAACTGCCGACGACCGTGTTGCAGACCCGCCGGCCGTCGTCGAGAAAGTCGACGGGAGTCTTCGTCGAGGGGCTCGACGACGTGTTGGTCCGACTGTCGTCGTGCTGCACCCCGGTGCCGGGCGACCGCATCGTCGGCTTCGTCACCCGCGGCCGCGGCGTGTCAGTGCACCGCGCCGACTGCGTGAACGCGATCACGCTCGACGAGCGCGGCACGAGAGCGCTTGATCGAAGTCGAGTGGGACCAAGCGCAATCGGGGCGGCACACGGCTTCGATTGCCATCGAAGCGCTCGATCGCGCGCAATTGCTCGCCGATGTCGCCCGCACGCTCGCGGAGCAGAACGTCGGCATCATCTCGGTGTCCGCAGAGAGCACGCCAGATAGGGTGAGCCACATGCGCTTTGAGTGCGAGCTCGTCGACACCGAGCATCTGGAAGCCGTGCTCGCGTCGCTGCGGCGCGTGGAAGGCGTCTATGACGCCTTCCGGTTGTTGCCCGGCAAGAACAAGACGGCGCGCGTCCAGAACCGGTGAGCGCCTTCAAGGCGCCGACGGGGACCCACGACCTGTTACCCCCAGCAAGCGCCCGCGCCGAAACCTGCGTCGCGCGCTTTGCATCGCTTGCTCGCCGCGGCGGGTACGGCTTGTTGAGCTCGCCGATGTTCGAAGATGCTGAGGTGTTCCGACGCAGCTCTGGGGAGTCGAGCGAGGTCGTCTCGAAGGAGATGTACGAGTTCGACGACAAGGGCGGCCGCCATCTCGCCCTGCGCCCCGAAGGCACCGCGTCCGTCGTGCGGGCATTCATCGAACACAACCCGCAGGTGCCCTGGAAGATCTGGTACCTCACCCCGATCTTCCGTTACGAGCGCCCGCAGGCTGGCCGCTATCGCCAGCACCACCAGCTCGGCGTCGAGGTGATCGGCACCGAGGACCCCGACATCGATGCCGAAGTGATCGCGCTCGGCCACGACTACTTGGACGCGCTCGGGCTGTCGCGCATCGTACTCGGGGTGAACTCGCTCGGCGACGACGCCTGCATGCCCGGGTACCGCGAGGCACTCATCGCCTACCTCGCCGCGCACGAGAACGAACTGTGCGACGAGCACCGGACGCGCTATCGCGAGAACCCGCTGCGCGTCCTCGACTGCAAAAAGCCGGGGTGCATCCGAATCCGCGAGGGCGCGCCGAGACTGTCCGACGCGTGGTGCGAGCCGTGCCGCCAGCACTTCGCCCGCGTCACCGAGGGCCTCGATGCGGCGGGGATCGCGTGGCACCAGGACGACTATCTTGTGCGCGGGCTCGACTACTACACGCGCACCACCTTTGAGTTCGCTGCCGAGTCGCTCGACGCCGCCCAGAATGTCGTCGTCGCCGGCGGTCGCTACGACAAGCTGTCCTCGATGCTTGGCGGTCCCGACGCAGCCGGGATCGGCTTCGGGAGCGGTCTCGAGCGGGTGCTGCTCGCCTGCGAGGCGGAGGGCGCGCTGAACGACGTCACGACCGCTCCCGACGTCTTCGTCGTCGACGTCACCGGTGGCCGCCTGGCGCGCGACGTTTCCCGGGCGCTGCGGAGGGCCGGGTTCGCTGCCGAGCGCGCCTACGACGGGCGGTCGATGAAAGCACAGTTGAAACTGGCCGATCGATCCGGCGCCATGCTGGCGGCGATCTTCGGCGCCGAAGAGGAGCGCTACGGAACCGTCACCTTGCGGGTCTTGCGTGGCGACGACGCCGGCAAACAGGAAACGATCTCGCGCGACGAGCTCGAGCAGTCGGTGCGGGAGTGGCGATCGTGACCGACGAAGCCCGGGGCATGCGGACGCGCTACTGCGGCACGCTGCGCAGCGATGACGTCGGAGAAGAGGTGGCGCTCTGCGGCTGGGTGGCGCGCCGGCGCGAGCACGGCGAGCACCTCGCGTTCGTCGACCTGCGCGACCACACCGGCATCGTCCAGTGCGTCGTCGACGGCGCGCACGCGATCAAACCGGAGTACGTGCTGCGCATCGTCGGTGTGGTGCGCGAGCGTCCGGAAGGAACTGTTAACCCGGAGCTTGCGACCGGCGAGGTCGAGGTCGCCGACTGCCGGATCGAGGTGCTCGCCGCCTCCGAGACGCCACCGTTCCAGCTCGACGAGCGCACGGAGGTCGACGAAGCCCTGCGCCTGCGCTACCGCTACCTCGATCTGCGCACCGAACGGATGCAAAAGAACCTGCGTGTGCGGGCGACCGTCAACTCAGCGATCCGGCGCGCGATGGAACGGCAGGGCTTCGTCGAGATCGAGACACCGCTGTTGTGGACGCCGACCCCGGAAGGGGCACGGGAGTTCGCTGTCCCGTCGCGTCTGCAGCGCGGCTCTTTCTACGCGCTGCCGCAGAGCCCGCAAATCGCGAAGCAGCTCTCGATGATCGGCGGTGTCGATCGCTACTACCAGATCGCGCGCTGCATGCGCGACGAGGATCCGCGGGCCGATAGACAGTTCGAGTTCACCCAGCTCGACGTCGAAGCGAGCTTCGTCGGTCAAGAGGAAATCCTCGATTTCGTCACCGAAGCGATGGCCGAGGCGACCGAAGCGGCGACCGGTATGCGCCCCGACCCCTTCGCCACGATGACGTGGTCCGAGGCGATCGACCACTACGGCTCCGATAAGCCGGATCTGCGCTTTGGGATGGAGATCTGCGATCTCACCGAGGTCTTCACGTCGACCGAGTTCAAGGCGTTCCGCCGTGAAGCGGTGCGGGCGATCGTCGTCGACGGTGGCGCGGCGTTTTCGCGGGCTCGCCTTGACGAGCTGATTGAGCGGGCGAAGCAACTCGGTGCCGGCGGACTCGTGTGGATGCGCGCGCGGGGCGAGCCCTTGTCGATCGAGTCGCCGGTAGACAAGTTCCTCACCGACGACGAGCGCAAGGGCGTGCTGGCCGCAACCGGCGCGTCGGACGGCGCGCTAATCCTCGTCGTCGCCGACGAGCGCCGCCGGGCGTCCGAGGTGCTCGGCCGTTTGCGCGTCGACTTCGGCCGTCCGCCGATGGGCGAGGGTCCGTTGCGGTTCTGCTGGGTCGTCGACTTCCCGCTCTTTGACGGCGTCGACGAGCACGGCAACCCTGCCGCCGCGCACCACCCATTCACGATGCCGTACCTGGAAGATTTTGATCGCATCGAGGACGACCCCTTCTCTGTGCGCGCCCACTCGTACGACCTCGTCCTGAACGGCTGGGAGCTCGGTTCGGGGAGCATCCGGATCACCGAGCCGGCGCTGCAGCGGCGGATCTTCGAACTGTTGGGGATCTCGCCCGAGGTCGCCGAAGGCCGTTTTGGTTTCCTGCTCGACGCCTACCGCTACGGCGGTCCGCCGCACGGCGGCTTCGCCGTCGGCATCGACCGCTTCGTGGCGTGCCTGCTCGGCGAGGACAACATCCGTGAGGTGATCGCCTTCCCGAAGACCCAGTCCGGAGCCGATTTGATGACGGGCGGACCGTTACCGCTGCCGCCCGAGCGCCTCTCAGAGCTCGGGGTGCGCGTCGTCGAGAAGAAGCCCGCGCCGCCCGGCACGGACCTAGACAAAGAGCGCGCCGGCTGACCCGGCCGATGCGCAAGCGGACCGAACCCGACCTGTTCGACGCGGCGGCCGCCGACGAACTCGCCCGCCGGGCGCCGCTCGCCGACCGGATGCGGCCGCAAAGCCTCGACGAGTTCGTCGGCCAATCCCACCTGCTGGCGCCGGGGGCGACGCTGCGCGCCCTGATCGAGACCGACTCGCTCTCTTCGGCGATCTTCTTCGGCCCGGCGGGCTCGGGGAAGACGACGCTCGCCCGTCTCGTCGCGCAGACGTCGGCGAAACGCTTCGTGACGCTGTCTGCCGTCTCGAGTGGCGTCGCCGAAGTGCGCGAAGTCATCGAACAGGCGCGACGCGACCTCGGGATGAGCGGGCGTCAGACGATCCTTTTCCTCGATGAGATCCACCGCTTCAACCGCGCCCAACAGGACGCGTTCCTGCCCGGCGTCGAGTCGGGTGTGATCGTCCTCATCGGCGCGACGACCGAGAACCCCTTTTTCTCCCTGACTTCTCCGTTGCTCAGCCGCTCGACACTGTGGCGGTTCGAGCCGATCGGCAACGAGGACCTCGCCCTGTTAGCCCGGCGCGCCGTCGAGCAGGAAGGCGCGTCGATCGACGACGAGGCACTCGCGGCGGCTGTCGACCTCTCAGACGGCGACGCGCGGGCGTTGCTCGTCACACTGGAGGTCGCGATAGCCGTCGCCCGGGCGCGTGACCGTGGCGGGGTGGCGATCGGACGTGCCGACGTCGAGGCCGCCCGGACGACCCGCGCGGTGCGCCACGGGCGCGACGAGCACTACGACGTCGTCAGCGCGCTGATCAAGTCGATCCGTGGATCTGACCCGGACGCCGCGATCTACTGGCTCGCCCGCTTGATCGTCGCCGGCGAGGACCCGCGATTTGTCGCCCGCCGCCTAGTCATCTTGTCGAGCGAGGACGTCGGTCTTGCTGATCCGAACGCCCTCGTCGTCACGGAAGCGGCCGCCGCCGCCCTCGATCGCGTCGGGCTGCCGGAAGCGGCGCTGAACCTGGCGGAGGCGGTCGTCTATCTCGCTTCGGCGCCGAAGTCGAACCGGGTCGCGGTGGCGATCTGGAACGCGATGGGCGACGTCGAGCGCGACCCGCTCGCGACGGTCCCGCCGAGGCTACGGGGGACCGGGTTCCAGGGCGCGAAGGCCCTCGGCCACGGAGTCGGTTACCAGTATCCTCACGACGATCCGCGAGGTTTCGTCGATCAGACGTACCTGCCCGACGAGCTCGCTGGACGCCGCTACTACGAGCCGTCTGAGCACGGCTTTGAACGTGAGGTCGCGGAGCGCCTCGCGCTTTGGTGGAAGCGCCGAAGACACGACGGGGACAGGACGGACTCGGGCACGGTGAGCGAATGACGATGGACGGCGACGGGCTGCGCGCGGCGTTCACGCGTTATTTCGTCGAGCGCGACCACACCGCACTGCCAGCCGCGAGCCTCGTGCCGGTCGATCCGACCGTGATGTTCACGATCGCCGGCATGGTGCAGTTCAAGCCGTATTTCACGGGTGAACAGACGCCACCAGTCCCGCGGGCGACGACGATCCAACCGTGTTTCCGCACGAACGACCTTGAGATCGTCGGCACGACGGCACGCCATACGACGCTTTTCGAGATGCTCGGCAACTTCAGCTTCGGCGACTACTTCAAAGAACTCGCGATCCCGCTCGCGTGGGTCTTTGTCACCGAGGTCCTCGGTTTTGACCCCGATCGGCTGTGGATCACGGTGCACGAATCAGATGACGACGCGTCCGGCATCTGGCAAGACGCGGCACAGGTCCCAGCCGAGCGGATCCAGAAGATGGGAGCCGAGAACTTCTGGGAGATGGGCGAGGTCGGCCCGTGCGGCCCCTGCTCGGAGATCTACTTCGACCGCGGCGAGCACCTCGGCCCGGGCGGCGGACCGGCGAACGACGACTCCGATCGCTACAGCGAGATCTGGAACCTCGTCTTCATGCAGTTCGACCGGGCGGCCGACGGGACGATGGCGGACCTTCCGAAAAAGAACATCGACACGGGTGCGGGTTTCGAACGAATCCTCATGCTTTTGCAAGGTGTCGACTCGGTGTTCGCGACCGACGTCTTCGCGCCGATCGTCGATCAGGCCGCGTCGGCGACGAGGACGCCGATGGGTCAGGCCGACCACAGCGACGTCGCGCTGCGCGTCCTCGCCGACCACACGCGTTCGGCCGCCTTCCTGATCTCCGACGGCATCGTCCCCTCGAACGAGGGGCGGGGCTACGTGCTACGACGGATGATCCGCCGTGCGGCGCTGCGTGCTCACCAGCTCGGCGTGACCGAGGTCGTCCTGCCAAGGGTCGCCGACGCAGTTTCGGCGACCCTTGGCAACGCCTACCCGCGGCTCGTGCGCGACACCGAGCTCATTCGCACAGTCGTCGCCCATGAAGAAGAAGGGTTCCGCCGCAACCTGCGTGCCGGGTTCCAACTCCTTGAGGCAGAGCTGCGCGACGGAGTCACGACACTTTCTGGCGACGCCGCATTCAAGTTGCACGACACGTACGGATTTCCGATCGACCTCACCGTCGAGGTGGCGAAGGCGCGCGGCGTCGAAGTCGACCGAGGCGGTTTCGACGCGCACATGGAAGAGCAACGCCGGCGCGGCCGGGCGGATACCCACCGGGCGCTCGAACACTTTGGCGCCGAGGGACGCTGGCGAGACGTCCTGTCCGAGAGGGGACCGACCGAGTTCCTCGGCTACGAGGAGGAGGCGACAGACGCCGAGATCCTCGCGGTCGCGGCGCGCGACGACGCCGGGAGGTTCGAGAACGTCGACGGCGAGCGCGCCCCAGAAGGGGCCGAGTTCGTCGACGTGGTGTTGGACCGCACGCCCTTTTATGCCGAAGGTGGGGGTCAGGTCGGCGACACCGGGACGATCCGCACATCGAGCGGAGTCCTGCGCGTGCTCGACACGACATCGGCGGACGGCGTCACCGTGCACACCGGATACCTCGTCCAGGGGACGGTGCGCGAACACGAGCGCGCCCTCGCCGTGATCGACGCCGAACGCCGTGAGGCGATCCGGCGCAACCACACCGCGACGCATCTCCTCCACGCCGCGCTGCGCGAGGTGCTCGGCGAGCACGCAAAACAGCAGGGATCACTCGTCGCGCCCGACCGGCTGCGTTTCGACTTCAGCCACTTCTCGGCGCTCTCTGATGACCAGCTGGCCAGTATCGAGAAAATGGTCAGCGAACAGATCCTCGACAACGACGCGGTGACGACGTACCAGACCTCCAAGGAGGAGGCCGAGCACCTCGGAGCCGTCGCGTTCTTCGGCGAGAAATATGGAGAGACCGTCCGTGTCGTCGAGGCAGGACCCGCTTCGCTCGAACTGTGCGGGGGAACCCACGTCCACGCGCTCGGCTCGATCGGACCGTTCCGCATCCTTTCGGAGAGCTCGATCGGCGCGAACACCCGTCGCATCGAGGCGACGACCGGCACACGCTCGATCGAGGAGATCCGCCAGATGTCGGACACGCTGACGCGTGCTGCGACGACGCTGCACACGATTCCGTTCGACGTGGCGAACGCGGTCGAGCGTCTCGTCGAGCGGGAGAGAGGCTTGGAGGACGAGCTGCGCCGTGCGCGCATATCCGCTCTGCGAGACGAAGCGCGCTCGCTCGCTTTAAAGGCGCGCTCGGGCGTCCTCGTCGCCCGCCGCGACGGCGCTGACCCCGCCGAGCTTCGTGAGCTTGCCCTGGCGATCCGCGCGCTCGACATCTCGACCGTCGCCCTGATCGGCGCTCCGGACGCCGCTCGCGTCGCGATCGTCGTCGCTGCCCGACCGGACGGAAGCATCGACGCCCGGGAGATCGCCTCGAGCGCCGCGCGAGTCGTCGGTGGCGGTGGTGGCGGATCGAAAGAGCTCGCTACCGCGGGCGGTCGCGACGTCGCCGCCATCGACGCGGCGATCGAGGAACTCGACGCTCTCGTCGGGCGCACCTAGGAGGCGGGGCCGTGCCGGATCGGCCACCTGCTGGTCGCGTGCTCGGCCTCGATCTCGGCTCGGTGCGAATCGGTGTGGCGATCTCCGACTCGGCGCGCACCCTCGCGACGCCACGCGAGGTCCTGCAAAGAAGCGGTGACCAGACAGCAGATCTCGAGTTGCTCGCGGCGCTCATCGACGACACGGGTGCGACCGAGGTCGTCGTCGGTCTGCCGGTTTCGCTCGACGGGAGTCGCGGCCCGGCCGCAGCGGGCGTCGAAGCCGAGGCGGCACAGCTGCGCGAATGGGTGTCGGTGCCCGTGCGCCTGATCGACGAACGACTGTCGAGCGCGGAAGCGACCCGGCGTCGACGCGAAGCGCTCCCGCGGTCAAAACTGCGGGCCCGTTCGCCGCTCGGATCGCGGCACGCGCCCGTCGACGCCGACGCGGCGGCGATCGTTCTGCAGGCGTATCTCGATTCCAACCGAAGAGGGTAACGCCGTTGACTCCGGCCGGCGTGCTCGGTGAACACGCTCGCCAATTTCGGGCCGCCGTGATCGGCACGCCCATCGGTCATTCCTTATCGCCGCGTATCCACGATGCGGCGTACGCCGCGCTCGGGCTCGACTGGCGTTACGGCGCGATCGAAGTCCAGCCCGGCGACGCGGTAGCAGCGATCCGCGAAGCGCGCGACGCGCATTACGTGGGTCTGTCGGTGACGACACCGCTGAAGGTCGAAGCGGCGCAAGGGTGTCCAGGATCAAAAGACGTTGATGCGATCGGCGCGGCGAACACGGTGGTCTTCGGCGAAGCCGGACCGCTGGCGTACAACACCGACGGTGAAGGGCTGCTCGACGACCTGAGGCGAGCGCACGGCTTTGAGGCAGAGAGCCGAAGTTGCGGGGTGATCGGTGCCGGAGCGACCGCCCGCGCGGTCGTCCGGGCGCTCGACGCGCACGGCGCGCACGAGATCGTTGTCGTCGATCGCACATCTGACCGAGCGAATGCGGTGGTCGCTCTCGCGCCGACGACCGCGCGTGTCGGTAACGCCGAGGACCTTGCCGGACTCGACCTCGTCGTCTACGCGGCTCTGGTGGCGACACCAGACGATCCTCGCGAGATCGTTGGATTCGCCTCACGCCTCGGTGCATCGACAAGCCCTGGGCAACTCGTCGTCGATGTGAACTACTGCCCGCCGCGATCGGCGTTCTTGGAGTCGGCACTCACAAAGGGAGCGGTGATCCGGCACGGGCTCGGGATGCTCGTCCACCAAGCGGCCCGGCAAGTCGAACTCTTCACCGGCTCGCCGGCGCCGCTCGAGGCGATGTTGGCTGCCGTGGCGAGCGAACCGGGGGCCGCCGCCAGCTGAGGATCCCGAAGCTGCAAATTCGGGAGATCGACCCTTCGGTAGGGTGTGCGGTCGTGGCGGCACACGTTCTTGATCGCACGCCGCGGCTCCACCGCAGGTCAACGTCGCCGGTGCTCGCTGCGCTGCGGCAGGTGGACTTTGCCCTCATCTTCGCGACGCTCGTTTTGACGGTGATCGGCTTCATCATGGTGTACTCGGCATCGAAGGGGATCTACCCCGCCGAGCCGAACTACTTCCTGAAGCGCCAGATCGCCTACGCGATTGTCGGACTGATCGCGATGACCGTCTGTGCGACGGTCGATTACCGGCGGCTCGAAGATCTCGGCTACTACATCTACGGCATCGTCGTCATCGCTCTCGCCGGCGTCATCGTCGCCGGACACAGCCAGAACGGCTCGCAGCGGTGGATCTCGCTTGCAGGCGTGCAGTTCCAACCCTCGGAGTTCGGGGTGCTCGCAGTGATCTGCGCAGTCGCGCTCTACCTCGCTCGGCATCGCCGCGAACTCGGCGTCCGGCGAATCGCCGCGCTCTGCGTGATGACCGGTGTCCCGGTATTGCTCGTCGTGAAACAGCCCGACCTCGGCACCGGGATCCTGCTCGGCATCGTGTTGTTCGTGATGTTGTACTTCGGCGGCGTCCGCGTGCGGTTCCTCGTCGCGCTAGTCGCCATCGCGGTATTGGGATTCGCTGTCGCGGTGTTCGCCCACGTGCTGAGTACGTATCAACTCGACCGCCTGACCGCGTTCTTGCATCAGAACACCGACCCGCAGGGTCTTGATTACAACGTCATCCAGTCGAAGACGGCGATCGGTGCCGGAGGGCTCACCGGGACGGGGCTCTTCAAGGGCGCGCAGACGAACCTCGAGTACGTTCCGATCCAGTATGCGGACTTCATCTTCTCGGCGATCGGCGAGCAGCTTGGCTTTGTCGGATCCGCGGTCGTCCTGGCGCTGTACGGGTTCGTCGCGTTCCGGATTTTTCGGGCCGTCCAGGTGGCCCGTGACGAACTCGGCCGGCTCATCTCCGCGGGGATCCTCGCGTTCGTCGTCTTCTCGGTCTTTGAGAACGTCGGGATGGCGTCGGGGATCATGCCGATCACGGGCATCCCGCTCCCATTCATCTCCTACGGCGGTTCCGCTTTGATTGCCTTCTTCTGCGCGATCGGACTCGTCTTGAACATCGAGATGCGTCGATCGCGGGCCCGATGAGCGAGGAAGCGGCAGCGACTCCGACGCACACGCCCGTTCCCGCCAACAAACACTCACCGACGAAGAAGAGCAAGGAGAAATCCGAGCCCATCGAACCCGTCGACGCCGACGCGGCCGCCGACGTGCAGCGCGCGCCCGAACCGGGCGATTTCGCCGCGTTCATCCCGCTCGAAGTCGCCGACGTCATCGTCACACTGCCGAACCCGAATCCGGTGCTCGTGCTGCGGACCAATGACTCACCGGCACGAACGCTCGAGATCCCGATCGGCGCCGCTGAAGGAATCTCGATCGCCAACGCGCTGCACAACGTTTCGACGCCAAAGCCGCTCACCCACGAGCTCTTCGCCGACACGCTGACGGCACTCGACGCTTCCGTCGCCGTTGCGCGCATCACCGCGGTCGAAGGAGGCTCTTTCTACGGGGAGATCGTCGTGAGCGGCGGCAACTCCGGCCAGCAGACGATTCGCTGTCGGCCGTCGGATGCGGTCGCGATGGCGCTACGTCAGCGGCCGCCGGCTCCGATCGTTGCCTCTTCGGCGGTCCTCGAGACGGCCGGCATCGAAGAAGACACGAGCCGCTGATTCCCCTCGTTGGAGATCCGCATCAAGACTGCCACCAGGGCGTAGTTCGCGACGAGCGATGAGCCCCCGTAAGAGACGAAGGGGAGCGTGACGCCGGTCAAGGGCAACAGCCGTGTGTCGCCCGCCATGATGAGGAACGCCTGCAGCCCGAGGGTCGCGGTAAGACCGGTCGCGCAAAGTCTGGAGAACTCCGAACGCGCCCGCCGCGCGGCGCGCAGTCCGGCGCCGACCAAGATCGCAAAGCAGGCGACCATCGCCAGGGCACCGACGAGACCCATCTCCTCGCCGATGATGGCGAAGATGTAGTCGCTCGACGAGATGGGCAGCACCCCTTGCGCGAGGCCGAAGCCGATGCCGGTTCCGAAGAGTCCGCCGCGCCCGAAGGCGAGCTCGCCTTGGATCGGCTGCAGACCGATCCCTGTCGGATAGGGCCACGGATTGAGCCAGTCGGTGAAGCGCTCGTTCACCTGAGTGAGGATGTGGCTTGCCAAGAAGGCGACGAGCGCGAATCCCGCGATGCCGATGACGACGTAGGTCCACCGTCCTGTCGCGGCCCAGATCATCGTCAAGAAGACGAGGAAAAGGATCAATGAAAAGCCGATGTCGTCTTCCAACAAGATGATCAGCAACGCCATTACCGCGGCGATCGCGATCGGACCGAAGGCGCGTAAATCCGGGATCATCCGGTTGCCGATCCTTCGCGTCGGCACCGTCAAGAGTTCGCGTTTGTCGACGAAGTACGAGGCGAAGAAGATGACGAGCAGCAACTTCGCGATTTCGACCGGTTGGAATTCGAATGACGAGGCGTGCACCCACAAACGGGCGCCGTTGATCTTCTCGCCGATGCCGGGAACGAGCGGTGAGATCAAGAGCAAAAACGCCACTGCGAGGATGAGGTAGCGGTAGCGGTCCAAGTCGCGGCTGTAGCCGAGCGTGGCAAGCACGCCCGCGTAGATCGCGAGTCCGATCACCGTCCAGGCGAGCTGCTGACCGGCCTGGCCGGGATCGCCGCGCTCGATGAAGACGTAGCCGATGCCGTTCAGAACGAGGACGACCGGCATGATCACCGGGTCGGCGTTCGGCGCGTAGATCCGGTTCACGACCTGGACGCCGAGCCCGATCAGCACCAGGAAGACGATGAACTCGACGAGGTGGGCGGGGAGCTTGCCGGTGAGGGCCAGCGACTCGAGCAAGGTCGCGAACAACACGACGACCGCGCCGACAAAGAGCAATCCCCCTTCGGTGCGGCGACGCGGTGACCGACCGCGCAGCACGGCGACGGCGCTCACGCGTCAAACGTACCGGAGCGGAGGCCTCAAACTCTGGGCAGCGGCACCGGTAGCGTGGGGCGGGTGACCGCCCGGACCGAGGTCGATTTTTCCGACGAGAGCGCGACCGCCGAGCTCTCCGAGGAGGCCCGCAAGGCCCCGGAGAGCTTCGGGCCGGGTCGGTTCATCAACCGCGAGCTGTCCTGGCTCGAGTTCGCGGACCGCGTCTTGGAGCTAGCCGGGGCGAAGCAATCGCCGCTGCTGTCCCGGGCGAAATTCCTGGCGATCTTTTCCTCGGGCCTCGACGAGTTCTTCCAGGTGCGCGTCGCCGGACTGAAGGACCAGCTCGCCGTGGGGGTACGCGAAGCGTTCCCCGACGGGCGCACGGTGCTCGAAACCTTCGCCGAGGTGCGCGAACGCGTGCAGGACCTCATCGATCGCCAGTCGCAGATCTACAGCGAGGAGGTCCGCCCGCAACTCAGTGAGGCGGGGATAGCGATCGCCGACTACGCCGATCTGACCGGCGACGACCTCGAGACGTTGCGTCGGGTCTTCAACGAGCAGATCTTCCCGGTCCTGACCCCGCTCGCGGTCGACCCGGGACACCCGTTCCCGTACATCTCGTCGCTGTCGCTCAACCTGGCGGTGACGATCGAGGACTCCGAAAAAGGTGAGAGCCGCTTCGCCCGGATCAAGGTGCCGACCCGACCGGTGCTGCCGAGATTCGTCGAGCTCGATGGCGGTGAACGGTGCGTGCCGCTCGAACAGGTGATCGCGGCGAACCTCACGGATCTTTTCCCCGGAATGCGGATCGGCTCGTGCTTCACCTTCCGTGTGACGCGCAACGCCGACTTGGACCTGGACGACTCCGAGGACGAGGACCTGCTCGAGGCAGTCGAAGTCGAGCTCCGGCGCCGCCGCTTCGGCCGCGCCGTTCGCCTCGAGGTCGCCTCCGACATGACCCCAGATGTCGTCTCGTTCCTTCTGTCCGAGCTCGAGCTCGACGAACGTGACGTCTACCGGATCCCGTCGCTGTTGGACCTCTCGGACCTTTGGGTGATCGCGACAGCCGACCGGCCTGACCTGTCGGAGCCGGCGTTCTCGCCGCGCACCCCGGCACGGCTCACCCGCGACACCGGCGAACCGGCGGACCTTTTCGGCGTGATCCGCGAGCACGACGTGTTGGTCCATCACCCCTACGACTCGTTCGCCTCCTCGGTCGAGGCTTTCATCTCGCAGGCGGCGGTCGATCCCGACGTCTTGGCGATCAAACAGACGCTGTATCGGACCTCCGGCGAGGCGTCCTTTGTTTCCGCGCTCGCGTCGGCCGCGGAACAAGGAAAGCAGGTCGTCGCGCTCGTCGAGTTGAAGGCGCGCTTCGACGAGCGGCGCAACATCGCCTGGGCACGGCGTTTGGAAGAAGCCGGCGTGCACGTCATCTACGGCGTCGTCGGCTTGAAGACGCACTCGAAGACGGCACTCGTCGTGCGCAGAGAAGAGGACGGAATCCGCCGTTACTGCCACATCGGCACGGGGAACTACAACTCTGAGACGGCGCGCATTTACGAGGACCTCGGACTGCTGAGTTGCGAAGAGACGTTGGGTATCGATCTGACGAACCTGTTCAACCACCTGACGGGTTTCTCGCGCGAGGTCGAGACGACCTCGCTCATCTTGTCGCCGGCGGGCTTTCGCCCCTGGGTCCTCGAGGCGATCGCCCGCGAGCGCGACTCTGGTGTGAACGGGCGGATCTGCATAAAGGTGAACGGGCTCACGGATCCGCAGGTGATCGACGCGCTCTACGAGGCGTCGCAGGCAGGCTGTCGGATCGAGCTCTTGGTGCGTGGCGTGTGTTGTATCCGCCCGCAGGTACCGGGTCTGTCAGACAACATCACCGTGAAGTCGATCGTTGGTGAGTACCTTGAGCACTCGCGCATCTACCGCTTCGGGGTCCCCGGGCGTGACGTGTTGGCGAGGACCGTCGTGCGCAAGGGTGATCCCCCAAAGACGATGGGGAACAAAGCGACGTACTTCATCGGTTCAGCGGACTTGATGGAGCGCAACCTCGACCACCGCATCGAAGCGGTGGTGCCCGTCCGTCCCGCGGACTTGTCCGCGAGACTCGAAGACATCTTGGCACTCGATCTTCAAGACGACACCTCCTCATGGGAGCTCGAGCCAAGCGGCGATTGGCATCGCGTGCAACCGATCCGTGGCATCCACGCGCAACGCCGTTTCGAGGAGCTCGCGCGCGAGCGCTCTCGACGTCGGCGTGGCGTAGACGGAGCGGCCTGATCGCTCGTGCGCATCGCGGCGCTCGATCTCGGTAGTAACTCGTTCCACATGATCGTCGTCGAGGCGCGCCTCGACGGCACGTTTCTGCCGCTGGTGCGCGAGAAAGAGATGCTACGTCTCGGTGATCGAGTCGCCAAGACCGGCGCCCTCGGCGAGGAGGGTGCGGCCGAAGCGCTCGAAGTCATCACGCGCTTCATCCAGATCGCATATGCCTCGAAGGCCGACGAGGTGATCGCCGTCGGCACGGCGGCGATCCGGGAGGCGAGCGACGGCGCCGCCTTCGTCGATCGGGTGCGCACAGAGACCGGCATCGAGATCACCGTCGTCGACGGGAGGCGTGAAGCCGAGCTGATCTTCACCGCCGTGCGCTCGAGCGTGCTCATCGATCCCGGTCCGGCGCTGGCGGCGGACCTCGGGGGCGGCAGCCTGGAGTTGATCGTCGGCGACCGCACTGAGATCGCCTACGCGGCGAGCGTGCCGATCGGCGTTGGCCGACTGACGACCGCGATCGCGAACGATCCCTTAAAGGACTCGGACCTGCGCCGTCTTCGCAAGGTCGTCGCCGAGGCGCTTGATCCGGTGATCGACGAGATCGTCGCGCGCGGACCGAAGCAGTTCATCGTCTCTTCTGGAACGTTCCTTGCGCTCGTGCGCATGGCAGCGGCGCGCCAAGACGGCACGGTGCACGAGATCGTCAACCAGCTGAGCGTCGAGCGCGAGGTGATCGAGGAGCTCGCCGAGGACGTCTTCAAGCTGCGCGCCGCGGATCGGACGAAGCTGCCGGGCTCCGATCCACGTCGTGCCGAACAGCTGCCCGCGGGGGCCGTCGTGCTCGAGTACCTGTTGAACGAGACCGGACTCGGCGAGGTGACGGCGAGCGAATGGGCGCTCAGAGAAGGGATCGTCCTCGACGCGATCGGCGAGCACGACCCCGTCGAGCTGCTCGGCGACCCGAGGGCGCTGCGGCGCTGGTCCGTGCTCTCACTCTGTCGCCGGTCGAACTGGCGCCAGCCGCACGCGCGCCAGGTCGCCTCGCTCGCCGCGCAGCTGTTCGACGCGACGCGGTTCCTTCACGCGCGGGGTTCGGGCGAGCGCGAGCTGCTCGAGTTCTCGGCGTACCTGCACGACATCGGCGAGCACATCTCGAGGGAGGGCCACGACCGCCACACGGCGTATCTGATCGAGAACGGCGGATTGCGCGGCTTTTCCCCGGCCGAGGTCCGCATCCTCGCCTCGATCGGCCGCTTCCACATCCGCGGCACGCCGAAGCCGAGCTTCGAGGCGTTTGCCGAGCTTTCCGAGGACGACGCGGCGCGAGCCGTCGAGCTCACCGCGATCTTGCGTCTCGCCGACGCGCTCGACGCGTCACACCGCGGGATCGTGCGCGCGATCGAGGTGTCACCGCTCGGACCCGCCCGCACGCTGGCGATCGCGGTGCACGCGAACGCTGATGCGGGCCTCGAGCTGTGGAGCGCACGGCGGAAAAAAGAACTGTTCGAACGGATCTTCGGCGTCGACTTGCAGGTCACGGCGGCGGCGTCCCCCGGGGCTACGTATCGCCAGGAGGAGAGCGGCTCAGGTTTTGGCTGAGCGACTCCTGTTCTCGGGCGGCGGGATCCGATCGACGAAATCGGTGAGCGCTCGGCGTGAGCCGCGCAGCACCTGACCCCTTGGCAGACGCAAGGAGAGGTAGCTGACGGCGCCGACGGGGATCGGCAGCCAGAAGTTGACGAGTCGCCATCCCAAGACGCCGAGCAGAGAGACATTCTTCACGACGCCGAAGCTCGTCAAAACGAGTGGAAGCGTGGCCTCGACAAAGCCGAGTCCTCCCGGCGTGATCGGGATCACGGCGAGAACATTGGCGATGCCGTAGGCGGCGAACAGTTCGACGGGGTTCACGTACTTGCCCAGCGCGGCGAGGAAGGCCCACAGCGACGCGGCGTCCAACAACCAGTTCAAGATCGCCCAGACGAGTGCGCTGCGGCGGCGCTCCTTGTTCTGGCCGAGACGGCGCAGCGACTCGTCGATCCGCCGCAGGATGGCTTCGATCTGATCGGGCTTCACGCGCGGCACGACGCGCTCGATGCGGCTGACGAAGCGCTTCGCCGCGCCCTCTCCCCTCGTGAAGGTGTATATGAGCGCCGCGAAGCCGGCGAGGAGGATCATCCCCAACAGCGCGACGACGATGTAGATCGGGTGGAATCCGGCGAACGGGATCGAGATGACGAGGGCGAGCCACAGCATCACGTTCAGCACGACCGCCGAGCCCATCCCTTGCGTGGCCATCGTGAAGCCGGCGTCTGTTCCCGTGACGCCCTCGCTCGTCAACAAGCGGTAGCCGAGTCCGGCTGACGCAGCGGAGCCACCTGGGACCAGGTGCGCGACTGCCGTCGTCGACAGGTCGATGCGGAAAAGCCGCGAGATGCTCGGCCGATATCTCGGTAACAACGTGTAGCTCAACAGCGCGTACGCGAAGAGCGAGGCAGCTTCGAATACGACCCCGGCGATGAGCCAACCGATGTTCAGCCGCTTGAGCAGCGCAAGGTTGTGGCTCGCGCCGATGAGTTCGGGGACAACCAAGTACTCGATGACGAGCACGACGAGGAACAAAAGGATGCCGTGGCGCAGTGGCGCCGGGACGCGGGTCTTCCATTTCGAGCGCGGCCGTTCCGGCGACTCGGTCGACATCTGTCCATGCTCGCACGCCCCGCGGCTCAACTGCGGCTTCGCGCGTCCAAGCCGATGCCGAAGTGCCGAGTCCCGGCCCGGCGCGCGATTGCCGCGGTTGACTTGACGCCGTCGAGTTGACTGGATTCTCGTGAGCGATCAGCCCACCCAAAAAGGCGTCGAACGTAGCCGGCTCGGTTTCCGCCACTCGAGCGAATCCGAGCGATCGTTGGAATTCGTCATCGTTCGCTCGTCGGTCTACGTGCTGCTCGCCGGCATCGTCGTCGTCTTGTTGGTCCTCTTGGCCTGGAGGCTGCGCGCGACGCTCTTGCTCGTCGCGATCGGCATCTTCATCGCCGCGCTGCTCAACCCGTTCGTCCGCTTTCTGCACCGGCGTGGACTTCGTCGCGGCTACGCGGTCGCCATCGTCTATCTGATCCTCCTCGTTCTGGCCTTCTCGTTCGGGTACCTCGTCTTCCACCCGCTGATCTCGAATGCCACCCGCTTTGCGAAAGATCTGCCGACACTCGTCAGTCAGGCAAAGAGGGGCAAGGGTCTTATCGGCCATCTGATCGTTCGACTGCACTTGCAGAATTGGGTCAACAAACACGTGCCGTCGCTCGAGAGCGCCCTCACGAAACTGTCGAAGCCGGCGTTCGCAGTTGGAAAGACCGTCGTCTCAGGTGTCGCCAGCCTCGTCACGATCGCCTTCATCTCGTTCTTCGTGCTTTTGGAAGGACCGGTGAGCCTCGAAGCGGCGCTCGATTCGATGAATCCCGACCACGCGACGCGCGTCCGGAGGATCGTCGACGCAATGGCGGGCGAGGTCACCGGATTCATGATCGGCGACTTCGCGACCTCGGTGATCGCCGGGTTCGTCGTCTTCGCTGCGCTCGAGATCACCGGCGTCCCCTTTGCCACCGTGCTGGCGGTGTGGGTGGGACTCGTCGACTTCCTGCCGATGGTCGGCGGCCTGCTCGCCGGAGTACCGACGGTGCTCGTCGCGTTCTTGCACTCGATCCCGGCGGGGATCGTGACCGTGATCGTCTTCCTCGTCTATCAAGAAATCGAGAACCACGTCCTGTACCCGCTGATCGTCTCGCGCACGGTTCGGCTCTCTCCCTTGTGGGTGCTGCTCGCGGTGTTGATCGGTGCGGAGACCGGCAACATCTTGGGCTCAACCTTCGGGGCGATCGCTGGGGCGATCTTGGCGGTGCCTGCCGCGGGGTCGGTTCAGGTCGCGGCGCGCGAACTGGTCGTCAAGCGCCGACGCGAGAGGATCGCCGATCCCGTCGCCGAGGACGTGTCGGCCGGATCGCGGTAGTTCCTCCGGTCGCGGTCGGCCGATGCGCTTCGTCAGCGAATGCCGCCCAGCGAGACGCCGTTTTTCATCCAGCGCTGCGAGAAGACGAACACAATCACGTTCGGGATGGTGGCGAGTACCGACGCCGCGAAGAACGGCCCCCAGAGAGTGGTGTGCACACCGATGAACGAGTTGAGTCCGATCGGCAGGGTGTAGTTCGTCGGTGTGTTGAGCACCGTCAGCGCGATGACGAACTCGTCCCACGCCGCGTTGAAGGCGAAGAGCGCAACGACGGCGAGGGCGGGTATCGAGAGCGGCATCAAAAGGCGCGTAAGTACCCGCGGCGTGCTCGCGCCGTCGAGGCGGAACGACTCCTCGAGCTCGCGGGGAACGGCCTCGAAGAAGCCGCGCAGAAGGAAGATCGAGAAGGGCAGGTTGGCGCTCACGTAGATGAGGACGAGGCCGAACAGCGAGTCGAGCAGGTGGAGGCGGTCCAACAGCAAATACTGCGGGATGACGAGTTCGAGGCTCGGCACCGCCAGGCTCGCCAAGAAGAGGTAGAAGATCGCCTCTTTCATCCGGAACTTGTAGCGGGCGAATGCGAATGCGGCAAGCGATGCGAAAATGACGGTCAGCGCGACCGTCCCCGCCGCGACGATTGTGCTGTTCACGAAGAAGCGTTCGATGTCGACGGAGTTCCACGCCTGGACGTAGTTCTGGATCGTCGGATGCGACGGCACGAGGATCGCCGAGCCGTTACCGATCTCCGAAGCCGGCGCGAACGAGAGCGACACCATGTAGAGGAGCGGCCCTAGGGAGATCGCCGCCAGCAAGATGCCGATGAGAAGGCGTGTCTTTGTCCATGTCCGCACCCCGAAAAGGCCGGGTCCGGTGGCGGCGCGCGGTCGCGGTGCCGGCGGCGCTTGGGCGGCGATCGCCATTTCGGGTCAGTCCCCTCGTGGCCGTAGCACGCGCAGCTCGGCGACGCTCAAGCCGAAAAGCACGATGGCGAGCAGGGAGGCGATCGCCGCCGCGTAGCCGAACTCGAAATCCGTAAAGGCGAGTTGGTAGGCGTAAGTGTAGAGCACGTGCGTCGAGCCGAACGGACCGCCGGCAGTGATCAAGTAGACGGACTGGAAGACGGTCGCGCCGCCGATCACCAAGAGAACGAGCACAAACGCGATCGACGCGCGGATCGAGGGGATGATGATCGTTCGCCAGATGCGGAATTCGCTTGCCCCGTCGACGCGGGCCGCCTCGATGATGTCGCGCGGCACGCCGTCCAAGGCGGCGAGGAAGATGATGAACGACCAGCCGACGCCCTTCCAGATGCCGCACAGCCAGATGACGATGTTCCCCGTCCAGGTGTGCGCCAACCAGTCGAAGTGGACGGTGTGGCCGGCGAACAGGCTCAAGAAGCCGTCGACGAGGCCGCCCTGCGGGCTGAACAGGTAGCCGAAGAGGTAGCTCACGACGACCCACGAGGTGACGACGGGGATGAAGACGAGACCGCGCCACAGCGTCGAGGCGGGGAGACGGTCGGTGAGGATCGCGGCGGCGAAGAGCCCGATCGCCATCTGCACGGGGATCGTGATCACGACGTAGAGCAGCGTGTTGAACGCCGCCGTGCGGATCTCCGGGTCGTGGAAGATGTGGGAGAAGTTCGACCAGCCGACGAACGGACTCGTGGCACCAGGCAGGACCTGCCAGTTGAAAAAGCTGATGTCGAACTGTCGGAAGATCGGATAGACGGTGAAGATCGCGTACATCGCCGCCGCAGGGATCAGCAACACGTACGGCGTGAGGATGCGCCCGGTGCGCGCCGATCGGAAGCGGCGACGTGGAGATGCCGAAGGACGCGAGACGGCGCCCGGCGGAAGATCCGCCGGGCGCCGACTGATGATTGCTGACTCGCTCAACTCCCCGCGAGCGCGGAGTTCGCCTGTGCCGCAGCCGAGTTCAAGCCGGCGGTGACACTCGTCTTGCCGGCAAGGATCTCCTCGAACGCGTTCGAGAAGTCGGTGTCGAGAATCCCATAGGCCTTCGTCACCGGGCGCACGTACGCGTTCTTCAGCGCTGATGCGAACACCTTGAGGTACGGTTCCGCCTTCACTTCGGCCGTCGATTCGGTCGAGTACGCCGACATCTCGCCGGTCTTCGCCTCGGCGAGCTGTGCGTAGGGCTGGGTGAGGAACTGCGCGAACAGCTCGGCGTCGGTGAGGTGGTGCCCGCCCTTCGCGACGACGACGTCCTCACCACCAGTCGGGGTGTGGGACCCGCACTTGCCTGCCGGCATCGGCACGACGCCGTAGCTCGGGACCGGGCTGAGGCCCTGGTACGTCCCCACCGCCCACGGCCCGTCGATGTACATGGCGTACTTGCCGAGCGGGAACTCTTGCTCGCCCGAGTCGCCGGTCGTGCTGATGATGTCCGGACCGATGTAGCCGTGCCCGCCGTCATAGCCGCTGACGAGCGACGCCACCGCGTCCTTCGTGGAGCCGCTGTTCATGTAGCCGTTCGCCGTCGTATAGCTCGAGTTCGTGAACGCGCCGCACGAGCTCCAAATGTACGGCGAGACGTCCCAGATGTCCGTCGAGTCGACGCCAAGCCCGTATTGGGCCTTCGACGGGATCGTCATCGCCTTCGCGTCCGAGATGAGCTGCGAGATGGACGTCGGAGGACTCGAGATCCCGGCGGCGGCGAAGTCAGTCTTGTTGTAGAAGAGGGCGATCGTGTTCGTGTCGAGCGGCAGCGAATAGGCGCTGCCCTTGAACTCCGTCGTGAGGAGCGGTCCAGGCAAGGCGTCCTTTGCGATCGCGTCGGTCTTGTACCACGAAAGGTCGCTCAGTCGCAGCGCCGTTCCGTCGCCGGCGAGCTCCGCCGTCCAGGCGATGTCCGAACGGAAGACGTCCGGCGGATTGCCCGCTGCCGCTTCTGCGAGGAACTTCTGCAGCAAATCGGAGTACGGGACGCTGATGTTCTTCACCTTTATGTTCGGGTATTCCATCTCGAACTTCGGGATGATCTGGTGCTCCATCACCGTGATCTCGGTGCCGGTGTACGCGTTGAGGAAGGTCAACGTGGCCGAGCTACTCGCGTGCGCCATTTCGTGGCGAGACGCCGCACCCGCCGAGACCGTCATCGCCGCCATACCGACGACGAGAGAAACGGTCGCGAGCGCTGCGCCGGCCGACCACGCCGTGCCGAGCTTTCTTTTCATGTTGCTCACTCTCCCCGTGTTGTTGTTTTCATTGATTAATGCAGTGGACCTCGCGATGAGTGCAGGTCGACGTCAGGGCGGCATCGCTACATGCTCGAGTTCATCGCTCAAGATCACGTGCATCGCGTGCGACCAGGTGAGGTCGGCCGCTGGCGGTCCCCAGCGCTCGACCCATTCGGTGTTCATCGCCGGGTCGCGCCGTTCGCCGCCGTACTGCTCCGCGAGGTGACCCGCGCCATCGAAGTGGTCGACAACCCAGTCAAAGCACCGCTCAGCGGAGGCGAAGTCGCCGCTCGCGGCGAAATGCCAGCCGAGGGACGCCGTCAGCACGGGCCACGCGCCGCCACCGAAGTAGGTGTCGGTCGGGTAGCGCCGGATTCCACCTTCGAAGAACAGATCCGACGCGACCTCCTGGACGGTGCGCGTGAACGCCTGATCCGTCAGGTCGACAAGGCCGAAAGGCATACCGAGCCACAACAGCGACGCGTCGACGAGTTCGCTGTCGCTCGACTTACTGAACCGACCTTCGCGTCGGGCACGTTCGAGCACGTCGAGACGAATCGACGCCGCCCGCGCGGCGAGCTCGACGTCCTCCAGCATCTCGGCGGCGGCACGCAGTCCCGCGTAGACCGACGCGAGCGTCGAGGTGTGCACCGATGTCCCGTTCTCCTCCCAGACGTCGAAGCACGGCGCGGTTCCAACTTCGGCGAGGTACCGCGCCGTGCGTTCGAGTGCAGGGAGGAGGTGCCCAGGGACGCTCTGGCCACCCGTGCGGGAGAGGTGTTGACGTAGGCACCACAGCCACGTGCCGTAGCCGTCGATCTGGAAATTCGGCCAGCCGTCGGTCTGGATCGAACCGTCGAGACCAAAGCGAGCCGGTGGCATCGCGGCGGGATCGATCGGCTTGCCCAGCCGGGCGCGCTCGATGGCGGCGTCGATGGTGCCGGCGATCCGATCGATCGATGTCGCGCACCAGGCGTGGAAGGCCGCGGTGGCGTCGTACTCGCCGACCAAGTCGAGGGCGTAGGCGATGAATGCGCCGTCGCGCAACCAGCAGAAGCGGTACTGCGCAAAGTCCGGCGAGGCGACGAAGGCGCCGGAGGCGTTCTGGTTGCGGAGGATGGTTGCGACGCTGTGCGAGCGGAGCTCGGTTCGGCGGTCAGTCTCGCGGTCCATCGACCCCCCGGGGCCATAACTTCGTGTAGCGAACAAAGTAAGTCTCGGTTCTGGCCCGTCAAGTCGCGCAGAGGTCCTGGTCCTGGCGGTGAGACCTGCCTCCACGTAGGCTTTTGTACAGGAGTTGACGAAAGATGCCGACGAACCACGACGGGATCGCAGGGGGCGACCTCACGCGGATGGCCGTCCTAGCGTTGCTCGGTCGCAACGGCCCGGCGTCACGGGCGACGATTGCCCGCGAGCTCGAGATGAGCCCGGCGACGGTCAGCCAGGTCACCCGGCGGCTGATCGAACAACGCGTGATCGAGCCGCTCGAATACGAACCCTCCGACGGCGGCCGCCCAGGCCAGCTGCTCGGACTCGTCTCGACGGCGGGGCGGGCCGTCGGAGTGAAGCTGGCGCCGGACCACCTCGTCTTCGTCGACGTCCGGCTCGACGGTCGGGTGGAAAGGACCCACTCCGAAGGTTTTGACGCCGTGTCACCAGAAGCGGTCGCCCGTCTCATCTCGACGTTGCGCGCGTTTTTGCGGGGTGGTTCCGGTCGGCTGCTCGGCATCGGCATCGGCGTCCCGGGTGTCGTCGAACGGCCCGATGTCGGCGAAGTCGACGCCGAGGTGCTCGGCTGGAGTCACATGCCGATCGGTCGATACCTGCGCGACGCGACCGGGGTTCCGGTCTTGGTCGAAAACGACGTGAAAGCGCTCGCCGTCGCCGAGCGCCTGCATGGGCGTGGCCGAACGCGAAGGAACTTCGTCGTGATCACGGTGGGACGCGGCGTCGGATTCGCAGCCGTCGTCGACGGCACGCTGCAGCGTGGCTCGCGGGGCGCAGCCGGTGAGGTCGCGCACGTCTCGGCGAGTGTCGACGGACGAGCGTGCGTCTGTGGCAGGACCGGCTGTCTCGAGGCGTACGTCGGGTCGCCGGGGATCATCCGTGCGGCACACGAGGCGGGGGTGCTCATCGGCCAACAAGACGTCGACCGCCTGACCGAACTCGCCGACCGCGGTGACGAGAGGGCGCTGCGCGTGTTTTCCGACGCGGCGACGCGCCTTGCCCGCGCGGCCGCGGACGCAATCGCGGCGATCGATCCGGAGGTCATCATCATCGCCGGCGAGGGCACCGCGTCCTGGCGGCACTGGGACACCGCGTTCCGTGCCACGCTCGCGAAGACGTTGCCCGCGCCGATGAGCGCGACGCCGGTCGAACTCGAGGAGTGGGACGAGTCCAGTTGGGCGCGCGGCGCGGGCGCGATCGTGCTCGCGACGCCGTTCGAGCGTCACGGCATCGCCGGCGAACAGCGCGAGGAGGTGCTCGCGCGACTCGGTGCCACGCGCCTACAGGAAGAGCCGTTGTGGGCTTCTCCGACCTAAAAACGCGCTACGCGCCCCGAGAGTCGATCGTCGTCGCCGATCTTCCGGAAGGGACCGCATCCGTCGCCCTGCGCGACGCGTTCGGCGCTCGGCACGCGTTCGGCTTCGATGGCAAGTCCGCCTATTGCCCTGAGGCGCCGGATGGCACACACGCCGTCGAGGCGCTCTCTTTGACGGACGAGCTCCTCGGAGAGGAATTCACGACGGTCTGCGAGGGCGTCGGCAAAGTGCCCGTGATCGGTTTCGCGTCCTCGTTCGAAGACGACCGCGTCGACGAGGTGCTCGCCTGGTTGCGAATGCTGCGCTGCACGACGGTGCAGCTCTACGACTGGATGGAGCGGTACACGGCTCCGCTTCCGGGTCGCGATCGCTACCGCGACCCCGTCGGACGTTCACTTTCCCGGCGGGCATTGCGACGCCTCATCTCTGAGATCAGAACCTTCGGTGCGGCCGCCCAGGCGTACGCGCCGGTGTGCGCCGCCGATCCCGATTTCGCCGATCTGCATTCGGACTGGGTGCTCGAGCGCAACGACGGCGGTTCGGAGCGGCTGGGGGATCTGCTCGTGATCATGGATCCCGGGAACGCGGATTGGCAGGCGCATTGGATCGGCGTGTACCGAGAGGCGGCGGGCGCACTCGGCTTTGACGGATTCCACCTCGACACGTACGGCTTCCCCCGCGTCGCCTTCGACGCGTCACGCGTGCAGAGGTCGATGCGGGCGGGGTACCGCAGCTTCATCAACCGACTGCGCGACGCCGATCGCGAAGCGGTGGTCAGCTTCAACCAGGTGAACGGGGTTCCGGATTGCTTCTCGTTGCCCGCGCCTCCGTCGTACCGCTACGTCGAGGTCTGGCCGCCGAACGACCGCTTCACTCACCTCGAAGGACTGATGGCCCGCAGCGCGGATGCCGGATCGCGTAACGGCATCTACGCGCTCTATCCGCCGGTCTGGGACAAGGACCGTTCGGGCGCCGTCGCCACCGTCGTCCAATCGCTCGCCATCGCGACGATGCTCGGCGGGGCTGCGCTCAGCCTCGGCGACACGAAGGGCGCGCTCTCGCATCCTTACTACCCGAACTTCGAACGACTCGGAGACGGAGAGGCCGCCACCGTCTTGGCGTGGCATCGGTTCGCGCTGCGCTGCCGTGACCTTTTCTCATCCGGCGCGGATACGAGCTGGGTCGAGATCGGTGACGAGAACGGCACGGTCGAGCTGGAAGCGAACGGGACCGACGTGCGTCCCGAACCGCAGGCCGGCGCGGTGTTCGCTCGCGTCGCGCGCCACGAATCGACGATCGCGATCGGCTGTCTCGACCTCACGGCGTCCGAATCGGCATCGTGGATGAAACCAAGCGGCTTTTCGACGCCGCGGACCGTGCGCGTGCGCGTGCTCGCGCCCGCTCCCGCGCACGCCGGCGTTGAGGCCGCCGTCCTCGGTGATCACGGCGACCGATTCCTCGCCGTTCCTTTCCAAAGGGTCGAGCACCGGGAAGGGACAGCGATCGAATTCGAACTCCCCGTCATTGCCGGATGGTCGGTCGCCCGCGTGCATGCGATCGGAGCGACGCGCTAGTCACCCGGGAGCTGCGCTGACCTCAGGGCGCGATCGTTGCCCCGGTACGCGGGTCGAAGAAGTACAGGCGTGACGTATCGATCGCCAGTCGGACGCGCTCGCCGGCGTCGACCTTCGCCCGGGGTTCGACGCGGGCGACGCCTTCTCCCCGCGAGACGAGGTATCCCTTTTTGAGCACTGCCGCTTCGTCGGCGATGACGTCCTCGGTGCCGACGCGCTTCGCGTCGATCTCGAAATGGACGAGCAGGTCGCTGCCGAGTGCCTCGACGAGGTCGACGTCCGCGTCTATGACGCACGGCGACGCGTCATGCGCGAGCGAGAAGTCTTCCGAGCGGATGCCGACGACAACTGGAGTAGCGGCAAAGGGCCGGAGCGCCGGGTGCAGTTGGGCGAAGTCGGAAGGGAGTCCGACGTGCTGCGAGCCCAAGTTGAGCTCGCTCAGATCAGCTGTGATCGTCGCTTCGAAGAGGTTCATCGCCGGAGAGCCGATGAACGCGGCGACGAACATGTTGATCGGGTGGTCGTAGAGCTCCTGGGGACGTGCGACCTGCTGGAGGTGGCCGTCACGAAGAACGGCGACGCGATCGCCCATCGTCATCGCCTCGGTCTGGTCGTGGGTAACGTAGATCGTCGTCACGCCGATTCTCCGCTGGATATGGAGCACCTCGGCGCGCATCTGCACGCGCAGCTTCGCGTCGAGGTTCGAGAGCGGCTCGTCCATCAAGAACACCGAGGGCTCGCGGACGATCGCGCGTCCCATCGCGACCCGCTGGCGTTGCCCTCCCGACAGCCGGGTCGGCTTCTGATAGAGCCACTCGGTCAGTCCGAGGATCTCGGCGGTCTCTTCGACCCGCCGCGCCACCTCTTGCTTCGGAATCTTGCGCAGCTTCAGCGCGTAACCGATGTTCTCCGCGACCGTCATGTGCGGATAGAGCGCGTAGCTCTGGAAAACCATCGCCACGTCGCGGTCGCGCGGCGGGACGTCGTTCATGACGCGATCGCCGAAGAGAAGCTTTCCTGAAGTGATCTCCTCGAGACCCGCGATGAGTCGGAGAGCCGTCGTCTTGCCGCACCCGGAGGGGCCGACGAAGACCATGAACTCGCCGTCGTTGGCTTGGAGGTCCAAGTCGTAGAGGGCCTGGAAGCCGTTCGGGTAAACTTTTGTGATCTCCTGCAAGCTGACCGAGGTAATTGCCGCCTCCGCGATCCGTCGCCGCGTACACCGTAAGCGCGCGAGGCGCTGATACTTTCACGGGAAGGCGCGGGTCGTACGCACCGCGTCGTGCGCATGCATCTCATCTCAGAAAGCGCAGGTGTCGCCGATGGCCTCTGAGTGGTACACGATCGTGATCGACGCACACGACCCGCGCGCGCTCGCCCGCTTCTGGGCCGAAGTGCTCGGGTACCGCGTGCTCTACGAGGATGAGGAGGAGGTGCTGATTGCGAAAGGTGATGACGCCTATCCCGGGATCTGCTTTGTTCCGGTCGACGACGCGAAGCTCCGGAAGAATCGTCTGCACATCGACTTGAATCCCGACGACCAGGACGCCGAGGTCGAACGTCTGCTTGCGCTCGGCGCCCGCCACGCCGACATCGGCCAGGGCGAGGTGAGGTGGGTTGTGCTCGCCGATCCGGAGGACAACGAGTTCTGCGTACTCAGACGGCACGAGTCCCTCGTCAACTGAGGGGCGCGTTCAATTAGCCTGGTGGCGATCCAAAAAGGCATACACCTCGAACACGTCGACCCCGGGATGCGCGGAGAAGACGACGGTGTCGGTCGGCAGCCCCGAGACGAACTGGCTGCGGTCGCGCGCCGACGCCACGGCCGCACCATCCCACCTGCGCTTTTGTTCCACGGCAGGCTCTGAGCAGCACGAGGGGTCGGGACAGCGCGACCGCATTTTCCGGGTGGTCTCTGAGCCACGGAAGTAGCGCGCGTGTTCGGCGGTGGTGCCGACGGTGATCGCGTCGCCGAAATCGGTCCGTATTTCGATGTGTGTCGCGCACCAGAACATCCCGGACGCCGTCTCGGTGTATTGGTAGTGGAGCGCATAGGCGTCTTCGGATCCGAACGCCTGGCGCGAACCCCACCAGCGGCAGGTCTGCTGGCCTTCGACGGTTCCGTCGGCAGCTGAAGGCAGCGGAACGCCGTCGTTCTCGTACGCCTTCCAGACCCGTCCGTCGCCATCGGAGCGAATGAAGTGGATCGGGATCCCGAAGTGGTGCGTGATCAGGTTCGTGATCCGGTGTGCCGCCATCTCATACGAGACGTAGAAGAGCTCGTTGACGTCCTCGACGGAAATGTCCTCCGCTGCCTTCGACTCCGTCAGCAGCTTGACGACGCTCGCCTCGGGGGCCAAGAGCGCGCCGGCGAAGTAGTTGGCCGCGACGCGCTGGCGAACGTATTCCTCGAAATCGGTCGCGTCATGGTGACCGAGCGCGAAATGACCGAGCGTCTGTGCAATCACCGAGCGCGCGGAACGTGTACCGCCGGTCGTGTTCCGCTGCGGGACGTAGATGACGCGCCGTTTCAGGTCACAGATCGATCTCGTCGACGTCGGCATGTCCATCACCCGCGCGATCTCGAAGCCGTAGTGCGCGGTGATGTCGGTCAGGAGCCGTTCGGAAACCGCGCCCGGTCCGGAGTATCCCGCCGCGCGAAGCGCGCTCGCCGCGGCCTTCTCGATATCGGCGAAATAGTTGTCCGCCTCGCGCATCTCGATGCGGACGCGGGCGTTGGCGGCACGCGCCCCGAGCGCATCGGGATTTGTCTCGATCGGCGCCGAGAGCGTCTTCACCCTGTCGAACAGCGCGAGGACGTGCTCGATGGCGGTGTCGTCGAGTCCGGCGCTCGGTCGGAGGTAGGGAAGGCGGAGGCTCGCGTAGCGCGGATCTTCTTGGACGCGCGCCAGGGCAACACGCAACTCGGCACGCCGGTTCGGCGGTGCGGGGTCGAGCAGGTCGGCGGCGGTGCAGCCGAGGGCCTGGGCGAGGTTGTTGACGAGCGAGAGTCGCGGCTCGCGCTGGCCGTTCTCGATCTGGGAGAGGTAGGACGCCTGCCGTCCGACGAGCGCACCGAGCTCGGTCAGCGTTAGGTCACGTCGGCGGCGGAAGTGGCGCAGCCGCTCACCGAAGACGAGCGGGTCAAGGCTGGTGGCGTCCACAAGCGAAGTATCGCAGAAATTCACAGAACCACAACCGCGCCCGAAATTCGAGAGACAGAAATCGGGGAATTTCGCATAATCGTCGACAATGACCACGGTCGCCGCGGAACCCTTCCCGCACGTCGACGACGTCCTGACGCCCGAGGCGGCGGACTTGGTCGTCGGACTGCACGAGACGTTCGACAAGCGGCGCCGTGACCTGCTCGCCGCGCGGCGCGAGCGCCAAGCGCGCTTTGACTCTGGCGAACGGCCGGACTTTTTAGAACAGACCGCCGAGATCCGCTCGCAGTCCTGGCGGGTGCCCACCGCGCCGCCGGGGCTCGTCGATCGCCGCGTCGAGATCACCGGCCCGGCGGAGCGCAAGATGATGATCAACGCGCTGAACTCGGGCGCCAAGGTCTTCATGGCCGACTTCGAGGACGCGAACTCGCCGACGTGGGCGAACGTGCTCGAAGGCCAGCGCAACCTCGTCGACGCCGTGCGCGGTTCGATCGAGCTCGAGACCGCCGAGCGCACCTACCGGCTCGGTGAGAACCCGGCGACGTTGGTCGTGCGACCGCGGGGATGGCACCTTTTTGAGAAGCACTTCACCGTGGACGGCGTGGCGGTGTCGGCGAGCCTGTTCGACGCCGGGCTGTACCTCTTCCACAACGCGCGCGAATCGATCAATCGAGGCTTCGGACCGTACTTCTATCTTCCAAAGCTCGAGTCGCACGAAGAGGCGCGCCTGTGGGACGAGGTGCTGGCGCGCTGCGAGGACGAACTCGACTTGCCGCGAGGATCCGTGCGCGTCACCGTGCTCATCGAGACGATCACTGCCGCCTTCGAAATGGACGAGATCCTCTATGAGCTGCGGGACCACATCTGTGGGCTGAACGCCGGACGATGGGACTACATCTTCTCGATCGCAAAGCGTTTCCACGCAGACCCGGCGTTCGTGCTTGCCGATCGCGCGATGGTCACCATGACCGTGCCGTTCATGCGCGCCTACACCGAGTTGTTGGTGAAGACGTGCCACGACCGCGGCGCCCACGCGATCGGCGGCATGGCGGCGTTCATCCCGAATCGGAAAAAGCCCGACGTCACCGAGCGGGCGCTCGAAAAGGTCGCCGATGACAAGCGACGCGAGGCGGGCGACGGATTCGACGGGACGTGGGTCGCGCACCCGGACCTCGTTCCGACGGCGCTCGCCGAGTTCGACGCGGTGCTGGGTGCGCGCCCGAACCAGCTCGCACGCCAACGCGACGTCTCGGTTTCCGCCTCCGACCTGCTCGCGGTGCACCGTCCGCCGAACAGCGTGACGCGCCAGGGTCTGGAGACGAACGTCTCGGTCGGGCTCCGCTATCTCATTTCCTGGTTGCAGGGGACCGGGGCTGCGGCGATCGACGACCTGATGGAGGACGCCGCCACGGCGGAGATCTCCCGTGCGCAGATCTGGCAGTGGGTCCACCACGACGTCGAACTCGCCGACGGGACCGAGGTCACCGCGGAGCTCGTCGATGGACTCCTCGCCGAGCACGCGCAGCGCGCCCTCGATGAGGGAGTACCCAAAGAGACCGTCGCGACGGCGCGCTCTCTTTTCGAACAGGTGGCGCTCTCCGACGAGTTCATCGACTTTTTGACCCTGCCCGCCTACGAGTACCTGGCGTGAGCCAGGGCATTCGACCTCCATCACCAGAAAGGACGGATCGGCAATGACGATGCGACGATTCGACAAACCGAAAAGACCGTTCTTTGACGACCAGGTCGCCGAGCTGGAGCAATCCTGGGCACGCGATCCGCGCTGGTCGGGAGTCGAGCGCTCCTATGCTGCGTCCGACGTCGTGCGACTGCGTGGCTCGGTCGGCGTCACGTGCTCGATCGCGGAAAAGGGCGCCAACGACCTGTGGCGTCTTTTGCACACTGAGGAGTACGTTCACGCGCTGGGCGCGCTCACCGGCGGCCAGGCCGTCGAGATGGTGAAGGCGGGTCTGCGGGCGATCTACCTCTCCGGATGGCAGGTCGCCGCCGATGCCAACCTTTCCGAGCAGGTCTATCCGGACCAGAGCCTCTACGCCTCGAACAGCGTGCCGGCCGTTGTGCGTCGCATCAACAACGCGCTGCGCCGCGCCGATCAGATCGAGTGGTCCGAGCGCAAGGACGAGCAGTCGACCGACTGGCTGGTGCCGATCGTCGCTGACGCCGAAGCCGGTTTCGGCGGGGCGTTGAACGTCTTCGAGCTGATGAAGCAGATGATCGAAGCGGGCGCTGCCGGGGTTCATTTCGAAGACCAGCTCTCGTCGGAGAAAAAGTGCGGTCACATGGGCGGCAAGGTGCTCGTGCCGACGGGACAGCACATCCGCACGCTCGAGGCGGCGCGCCTCGCGGCGGACGTGATGGGCGTGCCCTCGCTGATCGTCGCTCGCACCGACTCGCTCGGCGCAGCCTTGCTGACGAGCGACGTCGACGAGCGCGACCAGCAATTCGTCACGGGCGAACGCACCGCCGAAGGCTTCTTCGTCGTGCGCAAGGGAATGGACGCCGCAATCGCGCGAGCGCTCGCCTACGCGCCGTATTCGGACCTGTTGTGGTGCGAGACCCCGACGCCCGACCTCGCGGAGGCGAGGGCGTTCGCCGAGGCGGTGAAGGACGAGTTTCCCGACCAGATCCTCGCCTACAACTGTTCGCCCTCGTTCAACTGGAAGCGGAACCTCGACGACGCAACGATCGCGAAGTTCCAACACGAGCTCGCGCAGATGGGTTACGGCTTCCAGTTCGTGACTCTCGCCGGCTGGCACGCGCTGAACGCCTCGATGTTCGAGCTCGCGCACGGCTATGCGCGCCACGGAATGAGCTCCTACGTCGAGTTGCAGGAAAAGGAGTTCGCGTTGGAGCGCGACGGCTACTCGGCGACCCGCCACCAGCGCGAAGTGGGTGCCGGGTATTTCGACGAGGTGATGACGGCTCTGTCCAAGGGCTCGTCAACGCTCGCCTTGAGCGGCTCGACCGAAGAGGACCAGTTCGAGGCGGCCGCGGTCTGAGGCGGCACGCTGCCTTTTCAGACCTTCGAGGTGAGGATCGGCAAAAGCGCGGCGAACTTCGCCTCGGTCTCGGCGAATTCTGATTCCGGGTCGGACTCGGCGACGATGCCGCCCCCGGCACAGAGCACCGCCTCGTTCTCGTCAACAGTCGCGGAGCGGATGCCGATCCACCACGCGCCGTCGCCGTTCGCGTCGACGTAGCCGACGGGGCCGCCGTAGCGGCCGCGTTCGAAGGGCTCGGTGCGGGCGAGGTAGGCGAGTGCCGCTTCCCGCGGTGAGCCTCCGATCGCGGGGGTCGGATGGAGCGCGATGGCGAGTTCGAGGGCGCTCGGACGCCGGGTGTCGTCGTTGTCGAGCGCGCCGGTAATTCGCGTCGCGAGATGGGTGACCGTCGCGAGTTCGAGGGGCTCGGGCTCCAAGGTCGCGTCGAGGTTCGCGCCGCAAGCGGTGAGGATCTTTTCGATCTCCTCGACGACGACGCGGTGCTCGAAACGCTCCTTGTGCGAGGAAAAGAGCGACGCGATCGTCGCCGCGTTATCGGCAGCATCGGACAAGTGCGGCACAGTTCCCGCAAGGGGCGTCGAGGCGATCTGCGCGCCCCGTCTTGCGATCAAAAGCTCGGGAGAGGCACCGAGGAATCCGTCGATTGCGAACACCGTCGTCTTTGGCTGCGCGGAGCGCATCGCGGTGACGAGGTAGTCCTGGCGATACGGAAGGTTGGCTGTGACGACGCAGTTCCGCGCCAGGACGACTTTTTCGAAGGAGCCAGCCGCGATCGCCTGCTTCGCCTTATCCACCCGTCGCAGGTAGTGGTCCTTGGATTCGGGATAGGTGACCTCGAAGCGGTCGGGACCCGGCCGGACGCCGAATGCCGCCTCGGTGGTTTGCAGGTGGGCGTTGAGATCGGCGTCATCGTTGGAGACGAGGATCACGACCTCTTCGTCTCGGTGTCGGACGAGGGTGACGGTCGGAATGACGAGCTCGGCGGGTTCGCTCGCCTTGAATGCCAGCGACGCGAAGGCGACCGGCACGCCGGTGCCGTCGGTCGGTATCGCCGCCAGCAGGGCGACGGCCTCCCGGGCGCGCGACGGATCGGCAAAGCCGCCCGGTACCGCGAGGCGCGCCGCCGTGCCCACGCCGTAGCGAACCTCGCGGCGCGATTCGACAACGAGACCACTCGCCTGGGCGAGCCGCCGGATGCGCAGGCGCTGGGCGGCGTCGACGTCGACGCGTTTCGCGATGAGCGAGTCGGCGTCGATCGGGTGCCCGTTTGATCCGGTCATCTCTGCGGCGATCATCAGGCTGGCTTTCTCGCCGAGGCCTGGCGGGTCGCGATGGGGAAGGGCTTGCCACCCGAGCGCGTCGCGCAGATCAGCTGCGCGATGCCGCCGTTCAGCCGGAGCCGCTCGATCCCTTCGAAGCCCACCTCTTCGAGCAGCTCTCTTAGCGCCGCGGGCGGCGGCAGGTAGGCGAACGACCGTGGTAGGTAGCGGTAGGCCTCGGCGTCGGACAGAGCGGCACCGATCGTGGGCACGAAGAAGCGGAACCAGAGTCGGTGGCCGAGGCGCAGGATCGGAAGGTCCGGCTCGTCGACCTCCAACAGCGCCACTCGCCCGACCGGACGAAGCACGCGTGCCACCTCTTTCAGCACGGCGGCGAGGTCGGTGAAGTTTCTCAGCGCGAACCCCGAGACGATCCCGTCGACCGAGCCGTCTTTCAATGGCAGGCGGGCGGCGTCGGATTCGACGAGGGGCGAGGTGAGGCCGTGTGTCGAACGCAGCATGTTCAGCGCGAAGTCGACCCCGATCACGCGGTACCGCTCGCGCTCCGCGAGACGGACCAGGTCTCCGGTCCCGCACGCCAGGTCGACGACGAATGACGACGGGGCGAGGTCGAGCGAACGGATCGTCCGCCGACGCCACGACTGGTCGAGCCCGAAGGCGATGATCCGGTTGATGAGGTCATAACGCGGGGCGATCGTGTCGAACATCGCCCGCACGACCGAGGTCTTCTCCTCTCCGCAGGGGAGCGCGGTCGCGCTCTTGTTCACGGGGCCAACACCCGATTCAAGTGGGACCGCAAGCGCTCAGCGGTACCAGATGCGCACGTAGTGGCGGCTCTGGGGATGCAGCAACAGAACGACGAGCGCGATCTGGAACAGCAACGAAAGGATGTTGGCGGCGAAGACGCTGGCGAGGAAGATCAACAAGAGGAGCGGCAGCACCGCCGCGGCGATCGCCACGTAGTAGCCCCACTTCTTTGCATTCGAGATCCCCAGGGCGCCGGCGACGTCGGCCGCGATGAGCAGCAGCGACAGCCTTCCGAGTCCACCGACGGCGACGCCGGCGATCAGACCCAAGATGGCGTTCCAGTACAAAAGAGCCGTCGCGATCTGCAGCGTCTGGGGCTGGTGGGTCGGGAACCACCGCAGGTGCTGGAGCGACGACGAGGGCATCGGCACAGTCTGTCAGCCGGCCCGCACAGCGAGCGTCAGCCCCGCGGCGGCGGGTTCGGCCGACCCGGCGAGCTGGCCGCAGGCGGCGGTGATCTCGCGTCCGCGGGTGCGCCGAACCGTGACGTTCACCCCTGCAGCCAAGAGGGAGTCGCGAAACGCCCGCACCCGGCTTGCCGGGCTGCCGCGAAGGCCGCGGGACAGCCCGCCTTCGGTGGGGTTCAACGGGATGAGGTTGACGTGCGCGCGCAGCTCGCGCGCGATCGGCGCGAGTTCGAGCGCGTCCTTCAGTGTGTCGTTGACGCCGTCGATCAGCGCCCACTCGAGCGAGATCCGGCGGTGGGTCGCGTCGAGGTACTCGTGACAAGCGGCGACAAGCGCGGCGATCGGGTAGCGACGGTTCAGCGGAACGATGGAGTCGCGCAGCGCGTCGTTGGCGGCGTGCAAGGAGAGCGCCAGGTTGACCTGTCGGTCGAAGGTGGCGAGCTTTTTTATTCCCGGGACGACGCCGACCGTCGAGATAGTCACGTGGCGGGCAGCGAGGCCGATCTCGTCGACGATGCGCAACGTCGCCTTCTCGACGTTGTTGAAATTGGCGAGCGGCTCGCCCATACCCATGAAGACGACGTGGTCGAGGCGGCGGCCGGTATCGAGGGCCGCGTGCCCGGCGAGCGCCACCTGTTCGACGATCTCGCCGGAACTGAGATGACGGGTGAACCCGGCGTCGCCGGTCGCACAGAACTTGCACGCCATCGCGCAACCGGCCTGCGACGAGATACAGACGGTGGTGTGACGTTGGTTGTGCATGAGGACCGTCTCGATGGCCGCGCCGTCGCGCAACTCGAGGAGCCATTTGCGCGTCGCCCCGTCGTCGGCAGTGAGATCGCGCGTGACGTGGAATGCGGGCGCGAGCTCGACGAGGTCGGCGAGCCGACGACGCATCGCCGAGGGGACCTCGTGGATTTCTTCGGGCGTCGCGAATCGGGTGAGGAAGGCGCGGCGGATCTGCTCGATGCGATAACGGGGCAGGTCGGGGAGCAACGCCGCAAGCCCATCGCGGCCGTAGTCGTAGCGGCTCATCGAACCTTTCTCTCCCACCTTGCCCGGGGAGAGCGTAACGACGCGACCCCGCTCGATCGGTGGTCGGGCACCCATTGGTACCGTCGAGCCCGTGGCCCGCACCTTGAGCACGAAGGCCCGGGCGCGTGTCGTCGCCGGACGACTCGCCGAGATCTTCCCCGGCAGCGCGAAGGAACTCTGCGCGCTGAACCACGAAAACCCATACCAGCTCCTCGTCGCGACGATCCTCTCGGCACAGACGACCGACGAGCGGGTGAACCTCGTCACCCCGGCGCTATTCGCCCGCTATCGCGAGCCCGAGGACCTCGCCGGCGCGGAGTTCTCAGAGCTCGAAGAGCTGATCCGTTCGACCGGCTTTTTCCGCCAGAAGTCAAAGAGCCTCGTCGGAATGGCGAGCGGTCTCGTCGAACGCTTTGGTGGCGAGGTTCCGACGGCGCTCGAGGACCTCGTCACGCTGCCGGGCGTCGGACGCAAGACAGCCAACGTCGTCCGCTCGGTCGCTTTCGGACTACCGGGGTTACCCGTCGACACTCACGTCGGTCGACTGGCGCGGCGACTGCACCTGAGTAGCGCCAGCGATCCCGACGTCGTCGAAAAGGATTTGTGCGCGCTCGTCCCCGAGGACGAATGGGGCGCGCTCAGCCTCCGTCTGATCCTGCACGGCCGGCAGACCTGCTCCGCGAAGAAACCGCTCTGCGCGACCTGCGTGCTCGCCGACGTCTGTCCGAGCGCCGGGACCTTTGATGCGGCGCCAGCCGCCCCGCGACGAACGAGGACTACGACCGCCCCTGCTCGATGATGCGGGCGATGCGGCGCGTCGCGCCGACGAGGGAGCGCTCGACCGAATAGAGATCGTGTGCGGTCGCGTCGTCGCGGGCCGCCTGGGCGGCGTCACCCATCGCCGCGATGCGTTTCGCCAAGTCTTCGATCGTCTTCGAGATCGACGAGAGTTCCGAGCGCTCGACAGGCACGATCCTCCTTCACGAATCCCGATTGCGCAACCAGTATCTCTGACATCTGCCCTGGTCGTGGTGCAGCAGTGGCCGACGCGGGTGGTGGAGGCGGTACCGTCGTTTCGTGGCCGCCAACCCCCGAAAGATCCGCGAGGTCCCGAGTCCCTCGCCGGTGAAGCAACCGGTGACGATGGTGAACGACCGGGTCCTCGTCCAGCTTCCCGACCCCGAGGGCGAGCGTCGCTCGCGCGCCGGCATCCTGATCCCCGCGACCGCCCAGCTGACCAAGCGACTCACCTGGGCCGAAGTGATGGCGGTCGGTCCGAATGTCCACACGGCGAAGCCAGGCGACAAGGTGCTGTTCAACAGAGAGGACTGCTTCGAAGTCGAGGTGCAGGGCGAGGAGTACCTCATCCTTCGCGAACGCGACGTCCAGGCGCTCGCCACGGAGCGCCTCGACGGGGGGACCGGCCTGTACCTGTGACGCCGGCCGTATCGGCGATCTTCTTCGCGCGCGGTCGCCCCGCGAGGGCGAGATGGAGATGATCGCGGTGCTCGATCGCGATGCGACGTACGCCGCGATCCGAGACGACAAGGTCGGTTACGAAGAGCCGATCGACGTCGTCCGCGTGAGCGGTCCGGACGCGTTGAGCTATCTGCAGGGCCAGGTCTCCCAGGACCTCGGCGCGCTCGAGCCCGGTGGCGCGGTCGAAACCTTGGTGCTCTCGCCGCAGGGAAAGCTCGACGGCTACGCGTGGGTCGTCCGACTCTCAGAAGACGAAGCCGTCCTTATCTCGGCGATCGGGTTCGGGGAGGCGCTGTACGACCGGTTGGTTCGGTTCAAGATCCGCGTGAAGGCGGAGCTCGTCCTCGAGGCGTGGGAGCGCGCCGTGTTGCGCGGACCGAAGGTCCTGCTCGCAACGAACGATCCCGACGCCGTCGCGGTTCGTGTCGCCTACCCGGGGTACGCGGGTGTCGACCTCGTCGGGCCAGAGATCGCGTTGCCGGACGACGTCCCGATCGGCACCGACGAAGGATTCGAGGCGGCGCGCATCGAGGCTGGGTTCCCGAAGATGGGCGCGGAGCTCACGGAGAAGACGATCCCCCAAGAAGCCGGCATCGTCGGTCGCACCGTGAGCTTCACAAAGGGTTGCTACACCGGACAGGAGCTCGTCGCCCGCATCGATGCGCGGGGCGGCAAGGTTCCTCGCCGCCTCGTCGGTCTCGTCATCGACGGTGCGGACGTCACCGCCGGTGACACGCTCCTCTTCGAGGGGAACGACGTCGGATGGGTGACGTCGGCGGCGTTCTCGCCACGCGTGCAAGCCCAGGTCGCGCTCGCCTACTTGAAACGCGACGTCGCCGTGCCGATCGAGATCGAGGTCATCACCGAATCGGGAAGTTCGCCCGCCGAGGCGTCAGCGCTCCCTTTGTATCGCCAATGACGGTGTCGGCGGCCGCCTGATCGCGGCGGGGTCGGCCGGCAGCCTCACAGAGAGACGCGTGCCGTGTCCGTCGACGACCGGCGACGTCACCTCGACCGTGCCGCCCATCTGCGCGACGAGTTCGCTGACGATCGTCAGGCCGAGTCCGGTTCCCGCGGAGCGACCGGGATGTCGCACCGAGGAGTAGTGCCGCTCGAAGATGCGCGGTCGGTCTTCCTCGGCGATTCCCGGACCGTCATCGGTGACGGTGATGACGACGTATCCGTCGGGCGTCGCCTCGCAGTGCACCTCGACTTGTGTTTTGGCGAAACGCATCGCATTCTCGATCAAGTTCGAGACGATCTGCGCGATGCGGTCGCGGTCACCGACGATCGCGACTGGATCGTCGGTGTCAACGACGAGGGTGACCAACGCCGCCTCGGCCGCGTAGCGAAGTGATGCCGCGGCGTTCGACACGACGGTCGCAGCATCGAGGTTGTCGAGGTTCAGCGCGAACTGGTGCGCGTCGAGCCGGGCGAGGTCGAGCAGGTCGCCGATCAGCCGCTCGAGGCGGTTCGCCTCGCCGACGACGACGCGCGCGGCGCGCGTCGGATCCTCGACCTCGCCTTCCATGATTGCCTCGGCGTAGCCGAGGATTGAGGTGAGCGGGGTGCGCAGGTCGTGTGACACGGCGAGCAGGAACTGGCGGTCGAGGTCGCGCAGGTCCTCCAGGCGGGCGGCCATCTGGTTGAGGGAGTCGCGCAGCGTCCCGAGCTCACCGACGTCGCTCCTCGAAAGCTCGAGCCTCGTCGATAGATCACCGGCCGCGATGCGCCGTGCGGCGACGGCGGCGTCGACGACGCGCCGGCTGACGCGCCGGGTGATGATCGCCGCCGCGATCGCAGCTGCGACGAGCGAGATGCCGCCGGCCAGTAAGAAATACGAGATGCTCGCCGAGGTCGCCCCGACGAGTCGCGCCAGGTAGAGCGCGACAACGACCTTCTTTTGTGTTCCAGACGCCGGCAGGGTGAACAGCGGCACAGCGGCGTAGGCGATCCCACGGCTCACGCCGGCGGTCGCGGCGCTGCGGGCAAGCGTGCGCGCGTCGAGTGTGTGGGGCCCGATGTCGAGGGGCTGATCAGAGACGAGGTGCGCCGGTGGCGAGGCTTCGACGATCGCAGCTTGCTTGATACCGGCGACGGAAGCCACCAACGGCAGGAGATCTTCGAAGATCTTTGTCTCGCTCTGGCCGCGGTGGGAGAGCGCTTCCGTGCTTCGCGCGAGGTTCTCAGTCTGGGCAAGGACGAGGTTACGAGCGCTCAGAGTGTCGGCGTTGCGGACGAGGGCGAAGCTGACGACAGCGGCCAGCGTCAGCGCCACCGCCAAGATCACGACGAAGGCAACGGTGATCCTCGTCCCGATGGTGACGAAGGCGCCGCGCCTCGCGCGTCGGTGCGCTTCAGTCGCAGCGGTAGCCGACACCCCAGATCGTTTCGAGCGGGAGCGCATCTCCGAGCTTGCGCCGTAGCTGGCGCACGTGCACGTCGACCGTGCGCTCGTCGCCGATCCATCCCGAACCCCAGACGGCATCGAGTAGCTGGCGCCGAGTGAAGACGATCCGCTGGTTCTCGGCGAAGTGCAGCAACAAATCGAATTCGCGCGCCGTCAACGCGACAGGCCCATCTCTCTTCGTGATCACCTCGCGTCGTGCCGCGTCGACGGTGATGTCACCGACGGTGACCGGTGTCGACACCCGCCGCTTCCGACCGTCGGCGCGCCTCAGGATCGCGCGCACCCGCGCGACGAGCTCTCGGGGCGAGAAGGGTTTGGTGATGTAGTCGTCAGCTCCGAGTTCGAGGCCGAGCACCCGGTCGACCTCGTCGTCGCGCGCCGTGAGGAAGACGACGGGGACGTCGCTCGCCTTGCGGATCTCCCGGCACATCTCGACCCCGTCGGTCGCACCCGGCAGTCCGATGTCGAGCAGGACGAGGTGCGGCCGCTCGTTGGCGATCAACTCGAGTCCGCGCGTCGCGTCCGACGCCTGCAAGACGCGGAACCCGGCCTTCCGGAGGTACAGGTCGACGAGGTCGGCGATGTGGTGGTCGTCCTCCACGAGCACCACGGTCTTGTTGGCGTCCTCCTCTCCGGCCCGGATCGCGTCTGTCACGCCAAAAGTTTGACGCACGGAGGCCGGTATGGCGCGGCGATTCGAGACAAAAAGATTCCTAGACCTGACCGATACGCTGTCGCGATGGCAAAGCGCCTGGCAGGAGCGCTATCCGGGCGCTTGTTGTCCCGGCGCTATCTGGGCCGGTCGCCGTCGTCCGGGGCCTGCTGGAGCCCGACCGGGTGACCCCTGATCGGAGCGGCGCGTGTTCGTGAAGATCTGTGGGATCACCCACGAAGACGACGCGCTCTTGGCGGTGGCGATGGGTGCCGATGCCGTCGGATTCGTTTTCGCTCCTTCGCCGCGTCAGGTGGCGATCGGCGCGGCGAGAGACATCGCCCGCCGCCTCCACCCAGAGGTGATCACCGTCGGGGTGTTCTGTGACGCCGCCCCACAGCGCGTCGTCGACGTCGTCGTCCAGGCGGGATTGCGCGCCGCCCAGTTGTCTGGTCATGAGAGCCCCGAGGATGTCGCGGTCATCGCCCAGAAGGTTCCCCTTGTAATAAAAGTCTTTCAAGCGAACTCGGCGGCGCTTGCCGATCCGAACGACTACCGCGCCGACGCGATCTACGTCGACATGCCGGCGCAGCTTCCCGAGCGCATCTTTGACTGGCGGCTCGCGGAGCGTGTGCCGAGCGGGATGCGGTTGATGATCGGCGGGGCGATCGACGCAGAGAATGTCGCCGCAGCGATCGCCCGGGTGCGACCGTGGGGGGTCGACGCCTCAGCGACCGTCGAGACGGCCGGTCGCAAGGATCCCCGCAAGGTTCGCGCCTTCATTCAGGCGGCGAAGGCCGCGGCCCCGGTGCCGACCGAGTCGCGGGACGGGCCGTACGACTGGCAAGAGGACTGGTAAGAGCCCGGTCAGTCGAAGCAGCCAGCGTATATTCATCCAGAATGACGTATGATTATGCCATGAAGACGGCTGTCGTCGGCGCGTCGGGATACCTCGGCGGCGAACTGCTCCGCCTGCTCGCCCGCCATTCCGTCTTCGAAGTCGCGATCGCCCAGGGTGATCGCTCTGCGGGAGAGCGCGTTGGTGATCTCCATCCTGGACTCGATTTGGACCCCGATCTCGTCGTCGAGTCGCTCTCGGCCGCGGCCGCCTCCCGCGCTGACGTCGTTTTCGTGGCGCTCCCGTCGGGACGTTCCCAAGATGTCGTCGCAGAGCTCGCCGGTTCGACGCGTGTCGTCGACCTCGGCGCGGACTTTCGCCTTCGTGACGCAAAGGCCTACCAGCAGTGGTACGGCTTTACACACCGCCACCCGGAGCTTCTTTCGCAGTCCGTTTACGGACTTCCCGAGCTCAACCGGGAGGCGCTCGTCGGCGCGTCGCTGATCGCCGCGCCGGGCTGTTACGTCACGGCGGCGTCCCTCGCCCTCGTGCCGCTGTTGCAAGCAGGCGTGATCGAACCCGGCGGGGTGATCGTCGACGCGGCGAGCGGTGTGTCGGGGGCGGGCCGCGAACCGACGGCGTTCACTCACTTCGGCTCGGTGAACGAGAACTTCTCGGCCTACGGGCTGATCGACCACCGCCATACCCCCGAGATCGAACAGGTCACCGGCGCCGGCGTGCTCTTCACACCGCACCTCGCGCCGATGACGCGGGGCATCCTCGTCACCTCCTATCCGCGCGCGACGGCGCCACATACCACCGAACAGTTGCTCGCCATCGTCTCTGAGCGGTACCGCGGCGAGCGTTTCGTCGAGGTCGTCGAGCACTCGCCGGGGACGCGGGAGACCTATGGCTCCAATCTCGCCAAGCTGACGGTGCGCTCGGCGCCGCGCACGGGTCACGTCATCGCGATCTGCGCGATCGACAACCTCACCAAAGGGGGCGCCGGACAGGCGATCCAGGCGGCGAACATCGCCTGCCAGATCGACGAGGCGACCGGACTCGACCTCGCACCCGTGGTGCCGTGACGACGACCGCGGCCCACGATCCGGCGACGACGGCATCGGTCCTCGTCGAGGCGATCCCGTTCATCCGGAGGTTCTCCGGTTCCGTCGTCGTCGTGAAGCTCGGCGGCAGTGCGCTCGTGCCGGGAAGCGAGGCGACCTCCGCGCTCGAGGGATTCGCGCAAGACGTCGTCCTCGCTCGCAGCGTCGGGATGCTGCCCGTCGTGGTGCACGGTGGCGGTCCGCAGATCAGCGCGCTGATGGAGCGCCTCGGAAAAAGCCCGGAGTTCCGCGCCGGGATGCGCGTCACCGACGCCGAGACGCTCGACATCGCGCGCATGGTGCTCGTCGGCAAGGTAAATCGCGACATAGTCGGGGCTTTGAACGTCCACGCGCCCGTCGCGGTCGGGCTCTCCGGCGAGGACGCGGGGTTCATCCGCGCGATCGAGCGCGACCCGGAACTCGGCTTCGTGGGCGATGTCTCGTCCGTCGACCCGGAGCTCATGCGTCACCTGCTGCACGAAGGCGTCGTCCCTGTGATCGCGACGATCGCCTCGGGCGAAGGAGGACAGACGTACAACGTGAACGCCGACGCCGTCGCGAGTGCGGTCGCCGCGTCGTTGGGAGCGCGAAAGCTCATTTACCTCACCGATGTGAATGGCGTGCGCCGTCTGGCGGACGATGCGGCCTCGGTGATCTCGAGCGCGACCGCGGCCGAGCTGCAAGCTCTGATCGACGACGGGACGATCTCGGGTGGCATGGTTCCAAAGGCCCGTGCCTGTATCGACGCGGTGCGAGGCGGCGTCGCGGCCGCCCACGTGCTCGACGGACGAACGCCGCACGCACTTTTGCTTGAGCTCTTTACCGAGTCCGGAGTCGGAACGATGGTGACCGCATGACGAGCGCGTTGATGCCGACGTACCGGTCACCGACGGTTCGTTTCGTCTCGGGGTCCGGTGCGTGGCTCGTCGACGCGAAGGGCAACCGCTACCTAGATTTTCTCTCTGGGATCGCCGTGACCTCGCTCGGACACGCCCACCCGGCAGTGCGCGACGCGATCTGCGGCCAGGCTGGCAAGCTGCTGCACGTCTCGAACCTCTTCGCGAACGGACTGAACGAGCAGGTCGCGACGATCCTCGACACCCTCGTCGGTGACGGAGAGCCGCTCGGCGGAAAGGTCTTCTTCGCCAACTCCGGGGCAGAAGCGAACGAGTGTGCAATCAAGCTCACGCGGCGCGCTACGCCCAAAGGCCGCTTCGCGATCGTCACGGCGCATGACTCCTTCCATGGCCGCTCGATGGCGACGCTCGCCGCGACCGGTCAGCCCCACAAACAGGCTCCTTTCACGCCGCTGCCGGACGGTTTTCACCACGTCGAATACGGCGATCCCGCGGCGATCCAATCCGGTGTCCGACCGGACACCGCTGGCGTGATGCTCGAACCGATCCTCGGCGAAGCAGGGGTCGTCACCCCGCCGAAGGGCTACCTCAAAAAGGTGCGCGAGATCTGCGACGAGCTCGAACTGCTGCTCATCGTCGACGAGATCCAGACGGGATTGGCGCGCACCGGTCGATGGTTCGCGTTCCAAGACGAGGGTGTGCTTCCCGACATCGTGACGATGGCGAAGGCACTCGGCAACGGCTTTCCCGTCGGCGCGTGCTGGGCGCGCGACAGCGTCGCGAAGTCATTTGAACCGGGCGACCACGGTTCGACCTTCGGTGGGCAACCTCTCGCGATGTCAGCCGCGAAGGCGACCCTTGAAACGATGATCTCCCTCGATGCCCCGGCGCTGGCGCGCGCTGGCGGGGAGCGCCTTCGTGAGGCGCTGGGTTCGCTGGATGGCGTCTACGAGGTGCGCGGCGCCGGGCTGCTCATCGGCCTTGTGTTGGCATCGAGTGTTGACGCCCGTGTCGTCGCTGAGAAGGCGCTCGATTTTGGCCTCGTCGTCAACGACCCGACACCGTCGGTGATCCGGCTGTGTCCGCCGCTCATCATCTCGGACGATGAGATCGGAGAAGGCGTCGACCGCCTGCATCGGGCGATCGATGCCGCCATGTCGGTCGGCGAGTACCAAGTGAGGAGCGAGCGATGAATCTGCTGCGAGTGGGGGACCTGTCTCCAGAAGCACTCGGGCGTGTGCTGGCGCTCGCGGGCGAGAGTGATCCGCCGCCGGTGTTGACAGGGCGCGGCGTCGCGCTCGTCTTCGAGCACCCGTCAAACCGCACGCGCAATGCAACCGAGATGGCGATCGTCGGTCTCGGCGGACATCCGGTGTCGATTATGCGGGACGAAGTCGGAATCGACGTCCGCGAGTCGGCAGAAGATGTCGCACGGACGCTCGCCTGCTACCACGCGGCGCTTTGTGTGCGTGCGGCGCGGCACTCGACACTGGAGCGAATGGCGGTTTCGTTGGAAAACACCGACGTGCCGATCATCAACCTTTTGTCCGACGTCGAGCATCCGACCCAAGCCATCGCGGACGTGAAGACGATCCGCGATGAATTTGGCACCGTGTCCGGAAAGAAGGTCGCCTACATCGGCGATGCGAACAACGTCTGCCGTTCTCTCGCGTTCGCCGTGGCCGCGCTCGCCGGCGAATTCATTGTTGCGAGTCCGCCGCAATTCACCTTGAGCGAAGAGGTACTGAACGCGACGAAACGACTCGATGGGAAAGTGGGTGTGGCGAGCTCACCCGCAGAAGCGGCAGAGGGCGCTGACGTGCTCTATACCGATGTCTGGGTGTCGATGGGCGAGGGCGACGCCGAGGAAAAGCGCAAGGTGTTCGCGGGCTTCACGATCGACGATGAGCTTGTCGCCCGAGCCGCACCACACGCGATCGTTCTGCACTGCCTGCCCGCGCACCGCGGTGAGGAGATCACAGCGTCCGTGCTCGACGGGCCGCACAGCCGCGTGTGGCGACAGGCGCGCAACCGCCTCGAAGCGGTGCGCGGCGTGCTCTCGTACCTGCTCGGAGGTGTCCGTTGAGCCGGATCCCGAAGAACCGACGTCAGCACCTCGTCGCGAGGTTGCTCGCCGAGTTCCCCGTGTCGAACCAACCCCAACTTGTCGACTTGCTCGCGGAACGCGGCATAGACGCGACCCAGGCAACGGTCTCGCGCGATTTGGAGGAGCTCGGCGCTGTGAAGGTTCGCCTTCCCGGGTCGACGCGACCCGTCTACGCGATCGCGGAACCCGAGCAAGCTCCGCCGGCGCCGGTCGATCACCTGCGCCGCGTCCTCGGGGAGTGGGTGGTCGACGTCGCCTGCTCAGCGAATCTCGTCGTCGTCCGCACCCCACCCGGCTCCGCTCACGTCGTCGCTTCAGCGATCGATCGCACCCGCGTCGAAGGCGTCGTCGGTACCGTGGCCGGTGATGACACGGTGCTCGTGATCGCCGACGAGTCGACCGGCGGCGCCTCACTCGCGAAGCAGATCTCCGAAATGTCTGGGCAATAAGGGAGAGGTCACAGATGTCAAAACGCGTCGCGCTCGCCTACTCCGGGGGTCTCGATACCTCCGTCGCAGTGCACTGGCTGCGTACCGAACTCGATTACGACGTCGTAGCTGTCACGGTCGACGTCGGACAGGGGGGCGACTTCGCGTCGATCCGTGAGCGCGCCCTCGCCGCCGGGGCTGTCGAAGCTGTCGTCGTTGACGCGCGCGAAGAGTTCGCCCACGACTTTGTCGTCCCAGCCATTCAGGCGAATGCCTTGTACGAGGGTCGGTATCCGCTCGTCTCCGCGCTCGCGCGTCCGGTGATCGCTCGCCACGTCGTGGCCCAGGCGAGGCGACACGGCGCGACCGCTGTCGCGCACGGGTGCACGGGAAAGGGCAATGACCAGGTCCGCTTTGAGGTCGGGACGCGCGCGCTGGCGCCGGATCTCGATGTCGTCGCCCCAGTGCGCGTGTGGAAGATGACCCGAGAGGACACCGTGGAATACGCGCAGAGGTTCGACATTCCGATCACCGCTTCGAAGGAGCGCATCTATTCGATCGACGAAAACCTGTGGGGGCGGGCGATCGAATGTGGCGAGATCGAAGACCCCTGGGCGGCACCTCCAGAAGACGTTTACGAGCGAACGGTGGAAAAGGCCGCCGACCCCGTCGATGTCGTGATCGGCTTCGAATCCGGCGTGCCCGTATCGCTCGACGGGCGATCGATTCCCCTCGTCGACTTGATCTGGGATCTGGACCACACAGCCGGCGCGCGAGGGTTCGGGCGGATCGACATGGTCGAGAATCGACGCGTCGGGATCAAGAGCCGTGAGATCTACGAATGCGCCGCAGCGCTCGCACTTATCAGTGCTCACGTCGACCTCGAGGGCATCACCCTCGAACGGGATGTCGCGCACGAAAAGTCACGACTCGAGCCGAGGTTCGCGGAACTGGTCTATGACGGACTCTGGTACTCGCCACTCAGGGAGGCGATTGGCGCCTTCGTCTCTTCGACTCAGCAACACGTCAGCGGGGAAGTCCGCATCCGATTTGCGCCGGGAGGCGTGGCGGCCGTGCTCGGCCGTCGCAGTCCACTGGGCCTGTATGACTACGGCCTCGCGACGTACGACGCGGCGGACGCGTTCCACCACGAAGACGCCGAGGGATTCGTCCGGATCTACGGGCTCGGCATCAAGACCTGGGCGAGCCGCCAAGGGCCAGGGTTGTCCGGCGATCCGGCCGACGCAAAGTAGGTCGGTCTCCAGTGTCGGTGTGGTCTCGACGCATGCGCGTCGCGTCGGCGCTCGAGATGATGCGGTTCACCGAGAGTCTCTCGTTCGACAAGGTGCTCGGCATCGATGACGTCGAAGGTTCCAAAGCGCACGTGCGCGGTCTCGGTCGGGCGAAGATCCTGACTCCGTCCGAGGTCGAATCACTTCTCGAGGCGCTCTCGACGGTGCGAAGCGAATTTGAGAGCGGCGCATTCGAATTCGCCGAGAGTGACGAGGACGTTCACTCCGCGATCGAACGCCGCGTCACCGAGCTAGCGGGCGAGACCGGCACCCGCCTCCACACAGCGAGAAGTCGGAACGACCAGGTCGCGACGGCGCTCCGTTTGTATACGACGCGAGAGATCGCGAGGACTTCAGAAGCGGTTATTCGTCTATGTGACGCATTTCTCGATCGCGCGCGCACAGTCGGGAATGCCGAAATTTGCGGCTATACCCATCTGCAACGTGCCCAAAGAGTGCCGCTCGCTTGGCAACTTTGTGCGCACGCCTGGTCGTTGTTACGCGACATCGACCGATTCCACGAGGCGCGCGAGCGCGTCGAGGTGTCTCCGCTCGGCGCGGGTGCTGTCGGCGGCTCGACGCTGCCAATAAATGCGCTCGAAACTGCGCGGGATCTCGGATTCGAGCGTGCGTTTGAGAACCCAATCGACGCCGTCGCGGATCGCGACTTTGTTGCGGAATCGCTCTTCGCCATAGCGCTGCTCGGGGTGCACCTCTCGCGGGTCGGCGAGGAGGTTGTGATCTATTCGACGAGTGAATTCGGTTTCTACGTGCTTGACGACGCCTGGGCGACGGGGAGCTCGATGCTTCCTCAAAAAAAGAATCCGGACGTGGCAGAGCTCGCTCGAGCAAAGAGCGGGCGCCTAATCGGGCACCTGACCGGGTTTCTCGCGACATTGAAGGGTCTCCCGTTCGCGTACAACCGTGACCTTCAGGAGGACAAAGAGCCTCTTTTCGATTCGTTCTCGCAGATCAACCTCGCTCTCGACGCACTCACTGGTGTCGTCCAGACGCTGCATTTCGACCTTGAAGCGATGCGCACCGCCGCCAGCGACCCGAATGTGCGCGCCGTCGAGCTCGCGGAGTGGATGGTCAAGCGGGGGGGCCCATTTCGCGAGGCACACGGAACGATCGCCGATCTCGTGCGTCGTTCAATCGAGGACAAGCGATCGTTGCCTGATCTCGTTCGTGAGTCCGATCAACTCGGTCCCGAAGCGCTCTTCGTCTTCGAAGTTGAGCCGCGCATCCCGCTGCAAACGGTGTCCGAACAACTCGACCGTCTTGGACGGGCGATTGAATTGCGTCGTGGACGCGTCCGAATCTCCCGCCACGCAGAAGACTGAATTGGGCGGGCCGGCGCCGATCGAGCGCGCCTTTTTCGCCAGCGACCCGGTCGAGGTCGCGCCCCGAGTTCTCAACCTGCTCCTCGTCGCCAACGGGGTGGTCGGTCGCATCGTCGAGGTTGAGGCGTACGCGGGGGAGCGCGATGCGGCAAGTCATGCCTATCGTGGCCGGACACCTCGGAATGCGACGATGTTCGGGCCGCCGGGACACCTGTACGTCTATTTCACTTACGGCATGCACTTCTGCTCGAACATCGTCTGTGAGAAAGAGGGTGTCGCGGGAGCGGTGCTGCTGAGGGCGCTGGCGCCCGTGTCGGGCATCGAGGTGATGCGTTCGAGGCGACCTCGAGCGCGCCGTGATCGCGAGCTCTGCGCAGGGCCGGCTCGACTTTGTCAGGCGCTCGCATTCGATCGCGGCACCGATGGAGCGGACCTCGTCGCAGGCTCAGAAGGTGTCCAGATCGTTTCGGATGGGACGCCGCCTCCAACAAAACCGCTGGTCACGACCAGAATCGGACTCTCGGAGCGCAACGGGACGGCGGTGGAATTTCCTTGGCGGTTCGTCGTTCCCGGCGATGAAAATGTGTCACGACCTGCGCCTCGGCTGATTGACACATAGTCGGCTGGTGCTAAGGTAACCGCTGCTCGGAACTGATGTTTGGGCCCGGGCCACTCCGAAGTAGCCTTACGCCCTTCGGAATCGCTGATAGCCGTCTCCCCTCTGGGGTCGATCGGCGCCCTCAGCGTACGCGGGCACCTCCTTCCGCAAGGAAGTGTGCCTGTCGTCGCTCCTTGAGAACGGAATAGGAACAGCCAAAAGCCAGTGCATGCTCGCGCGCCCGAAAGGTCGCGCGTTCACGAAGTCAATTGCACTGAACACGGACAACGTCCGTTTTGGTGCCAGTCGGTTCGGGGACATTTCCTGTTTTCGGACCGACTCTCTTAGGATCGAAGTATCGATCGATTTATCGACCGATATGAGGTCTCGATGGAGAGTTTGATCCTGGCTCAGGACGAACGCTGGCGGCGTGCCTAATACATGCAAGTCGAACGGGGTCCATTTGGTGGCAACACCAAGGAAGACCTAGTGGCGAACGGGTGCGTAACACGTGAGCAACCTACCCCGAAGACCGGGATAACACCGGGAAACCGATGCTAATACCGGATGTCCCCATGAGCCCGCATGAGCACATGAGGAAAGGACTCCGCTTCGGGTGGGGCTCGCGGCCTATCAGCTTGTTGGTGCGGTAACGGCCCACCAAGGCGACGACGGGTAGCTGGTCTGAGAGGACGATCAGCCACACTGGGACTGAGACACGGCCCAGACTCCTACGGGAGGCAGCAGTAGGGAATCTTGCGCAATGGGCGAAAGCCTGACGCAGCAACGCCGCGTGGGGGATGAAGGCCTTCGGGTTGTAAACTCCTTTCAGTGGGAACGAAAATGACGGTACCCACAGAAGAAGCCCCGGCCAACTACGTGCCAGCAGCCGCGGTGATACGTAGGGGGCGAGCGTTGTCCGGATTCATTGGGCGTAAAGAGCTCGTAGGCGGCTTGGTAAGTCGGGTGTGAAATTCTCAGGCTCAACCTGGGGACGCCACCTGATACTGCCATGGCTCGAGTCCGGTAGGGGACCATGGAACTCCTGGTGTAGCGGTGAAATGCGCAGATATCAGGAAGAACACCAGTAGCGAAGGCGGTGGTCTGGGCCGGTACTGACGCTGAGGAGCGAAAGCGTGGGGAGCGAACAGGATTAGATACCCTGGTAGTCCACGCCGTAAACGTTGGGCACTAGGTGTGGGGGCCTATCGACGGTTTCCGTGCCGCAGCTAACGCATTAAGTGCCCCGCCTGGGGAGTACGGCCGCAAGGCTAAAACTCAAAGGAATTGACGGGGGCCCGCACAAGCGGCGGAGCATGTGGCTTAATTCGACGCAACGCGAAGAACCTTACCTGGGCTTGACATGTGGGTTAAGGCGTGGAGACACGCTGACCTTCGGGTCCCACACAGGTGGTGCATGGCTGTCGTCAGCTCGTGTCGTGAGATGTTGGGTTAAGTCCCGCAACGAGCGCAACCCTTGTCCTATGTTGCCAGCGGGTAATGCCGGGGACTCGTAGGAAACTGCCGGGGTCAACTCGGAGGAAGGTGGGGATGACGTCAAGTCCTCATGCCCCTTACGTCCAGGGCTGCACACATGCTACAATGGCCGGTACAAAGGGCTGCTATCTCGCGAGAGTGAGCGAATCCCATAAAGCCGGTCTCAGTTCGGATTGGAGTCTGCAACTCGACTCCATGAAGTCGGAGTCGCTAGTAATCCCGGATCAGCAACGCCGGGGTGAATACGTTCCCGGGCCTTGTACACACCGCCCGTCAAACCACGAAAGTCGGCAACACCCGAAGCCGGTCACCCAACCATTTATTTGGAGGGAGCCGTCGAAGGTGGGGTCGGTGATTGGGGTTAAGTCGTAACAAGGTAGCCGTACCGGAAGGTGCGGCTGGATCACCTCCTTTCTAAGGAGTTATGGATGGTCCTTGGCGAATTCATTTTCGCTAAAGGTCCGTATACTCCCAGTCGATCACTGGTTACTCGGCGATCCGTTTATCTCCTGATTGGTAGAACGCCCGACGCTCCGGCATCGGGAATCCCTCTCGAGGAGCTCTGCGTGGATCGTGGGACTGTTCCTGTTCCGCTCTCAGGGAGCGACGTCGTCGCGTCGGCGCCCTTTGAGAACTCCATAGCGAGCACGAGCATCTGAAATTCTCCAAGCTACAAAGAGCCAACGGTGGATGCCTTGGCGCCTGAAGCCGATGAAGGACGTGGGAGGCTGCGAAAAGCTACGGGGAGCTGCCGACCAAGCTTTGATCCGTAGATGTCCGAATGGGGAAACCCGTCACCCGTCATGGGGTGTCACCCTGGTCTGAATGCATAGGGCCAGCGGAGGGAACCGGGGGGAATGAAACATCTGAGTACCCCGAGGAAAAGAAAGCAAAATGCGACTCCCTGAGTAGCGGCGAGCGAAAAGGGAAGAGCCTAAACCGGTCCAGTGTCAAGCCTGGTGGCGTTGCTGGGTCGGGGTTGTGGGAAATCGCTTGAGGGGGCACCAGACCTCTCGCGGAGTTAAAAAATCGCCGTCTAGTGGAAGTGTTCTGGAACGGCACGCCATAGGGGGTAACAGCCCCGTACACGAAAGGCGAGCGATCTCTGTTGCGATTCTCCCGAGTAGCGCCGGATCTGGGAAAGCCGGCGCGAATCTACGAGGACCACCTCGAAAGGCTAAGTACTAACAGGCGACCGATAGCGAACTAGTACCGTGAGGGAAAGGTGAAAAGCACCCCGGGAGGGGAGTGAAATAGTACCTGAAACCGTTGGTTTACAAACAGTCAGAGCGTCGTCGATATTTACGAATATTGGCCGCAATGGCGTGCCTTTTGAAGAATGAGCCAGCGAGTTACCGTGTGTGGCGAGGTTAACCCGAATGGGGTAGCCGGAGCGAAAGCGAGTCTGAATAGGGCGTTCAGTCGCATGCGGTAGACCCGAAGCCGGGTGATCTTGCCATGGGCAGGCTGAAGCGGGGGTAAGACCTCGTGGAGGGCCGAACCCACCATGGTTGAAAACATGGGGGATGACCTGTGGTAAGGGGTGAAAGGCCAATCAAACCCGGTGATAGCTGGTTCTCCCCGAAATGCATTTAGGTGCAGCGTCAGATGTTTAGCACCGGAGGTAGAGCACTGAATGGGTTAGGGGGCCTACAAGCTTACCGACCCCAATCAAACTCCGAATGCCGGTGCTCTAAGTCTGGCAGTGAGACCACGGGGGATGAGCTTCGTTGGTCGAAAGGGAAACAGCCCAGACCGCCAGCTAAGGCCCCAAATTCTTGACTAAGTGGAAAACGATGTGGGGACGCAGAAACAGCCAGGAGGTTGGCTCAGAAGCAGCCACCCTTTAAAGAGTGCGTAATAGCTCACTGGTCGAGTGGCCCCGCGCGGACAATGTAACGGGGCTTAAGTCAAGAGCCGAAGCTGCGGATTCCCGCGTAAGCGGGAGTGGTAGGGGAGCGTCGACTGTGCCGTGAAGCGGGGGTGTGAACCGTCGTGGAGCGCAGTCGAGTGAGAATGCTGGCATGAGTAGCGAGAGAGGGGTGAGAAACCCCTCCGCCGTAAGCCCAAGGGTTCCTGGGGAAGGCTAATCCGCCCAGGGTCAGTCGGGAGCTAAGGCGAGGCCGAAAGGCGTAGTCGATGCACAACTGGTTGATATTCCAGTACCACCGTGTCCGCGCCCATTCCAAATCAGGGGTACTAAGGGGCTGGCCTTCGGGCCGAACTGACCGACCCTGAAGAGGAAAGCGATGAGGGGACGCAGGAGGATAGGTGAGCCCAGGCGTTGGTTGTCCTGGGGGAAGCGTGTAGGAGGGGACCTAGGCAAATCCGGGTCCCGCATCTTCGAGACGTGATCCCGAGCCGTTTCAGGCGAAGTCATCAAGTCCATGCTGCCGAGAAAAGCCTCTAGCGAGCTGACATGGTGCCCGTACCCCAAACCGACTCAGGTGGGCAGGTAGAGAATACCAAGGCGATCGGGAGAACTGTGGTTAAGGAACTCGGCAAAATGCCCCCGTAACTTCGGGAGAAGGGGGGCCTCAATAGGGTGAAAGGGCTTCGCGCCCCGAGCTTGAAGAGGCCGCAGAGAATTGGGGGAAGCGACTGTTTAATAAAAACACAGCAGCGTGCGAAGTCCTAAGACGATGTATACGCTGTGACGCCTGCCCGGTGCCGGAAGGTTACGGGGAGGGGTTAGTCCTTCGGGACGAAGCTCTGAACCTAAGCCCCGGTAAACGGCGGCCGTAACTATAACGGTCCTAAGGTTACCGCCCTCTCAGCAGGCAGAGAGGAGCTGCCCCTTTTGTCGGTGACGGCAAAATGAGCAGTCGGCCATTTGCTGGAAGAGCCGGAGAATCCTTCGCTACTAGTCGTTTGTTTCTGGTGATACACCGAGGGTGTATATCGAAGGACATGGACGGCAGTGACAACGCGCAAGGTGCGGAAAACCAGCAGGAAAGACTTGAGTACCACGGATGGATCGTGGGTTTTGTTGACGGAGAAGGCTGCTTCAGCTGTCCTATCTTCCGAAACAGAACGACGTCCTTGGGCTGGCAAATACAACCAACTTTCAAGGTTGTGCAGGGAGCCAGCAGCCGGGACGTTCTGGAGGAATTGAAGAGATTCTTCGAATGCGGTCGCGTCTACGCGAATAAGCGCCAGGACAATCACAAAGAAGACCTGGTTGTTTACAACGTCAGCCGCCTCCGCGATCTGATCGAGGTGATCATTCCGTTCTTTCAGGCCCACCCGCTACGAACTGCGAAGAGGGAAAACTTCGACAAGTTCGCGTACATCGTCGATCAGGTCGCCCAAAAAGCCCACCTGACAGCGTTCGGCATGGCAGAAATTGCCACGATCGCTGAGACGATGAACTCAGCGGAAGCCATCTCAGTACCTGAGAATCCTCAGAGACCATACGCCGACCAACTCGCCATCCCTGGTGAGTTGAAGAGATGGTCCGACCCCCGCGGCGACGCGGGGAGGTTGGCGGAAACGACCAACCCGCCCGGCGCTTTGTGCGTCGGGTTCACAAGTAACAAAACGAGCGAAATTCCTTGTCGGGTAATTGAGTTGCCCGGCGCGGGAGTGATTCCGTGCAAATACCCGCTCATAACGGCGGAGCCCTACCCAATGGTCTCGACCAAGGACGAGGCAATCATTGGCGGGTAATGCCGTGGGAAGCCCTCTGTCGCGAAGGTTGTGACATGGCCCCGTAACGACTGAGCCCTCAAGGGCGAGGCTCCGGTCCTGCCTCATCGGAACTAAGTGTCCGGTTTGGCAAATCTATGACCGGTGCAATACGCGGGCTCTTCAAAGAACAATCTCAGATTGAACTTTGAAGATGAAGGCATAGTCTGTCGCCCTCGAAAGAGGGATCACGACGAAGTTCCGACCTGCACGAATGGCGCAACGACTTCCCTACTGTCTCAACCACAGACCCGGCGAAATTGAAGTACGAGTAAAGATGCTCGTTAGCTGCATCAGGACGGAAAGACCCCGTGGACCTTTACTGCAACTTGATGTTGGGTTTTGGGACTGATTGTGTAGGATAGGTGGGAGCCTTGGAAGCTTTGGCGCTAGCCAGAGTGGAGGCAACGTTGAAATACCACCCTGTTAGTTCTGGGACTCTAACCTCGGTCCGTGACCCGGATTAGGAACAGCGTCAGGCGGGCAGTTTGACTGGGGCGGTCGCCTCCTAAAAGGTAACGGAGGCGCCCAAAGGTTCCCTCAGGCTGGTTGGCAATCAGCCGTCGAGTGCAATGGCAAAAGGGAGCTTGACTGCGAGACCCACAAGTCGAGCAGGTGCGAAAGCAGGGCATAGTGATCCGGCGGTTGCTTGTGGAAGCGCCGTCGCTCAACGGATAAAAGGTACCCCGGGGATAACAGGCTCATCTTCCCCAAGAGTCCATATCGACGGGAAGGTTTGGCACCTCGATGTCGGCTCGTCGCATCCTGGGGCTGAAGCCGGTCCCAAGGGTTGGGCTGTTCGCCCATTAAAGCGGTACGCGAGCTGGGTTTAGAACGTCGCGAGACAGTGAACTAACCGCGCTGTCGTAAAACTTGGCTAAATGCTGGAAACACCGGGTATCTCGCACTACTCATCTGGAAAATTCCGGATAGTGACAAAGTGACGGGTGCGGTCAATCAGCAGGAAAGGCTCGTCTAAAGAACGAGAATCCTCAGAGACCATATGCCGAGCACCGAATTCGGTGAAGATATGGTCCGATCTGCATGGCGACATGCAGAGCTAGGCAGAAATGCCCTAGCCCCCGAACGAAGATTCGGTGGTAACAACAATGTCGGTCCCTATCCGATGCAGCCGTAGGAGATCTGAGGAAGGCTGTCCCTAGTACGAGAGGACCGGGACGGACGCAGCTCTCGTGTGCCAGTTGTCCTGCCAAGGGCACGGCTGGTTTGCGACCTGCGGGTGGGATAAGCGCTGAAAGCATCTAAGCGCGAAGCTCGTTCCAAGATGAGATCTCCCACAGGGTCAACCTGGTAAGGCCCGTGGTCAGACCACCACGTTGATAGGCCGGAGGTGTAAGCACGGTGACGTGTTCAGCCGACCGGTACTAATCGGCCGAGGGCTTGGATTCTCGCTCGTGCTCGCTATGGAAGGCTCAAAGGATCGCGTCAGGCGTTCCTAGAGCGAATGCCTTTTCCAGAATGCAGGCGCTCGAGCCAAGGTTTCCGGTGGCCATAGCGGCGGGGAAACACCCGTTCCCATCCCGAACACGGAAGTTAAGCCTGCCCGCGCCGATGGTACTTGAGGGGAGACCCTCCGGGAGAGTAGGTCGTCGCCGGGATTCATCTCAGATTGAGCCTCCGCATGCAGCGAACACGCTGTCGAGCGGAGGCTCTTTCGCGCTCGTATTGGTCTCAAACCTTCGCAGTGAGCAGCGCGCTCTCGCAGTAGGTTCGAGGCATATGGCCGGTCGCGTGCATCCGTCATCCGCATCGCCGGGAAATCCCCGTGGACGGGTCTCGAAAGCGGTTCGCGGAGGCCAGAGTCCGGTGAAGCGTCGCACTAGTTCCGAAAACGCGGCGAAATCATCGAGAATCCAGCCCGACCGCCGAGGTCAATCGTCGCCGAACTCGAGCGGAGACAACGCTCGAAAGGCTCGAAACCCGAAGCGCCCGAGCCGGGCTACCAGCTCCAACCCACGCGACCGGACCAATCGTGCCGGCGAGGGATCAATTAGACGCAGTAGTCGTCGTTCGGAGGACGGGTACGGGCCTGAACGCGGACTCCGAAACCCTGAGGAACGCGGAGCCAGACACAGCGATCGCCGCTCAGGTTTCGTTTCATCACGGAATCGCATGCCGGGGAGTCGCGAATCACGGCCGGATCGCGCTCGAAACCACGGGGGCAGCACGTCCATTCGAGGTACGAACCCACGGCGCGCCTCGACGCAACGGCGCGACTCCGATCGCTTCGCGCGGGGCAATTTGGGTGGAGGAAGGTCCAGCGTTGAGCCGGGTCGTCCCGATTGGGGGAGCGTCGCCCGACGGGGTGCGTTCCGAGTGACGGCCGAGCCGGAGGAACAACCCCGGCCACGCCGTTCGGATTCGCGTTCCGAACGCGGTCGCGATGAGCGCCCCCGTCACCCAAACGCCCGATTTCGAGTAGTTCGCTCGAACGACGGCGTTCGGGTGACCCGCAACGAACAGCTGGGATCAGCGCCGCCCGCCGCCCGCCGCGGACGCGGACCGCGAGGACGCCGCACGCCGGCTGGCGTGCGCACTGATGTTGCATCAGCAGCTCCGGCGCGTTTGCGTGCACAAATCGAGCGACGCCTCGCAGAAGCGGCGGCAGCCTACGAGCGCGATCGATATCAAGACGCCCTTCGCATCCTGCGCTCCCTTCCGCACGAATCAAGCAATATCGGAGCGGTGAGGGAATTGCGCGGCCTCACCTTCTACCGGTTGGGCCGATGGAGTGAGGCGTTGAGGGAGTTGCGTGCGTTCGTGGTACTCACTGGCTCCATCGATCAGCATCCGGTTATTGCCGACTCCGAGCGTGCACTTGGTCATCACGACCGTGTCGCGGCGATCTGGTCGGAAATACGTCAGTCGGGCACTTCGAGTGACGTTTTGGCCGAGGGTCGGCTCGTCATGGCGGGCTCGCTCGCAGATCGCGGCATGTACAAAGAGGCCATCGCACTGTTGGGACCGGCGACGCTTCGGAAGGTCGCGAAACCCCACGAACGCCACATCCGACAGTGGTACCTGCTCGGCGATCTGTATGAGCGGACCGGCGACGTACCGCGGGCGCGAGGGTTGTTCAAGCGGGTGGTCGACGCAGATCCAGAGACGTCCGACGCGGTCGAGCGACTGTCGTCGCTGAGTGCACCGAGCCGTCGTAGTGCACCGAAACGGCGCAGGTAGGCTGACGCAGCAAAATGCGCGCGCGTCCGCGCACGAAAGCGGAGGTGGATCGTGGGAGTCGACGTCAGGGCGCTGCTCGGGGCGGAGGCAGACAGCCTCCTCAATCACACCTCGAAGACGATCGAGCGCGACCAGTTGATCCTCCCCGGACCCGACTTCATCGACCGCGTCTTCATCGACAGCGACCGCCCGATCGCGACGCTGCGAAATCTCTCCGCGATGTACCGCCACGGACGGCTCGGCGGAACGGGATATCTCTCGATCCTTCCTGTCGACCAGGGCATCGAGCACTCGGCCGCGGCGAGCTTTTCGAAGAACCCGGAGTATTTCGACCCGCTACCGATCGTCGAACTCGCAATTGCCGCGGACTGCAACGCGGTTGCGACGACGCTCGGCGGGCTCGGCATCTTGTCGCGCCGGTACGCGCACAAGATCCCGATGATCGTGAAGCTAAATCACAACGAGCTGCTCACGTATCCGTCGAAGTACGACCAGGTGCCCTTCGGGTCAGTCCGCCAGGCTGTCGATCTCGGCGCGATGGGCGTCGGGGCAACGATCTACTTCGGCTCCGAAGAGGCGACGCGCCAGATCCGCGAGGTCAGCCCGATGTTCGCAGAGGCCCATCGTCATGGACTGTTCACGGTGCTGTGGTGCTATTTGCGCAACTCGGCGTTCAAAACGCCCGAGGCGGATTACGACCTTTCCGCGGACCTCACCGGTCAAGCGAACCACCTCGGCGTCACGATCGAGGCCGACTTGATCAAGCAGAAGCAACCCGAGAACAACGGCGGTTACATGGCGCTGAACTTCGGCCGCACCGATCCGCTCGTCTACTCGGAGCTCACGACCGATCACCCGGTTGACCTCACCCGTTGGCAGGTCGTCAACTGCTACATGGGCCGCATCGGCCTCATCAACTCGGGTGGCGAATCAGAAGGAGCAAGCGACTTCGCCCAGGCCGTGCGCACCGCAGTGATCAACAAGCGGGCCGGGGGCACCGGGATGATCGTCGGCCGAAAGGCCTTCCAGCGGCCTTTCGAAGAGGGTGTCGAGATCATTCACGCCGTCCAAGACGTGTTTTTGGACGAGTCGATCACGATTGCTTAGGGCCGATCGGCCCTCATCAACAGCCAGGGCTGCCCCGGTAAACTGGCCTTCCACGTACGTATTAAGGGGCAGCCGTTGAGTAGCACGGTCGAACGGTCGCCAGGCCACAAGCTCGAGAAGCTCGACAGCGTCGTCATCCGTTTCGCCGGTGACTCCGGCGACGGCATGCAGGTCACCGGGGACCGCTTCACGACAGAGAGTGCGCTTTTCGGCAACGACCTCGCCACCCTCCCGAACTTCCCGGCCGAGATCCGCGCCCCGGCGGGGACGCTGCCGGGGGTTTCCGCCTTCCAGGTCCAAATCGCCGACCACGACGTGATGACGCCGGGAGATGAGCCGACGGTGCTCGTCGCGATGAACCCAGCGGCGTTGCGGGCGAACGTCGGCGAGCTCGCGAAGTCGGGCGCCGTGATCTTGAACGTCGACGCCTTCGACCAGCGAGCGCTCGAGAAGGCCGGCTACGCGTCGAATCCACTCGAAGACGGCAGCCTTTCCGGCTTCCGGGTCTACGAGGTGCCGATGACCTCGCTCACGATCGAGGCATGCAAGCCGACCGGAGCGAAGCCCCGCGACGCCGAACGGAGCAAGAACTTCTTCGCGCTCGGCGTCATCTCCTGGCTCTACGGTCGCCCGACCGACACGACGCTGGCGTGGATCGCGCAGCGCTACGCGTCACGCCCCGAAATCGTCGAGGCGAACACCCTCGCGTTCAAAGCGGGTTTCAACTTCGGCGAGACGACCGAGCTCTTCGATGCGTCCTATGAAGTGCCGGCGTTCAAGCTTGGGCCCGGCGAGTACACGAATGTCACGGGCAACACCGCGACCGCTTGGGGACTGCTCGCCGCGTCGAAGCTCTCCGGTTTGAAGCTCTTCCTCGGCGCCTACCCGATCACGCCGGCGTCGGATCTGTTGCATGAGCTCGCGAAGGAGAAGCACTTCGGCGTCGTCACCTTCCAGGCAGAAGATGAGATCGCCGGCATCGGCGCTGCGCTCGGAGCGTCCTTTGGGGGATCGCTCGGGGTGACGACGACGAGCGGGCCGGGCGTCGACTTGAAGTCCGAGACCCTCGGGCTCGCGATCTCCCTCGAGTTACCGCTCGTCCTGATCGACGTGCAGCGCGGTGGTCCGTCGACCGGATTGCCGACGAAGTCCGAACAGGCCGACCTTCTGCTTGCGATGTTCGGACGTCACGGCGAGGCGCCGTTGCCGATCGTCGCGGCCCGCACACCGTCGCATTGCTTCGAGGCCGCGATCGAAGCCGCGCGCATCGCGCTCAAATACCGGACGCCAGTGATCTTGTTGTCCGACGGCTACCTGGCGAACAGCTCCGAACCGTGGCGGCTGCCCGATGTCAACACGCTCGCCGACATCTCTGTTGAATTCGCGACCGAGCCGAACCACGTAGACGAGGAGGGCAACCCCTCGTTCTGGCCATACGTGCGCGACCCGCAGACGCTCGCTCGTCAGTGGGCGATCCCAGGCACGCCCGGACTCGAACACCGCGTCGGCGGCATCGAAAAGGCGGACGGTTCCGGCAACGTCTCTTACGACCCCCAGAACCACGAACACATGGTGCACTTGCGCGCGCAGAAGGTCGCCGGAATCGCGCTCGACATCCCGCCGGTCGACGTCGACGACCCCGACGGCGCGGAGCTGTTGGTACTGGGATGGGGATCCACCTACGGCGTCAACGTGGCGGCGGTTCAGCGCGTCCGCGCCCGCGGGGTCAAGGTCGCGCAGGCGCACCTCATATACCTGAACCCGTTCCCTTCCAATCTCGGTGAGGTGCTCGGTCGCTATCGGCGCGTACTCATCCCGGAGAACAACTTGGGTCAGCTCGCAATGCTCGTGCGGGCGCAGTTCCTCGTCGACGCGGTGACGCTCTCCAAGGTGCAAGGGACGCCCTTCCGCATCGCAGAGGTCGAGCGGGCGATCGTCGATTTGTTGGGCGCGTCCGAGGTGACTGAGGAGGTCGCGCAGTGACTGACGTCGAAACGCCGACGACGAGCAGGAAGGACTGGTCAACCGACCAGGAGGTCCGGTGGTGCCCCGGCTGTGGGGACTACTCGATTCTCGCCGCGATGCAGTTCTTGTTGCCCGAGCTCGGCGTGAAGCGTGAGAACACCGTCTTTGTCTCCGGCATCGGCTGCGCGGCGCGCTTCCCGTACTACATGAACACCTACGGGGTGCACTCGATCCACGGCCGCGCCCCGGCGATCGCGACGGGACTCGCGGTCACTCGCCCCGACCTCGACGTGTGGGTCATCTCCGGTGACGGCGACGCGCTCTCGATCGGCGGCAACCACCTCATCCACGTGCTGCGTCGCAACGTGAATTTGAAAATCCTGCTGTTCAACAACGAGATCTATGGGCTCACCAAGGGCCAGTTCTCGCCGACCTCGGAACTCGGCAAGGTGACGAAGTCGACGCCGTTCGGTTCGCTCGACCAGCCGTTCAACCCGATCTCACTCGCGATCGGCGCCGAGGCTTCCTTCGTTGCCCGCACCCACGATATGGATCGCAAGCACATGCAAGAGATATTCCGGCGCGCCCACGCCCACCGTGGTTCAGCGTTCGTCGAGATCTACCAGAACTGCAACGTCTTCAACGACGGCGCGTTCGAGAAGGTGACCGGCAAGGACGTGCGGTCCGACATGCTCATCCCCCTCGAGCACGGCAAGCCGATCCGCTTCGGTTCCGAGGGAGAACGCGGCGTCGTCCTCCGACCGGACGGCTCGCTCGAGATTGCCGATGTCGCCGACGTCGGCGAGGACGCGCTCTTGGTGCACGACGAGGCGCGCGCGAACGCCGGACTCGCCTTCATGTTGTCCCGCCTCGCAAGAGGACCGTATGAGCCGACGCCGGTCGGCATCTTCCGCGCAATCGAGCGCCCCGAGTATGGCGATCTCGCCCGTAAACAGATCGAGGACGTGTCGAAGAAAAAGGGTGCCGGCGACCTCGCCACGCTGCTGCGCTCTGGCGTTACCTGGACCGTCGACTAGTCCTTGGGCCGGTACGCGGCGCCCCGAAACAGCTGACGCCCTTTCGCCGCAGAGACCAGGCGGTCGCTAAAGAGGCAGCGAACACCTGGCGATGGACCTAGCGGGTCGGTTCGCTGAGAGCGTCAGCACTCGACGGAGCGGAAGACGAAGCCGGTTCTCGGCTTGGGTCGGAAGAAGGTCGTTTTCGGCGGCATCGTCGATTTGTGACGCGCCGCATCTGCGATTTGGGGGATTGAAGCCGGCTTCACGAGGATCGCGGCGTCGGCGCGACCTGATCGCACGGCGTCGAGCGCCGTTTCGAGCCGATGTTCGAAGGTGATCGCATGCTCTGGGAGCGACTCGACGATGTGATCGATCCGCCTCGTATCGAGCGCGTCGACCCCGTTGCCAGACTCTGAGCGCGGCGGTTCGATCAAGAAGAGCTTCGTGCTCGTCACCAATCCGAGCACGTTGTGCGTTGCCATCTCGTGCAAGAGGTCCCGCACCGTGCCGGGTGACTCCTCGACGCGGAAGGTCGAGCCGAGGATGCCGGCAACGTCGGTCCCTTCTGGGAGTCCCGAGATGACGCGGTGGATCGGGCGGACGTCGAGTTCGTCGGGACGCAGTTCGACGACGAACGTCATCAGGTAGTCGAAGTCGCCTGGCTGGTTGCCGTTCAGAGATCGCCGTTCGATGCGATAGCGCGTGGCGGTCTCGAAGCGATGATGGCCGTCGGCGATGACGAAGGGTTCGGGATGAACGCGGGCGGTGATTTCGGCGATGGCGTCTTCGTCGTCGATCTGCCAGATCTCGTGCACGACCCCGTCGTCGTCGGTCGCCTGGTGATGGTCGGTCGCGAGATCGATCGTTGAAGCGATCGCCTTCGACAGCCCGTCCGCGAGCGAAAGACACCAGATCGGCGAGACGTTCACCTGGCAGGCGCGCAGCAAATCGAGACGGTCCTGGCTGAACTTCGCCACTGTGCTTTCATGGGGGAGCACCTCGCCGCCATCGTCGTCGAGGCCGAGCGCACCGATCACGCCGGTCGTCGAGCGCTCGGCGCCGGTGTCGTCGCTGAAGGTCATCCGGTAGGCATAGAGCGCCGGGCGTTCGTCGCGCACCAAGATCCCGTCTCGCTCCCAGGCGTCGAGGAGTGTCGCAGCGTGCTGGTACCGGTCGAGGCCACGCGTCGCGTCATCGATCGGCAGTTCGATCAAGACCGAGTTGAAGCGGCTGCGCGCCGCAAGGCGGGCGCGCTCGTCGGCGTCGATGATGTCGTAGGGCGGGGAGATGACCTCACCGAAGTCGACGCGCTGCGGGTCGTAGCGCAGTCCGCGGAAGGGCTCGAGGCGGGGCATCGCCGAGCTAGCCGATTATCGGCGTTGTTCGGGCGAGGCGCCCCGGACCTGGGTGCGAAGATGGCCCGATGGGCGAGGGACGCGCGGTCGTCGTCGATCTCGACGGGGTCATCTGGCGGGGGAACGAAGCGATCGCGGGATCTTCGGACGCGATCAAGCGTTTGCGCGGCTCTGGGGCGCGCGTCGCGTTCTTTACGAACAACTCGTACGTGACCACGAAAGAACTCCTTACCAAGCTCGCTCGCCAGGCTATCGACGCCTCCGATTCCGAAATGCTTTCCTCGGCGAAGGCCGCGGCGACCCTCGTTCGGTCCGGAGAGCGTGTGCTCGTCGTCGGCGGTCCCGGGTGTGTCGAAGCGCTCGAGGAGAAAGGCGCGAGCGCGGAACGAGCCGACGGCGATCGTGCGCATGCGGAATTCGACGTCGTCGTCGTCGGGCTTGACCCCGAATTCGACTACCACCGCCTCGCCCAGGCGCAGGCGGCGCTCCAGAAAGGCGCCCGCCTGATTGGCACGAACGCCGACGCGACCTACCCGACGACGGACGGCGAGATTCCCGGCGGCGGTTCGATCCTCGCCGCCGTCGCGACGGCCGGGGGGCGCGAGCCGCTTGTCGCCGGAAAGCCGCATGAGCCGGCTGCCGCACTGGTGCGGAATCTCCTCGGGAATGTCGACCTCGTCGTCGGCGACCGGCCCTCGACCGACGGCAGATTTGCCCGGACGCTCGCCGCGTCGTTCGGGCTCGTGCACACCGGCGTCACCTCCGAAGGGGTTGGGGGAAGCGACATCGACCCCGAATACGAGGCGGACGATCTCCTCGCGCTCGTCGACGCTTGGCTGGCGCGAGGTGACGAACGACGGGGGTGAAGGATTCGCGCCGGAACTAGCCTGGTTGTATGAGCGATAACCCGCCGCCTGGCTATGGCCGGGAGTCGATGAAGGACTCCGTCCGCCGTTACCTGGAGAACCGATCGCCGTTCTCCGGCATGACGCGATCCGAGCTCGAACAGTTCATCACCGAGTTCCTGCGTGGCGATAGCAAGAACAGAGAACGCGTCGAGGACCTGATCGAAGAGGTGCGTGCCCGGTCGCGCCGCGGCGTCGACCGCCTCACCGACCTCGTCCGCACAGAAGTGAAAAAGGAGTTCGATACGTTCTCGCCGTCGCGGCGCGAGGAGATCGGCGAGTTCTTCGAGCGACTCGTCGGCCTCGTCGGCGAGTACTTCGGTCCGAGACGGCGTGACCATCCCATCAAGACGACGCGAACTGCGGCGAAGTCTGCCGAGAAGGCCGCCAAGAAAACGGTGAAGAAAGCCGCCTCAGCGACGAAGGCGGCAGCGAAGAAGACCGTCGCGAAGAAGGCGGCGAAGAAGGCCCCTGCGAAGCGTGCGGCGGCGAAGAAGTCGCCTGCGCCGCCTAAGTCCAGCTGACCCCCGGCGCGGCGAAGACATTGTCCCCGGCCGGGAAGGCCGCGAGGATGAGGTGATGGAGCAGCCCGGCGACAAAAAGGTGGCGCTCGTCGTTCATGCCGTCCAACCCGAGGCGGCCGCGCTCGCACAGCGGGCGAGGACGTGGTGGCAGGAGCACGGCTACGACGTTGTCGAGATCGATGATGTCTGGACCCAGAACGGTGGCAAGGGCGATTTCATCACGGCGGTGAGCCTCGGTGGCGACGGGACGATGCTGCGGACGATCCACTTCGCGATGAAACGGCGCGTCCCGGTCATCGGGGTCAACCTCGGGTCGTTCGGCTACCTCACCCAGGTCGAGCCGGACCAGATGGAAGCCGCGTTCACCCAATTCGTCGACGGCGACGTCGCGATCGACGAACGCATGGTGCTCGACGTCCGCATCGAGCGCGCCTCTGGCGTCAGCGAGCGGACCCTGGCGGTGAATGAGGCCGCCATCGAGCGCAACTCCGCCGGGCGGACGCTGAGGGTCAACGTCGCGATCTCCAAGCGACCGTTCCTCTCCTACCTCTCAGACGGGGTGCTCGTCGCGACGCCGACCGGTTCGACCGCATACAACCTGTCGCTGCGCGGACCGATCGTCTCGCCACAGCTCGCCGCATTGATCGTCACGCCGATCTCGCCGCACATGCTGTTCGATCGCTCGCTCGTGCTCGATCCCTCCGAATCCGTGCGCCTCGAAGTCGGCGAGGGACCTCCCGCCGCAGTCGTTGTCGTCGACGGGGTGGCGAAGGGGCCAGTCGGACCGAAGGACGCCGTCGTCGTCGAGAGCGCCGAGGAGACCGCGCAGATCGTGCGCTTTGCCGCACCTGACTTCCACGCGATCTTGCGCGAGAAGTTCGGCTTGGCTGATCGCTAGACGTGCTCGAGGAGCTACGCGTCCGCGAGCTCGGGGTGATCGAGGACGTCGACATCGTCTTTGAGGCCGGACTGACCGCGATCACCGGTGAGACCGGTGCCGGAAAGACGTTGGTCGTCGAGGCGTTGGAGCTGCTCGTCGGCGGTCGCGCCGAACCGTCCATCATCCGTTCTGGCGCCGAGCAGGCGACGGTCGAGGGCCGCTTCGTGGACGACGGCGAGGTCGTGCTGCGGCGCGTCGTACCCCAGACAGGTCGATCGCGCGCCGAGATCGACGACAAGATGGCGCCGATCTCGGCGCTCGAAGAACGCGGTCGCGACCTCGTCGACCTTCACGGTCAGCACTCGCACCAGTCGCTCTTGCGAGCGCCGGTGCAGCGCGCCGTGCTCGACCGGTTCGCGGGCGTCGAACTGGATGACGTGCGCGCCATTCGCCGAACGCTCGCCGAACTCGACGAGGAGATCGTGGCACTCGGCGGGGACGAACGACAGCGCCAGCGTGATCTGGACTTGCTGCGTTTCGAGTTCGACGAGATCGCCCGCGCCGCCATCGTGGCGGCCGACGAGGACGAGCGACTCTCCGAAGAAGAAGAAGTCTTGCGCTCGGCGACCGCGTTGAAAGAAGCCGTCGCCGATGGCTACGCCGTCGTGCACGGCGGAGAGCTCTCAGGAGTGCTCGATCGTCTCGGCGAGGCACGGACCCAGCTCGATCGCTTCGACGCCCTGCGGCCGCTCGCCGACCGGATGCGCTCGGTGATCGCCGAGCTCGACGACCTCGCCGGTGAGCTGCGCCTGGCGGGGGAGCGTTTCGAAGAGGACCCGCAGCGTCTGGACGCAGTCCGCGTCCGTCGTCAGCTGCTGAGAGACCTCGTGCGCAAGCACGGCGAGGAGCTCGCCGACGTGCTGCGGGCCGCGGAGGAGATCGCGGCGCGCATCGCAGAAATCGAGTCGGCCGACGAGCGGCGGATCGCGGCTCTGCGGCGTAGCGAAGAGGTACGCACCGCCCTCGTCGAGGCGGAGCGAGCGGTCGGCGACCAGCGCCGCAAAGCCGCCGGCGCGCTCGCCGCATCGGTCGAAGAGCGCCTCCACCACCTCGGGATGCGCAACGCCCGACTGGAGGTGACAGTCGGCGCAGCAGGCATCGGCGACGACGTCGAGTTCCGTCTCGGCGCGAACCAGGGCGAGCCGAGCTTGCCGCTCGCCAAGGTCGCTTCGGGCGGCGAGCTCGCCCGGGCGATGCTCGCCCTGCGCCTCGTGCTCACCGCCGCGCCCCCCACGCTCGTCTTCGACGAGGTCGACGCCGGCGTCGGCGGCGAGGCAGCACTCGCGGTCGGGCGCGCGCTCGCCGAGCTCGGACGGAGCCACCAGGTGCTCGTCGTCACCCACCTCGCCCAGCTGGCTGCCCACGCGCACCACCAACTCGTAGTCGAAAAACACGAAGTGCAGGGGCGCTCGGTGGCGACGCTGCGACCGGTGCGCGACGAAGAGCGCGTCGTCGAGCTTTCGCGGATGCTCTCCGGACACCCCGATTCGAAGGCCGCCCGCGAACATGCCGCAGAGCTGCTCGAACGCGTCGGGGCGGATCGCTGAGGGAAATCATCGGTTCGCGGTCCGCGGCGCGACCACACCGTGCCGCTAGTTTGTTTTGGGCCAATCACCGGAGGGGCGGCGTGGCGAAATTCGTGTTCGTGACCGGGGGGGTGTCGAGCTCCCTCGGGAAGGGACTCGCGTCCTCCTCACTCGGTCGACTTTTGAAGTCCCGGGGTCTGCGGGTGACGATGTGCAAGCTCGACCCGTACATCAACTTCGACCCGGGGACGTTGAACCCCTTCGAGCACGGCGAGGTGTTCGTCACCGACGACGGCGGCGAGACCGACCTCGACCTCGGTCACTACGAGCGCTTCATCGACGAGGCGCTGTTGCGCACCTCGAACGCGACGACCGGCCAGATCTACTCGACGGTGATCCAAAAAGAGCGGCGCGGCGACTTCTTGGGCAAAACGGTGCAGGTGATCCCGCACATCACCGACGAGATCAAGTCTCGTGTGAAACGGCTCGCGACCGACGATGTCGACGTCGTCATCACCGAGATCGGCGGCACCGTCGGTGACATCGAGATCGTCCCCTACCTGGAAGCGGTCCGGCAGTTCCGCCACGACGTCGGCCGCGACAACGTCTGTTATGTCCACTTGACGCTCGTGCCGTACCTCGCGCCCTCCGGAGAGCTGAAGACGAAGCCGACCCAGCACTCGGTGACCGAGCTGCGCTCACGAGGTATTCAGCCCGACGTCATCGTCTGCCGCTCCGACCACGAGCTGAACGACGCGCTGAAGCGGAAGATCTCGCTTCTGTGCGACGTGCCGATCGAAGCGGTCGTCTCGGCGGTCGACGCCCGAAACATCTACGAGATCCCGCTTTTATTGCACGACGAGGGATTCGACCAGATCGTCTGTCGCACGCTCGGCTTCGATGACTCCGAGGAGGCGATCGACCTCGACGAGTGGGAGACGATCGTCGAACGCGGCGAGCACACCGTCGACGCGGTGCGGATCGGCGTCATCGGCAAGTACGTCAATCTGCCCGACGCCTACCTCTCGGTGACAGAAGCCCTGCGCCACGGCGGATTCTTCAACGAGGCGAAGGTCGAGATCGAATGGGTGCAGGCCGAGCATGTTGCCCCCGAGACGGCCGAGGCTGACCTCGCCTTCCTTGACGGCATCGTCATTCCTGGCGGCTTCGGCGAACGGGGGATCGAAGGAAAGATCGCCGCTGCCACCTACGCCCGCGAACACGACCTTCCCTGCCTCGGGCTGTGCCTCGGTTTGCAGGTGATGGTCGTCGAGTACGCCCGCAATGTCGCCGGGCTTGCCGGCGCGAACTCGAGCGAGTTTCAGCCGGCGACGCCGCACCCGGTGATCGATCTGATGGACGATCAGGCCGGAATCGAGAACATGGGCGGCACAATGCGTCTCGGCGCCTACGTCGCGCGGCTGGAAGACGGCTCGCAGGTGGCGAAGATTTACGGCGAGTCCTCGGTGAGCGAGCGCCACCGCCACCGTTACGAGGTGAACAACCGTTACCGCCAGCGCCTGGAAGACGCCGGCCTTGCACTCTCGGGCTTTTCGCCGGACAACCGTCTCGTCGAGTTCATCGAGCTGCCTTCGCACCCGTACTACCTCGGCACCCAGGCCCACCCGGAGTTCAAAAGCCGCCCCGACCGCCCGCACCCCTTGTTCCGGGAGTTCATCGCCGCGGCGGTCGAACGGGCGCGGTCGCGCAACCCGCATTTGTTCGAGATCGGACTCGATGCCGCGTCCTGACACCGGCTTTTCGATCACCGCCGAAAAGGAGCTGTACAAGGCGTCGTTCTTCTCGGTCGTCGCAGACGAGATCACCGCGCCCGACGGGCACTCCTACGAGCGCCAGATCGTCCGCCACCCGGGCGCCGTCGCGATCGTCGCGATCGAAGGCGCCGAGGCGGTGATGATCCGCCAGTTCCGCGCGCCGTTGCGACGGGAGATCCTCGAAGTGCCCGCGGGCAAACTCGACGTGCCCGGCGAACCCCCAGAGCAGTGCGCACGCCGCGAGCTCGCTGAAGAAGTCGGGCGCACCGCTGCGAGATGGACTCTGCTCGGCGAGATGGACAACTCGCCGGGGTTCACCGATGAGCACACCTTCTGTTACCTCGCCGAGGAGCTCACGGAGGTCGAACGCGACACCCAAGGTGTCGAGGAACAGTTCATGACCGTCGAGCACGTGCCGCTAACCGATCTGTGGTCGCTCGTCGAGTCCGGCGATCTCGTCGACGCGAAGACGATCATCGCCATGGCACTCGCCGAGCGCGAGCTTGCGCGCCGGACGTCGCCCTGAACGCTGCGCCTGCGCCCCCACAGGGCGCGTCCGCACTGTCGCTCGACTCCGAGGAGTTCTTGTCCTATCTCGCCGTCGAGCGCGGCCGCTCGCACAACTCGATCGCCTCGTATCGGCGCGACCTGTTGAGTTACGAACGGTTTGTCTCGGCAAAGGATCTGACGCTTTTCGATGTGCGCCCGGACGTGATCGAGGAGTACCTCGAGAGCCTGCAGCGCCAACACCTCGCGCCCTCGAGTCGTGCCCGCGCCCTCGCCGCGGTGCGCGGCCTTCATCGGTTCCTCGCCGACGAACGCGGCGCGCAGTCGGATCCGACCGCCGAGGTGGAAGGACCGCGCGTGCCGTCGGGGGTCCCGAAAGCGCTCAGTGAAGACGAGGTGAAGGCGTTGCTGTCGTCACCGGTCGGCGACGATCCGGTCGCCCGACGCGACCGGGCGATCCTCGAGCTGTTGTACGCGACGGGAATGCGGATCTCTGAGCTCGCGTCGTTGTCGATGGCGTCGATCGACGGGCAGGCAAAGCTCTGTCGCGTCCTCGGCAAGGGGAACAAGGAGCGCATCGTGCCCGTCGGCTCGTTCGCCGCGCCGCGCACTCGACGAGTGGCTCGCACCCACCGGTCGTCAGAGCCTCGTGCACCCGAGAACGGCGCGCCGTGACGACCTCGACGCGCTCTTCTTGTCGGCGCGGGGCCGACGCATGGGACGTCAGGCGATCTGGCGGGTCGTGCACACCCACGCGCTGCGCACCGGACTTGCGTCCAAGGTGACGCCACACGTGCTGCGCCATTCGTTCGCCACCCACCTGCTCGACCACGGCGCCGACATCCGGGTCGTGCAGGAGCTGTTGGGTCACGCCTCGATCACGACAACCCAGGTGTACACGAAGGTCTCCCAGGACCACCTCGTCCGCGCCTATACGAAGGCCCACCCACGCGCCCGACGCCAGGCGGCCAAAAATCCGCACTGAGCAGGTCATTGTCTGCCTGGAACTGCCGGTTCGGCCAGGGCGGCCAGAAAGTAGTCTTGTCGCCATGGCGAACGAAGCCCCGGCCGTCGACTACCGAGAACTCCTCGAGGAAGAGCGTGACTCGCTCGCGCGCCAGCTCGACGAGCTCGGCTTCGCTGCCGGCTCGGGATCGGGGCTCAACTACGACTCGAACTTCGCCGACTCGAGCCAGGTGACGGCCGAGCGCGGCGAGAACGAGGCGCTCGTCAATGAGCTGCGCAACGCGCTCATCGAGGTCGAGCGCGCTCTCGCCAAGGTCGAAAAGGGCACCTACGGCATCTGTGAGAAGTGCGGTAATCAAATTTCCCCGGCACGGCTCGAGGCGAAGCCCGCCGTTCGCACCTGTATCGACTGCGCCACGAATAATCGCCGCTGACGCTCGCTAAGTGATCGAAACCCAGCAGGGGGGGCGCGCACAGCGCTTTCATCGCTACGGGCCGTGGACTGTCGTCACCGTCGCGGTCCTTGCACTCATCGGCTACGAGCTCGAAAAACACCACGCGCTGCACAGCGAGGAGTTCCTCTTCTTCCTGGTGCTCATCCCGACGATCATCCTGCACGAGGTAAGCCACGGTGTTGTCGCGTACTGGTTTGGCGACGACACCGCGAAACGTGCCGGGCGGATAACGCTCAACCCGATCAAGCACATCGACCCGATCGGCACGGTGCTTTTGCCGATCCTGCTCATCGTGATCCCTCCGCACGTCGCGTTTGGCTGGGCGAAACCGGTTCCCGTGCGCGTCGATCGGTTACGGCATCCGCGCAATGAGGCGGTCCTCGTCGGGCTCGCCGGACCGGTGACGAACATTCTTCTCGCGCTGATCGCGGGGCTCGTGTTCCACGGGGTGACACACATCTGGCCGATCCCGGGGAACGTCATCGCGAACTGGCCGATCGTCGACGAGATCGTGATTCTCTTCGGGCTCGTAAACGTGATCATCGCTGTCTTCAACTTGATCCCGATCCCGCCGCTCGACGGCTCAGCGGTGATCGAGCGCCTTTTGCCGGCGAGCGTGCTCCCGCAGTACTACCGGCTGCGGATGTTGTCCATTGTCCTCGTGCTCTTTCTCGTGTTCTTCGACCAGGGAGCGCTCGTGAGCTTGTTCAACTTTGGGACGTCGTGGTGGGGTCGGATCATCGGAATCGGTCCGGTGACGATCTGAGCGACCGTCCGGTCCCGTTGCCGGACGCCTCGCCTCAGTAGTGTGCGAATCCAGGTGGTCGACTTAGCCCGTTCGCCGAAAGAGGTGCGAATCGAGGTGTTCTGCCCGAACTGCGGCGCCAAGGCCGACGAGAACGCGCGGTTTTGTGAACGGTGTGGCGCGCCGCTCCCGACCTACGACGCGCCGAGCCCCGCCGGGACGAGCGAGGCTCCGCCTCCTTCGGGCTGGTCGGTCCCTGTCGGCGCCGCGACCGCTGGACAGCCGCCACCTCCGCCGTCATCGCCGCCGCCTCCGCCGCCCGGCTACGCGCCGCAATACCCGCAGTTTCCGCAGTACCCGCCGGCGCAGGGAACGCCTCCACCGTGGGCGAACGTGCAGTCTGGTGGAGAGCCGCTCGCCCCTTTCGGCGCGCCGCTAGCGCGCTGGTGGCAGCGGGTGGGCTCGATGTTGCTCGACATCGTAGTGATCGGTGTGCCGGTGTTCGTCGTCACCTTGGTCCTCAGCGCGGCGTTCGGTCACCCACACCAGGTCTACGTGAACGACACCTATCGCACGGTGAAGACGCTGTCCGGTGCCGCGCAGGCCGTGGTCGATGTGCTGTCCTCGATCGCCGGCGGCCTGTACTTCGCGGTCTTGAACGGGACAGGTCGCGGCCAGACGATCGGCAACCGCGCGCCGGGGATCGCGGTGCGTGACGTCGAGTCCGGAGAGCCGATTGGCTTTTGGCGCGGCGTGTTGCGCTGGTTCGTGCGCACGATCCTCTACGTCGCGCTAGTCGTCCCTGGTCTCGTGAACGACTTGCTCCCGCTTTGGGACAGCCGCCGCCAGACGCTCGCCGACAAGGCGGCGCGCTCGGTGATGATCCGCGTGAAGTAGCGGTGCCCAAAAAGCGGCGTTGTCGCCGCTGCGGCGCGCCGCTCACTAGCGATGCGGCGTTCTGTCCCGCGTGCGGGACTCGCCAGGCACCGTTTTGGGGGAACCGTCGGACCGAGCAATCCGAGCTGCCCGCCGGCTGGCACCGCGACCCCTTTCGTCGCGCCGAGTACCGCTACTTCAACGGTGACACCTGGACGGACCAGGTCTTTGCCGGCGGCTACGGGCGCGACGTCGTCTCGGTCGACCACCTCGGCGACGAGAAGATCCCCGAAGGCGAATGGAAAGCGTCGTTCGGTTCGCTCGTTTTCTCGGTCGTCGGGCTCGTTTTGTCGTTTGGGCTCTCGCTCGTCTTCGTGTTGCCGGTGCTCGTTACGCATCACGGGGACGCGCTCGTACGCCTCGTCACTTCCGAAGCGGGGTTGTGGATCGGGTTGTACGCGACTTGTGCGCTCGCCAGCCGTCGCTACGGAACGGGCAAGGTCCGATCCGACTTCCGCTGGCGGTTCAAATGGCAGGACCTGTGGATCGCGTTCATCGCGGCGATCGTCGCACGCTGCGTCGCGGTGATCGTCTTGGTGCCGTTCGTCCACGTGGCGCAGAAGGCAGGCAACCCCGATCAGTCGCTTTATGCGATCACGAATCTCGGCGTGTTGGGGTGGTTCACGCTCGTCGTCTTCACCTGTGTCGGCGCGCCGCTGATCGAGGAGTTGTTCTTCCGCGGACTCCTGCAAGGACAGCTCGTCGAGCGGTTGGGCGTCGGCGTCGGCATCGTCTTGACGGCGGTCGTCTTCGGGGCCGTCCACATCGCCAACGACCCGGGCGTCGCCGGCGCGCTGTTGGCCCTCACGGTCGGCGCGGGGGGATCGTGCTCGGCGTCGTCCGCCACCTGACCGGGCGCCTCGGATCCTCGACGCTCACGCACGCGATGTTCAACGCGATCGCGGTGATCGTCTTCGCCGCCGTCGGGACGCGCTGAGCGCCCTTTTACTTAGACCAGCTCGCCCCGTTCGACGAGCCCGACGGCGTTGCGGGCCCGTTCGAGCGTTTTTGAGGAGATCTCCCTCGCCCGCGAAGCGCCGTTGTTCAGCACGGCGCGCACCGCCCCCGGATCCGCCGATAATTCGGCGAGGCGCTCGCGCACCGGTCGCAGAAGCTCGACGAGCGCCTCGGCGGTGTCATTTTTCAGGGCGCCGTAGCTCGGGTAGCGCTCGGCGACGCGCGTGGGGTCGTCGCCCGTCGCCGCGGCGAGCAGCTCCAACAAGTTGGCGACGCCGGGTTTGTTCTCACGGTCGTAGCGCACCTCGGTCTCGGTGTCGGTGACCGCCCGGCGGATCTTTCTGCGGATCTCGTCGGGCGCGTCGTCGAGCGAGATCAACCCGGACGGCGCAGAGGTGCTCTTCGACATCTTCTGGTCTGGGTGCTGCAGATCCATCACCCGCGCGCCGACCTTGGGGACCTGGGCCTCGGGGACGACGAAGGTCTCGCCGTAGGTGGCGTTGAATCGCAGCGCCAGGTCGCGGGTGAGTTCGAGGTGCTGGCGCTGGTCATCGCCGACAGGCACCTTGTCGGTGTCGTACAACAACACGTCGGCCGCCATCAACACGGGGTAGGTGAACAACCCGACCCGGATCGCCTCGTGGTGCCGGGACTTCTCCTTGAACTGCGTCATCCGGCGCAACTCGCCCATACCCGCCGAGCACTCAAGGATCCAAGAGAGCTCGGTGTGCTCGGGGACGTGGCTCTGCAAGAAGATCGTGCAGACCTCGGGATCGAGTCCGATCGCCAGAAACCCCACCGCCGTTTCGAGCGAACGGGTGCGCAACTCGTCCGGCGAGATGTCGGTCGTCATCGCATGCAGGTCGACGACGCAGAAAAAGGCGTCGTCGCTGTATTGATCCTTCACCCACTGGCGGAAGGCGCCGAGATAGTTGCCGACGTGCAGCGCGCCGGACGGTTGCACCCCGGAGAGGACCCGAGCCATGAAACGACGATAGACGAGGAGCTTTTCTCGCTTAGGTGGCTTCGAGGACGTTCGTCCGCTGCGTTGGCGAAACGCCGTGCGGACGAACCGACCTCACGCTGCGGTGTGGGGCGTCCAGCTGACGCCGTTCCAGTAGCGCCTTCCCGGGACCCCAGGGATCCTCGTACCAGCCGGGATGCATCGAAGGAGGGTGCGGCTCGGTCGGTCCCTTTTTCGAAGCGGGCGGTGGCGGCGGGGGGCGAACCCCGTACCGCCGGTCCGCGTCATGTTGACCGGACCGCCAGAGATCTCCGCCCTTTCTCACGCCCGCGCCGAAGACCCGGCCCGAGATGTAGAGGAAAGCGAAGAACAAAAGGCCGAGGACGATGAAGATCCCCAACAATCCCGCCGCCAAAGACGAGGCGATCACCATGACAGCGCCCCTCCCGTTTTCGGGCACAGCGGCGTTGTCACGGTAGGCGAAGGTTCTGTGCGAGTCGAGGGCGGCCCAGGCGTGACGAGCGGGTTCTTTTTGGTTCACCAAGTCGAAGTTGTCGCCCGGTAGCGTGCTCGCCATGAGCTACCAGGTCCATATCGATGTCTTCGATGGGCCGTTCAGCCTGCTCTTTCAGCTGATCTCCGCCCAAGAGGTCGACCTGTACGAGGTGCGACTCGCCGATGTCGTCGATGCCTTCGTCGCCGAGATGGTGCGGGCGGAGTCGCTCGACTTGGAGGTCTCGACCGAGTTCTTGCTGATCGCCGCGACGCTCATCGAGTTGAAGTGCCGTCGGCTGCTACCTGTCTCGGACGAGTTCGGCGACGAGGACGAGCTCGCCCTGTACGAGGCGCGCGACTACCTGCTCGCTCGGCTCGTCGAGTGCCGTACCTTCGCCCAGGCGGCCGCCGAGCTGCAGCAGATCGAGGCGCGCGCGCAGCGCTCGATGCCACGCCGGCTCGGCGCTGACGAGCGTTTCATCGACGTCGTTCCCGATCTGCTCGAAGGGGTCAGTCCCGGACGACTGCGACGGATCGCCGAGCGGGCGCTCGCCGAGCGGCCGATCCCGCGCGTCGAGGACACCCACGTGCTCGTCGACGAGGTGAGCGTCGCCGAGACAATCGCTGCCCTCTTCGAAGCGCTGCAAGACCGGCGGGCCGCGACGTTTCGCGAGCTCACCGAGCATCTGCCTTCGAGAGCCCATGTCGTCGCCTCGTTCCTCGCCATCTTGGAGCTCTACAAGCGCGCCCTCGTCGACTTGGATCAACCGACGACGTTCGGGACGTTGACGGTGAGATGGATCGGCGGCGACGCCGACGCGGCAGGCATCACGGGCGAGATCGACGACTACTCGGCGCCGGTCGAGGTACAGCCGTGAGCAACTTCGACGATGAATCGCGCGAGCAGGTCGCGGCGATCGAAGCCGTGCTCACGGTCGCCACCGAGCCGGTGACGACGCAGCTGCTCGCCGAACTGTTGGAGGTGGCACCCGAGCGAATCGACGAGCTATGCCGCGAGCTCGCCCGCGACTACGAAACCGAAGAACGCGGCTTCGAGCTCGTCCGCGTCGCCGGTGGCTACCGCATCCAGAGCCACCCCGCGTACCGCAACTACGTCGAGCGCTTCATCTTGGACGACGCGCCGCGCCGGCTCTCGCCGGCCGCGCTCGAGACGCTGGCGATCGTCGCCTACAAGCAGCCGATCTCGCGCGGCCAGATCGGCGCGATCCGCGGCGTGAACCCCGAAGGCGTGATGCGTGTCCTCGTCGAGCGCGGCTACGTCGCGCCAGTCGGACACGACTCGGGACCGGGACTGGCGGTGTTGTTCGGGACGACGCCGATGTTCCTCGAGCGGCTCGGGCTCGATTCGCTCGCGGACCTGCCGCCGCTCGAGCACTTCGTCCCCGACGCGGAGGTGGTCGAGGGTCTGGAGCGCGTGCTGCGCTCGGACCCCGAGGAGTGAGCACCGAAAACGACGCCGGCGTCCGCCTGCAAAAGATCCTCGCCCGCGCCGGCTACGGCTCGCGACGCGCGGCCGAACAGCTGATCTCGGCGGGTCGGGTGTGCGTGAACGATGAGGCCGCGGTGCTCGGACGCCGCGTCGTCCCAGAAAAGGACCGCGTCACGGTCGACGGCGTCGCCGTCGGCATCCTCCCTGATCTCGTCAGCTACCTCGTCAACAAGCCGGTCGGCGTCGTGACGACCGCCCACGACCCGGAGGGTCGGCCGACGATCCTTGACCTTCTCCCTGTGACGCCGCGGGTGTTTCCGATCGGCCGGCTCGATTTGGATTCCGAGGGGCTGATCATCTGCACGAACGACGGCGAGCTCGCGCAGCTGCTCGCCCATCCGCGCCACGGTGTCGAAAAGGAGTACCTCTGCGAGGTCGAAGGTGATCCGTCGCCCGAGGCGATCCGGCGGTTGCGCGACGGCGTCGAAATCGAAGAGGGGGTGATCACCCATCCGGCTTCGGTGTCGCGGCGCGCTCCGGGCATGTTGCGCATCGCGATCCACGAGGGCCGCAACCGCCAGGTGCGCAGGATGTGCGAAGCCGTCGGGTACCCGGTGCGCCGCTTGGTGCGAACACGCATCGGACCTTTGCGTGACCAGCGGTTGAAGCCCGGTGAGTTCCGCCTTTTGCGCACCGATGAGCTCGTCGCGTTGCGCGACGGGGCGAGTGGCGTCAGTCACCTCGAAGTCGGACGCTGATGGGAGACGCGGACCTGGCGGGCGCGACGGCGCTGCGCGGCGTCGCCCGCGTCCCCGGGGACAAGTCGATCTCGCATCGCGCGTTGATCTGCGCGGCGCTCGCCAACGGTCGCTCGGAGCTGCGCGGCCTCAATCTCGGCGATGACGTGCGCCACACGCGGCTCGCGCTTGCCGCCCTGGGAGCGGCATTCGACGAGGACGCCGTGATCGGCGGGCGAAAGCGCCTGCGTGCGCCGCGGCACGTGTTGGACCTCGGCAACTCGGCAACCGGGATGCGACTTTTATCGGGGGTGTGCGCAACGTTGCCGTTTCCCACCGAGCTCGACGGCGACGCGTCGCTACGCGGCCGTCCAATGGGCCGGGTCGTCGAACCGCTGCGGCAGATGGGGGCATCGATCACGGCCGCCGACGGCGAGCACGCGCCGCTCGCCGTCCGCCCGGCGGCGCTGCAAGGGATCGACCACCGCCAACGCGTCCCGTCGGCGCAGGTGAAGGGCGCCGTCCTGTTCGCCGGGCTCTCGGCCGAGGGCGAGACGAGCGTCACCGAGCCGCACCCGACGCGCCGGCACACCGAAGAGCTCTTCGCCCGCTGTGGAGCAGAGATCACGACGAGCGACAGCGCCGAGGGCTACGTCGTCACCGTACGCCGCTCCGAACTCGAACCGTTCGAGCTGACCGTCCCCGGCGATCCGTCTCAGGCGGCGTTCCTCTGTGTCGGCGCGGCGCTCCTTCCAAAAAGCGAAGTGCGCGTCGAACATGTCTATTGCGGCAAAGAGCGCCTCGGCTTTGTGCGGGCGCTGCAGCGTATGGGGGCGGCGATCGACATCGAACCCGTCGACGAATGGCGCACCAACCTCGTCTGTACCGGCGGGGACTTGCATTCGACGTCGATCATCGCCGAGGAGGTGCCGGATCTGATCGACGAGCTGCCGGCGCTCGTCGTCGCGGCGTGCTTCGCCCCTGGCACGACGGTGATCGAAGGGGCGGCCGAGCTGCGTGTGAAAGAGAGCGACCGGATCGCGACGATGACCGGCGCCCTCTCGGCGATCGGCGCGCGGATCGAAGAACGACCGGACGGCTTCCTCATCGAAGGGCGACCCTTCGAACCGCGGGGAGCGCGTCGTCGTACGGAGACCACCGCGTCGCAATGGCGCTCGCTATCGCCGCCTTGCGGACGAAACACTCGGTACATATTGAGGACTTCGACGCCGCCGACGTCAGTTGGCCCGGATTCACAGAGGAGCTGAGGAGGCTTTCGTGCCGGTGATCGCCATCGACGGTCCCGGCGGCGCCGGCAAGTCGACGGTCGCGCAGGCACTCGCCGAGCACCTCGGGTTGCTGCGCCTCGACACCGGCGCGATGTACCGCGCCGTCACCCTCGTGGCACTGGAAAAGGGGATCGCGACCGACGATGCGCAACGCCTCGCCGAGCTCGCGGAGGCGCTCTCGATCGATGTCGGCGATCGCGTGGTCGTGGACGGAACAGACGTCACCGAGGCGATCCGCTCCGCGGCGGTCGACGCGGCGGTGAGCGCCGTCTCAGCGCACCCGGGAGTGCGCCGGGCGCTCGTCGAACGCCAACGCGCCTGGGTGAGCGCTCACGGCTCTGGTGTGGTCGAAGGTCGCGACATCGGCTCGGTCGTCCTTCCCGACGCGGACCTGAAGGTCTTTTTGACGGCGCACCCCGATGTGCGCGCCGAACGGCGCGCCGGTGAGCTGCCCGACGAAGAAGCGGTCGCCGATGTGCGCGCGGCGATCGAAGCCCGCGATCACAAGGACTCGACGCGCGCCGACTCGCCGCTCGTGGCAAGCGATGGTGCGCTCGTCATCGACTCGAGCGAGCGCAGTGTCCCTCAGATCGTCGACGAGATCGTCGGCGCGCTCGGCGCGCCGGCGCGACCGTCCGCAAGGGTCGACCCGGCAGAACGACCGATCCGACCGCCGTCGCGCGCCCAGATCTGGTTCTACGCGCTCTGCCGTGCGCTGCTCGTCGGTCTGAGTGAGGTCCTTTTGCCGGGCAAGGTCGTGGGGAGAAAAAAGGTGCCGCGCAAAGGAGCGTTCATCATCGCCCCGTTGCACCGCTCCGACGTCGACTTCCTCATCGCGGCGCGGATCACGCGACGAAGGTTGCGCTTCCTCGCCAAAGCAGGGATCTTCGTCAATAGACCTTTCTCCTGGTTGATCGAGACGCTCGGCGCGTTCCCCGTTCACCGGGAGGCGACCGATCGCAAGGCGTTCGACCGCTCGCTCGAAGTGCTGCTTGCCGGGGAACCGCTCGTCTTGTTCCCGGAGGGCACGCGGCTAACGGGACCGACGGTCGGCGAGGTGCGCGAAGGAGCGGCTTACCTCGCGCTGCGCGCCGGGGTGCCGATCGTGCCCCTCGGACTGGCCGGAACCGACGAGGCGCTGCCGATCGGCCACCGGATGATCCACCCGACGCGACTCGGCATCGTCGTCGGCGACCCGCTGATGGCGGGCGTCGAACGCCATGCCACCGGCCGGTCCGGCCGTGTGCCGCGTTCGGCCGTCCATCAACTGACCGAAGAGCTCGTCGCCGCGATCCAAAAAGCGAGCGACGAGGCGGTCGAGCGGCGTCGCGCTAGCGTCTCGGCCCGTTCGTCCAGCTGACAAAGGAGCGTTTTCGTGCGCGTCGTCGTCACCGGTGGCTCGGGGTTCGTCGGGCGCCACACCGTCCAAAGATTCGTCGCACGTGGCGACGACGTCGTCGTCGCCGACAAGAACCCCTATCCGGATCCTGCCGTCCGCTGTGTCGAAGGGGACCTGCGCGAAGAAAAGATCGTCGATGAAGCGATCGACGAGGGCACTGACGCCGTAGTCCACCTGGCGGCGATCACCTCGGTGCTTTTGTCGGCAAAGGACCCGCACGCCACCTTCGAGACCAATGTCGCAGCGACCGAGCTGATCCTCGAGCGCTGCCGGACAGTTGGCGTCGAACGCCTCGTCTTCGCGTCGACGAACGCCGTTGCCGGCGCCGTCACCGGTGTGATCGACGAATCAGTGTTGCCCCGGCCGCTCACGGCATACGGCGCGACGAAAGCGGCGGCGGAGATGCTGTTCTCCGCGTATGCGGCGAGCTACCAGATGAAGACCGTCTCGCTTCGCTTCACGAACATCTACGGCGAAGGCATGCAGTCGAAAGACAGCGTCGTCGCCCGCCTGATGCGCTGCGCGCTGTCGGCCTCGCCGATCTCGATCTACGGCGACGGCGAACAAAAGCGCGACTACGTCTATGTGACCGACGCCGTCGCGGCGATCGAGCTCGGGCTTTCGCTCGCCGGCGCGGAGACGCTCACGATCGGCGCCGGCGTGTCGGTCTCGATGAACGAGTTGTGGGAGACGGCCCGTGAGGTGACCGGCGTCGACATCCCACGCGAGAACGTCCCGGCGAAGCCCGGTGAGATGCCGGCCGTCGTCGTCAATACAGCAAAGGCGCGCGGCCTCGGGTTCGCGCCGCTGGTCGACCTCCGTAGCGGTCTTTCAAAGACCTGGGCCGACTTCCAGCGACAGCCTTCCTGAGCTCGCGGCTCGCGCGGGTGGCTGCGGGAACTCAGCCGCTGACGCCCGCCCGGCGGCGCTCCCGCCACCAGGTGCGGAACACGACGCGGGTGAAACGCAACCCGTAGACGAAGTTGTGCCCCTTTTTCGACGTGCCGGAGGTGCGAGCCCGCATCGTGACGGGCCGTTCCGCATAGCGCGCGCCGTGGAAGAGCGCGCTGATCAACAGCTCCGACGACTGGTACTGCGGCTCGTCCAAGGTGAGTTTCTCGGAGAGTTCGGCGCGCATCGCGCGGATCGGGTTGGCGGTGTCGGTGACCTTCGTCCGCGTGAGGGCGGAGATGAGGACGGAGAAGAATCGGATGCCGGCGCTGCGCACCGCGTCCTTCGACTCGCTCTTTCCCAGCGTGCGCGACCCGGAGACGAAGTCGGCGACCCCGTCGACGATCGGCTGCAAAACGACCGCCAGGTCGTCGGGGTCGGACTGGCCGTCGGCATCGGCGGTGATGAGGTAGCGCGCGCCGCCCAGCCGGGCGAGGCGGTAGCCGAGACGGAGCGCCGCTCCCTGTCCGCGGTTCACGGGCGCGATGACGCAGAACTGGCCGAGCTTGCGGACAATCTCGGCGGTGCCGTCCTCTTCACCGTCGACGACGACGAGCACCGAGACGGGCAGTCCGCACAGCTCGTGCGGCACCGACTCGACGACGCCGCCGATGTTGTTACGCTCGTGGTACGCCGCGATCACAACGACGACCGGCGCGAGCTCGGGTGGACCGTGGTACGACTCGAACTCTTTCAGCGCGACGTTGTCGACGAGTTCGTCGGTCGCGCGACGCCGTCGCGCCTGTGTCGCGTTCATCTCGAAGTTTGCGCTCAGACAGTGCCGACCGAGACGAGCATGTCGACCGCGAGCACGTCACGGTCTTCGGTGGACGGTGGCACACCGCACGCCGTGCGCCCGTGGACGATCGAAGCGGCAACCCACACGGCGCGCAGAAGTTCGCGCAGTTCGGGAGGAGGCGGGAAGTACTCCTCTTCGCCGACGGCGCGAACGACCTCGACCCCGTTTTTGGGAGCGAGGTGTGCGAGGACCTCTTCAACGAGCCACTCTGGGGCCGACGCGCCGGCGGTGACCCCGACCGTGCCGGAGAGGTCGTCGGGGAGCTCGTCGGCGGCGTTCACCCGCAGCACGCGCCGACACCCGGCCGCTTTGGCGACGTGGGTGAGCGAAACGGTGTTCGATGAGTTCTGCGAACCGATGACGACGACCGCGTCGCAGCGGTGCGCGATCTGCTTCAGCGCCGCCTGGCGGTTGGTCGTCGCGTAACAGAGGTCCGAGCGCCCGGGCATCCACAACTCGGGGAAACGGACCTTTGCCTGCTCGGCGATGCCGGACCACTCGTCGTGGGGGAGCGTCGTCTGCGCCAAGAGCGCGACCGGTGTATCGATCGAGCCGATCTGTTCGAGGTCCTCCTCGCTCTCGACGAGGCGTACGGCCTCCGGCGCGACCGCCATCGTGCCGATCGCCTCTTCGTGGCCGGCGTGGCCGACGTAGATCACCGTGTAACCCTTCTTCGCCCGCACCTTCAGCTCATGGTGGACCTTGGTGACGAGCGGGCAGACGGCGTTGACGGCGATCCGGCCGCGCGCCGAGGCCTCGTCCTCGACTTCCGGCGCGGAGCCGTGCGCCGAGAGCATCACCGGCGCCCCGGCGGGGACCTCTGAGACGTTGTCGACGAAGATCACGCCTTGTCTGGAGAACTCCTCGACGACGAGCCGGTTGTGGACGATCTCGTGGTAGCAGTACACCGGCGGCTCGAAAACCCGCACCATCCAGGCGAGCGCCTTGATCGCCATCTCGACGCCGGCGCAGAACCCGCGCGGCTCAGCAAGCAGGACTTTGTCGGCCGGCACGACCCCAAGGCTACCGGCGGGAGGTCGGTAGCCTGGGCCAGTGAGGAACCCGCAGGTCGTCGCCGTCGCGCCCGGATCGCCCGCGGAACTCGCCGGCGTGCGTCTCGGCGACGAAATCGTCTCGGTGAACGGCGACGTGCCGAACGACGTCATCGGCTTTTGGATGGCGACGAACGAGGCCGACCCCGAGCTCGCCCTGTGCCGCGGAGGGCTCGAGATCGAGGTCGTCTGCGAGAAGGAGCCGAGCGAACCCCTCGGGGTCGAGGTCTCCTCGGCGGTCTTCGACCGCGTCCGCACCTGTGACAACCACTGCGCGTTCTGCTTCATCTACCAGCTACCAAAGGGGATGCGGAAGAGCCTCTACGTGAAGGACGACGACTACCGGTTGTCGTTCCTCTACGGCAACTTCACGACGCTGACGCGTTTCACCGAGCTCGATTTCGAGCGCGTCGTCACCGAGCGGCTCTCGCCGCTCTACGTCTCGATCCACGCCACCGACCCCGACGTCCGGGCACACCTGTTACGAAACCGCCGCGGCGCTACGAGCCTGCGGTGGCTGCAGGCGCTCTTGGAATCCGGGATTGAGGTCCACGGCCAGGTCGTCGTCTGTCCGGGAATCAACGACGGCGCCGTTCTCGACGACACGCTGGCCGGCGTGCTCGAGCGCTTTCCGGAACTCGCCTCGGTCGGCGTCGTGCCGTTGGGCGTCAGCCGGTACAGCCACGAAGAACAGATGCGGCCGCACACCACTGATCAGGCGATCGCCGTCGTCGGCCTCATCGAGAGGTGGCAGCAGAGGTTCGCGGAGCTGCTCGGCCGGCGGCTCGTCTTCTGTGCCGACGAGTACTACCTCCTCGCCGGGCGGCCGTTCCCCGATGTCGACTCGTATGAAGGTTTTCCGCAACTCGAGAACGGCATCGGCATGGCGACCGCCTTCCGCCGCGACTTCAGGGCGCGCTCGGCGCGATCCAATGGTCGCCACGGCGGGTTCTTTGCGTCGGTGGACGGCGCACCCGCCACCGGATACCGGGCACCGAGGACCGACGCGCGCGGCTTCCGATCCGATACCGCCGTTTCGCGAAGCGACGCTCCGATCGTCGTGTTGACGGGGAGCCTCGGCGAAAAGGTGCTGCGACCGCTGCTCAACGAATGCGGATACCGCGACGTCAAGATGGCGGTCGTCGACAACACCTTCTTCGGCGGCAACGTCGGTGTCACCGGTTTGATCACCTTTGCGGATGTGAACGCACGCCTGGAAAAAGTGCCGGTCGACGCGCGCGTGCTCCTTCCCGACGTCTGTCTGTCCGGCGGCCGGTTCCTCGACGGAGAGACCCCCGCCGCGCTCTGCCGTCCGGTGGAGGTTGTGCCGGCCGATGGCGCGTCATTGCGGAGGGCACTGCAGCGTCGGTTCGCGCCGATGCGCCGCGACGCGCTCGCCATTCGCTGATGGGCGCGACGCCCCCCGCGAAGCTCGCCGCGCGACCGGGAGAAGGTCGTGGGCAGGGGTCCGCCTACGTCGTCATCGCCGGCCGCCCGAATGTCGGCAAATCGACGCTCGTCAACCGGTTCGCCGGCGGCCGCCATGTCATCGTCGAAGAGCGCCCTGGCGTGACGCGCGACCGGCTCGAGCTCGACGTGTCGTGGAACGGCCGCGGCTTCCGAGTCGTCGATACCGGGGGGATTGCTGCCGCGACCGGCGGGCTCGACGCGCAGGTGCGCGCCGTGGCGCTCGCTGCGATCCGGCGAGCCGATCTCGTCTTGCTCGTCGTCGACGCGACAACGGGGATCACGACCGAAGACGCCGAAGTTGCCGAGGCACTGAAGCGCACCGGGACACCGGCGCTCGTCGTCGTGAACAAGGTCGACGCCGCGAACCACGAGACCGAGGTCTGGCCCTTTGTTCGTCTCGGCCTCGGCGACCCGCTCGCGATCTCGGCGTTGCACGGCCGCAGCGTCGGTGACCTCCTCGACGTGGTCGTCGCGCGGCTCGACGAGGCGGTGCCGCGCGAAGACGAGCCGCCCATCGCCGACGACGGCGAGTCCGGGCTCGAAAAGGAGCCGGACGACGAGGCGATCGTCGCCTCGGTCGCGATCGTTGGCCGACCGAACGTCGGCAAGTCGACGTTGTTCAACCGGCTCGTCGGTGAACAGCGCTCCGTTGTCCACGACGTCCCCGGGACGACGCGCGACGCGGTCGACACCCTCGTCGACACGTCCGAAGGGCGGATCCGTTTCGTCGACACCGCCGGGCTGCGGCGCAAGTCCCGCATCGGTGAGGGCACCGAGTACTACTCACTCGTCCGGTCGCTCGCGGCCATCGATTCGAGCGACGTGGCGCTGTTGGTCCTCGACGCCCGGGAAGGCGTCAGCCACCAGGATCAACGGATCGCAGAGCGGATCGACGCGGCGGGCAGCCCGATCGTCGTCGTCTTGAACAAGTGGGATCTCCTCACGACCGAGCAGCGCCTGGAAGCAGCGCGCGACGTCCGTGAGAAGTTGGCGTTCCTCGGCTGGGCGCCGGTGCTGCGGGTCTCGGCGAAGTCCGGTCAGGGCGTGCATCGACTGTGGCCGTCGCTTCGCGAGGCGATCACCGCCTATCACCGGCGCATCCCGACCGGGCCCTTGAACGCAGCGGTTCAAGAGCTGCAACAGCGGCACCCGGCGCCCGGAGCGCGCATCTCTTACGCCGTGCAGGGCGCGGTCGATCCTCCGACGATCACGCTGTTTGCGAACCGGCGCTTGAACCCCGGCTACCTCCGCTACGTGGAACGGATCATCCGCGAGCGCTTCGCGCTCGGCCCGACGCCGATCAAGCTGCGCGTGCGGGTACGGTCACGATGAGCCCAGACGAGATGCAGACCGAGAACGGCACCGAACCGACGGTTGAAACCGAACAGAGCGACGCGCCGGTGCGGGCGCCGTGGCATTTCAAGGTGCTCCTCGTCGGGACGGCGGGCTACCTCGTCTACCGATTGATCTGGTTCATCTTCTGGCTCACCGGTCACGCCTGGCACGGCTGACGCCCCGAGCCCCGCACTCAGCCGTCGCCTTCTACCTAGTCGAGATCCGGAGGACGGAAAGAAAGCCCGTCGCCGGCGATCGGCCACCACCCGGCCCGTAGCCGGGCGCGGCACTCGTGTTCGGGCACAGGGCGCGAGAAGAGGTAGCCCTGGGCGAGGTGGCAGCGGTGGCGGCGCAGCCAGTGCAGCTCGTCGGTCGTCTCGACGCCCTCCGCGACGACGTCGACCCGCAGCGCCCGACCCATCTCGATGATCGCCGACACCAAGTTGCGGTCCGCGTCGCTCGCCAAGAGCGCGGCGGTGAAGGAGCGGTCGATCTTCAGTTCGTCGAGCGCGAGATGCCGGATACGACCGAGCGAGGAATATCCGGTGCCGAAGTCGTCGATCGAAACGCGCACGCCGAGCTCGTGGAGCGCGTCGACGCGGGCACGTCCCGCGCTGCCCTCTTCCATCACCGAGGACTCGGTGATCTCGATGGTGATCTGCGTCGCGTCGCACCCGGTCTCTTCGAGGATCCGCGCCGCCGAGGCGACGAAGCTGTCGTTTTGCAGCTGGACGGGCGAAACGTTCACCGCGCAGCGCAGCGTCGGCAGGTGGAGCTCTTTCGACCACGCGACGACGTCCTTGCACGCCTGGGTGAGGACGACCTCTCCGATCGGGACGATGAGGCCGGACTCTTCGGCGGTCGCGATGAAGTCTTCAGGCAGGGTGAGGCCTCTCTCAGGGTCCATCCAGCGGACGAGCGCTTCGACGCCGACAAAGGACCCGGAGTCCAAGTCGGCGACCGGCTGGTAGTAGACAACGAGCTCGTCGCGCTCGAGCGCCCCCTGGATCCGCTGGGTCACCGACGCGCGGATCTGGGCCTTCACGCGTAGCGATTCGTCGAAGACGACCCAGCGCCCTCCGCCGGCGGCTTTCGCGCGCTCGAGCGCGAGCCGCGCATCACTCATCAGGTTCTCGGGCGTCGAATCCGTTGTGCTCAGCGCAAGACCGAAGCTGGCCGAGATGAGGACGCGGTCGTCGCCGATCGCAAAGGGCTCTCTGAACAACGCCACGATCTCGTCAGCGACGACGGCGAGCTCGCTCGGATCGTCGATCTGTGAGCGCACGACGATGAACGTGTCGCCGTCCAGGCGGCCGATCACGTCGGTCGTGCGCATCTTTCCGACGAGACGCCGGCCGATTTCGGCGAGCACGAGGTCGGAGTTTTCGGCACCGTATGTCGCGTTGATCGTGACGAAGCGGTCGAGGTCCAAGATCGCGACGCCGAGTTGGTACTTGCCGACGCGCGACCACTTCAGCTCGTGGAGCGTGCGTTCCGAGACGAGCTGCCACTTTGGTAGTGAGGTCATCGGGTCGTAGAGGTTCAGGTACTCGATCTCACGTTGGGCGGTGTGCAGCGCGGTCTCGTCGAAGAACTGGCCGAGGGTGGCAATGATGTAGCCGGACTCGTTCCGGATCGGCGACACCCACAACCGTCCCGCGACGTATGTGCCGTCGGTGCGTCGGTAGCGCTTGGCGATCTCGTACTGATCGCGGATTCCGGACAGCATCTCGCGGAACAGAACGATGTTGAGATCGCGGTCGGCGGGATGGGTGATCTCTTCGAATTTCATGCCGATCAGCTCGGTCCGCGAGAAGCCGAGCAAGTCCAAAAACGAGTCGTTCACGAGGGTAATGCGGCCGTCGGGATCGACGGTCTGCGCGGGCACGGGGCTGTGCTCGAACAGCTCGATGGCGAGATGAGACGTACGCCGCATCCCCTCGAGTTCGAGGCGGTCCTCGGTGACGTCCTCGACGACGCCTTGCAGACGGAGAGGTTCCTGCGCGTCCGTACGGGCACAGACGCCGGCGAAGTGCACCGCGCGGCGCGCCCCACTCGGTAGGAGGATCGCGCCTTCGAGCGCGAATGACGTCCCGGAGGTCACCGCCTCACGGAGCGCGTCGAACAAGCGATGACGGTCCGTCGGGCTCAGCCGTTGGTCCATTTCATCGACCTCGACGCGACCGGGCTTCTTGAGCCCGAGGATGCGTTGCGCGCGCGCGTCGACATAGAACGTGGGGTTGTCGGTGAAGTCACAAAACCAATAGCCCGGACCAGAGGAGCTCCGGGGCCGATCGACGACAACTTCGCTCGGCGACGGGAGCGCTTCGGTGGGCGACATTCCGTCGACGCCGACCGGCTCGAAGGAAAGCGTGAACCCGGCGACGACATCCCCGTCGAGCACGGGCGTTCCCCTCGCCCTCACCAAGACGAGAGAGTTGTCGTCACGGACGATTTCGAGCGAACCGGCCACGACTGCGAAACCCGCCGTGATCTCACTCAAGATCGCCGGGATCTCTTCTGCAAGTCCCCACGGCGCGAGATCGGCGAGGCTCGCACCGGCGACGCGCTTCGCGGTGATCCCGAGCAGGCGCCTCGCGCCCTCGTTCATCTTCAGGATCCGCCCAGATACGTCACAGTCGATGGCCGCGACAGCAATCGGGTACGTAGGCTCTGGAGCCGGCTGCAAGGGTTGAACCCTCTTGGCTCTCGTGTTCAATGTTGCTCCTGACAGTGACCAGTCCGACCCGTCGACGTGCTTGCGCATCGCTTCGACGCGCGCGCAGCAAACGCCATTCGGCCGATCGCCCCTACGACCGCGATACGCCCGACAAAGAGGTCCTTCGTCCCTTATCCACACGGTCTCTGCAGGCAATCTGTAAAGGCGATCGAGGTCTGCGACAGCAAGAGGCTTTGCCGTCAGGGCCCTGACGAGGGAAAGAGAGAGACTGGCGATGGTTCAGCTCGGCTGCCGCACGTGATCCTCTGCAGCGCGCTCGCGTCCAGGATCTATGCACCATCCGTGCGAGATCAGACTGCGTGCACCGGCGACGGCGCGGCGCGGTTGCCCAGGTAGTGGCAAGAGCTCCGTTACCGCGGCTGTTGAACGTAGTCATTCCTCCGCTCAATTGGGCCGTTCGCCAGCCAGGTGGGCGTCATCGGACCCCGTTGTGAAAAGTCCAGTGAAGACTGACCTGAGCCGTGCAAATGAGACGAACGCCGAGTCGATTTCCACGGGGGTTAGAAATGAGGGGACAATCAGACCGAAACTGAGGAGGCCGATGACCAGGGAAAACCGACTGAGGCACGAGATGCCTATCGATATCCGCCAGCTGACATGGGCCGGCGTTCTGATCGGCGTGGGCGCGGTTCTCTGGCTCGCCGGCGTATCGCTCGGAAGTGCCGCTGTCGTTCGTGCCGCCAAACGGTGGATCCGTCAGCTTGATCAACCCCCAAGGGAGCTGGCCAAGATCAATTGGGTGCGATTCAAGAACGCCAAAACGGCCGGAACTGAAGCATGGAGAAACGGTTCATCTGCCAGGTTGTCTGCCGCCAGTAACTCGTAACGGCTCTCGATGCATACCGAGCAGAGACCTACCACTTTTCGCCAACGCCAGTAGGTCCGGTGCAACGTGACGTGAACGATCCCGATCTGTGGGACTGGGGCGATGATGACGAGGATCTTCCTCGACGTCGCCATCCATGGCGTACCGTTCTTGTCGTAATCATCGTGCTATCGCTCGTGGTTTTGTTGCTCGTGAGCGCCCTGTAATTGGACCTACGTGTTTCGTAATCCTCTCGCACCTCGCGTCCCGGCGGTTGCGACAAGATCGGTCAACTTGCGAAGGCACTGATCATGGCGGAGTTTTGTGGTGCGAGCGACAGCTGTTCGCTATTTCGGTGACCGCACAACTTGCAGCCATCGACATGACGCAGCTGATTTGATTCTCCGACTTCCTTCAGCGTCTAAATACACCGTGAACGTCTCATTTTCGGGAGAGACCCTGAGCCTGTGATAGGGCCGCTTGTCGGTTACGGCGGGCTCACCAGCTATCTCGGTGTCTTTCAATAGGCGGCGGAAGCGCATCGGGTCCGTATCAAAGACCCATGTCGTGCCTCCCGATTCGAAAATCGTTGGTGTCATGGTCAAATAGTGGAAGGCGAACCTGCCGTCGACCACGGCTTGCCCTGTGTCCTGGCTTGGAAGTCGGTGTCGATACCGTTACCGCTTCGGCACTTCAACGTTCCTCGCCGCAGGTTCGAAACCCGGCCCGTAAACAGCCATTGATCACATTTGTTCACTTTTGATCACATTTGATTGGTACGACTTCCTTAGCCTTCGAAACGTAGCCCAGACCCGCTACACCAGGAGGCCCAGACCTTGCTTCGTAGATTCGCTTTCTTCGCCGTTTTCGCTCTTGTTATGACCTTGCCGGGCGTTGTGGGTGCTCAGACCCGGCCGCTTCTGTCCGATTCCTTTTCTTCGGTGCGCGTCGGCAAGTGTTTTGCCGAAGGCAGTTCGATCGACGCCAATTTCACTGACGTCTTCAATGGCTACGGCACACAGTGCATCAACCAAAATCACGAGCTTGCTCAAAGCCCTGAAGCGCCGGTCAGTCCGACCGGCACGCACGCAGCACTCGCCACTTCGAAACAGTCCTTCAGTGGCACCTTTGATGTCACGGCACACGTGACAACGATCGCTCAACTGCGTAATCCGGCCAATAACTGGGAAGTGGCATGGCTGTTGTGGGACTACTCAAATGCCAACGCCTTCTACTACATGATCCTGAAGCCGCAGGGGTGGGAAGTCGGCAAGGAGTGGTGCAACACCGCCTACAGCCCCTGTGAGCAGTCCCAGGAATTCCTGGCAACAGGTTCGAGTCCGTCAGTCGCCGTCGGGACGACAGAGACGATGAGCGTCGACCAGAGCGTGCAGAATGGGATCCCGACGTTCGAGGTTTACGACGGCTCAACCCTGCTTGCGACGATTAGCGATCCCGGCACTGTTTCGGCGCCGTACACGTCAGGCGAGATGGGGCTTTACGACGAAGAAGCCAGTGTCGCTTGGAGTTTGATTACCGTCGTGCGTTAGCGAACTTCGACACCAAGCCGCCGCAGCAACCTCTTGACGTCTCGCAACACGACTGTGCCTGACGAGCACACTCAAGGCAAATCATGTGGGCTTCGGGTCTGCACCGGGTTCCGTTGACATCGGTTGTGGCTAGTCAGGCAGCTCGATCGATCCGAGCGCCTTTGCAGGTCTCAGATCGTTGGCGACGGGCCCCATTGCTCTTTTGGATAAGCCGACACCAGTGGTGGGTCCGGCGTCGCCTGGCCCTGCCAAGAGAGCAACGAAGAGCGAGACGAACCGCCTCGACGGTTCGTCTCTATGGCCTCGTCTACCAACAAGACATCAGCTTTTCCGACCCTTTGCCGAATGACGGTTAATCAGCACGATTGAGCGAACTGGTCAACTGCTCGTCGTTGATCTCTCCCACCATCGTCGCTGGATCGAAGGAGTCGCGCCCCACATGAACGGCTAACGAACTCAGGAACGAGCCGTTGCCGACCTATAGAACGAACACCTGATGCACGCTGCGACTGCCACCAGTGACGGTAGTCACGAGGCGCATCGCGTATTGACGCTTGCGATGCGCGAGTAGGACCTTTGCGAGTGCCGCCCCCAGCTTTGTGAAGTGGAAGACGACTGTCGCGGTCTGGTCACCGGCGAGCGAGAAATTGGCTTTGGCAATAGTCTCGTGGGTCGCGAATGTCTTCGCGCCCTCCTTTAATGTGACTGCCGCACTCACCGTTCCGCTGCCGTGACACGAAGCGGCCGCGCCACAATCCAGTTTGATTTCAATACCCTTCGCACTGATTTGTGCGCGCGTCGCGCTAAGGCTGAGCTTCGGAACTGCGGCAACGCCGCTTGGAACCCCCGAAGGCGGAGGTGCATTAGTTGGGGGATTAACCGTCAGCATGAAGCTCTGAGTCGCCGGCGTACCGATTTCATTGTTCGCCGTGATCGTGATCGGATAGCTGCCTTCTGAGCCAAACGCTGTGGTTCCCGAGAGCGTTGCTGTTCCGTTGCCGTTGTCCACGAAAGTGATGCCAGACGGGAGGGTGCCCGATTCACTCAGAGCCGGTGTCGGCGTTCCCGTGGATTGCACCATGAACGTCTGCTCCGATCCGGTGACGAAGTCAACAGAGCTGGAAGAAGTGATCATCGGTGTCGAATCAACGGTGAGAGTGACGGACTCCGTCGCGTTGGGAGAGATCCCATTCGACGCGGTCACAGTGATCGGATAGGTCCCTCCGGTGCCCGATGCAGGAGTGCCCGACAAGGTGCCGCCCGAGAAGGTGACACCAGAAGGTAGTGCTCCCGTCTCAGAGAAGGTCGGTGTTGCGGACCCGGTGGCAGACCAGGCGAAGCTGCCGGCGACTCCGACGGTGAAGGTGACCGCGTCCGGGCCGCTGATCGTCGGAGGTGGCCACGCCGATCCGTCGTCACTGGCGTCGCCTGAGTAGTCCGCCGTGAATACGCCACTAGAGGTGTCCAGGCCAGAACATGAGACTTGGTCGGATGCGTCTATTGCGGTGGGCGGACAGCTCGAGATAGGAAGTCCGTTGTCCAGGATCGTGACATTCCCCTGCAAGGTCTCTGTCGTTGCTTCTTCTACCGACTCGCGCGCCAGTGGTGACGCAAGCAGCTGGGACGCCTCTTCGCCGCCAGGGGAAACAGTGACCGTGACGGAGCCCGACCCGTCAGGTGTAAGAACGGTCGAGGTCGGGCTGAGGGAGCCGATCGCCTGAGAAGCTTCCATGATGAGCGCTGTGTCGTTCCCGTTGGAGGCGCTCTGGTATCCGACCGTGACGCAGGAGGCATCGCCGCTGATTGGGACACAGGAGACGCCCCATAGGTCGGCGGCACCGGATACCCCGACCGGCTCAATTGGCGCTGGCGTCGGTGTCAGCGACCAATTAGAGCCATCCCATGTCTCGACGATCGCAAGCACCGGGTAGCCGAGTCCCGATGAGTTCTCGCCACCCCCGCCGTAGCCGACGGCTATGCATGCCTGCGGCGAGACGCAGGACACGCCGAGAAGGATGCCGCCACCTGCATCGCCGGCTCCAAGACCATTGGCTGGCAAATTCGGACTGGGTGAAATCGACCAGGTCGTTCCATCCCAGATCTCAGTCAAGGTGACGCCCCAGCCCAGTCCGGGCGGTTGATCCGAGCCAACAGCGACACAGAACGAGGCGCTTGCGCACGACACGCCGTAGAGAAAATTAGAGGCAACGGTGCCAGGCGTAACTGCCGATTGCGTGGACCAGGTCCCTCCGTTCAATACGAGCGAGGTGAGCGAGTTGTCATTGTTGCCAACTGCGACGCAGCTCGTCGGGCTCGAACAGGACACCGACGCAAAGGTCGTGTCCGCAACTTGGCTCATCGCCATCGTCCAGGCGGTGCCGTCCCAACTCTCAACTACACCGCCGTTGCTGTCCGCACCGACGGCAACGCACATCGTTGCCGAAGGGCAGGAGATGCCGGAGAGATCGACGTGCGTCCCCGATGATTCGGGATTCGAGACAATCGACCAGTCTGTGCCGTTCCACTCCTCGATCACACCTACGCCCACACCTACGCCGGAGGAGAGCGCTCCGTCAGCCATGCAGAATGATTCAGAAGCGCACGACACACCGTTCAGTTGGAGTGATCCACCTGGCTCGACGAGCGGGGCGGTGCTCCACTCGCCATCGTTGAAGATGAGAGAGCTTGTTGCATACTCGTTCGAATCGAGTGCTATGCAATAGTTCGAATCGGGACAGGAGATGGTGCTCACCTGTGAGAAGCCGAGGTCTGCTGGACCGCTGTCCAAGACCCAGGTTGCGGCACCCGTCGACGCAGACGCTGGGACACTTGTTGCGATGACGAATCCGATACTCGCCAGCACGACAACTACAGAGACGAGAACGACTCCAACGCTTCGGAGAGTGCTCACTTCAACCGCCGCTTCCGCGCGTTTCAGGCCCACTGATTGCACGGGGTCACGGTGCCAGGAGAAACTCAATGCCTAGTTCGTTGCATCTCCGCCCGGGGCGACTCACTCAAGTGTGCACGGGGGTCTGGGAGCACGATGAGCACATCACCGAAATTCCAAGCTCATTTGGCAAGTTGGTGGTCGGCACCACGCGAACACGAAACAACGAAGTACTACAGGAAGCATACGCGGCCAAGGCAACTTCCTTAGCGTCGGACATGATCAAATTGGCTCAGTAGCAAGGTTGATGAGCCGCACTCGCGGCCGAAGCAGCCGTTCTGCCGACTTCGGTCGCGCTGCAAACCTCCCGCCCTTCCGGCCTTCGCTCCTGAGACCGGCTCGTTTTGACCATCCGCAAAGTGCCGTTGGTGCACACCCTGTAGGTGCGCTTCCTCGATCACAGCACCGCAAACTGCACCGTTTGGAGCAGCTACGGCGTGCGCGCGCTCGTCGGCTGTGATCGCGCCGCCCCGCCGTCGCAGGCCCTTCGGCTCGGCAACGCCCCCGACGATTCACTCAGGTGCTCGCGGCGATGGCGAAAGCGGCGGGCGTGCCCGTCGGGAAGTACCACACACTACGCCACGGTCACGCGACGGCTGGGATCGAAGCGGGGTCGACGTGAAGGTCATGTCGGAGCGGCTCGGTCACTCGAGTTACGCGATCACCGCACTTGAGTTCAGGTGGTCGACGCAACGACCTCGTTCAACGCTTCCAATGGTGACATCCAGTCGAGGGTCTTGCGTGGACGCCCGGGCGGCGGCGGCCAAGGTGGCCGCGGCAATCGACGGTTGAAGACGGTTCGGGGCATTTCGGGGTATGAGGCGGTTTCAGGGGCGTCGCGAAGGACCCGCGATAGCCTCTGAGCAGGAACGGGCTGTGGCGCAGCTTGGTTAGCGCGCTTGACTGGGGGTCAAGAGGTCCCGGGTTCAAATCCCGGCAGCCCGACCGGGAAATAGCAGTTCAGTGGCGCGAGATATCGGTTGGATTTCCCCGAAGGGCCTGGGGTGCTACCGAACTGCTACCGGAGGGGGAGCGCGGCCATGTCTCTGGATGCCGAGGCGAAGGACAACCTGCTCGCAGCGTTGAAGCACATGAAGGACGCGATGCGCGCCACCTCCGAATAACGCTCGAAAGAGGGACGACGAGCAGAGCCCCGGATGTTCTTCCGTCTCGAGCGCAACCTACCTCCCCTTGCTCACCGTGTGGAGGTGACGTGACGCACCTCGATGTCCCTTGCGGGCGCTCCGATCGGCCAAGACCTCCAGCAATTCCCCGATCGTCTGCTCTCGGATGATGGATTCTCCCAACGGAACATGCGCCTGGATGCGGTAGCGATTGCGACGGCCTTCCTTCTCCTTGACGACGTAGCCAGTTGCGATCAGGTCGCAGACGATTCCAAAGGCGGTGCGATCGGTGATGCCCAGCGTGGCGGCGATATCGCGCAGGCGCACCCCCGGGTCACGGGCGATGCAGACGAGGGCTTTCGCATGGTTGGTGAGGAAACTGAACTCCGCCATCGGACCCCAATCTAGTGGCTCATTACGTGCAACAAATTGCTAGTAATCGAACTCTAGTGTATGCTCGCAGTTATTAGCAGTCCACTGTCGACGACCGAATCCGGTCGACGCAGCGGTCTACCAGAGAGAGAAGCAGAAGACATGGGCCGCACAGGAATGTTCTTCAGCGTCGTCGCGATTGCCGTTGGTGCCGTTCTGCACTGGGCGGTGACCACCACCGGTCACGGGTTCAACGTATCCACCGTCGGGATCATCCTCCTGGTCGTCGGAGCCGTCGGCCTGGTCGCCTCGACGATCATCTTCGCCATGTCCCGTCGTCCGGCGGGTGGCACGCATCACAGCTACGACCGTGAAACGGTCGACGCGCAAGGTCGCTCGACCGAGGTGCACGAAAAGGTCGCCTAGTGCGCGTCACTCACAAGATCAACATTTTGGAAGAGGGTTTGCCCCTGATGTCAGTCAAATCAACAGAGTCCCGACGCATTTCGTCGCTGCTCGGTCAGCGCCGAGTCTCAGGCACCGTGATGGTGGCGGTGCTGAGTTCCGCTCTTTTGTTCGGCCTGATCGGTTTCGCCCTTCACACGCTTTGGATTGTCGCGATCGTCGTCCTCGCCCTCGGGCTCGGCTACGTCGTCGCCAACGCCCGTCAGGATCGCAGAGACGTGATCGACGGGAATCGGGAGGACGCCGTAAGCGCGAGCGATGCACTTATCGAGGAATCGGGCGTTGTCGACAAGCCGAAAGCTGCACCTGCCAAGCGACCTCGGAGGACGGTGTCCAGCCCGAAGACGAGCTCACTCGTGAACGATCGGGCATAAACGCGTAGCTAAGGAAAGTGACCAGGAAGATGATCATCCTGCTGCTGTTGCTATTTGTTCTCCTCTGTTTCGGACTGGGTTTCACTGCGCATTTCTTGTGGTTCATCGCAGCGGTCTTGTTCGTGTTGTGGTTGGTTGGATTCGTACGAGGACACGGCGAGCGTGCCGGGAGGCATCACTTCTACCGGTGGTGACCGACAACCGCACGACATCTGTGCAAATTCGATTCTGAGTACGACCCTCTTCTTACGTCCCAAGAAAGGATTCGGCCATGGCCACAACCGACAAGGCAAGAAACACCGCGCAACAAGCGAAGGGAAAGCTAAAAGAGACGGCGGGCAAGGTCAGCGGCAACAACAAACTCCGAGCAAAGGGCAATGCCGACCAAGTAAAGGGCAATCTCAAGCAGGCCGGTGAAAAGGTCAAGGACGCGCTCAGAAAGTGACGCTGATCCGATCGACGCCAACGGCAAAGACTCCGAGTGGGCACTCGTCTTTGCCACTCGATTCGCGAGCTTGCTCCGAACTGAAGGGGACGGTCGCCTTTTGGGAGCGACTCACATTCGCGCTCCCGACCGAAACAAGTCCGCAGGCAAAGGACGAGGGATGAAGAGTCCCGTTGCAATTCTTGGTAATCCATCGGAACGCAGCGAGCCGAGCGTTCTGCAGTGGCTAGCCCGTTCGAAGTTGATGGCCGTCGGTTGGACCGCGATGCGAGTCTGGCTCGGGATCATGTGGATCCAGGCAGGCGTCGCGAAGCTCTGGGGCGCGGAGAACCCAGCGTTCCTCCACAACAATGGCGCGGGCGTCGCCGGATTCGCCGCACACGGCGTCCCCGCGTACAGCTGGTGGGGAAGCTTCCTCCATGGCTTCGTCGTGCCGAATTCCGGCTGGATCGGCATCGTCGTCGCATTCGCGGAGTTCTTTATCGGCGTCGGCCTTGTGGTTGGGCTCTTCACCCGGATCGCAGCGATCGGCAGCCTCGCATTGCTGTTCAGCTATGTCATGTCCGGAACAGCGAGCGTCAATGCGTTCTACGCGCTCTTTGCAATTGTGATCCTCGCAACGTGGAGAGCATCGAGCTGGCTCGGAGTCGACGGACTGATCTCTGGTTACCACCAGCGCCGCCAAGACATTCGGCTCCTGGATCCAGTCCCGAATGTCGCCGAAGAACATGTTCGGGCTGCGTAAACCCGGGTCCTTCGACCCCATACCCGCCTACCTTTGTCCCCCCCTCCATGAGGAGTTGCGGGTTGATCCATCGCTCCGTACTGCCTCGCAAATGTCCCCTCCTCCGGGGAAGTGGATGTCACTCGTTCGAGAGCTTCACAAGCACCCCTGGACCCCGCTACCGCCGTCGCGCCAGCTCGAACTCTGGGTCCTCGCCGAAGCACGGAGCTCCTTGCTGGGGTCGTGCCGTGAACAACCAAAGCAGGAAGTAGCGGACAGATAGGAACCGCAATGGTTGGAATCTCTCTGCAATGACGAGCATCTCGGACGCGGCCGAACTCGGGCGATCGCGCCTCGTTGGGGCGACTAGGCAGTCCGACGCGGTTCTCGACATCGCTTGGGCCCCGGCGTCTCTCGATACGAGGCCGATCCCGGTTATCCGAGTCATCCGCCGTGAAACAGCGGGACACGTTTCGTACTACCCATCGAGGCGAGCCGCGAGACCCTCGCGAGCGAGGACACCAGCGCCCCTTGGCGTTCGGATCTTGGTCTCGGTGCTCTTGGTGGTGTTGCTTGCGTGCGTGGGCGGCTTGACTGTTTTGAGAGAGCACCCGAAGTGGCTGAGCGCTTTCCGCAACGTGCCTTCTGCGACGAACGTGACTTCTGCGACGCGACCCCGAGTCACGCCGCCTCCGCAGCGCCAGAATCGGGTCGCGCTCGTTTCGTCGTCGTCGAAAGTGGACACCTACCGCGTGCCAACGAGGTCGTACTCGATCGTCGTCACGGTCGACCATCCGTGTTGGTTGGTCGTGAACTCACCAGCGAGCTCTTCCTCGTTGCTCGTCGCAAAGACCTTGTCACCGACCGCGAGTCCGATGTCGATCCCCGTCCATGGCAGCGCCTCGATCACGGTCTCTGCGCAGACGCAGTCGATCACGATCACCGAGGGAACAAAGGTGCTCAAGACGATCAACGGGCCCGTGCTCGGTGTCGCCTACACGTTCTTACCAGCTTCCTAGTAAACCCCTTGCGTGCTGGGGCTCAACGTCGCTGTCCTCAATGACCCATGACACGCTTCGAACCGGGCATCTAGACCGGCGTCGAGTCAGACCCTAACGGCGATTTGTGCCCACGTTCGGGCGAGTAACTGTGCGGTGTCATTCGCGAGCGGGCCCAAACAATGCGGGCGTTGCGCGGCGCTGCGGCGGCGAGTCGGGGTGCTGTCGACCAGGACCCGCGGTTCCACATTGCGCCGTGGACGACCACGGCACGGCCCGGTCGTACGACCCGGTGCAGACAAAGAACCTCCTAGCCGATTCTTGTGGGTATTGTGGCCTGCCATTTTCATGGCGGCGATGCACATTCGGGGGATCGGTCGATGAGCGATTTCGGGATAGCGAAGCTAGCCCACGAGGCTTCTGAGATCCGCCACGAAGTTGCCTTGGTTCCCTCATACCAGCACCACACGGTCAAATCAATCGAGCTGGACGGTGGTCATTCCGTCATTTCCTGCATATGCGGCCATACCTCTGAATCCGCGGACATTAAGCAATCCGTACTCGCTCAAGAAAACCATGTTCGAAACGCCCTAAGCCTGCAGCTCGGAAATCGGATTCGGAAGCTTCATCAGACATATCGCGATGCTCGAGCGATGCGCAAAGCTATCGACCGCGTCCTTCTTTCGTTTGTCGAGGAGTTCGGATTTGACCAGAGCAACACACTTCGCGCGCTTCTAGCTTCCGTATACCCGGGCGAGGATTAGATCATCAGTTATCTGAACTAAAAGACTTACGGATCCTAGGCCCGTTGAGCTACGCGAGTACTCAACCCTTTGCGTAATTGATTTGAAGTCCGCGTGTTGCTTTCGTGCACCCGATCAGTGATGGAGGTCGTTGACGGCATTCGGCGACTGCTCAAAGGGCTGCTTCGAAGTGGACGGCACAAGTCAGACGGAACAAGCGGATTATTCGCGTCGACGCTGAGTGCAAAGACGCGTCACGGACTTCCGGGCCAGATCGGACCGCATTACGAGCGCATTGAGAGCCTTCGGTTCAACGCAGATCGAAAGCGGATTGAGCGCAGAACGATGATTATTGATCGGGAAAACGACCATTACCTCCAAGAGTGGCGAACCGTCGTAACTCGCAAGCGGACCTACTGAAAGGAAGGACGTCTCAGCGACCCAAGCGTGCACGGCCAGTCAGCACGACGTTAGTAACGAGGCAGGTGCAGCGGCGTCGAGCACTCCAATGCTTAAGTTTCCCGTCGAATTGGAGCCTCAGGCAAGCGCCATACACCGTCGACGTAATCCGTAGGGGTTTAATCCGCATGCAATTGGCACTCGCCGTGGAGTCGCGTTCAGCGAGTTTGAACGACCTCCCGGCCTAACCTGTGACGATGTCTGACCGGCGCGCTTTGAAGATACACACGACGATGGCATTCACATCCATCGTGTTTCTCGCGGCTTCTGTTACCGGTTGGCACACCTCGTTCGCGCTTAACCAGCCAAAGACACTTCTCGCGCTCGGCGATTCGCTCGCGGCCGGGTATCAACCAACTGACGGGCAACAACCGCCGCCCATCGATCCTGCCACCGGCTACTCCGATCTCGGCTATCCCGGCAGTTATCCCGCAGACATCGCGAAGGCTCGCCATCTGAAATTGGTCGATCTCGGATGCCCCGGCGAGACGTCCACCTCGATGCGCACGACGCCAGCACAAGCGGATTGCTCGTCCCTCTTTGAGAGTGAATTCGGTAGCTCCTCACAGCTTGCCGCCGCCCGCGTGTTCCTTGACCATCACCGGGGACAAGTCGCTCTCGTGACGCTCGACATTGGCGCAAACGACATCGATCGCTGCATTTCAACGTCAGGCACGAACTCGTCCTGCCTTACGAGCGCCGATTTCGACTTGGAACGCAACTTCGGCGTGATCGTCCGCACGATCAAAGCTTCGCTGCGCCGAAATGACCCTTCCGCACGTTTACTCACGATGAACTACTACGACCCGTTCCTTGCTTTCGCGTATCTGCTCGGCGGCACGCGAGGAGCGCAACTAGCTGCGGAGTCGCTCGTCGGCGTCGATGCCCTAAACGCCCAGTTCGCGGCGAGTGATCGCCTCCTCAACGTCGACGTTGCCGACGTCGCGAGCGCCTTCCAAGTCAACTCGTCGCTTCCGTTGCTCTCGTATGCGGGAAAACGACTGCCTACAAACGTCGTCGTTACCTGCGAGCTGACTTGGATGTGTCCCACAGACTCGGTCGCGAGGCCGAACATTCACCCGAATCTTGCTGGCTATTCGACAATCGCGTCCGCATTCGAGCGCGTTCTCGCACGCGGTGCCCCGCAGAGCTGATCAGCCGCCCGAGCGCCTACAACCCCACTCAGGCCATGACCATCGCAGTTTGGGAGCGCTCTCTTGGTCGACTAGGAATTATCCGTGTCCCGAACCCGTCTACAGCTGCTGAGCTGCGCTTAACTTCACACTTTTCGACTCGTATAAGTCCAGGTCAAAGGGCATTCCGCACAGCGTTCCGGGTTCATTGACTGGGGGTCAAGAGGTCCCGGGTTCAAATCCCGGCAGCCCGACAAGGGCGATGTGTCCGTGGTCCCGTTCGGCATGAACTCCAACACATGGGCTGAAGTCGCTAGCACCGAAGACCGCGCGCGGAATCGTTCAGTCCGCGGATACGTCAACTTCGCAGCCGAGTGCATCGAAAACTGCGATACGGGCGTAATTGAAGTACTCATGGTTAGCCGAAGTGCAATCCTTGACCGACGCGCTCCGATCACCGGCCGCGTTCGCAAGTGTGCTCGTTGCTCGATTGTCCTCAAGGGCAAGTTAAAGACTTGCCCTTATTGTCTTGGAAAAAAGCGACACACGTTGTCGACCCTGCATCGGACGAGCCGGTCACGGCTCGCCGCGGAGACTGCACGCCAACAAGAACGAATTCGCGTGCTAACCGAAGACGTCTCGCCTCGTCGCTACGCGACGGTTGCCGACTTGTTCACCCGCGGCTATTCGCAGAAGCAGCGCGACGAATTCGCAAAGTCGGGCGTCGCTCTTCCTTCGGGCGCATATCCGATAAATAGCGCGAAGGATCTCAAAAGCGCGCTGATCCTGTTTCAGTCGGGGCATGGTAATGACCCCAAGTCAGAGATCAAAGCTGTTGACGTCTCTCAAAGTGGTGTAGAAGCCGGGATCCACCACTGAAGCGGATCACCGGGCGATCTTCGGTTGAACGACGAATTCGACCGAAGGAGAACCCGGTGATCCTTACGCAGTCTGATGTGTCCGAGCTTCTTGACGCGATCCGCGCCGGCGGCGACATCGACGTGATCCGCAGAGGCGTCGAGCTCGTCCTCCAAGCGCTCATCGACGCCGAGGCGACCGAAGTGATCGGCGCCGAACGTTACGAACGCAATCCATCCCGTTCGACCTGGCGCAACGGGAGCCGTGAACGGCTCCTTGCGACCAAGGCCGGCGATGTCGACCTGAAGATCCCAAAGCTCCGCCAAGGGAGCTTTTTCCCTTCGATCCTCGAGCGGAGACGCCGGATCGACCGGGCGCTCTACGCCGTCGTCATGGAGGCCTACGTGCACGGGGTCTCGACGCGGAAGGTCGACGACTTGGTCGGGGCGCTCGGTGTCGCATCCGGGGTCTCGCGCTCTGAGGTGAGCCGGATCTGTGTCGCGCTCGATGCCGAGATGGCAGCCTTTAGGTCCCGTCCGCTTTCTTCAGTCGAGTTCCCCTATGTCTTTTTGGACGCCACCTACCTGAAAGGACGCGTCCAGAACCAGGTCGTCTCGCGAGCGGTCGTCGTTGCCACCGGGGTCTCGATGGAAGGCATGCGCGAGGCCCTCGGGTGCGCGGTCGGTGACTCCGAAGACGAGGCCTTTTGGACAGAGTTCTTGCGGTCGCTGCGCGGTCGCGGGCTTCATGGGGTGCGCCTCGTCATCTCGGATCACCACTTGGGACTGAACAAGGCGATCGGATCGGTCCTCATCGGGGCGGCGTGGCAGCGCTGCCGAGTTCATTTCATGCGCAACGTGTTGGCGAGGGTCCCGAGAGCGAGCCAGGAGATGGTCGCCGCCGCGATCCGGACGATCTTCGCCCAGCCCGACAAGGACACGGTCTTCGAGCAGTTCTCCCGCATCACCAAGACGCTCGAGGGGCAGTTCCCTGACGTCGCCCGAATGCTCGCCTCAGCGAGGGAAGACCTCTTGGCCTTTTCTGCGTTCCCCGTCGAGCACTGGCGAAAGCTCTGGTCGACGAACCCATTGGAACGGCTCCATCGCGAGGTGAAGCGCCGCTGTGACGTCGTCGGGGTCTTCCCGAACGACCAATCGATCGACCGTCTCGTCACCGCCGTCATCGTCGAGACCCACGACGAGTGGGCGGTCTCGGACCGGCGCTATCTCTCGGAGACCTCGATGGCGCGCCTTCGCCTCGAAGAGCACGCCCTGACGGCGCCGACGCGCCAAAGGCGGCGCCTCGCCAGCTGAACTCCTAGCTTGGGCGGCGTGGGCGCCGTTCCCGACTTGGACGTCGCGAAGATCCGCAAGTACTGCGAGAGCCGCGTCCCGAAGCGACTGCGCGACGAGTTGCGCGTCGAGTTCGGTGTGCGTGGCAAGTCGGTGACGATCTTCGACTGCCGACCACCGTGGCACCCGAACCTTCCCGAATGGTCGCGTCAGCCGATCGCACAGCTCCGTTACCAAGAGGCGACGAAGCTCTGGACTTTGTACTGGGCCGATCGCAACAGCCGCTGGCATCTCTACGACATGATCGACCCGGGCGGCGTCGACGAGCTTCTTCGCGAGATCGAAGACGATCCGACGTGCATCTTCTGGGGATGATCACGCACCGCTGATCGCGCAGTTTTTCAACCGCCGACAACAAGACCTACGATCCCGCGAAGCCGAAGGTCACTTCTCCACCACTCGGCGGGACGTCATCTCAAAGCTCACATCATCGGGCGCGCCAAAGTCCTGGGACTCACTGACATGCTGCCCTCGGACTGGCGATCGACGATGTGGGCGTACGAGGCAAGGCCGCAGGTAGTGGGTTAGTTTGCAATTGAGGGTCGCTAGGAATCGCCGTCCTGGGATGGCAGCCGCGTTCGCGGCTCAGCCGTGGAGCCTTACCCAGATCGCGAAGCTGCTCGACCGAAGTGGGCTCTGCTTGACTAAGCCACAGTGCGGCTGGTTCTCACCTGCGGGTTGCCAGCGACGGGAAAGACCACACTCGCAACGCAGTTGGCCGCGGACCGGAGCGCGGTGCGCCTCACGAAGGATGAATGGCTCATTGCCCTCGGCTCCAACCCCTGGGACGAGCCGACCCGTGTGAAGCTCGAACATGAACTCTGGAACCTTGCCCAAGAGGTTTTGCGCCTCGGCCTGAGCGTCGTCCTCGATTTCGGGCTCTGGGCACGAATCGAACGTGATGAGTTCAGGGCGGCGGCTCGTGGCCTTGGCGTGGGCGTCGAACTGCATTACCTCGACGTACCTACCGATGAACTCTGGCGGCGCATCGACGCGCGGAACTCAGAACCTCCTTGGGAGAGCTACCCGATCAGCCGCGCCCACCTAGACGAGTGGACAGCGTCCTTCCAAGCACCTGATGCTGCCGAGCTGGCCTTGTTCGATCCCCCACCAAGAACAAACTGACCCACTACCAGGGCCGCAACGCTTCGCCTGATTCGTCGCTGCGCCGTCGGTTGGGGCTCCTTACCACTAAGACGTGCAGACGCGGACGCGGTCCTTTCTTGCGCGTCCGCGTCTCGGTTCCAGATTTCCGCAGTAATTCCGATCAATTAATTGGCTTCTATTAAAAGCGAGGTCGGTGTGTCACTGTCCCGACGTATTCCCATCAGTGATTGGTAAGCGCGAACCCGCACGCGGCCGCCGCCCGTGTGAACTGCGGCGACTGATCGTCGAACCCGCGCGGGAAGGCCAGGATCACCCCGTCGCGATCGGACACATATTCGAAGCTCGCCATGTCGGACGGCATCGCGGTCGTCGGGTCGGGGAAGTCGGAGATGCCATGTCGACGCATGCACTGCGAGATCTTCAGCATCTGTGCCAACGCCTCTGCAGAAGGAGGCGTCGCCGAGCCGGGGCTCGGGAGGCCGCCGACGAGCTTCTGGCACGCCGCCTGCGCCGACTTGAACGCGGGCGATTGCGGGTTGACTCCAGCGCCGAAGGTGAAGCCCCCGTCGGCATTCGGGTCTGGGAAGTTCGGCAGGCCGTGCGAGCGCATGCACTCGGCGTAAGCGAGCCCCGCTTTCGACGCCGATCCGGCCGGTGCCGCGGTGGTCGTCGTCGTGCTTGACCCGGCGTTCGCGACCCCGGGAGACGCGGAACCATTTCCGCAGGCGGACAAGCCGAACCCGACCGCGGCCAGCACTGCGATCAGCCCAACAGTCGCTCGCCGTCCGACGGTCCGCCTTGCACGCGCCCTCCAAGCAGCGCGAGGAGCGCTGTTAGAGCGCTCGTCATTCTCTTTCATCTGCCGCCTGTCTTCCGGGTCGAAGGACCTGTGGCCTCGGCCCAAGTCGATGAACCGAGTGCTCCGATGCGAGGGGGTGGTGCCCCAATACGAGGGACTGGGGGACGACGCGCAGCCGGAGCATGCCGAGGCTGTCCGGAAGTGGCTGGACGGTCACGGCGGCGAGCGAGCTCAACTCCGCGTCTGCACGAACCTCGTCTAGAAGATCAGCGAGAGCGTAAACCTTCGCGGCTCACTCTCTCAGAACCGTCACGCTTTTTGCTCCCGCCAGCCGTCGCCCACCGGAGGCCATCCTGATTGGTACGCGAGAACTACCGCCCCAACCTGAGAAGTGACGCCAAGTTTCGAGATGATCGCGCGGATCTGAGTTCTGACTGTAGCGAGCGACACGTAATCCTCATCGCAGATCTGCTGAGCGGTAGCGCCACGCATCAATTTGATCAGCACGTTCTGCTCGCGCCGGCTCAGCTTCTCGAACGCCTCCAAGCTCATTGCGTTACGCCCCTCCGGTTGTTCTTTGGGTTCGCTTCAGCGGACGACCCCAACCCGATGAGGCTGCGTAAGACGCGCCATGACCGTCGCCGTATCCGGACGGGGTCCCCGAGTAGGCAGCGGTGACCGAGTCCGGTGGACGAGCAGAGAAATAGAACCCGGTACAGCTCGCCACGGTGTCCAAGGAACTGCGATCGAGTGTCGCCACACAGATCAAGTCGTTGTCGGTGAACGTCACTGTGCCGCCCCCAGGTGAGCGATTCGGATGACCCTTGATCGTCACGTCCGCATACTCCGTCGCGGTACAGATCCCTCTCCTGCACAAGCTGTGCGAGAGGAAGGCGTTGTACGTCGTCCTCGTCGGCTGATCGAAGATGTGCGGCTTGGTCGTGGGAGTCGCCGACGCAATAGCGACACAACCTAACGATGCCGCGACGACTGTGAGGAGGACCGCGGTGGGATGAGCTATCGGCAAGCGATTCCGATTCATGCTCGAAGATGATTCTCCACATTTCGCTTTCGACAACTGACTTATTTGGATCGTTCACTTCACGTGACTCGACCGACACGCTCGGCGCGGAATTAGATGATTAAGCAGACCTCGGTGCGTGCGCAGGGAACTGTGCAGTACGCAGCACGCTCGGGAACCAACAAATATGCAGCGCGTGGACTTCACCATGAAGGGGTGCCCGAATAGCGACCGTAACGGTCGTTGGGTACGTGCGCGGTCTCGACCGAGGAGCTGCCACCTGGCTACGAAATAGAGATTCTGTGCTAACTCGGCGGAGCAAATCGGCAGCGTGCTTTACTTCGCGTCATATGCCATGCGGCGTTCTGATCGGCCGGAGTCTCGAACTGCGTGACCAACCAAGGACACTCAAAATCCTTCCGGCGGCGGGAGTTTGATCAGGATGCGGCTCGAACATGGGCGGGTCAAGTGCTCACTGCAAAGTGATCGCTACCGAGATCAGCGAACGGCGACCGATCATCGTGTCCCGCCGGCTAAGCCCGGCCGATCTCGATGCGCGACGATGCCAGGATCTTTTCGTGTCCGTCGACGACGGCGGCGAACTATCACCTATCCGAAGTTTCGGCTGAACAGCCGATGATCGATTAGTCGGGATATCAGCCGGTTGCGGGTTCTTTTGGACGAGACGGAAAGGCACCGCGAAGGTGGTCGCCTCGGAATGCAAGGTTCGCCGGCGAACGCTCATCCGTTAGGCCGGTGTTCTCGTCCTCAAGCTCGTTGATGCGCGCCTGCAGGATGAAACTGGCCGAGGCTTCTAACACCTCGTCCAAATCCGCCGCTACCTGTGCGCGCAACTCTCCAGATGGTCCGTGTAACGGCTCACTGATGAAGGGAATGTTTGCGTCTACCAGAAAGTCTCCACTTTCAACCGATAGCCGACGCCTCGGTCTCAAACGCTGAATTCAGCGATGACGCCAAGAGCTTGCTCCCGGTGAACACGTCCTCATAGCCGTACCACCAGTAGTAACCACCGACGTAGTAACTCAAGCCGGGGTTGAGCGAATAAGCCCAAGACATAACCTTCTCGCCGGTTGCGAGTGCTTTCGACGTGACGGCGTTCGGCAGGCCGACCTCACCAAACCCAAGCAGCGCGTTCGGATACAAGGCGTGAAGCTGTTCCAGGTACGACGCAACCGTTGCGGAGCTTGGGTACTCGTTGTCGCATTCTGTCGGGTAGTACGAAAGGAATACGTAGCTCAAACCGCGTGCGACAGTCGTCGGTACGTACTGTTGCGTGAACTGAACGGGCGTAAGCTCGCTCGTTCCATCACCGCAGTTGTCGGGACCGAAGTTGTTGGCGTAGAGCGTAAGTGCCGTCTTGTAGCCGTCTGCGGCAACGTCGTTGTACGCCTCGATCAGCTTCGCTGCGACCGTTGTATACGGACCTGTCCAGTTGCCGTTCACTTCGTCGCCAACTTCGTAGATGTCAACATTCGATCCGAGGGTTGACAGATACGACTCGACACGCGTCTGGAATGCAGCGGTCGAAATGCTTGCCTCATCGGACGAATCGAGCAGTTCGCCCAGCACCGGACCCATAGCGTGGATTTCGGACACCGCAGTCGCGTAATAGCTTGCTGGTTCCTGCACGTCAAAGTAAATCTGCGTGCTCGGCTGCTCTGGCAGAGTCTTTAGGCCGCTGATGATCGCCGGAAGGTTGGAGATGTCATCGACGGTGACGCCGTAGAGCGCCGATGCAGAAGGCGGGGGTGGTGGAGTCGCCCCCGTGGTACCGCCGACACAACTTAAGTTAACCGCCGTTGCTGACACCTGCGTCGGTGTCAAGCTTGTCCCGCTGCACGTCGCAGCCAGCGTGTCGCCAGGGTTGAGTGACGAGGTATAACCGGTCGCTCCGACTCCGGTCAGAAGCAACTGCCCGCCTAACAGACCGAACGCTGTAACGATCGCAATTCTTTTGACGGACGTGTGTTCGCGCTTCCGCAGATGCTTCATGCGTACATGTCATCGGAGCTTGATGCGTCGTCGTTTGGAACGGGTTCTTGCTCAACTGCAATGAGCGCTTCTTGCGGAAGGGGGTGCAGGTCGCTGCTGCCGACTTCTACGTATGTACCAGCTTCGTGCAGATCTTCCCGAGCAACCTCCAACAGCGCGCTGCGCCGCTGAGGCTCCACGGACCGATTCCTTACCAGCTCGGTCAAGGTCTGCTCCTCTCTTTAGAAGGCGCGCGCCGCAGGAGCCCCCTTGGTGGATAGAGGATCACCCCCACGCGCGTGTGCGCTTTGCGATTATGCACGCGCGACAGCTTGGGCTGAAGTCCGCCGTTGGGCGCTTCGAAGACGTTCCAATGGAATTACAAAATCGAAAACGTTCACGCTTTACCTCAGCTTCACCCGGAAGATCCTTCGGGGGCGGTGGGCGTTCCGCGGAGGCGTCGATCTGTCTGGGTTCACGCTCTTTGGAGAAGGTGACGATAAGCAAGCGACCCCGCGTTGTTGCCCGAATCGAGTAGCGCACCGACGTGCTGTAAATCTGTAACTATGCAGGGCAGTGCCCGCTAATGAGCAGTGTGAGCAGACGGAGGTCGGCAATCCCGCCGTCGTCAAGAGGGTCCCGGGTAAATCCCGCGAGCCCTACTAGATAAGAGCAGGCCTAACGGTCGATAGTTCCGATAGTCGACGGATCAGACGTGGCAGCCAGGGTGGCAGCCACGAGGGAAGGCCGCGGTCCATGCGACGGCCACGGCACGTCTAAGTGGGTTTCGCGCGTCAAGAGAGAGAGCGAAATTGAGCCGTCGTAGCCTCAACAGCCGACTTCGTGAGATGCTCGCCCAGCTAGGACCTCGGAAGCCTGAGCGGTCCGTTCCCGTCGGCTGGTGGCAGGACGCCAAGGGTGTTTCTCAGCCACCAGGCTCTTATCTGGATCCTTCGCTCCGCCGCAAGAAGGACAACGGGCACGAGGATCGTGGCCGGCGCCGCTGAGCCGTACCTTCGGCTCGCTTCCACGGGTTCACTGCCTTAAAGGTCTGCTAACCCTTTGACAGGGATCCGCCATCGCCAAGCGCCCGGGGAGACCAAGTGTTGAAACTAATGATCATCATCGCGAGCACGAGACCCACGCGCATGGCCGATCGGGTCGCACCTTGGGTTGTGGAGAGGGCAACCTCACACGGCGCCTTCGAGGTTGAAGTCCTCGACCTTCGTGACTGGCCGCTTCCCATGTTCCAGGAGCACATCGGCACGATCGGAGACTTCAACGATCCGACGTACTCCGAGCCCATCGTGCGGGAATGGAATCGGAAGCTCAAGGACGCGGACGCGCTGTTGGTCATCACCGCCGAATACCTGCACTCGATTCCCGGAGTGCTGAAGAACGCTTTCGACAACGTGTTTGTGAGCTATGCGTTACGCAATAAACCCATTGCTGCTGTTGGTTACAGCATCGGAGTCGCCTCGGGTGTGCGAGCTGTCGAGCACCTTTTCGACGTGGCCATCGAATCCGAGATGGTGCCGCTTCGCAACACGGTGCTCATATCCAGGGTCGAATCCGCCTTTGACGACCAGGGAGTACCGAACGACCTCCCGACGAGGATCGCAATGTCGATCACGCTGGACGACCTCGCCTGGTGGGGGAAACTCCTCGCGTACGGGCGCGCGAAGGGTGAGTTGCCACCAGCCGCATTCCGACTCCGAGCTGCCATGGCAGAAGCGTCATCCGCGTCCTCGACTCGCGACGAAGACGGGTCCTCGGATGTCGATGAAGACGTGCCTGCGACCGTTAAACGGAGCCATGGCTGAACGTCAACGCGCATGGTCGAGGATCCATCATTCGCGACTGGCGGCGGAGAAGACTACCTCGGCGAGCGCGTGAAACTAATACACATGTGGCGAGCCGTCTTCGAGTAGGCACGCGACGCCGATCGAGTCGTGCAGCGACTCGACTTCACTATGAAGCAGCATGGGCGGATCGAGCTAGCTCGGCACGCGAACGAGGAAGGGCCACGCGTTGACGACGCCCCGAGGAGCGTTGCTGCAACCGACGGGGGATCAGCCAGTGCAACCCACCACCTGCGCGGACGAGCTCAGTTATTCCGGCAAAACCAACCAATATCGCGGTGATCGTATTGGGAGAGAACCGCTCGACGCATCGAGTCGACAATTGCACCAAACTCACGAGGCGACGGCTTCAAAGAAGGAAGGGACGCGTACCACGCCATGGCTCATGCCCGCATACGTCTGATGCTCGCCGACGTTGACGGCACCTTGGTCACACAGCAGAAGGTCCTAACCGACAAGGCGATCGCGGCAGTACGCAGCCTTCGCGACGCCGGGGTGCTCTTCGCCATCACGAGCGGCCGGCCTCCGAAGGGCATGTCGATGCTCATTGATCCCCTGAACCTTGACACGCCGATTGCGGGGTTCAACGGCGGCGTGCTGGTCGATCGTGACATGAACGTCATCAAGCAGCACCTCATCCCCAAGCAACAGGTGGTACCGATCTCGGAAGAGATGGAGTCGTTTAAGTTGACGGTCTGGAATTACCGCGGCGCCGACTGGTACGTCCCTGATCCGAACGGCCCGCACGTGGAACGCGAAGCCCGGACCGTCAGATTCGAACCCAAGGTGATGTCGAGCCTCGACGGACTCACCGATCGCGTCGCCAAAATCGTTGGGGTGAGTGACGACTATCAAGCGGTCGCCGACGCGTCGAGGGCCGCGCGGGAGCAATTCGGCGATCACGTGACGGCGGCAGCGTCACAGCCTTACTATCTCGACGTCACGCATCCGAACGCCAACAAGGGTGCAGTGGCGAGGTTCTTGGCCAAGCGTTACAAGATCTCCGCCAAGGAGATCGCGACGATCGGCGATATGCCCAACGACATCTTGATGTTCGCGCACTCCCGCCTCAGCATCGCCATGGGCAACGCCGACGACGAGGTGAAGCGCGCAGCCCGCAGGGTGACCGAATCGAACGAGCACGAGGGATTCGCGATTGCAGTGGAGCGCTTCGTCCTTCCCGAAGCCGCGGGCAAGGCGGGCTGACATCTTGGTGGGTCAATTCCGGGAGAAGTGGTCACGAGTTCTCCTCTACGAGCCGAAACACGCGACTGCGATCCAAACCTTCGCGTTGATTCAGAAACTTTGCTAAGCGCAAGTCGTTCTAACCCCCAGTCGCAGATGGTGACGTCGGCGCGCCGGCGTGAACACGAGCGCGCCAGACCAAGCACGCCGGCGCGCGCGCGATTTGTGTGAACCACTGGGGGAGCCAAACACTGGCCAAAGCGAGATAGCCGGCCCGGTTTGTTTTTCGCAACACCAACGGAATCGGCCCCACCCAGACTTGACGGGTACGCCGATGGCGCTCATCAATGTTGACGTCAGTTCACGAAGCCCGCGGCAGCTTCGAGCTGCTGTCTCAACGAAGCGATAAGGAGCACACCGAAGACAACCCGAAGCAGCGCTCGGCAATTCCCGATTCGAGCCTCGGCCCGAGAGACTGCCAGTGGTGAACGTTGCGAGATGGTTGAGAGCCTCGACACAGTGGGAAAGCTCAGGAGGTCCAGATGACCAGCGACGAACCTCCAGACCCGCGCATCCTCGGCACCCTCCGATCAGCAGATGGCAAGGGCGTCGTGCGAATGGAAGACCGCTTCGACACGGATATCGACGACGTGTGGTCGGCACTCACCGATCCCGCGCGTCTCGCTTGCTGGATCGGCGAGGTAGAGGGCGACCTCCGTCTCGGTGGTGAGTTCCGCGCCCGCTTTTTGATGAATGGGAAGGCACAGGGCGCGTACAAGTGTGCGAGCCCCGCGCTGGCTGCTGCTGACCATACCGGGCCAGCCGGACGAGGGTGTCATCGAGGTCACGCTTGAAAACCTGGCGGCCAAGTACTACCGGGACCCGGGCGGGTGAGTTCATGTCGAACGTCATGGCGCCCGCTGCGGGCAACGTGGCATCCCGTTCCTCGTGTTTCCGCCGCGCTTCCTCGGCCTCGTCGGCGAACTTGGCTGCGGTTGCTCATCAGCGTTTCGGGCTCGGACAAGCGTGAACGACTGGCGTCCAGTCCTGGGCGCTCCCTCAAAGGCTCACACGGAGTGGTCGTAATAAGTCACGGGTAGTGATTTTGCTCACTTCGAGCGGTGTCGACGCGCTGGCACCCGCCGAAAGGAGTGCAGGAGATGGACGATTACCCGACCCGGAACTGGTCGCTCCGAGACCCCGGCGATCCGGTCGCCCTAGATCGAATCGCTGAGGAAGCGCTCCGCTTGCTCCCCGCCGCAGAGGGCGCGGCTGTCCAGTTCGTCGACGGAGACGGATTAGTTTTCGTCGGCGCATCGGGAACTCTCGCGAGCTACCTCGGTTTGCGGGTCCGCCTCGACGAGAGCCTCACAGGGCTCGCGGTGCTTACCGGCTCGAGGCTTCGCTGCGACGACGCCCACGCCGATCCTTGGGTTGACCGCAACGCGGCTCGCCTGATGGGAGCTGTATCGGTCGCCTCCGTCCCGCTGACGCGTGATCAGTATCGCCTCGGGGCCATCTCGGTTACCTCGTCATCGTGCGCGGCTTTCGAAGATCAGGATGTAGCGATCCTGAGCGAACTTGCAGATCGCGTCGCTACACCGGATCGAGAACGCGCCGAGTCGTTCGGATAATCGTCCACATCGATTCGGCTCGAGCACCGCGATCGATTAAGTAGTCATCACGAGGTCACGCGATCAGGAGTCTTCGAGCGAATTGGACTCGACGCGCTGGCCCAACTGCTGGCGCCTGCTTGCTCGCACGGATGCTTCGAGGATTCGCTGAACGAATTTCATCCGCTAAGCGCATCGAATAGCGTCCCGTGAATGGAAACAAAAACGACGATCGTGCGAGCATCCGATGGCCGTGAGTTGTGTGTGGAATCGGGCGGCGACACTTCGGGCCGACCGGTGCTTGTTCACAATGGAACACCGAACTCACGGCACCTGTTTGGTCGGTGGCTCGCGGACGCGGAGCAGCGCGGTATTCACCTGGTTGGGTATGACCGTCCGGGATACGGCAGGTCAACACCGGAGCCGGGACGGAGCATCGCTTCTTGCATTAACGACGTCCGAACGATCGCGGATGCCTTCGGGTTCGACCGCTTGGCCGTGTGGGGGATGTCGGGTGGAGGTCCTCACGCACTCGCCTGCGCTGCCCTCCTCTCTGACCTCGTGTGTGCGGTTTCGTCTCTGGCTTCGCCCGCCCCGTACGGCGAATCTGGATTCGACTATTTCGCTGGAATGGGCGAGCTGAACGCCGATGCCATCAAGTTGTTTCTCAAAGACCGTGATGCTGCCCGCAGGAAGGGCGCGGAGGATCGGGAAGGGCTGTTACACGTGACGCCAGAACAGTTGAAGGAGGCTTGGGCATCGCTGCTCTCCCCAGTCGATCTGGCGGCGATGACAGACGACCTCGTTTCATTCCTTGTCTCGTCGATGAAGGACGGACTCGCCCCTGGTGACCAAGGTTGGTGGGACGACGGATGTGCGGAGATGGCCCCTTGGGGATTCAAGTTCGCCGAGATTCAGATTCCCGTTCAGCTTTGGCACGGAAAACACGACAAGGCCGTCCCGTTCCAACATGGCCAATGGCTTGCGAGCCAGATCCCCGGTGTCGACGCGCACCTTAGCGACACTGACGGTCACCTCTCCCTCGCTGACCGCGTGCCCGACGTGCACGGGTGGCTCTTGCAATATTTCTAGATCACGCGCGTCATTTCTTGCGAGCGTTGCGACTGTCGAAGCAGCGACTGACTAGTCGCTGCATATCTTTCAGTCCCGAGCAGGGAGCATCGGACTTCGGGGAGGTCGCAACTCGGCCGCCCCCCAATAGATGGATACTCCCCTCGCTGCACACTCCTCGGAGCACGCATCGAACTCGTTGACGCCCGGTTGGACGGTCGCGCCGGTCTTAAAAGGAAGCAACACGATCGTCCGCCACCCAGGAGGATCATCGGGCACGTGACTGACTTGTACCTCAGATTTGAGACACACGTCGCAGCGGTAGGTGACAGTTATCTCTGAGTCCTTCATGGCGCGCCTCTCAGCAGTGGGCCCTGGCGCGAGGTCGAGGCGCAGAGAGACAGAAGGGCCCAGACGCAAACCTTCTTTTTGCGTTCATACTGTGCTCTCCCGAAACAAGCCAGGTCAACGCCGTCCGACAGTCAATTGCGATCAAGGCGACTGATTTCAGTGGAGTCGAACCGGTGACCTCAGCATCATCGGGGGCTAATCGCAACAGATCGGCGAAGATCTCCTTCTCCCATTCGGCCATTTCGCGACTCTCTTTCGCTCGCCCGGGCACACTTCAGGTAGAGCGGCTCGGTTCATTCCAGCCAGGCTGCTACTCGCGTTGGCATCGGACAGCGCCCGCGCTCGAAGTTCGAGGATCACCGTCGCGAACATCGCAAGGAAGATGTCGCCGTCGTAGTCGTGCATCGCGGGCCCGGTTAGGTTGCTTGAGGGTCAAGCAGCGGACGACGATGAGCAGGTGTCGAAGCTAACCCTCGATTTGCACGAAATCTTCAATCGTGGACGAGACATTGACAAGGCACTTCGAGACGTAATTCAGGAAGCCGTCCGCATCAAGGCGTCAACCATCGAGATCATTCCGGGGAAGGGTAGTGGACAACTCAAGAAGCGGGTGCTGCGCTTTCTTGACGAGCCGGAGATCAAGGCCCTCTACCACCGAGTGGAAAAGGACTCGAAGAATTTCGGTCGTATCTTCGTTCGCTTCCGATGGAAATAAGGCCCCGTGTGCGGAAGTTCGAACCACGACTACTGCGCCGTGGAGTCGTAGTGAGGCGCGACTCGAGCGCGCGAACTTTCAGGGGGCGAAGAGTTCAGCCGCCAGTCAGCGAGAAGTGCTGGTAGTCAGGGGTGGTCATCCAACGACCCCCCCAGTACCAGCCAACCGACGTGAACGTGTCGACGAGGATCCCGCCAGGAACGGCCATTCCGGCTCTGATGTCGGAACGATTGAGATAGGCGCGTCCTGCTGGCGGAATGATGATCGAACCGTCGACGTAAGGGTTTTGGACATCGTTCACGTCGACCGCCTCACCGTACGCGTGCACCGACCAGTGAGGAGGACCGGGAGCGACTGCGTAGCGGCAGTTGAAACCGGATGTGTCGTCCGCTGCGGCCGCGGCGTTGTCGTCACCGCGGTACGCGGATTCTGGGACCATTTCCTTGAGTGGAAAACGATGCCGAAAGAGCGTCGAGAACACCGTGACGATCGCGTTGACGACCGATTCATTCACGACCATCGTCCCAACGTGCGCTCGTCCGTCGAATCCCCAGTACGACATTCGGATGCCTCGAAGCGCTTGGGGTCCGACCGGGCAGCCCGCGCGCCACGTCGTACCGAGCTGCGCCGCGGTCACCTTGAACACCGCATAGGAGAAAACGATTGATCGGGCGGTGGTGGCACGGATTTCGGCGCGTCCATTCTCGACGAGATCGCCCCTCGCTGCCGGCGCGACCGTGACGAGGAACCCGAGGATGAGCGGGGCGACGACTCCGAATCGCCGAGCACGGGCGGCCACGCCCGCTCAATCTACGACTCGTGGCTGTTTGCATTTTCATGCACTCGCACCGGTCAAAGCTGAACTTCTAGGAGTCGGAAGCACCTGCCGCAGAGCGCGTTGACTCGGTGGAGCAGACAGTGGCAAGAAGGTGTACACAGCCATGGCTACTGTCCAGGTTCGATGCCGCGGCACTAGTTCCGCCGCATAGTTGTTACTTCTCGTCGCCGGCGTCGTTTCGGTACGCCCGCTCGTGAAATACCCATTCGATTGGACCAAGTAACCGCCGGCCCGAGATGTCGAATGGGGCGATGATCAGCCAAGCGTCACGCTCGTTAGCGATCCAGGGTTGAGAATCGAAGTGCTCAGGAAACTCAAGTGCCCCAGGTTCTACGTGGAGCAGGTTTCCCCGCACGAGCACCGACCACCCGGATTGTTGGAGCCGGTCTGCTCCGTCGATTTGAAAAGCAACGTGTAATGGTGCCTGGTCGATGACGTTTCCAGGTCTGGTTCTCAAAGCGACGAAGTTCCTGCCGCCGAACTGGACCAGCCTGTAGTTCACGGGAAACACGACAGGAAACTCATCAACGCCGAAGGAGATCCGGCCAACTCGGCCAGCACGAAGCAGAGCGAGACACTCTTCGAGCGGCAGATCTTCAAGACGCGAGTCTGTGGCCACTCGCCTCCGATCGCAGGTCTCCGAAACCGATCTTCACCCGGGCCGCTGTCTGCCGCCTAGGGCCACTCGCCCCTCTTACAGCTCATCCGAACCTGCGATAACGCCGAGATCGGAATCGAGGCTTTGTTCCGCGGCAGTCTCGCTTTCCTCACTTTCGGAAGGAAACGCGACAGGATGGCCGTAACAGCGCGTACGGAGCGAACGCCACGAACTGCAATAAGACCGATGTACGCACCGTATTGCGGCGTTCCGCTCGGTTTGGCCAGGAAGGAAATGAGCGTGAGCAGGAAGTTGAGTCCTTTAGCCACCGCCAAGGAAGTGGAGGTGGTAATCGGCAAGGCGCGAATTGTCATCACGCCACGCGCACTCTCGCTCCTGGGGCTTAACGTCCGGGCATGGACCATTTGCGGGTGCCATATCTGACGCCACACCAAGATCTCGCCGAATTCTGTTCTTGCGGACGTCCGATCGGCCTCGTCGTCGACTCGAACGGGAACGCATGGCGGGCCTGCGCGTCCTTGTGGGACGAGATCGTTGCAACCACGCCGCTTGGTGCGGATTCAGGGCCAGGCGACAACGACGACGAGTTCGAATTGGGCGGCGAAGGATAGTGATAGAGCGATTGCGAGCGGACACCGGCCCGCAGGACGTTCGGTAGGCGAGAAGAGATCCACGTCCGTCTCGAGCTTCCGAGCCGCGAAGGAGGCGGTCGCGGCTGCGACCATGTCGCGGCGGTAACCGGCGCAGTTCACGAGATGCAGCCGCCTTCGGGTGGGATCGCGGCCTTATTCAGTCGCTGGATTAATCCAAGGCCACCTCAGGAGCGCACGCGTCTGCTCCTGGTTCGAACCAGCCGTAAACGCATCGAGTTCCGGCGCGGCTTGGGTCGCTCAAGTCATGAATGACGCCGTCGATCACTGCAACGAGGTGACCTGAGCACCTTGCGATGATCCGACCACCCGGCAGTTCGCCGGCACGAAGGTGCACCTGGCACCCGCTACCGATGCTCATCGTGGCGTGCCAGAGCCAGCCGAGATCGACGAGATAGCTCTGGTATACGTTGCGCGGGACGCCGGCGCGCGCTCCCACGCGATGGCCGGCAAGTCGCAACCGCTTCGTGCGATCGTTCAGATCTTCGTAGACATCCCCATACGGGACACCAGTAGCGATGGCGATCGAGCGGGTCACGCAGTCGTCGGCTTGGCCTCTGAAACCGGCAGCGGCTCGACCCCCGTCATCTTTGATGAAACGCAACCGTTTCATCCGCCAATGCTCGCGCGCCGCCTTGTCGACTCCGATGTTTTCGAAGCGCGGCCCCTACGGTCCGAGCCGATGAGCGCGGAGGCGCTACCTGGACCAGCGGCTCAGTATCAGACGGAAACTCGGCCTGCAGATCCCATTTCGGTGGGGTCCCGCTTGTGGAGACGCCTTGTGTAATGGACGCCCGGATGGCCAGCTCGACGGGTGCATCGATACAGATCCGGCGACTCAGGTCCGCGCGCGTGGACATATCCGCAATCGCCCGGGAACAACAGGGCGGGGCGGAAGCGACGGAACCCTTGAAGAAGACGCTGAGACCTCACTTCGGTGCCCGTACGACGAAGGACGTCGCCTTTTCCTTGAGACTCACGTCACGAGCATCGGCGCCGTCGGGCTCATGATTGGATTGCTCGAGCGATGTCCTCATCGAATGTCTCTGGTCGTATCTCTTCCAAAAACACGCAACGGGCACGACGATTAGAAGGATGTACGCCGCTGCGCTGCTCAGTTCGCTCACTAGTGGTCTCCGGAATCAACTTCGCAAGAGACGACTGGACGGCTCCGATCGCCCCAATGGCTCAAGCTGGGCTGCCATATCGCTTGAGTGCCTGCCTAGGCCATACGGCGCGCGATCCGCTTGAAATAAGCATCATCGGCTCGTGGCGTCTCAAGCCCGACGACCTGTCGCGTCGGACCTCGACGGACCGGGCTCTCGTGGGTCACGATGTCTCAGATGCCTCGCTACAGAGAGCCAGGGCGGTTCCAGGTTCACGTTTTCAATGCACTCGTCGCCTTCGCGACGAGGATGGGGCTGAGCATCTGGGGGTCGAGGATGCTGCGCGTGCGCGGGCGGAAGACGGGCGAGGTACGGAGCGTGCCGGTCAATCTCCTCGCCGTCGGCGCCGATCGCTACCTCGTTGCGCCGCGAGGAGAGACCCAATGGGTGCGCAACCTTCGAGTTGCCGGGCGAGGTGAACTCGTTCTCGGCAGGAGAGCTGAGGCTTTCGCGGTTGCCGAGTTGGGGGACACCGACAAGCCCGAGATCCTGCGGGCCTACCCGAAGCGGTGGAAGATGGAAGTCGGCCGTTTCTTCGGAGGTGTCACCGCGACGTCACCCGATGAAGAGTTGCATCGAATCGCCCCGGACCATCCTGTGTTCAAGATCGTGCCGGAGGACAAATTATCAGGCACGGGCTGATCTCAAGTCCGGAAGGCGGGATCTCCCACCCACGAAAAGTCGTAGGTCTTGGTCTTGCCGTCGAGGCGATACGTGACGACAAGTTTCGAGAACAACCAGCCGTGCGCTTTCGTGTCCGCGGGCGCAGAAAGGCGAACGACGCTCGAGGGGAAGTAGGACATCTTCGAGGACACGCAGCTCGGGCGACAGAGGTTCATCGCGAACCGCGTCGTGCCGACAGCGGTTGTCGACCCCCATTCCGACCACTTCGTCGCCGTCAACTGCACGTTCGCATCGGCGCAAGTGATCACGAACGTCCCTGGTCGGACGACGACCTTGTTGGCGCACGAGAAGAGGCCAACCCGTGACGATGAGCCGAGGCTGCTCGCTGAGGCCGGGGCGACGAAGAATACGGAGGCGGCAGCGATCGCCAGCCCCGCAACGGGCCCCGGGCGCGTCCATCGCGGGGGTCGTGGTACCGACCGGGAGCCGGTTTGGATGTGACTGGAGATATTCATCACCTCATGCACTTTCGATCGCGTTCCGTCCAGATGTCAGCCCGAATTTTCACTCTTCTCCGTCGGTGACTGTCTCGCCGTCTCTCCCCGTCGGGGTGAGAGCTGTGCTCGTCGGCGGTGTCTCACCACCACTTGTGCTCGAGCGCGCGGTCGGTGAGGCCGGTCTGATCGAGGGCGTCGAGTTCCTCCACATCGTCATCTGTGAGCGCGAAGTCGAAGATTTGCGAGTTCTCCTCAATCCGGTCTCGGTGCGTTGATTTCGGGAGCACGATCGTGTTCCGCTGAATCGCCCAGCGCAATAGGACCTGTGCCGGCGATCGCTTGTATCGCTCCGCAACTTCCTGAACGGCCCGATCAGAGAGGTGGCGACCCGTGCCGAGCGGGCTGTATGCCTCGATCGCGACCTCTTGGTCTTCTGCTGCCTCGAGGAGCGCGCGCCGGTACTCGAAGGGACTGAATTGCACCTGATCGATCACCGGGCGGATCGTCGCGACCTTCAGCACCGCTTCCAATTCGCCGACGCCGAAATTCGACACGCCGATCGAGCGCACGTAGCCGAGTTCGTGCGCGCGCTCCATGCCGGGCCATGCCCACGTGGCACCGCCCTTGGGCCAATGGATGATGTAGAGATCGACGTAGTCGAGCTCGAGACGGCGCAGGCTGCCCTCGATCTCGGCGACGGGGTCTTTGCGATTGGGATAGAACTTTGTCGTCACAAAAACGTCCTCGCGCGCAACGCCGCTCTCGCGCAGCCCTTGTCCGACGCTCTCCTCGTTGCCGTACGCCTGTGCCGTGTCGACGTGTTGGTACCCGAGCTCGAGAGCCCAGCGCACCGCGTTCACGCATTCGGGCCCGTCGCGCGTTTGCCAAACCCCGAGTCCGAGAAGAGGGATCTCGTTCCCGTCGGCGAGAACTCTTGTGTGAGGAGCATCAGCGCCCGAGACGTTTGCCATGAATTGCACCTCCGCTCCCATTCTGTGCGAGCCTCGGGACATGAGCGTGGCGCGGCGAAAGGTGTCTCGGCCAGTGAACGCAACCCAGACGCATCGACCGCCCGCGCAGATGTCCGCCACACACATTTTGCGGGCTGCGATCGCTCTAAAAGTGCCGGAGCCGGAAGGTCCGCTGTCGACGGTCGACGGCCGCGACCACCGCCGTTGACCAAACCGAAGTCTGTTCTGCGACGAGTTGACCGCGGGTAGTAGCGGCATAGTTACTTTGAGTGGCAAAATTCAGAAAATAGCACATATGTGTCTATTTTTGACACATATTGTGGTCAGTCGACCGCTAAAGTGTACGAGAGAGAGGATCTGAGCAGGTTGATGGGGGTTCCCTCAAGACCGGATGACGTCCGGCCGTTGAGAAAGGGGTCTCCTGGAGTGCGAACAATCTGGGGGAATGTGAATCGTGAGGCGCTCCGCCACCGGCGCCGGGACTCGAGCCCAGCACATCGACCCGATGGCCCCGCGGAGCGGCCTCGTTTGGGAGCGCGCGAAGGAATCGGGACGTGAGGACAAGCCGGGAAGTGGGATTCGCGTGACTGGCACCATGATGGTGCGGGGCACGCGCGCGGGATTCGCGCTGCGGCCGGTTCTCGGTCTCGACGACCGACGGACGATTGCGTACGACGTTGAGCCACGGGGCGTCGTGGACGACCCCCGCGCCGAATTTGAGGCTGCTTTCGACGCGACACGGCTGGCCATTGGCTTGCCCGCCTTCGTTCCCATTCCTGAAGAGTTGCTACGCGACGAGTCGTTCCGACCCGATGAGATCGCGCAGGCGGCTGGGGTGCAATCCGGTGCTGTCGTATGGAAGTTCCTTGTGCATCAGGAGGACACGAACCTGAATTCGATCGTTCGCGATCGCGCCATCGCGCTGCGCGATCGCGGCTGGCGTGTCGCGCTCGACGGTGTTCGGGTCCGCCAGTTCCAGTGGCAAGACGTGGTCGCGATCCGACCCGCGGTGATCTGTTTCGACACCGTTGTTGCGACGCGACTCGCGGAGCCGGAGTACGACGCCGCGCTCGCTGGTGTGCTCGCGCTCGCCGGGCGACTCGGCTGCCGAGTTGTCGCGCGCGGTGTCGAGACCGACGAAACGGTCGAGACCCTGATCTGGCGAGGGGTGTTCTACGGCATCGGCGAGCATCTCGAACGTCCAGTCGTACTCGACGAGGCCTTCACGACGGCGGGGGACCAGGTGCAGTCGATCTCCTGGCTGAAGAGTCGTCCCGTCCGGAAACTGTTCGATTTCGAGACGCCGGAGGTGAAAGAGGCTTCGGGCAGAGCTCCGACCGAGCGCGGCCGCGCGAGCGATCTGGCGGCCGTCGAGGACCGGGGGGTGCTGCTCATCCCGACGGTCGTGCATTCGGATCTCGGCGTCGTGGGCGACGAGCAGTTCGCGTCGCTCGTAGCCGACGCAGCGGAGCGGATGTTCCTCGCCGATTCTCCCAACGGCGTCTTCCGGGTGCTCGCGGAGATGCTCGGGCGGGCGTTGAACTTCGACCGGTTGGCGATCTTCGAGGCGGATTGGAACGCGTTCACGTTGCAATCGCGGGTGCTGATGGGAGAAGAGCTCTACGCGCTCGCCGGCGCGCCCCACCCACTCGGTACCGGGGTGACGGGCTGGGCGCTGCGCCGAGGAGTTCCGTACAACTGTGGCAACACGCTCACCCATCCCGAATCGGCTCCCATTCCCGGCAGCGAGGAGGACACGGGCGAGTCGCTCATCGTCGTACCGCTCACGTCTCGCGGATCCTGTGTGGGTGTGCTCGATGTCTGGCGTTACGGGATCGACAAATTCAGCGATTCCGACCTCGAGCGCTGCACGTTGCTTTCCAAGATCGGCTCGGACGCCTGGCGTCGCGCGTCCGAGATGTTCGAGCTCGAACAGCGTGTCGTGACCGACGCCGGCACCGGGCTGTTGAACAGGCGGTGGTGGGAGGAGCTCGCCCCCCGTGAGGCTGCGCAGGCGACGCGCTCGGGTAGCCGCATCGCGCTGCTGCTCGTCGATCTCGATGACTTCAAAGACGTCAACGACACGTTCGGACACGCAATCGGTGACGCGGTGTTGAGCCACGTCGCGAAGGCGTTGTCGACGTCTGTTCGCTCAGGAGACGCCGCGATCCGACTCGGTGGCGACGAATTCCTGGTCATGATGCGCGACTGCGGCGAATCCCAGGGCTTGCGGGCGGCAGAGGCGTTGCGCGGAGCGATCAACAGGGTCACGGCCTCCGCGCCGCGGGGTCTCACCGCGTCGGTCGGCGTCGCCGTCTTCCCGGATCACGGTGCGACCCTCGACGAGGTCCTCGGTGCTGCCGATGATGCGATGTACGAGGCGAAGGCACGCGGCAAGGATCAGTCGCTGGCGTTCTCGATCATCGGATCGTCAGAGGAGCGCGGAGCCTCGAGCGCCGCTATCGCCTGAGCTACGTAGTCGGTGGCAGGGGCGATGTCGTCGTCGTCGAACTGGTCGGCGTGACGTTCGCGACACTCTCGAGTAACGCCGGAACTTTCGCGAGCACGCCCCACGGAGCGACGACTTCGTAGTTGCCGACGACGGTGCCGATGAGCGACGTCTGACTCGCGAGGGCGCTGAGCTTCGAGGCCGACGTGATCTCTCCTTTCAGGACAAGACCTGGCCAGGCGACCGTTTCGGTCGATGGCGAGGTCGCCGAGAAGGTGGCGAGACCGACGGCGGTCTCCAGTTGAATCGCACCGGTCGTCGGGACGAGTTGATACGGCTCGAGCTCGCGGGTCGCGTAGCTGAGCAGCGCTTCATCGACGAGTGCTGGCGCATCAAGGCTGCCGGGCTGACCGAGGGTCACGGATTCCACGAGCACGGCGTGGCCGCCGATCGTGCGGTACGCGGCCGTCGCGAGACACGCGCCCGCTTCGGAGGTCCAGCCCGACTTCACGCCGATGATCCCGTCGACGCCGACGGCCGGGTTGTAGTTGGGGATTACCCCGGCGACCGGGAGGCGAGCCTGCTGCATCCGGACGATTAGCCGGGCGACGGGGAAGCCCATCAGAGCGGATTCAACGACAGTTTGGTCGGCTGCGGTGCTGACCGAGCGGGGGGAGACGCCGCTCGCGTCGAGGTAGTGGGTCCGGGTCAATCCGAGGGTACGCGCCTCGGTGTTCATCTTCGCAACGAACGCTGGGACGCTGCCCGCGTCCCAGCGCGCGAGCAGATCGGCGATGTCGTCACCTGACGGGAGCAGTAGCGCTTCGAGGAGTTGGTGCTCGTCGAGGCGCTCGCCGACCGACAGCTTCACCACGCTGTCGTCGACCCCGAGGCCGTAGTCGTAATCAGCGACGTCGGCGGGGGAGATGGTGAGCAACGGGCCGCGTGCAGTTGGCCCGATCGGATGGTCGTTCAAGATGACGAGCGCCGTCATCATCTTCGTCAAGCTCGCGATCGGTACCGGATGTTCGAGCGGCGATGCCGCAAGGATGCCGACGCCGCGCACCGCGACCGCCCCTTGGCCGTTTGTGGGCCACCGGAACGGAGTTCGCGTGCCCGGGACGACCGAGGTCGAAACGAGCGTCGTCGCCACGGGGGGATCGGCCGCTTCACGCGCCGTAGAAGTGCGCGTAGCCGCGGTGTTTACCGCGCTGCCCGGAGAGATCGCCCACAAGATCGCCGATGACGCGAGCGCGGTACCGATGCCGATCGCGGCGATTCGCCGACCGGTCATCTCCCGCAGCGATTTTTTGTGACGGCGTCGATGTTGCACAGCGCTCCCCACGGGCCATGATCGCACTTGGGCGGGGGAAAAAGGCGGTTCTCGCCCGGTTTTCTGCGCCTCTCGGGACCCGGTTCCGCCGGTCGGGGTTCGTCGTCTTGGCAATCACAGTCTGCTCGGACGAGGAGAGCGGAGGGGTGGGCTCGACCTCGACAACGACGTCGTCGCGGAGGCGCCGCCCGAGACGACTGCGTCCGAAGTCGACCAGAGCTCAAAGTCGACCAGAGCTCAAAGAGGAGAAGCAGCTGCCCATTCCCCGCCGCGTCGACGGGGTGTTGAGGCCGTCGCTGAGCACTCCTCCCAGGCTGGTCAACTCGGCTGGAGATCGATTTCGATCCCCCCGGGGTCAGAAAGCACGTCGAGTTCGTGGTCGCCGCTCGCTAGCCGCGTGACGCGCACGTCGATCGACTGCGTCCCGACGCGCAGCTGGCGGACGGTGATGCTCGGCAGCCATTCGGGAAGCGCGGGATGGACGCGCAAACGCTTCGCGGGGGCGTCGGCATCGAGGCCGAGCAACGTCGCGGCGAGCTGGACCAAGGCGCCCGAGGACCACGCTTGCGGAACGTTCGCGCCGAGATACTGAACAGGGAACGCCCCCCGGTCGCGTTCGAAGCCCGCGAACAGTTCCGGCGGCCGTAGCGATGCGAACATTGAGGTGGCCTCGAAGATGGCCTGGGCGATCCTTTGGGCCTGCACGTCGAGGCCGTACCGCCGCAGCCCGACCGCGATCAGCGCGTTGTCGTGCGGCCAGACCGAACCGAGTTGGTAGGAAAGCGGGTCGTACGCCACGTGTTGCGAGGAGAGGGTGCGAATTCCCCAGCCGGTCCACATGTCGCGCTCGAAGAGGCGCTGCGCGACCTTGACGGCGCGATCCTTTTCGATCGCGTGTTCGAAAAGCAGGTGACCGGCATTCGAGGCGACGGAGTCGATCGGCTTCTTGTCACCGTCGAGGCCGAGATAGTAGGTGCCCTCTGCCTCCCACCAGAAGCGCTCCTCGATCATTTCCGCCAGCGCAGCGGCCTCACTGCGGAGACGTCGGGCGGTGTCGTCCTCGCCGAAAGCTTCTTCCAAAACGCCCGCCCAGGCGCGCTTCGCGGCGACGACGAGCCCCTGGTGTTCACATAGGGCGATCGGCAGCTTGGCCAGCTCACCGTCGCTCGTCATGATGGCGTCGCCGGAGTCCTTCCAGCCCTGGTTGTAGTAGCCCTGCGGCGAGCGAGTCTTGTACTCCTGCAGACCGTCTTGGTCGACGTCGCCGTCACGCGCGATCCATTCGAGCGCCCGATCGACGTTCGGCCGAATGGCGCGGATCGCCTCGTTGTCTCCGTGCCAGCGCCAGGCCACCGCCGCGACGAGCACGTAGAGGGTCGTCGCCTCGTGCGCGCCGTAGTAGGGCGTGTGCGGAATCAGATGCAACTGGGCGAGCTCGCCGTGGCGGACCTCGTGCTCGATCTTCCCTGGCTGCATGTCGCGCGCGTCGTCATAGGCGTCTGCTTGCAGCGCCGCGAGCGCCCGCAGCGATCCGAGCGCGAAGCGCGGTGAGAGCGGAAGAGTCTGCAACGCGACCGTCAGTGCGTCACGTCCGAAGAGCGACACGAACCAGGGGATCCCGGCCGAGGGTACCCAGGAGTCGTCTTCGTCGTCTGGACGGGCGATCTCGTCGTGTCGGTGGAGCCGGAGTCCGGCGAGGTCCTCGGTCGCCTGTAGGAGCGACTCTGTGACGGTCGCGTTCGCCGTCTCGAAGGTCGTCGCGTTCTTGATCCAGCGCATCCGCAGCGCGTCGGTCTCGGTTTCCTCTGACAGCAGGCTGTGGCAGGGCCGGGTGACCGTCCGCTCTACGCCATCGAAGACCGGCATCCATTTCAGACAGGTATGCCAGCGTTCTTTTGGGTCAAGGGAGATTGGAAAACGGATCCCACCGTTGGCGAACTCCGGTTGGGAAGAGGCGTTCACCACTTCGACGCGAAGGGCGCGCTCGAACGCGCCGTTGACGTAGCGGGTCGTGAGCACGCCCGACTCTTGCCAGAAACTGTGGATCGATCCGCGCACCAACCGCCTGTGAGACTTCACGTCGAAAAGGTCGGCGAAATCGGACTCGAGGCTCACCTCGAGGGTGAAGGTCACCGGGACGCGGGCGTGGTTCGACAGGTGATAGTCCTCGTGCAAACCCGGTCCGATCGCCCGATCGAGGCGCAAGTGGATCACGTGCTCACGGATCGGTGTGCCGTCGTTGCCGAAAAACAAGGGATTCGTGAACTCAAAGCGCGCTGCGTGGTGGGCGACCGCGGCGCCGTTCAGCAATTCCGGTCGCTCCCTGCCGAGCTTGATCCGGTAGCCGGAGACGAGGCGGGTGTCGGAAGCGAAGTAGCCCTGTTCCTTCGTGCTCGACATCTCACCGTTGAGCTCGCAGACGCAGAACTCGTCGTTGTAGTGGATCGTGACAAAAGGGGGACCGACCGCGACCGCCACCGAAGCTCCTCTCTCACAGCGAATACCCGGCGTCAGCGGGGCGCGCCAACGCGCCAAGCCAACCACATGCGATCGCGCAGCGGGAAAAGCCGCAAGGGGTTTTGGTTGCGGTCGGCGTTACGCCGGAGTCGTTCCCAACTCCTGTGCGAGGTTGTCGGTCGTGACCGTGACGAGGGTGCCGTAGTTGTCGTAGTTGTAGACGATCGCCGCGTTCGAGATCGGTAGCTCGACGCAGCCGAGGCTTTGCGGGAACCCGAATTGGGAGCGCCAGAAGCCGTGAACCGCGTCACCGCCGTTGAAGTATGAGACGAAAGGAACCCCCGGATCGTCGTAGTGGGTTCCGTCGGGGTTCGTGCCCGACATCGTCGTCGAGGTGAACCGCAAATACACGGGCCACGTCCCGACGGCCGTCGGCGCTTCCGGGATCCCGGTGTTGGCGAGCGTCTGGTAGATGAAGTGGCCGCCGCGCCAGACATAGAGCATTTCGGGATCCGTCTCGGTAACGGCGACCCAGGTGTACGGAGTTGTCGTCGCGTCGCGAGCCGCGACCGCATCGAGCAACGCGCGCCAGACGTCCGCGCCGGCGGCTCCGTCGATCGCGAGACCGTGGTCGGATTCGAAGGCCATCACCGCGCCTTCGGTGACGACATCGAAACTCCCCGGCGCCCACAAGGCTCCGATCTGAGGCGGGATCGCGCTGTACCGCCAGGCGAACGTACCAGGGAGAGGCGAAAGCGAGATCGAGTCGGCGACGGTCGGCTCCGCGGCGAGCCCGTTCGCGGTGGACTGCCTACCGGCGGACGCGGGCGCGGAGTCTCCGCGGCTGGGCGTCGCGACTACCGACGACGGCTGAAAGGCGACCGGCAAGTAATTGAGCTCGGCGAGGAGCTGTTGGAGGCGCAGCACCGGCGCGTCTTCGACAGTGAAGTGCCACACGGCGTTGGACGCGAGGTGTTCACCGTTGGTCGCCTCAAGTCCGGCGGGTCCGCCTGGAACCTCGACGGTGACGCGCTCGAGTGGGAAAAACTCCGCCGATGGTTGGAAGACGAGCGTCTCGGGATCGGGTCGGGCCCAGTTCCCGGGCAGGGTCGGAGTGACGATCGGCAACGCCGAGTCCTGCGCGATCGGCGAGTTGAACGTGAGCCTGATCGCCGGGCGAAACGCGACATCCATGGCGCTCGCCTGCGGAGAGACGAACGACAAGGTGAGCGGGGGCCTTTCCGCCGGCTTTGTCGGGCTGGCCGGTGTCGTGTGACTCGGCGCGGCGGTATACGACCCGTGTCGCGTCACGGCGACGGCGACGCCTGCACCGGCGGCGACGAGCAGCACCACAGTGGCGATCGCCCACTCAAGGGCGCGCGGCCTCGGAGTCTTCTTCACCCCGTCATAGCCCTTCGCCATCGTGCGACCCACCCTCGGCCGTCGGCGGATCGGTCGCGCTCATTGCGCTCGTTCCGCAGGCATCATTCTGCCAACTGATCGGGCGTTCGCGGCCGCGAGCATGAAGCACTCCATCAACCCGGGGAGAACCCTCCGTGCGGTTGATCCGGAGAGTGAATCCACGCCCAAGCCTCGGTCAACTTGAGGATCGTCTCGCTCGTCGCCCCTTGTTCGAGCTGTCGGAGTATCCGATCACCGATCGCGGCGAGGAGCTCTTCTTTGCTGGCCATCAGGCGGTCTCCTTTTATCGGACGGCCGGGGAGCGAAACGATAGAGCGGACTTGGTGCAGTCTTCGGCATGTGTGCGGCCCGACGTCGACGCGAAGGACTTATCCCGTCCGACGATGCGCCAGCAGACGACGAGCACATCATTCGATACGGCGAGGAAGCGACCGAAGTAAAAATCGGAAAGCGCAATGGTCGCTGGCGCGGCGGCGGCTCGAGGATCGGACGAGTGGAGGAACGCGCCGTCGGCGAAGCGCAGCGGAGAAAACGGGGTGTGGGTGGTAGGCGAGTTGGCGCCGCGCTTCGAGCACGCGACCGCCGATCGCCAGCACGCCCTTTTCGAAGTCGTGGAGGACTGCGGCTCGCGCGCCGAGAAAGTGGCGCCACCGTGAAAATTCCCGGCGTCTCCGATGGCGCCGACCCGCCGTTCGAGGTGCTAGGCGGCCTTTGAGGAACACGGCGAGGTCGTCGACCCGGATCGAGTAGTCCGGCGGTATCGACGAGGACGGACGGCTTGCCAGTGCCTGCGGCTCAGAGGCGGTCTGCCTGGGCGGTCGGTGCCAAAGGCATGGGCGTAAACTGTCGCACCGTGATGAGGCCGGGGCCGCGGTTTGCCCACTACCTGCAGAGATGGTGGGATCGCCAGCTTGGCGGCGCACCGTACCCGAACGACTGGTTGCGAGGTCGCGATGCCTCGGCGATCGCTCGCGAATTCCGTCGAGATGCGCAATTCGCCGTGGCGCAAAGCTCGTTCTTGTTGCGCAGGCCCGGCGAGGACGAGGCGCGTGAGATCGTCCAGCGCCTCGTTCCGGCGCCCGTCGAGTCGGACGAAGCCCTGCTCACCGAGGCCGTCGTGCGCGCCGGGGCGGCGGCACAACGGGTGCGCGCGACGACGGTCGTCGGCGCGCTGGTGACGATCGCCGCGCTGACGATCCGCAGCTTGTTCCGCCGGCGATAAGCGGTCGGGCCGACGCGCGGTCGCAACCGGACGCCGATCAGGACTGTCCATAGACTTTCGCGGTGACCGCCCTCGACGGTGATCTCGCCGCCGGTCGTGCGTCGCCGTCATCGCCGCCGGACGGCCTGGATCGCATCTGGACGTTGCCGAACGCGATCACGCTCTGTCGGTTGCTGCTCGCCGGGGCCTTCGTGGCGGCGTTGTTCGCAGCCAACGACCGTGCGCTCGCCTTTGCCTTGTTGGCGATCGCCGGCGTGACCGACTTCTTAGACGGCTACATCGCCCGCCGGATCGGCCAGGTGTCGACGGTCGGCAAGGTGATCGACCCGAGCGTCGACCGGCTCGTGCTCGCGACGGCGGTCATCGCGAGCACCGTGTACGGGGCGATCCCGGTCTGGCTGTGTGCCCTTGTCGTCGCGAGAGACGCGCTCGTGAGCGGGATGGTTCTCGCGCTGGCGGCGCTCGGCGCGACGCGCATCGATGTCAACTGGTTCGGAAAGGCCGGCACCTTCGGGCTGATGTGCGCATTTCCCCTGATGGTCCTTGGTGACGGACAATCTCTTTTCGATTCGGTCATAAACGTGGTGGCCTGGATCTGTGCCGTGCCTGCGCTGGGGTTTTTGCTGATCGCGACGGTTTTGTACATCCCGGCCGCGAAGGACGCGCTCGCGACCGGCCGGATGCACGCGCAAGGATCGACGTCGTGAATCGCGGTCCTTCTCCGGGAGTCCGTCAGCTCCCCCAAACGCCATGAAAGCCGTCATCATGGCCGGTGGTGAAGGGACGCGCCTTCGTCCGCTGACGACGACCCAGCCGAAACCCATGCTGCCGATGGCGAATCGGCCGATGGCCGAACACATCATCGCGTTGTTGCGCAAACACGGCTTCGACGAAATCATCGTGACGGTCGCGTTCATGGCGAACACGATCCGCACCTATTTCGGCGACGGGTCGGAGTTCGGCGTCTCGATCGAATACGCGACCGAAGAGTCCCCCCTGGGTACCGCCGGTTCGGTGCTCAACGCGCGCGAAGCGCTCGACGAGCGATTCCTTGTCATATCGGGCGATGTGCTCACCGACGTCAACCTCGGTGAGCTCATTGCCTTCCACGACGAGCGCCAGGCCGAGGTCACCCTGGCGCTCAAGGCGATGGAGAACCCGCTCGAGTTCGGCATCGTCATCACCGCCGAGGACGGCCGGATCGAACGGTTCTTGGAGAAACCGACGTGGGGCCAGGTCTTCTCCGACCGGGTGAATACGGGGATCTACGTCTTGAACCCGAGCGTGCTCGATGCGATCGAGTCCGGAAAGCCCGTTGACTTCTCCTCGGAGGTCTTCCCCGCGCTTTTGGACGCGGGACGCCCTCTTTACGGCTACGCGACGGAGCGCTACTGGGAAGACGTCGGCACCCTCGACGCGTACCTGAAAGCGCACGAGGACATCCTCAATCGCCGCGTCGACCTCGACATCGGCACATTCCCGCTGCGCGACGGGGTCTGGGTGGGGGAGAGCGCGGTGATCGACCCGTCGGCAACGCTCGACGCGCCCGTGATGGTCGGCGACAACTGCCGGATCGGCCCCGGAGCCCACCTCGGTGCGTACACGGTGCTGGGGGCGAACGTACGCGTCGCGGAGAACGCCATCGTCGAGCATTCGGTCGTTCACGACAACTGCTTCATCGGACCGGCCGCTACGACGCGCAGCAGCGTCATCGGCCGATCCTCGGAGATCCGGCAAGGCGCGCACCTCGGCGAGGGCGTCGTCATCGGTGACCGCTGCCGGATCGGGCGTTTCGCCGTGATCAATTCCGGCGTGAAGATCTATCCCCACAAGATCGTCGAGTCGAACGCCACGGTGAACTCCTCGATCATCTGGGAGACGCGCGGTGCGCAGGCGCTTTTCGGGCGCAAGGGCTTGACAGGACTGGCGAACGTCGACCTGTCGCCGGAACTCGCGACCCGCGTCGCAATGGCGTTTGCGGCCGGGTTCCCGAAGGGGTCGACCGTCACGACCTCGAGAGACTCGTCGCGGTCGGCGCGGATGCTGAAACGTGCCGTGATGGTCGGCTTGAACGCGACGGGCGTCAACGTCGAGGACCTCGAAGCGGCACCGCTGCCGCTGACCCGCTTTCACATCCGCTCCGGCGCGAATCGGGGTGGGGTGACGGTCGGGCTCGACCCCGACGACTCGCAGTCGGTGACGATCCGCTTTCTGGACGCCGACGGAATCGACGTCGACGACGCGACGAAAAAGAAGATTGAGCGGCTCTTTTACCGCGAGGACCTTCGTCGGGTGCTCGGCGACGAGATCGGCGATATCGACTTTCCGTCGCGCACTTCGGAGTTGTACACCGCGGCACTGATGTCCGGCATCGACCAAAAGGCGCTCCGAGAGGCGCGCTTCAAGCTCGTCTTGGACTATGGCTTTGGCACATCGAGCCTCGTTATGCCGAGCGTGCTCTCAAAAATCGGTGCCGAGGTGCTGGCGATGAACCCGATGGTGTCGACCGCCGGTGCGATGGCGTTTGACCGGATGGCCTCGGCTGCCGCCGTCGCCGACCTCGTGCGCTCTTCGGGTGCGGCGATGGGAGCCGTGTTGGGCTCAGAAGGCGAACAGCTCACCCTCGTGGACGACGAGGGTGTTGTGATGGACGACGGCACGGCGCTGCTCGTGCTCTCCCGCCTCGCCGCCGAAGCCGTCCCGGGCGCCCGCGTCGCCGTCCCAGTCAGCGCGACGTGGAAGGTGAACGAGGTCCTTTCCGAGCTCGGCGGGGAGGTCGTCTGGACACAGATCGGCGCATCGAACTTGATGGACGTCGCCGCCGGCAACGGCGCCTCGCTCGCCGCAAGCGCCGAGGGCCGCTTCGGTTTCCCGGTGTTCATGCCGGCCTTTGACGCGATCGCGACGCTCGTCTATGTGCTGTCGATGCTCGCCGAGAGCGGCCTTTCGCTGTCGGCCCTGCGACAGGGGCTGCCCGAAGTTCACGTCGTCCATGAGCTGGTGGTCACCCCGTCGGATCAGAAAGGCGCCGTCATGCGCTGGTTCATCGAGCGCGCCCGCGGCGAGGACGTCGTCCTGATCGACGGTGTGAAGCTCATCGACGCGAGCGGATGGACGCTGATCGTGCCGGACACCGAAGAGCCGCTGACCCACGTCTTCGCCGAGGCCGACGATGAGGCGGCATCGGTCGCCCGGGCGCGGACCGCCGTCGAGGACGTGCGGACCTTCCTCGAGGAGAACTGATCGGAAGGCGTCGCTACCATGTCGGCCGTGAACACCCCTGACGACCTCCGGTACACGAACGACCACGAGTGGGCGCGTGCAGAGAACGGTGCGGTGAAAATCGGTATCACCGACTTCGCGCAAGACGCGCTCGGCGATGTGGTCTTTATTCAGCTTCCCGCGCAGGGCTCGACGGTTAAAAAGGGCGACACCTTGGGGGAGATCGAGTCGACGAAGTCGGTCTCGGAGATCTACGCGCCGGTCTCTGGTGAGGTGGTCGCGGTGAATGCAGAGCTCTCCGGATCTCCGCAGAAGGTGAACGAGGACCCCTACGGCGAAGGGTGGATCTGTGAGATATCGCCGTCGTCGCCGGGCGAACTCGATGATCTGCTCGACGCCGCGGGTTACCAGGAACTCACGTCGGCCTAGCAGCGAAAACCCACGAAGAGGCAGGAAACCAGGAAAGGGATCGCGGCTACCGTGAGCTTCGTGTTCTGCAGCAACTGCGGTCACCGCAACCCGCAAGGGGTGAACTTCTGCTCGTCGTGCGGCGCGCCGCTCGCGCAGAACGCCGAGACGACGATCTCGTTTGTCCCTGAGGAGTCGACGGGAGAGCTCGGCGAGGACGAGCTCGGCGTCGAGGTCTCCGAGCTCTCCAACGGCGTCGGTGTGCTCGTTGTGAAACGCGGGCCGAATAGCGGTTCGAAATTCGTACTCGACGGCGATGTCACGCGCGTCGGCCGACATCCCGACAGCGACATTTTTTTGGACGACATCACCGTCTCTCGTCGGCACGCGGAGTTCGAACGCACGCCGGACGGATACGTCGTGCGCGACGTCGGCTCGCTGAACGGCACGTATCTGAACCGAGAACGAATCGATTCTTCGGCGTTGAAAACAGGCGATGAGGTGCAGATCGGCAAGTTCAAGCTCGTCTTTGTCTCCGCGCTCGCCCCGTGAGCGCGAACTCTGAGAGCCCGACCGCGAAGCAGGCGACGAGGTCGATTCGCGATGTCCTCGAGCTGTTGTCGGTGGAGTTTCCCGACGTCACTGTCTCCAAGATCCGATTCTTGGAAAGTCGCGGACTCATCCGTCCCGAGCGCAGCGCGTCCGGTTACCGCAAGTTCGGCGACGAGGACATCGAACGGTTGCGGTGGATCCTCCGCCAACAAAAGGAGAACTTTCTGCCGCTAAAGGTGATAAAGGGGCGCTTGGATCAAGCCGGTACGACGTTGTTCACCCAGTCGCTCTTCGAGTCGGTCATCGAAGAGACCGTCGTGTCTTCTCGGTCCGAGATCAGCGCCGACGAACATTTTGACGACGACGATTTCAATCAGGATCCTGAGGACCCACCGTCGCCACAGGACGCCTCGCTCGGGGGCGACGAGGAGATCGTCGGCAACGACGAGGCGACGAACCAGGCAGTCGAGGACAAGGGCGGCGAGCGCCGCTCCGGTGGGCCGGCTGGCGGCGGCCCGAGAGAGCCGCGCCGGCCCGCCCAAAAGCCAGCGCGTCAATCGGCGCGTACCGGGACCGATCGCCGTTCCGCCGAGGCGCTCGCCAAGTCGGCTCGCGTCGACCTGGCGTTCATCGCCGAACTCGAGGCGTTCTCGTTGATCGAAGGGGATGGACAGGGCGAGTCACGGAGCTACCCCGAAGAATCCGCACGCGTCGTCGAACTCGCGGCGCGACTGCGCGGCTACGGCATCGAGCCGCGTCATTTGCGCACCTTCAAGCACGCCGCAGAGCGCGAGTCCGGCGTGATCGAACAGGTCGTCATGCCGATGTTGCAAAGGCGCAATCCGGAGGCACAAAAGCGCGCCAAAGCGGTCCTCGAAGAGCTCGTCGCCACCGCTGCGCAGTTCCACGACATGTTCGTGCGCGCGTCACTTCGCGAGATCGACACGCGGTGAGTACCCGGCCGATGGCGCTGCTGTCGGCCGATGAGATCGCGCGGATCGTCGAACGACTTGCGGGCGAAATCGAAGCCGACCACAAAAATGGCGTAATGCTCGTCGGATTGCTGAAAGGGAGCGTCTTTCTTGTCGCGGACTTGATCCGCGCGCTCTCGGTTCCGAGCGAGATCGACTTCTTCGCGCTCTCCTCGTACGCGCCGGGCGAGCGCCGCGTCCGCATCTTGAAGGACTTGAGCCACGACGTCAGCGAAAAGGACGTCGTCATCGTGGCTGACATCGTCGATACCGGATTGTCGATCGGCTACGTCGTCGAGCTCGTCCGAGCCCGGGCGCGCGCACCGTTGAGGTCTGCGCGTTGTTGGACCGTCCCGCGCGCCGCATCATCCCCGTCCCGTTGCGTTACTTGGGTCTCGCGGTCGAGGACGACTTCTTCGTCGGCTATGGGCTCGACTTCGCCGAGCGCTACCGCAATCTGAATGCGGTCGTTCCGATCGACCCGAAAGCGCTCGCCTCCGACCGTTCCCGGGTCGAAAAAGCCCTGTTCGCGACAGAATCCGCCGTGCCTGTCGAGCCTGAGCGAGGCTAATTTGAGCCTGATGGAGGTGCGCCTGACCGCCGTTCGGGTCGACATGCAGTCGAATACGCCAGTCGTGCTGCTCCAAGAGCTCGAGGGCGATCGCTCATTGCCGATCTTCATCGGCGCACCGGAGGCGACGGCGATTGCGTTCGCGCTGCAAGGCGTCGAAGTGCAACGCCCGATGACCCACGATCTGATGAAGGACCTCTGTGACGCGCTCGGCGCGCACGTCGAGCGCGTGGTCGTCACCGAGGTACGCGACGCGACGTACTTTGCCGAGATCCATCTCGACTACCAGGGTCACATGGTCGAGTTGTCGTCGCGGCCCTCCGATGCGATCGCCCTCGCCGCGCGCACGCACTCACCGCTGTACGTCGACGACGAATTGATGGACCAAGCGGGCGTCGTCTTGGACGACGGCGAGGACGACGATGGCGAGGGCTCTCCAGAAGAGCTTGTCGGCGAATTCCGGGAGTTCCTCGATCGGGTCCGGCCGGAGGATTTCACGCCCTGACCTCGGTCGACGCGTTTCGGTCGTTGACCTTGGCTCGCCTTCGCCGTAGCCTCATCACACCCGCGTAGTTACGCGCCTGTGATCGGCGCCCGGGGGCTCGCCCGAGGAGGCCAGCGGATGGCGAACGAAGAGGTGGGTTACCGGGGGCCGAAGGTCTGCAAGCTCGTCGGCATCACCTACCGCCAGCTCGACTACTGGGCGCGCACGGGGCTTTTGCGGCCGTCCCTCGCCGACGCCAAGGGGTCGGGGACCCAGCGCCTCTACTCCTACGGCGACGTCTTGGAACTTAAGGTGATCAAGCGCCTCTTGGACGCCGGCGTCAACCTGCAGCACACGCGGCGCGCCATCGAGTGCCTGCGCGACTCAGGTGGTGAGCTTTCGACGGCAAACCTCGTGATCGGTGCCGAGGGGACCGTGCTCGCCCGCTCGGGGGAAGAGGTCGTCGACTTGCTGAAGGGCGGCCAAGGCGTCTTCAACATCGTGCCGCTCGCCGGGGTCGTCGGCGAAATTGATGCCGCGATCCACGTCCTCGATGAGGCGCGCGGCGATTCGCAGGAACAGGCTGCGGCGCCGCCCGTCGCGGACGACGGACGCGGCCACCCGAGCGCGCAAGGGTCGCGCTGATCATCGCCCGCACGGCGAACTCCCGCCCGGTGCGCTTCGCGCACTCCTCCGAGCGCCTCTTGGCCGAGATGCTCGATTTCTACAACATTTCCTGGGAGTACGAGCCGGTCGAATTCGCCCTGGACTGGGATGGGGACGGCCGCCCGGTTGCCGGCTTCCGGCCGGACTTCTACCTCCCAGAGCACGACCTGTTCTTGGAGCTGACGACGCTGCGTCAAAGGCTCGTGACGAAGAAGAACGCGAAGCTGCGGCGGCTGTGCGAGCTTCATCCCGAGCTGAACATCCGCATCTTGTATCGCCGGGACTGCGCGAGCCTCGAGTTGAAGGCGCTGCTCAGCGGGTTCGAGCCGGCTCGTTCCGCGCGCGCCCCGTCTACCATGGCCGGATAAGCACTCAAGACCATGACCTGAAACAGAGCCCGCTTCGGCGCGAGCACGAAGCGCTCGGTGCAAAGCTCGTCGAGTTCGGCGGCTGGGAGATGCCGCTGCAGTATCCGACGGGGACGATCGCCGAGCACCTCGCCTGTCGGCGAGGCGTCGTTGCCTTCGACGTCAGCCACTTGGGCACGGTACGTGTCGAAGGAAGCGACGCTTTTGACGCCTTGCAGTCGGCGTTCACGAACGACCTTCGCAAGGTGGCGCCCGGCCGCGCGCAGTACACGCACTTGCTCGACGACGACGCCTCGGTGCTCGACGACTGCATCATCTGGTGGATTGCAGACGGCGTCTTCGACGTGATGCCGAACGCCTCGAACACGAGCCGCGTGCGTGACGCGATCGGCGGCGAGGACACGACGGCGTCGCGCGCTGTGATCGCGATCCAAGGACCAAAGGCGCGCGCCACCGTCGCCAAGGTCGACCCGGGCGCGGCTCAAGTCGAACACTTCGGCGTCGCAGGCTTTTCCTTCGGTGGCCATCTGTGCACCGTCGCCGGGACGGGTTACACAGGAGAGGACGGCGTCGAGTGTGCGGTTCCCGCCGAGGTGGCGGGAGAGTTCTTCAAAGCGGTGCTCGCCGCCGGCGCGATCCCCGCCGGCCTCGGCGCTCGCGACACGCTGCGCTTGGAGGCGGGATTGCCGCTGCACGGCCACGAGCTCGGCCCCGGCATCACTCCGCTGCAGGCGGGGCTGTCCTGGGTGGTCGGCTGGGACAAGGCGGACTTTCGCGGCAAGGTGGCGCTCGAAGCCGAGAAGGCTCGTGGGGTGGCTCGCCGTTTGCGCGGCTTGCTCACCGAGGGCCGTCGGCCTCCTCGCGCCGGTGACCGCTGTTTGAGCGCCGAAGGGGAGGGCGTCGTCACCTCCGGCAATTTCTCGCCGGTGCTGGAACGTGGCATCGCGCTCGCCTTCTTGGCGCCTACGACCACCGAAGGCGCGAAGGTCGAAATTGATATACGCGGTTCGCTCGAGCCGTCTCAGGTCGTGAAGCCGCCGTTCCAAAAGCTGGCCGGCTCGTCCGGCACGTCGGCGATGTCGCGCTAGGAAGGTCGCATGGCAGGTTTCGTTCCTCACACTGACGCCGATGTCGCAGAGATGCTGGCTTTCTTGGGGCTCTCCGACCTGGACGAGCTATACGCCGTCGTGCCCGCCGCGATCCGCCATGCCGGTCTCGATCTGCCCCAAGGAATGAGCGAGGCCGACGTCGTCGAGTCGCTCGGGGCGATCGGTGAGCACAACCTCGCCACCGGTGCGGGCGCGGTCTGTTTCGCCGGCGGCGGCGCCTACGACCATGAGGTGCCGGCGGTCGTGCGCGCGCTCGCCGGGCGTTCGGAATTCGTCACCGCGTACACCCCGTACCAGCCAGAGGTGGCGCAGGGCGTTCTACAGGCGCTCTTCGAGTACCAGACGATGGTCGCTCGACTCGCGGGGCTCGAGATCGCGAACGCGTCGCTCTATGACGGCGCGGCGGCGCTCGTCGAAGCGGGGAACCTCGCCGTCGCAGAGACCGACAACCAACGCGTCCTCTGCTCACAGGGTGTCAACCCGCGCTGGCTGCAGGTGCTGCGCACGTTCGCCAAGGGCACCGGCCACGAGATCGAGCTCGTCCCGCTGCGCGACGGGACGACCGACTTCGGTCAGGTTTCTGGTGCGCCCGCCGGCGCGATCGTTGTTGGGTACCCGAACTACCTCGGCGCGCTCGAGGACCTCGACGCCGCGGCAGCGACGGCGCGGCGAACCGGCGCGTTGTTGATCGTCTGCCAGGACCCGATCTCGGCGGCGCTGTGCCTGAGCCCTGGCTCGCACGGCGCCGACGTCGTCGTCGGCGAAGGCCAGGCGCTCGGCAGTCCGCTCGGATTCGGAGGCCCGTACCTGGGGCTTTTCTGCTGCAAGCTCGCGTACGTCCGCCGCCTGCCGGGCCGCCTTGTCGGCGAGACGGTCGACGTCGACGGGCGTCGCGCCTATGTCACGACGCTGCGCGCCCGAGAACAGGACATTCGTCGCGAAAAGGCGTCGTCGAACGTCTGCACGAACCAGACTCTGATGGCCGTGACGGCTGCGCTCCAGCTCGGCTGGCTCGGCACCGAAGGGTTGGTAGAGGTGGCGCTCTCCTGCGCGCGGGGCACGCGTTACTGCTTCGATTCCCTCATTGCGATCGACGGGGTCGAACCCGCGGCGGTCGCACCTTTTGTGCGCGAGTTCGCGCTGCGCACCCCGCTCGACGCCGAGATCGCCGTCGAGCGGCTGCTGGATGAGGGATACCTGGCGGGGATCGCGCTGCGCGAAGGATTCGAAGGAAGCGATCTCGAAGGGGCGTTGCTCGTCGCCGTCACCGAAAAGCGCACGAAAGCCGAGATTGACGGCTTCGCGGCGGCGTTCGAAAAGGCGATCCGGTGAGCGCCCTCACCCGCAGCCCGGGAGGACGTGCCGCATCCGCACCGCTGATGGGCCGGGAGACCGAGCCGACGATCTTTGAGATCTCGGCACCCGGGCGGCGCGCCTACTCGTTGCGGACAACCGAGATCCCCACGTTCAGCCTCGAAGAGCTCATCCCGGCCGCCCACCGGCGCGCGGATCCCGTCGCGCTGCCAGATGTCGCCGAGCGCGATCTCGTCGCGCACTTCACGCGGCTTTCGCACCGCCAGTACTCCGTCGATCTCGGTGCGTACCCGCTCGGCTCTTGCACGATGAAGTACAACCCGAAGATCTGCGACGAAGTATCGGCGATGCCGCGCTTTCGCAACGTCCACCCGGCGACGCCGCCGTCGGCGTCACAGGGGTGGCTGCAGATCCTCGTCGAATTGGAAGAAGCGCTCTGTGAGGTGACCGGCATGGCGGCGGCGACCTTGCAACCGGCGGCGGGCGCGGCGGGCGAGCTCACCGGACTGCTCCTCATGCGCGCTTATCACGCCAGTCGCAACGACGAACGCAGCCGCGTGATCATCCCCGACTCCGCCCATGGCACGAACCCGGCTTCGGTGACGCTCGGCGGCTACGCGGTGTCGACCGTCGGCACGGATTCCCGCGGCCTCGTCGACCGCGAGAAGCTGCGCGGCGAGCTCGGTCCCGACGTGGCGGGGATGATGCTCACGAACCCGAACACGCTCGGGCTGTTCGAAGAAGAGATCGTCGAGATCGCGAAGATGGTTCACGACGCCGGCGGGCTCTTGTACTACGACGGCGCGAACTTGAACCCGATCCTCGGCGTCGTTCGGCCCGGTGACATGGGTTTCGACATCGTCCACCTAAACCTGCACAAGACCTTCGCCACCCCGCACGGCGGCGGCGGACCCGGTGCGGGCCCGGTCGCCGTCGCAGCGCACCTCGTCGAGCTGTTGCCGGGTCCTCGCCCCGTGCGCACGAGCGAGGGTTTCTCTTACGCGATGCCTGAGCACTCGATCGGAAGGCTCCACTCCTGGCACGGCAACGCGCTCGTCTTGTTGCGCGCCTGGACTTACATCAAGCTGAACGGCGCCGAGGGATTGAAGCGCGTCGCGCAGACCTCGGTTCTGAACGCCAACTGGCTCCACGAGCGCCTGCGCGGTGTCTACGACTTCCCGTACGACCGCCCGGTGATGCACGAGTGCGTCGTCTCCGCGTCGACGCTCAAGCACGAGACCGGGGTGCGCACCTTGGACGTCGCGAAGCGGCTCTTGGAGTTCGGGTTCCACGCGCCGACTGTGTACTTCCCGCTCGTCGTCGAAGAGGCGCTGATGATCGAGCCCACCGAGACCGAAAGCCCCGAGACGGTCGCCGCGCTCGCCGATGCGCTGATCGCGATCGCGAACGAGGCGCGCGAGCACCAAGCGGACGGTACCTCACAGCCGGCGCACGAGGCACCGCGCACGACGCCGGTGCGTCGACTTGACGAGGCGCGAGCGGCGCGCCACCTCGTCGCGACGTTCGACGCGCGCGACCAGTTGGGAACCTAGGAACAGACGGCCTCAGTCTTCGCGCTCGAGACGCTCTGCGAGGTAGCGCACCGAAGCCGCAATGCGGTGCTGGTAATCGCGATGGGTCCCTTCGTACAATTCGAAGGCGAAGTCCGTCGGGTCGGCTTCTTCGATCGCGCCGGCGAGCATCTCAGCGGCGACATCCAACAGGTGCTCGTCATGTCGTCCGGCATCGAGCCAGATCGCCCGCAGGCTTCTGATCGCGTCCGCGTGGGCGGGGACGAGCCGAATAGGGTCCCACTCCAACCAGCGCTCCCAGACCTGGTCGACCAGCGCGCCGGTCCCGACGTCGAATGGGAGGCGCACCGTGCCGTCGGGATCGGCCGAGTAGCACGCCGACAGCGCCCAGACCATCAAGAGGGGAAAGTCGCCCGGGCGCGACATCGGTAATCGCGACCGGAAGTCGGCAAAGAACGCCTCGTAGGAGGCGTCGTAGTCGTCGCGCAGCGCCCGGTGCGCGAGGCCGAGGTCAGGGCGCAGCGTGAGGTCGAAACAGGCGTCGGGCGCGTGGGCGGCGACAGCGCCGAAGACGTCGGGACGCAACAGGGCGGCCGTGAGTGCGCCGATGCCTCCGCTCGACTGGCCGAGCACAGCTCGCGAGCCGGCCCGGGCAAGGGTGCGGTACTCGTGGTCGACGAAATCGACGGCGTCAACCGTCAGATAGCTGTGGTACCGGCCGACGGCCCGTGAGTCGACGTACTGGCTCCCGCCGAGCGAGGTCCAGGCGTCGACGTACACGACGAGGCATCCGGGCGTGCCGCCGGCGAAGGCGGCGTCGACCCGCTCGGTGGCGGTGAGGTCGAACAGGCTGCGCTGCGACCACCGCTTCACGTGCGAGCCGAAGCCGTGCAACACGTAGATAGTCGGGTACGCAACGGCGGAGTCGTCGTAGCCGGGGGGAAGGTAAACGGCGATCGGCCGCGTCGAGGGGTCACCGAGGGCGTTGTCGGCGAGCGAGCGGGCGTGAAATTCGCGCTCGTCGAGGCGTCCGACGAGCTCCTCGGACCAGGGCCGCACGTCCTTGGCTACTTCGTTTGGCTGGATTGGAGAGTTGCGGCGCTCGCTGTTTGGTGCTCATCGGATGCGTCTTGCGGTGCCGTCGTCGAGACCGTGTCGCGCAAGCGGACGAACGGTAGGAACCAGCTGAGCAAGAAGGCGATCCCGGCGACGGGCACAGCGATGAGGAACACGGTGTCGAGCGAGCTCGCGTAGGAATGGAGGATCGGGCCGCGCACGGCTTCGGGCAGCCTCTTTAAGATCTGCGGCGAGAAGTTCGCCGGCGTCACGCCTTGTGGCAGCTTCTTGCCGTGCAGAACCGTCTTCAGCTTCGCATCGTAAAGGTTCGTGAAGATCGCGCCGAAAATCGCCGTGCCGAAGGCGGCGCCGATCGTGCGGAAGAACGTGATTCCCGACGTCGCGACACCGAGCTCGCTGTACGGCACGGCGTTCTGCGCGACGAGGACGAGCACCTGGAGCAAGCACCCGAGGCCGAGCCCGAGCACGAGCATGTCTGCGGACATCACGAGTGTCGAGGTGTCTTCATGGAGGAAGGACAACAAGAAGAGACCGAGGACGGTCAGCACCGTGCCGATGATCGGGAAGGCGCGGTAACGCCCGGTCTTCGTGATTGCGAGTCCTGACGCGAGCGAAGTCGCGACGAGCCCCACCATTAGCGGCAACAGACGCAATCCGGAGATTGTCGGAGAGAGACCGCGGACGTCTTGGAGGAACAACGGCAGAAAGACGATGCCGCCGAACATCGCGAAGCCAAGGATGAAGCTCATCGCAGCCGACACCCCGAACGTGCGAACCCGAAAGAGGTGGAGGGGCAGGACCGGCTCCTTCGCGTACCGCTCGGCGACGACCCAGATGACGACGAGCAGCACCCCAAAGATCCCGAAGAGATAGATCGGCGTCGACGCCCAGGCGTACGTCGTACCTCCGAGACTCGTGAGCAAGACGAAGCTCGTCGCAGCGAGCGCAATGAGAATCGTGCCGAGGTAGTCGATGACGTGGTGCACACGCGTTAGCGCGTGGGGAACATTGATCGCGATGACGACGAGCGCGATCGCGCCGACTGGCACGTTGATGTAGAAGATCCAGCGCCACGACAACTCGTCCACGAAGAGTCCGCCGAGCAACGGACCGATGATGCTCGCGGCACCGAAGACGGCACCGAACAGACCTTGGTAACGGCCGCGCTCGCGCGGCGGGACGACATCGCCGATGATCGCCTGGGTGCCGACGAACAAGCCGCCGCCGCCGAGCCCCTGCACGGCGCGAAACGCGATCAGTTCGATCATCGATGAGCTCAATCCCGACAGGATCGACCCGACGAGGAAGATGACGATCGAGAGCTGGAAGAAAAACTTTCGGCCGTACTGATCACCGAGCTTTCCCCACAACGGCGTCGACGCTGTCGTCGACAACAGATAGGCGGTGACCACCCAGGAGAGATGGGTCGCGCCGTGCAGGTCGGCGACGATCGTCGGAAGTGCGGTGGCGACGATCGTCTGGTCGAGCGCCGCGAGCAGCAACGCCAGCATCAAGGCGCCGATGATGAGATTGCGTCGCCCGGCGTTGGTCTGCACGAGCCTGGCGTCGAAGGTCGCTTCGGCGGTACCGGTCATCGGGCGCACCTTCGCGGCGGGGCGATGCCCATGATCACCGCCGGGCAAAGTGTCACTCGGCGAGGCTACTTCCGTCGCATTGGCGACCACGACGACAAAAGGCCCGGTCGGAACGATTTCTCGGCCACTACCGTCGGCAGGTCGGCGAACGTGTGCACAGGAGGCGGCGATGGGCTGGGCGAAGGATCTTCTCGAGGAGTTGCGCGGGCCGTCCCGAGAGCTACGTAGTTACATCCCCGACGTCTATTCAGGCTTCACCGCGATCGACCACGCGGCAATGCCCGATGGCGCGCTCGGCGAGAAGGTGAAGCAGCTGATCGCTCTCGCGATCGCGGTCACGCGCGAGTGCGATGGATGCGTCGCGGCGCACGCGAAGGCGGCGGCTCGTGCCGGCGCGACGGAGACGGAAGTCGCGGAGTCACTCGGCGTGGCGATCCAAATGAACGGCGGTCCGGGAACCGTTTGGGGACCACGCGCGTTCGCGGCCTTCAAGGAGTTCGCGAGTTCCTCTGATACCTAAATCTGGGCTATCCCCGACGGTCTAAGAAACAAGAGGTGAACTCGTAGGTCCCTTGAATTCACGCGCGGTGATCTTTTGTACTGCTCGAGATCGCGGCGAGACACGGAACTCGTCAGTTATCGCCACGCGAAGCGCGACAGCGCCCACGGCTTGTGAAGGACCAGGTCAAATCAGAAATTTGACCCGAAGTGTTCACTTACCTTCACATATGCTCCCTTAATGGCCGAAGGCGATGATGCGTTGATCGAACAGTTGCGTGCCTTCGGCGTATCGGCGGAAGAGCTTGAGCTTCTCGTCCGCAAAGCAGAAGAGGAGGCGGACGAGGAGGCTGCGCGCGGAGCCGGCGACGTCGTGCCTCCACCTCCGCCTCCTCCGGGAGCATTTGAACCGCTCGGCGCGCCCGGCATGACGCCGTCTGGAAGCTCGACCGCTTCGTTCGCTTCGGGGGAGATCGGGGACGCCGAAGTGAATCGGATGCGAGAGCGCGCGCTCGCCGAAGCCAAGGACGCCGCGGCGCAGATCCGCGCGAGCGCGATTCGACTGGTCTCGGAGAAGTTGCAGGCTGCTGAGGATGAAGTCATGGCATTGCGCGTACGCGCCGCGGATGAGATCGCCAAATTGCGCGCCGATACCGCGCGCGCCATGGTCGCGCGGCTGCGCGAAGCCGAGGTGGAAGCGCGCGCTCTCAAGAACGCCGCGAGAGAGGAGGAGCGCGCCTTTTGGAGGACGACGCTGCAGGAATTCTCCGAATCCCAGCAGCAGTTGGCTCAGGTTCGCTCGCAACTCTCGAGGCTTGTCTCCGACATCAGCAACGCGGTGGCAAACACCGAATCGTCGGCCTATTCGATCGTCGCTCTGTGTCAGCGCCGCCTCGACGAAATACAGCGGGATCGCTGAGCCGGAACCTTCGAAGGCGCAGGTGAGGCGCACGACCTGAGACTGGCTCACCCATTCGCGTCTGGAAGAATCGAGACGTGACGAACAACCTCAACCGCCCCACGGTGAACCACTGGATCGACGGCAAGCCCTTCGAAGGTTCGAGGGAGCGCTTCGGCGACGTTTATGACCCGGCGACGGGCGAGCTCACGAAGAAAGTCGCCTTCGCGTCACCGATCGACGTCGACGCCGCGGTGCTCTCGGCCACGGCGGCGTTTCCCACCTGGAAGGCGACCTCCCTCACAAAGCGTGTCCAGTTCCTCTACGAGTTCCGCGAGCTGTTGAACGCTCGCAAGGGCGAGCTCGCCGAGATCATCACTTCTGAACACGGCAAGGTGCGCGCCGACGCGCTCGGAGAGATCACGCGCGCGCTCGAGGTCGTCGAGTTCGCGTGCGGCATTCCGCAACTGTTGAAAGGTGGCTATTCCTCGACTGTCTCGACCGATATCGACGTGTATTCGATGCGCCAACCGCTCGGCGTCGCAGGGATCATCAGCCCGTTCAATTTCCCGGCGATGGTGCCGTGCTGGTTCTTCCCGATCGCGATCGCGACCGGCAACACGGTCGTCGTGAAACCGAGCGAAAAGGACCCTTCAGCGTCGAACTGGTTCGGTGAGCTGTGGGCAGAGGTCGGGCTGCCGGCCGGCGTATACAACGTCGTCCACGGCGACAAGGTAGCGGTCGACCGGTTGTTGGAACACCCCGGCGTCGCATCGATCTCGTTCGTCGGATCGACGCCGATCGCGCGCTATGTGTACGAGAACGGTACGCGCGCCGGCAAGCGTGTGCAGGCGCTCGGCGGAGCGAAGAACCACATGGTGGTCCTTCCCGACGCAGACGTCGACCTCGCCGCCGACGCGGCGGTGAACGCGGGTTTCGGCTCGGCGGGCGAACGGTGCATGGCGATCTCCGCGGTCGTCGCGGTCGAGCCGGTTGGCGACGAACTCGTCGGAAAGATCGCCGAGCGCATCGGCACCTTGAAGGTCGGCGACGGACGTCGTGACACCGACATGGGCCCGCTCGTGACGAAGACGCACCGCGACAAGGTTGCGAGCTATCTCGACGCCGGACTCGAGGCGGGGGCGAGCCTCGTCGTCGACGGGCGGCAGACGTCGATCGACGGATCTCCCGACGGGTTCTGGTTCGGCCCGACGCTGTTCGATCGGGTGCGCCCCGAGATGACGATCTACACCGACGAGATCTTCGGCCCAGTGCTATCCGTGCTGCGGGCACGCACCTACGACGAGGCGCTCGCGCTCGTGAACGACAATCCGTGGGGAAACGGCACGGCGATCTTCACGAACGACGGCGGCGCGGCGCGGCGCTTCCAAGAAGAGGTCCAAGTCGGCATGGTCGGGATCAACGTGCCGATCCCTGTGCCGGTGTCGTACTACTCCTTCGGCGGGTGGAAGAACTCGCTGTTCGGCGACACCCACGCCTACGGCCCGGACGGAGTCCACTTCTTCACCCGGACGAAGGTCGTGACCAGCCGCTGGCTGAACCCGAGTCACGGCGGCATCAACCTCGGCTTCCCGCAGAACACCTAACACGCGCTGCTCGCGTGATGAAGGAGTCATCGATGATCCCGAAGCCGATCAACGAACCGGAACTCGCCCGCGAGGTGTTCGCGAACGACCGGGCGCGGGTCTTCCACTCCTGGTCGGCGCAGGCGCTGATCAAGCCGATGGCAATCGCCGCCGCGGAGGGTGTCTACCTCTACGACTACGAGGGGAACCGCTATTTCGACTTCGCGTCCCAGCTCGTCAACGTGAACATCGGCCACCAGCACCCCAAGGTCGTCGCCGCGATCCAAAAACAGGCCGCGGAGATGTGCACGATCTCACCGCACCACGCCGTCGCGGTGCGCAATGAAGCGGCGCGCCTGATCATCGAGCTCGCTCCGGAGCGGCTGAATCGGGTCTTCTTCACGAACGCCGGCGCCGAAGCCACCGAGCATGCGACCCGCCTCGCGCGGCTGCACACCGGGCGGATCAAGGTGCTGTCGACCTACCGCTCCTACCACGGCTCGACCCAGATGTCGATCAACCTCACCGGAGACCCGCGGCGTTGGGCGAACGACTACGGCAGCGCCGGCGTCGTCCACTTCTTCGGGCCGTTCCTGTACCGCTCGCCGTTCCATGCCGCGAACGAAGCAGAAGAGAGCGCGCGGGCGCTCGAGCACTTGGAAGAGGTGATCGCCTTCGAGGGGCCATCGACGATTGCCGCGATCGTGCTCGAGACGATCCCTGGCACCGCTGGCATCATGCCGCCGCCACCCGGATACCTCGCCGGGGTGCGTGAGCTTTGCGACCGCCACGGGATCGTCTATGTCGCCGACGAGGTGATGTGCGGTTTCGGCCGCACGGGCAAGTGGTTCGGGTTCGAGCACTACGACGTCGAGCCGGACCTGATCGCCTTCGCGAAGGGTGTCACCTCGGGCTACGTTCCGCTCGGCGGCGTGATCATTGCCGACGAAATCGCGCGCACCTTTGACGAGCGCGCCTTTCCGGGTGGTTCGACGTACTCGGGGCATCCGCTCGCTTCGGCGGCGGCGATCGCGACGATCAACGCGATGCGCGACGAGGGGATCGTCGAGAACGCGTCACAGATCGGACGTGAAGTGTTCGGTCCGGGTCTCGCAGAACTGCAGGATCACCATCCTTCGATCGGGGATGTGCGCGGACTCGGCTGTTTCTGGGCTCTCGACTTGGTCGTCGACCGGGAAACGAAAGAACCGGCCGCGCCGTACGGCGGCACTTCGGAGGCGATGAACGAGTTTGCCGCGGCGTGCAAAGAGCGTGGCCTGATCCCATTCACGAACTTCAATCGCCTGCACGTCGTTCCGCCGCTGACGATCACTCCCGACGAAGCACGCGCCGGGCTTGCGATTCTCGACGAGGCGTTGAAAGTCGTCGACGCTCATTATGTGGGCCACTGAAGCCGCCTGAATCGGGCCATTCGGTCGTTCAAAGGGCGGAGACCGAGCTCTTCCAACTGCCGCGCCGCCCTTTGCTACAACGGCTCCGTGGATTTTCACATTGAACGTGTTGTCGATGACTCGCGATCCGACGACTGGCACGCTGTCGGCGTCGCCGTGATTGCAGTTGACGAGCCAGATCTCGTGGCGGATCCCGTCGACGAGATGCGCGCGCAACTCCCCGACGGATCACCCTCTTGGCAGCAGGAGTTTTACGTCGGGTATGCCGACAAGCTGCCGGTGGCACGCGGCTTGTTGCAGCTCCCGACCCGGGACAATCTCAAGCTCGTCGACGTACGACTGGAAGTCGTGCCGGCACACCGACGGCGCGGCTTCGGGCATGCGATGTTCGAGCACCTGCGCGAGCGGGCGGCGGCGCGCGGACGCTCGATCCTGGTCGGCGAGGTGCCGGGACCACTCAAAGGAGATGCTCCCGGCGACGGATTTGCCGCGTCACTTGGCGCAAAGGAGGTATTGCGGGTAACTCGATCGGTCCTCGACTTCCACGAAATCGGCCTGTCGTCGATGCTCGAGCGTCTCGAGCACGAAGCGCGCGAGCACGCCTCGGATTACGAGGTCGTTACCTGGATCGACCACGCGCCCGACGACCTCGTCGACGGGGTCGCGGGGTTGCTCGCCCGGATGGTCAAGGACTCGCCGATGGGGGAGATGCAGATCGGAGCAGAGGTCTGGGACCGAGTACGGGTTCGAGAGTTCGAGAACGATTCGGTGCGCTGGAAGCGTGCACGCTTCGCGACCGGCGCACGCACGATTTCCGACGGTCGCCTCGTTGCCGTCACCGAAATCGGGGTCTCGCGAATCCAGCCCTTGATCGGTCACCAGTGGGACACGATCGTCGCCCCGGAACATCGAGGGCACCGCCTCGGACTGTTGGTGAAGGCGGTCAACGCCCGCCGCCTCATTGCCGAGATGCCGGGCACGAAACGGATCGTGACGCACAACGCCGAGACGAACGGATTCATGATCGCGGTCAACGAGCGTCTCGGGTTTCGCCCCGCGGGCCGCGTGTCGGAGTGGCAGCTCGAGTTGCCGGAGACGAACTGATCGGCATGGGAGGGGGCGACTAGCCGTAACGTCTCGGCGTGGAGTTCGGGACGGTGATCTTGCCCGAGGCACGTTGGCGTGACTCGGTCGCGACCTGGCAGCGGGCGGAAGAACTCGGATTCGCGCACGTCTGGACGTACGACCACCTTGCCTGGCGAGGTTTTCGCGATGACCCCTGGTTCACGGCGATCCCGTTGCTCACCGCTGTCGCGGCGGCGACGAGTCGCGTGGCGCTCGGCACTCTCGTCGCCTCAGCGAACTTCCGTCATCCCCTCACCTTCGCGAAGGACTTGATCGCCCTGGACGACATCTCGGAGGGCCGCGTGATCGCCGGAGTCGGTGCGGGGGGTCGTGGCTGGGACGCAACGATGCTCGGCCAGGAGACGTGGTCGACACGCGAGCGCGCAGAGCGATTCGCCGAGTTCGTCGAACTGACTGAACTGCTTTTGCGCGAACCGAAGGTGACTTGGAAGGGCAAGTACTACGCCGTCGACGAAGCACGCACGTATCCAGGGTGCGTGCAAAAGCCGCGTCTCCCGCTGGCGATCGCAGCTGGTGGCGAACGCTCGATGCGGGTCGCAGCGCGATTCGGTGAGTACTGGGTGACGATCGGGGACTACGAGAAGGGCGAACTCGACCCGGCTTCGGCCGTCGCGCTCGTGAAGTCGCAGATCGGCGAGCTCGAGCAAGCTTGCGAGGCGGTAAGTCGAGATCCCGCGACGCTGCGCAGGCTCGTCCTGACCGGATTCCTCATCGACCCGGCGCTCGACTCGAAGAATGCATTTTTCGATGCCGTCGGTCGCTACGCGGAAGTCGGCGTGACCGACCTCGTCGTCCACTGGCCACGTCCCACCGACCCGTACCGGGCGGACCTGAGCGTTTTCGAATCGGTGTTCGAGGGTTAGGCGGGCCGGAGGAGATCATCGAGCGCCATCAAGACCAGAGAGATTCGACGCAGCTGCGAATGCTGGAAGCCCTCTTCGAAGCGCGCACCGGGACGCTCAAACGAATCGAGGACATCGCAGCCGAGATCGAGGAGGTCGTGCGGGCATCCGATGGCGCGAACGCGGATGACGAGCACGACCCGGAGGGATCGACGATCGCCTTCGAGCGGGCGCGTGCCACATCACTGCTAATGCAGGCGGAGAACGATCTTGTCACACTCGATCGGGCGATCGGTCGCTTGCATGAGGGCAGGTTCGGTGACTGTGAGGTCTGCGGTCGCGCAATTCCTGTTGAGCGCCTCACAGCGCTGCCCTCGACGACAATGTGCGTGCGATGTGCCCGAGCTCGCTGACGCGATCGGATCGTCTGCCTACCGGCGCGGTTTCTGCGCCACGCGCAGGATGGCCGCAACACTGCGATCGATGTCGTCGCCGGTCGTCGCCCACCCGCTGACGCTGACCCGCATGCCACGCCGTCCCTGCCAGGTGGTCGGTCCACACCAGCACGTCCCGTCGGCTTGGACGGCGGCGGTCACCTCGTCGGTTTCCCCGTCGGAGCCGAAACTCACTACGACCTGATTCAAAACGACGTCGTTCAGCACGGTGAAGCCGGCGTCGCGCATCGCATCAGCGAAGCGCCTGGCGAGCGCACAGGAGTGAGCGACGAGCCTCGACACCCCTTCGCGCCCGAGCGTCGCGAGCACCGCCCAGACTTCAGCCCCCCTCGCTCGCTGGGACGACTGCGGGGTGAAGAGCCCCGGTTCGCGATCCGAGGTTTCGACGTAGTAGGCGGCGTGCGCCTGCATCGCGTCGAAAAGGGTGTGTCCGTCGCGCACGAGGGCAATCCCACAGTCGTGGGTGGTGTTCAGCCACTTGTGCGCGTCGGTCGCCCACGAATCTGCAGAAGTGACGCCGTCGGTGAACGACGCGAACTCGGAATTCGCGAGCGCCCATAGTCCGAAAGCGCCGTCGACGTGCACCCACGCTCGCCGACCGTGCGCCCACTCGATGAGAGGCCGGAACGGGTCGAAGGCGCCGGAGTTCACGTTCCCCGCCTGGAGACAGACGATCGCGGGAGGCGCGATGTCGGGGAGGGATTCGGCAAGGACGCGCCCTTGGTCGTCGACGGGAAGGCGAACGACGCGCTCTCGTCCCAGTCCGACGAGACCGAGAGCCTTGTGCACGGTGGTGTGGGCCTCGGCCCCGACAACGACGGTCACCTCTGGTGCACCGATGAGTCCGAGAGCGGTGGCGTCCCAGCCGGCCTGCTTCAAAGTCGCGTCCCTCGCAGCGGCCAGGCAGGTGGCGTTCGCCATCGTCGCTCCCGTCACGAAGCCACCCCCAGCTCCCTCGGGCAGCCCAAAGACCTCGGAGAGCCAGCGGAGCGCCACGTCGTCGAGCCGGGCCGCGACGGGGGAGAGGGCCCGCAGACCCGCGTTCTGGTCCCACGCGTCGAGCAGCCAGGAAGTGGCGACGGCGACGGGGAGGGCGCCGCCGACCACGAATCCGAAATAGCGCGGGCCGGCGCTCGCGATCGTCGCCGGCGAGCCCACCTCGTCGAGCCGAGCGAGCGTTTCGGAAGGGGGAACGCCGCGCTCCGGCAGGGCGAAGTCGAGGGCGTCGAGGGCCGCGACCGCCTCTGCAGTGGGACCGACCCGGCGATCGCCGACCGCTTCGAGGTAATCCCGAGCCCGCCTGGCAGCGTCCGCCAGCAGTTCATCCCTGCTTTCGAGGGCTGACCGGATCTCGTCATCGCGCATCGTGCTGACCTTTCGCGGGCTTGGCGGCCCTCGTCCACATCGGTAGGGGCGACTGGCCGCCGAGGATTCTTCCGCCGATAGCGTCGCCGAAATTCCGCCGGAAAGGAACCGTTGGTATGAGCGACTCGGACGCCTTTGACGCGTACTCGGCGACGATTGTGCGCGTCGCCGAAGGCGTGCTGCCGAGCGTCGCAAGCTTGCGGGTGGCGACCCGGCGCGGTCCAGGGGCGGGGAGCGCCAGCGTCATCACCGCCGACGGCTTCCTTTTAACGAGCGCGCACGTCGTCGAGGGTTCCGATGAGGCGCTGGCGCTTTTTAGCGACGGCAGCGAGGTTCGCGCCGACGTCGTCGGCCGCGACCCACTGTCCGACCTCGCGGTGTTGCGGGCGAGAGGCGCGGTACCGACCCCGGTGGCGTTCGGCGACGCTTCGAAGCTGCGCGTTGGTCAGCTCGTCGTCGCGCTCGGCAACCCGCTCGGGCTGTCGGGAAGCGTCACGGCCGGCATCGTTTCAGGACTTGGGCGCTCGCTTCCGACGCGTGCCGGACGCGTCGTCGACGAAGTGATCCAAACTGACGCCGCCTTGAACCCTGGCAACAGCGGGGGAGTGCTGGCGAACAGCAAGGGCGAAATGGTTGGCGTGAATACCGCAGTCGCCGGGGTCGGTCTCGGGCTCGCGGTGCCGATCAATGACACCACGCGTGGAATCATCTCTATCCTGATGACGCGGGGCAAAGTGCGCCGCGCATGGCTCGGACTCGCCGGGTCGCAGTCAAGCCTTCCTTCGGCTTACGCCGAGAGGATCGGAAGACGTCACGGTGTCCTGATCGCTCAGGTCGTTGAGGCGAGCCCCGCCGCCGCCGCCGGATTGCACCGCGGAGACATCGTCGTCGCGGTTGATGGCTCGCCGGTCGAGAGTGCGACCGACATCCAGCGCCTTATGGTTGGCGACGCGATCGGAAAGCGTGTCGAGATCACCGTTTGGAGGAACGGAGCGCTCGTTGATGTCATCGCTGTTCCGCAGGAGCTGGTGGACGCGTAGCGGCGCGCATGAGGACGCGTACCGCTTTCAACACTGGGAAGCGACGCGGGAGAACTCGAGCGATATGTGAGAAAATCGGTCGGAGGGGTCGAGATGACCGATCGCGGAGCACGCGCCCTTGGCGCCGAACTCGACAAGAGTGCTGCGATCCGACCAAGTATCCATTACCACCTGGATGCTCCGGTTGCCGCGACGGCGACCAAGACCGAATTGCAAGACGCGCTCGGGCGTCAGCGAGTAGCGATGGTGGTCTGGAAACCAGAGGACGGCGAGATTCTTCTCGCCAATCCCGAGACAGCGGAGATCGTCGGGCGTCCACTCGATCAGATCATTGGATCAAACGCGTTGGAGTTCGTCGAACCCGACTACAAGATCGAACTCGCGAAGCAGATTCTGTCGGCCGGCGTGGTGGACGCGTATCGCGCACGTCGAAGGTTGCGCGGCAAAGACGACGACGTGCTCTACGTATGGACACGCGCGATCGAAGTCGACGAAGAGCGACTGGCAATCTCCGTCCTTTCTCTCGGACGAGATCTTGCAGGACTCGGTGGTTCCGGGATCGAATCTCCATTTGGCGCGACGGTTGCCGTCGCTGTGGGCATGATCGACAGGAATTGGGCGATCCAGATCGTGAGTTCGGACTTGAAAGAGATCGCCGGCGTCGGCGCGGCGGAGGCGCGAGGGAGATCGCTTTTCGAGCTCATCGACCTCGCGGATGCCCGCCGGGTGCGCGACGCCGAACGTCACGGTCCAGGGAAACCGATCGCGTTGCACGGAGTCCGGCTTCGCGAGCCAAACAAATCCGTCCACGACGTGTGTCTGCTCATCGGTGAACCGCGTCCCGGGACTGACCGGGTTCGTGTGTTCGGCCTTGTCGGATGGCCGCGCTCGGAGAAACCCGCACGCACCGCGCGTGAGCGCGAGCTCGAGGATCGACTCCGGCGAATCAGCGCGGAGGTACGGGCCGCCGGCTTGATCGAGATACTCGGGCACATGGAAGGAGTTGAGCCGAGCAAATTGGGCGACGAGCTCACGACCAGGCAACTCGAGATCGTGGAGATGCTCCTGAATGGGGCACGTGTGTCGACGATCGCGCGGACGCTGTACATCAGCCCGAGCACCGTTCGCAATCACTTGTCGACGATCTATCGCCATTTCAACGTTCATTCGCAAGCAGAGCTGTTGGAAAAGCTCCGGATGCGGCCGGTGGAGAGCGGCTGAGATCAAACGCGGGCGAGACGGAATCGGGTCAATGTTCGACAACGCCAGTAGACGTAGGGTGCATTGATGCTTATCTCAACAATGAATGACATTCCCGGCTACGAGATCACCGACGTTCTCGGTGAGGTGTTCGGCCTGACGGTGCGGAGCCGGAACATCGGTTCGCAGTTCGGCGCTGGGCTGAAGTCTCTCCTCGGCGGGGAGTTGAAGGGGATGACGAAGAACCTCGTCGCGAGCCGTGAGGAAGTCATGGCGCGGATGGTCGAACAAGCCGCCGCAAAGGGTGCCGACGCCGTACTCGCCTTTCGCTTCGACACCTCGGAGATGGCCGGGAACTGGACGGAGATCTGCGCGTACGGCACCGCCGTGAAGACGAGGAAGCTCTCGTAGCCCCCTTGCAAATGATGGGGGAGAGCCTCGTGTTCGGGCGCCTCGATCCCAACACGCCGCCAGAGATTCGAGGAATCGATCTCGATGACCCGAGAGCCGTCTTTCTTGGGCATCTAAGTCCGTGAAAGGCTGGGAACTCACGGGCGGTGAGGTCCCCGAGATCGATGATGTCGTCGTGTCCGAGCCACGCGAGCAGCTCGGACACGGTCCGCTTCGCCGAGGGCAGCGAGTTGCACTGAGCCTTCGGTCGCGTTGACGATCTGATCAGCACCACCCGCAGCCTCGGCGAACGTCGCGAGCCGAATCGCAGGACGCTCTGCTGCCCAGGAGGCATGGGCGGGTTTCCGAACCCGTCCGGATCACGGCGTGGCATCGTCACTTCCGGCTCCCTGGTGCGACGGTCACTTCATGGCCGTGGTCCGCGAATGCTGTCGCGACCAGGTGTGCCGACCGATTCTCGGCCGTCCAGCATGGGTCGTTTCCTGGCCAACGCTCACGCGCCAGCCGCCGACGACTGGTCAATGCGACGTGGCACGATTCGAACGTGCCCAGCACACCGGCCGCGGTCCAGCATCTGCGTGACCTGGCGCAGCTGCGTCGTGGAGACCTCAGCGTCACCGAGGTCTGTTTCACGGTCGGCTGCTCGTCGCTGGGCACCTTCAGCACTCGCTTCACCGAACTGGTCGGCATGCCGCCCAGTGCCGACAGGCGCCTTGCAGCGCGCGCGACCGCGGGAATGCCGTCATGCGTCGCGAAACAGGTCACGAGACCGATCAACAATCGAGAAGCGCCGGTCACAGAGGGCATTTAGCTTGACCATCTTGGACTCCGACCATTTAAGGAAAGACCATGACTGACTCTTCGACCGAAGGGGTAAAGACCCTTCTGCATCCTGTGTCCGACCTGGCGGCGGCCAAGGCGGTGTACACCGCCCTGCTCGGCGTGCCTCCGCAGACCGACTCCGACTTCTACGTCGGCTACGACGTGGCGGGCCAGCAGATCGGTCTGGTGCCGGGCGGGGGACCGCAGTCCATGACCTCGCCGGTCGCCTTCTGGCACGTGCCGGACATCGAGGCGAAACTGGCAGAGGTGACCGCAGCCGGTGCGACCGTGAAGGAACCAGCACATGGAGTCGGGGGCGGCCGCCTGGTGGCGACCTTCACGGACCCCGATGGCAACGTCCTCGGGTTGATTCAGGACCCCGCGAGGGCATGAAAAAGCCAACAGCAAAAGACGACGGTTCCGCTTCGGAACGGATTACGCGCTACATCGCCGATTTGCCCGATTGGCGGGGTAAGACCTTGGCGAAGATCCGCAAGTGTTTCCGCGACGCCGACCGGGGAATCGTCGAGGAGTGGAAGTGGATGGGCAGCCCAGTGTGGTCCCACACCGGGATCATTGCGGTCGGAAACGCTCATAAGGACAAGGTGAAGTTGACCTTTGATAAGGGCGCGCACCTGCCTGATCCTGACAAGCTTTTCAATAATGGCTTTCAGGGCAACAAATGGCGAGCGATTGACATCTACGAGAGCGACCGCGTCGATGAAGGGGCTTTAAAGAACCTCATCCGCTCCGCAATCGCCTTCAACGTCTCCGGCGGCAAGAAGAAACGGTAGAGATGGATCTCACGATTCACTCGACCTTCCCGCCGCAGGACGATCCGGAAGTGGCCCTGGCCTTCTATCGCGACACCCTCGGCTTCGAGGTTCGCAACGACGTCGGATACAGCGGGATGCGTTGGATCACGGTCGGCCCGGTCGGGCAACCCGACACGTCGATCGTTCTGTATCCGCCGGTGGCAAACCCGGGCGTCACCGACGACGAGCGCCGCACCATCGCCGAGATGATGGCGAAGGGGACCTACGGCATCATCATCCTCGCCACCGCCGACCTCGACGGAGCGTTCGAGCGGCTGCAGGCACGCGGCGCGGAAGTCGTCCAGAAGCCCGCCGAGCAGCCATACGGAGTTCGCGACTGCGCCATCCGCGATCCCGCGGGCAACCTCATCCGCATCAACGAACAGCGCTGAGCCGTTCGGCGATCGCTGGCCCGAGTATCGACTGTCTCAAAAGCTGAGACTTCACAACGTGCACGGATCGGGCTGACCAGTACGACCAATGGGGCGAAGGGTAAACGCCGATAAGGGTCGTTATGTCGCGTTACGGGAAACGGTGTCGCAGAGGTGCGACAGACCGACCAGGTGGGGTCCTCCCCTGGTGTCAGTCTCAGGAACTGATACGAGAGACTGGAACGTTCTTCAGCGGCGAGTCCCGAGTTCCTCGACATGCTCGGCGAGTTCAGCGACCAAGCTGGCAAGATTCCTGAGGATCTCAGCCACAACGTAGGGCGTCGGCTAAGCACCTGGGCGGAGCGCTGGGACGGGTTTTTTGCGTGCGCAGGGCAATTGCCGATCCAGGTTGGGGCTGTCGCGCGCAAAATGCGGTTGACCGCTCCGTATTGGATGTGCCCGACTTCAGCCGCTTCGTGAGTCACGAATTCTTATCGATCAACAGTGCTCGTGACCATTGATTGTTCGCAGGTTGTCTGCCAATAATCGGGCAGTTAAGGCAGGAGGAGGGGGGATATGGCGGAGTTCGATTTGAAGCGATATACGCGCCAGGATCAGATCATCATTGGCGCAAGCTTGCTTGCTTTTGTTGCACTTTTCCTTCCGTGGTACGGGGCGTCTGTGGATGGATTTAGCGCGTCGGTCAGCGGCTGGAGCACGAGTTACGGGTGGCTGGGCGGCCTCCTGGTCGTCGCAGGAGGCGTAATCGTTCTGTTGCACAGGGCGGGAGCCATCAAGCTGCCGGCGACCCCTGTCGGACCGGCCGTACTTCTTCTCGGGCTGTCGGCGATCGGGACTGTCATCGTGATCCTGCGGTGGGCGACGCTGCCGAGAGGCGGTGGCGGAGTTGCGGGAACCGCGGTTTATCACTATGGACCAGGTGCCGGCATTTACATCGCCTTGATCGCTGGAGTCATCCAAACGGTCGTTGCGTTCACGCTTTTCAAGGCGTCGGATGAAACGCTTCCCTGGAAGACGAACGCGACAGGATCCACAACCACAAGCTCCTGAACTCATACCCGGGACTGAATTTCCGGAAGGGTCCTGAAGCGCGGGTACGGCCGTGACACCTCACACGCGAAACGGATCGTGATACCCGTGGAGCGTGGCGAGAGATCGGTGAGCGACGGCAGGTCGGAGATGCCGGGAGTGCGGTAGGCGTGTGTAGATGGACCTGCGCGCGACGTACTGATCGGGCGCGTGCTAGCAAGCTGGTTACCGTCGCGGTCTGCGACAGTCCGATCGGGCCAACACGGTTCGACATCTCGCGTTATCGGGAACGTCTCGCCGTGACGGGATGATCCTGATCTTCTCCTTGGTGAGAGCCTCTCGCGCCCGCGTCAGTCTCCTAGCGTTGGCGCGCCCACCACCTCAAAGAGGGGGAATCAATGACAGTGACGGAGGACACCACCCAGCCGCCCGTTCAGCGGCCCACGACCGCGGCGTCGTCGGGAATTCGGGCCACGACCCAGGCCATGAAGGACGCCGTAGAGCGCCCGACGGCCTTTGATCGGTTCGCCGACTGGGTATCTGAGGCGATGGGGCGGCCGCTCAACATCGCGTTCTGGTTCGTCCTCGTCGTCACGTGGACGCTGATTTTCGCTCTTGGGGGCCACAGGCTGGCCAGCGGGACCTGGCTCCCCCACTGGTTCACGAGCCAGGGATACAACTTCCCGCTCAACCTGATCACCACTGTGGCGGAGCTGTTCATCGGGTTCCTTGTCGCCACTGCGGCCAACCGGGCGCAGAACGCGCTCACGGAACTGCTCGACAAGATCGATGGGCAGGAGCTGCAGATCGAGGCGACCGAGGCGAACATCGTTTCACTCATCCAACAGAACACCGACATCACAGCTGAGATCCACACTCTCACTACTCAGGTCGCCAAGAACGCTGCCTTGATCGTCGAGGTCCACAGGAACGTCGCCGCGCTCACGGTCAAAGCCGGACTGGATGGAGGTGGCTCCCCACCGGAGGGACCACCGCCCGGAGCGAACTCCAAGTAATTACGGGTGACACCTTGAGCGTTTAAGCAAACAACCGCTCATCCGAGTGCTGGACCCAGACGACAAAAACACCCTCCGTGCGCGCTTTCTCGACGAGCCGACGTTCTCTACGACGGCGTCGCGCGCTTGCGCGCCTTCGACGACGCCGTTCTGGACGTCGACCACAAGGAGCGCGGTATTCGGCCGGTTTTTGAGCGGGGTCATCTATCCTCCCCATCGCGATGGGCTTCTGTTTGTGCCCACGGTAGGCATACGTAATGGTGCGGCGACAAGCGGGCCTTGGTCCGCCGCAAGCTCGTGAGGCCTGGAACGAGGAGGCAGCGCATGAGGTCCCAGAGGCGGAGTCGCGTCTCTCTGCGCGGACGCGCGATACAGCGGAGTCGTCTCCTGCTCCTTGGGGCCCTCGGCCTCGGCGGTTCACTTTGCGCCGGGCTCGCCGCTGGGCAAGGCCCGGTGGCGGCATCGCAGTCAACACCGCCACATGTCACCGACCACGTGTCGGCCGCGCTCGGCGACTTACTCACTTACGACTACGACAACAGCCGATCGGGGGACGACCCAGTAGGACCGAGGATCGCGACGCTGTCGGCACGCCCAGCGTGGGACGACGACTCCCTCGACGGAAACGTTTACGCACAGCCACTCGTCTACGACGGCACCGTCTATGTGGCAACCGAAGAGGACACGATCTACGCGATCGATGCGCGTAGTGGCGCGGTGCGATGGAAGATTCACGTGGGTACGCCGGTGAGCACGTCGGTGATCGACTCGGCCCCAACGCTCTACAGCGGCTGCGGTGATATTGATCCCTTGGGGATCACGGGCACCCCAGTTATCGATCCAGCAACGAACGAGATCTTCGCTGCCGAAGAGACCGAACTGCGCGGTGGCGGTCGCTGGCAGGACGTGCGGCATTGGCTCGTCGCCGTCTCGCTCGCAAGCCACCGTGAGCTCTGGCACCGAGACATCGACCCTCCGCACCCCAACCAGCCGGGCACGTACTACATCGCTGCCGAGCAGCAACGGCCAGCACTCACCCTCTACGACGGACACCTGTACACGGCGTTCGGAGGTTTGGACGGGGACTGCGGGCAGTACCACGGGTATGTCGTGGGTCTCGCCGAGTCCGGCACAGGCGGTCTCCTCTCCTACCAGGTTCCGACCGCTCGCGAAGGAGGGATCTGGGGGACGAGTGGGATCCTCGTCTCGCCCCAGGGCGACCTCTACGTCGCGACCGGCAACGGCAGCTCGAACAACCTGGCTCACTTCGACGAAGGGAACTCCGTCGTCGAGCTCTCCCCCGCGCTGAAGCGACTCGGGGTGTGGGCTCCGGCCAATTGGGTGCAGTTGAACGAGGACGACTGGGATCTCGGCTCGGCCGGTCCCATCCAGGTGCCAGACACGTCACTGCTGTTCGCTGCAGGCAAGCCTGCCGGGAACAACAGCTTCGGGTCCTTGATGCACGAGGGCGCATTGGGAGGGATCGGCCACGGCGCCTTTACGACCCTGCTCTGCGAGGGAGGCGGCGTCTACGGCGCTGATGCGTCCGCCGTCCTCGGGACGAAGGTTTTCATCTATGCCGCCTGTGGCAGTGGCACGGAAGCCGTAGAGGTCGACGCATCGTCCCTTTCTTTCCATCGCGTCTGGAGCGCCTCAACCGGGGCGCCGAACGGCCCGCCGATTGTGGCCGGCGATCGTGTTTGGGCGCTCAACTGGAATAGTGGCGGGCTCTACGGGATGAATCCGTCAAACGGCCACGTCGTCGTCGAGCGCGCGACCGAGGCCCTCGATCACTTCACGGCTCCCGCGGTCGGCGACGGGATGTTGTTGGTCCCCACACAGGGCGGCATAGAGGCCTTTCGCACGATCAGTTGATCTGCCCGGTGAATTCCTAAGGCGCGGTGTCGGTACGACGTTCAATCCCCCGCCGCCTGACCGGCCGTTAGTTGCGCGAGTCTCAGGAATTGAGACCCCTCGTCTCCGAAGGAGCTCTAGGTGTCCAAGACTCGCGATGAGGTCGAGAAAGTCCCCCTGGAGACTGGCCCGGTTTAGCTGCGGGGAGTGATCTCTGAACGATCGCGTGCTTCGAGCTGTTGTAACAGCGGCGGTGCGCCAATCTCGTTGAGCAATTGCCGCGCCCTGTTGGCAGCGTCGTGTGCGGCTGGGTGCTCACCGAGGAGGAACGCCATGTCCAATTCACACAGTGCAAGGTCTAAGGGCGCGCCGAGCTCACTCCACGATCGAAGCGCGCGCTCGTAGAGGGCGACAGCCTCCTCAAGCCGGCCTCGAAGTGCGGCGAGCCCCGCCTCGGTCGTGAGACGCGCGATTGCCATCCAGCGACCTCGGAAACCTCCCATCCCCGACAGCGCCACGGACGCGCGATCGGGATCATGCAACCAGAGAGCCACGTGAGCTTGGATCGCAAGAGACTTGGGGCTGTTGATCCCCGAGGGGTCCGCCGCCACCGCTGCCCCGGCCTCCTCGTAGGCGGAGTCAAGATCGCCGGCAACGAGGCTGACCAGAGCTCGTCCGGCGTAGTACGTGGAGCGATCGTGAACGTATTCGCTCGCGGTCACTGCGTCCGCCAAATCGTCGAAGACCGCGATTGCGCCGGTGACATCGCCGCGAAACGCGCGCGAAAGCGCGTCATTCGCCGCTTTCCAGAGTGGTTGTTCTCCGGGCAGGTCTCGCTCGTCGAGCTCTGCAAGGATCGCCTCAGCTTCGTTCAATTCGCCGAGGAAGACCGCGTTCTCCGCCGCGTTCAGCAGGCTCATGATCTCCCGCCTGCGGTCTCCCGCACGACGGGAGACCTCGATGGTTCGCATCGTCGCGGTGAGCGCTTCTCGAGGGTCGTCATCGAGCAGGTAGACGCCCAACGCCAGCAAGCCGCGCGATTGCTCGACAAGAGATCCGGCGGACTCAGCGATCGGCAAAATGCCTCGTGCCAGGATTACCGCTTGCTGGTGCCTCCCGAGGTTGAACAACGCGGCCGCTTCAGCCCAGAGCGCTTGGGCGAGCAGTTCGGGCTCGTCCATCTGTTCAACGAGCACGAGCGCCGACTCTGCCCATTCATGGCCGCGAGCTGGTTCACCTGAGCGTGCGCACAAATCTGCCAGGACAGCGGCCAGGGTGGCGCGCACCCGGGGCTCGCCCCGCTCCCCGAGGTCGGCGTAGGCCCGCTCGGCCCGATCGATTGCTTCGGCGAATCCAGAAGAGCCGGTGCTGTGGGCGCGTGCCCAAGAGGCGACAGCGAGTCCAGCGGAGGCTGCATCTCCAGCCTTCTCGTGGTAAGTGATCGCCTGCTCGAGATGCGAACAGGCGCGCGCGACATCTCCCACGCGGGTCGCCGCGTCACCGGCGAGCTCCCAAAGTTCCGCCCGCTCGACACCGGGTGTCGCGATCTCGAGAGACTGTTCGAAATACGAGAGTGCTTGTTCGGGTGAGCCGAGCGACATCGCCCGACGCCCTGCATCGGCAAGGGTGTCGCGCGCTCTCGCCCCGAGCGCGTCGCGCTCTGGACCGTCAGGCGAGGCTTCATAGGCCTCGAGGTAGTGGGCCGCGACGACGCCCGAGAGCTCGTCATCTGCAAGCGACTCAAAGTAGTGAGCCGCGGCGAGGTGCTTTGTGCGCCGGTCCTTCCTTCCGAGTGTGCTGTGGGCGACCTCGCGGATAAGCCCTTGGAGGAAGCCGAATTGGCCGCGTTCAGGTGACCGCGGGTCGTTGTCGACGACCAAGAGCTCTTTTCGGACGAGATCGCGCAGCGGAATCTCCAGGGCGTTCGGACTCGTTCCGGTAAGCACCGAGAGAGCCGCCGTCGAGAAGCTCTTGCCGAGCACGGCGGCGTCTTGCAGAAGGGCTCTTTCCTCCACGGGAAGGGAGTCGAGGCGCGAGGCGATTAGGGAATGGAGACTGTCCGGCACCTCGAAGTCTGAGAGTTCCTCAGATGCCTCATAGACGCCCTCGTGCTCGAAGAGGAGTCCTTTTCCCGAAAGCATTCGAACGATTTCGACGGCGTACAGCGGTACACCCTCGGCCCGCTCGAGAATTCGCCCTGACAGCTGTGCGGGCAAGTTACGCACGAGTCCAGATAGGAGTTGGTGCATGGCGTCCCGAGCAAGAGGATCGAGGTGGAGCGACATGAAGGCGCGCTGTCCCGCTCCCCAACTCGGCCGGCGTTCCAACAGCTCGGGCCGCGCCAAACAGAGCACGAGGATCGGTTGGGACCGCGACCACTCGAGAATCGACTCGATGAAATCGATGAGCCCGGGATCCGCCCATTGGAGATCTTCGAAGACCATGACGACGGGCGCCTGTTGAGCGATGTGTTCGAAGAAACTCCGCCAGGCCGAGAAGGTCTCGTCGCGATGCCCCGGGGGTGCGTCGCCGAGACCGAGCAGATGCGATAGACGGGGCTCGATCCAGGTCCGCTCGTCCGCGTCGGGAACGAATTCTGAAAGCGTCGCTGTAAGTTTGTGCTTCGCGGAAGCCGCATCCTCGTCCTCGGTGATGTCGGCGCGCATGCGGACCATCTCGGACAGCGCCCAGAAACTGATTCCTTCGCCGTAAGCGGGGCTTCGTCCGTGATGCCAGTAGATGTCGTCAACGAGACCGTCGACGTACTTCTTGAACTCCCAAGTGAGTCGGCTCTTTCCGATGCCAGGGATCCCCGTCACCGAAATGAGGCGCGCCCGGCGCTCACGCGCGAGCGCGTCGAGCGCCTCTTTGAGCGCTCTTAGTTCTTCGTCCCGCCCGACGAATGGCGCCTCGACGCGCTCGGTCCTGCCGACGCCTTTTCTCTGCGCGACGACTCGAAGCGCCCGCCAGGCGCGTACCGGTTCATCCTTGCCCTTCAAGGTGAGGTCGCCAACTTCTGAAAACGCGATCGCGTGGTTCGCGGCCTGGTAGGTCGCGTCGCCGACGTAGACCGTGCACGGTTCGGCCGCAGTTTGCAAACGCGACGCAGTATTGACCAAGTCGCCCGCGATCATTCGTTCGCCGTTCGTCCTGAAGTTGACGGCGGCTTCCCCAGTGAGCACCCCAGCACGGGCGGAGAGTCCTGGTGCATTTACTTCCTTGTCAAGGAGAGCGATCGCCTCCACGAGATCGAGGCCGCAACGAACGGCTCGCTCCGCATCGTCCTCGTGCGCCGTTGGCGAGCCCCAAACAGCCAAAACCGCGTCACCGATGAAGTTCTCAACGATTCCGCCGTACCGTTCGACGACGACACGACAGATTTCAGAAAAGCGCGAGAGAAGGTCGCGAACCTCCTCGGCATCTCGTGTCTCCGAAAGACTCGTGAACCCAACGAGGTCGGCGAAAAGGACAGAGACGAGACGGCGTTCCGCGATCGCCGTCTCCGCCGGAGGCGCGCCCTCAACCGCTCGAGGTGAGGCGTCGGCAGATCGCGATTCTGCGACCGCCGCGCCGCACTGCCTGCAGAATCGTTTACCGGGGGTTGCCGGCGTGCCGCAGTTCCCGCAGATCAGGAAGAGGGGGGACCCACAGTCCTCGCAGAAGCGAGCAGAGTCCTCATTACCTGCCCCGCACGCCGGACAGCGCATCCTCTCCCCCCTTTCAGTTGGGTCGACAGTAGCGACCACCCGCGACAGCGTCTTTTCAAAGATGCCGCGCCGCCCTCGACACGGGTCAATCAGTGAATGCATCGAAGCACGTCGTTACCTATACCGACGACGGGTTGGACGGGAAAGTCGCTACGAAGCCTCACCATTCGTGTCTGGCCCGCGCCTTCGCGGTCGCGCAGCCGGCGGGCTCTCGCCATTGCCGGTTGCCGGGACGGTCACTGGTTCCGGCAGCGCGGGCAAGGGCGGCAGGTGGACCTCCACGCCCCTGCGCTCTCGGTGAGCGGACATGACCGCTTCGTGATACTCGTCGAGGGCGGCGCGAAATTCTCGAGTCCGGTAGACGCGCCCGTCGACGAACGGACCTTCGGTGCCGTTCACGATGGCGAGGACGTCTTCTCCGGTGATCGTCTTTCGGGTTTCGAGCGCGTGGGCGACCGCGAGAATCTCGTACCGGTTCTCCTTCAAAAGAATGTCGGTTTGAGCAAGCAATCGCTCGAGGTTGTCCTCGATGCGGTCGCCGAGCGAGGAGAACATCGCCTTCGTCTCGTCGTCCTTGCCGCGTCCTGCGCCTCCTGAGCCGACGCCGGACTCCTTTGACACCTCGTGGGACGTGATCGTCCGACCCATTCCCCAGTAACCCTCCATGAAGGTCGCGATGCGGGTCGCGTTCGAGAGGTCAGCCGAAACCCCCGACGCGCTGTCGCCTGAGAAGAACATCCGCTCGCCGGCGAGGCTCGCCAGCGAGACCATGATGTCGGCCTCGTAGTCCGACTTCCATCGCGTGAACGTGTCCTCGGCTCGAACGTGCTTCACCATGCCGAGGTAAGTACTCCCCTTCTCGATCGTCGCCAGGTCGATGACCCAGTCCTTCTGGGTGCGGGAGGCTGTGACGGCGTGACACGCCTCGTGGACCGCGGTCGCGTGGCGTTCCCGCTCGATGTATTCGACATCTTCCGGCGGACCGAGCTCTTTCAGCTGCTTCGCCTTGACGACGTCTCCCCAGTTGATGTCTTGTCGATCGTCACGAATCGCGTTGATCAGCGATTCGTTGACGAGGTCTTTGATCGTCGCTCCGGTGGCGTATGGCGTCATCGTGGCGAGCCGATCGATCTGATCTGGCGTCAAGTTGTGGTTGACCTTCGCCAGGTAACCCTCGTAGGTGCGGACGCGACCGGCCTTCGACGGGTAACCCATCTTGTAGATCCGGTCGATGCGTCCTGGACGCAACAGTGCTTCATCGAGGGACTGCGGCATGTTCGTCGCCATCATGATCAAGATGCGGTATTTCGGAGGTGGCTTCGGCTTCATGCCGAGCGCCCGTCGCAGGTAGCGGTTGACGAAACCGCGCGGCTTTGTCAGTCCCTGCATTTCTGAGAGGAGCGATTGCAGCGTTCCCTGGCCGCCGCCGCCCATCATGCCGCCCATCATCATGCGATTTCGCTGCTCTGCCTCGACCTCGGCGAGCGAGAAGGCGACATATTCGGGCCCTCGGCAGTAACTCCCGCCGGGTCCGAAGACGCCACCTGGCGTCAACGCGCCGCGGTTACCGAGCGAGTCCGCCTCGTCGAAGAAGACGACCACTCCCCCGTATCGCAGGGCGAGCTTGCGAAGTCGCCGAAAGAGCGACTTCACCTTCAGGATGCCGACGCCCATGAACATGTTCTGGAAGGCGCCGGGGTCGACGAAGACGAACGGGTTGTTCGTCTCGCCGGCGACGGCTTCGGCGAGCAAGGTCTTTCCGGTCCCAGGTGGTCCGTGCAACAAGATGCCGCCCGGCACGTAACCGCCCTTCGACTCGATCTCCTCTGGATCCTTCAAAAAGATCAAGTTCTCTTTGACGCGATCGACCACGGCGTCCTGACCCCAGACATCAGAAAAGCGGGTCGTGACGTCTCCTGGATAGTGGACGTCGACGCCGCCTTTCGACAGCAGCCAGAACAGTCCGATGAATTGGAAGGCGATGAAGAAGAACGCGAACGCGAGCTGGAAGATGAACGGAATCGCGTTGTACAGCGCGACCGGCACCTGGAAAAGCGATACCGCCGGAGACGTGTGATAAAAGGCCGCCAGGATGACGGCGAGGATGACGAGAAAGACGACGACACGCAGCGCTCTCCCAACGCGGAATCGCGTCCAGTCGTTTGTCCTGCGTCGGACGAAGTTGTGTTGCCCGAAGACCTTGACGGACCAGAAGTGGTTCCAACGACGCGAGTGCTCGGAAATCAGATAGTGGATCTGGCGAACCAACTCGAGTCCCATGAGGACTTCGAGCCAGAGCAGCGTCTGGAATTCGTGTCCCGCCGCGACCCGGAAGGGCTCGAGCGGGTTGTTCGTGATCGTCGCCCAGACGAGGATCCACCACAACGCGATGAGACCGAGCAGGATCTTCAGTCGGTCCCACCAGCTGTGTTTCGCGCGCAACGGCCACTCTTCGACGAAGGGGGCGCTCGCCGGCGCCAGGACCGGGAGCGCGCCGGGATCGAAGCCGGCGCTCGCGGCCGGGGGAACGTCAGTGTCGTCCATCGGCGCTCCTACGGTCGCCAGAGATCATCGCGCTCTCCACGCGGGCACGAGGTTTGGAATCACAAAGATGTGATTCGCCTGCGCCAGTTTGTGCTGGTGTCGGTAGCTCAACGGGCGGAGCAGCACCCTCAAAAGCCTCTCCAGTATCAGCATGGATCGGTAAGCGGGGTCAACTATTTTGGCTTGTCCCTGGCGAGGAGGCCAGTCGATACCTATCGGAACTCCGAACGATCGAGGGGGACACCCGGTCTCATTCAGCTGCTCAAGAGGCGTATCGCTACCGACAAGAGATTTGATGCGATCCAAAGCCGTCTTCTCTCGGGTGTTGCTCGCTCCGGGTTGAGCGAGGTCTGCGCGGAGCTGCGTTATTCAGATCCGCGCTGAGAATCAGCGGTGAACGACGATGGTGAAATAGGGACTGCCCCCACTGGTGGTCGGCAGGACGTAGCTCAAGGTGACTTCCACGGTCGACCCGACGATCGTGGTAGCCCAGCTGCTCGTATACGGGTTGGGAGTGCCGAGCCAGGGCTGCGCCTTCTTCCATTCTTTAGATCCGGCCAGGTCGGTCACGACCCTGCCGAGGATCGGTTCGTTGGCGGGCGTGACGACGGCGCCGATCGTGCTGCCGCCGCAGACCTCGATACCTGTGCTGGCGCCGTTCGCTTCGTAGGCGGTATCACAGGAGGACTTTTTCACGGAGTTGAAGTACGCGCCCTTGCCAACGGCGCGCGAAACGTATGACCTCAGCGCGACGGTGGGCGCTTCGCTGGGCCGGCTCTCGCCCCACCAAACGCCGAAACCGAGTCCGGCGAGCCCGACAACCAGGATGACGAGCATTCCGAGGTCCCCTAGCCGCCAGTCGCTCACGACGCCCTTCCGATCTCGTCGAGTAGCCGGTCGAGCTCCCCGCGCCGGTATGCGACCAGGTTAGTTCCCCGTGTTAGCCAACGGCCTCGCGTTCCCGCGGCTTCGGTCAGAGTGCCGGAGCGTTCCTCACACCCTGAAGGAGACTCAGAGAAACTCCCGCAGAAAGCCCGCAACGCGATTCAGGGGACCTCCGGCACCTTGAACAGAGAGATAATCAACGGACGAGGCCGTGGAGGCAACAGGAGAAGCACGGGATTGATGTCGTGACGGCTGGGGACGAGCGATCGTCGCCCTCAGCGACGGTGCGCGCCGCGTTCGACGCTTTCGCCCGAAATGACCGCGACGGAATCGCCCAGCTGATCGACAACACCTTCGTCTGGGTCTTTTTCGATCCTTTCGACGATGCTCCGGTCTTGCGCACGTGCTCGGGTCGCTCGCAGATCGCGCGACGCATGAAGAACTTCCCCGCCTCGGGATGGGAGCTCGTCGAGATCGCATCGTTCGGGCCCCGCGTTGCGGTGACGACGCGCTCCCCCGGTGACCGCATGCGTCCGCCATGGCGATCAAGCGACGAGAACTTCCACGTGGTAGAAGTGCGCGACGAGCGGATCGTCGCGCTGCGCGCCTGTCAAGACTGGGACGAATCCGTTCGACTCGCCGGGACGGATTCGGAAAGTCTCAGTATCTGAGACTGCTCTCGGTATCGTTGGAGCGTGACGGTCGGTCGACAACCGACATGGGCCGAGCTTGGTTGGCGCAACGCGGGGATGCGCACCACGGAGAGAGCGTTCCGCTTCGCGGTCCGGTGGGGAATGTGTTCGGCTGAGCTCGGACGAGAGCCGCGTTCAATCGACGAATACGCGGAACTCACCAAGAAGAGTCGGGCGTCCGCCTTCCGCGACCAGCAGGCGTTTCGGGAGGCGTTTCCGGCCGAGGCGAGTCCGACTCGGATGAACGAGCTCTCAGGCGCGCAAACGCGCCTTGACGAGTTGTGGGGCGTTCATCGCGACCGCGTACGCATCGCGCTCGCCGCGCAGCCGCTCGCCTACGTCGTCGGCGGGGCTGAGGCTGTCGAATAACCGTTCCTGACCGCCCCGATGGAATGGCAGATGCCCCCAGCGATCGAGACGCAAAACGAGCGGCCCTCCGCAGCTAGGAGGCCGGAGAGCGGCTCGAATCAATCCATCGGTCACGCGACCCGGAGGCCACACACCGATCCCACGGGCCCCGGGCGGAAGGGCCACCTCCTCATCGGGTACCCATTCCGGGTCTCCTTGAGGGATCCACTTTTTCAACACCGACGTCAGCGGCGGGTATTTCGCCGCGGCGGCGCGAAGATCCGCCTCGCTCAGTCCTCTTGGAGTGCTGCCCGCGCGGCTTCTTGGATCTCCCGATGGATCGACGGCATCTCCGGTGATTCGAACATCCGCTGGGTGAGCACGACCGTCACGAGTTCGCGGTTGGGGTCGACGAGCCAGGAGGTGCCGAGGCCCCCTTCCCAGCCATACGAGCCGTCGTTGAGCACCGACTGTCCGAACGCCCAGGAGCGTTCTTCGAAGAAGTTCGGGAGCAATCCGCCGAACGCCTTTTGCTCGGGGCTCAGTTGATCCGTCGTCATCGCCCGCTCGAGTTCCAGTGACATCACAGGCCCTCCGCCGCCGAGGAGCATGCGGGCGAAGGCGAGCAGATCGTCTGCCGTCGAGACCAACCCGGCCGCGCCGTCCGGGAAAGCTGGGGGGCGTCCCCACTCTCCGGTCGGAAGGTCGGAGACGACGAGTCCTGACGGCGTCGGGATATACGTCGTCGCGAAGCGGTCGTACTCGTCGGTCCAAAAGGCGGTGTTCGTCATACCGAGCGGCTCGAAGACGCGCTCGCGGAGGACGTCTGGGAAGGTCACACCGGCGACGCGCGCGGCAAGCACTCCGAGAACCTGCGCGCCCGTGTTGTAGAACCACCGCTCCCCCGGCTGGGCGAGCAACGGTAGTGAGCCGAAGCCAGTAATCCACGCTTCGGGATCAGGAGGTTCTTGCGGGTGCGGCGGCCCCACCGTCGACAGCTTCAGCGCATTTGTCGCCTCGACAATCGGCCACGGTTCTTTCGATAAGAACATCTCCAAGACGACGCCGAATCCGAAGGTGAACGTCAGCAGGTCGCGCGTCGTGATCGGCCGCCGAGATGGCACCGTGTCGTCGATCGGCCCGTCGATGACTCGCAGCACGCGGCGGTTTGCGAGCTCAGGCAGGAAATCGTCGACCGGTGACTCGAGAGAGAGTCGTCCTTCACTCACGAGCGAGAGGACCGCCGCGGCGGTGATCGGCTTGGTCACGGACGCAATGCGGAACAGTGAGTCGCGCGCAGCCTTCGGTCCGTCGAAGGCGAGTGTGCCGAATGCTTCGGCGAAGACGTCGTCGCCGGCGCCGACGAGGACGACGAGTCCCGGGACATACTCCTCATCGACGTTCCGCTGGGCGATCTCGGCGATGCGGCGCGTACCGGCGGCTGACAGCCGGGATTCCAAGGCTTCCCTCCTTTGTGTGGCGCGTGCGCGGCGGCTTACGGGTGCATGTCCTCCGGATTGACGTCTGTGACGTGCTGAGCGACCCACCAGAGATGCCCCTGCGGGTCGCGAACGCCGAAGGTGCGGTCGCCGTAGAACTGGTCGGCGATCTCTTCGACGATGTCCGCGCCCTTGTCCTTCGCGCGGGCGAACGCGCCGTCGACGTCGTCGACATAGACGTAGATCATCGATGTCGTGCCGCCGAGCTGTTTCGGGGTCTGGTAGGTCTTTCCCGGGCTCCCCATCATGATGAGGCCGTCTCCCGCCCGCACCGCCGCGTGCATCGTCTTTCCGTCGGGCCCCTTCGCGCGTCCCTGATCGGCGAATCCGAGCACGTCGATCACCCAGTCGACTTGTTCGTCGACGTCGTCGACGAGCAGGTACGGCGAGACGTATGGCGTGTCTTTCGGGGGGTTCTCAACCATTGCGCCCTCCAGTCATCGTCTGTCTGGCGGACGGTATCGCGAGGCGGCGCGGCGTGCCTGGCGCTTGGATCAGGCGACGACGGTCGGATCGGCGAACTGGGTCTGATAGAGCTCGCGGTAGAGGCCCTGTCGTTCGATCAGCTCCTCATGGGTGCCGCGCTCGACGATGCGGCCCTCGTCGAGGACGAGGATCTGGTCGGCGCTGCGGATCGTCGACAAGCGGTGGGCGATGACGAGCGACGTGCGGCCGACGAGCGCCTGGTCGAGGGCTCTTTGGACCGCTGCCTCCGATTCGGAGTCCAGGTGGGCGGTCGCTTCGTCCAAGACGACGATCGCCGGCGCCTTCAACAACAGCCGCGCGAGCGCGACGCGTTGCTTTTCGCCGCCGGACAGCCGATAGCCGCGGTCGCCGACCAAGGTGTCGAGACGTTCTGGGAGCGATTCGACGAGCTCGCGGATCTGGGCGTCGGCGAGCGCCTGCCACATCTCCTCGTCGGTCGCGTCGGGACGCGCGTAGACCAGGTTGTTGCGAATCGTGTCGTGGAAAAGGTGCGCGTCCTGGGTGACGATGCCGACTGTCGCCTGCAAGGATGCCGTCGTCGCCTGGCGGACGTCCACGCCATTCACCTTCACCGCGCCGGAATCGACGTCGTACAGCCGGGCGACCAAAGATCCGATGGTCGTCTTGCCGGCGCCCGTCGGCCCGACGAGCGCGACGAGCTCACCCGGTTCGATCGAGAATGTGATGTCGTGGAGGACCGGCACGCTCGGCAGGCGCTCCAGGACGGCGACGGACTCCAGCGACGCGAGAGACACCTCCTCGGCACTTGGGTACGCGAAATCGACGTGGTCGAATTCGACGCCGGCGGGCCCGGGTGGGATCGGCACCGCGTCGGGGCTCTGATCGATCATCGGCGGCAGGTCGAGAATCTCAAAGACGCGGTCGAACGAAACGAGTGCCGTCAGCACGTCGACCTGCACGTTCGAAAGCTGGGTCAAAGGGACGTACAGGCGGTTCAGATAGGCGGTCATGGCGACGATCGTTCCGAGTGTCAACACCCCGCGGATCGTCAGGAATCCTCCCCATCCGTAGACGAGGGCGGTGGCAATTGAAGCCGTCAGCGCCAGTGAGGCGAACAGGATCCGCGCGAACAATGCTTGGGTGATCCCGATGTCGCGCACGCGGCCCGCGCGTTCATTGAAGGCCTGTGTCTCTTTGTTCGGGCGCCCGAAGATCTTCACCAACAGCGCGCCGGCGACATTGAATCTCTCACTCATCATCGTCGTCATCTCGGCGTTCAGGTTGTAGGACTCACGCGTGATCTTTTGGAGTCGGCGCGACATCAACCGCGCCGGGATGATGAACAACGGCAATACAACGAGCGACGCGAGCGTGATCTTCCACGAAAGGAAGAACATCGCTACGAGAACGAGTGATACTCCGACGATGTTGCCGACGACGTTCGAGAAGACATCGGTGAACGCCTGTTGCGCGCCCAAAACATCGTTGTTCAGTCGAGACACGAGCGCGCCGGTCTGCGTACGAGTGAAAAAGGCGATGGGCATGCGGTTGACGTGTTCGAACACCTTGGCGCGCATGTCATAGATGAGGCCTTCGCCGATGCGGGCGGATACGCCACGTTCTGCCACGCCGTTCACCACGCTGACGAGTGCCAGACCGGCAATTACACCAGCGAGGGTGAAGACGGCGACTTCTTCGGCGTGGGCGCGCGCATGGTGGAGCAGCGCGTGGGTGATGTCGTTGATGATCGCCCGATAAATGAGTGGGTTCGCCGTCGAGACGACTGCATCGAAAATGATCAGGACGAAAAACAGCCCGAGCAGCCTGCGATACGGACGGGCGAACTGTGCGATGCGCTTCCAGGTGCCGGCGCGCAGCCGCTCCTCTTTCACCGATGGGTCGCGTCCGAGGGAACGCATGAGGCCCCAGCCCATGCGCGCGCCGCCCATCCCCATTCCGCCGCCCGGACCCATCACCCGTCCTTCAAGTCCATATCCCGAGCAGTTTCGGCTCAGGTTGCGCAGCGAGCGTAACGGTCGAACGCGCGCGAGCGATTCGTCCGAGGATCACGGCCTATGTGGCGAGCAGGTAGGTTGTCGCGCGCATGTCCCGTCGTCTCGATATCGAGTTGACGTCCGTCCGCGACGACGGAACCTGGACGTGGCGCGCCGCTGGCGCGAAAGAGCCACGCGGCGCGATCGACGCCAAGTTGCTCGAAGTTGGCGCAAAGGTTGGCGATGTCGTGCGGGTCGAGGCGTCCTTTGATATGGACGGGATCACGATCGTCTCGGTGCTTGCGCCGCGCGAGCGTTCAGATCCGAAGGGCCGGATCGAAATTGTCGGCGCGCCGGACGACGGATCTGGATCGGTCACGACAGAACTCGTCTCTCGCCGGCGGGGTGTGGGTCGCGATCGGGCTGAGCGCGACCCAGCACGCCCCCACCGGGACGAGAAGCGACCGCGGCCTGGCAGCCCACCGAGGCCAGAGGGAGCGCCAGATTCGCCGCGGCGCGAGCGCGCGGCGAGGGTCCGGCCGAAACGGGCAAGCGCCGAAGGGACCGAGCCGAGCCGAAGGCGTGTGCCCGAACGCGCCGAGCGGGTCGCCGAAGGGCCGAGGCGAGCCCGTCCGCCGCGTTTTGCACCCGGCACGAAGCATCGAGATGACCTCCTTTCTTCGCTCCCCCCCGAACAGACCGCCGTCGCGGAGCAACTCGCGCGTGGTGGCATGCCGGCAATTCGTCGCGCCGTCGCCGAGGCAAGAGGCTCGGGAGGACATGGCGGCGAGGCGATGATTGCGCTCGCCGAACAACTGCTTCCCGAAGTTCGCCGCGCGACGTGGCTCGATCGAGCCGAAGCGGCGGTCACGCAGCTCGAGACGATCTCGTTGCGTGATCTGCGCACGACGGTGGTCGGGGCCACTCCGAGAGACGAGGCCGGCCGCGCGATGTTGACGACGTTGCGCGAGGCGCTTTCCGCGCGGGTGGGCAAGATCCGTACGAACTGGGAACAAGAGATCGGTCACGCCCTGCAAGCCGGGCGGGTCCTACAGGCGCTGCGGCTGTCGTCGCGCGCGCCGGACACGGGCGCACGGCTTCCCGCGCCGCTCGCGAAACCGCTCGCCGACGCGGCGAGCGCGGCGCTCGACGCGGCGACGCCTCCCGATCGTTGGCTCGCACTCCTCGAGGCCGCCGCAGCGTCACCGGTTCGCCTCTCGGTGAAGCCGGCCGGAATGCCCACCGACGAGTCCGGCGCATTGCGACATAGCGCGGCCGCGTTGTCGGGTCGAATCCCGGCTCTCGCACCGATGCTCGGTCTCACTTTGCCCCCTCCCCCGCGCCCCGTGAAGCGCGCCTCGCCACCAGAGCGGACTCGCCGACGCGAGCCGCGGGCTGCCGGCAGGCGGCGGGAGGCACCGCCTGTCGATGTCCTGCCCGGTGGCGACTCGGCCGAGGCGACAACGGACGAAGCCACAGAACAAGCGCTACCCGAGGTTTTGGCCGACGGTGCCGAAGTCGCCGATTCCTCGGTATCTGAATCGGCGGACGGCGAAACCACAGAAACCACAGAACACGTGCTACCCGAGGTTCCGATCGACGGCCTCGCTGTCTCCCCAGCTTCGGAGTCCGAGATGCGAGATGAGGCGAATTCTGAAAAGGGCGCCTCAGCCGTTCCGCCCGCGCAGGATCGCGTGGTCGACGAGCCACCGTCCGACTCCGTCGACCAGATCTAGGTCAAAAACGTTCTCGAGCGGCACGAAGCGCGCTTCGAGCGCGTCGTCGCCGGGAGTCGGCTCGGATCTATTCCCCCGGCGCTGCGCGAGGTAGTCGCAGACAAGAAAGCGCTCCGGTGGCGCGCCAATCTCGGTCGTGCCGAGGAGGGCGCCGATCTCGAGCTCGAGTCCGGTCTCCTCCAAAGCTTCTCGGCGTGCCGCGTCGCGCAGCGACTCTCCCGGCTCAACTCGCCCCCCCGGCAGCGTCCAACGCCCGGCTGCGGGTGGATCGCGCCGTTTGATGAGCAACAGCGCCCCGTTCTCGACGTCGACAACGCCGATGCAAAGCACTGGGGTGAGCGGGACCTCGCTCACGCGCTGTTCGTCGATCGGTGCATGACGAGCAAGCGCGCGCGAAAGCCGATTGCCTCGAGAAAGGACTTCGTCGCTCCATCGCCCGGAAGCGCGACGACATCAATCGACTTCGCGCGCTTGTCGCGCGCGTAGCGGAGGACTTCGTCGATCATCGCCTCACCGACGCCGACACGGCGAAGCGGAGGGTCGATGTACATCGCGTCGACTTCGACCGACGTCGCCTCCCCGGCGATGTCGTGCGAGACGACGTGGGCGAATCCGGCGATCACGCCGTCGAAGACGCCGACGATGAGGAGCGAATTGACGGCATCGACGATCAACGTTCCGACGGCGTGCGCGTCGGCGAGCAGCTGCGTCCGCGAGATCAGGGCATCTCCGCCTCGAGCGTTCTCCAACGCCGCGACGTAGTCCTTCGCGAGGGCGGCAATGTCGCTCGCGTCGCCTACGAGGGCGCGCCGAGCGGACTCGCCCTCGGCCGCCACGGCTTAGTTCGGTTTCGCGAGGAGTTGCGCGATGCGCCCCAACACGGTGCGGCGATTGCGATGGGCTTGCTCATACGCTCGCGCCGAGCGCAGCGCCTCGGCGTTCAGGCCTTCGAGACGCGCAATGACCTCGGTCGCGGCGAGGTCGTCATAGCCCTCGAAGGGGGGGTGCGCCGTGGACGACCCCTTGGCGCCGGGCGGCGCGCTGGTGCCCGGGCGGCCGCGGGCAAAGCCTTGTGCCTGCCTTCTTGCCGAATCGGCGGCGATCCTTCCGAACATCTGCGCCAGGCGCACCTGGCCGCCGAAACGGTCACGGCCGCGACGGACGAGCTCTGGCAGTTCCTCAGCGAGCGTCGCCACGGCCCCGAGCGGGGCGTAGATCGCGTAGTCGAGGAGATCGTCAGCGAGGCGGCGGGCCCTTTCTTTCGGGCTGTTGTCGTCGGCCATCAAACGCAGTCCCGACAAAGCTTGCGCCGGCGGTCGGCGAGCTGGGTCTGGCTTTTCACGAGGAAGCAAGATTGGCAGACGAATTCGCCCGGCTGCTTCGGCAGCACGCGCATCGCTCCGTCGGCGCGGTCTTCCGCGTCGGTCGGCTCGGCGTCCTCTTCGTCCTCCGCCTCGTCGGCGACGACGAGGCGCTCTTTCAAGATGACATCGAGACTCGCCTCGACGTCGTCGTCGTCGAGCTCGTCGTCGTCGTCTTCGATCTCGGTAAGCGGCTCTTCGACGACGGTCGCCACCGCCGGCTCGGCGTCAGCTTCGTCGTCGACGACCGCCGTCTCTTCGAGAGCGTCCTCGTCCGTTTCGACGAGGTCCTCAGCGACAAGGTCGTCGATCTCGAGGCCCTCTTCTTCGAGGAGCTCCTCGTCTTCTGGTTCTTCGAGTGGCTCCTCGAGTTCTTCTACCGGGGGGGCTTCAGTGTCGACTTCTTCCCCAACGTCGCTCGCCATTACATCCTCGATCCCGTGTGCCAACTTCCCTCCCTCGTCGCTTACCGCGACGCCGTCAGTCCGGGGGGTCTGGGCCCGGTCACTATACGGCACATCCCGCGCCTACAACCGTTTCGCACGGGGGCAAATTCCCGCCCTGAGCGGGACCGGAACGAGCCGTTCCGCCGAGGAGTGGCGGTCCAGGAAACCTTTGGCGCCGTCTTCCGCGCCCGCCCGAGCACGGCTCGCCGCGAAGGCGAGTGACGTTGTCTACTCGGCTCCCTGGACCGCTGTCCTGCGCAACTGCCCCGCATCGACGACCTGGAGCGACTGACGGAGGCTCCCGAAACGGCGCCTGACTGGCGGGACCTGTCAATTCTGCACCCCGGCCCCTCCGAGTCAAGGAGAAATTCGAGCGCATTGGCACGCTCAGAGCGAGACCGAACCTCCGCTCGGGTGCGTGGCGTGATCGTCTCGGACACCGGGCTGCACGCCACGACGCTCCTCGGCGCGTCCTTCGGCGCGCAGCCGACCGAGCTCGACGTCGTCGTGGTCGACATGGGTCATCATCTCGGCGATCGCGGAGTGGCCGGCGACCTCGGCGATCTGGCGGTGCATCGCCTGCGCGATCTTGCGGTAAACGGGATGGCCCTGGGCGCTCGAGCGCAACTCGATCAAGTGCATCGCCTCCCGCGCATTGAGCTGCATGACGTAACGGATCTTGAACGCGAGCGCGACGGCGTAGACCGCCTGCAGTGGCAGCGTCTCGGCGAGCACCTCGTGGAGCTCGCGGGAGCGCTCGAGCGACTCGACGAAGTCGTTGCCGAACCCTGATTCCTCGACGAGATCGGGCACGGAGTAGCCGAGGACCGTCGAAAGCGGCTGCCACTCGATCGTCAGCATCCGGTGGCGCTGGAGATCCCTGAAGGCGCCGTAGTCCGAGACGATCTCGAAGCGGTAGTCCGTGCGCTCGAGGGCGCGCCCGGGGCGGTGGCGACGGTTCCTGCGCTCACCGACGTACGCCGCGACGACTGCGCGGCGCTCGTCGGCTCCGAGGCGACCGACGCGCTGCGCGAGCTCTGCCTCGGCGAGCTCACTGTGGGGATACACCATCGCGGCGATGACCTTGTCCTCACCGCCGGGGTCGAAGTCGGTGAGTCGGACGGTCGCGTCGGCGTCGATCGCATCGCCGATGGAGCGGTCGTTGCCGAATAGGCGCGTCGTGAGCGCGTCCATCTCGTCTCGACGGGCGCTCAAGTAGTCGGCCCATTCACCGCCGCGGTCGGCCCGGTCGACGCGGGCGAGGAATGACGGGATCACCTTTTGCAATTCGGCGAGCACCCGCTCGCCGTAGGAACGAACCTCGGGCAGCGGATGGGCGCGCATCTTCAGACAGAGCTGTTCGTATGCCTGGCCCGATCCGTAGATGCCGACATTTGAAAGCGTCGCCGCCGGCAGCAGTCCTCTCAGCGCGTCGAGGGCACGGGCGCGCACCGACTGTCGGTAGGCGAAATCCCCGACCGAGCCGTCGTTCGGGGTCGCGTGGGTGATGTAGCCCTGCAGCTTCGGTAACAGGTCGCCATAGGTGTCGAACATCCGGTCCATGTCGCCGACGTAGCGCGCGCCGAGCGGCGAATCCAGCACCTCTGCGTCGCGGTAGTAGCGGTACCGGCCGGACGACAGCCGCGTGTCGTAAGGGATGTAGCGCGTCGACTGTTCGAGATACGACATCAGTCGTCCCCATTCGAGGACCTTCGTCAATACATTCGAAGCCTGTTCGCAGGCGAGGTGCACGCCACCGAGCTGGGCGACGGAGTCGTCGCCGTACTCAAAAAAAATCCGCCGGTACAGCTCCTCGGCACGCTTCAGCCCGACGGTCGCATCAAAGGTGATATCGCCCGAGATATCCAAGTCGCCGACGAATTCGTCGAGGAACAGCCGCCGCAGGCTTTTTGCCGAGCGCGAGTACCGGGCGAAAAGCGCCCCCCGCACAACTTCGGGGAGGTTGACGAGCGCGAAGACCGGACCGTCGAGATTCGTGACGTAGCGACGGAGGACGTCACGTTCTTCTGGCGTGAAATGCTCGGTCGCGTAGGGCGTCATGCCCAGGGAAGACTACGGGACGGCACTGGCGGGGTCGTGGACCGCGTCGGGCTCCTCCTCGATGGGCTCGGGCGGCACGGCACTCGCGACTATGCCGCGTTCGAGCTGGTCAACGGCTCGCCCGGCCACCGCACCGAGACGCGAACCCTGCTCGCTCGTCGCGATCTGGCGGAGCAGATCGACTAACTGTTTGACGTTGCGGACGAAGTCGCCGCCAGAAAACTGCTCGATGCGACCCCGGACGCTGCCACTTCGTGGCGCGGCGAGCAGATGGCGGAGCTCTGTGCCCCTTGCCCACTCGTAGGCGAGACGGGCGAAGCCCGCGTCGAGGTCGCGGGTTTTCGGGATCTTTTTCGCCTGTTCGTCATCGCGGAGACTCTCCGCGAGCCCGCTGAGCTCCTCCGCGCGTCGAGAGAGGCGCGCGCTCGGCAACGTCTGTGCGCTCATGTGTCGACGCGCTTCAAAGGTGAAGAGCGAAACGAGCGCGGCGAGGCTCGGCGCATCGAGCCCACCGAACAGTCCGGCGCCGATCGCCTCGGCGATGAGGAGGTCGCAGTCGTGATACAGACCGGCGAGCCGCTCCCCCGCCGCTGTCGTCTGCCATCCGTCGAGATAGCCGCGCGCCTCCAACAGAGACACGACGGCGTCGAGCTGTCGCGAGAGGGGGACGTCGCTCAAGTACTGGGCGAAGCTCGAACGCACGAGGCGGTACGCGTCGTCGCGGCGGTAGCGGCGTACCAAGTTGACGGCCATGTTGTAGGTGGGACGGAACGAGGAGCGCAGCGCCTGGCTGCGGGCGCTCGCCAGCGCCGCGACCTCGTTGAAGTCGTGGTAGGGCGACCACAGCACGGCGGCGTAGCCGACTGGGTCGATACCCCGCCGTCCGGCGCGACCTGTGAGCTGGGTGTAGTTGCCGGCCGAGAGATCCTCGTGACCAGCGCCGGAGAACTTCGAGAGCGACTCGATGATGACCGATCGCGCCGGCATGTTGATCCCGAGCGCCAGCGTTTCGGTCGAGAAGACGACCTTTACGAGCGCCGCGGAAAACAGCTCCTCGACCGCCTCTCTGAAAGCGGGGATGAGGCCGGCGTGGTGGGCGGCGAAGCCCTCTTCGAGGCCCTCGAGGAAACGGCCGTAGTTGAGAACGCGCAAATCGTCGTCTGTCAGCGCTTCCACGTGGTCCTCGGTGATCGCGCGGATCTGGCGGCGCTCGTCCGGGGTGGTAAGGCGCAGGCCGGCCTCGCGGCACTGGCGCACCGCGTCGTCGCACCCGGCCCGGGAAAAGACGAAGTAGATCGCCGGCAAGAGGCTGTCCTCCGCGAAGCGTTCGACGACTTCGTAGCGCCGCGGGCGATACAGCGGCGAGCGCGGACCAGACCGGGCTCCCCGCCACTGCCCAGTTGACGCCGGATGGCGCCTGAGCGCCTGCTTCGGCCGGGAGCGGTCGTCGAGCGCGATCGCGTCGTTGTTCGGCAACCCGTCGACGAAAGTCGGCATCACCGCGAGCTCGCGCGTCGCACGCACGCCGACGACGTACAGGTTCTTCAGCTCGATCGGGCGGTGTTCTTCGATGACGTGCGCCATCGAGCCGCGCACGTTCTCGATCCACCCGGCGAGCTCCTCGGCGTTCGACACCGTCGCCGAGAGACAGACCAGGGTGACTGATGGCGGAGCCGAGAGGATGATCTCTTCCCAGACGGCTCCCCGGTAGCGGTCCTCCAAGTAGTGCACCTCATCGAGGATCACGCATTGCAGTCGCTCGAGGCCGGGAGACTGCGCGTAGATCATGTTGCGCAGCACCTCGGTCGTCATGACGACGACGTCACCGTTGCCGTTGCGCGAAATATCTCCGGTCAAAAGCCCGACGCGCGCTGGCCCGTACTCTTTTGCGAAGTCGCCGTACTTCTGGTTGGAGAGCGCTTTCAATGGCGTCGTGTAGATCGAGCGGCCGCGGCCTGCGAGGGCTCTCGCGACGGCGTACTCGGCGATGAGCGTCTTTCCCGACCCGGTCGGCGCGGCGACGAGGACGGACTTGCCGTCATCGAGGAGGTCGAACGCGCGCCGCTGGAACCCGTCCAGGGGAAAGCCCAGGCGCGCGAGAAACGCCTCGCGCACGCGTCCGGTCGTCGAGGGATCAAGCAGCGGCGACGCGCTCCCGGCGATGGTTGATGACCCTGCCGACCTGGATCGAGGCCTCGTAAAAGACGATCATCGGGATCGCCAAGGCGAGCATCGAGAAGGGGTCCGAACTCGGCGTGATGACGCCGGCGAACACGACGATGAGGACGATCGCCCACTTGCGCCAGTGGGAGAGCTTCTGCGGCGAAACGACGCCGGCGAGCTCGAGCCCGACGAGAACGACCGGGAACTCGAAGGTCACCCCGAAGATTGCCATCAAGGCGAGGATCAACGTCAAGTACTTCGAAGGTGTGAACAGGTCGTGAATGTTCGGACCACTGACCGCGTGGAGGAACCCGAGGGCGTGCGGAAAGGTCAGCCAGGCGATGTAGGCGCCGAGACCGAAGAGCGCGACCGTCGCGACGGTGAATGGCACCGCATATTTCTTCTCATTTGCCTTCAGTCCGGGCGTGACAAAGCGCCACAACTCGAAGACGATTACCGGGAGCGCGAGGGCGAGCGCGCCGTAGGCGGTCAGGTTGAGCCGGATCGCGAAGCCGTCGAGCGGGCCGAACACGGTGAGCGCGCAGTTCGAACCCTTCAGGTGTGCCTGGATGCAGTAGGGGTGGAGGAAGAAGCGCAGGATCTGCGGGTAAAGGATGTAAACGGCGACCGCCGCGGCGGCGACCGCGACGATGACGACTATTAGTCGCCGACGAAGCTCGGCGAGGTGCTCGATCAGCGTCATCGACTCGGGCGATGGTCGCGACCGATCGCGCCGTTTGAGAGTTACCGCCATGACGGAGGAAAGTCCGAGCTCGGGCGGTTCAGTTCATGCTCGGGTCGTCGGCCGGCGGCACGAACACGCCGCCGCGCGCTCGCGCGTGAACCGGTGGCGTCGCTGGCGCGGGGGCAGCTGACCCGTTGCGTGGCTGACCGTTAGACGTCGTTTGGGTCTGGCCTGTTGAGTCGGTGATAAGACCGGTGAGCGTTCCGCGCACCGAGGGGATGTGCGGGATCTTCGGCAGATCGCCCGTATCCGGGAGCGCGGAGCGCACCTCGTCGACTACTTCTTGACGGACCCGGGAGAACTCGTGCCAAAAAGCTCCGAGCGTGCGCGCCACCTTCGGGAGCCGTTCGGGCCCGACGACGACGAGGACCACGACCAGGATGACCAACAACTTCGCCGGATCGAGATTCCCGAGCACGTCGCGAGTTTACAAGCGCCTCCGACCTGGACTTTCGGCGGGAAGGCTGCTCAGAAGAAGTGGATATCGGGGTGCCATCCCTGCCAGACGATGGCGACGACCTGGCCGATGATGTTCTTTCCCGGAAGAGGTCCCCAGACCCGGCTATCACAAGAAATTGCGCGGTTGTCACCCAGCACGAAAACGTCGTCCTTCGGCACCCGCTGGCGGGTGATCGCCTGACCGAGCTGCGTGCCTTTCGGCAGGTACGACTCGTTTTGCGGCACGTTCGCGCCGTCTGCGCTGTTGCTGACGTAGACCGAGTTGCCCTTCGACCAGATCCACTCGCCTCCGGTGGCGACAACGCGTTTCACGAGATCGCCGTCGTCTGTGGCGCACATCTCTTTTGCTTTTTCCGGTGTGCGGAAAACGACAATCTGTCCCGGACGGACCGAGTGGTAATCGAAAAGGAACTTGTCGACGACGATCCGATCGCCGGGTACGAGCGTCGGCACCATCGACCCAGAGGGAACGAAGAAGACCTGGAAGGCGAACGCCCGCACACCGAGCGCGAGCAACAGCGCGACGAGCAGTCCGATCGCCGTCTCGATGACAACACGCCGTCTGGAACGAGGTGGACGCGATGAATGCTGCGGCGAACGACGAGAGTTCGGATGAAACCAGAGAGTTCTCGGCGGGGATCCAGAAGAGGAGCCTTCTGAGGGCGTCGGACCCGACGCGACTTCGTCGTCGATCATGAATACCAGACTTGTTGGGGGCGACGCAATCTACATCGAGTCGATCAGCCGTTCGACGCGCTCGTCATGGGCGCGGAAGGGGTCTTTCAACAGCACCGTGCGCTGCGTCTGGTCGTTCAGTTTCAGGTGCACCCAGTCGACCGTGAAGTCACGACGCCGTTCCTTCGCGCGCCGGATGAATTCACCGCGCAAGTGGGCTCTTGTCGTCGCGGGAGGTTTCTCCATCGCCTCGGTGATCGCCGCGTCGCTCACGACCCGGTCGACCTTCCCGCGCTCTTGGAGGCGGTAGAAGATGCCACGCTTTCGGCTCACGTCGTGGTACTGGAGGTCGACGAGGGCGATGCGCGGGTGGCCGAGGGACAGTCCATGACGCTCCCGGTACTGCTCGACGAGGTTGTGCTTGATCACCCAATCGCACTCGCGATCGAGCAACAACGGGTCCTTCTCGATCGTCTCGATGCAGTGCTGCCACATGTCGAGCGCCGTCTGCTCTGACGGCGTCGCGCCCCTTTGGCGCGCGTAGCGCAACGCTCGGTTCAGGTATTCGCTCTGGACATCTAACGCCGAGACCTCTCTCCCGTTCGCCAGGCGGACTTTTCGCCGACAGGTGATGTCGTGGCTGATCTCGCGAATCGCGCGGATCGGGTCCTCGAGCGTCATATCTCGCAGCACCACCGAGGGGTCTTCGAGCATGCGCAGCATGAAGCTCGTCGTCGCGACCTTGAGAAACGTCGAGTACTCGCTCATGTTCGAGTCCCCGACGATCACGTGCAGGCGGCGGAATCGCTCGGCGTCGGCGTGCGGCTCGTCGCGCGTGTTGATGATCGGCCGCGACCTGGTTGTCGCGGACGAAACCCCTTCCCAGATGTGCTCTGCACGCTGGGAGATGCAGAAGACCGCGCCTCGCGCCGTCTGGAGGACTTTTCCGGCTCCAGCGAAGATCTGCCGTGTGACAAGGAACGGGATCAACACCTGCGCGTAGTGGGAGAAGTCGTCTCTCCGGCTCGTCAGGTAGTTCTCGTGGCAGCCGTACGAGTTGCCGGCCGAGTCGGTGTTGTTCTTGAACAGGTAGACGACACCGCGCACCCCCTCGTCGCGAAGGCGCGTCTCTGCTGCGCCGACGAGGCTTTCGAGGATCCGCTCCCCCGCTTTGTCGTGCGCGACGAGATCGTCTGTCGAGTCACACTCCGGCGTCGCGTACTCCGGGTGGCTGCCGACGTCCAAGTAGAGCCGTGCGCCATTTTCGAGGAAGACGTTCGAGGATCGTCCCCAGCTCACGACCCTCCGGAACAGCACTCGCGCGACCTCGTCGGGGCTCAGCCGACGTTGCCCCCGCAGCGTGCACGTCACGCCGTACTCGTTCTCGAGTCCGACGATGCGGCGTTCCATTCCGGCTCAACCTACCTGGCGACCGACCGGTCGAGGCTCAGTACCCTGGGCGCGGTGGGGGCACGTGAGCCGATGCAGCACCTGACTACGGTCGTCGGCACCGTGCAGGGGCACCTGATCGTCGGTCGATTGCGGACCGAAGGCGTCGAAGCCGTGATGTCTGGTCCCGGGGACGGTCCGTATCCATTCCCATCCGAGGTCGAGATCCTCGTTCCCGAGAGCCAGCTCGCGCTCGCCCGTGAGGTCTTGATCGCGACCGCAGTCGAGGCGGTGTTCGACGACGACGAATCGCAGCCCCCCCGCCCGCGCGTCGGGCTCGGACGGTGGCGGCTCAGGCGGAGAGCAAGTCCTTGAGCTCTTGTCCGTTGATACGACGGAACGCCCTTCTGCCGTTCGAGCGGGCAAGCACGCCGACTTCGAGATCGTCGGCGCTCAGTTGCCGGTCGGAGCCAGCGAGGCACGACACGCATGAGCGCAAGGCGTCCGCGAGTGACCACCCCGGCCGGAACGCCTGATCGACACGTGCCGCGATCGCGTCGGCTTCGCCACCGAGCACAGTCCAGTTCTCCTGATCGACGACGGTTCCGTCGTACGCGATGTGGTAGAGGCGGTGCTCACCCTCCAAACCGAGTTCGGCGACGAGGATCTCGACTTCGAGCGGTTTGAGTTCGTGGGTGAAGACCTGACCGAGATACTGCGCGTACAGATTGGCGAGTGAGCGCGCGTCGACATCGTCGCGGGAGTAAGCGAAGCCCTTGGTGTCGGCGTGGCGGATTCCCGCGACGCGCAACTGGTCGAACTCGTTGTACTTACCGACACCGGCGAAGGCGACGCGATCGTAGATCTCGCTCACCTTGTGGAGCGTGTGCGACGGATTCTCCGCGACGATGAGCACGCCGTCGTCGTAGGAGGCGGCGACGAGCGCCCGGCCACGCGCGATGCCCTTCTGCGCGTACTCGGCTCGGTCCTTCATCACCTGCTCGGGCGCGACGTAGAAGGGCATCGTCATGCGCGCGCACCCCCTGAGGAGTTCTGGCCGCGGCGATCGAGCAAGCTCGCGAAACGCTCGGCGACCTCCGCATCTTGGAGCTTTGTGAAGCCCTGTCGGTCGACGGTTGCGATGATCGGGTAGATGCCGCGCACGGGGTCGGGGCCGCCCGTCGCGGCGTCTTCGTCTGCGGCTTGGTACAGCGCGTCGACGGCGAGTTCGACGGCCGCGTCGCGGTCGAGATCGTCCTTGAAGCCGAGCTTGATCGTGTTCCGCGCGTCGCGTCCGCCTGATCCGACGGCGTGGAAGTCGGTCTCCTCGTAGCGGCCGCCCGTCATGTCGTAGGTGAAGATCCTCCCCGTCTCGCGCCGGGTGTCCCAGCCAGCGAACAAAGGCAGAACTCCAAGGCCCTGCATCGCCATCGGCAGGTGCTCACGCACCATCTGGGAGAGCTGATTCGCCTTCCCGTCGAGGGTGAGGACTTCCCCCTCGACCTTTTCGTAGTGCTCGAGCTGGGTCTGGAACAGCCGGACCATCTCGAGCGCCGGGCCGGCAGCCCCGGCGATCGCGATCGCCGAGTAGCGGTCTGCCGGGAAGACCTTTTCGATTCCCCGATGGGCGATCGCAATTCCCTCGGTTGCCCGGCGGTCACCCGCGACGACGACTCCGCCCGAGAACTTCAGCGCGCAGATTGTGGTCGTGTGCCGCGCGTCGAACGGGAGTTGCGAATTCTCGGGCAAGGAGACGTCTGGGCGGGCGCGTCGCAACAGTTCGACGAAACTCGGACCCGGATCTTCTGACGGAGGGAACAAATAAAGCGGCACGAGCCGGACGTTAGCGGTTGACGTCGCGTCGCTAGTTACTCGCCGCCCTTTTGGACGTAGTTGCGGACGAACTCCTCGGCGTTGTCTTCGAGGACCTCGTCGATCTCGTCGAGGATGTCGTCGATCTCCGCCTTCAGCTTCTCGCCTTTTTCGGAGGTCTGTGGAGCCTCTTGTTCCTCTTCGGTTTGCTCGGCTTGGCGCTGTGGCGCCGTTCGCCTCTTGAGCTCCCGTTCAGCCATCGACTTCCTTCCTACGCGCCAAGTTGCTCGAGCAAGTCGGCGGCGCTTTCACTTCGTTCCAGGAGCGTAGCGACGTGCGCCGCGGTGCCACGCAATGGCTCCATCATCGGCACACGTCGCAGCGGATCGTCCCCGAGGTCGAAGACGACCGAGTCCCAGTTGGCCGCTGCGATCTGGTCCGCGTAGCGCCTCAGACTCTCGCCCCGGAAGTAAGCGCGCGTCGTCGTCGGCGGGTTGGTAACGGCTGCCTCGACGGCTGTCGGATCGGCGATCGTCTCCATGTCGAGGCGGCGGAACAGCGATTTCTCGGGACGCAGGTCGTGATACTGCAGATCGAGAACCTGGATCCGGTGGTCGTCATAGCCGAGATCGTGGCGTGCGCGGTAGGCGTCGATCAGTTCGAGCTTCGCCACCCAGTCGAGGGTCTTCGACAGCATCGACGGGTTCGCCTCGAGGGAGGTGAGTACCTGCTCCCAGCGGTCCAAGACTGCCGCGCCGACGTTCCCGTCGCCGAGGGTTTCGAGCCCGTTCACCTCGTGGTACTTGCGGGCGACGTCGAGCAGCTGCCACTGCACCTCGATCGCTGTCGCCGACTCTCCCGTCGCGAGCTCCAAGGGCTGACGCAGCCCGACATCGTGTGAGATGGCGTGCATCGCGCGAACCGGATTCGCGAACAAGACCTCTCCGGTCTGGAACCAGTCGTCCTCGATCAAGGTGAGCACGATCGCGGTAACGCCGACTTTGAGGAACGTCGCGACCTCGGCGAGGTTCGCGTCGCCGGTGATGACGTGCAACCGACGGTACTTCTGCGCGTCGGCGTGCGGCTCGTCTCGCGTGTTGATGATCGGGCGCTTCAGCGTCGTCTCGAGGCCCACCTCCTCTTCGAAGAAGTCGGCGCGTTGTCCGATCTCGAATTCGGGTCGCTCGCGACCTTCCTCTTCGCAGCCGACCTTCCCCGACCCCGTGTACACCTGGCGAGTGACCAAGTGCGAGGTCAGCTGGCGGACGATGCGCGCGAAGGGCACCTGCCGGTCGACGAGGTAGTTCTCATGGCAGCCGTAGGAGTTGCCCTTACCGTCGGAGTTGTTCTTGTAGACAACGATCTCCTCGCCGGGCGGAAGCAGCCGCCGTGCTGCAGCCATCGATCGCGTCAGGACGAGCTCGCCGGCGCGGTCGTGGGTGACGAGCTCGAAAATGGTCGAACACTCAGGCGTCGAGTACTCGGGATGCGCGTGGTCGACGTAGTAGCGCGCGCCATTGGTCAGAACCGTGTTGACAAGGTTCGTCTCGACTTCGGGCGCGGCCGCGCCCTCGCGCAGAAATCCGCGCGCGTCGCGTCCGGGAGACTCGTCTTCGAAGTCCCATCCGACACGGCCGTTCAAATCGGCGACGTACGCGTTGATCAGCATCGAGGACGCGGACGTCGGATTCGAGTCCGCGGTGCCCGTGGTATGGACGCCGTACTCGGTCTCGATCCCACAGACCTTGGGAATGGCCACTGTTGTCGACGCTAGTGCGGGGTGACCGCCGCGCTGGGTCAAGCGTGGCAGCACGTAGTTACAGGTACTGGCCGGTCCCGACCCGCTCGATCGCCCGTCCGCCCCGCTCGTCGCCGCGGTCGACGATCGTGCGGACGTAGACGATCCGCTCGCCCTTCTTGCCGGAGATTTTCGCCCAGTCGTCGGGGTTCGTCGTGTTCGGAAGGTCCTCGTTCTCCTTGTATTCCTGCTTGATCGAGTCGAGGAGGTCCGCCATGCGGATGCCCGGTGGGTCGCCGGCGATCGCTCGCTTGATGGCGAGCTTCTTCGCCCGCCGGACGATGTTCTCGATCATCGCCCCAGAGGCGAAATCCTTGAAGTAGAGGACCTCTTTGTCGCCGTTTTGGTAGGTGACCTCCAGGAAGCGGTTTTCATCGTCGGCGCGGTACATCTCAAAAACCGTCTTTTCGATCATCGCCTGGACGGCCTTCGCCGGATCTCCCCCGCCGTAACCCGCGACGTCGTCGGTGCTGAGCGGCAGGTCGGTCGTCAGGTATCTCGAAAAGATCTGTTGCGCGGCCGCCTCGCTCGGCCGCTCGATCTTGATCTTTACGTCGAGGCGCCCCGGGCGCAGGATCGCTGGGTCGATGAGGTCCTCGCGGTTCGAGGCGCCGATGACGATCACGTCGCGCAAGGCCTCGACGCCGTCGATCTCGGCGAGCAGCTGCGGGACGATCGTCGATTCCATATCCGAGCTGATGCCCGAGCCCCTCGTGCGGAAGAGCGAGTCCATCTCGTCGAAAAAGACGATCACCGGGACGCCTTCTTCGGCCTTTTCCCGGGCGCGCTGGAAGACGAGGCGGATCTGTCGTTCGGTCTCGCCGACGTACTTGTTGAGCAGTTCCGGACCTTTGATGTTCAAGAAGTAGCTGCGGACGTTGGCGTTGCCCTTCAGTTCGCCGACTTTTTTCGCGAGCGAATTGGCGACGGCCTTTGCGATGAGGGTCTTGCCGCATCCGGGAGGTCCATACAACAAGATGCCCTTCGGCGCGGGCAGCTTGTGTTCGGCGAACAGCTCGCGGTGCAGATACGGGAGCTCGACCGCGTCGGTGAGCGCTTCGATCTGTTCGTCGAGCCCGCCGATGTCGTCGTAGGTGATGTCGGGGACCTCTTCCAAGACGACTTCTTCGATCTCTGGGCGCGGCAACTTTTCGAGCAACAACAGCGTGCGCGGGTCCATTAGCACGTGGTCGCCGGCGCGAAGGCGCGTCCCTTGCAACGCGTCAGAGATCTCTGCGACGCGCTCTTCGTCGGCGCGCCCGATGATCAGCGCGCGCTTCCCGTCCTCCAAGAGGTCTTGGATCGTCACGACGTCGCCTGACTGTTCGAAGCTGCGTGCGAGTACCACGTTCAATGACTCGTTCAGGACGACCTCGTTGCCGCGCTGCAGCGTGTCGGGGTCGATCGCCGGGTGGAGCGCGACGCGCATTTTCCTGCCGCTCGCGAAGACGTCGACCGTTCCGTCGTCGTTCACCGCGAGGAACGTGCCGTACGCGTTCGGCGCCTGGGTGAGTTTGTCGACTTCCTCGCGTAGCGCGGCGATGTTTTCTTTGGCCTGCTGGAGGGTGTACGTCAGCTTCTCGTTGTGTGAGAGCGCCTGGGCGAGCTGGCCCTTCACCTCCAAGAGGCGTTCTTCGAGGACGCGTACCCGTTGGGGTGCCTCGTGCAGGCGGTGACGGAGTTCAGCGACTTCTTCTTCGGCCGCGATCGCGCGGGCCCGCAGTTCCTCCTCGGTCGGCTCCTCCATCGAGCATCCTCCTCACAGCACTGACGCTTCGCGTCGGACCCTACACCGAGGTATGTACCGCACCGGCGCCACTTCGCATCGGCAATGCAGGTTCGTGGCACGGGTCCGCGAGTAACGTTGACCTGCGGTATCGCGGCCGAACCGCCAGGGGGTGGCCGCCACTTCGGTACGCTGTTCTCGTATCGCCACCTGGAGAAAGGGCGTCGGCCGCGCGATGAAGGTCTGGATCGATCAGGATCTCTGCACCGGCGACGGCCTGTGCGAGGAAATCTGTCCCGCGGTCTTCACGCTGCGAGACGACGGCCTCGCCTACGTGAAAGACGGCGACGCGGTGATGGACGACCCTGGCGGTGCCCAGGGGATGGTGGTCGTGCCCGAGGGGCTCGACGACGCGGTGACCGAAGCTGCCGAAGAATGCCCCGGAGAGTGCATTTTCATCGAGCAGTCCTGATTCACCGGCGCTCGTGAGCGTCCCCTCAGTCGCCTTCTTCGCCGTCTTTGTTCTCGGCAGCAGCTGCAACGATCCAGCGCGCGCCGTCGCCGATGACACGGCGGGCCGTGGTGATGAATCCTGTGTGGGCGACCATCCGATGATCGGGGCGCACCGACCGACCGTCGATGTGCCACGTGCGACGCAGTACTTCGAAGGTCTCCGCGCACGCGTACGGCGCATGGGCGAGCCGGTCCCGTAGCGCCGCGGTCTGGTTGATCGTCGGCAGGTACGCAAGGAAGATCCCGCCGGGAACAAGGGCCCGCGAGGCGTGGTCGACGACGCGCCACGGCTCTGGGAGGTCGAGGAGGATGCGGTCGAACTCTGATTCCCCGATGCCCTCGTAGATATCGCGTGCCTCAACGGTGTAGGAAACATCGTCGCCGAGCATCTCGTGAACGTTGGCGATCGCGCGCTCGGCGAAGTCGCTGCGGATCTCATAGCCGGTGACGACACACCCGGCGCGCAGCGCCGCCATCGAAAGCGCGCCCGATCCAACGCCCGCCTCGAGCACGCGCGCCCCGGGACACAGATCGGCGGCGAGCAGGATCGTCGCCAAGTCCTTCGGGTAGATCACCTGGGCGCCGCGGGGCATCTTCAAGACGACGTCGGCGAGCGTCGGGCGGAAGGCGAGAAAGCGACGAGAGGCACTCGCGCTTTTGTCTCGTCGAAGCGCCGGGACCTCGGATCCTTCGCGTCGTCCGATGACCTCGTCGTGGTCGACGACACCGGCATGGGTCTGGAACGTGCCGTGTTCGCGCAGTCGGATCAGGTAGTGGCGTCCACGGCGATCGATGAGGAGCACCCGCTCCCCCTCGCGAAAAGTGTCCCCTGTATTCGCCTTCCCCGGCCGCACGCCTTCGCGTCCGCTCGGGTTAAGAGCGACGACGCGCCCGCGACCCCTTGGCGCCGGAGCCATTCGCGAACGCGCCCCGGAATCCGAAGGCGACGAAGCCGCCGAGCGCCGCGATGCCCGTGACGGCGGTGAGCAGATACGGTGCGAACGACCAGCTGCCGGCGAACGTTGATCCGGTTTCGGTCTGCAGGAGCCGCAACACGCCGACGAGGGCGGCGACGGACCCGATCGCGATCAGGATCGCGCCGAGGACGCCGAAGGCGAGGCGTCGCCAGAGATGGCGGAGTGGTTTCACCGCTTCGTCGACCACGTAGCGGCGCAACAGCTCCGTGGCGCGTTCAGCGAGTAATGCCGTGATCGCAGAGGTGATCCTCGAGGTGACCCTCCCCATGCGCTCCTCCGCGAGAAGTCCGATCGCGCCTTTTGTCCGCGGGGTGGCGGATGAACGCAGACTATTCGAATGACCGAGGAAAGTGGCGAAATTGTGAGGGTTCGCCACCTTCGGCTGGGCAGGATTGGCTTGCGAGTGGCGAGCTGTGCCGTAGTCTCGACTGCGACTGACGGCGCCGACTGACGGAGGCTCATGTCGTGACGAAACTCTCCGATCTCTTCACCGAACACGGCCAAAGCCCGTGGATCGACAATCTGAAGCGCAGCTATGTTCGACAGGGAGGGCTCGAAGATCTGATCGCCGCCGGGATCCGGGGAGTGACCTCGAACCCGACGATCATGGCGAAGGCGATCGAGGCCGGAAATGACTACGACGAGCAGTTCGGCGAGCTCGTGCGGGCTGACGTTCCAATCGCGGACGCGTACTGGGAGCTCGTCCTCGCGGATGTGACCGGCGCGCTCGACATCTTGCGACCGCTCTACGACTCTTCAAATGGCGGCGACGGATTTGTCTCTGTCGAAGTTGCACCGAGCCTGGCGCATGACACGCAAGGGACAATCGTCGCTGAGCGCTCTCTGCACAACCGCATTGATCGCCGCAACGTCTTCGTGAAGATCCCGGCGACGAAAGAGGGCCTGCCGGCGATCGAGGCCGCCATCGGCTCCGGCCACAAGATCAACGTGACGTTGATCTTCTCCCTCGACCGCTACCAAGAGGTCATCGAGGCCTACCTGTCCGGGCTGGAAACACTCGCTGCGGCGGGCGGTGACCTCGGAGACGTCGCCTCCGTCGCCTCGTTCTTTGTGAGCCGGGTCGACACCGAGATCGACCGGCGCCTCGAAGCGATCGCCGAGGAGTCCCCGGACTCGCCGCGAGCGAAAACGGCACTCGACCTGCGCGGGACCGCGGCGCTCGCCCAGGCGCGCGTCGCCTACGCGATCTTCAAAGAACGCTTCTCATCGTCTCGATGGACCGCGCTGAAGGAAAAAGGCGCGCGTGTCCAGCGGCCGCTGTGGGCATCGACGTCCACGAAGAACCCGGCGTACCCGGACCTCCTCTACGTCGACGGATTGATCGGACCGGACACCGTGAACACCATGCCCGATCAGACGGTCGAGGCCTTCTTGGATCACGGGACTCTCGCGCGCACCATCGACGCGGAAGCGGACGCGTCGCGCGCGACCCTTTCCGACCTGCAAGAGGTCGGCATCGATCTCGATGACGTCACGGCGCAGCTCGAATCCGAGGGTGTCGCCGCGTTCGCCAAGTCCTTCGATGAATTGCAGGAGCGGCTCACCCAAAAGGCGGTCACCCTGCGCTCGTCGAACTGAATCTGAATCGGAGCACGCGATGAGCGTCTGGGATCTCACCAGTGACGACGTCGTCGTCGAGCCCGAAGCCGACGACTTTGTCGACGACAACGCGCGCCATCCGGCGGCGCAGGCGTTCGTCATTTTCGGCGCGACGGGTGACCTGGCGCGTCGAAAGATCCTGCCCGCGCTCGCCAGGCTCGCCACGAGGCGCGCACTGCCCGACGACTTCATCGTCGTGGGCGTTGCGCGCTCACCGCTGTCCGATGACGAGTTCCGCAAGATTTGTCTCGAAGCGGCACCGATCGAAGGCTCCGAAGAGTGGGAAAAGCGGGTCGCCCGGTTCTCTTATCTGGCGATCGATGGTCACGACGCCGCTCAGTATGGGCCGCTCGTCGAGCGGCTCGCTTTGTTGGACGAGACGATGGGAACGCTCGGCAACAGGGTCTTTTACCTCGCGATCCCTCCGGACCAGTTCGCCAATGTCATTCGCGGCCTCGGCGAGGCGGGCTTGAACGAGCCGGGAAAGGGCGGCGAGTTCTGCCGCTTGGTGATCGAGAAGCCCTTCGGCGTCGACACCGAAAGCGCCATCCAGTTGTCGAACGATGTGCACGCGCAATTCAAAGAAGAGCAGATCTACCGGATCGATCACTACATGGGGAAAGAGACGGTCCAGAACATCCTGGCGTTCCGCTTCGCGAACGCGATCTTCGAGCCGATCTGGAACCGGCGCTACGTCGATCACGTCGAGGTCCTCGTTGCCGAAAGCATCGGTATCGAAGGGCGTGGCGAGTTCTACGAGCACGCCGGCGCGCTGCGGGACATCGTTCAGAACCACGTCATGCAGGTGCTCGCGCTGACCCTCATGGAACCCCCGAACGCCGTCGAGGGCAACATGATCCGCGACGAGAAGGTGAAGCTGCTCCGTTCGGTCGATGTCGTCGACGAGAAGGAGGCCTTGAACCAGGTCGTACGCGGCCAATACGGCGCCGGCTTCATCGACTCAGAGCGCGTCGTCGCCTACCGCGAGGAGCCAGGCGTCGATCCGAAGTCGGAGACCGAGACGTACGTCGCGATGCGCCTCGACGTCGACAACTGGCGCTGGGCAGGCGTGCCCGTCTTCGTCCGAACAGGCAAGCGCCTCCGCGAGCGCAAGACCGAAGTCGTGCTGGTGTTCCAGCGCCCGCCACACCTGCCGTTCCTCGGCAAGCTCGCCCGTGACCTCCGCGCGGACTCGCTCACGCTCCGGATCCAGCCAGACGACGGCATCACGCTGTGTTTTGGCGCCAAAGTCCCTGGACCGACGTTCCGGGTGCGCAACGTCTCGATGAACTTCTTGTACTCGCAGGCGTTTCCCGGTGAGACGGTCGACGCGTACGACCGCCTGCTCCTCGATGCGATGGTCGGCGACCCGACGCTGTTCATCAGGGACGATGAGGTCCACCGCTCCTGGGAGATCGTCGCGCCGTTCCAAAAAGTCTTCGCCGAGGACGCCGCGCCGCTCGCGCCCTACCGTGCTGGGTCGTGGGGTCCAGAAGAGGCGGACGAGCTCATCCAAGGGTCGGGAAAAAGGTGGCGAACGACCTGAGACGAACGCGGCGCCGGAGATGATCTTCGGCGAAGTGCGGGTTGTCGATGACGTACCCGAAGCGTTCTCGCGGCTCGTTTCCTCGACGCTCGAGGCGCACGACAGGCAGGCGACGTTCCGGCTCGGCTGCTCGGCCGGCTCATCCGGTGCGCTCTGCTTCGCGCGGCTCGCGCAAAAGGATCTCGAGTGGGAGCGCATCGCGGCGTACTTCGTCGACGAGCGGTGCGTCGACCCGGACTCACCGGATTCGAACCAGAAGGTGATTGGCGACGCCTTAGGGCGACGAAAGTCCCAACTGGCTGGTTTCTATGCGATGTCGTGCCTCGAAGGCCCGGCCGCCTACGAGGCGCTCGTACGGGAAGCTGGAGGATTCGACCTCGTGCAGCTCGGTGTGGGGCCCGACGGCCACACCGCTTCGCTCTTCCCCGGCGCGACGGGTCCCGCGATCGGATCGGAGACACTCGTGATCATGAATGCCGACCCGAACGGGCACAACCCGTACCCCCGGATGACCCTTACGTATTCGGCGATCGCGATGGCGTCGGTCGTCGTGATCACGGCGATCGGCGCCGACAAAGCGCCCGTCCTTTTGGAGGTCGACCGTGGGGCAGACCTCCCGCTCGCAGGAGTGCGCGCCCCGAAGGTGATCTGGCTCGCGGACCACGGCGCGGCGCGTGATTTGAACCGCGCGGCATCGGCGTGAAGCTCGAGGATCTCGACCGACCCGCGACCGGACCTCTCGGCGAGCTCGTCGAGAGCTTCCTCGACGACGCGAAGGTCACCCACGACCGCGATCTGATCCGCGGGATCGTCTATTCGGCGCTCGACCTCGCACTCGGGCGCGCCGGCCGGCTCGACTTGAAAATCGCCCGTGCCGCGCTCGCCGAGATGACCGAGGCCTTCGATATGTTCGCCCCGTACCGCGAGGTGCGGAAGGTGACGATCTTCGGCTCTGCGCGCACGGCACCCTCCGACGCGCACTACGTGCTTGCTCGCGACCTCGCGCATCGCCTCGCCCAGGCAGGATGGATGGTCGTGACGGGCGCAGGACCCGGGATCATGGCGGCGGGTAACGAGGGTGCGGGATCGGAGATGGCGATCGGCGTGAATATCCGCCTGCCGAACGAAGCAGAACCGAATCAGTGGATCGCCGAGAGCCGCAACCTCGTTGAGATGAAGTACTTCTTCACCCGCAAGTTGATGCTGATCAAGGAGTCTTCGGGATTCCTCATCCTCCCGGGCGGCTTCGGCACGTTGGACGAGTGCTTCGAGCTGTTGACGCTGCTGCAAACCGGCAAGGCCGAGCCGGCGCCGATCGTCCTTGTCGAAACGAAAGGCGAGCGTTACTGGCAGGGTTGGGAGGAATTCGTCAACGCGCAGGTGTACGCCCGTGGGTTCGCCGACCCGATCGAAGCCGCGCTCTACCGGGTCACCGATGACCCCGACACCGCGGCGCGCGAGCTGCTCGACTTCCACCGCAACTACCACTCGCGTCGCTTTGTCGGAAAGGCGATGGTGATCCGGCTCCGTCAAGCGCCGAACGACGAGCAGCTGGCGGAGTTGTCGAAGACGTTTGCCGACATCTGCTCGGAAAAGGGCATCTGGCGCACCGAAGCCCTCGCCGCCGAGCGGTCGTCGCACGATCACCTGGAGCTGGAACGCATTGCGCTCGAATTCAACCTCGCCCACCACGGGCGCCTGCGACAGCTGATCGACCGGCTGAACGACCTCGCGCCGCCGAGCGCGCAAGGACCTGTCGGGGTCTAGGACCCCCGACAGGCTCAGCGGCCGAAGTCGTCCTCCAGTCGCTCGATGTCGTCCTCGCCGAACGAGCGGCCGTGCTGGACTTCGATGAAGACCAGGTCGGTGGTCCCTGTGTTCCCCATGCGGTGAGCGGCACCCATCGGGACGTCGATCGTGCTGCCGGCTTCGACGTCGATCTCTTTGCCGTCCAAGGTGGCGAGACCTATTCCCCTGACGACGAACCAATGCTCGGCACGGTGCTGATGGCGCTGGTAGCTGAGGCGCTTGCCCGGGAACACGGTGATCGTCTTCACCTTGTGGTCGGCGGCGTCTTCCACAACCGTGTAGTGACCCCACGGTCGTTCGTCGTGTTCGCGCGGATCCATCTCTCCATCATGGCTGGTCGTCGCCACTCTCCCGTCGTCCGCCGTCCTCAAGGATCCGCCGAGCCCGATCGATCGCGTTACGGGCACGCACCACGCGACGTTCGAGCTCGGGTCGAGCCGTCTGCCCCTCCGCGACGGCCTCGCGCAGCGCGTCGAACGCGATCTCGTCGAGTCGTTCGACGATGGTTCGCAGCTCGCTCGTGACCTCCGCGATCCGCTCGTCGGACACGGCACCTCCTTGCCGCTGGTCACCGTAGCAACGGGGTCTTGGCGCCCATCTTTTGTGACGACGGCTGTTCCGTAGACTCGCCCAGGTGAAGGGCTACGACGCGATCGTCGTCGGCTCCGGAGTGATCGGTCTTTCCTGCGCCTGGCGGCTGTCGGAACAGGGCCGCCGCGTCGTGGTGTTCGACCCCACGCCCGGCAACGGTGCCTCAGCGGTCGGTGCGGGGATGCTCGCGCCGGTCACCGAGGCGACCTGGCACGACACGACGCTCGTCGAGCTGAACATCCGCGCCGCCAAGGAGTGGCCGGCCTTCGCGCGGGAGCTTGAAACAAAAACCGGGCGCTCGACGGGCTTTCGCGCCTGTGGCACGGTGCACGCCGCCTTTGATGCGTCGGACAAGGCCGCTCTCGAAGAGATCGTCGAGTTCGAGGCGTCGCTCGGTCTCGACGCCACCTGGTGCGCGCCGACGCGGCTGCGTGCGCTCGAGCCGCTGCTCACGCCCGGCGTGCGCGGTGGGATCTGGGCTCCGGGCGAGCATCAAGTCGACAATCGGCTCCTTTTCACCGCGCTCGAGCAGGCGGCGCTGGCTTGCGGGGTGCGATGCATCGAAGGAAGCATCGACGCGATCGTCGTCGAAGCGGAAGGCGTCCGTGGAGTGCGCCAGGGCGAGGAAGTCGTCTCCGCACCGCTTGTCGTGCTCGCTGCGGGTCATGCGGTCGGACGCATCGGTGGCCTACCGCCGGGCGTCGTGCCGGAGATCCGACCGGTGAAGGGCCAGATCCTGCGTCTTGTCACTCGTGATCGCGTCCGGTTCACGAACGCGAACGTTCGCGGCCTTGTCAACGGCACGCCGGTATACGTCGCCTCGCGCGACGACGGTGGCGTTGTCGTCGGCGCGACACAGGAAGAAAAAGGGGAAGACGTCTCGGTTGACGCCGGCGCGCTGCACCGCCTTCTGCGAGACGCGCAGCGCGTACTCCCCGGTGTCGACGAACTGGAGTTCGCGGAGTTCGCGGCAGGACTTCGTCCCGCCGCGCGAGATCATTTGCCGGTCATCGGTGCGACGACAATCGACGGACTCGTTCTCGCGCTCGGGCACTTCCGCAATGGGATCCTGCTCGCCGATGTGACCGCACGGGCGATCACAGAGCTTTCCGACAGCGGATCGCTGCCGCAGTGGTGCGCGCCATTCGTGCCTGAGCGTTTTCGCGAACCGGTTGCAGTCTGATGTCGACGGACGCGGCGCTCACGGTGCGGGTGAACGACGTCGAGCGCTCCTTCCCGACGGCGACGACACTCGCCGTTCTCGTCGATAAATGGACGGTAAAACCGTCTGGGTGCGCCGCGGCGGTGAACGGCGAGGTGGTGCCGCGCGCGATGTGGGCCGAACGAGAGCTAGCGGACGGTGATCGCGTCGAGATCGTCTCCGCGCAACCGGGTGGATGAGATGAGACGACCGATCCAGCGGATCATCGGAGGTCAACGACCAGATGAGGACAAGTTCGTTGTCGCCGGAGAGGTGCTCGGATCGCGGCTGATCTTTGGAACGGGAGGTGCTCCGAACCTCGACGTGCTCGAGCGCGCGATCATCGCCTCTGGGACCGCGCTCGTCACCGTGGCGATGCGCCGGGTCGACCCGAACCAGCAGGGCTCGGTGCTCGACGTCGTCCGCTCGACCGGGGTGCGGGTGCTTCCGAATACAGCGGGCTGCTATACGGCGCACGACGCCGTCATCACGGCGCGTCTCGCGAGAGAAGCGCTCGAAACGACCTGGATCAAGCTCGAGGTGATCGGCGACGAAACCTCCCTCCTCCCCGACGGCGTCGAGTTGCTCGCCGCCGCCGAGGAACTCGTCGCCGAGGGCTTCCTGGTTCTGCCCTACTGCGCGGACGACCCGATCCTCGCCCGCCGACTGGAAGATGTCGGCTGTCAGGCGGTGATGCCGCTCGGCTCGCCGATCGGCTCTGGCCTCGGGATCCGCAATCCGCACGCGATCGCAATGATCGCCGAAGCCGCCTCGGTGCCGGTCGTCCTCGACGCTGGCATCGGCACCGCGTCAGATGCAGCCTTGGCGATGGAGCTCGGCTGTGACGCCGTCCTTGTCGCGTCGGCGATCACGCGCGCCCACGATCCCGAAGCGATGGCGCGGTCGATCTCGCTCGCAGTGGAAGCTGGCTATGTCGCGCGTCGCGCGGGGCGCATCCCCCGCCGCTACTTCGCGACGGCGTCGTCGCCCACCGAAGGTGTTGTCCGTTTTGATCAGGACGACGCCGAATGAACCAGGCCTCGGCGGTTCCTCCGGTGGCGCTCACGATCGCCGGCACGGATTCTGGAGGAGGGGCCGGCATCGCCGCCGACTTGCGGACCTTTGCTGCGTATGGCGTTTTCGGCGCGCTCGTCGTTTCGGCGGTCACGGCGCAGAACACGCTGTCGGTGCGAGGGATCGAAGAGATGCGCCCGGACTTCGTCGACGCGCAGCTCGCCGCGGTGTTGGACGACCTGCCCGTCGCGGCGGTGAAGACTGGCATGCTCGCAAGCGCTGACGTCGTGCGCCTCCTCGCTCACCGAGCAGCGAGCGGCGAATTGCCGAATCTCGTCGTCGACCCGGTGATGGTCGCGGCTTCTGGGGCTGCCCTTGTCGAGGGAAACGCGCGCCACGCCTACTTGGAGCTCATCTCGCACGCGGTCGTCGTGACTCCGAACCTCGATGAGGCCGAGGTCCTCGTCGGACACGACGTGCGCGACGAAGACGAGATGGCGCGAGCGGCGAAGGAACTGCACGCCCTCGGGGCGCGCGCCGTCATCATCAAGGGCGGTCACCGCAAAGAACGCGATGCCGCCGACGCGGTCATCATCGGAGATGGCGACGTGATCTGGTTGCGAGCGCCGTGGGTCGAGACGCCGAACGTGCACGGCACCGGGTGCACGCTGTCGGCGGCGATCGCCGCGAACCTGGCTCTCGGAAGTGACGCCTTCTCTGCGATCGAGGACGCGAAGTCCTTCGTCCGCGAAGCGCTCATTTCGTCGAGCGGAGGTGCGCTTGGCGCGGGGCCCGGACCGCTCTACGGACTCGCTCGTACCCGCAACTGACTGCACGCGCTAAGGCGACGTCAGGGACTGGTCGCCGAGATCCGCTCCGGCGCGCCAAAGGCTATGAGCGCCGGCGGCACAGAAACGGTGCCGTCGCGCTCTTGATAGGTCTCCATCACCGCGATGAGGGCGCGCGCCGTCATCGCGGTGCCGTTCAACGTGTGGACGATCCGTCGCTCCTCGCCGTCCCGAAACCGAGTGTTCAACCGGCGCGCCTGGTAGTCGGTCGTGTTCGAGCACGACGTGATCTCCCGGTAACGGCCCTGGGAGGGCATCCACGCCTCGATGTCGTACTTCTTCGACGCCGACGGTCCGAGGTCTCCCGCCGCGATGTTGACGACCCGGTAGGCGATACCGAGCGCGCGGACGATCTCTTCTTCGATCGCCAGCAGCGCCTCGTGTTCGTCGGACGATGCCTCGGGCGCGCTGAAGACGTACATCTCCACCTTGTCGAACTGGTGGACACGGAAGATCCCCCGCGTATCGCGCCCAGCAGCGCCCGACTCGCGCCGGAAGCACGTCGAATACCCGGCGTAGCGAAGCGGCAGCACGTCGGCTTGGAGGATCTCATCTGTGTGCAGACCGGCGAGCGCCACCTCTGAGGTGCCGGTCAGGTACAACCCGTCGGGCTCGACGCGGTAGAGGTTCGCCTCCTCGGTCGGCAAGAACCCGGTCGCGAACATCGCCTCTTCGCGCACGATGACGGGGGGAAGCACCGGGGTGAAACCACGGTCGACGACACGGTCCAGCGCGAAGCGGTACATCGCCAGCTCGACGAGGGCGGCGTCGCCCATCCGGTAGGCAAAGCGCGCCCCGGACAACCTTGCTGCCTTGTCCATCGCGAATGCGCCGAGCTCAAGGTGCTCGCGCACGGGGAAGTCGAACTCGCGGGGCTCGCCGACGCGACGGACCTCGACGGCGTCCTCGTCGGTCGTCCCATCCGGCGCCGAGGGATCGGGCGGATTCGGGATGCGGGCGAGGAGGTCGTCGCGAAGCTGCGCGAGAGGGATCAGCCGCGTCTCGGCTTCGTGGAGCTCCTCTTTTGTTTTCGCGAGTAGGACGCGCTCGGCCTCGTCAGGACGACCCTTCGGGCGCGTCCGGGCGCGAAGGTCCTCGACGCGTCGGGTCTGGATGCGCCATTCCTCGTCGGCGACGAGGAACTCGTCGAAGAGCTGGTCGGAGCCTTTCCTCGCGAGGGCTTTGCGCAGGCCGTCGGGGTGCGCGCGTGCCTCCCGGGCGTCGATCAGCGCCGGCCCCCCCTTCGGCGGCGGCGGGCGGCGGGAGCACGCTGCGGTCGGGTCTGGGGGCGGGGCCGTGGTGCGGGCGGCGCCTTGTCTCCGGGCGCCTCAGCGACCGCCGTCGCGGCGCCAGGACGGATCGGTCCGGTGCGCTCGCGGGCCCCCATCGCGCGCTGTGTCGCCGCCTGACGGGTCGGCGCGTACGACTCTTGGGAGAGCGCGCCCGACGCGACAGCGAGCGGGCTCAACAGCACCCTGTCGATACCGCGGCTGCGCAGACGCTCCGAGAGCTGGCGGTAGCGGGGCTCGCGCTCTTTCATCAGCGCAACGAGTGGCGACGCGATGAAGATCGAGGAGTACGCCCCCGTCGCGAGGCCGATCGTCAGGGCGAGGCCGAAGTACTCGAGTGTCGTCGCGCCGAGTATCTGTGCGCCGAAGACGAGCACCGAGAGGATCGGCAGGATTGCCACGAGCGACGTGTTCAACGAGCGCGCAAGAGTCTGATTCATGGACAAATTGATGAGATCGGAGACGTTCATGCGGTCGCGGTTCACCAAGTGGCGGGAGTTGTCCCGCACCCGGTCGAAGACGACGATCGTGTCGTACAGCGAATAACCGATGATCGTCAAGAAAGCGACGACACTGTCCGGGGTGACATCGAATCCGACCAAGGAATAGACGCCGACAGTGACCAAGATGTCATGCAGCATCGCGACGATCGCGGCGAACGCCATCCGCCATTCGAAGAACAGCGAGATGTAGATGCTCACCAGAACGAAGAAGACGATCAACGCTTCGACGGCCTTCTTCGTGATTGAACTCCCCCACGACGGGCCGACCTGTTCGACCGAAATGTTCGCGGGGTTGGTGTGCGCGAGGCGTCCCAAGATGTCGCTGACTTTCACCGCGATCGAATTCGACTTGGCGACTGATTGCCCCTTGGGGAGTTTGGCTTCGACCTCGAGAGTCTTTGGAGGAGAGCCGAGCCGTGTGATCGTCGCCCCAGCGAGGCCGACGGGACCGAGCGCCGTCCGTGCCTCGTTCACCGTCACGGTACGGGTCTGGACCGTCCAGGCGGTGCCGCCGACGAACTCGATGTCGAGATTCAGCCCCCTCGTTGCGAGCGAGATCGCCCCCGCGACGATGACGGTCAGGGAAAGAGCGAACCAAAAGCGCTTGCGCCGGACGAAATCGAAGCGGGTCTCGCCGAAGTACAGCCGACGAAGGACGCCGTGGCGACGCGGCGGTCGCGGTGTCCGGTCGAGTTCCCGCTCGCCGTTTGCCGTCTCTGGAAGCGGGCGCTGAGCTGCGAATGCCGCGACGGACTCCTCCACCGGAGCCGGCATCGTCGCTGCGGCTTCGAGCTTCGCGTCTTGTTCATCGGCTTCGTCGTCCTCGAGCAACGCCTCCTCGTCGTCGGCTTCTTCGTCCTCGAGAGCTTCTTCTTCTTCTTCTTCTTCGACGTCGTCCTCAACGGCCATGTCGTTGTCGGGGGCGTTCTCATCTGGCGGTTCTCCGCGATGCGCAGCGTCGCCTGGGCGGATCCGGTCGGGGCTCATACCGTCTCCGCCTGGGTCGCAAGGCCGCGAGCGATCCCCAAGTGGCGCGCAGAGGCGATGACGCGATTGCGACCGAGCAAGATCACGAACGGCCGCGTGAAGATGTAGGCCGTGACAACGTCGGTGAGCGTCGAGATACCGAGCATGAAGGCGAATCCGCGCACAGTGCCGATCGACAAGAGCCACAACACGAGCGCGCCGATGAAGCTCACCGCGTCCGCCGAAAGGATCGTGCGGTAGGCGCTGCGGAATCCCTTGTCGACCGAGGCACGGATCGACCGCCCGGCGCGCACCTCATCTTTTAATCGTTCGAAATAGACGATGTACGAGTCGACGGTGATGCCGACTGAGACGATGAGACCGACGACGCCGGACAGATCGAGGGTGAGACCCACCGAGGACGCGCTCAAAAGCGAGATGAACCCGTACAAAAAGGCGGCCGTCGTCACGAGTCCCAGTACAACGACGATCCCGAGCGCGCGGTAATAGAAGATCGTGTAGCCCATCACCAGGAGCAGGCCCAACAGTCCGGCGAGCAGTCCGGCGTGCAGCGACGACTTGCCGAGACTCGGCGAGACCGCTTGCGAGGTCTGGGGCACCATCCGCACCGGCAGCGAGCCGTAGTTCAGGTCGAGTGCCAGCGCGCTCACCTCGGCATGGGTGAAGTTCCCCGAGATCTGTCCGCTTCCTGGGAAGCTTTTCGCTTCGATGATCGGCGCCGAGACGATGTCCCCGTCCAAGTCGTCCGCGACCGGCGTCTCGTAGTAAGCGGCGGCGATCTTGTTGAATGCGGTCGTCCCCTTGCCGGTGAGGGTGAACGACACCACCCACGAACCGGTGGTCAACAGCTGGGCGGACGCGCCTTTGATGATCGTGCCGTCCGCCTTGGCGGGTCCGAGCACGAGTCGCTCCGCGTCATAGGCGCCGCCGGAACTGAAAATAACGTTCTTGGAGGGATCGTCTGCGGTGATCGGCGTCGTCTTGTACGACGCGTAAATCGGGTCTTCGCAGTAGCTCCCGCAGACGTACTCGCCGCCGTTGGCCGAGTTGTAGTACGCCGAGGTGAAGCGGTAGTCGCCCGTTGGTGAGGGCGGCGTCACGTACGGCCTTGCGGGCGCCTTCTCGCCTTTTTTGGTGGCGGGCGGGGTGTAGGCGGGCGCGCCGGCGATGACGGGACGGAAGAACAGCTGCGCCGTGGTGCCAATGATGGCGAGGATCCGCTTCGGGTTCTTCACGCCTGGCAGCTGCACGACGACCTCATTGCCCTGGGTCGTGATGTTGGGCTGCGTCACTCCGAGCGCGTCGACTCGGTCCGTCATGATGTTCGCGACGTTCTGCAGCGTCGCCTTCTTGACCGGGTGCGCCGGGGTGTAGACGACCGAGAGCCCGCCTTCCAGGTCGAGCCCGAGATGCGGCGACCAGCCCAGCCCGACCGCGAGGCCGAGCATCCCGAAACAGGCGATGGTCGTCAGCAGAACGCTGGCGACAAGACGCTGCCGACCCACCTAGGCGCTCTTCCCCTCGCCCGACTGCTCGGTATCCGGATCGGGCTTCGGCGACGGCGTCGGGAAGAACGACGTCGGCTGATCCTTGCCTTCGTCGTCCGACGACGGCGGTTCAGACTGCACTTCGTGTCCGGCGCCGGATGCTGTCGTCGGCTCCTCAGTGGACACGTCCGGCCATTGGGGCGCTTGAGGCACGCGCTGGCCGACCGCCCGGCGGACGATCTCGACGGTCGTGCCGGGGGCGATTTCGACGAGCACCCGGTCGTCGTTCATCGCCCGCACGGTTCCGACAATCCCCGAGCTCGTGATCACCTCGTCGCCGACCGAGACCGCTTTTTGCATCGCCTGCTGTTCTTTCTGACGGCGTCGCTGCGGCCGCATGAACAAAAAGGCGCCGACCGCCAGGATCAACAGGATGAACAGGAAGGCGCTGCTCCCAGACGACGAGGACTTTTTGGTCGCGGCGAGGATGCCCAGGCCGTGGAGCGCGGGAAGGAGGTGGACAAAGGTCATGGAGTTGGCACCCGTGGTCTCGGGGACTGAGCGAGTCGCATGGTAGTCCTTGACCTGGGAGTGCTTGTTCTCTCCCTGGTTGAATTGTCGCGCTCAGACGTCGAAGAGCGTCGACGCCTCCTGAGCGGTCATCGTCGGCGAGGCGGCGCCGTGCGGGCGCGGGATGCCGAGATGGTCCCAGGCTGCCGGACCCGCCACCCGTCCCCGCGGGGTGCGCGTCAAGAAGCCCTGTTGGAGCAGATACGGCTCGTAGACGTCCTCCACCGTCTCGGGCTCCTCGCTGACGCTGAATGCGAGCGTCTGTAGCCCTACGGCTTGGCCAGAAAAGCGCACGCACAGCGCCTCGAGGATCTGGCGATCGAGCCGGTCGAGCCCGCGCTCGTCGACCCCGAACAGCTCACAGCCTTCAGTGGCCGCTTCGAAATCGATCGCGCCGAGTCCGCGCACCTCGACGAAGTCGCGGACCCGGCGCAAGAGCCGGATGGCGAGACGCGGTGTTCCCCTGGCGCGACGCGCGATCTCCTGCGCGCCATCGGCGGTGCAGTCGACGGCGAGGACGCGTGCCGTCCGACGCACGATCTCTTCGAGTTCGTCGGCCGCGTAGTGCTCAAGGCGGGCGACGAATCCGAAGCGGTCGCGCAACGGTCCGGTGACAAGTCCCGTGCGCGTCGTCGCGCCCACCAACGTGAAGGCCGGGAGGTCGAGTCGCACCGAACGCGCCGTCGGTCCCTTGCCGATGACGATGTCGATCTGGAAGTCCTCCATCGCCGGATAGAGGATCTCTTCGACGGGACGCGTCATGCGGTGGATCTCGTCGATGAAGAGCACCTCGCCCGGCTGCAGCCCAGTGAGGATCGCTGCGAGGTCACCACCGCGTTGCAGGGCGGCGCCAGACGTCACGCGCAGCCCGACCCCCATCTCGTTCGCGACGATGCCAGCGAGCGTCGTCTTTCCGAGCCCTGGAGGTCCGGCGAACAGCAAGTGGTCCACGCTCTGGCTTCGCCGGCGGGCCGCCTCGAGCACGATCGTCAGGTGTTCCTTCACACGGGCCTGTCCGACGAACTCGGAAAGCCGTCGCGGTCGGAGCCCCGCCTCGAGGGCTTCCTCGGGTTCGTCGACCGGTTCGCCCGCGACGACGCGGGATTGGATGTTCGCCTCGATCTGGACGTCGCGGCGCGCGCTCATCGTCGCGGTGCGAGCTCGAAGAGCGCTTCGCGCAACAGTTCCTCGACGTTACCGTCGTGGCCGACGCGTTCGATTGCAACGCGGATCTCCTCGGGCGCGTATCCGAGTGCGCCGAGCGCTTCGCGCAGTTCCGCGGCGGCGCTCGCGTCGGACCCGTTGCCGACGGGCTGCGCCACCGCGAGGTTGCCGTCGCCGATCCTGCCGGCGAGTTCGACCAGGAGGCGTTGCGCCGTCTTTTTTCCGACTCCTGGGACGAGACAGAGCGCGTCGACGTCGGCGGAGACGACGGCGGCGGCGAGGGACTCGGGTGGGTGCACCGACAAGATCGCCAGCGCGAGCGCGGGACCGATGCCGTGCGCGGAGACGAGCTGTTCGAAGATCCGCCTCTCTTCGCGGCTCGGGAATCCGTACAAAGTGATCGCGCCTTCGCGCACGTGGGTATGGACCGAGAGCCGCGTCGCGTCGCCGAGCGCGCCGAGCGTCCGGGCGTGACGCGAAGAGAGGACGACCTCGTAACCGACTCCTGACACATCGATGAGCGCGGTCGCCGACGCGTCCCCCTCCTCGAGCGCCTCCAGGGATCCGTAGAGCGCGCCGATCACGAGACGACCTGCGATTCGGCCAGTGCCGCGCCACGGTGTGCGGCGACGTGACACAGCGCGAGGGCGAGCGCGTCGGCGACGTCAGGGGGCTTCGGCATCTCTGGGAGGCGAAGCAGGCGGGCGACCATCTCCTGCACTTGGCGCTTTTCGGCCGAGCCGTATCCAGCGACAGCCTGTTTGACCTCGTTCGACGTGTACTCGACCACCGGGCAGCCGTGTTCGGCGGCAACGAGCAGCGCGATGCCGCTCGCCTGTCCGACGCTCATCGCCGTCTGGGCGTTCGTCTGGAAAAAGACCCGCTCGACGACGACGACGTCGGGGCGGATCTCAACGACGAGCGCGTCGAGCTCACGGCGCAGCTCGGCGAGACGCTCGGGAACGGGCAGTCGGCGATCGGTCGTAATCACCCCTGCCGCGAGGGCCTTCTCGCTGCCGGACGCGCCCGTGATCGCGCCGAAGCCGCAGCGCGACAAGCCGGGGTCCACCCCCAGGACAAACACGCGTTCGATGGTAGTGAGGCCGAGCTGGAAATTCGCGGACCCGAAGATCAGCTGGCGAGGGCGGTGAGGATCTCGTCGGGGATGTCGAAGTTCGCGACGACGTTCTGCACGTCGTCGAGTTCTTCGAGCAGGTCGAGCAGGTTCAAGACCTTGCGCGCCGTCGCCGGGTCGGAAACCTCAACGGTCGTGGTCGGCACCCAGGCGATCTCGGAGGAATCCGTCGGGATCCCCGCCTCCTCCAGCGCAGCGACGAGTGGGTGCAGGTCGGTTGGTTCGCAGATCAGCGTCCACTCCTCGCCGTCGTCGCGCAGGTCCTGTCCGCCCGCGTCGAGCGCTGCCGCCATCACGTCGTCTTCTTCCACCTTGCGGGGGATCGTGATCACCCCTTTACGTTCGAATTGCCACGAGACGGCGCCCGGTTCGGCCATCGTCCCGCCGTTGCGGGTGAAGATCGATCGGATCTCGGCACCGGTGCGGTTGCGGTTGTCGGTCAGGCACTCGACGATCACCGCCACGCCTGCCGGCGCGTACCCCTCATAGGAGATGGCTTCGTAGCGAATTCCGTCGAGCTCTCCCGTGCCGCGCTTCACCGCCCGGTCGATGGTGTCGGTCGGCACCGAAGCATCGCGGGCCTTTTGGTACATCGTCCGCAGCGTGGCGTTCGCTTGCAGGTCTCCCCCACCCTCTCGTGCCGCCACTTCAACCTGGCGGATGAGCTTCGCGAACAGTTTCGAGCGCGCTTTGTCCTTCGCACCTTTTTGATGCTTCGTCGTCGCCCATTTCGAGTGTCCAGACATGATTCGGCCCTCTAAGCGGATCGCGCGCGCATCACAGCTCGCGCAGCGCCTGCGCGCGCTCTTGCAGACTGAGCCCGCTCGCCGATGGATCTCGCTCCCCTTGTGCGGCAAGCGGCGCGCACCATTGCCATCCGGTGAGCCGCACGAGATCGCGCGGCAACGTGCGCTCGAGCTCGCCGTGGTTCGAGCCGAGGAGCTCAAGCGTGTCGGCGAGTGCGGGCGGGTACCGCGTGATTGAGGTAGCAGCGAAGTCGGCGAACGATTCCCGATCGACTCCGCCAAGCCGCGAACTCAGGCGCGCGGCCGCCGCGCTGCGCAGAGCGAGGAATCCGAGTGAGGACATGATCAAAAAGGCGCGTTCCACGTCACCGCGGCGCAAGTGCGCGAGCTCGTGCGCGACGAGCGCTTCGAGGTCGATGCGCTCGAGGCGTTCGAGGCTGGCCGATGTGACGACGAGGGTCGGGCGACGACCGCGTCGGCCAAACGTGACAGCGTTCAGCTCCTCGGATGGGACGACGACGACGACGGGCGGCGAGAGCCCGAACGCCGAACAGAGTCCCTCGACGATGTTCAACAGGCGGGCGTCCAGGTTGACGTGTGCCTCCCGGCCGCCGAGTGCGCGGAGAATCCTCGATTCGGAGCCAGCCTCGGCGTTCGCGACGAAGTGCGAGAGCGCGAGGGCGGCGACGAGGCCGAGGATGATCGCGCCGGTGATGCCGGCGACGCCAGAAGCCGCGACGGCGATGCAGACGACCGCAAGGATCACCGGACCGGCGCGCAGCATCGCCACGTCACCGGTGGTGCTGCTGGGGCCAAGGGACGGCACGGCGGCGAGGGCGTGATGCCGGAGCGCCGGCGCGCGAGTCGCGGTCCGAGTCGGACGCGTCCTTGGACGGGGGTTGTGACCGCGAGATCGGGCGACGCTGGGTTCCGGCTTGGGCATTACGTGACGAGTGTACGGTTCTGCTCGAACAGCCCGAAAAGCCCGCCTCCTCGGCCTGCACGCCCGCTACCTCCGGCGATGGCATGCTCGTACGCCTCGACGTAGCGCGTCGCCACCTCGTCGAAGGAGAACCGGGCGGCGCGCGCCGAGCCGGCGAGCGCGAGCTGCGATCGGACGTCGGGCTCACACAACAGCGAGCGCAACTTGTCCCGCAGTGCTTTTTCGTTGCCCGCTGGGAAGTACCAGGCGGCGTCGGAACCGGCGTCCCGATATCCGGGCAGATCTGTGGCGAGGACCGCGCAACCAGCGGCCATCGCCTCCAACAAAACGACGCCGAAAGATTCGCCACCGAGTGCTGGGGAGATGAAGACGTCGGCCGATCGGAGCTCAAGGTCGCGGCCGTCGTTCCCGAGGCGCCCGAGAAAGACGATGCGCTCATCGGCCCCGAAGCGTCGTCGCAGTCGTACGAGCTCCGGGCCGTCGCCGACGACGCGCAAGGAGAAGTCACCGGCGAGACCGTGGAACGCCTCTAAAAGGACCTGGAGTCCCTTGCGCGCTTCGACGCGTCCGACGAACAGCGCCGTCGGGCTCGCCGGCCGCACCGGATGGATTCGCGCCAGCCGATCCGCCGCGACAGCGTTCGGGATTATGACGACATCGACGCGGCCGAGCACCTCGCCAAGCGTCGTCGCCGCGGTCGGAGAGACCGCTACCACCGAACCGATCCGCTGCACAGCGCGCCGGAACGGGAACGCGTACGCCGCGTAGACGCGGCTCGGCCGGGCGCGGTGAAAGGTCGCGACAATGGGCTTCGAGGACATGACGAGGGCGGCGAGCGCGGGGCCGGGTACGAGCGGTTCGTGGACGTGCACGACGTCAGGGGAAAAGGACCGCAGCTCGCGCACGGTTCTGCGCATCGCGCGCGGATACGGGGCGACAGGCGCGAGGGAGCCATTCGCCGGTACGCGGAGCGAGCGGCCGACGGTGACCGAGAGAGCCCCCGGCGCGCTCCACGAACGCCGCCTTCCCGGGCCGATGACGCAGACGTCGTGACCGAGACGGACGAGCGCGTCCGCGTGTCCGAGGACCTGGGACTGCACTCCCCCGGGGATCGAGAGGTCGTACGGCGAGACGAGCGCGACCCTCATCGCCCGGCCGGCTCTGCGATCCACAGCGGCTGGAAGACGTGCCACTGCTCGGGTGCCCCGCGGATCAGACCCTCGAACGCGTTCGCGACCTCCTGAGTCACGCGCTCGACGTCGGCGCGCAGTCTCTCCTGGCGCGTCGTGTCGATCGGCGGGCGCAGTTCGAGCCGGAAGCGACCACCCGACCGGACGTAAATCGCGCACGGCAGCAGGGGCGCCCCGCTCCGCAACGCGAGCAGCGCCGGGCCGCCCGGGATGCGCGTTTTCTGGCCGAAGAACTCGACGGGGACCCCGTCCCCCGTGACGTCGCGATCGGCGAGCAGCGCCACCACCGTCCCTTCGGCGAGGGTGGCGAGCAGCTGCGGAACCGTCGCGGTGCCGACCGGCAAGACCGTCAAATCGACGCGCCGGCGCATCTGGGCGAACCACGCGAAAAGCTCGGGTGGCTCGAGCACCTCGGCGACGGTCGTGAGCGGATACCCCATGGCCGACGTCCACGCCGCCCCCGCTTCCCAGCAGCCGAGGTGGGGAAGGACAATGATCCCGCCCGCCTTCTTGGCGACAAAGTCGTCCCAGATCTGCTTGCCGACGAGCTCGAAGCGCTCCGGGTGCCGGTACACGTCCGTCGTCTTCAAGTTGGCGGCGTCGGACCAGTAGACGCCGTAGTCGGAATAGGCCCGGCGGACGATCGGCGTGAGACGCCGATCGTCGGGATGCACGCCGAGCACTGGGGCGAGGTTCTCGGCGACGATCCGGCGCCGAGAACGGCCCGCGCTCCACGCGATGATCCCGATCGAGGCGGCGAGGAGGCGGGACGCCGGTCCCGGGAGCAGGCGCAGCACGGCCGCGCTCACCCGGTAGAGGCCGTAGGTGATCACCGCACGCGCGCGCCCGAGGGACGGCGCGGGTTTCGTCGCCAAGGCCGTGTTAGCGATCGATGTCGATGCGCCGCATGAAGGCGTGCGCCGATCGGCGCAGCTTCACACGTTCGCGTCGTTGCTCTCCACCCTCTTGCGACGTAGAAAAGACCGTCCGCAACCGAACCGACAGCGGGGTCAGCTCTCGGCGGTACCGGCGTTGGCGATCGGCACGCGGACCTTGCAACCACGCCTGGCGCCGCCGCTCGATAAGTGCGCGCGTCGGTGAAATCCGTGTCATCGCGGTTCCGCTCGCTTGACGCCAGACGCGCCCGAAGCGTCCGAGCGCTGTCGCGCCCGTCAAAACTGCGAGGAGCGCCAACAGCGGCACCAACGCCGCGTGGACGAAGTTCCCGACGGTCAGCGCCACGCCCAACAAGATCAGGCGTTCCGCGCGCTCCATCAGCCCACCTTGAGCGCGGTAGCCGAGCGATTCCGCCTTCGCACGTTCGTAGGAGACGAGGTTGGCGAGCGCCAGGATGCCGATCGGCAAGAGCGCGGCGTTCGCGTCGTGGACGCGAACGAAATACCACGCGAGGCCGACGAAGATCATCGAGTCGCCGACGCGGTCAGACACCGAGTCGAAAAAGGCTCCGCGGCCAGAAGCGGTGCCAGCCACCTTCGCGACGTGACCGTCCAAGGTGTCCATCAGCCCACCGACGATGATCAGGCCGACGGCGACTAGGAAGTCTCCGAGTCCGATCAGCGCGCCGGTCGCCGCCGCGAGCAGGACACCGAAGGCGGTGACCATGTTCGCCCCGACGCCGAGCGCGACGAGTCGTTCTCCGATCGATCGGGTCGTTACTGGCGTGTCGGCAGTTGCCTCCGCTCGCTTGCGTCTCCGGCGGCCGTCAATCATCTCCTCTCCCGGTCGACTAATACCCACGCTACCAGGAACTTCGCCAAATCCCGCTATGAGGCCCAGGCGGCGCGCAGCCGATTCGCCGTGTCGGAGAGCGCTTCGGGCAGCACGCGCGCCGAGGCAACGGTCGTGAGGAAGCTCGTGTCGCCGATCCAGCGCGGCAGCGCATGGACGTGCAGGTGGTCCGGCAAACCGGCGCCCGCCGCCCGCCCGAGGTTGACACCGAGATTGACGCCGTCGGGTTCGTACGCCGCCCGGATCGCCGCCACTGCGTCCCACGTCGTCCTCCACAGCGCGTCGCTCTCCTCGTCGGTGAGTTCGTCGGGTTCGCGCACGTGGCGGATCGGCATCACGAGAAGGTGGCCGCTCGTGTAGGGGAACGCGTTCAGCACTGCCGCGCTGAGCGGTCCGCGGTGCACGACGAAGTCCGAGGCGTCGGAACTTTCGTCCTGCAACAGACGGCAGAACACGCAGCGCTCGGTTGCTTCTTCACGGTCCTTGTCGGATCCGGCCACGTCCGTGACCGACGCGACGTAGGCGGAACGCCATCCCGCCCAGAGGTGATCGAGGCTCACGCTGCCTCGTCCTCCGGCCTGCCGCGCGCCGCGATCTCGGCGACGACGGACGCGACGAACCCGGCGAGCGGCACCCCGCGCTCGGGCTGGTCCGAACCGCGGCGGTTGACACCGACGGTGCCGTCCTCGACGTCATGGTCGCCGACGACGATGACGTAGGGAATCTTCTCGAGCTTCGCTCGGCGCACCCGCGCCCCGAGCGGTTGTTCGGCCTCGTCGAGGTCGACGCGCACCTGCGCGTCTCGCAGCGCGTCGGCGACCTTCACCGAATACGCCGCGTTCGCGTCACGCACCGGAAGCACGCGCACCTGTGTCGGCATCAACCACGTCGGGAGCGCGCCCGCGTAGTGCTCGAGCAAGATCCCGAAGAACCGCTCGACCGAGCCGAACAACGCCCGGTGGATCATGCGCGGCCGGTGCCGCTCGTTGTCGGCACCGACGTAGGAGAGATCAAATCGCGTCGGCAGCTGGAAATCGACCTGGATCGTCGACAGCTGCCATCTCCGCCCGACCGCGTCGCGCATGTGGACGTCGATCTTCGGGGCGTAGAAAGCGCCCTCACCTTCGGCGACGACGTAGGGAAGCCCCGATGCTTCGATCGCGTCGCGCAACGCGGCGGTCGCTTCGTCCCACTCCTCGGGTTCGCCGACGAAGTCGTCCGGACGCGTCGCGAGTTCCGCCTCGAACTCGCTCAATCCGAAGGCACGCAGCACCTCTAAGACGAACGACAGCAGCGAACGGAGCTCATCGGCGAGCTGCTCGGGTGCACAGAAGATATGCGCGTCGTCCTGGGTGAGCCCACGCACGCGCGTCAGGCCGTGAACGACTCCGGAGCGCTCGAAGCGGTAGACGGTCGCGAATTCGTACAGTCGCATCGGCAGCTCGCGGTACGAACGCGAACTGTCTTTGTAGATGAGAATGTGCATCGGGCAGTTCATCGGCTTCAGGTAGTAGGTCGCGCCTTCCATCTCCATCGGTGGGTACATGTTCGGCGCGTACCAGCCGAGATGACCAGAGGTCGCGAACAGCGTCGACTTCGAGATGTGGGGCGTCCACACCTGCTCGTAATCGTGCGCGCGGTGCATCTGGCGGGAATAATCCTCCATCACCTGGCGGATCAGCGCGCCCTTCGGGTGGAAGACGGGGAGACCGCTTCCGATCTCCGGCGGGAAGTGGAACAGGTCGAGCTCTGCGCCGATGCGGCGATGGTCCCGCCGCTCAGCTTCTTCCAATCGGTACAGGTGGTCGCGCAGCGCGGCGTCCGATTCCCACGCCGTGCCGTAGATCCGTTGCAGCTGCGGACGTCGTTCGTCGCCGCGCCAGTACGACCCGGCCACGCGCGTCAACTTGAAGTGCCCGAGCCGGTCCGTCGAAGGCACGTGCGGTCCCCGGCACAGATCAATGAACGTTTCGCTGTTGCGGTAGGTCGAGATCGTCGAGACCCCAGAGGGCGCTTCCTGCGCGAGCTCTGGATCGGCGGCACCGTCCCCCTCGGCAACCGTCTCGATGATCTCTTTTTTGAACGGCTGGTCGGCGAAGATCGCCAATCCCTCTTTGATGTCGTGATCCTCGCGGACGAACGGTTGCGCCTCTCCGACGATCACGCGCATCTCGCCCTCGATCACGGACAGGTCCTCTTCGGAAAAGTGCCGGCCGCCCGGCAGCTCGAAGTCGTAGTAGAAGCCGTCGGTGATTGCCGGGCCGATTGCGAAATGCGCGCCGGGATAGAGACGGAGCACGGCCTGGGCCATCACGTGTGCCGTCGAGTGTCGGATGATGTCGCGCCCTTCGTCGGAATCCCCCGTCACGACGCGCACCCGGTCGCCCGCGTGAAGCGGCGTGCTCAGGTCGACGAGCGCGCCGTTGACCTCCGCCGCGACGGCGTCCTTCGCGAGCCGTCGTCCGACCGCCGCCGCGAGATCGGCGATCGTCGAGCCGGCATCGAGTTCGCGCGCCGACCCATCGGCGACGGTGACAGTGATCGACGGCACGGCGCGGGCTCGCTCCTTTGGATGATTGGGCGCGGTACGACGACGCGCACCCGACTCGTGGGGACGCAGCCTATCGGCGGTCCTCCCAGCTCATCGTGGTGGGAAGACGGAGCATGCGCTGCGCGGCGTCGCTGTCGAGATTCAGAGCAGCAAGCCGAGCAGCTCGGCCGCGGCGCTCACCCCTTCACCGCGGCGCGCCGCTTCGTCGAGCGCCTCGTACGCGCTCGGCACGTCCAAGTCGTCGTCGAGCGACGCGCGTATCACTTCGATCGCCCCCTCCCCCATCCCGGACCGCCGCCAGCGCGAGACGCGTTCTTCGGACTCGTGGACAAGTTCGTCATTCCAATCAAGTGGCGAGCGGTAGTGGTGCGAGCTCAGCGCCACCCGCACGACCGTCGGGTCGAACTCCTTCAACAAGTCGCCGACAAACACGAGGTTCTTTTTCGACTTTGACATCTTTTCGCCGTTCAACAGGACCATTCCGGCGTGCAGCCAGTGGCGGACGAAGGGCTCCCCGGTGACAGCCTCGGACTGCGCCGTCTCGCATTCGTGGTGCGGAAAGATCAGGTCGTTGCCGCCGCCGTGCAGATCGACGGTGATCCCGAGCTCGCGCATCGCGAGCGCGGAGCATTCGATGTGCCAACCGGGCCGCCCCGGCCCCCAAAGCGACTGCCACGACGGCTCGTCCGGAAGCGAGGGCTGCCACAAAACGAAGTCGAGCGGGTCGTCCTTCGCCGGGTCGTCGACGTTGCCGCCGTTTTGCCGGGCGAGGTCGAGCATTTCGGCGCGATCGAGATGGCTGAGCTGACCGAAGCGCGGAAACGACGAGACATCGAAGTAGACGCCGCCACCTGCCTGGTAGGCGTGACCGGAGGCGAGCACCATACCGATGAATCCCAGGATGTCGGGAATCGCCGAGGTCGCGCGCGGCTCAGAAAAGCTCGGGAGAAGATTGAGCGCTCGCATCTGGTCGTCGAAGTGCGCGACCTCTTCGGCGGCGAGATCGAGGTAGTGAACGTGGCGTTCGCGCGCTTCGCGCAAGATGTCGTCGTCGACGTCGGTGACGTTGCGAACACAACGCGTCTCATGTCCGAGGTCGCGCAATCTCCGTTGTACGTTGTCATAGACGATGTAGGTCGCGGCATGTCCGACGTGCGCCGAGTCATACGGCGTGATGCCGCAGGTGTACATCGACACAATCCGGCCAGGTTTGAACGGCACCACCTCTCGGCGGGCCGTGTCGTACAGGCGCATCGTCACGGGTGGCGCGCACCTGGCTTGATCGGCACCCCCATCAGGCGCAGGGTCGTGTGACACCGGTAGCGCACATTCACGTTGACGAGCACGGCGGTGAGCGACTCGACCACACCGGCGAGCGCCAGTGACCCGGCACGCAAGGCGCGTAGTCCCGGGATCGACTCTACGAACGCGACAGTCGCTTCAGCGGCATCGTCGTCGTCGGCACAGACGAGAACATCGGATTCGATCGGGTGGTCGATATCGGCGAACTCCTTCGCCGGTAGGTGGTGGAAGGCGGCCGTGACCTTGGTCTCGGGGAGCACCGCCTGGATCGTGGCGGCGATCGAACCCCTCGCCGGCAGGACGGGCTGCAGTTCGCCGTCGATGCGGTTCATCCCGTTCGCCATCGAGATCAGCATCCGGCCCGAGAGCTCCGCGACGAGCGCTTGGGCGGTTTCGATCGCGGCCTCGTGGGCCGTCGCCAACACGACGAGATCGGACGCCGACGCGAAGTCGTTCGTGACGCCGGCGATCTCGAGGGCGTGGTGGGGCCAGTGGGCACGGATCTCTTTTGCGACCGCGGCGGCCCGCGCTTCGTCACGTGAGCCGAGCGCGACCGCGGCTCCGGTCGCTGCGACCCTCGCGGCAAGGGCCCGGCCCGCCGGACCGGTCCCGCCGAGGATCCCCACCTGCATCGCCTCAGACCTCCGTGTCGTCGAGCGGCGCGACGTGCGCCTGATCGAGTCCTGTTGGACGGTACCGGGAAAACCGCGGCAGGAGCCTCATCAGGACCGCGACCCCGGCGAGGCAGGCGACGCCGCCGATCAGCACGGAGTCGACGGCGCCGACCGCCGCGGCGACGGCTCCGGATTCGAGGTCGCCGAGTCGCGGTCCCCCGGTGACGACAGCGGTCTGCACCGCCTGCAGCCGGCCCGAGAGTTCGCGCGGCGCTTCGAACTGCAGGATCGCTCCGCGAAAGACAGCGGAGATGACGTCGGCGGCGCCAGCGATCATCAAGACGACGAACGCGACGCCAAGTTCTGTGGTGAGGCCGAATCCGGTGATCGCCAGACCCCAGATCGTCACGGCGATCAGTACAGCGAGGCCCTGGCGCCTGATCGAGGTGACCCATCCGGTGAGGGCCGCGCCGACAAAGGCCCCGGTCGCGACCCCGGCATACAACAACCCGACCGTGCCCGCTCCGCCATGAAAGCGCGAGATGGCCAACGCCGGGAACAGCGCCCGGGGCATGCCGAAGACCATCGCGTTGATGTCGATGAGGAACACGCCCTGCAGGACCTGGTGGCCGCGGAGATAGCGCAGCCCGTCGAGGATCTCGCGCGCCGCGAACGCCCGCGCCGGCGCAGCCCGCTCGGGCATGACGAGTCGGAGCACGGCGGCGAGCGAAAACGCAAAGGTGCCGACGTCGGCGAGGTAGGCGCCCTCGGTCCCGAAGCGCCCGATCAGCACCCCGCCGACGGCGGGACCGACGATCGCCGTCGCGCCGAACAGCAGCTGCCAGAGCGCCGATGCCGAGGCGAGCAGGTCGCGGCTCACGAACTCGGCGACAAGGGCGGTGCGCGTCGGGCTGTCGACCCCGGAGAACCCGGCGGCACAGGCGCTCGCGAGGAAGATCACCCACAGCTGCGGATGGCCGAGCGAGGCGTTGATCGCCAACACCGCACTCGTCAGGGCGAGCAGCGTCTGAGTGGCGACGAGCAGCTTGCGTCGATCGATCCGGTCGGCGAGCGTGCCCCCGAAAGGCGATCCGACAAGGAGCGGCCCGAGCTGGGCGAGGCTCACGAGTCCGACGTCGAGCGTCGAGTGGGTGAGGTGGTACACCTGGTACGGCACCGCGACGACGGTGATCTGGTTGCCGAACATCGAGATCAGGTACCCGGACCACAAGCGGCGGTAGTTCGCCGACTTGCGCAGCGGGGTGATGTCGATCAGGACGCGTCGGCCGCGCATTTCTTCAGGGAGAGAAAGTTTGGATGAGCGCGGTCCCTGCTTGTGTCAGCGCGACCGCGTCCGGAACACTTCGAGCGCGCGATCGGCGTGGATGCGCATCCGCGTCTCACTCTTGATCACGTCGAGCACGCGCCGATCGGTGTCAATGACGTAGGTCCACCGCCGAGCGGGCAGGATCGACGAGTCACGCCGGGTCCCAAACGACTCGGCGACGACCCCGTCGGGGTCCGAGAGCAACGGGTAGTCGAAGGCGTTCTGTGTCGAGAAATCGCGCTGCCTCTGCACCGGATCGCGGCTGATCCCGATTCGTTGCACGCCGAGCGCCCCGAATTCCGGGCCGAGGTCACGGAAGTGACGGCACTCGATCGTGCAGCCGGTGGTCATCGCGGCGGGGAAGAAAAAGAGCACGACGGGCCCTTTGGCGAGGAACTCGCCGAGGCTCCTCATCTCCCCCGTGTCGTCGGAGAGGGAAAAGTCCGGCGCTATCTCGCCCACTGCGAGCTCTCCCAAAAGGACCTCCGTGCGCTCTCGCCGCCGACAAAGCGCCAGCGTACGATGCGGGATCCGAACGCACGGTTCCGAAGGGGGTGCGGGCGTTGGCCATTAGCTCGCCGAAGCAGATCCGCAATGTCGCGTTGATCGGACACGGGGGATGCGGCAAGACGACGCTCACCGAATCGCTGCTCCATCTTTCGGGCGCGATCACACGGCAAGGACGGGTCGAAGACGGGACGACCGTTTCGGACTTCGAGCCCGAAGAAGTGAAGCGCCACATGTCGGTCTCGCTGGCCCTCGCGCCGATCGAATGGGAAGGCTTCAAGGTCAACTTGATCGACACGCCGGGCTTCGCGGATTTCATCGGCGAGGTTGAGCTTGCGCTCGACGTCTGCGATGTCGCCGTTCTGGTCGTGTCGGCGGTGGAAGGCGTCGAGGTGCAGACCGAAGCGGTCTGGCGGCTGGCGGAACGGCGCAACCTTCCCCGCGTTGTTTTCATCAACAAGCTCGATCGAGAGCGCGCCGACTTCACCCAGACCCTCGACGCGTTGCGCGAACGATTCGGCGCCGGCATCGCGCCCTTGGAGCTGCCGATCGGTGCGGAATCGGAGTTCAAAGGCGTCGCGGACCTGCTCGCGGACGAGGCGATCCTCTACGAATCCGGCAAGCGGTCGAGCGCGGCGATCCCCGACGACATGGCCGATCTCGAACACCGAGTCCGTGACACGCTCGTCGAAGGAATAGTCGTTGCCGACGACGCGATGATGGAGCGCTACCTCGAAGGAGATGTCCCGTCGGCCGCTGAACTCGAGTCGACGCTCGCCGCCGGCGTGGCGGCGGGATCGGTCTTCCCGGTGCTGTGCGGATCGGCGGTGAACGGAGTCGGCCTTGACCGATTGCTCACCTTCGTCACCGAGATCCCGCCGGATCGCAAGGTGCGCGCGAAGGCGGGCGACCAGGAGATCGAGATCGCCGACGACGCGAGCGCAGAGCCACTTGCTCGCGTCTTCAAGACGACGCTCGATCCGTTCGTCGGCCGGATCTCGCTCGTCCATGTCATCTCAGGGACGCTCAAGCCCGACATCGTCCTGTTCAATCCGCGCACCCGAGCTGAAGAACGACTCCACGTGCTCGAGACGATCCGCGGCAAGGAAACGACCCCAGTCGCGCACGCGCTCGCCGGCGACGTCGTCGCCGTCCCGAAGCTCGCCGAGACGCGAACCGGGGACACGCTCGCACCGAAGGGATCCCCGGTCGTGATCCCGTTCTCCGAACCGACCGCGCCGACGTATTCGGTCGCCGTGCGGCCGAGGACCGCCGGTGACGAGGACCGGATGATGACCGGGCTCCAGCGTCTCCAGGAAGAGGATTCGTCGATCGCCGTGCGCCGCAACGACGAGACCCACCAGACGGTGCTGTCGGGGATGGGCGAGACCCATATCCAGGTGACCTGCGAGCGCCTGCACCGCAAGTTCTCCGTCGACCTCGAGCTCGAGGAGCTGCGCGTGCCGTTCCGGGAGACGATCACGAAACCCGCAGACGCAGAAGGCCGCCACAAGAAGCAGACCGGCGGCCACGGACAGTTCGGCGTCGTCCACCTCGTCATCGAGCCGCTCGATCGCGGAAGCGGTTTCGAGTTCGTCGACAAGATCGTCGGCGGCGCGATCCCGCGTCAGTTCATTCCGGCCGTCGAAAAAGGAGTCCGGCGTGCGATGGGCCAGGGCGGCAACTACGGCTTCCCCGTCGTCGACGTCCGCGTGATCTGTGATGACGGGAAGTACCACACCGTCGATTCCTCGGAAGCGAGCTTCGAGATGGCTGGCGCTCTCGGGTTCGGACTTGCATTCGAAAAAGCGGCCCCCGTCGCGCTGGAGCCGATCGACAAGGTCGTCGTTACCTGCCCAGCGCGCCTACAAGGTGACGTGCTCGGCGACCTCAACTCACGCCGCGGTCGCGTCCTCGGGAGCTCGGCCGACGGCGACGGCGAGCAGACGATCGAGGCGCTCGTCCCCGAGAGCGAACTCGGTCGCTACGCAGCCGAGCTCCGCTCCCTGACGGGTGGACGAGGGAAGTTCTCCGCCAACTTCGACCACTACGCGGAGTTGCCGGTGCATCTCGCCGAACGCCTCGAAAAGAAGAGAGCGGCTGCCGCGAGCTGAACGGCCGTCGCCCCCAGGATTGACGAAGCTTCGCGGACGCCAACGACGCGGAGCCCGAGGCCCGACGCGAGCCTTCGACGCGGTGCGCTCTCGCCACTATGGCCAGATGAGCGTCGATCCCCGATAAAGCGAGGCGGCGATCGTCGTGTTCTCTGCTCTCGATAACCGCGGTGCCGCCTTCAGGAGCTTGTAGCGCAGCACAGCGCGCGCCTCGGGTGCCCACTCGGCTGTGCTCTCGACCCCGACGCCCTCACCTGGCAGGCGGTGGTCGATGGCGAGCGCGCTTTCGTAACGCCACTCCTTCTCGCCGTGAGCGACGAGGAAGCTCGGCCCCTGCGCCTTGGCGAGGAAGCCGACGCAGACACCGACATTTTGGGTGCAGTAATCAAAAGCGTGGAACTCCGCCCGGAGGAAGTCAGCCGCCGATTGCTCGTGCTGCGCGAGGAACTTCCGGTTCACGACCACGACGTTGAACGTCCCGGCCACGTCGAACTCAGCGGGAGTCCAAATGCGGAACTTCTTTCCAGCAGCTCTCAAGGTAAAGGGTTCGTTCGATTGATAAGCCTGCAAAGCGTCGAATTTGCCCTCGGCGAGGAGCAGCGGGTTATACGAATCGTCGTTCACCATGTGCACCTTGGAGAGGTTGACGCCCGCCTTCACGAGCATCTCGGTCAGTGCCACCGGCAGCACCGAGTGGTAAGCCAGCAACCCGCCGTCGAGCTGCGTGAGCTTGGTGATGCTCGGGCGCGTCAGGAGCGCGTAGTCCGAGGTGTCGCCGTAGGTGGCGATCCCAACCAGGTTCGCCCCGTTCGCCTCGGCGACCATCGTGTCGGCGGCGCTTCCTTCGCTGCTCACCTGGGCGGTGTCGGCCGACACGAGCGCGTACGGCGACTCGGTGACCGGGACGTCGACGAAGTCGACGTCGAGACAGAGATCCGAGAAGTAACTCAGTTTGATAGCCGCGTAGACGTCGATGATCCCCGCCGAAGCGTCATAACCGAAGGGCGAGGCAAAAACGATCGGACCTGCTGCTCGGTTGGCGAGGCATTCGCTCGAGCTGCGCGGCAAGGCTCCGTTGATGAGCGGACGAACTGAGGCGGCAGATGCATGGGATCTCGCCAGCACCGTGCCAACGAGCACGAGTACGACCAACCCCGTTCGTTTTGCGGCACGCGAACTGGACTTCAAAATCCCCACAGTTACCTCCTCGGGCGAGAGAGGAAGACCCTACTGAAGGGCACGCGGTGTATTCGACGCCCGTCTTCTAGGAGTTGGCTGCACGAGAAGGGTGCCAGGCCAACGCTCGACGCTCGACGGTCACGACCAAGAGCGTGAGCGCCAATCCGAGCAACGAAAGGCAGGCCACCGCCGCATACATCTGGGGCAGTACGTTCGCTTCGTTTGCGTCGACGATGAGCGAACCGAGGCCGGCAGCGACGTTCCCGCCCGCCGAGAACTCGGCAACTACGGAGCCGACGATCGCAAGCGGGAAGCAGATCCGGGCAGCGGCGAACAGGTAAGGCAAGCTCGAGGGGATCCGCAGGTGCCAAAGGATCTCGCGGCGCGAGGCGTTGAGCGAGCGGAAATAGTCGCGAGCCTCCGGGTCGATGGACCGCAGTCCAACGAGTGAGTTGATGAGTAGCGGGAAGAACACGATCAAGCCGGTGAGGAGATAGCGCGGCAAGAAACCAAACCCCAACGCGATCACGAGAGCGGGAGCGAGGGCGACCACCGGGGTGACGTTCAACGCCACGGCGAGGGGCATGACGGCGCGTTCGACGACGCGTAGATGACTCATCGCCACCGCCAAGACGAAGGCCACGACGAAGCTCACGCCGAGTCCGACCGCCGCCTCTTCAAGTGTCACTGCCGAGGCGTCCAGGAATTCCGCCGGGTGGTTGTCGAGCTGCTGCCAGATCGCCCCGACTCGCGGGATGAGGTAGCCGTTGTGCAGCGCGACCAGCTGCCAGATGAGCGCCAATAGTGCGAGCAACACGACCGCTGGAAGCGCCCGAAGAAAGGCGCGTACGAAGAGGCGCCAGGCGCGAATGTTCGGCATCGTCACGACACCGAACCCTCAACTGACCTGGCGCGGCGGATGGCGATGCGTACCTCTCGCTCGACTCCCCCGAACTCCGACGTGACCTCGACGAGATCGCCGCGCGGGCGTGGGAGGTGAACGTCGACGATCGCGGCGACGCGCCCGGGTGCCGGCGACATGACGACGATCCGATCCGAAAGCAGAACCGCTTCAGCGACTGAGTGAGTCACGAAGACAACGGTCGTGCGCTGTGTCTGCCACAGCTCGAGCAGCTCTCGCCGCAAGACGTCCGCCGTTAGCTCGTCGAGCGCCGAGAAGGGCTCGTCCATCAACATTACGGCGGGTTGGTGGGCGAAGGTTCGCGCGAGGGCAACGCGCTGACGCATCCCACCTGACAGTTCGCCCGGTCGTTGGCTCAGGACGTCTCCCAGTCCGAACACCCGCAACAGCTCGCTTGGATCCCGCGCCGGTGTCATGTCACCATCCGCCGCTCTGTTCACTTCGAGCGGCAAGCGGACGTTGTCGAGGACGGTGCGCCACGGCAGCAACGCGAGCGCTTGTGGCACGAATCCGATCCGTTTCGCACGACGCGCCGCTTCTGCCGATTCTCCGAAGATTGAGATCTCTCCGGCATCAGGTTCCTCGAGCCCCGCGGCGAGTCGCAGGAAGGTCGATTTCCCGCAGCCGCTCGGGCCGATGATCGTGACGAACTCGCCGCGGGGCACTTCGAGGTTCATCGCCTCCAACGCCTTCGCCGATCGGTCGCCGCTTCGGTAGGTCTTTGCCACCCCCGTGGCAACCAGCCCGCCGAGCCCTTCTCTCACCTAAGTACAGCGTTCTATTAGTGCGCGATAACGGGGCTGGGCACGACGTCATCACACCGCTGGTCTTCGACGCGAGTAACCGGGTCCTGCTCAGTCATCGCCTCTCGAGACGTAGGAGGGGACGAGTCGTGGATCTGTTTCGCAACGATGTCCCTCAACGTTCACGAATTCCCCCGGGCGCGCAGCACAAGCTCCTGTGCTCGCTTGTGAAGGGGGTGATTGCTACCGAGAAGCTGTCCGCGTTCCCAACCGTCCCTCACCGAGCTGACGGTCATGCAGGCGTCGTCGACGCAAATAGACGCGCCGCCGAGCGGCAGATTGTCCGTCGCCGATGCCAGGGTCGAGAGGTGGAGCACGCCGCCGACCTTCGAGACGACGGTCGTCGTCTCCTGCATCATCGCTGTGAACATGGCGAATCACGTGCCCCGACGCAGCCGCGACCTTTTGCGCGTGTTCACATCACGAAGGCTAACCGCCCCGGTCTCGGGGGTATCAGACCCGTCCGCTCGCGCGACGGATCAGCTGGCGCGGTGCGCTAGCCGACGAGCTCGGTGATCTTCGACGCCAGCTTGTTCTCGATCTCTAGGTTCCAGGCCGACTCGGCGACGTCGATCACGAGGAAGAGATCGGAGATGAGCAGCGTCTCGATTGCGGCGATGCCGAGGTGTTCGAGCCACTTGCCGATGCCCGTTGTCACGGTGAAGTCGCTTGGCGATCCCGAGATCGTGATCGTGAGCGCGCGATCCGCGTCGACCACTCCTTGGAGCCAGCCACCCTTCTTCGCTTGGATCACCGCGCCTTGGTCGCTCGGCGCGCTCGCCTGGGTCGTGAACTTCTCGGATTGCAGGTAGGACTCGATGTCACTAGCGAGCTTGCCCAGGTCCGTCCCTTTGCCCTCAAAGTGCTGGACCTTCTGTCCGATTGCCATGCGGTTTCCTTTCTCAAGCGTTGTCCGTCGGTCTGCGTCGCCACTGGCGCCAAACGAGCCGATGCAGCGGTACGACGCTTGGGATGTCGCGCAGCCCCGGCAGGAACGGTAGTGCGAGCAGGAGCAACGTTGCGAGCCCCGTCATGTAGATCGCGATCAGATCGACATTCGCCGAGTTCCGCCATCCCGGCAACTGTGGTACCAGAGCGTGTACAACCACAGCCACGGCTGACCCGGGTAGCTGCCCGTCTCGCTGATCACCCCGCACTGCGAGCCGGTGAGGTGCTGTTTCTGGGCGACTTCTGAGAAGTAACTACCGTCCTCCAAGAACAGCAACGGCTTGGTGTAATCCGTGCCGTAAAACGGGTGTTGGGCGACGAGGTCGGCGTCGGTCGCACCGGCACGCGCCAGCGTGAGCTCGGTCGACGCGAGCATCGGCACGGGACCGTCGTTCGCCCGCGGCGTCACGGGCGCGCCGTTGACGAAGGAAACCTTCGTGACAGCGGTCAAGTACGCCGAGTCCCATGTGGCGCGCTGTTTTGCCGGCGCGCGTTCGTAGTCGCTGATCGCTTTCGCGAGCGGGTGGTCGGTCGAAGCGAGCTTGCCGAGCGGGTCCAGCACAAAGGTGCGTGCCGCGTTGATCGGCTGCATCACGCCGGCGAGTCGTTGCCACGACGGACCGATCCCCTGCACGTACGCCGAGCCATTGTTGTACGGGGGTCCATAGGTTGCCGTCTCGCTCGTGCCGGCGAGCTCGGAAGCGGCCGTCGCGAGAAAGTCGGCCGGAGCGATCTTCGCCCACGTCGCCACCGTCACCGGCGGTACGTCGGGCGACGACAGGAACACCGCCAGCCCGACGACGAGGACGAGCGCGATCGGGATGAGGACGACGAGCCAGAGCAACATCTGGCCGAAGTTCATCAAGTCGAACAGCCCTCCGAGACCCGCCGCGTTGATCGCGTCTTTGCCGTTCGTCGATATCCACTGCGAATCGAAGTTCTGCTGAGAGAGATATCCGGTGAAGCACTCGACGATCGAGACGGCAAACGCGACGACGCCGGACATCCACGTGAGGGCACGGCGACCGCGCCATGCCGCCATCCAGAACTTGCCCCAAAGGTGGATGACGATGAACGCCATGAACAGCTCGACGCTCCACAGATGGAGGCTGTTGAAGAAGTGCCGACCGGGTTCGTGTGCCACCAGTCGACGCCGCCGAGCGCTATCGCGGCTCCGGAGAGGATCGCGATCGCGAGCGCCGCAAGCGACGCGACCCCAAAGACGTAGATCCACGAGGCGACGTAGGCCGGCTGGGTGTCGGGGAGCTACTTTCCCGGCGGCAACAACGACAGCGCACGTCGGCGCACGGCCGCGGTCCACATCTTCGCCGTTTCGGGATCCTCGGGTTCGGACGGCTCCGAGTGCATTTCAGGAGACGCCGTCACCGGTGCGGTCTTGCGATCCTTTGGGAACGGAAGGAGCAGCGCGACGCCGAAGATCACGTCCATCGCGCCGATCAGGAGGAGGTTCGCGAGCGAGACCTGCAGGATCCCCCAGTGCACGTAGGTGCCGGGACCGTTGAGGTCGACTGCCGACAGGTTCAACACACACCTCCAATTCGAGTAGACCAACAGCTCGACCCGCTCAGCGTTGGCTGCCAGCGTTGATTGCCCGGTGCGATCTCAAAAAGGGCCGAAAGGACCTTTCTGATGCCGCCGCTTGCCTAAGTGCGCGTCGTCGTCAGGCGTTCCTCGCGGTCGCGTCGATCCAGCGCCGTACGGCGGCCCCGAGCGCGGGCAGTGGCATCGAACCGACGGCGAGGACCAGGTCGTGGAACGACCGGACGTCGAACGCTGGTCCGAGTTTGCCGGCTGCCTCGCGTCGGAGGGCCGCGATCTCCAGCCGCCCGAGCATGTAGGCGAGCGCTTGTGCCGGGTACGCGATGTAGCGGTCGATCTCGGTCTCACATTCGAGTTGGCTCCTCGGAACGTGGGCGAGCATCCACTCGACGGTGGCTTCTCGCGACCAGCCGAGTGCGTGCAGACCGGTGTCGACGACGAGGCGCGCGGCCCGCCAAGAGTCGTTGGCGACCATTCCCAAGCGATCGAGGTCTCCTCCGTAGAGGCCCATTTCGTCGGCAAGGCGCTCCGCGTAGAGGCCCCAGCCTTCGGAGCACGCCACATCACCAGCGACGCGGCGCGCTAGGTGGAGATCTTTTGCCTCCAACGCGATCGTCAACTGGAAGTGGTGTCCGGGGACAGCCTCGTGAAACGCGACCGCTTCCGCCGAATAGCGGAGGCGTTCGTTTGGCTGGGACGAGTTCACAAAGAAGGTGCCGCGGCGAGAACCGTCGACTGCGCCGGGCATGTAGTACGCGGCTGGCGATCCTTTTTCGAGCGCGGGTGGGATCGTCTCGACGGCGCACTGTTCTTTCGGCACCGTGCCGAACCACGTCGGGGCTTCTGATTCGGCACGACGGACCGCGCCGATCGCCGACTGCACGACCGAGTCCTCGCTCGGGAAGCGAAGGTCGGGGTCCGATCGAAGCCGAGCGCGGATCTGTTCGGGGTCGCTCATCCCCCACAACCGTGTTCCGATCTCCGCGTATTCCTCGTCCAATTGCGCGAGCAGGTCGAGCCCGAGCCGGTGGAGCTCGTCCGGTGTGCGGTGCGTCGACGTATTGAACAGGATCAGTCGTTCGTACATCGCCGATCCCTCGGACAACCAGCAGATCCCCGGTCGCTCGTCCGGGCGTCCGGTCGGAAGGATCTTGTCTGCGAGCACCTCGCGATAACGCCCCAGCGCGGGCAGCACCGCCGACACGATCAGTTCCGATTGCGTCGTTTCAAACGCAGCATCGGCAGCGTCGAGTGTCCGACGGATGCCGGACAGATCTGGATCCTCGATCACTTCGTCGATCTGTTTGATGGCACCCGCGACGCCGCGAGCCACCGTCCTTCGGCCCAACTCCACGCCGTCGAGGTGACGTTGCGCTGCTTGTTCGAGGTAGGTCGGTAACGCGGCAAGTCGTGCGAGGTAGCCCGCTCGGCGCGCCTCGATATCAAGCGGCAGCTGAGGCAGGACGATGAGGAGGACCGACATCGGCGCGACGTGAAAGTCCGTCACGGTGAACTCGGCGCTCGGCACTTCGGTTACGGCTTCGAAGTTCCGCGCCGAGATGGCGATGAAATCGAGCGTCTGGCGATCGGTTTCGGTGAGTTCAAGAGTGATGTTTGCGCCGCCCTGGCGTCGTGCGGTCTCGGCCGCGACCGCGATCTCCGCGTATTTCGAGGCATGGGCGCGCTCTGCGTCCGCGCTCAGGTCCGGCAGCCGGTCGTCAGCGCCGGGTAGTCCGTACGCCGAGGCATCCAGAGGGTCGTGATCGGTCCGGACGGCGAGGAACGCGTCCGCCAGAGCATCGATCTCAGACTTCACCGGCGCGACCGTACCGAACCGACCCGGTCGAGTCGAGCGTGGCGGGCGACCGCTCGCTCGTCACGGTTCATCTTTCGGCTCGAGCGAGCGAGAGTCCGGGGAATACTGGCGCGTATGGCCGATCGGAACGTCTTAGGCGGCGAGCTGGAGCCGTGCAGTTTCGACCCGCTCACCGGATTCTTCCGCGATGGGTGCTGCACGACCGGGCCAGAAGATCCCGGTAGCCACACAATCTGCGCCGTCGTGACCGCCGAGTTCCTTGAACATCAGCGCAAGATCGGCAACGACCTCATCACCCCGGTTCCCGCCTTTCGATTCCCGGGTCTTTCCCCGGGCGATCGTTGGTGCGTCACCGCCGCGAACTGGCTGCGGGCGCATCTCGAAGGTGCGGCCTGTTTTGTCGTCCTCGCCTCCACGCACGAGCGCGCGAGCGAGATCGTTCCGCTCGCGGTGCTTCAAGAGCACGCCGTCGACCTGCCGGACAGTCCAGCCGGTCTCGAAGGTCACGGCCCCTAATGCATCAACCACCCCGTCAAAGAACGATTTGCTCAATGACGATTCTCGGTTCGCGGCGGGAGCTGTTTCTCAACGCCGATGGACAGGTGTACTCCTGCACGAAGAGCCTGACGCGGACGCGGTCTGCAGCCACCACGCGGCGATCGGCGTTCCTTGCGGTGACGTGCACGAGGTTTCGGGACTTCTGTAACGACCGGCCTTGTGCTGTCGGCCCCGGCCGACCGCGGTCTCGGCGTATCCCCCGTCGGGCGGCAGAGCGGGGGCTTTCGCCGTGATGCGGATCGCGTCGGAGTGAACTACGGCCTCGAAGTGGCGGCCGAGTTGAGCGAAAAAGGGCTCGTGCAGCCTGAAGGACGTGTCCGGCGCGGTCTCAGTGGGCTGCGAGGAAATCGAGCACGCGCCCGGTAAGCAGCTTCGTCGCACCCGCGTCATAGGACGGGAGGCTGGAGTCGGCGAAAAGGTGTCGATTCCCCGGGTACAAGAACAGCTCCGCGTCCTGGGTCGAAGCGACGAGCTCGCGGGCTGCGTCGATGTCGCCCTCGTCGACGAACCACGGATCGGCGTCCATTCCGTGGACCTGTACGGGCACGCCCGCCGGCCAGACGGTCCCGAACTCCGAGACAGGGAGGCAGGACTCGAAAAAAAGTGCCCCACGCGCGCCGGCGCGGGTCTGCGCGAGCTGCTGAGCTGGCATCACACCGAGCGAGAATCCCGCATAAACGACCCCGTCGGCTAGCCCGTCAGCTGCACTCACGCCCCTGTCAAGCAGATTGTCAAAGCCAACCTCGCGTGCGTACGCCACGCCCTCATCCAGCGTCGCAAAGGTGCGGCCTTCGTACAGGTCCGGCGTGTGCACCGTGTGTCCGGCGCCGCGGAGCTCGTCGGCGAAGGCGAAGACGCCTGTGGTCCGGCCCTGCGCGTGATGAAACAACAACACCTCAGCCATGCCGCCTCCTCCGTCGAAATGCGATTGTGTCCGAATTTCTCGCCGCTTCGCGCGCGGCCACTCCGACGAATTCAGCACGCCGTCCTCTCAGCCTCCTCCAAAGGGGCTGAGCGTTTCGCACGCCTTTCGCGCGGATTGGAATGCACACGCCGGTTAGGTCCGCCTCGACGTGCCGTTTGGTGCCGACCTCACAACCGACCGCCCGCTGCCACTCAGTGTGACCGTCGGATCCTCGAGACATGTCTATCGATGCCTTGGAAAACTGACGTAGATAACTGTGTGGGACGTTCCCCCATACAACTTCGCTGGCGCGTCCGCCTGATCTGGCCCGCACCCTCGTCACCAACCGCGCTGCGTCAAGCATCGTTTCTGCTCGCTGCGGCTGGAATCACAGGAATCGTGAACGACGTTGTCCCCGGTGGTGCCGGCTGGGGCCGTCCTTGGTCCGCGATCCTCGACGTCGTCACCGTCTTCATCGGCTTAATTGCCTGGATTCTCCGAGACCGCGCGTCGCTCCTGCGACCTCTCGCGTACGCGCTCGCCCTCGCTGCGCTTGCTCTCGTGTCGCTCAACAATGTCGTCGGCGCGCTCCCTCCGGCGACGCTCGGGATCTGGTTTGTCCTCATCTACGTGTGCATCGGTGCCTGGTTCCCGCGCGGCACCGCGTTGCTCTCCTCCCCGCTCGTCGTACTTTCGTACGTGCTGCCGCTGTTGTTCGGTGCCCCTCGATCGCACGATGATCTTTTCGCGGCGACTCTTGTGGTTCCGATCGGAGTGCTGTCCGGAGAGATCGTTGCTGCCAACTCCGCGTCGCTTCGCGCCGCCCACGGAGTTCAAGAACGGTTGCTCGCTGAGCTCAGCAGGGAATCGACAACCGATCCGCTGACGAGCGTCGGCAATCGCCGACTTGGCGATGCGCTGTTGACGTCACTGGCCCCAGGAGACGCCCTCGCCGTCCTCGATCTCGACTGTCTGAAGGCGGTGAACGATACGTTCGGGCACCAACGAGGCGACGAGGAGCTGAAAAGGTTCGGGCAGCATCTCCTCAACAACCTGCGCGAACACGACGGGGTAGCGAGGTTCGGCGGCGACGAGTTCATCCTCGTCATGCGGAAGGCCGGAACCGAGGGACTCGAAGTCGCAGATCGCCTTGTTGCTGGGTGGGGACGAACAAATCCACGCGCGACGCTCAGCGCCGGTGTCGCAATCCAAATCGCTGGCGTTACACCCGCGCTCACTTACGCCGACGCCGATGACGCGCTCTACGAGGCGAAGCGCGAAGGCGGCGGGCAGTGCTCCCTCGCGCCTGCTCGATCACCAGAACAAATGAGTGCGCAGTCCGTTCACGGCCGCGTGCCGAACTCGCTTTCAGTCGTTCGAGATACCGGTTAAACGCCAGCCCCGGCTTCGAGCAGTTGAATGTTCCGGGCGCCAGCGAATGCCGGTCTTACGCAGGGTCGCCCTGTCCGCGATCGCAGAACCTTTGTGCTGATAGCGGCCGCGGATGATCGCCACGGCCGTGCGCTGGCTCAGCCGGTGCCGACCTGTGCCTCTGCTGTCGACTTGTCTTTCTCTGCGGCGACTTCCTCGCTCGTCCCCTCGCCAGCGCTCAGGAGCTCGCCCGCCTCCTTGAAGACCGCGTCGAAAGCCTCCGCGGCGCTCGACATCGTCTCGTCGAACTCCGACGACGCCTGCTTCAAATGCTCCGCGCGGCGGCGCGATGCACCGGAGACGGCGACTTCGTACGCATCGACAGCGTCGCGTAGCTCGGCCGCCCTTTCAACTCCCGCTCGGTAGATCGAGTCGGCGCGCGCCGCGCCAGCGCGCTTGATGGCTTCTGCCCGCTCGATCGCGCTGACCGATGCGGCTTCCGCCGCCCTCATCGCTTCCTCGTGAGCCAAGCGAGCCGCCGTGAGCTCTTGTTCGTAGGCCTGTTCGACCTCGCGCGCTGCCACAACTTCGGCGCTTTGCAGCGCGTTGCTGTATCTCTCCTCGGCCGCCTTGGCTGCGGCGGCTCGCGTCTTTTCGGCGTCACGCAGTTGCTCGTCGTGAAGTTGGCTGAGTTGCCTCAACGCCTCCACGCGCGTGAGAGTTGCGGCCCGAACCCGCTCCGCTCGGGAGATTGTTGCCTTTTGCACGAGGTCGGCTCGGGCGAGCTCGGCTCGCGCGACGTCGTCAGCGGCCAACAGCGCCTCGTCGCGGGCGTGCTCAGCGGCGCGCATCGCCTCGTTTTCGGCATGGCGACCGGTTTCGATCGGTATGACATTCCTTGTCACGATGCCTCCTCTACTCGGCGGCGCCTGGGGCCCATCTGACTGCCGCAGCACGGGAGTTGCAAGCCGCGGGGAATACTCAGCCTTTCCGTGGGTCGTCGACCTCGCGTTCTCTAACGGACATCTCGCCAGGTAAGGCGCGTGCTTGACGGTGCGCCATCGACCGGCGATCAGTGGCTATACGGCAATCCGGCGGGAATGAGTCGACCTCCGCGTCTCCAGATCGTTGTGTACGCAGAACACGGTTGCGCGACGGTTACGACGGGATTCACCCGAATTCTTGGGGCCCTGAAAAAGGCAGCCGGGTGAACTTCGGACTCCGCCGAACAGCGGAGATGCCGATCACGTGGCAAGCGGTTCGCAGTGTCTGCCTCAGAGAATCTGCTTGCCCATCTCCGCGGTGTCGTACCCGCCGAGCTGTTCGACGGCGGCACGGAAATCCCCCGAGGCCATGAGGACCCAAAGCGGTGCCAACAGGGGATCTTCCAGCCTGTCCCGATCGAGCACCAGGTCGTACGGCTCACGGGTCACGGGAACGAAGCCGAGGCCGAAGGCGCGGGCGGCGGCCAGCACACCGAGGCCGGCGTCGGCCCGTCCGGCGGACACCGAGGCCGCCACGGCGAGATGGGTGTACTCCTCTCGCGCGTAGCCCGCGATCGACGACGCGCCGATGCCCAATCGACCGAGCTCGAAATCGAGAAGCACTCGCGTGCCCGAGCCGCGCTGGCGATTCACGTAGCGGAGGTCTGGTCGGACGAGGTCGGCGATGCCGGCGAGACCGAGCGGGTTGCCGGCGGCGACGATCAGTCCCTGTTCCCGATGGACCAGCCTGACGACGGCGACGTCGCGGCCCGGGAGAACCTGGTCGATGTAAGAGATGGTGTACTCGCCGGTGCCGGGATCGAGAAGGTGCGAGCCGGCGACGTGACACAGCCCGTCGCGCAGCGCGGCAAGGCCGGCGAGTGACCCGACGTTCGACGAGGCGAGCGTGACGCGAGGGTCGCTTCGGCGGAGCATCGAAGCGGCCAGGTCGAGGACCATGTCGTGGGAACCGATCACGACGATCGTGTGCGCGATCTCGTCCTCACCGCGCAAAAGCCGGATCTCGACCTCTGTTTCGGCGTGATGACCCTCGATTCCGGCAGGGACGAGCAGCAGACCGTCCGCCCGGACGAGGGAGGTCAGCACACCTGCCCCGCGGGGCAGCGGCGTCGCCACCAGGCGGCTTCCCACCCGGCCGAGCCGAACCCGGACCCAGTCGTCCATGCCCATTGGCGAAACGAGCTTCCGTGCGAGGGTGGCGCGGACGACCGGACGGAGCCGCTCGACCGTACCCTCAAGCCGGGCGAGCAGCGGCGACGCGAAGATCTCGAAGGTGAGCGCCGCCGAGACTGGATAACCCGGAGCCCCCAGCACCGGAGTGGCTTCGACCGCGCCGAGGACCACCGGGTGGCCGGGACGGACGGCGACGCCATGCACGGCGAGCGCGCCGAGCTTGTCGATCACCGCTGCCGTGTAGTCGTCGCGCCCCGCGCTCGAGCCAGCGACGACGATCAAGAGGTCGCAGCGAGCGACCGCATCGAGAACCGCCCGCCCGATCCACTCGGGGTCGTCGGGTGCGATCGGCAGCACGACGATCTCGCAGCCGATCTCCTCCGCCTGAGCGGCGATCATGAGCGAGTTCGTGTCAGGGAGCTCGCCAAGGGACATCTCGGCGCCAATCGGCCGGATCTCGTCGCCGGTCGGAAGGATCGCGACGACCGGCGGGCGGCGGACGACGAGTTCGGTCACGCCGGCCGCGCCGCACGCGGCGACGTCGACGGCGCGCAACCGATGCCCTTCGGGCAGCAGCAACTCGGTGGCGCTGATGTCCTCGCCGATCGATCGCACGTACTGGTAGGGCACGACGGCGGCCCTCAGCTCGACGCCGTTGTCGACATGGCGCAAGTGTTCGCGCATCACGACCGAGTCGAAGCGCGAAGGGAGCGGGTCGCCCGTGTCGACCACCTCGAACGCGCCCTTCGCGATGACCACTGGGGTCGTCTCGCTGGCGCCGATCGTGTCCGAGGAGCAGACGGCAATGCCGTCCATGGCGGCGGCATCGAACGGCGGCGACGATCGCCGCGCGAAGACCGGTTCGGCGGTGACCCGCCCCACGGCTTCGGAAAGTCCGAGGCGGATTGTCGCGACGCGGCTTGGGCAGCCGGCGGCCTCGCACGCCCGGTACCACGCCTCGAGCGCCGCCTGCGCCGGCACGTCGCGGATGAACGGACTGGCGGGCATCAGCGGTACAGCGTCACCAGGACCTCGGTATCCGCCCCGATTCCCGTTGCCTCCTCGGGGATCGTGACGTACCCGTCCGCTGCCGACAGCATCGACAACAGCGCGGATTTTCCGAAGATCGGCTCCGCCACGCCATCGTTCAGTCGCACTTGAACGATGTCCAGACGGCCGGCGACCGAGGCCACGTCCTGGCTCAGCCGGGCGGGCGTCGTTGGCTCGGGCACCGTCGTCTCCCAGCCTCCGACCAACCGGATGAGCGGGATCCCGATCAGTCGGAAGACGACCAGAGCTGACCGGGGGTTGCCAGGCAGTCCAAGGATCGGCACACCGTCGCACTCAGCGAGCAGCGTCGGCTTGCCGGGCTGAACCGCGAGACCGTGGCAGAAGATCCCCGGCTCGCCGAGGGAGGCGACGACGGCGGCCGTCTCGTCTCGGGAGCCGACCGACGATCCGGCCGTGATCACGATGACGTCTGCCCCGGTCATCGCCTCGGAGATCGCGAGCCGCAGCTTGGCGGGATCGTCGGGCACGATGCCGGCGAGCAGCGGCTCGCCACCGGCTTCTCGCACGAGTCCGGCGAGCGGCAAGGAGCAGGCGTCGCGGACCTGGCCCGGAGCGAGCACGGCCGTCTCGAACGGAACGACTTCGTCGCCGGTCGAAAAGATCACGACTTGCGGGCGGGCGCGGACCGCCAACGTCGTGACTCCGGCGGCGGCGAGAAGGCCAAGGTCGTGGGCACGAAGCGGCCGCCCCGCCGGCACGAGCTGATCGTCGGTCTTCGCGTCCTCGTCCGCTCGGACGACGCCCTCGCCCGGCGCGACAGCGCGGTGGATCTCAATCGTCCCCGGCATCGTCTCTTGGGTGAACTCGACCATCACGACGGCGTCGGCCGCGGCCGGCAGCATGCCCCCCGTCGGGATCGCGACGGCGCCGCCTGGCCGCAGCGCCAGATCGACCGGCGCGCCCATTCGCACGGCGCCGAGGATCTCGAGGTAGCCGGGAAGCCCGTCGGAGGCGCCGTAGGTGTCGGCCGCGCGGACGGCGTAACCGTCGACGGTCGCCCGGGCGAATCCCGGCAAGGCATGCGCCGCCCGCACCGCGGCGCTCGGCACCCGTCCGGCCGCCTCTTGGAGGGGCACGACCTCGCTCGGAGTCCGGCGCGCCGGCCGGAAGCCCGCCAGCGCGTCGCTGACCGTTGCAACCGTGAAGAACTCGCGACCGCGGACTCGGGACATCGTCAGGCCGGCTGCGAACCTCGTTCAAGCCGCGCGACGCTCACGACCGGTCCGAGCGCCACTTGACCGAGCCCGCAGATCGAGGTGAGGCGCATCGTCTCTTCGAGTTCGGCCACTTGACTGTCGAGCTCGCCCTGGGCACGCCCTTCGCCAAGCGACGCGGTGAGGATCGTGTGCGCCTTTGCTGAACCGACGCGACACGGCACGCACTTGCCGCACGATTCGTTGCGGAAGAAACGCAGGACGTTCGTCGCCGCGGCGAGCAGGTCCGTTCCTTCGGCGACGACGACGAGTGCCCCCGATCCGAGCATCGAGCCAGCCCTGGCGACGGCTTCGAAATCGAGCGGGACGTCGAGCCGTTCCGCAGAAAGGAAGTTCGACGACGCGCCCCCCGGCTGCACCGCTCCGAGCGGTGCCCCGTCTCGCACGCCGCCCGCTTTTTTGAGAAGGTCGCCGATCGTTGTTCCGAGCGGCACGCAGTAGACGCCCGGACGCTCGACGTGACCCGAGACGGCGAAGAACTTCCAACCGCTGGCCCCGTTCACCCCCTGTTCGCGCCACCAGGTCGCGCCGCGCTCAACGATGATCGGTGTGTCGGCGAACGTCTCGACGTTGTTGATGAGCGTCGGGCGGCCCCACAGACCCGAGCTGCCCGGAAAGGGTGGTTTGTTACGCGGCTCGCCGCGGTGGCCCTCGAGGCACTCGAGGAGCGCGGACTCCTCGCCGAGGATGTAGCCACCCGGAGAGGTGAAGACCTCGACCTCGAGTCGCCGGCCCGTGCCGAGCGCCTCCACGCCGATCAGGCCCTCGGCGCGAATCCGCTCGAGCTCGGCGCGAAGAATCGCCTCCTCCCGCCCGTACTCGTGGCGGATGAAGACCCATCCCTGCTCGGCTCCCGTTACGACCATGCCGAGGAGCAGTCCTTCGAGCACGAGGTGAGGCTCGTCGGCGAGGATTTGGCGGTCTTTGAAGGTTCCCGGCTCCGATTCGTCGGCGTTGCAGATCACGTACTTCGGTTCGGCGGCCTGATCCGCGACGAGCTGCCACTTCTGAGCCACCGGGAACCCGGCGCCACCCATCCCGCGCAGCCCCGCCTCGCGGATCTCGCCGACGATCTGGGACGCCGAGAGCTCGCCGAAAAGGGCGCGACGGAAGACCCGGTACCGCTCCTCGCCGGCGTCGTAAGGGTCGTTCGGCCAACGAGCCGCTCGCGGACCCGACGACGGACCGGGCACGGCGGCAACCGGCGCGGACACGAGCAGATTCTCGAGCGCGGACGCTGGTACGGGGACTTCGTTCACCGAGATCGCCGGGGCCAGTTCGCATCGACCGATGCACGACACTTCGCGCAGCTCGATGGCGGCGTCGTCGCCGTGTGCCGCCCTGATCGCCGCCAGAGCGGCGTCGGCGTCGTTCAGCCAGCACGAGAGGTCGTGGCAGACGGCCACGTCGACCCGAGCTGGAGGGCGGGTGCGAAAGTGCGGGTAGAAGCTGATCAGCCCCTCGATCTCGTACAGCGGTCGCTTCGCCTGACGAGAGAGCGCGACGAGTTCCTCGCGCGGCAACCAGCCGTGCTCGCGCTGAATGGCAGTCAGCGCCGGAATGAGGCTCGGGCCCGGGAAACGGCCGGCGCGAGCCTCCCGGCCCGGGGCGGATCCGTTGAGGTTTGGGCTCAAGGGACTGGCTCGACCGACTCGTCCGCCCGTTCGACCTTGACGGCGCAGAACTTGAACTCCGGGATCTTGCCGAAGGGGTCGATTTCGTCGATCGTCAGCAGGTTGGCGGCCGCCTCGCGGAAGTGGAACGGGATGAAGCAGCTTCCGGGGGTCTCCCGATCCGAGATGCGCACCTCGATCTCGATCGATCCGCGACGCGAGGTCACCCGGGCGAAGTCGCCATCGACGACGCCGAGCTTGGCGGCGTCCGCGGCGTGCAGGAACACCTGGGCGCGGGGAGCGATCGTGTCCAGCGCGAAAGACCGCCGCGTCATCGAACCGGTGTGCCAGTGCTCGAGCAGTCTGCCCGTGTTGAGCACGAAGGGGAACTCGGCGTCGGGGAGCTCCTTGGCGGGCATCCATTCGGCCGGGACGAGATGGGCGAGACCGTCGGGAGTGGAGAATCGCTCACCGAACATCACGACGGTGCCGTCGGAGTGCTCCGGGTCAGGATTCGGATAGAGCTTGCCGGTCGCTCCGAGGTTGGAGTGCGAAAGCGTCCCGTAGCTCGGGGTCACAGAGGCGATCTCATCGAAGATCTCGGCCGCCGAGGAGTAGCTCATCTCGAGCCCGACGCGATTTGCCATCTCCTGGATGATCTCCCAGTCGACGCGGGCCTCTCCCGGCGCTGTGAGCACCTTCTTGCCGAGCTGCACCCGGCGATCGGTGTTCGTGTAGGTGCCGTCCTTTTCGAGCATCGTCGTGGCCGGAAGGATGACGTCGGCGAACTCGCACGTCTCGGTGAGGAAGATGTCCTGCACGACGAGGAACTCGAGGTGGGCGAGTGCTTTGCGGACCTTGTTGATGTTCGGGTCGGAGAGGAACGGGTTCTCCCCCATCATGTACATCCCCCGCACCTCGCCCTGCAGCGCCGCCCCGACGATTTCGGTGACAGTCAGGCCGCGCTGTGGGTCGAGTTCTCTCCCCCACCGGTTCTCGAACAAGGCGCGCACATCGGCGGAATCGACCTTTTGGTAGTCCGGGTAGAACATCGGAATCAGCCCCATGTCCGAGGCGCCCTGGACGTTGTTCTGGCCGCGCAGCGGGTGCAGGCCCGTGCCCGGCCGGCCGATGTTGCCGGTGATTGCGCACAGAGCGATCAAACAGCGGGCGTTGTCGGTCCCGGTCGTGTGCTGGGAGATCCCCATTCCCCAGAACGCGATCGCCCCCTCGGCGGTGCCCCAGATGCGGGCGAATTCGCGGATCTTGTCGGGGTCGATCCCGGAGATCTGCGCCGCCCTTTCGGGGGGGTAATCGGCGACGACCCGGGCGAGCTCTTCGAAGTTCGTCGTCCGGCGCGCGATGTAGTCGGCATCGGTCAGCCCGAGGCGGATGATCTCGTGGAGCACGCCGTTGTAGAACGCGACGTCGGTCCCCGGCTTGATCTGACAGAACAGATCGGCGTGATCCGCCATCGTCTCGCGACGCGGGTCGACGACGAGGATCTTTGTTCCCCTGCGGTGTGCCTGCTTGAAGAACGACGACGCGACCGGGTGGTTCGCCGTCGTGTTCGAGCCGGCGATCAGGGCGACGTCGGCGTTGGCGACGTCGCCGTAGGTCGTCGATACCGCGCCGGAGCCGATCCCCTCGAACAGTGCCGCCACACTCGACGCGTGGCACAGCCGGGTGCAATGGTCGACGTTGTTCGTCCCGAAGCCGGCGCGGATGAGCTTTTGGAAGAGGTATGCCTCCTCGTTCGAGCACTTGGCGGAGCCGAAACCGGCGATCGCCGACGGACCGTGCTCGGTGCGGATCGATGCGAGGCGCGACGCGGCAAGGGCGAGGGCTTCCTCCCATGTCGCCTCGCGAAAGTGCGGCATCACTTCGGAGTAGTCGACGAAGCCGCCCGGCTTCTTGCGCCCTCGACCCTCGCCTCGCACGTCGCTCGAAAGTGCCCCTTTCGGATACGACCCCTCCTTACGAATGAGCGGTCGGCTGAGACGTTGAGGTGAGCGCGAGTAATCCCACCCGTAGCGCCCCTTGACGCATAAGCGACTCTGCGACCCGGGCTGCGGGCGACCCTCCGCATACGCGACGGCGTTGCGCTCGTCGTCGACGTGGTAGGAGAGCGCGCACCCGACGCCGCAGTACGGGCAGACGGTGTCGACCGTGCGGAGCGTCGCGCGGGGCCGGATCGGCACGCCGTTGATCGGCTTGTTCGTCAGCGCGCCGGTCGGGCAGGCGGCGACGCACTCGCCGCAGGTCACGCACGACGACTCACCCATCGGATCGTTGAGATCGAATGCGATCCTCGTCGTGTATCCCTTCCCCGAGCGGCCAATGACGTCGTTGCCCTGGATGTCGTCGCACGCCCGCACGCAACGGTCACAGAGGATGCAGGCGTCGTGGTTGACGGCGATCACCGGATTGGATGCGTCGAGGCCTCGGCCGCTGCCGAGTGGCAAGCCGTTACCCCGCACGACGTCGAACCGGCGGGCGAGGGCGAGCAGCTCGTTGTCGGCGGTCGTCGTTTCCTTCGGGTCGAGGGCCGGATCCGGCTGATCCGACAAAAGCAGGGCCGTCAATGCCGCCCGTTGACGTTCGAGCGCGGGGGTGTCTGTCCTCACCTTCATCCCGTCCTCACACGCACGGACGCAGGCGGCCGCGAAGACCCGCGCACCGACGTCGACCACGCACATGCGGCAGACCCCGACCGGGTCGAACCGCTCGTCGTGGCAGAGGACGGGGATATCAATCCCGAGTTGCTTCGCCGCGCTCCAGATGGTCGTGCCCTCAGAGACGGTCAGGTCAAAATCGTCGATCGACACAGTGATTCCGAGGCTCTTACCTGTCGGTGCGGCGACGGAATCCGTTCGCAGCGTCACGTGGTCATCCTCGCTCAGGAGAGGAACTCGTCGAGACCGAGCTGCGACACTCGCTCCGAAAAGGGGGTTCCCTCCTGGTCCAGCCCGCGGGCGACATAGTACCCGTCGATCATTTCGCGAAGCCGCTGTGCGGGCAGGGACGCCGTCCGTCCGGAATCAAGCGCGAGCGACTCCGACAGGAACCGCTCCGGCAGCCAGTCGTCTGCGCGCGTCCCGCCTTCGCGTTGATTGAACATCCGCTTCGAAAGCACGATCCGCTCGGCTGTTGTCCTTAATTCGGCGCCGGTGATGTCCCACCCGGTGACGAGGTGCAACAGCTCTGCCCACTGCTCGAACGGCTGAACGAAAACCCCGCGCAGGAACTTGCACAAGATCATCGAGTCCATCACGGCGGCCCGGTCCTCGCTCTCGACGGCGGCCGAGACGTGGGCGGCGCCGCCGGTCAACCGGTCGTGAGCGCCAGAGAGGTCGGCTTCGTAGGCACCGGAGCGATTGTGGTCAGCCCCACGGGCGTTCACGGCGAGCCCGAGCGCCATTGACTGGAGTGTGCGCGGCTCGTACCCGGGAAGCTCGAGACCCTTCACCTGGGGCGCAAACGCCTCCGAACCCGCGCCCACCTGCTCGGCTGCCCGCCGCGAGCCCTCCGCGAGAAGCGCGCCGAGGCCGCGGCGCAAACCGATCTCGTCGATCGCCCGTAAGAGCCCAGCGGCATCCCCAAAGCGCAGCCACGGTGCATCGATCAACCCGCGCTCGACGCACTCCATCGCCCAGGCGATCGTGCCGCCGGCCGAGATGGTGTCGATTCCTAGCTCGTCGCAGCGCGCGCTCGCTTGCAGCACGGCTTCGGACTGCGAGACCCCGCACAGCGGCCCGAGAGCAAACACGTTCTCGTACTCCACACGCACCGATCTGCCTTCGAGGCCCGGGTAGATGTGCTCGCAGCCGATCGTGCAAGAGGCACAGCCGTTTCGCACGACACCGGTCATCTTCGACAGCTCCTCGGCCGAGAGCCGAGGCGCCTGCTCGAACGTGGCCTCCCTGAAGTTGCGGGTCGGCAAGGAATTGATGGCGTTGAAGGCGAGAAGGTTGGCGAGCGTCCCGAGCTGGCGATACTTGGCAGTTGCGGGGCCGAACGAGAGCTTGTTCAAGGCGCGTGCTGCCTCGACGACTCCTTTCGGGTCTGATGAAGGAACCTTCGTCGCGGCCCGAACGGCGATCGCCTTCAAACATTTGGAACCCATCACAGCCCCGAGGCCGCCTCGTCCGGCGTGCCGGCCGTCGTGGGAGATCGTCGCGTACCGCACTTGCCGCTCTCCAGCGGGTCCGATCGCCGCGATGCACCAACCGGCTCCGAGGCGGTCGTGGAGCCGTGCTTCCGTCTCCGCCGCGCTCAACCGCCAGAGAGCTTCGGCGCTTTCGAGCCGCGACCCGTCACCGTCGAGTAGCAGAACCGAAGGCCGCTCCGCGGCGTCGGTGAGCACGATGGCGTCGAAACCCGTTCGCTTGCCCGCGATCGCGAAGTGACTCGAGGCGAGAGCGTCGGTGATCATCCCGGTCAGAGGCGATTTGGCCACGACGGCGAACTTGGCGCTCGTCGTGAGCGGTGTCCCAACAAGCGGCGAGAACACGAACGCGAGCGGCGCTTCGGGGCTAAGGGGATCGACGCCGGCAGGTGCGAGATGATGAAGAAGCCAGGTACCGAGTCCCGCCCCACCGAGATACGCCCGCAGCACCCGCTCTGGCAGTTCGAGGGGCGTCGTCTCCCCACTGGCAGCGCTGATGAGGGCGGCGACGCCGAAATAGCCGGGAGGTGCAACTCGTCGCTGATCGTGGACCTCGGTCGTGTTCATCCGCCGGCGTCCGCACTCATCAGCGCGATGACGTCTCCCTGGACGACCGGTTCTTCGGGGTCGCGGCTGATCTGGTCCCCGTTGAATGCCGCGACGACGTCACCGGAGAGCGGCGTCCCCGCGGCCTCGGCCGCTGCCCCGAGCGTCGCTGCGCGAACCACCGTCGCCCGCGATGCTCCAGTGGGCCGCAACACGCCGAAGCGTTCAACGATGACCTCAGGAGCCGGGCGGGCCCTCGCGGCCTCGTAGTCACCTGGCTCATTAAGGTTTGTCACCGACTCGAGTCCCGGGTCGTAGCGTGCCACATTCGGATCCGCAAGGATCGCCTGCTCGTCGAGTTGGGACCATCGACACTGCTCGAGCAGAAACGAAGGCCGGAGCCGATCAGCGTCGAGGAGTTGCTGAACTCGAAACGCGAGCTCGACTCGGTACGCCGCTGACAGGGGTTGGCGAAATCCTCGCACGTACGGAACGCAGGCGTCGAAGTCATCGTCGACTTCGGCGACAACCCGCCGAACGAACGCCGGATGAAGCATCGGCACATCGGTCGAGGACACGTACGCGACCTCGACCCTCCCCACCAATGCGGCCAAGCCAACCGCGAGGCCGCCGAGCGGGCCACGGCCGGGTTCGTGATCGTCGAGGACCTCGAACCTCTGCGGGAGGCGAGGGAGGAGCTGGCCCGGTGCCCGAATACAGACGACTGGGCCATCGACGCCACGGGCGACGATTCCCCCAACCCGTCGCACCAAGGTCGAACCGTGCCACTCGAGCAGAGCCTTGGACGTGCCCATCCGAGACGATTGCCCTCCGACAAGCACGAGCCCGGCGCTTCGCGGCACACAGAACACGATATGTCCACACGCGACAAGCACCCTCCGTACCGAACAGCCGCGGTCGCCCGGAAACCTTGAGCAGGTGAGCCGTCCGGAAGGGCCGTCAGCTGGCACGGAGAACTCGCGAGGGTGTCGTGCGGGCGACGCGGCGCGAATTCGAGCGATCTCGAACCGAATCAACCGAGTTTCCGCGTAGGGTCACGCCGTGACGAGATCGACCGACGACTGGGACTCCGCCTACCTCCGAGACGCCCCGCCACCGTGGGATATTGGCCGCCCACAACCTGTGTTCGCAGAACTCGCGAAAAAGGGTCTCCTTACCGGCGCGGTACTCGATGCAGGGTGCGGGACAGGAGAGCACGCGCTGCTCGCTGCCGCAAACGGAGCATCCGTCCTCGGCGTCGACGCGTCCGAGACGGCCATCGGCCGCGCCAAAGCAAAAGCCGCCGCGCGGAGCCTCGACGCGTCTTTTGAACTCGGCGACATTCTCACGATGTCGTTTCCAGCGGGCGGCTTCGACACCGTCATCGATGTCGGACTCTTTCATGTTTTCGATGACATCGACCGCCGCCGATACGTGGACGTCATCGGAAGGGGCCTTCGCCGTGGCGGCTGCTGCTATCTCATGTGCTTCAGCGACCTCCAGCCCGAAGATTGGGGACCGCGTCGATTAAGCGCGCACGAGCTCAAGGACTCATTCGCCACAGGGTGGACCTTCACGTCCATCGAACCCACGCACTTCGAGATCAATCCGATGATGGAAACGACGACGGCCGCCGCCTGGCTCTCGGTGATCAACCGTCTGCCTACTTCTCACTAGTGCCGCATCACGGTTAGCGACGACCGTCGACACCTCGGCGCCGAGCGATCGCTGAATTCGTCGGAGAGGAGCTTTGCGAATGACCAGGTATGTGATCGGTCCGGACGTGGCGATTCAACTAGCACGGGAAGAGATCGCAACGCGAGATGAAGACCAGCTGCTGGCTCCGACGCTCCTCCGCTCGCAGGTCCTATCGCTCCTCTATCGAGCGGTCGATCGCGGTGAATTGACCAAGAGCGAAGGTGAGGAACGGCTCAATTACGTGCGGGGCCTCCGGATGCGTCTGCTCGGAGATCGCGTCTTGCAGAGCGTCGCCTGGGAGGTCGCGACCCAACTCGGGTGGTCCGACACCTTCGACGCCGAATATGTCGCACTCACCCAGCTCCAGGCGGATGCGTTTATCACGCTCGATCGTCGACTCGCGGACGATGTGAAGCAGTTGGTAACAGTTGCGCCGATTGAGGCCCTGACGTCACCGCGGCGGCGGAATCCACGGTGACATCGCCGCTTAGCCCGAAGTTTCAACCCCCTGACCTGGCGTATTTGTAGGTGGGAGCTGCAGTACCCGACCTGTGACCCCACCCATGTGATGGCATCGACGACCCCGTCAACCAGAGATGCAGGCTGACCTGCCGAAACACAGTTCTGTAGTTCGCATCCTCTAGCATCGTGGGTGTGGACACTCGCGGGGAGCCGCGGACGAGGCAAGGCGGTGCCAATCGCCTCTCGCTGTGAGCAACCGACGCGCGGGAACGACGTCAAATCGACGGAGCGATTCTGCGCTGTTCACGCGTTCGATCTCGAGATGACGGTCAAGATGTGGCCGATCAAATGCGCGCGCCGTGGCGCGTTCGTGCCGGAGGGGCTCCTAATTCAGGATTGCGCGCAGCCTGGTCCGCAGCCGTCCTTTGCCGAGCTCTAGAAACGCGCCGACACTCCAGCACAACTCGCGCCCCTGGTCCACCTTGCACTCGTAAGAAAGGTCGAGAAAAGCGCGTCCACTTAGCGGAGCCGGTTCCGCAAGACGAGCAGGTTTCCCGTCATGACAAGCGGGGACTGGGTCTGCTTACGAAGACGACAGTGGCTGCCGCCAGGGCGCTAAGGCCGGCCACCACGATTAGCAACCCGCCCGCCGACAGGGTGACACCGGTCGGGATGGTGGCGAAACAGGCTAAAGCCGAAAGAAGAACGGTCCAGCGCCGCGACCACCGATCAGCTGCCACGGCCAAGAAGGAGATGCCCCAGGTTTCATACCAGGGCCAGACGTTGGGTCCCAGCAGAACGACTGCGAGCAGGCTCCAGCCGAGAGCGCGAGGCAAGCCCACTTTGTCAAGACGCACCATTAGGAACAGCACGACCATTGCGGCCACAACCAGGGCCGCGACCCGGGTCGCGTCGACGAGGGAAGAGGTGCTGGTCGTGAGTCCGACCGCGTGGCACGCGTGAGCGAGCGCCAGACCCACAGCGGTGGCCGGGTCCACCCACGTGACAACCCATGCCGGGACGGAGAGGTCGGTGATCGCGCTCCAACCGAAGCCAGATACCACCGAGACGAGCGCCATGGCTGAGCCGCCGATGGCTAGACCACCGGCGAGCCTTCGTACGCGTCGTCCGGTTTCCGCACCCGGCCCAGCCCACGTCCACGCGATGAACACAATGCCCAGCGCGGCTGGGATTTTCACTGAAGCGGCCAACGCGCACAGCAAGATTCCAAGCACCGGGTGCTTTCGTACGGCCAATGCGATCCCAGCCATCAGCAGGCCGAGCATGAGGGCGTCGTTGTGCATGCCGCCGATGAGGTAGAGCAGGACCAGCGGGTTCAGCACCGTGAGAGCGACGGCCAGGGTCGCCAGTTGGCGGTATGCCCGGGCCAACACAGGCGCCGCGATCGCCATCAGGCCGAGGCCGATTAGGGCAATGAGCCGGAATCCCTCCAATGTGGCCGTGACGTGGTCCCCCATCAAATAGGCATTGGCCCGGGCGAGGTCGAAGAACAACGCTCCATACGGAGCGGGGTGGACCCGCCACAAAGGATCGGCGAGATGGAAGAAGACCGAGGAGGGGTACGCGCTCACAGAGTGAGTGAAAGGATTCAGTCCAGAGGCCACCAACTGCCCGTCGGCCGCGTAGCCGTAGACGTCCCGACTGAAGAGCGGCGGGGCGACGAGGAGCGGCACCACCCACACGGCCGCCACGCTGAACAGCTGACGCAGTGTGTGCTCGGCCGCCTGCCGCACCAACACCAGCCAGGCGCCGAGTAACAGGACGATTCCGCCGTACACAAGAAGCAGGCTGAGCCACGGGTTGCCGGGAACCGACCCCGGGCTGGGGATCCCGAAGAACCACGCCCCCGCCAGCTTGGTTGTGAAGGGTGAACTGGGCAGCGCCGCGCCGACGACCACGAACGCCATTGCGATAAAGCCGCCAATAGCCGAGCCGCATGGCGTTCCACGAACTGGGTCGGCGCGTTTCGTTTCCTCTGCGCCGCGCGCGCTGATCGGTTCGCTTCTGATGCCCGCCACGTCTAGACGATCGGGCCGTTAGAGACTGCCGTGGGCGCCACTAAATCAGTGGGCGTGTGGATGTTCGGTTGATGAGCGACAGATCGTGTTCGGGGTAATACTCGACACCAAACGATCGAGGTCTGACGCTTTGGATGGATTTCGAGGTTCTCAATCGGTGCTCGACGTTCTCAATCGGTGCCGTCGCGCAGGGATCCTGCACGCCCACCCCTCGCGACTTAGCCACAAGCCTGCGTCTGACTCGAGATCTCCCATATATGGCCGCCCGGTCCATAAAACTCGCGGTTCTCACTCCCCAAGGACGATCTATCGGTCCGTTCAATAATTGCACCCCGTGCTGAGTGAGCTCGGCGCACGACGCGTCCACGTCATCGACCGGGACGGTGAATTGGAAGCGGGATCCGGACTGACGACTCGCGACGACCGCAGGCGCGATGAGGTCGGGTGCGGCAGTGACCGCGAGCAAATTAATGAGCGTCTTCCCGATACGGAAGACCGCAGAGTCGGGATCCTCGTGCACTGCGGTCAGGCCGAAAACGTCCTGATAGAGACATTTAGCATCGTCCAGGCTCTCGACGAAAAGCGTGACGGCATAGATCCGCCGTGGCGAAAACCTCATCCTGCACCCCCTTCGCCGGAGCTTTCGGTGGGCGCTGGCGGACTCGAACCGCCGACCTCAGCCGTGTGAAAGCGCTGAGCTGCTCTTTCGGTGTCCAGTCTGTGGAGCTGAAATCGATCTTGATTCCGTTGGATCGCGCACGAGTCGCGCATGGCTGGCGGTACGTCGTCTTCGGCAGTCGTGGGGGTTCGCGACGGAGGGGCGACGTTCACAATATCCAACGGGCGGCTTCGGGCTTGGACTGCGACCGAACTGATGCGATGAAGGGACGGGGCCTTCACAAAGATATATCTTGGGGCGACCTGACCGGGCGGTTCACGTCACTTATGAAGCCTTGCCCTGTCCGCGGAGCGCGCCTCAATCTCCCACGAGACAGATGTGAACTCACGACGCAAGTGCGAGCTGTACTCACGAAGCGTTGGACTCCCTACTTCTCTCGCGCCGGCCACCGGATCTTTCTGCACTAAGTCGTCTGCGACGACACCGTGTGGGACCGCGTCGGGCTGGCGGAGGCGAAGCTCTCCCTAATGTGACCCGCGACTCCCGCCCGACCGCTCGATGACGACGTTCGTCGCCTTGACTGTCGCGACCGCGAGGACTCCAGGAGCGAGCCCGAGCTCGTCTGCTGCCTCGGCGCTGATCAATGCGACGAGGCGGTGATCGCCGCTCACGAGGTCAACCTGAGCCATCACCTTGTCCTTATTCACCGCCGTGACGAGTCCGACGAACCGGTTCCTCGCCGATGACGCGCCGAATGCCTTCGGCTCTGGTGCGGACGCATGGGCGGTCGCAAAACTGGCGAGTTCGTCGCCGGGAATCCTCCGTCGCGATTTCTCGCCCGGCAGCGCGCGGAGCTTCCCCGTTGCTAGCCAGCGGCGGACCGTATCCGCGCTGACGCCGAGTAGTTCCGCCGCCTCCGTCGTCGAAAATGACTGCACGAACAGCACATTAGCCTGCACATACGGATAAATCAGCCTGATTAGGCCTCACTCGCGTGTGCGTGGCTATCATCACGAAATGGCTCAACTTCGAGTTTTCACCATTCGACTCGGGTCTCACCGAAATTGTTCGCGCCTTCTACGTCGTCACTAAGAAAGGGGCAGCTGGTGAGGGCCGCACGAGGACGTTTCGCGGTCGTGGCCGCGTCGATGGTCGCCGGAGCGGCGGCCGTCGCGGGTTTCGGTTCGAGCAGTAGCGCCACAGTCGCATCGTCGGCGTCGCAGAGATCGAACACGCTCATCGTGTTCGGCGCTGGCACTCTCTCCCAGCCCTTCAGCGATGAGATCGCCGCGTTCGAGAAGCAATATCCGGGTGTGACGGTGCACTCACAGTTCGGGGCGAGCGCTGACATGGTGAAGGACGTCACCGAGTTGAAGGAGCCTGACGACGTCCTCGGCGTCGCCGACTACTCGCTCATCCCAGCCGAGATGTTCGGCACCGGGTCCAAGCGGTTCGCGACGTGGTACATCGGGTTCGTCTCGAACGAGATCACCTTCGCCTATACGAGCCACAGCAAAGGGGCCAGCCAACTGACCGCGAGCAACTGGTACAAGGTCCTCGCAGAGCCGGGGGTCCGCATCGGGAGGGCGACTCCGGCCGCCGACCCGTCTGGGTACCAGATCTTGCAGATGTTGAAACTCGCCGACGCCTATTACCACGATCCTGGGCTTTCGGCGACGATATTGAAGAACTCACCCAACTCGCTCGTCGCGCAGGTGGAGACCTCGCTCACCGCCGCGTTGCAGACCGGGGAGATCGACTACCTCGCCATTTACCGCTCGAGCGCGATCGAGGACCACTTCCCCTACCTCAAGCTCCCGAACCAGATCAACCTCTCCGATCTGGCGCTCGCCCGCACCTACGCCACCGTGACGGTGCAAGGACCTGCGGGGCCAACAACGGGAAAGCCCATCATCTACGCCATGACCATCCCGACGAACGCCGCGAACCCGGCGCTCGCTCGCAAGTTCGTCGCGTTCGTGATCGGACCGAAGGGCGAAGCGATCATGCGGGCCAATGGGTTCGTGAGCGTCGCGCCAGCGCTCGCCAGCAGCGAAAGCGCCATCCCCGCCTCACTTCGGGCTCTAACAGTGCCTTGGCACCTCTAAGGCTTTGAGGTGACCGCCGCGTCTGCCCGGAGCGGGCGTGTGGTGTGGCCGTTCGGCGCTTTCCAGTGGTTGATGTGGGGGCTCGGCGGTCTCCTTCTCGCCTTCATCTTGTTGCCGCTTGTCAGGCTCGCGACAACGTCATCGGTCTCGAGCCTCACGCGTGCCGCCGAAACGGCCGCAATCCGGGACGCCATCCTGCTCAGCCTGCAGGACGCGGCCATCACCGCCGTTGTCGCCACTGTCGTTGGAGTCCCGCTCGCGTACGTCCTTGCTCGCAGACGATTCCGCGGTCGCAACCTTCTGCAAGCGGTTGTCGATCTTCCCCTCGCCGTGCCGCACACGGTCGCCGGAATCGCCCTGCTTTTCGTTTTCGGCCGGACCGGCTGGATCGGAGGTCCGGCCAGTCACATCGGCATCTCCTTCTACGGTTCGCAGTGGGGAATCGTCGCCGCGATGCTCTTCGTGAGCGCTCCGTTCGCGGTCAACAGCGCCAGGGTGGCTTTCGAGTCGATCGACCAGAACCTCGAGCGCGCGGCGCGCAGTCTCGGGGCGAGCCCTCGCTATAGCTTCCGACACGTCTCGCTGCCGCTCGGCGCACGGGGCGTCGTGAGTGGTGCCGTGCTCGTCTACGCGCGCTCGATCAGCGAGTTCGGTGCTGTCATCATCATCGCCTTCTACCCGGTGACCGCCCCGGTCGAGGTGTACAACCTGTTCTTGCAGTCGGGCCTCACCGAGTCGGCGTCGGCGGCGGTTCTCCTGCTGTTCGTGTCGCTAGCGACTTTCCTCGTACTCCGCACGCTCGCCTCAGGATGGCTTTTCGCCGGCGTCGACCGTGAGCGTCGCTGATAGCGGGCTGCTCGTACGCGGGGTCGCTACGCGGGCGGGCTCTTTCCAGCTAGAGGGGATCGATCTCGCCGTCCGGCCCGATGAGGTGCTCGTCATCCTCGGACCGTCAGGTGCCGGAAAGACGATGCTTCTGCACACGATCGCCGGCTTCCGACAGGCAACCGCCGGACAGGTCCATCTCAAGGGCCGGGACCTCACCGGGCTCGCAGCGGAGAGTCGGAGAATCGGCTTCGTGTTCCAGGACGCCGCCCTGTTTCCCCACCTCTCGGCTCGGGAGAACGTCAGCTTCGGGCTGCGGGCGCGAGGGCTGTCGCGGCCCGGTCGGGTTGACGCCCTGATGGAGCGCTTCGGCGTAGGTGCGTTGGCAGATCGATCTCCGCGCTCGTTAAGCGGAGGCGAGCGACAACGGGTAGCCCTTGCCCGGGCGCTCGCTTTTGAACCAGATTTGCTGCTCCTCGATGAGCCTCTGTCTGCGCTCGACCAACCCACCCGCGAAGAGCTCCGCTCGGTCATGCAGGATCTCCTCTCAGGGCTGGATATCCCAGCGATCCACGTCACACACGACCGAGATGAAGCCTTCTCTCTCGCCGACAACCTCGCGGTCATCGTGGACGGGCGGATTCGACAGACCGGGGTCGCTCACCGAGTAGCCGCCAAACCCCGAGATGCTGTGGTTGCCAGATTGCTTGGATGGGCAGAGTTGGGCAACGGCGTGGCGGTCGGCGGCACGGTCGTGATCAGAGGCGTCGCCTTCCAAACCGACGCGCACAGCGGAGTTGTTCACGTCTTCTATCGTCCAGAAGACGTCCAACTAGGACCCGATGAGGGGACCGAAGCTGTCGTCGCATTCACCGCCCGAGTCCAGCGGATCACGCGCACCCTCCCGCTTGCCCACGTCATTCTCGGGCCCGAGCTGCCCATCACGGTGCTGATCTTGCAACGTGAGATCGAGCGCTGCGACCTGCGCGTAGGAGAGCAGGTCCACGTGCGAGTACCCGCGGAGGCGTTGTGCGTCGTGGGAGCCCGGGACTAAGTCTTGAAAACGGGACCTGATCTGTAGTCGTCCGCCGTCGACGATTGGCGTGGCCGAACGCGTCCCCTTACGCGCTGCGATACCAGCGTCTCCGCGCGTTGCAGCAGTGCCTGCTTGAATGCCATGAAGAGGGACCTCCCCGGCGTGAACATTTGGTTCTCGTCGGAACCATCACCAAGGAGGCCCTTCACCATGCTGCATCTTGGACTTGACCTAAGCAGAAAACGACTCGACGTCTGCGCGCTCAACGAAGTCGGCTACACACTCGCGGTCACAACGTTCCGTCCCGATCTCGACGGGCTTCGTCAGCTCGCGAAGGAGATGGCGGTCCTCGGTGGACCAGTGAACGCGGCGATCGAGTCAATGAACGGCGCGCGATTTATCCACGACAGCCTTGAGCTCATGGGCTGGGATGTTGAGATCGCCGATGCGCAGAAAGTGAAAGGTCTCGCTCCACTCGCTTGCAAGACCGACAAGATCGATGCGTGGGTTCTTGCCGAGCTCTCCCGCCGTGATCTCGTGCCGGCGATCTGGCTCCCCGATCCAGCGGTGCGAGCCGAGCGGGAGCGGGCCCGTTTCCGTCTTCATCTCGTGCGCCATCGAGTGATGTTGAAGAACCGCATTCACGCAAGCCTTCTCGCCTTCGGCAAGCCCTGTCCGGTTTCGGACCTATTCGGAGTGAATGGTCGAGCGCTGCTCGATCGCCTCGTGCTTCCCAATCCGTGGACGAAGAACATCGCGACGGCGCTGTCGATGATTGACGATCTCAACAAAGAGGTCGACGCCTGTGAGAAGGAGCTCCGCTCGCTCGGGGCAGATCATCCCTACACGAGCCTGCTGCAGTCCGCTCCAGGCATTGCCTGGGTGCTCGGGTTCACGATTGCCTCGGAGATCGGCGACATCTCGCGCTTTGCGTCTCCGAAAAAGCTCGTTGGCTACACCGGGCTCTGCCCGCGCGTCTACCAATCTGGTGGGAAGGACTTCCGCGGCTCACTGTCGAAGAACGGCCCGAAGTACCTTCGATGGGCGCTTATCGAGGCAGCGACCACCGCCGCGCGACACCCCGTCTACAAGGATCACTACGACAGGACCAAGGTCCGCCTCGGTCGTCAGCGAGGTTCAAAAGTCGCGCGCGTCGAGGTCGCTCGCAAGCTCGCCGAAGCCATCTGGCACATGCTCCAGACGGGCTCGCAATTCTCTCCGGCAAGGTCCCACGAAGTCTTTGGTCGCTCGACGGCCCTTGCTTGAATTGGACCAGCCGGAGCTCTCCCATCAGACCTGGTCCTCCCCTGAGGAGGCGATAAAGAGTTGAGAGCGCGTCTCACCCGATCTTGAGCCGATGGTCAGCTCGATTGACAAGAAAGGCGAACCGTTATTGACAACCGGCCCCTCTTCATAAAGAGACTTCCGACAGACGCGACCGTTGATTCGTAGCGTTTAGAGGAACGCTTCGGGGCTAGCGCCAGGCACCGTCGTCAAAGCTGGACAGATTCTCGTGAAAGGTGATGCGCGCAGCTGTTGGCCCTGGGAAGCTTCGGACGAGCCCCTGCGGCGGCGTTCGCCTCCGGCGAATTGAGCGCCACGAGATGCGATCTCTCTCCCCTACCCAGGGAAGTGGGCTCGCGCAGAGCATCGACGAGCCTTATCGGGCGGTCGTTCTTCTCGCCGCTTGCGGGGGTCCGTGGGCTGGCGAGCTCTTCGCTCTCCGGGTTCGGCACGTTGACTTCGGTGCGACGGCGTCCGATGGTCACACCCGGAAATGCGCTCCGAGCAGGACCGAGTGAGTGGGCGCTGGCGGACTCGAACCGCCGACCTCAGCCGTGTGAAGGCGATGAGCTGGTCTTTCGGTGTCCAGGCTGTGGAGCCGAAATCTATCTTGAGCAGGGCAAAGAATAACCGCCGTTAGCCGCGAGTGACCGAGGGATTCCGTTGGATCGCGCACGGATCGCGCACGGGCGGCGGTCCGTCGTGTTCGGCAGAGCTGGAGGTTCCGTTCGGAGGGCCGACGTCCACAAACTCCGACCGGCGAATCGTTCCTTGGTTAGCCGAGTAACCGGCGTTCGGTGATGCTCCCGAGCGCGCATCGCGCTATGTGGCGCACCTCTGCGCCCCTGCCTGTCGTTACGCGCCACTTGGACCGAACGGAAAGAAGTGCGCCAGCCAAGCAGAAGGACCATGATGAGCCCTCGACATTCACCGCACCTGGGGGGTCGATGACTTTTTTGACTTCGCTTCCGAACGCAGTCGTGAACCTCAACCCGCCCGGTCGGTACTTGCACTGGTCGATCTTCACCGTGTCGCTGGCCAACCTCGTGCTCATTGCCGTGATGGTGGTGATCTTCGGACTCGCGCTTTTGTTGCCATACCCGAATCGCCACAATGGCGACGAGGACGTCCGAGCGGCCGGGTCCGCCAAGGGAACGATGCCGCAGCCGTCGCTTGGGACGTCCAACGCCACAACGACTGACACTGCGACGTCTGACGCAGCGACCGCCCACATGTGGACGGCTCGGATCCGATGGAGAGCGCTCGCAGCGCTCCCTCCAGACAAGCTCATGCCTGATCGGCAACCCGCGTACGTTGCCTCGTGGATTTATTCGTTCGGGGTTGCCTCGATCGTGACTCTCGGGATCGCCATTGCCTCTGGCTTCGCGATTGCCCTTGGAGGGGTCGACTGGTGGCACACAAACCCCGTCGGCCACTTCTTCAACAGCCTGCACCTGTGGAGCGTCGAGCTGTTCATGGCCTTCATCGTCATTCACCTCTGGGGCAAGTTCTGGATGGCCGCCTGGCGAGGCCGTCGCAAGTTGACCTGGATCACCGGTGTCGTCGCCTTTGCGGCGTCGATCATCGAGTGCTTCACCGGCTACCTGTCGCAACAGAACTTCGACTCCCAGTGGATCTCGACGAACGGCAAGGACGCGTTCAACGCCATCGGAATCGGGGCGTTCTTCGACATCATGAACTTCGGCCAGATGCTGCTCTGGCACGTCGTGCTCGTCCCGATCGTGCTCATGGCGATCGTCGGGGCTCACGTCCTGCTCGTGCGGATGCGAGGGGTCACTCACCCACTTCCTGTTCGCGCCGTTCGAGGGCGAGCGGCGCGGCGTGCGATGGCTGCGGCTGACGCCGCTGACTGGAGCGGGCCCACTCGGCGCTACGACATCGTGAAGGAAGGAGCTGCCGCGTTATTGATCGCCCTCGTGCTCGTCGTGGTCCTGGCGGTCGTGCTGTCTTCGCCAGACGTGCCACCGGTCACGGTCGCCAGCTGGGCCAAGGTGGCGCCGGCTGACTTCATGGCGACAGCGGCGAGCGAGCTTGCCGGCACGAGCGAGACCGCCACCTACGGCCCGCCCTACAACAACGCGACTGGGTCCGTCCAAACCCTCGGGCCGCACTGGCAGGAGCTGGCGGGAATCCTCCAGCCGATCAACGCCGCCGAAACCTTCGTGCTCTCCCCGCTCTCCAAACTTGCCCCGACGGACCCGCCCGTCGCCCGATCGCTGCGAACCTACGACGCCGCTCCGGCGAAACAGCGCTCACATTGGGACCAGGTTTACCTGACGGCGGTGATGCACGTCCGCTTCGTTTCCGGCTCGCCCGTCGTGCCGACGGCGAACGACGGACCGGTGCCGATGTTGGTCTCGAGCGAGCTAACGATGGCTCGTTCCGGCGCCCTGGATGCGGATCTGCTCGCCCAACACCCGTTCTACGGCACCGACTTCACGAAGCCGCTCTTGTTCTTAGAAGACGGCAGCTACTTCTCGACGCTCGCCCAGGCCGACCACCTCACCGGCAGCCAGTGGGGCGTCATGAACGAGACCGGCAGCTACCCGGGCCAACCGTGGCTGTGGCTCTACACCCTCTGGTACCAGCTCCCCGGCTTCCGCAGCTCGGCGAACGTCGACCTCATCGCCATCTACCTCACCGGCTTGGCGACGATCTTGCTCCTCGCCGTGCCCTTCCTGCCGGGGCTGCGCGACATCCCTCGCTGGATTCCGCTCCATCGACTTGTCTGGCGAACGTGGAACCAAAGGGAAGCCGGCGGCGGGCCGGGCTCGGCTGCCGAATTGCTTGGCGCGCCGACACCGTCGGGCGCACAGTCGAACGCGCCGCCCACTTAAGCCGTAGCGGTCTCGGGCGACGCTGCGTTTGCGGTGAGCGCGGAATCGGCGATCGGCGTAGACAGGGTGCCCCATAACTGCAGCCGAACGAGCCGAAGTCGCGTAGCGAAGTGCCGTTGGTGGACACTCGATAAGTGGCGAGTGCGTCCCCCGTATCACAGCACCCGCGAACTGCGTGGTTCGGTTCGGAACGACTGGAGACGGTCACCGCTGCGGGGGCTGGGGGCGCAGCTCCCAGTGGCGCGGCTTTCGTGTATCGCTTTCCCCGCACCCGCCCATCACCGTGTACCGCGTTCGTTAAGCCGACCCCTCCGTCCTTGGGTGTTTGGCCGTGTGAAAGCGATGACCTGGTCTTTCGATGCCCAGGGTGTGGAGCCGAAATCCGGCTTGAGCTGGGCGAAGAGTGACCGCTGTTGACCGAGAGTTGACCAGCAAATTCCGATAGATCGCGCAACGATCGCGCACGGATTGCGGTGCGTCGTATTCGACAGCCTTGGGGGTTCCGTTCGGTGGGCCGTCGTCCACAATCTCCGACTGGCGGCTTGAACCCTGGAGCCGCTAGGTGTCGGAGCAGCGACGCGCTCGTTCTGCTACCGAGCGGGGCGGGCGGATCGGCATGCAACGCTCTATGGGCGGAAGGGCCGACCCTTGGCGTAGATATTCACTCGGAACCAGGTGGACACGCCCGCAGTGAAAGTGGACTGCGCGGCGAGATTTTCAAAGGTCGGGATCTACGCCGTCGCCCGACTCCACAAGACGAAAACTGGGAAACATCTCGTTACACGGGCAGCCACCTCATACGAGCATTCCTGGTTCGAGATGCTCGTGCCGTAGCCGTTAGCGACTGAGCACACTCGCTTGCTGCATCGACCAAAAGTATCGAGCGGTCGTGCTCCTAGGCGCGTACGGGGGCCTCCGAGCCGGAGAGCTGTTCGCTCTCCGAGTACCGCGTGTGAACTTCGACGCGCTCTCAGTTGATGTTGTCGAGACGCTGACAGAGGTGTCTGGGCAGCTCCATTTCGGGCCGCCGAAGACAAAGGCGAGTCACCGCCGTGTGCCGTTGCCGTTGGTCGTCATCGATGCGCTGCGACAGCACGTGAGCCGCTACTGCCCCGAGGATCTTCTGCGCGCCCGAGGGCGGTCCCGTTCGCCTCGCGTCTTGGCGTCGACGGTTCTTTCTGCCGGCAGCCAGGGCGCGGGAATTGCTCCCTTGCGAGTCCACGATCTCTGGCACACGGCAGTGGCGCTGTGGATCGCAGCCGGGGCTACCCCGAACGAGGTCGCGTCTCGGGCCGGGCATTCGTCGGTTTCGGTCGTTCTCGACCGGTACGGGCACCTTCTGCCGGGTTCTGCGGAGCGAGTGAACGCGGCACTCGATGCGCTGGCAGGTCGGGCGTGCGAGCACGAGGGCCGCGAAGATCGCGCACGCCGTGCGACGGCGTCCGATGGTCACACCCGGAAATGCGCTCCGAGCAGGACCGAGTGAGTGGGCGCTGGCGGACTCGAACCGCCGACCTCAGCCGTGTGAAGGCTGCGCTCTAACCACCTGAGCCAAGCGCCCGAACGTTCCAACTCGGACCACCGATGGATCCTCCGGATGCCGAGCGTAGGTGTTGGCGCCGTCGCTCGTCCCAAAACGCCCAGACCCCAATGAAAGCCACAAACCATTCGCGATCCGGGTTGGGGCGCGGCCGTGAGATGCTGGTACGGACGTCAAAGGGAGCCTAAGAGCCTGCGCGCGGATCCAGAGCATCGGGGAGGCGATTCCTGCTGATCGCACTTCGTGAGGCGAGGGACTTTGTCTTTCGCGCCTGTCCCTCACTCGAACCTTCTGAACTGTCAATCGAAAATGCGCTCGGGTGCGTGCTCGCCGAGGACGCGTTGGCGGCCGATCCCGTCCCGCCATTCCCCAACTCCTCGATGGACGGCTACGCCGTCCGGAGCACGGACACGATCTCAGTGCCCGTCAGGCTGCGCGTCTCGGGTACGACATACGCGGGGGATGAACGATCTCCCGACCTTCCATCAGGTGCCGCCCAGCGCGTGATGACCGGCGCACCGATCCCTCGCGGCGCCGACGCAGTCTGCATGGTCGAACTCACGCGGGAAATTGGACCGAGCGAGGTGGAGATCGGTGTCCGATTGTCGGCAGGCGAGAACATCCGCGAGACCGGATCAGACGTCCAAGCGGGACAAGTATGCGTTGCCACCGGTACCGAGATTTCCGCAGCTCACATCGGCGTCCTCGTCAGCGCAGGGGTCGACGCAGTCCGCGTGATTCCTCGACCACGAGTTGGAGTCCTCTCAACAGGCGATGAGCTTCTCGCCGCGGGTGAGCGCCTCGCCCCGGGAAGAATCCGCGACTCGAACCGGCCGGCGCTGCTCGCGCGCTTGGGGAACGACGGAGTCCCTCGCGTCAACCTTGGATCTGTTGTTGACGAGACAGCGACGATCGCTCGCGCGATCGAACTCGGCGCTCAACAATGTGACGCCCTCATCACCCTTGGCGGAGTCAGCGTTGGCGAACACGATTACCTTGCCGACGCGCTGAACAAACTCGGCGCGTCACCAATGGCGTCGATGCAGATCGCGATGCGGCCAGCCAAGCCCTTCGCGTTCGGCGTGCTTGCCGATCTGGCCGTGCCAGTCTTCGGGCTGCCCGGCAATCCGGTCTCCGCGTTCGTTTCTTACGAGCTGATCGTGCGACCGGCGCTGCGCACGATGGCTGGCCATCGTGCAACCGACAGACCACTTGTGTCAGCGATCGTCCCGGAGGGCTTGTCGCGCACTCCCGATGGCAAGACGCATTTCGTGCGGGTTCAGATCCGTCGACGCGAAGACGGAACATTCGAGGCGCGACCAACCTCGCGCCAGGGATCACATCAGATGCTCGGCCTCGCCGAAGCGGATGGTCTTGCGGTCGTCCAAGACGGCGAGGGCGTCAACCCAGGTCGCTCTGTCGACGTCCTTGTCCTGCGCGTCGACGCCCTTTCACCCGGGATGGGCGTGAAATGGACGCCATAACCGCGCCGGTCACGTTCCGGCGAGCCGAAGATCGCCCGCCAGTCGGCATGCCGGCGAGTGGGCCGCTGATCGACAGCTACGGACGGGTGCACACCGATGTCCGATTTTCGATCACGGACCGGTGCAATCTCCGTTGTGTGTACTGCCTCCCCGACGAAAACGTCGTCTTTCGCCCGCGCGAAGAGATCCTGACATTCGAAGAGATCGCCCGAGTCGCCCGTGTGGTGCGATCAATGGGCGTCGTGACCGCGCGGGTCACGGGCGGCGAGCCACTCGTTCGCAAAGGTGTCGTCGAGCTCGTGAGGCAGCTCGCCGAGGTCGGTTTCAACGATCTCGCGATGACGACGAACGGGACCGGCCTCAAAGAGCTCGCGGGACCCCTCGCCGAGGCTGGCCTTAGCCGCGTGAATGTGAGCTGCGACTCGTTGCGCGATCGGCGTTACGCCAATATCCGCCGCCGCGGCAATCTTGGACGCGTCTTCGAAGCGATGGAGGCTGCGGAGTCGGCTGGACTGACGCCGCTCAAGATCAACGTCGTCCTGATCGCAGGGGTCAACGACGACGAGATCCTCGACTTCGCCCGCCATGCGCGGCAAACGGGGCGGACGGTGCGATTCATCGAGTTCATGCCACTCGATGCGACCGGGCTATGGAGTCGTGACGCCGTGGTGCCGAGCGAAACCGTGCTCGCACGGATCAATGACGCGTATCCGCTCGTTCCGCTCGATCCCGACCGCAGCGGCCACGAGCCTGCCGACAACTTCCACTTCGCGGATGGCGCGCCCGGAGGGGTGGGTGTCATCGCGTCGGTGACGCGCGCCTTTTGCGGCGCGTGTAATCGCCTGCGGCTCACCGCTGACGGAGCAATCCGCAACTGCCTTTTCTCCGATGACGAAGCCCCCGTTCGGGACGCCTTGCGGTCGGGAGCGAGCGATGACGAGATCGCCATGGTGGTTCGCTGCTGCGTGTGGGGAAAACGACCGGGGCACGGGATCAACGATCCCGGATTCCTAAAATCCGTTCGGTCGATGTCGATGATCGGTGGGTAGGCACCGTCCGATCAGTCCCGCACGTCGCTCCGAACGCTCGGCTCTGGCTAAAGGGCGCCCGTGCCGTCGCCGGTCGCACCCGAACTCCGCGACATCAGAAACGATCCGATGAGCCGCGTCGCTCCCGTCGTGCGCCGGACCCGCGGCTATCAGCGTTCGTCCTAGCGGCACCGCCGCTGCGCCTCGCAGTTCAGTAGCGTCGAATTCGTGACGTACTCGGCGAAAACTCTCACGGTTTCGGACTCCGTCGCGGCAGGCACCGCGGTCGACCTCGCTGCACCGGCGCTCGCCAATCGACTCGCTCAGGCAAACTTCTCGATCGAGGACCAGAGGGTCGTCGAAGACGGCGTCAAATCAGTGGTAGCGGCGTTGACGGACCTCACCGCGAATTACCACGGCCTCGTCGTCACGACCGGTGGGACCGGTTTTGGGCCCCGCGACCTCACTCCGGAGGCGACCCTGGCGGTACTCGATCGGCTCGCCCCTGGGCTGGCCGAGTCGATGCGGCTCGCCAATCCGGCGGGCCGCCTATCCCGAGCGATCGCCGGCACGTGTGGTCATGCGCTTGTTCTGAACACCCCTGGCTCCCCGACCGGTGCCGTGGAATTCCTCGAAGCAGTGTTGGACGTCCTCCCCCACGCCCTCGACGTCATCGCCGGCGCGTCACGCGACGCCCACGACCACGCCGCGAGACGCGAGTCGGGCGAGCCCGCGCCGTGAATCAGCCGCCTGACACCGGCGGCAAAAGGGCAATTTCGTCGTTCGGTCCGACCGGATCAGCCGGGCTCGACTGAACACCGTTCACCCAGACCCGGCACGTCTCGACAACCGTCCCGAACTCGTCGCCGTAGCTCGATCTGGCGGCCGCGAGGACCTCGGAAACGGTCTCACCCCCCATTTCGTCTTTTTCGGTTCCGGCCGCTTCGGCGGCGCGGCCGAACAGGCGCAGCCGTGCCACTCAGACACCCTCGACGTCGACGACATCATGCTCACCAAGGGCCCAGTCCGAGCCGCCATACCAGTGCTCGCACTTCCAGATCGGAGCGGAGGTCTTAACCGTGTCGATGATGTATCGCGTCGCGTCGAACGCCTCCCTGCGGTGCGGCGCAGAAACAGCGATGAACACCGAGGCTTCGCCGACTTCCAGACGACCGAGGCGGTGAATGAGCGCGAGCCGACCGATCTCGGGCCAGCGGTCGCGAGACGCCGCAGCGATCGCCGTGAGCCGGGCGCCGAGATGTTCCCGGTAAGCGCTGTATTCAACGGCGATGATCGGCGGACGCCCCTCGGATTGGTCGCGCACCGTCCCCGAAAACGTCGCGATCGCGCCACACTCGCGTCGACCGATCCAGGCGAGCACTTCCGCCACGGGAATCACGTCGTCGACGAATTCGACCCAGTCGCGCTCATCGCGCCGTCCAGACATCACCGCGTCGAGCGTACCGAGCGGCATTCGGCCAACTCGACGCGATGAGCCCAGACCGACGATGCACCCTGTCGGAGTCGATATAACGGCTCGACCTTGTGGTGCGGGTCCACCCCTCCAACGCGGCTCGCCGTGGTTTCGGCGCTCAACGGGCCCTCACGACCGCATGGTGCGAGTGTCCGTGATTACGGTGGACACGTGACGATCGGCGACGAACAGAGTTCGAACAACCTGACAGACTCTCCAGGTCTGTCGCACATCGACAGCGCCGGTCGCGCGCGTATGGTCAACGTCTCGGACAAACCGTGGACAAGACGCCGCGCGATCGCGCGTGGTTTCGTTGCCGGCGACATGACCTCTCTGCTGCAATCCGTCGCAGAATCGTCCACGGGCTCCGCTCGGCCAGGGTCCAACGATGTTGCCGCTGTCCTCGCCGCGGCACGAGCCGCCGGCCTCGATTCCGCCCGCAAGACCGCTCAACTCATCCCCCTATGTCATCCCTTGCCCGTTTCCGATCTTGACGTCCGCTTCGATGTCGGACCGAGCGGAATCACGATCGAAACAACTGCTGAGGTTGTCGCACCAACAGGAGTCGAGATGGAGGCGCTCACCGCGTGTCTTTTCGCGGCGCTGTCGCTCGTCGCGCTACTTGGCCCGACGCGGTCTGTCTCGATCGGCAACGTCCTGTTATGGGAGAAGAGCGGCGGCCAATCAGGCAACTGGTTACACGGGCAAGCGATCGCGGCCCAGTAGACGCAGGCGTCCGGACGCGGCGGTCGTTACCCTCCCGAGATCGCGCCCAAAACGATGAAGGGCGACTCGCCTTCCACGACGGCGCGGGGAAGGACGCCCTCTTCCGGTTCGAACGAGAAGTCTTCCCCTGCCGCGTAGTAGCGGACGTACGGACGACGCTTGTGCGTCTGCGAATCGCGGATAGTTCCGCGCAGGACGGGATACTCGGTCTCGATCGCGACCAGCACGGCGCCGATCGTCACTGGGTCATCGACGGTCAACACGACGTCACCGGAGATCGCGGCAAGTCGGCGCAGATGCGCCGGCAGCTCGACGCGGATCACGAAAGCGTCTGAACCTCGACCGAGAGAACGCGCGGCAGGTCCCGGACCGCCGCGTCCCACGAGTCACCCGCGTCGGCCGACGCGTACACCTGACCACCCGTCGTCCCGAAATAGACGCCACAGGGTTCGAGCGTGTCGATCGCCATCGCGTCGCGCAGCACGTTCACGTAGCAATTGCGATCAGGCAACCCTTTGGTGAGGGGCTGCCATTCGTTGCCTCCGGTCCGCGACCGATAGACCCGCAGTGCTCCTTCCGGCGGGAAGTGCTCGCTGTCGCTCGTGATCGGCACGACGTAGATGGTGTCGGGCTCGTGGGCGTGGATACCGATCGTGAAGCCGAAATCCGTCGGCAGATCTCCACTTACCTCGTACCAGTTCTCCGCCGCGTCGTCACTGCGCATCACGTCCCAGTGCTTCTGCATGAACAGCACATCCGGGCGCTCCTTGTGCTGCGCGATGCGGTGCACGCAGTGGCCCACGTAGGCGCCGGGCTCGGGGATGTAGTTCGACTTCAACCCTTCATTCACAGGCTTCCACGACTTCGCGCCATCCTCGCTCTTGAACACGCCGGCGGCCGAGATCGCGAGGTACATCAGCTCGGAATTCGCCTCATCAAGGATGATCGTGTGCAGGCACATGCCGCCGGCACCGGGCGCCCACTGGGTCGCGGTCTCGTGCTCGCGCAGCGCTGGTAGTTCTTCCCAGCTCTCGCCGCCATCGTGCGAAACGAACAATCCCGCGTCCTCCACGCCGGCGAACACGACGTCCGGATCGCTCGGCGACGGCTCGAGATGCCAGACCCTTTTGAACTCGAACGGTCGCGGCGTTCCGTCGTACCAAAGGTGGGTCCCCGGTTCGCTCGCGTAATTGAACTCTTTGCCGACGGCGGCCCAGGTCTTTCCTCCGTCGTCGGAGCGGTGCATCAGCTGGCCGAACCAAGACGTCGACGGTGCTGACCAGATCCGGTTGGGATCCACCGGCGACGCGGCGACGTGGTAGCTCTCCATGCCTCCGAAGAGCGGACCGTCCACCGACCACTTTTTCCTGGAGCCGTCGCTTTCGAGGATGAAGGTCCCCTTTGCGGTCCCGACCAGTACCCGGACCCCGCTCATCGCACCCTCCGATCGATTCGCTTTTCCTGCCACCGAATCTTTCCGCGTCTCACGCTCCGGCGCACGCGGGGCCAAGTCCAGATTGCGATCCCACGTCACCGGCGAGTTTTCCGCGCGCCACTACCCTGTGCCCGTGGCTCACGACGACCTCGAGGAAGCAACCGGGGAGGAGCCCGGGGCCGCTCCCCCGTCGCTTCCAGCGACCCGGCTGCAAAAGATCGCCAAGGCGCTCTCCGGCCCACGCCAGCGCCCCCCAACGACGTCGGACGCCACCGCCAAGGCGGTCAACGAACTCGACGAGCGCGAGCGCAAATGGAGCATGGCCGGCGTCGTCCTCGCGACCGGCCTCGTCATCTCTGGCTACCTCATCGACCGGCATTCGAGCGTCGAGCGCGTCCGCGCTGCGTCATCGACGCTGCTCATCGCCGGGATCGTCGTCCTCGTGATCATGGCGGCGGGCATCGCCTTCCGACGACGCGCGATGGTCGGCTTTGCAAGCTTTATGGTCGGCTTCGCCCTCATCACCGGCGGCAACATCTTCGGTGTCTTGTTCCTTGGCTTCGGCGGTTGGCTGCTCGTGCGCGCCCTGCGGCGCCAGCGCGGCGAGGCGAAGCAGCCGGCGAGCGCCGCGGTGACAAAAAAGAAGGCTCCGCCGAAACCGGCGGGCCCGCCGAAGCCGTCGAAGCGCTACACACCGCCGCGTCGTTCGCGCGTCGGTTCTCGCCGCCGGTGAGGTGCTGCGCGCGAGCGCTGCGATGATCAGCGCTGCACTTCGATCCAAGCGGATCGCGATCACCGGCGCGACCGGATTCGTCGGCACGGCGCTCGTCGAGCGGCTTCTGAGATCTGTCCCCGACTGCGAGATCGTGCTCCTCGTCCGACCGGGGCGGCGCTTGAGCGCCGCGGAACGCACCGCGAGAGAGATTCTCCGTAACGACTGCTTCGGTCGTCTCCGCCAAGAACTCGGTGCGGCGTTCGACGATGAAGTGGCGCGACGGGTGACGACCATTTCCGGAGACGTCGGCACAGACGGGCTCGGCCTCGACGAAACCGGACAGGCAACGCTCGCTCGCTGCGACGTCGTCGTGCACGCCGCAGCGTCGGTGAGTTTTGACGCCGCGCTCGACGACGCCGTCGAGGTCAATCTCTTGGGGCCAGCGCGCGTCGCCCAAGCGCTGCTCAACCTGCGCGGCTCTGAAACCGCGCTGGCGCTGCCACACCTCATTTCGGTCTCGACCGCCTACGTGAACAGCGGACACCGTGGCGACGCGACAGAGATCCCCGTCTCCGAGAGTCCGTTCCTCTCCCTGCCGCCATGGCGCGAGGAGGTCGATTCCGCTCGGCGCGCGCGTTCGGAAGCCGAGCTCGAGAGTCGCACCCCGAAGAGGCTTTCCGACTTTCGCAAGCTTGCGCGCCGGGAGATCGGCGCAGCTGGCACGGCGCTGCTCGCTGAACGCACCGAACGCCTCCGGGAGGAGTGGGTCGACGACCAGCTCGTGAAGATGGGCCGCGCTCGTGCTCAAGCGCTCGGCTGGCCCGACGCGTACGCGTTCACTAAGTCCCTCGGCGAGGTCGCGCTCGCCGATGCAAAGGGAGACCTGCCGGTCAGCATCGTCCGGCCTTCGATCGTCGAATCGGCGCTCGCCGAACCGGAGCCCGGCTGGATCCGTGGCTTTCGGATGGCGGAGCCGGTCATCATTTCCTACGCCCGCGGCTTGCTCCGGCAATTTCCCGGAGTGCCCGAGGGGGTGATCGACGTCATCCCCGTCGACCTCGTCGTCGCGGCGATCGTTGCCGTCGCCGCGGCGGGACCGACACCGGATGAGGCGAGCGTGTTCCACATTTCGTCGGGAGTTCGCAACCCGCTGCGCTACGGCGAGCTCGTGGCGCTCATCCAGGAGTGGTTCACCGAACACCCGATCTACGACTCGTCCGGCCAACCGATCACGGTGCCGAAGTGGTCCTTTCCCGGGCGAGGGCGCGTACAGGGCGAGCTGCAGCGCGCAACAACCGCGTTGCGTGCTGTAGAGCGGATCGTCCGCGCGTTGCCGATCCGAGGTGATCTCGCAGAACGCGCGTACAGCGTCGAGGAAAAGCGCCTGCTCGCCGAGCGCGCCCTCGGATACGTCGAGCTCTACGGGTCCTACGTCGAATCCGAGGCACGCTTTCGCATCGATCGCACCCTTGCGCTGTACGAGAGCCTCAGCGAAACCGATCGAAAGTCCTTCTGTTTCGATCCTGGGGTCGTCGACTGGCCGAGCTACGTGCGCGACGTCCATCTGCCATCGGTCGTCGAGCACGCTCGCGTGCGGATGTCGCCGGCTCGGCGGACCACCAAGTCGCGTGAGGAGCGCGCCCGCGAACGGATCCTGACAGAAGAGCCGCGTTGCGCCGCCTTCGATCTCGAGCAGACGTTGATCAATTCCAATGTCGTCGAGTCCTATGCGTGGCTGGCCACGCGTCATCTCCCGCCCCTGCGTCGTGTCCAACTCGCGGCAGAACTCGCGCTCGAAGGACCGAGCCTGCTTGCCGTAGACCGGCGTGACCGCGGAGATTTCCTGCGTTCCTTCTACCGCCGCTATGAGGGAGCTCCAGCCCAACGGGTGCGCGACGACGCATGGGAATTGTTCAGCGATTTACTCCTGACCCGCGTCTTTCCGGGTGCCGTCGAACGCGTCCGCGCCCATCGCGCGCTCGGGCATCGAACCTTGCTCATCACCGGAGCGCTCGACTTCGTCATCGCCCCGATGCGGCCACTGTTCGACGACGTCGTCTGCGCGTCGTTGGGAGAGGTGGACGGGGTCTTCACCGGGGAGCTCGTCTCGACGCCACCGACCGGAGAGGCGCGCGCGCTCCTGCTCGCCGAGTGGGCGGAATCCTTGGGGCTCGATCTCGATCGGACGATCGCGTACGCCGACTCGACAAGTGACCTGCCGATGATGGAAGCCGCTGGTATCCCGGTTGCGGTAAATCCGGAGCCGAAGCTCGCCGCCATCGCTCGCCGACGCGGCTGGCAAATCGAGGAGTGGAGTCGTGCAAAGGGGGGCCCGTGGGTGCCGCTCGCGATCGCGACGCGCCGTCGCGGCGCACGCACCCCCCCGCCCCACCTGCTGTCAGTAGACGGCGCACCATCGTCCAGGGGAACGATTCGGTGAAGGCACTTTTGATGGAGCGCCTCCCGCACCGATTTGCGGCGGCGCGCGCCGCATCGGTCATCGCCGGGTCGGGCTCGGGAATCGGAATCGGTCCGCTGCGCCTCGGCGAGATCGAGCCGCCCCAGCTTCCTGGGGACCGGTGGCGCCGGCTTATTCCGCTGCTCGCCGGGATCTGCGGTTCGGATCTCTCGACGCTCGACGGCGAGAGCTCACGCTATTTCGAGGACCTCGTGAGCTTCCCGTTCGTCCCGGGCCACGAGATCCTCGCCACGCTCGCCGATGGGGAGGACGCGGGCACGCCCGTCGTCGTCGAGCCGGTGCTGTCCTGCGTCGTGCGAGGGATCGAGCCGCTCTGCCCGTCGTGCGCGGTCGGGCGTACCGGAACGTGCGAGCGCGTCGCGTTCGGCCATCTGCGCCCCGGGCTGCAGACGGGCTACTGCGCGGACACCGGCGGCGGGTGGTCCGAAGCGCTCGTCGCGCACGAGGCACAGCTGCATCGCGTACCAGCGGAATTGACAGACGACGAGGCGGTGATGGTTGAACCGACGGCTTGCGCGATCCATGCCGCACTTTCTGGAGCGATCGTGCCGGGTGAGCGCATCGCGATCCTCGGTGCCGGGACTCTCGGCCTTTGCACGCTCGCCGCGATCCGTCAGTTCTCCCTGCCTTCGGTGGTGATTTGCGCGGCCAAGCATCCGGTCCAGCGGCGCTTTGCCGCCGAACTCGGCGCCGACGTGATCGTCAAACCTGCGGAGCTCGGTCGCGGCGTGCGGCGAATAACCGGCACGCTCGCGCTCTCCTCGGATGCCGGCGCGATCGATCGCCTCGCTGGGGGTGCCGACGCCATTTTCGACTGCGTCGGCAGCGCGTCATCGATTAACCAATCCCTCGAAGTCGTCCGGCCCGGAGGACGCGTCGTCCTCGTCGGTATGCCAGGCTCGGTCCGCGTCGACCTCGCGCCGCTGTGGCAGCGCGAGATCTCGCTCATCGGTACCTACGCCTACGGCACTGAGCAACTTTCAAGCGGACCGCGTTCGACGTTCTCTTTATCAATGGATCTCGTCCGCTCGGCGAACCTCGGTCGCCTCGTATCGGCCCATTACCCTTTGGATCGGTACGAAGAGGCGGTTCGTCACGCAGCAAACGCCGGTCGCCGGGGATCCGTGAAGATCGTCTTCGACCTTCGCCAGACCGAACCCGAATGGCGGCGAGCCGCCGCATCTGGCACCGCCGAAGGAGGACCAGTGGAGGCGAGCGCATGAGCCCGAGACCGGGATTCGTGCTCGAGGTCGACCGCTCGACGCCTCCGACGTTGTTCTGGCACGGCGAGGGCTTCCGCTTCGAGCGTCTACCCGAAGGCGCGCGGGTTGTCTACCCCCAAGAACCGCTTGCCCCACTCGCGGACCCCGACGCGGCGATCCGCCATGCGCTCGAGCACCCGGTCGGCGACTCGAAACCACTCTCGGAGCTGTTGTTTGCGGGGATGCGCCTCACCGTCGCCTTCGACGACATCTCTTTGCCGCTGCCGCCGATGCGCTCACCGGACACCCGCCAACGCGTGATCGAGGCGGTCTTGGACGAGGCTGCCAAAAAGGGCGTCGACGACGTCGTTCTGATCGCGGCGTTGGCGTTGCACCGTCGCATGACCGACGACGAGCTCCGCCATGCGCTCGGAGACCGCATCTTCGACGCGTTCGCGCCGCACGGGTTGTTGCTCCAACACGATGCCGAGGACCCCGACGCGCTCGTCCATCTCGGCATGACCGAAGAAGGAGAAGACGTCGAGATCAACAAGCGCGCGGCTGAGAGCGACCTCCTCGTCTACGTGAACATCAACCTGGTGCCGATGGACGGCGGGCACAAGTCCGTCGCGACCGGTCTCGCGAGTTATCGCAGCATCCGTCACCACCACAACGCGGTGACGATGCAGCACAGCCGGTCGTTCATGGACCGTCACAACTCAGAGTTGCACACCTCCAATTGGCGGATGGGTCGGCTGATCAAGGACGCCGGCGTCAAGCTGTTCCAGATCGAGACGACCTTGAACCTCGATACGTTCCCGTCGCAGTTTGGTTTCCTGCAAAAGCGCGAATGGGAATGGTCGATTCTCGACCGCGCCCAGTTCCAGGCGACGCGAGCATCACTCGACAAGGTGCCGCCACGACTGGCGCGCCAGATCTTCCAGTCGATCCTCTCGCCCCACCAGATGACCTCGGTGCAGGCTGGAGAGGTCGAAGCCGTGCACGATCAGACCCTTTTCAACGTCTTCCGACAGCAGCTCGTCCACGTCGAAGGACAGACCGACATCTTGACGATGGGCCTGCCCTACATCAGCCCGTACAACGTCAACTCGATCATGAACCCGATCCTCGTCGCGTGCTTGGGGCTCGGCTACTTCTTCAACTTGTACCGCGGACGGCCGCTTGTGCGGCCCGGCGGCGTCTGCATCATGAGCCATCCAACGCCGTGGGCATTCCATCCGGTCCACCACCCGAGCTACATCGACTTCTTCGAGCAGGTGCTCGCCGACACGACCGATCCGATCGAAGTCGAGAAGCGCTACGAACAAGCCTTCGCGACGGACCCGTGGTACATCCATCTCTACCGCACCTCGTACGCATACCACGGCGTGCATCCCTTCTACATGTGGTACTGGTGCGCACACGCGCTCGAACACTTGGGCGCGGTGATCGTCGTCGGCGGCGACCGCGCCGCGGTGCGCCGTATGGGATTCAAACCGGCGACGTCATTGCAGGATGCCCTCGAGATGGCAGAAGACGTCGTCGGGCGGGAGCCTTCGATCACCCACCTCCACATGCCGCCGATCGTGATGGCCGACGTCACGTGAACCTGCGCCTTCCGAAAGCGATCGAAGAGGTCGTCCGCACACCGACCTGGCCCGGCACGCTGCCGCGCACGATCGAGCCGCGCAACTTGGGGGTGGACTACGACACGTCGTGGGCGCGGGCACCGTGGGCGAAAGCCGCGCGACGCGTGCTCGTCGAGGCGGTCACGCGCCCCGTCGTCGCCACGCTCACGTCGCCGACCATCTACGGCCGCGAGCATCTCGCACCGATCGCCGGGCCGATGATCTTCGCCGCCAACCACTCGAGCCACCTCGACACTTCCGTCGTCATCGCGTCGCTACCAGGACGCATCCGCCAGCGGACCGTCGTCGCAGCGGCGGCCGACTACTTCTTCGACCGGCCGTGGAAGGCTGCGGTGTGGTCGCTCGCGCTCGGGACGATCCCGATGGAGCGCACGAAGCTCAACCGTAAATCAGCGGATCTCGCCGCCGAACTCATCGAGGACGGCTGGAGTCTCGTCATCTTTCCCGAGGGTGGGCGGACTCCGGACGGCTGGGGACAGGAGTTCCGCGGCGGTGCCGCCTACCTAGCGAAGCGCTGCAGTGTGCCGGTGATCCCCATCCATTTGCGCGGTGTCCGCCCGGTGCTGCCAAAAGGCGGCAGCGCGATCCGTCGCCACGACGTCGAGGTGCGTTTCGGGGACCCGCTCTGGCCGATCGCGGGTGGCCCGACCGGGCGCGACGAAGATGCACGGCGCTTCGCGGCGCGCATCGAGCAAGCCGTCGCGGTGCTGGCCGACGAGGCGGAATCGGACTGGTGGTCAGCGCGCCGGCGCGCCGCGCAAGGCGCGACGCCGCCGTTCCGTGGTCCGGCGACTTCACCGTGGCGACGCACGTGGTCGCTGCCCGAAAGCGCCCGCAAGACGCCCAAACGCCGCGGCCGCTCATCTGCAAAGCCCTGGTAGCCGGACGCGAAGAAGGGGCCGGTGGGGGGTTCCGGCCCCTTCGCTTATGCCACCAAGGCGCTGGTGGGGGACCAGAACACCCGTGGTGAACGCCCACTGTCGTCGATGTGCCACCATCGGTCAAACAGTCCGCACAGATACGAACTATCTTTGCTTACGATGGACCTTCGTCAGCTGAACGCCCTGGTCGCGATCGCAGAGCACGGCTCGTTCTCCGCCGCCGCCGACGCTCTGGCGACGGTGCAGTCCAACGTGTCGACTCACGTGAAAAAACTTGAGATCGAACTCGGCTCGGAGCTCGTCGACCGCGCGACTGGCGAGCTCACCGAGGCAGGTGCCCTCGCGGTCGACCGCGCCCGGCGGGTGCTCGCCGAACTCGACGCCTTGAACTCCGACGTCACTGCGCTTTCGAGCGACATCTCCGGCACGGTGCGACTCGGCGCGATCGGCACCGTCGCACGCTGGTTGATCCCCGAGCTGATGGACCTCGTTCCGCGTACCCATCCTCTGTTGAGCCTCGTCTTCTGCGAGTCGACGTCGATCGGGATAGATCGACAACTCGCAACTGGCGACGTCGACTTGGGGGTGCTCGTCTTGCCGGCATCCGGTTCCGAGGTGCGCAGCGTTCCGCTGTTCGAAGAGGACCTCGGTCTCGCCCTTCCGAAGTCGCATCCACTTGCGAACCGGGAGTCGCTCACCATCTCCGAGATCGCGGGACTGGCTTTGCTGCTGCCGATGCCCGGCACGAACTACCGCGATTCCCTCGACGCGATCGCCGCGCGCTCACGAGTCGTCCTGCGGCCTCGCGCTGAGACCGACAGTGTGCGTCTACTGCAGGCGCTCACCTTCGAAGGCTGCGGCTACGCGATCCTCCCGTCTTCGGCGATGCCGATCACGGATGCCGCCGATTGGAAGCTTGTGCCCGTCGACGGGATAGGGCCGCGCGTCGTCGGTTTCGTACAGCGTCGCCTCGGCAAGCCCGGCGCTCCGGTACGCGCAGTCCTCGAGATCCTTGAATCGATCGCGGCCGACCCGGGACGGCTGCCCGACGGCATCCGCGCCATCCCGGCCGACGAACGCGCGGTCTACTCGGCACCCCTGCCGGTCCCCCGAGTCCGCCACCGAGTGAGCCGCGTTTAGGACCGGATCGGTTCCCTCCACATCGTCCAGAGCGTCGGCGCGCCGCGCTCGATCGTCACCTTCGCGACGAGCGCGAATCCGAGTGAGGTATAAAAGCGGACGTTCGGTTCAGACGATGCTTCGAGATACGCCGGCATCGCGATGCTGTCGAGTCGTGCGATCACCGAATTGAGCAGTGCAGAGCCAAGGCCGCTGCGCTGGTAGCGCGGATCGGTGCCAATTGTCCCGAGGTAGTAGTGCGCTTGGCGCGGGCGCAGCCGGAACAGCGCCAGCGCGAGACGCCGGCCGCGAAGGAAGCTGTGCGAGCGCAGGGCGAGCACGAGATAGGCGAACTGGACCGAGGCTCCCGGCGCCTTTGTTCCCGGAGGGAGCCACAGCGCGGCGGCGGTGCGCTCGGAGTTCGTGTACACCTCGCCCTTTGGGAGGTAGACGCTCTCTAACTGCAGCCTGAAGAACGCCGATAGCCGCGCCGCTCGCCGCTTTTCGTCCGGGAAGAGATACGCAGATACCGGATCGGCGAGAAACGCCCGAGCGAGTGTCTCCGCGAGCGGTTCGATATCCCCCCGACCTGCCCGTACGATCTCTGTCAAGGCGCCGCACCTTACCTGGCGACCGCGTCAGTGTCGCTGGGCGGACCAAGGAATGACAAGACCACGAGAGGCGTTGACATCAACATGACCACGAGGGAATTCACCGTCAACTTCGACTATCGCTGCCCGTTCGCGCGCAACGCACACGAACACGTCCTCACGGCCCTCGAGGCGGGAGCCGACTTCCGAGTGCGCTTCTTGCCGTTCTCACTCAACCAGGCGCACGTCGAGGATGGAGGCGTACCGGTCTGGGACATACCAGACGAGCGCCCCAACCTGCTCGCCGTCGCGGCGGGCATCGCGGTCCGTGACCGCTTCCCGGCGTACTTCCCTCCCGCGCACCGCTCACTATTCTCCGCGCGCCACGACGAAGCCGCTGACCTGCGCGACGAGTCCGTCGTCCGCAAAGCACTCGAGCGTGTCGGCGTCGACGCCGACGCCGTGTTCGCCGACCTCGCCTCGGGGTGGCCGTTCTCGCGCTTTCGCGCCGAGCATGAGGAGTCGGTCGCGCACCATTCGATCTTCGGGGTTCCCACCTTCGTCCTCGACGACAAGGCGGTGTTCGTGCGGTTGATGACGCGGCCAGACAGCGACCCGAAGCTCGCAACAGAGACGATCGAACGTGTTCTCGCGCTGATTGCCGATCACAGCGAGCTCAACGAACTGAAGTACACGACGATCCCCCGCTAGGGGGAATTTTCAGTCGAGCGAGATCGGCTCGTCGTCGCCGACACCCGCACCGAGCGGCACGTCGGCGGCGACCGCGGAGACTTCCTTGCGAATCCTTTCGTCGATCTCGATTACGAGCTCGGTGTTCTCGCGCAGGAACAGCTTGGCGTTCTCGCGGCCTTGCCCGAGTTGTTCGCCTTCGTAGGTGTACCAGGCGCCGGACTTTTTCACGAGGCCGAGGTCGACGGCGACGTCGAGGATCGAGCCCTCCCGGCTGATTCCCTGTCCATACATGATGTCAAACTCGGCCGAACGGAAAGGACTGGAGCACTTGTTCTTCACGACCTTCACCCGCGTCCGGTTGCCGATGACCTCCGCGCCGTCTTTGATCTGCTCGACGCGTCGGATGTCCAGACGAATCGAGGAATAGAACTTCAGCGCGCGCCCACCCGGCGTCGTCTCGGGTGACCCGTACAAGACGCCGATCTTTTCCCGCAGCTGGTTGATGAACAGCGCGATCGTGTCCGACTTGTTCAGCGTCCCGGTGAGCTTGCGCAGCGCCTGGGACATCAGCCGCGCCTGCAGACCGACGTGGGTGTCCCCCATCTCGCCTTCGATCTCCGCGCGCGGCGTCAGCGCCGCGACGGAATCGATCACGATCACGTCGATCGCGCCGGAGCGGATGAGCATGTCGGCGATCTCGAGCGCCTGCTCGCCGGTGTCGGGCTGGGAAATCAACAGTTCGTCGACGTCGACACCGATCTTCTTCGCGTAGACCGGGTCGAGGGCGTGCTCGGCGTCGATGTAGGCACAGATCCCGCCATTGCGCTGCGCCTCGGCGACCACGTGCAGCGCGAGCGTCGACTTGCCCGAAGACTCGGGGCCGAACAGCTCGACGATCCTGCCGCGCGGCAGGCCGCCGATTCCGAGCGCGAGATCGAGCGACATCGCCCCGGTCGAGATCGCCTCGATGCCGAGCGTCAGGCTGTCGCCCATGCGCATCACGGAGCCCTTGCCGAACTGCTTTTCGATCTGCCCGAGGGCCACGTCGAGTGCCTTGTCCCGCTCCATTGCCTCTTCCTCCCGCCTGATCTCGCGCGTCCGTCGAGCGGACCGCAACGATACGACGCCGCCGTATCGCTGGACCTGGCCTGTCGTCATCGAGGCCACTGACTTGCATCAGTGTAGTTACGAACACACGTTCGGTGGTGGATGGACGGGTGATGTGTGCGCTTGCACAGCAGGTTGCCCCCCTACGATTTCGGCCATCGCTACCGATCTGACCGGCGTCCGAATAAAGCTTGGGCGGGCGTACCGCCACGCGCAGGATCTGGACACCTTGATTGGCCCTTTGGTCAAAGTCGCAACGGATTCCATTACGTGTGAACGCAAGGACAATGGAACGAAGCTCATCTACAGCGTGGGCGAGGTCCCCGACATCCCACCCGATTGGAGCGCCATCATCGGGGACAGTTTCTTCAATCTGCGCTCTGCTTGGGATCATCTCGCGTGGCAGTTGGTCGAACTCGATGGGGGTAAGCCTTGTGAGCACACTCAGTTCCCCATCTATGACACGCGACTTAACTCGAAAGGCAATCCGCGGAACGTCACTATCCAGCCAGAAATCAAGCGGGCAGACATTCTCGCTGCCTTGGATGCGATCCAGCCTTACCAGGAGGCCGACAGATGGCACAGTCAACTCTGGGTCGTCAACGAGTTTTGTAGGCGGGACAAGCACCGAACGTTGCTCACGGTCGCCGGCGTCATGGACACCGACCGAAATACGCCTTGGTGGTCTCTGGGCCTCGATGATAAGACCCCTGGGTGGGTGTTCAATTTGGAACCGCTCACCAGTGGTGATTGGGTCGCCTGCTTCACCTTTGACAAGGCGGCGCCAGATTATTTCGACCCGAACATAGCTATTGATGTAACCCTGCGCGAAGGACCCGAGGGCCATTGGAGCCGTGTCCAGTCCGTGGGGCGGTTGCTTATGGGCCTCCGCAAAATCCTCACCATGCACATGGACGTCCACTTCACCCCGCTGTTCACCAACGAGGCGCCCCTCTGGACCTCTTTCCGCGACTGGTGATCCATTGGCACGTCGCACTTTACCCATAAATCACACCTCTGTATTTTCGCACTTCAGACGGTCTGATACACCCATCTGAGACAATGCTCTTATGGGAAGCAAGGTAACAATTGCCTCGTTGAGCAGGGAAATTACGACCGAAACGCAGGCATATGCGTACCTGGAAACCCTCTATTGGGGCGACAATCCCCGCTGTGCCCATTGCACGAGTGAGAACGTCACCCTTATGGCACCGAAGGGTCCTTCTAGCCGTAAGACACGGTCGGGTGAACCGACCCAGCGCCGCACCTGGCAATGCAACGCTTGTCGCAAGCAATTTTCGGTACTGACTGGAACGATTATGCATGGTACGCGGGCGAGTATCCGCACTTGGGTTCTCGTCATGTTCGAAATGTGCGCTTGCAAGAACGGGATTAGTGCTCGTGAGATCGAGCGGAAGTACGGGGTATGCCCGCGTACGGCGTGGTTCATGGCACACAGGCTTCGGGAAGCCATGAAGCGCCCCGACTCGCTTCCCCTGCTTAGTGGCACCATCGTTTCGGATGAGACTTGGATCGGCGGCGATCCCAAAAACCGTCACGCGTCGGAACGCAAGGGTGATGGGCGCTCCCGCCATGCTCTCAACAAAACACCGGTCGTGTCGTTGGTGAACCGTGAGACGGGCGAGGTTCGTTCCAGGATCGTCCCGAACGTCACCGGAGACTCGCTCTACTCCGCTATCAAGGGCAACGTGTCGACGGGGCGCAGCCACCTGCAAACTGACAAGGGCGCGGGTTATAACGTGGTTGGCTACCTGTTTGCCTCGCACACCGCCGTTGACCACTCGGCTGGTGAGTACGTCGCCACGAACGGTGCGAGTACCAATCCGGTCGAAGGTTTCTTCTCGCAGCTCAAGCGCAGCCTTGACGGAACGCACCACCACGTTTCCATTGAGCACTTGCCCAGATACCTGGCCGAGTACGACTTCAAGTTCAGCACGCGACAAGTATCCGACGCTGTGCGCATGAACCTGCTCGTCAAGCAGATGGACCGCCGCTTGGAATACAAGATGACTAAGACTCCCGTTGAGACCCTTCGGAGTCGTCGGTCTCGCGAGGGGCTTCCTGAGCAACTTTCTTTTTAGTGCCTTGCAGGACCTTGCGGAGTGCGTCCTCGGGGTCCATTGGGTAAAGCGAGAATCGCTCGTCCAGGTCGACCTTGGGACGCCGCTTGCGTTCGCGAGGCATGAGATCACCCTACCTATCGGCTGTCTCCGGACAGTCATAGGGCCAGCTCGATTTCCTTGAGGCGCAGAATTCGGGTTCGGTGACCCTCCTCGATAGCGCGCCAAGCCAGCTCTTGCAAAGCCGGATCGTCACTTGAAAAGTCGCGTGCCGTCCTGGCATCCGCTAGCACGTTGAATAGGCCAGCGAACGGCCTCATGTTCGACTGAAACCAACTGCGGACCGATCCGGCCCAATCGACCACTTCCTTGTGCAGCCCATCCCGCCGAGGGGTGCGGAGAAGGTCTTGTAAGAGCTGGTTGCCTTGAATGAGCAATCCGTCAATAGCTAGGCGGTTCTGGCTCAATCTGCGAAATTGCCAGAGGACCCAGCCAAACATCAAGAGTCCAGCGACCGTGACGCTAAGGGCCACGATCACGATTGGCGACGACCAAATGACCGGCTTAGATGCGGAGTCTTTTCCTTCCAGGTAGGTCAGAAAGATCGTTAATCCAATGACCCATGTCGCTATTCCAGCCGCGCCGAGCTGATTGCGTAGGTCCCTCATTCTCCGCTCCTGTTCGATGGCCTCCGCCATCGTCAGCGGAGTCGTCACAGCGTGCCCCGAGTCGTCTTGTCATCGCACACATCGCCTGGTGCCCTGACCCGGGCCTGCTGTGCAAGCGCACACATCACCGATGGACGGGCGCAAACCTCGTCGCTCGGAGACTCAGATGACCGGGAACGTCTCCTCGGCGAAGCCCCGCCGGTAAAAGGATCGGAGGACAGCGTCGGTGCCATGAAGGTGCTCCGCGATCTCGATGCCGGTCGCGATCGTGAGCTCGCGGTGGCCGACTGGAAGGGCCAATGGCTCCCTACCGACGCTGCGCGCGAGGTCGTCGAGGTGCACGCACTGTTCGACGATGCGCGTCTGCAGGTAGTCGTCGAGACGCATTATCTTGCCGCCGATCACCTCCATCGCTGTCGTCAGCGGCAGCTCGCCGAGCGTCGATTCGAGATCTGCGAGTCGTACCCGCAGTGCCCTCTGCAACTCCTCCTGGCCGACGCTTGCGGACTCCGCGGAGCGCGCCCGTACCGCGCGATGTAACTCTTCACCGGCTGGCGCGACGACGGAGACGAAATACTCCGCCGCGCTGTCGTAATCGAGCGGTCGATCCGGTAGGCCCTTTTGCAAGTACTCCCCCACGACCCACACCGCTCCGCGGACGAGATGCCCCGCGACGCCGCTCACCAGCTGGTGCTCGAGGACCGACGGTGCATCCCACATCTCTCTCACGAGATCGTCGCCGATCGCCTCGACGATCACCCGCGCTCCACCGAGGAACAACTCCGTGCTTGCAGCCTGGGCCACGACCGGCGCGACTCCTTCTCCGCCTTGGATGGTCAGCCTTGGAGCTCGAGCCTACGACGCAACCGATCGAGCGCGCTGATCGCACCGATCTCACGGATCCGCTTTCGTGTCCCGAACAGATCGAGGGGTTCGCCGTCGGGACTGCGGCCCGCGAACGCGATGCCGACGAACGCCGTGCCTGGTGGATAGCTCTCTTGTGGATCGGGGCCCGCGACCCCGGTGGTTGCCACCGCGACGTCCGCGCCGAAAAGCTCGAGCGCGCCCTTCGCCATGTCGGCGGCGGCCTGTGCGCTCACCACCGGTCCCGCCGGGATCCTCAGCACGTCGCGCTTGGTCCCGGCGCCATACGCAACGACACCACCGCGAAACCAGCGACTCGCGCCCGTCACGGCGACGATGCGCGAGGCGATCAATCCCCCGGTGAAGGACTCGGCCAGTGCGAGGCTCCGGTTGCTCGCGAGGAGTAGCGAGCCGATGCGTGCCTCGATTGTCTCATCGTCGATCCCGAATACGGCATCGCCCAATATCGCCGTGATCGCCTTCTCCTCTTCGTCGAGCAGAGCCGCCGCTGCTTTGTCGCTCCCTGCTTTCACCGTCACGCGCACCTGCACGCCCTCGACACCGCGCGCCAAGAACGCGATCGTCGGCGCTCCTTTCCCTTTCCCTTCGAGCGCGTCGACGCGCTCCGCGACGAGCTCGGAAAGGCGCGACTCCCCGAGCCCCCACGTCTTGATGATCCGGCTCGCGATCACCGCACCTTCGCCACTTCGCAGCGACAAGTCGGGCAGCACGGCGCGCGTCATCATCTCTTCCATCTCGTCGGGAACTCCTGGCAGCGCGTAGACCATCTCGTCTCCGACTGGGCAGATCAAGCCCGGCGCGCTACCCAGTCGCTGCTCGATGATGCGGGCGCCCTGGGGGACGAAGCCCTGTCGACGGTTGCTGGGCGACATCACGCGATTGCGGACCGCGAACGCCTGCTCGACGAGGGTCATCGCTCTTTCATCCTCGACGAGATTCACCCCCATCACCTCGGCGATGGCCTCGCGCGTGACGTCGTCCTGGGTCGGCCCGAGCCCTCCACAGACGATCACCGCATCGGCGCGTCCAAGTGATGCTCGAAGGACCTCCGCGATCCGCCCGACGTTGTCGCCGACGCGCACCTGCATCGTGCAGTCGATGCCCGAGGCGGCGAGCTGCTCGGCGATCCACGTCGAGTTCGTGTCGACGATCTGGCCGAGCAAGAGCTCCGTGCCGACCGCGACGATCTCAGCGCGCATGGGATCAGGCAGCTTCCTGGTTCACCGATCGGTGGTGGTGGACACGCCTCATCTCGGCGGTCGCCTGGTAGAGGTACTCCGCACCGGTGACGAGTGTCAGTGCGACCGCGAACCAGATCAGAGCGGATATGACGTCGCGGTCTTTCGCCCCGATCGGCGGGAAAAACGCCGCCGCGACCGCGATGTCCTGCACGAGCGTCTTCAGCTTGGCGAGTGGTCGCGCCGGAATCGAGACGCCCCTGCGCCCCTCGACGATGCGGAAGGCGCTCATGCCCACCTCACGCGCCGCGATCAAAACGAGCGGCGCGACGCTGATCGTTCCCGTCGCCGCGAGGCCGCACAGCGCACCGAGTATCAGGAACTTGTCGGCGAGCGGATCGAGAAAGGCCCCCGAACGGGTCGTGCCGTGCCGGCGGGCGATGAAGCCGTCGACGCCGTCCGAGACGGAGAAGACGGTCCAGAGCGCCCAGAGTGCCCACGCCGTCGGACCGATCGTCACCGTCAGCACGGCGATGAGCGGCGCGGCGAGCAGTCGGGCGAGTGTGAGACCGTTGGCCGGTGTGACGAGAGCCGACGGTCCGAACGCCGGGGCGCGTGTGCTCACCCGCGCGATCCTGCCGTCGTCTCGAGCGCGAGCGGCACCCCGTCCGCTGTCCTCGCGATCAGATCCGGCCCCCGTGCGTCGGTGATCGCCACCTTGAAAAAGGTTCCGACAGCCAGTCGACGCTCGACCCTGATGACCCCGTCGATCTCCGGCGCCTCCCGGTGCGAGCGCGCGACACCCGGCGCGTCAATGAGCACCTCGACTTCGGCTCCGACGAGGTCGGCGCGTCTGCGCGCTGTGATCTCATCCTGCAGGGCGCTCGCCTCGCGGAGGCGCTCCATCAGCAAGCTACGGGGGACCTTCTCATCGAGTCCATGCGCGTAGGTGCCAGCTTCCTCCGAGAAGGCGAAGAATCCCGCCCAATCGAGCTGTGCCGCTTCGAGAAAGGAGAGCAACTCGTCGTGGTCGGCCTCGGTCTCGCCGGGATAGCCGATGATGAACGACGACCGGAAGGCGGCGCGCGGTTCGTCGCGACGGATCTTTTCGATTCGGGAAAGGAACCGATCGCCGTTTCCGTAACGCCGCATCCGGCGCACGAGTGGCGAAGAGACGTGTTGCAGCGACAGATCGAAATACGGCACCCGGGTCGACAGCACCGTCTCGATCAGCTCCTCCGTGAGTGCGGACGGGTACAAGTACAAAAGGCGTACCCGCGCGACACGCTCGGCCGCATTTCGCACGAGTTCGACGAGGCGCGCATGTGCGTCGAGGTCTCGGCCGTAGCTGCCGAGGTCCTGCGCAACAAGGATGACTTCCTTCGCGTTGAGCGACTCGATCTCTCTCAAGATGGCACGCGGCTCGCGCGAGACCTGCCTGCCGCGGAAGCCCGGGATCGCGCAGAACCCGCATCGCCGGTCACAACCCTCCGCGACCTTGACGTACGCCCACGGCACGTCAGACGGCGCCCGCGGCATCTCCAACAGGTTCGTTACCGACGACGCGCGGGGCGCGCGAATCATTCGTCGCGGGGATCCGAATGCGATTGGCTCACCGAGTCGGACGACCTCTGCTTCTGGAAGCAGCTCGGCGAGCTCGGATCCGTATCTCTCGGCAAGGCACCCCGTCACGACGAGACGCGAATCGCGGTGGCGCCGCTGGTGCGCGTCAAAGATCGCACTGACCGACTCCTCTCGCGCCGCGTCAATGAAAGCGCACGTGTTCACCACGACGACGTCCGCGCTCTCCAGGTCCCCTGCCGCAACGAGTCCGCGCTCGAGCAGCGCTCCTGCGATCTTTTCGGAATCGACCTGGTTCTTCGGACAGCCGAGCGTCTCGACGAAGTACCGCTCCGGCACGGGCCGAGCCTACTGGTGATGCACGCTCGCTATCGGCTGTCCGAATCTTTGTTCAATCGTGTGAGCGACCTTCGGTAATGAGTTCGGCCTTCAGACGGGCAAACTCATCGTCGGTGATGACGCCGCGCCAGTGCAGGTTGGCGAGGTGTTCGATCTCGTCCGCGATCGACTCGCTCTGTGTTCCGCTCTGTGTGCTCGCCACCTGCTGCATGCCCTGGTGGTGGGCCTCTTCAATCGCTCGGTTGATGAGGCTCTGCGTGGCGGCGGGTTTCGGGATGTCGACAAACGGCTCGCGACCATTCGAGCCCGCCGACTCCACTTGCAGATCCCCCTTGCCGAGCAGGCGCGCGAACAAGCCCTGGGAGTAGTCGACGTTCTGCACGCTCGAGAGCGGAATCTCGATCCCGCGCCGATGAAAGACCCCTCTGCGGTAGATGACGCGCATCGACGTGACGATGAGATCGGTCGATCGCCAGGAGGCGAGCCGAACAAGAAAGCGCGCGACGACGATGAGCCCGATCCCGAGAAGCACCCACCCGAACCAGACCGGCGCGGAGCTCCACAGGACGAAGCCGGCGCCCTCGGCGCACAGGACGACGGCGGTTACCAGCGACGGCAGGAGCAGCACCGACCAGTGTGCTCTTGTGTCGAGATAGACGTCCTCTCCATCGTGGAGGTGTTTTGCCGCGTAAGGCACAGGATGCGCCGAATCAAATTAGGCGAGCTTTGCGGCGATGTTTCCCGCCTCGCGCAATACCGACCCGTCTGCTCCCTCGGACGAAAAAGTGATCGCTGGACGCTCAAACGCTTCATCGATCAGCTCCATCAGCAAGGACGAGAACGAAAGATGCGGGTCGACGAACAGATGCCGTGAGAGCGAACCTGGGATCGTGTTGATCTCGTTGACGTACAGCCGCTCGCCGTCGGTGAGGAAATCAATGCGGTTGACGCCGCGGGCGCCGAGCAGCGCGGCCGCGTCGGTCGCGATCGACCGCAAATCGCGCTCGAGCGTGTCGGAGATCCGCGCCGGTAGCTCGCGGGGTGCACTCGCCATGCCTTCGCCCCCGGCGTATTTGTCCGCGTAGTCGAGGATCTCCGCCGTCTCGTCGCGCACCAGGGGTCGCTCGATCGCCGAAAGCGAAAACTTCGGGTACGTCTTCACCGCGATTTGTACGTCAAACAGGTCGTCGCGGTACGGCTCGATCACTGCTCCCCGTCGCAGATGGACATTCGCCGCAAGGAGCGCCCGTCCGGTCGAGATGTCCTTCACGACGTCGATGCCGATCGAAGAGCCGCCAAAGCGCGGCTTCACGATGTAGGGGCCGGGAAAAGTCGGCTCGGGCGTCGAGGCGCTCAACGCCAGGCGTGGCAAGACCGGGATTCCGGCGGTCCCGAGCACACCAGCCGTCGCGAGCTTGTCCATGCCCAGCGCGGCCCCCGCCGCGGTCGGTCCTGTGTACCTGACGCCCGCGCAATCGAGGGCACCCTGTAAGGAACCGTCCTCACCGGGGCCGCCGTGACAGCAGACGAGCGCGACGTCGATCGCGAGCGGCTTGTGACGATTGGTCACGAGACCGCGACGCGAAACGAAACCTCCGGGCGAGGCGACGACAAGATCGAGCGGGCGCCGTCGTTCCGGGAGTCCATCGGCGAAGGCGCTTGCCTCGAGAGTCGGGGCCACCTCGAACCATGAACCGGTTTTCGTCCAGAACAAGGCGTGGACCTCGGCAAGCTTCGGCGAGTTGTGGAGGGCGCGCGCCGCCTGCAAACCGGTGAGCACCGAGACGTCGTGCTCTGGCGTTGGCCCACCGAACAGCACCGCCACGTTCGGAGAGGTCCTGCTCACAGCCCAATCCTAGGCAGCGCCGGTCGTGATGAAGTCGAAAAGCCGGCTCGCCTTTGCGCTGCTGAAGCGGGATTTATGGGTAGTGATCGGGGAGGTCGTTCTCGTACAAGACGGCGTCACCCGGCCCGAGATGAGCCCGCACCCAAGAGACGGCTTCCTCGCGAGTGGCGACCGCGACCGGCCCGGCACCGTCTCCGCCGGCGCCGGCGAGGAGCGCTCGACGGTTTGTCCTGCCGACGATGACGAGTTGCGCGCCGGCGTTGGTGACTTCGGCCGCGAACTGGCGGTTCTGCTCGTGCTGGATCGCGCCGAGCTCGACCATCCCCGGGGTGACGACGATGCGCCGACCGCCCGATCGGCCGTTGACGACGAGCGTGCGCAGTGCGAGCCGTGCTCCAGCCGGATTCGAGTTATAGGTGTCGTCGAGCACGATCACCCCGTTCGCCGACTCGTTCACCGTCAGGCGGTGCTCGACGGGATGCAGGGAGCGCAGACGGCCGACGAGCACTGCGGGGTCGATCCCGATCGCGCGCGCCAACCCGATCGCGCAGGCGACGTTCTCCCAGGCGACTGGTTTGCGAAGGTCGTGGTCGACGCGACCGATCGACCTGCCTTCGATGATGATTTCGACGCTGCCCTCGTCGATGAGCAAAGCGACGTGGTTTGATGGCTCCGCCACAGAGCAGGCGATGACGCGTTTTCCCTCCTGTTCGAGCAAACCCGAGAGCGATGCGAGGCGCTCGTCGTCGACGTTGAGCACCGCAGTGCTCGCCGTCGCAAGGATCTCTCGTTTCGCGGCGAGCGTCCGATCGAGCGATCGGAACCGTTCGAGGTGGACGGGACCGATCGCGGTGATCGCTGCGATGCTCGGTCGGAGCCACCGGCACATCGCGGCGATCTCTCCCGGGCTATACGTCCCCATCTCCGCGATGAACACTTCCGTGCCGGACGTCAGCGTCTCGTTCACCGTTCGCGCCAGTCCCGCTTGGTTGTTGAAGCTTCTTGGGCTGGCGACGACGACCTTGGATCCCGAAAGCAGATGCTCGAGATATCGCTTCGTCGAGGTCTTTCCATACGACCCCGTGATGCCGACGACGAGCGGTCGGACGGTTTCGAGCCTTGCCTGTGCCGCTCGCACGTAGCGACGCGCGACGACTGCTTCGATCGGACGATCGCAGAGCAACGCCAGCTCCACCAGCAGGGGAACGCCGACGGCGCACGCGACGACCGCCGTGACCGCTCCGCGGACCCCGCTCATCGCAGAGACGATTCCGATGATCACGCCGGCGAGCACCGCTTCGATCGCGACGATCGTGCATAGGCGTCGGGTCCATGCCAGCGCGCCACTGCGACCGCGCAACCCCATACGGAACGGACCGAGGGTGATGATCACTGCCGACGCGAATCCGGCGGCAGGCTCAAAGGCGCTCGCTAGAACGCCGCCGAGGGCGATCGTCGCGATCGAGACGTCGAGAGGCCCCCGTGCCCACCAGCGCCCGACGAATCGGATTACCGAGCCGGCGAGATAGTGCTCGCGTTGTGCGACCCGCACCCAGCGGATCGTCGCGGCAACAGCCGCCGTGGCGCCGAGGGCGATTACCAACGCTTCGAGCGCGATCATGGCTGCAGGCTCATCACGGCGTTGTAGATCGCGGCGGGCGCAGCGGTCGGAACGAAGTGGCCGACCCCGGGCAATTCCAGGAGGCGCCCGTCCTTCAAGATTTCAAGCGCGGAGTGCGCGAGCGAGATTGGTGCCGCCGTGTCGTCTGTTCCCCAGACGAGCACAACCGGACACTCGATCGCGCGCAACGCATCCGTGTAATCCTCCGCCAGCACCCGCACGAGCACCCCGCGCATCACTCCGGAGGCTTCCCGGTAATCGCGAGACCCGTATCGTTCTCGAGCGCGTTCGAGGCGCGCTTTGCTCACCAGACCGAGGTGGGCGAGTTCGTGCACAACCCGGTACCCGGTGGCCACGCGCGAGCCTTCTCCGCGCGCCGGCACAAACGGAACGCCGGTGAGCACGAGTCCGTCCACACGCCTTGGAGCAAGGCGCGCCAGCTCGACGGCGACCCCACCCCCGCGGGAGTGGCCGACGACGACAACGCGTTCGGCCATCTCCTCGAGGATCGGAGCGATCGCGGCGGCGTACTGCGCCGCTCCCCAAGCCTCGGTCGGCGGTGGTGATGCGCCGAATCCCGGAAGGTCGAGCGCGATCGCGTCGATCGCCGCGCCGCCGCTCGAGGCGCCAGAGAGTGCCTCGCGAAAATCCTCATGGGATCTCCCCCATCCGTGCAGCGCAAGGACGCGGGCAGGCGCGGTGCCGTAGGCCTCACCGAAGACGATGCCTCCCATGTAGGCACTGAGCACGACCGGACCATATCTGGGCTGAAAGTGCCTCTCGCTGGATCGGGAGTCCATGTGACAGCGCCGCGATACGGTCCCCAGGTGCTCGGTGACGTCGACCAGGGGCGCATCCTCGCGGGTTGCGACGAGGAACAGTGCACGGCGATCACGTCGGATGCCGCGCCGCTGCTCGTGGTCGCGGGCGCCGGGGCAGGAAAGACCCGCATCCTCACCCGCCGGATTGCCTGGAGGGTCGCAACCGGATCGGCCGCCGCGTCACACGTGCTGGCGCTGACCTTCACCCGTAAGGCCGCCGCCGAGCTGCGCGACCGACTCAAAGAGCTCGGTTTGCAGGTCGGGGTGACCGCAGGCACCTTCCACGCCGTTGCGCTCGCGCAGTTGCGCGAACGTGCGATCGACGACGGGCGTGAGCCTCCCCGGGTCCTCGACTCGAAGGTCCGCCTGCTCGGCAAGGTGATCCCCCCTGCGCCACCTCCCGCGTCCGACGGCCGGCGACTCCCCCGACGCGACCTCCTTGCTGCGGTGGCGACCGAGATCGAGTGGGCGAAGGCTCGAAGGATCGCGCCGAGCGATTACGCGACGGAAGCGCGTCATGCGGAACGGAAAATCCCGGTCGACGCGTCGCCGATCGCCGAGTGGTACGCGGCCTACGACCAGCAAAAGGAGCGAGCGGGACTTGTCGACTTCGACGACCTTTTGGAGCGCGTCGCGCAGGAGATCCTCGACAACCCGGGCTTCGCCGCCGTCCAGCGGTGGCGGTTCCGTCACCTCTTCGTCGACGAATTGCAGGACGCGAACCCCGCACAGCTGCGACTGCTCGACGCGTGGCTCGGTGAACGCGAGGACCTCTTTGCCGTCGGCGACGCGAAGCAGGCGATCTACGGCTGGAACGGCGCCGATCCCTCGGCCGTGCTGGAGTTCCCGCGGCGGTACCCCGGCGCGACCGTGCTCGAGCTGTCGACGAACTATCGCTCGACTCCCCAGGTCGTGTCCGTTGCCTCTTCGGTGTTGCGCGACGCCGGTCAATCGCAAACAGCGGTGTCGAACGACGGACCGACGCCGACTGTCACCGCCTATGACTCAGACCTAGAAGAAGCCTCCGGTATCGCAGCGGCGATCCGGCGACGACACGAGCCAGCACTTTCGTGGCGCCGATTCGCGGTGCTCGCCCGCACGAACAGCCAGCTTGAAGCCTTCGAGCAAGCTTTCGACACGGCGGGGATTCCCCATCGAGGCTCGACACCGCTGCGCTGGGACAGGGGGCCCGAGTTCGTCGAGGTGATCGAGGGACTCGAGCGCGCAGGGGGCACCGACGCGTTCATGCGCTGGTTCAGCGAGCTCAAGGCTTCCGAAGGAAAAGAGCGCGCCCACGAATCGCGCGTCCGCTCGCGCCGGTCGGCGATCGTGCGTCTCGCAACCGATTACGCGGCCGTGGAGCCGCGTCCCACCCCGGAAGGGTTCCTGCGCTCACTCGATGACGCCTCGCGAGACGGCTCTTTCAATGTTGTCGAAGACGGCGTCGACCTGTTGACGTTTCACCGAGCGAAGGGTCTTGAATGGCCCGTCGTCTTTGTCACCGGGATCGAAGTCGGCCTGCTGCCGATCGCCCACGCCATTGCGCGACCGGCCATCGAGGAGGAACGGAGGTTGTTTTACGTCGCGCTCAGCCGAGCGACGTCGGAGTTGCATTGCTCGTGGGCGCGCCAGCGCGCGTTCGCCGGTCGTACCCAGCCACGCGAACCTTCGCCGTTCCTCGACGCGGTGCTCGAAACCTGCGCCGACCTCGAACGCCAGAGCCGCATCGATGCCGCCAGCGCAAAGGAGCATCTCGCCAAGGTCCGCTCTGCCCTCGAAGCGGTTGCTCCTACGAGCTGAATTCCGTTGGCTCTTCATCGCGTGCAGACTGCGCCAATCCGTTTGACGACGGCAGCCGTTCTTTAAAAGAGCACGAATTCTTCGACGCACAGGGAGGGCCCCATGCGGCTTCTGTCCGCGAATCGCCGTCACTTTCACCTGAGCCGTACCGGGATTGTCGGCACCCTCGGTTTGACAGCAGGAGTTTCGCTGCTCGCCACGTTTCCGGCAGCAGCCGCGACAACCCCGCATGTCGCGTCGGCGGAACACGCCGATTCCCACCACCACTCGCGCACGACGTCGTCGGTGATCGTGAAAGCGACGAAGCGAGGCAAACTCGGAACGATCCTCATCACCGCTTCTGGATACACCCTGTACCGCTTCACCCCCGACACCTCAAAGAAGCTCGCCTGCGTCGGCGCCTGCACATTGGCTTGGCCGCCTCTTGTATTGCCAAAGGGTGTGACGCACGCGACCGCTGGAAGCGGTGTCGAACAATCCCTGCTCGGCACCAGGAAGCGGGGGACATCCCTGCAGGTCACCTACAAGGGACTGCCGCTGTATCGCTACGCCGCGGACACAGCCCCCGGCCAGACGAACGGCCAGGGCGTCGGCGGGACGTGGTTCGTCGTGAAGGCTTCGAGTTCTTGACGATTCCGGCGCCGTTCAGAGCGCCGCGTGGGCACGGGTAGCCTGTTGACCGTGCTTCCCTCTTCTCCTTTCCGCCTTCAGCGCGTGCTGATGCGCATCACGCTCAGCGCTGTGGTCGTCGTCGTTCTCGGTCTTGCGGTCCCCTCAGCCGGCGCCGCGTCCGCTCGGTCGTCGACCCCGACCGCGAAGGCGCTCATCAAAAAGACGCTCTCTTCGATGTCGAGTCAGACGAGCGTCCGCCTGACGATCACCTCGACCGACAAGTCGACAAAGCAGAGCGAAACCGTCACAGAGGACGCCGGGCAGGCGAACGGGCTCGAGTCGATCGATTTCGGCGGAGCGATCGCGAACGTCCGGCTGACTTCGAAAGCCGCGTATGTCTCTGGAAACGCCCTCGGACTCGAGAAGATCGTCGGGCTGTCCACCAAGGGTGCGAAGTCCGTCGGTGACAAGTGGATCGTCGTGGACAAAGGTTCGACGCAATTCAAGAACATCGTCGCTGGCGGGACGATCGGACCGCTCACGAAGGCCTTGCTGCCGACGAGCTCGAAGTCCGTCGATGTGAAGAGCGACAGGTTGAACGGACACAACGTCTTCGCGATGACGTGGTCGCAGACGTCATCGGGCACGAAGATCGACCTGGCGCTGGACATCGCCTCGAGTGGTGCGACGCTCCCGATCGAACTAACGGCCACTCAGAGCAGCTTCGTTTCGGTCACTCAGTTCGCGCACTGGGGTGAGCACATCTCCGTTCCAGTGCCAACGTCGACGATCGCCTACTCGAAGGTCCCGAGCTGATCTTGGCTCGCTGACCAGCTCAGTTCTCGAACTCTGGCGCGTTCTTCACCTCCGTCCAGCCGCCGGGCAGAAGGCGTTCGGCCAGCGGCGGTCCCCACGTACCGCGCGGATAGACGGTCGGCGCGTCGGCTTCGTCGAGGATCTCACCGACGATCCGCCACTCTTGTTCGACCATGTCCTCGCGCGCGAAGTGGCGCTGGTCGCCTGAGAGCGCGTCCGAGACGACTCGTTCGTAGGCGTCCTCGGGGCGCCCGAGGGCGCGGCTCAGATCGACGCCGACGAGGATCTGTTTCGTCGCCTCCTTGGGCCCGGGCGCTTTCCCCAAAAGCTCGAAGGTCAACGCCGCCTGGGGTTGGATGTAGAAGCGGACGAGGTTTGGTTCCGGGCGTTCTCCTTCGGTCTTAGCGAATAGCAACGTCGGTGGTCGGCGCAGTTCGACAACGACTTCGATCGCCGTCACCGGAAGGCACTTTCCGGCACGGATGACGAACGGGACATCTGCCCATCGCCAGTTGTCGATAGACAGCCGCACCGCCACGTAGGTCTCGGTAGTCGAGTTCTTCCGCACCCCCTCGACTCCGAGGTAGCCCTCGTACTGGCCGCGAACGCAGTCGGACGGCGAGATCGTTCGTACCGACTTCAAAAGGCGCACCTGCTCATCTCTCAGCGCGTCGGCGCTGTCGGACACCGGCGGATCCATCGCGAGGTACGAAAGCAGCTGGAGGAGGTGGTTCTCCAATACGTCGCGGATCGCTCCAACCGAGTCGTAGAACGATCCGCGGTCGGCGACGTCGAAGTCCTCGGCCATCGTGATCTGCACCGAGGCGACGTGCGCCCTGTTCCACAACGGCTCCAGCAGCGAGTTCGCGAAGCGGAACATCAGCAGATCCTCGATCGGCTCCTTGCCGAGGAAGTGATCGACGCGGAAGATCCGCGCTTCTGGGAAGTACTTGTGCAGATCCGCGTTGAGGGCGACCGCCGACGCGAGGTCGTGGCCGAAGGGCTTTTCGACGACGAGACGCGACTCCTGATTGAGGCCGACCTTGCCGAGCCCCTCGGCGACGGTGGCGAACAGCGACGGCGGCACGGCGAGGTAGTGGACGTAGTGAGCCGATGTGTCGCCCAGCTTTTTCGCGAGCGCGGCGAAGGTCTCGGGCTTTGAGTAGTCACCAGCGACGAGAGCGATCCTTTTCGCGAGGCGATCAAAGACCTCGTCGTCGACGGTGACCGACTCCGAGATCTCCTCGCGGACCTTGTTGATCAGCCCTTTCTCATCGAGGTCCGTGAGCGCGACTCCGACGATCGGGACGTCGAGCACCTTTCGCTCCTCGAGGCGGTACAGCGCCGGCAAAAGGAGCTTCTTCGCGAGGTCGCCGGTGATGCCGAACAGCACGAAGGCCTTCGGTCGATCGCTCATCCGCGCACCCTTTCCTCTCGGAACCATTCGACGAGGCTGACGGTCGAGCTGTCCTGTTCGGTGAGATTCGGCGGGTCCGTTGCCGTGAGCGCCGGGGCGAGCTCGCTCGCCATCTCCTTGCCGAGCTCGACGCCCCATTGGTCGAACGAGTCGATCCCCCAGACGACCCCCTCGACGAACACCGTGTGCTCGTACAGCGCGACGAGTTGGCCGAGCACCGAGGGCGTGAGCTTCGGTGCGAGGATCGTCGAGTTCGGATGGTTGCCGGGCATCACCTTGTGCGGAACGAGCGCCGCGGGCACTCCGGTCGCGGCGACTTCTTCCGCGGTCCGCCCAAACGCCAATACCCCGCTCTGCGCGAAGCAGTTCGCCATCAAAAGGTCGTGCTGGTCGTCGTGTTCGCGCGTCGAGTTCGCGAAACCGATGAAGTCGGCGGGCACGAGCTTTCTGCCTTGGTGGAGCAGCTGGTAAAAGGCGTGCTGACCGTTCGTTCCGGGTTCGCCCCAGAAGATCTCGCCGGACTGGCTCGTCACCGGGCTGCCGTCGCGACGCACGGACTTGCCGTTCGACTCCATCGTGAGCTGCTGGAGGTAGGCGGCAAAGCGCGAGAGCCGCTCCGAGTACGCCAGCACGACGTGGCTCTGCGCGGCAAAGAAGTTATTGTACCAGACGTTCAGCATCCCTTGGATCACCGGCATGTTCGCTTCCAAGGGTGCGCTCACGAAGTGTTCGTCGATCGTGTGGAACCCGGACAGCATCTCGGCGAAACGTTCCTTGCCGATCGCGCACATCAGAGAAAACCCGATCGCAGAGTCGTAGGAGTAGCGACCGCCGACCCAGTCCCAGAACTCCAGCATGTTCTCCGGGTCGATGCCGAACTCCCGCACCTGATCTGCGTTCGTCGAGACCGCGACAAAATGCCGAGCCGTCGCCGATTCGTCTGCGCCGAGCCCTGAGAGCAGCCAGGCTTTCGCGGCCCGTGCGTTCGTCAGCGTCTCGAGCGTCGTGAACGTCTTCGATGAGACGACGAAGAGCGTCTCGGCCGGGTCGAGGTCGGCGGTCTTCTGCCACAAGTCGACCGGGTCGACGTTCGAGACGAAGCGGCACGTGATCCCCTCTGCCGCGTAATCCCGCAGGGCGTCGTATGCCATCTTTGGACCGAGGTCCGAACCGCCGATGCCGATGTTGACGACGGCGTGAATCGGCTTTCCCGTCGACCCCTTCCACTCCCCCGAGCGGATCGCGTCAGACAGCGTCCCCATCCGGTCGAGGACCCGATGGACGTCGGCAACGACTTCTTGGCCATCGACCACGAGCCGTTCGCCACGAGGCTTTCTGAGCGCGATGTGCAGCACGGCACGGTTCTCAGTCGTGTTGATGTGTTCCCCCGAGAACATCGCGTCGCGCCAGGCCTCGACGCCGACACGGCGGGCGAGGGCGATCAGTTCGTCGAGCGTCTCTTGGCGCAACCGGTGCTTCGAGTAATCGAGGTGGAGATCGCCGGCATCGAGGGTCATCCGCTTGCCGCGGCCAGGATCCGACGCGAAAAACTCCCGTAAATGCACCTCGCGGTCGGTGCCGCGATGCTCGGCGAGGGTGAACCACTCCGGGGTTGTCGTCGCGTCGACGGTCTCGGGGATCACCCCTTTTTCTCCTCGTGGCCCCCGAATGCCTTGCGTTGTGCCGATTCCACCTTGTCGGCGAAGAGCGCCGCGCCCTGGGAACCGAAGCGCGAGTACAACGCTGCCGTAAGCAGCGTCGCCGGTACGCCCTCGTCGATCGAGGCGAGGCTCGTCCAACGACCCTCGCCGGAATCGGAAACGCGCCCTTCGAACTGACTGAGTTGCGGGTCTGCGTAAAGGGCTTCCGCGGTGAGATCGAGCAACCATGAGGCAATGACGCTGCCGCGTCGCCACACCTCCGCGACCTCGGGCAGGTCAAGGTCGTACCGGTAGTACTTCGGATCGCGCATCGGCGCCGTCTCGGCATCGTCTTGTTGGACCTTCGAACCCACGTTCGCGTTCTTCAGGATGTTCAGGCCCTCCGCGTACGCGCCCATCACTGCGTACTCGATCCCGTTGTGGACCATCTTCACAAAATGTCCGGCACCATTCGGTCCACAGTGCAGCCAACCCTGCTCTGAAGGCGCGAAGGCACCTGAGCGTCCCGGGGTCCGTGCAACATCTCCCGGGCCCGGCGCGAGCGCCTCGAAGATCGGGGCGAGTCGCTGCACTGCATCGTCGTCGCCGCCGACCATGAGACAGAACCCTCGTTCAAGGCCCCAAACGCCGCCGCTCGTTCCCGCGTCGACGTAGTGCAGTCCTTTCTTTCGCAGTTCCTCCGCCCGGTCGATGTCGTCGCGGTAATAGGAATTGCCGCCGTCGATCAAAGTGTCGCCCGCATCGAGGTGATCGGCGATGCTGTCGATCGTCTTCCCCGTCACCCCCGCCGGCACCATCATCCAGACGTTGCGCGGAGTCTTGAGGATTTTCACGAACTCTTCGACCGAGTGAGCGCCGATGGCGCCTTCGTGGGCCATGTTGTTGACGGCGTCGGCGTTGAGGTCGTAGACGACGCACTCGTGTCCCGCTTTCATCAATCGGCGGACCATGTTCGCCCCCATCCGCCCCAAGCCGACCATGCCGAGTTGCATGTGTTCCTCCTGAGTTGAGGACTGATCCGCTCGACTGCGGAGATGACGCCGCGAACCTATCGAGGAACGCCGGCGGACCGCATTCGCCGACGCGCGCAACGCAGCGACATCGACCGGTCGCGCTCCCAGACGATCGCCCCCTCCCGGGCCGGAGCCGCTCGCCCCGGGTACGGTTCGAGTCGAGGCAAAAACAAGGAGGTTTCCGTGCGCGCGGTCGTGGTTACTCGCTTCGGCGGACCGGAAGTCCTTCAAATCAAAGATCTCCCCGATCCGACGCCATCGTCGGGCGAGCTGCTCGTCCACGTCGAGACCGCTGGCGTCAACTACATGGACGTCTACGGCCGCCTTGGCCGACCCCCGTACAACCGCGACGTGCCCTTCGTGCTCGGGGCCGAAGGCGCGGGGACCGTGCTCGAGATCGGGCCGGACGCGTCGGGATTTGCCGCCGGAGATCGCGTCGCGTGGATCGAGGCGCCCGGCAGTTACGCGGAGGAGGTCGTCGTGAAGGCGATCCGCGCGTTTCGCATCCCCGACGACGTCTCGTTCGCCGAGGCCGCGGCGGCGATGCTCCAGGGGCTGACCGCGCACTACCTCACGGTCAGCACCTACGTCGTGGACGCGGAGGACGTCATCGCGGTGCACGCCGCGGCGGGCGGAGTGGGTCGACTCATCGTGCAGTTCGCGAAACAACTCGGTGCATCCGTCGTCGCGACCACCTCAACCCCAGAAAAAGCTGCCATCGCCCGGGCGGCCGGAGCCGACTTCGTCGTTTCCTACGACGACTTCTCCGGCGAGGTCGGCCGGGTGACGAACGATTGCGGGGTCGCCGTCGTCTACGACGGGGTCGGCGCGGCGACCTTCGAGATGAGTCTCGACGCCCTCCGCCGTCGTGGCTATCTCGTCTTGTTCGGGGCGGCGAGCGGTCCGGTGCCGCCCTTCGACCTCGCCCGGCTCGCGCAGCGCGGGTCCCTGTACGTCACCCGGCCGATGCTCGGCGCCTACGTCGCGGGCGACGGTGAATTCGCCTGGCGTTGCCGCGAGCTTTTCGCGGCACTGGAACAGGGTTGGCTCAAGGTTGAGATCGGCGGGACGTACCCGCTCGCGGACGCCTCGCGTGCGCACTCCGACCTCGAGGGCCGCCACACGACCGGCAAACTCCTCCTCACCACCAACTGACGCTCCGTTTTGACTGCGGACCGTCAACTCGCCCGTCGGTACGCCCGCACCGCAAGCGGCACGAAGACCGCGACGATGCCGGCCAGCCAGAGGGTGCTCTGCCAGGCGTGGAGGCCGAGCGACCCACCGAGGGCAAGTGCGCGCATCTCGTCGATGACGATCGTCACCGGTTGGTTCTTGGCGAACGCCTGCAGCCATCCGGGCATCGAAGATACGGGGACGAAGGCGGCGCTCACGAACGTGAGCGGGAACAGCCACACGAGGCCGAACGATCCGACTGATTCCTCATCCTTGATGGCGAGGCCGACGAAAGCGCTCACGGTGCAAATCGTCACGCCGAAGGCGACACCGAACACCACCATCAGCACAGCGGGAAGCGCACCGTTCTGAAACCGGAATCCCACCGCGTATCCGACCGCCAAGATGACGAGCAACGTGATGATGATCCGGACGGTGTCGGCGACCAAGCGCCCGAGCAGAACGGCCGAGCGAGCCATCGGCATCGCTCTGAAACGGTCAATCACACCTTTCTGCAACTGCCTGGCGAGCGAAATGGCCGTCCCAAACGAGGCAAAGGCGGCGGTCTGGGCGATGATGCCGGGCATGAGGAAGCTCACGTACCCTCCCTTGACCGCGACGGGGATGGCGCCACCGAACACGTAGACGAAGAGCAACACGAACATCACCGGCTGGATGATCGTGAAGAACAAGTAGGCGGGATTGCGCATCCAGATAAGGAGATCCCGTCGGGTGAGCGTCAACGTGTCGGCGAGACCAAACCGCATTCGGCGAGCCGCAGGTGGGCTCGGAATGTCGAGCGCTTCGAGCGGTGCCAGCGTGGTCGTCGTCATGACGTTGCCGATCGGTGCCGGCCGCCGGATCTGCGTCGATCTGCGGAAGTGATCGATGGTGCCTCCTCCGCAGCATGTCCGGTGAGAGCCATGAACACGTCGTCGAGGGACGGGCGCCGGATACCGAGCCCTTCGGTGTCGACGCCCAGCGCGTCGAGGCGCCGGACGGTCTCGACGAGCGCGTGCGAGCCACCGTCTCCGACCCGCAGGCTGAGGCGGCCGGTCTCGGAGTCGACCACGGGCTCGGCTTCCGATAACGCACCCACTGCCTCGGCTGCCTCGCCCACGCGAGACCGCTCGACGACAGCGAATTCGAGAACGTCGCCGCCGATCCGGTTCTTGAGCTCAGCGGCGGTGCCCGCTGCGATCACCCGGCCGCGGTCGATGACGACGATCTCGTCCGCGAGCTCATCGGCCTCGTCGAGATACTGGGTGGTGAGAAGCAGTGTCGTGCCGACGGCCACGAGCTCCCGGATGACGTCCCACATGCCAAGGCGGCTCCTCGGATCAAGACCGGTCGTCGGCTCGTCGAGAAAGAGCACCTGCGGCGTGGCGACGAGGCTCAGCGCGAGATCGAGCCGGCGCTGCATGCCGCCCGAATAACCCTTGGTGGACCGATCAGCCGCCTCCACGAGGTCGAAGCGCTCGAGCAGCTCGGCGGCGCGTCGCTTCCGAGTCGCCGGATCGAGGTGGTAAAGGCGGCCCATGATCTCGAGGTTCTCACGCCCGGTCAGCTCCTCTTGGATCGCAGCGGATTGACCGGCGAGGCCGATGATCTCTCGCACCGCGGCGGGCGAGCGGACGACATCACGACCCTCGACGAGCGCTCGCCCCCGATCGGGCTGCAGCAACGTGGTTAGGATCTTCACCGCGGTCGTTTTCCCGGCGCCGTTCGGTCCGAGAAGACCAAGAACCTTCCCCCTCTCGACGACGAGATCGATCCCGCAGAGCGCCTGAACCTCGCCGAAGGACTTGTGGACGTCCTCGACGAAGATTGCTGGCCCCCGCCACTGCTTTCTTGTGGTCGCGTCCATCAATACGGTCGTCGGTCGATGTCGATCCGCGTGTGCTGAACCGTGGGCCTCTGCGGTGCCACCGGTTGTGTGTTCGTCGCCCACTCTTTCCGCCCTTCAGTAAATCGACAGGTCGCCGCGCGCCAAGGACGAAACCTCGGCTCCCGCGTTGGCGCTGATGCGGGGCAACAGATAAACCGCCCCGGCAAACGAGTGATCGATCACGCGCCGCGTCAAGGTTACCTTGACAGACTGGGCGTGTCAAGGTAACCTTGACGAATCGCGAACTCAAAGAACGGCGATCCGCGGGTCGTTCCGCCGCTGATGAACGCAACGTGGGAAACCGCCCTTTCTGACCCCGACCCCCTCGTCGCCCTCGGCGCAACCCGAGCCCTCGTGGGCCTCCTGTCCACTTGGGAAGCCAAGCTCGCCGGCGAGGCGGTGGCGGAGGGGGCCACGTGGGAGGCAATCGGAAGTTCGGTCGGAGTCAGTCGCCAAGCAGCGTGGGAGCGTTTTCACGGCGACGTCGCCGACTTCAAACGTCAGATCAAAACGGACTTCCACGCGCTCAAGAACGCGCACCGACAAGAGATGCTCGCGTTCCGAGACGACGTCAAGCGGATCGCGAGAGAGCACCGACGCTCGCGCTGAGGCGCAAGTCTTTGGAGGGCTCAAAACTATTGCGCACTAAGCGCGGTGCGATGCTACCCATACGCGGCGAATCAGGAAACGCGACGCCCACAACTCCTCGGTCAGTCGGTCGCGCGCTTCGCCTCTTAGCCCGCAAGAACAACTACTTCCCGTGGCACTTCGGTGTCCGACGCCTTGACCTTCAAGCAGTCGTTTCCCCATTCAGACGCGAGGTCTGAGTGGTTCGCGTGGTGACCGTTTCCAATTGTCGAGCCATTCGGAGAGCTCGGCCGCCGGAAGAGGCTCGCACACGGCTTCGCCCTGAGCGAGTTGACAGCCGAAACGCTCAAGCCGACCCATGACCTCCGCGGTCTCGACGCCTTCAGCCACGACATGCTTGCCAAGGTTCAACGCGAGCTCGATCGTCGAGCGTACGACCTTTTCCTTTTTGGGGTCGTCAACCATCTCTGTCACGAACGATCGGGCGATCTTGACTTCTGTGATCGGAAGGCGCGTCAGATAGGTCAGGGATGAATAGCCGCTTCCGAATCCGTCGATCGAAAGGAGGACGCCGAGTTCCTTCAGCCGTGCGAGCACATGCTCAGCGCGCCGTGGTTGGACGATGAAGGAGCTTTCGGTGATCTCAAGCTTGAGGCGTTCCGGCGAAATCCCATGTCGGTGCAGAAGAGCGGCGACGTCGTTGGGAAGGTTCTCGTCGATCAGGTTTCGTGTAGCGAGGTTCACGCTCACGGTGAGAACAACGCCCCGATCCTCCCACTCTCGACATTGCCTCAACGCCTCGTCAAGCACGAATTGAGTGAGCTGCTTGATGAGGCTGGTCTCCTGGACGATCGGGACAAACGAATCAGGTTGAATCAAACCGCGTCTTGGATGCAGCCAGCGGATGAGCGCCTCTACCGACGGCACATCGCCTGTCGTGAGGTTCATCTGCGGCTGGAAATACAACAGGAGCTCACCTCGCTCCACCGCGCCACGCAACTCTCCGACAAGGGCGAACATCTCGGAGCGGTTCTCGTCGAGGGTCGGTTCGTACCGCGCAAACTCGCTACCCGTGCTCTTTGCGAAGTACATGGCGACGTCGGCTGCACGCAGCAGCGCGTCGACGTTGTCTCCGTCTTCGGGAAAATAAGCCGCGCCGACGCACATGTCGATGTTCAGTGGGAAGTCATCCACAAACACCGGGGCGACTAGCAAGGCCTGGAGTCTCGACGCGAAGTCCGCAGCAGCTGCGTGAGAGGCGTTTGGCATCAGGATCGCGAACTCGTCTCCGCCGATTCGCGCGACCAAATCGCATTGTCGGGCAGCCTCCCGGAGTCGCCCCGCCAGTTGCTGCAGCACACGGTCGCCGGCGTCGTGACCAAGGAGGTCATTGATTTCCTTGAAGTGATCCACGTCGACTGCGAGGACCCCGAAGATCCGGTCCACCCCGCTGCTCGTCTTGCACTCGTTGTTGAGTCGATCGAAGAACAGCGCGCGGTTTGGCAGTCCTGTCAGCCGGTCATACGTGGCCTCTTGTCGCATTTCTTGCTCGGCGACTCGGCGAGCGACCTCGGCGGAATGTTGTGCCGTCACGTCACGGACGATCACACACACTGTTGTTGCGATATGACCGGGCGACGCTATCGGCGACATCCTCGCCTGGAACCAGCGGATGCCAGCTGGCACCGTCAAGCAATAATCGACGATGTGCGGCTTCTCTGTCTTGAGCGTCTGACGAATGGCTCTCACCAAACGTTGCCCAATCTCTTTGCCTAAGGCGTCGCAGACCGTCCGTCCAACGAGTTCTTCGCGCGGTGCAATCAGAAGACTTTTCTGGTTCGTCCAGACGTCGAGATACGTCCCATTCCGGTCATATTCAAAGACAACATCGCCGGCAGAAGTCAGCCAGGCTTGAAGTCTCGCATCGCTCTTGCGTACGACTCGCTTAAGCCGTCGTACTTCGCCCGTGAGATCCCGAGTGTCCGAGGGGGAACCTTGTTGCCGCAGTTCACCACCATCACTGGCCGACCCCCTGCGGGTGCGCGACAGTTTGGCCGGCGACTTATCGCCGACCTGCTTCTCATCCGGAGCCATGGATCTACGCACGGTCAACCCAACCGCTTCACCACTTCAACTGACGATGACGTGCTGCGTCCAACGGCGACAGGGCCAAAGGACCATCAAATCACAGGGTTTCCAAGTTAGAGCCAGCGGCAGCTGAGTGCCGTGTGAGCGCGTTTGGCGCACCGCAAAGGCGCACCGAGGGGCGTCTCGCCGAGAGCGGACTGAAGGTCTTCCCGTCTGGCCTCATTCGGTCCATGACGATTGCCGGACGTCCACCGGGGCAGGGAACCCGGCAATACCCGCCGCCCGGCAGAGCGATAACTCGGACCCGTCGATTAGTTGCTTTCCCGCTCGCGCCGCCTGATAGCGCCCCCGGCAGGATTCGAACCTGCGACCATCTGCTTAGAAGGCAGCTGCTCTCTCCACTGAGCTACGGGGGCGTTCGCTTCGCGGCGCGAAACGCCTGGCGAATACCTTGTCACGTCGACACTGGATAGGACGCCATTGCATTCCAGAATCGAGATCGGAATCGACAGCTGCGACCCGGAAGCTGTTGCTCCTTTCTGGGCCGCCGCGCTCGGTTACGAAATCGGCCATCTCGACGCGGATGGCGTCTATCTGTTTCTCGTGCCGCCTGGTCCTAATCAACCCGTCGTCTACCTCCAACGGGTGCCAGAGCCGAAATCGACGAAGAACCGCGTCCATCTCGACCTCTTCGTCGATGACCTCGACCATGAGGTCGCGCGCCTCTCAACTCTCGGTGCGCGCCTCCTCGGCGGGCGGAGTTCGCTCAGCGGTGGCGCGACTTGGCAAGTGATGGTCGATCCGGAAGGGAACGAATTCTGCATTTGCGTCGAGTGACGATCCGACGCCGACTCGTCGGTCGCCAGGTCGCGGTGTGCCATGCTGGACGGACGCCGGGTCGCGACAGATCCGATGGCGACGGTGGCCGTAGCTCAGTTGGTTAGAGCGCCAGGTTGTGGCCCTGGAGGTCGGGGGTTCAAGTCCCCTCGGTCACCCCAATGCGGTGTCGCGAGACATCCCGGACACATCTCTCGGGACATCGCGGACATTACGAGATTTGGCCCTGGTAGTCCTTGGCCGGGTCGATTTTCAGCTCGCCGAGGTACTCGCCGTCTTGTGAGTAGACCCTGACGTCGCGGTCGTCCACCAACAGCAGCACACGTTCTTTCGTGTGCGCCCTGCCGATGCTCATGTGGCGGAGCTTTCCGGCGTAGCGAAGGGTGACTTTGCCGCCTTTGTCGACTTTGTCGGTGCGGATTCGGAACTCGCCGGAGTCACGGATCGGCTTGCCGCGGGGCGTCGCCTTCACCCTGGCGTCGTAGGCGGCGCGTGGCGTGATGCGGTTCTTCGAACGATGCGGACGAACGTCGTTGTAGTAAGCGGCGAAGACGTCGAGGCGTGCTTGCAGTTCGGAGAGCGTCGCAGGTTTCGCCTTGTCGACGAACTTCTTGTCGGTCTGGTGGAATCTCTCGACCTTCCCACAGGTCTGGGGATGGTTGACCCGGCTGTGCTTGAAGACGATGCCCAACGCGGCGAGCTCCGTCGCGAGCGCGCCGCGATCGCCTCTCGCCGAGGCAGTAAAGATGCAGCCGTTGTCCGACAAGACGCTCTGGGGAAAGCCGTATTGTCCTGCGGCTTCGTAGAAGGTCTGAACAACGTCGGCGGCGGTCGTGACGGGAAAGGCCTTGCTCTGAACACAGAGCCTCGAGTAGTCGTCGATCACGTTCAAGATCTCGACGCCTTCACCTGATGAAAGCGCGTAGTGCGTCATGTCCATCTGCCAACACTCATTGGGCAACGCCGCTTCGAATCGGATGTAGGAGCAGCGCGGTCGCTTGTGCGGTTCGGGGACGATGAAGCCCCGTCTCGTCAGCACCCGCCAAACCGTCGAGACCGAACAGGGCGCCACCTTGTGGCGGCGGACAAGGTGGGTGTAGATCGTGTCGGCCCCGCACTCCGTGCCGAACTCGGCCAGTGCTTTTCGGAGCTCGACGATCTCGTCTTCTAAGTCGGCTGAGACCTTTGTCGGAGAGTGGTGCGGGCGCCTGCTCCTTTTGGCGAGCGCCGCCTCACCGCCCTGTTTGTAGCGGGCCAAGAGCTCGTAGAGCCAGGTCTTCGAGATCCCGTGCTCCTTGGCAACCGCACGGACACTGCGCTTTTCTGCGAGAACCGCCTGGACGACGAACGCTGCGAGCTCCATCTGGACACCCCCTCGGCGTCCACGATGTCGCGCGAGACCTGTCCGCTATGTTCTGAACTCGCAGACCCTCGGTCACCCCAAAATTTGCTCATCCAGACGGTGCCTCCTGCGCGCGTTACTCGATGCTTCCCGTGTCGACGATGAGCACGCTGCAGGGACTCCGGTGCGCAATCGCGTTCGGCACGCTCCCGAGCACGAAGCGCTTCATCCCGGTCATTCCGCGATTGCCGACCACAACGAGATCGGCATTCACCGCCTTCGCGGTGTCGAGAATCGCCAATGCTGGGTCACCAGTCGACGAATGCATCGTGGCCGATACCCCTTCTTGCTCGGCCGCGACTTTGGCTTCGTCCCGAATTCGGTTCGCTTCTTCGGTCGCGTCGTCGGCCATCTGTTGCACCTGAACGGCGTCAATCATCCCCGTGACGCCGGCGGAATGAACGAGTCCGATCGCGTGAACGACGTGCAATTCCGCTCCGGTCATCTTGGCTAGGGAGATGGCATGTCGAACCGCGAGCGCCGCCCGATCCGATCCGTCAGTCCCAACCACGATCGAGGTGAATTTTGAGGTCGATGACACCTTGATACCCCCAGTGATGCGCCCCGAGGGACTCGAACCCTCAATTATCGATTTAGCGTGCGATCACCTCAGTTCCACTGCTTATCACTCCCCCTCAGTCCACGCGTCTACCAGCACGTTCTCCGCGATCAGTCGTCACGGTTCGGAGAATCAGCAGTTATACGGAAGTCCTCAGCAAGCGAGTGCGAGGGAACGCCTAGCGAGAACTGGCTGTATTCCTGGACACCGACGACCAATGGCCACACGTCTGAAATCACGAAGACGACGCGGGCACTCATAGCGGCCCGCCGCGATGTAGAGCCCCGAAACTTGACCGCGATGAGTACGAGAGTGCCGGCTATATGTGAGCGAGCGCGCTTGCTGCGCGACTCGGCCGCGCTACTTCGAGATCACCTCGAAGAGCCGAGTGTCTGGAGGAGATTGAACGTGACCAGAAAGGTGTTCGTTCAACTTCGGGCGGACCACACGCGATGCAGTTTCGGCGTTGGCCTGCGAATCCCACAACACAAAGATCCCGTGCTCACCATCATTGTCATCACCGAACACCGTGACGCTCACGCACCCTGGCTGTGACGCGATGAGAGGGGCCAGATCGTCCGCGAGTGCCTGGGCCGTCGCGCGCTGCCCCGGGCCGAGCGAAAACCTAACTAATCGTGCGTACATAACCAAAACCTAACGCGAGGAGATGAACGATGCTTTGTTATCGTGCGCGCCTATGTCCAGCCATGTCGTTGTTCTCGGAGCTGGCTTCGGTGGCCTCGAACTCGCGACCCAGCTGTCGGAATCGGTCCCCGACAAGGTGCATGTCACCCTGATCGACAAGAACGACTCGTTCATGTTCGGCTTCTCGAAGCTCGACGTCATGTTCGGTCGGCGCGAGTCGTCTGAGTTGTGGTACTCATATCGCGACGTCACCAAGCCCAGCGTCGACTTCCGGCAAGAGACTGTCGCTTCAATCGACCCCGTGCGACGTCGAGTCGTAACCGATGCGGCGACATACGACGCTGACATCCTCGTCGTCGCGCTGGGTGCTGACTACGACACCGCTGCCACGCCCGGATTGGAGGAGGACGGGTACGAGTTCTACTCGCCCGTCGGCGCCGCGCGTGCCCGCGACGCCCTCGCCGCGTTCGGCGGGGGTGACGTCGTCGTCGCTGTGCTCGGCTCGTTCTTCAAGTGCCCCGGCGCCCCGAACGAGACGGCGCTGATCCTGCATGACTACCTCTCGCAGCGTGGACTGCGCGAAGAATCGAGCATCCATTTGGTCAGCCCACTTCCGATGCCGATCCCAATTTCAAAGAAGACCTCGGCGGCAATCGTGGCCATCCTCGAGAACCACGGCATCGAATACTGGCCGTCTTCTACGGTGACCAAGCTCGACCCCGGCAGTCATGTTGCACATCTCAGCGATGGGCGGGAGCTGCCCTATGACCTCTTCTTGGGGATCCCAGTCCACTGTGCTCCGGAGGCGGTAGTCCAATCACCTCTCGCTGAGGACGGCTGGATCGCTGTCGACCCAGCCACCTTTGCCACGAGGTTCCCGGGCGTCTTTGCCGTCGGCGACGTTACGAGCGCTCCGGTGCCCCGTGCCGGGGGAATCGCCGAAGGCGAAGCTGCGACGGTCGCGCAGGTGATCATCTCCATGCTGACCGGCGGAAGTACCCCGCCCCCGTACGACGGCGCCGCGGGATGCTACGTGGAGTTAGGTGACGATCTTGCGGGACGCATCGACGTCAACTTCCTCTCCTATGACACGCCGGTCGCAAGGTTCAGCGCACCCACCGCTTCTCTCATGAAGGAAAAGCGCCGGTGGGGCTCCACGCGAGCCGCTCGATGGTTCGAACACGAATAGGCGCTGCGAACTAACAACTATTCAGCGATCCACGGAGCGCGCTCAGTCGGCGGCCGCGCGCGGCGCTGAACCCGCCAGCGAAGTGGCGTCGACGTATCTAATCTCGTAGACGCGTTCGGTGAACTTCCAGCGCAGAGCGCTGGTAGCGATCACGGTGGCGGAGCGCCTAGCTTTCAGCTCACGCATGGTACTCAACGAGCTTCTCCGAGTTTCCATTGAGCGGTTCGGCGTCGATGAGCCCTGATCGATGGCGGTCGCAAGATTCCACGACATAAACGTCGCGACCAGCGTGGAGCGAACCACGCCATACAGCGCTCCCGCTGCACTGGTCTCGGCCATGCTCAGTTTTGACGATGCGCTGGCACCTGCGTCTCAACCGCGCAACGTTCACTTCGGGTAGGGCGGGGTGGAACGCACCCTCCCAGCGTCCAATCCCCGCGCCGCGATCTGGCGGGGGTCGTTCGAAATGAGAATCTCCCAGCATGGTTGACACAGCCACCATTTCGACAAGCTGGCGGCCTCAAACGTCGAACCCAGGTCGAAGGTCTGCTGACATCTGGAGCATTGACGAAATGTGAGGTGAACGAGCGACGGAGCGTTGGCGGCTTGCTCGCCAGCGACCTGCTCAGATCCAGTCGCTGGGCCCACCGGAACCGCCGATCTTGCCGCCGAAAGCGGCGGAGCTGGAGTTCGAAGTGGACTCAAGGCGACATCGTACACGCGTTCGGTAGGTGGCCGAGCATTCGTTCCTGGATACTTCCGAGTTGGTGCCTGGCGCGGCAATCAGCTGGCTTGGTCGTACGTCGCTTTAGCAAGCGCGAGGGTCGCGAACACCTGCGCCCGTTCGGTGTGATACCGACTCTCGGTTGAGTGCCCAGTCGACGTTTCGGCCGCGACGAGCTCCCGCTCCGCGTCCTCTATATATTCCGCCACGCTCTTGATCGGCATCGGCCCGCCTCTCTCGCTCAATCGCTCTTTGCGGCGAGGATATGACCTAACGGCGCGCCAGCGTTTGACGGCCCGGTCGCTGATGCTCATTAACTCGACGACCGAGGCGAGCGTGCTGAGATGTGAAAAGAAGGCAAGCGCGAGACGTAATTATGTCGTTCAAATGAACCCGTATATCTGCACGATTACGAAAGAGGCACCCCGATAAGGGTCGGATTGGGCGCAGGTGTTCGCGACCCTCGCGCTTGCTAAAGCGACGTACGACCAAGCCAGGTGAAGTCTGAGAAGTAACAGTGCGGATCGCGGCGCTGGTGTCGCCACGACCGAACAGATACTCTCCGGCGCGCGTAACCATCTGATCGGAGACTGCCATGGCGAATTACGTCATTCTCGGCAAATACACCAAGCAGGGGATCGAGACGATCAAAGACTCCTCGAAGCGCCGAGCAAAAGCCCGTGAGCTCGCGAAGTCGATCGGAGGAGAGATCAAACAGGTCTACGTGACGATGGGCCAGTTCGACCTTGTGGTCGTCGCCGAGGCCCCGAACGACGAGGCGGCGGCAAAGCTCGCTCTCCTGGTCGGCATGCAGGGGAACCTCTCGACCCAAACGCTACGGGCCTTCGATGAGGCCGAGACAGACAAGCTGATCGAGTCCCTCTAAGTCCCGACCGAAGCTAGGCCGATTCGAAGCGGATTGGAGAGGCGGGCTCTGTCTCCGAGCCGGCGCTAAGTGGCGCGTCGGCGATCACGGTCGCGCGGACTATTGGGACACTCGGCGATTGTTTGGACGCGATCGTCAGGTCTTGGAGACATCGCCCCTGCGCTCACTCGATTCGTGGAACCAGGGCGTGTAGCACGCCGCGACGAGAAGTCCTTCTGGGCTCAACAGCCGCGCGGTGTACTGAGACCAGGGCTCAGTCTTCGCACCGTGGATTAGTCGGTAGCCGTTGCGCTCCAACTCCTTAGCTGCTGCCGCGACGTCGGCAACTTCGAACTCGATACTCGCCTGCGGCACCCGGAAGTCTGGCGACCACTCACTTGTCCCGAAGCAGGCTTCGGCGGCTTCCTCGAGTGGCCACAGCCCGAAATGCTTGACACCCGCTAACCGCTCGGTGAAGACGTAGTCTCCCTCACCGCCTTCGAATGACAGCCCTAGCGCATCGCGGTAAAAGCCTTTAGCGGCATCACTTTCGCGGACGATGGGGGCAATGCTGGCGACGATCTGCACCCCATGGCAAGCACCTCCGCCGACAGACACGACCTGTCTCGAATAACAAGCATTTCTCAACGCTTCGGCGCAGGATGCTGACATCGGTGGCGCCGATCCCCGATTCGCGCCACCGATCGCATCGCCAAAGCACGAAGTTGTTGCAGATAGTTGGCAATTGATTACTACATTGAAGGGGCGGAGGGTGTTGCGATGTCTGATCACGGCGATACCGACAACTTGGCGACGCCGCGAGGCGAATACGAAGTCATAGAGCCACTGCAGGAGAGCGAGGCTCGCCGAGAAGCCCTGCTTTCGTCACTGGACGACATCGTCTTCGAACTCGATGGCGACGGTGTGTACTTGGGTGTCTGGACCGCGAGTGACCATCTGCTCGCCAGGCCGCGGGGCGAGCTGATGGGCCGAAGCGTCCGGGAGGTTATCGGCGAGGACCTCGGCGAAGCTCTCATACGGATCATCGGGCGCGTCCTCGACAAGGGTTCGCCCGAAGTCTGGGAGTACTCGCTCCGGGTTCCGACCGGCACGCGCTGGTTTCAGGCACGACTCGCCCCGATCAAGGTTCGACGCGAGATGGCAGCCACCAGGGTCTGTCTTCTTGTACGCGACGTCACGGATTTGAAGGTCGCCGAACAGGCACGGACGCAAGCAGAAAATGAGCTCAGGCGGCTAGCTCTCCACGACGGCCTGACGGGCCTACCCAACAGGGCCCTGTTTGCTGACCGGCTTGAGCACGCGCTTGCTCGCACCTCTCGGATTGACTCGACAACGGCCGTGCTGTTTTGTGATCTCGACCACTTCAATACCGTGAACAACACCTTCGGGCATCTGACTGGAGATGCCGTGCTCGTCGAGGTTGCACGGCGATTGCAATCGGTGCTCCGAGCAGAGGACACGCTCTCCCGCTTCGGCGGCGACGAATTCGTCTGCTGTGCGAACGTCCGCAATCACGCCGAGGCGCGGGAGATTGCAGGGCGAATTGCCGCAGCGCTTGCGCCGCCCGTCAGCGCCAACGGGAGTGAGGTGCAGGTACGGGCAAGCATCGGAATCCGCTTAGCTCAGACCTCGGCAGACAGCCCCGAAACGCTGATCCGCGATGCCGACAAGGCAATGTACCAAGCCAAAGAGAACGGAAGGGACTGTGTAGCCGAATTCAACCAACTCGGCGACAAAAAGGTGCGTTAGCGCCTCGAGGGTAACTCACGTGTTTTTACCAATGTTTCGACCGTTCGGCTTGGAACTGGCCGTGACGACGGGCGCCCTCGAGTCGTCGGCTTCCGGCGGTCCGTACTTGCACGCGTTCCCGAAGAACACGAGCTACTACACCGTCGCGACGGGAGCGAACGGGCCGTCATGGTGTTCCTGAACGGAAATGACCCGGCGTTCAAGACATAGGACACCGCGACTGGCGGTACCGGAGAGCCCTACGACACGTACACGTGAGGCGGTGCCTACCCATATTTCCGGCCTGAACATCTGCGCAGGCGCCTAACCGCCAGGCTGGCAAGCGGAGCGGGCCTGCTAAAAGTGCGCGTTTAATCGAGTTCTGTTGCTGGCAGTGAAGGGATAATTACCCGAGTTCTATTACAGCGTCGTTCAGGTGCGCTCTGTTCTCAAGCTCACTGACCCCGTACCTTCGATAATCAACGGTCCTGGGTGGGCTAAGAGTGTTGCTTTTGCACATCCCAGACGTGATGGATGGGATCGTGGATCATGTAACGGGCGATGGTGCCAACGCTGAAGGACGCCCCGTCACTTCGACGGCCGGGTCGAAGCCAGGACGGACCAGACACTGCGTCGAGCGTTGACGCCAACGACTCGGCAGCAAAGGCGAGCTCCGCAGCGACCACCTCGGGAGGCTGTTGCTCGTAGGAACGAGCGATTGCGGCGGCGTCCTGGTCCCAATTCTCAAACAGCGGATCGTCTTCGGTCAGCATGCGTTCGATCCGTGTTCTATAAAGCCGATAGACGTCGCGCACGTGACATGCGTACTCGAGAGTCGACCACGTTGACTCGTTGGGACGACCCGCTCGAATGGTGCCTTTGCGCCGGAATCGTTCCCATACCTGCGCGTTGTCTCGAATTAGTCCAGCGACATCTTCAGCTTCGCACTTGCTCGCGTCAAAGCCACACTCCGGACAGGCTCGCTCGAGGACCCACGTCCAGTCCTTCGTGTCAGGGACAATCACACGAGTCAGCCTACGACTGCTGACTCTGTCGAAGAACACCAATTCGCATGGGCCACTTAACCCACCGACGGACCGAGGCGTTGCGCTAGTCACCCAATTTAAATCGTTTCCGATTAAAGGGGTGTATTACACGGGGAGTTCCTTCGACTGGAGTCGCGCCATGCACAGAATCTTGCCCGCGTCCGTGATCGTTATAAGCAGTCTTACAGGCACCGTTGCGTCGTATGGAGGAGCCTTGGCTGCAGTCAACACATCAACAACGCTTAAGACCTCAACAACTGGTAACGCGGCCGGTCGTGGGAGTTCGTAGGCTGGCGGACTCGTGCAACTGATCGGCTACAGCGATAGCGACGGTCCTCCGCGATCCTGACCGGGGCGATCGGTGACTACGGCAAGGCGGTACGTACGTACGCGAGCGGGAAGGTTGGGGGGAGTACAACCAGCTTGACGTGGGGGTCACGCACGGTTCGTTTCGCCTGAGCATCTCACGCATTGAAAGTGAACTCGTCAGCGCCTTCAGCCACTTCCCATCCAACACGAAGACGTGTTGGGGCGTAGTGACGGTGTCGGCGACAACTCCGATCGTTGCGGGATCCGGCACCGGCTCCTACTAGGGGATTAGCAGCACTCTCAACACGACCATCACGATCCACGAGGTCGACTCGTGGCCGAAGTGCGGCGCGCTCCTCTCGCAAGCGATTTTCATCACCGGCTCAGGGAAAGTGTCGTTCGGTTAGCACGCGACAGTCTTTAGAGGACTTCGCCGCAGTGATCCAGTTCAATTAAACGCGACGATCCCAGAGGTGCGGTTTGAATCAGCGAACCGTCGTAGCGCCGTCACCAACTCGGCGATCGGGGGCAGGGCCGCGTCACGGGCCTTCGGTTGTACTTTGAGCGCGAGTGGTTGATAACTCAACGCACAGGAGGCGCTCTGGATATGCCGAACGACTATGCAGTTGATCGCAACCTTCAGGGCATGGATGAACTTGACTTCGTTGGATGGAACAACGCCGACTGGAGCGGTGTCTTCGCTCACTATCACACCAACGACGTACTCGTGGACTGGCAAGGACAGCCTCAGACCCACGGCATCGAGGAGCACATCGAGGCCATGAAGTCATACGTCGAACACAGCGGCGGCGGTACACCGCCACAGATCACCTCCCACCCGATCAGGTTCGGGTCCGGAGAGTGGACGTGCGTCGTAGGGGAGTTCGCCGACGGTGCCCGTATGGTGACCGTGGCCAAATGGCGCGCTGGCGCCATCGCTGAGGAGTACATCTGGGGGTAGCTGATCGCCGACGGGCTGGGGGCGCTGGTGCAACTTACCCTTCGCCATCCACACGCCCGAATGTGGAGTCGTCCCTTCTTGGGAGCGACGCCTTGTTTGGCGGGTAACCGCGCAGGTTGCCACCATACGTGCAGGCCCGACGCCTCTTCTGACCTGGTGCGCCTGAAGAGTTCCGGTTGATGGTTGACACAATGCGGACGGGTGATCCTTTACACCTCGGTGGGTGAACAGATCATTGTCCTGAAGCGCGGCGTTGGGCTGAAGAGTTCCGGTGCGCCCCGAGGGACTCGAACCCTCAACCTGCGGATTAAGAGTGAAATCCTCTCGATTTCAGCCTTAGCCGACGCTCGCCGATACTGCGGTTTACCTGCTCAATTATTCCTACGGTTGACCATGCTTCGCGGAGTTTCGCCGGGATTTGTAGTCACGGAGTAGTCACGAATACTGCCCAAAAAAATCCGTTCCGAATCCGTAGGCGCATCGAGCAACGGAAACTTTTCCGTTGGTCAGTGGGCATCGCGTTTACTTCCGCACGATTAGTGCGGAAACTAGGACAGGCTGAGCCCTTTCCACCAGTCGGCCACGATCGTCTCCGCTTTTGTTTCTAGGTTCCCAGCTTTCGCGTCCGCTTCGTTGGCTTGAGAAATGAGATTCACGGCCTCGTCGAGGTGGTTGGCCGCGGATGGCGTCGTTGCGCCGCCATGGACGCGGACAATGATCACTGAGCCTGATTCCGGATCACCCAACGCTTCGGGGGCGAGGCCAGTTTGCTTGGCGGCAATCTCGTTGTACAACCGTCGCCAACGCGCTGTTGGCTTGTCTTTCAGATACAAGCGAAACCGCATTTCTTCATGGATGACATACGGTTCGGGACTACGTCTCCGATCAAGTTCCACTTGCACGGCGGTGGGCCTCCTATTTCGACCCCCCATTCTCTACGGCATCCCGCGCTCGGATACTTGGAAACAATTACTGCGGCCTGGGCCGTCTCGGTCGGCTTTCGTGTCCGGCTTCTCCCTTGATCCACCTTTTGATCGTGGGCCAGCCGTTGATGAGCATTAGGCCGGGAATGGTGAACCAAAAGACGATGAAAACGAGCGCAACCGTCTTGTTCAGGTGATACAGGCCGATCAGGGCGAGAATGCCGACCACGCCTATCCCAGTGAGTTTGAGAAGTCTCTCCCGGCGTGCCACTGGGGTCAGCGGCTCAACCCTGAAAAACGTGGGTTGCGAGAAAACCCAGGATGGCGAGGACGACCAGGATCATGATCAGCGCCCACACATTGATGAGGGCCGGCCCATTGCAGCCGGGGAAACCGCCCGGGACGCTTGCCGGGCACTTTGCCTTCCAGAAATTCTTGGTACGTCCACGAACTCATGCGTTACCCAACGGTCATAGGGCGTAGTGCTTGAACCCGATTACTTGCTCAGTCCAAACCCTCGCAGGAATCGGCGGGTCGCTCCCATCGTCTTTCCGTAGGTCTTCCGCCTGACGACTCGCTTCGCGTAAGCGCCGGGTCCGCGTGACATCGCCCGGAGGTTATTGCTCAATCTGGCGGCTCTGTAGAGCGTGCTGGTGAAGCTCCGGCTCGTTTGCTCCCCCTTCCGCGGCTCCGCTGCCCAGCCTTTATCGCGGCGAGTTGCTCTTCGTGGTGTCTAGCCAGGGCAGCGCCCATTGCAGCGTCCCGCTGCATCCTCTCAGCGAGGATCCTCGCCTCGCGCGACAGTTCAGGGACAACAAGTAGCTCGTCGGATCGCTCCCTGATCCGTTCAAAGATGTGGCGAAAGCGAGTGGATTCGTGATGAGCTGCTAACTCGGCGATCTTCCTCGCTACCTCTGGGTCGTCCCGCGGCGAGGGTTCGCGCGCTTCCATGTCGATGGACTCGTCTTTGAAGATCTCTAAGCAGAGCCCCACGCATTCGTTGCAGATGTAGACGCCAGGTCCGGCGACCACCTTCTTCACCTGATTCTGGGGCCTGCCGCAGAACGAGCACTTCACGATCTCCGCTGGGCCGCCGCCGAATTTGGCCACGGCTCAATCTTGTCGGGTTCTCAACCGGGCTGGCGGAGACGAACACACGTTCGATACGATCAAGCCGTGGCCGAGTTGCTCCCCCATGAGTTCGAGCTACTCCGCAGGTCGATTGCCATGCTGCCGCCAGGGGCGCCAAACGGCTTGAATCGGGAGATCGCCCTTCAAGTTCTCGCGCAGTTGCAGGCGGTCACCCGCGAACGAGACCTGCTCGCTGCGGAGCTACGGCACCCGAGCGAAGGCAATCGTGCCTGACGAACGAATCGAGCCTCGTCTCGCGATGGCTGAACTTCTCGACGAGGTCGGCGCGGCAGTGACCGGGGACCTCCGCCTCTCAAATGAAATCAGAGCGAATCGAGCTTCTTTTGCAGTTCTTCATGCGCGGTATGCGCCGCCGCACTTTGTTCGGCAAGACTCTTAGCGAGCTCGCGTCGCAGTGCCAACACAGCGGGGAAGCGCGCGTTCGCGCTCCCCATGCCGAGCTTCACCGCCCTAAATGCTCCTTCCATGTCTCTCTCAGGAATAACCCATTCGATGGTGTCGCCCACAACTTGTGGAGGGGGTCCCATCAGGAACCCCATAGACCCCTCACGATTGCCGCTGTTGTTCGAAAACCATGCCGCCCAATCTGGGTCCGGCTTCGCGCTGAGCTTCAATCGCAACGTGATCAGCCCGCGGTCGGGACCGGTCACCTTACGATCGATGATCTCAAGCGGATTCCACTCGTCGGCCATGATGCCGCCTCCTTGAACGTGCGGAACAGCTCCAACGTACAAGTGCCGTCTGGCTTGTAACGCTCTGAACCTTATTGACCGATCGCTCGAAGGCTCTAGACACGGTTGATTCGGACACGGAATCTCATGCCGCGGTCGTACCACACTCGGATTAACTCTGGTTTTGGGAATGGGACCGGCTGACGGTGATGTACGCCGGCTAGATCGTCGAGCTCGGGGCGACGCGAGCCCCCTTCGACCGCCCCCGCCACCCCTACACCCAGGGCTTGCTCGACGCGTTTCCCTCGGAGAGGCGAGGCACCGATTCCGGATCGCGAGCAATTGGCGAACTGGCTCTATCTGCTCAACGTCGTCGCGGGTTCAGATCGCACAAACGATTAATTGAAAACGATTACCTCGGTCGGGACTTTCGGCCTATCAAGCTGCCCTCGGAAAATGTCGTGTTTTCAAGGCAAGCACAACTCTCAGGAGGAGGCTTCCGACGGTGAGCACACGACCTGAAGCACAAGGCGCGATGACGCGGGCCACGCAAGAGGTTGTTCGGCTGATTCCGAAAGCCCACGGATCCATGGTCGTTCTCGTCGTCGGAGAGGAACTGGTCGAGGCCTGCCGAGCAGGCAACCTTGACGAACCCGATATCCACTTGAGCATCAACGACAGCCTCACTGGACTTTCGTTCCTAAGCGGCTCGGCTTTCCGCTGTGACGACGCCGAAATGAGCCCATTCGTCGACCACGGCACGACCACACGACTGGGCGTCGGTTCCTTCGTCAGCGTTCCGTTGCGGGACGGCATTCGAGCGATCGGAGCTCTCATTGCAGCTTCGAGAGATCGATCAGCGTTCACCGAGGCCGACGTCGAAGTGCTGACAAGCGAGGCCCAGTCACTGGAGAACGAACTTGTGCCTCACGCCGGGAGGGTTCGACGGCTTCGCGAGCAGATGAGGGTTAGGTAATTGTCCTGATATATCCGCGCGGTCAGTCGTCCGTCATAAGGGCCCGAAGTTCGCGCTCTTCCTCTTCAGTAACCGGGTCATGCCGCCATTTTCGAGCGAGCACGTCAGCTAGGCGACGATGATCTCTTCCTGGGAGGTCGGGCATGCGCTGGCTGATGATCGGAAGCGCCGTAACGAATCCCGGCGTCTTGTCTTGTTCTAGGTAGATTCGCAGAAGTTCGAGCATCCCGAGGACGTCCGGTCTTGACTTGAACTCGATGATTAGTTCGTCGAGTCGGTTAAGGAACTCGTCGTCGCCCTCGCTCACTTGCTCAATCCGAACCCTCGCAAAAACCGCCGAGTCGCGCCCATCGTCTGCCCGTAGGTTTTGCGCCTGACGACTCGCTTGGCGTAGGCGCCTGGCCCGCGGGACATCGCCCGGAGGTTGTTGCTCAGTCTCGCCGCCCGATAGAGCTGGCTGGTGAAGCTACGGCTTCGAGGCATTTAGCGGCTTATCTGACGTCGCCTTGGCGACGGCGAGGGTTGCGTAGACCTGCGCTCGCGCGAGGTGCTGTTGGTGTCCAGCACCTGAAGCGTCGGTCGTGTCCGCGTTGTCCAGTTCGCCTTGTGCGAGCTCCATGTATTCGACCACGGTCCTTATCATCGCTGGTGACCTCCTCAGGCGCCTCGCGCATCAGTATGCGCCTCTCGAGCCACCTTCGGGATCGCCCGTCTCCCGAGCATCGACGCTCGGGGCAAGCGACCCCCTTGTTGTCCTACCGACTCTCGGTTGCGGCGTAAACGATCTCAATTACTCGAAAGCGTTATTTCCGCCGTAAGGAGTCTGATGCAACGAAAGGCTTTCGTGGTCACTGTCGTCGTGGTTGCCTTCGGCGCTGTCGTAGGTGTCGGAGCCTGGCAGATCGTCGCCACTCGTTCCGAATTGCACACCACTCAACGCCAGCTAGCCGCGCTCACCAAATCCGACGCTCGCAAACTCGCGGTCGAAAAGGCGAAAGACGTCTCCGAGGCATCTGCGCTTGCGGCGGCACGGCACACTGTGAACTCTTTGCTTAACACGCCACCACGACGCAGCCGCGAGAGGTCCCATTCGCGTTTGTAGATGATTCAACACTCGAAGCTGACCTTTCAGCGGCGGTGGGCGGAGCGGGCGACTGGCCGCTCATTGTGAACGTGTCGTGCGTACAGCAGGCCTTCATCAATGAGTTCACAACCAAGGAGCAGCAACAGGCCGCTCTTGCTAAACAAGGCAAGCCCTACTACGTCCCTGACCCCGTGTCGGAAGCCGAAGCGTTCGTGGCCCCCTGGATGGCGTCGGGTGATTTCTCGACAATAAACGCAACATTCGGATGTCCCGATTTTTGAGTGACGCTGTTAACGGGGGGATTCGGGCGCCCGTACTTGTTTTGAATTACCTAGCGCCCGCCAGCAACTCTGCGAGATGGACTGGCCGGTACGCGATCTCCTTGGCCAGGTGCCCGTTTCGCTCGTCGGAGCTCTCAGAGCATCCACAGGTCCTTTTGGACCTCGTCGCGAATGTCGTCGGGAATCCAATCGAGGAGCCGACGCAGCTGGTCGTAGAGCACAAGGTCATCGCGCTTGCGTTTAGTCAGCTCGCGCTGATCGGCGAGGTAGGCAAGGTGGCGCAGGTCCTCGGCGCTGAGCGTGTCGAGATCGACCATCCGGGTCACGAGGCAACCGTCGCAAGCTGTCGTTCCTGCGCAAGATCGCACCACACAAGCGCAGCCCGGGCACAACCGATCGCAGATTCCATGGCTGTCGCAAGGTCGACGTCACCATCGCGCCCAGCAACCAACCACGTGAGCGTGGCGAGAACACGCGGCTCGATCTCGGATCGCAGCGCGTCGTTCGTGGTGTTTCCAGCGCTCATTTCGCCGACGCCAGTGGACCGTAAACCGCGTCGTACCGAGCGGCTTCGATGAAATCGTCCAAGTCTTCGATTCGGAATCGCACGGCGCGGCCGACTTTGACCGCGGGTAACTGCCGTGCCGCCCAAGCGGACAGCACCCAGCTCGGCGACATGTGCAGATACCAAGCCGCTTCCTCAGCATCGAGCAGACGATGATCGTCCCGAACTCGGGGCGCGTCGGACAAATAGTTGGACACTTCGACCTCCTAAAGGGAGAGATGACTCGGGGCGCGAAAAGGCCCTCGGGAAACCGAGGGCCTTGGAGAGGGAAGCGGGAAGAGCGTCACATGCTCTCCACTATGTAAGAGAAAGTGGAACAGTCCTGCTAGGAGCCTCGACGAACCTGGCGGTTGATCAACCTGGCCGGGCGTTCCTCTCCCCGGTGATCTCGTCTGAACTTGTAGCAAGGAGAACAGCGGGTGCCGCGACCCTTGACCGGGCTGGGACAGTTGTTCGGGTTTCCGCACTTCTTGACCGCGTCGGGTGCAAAGCGGGGATCTCCCGCAGCTCGCAGACGCTTGATCTCTGTCCGAAACTCGTCCTCGAGACTGGGAGCGAGCCTGAACCGGTAAGAATCCCGTTCCCGCTGTGAGACCTGTCCGCGGCGCCCGAGACTCGGAACGGGAGTTCCATCTTGTCGGCGAAAATTGTCGCCCTCATCGAGATAGATCCAGTCGCCTTTTGGCGTGAACTTCCGCGCAGCCGGCGATGGTGGTGGCTTGTTCCGCACCCAGCGTGTTCGCCATACATCGCGGATTTCGCCCTCGTCTATCGCTCGCTGAATCCGAGCGAGTAGAGCGACGCGCCGCTCTTTGGCGGTTTTTTGGTCCTCAAGGGTCGGCGTGATTTGGTAGTTGCCCTTGCCACCGCGTCGGTTCCGTACTTGCCGCGATCTGGGGGACGCGTCACCGCTCTCGGCGAGGAGGCCGTCCTTGTTGAGGAACCCCCTTTTTTGGAAGTCTCGGAACTCCCTCGGGGTCAGCTCCCCGAGGGCCGTTTCGATCAGGCCGTCAGAGTTCGGGAGCTTCTCGCGCGGGTAGCGGCCTTTGCCTTTGCATTCCGGGCACTTGATCGGCCCGACACCGAAATCGACTGTCTTGTTGCCGTCGCACCGTCCGCACACATCGCCGACTGGACCCGATACGTCGACGATCCCCAGTCCGTCGTCTTTCGTGTAGACACGGCGAGTTTGAACTTCCTTGAGGTTTCTCGGACCTTCGGGCTTAACAAAGCGATTCGGTGGCTCGACAGGCGGGATGTAGTCGTCGTCCGGAGACGCGCCCTTCGTCCATTTCGCCGCATCGTCTTTCTCGCGACTCACGACGCCTGAGCATCGACCGTGACCGGCTCACCGTGTACCTCACGTTGAAACTTCGGCACACTTACCCGCCATTGAGCACCGACCTTGAATGTGCCGGGCAGCTTGCCGATTTCCGCTAACCGGTAGGCGGTACTCGTCGAAATCCCGAGCTCATTTGCGGCCCAGGAAATTGGCTTCACGTCGACAGGAAACGATCTCGTCACTGCTGGCTTGTATAGCGCGACGTGTTACGGGTGCATGCGGGAGGTCCTGGTCAGGTCCTGGTCAGAGGCACTTTTCGTGCGCAACAACTACTGAGGTAGCGCCAGCGTCCTTCCCAGGCTGGCGGCCAAATCCCGGTCTCGGCGATCAACGGCGTGGGAGTAAACGCGAAGCGTGATTGACGGGTCAGCGTGACCCAGACGTGCTCCCACGGTTACGGCGTCGAATCCTGCGGCGATCGCCTGCGTCGCCGAGAAATGGCGGAGGGCGTGAAGGTGGGTATCGACGCCAGCCGTCGCGGCAACTCGCCGGGTGAATTTGGTCAGCACGTCGGGGCGGATCGGCTCGAGTCCCTGCGGTGAACGGGAGAACATGAACGCGTCCGGTGCGACCTTCAGCCCCAACTCCTTCGCGAGATCGTCGACAGACGCACGATGCCGACGCAAAATCTCGAGCGCGAGATCGTCGAGACCGATCCTGCGCTCCGCGTGTGTCTTCGTCGACTTCTCGTGCCAGCCGCCACCCTTCGTTTCGTAGACAGAGCGGGCGATGCGGAGCGTGCCAGCTTCGGCGTCGAGGTCCGACCATCTCAGCGCACACAGCTCGCCGCGGCGTGCTCCGGTGAGTGCGGCGAGAAAGAGCAACGCCGAAAGGGTCGGCTCGATGGCGTCGGCGGCTCTCACGATCCGACGAACGTCGTCGGGATTCGGTGCGACGATCTGGGGCGCGTGGACTGGTGGCGGACTCGCATAGCGGCTCACGTTGTTTTGGACGAGTCCCCATTTTTCGCCCTGGTGCAACGCGGCACCGATCAGTGCGTGGACTCGGCGGACGGTGGTCGCCTTGTTGCCCTTCTTCGTCAGTCGCGCGTACAGGCGGTCGAGCTCGAGCGAGGACAGCTTGTCGAGTCGGACCGTGCCGAGCGCGGGACGAACGACGGTTTCGGCGATGCGTCGGTACTCGTGGAGCGTCGTCGGCGAACGGCCGAGCGATTCGGCTTGCGCCAGGAAACGGTCGAGCAGCGTTCCGAATGTTTCGGTTCCCGCCGCGTTCCCACGCCCGGCCTCGGCGATCATCTTCGCCAGTTCGCGGTCAGCGAGACGCGTCCCGCCATAGACCGTTTTCCGCTGTTGGATCGGCGAGCCGTTCTCGTTGCGTCCGACGTACACGCGCAGACGCCAAACGCCCGAACCTGGTGCCGTCTCGGTCTTTGTACCTGCCATGTTTGCCGATTGTAGTCATTTTGTAGTCATACTTCTAGGCAAGACTACAAAATAGGCCTCTGACCTGGTGCGCCCCGAGGGACTCGAACCCTCAACCTGCGGATTAAGAGTCCGTTGCTCTGCCAAATTGAGCTAGAGGCGCGACGGCGGAATGTTAACGGCTTGGCCTCTGGGCTCGGAAGCCGACACACGGCACCCGGCTACGAGTCACGGCCCGAACCACGTCGCGACGAGGCAAATCGTGACAGAGCCTCCCCCGTGGCGCTACCGTGCCACTACTCACACGACTAAGGGCAGACAGTGAACTTTCTCGCTCTCCTTGGCCTGACCGTGCTCGGCGGACTGATCGGCGCGGGCTTCGCCGGCGTCACCATCACCGTCTTTTTGCACCGGGGCATCACGCACGGGTCACACCGGATGAAGCGACCGGTGTACGAGGTCGGGCGGGCGCTCACCTACCTTGTCATCTTCATGAGGCATTGGGAGTGGCGCCGTATCCACCGCAAGCATCACAAGTACACCGATGTCTGGATCGACGAGATTCGCCACGATCCCCACTCCCCGGTCGTCATCTCCGAGCGCGAGGGCATCGACGGGTATCGGCGCGTGTCGTGGCACATGGGGGCGATCTTCCACGCCGAGGCGCAGCTCCCCGACGTTCGAGACGACACCTACGACGACCCGCGGCTCGATCGACCTTTCGACTGGCTCGACCACCGCGTCTACGCGAAGCCAGTCGTCGGCGCGGTGATTGCCGGGCTCACGTACGCGCTTATCTTCGCGGTCGCGGCGCCCCCGATTCTCGGGGTCAGCCGTTCAGTTGGCTGGGAGTTCGCGGCGGCGATCGCCGGCGTGCTCGCGCTCGGGGTGCACATCGGAACGGTGCTCCGCTTCGGTGGCGCGATCAATTCGGACTGCCATCGCGCCAAGGTCTGGCTCGATGGTGCCGGGTACGCGAAGAACGTCAAGTTCCTATCCATCGTCATCTTCGGAGAGGGCGAGCATCTGACGCACCACCTCTACCCGCAGATCGCGCGCATCAGCAATCGCTGGGACCTCGGATGGAGAATCATCGCTGTCCTCCGCTTCTTCGGATTGACCGAAGTTCCTTGCGAGCGAAAAGCGGTACTCGGCGGCCGACGGCTTGTGCTGAAAGAGGCGGTGGTCTCCCGCTCCTAGTCGCCGGTGCATCCGAACGTTGCCCACGTCGCGGCCGAACTCGAGCGCGCCGGTCTGCGAGGCGAGGTCAAAGAGCTCGAAGCTTCGACGCGAACGGCGAAGGACGCCGCCGCCGCGGTTGGTTGTCCGGTCGGTGCGATAGCCAACAGCCTGATCTTCATGGCCGACGGCGACCCGATCGTCGTGCTGTCAAGCGGGGCGCACCGCGTCGACACTGACTTCGTCGCGCGTGTGATCGTCGCGGAAGAACTCCGGCCAGCCACTGCCGACGAGGTCCGACAAGCGACCGGACAAACGATCGGCGGCGTGGCGCCAGTCGGCCACCCTACGCAGCTGCCGACGTATATCGACAGCGCGTTGCGCGAGTTCGTGACGATCTGGGCATCTGCCGGAACGCCCCACGCCGTGTTCCCCTCGACGTTTGCTGACCTCAAGCGCGCGACCGTCGCCGCCGAAATTTCGGTCTCGCGGTTCGACGCCGAGGGTCGCGAGAACTCCTAACGGGGACTGCCGGGTCAGCCGAAGAATCCTCTCGGAGCGGCGTGTGCCTCGTCCGCGTCCGCAGCACCCACCACGACGAGGAGTCACCGATCTGAGTCGGAGGCCCAGTGAGCTCGCCGGTCTCGTCGGTCCAAAGAAAACCATCGGCGATCGTCGGCGGCCGCTCGCGCTCTAGGGGCACTCGCGACCGTGGATGTACCGTGTGGTCCCCGTGTCGGGAAGCCTCGGGTCAACGCGCCGTTTGATCGAGCTCGCGTGCCCAACTTCGCACCGCCTCGACGTCGGTCGCGATTTGAGTGCGCAATTCCACCTCGGACTCAAAACGCGCTTGTTCTCGGATGAAGGACTCGATCTCTACGGTGAGCCACTCGCCGTAGAGATCGCCTTCGAAGTCGATGAGGTGCGCTTCAACGACAACTGCGGCGTTATCCCGGTAGTAATGCGGACGGGTTCCGACCGAGATCGCAGATAGGTATCTCGTCCCGTCCGCACGGGTCGTGTATCCGGCGAAGACCCCGTCGTCTGGGACATTCGCGTTCGGATCCTCCAGATTCGCTGTGGGGAACCCGAGGGCGCGTCCGCGGTGGTCCCCTTCGACGACGGTTCCCTCGACGATCACGTCCGGAAACCTAACGGGATCGACACGCGCGTACGGCGAAGGTGTCGGTCGATGCGTGCTCGTCGCGATCTAGGCGGGAGTGAAGAATGGGTTGAACGGCGCCCGCGCCGCCTCGATAAATTCGTCGGCCTTCGGCAATCCTGCCGCCGCTTTGCGGAGTGCCTCTTGGGTCGCGGTGGCGTTGTTGCGATAGACCTCAGACTCGTCGTCGGCGTCGGGGTTCACCCAGACGGCCGCGATTACAACGAGGCTGTCGGCGTCTGCCCGCTCCAGCGCTCCATCTTCGAGCGCTCGGCCCACCCCTTGCGCAACGCCGGCTTGAGCTGCGCCCCAGGTGATATCGCTGTGCCGCGTCCCCGACAGCGGTGCTTTGTTGATGAAGAGCGTTGGCGGGACGGTCGGGACCCCGGGTTGCGCCACCGCGACGAACGGCAGGTGTCCGGCGCTCGGCGAGGCGAGCGCCGTGGCCCAGGCGGTGCCGACTGGTCCGTCCTTGCGACCGACGACGATGTTGATATGCGCGGCGTTGACGCCGTTTCCGACAAATGACTCGCCGATCTGCATGACGTCCCTCCCCACCTCGTTGATAACGCTACGCACGAGTCGTTCGTGGGGAAAGACGGGCATCTTTCTTTCGCTGTCAACGTCGACATCGTCGGACCTTCGCATCGGCTCGCTGCGGCGCAGCGCTCGTGAATCACGGATTTCACGACGTGAAATTGGGGATCGTCTGCTGTCTTCGCAACGCCTTCACCTGCGCACACGCCCTGGGCCTTTCTGCGGCGCACGGCTAACCTGCCAAACGGGGTCGCTGCGACCCCGACTGGGGATCGGGATCGCTGGTGCGAATCGCCGATAGGCACGCCCGTGGCAATCAACCACCAAAGGGGACCAACGATGACTGCTGAGCGTGACAACGTCGAAATCAACCACGAGAAGCTCGACGAGCTCCGTCGGGGTCGCGGCCCGATTCCCGAACACGTCCTCGACGAGTTCATCGGCGGCCGGCTTTCGAGACGGGACTTCCTCCGCAAAGGAACGATGGTCGGTTTGTCGTTTCCATTCCTCGGATCCGTGCTCAAGGCGATGGGCGACGAGTCACCCATCCATGGGACGGCGCGACCAGGCGCAACTTCTGGCGCGACGATTCGCGCCGGGATCCTCACGCCGACCGGCGCCATCAACCCGCTCACGATCGATGACGAGGGCGGATTGGAGCTCCTTGGAAACATCGGAGAATACCTCGTCCTCGCAAATGATCAACTCCAATACAAGCCGTGGCTGGCGACAAGTTGGAGCCCGAATGCGGACGGGACGGTGTGGACGTTCAAGATCCGCCAAGGCGTGAAGTTCAACAACGGCACGCCGATGACCATCGATGACGTCGTCTACAGCTTCCAGTCTCAATCCGAAAAGAAGAACGGCAGTAACGCCCTCTCGGTGTTCGCGGGAACCTTGACGCCCGCCGGCGTCGTCAAGGTGGACGACGAGACGATCGCTTTTCACCTCGAGGCCGCTGACGGCGCGTTCCCCGACGCCGTTTCGTCGGACAACTACAACATGATCATGGTCCCGAAGGGCTACGACTACACGAAGTTCCAAACCGAGTTCGTCGGGACGGGGCACTTCAAGGTGACGAGCTACACAGCGAACGTCGGTGCCGTATTCGCACGCAGCCCGTACTACTGGGGAGCCGCGGCTCTTCCGTCTGAAGTCCAGTGGACCTTCTATCCGACCGAGACCCCGATGGTCGCCGCACTCGAAGCGGGCGCGATCGACACCCTCGACCAGTTCAGCGTCGCCAACAGCCCTCAGCTGCTCGTCGGCAACAAGTACAACATCATCAACCTCCGCTCGTCGCTGCACCGCGAGATCTCGATGCGCACCGACATCCACCCGTTCACGAGCAAGTACGTCCGTCAGGCGATCGCGCTGACGCTCGACCGACCGTCGATGGTCGCGTCCTTGTTCAAGGGCAAGGCGGTGGTCGGCAACGACAGCCCGTTCGCGCCAATCTTCCCGACGACGGTCGGGCCGCCAGCTGTTCCCCAGCGAGTGCAGAACCTCAAGCTGGCGAAGGAGTTGCTCGCCAAGGGCGGCGTGCCGCGCGGCTTTTCGACCCCATACGTCGGCGACAACCATCAAGAAGAGCCGGAACTCGCCCAGATCATCAAAGCCTCGGCGGCGAAGATCGGAGTAGACATCTCGCTCACGATCGAGAACCCGACGAAGTACTACGGCTCCGCTGTGTATGGGAGCTCGGACTGGCTCGACGGCGAAATGAGCATGGTCGACTATGGCGCGCGTTCGGTGCCGAATGTCTTTTTGGAAGCTCCGCTGCAGTCGTACGAGAAAGCGACCGGTCAGGGCCTTTGGAACGCAGCCCGCTTCAACAACACGGAGTACGACACCTTGTCAAAAGAGTACGTCGCCGCTGTCGACCTCAGCACCCAGCGCAAGCTGGCCAAAAAGATCGAACTGCTCTTGCTCGATGAGACACCGATCATCTACCCGTACTTCTACAACTACCTCTCCGCCTCACAGAAGAACGTGACCGGGGTCTACGCGACACAGCTCAGCCAGTTCTTTGTCTGGAACGCAAAAAAGAGTTAGAAGCGCTCCTCACCCGGAACCGGTGAGTTCCGCCGGTTCCGGGTGACGCGTGCCCGGCGCCGCTCGCGGCGCGACGGCTCCGTGGCTCGTACACCTAGGAGCGCTTAACCAGCGTCGCGTATCGGATGATTCCGACAGTCGACCGAGGGGTATCGAGGCCACCCGGCTTGTCAGTCCGGAAGTTGCGGAGCTTGTGAGCGGATCGCCGCGACAAGCGCCGGCACGGCGGACGGAAGGTGACTCGTTCGTGGCCAGCACACGAGAATCGGGTGGGCTGATCCGGCATCACGCGGCACAATCCAGCCGAGTGATGGATCGACCGCGCGCAGCACGCTGAGGTTGCCAACGCAGGCGTTTCCGAGCCCGACCGCGACAAGGCGTTGCAAAGCGAGGTTGTCGTCAGTGCGGTAGACGATGCGGGGGGCGATGCCGCGGCGCTCGAGGAGGTCCTCGAGTTCACGTTGGGATCGCCACCGACGAGTCCACGCGACAAGGTCGGTGCCATCGAGAACTTCGAGTCCTGGCCGATCTCGCTCGCTGATCGCACTGCCACGGCGGTTGAGGATCACCCACCGGTCCTCGGCGACGGCCACGGAGTCGACGCGGCGGTCGTCCGGGAGGTCGTCGACGAATCCGAGATCTAGTCGGCCACTAGCGAGCTCGTTGAGGACGACGTCGTCTCCGTCGATCTCGCTCAAGACGACTTCAACCCCGGGGTGAACCTCGCGGAACTCCCGCAAGGCAGGAGGCATGATCTCAGAGGCGACCGTCTGGGTCACGCCGACGCGGATGCGGGGTCGCTCACCGCGCCCACTCTCTTCAATGTCCGCGACGATCGCTCGCGCTTCGCCGAGTGCTCGGCGCGCCCTTCGACAGGCCGCTTCCCCGGCGGGCGTCAGTCGGACGGCGCCGCGCCCCCCTGGGCGAAGGAAGAGCTGGTGACCGAGCTTGCGCTCCAGGCTTGCGATCTGGTGTGAGAGCGCGGATTGAGTGAATCCGAGCTCATCGGCCGCTCGCCTGAACGAACCGACGTCTGCGACCGTCACGAACGCCTCGAGCTCCCGGAATCCGAGCTGCGTATTGATCGATTCCATCGATCGCAGCGACATAGAACTTCGATCTTAACCGATGTATTTCTCATATTAAATTTGGGAACAGAGAACACGTCCACGGCGACCGGGAGCGGTCAAGAAGGGCAACGTGAACACCATCGAGGTCACAAGGGCGCCGACGGCGGGGGCCCCAGTGGTTCCTCGAAATGCCCTCCTCCCGCGGCTGATCTTCTTCGGAATCGTCTTTGTCGCCGCGGCTCTGCAGTTGTCGATTGGCCCACTTCTGCCCGATTACGTGCACCGATTCGGACTGTCGACCCTCGGCGCCGGGGCGATCGTCGGTGCCGTCGGTGTGACGATTCTCGGCGTCGCCCTGCCTGCTGGTCATCTCGCCGATCGCTTCGGCGCGCGTCGGCTCACGATCGTTGCCGGATCGCTACTGGCGATTGGCGCGCTCGTCCAGGCTGCGGCGCCATCGTTCGTCCTACTCATCGCGGCGCGCCTCGTCTTCGGACTCGGTTACGGCGTGTTGTGGACCGCCGGACTCGCATGGCTCGCCGGATTCGGACGTTCGCGTTCGGGCATCGGCGTCGCGGTCGCGTGTTCCGGAGTCGGTGGCGTCGCGGGTCCGGCGCTCGTCGGTTTCCTCGCCTCTGAACTCGGTGTCGGCGCGCCGGTCGCCATCTGCGGCGGCGTCCTCGTCCTGTTGACGCTCGGCTTCGTTGCCGCTCCGTCCGGCCTCCGGGCGCCGTTGCGGTCCGACCAATCCGTCGCCGCGCAGCTGCGGTTCGCGTTTCGAGATAGCCGGTTCATTGCGGCATTGGTCACGGTGGTCGTGGCTGGCATTTCGACGACGATCGCGACGCTTATCGTCCCCATCGATTTGCACGCGCACGGCTTTTCCGCGAGCGCGATCGGAATTGCGTTCTCGTTCGCAGGCGTTCTCTACGTGATCGTGACTGTGCTGACGTCGATGAAGCAACCGGGTCGCTTTGCCGTTTCGACCGCGTTCGCCGCATGTTTCGTGATCATCGTCACGCTCATGCCGGCCGCGCTCAGCGCGACGACGGGCGCTGTCTTGGCGATGTTGCTCGCGTCAACCGCAATCCGAGCGGTCTTGTGGACAAGCGCGTATCCGCTCGGTCTCGCCAGCGCGGAGCGACAGCACCTCGGTGCCGGGGTTGTCACCGGAATGTTGAACCTCGTCTGGGCGGCAACGACGGTCGTGGCGCCACTCGTCGCGGGGTTCATGGATGCCCGCTCCGGCTCACGTGCCACCGTTGCTGTCGCGCAAGTCGGAATCTCTGTGTTCCTCGCGGCAGGACTGGCGTACTTGAGTTTTGCCAAGGCCCGCCTTGCCATCCACGGCGGCTCGGTTTCAATCAACGATCGTTCAGACGACGGCATCGAGCGGTCATTCTCCGAAGCTGCGCCCACCGAGTCGCCGGCGCCGATGCCGATCGAGAGCACCGCTCCGCACTCCTAAGCCGCCGACGAGAAGCGGATGCTTCGATGCCGCTTAATTAGGATCGCGAATCCGCAACCTACCGACAGGATCGGATCGGCGCCACGGCAATGGATCTGCGCGAGTTTTCGATGGAACTGTTCTCTCTGACCGGGAAAGCGGCCATCGTCACTGGGGGGAATACCGGGCTCGGCCGGGCATTCTCGGTTGCCCTCGCGAAAGCTGGTGCGGACGTTTTCATCCCGACCGTGATCGACGACGGAGGCGAGACGAAACAGCTCGTCGAGGCGGAATCGGTACGCGCGAAAGTGATGCCGATCGACCTCACTGAGGCCGGCGCTCCGAAAGCAGTCGTCGACCAGTGCGTCGATTCGTTCGGTGCTGTCGACATTCTTGTGAATTCTGCCGGTATCAGCACGATCGCTCCGGTTGAGGAGTTCGGACGTGCCGAGTGGGATCCGATGATGGCGCTGAACCTCACCGCTCCGTTTGAACTCAGCCACCAGGCTTCACGGTTCATGGTCCGCCAACGCGCCGGAAAGATCATCAACATCGCATCGCTCTTCTCGTTTCTCGGCGGCCAGCAGTCGCCCGCGTACGCGGTCACGAAGCACGGACTCGCCGGCTTCACGAAGGCGTACTGCGACGAACTCGCGCGGTACAACGTCCAAGTGAACGCGATCGCGCCGGGGTACTACGCGACCGCGCTCACGGCGGCGACGAGGAACAATCCGGAGTCGAATCAGAGGGTTATTGATCACATCCCCGCTGGCCGCTGGGGAGAACCGGCGGACCTCATGGGCGCTACGGTTTTCCTCGCCAGCCGGGCGTCGGATTACGTCAACGGCCACGTCCTTGTGGTCGACGGCGGATACCTCGTTCGCTGACGGCTCCGATCCCACTCCGGCGTCTTCGAAATGAGCTGACTTCTTGCGATCACATTCGACCCTGAATCGCGACAACATTCGACGCGAACTCATATCGCTCGTCGGTACCGCCCAAGTCTCGATCGACGAAGACGCGCTGCGAGCTGCAAGCGTCGATCGCTTCAAGAAGTACATGTCCGCCAACGGCATCTTCACCGGGCCCATTCCGGCGGCGATCGTTTCGGTCCGCTCAACTGAAGAGGTAGCGAAGGTGCTCTCCTTCGCCAACGACCACCGAATAAACGTTGTCCCGCGCACGGGACGATCGGCCACCGAAGGAGGGCTCGAGACCGTCGTCGAGGACTCGATCGTCGTCGACGGATCGGCGATGAACCAGATCGTCGAGATCGACCCCGTGAACATGATGGCGACGGCGCGCTGCGGAGTCGTCCTTGAGGACCTCGAGCGCGCCGCACACGCGCACGGTCTGACGACAGGTCACTCCCCCCAGTCGAAGCCGCTCGCGCAGATGGGTGGACTCACTGCAACGCGTTCGATCGGACAGCTTTCTACCCTCTACGGCGGGATCGAAGACATGGTCGTTGGGCTTGAAGCCGTCTTCCCCAACGGGACCGTTTGCAGGGTCAAGAACGTGCCGCGGCGAGCAGCGGGCCCTGACATCCGCCAGATCGTCATCGGCAACGAAGGCGCTCTTTGCTTTATCACCGAGGTCACCGTCAAGCTTTTCCCGTACAGGCCGGAGAACAACGCGTACCGCGGCTTCGTGATCGAGGACATGGACACCGGTCTTTCGATCATTCGTGAGATCGTCACCACCGGATACCGCCCCGCCGTCTGCCGGCTCTATTCCGAGGAGGACGCCGCACAGTATTTCGGCGACGTCCACGAGAACAAGTGCGTTCTCATCTTCATCTGCGAAGGTCCGAAGGGGATCGTTACGGCGACTATCGAGGAGATCGACCGGGTCCTCGGCGTGCACCCGCACACGAAGATCGAGCCGGGCCGAGTGTTCCGGTGGTTCGACCACCTGAACTGGGGTCCAGAACAGATCGCGGCCGAGCGCGAGACGATGCTTACAGAGGGATGGCTCGGCTACACCACCGAGATCTCGGCGAACTGGTCCGACGTCGGCGAGATCTATCACGCTGTTATCAATCGCATCTGCAACGAATTCCCGTATGCCGACGACATCACGATGCTCGGCGCGCATTCCTCTCACAGCTACCAGACCGGCACGAACCTCTACTTCGTCTACGACTACAAGATCAATTGCCCGCCGGAAGAAGAGATCACGAAGTACCACATCCCGTTGAACGCGATCATCGTCGAGGAAGCGCTGAGGCGCGGGGGCTCGATGGTCCACCATCACGGCATCGGCAAATACCGCGCCGAGTGGACAGAACGCGAACACGGCAGCGCGTACTACATGCTTCGAACCTTAAAGGACGCGTTCGACCCCAACGACGTCATGAACAAGGGCACAATCTTCAAGGCTTAGCGTGCCGACCCAGCGACACTTCCAACTGCGCGGCGTGAACCGGAACGTTCCCGATCGACCGCGGCATCGACGGGCTTCGTGACGCGCTACCTCGTCGGAATCGACAATGGGTCGCAGAGCACGAAAGTCTTCGTGTTCGACGAGCGCGGAAACATCCACTCGCAGGCGCGCCAAGCGCTCCTGCCAACGGCTACCCCCGAACCCGGCACCGTCGAGCATCCCGACGACGACTTATGGGAATCGATTGGCAACGCGGCAAGCGATGCGATTGCCAATTTCCCAGGCGACGTCGCGGACATCGCAGGCGTCGGGCTCTGCACGATCCGCTACTGCAGAGCCCTTCTCAAGGCAGACGGAACACTCGCCAGTCCGGTGATGAGTTGGATGGACGCGCGCGTCTCTCGCCCGTACGTGCACGACGACCCGAATGTCCACTTCGTGACGACCTCGTCCGGGTACATCACGCATCGGATGACAGGCGAATTCAAGGACACCGCGGCGAACTACCAGGGCGTTTGGCCCATCAGCACCGACCGCTGGGAATGGCTGCGCGACGACGAAGGATTTGCCGACTTCGGGATCGGTCGCGAGATGTTGTTCGAGCTAGTGATGCCTGGAGACCTTCTCGGCCACGTAACGGAAGACGCGTCCCGGCGCACCGGGATCCCGGCCGGGCTCCCGGTGTTTGCGACCGCGAACGACAAGGCGGTCGAAGCGCTCGGCAGTGCGCTGCGCTCCCCCGAAACGCTCCTCGTGTCGCTCGGCACCTACATCGCGAGCATGACCGTCGGCGACGTGAATCGCGCCGGCGCTGAATTCTGGTCAAACTTCGCGTCACTCCCCCACCGCTACCTCTACGAGAGCTGCGGAATTCGGCGCGGGATGTGGACGGTGAGCTGGTGGCGCGACTTGCTCGGAGATGCAGCGGCGATCCCAGCTGCCCGACTCGGGATGAGCGCGGATCAGTTCCTCGACAGCAAAGCCGCCCGCGTGCCGCCTGGCTCGGAGGGGTTGACGGTGATACTCGACTGGCTGGCGCCAACCGGGCAGCCCTTCAAGAAGGGGGCGATGCTCGGCTTCGACGCCCGCCACGGTCGCTACCACGTCCACCGGGCGATCCTCGAAGGAATTGCCTTAACGATCTACCGATGCGCGAAAGCGATGGAGCGCGAACTCGGTCATAGCCACCGACAGCTCGTCGTTTCTGGTGGCGGGTCGAACTCGGATCTGTTCACGCAGATCTTCGCCGACGTCTTCGGGAGCGACGCGACACGAACGAAGGTCAACGACGCGGTCGGCCTCGGATCGGCGATCTGTGCAGCCGTCGGACTCGGCTTGCATCCCTCGTGGGACGCCGCGATCGATCAAATGGTGTCAGCCGGGGCTTCGCTCAGCCCCGATCCTCCGAGCCACGCGCTCTACGAAAAGCTGAGCGAGATCTACGACTCCATTCCCGCCGCGACTGACCGAATCTTCGAGCAGTCGTTTCGCCTTTTCGGTTAAGGCGCTCGCTGGTGCCGTCGCTCGCGTTCGCTTCGGGCGCGGCTATGACTCGCCAACCCAGACCGTCTTCAGATTGCAAAAGGCGCGGATGCCGGGGGCGGCAAGTTCCCGGCCGTACCCCGATGTCTTGATCCCACCAAAAGGGAGCGCCGGGAAGGAGGTCACCATGCCGTTGACGAACACCGCTCCCGCCTCAAGTTCGAGGACGAAACGCTCGCGCTCTTCGGCGTCTTTCGTCCACGCGTTTGAACCAAGCCCGAAGTCCGTTGTGTTGGCAAGCTCGATCGCCTCGTCGATCCCGTCGACCCGGTACAACGAGGCGACCGGACCGAACACCTCCTCGCGATGCATCCGCATCTCTGCGGTGATACCCGTGACAACCGTCGGCGGATAGAACCAGCCCGGTCCTTGCAGCCGTTCTCCGCCGGTCAGCACCTTCGCACCTTTTGCGACCGCATCAGCCACCAACTCTTCGACATCGTCGCGACCCGAGTTCGTCGCGAGTGGGCCGATGTCGGTCGACTCATCGAGCGGGTCGCCGATGATCAGAGAGGACATGCGATCGACAAATCGTCGCTCGAACTCGTCGGCGACCGACTCGTGGACGATGAAGCGCTTGGCGGCGATACACGACTGGCCGTTGTTTTGGATGCGAGCCGTCGTCGCGACAGCCGCCGCACGCTCGAGGTCCGCACTCGGCATGACGATGAAGGCGTCACTGCCGCCGAGCTCGAGGACGCTCGGCTTGATCACCTCTCCCGCCACCGCCGCGACGGCGGCCCCTGCCAGCCCGGAGCCAGTCAGGGTGACGGCGGCAACCCGAGGGTCTCGGATGACGCCTTCGACCCGCGCGGCGCCGATGAGCAAGGTCTGGAACGTCCCGTCGGGAAAGCCCGCGCGCTCGAAGAGGTCTTCGAGATAAAGCGCCGTTTGCGGCACGTTCGAAGCGTGCTTGAGCAAGCCGACGTTGCCCGCCATCAGCCCCGGCGCGACAAAGCGAATTACCTGCCAGAGCGGGAAGTTCCACGGCATAACGGCGAGGACGACGCCAAGTGGCTGGTAAAAGGCATACGCGTCGTTGGCCCCAACCAGAGTGGGATCAACCCGCTCCTCGGCGAGAAGGGCTTCGGCGTGCTCAGCGAAGAAACGACAACCGGTCGCGCACTTCGTAACCTCTGCGCGAGCGGAACGGATCGTCTTACCCATCTCCGTCGTCATCGTGCGGGCGATGGTCTCGAGATCGGCGTCGAGCAAATCGGCGGCGCCGCTCATCCACGCGGCGCGCTCCTTGAACGACGCCTGACGCTGTGAACTCGTCGCGACGGCGGCGCGCGCAATTCGGCGCTCGAGTTCCACATCGGAGATCTCTTCGAATCGCTTCAAGATTTCGCCGGTCGTTGGATTCGTCGTCGCGATCGCCATGCTCGCCCCTCTCGCTGCCCGAATCTCATGTTATTGGCGAGGCGTCATTATCGAATCGTCCGCTTACTGGGAGAACCCAGAGGGTATTCGCGCGGTGTATTTCGCGAGCAGATTGGTACGCTTCGGCGTCGACCTGCTGCTTTTCGTATGTCGCGCGTCGGGTGACCTGATTACCGGTCGCGGAAGTGCTCGGGGGTGCGGTGTACCGATACGTCCTTAAACGGCTCGGCCTAGCGGTGCTCACGCTCGTGCTCTTGAGCATCATCATCTTCTTCGCTGCGCAGGTGCTCCCAGGTAATCCCGGACGCGCCATCCTCGGACCATTCGCCTCGCCGCAGGCCGTGCAAGCGCTCGATCGTCAACTCGGCGTTAATCGCCCGCTGGTCGACCAGTACTGGCGATGGATCAGTGGTGCGGTGCACGGCAACCTCGGCACCTCGTACCAGTTTCACGCACCGGTGCGATCGTTCCTGTTCCCCGCCCTCGGCAGATCGCTCGAGCTTGCTGCGTTCGCTTTCATCCTCGTCACGCCGCTCGGCATCTTTGGAGGAGTCGTGGCCGCGCTGAACCGCGGTCGGCTTATCGACCGCATCATCAGCGTCGGCGGGCTCTCGCTGTCGACGGTCCCGGAGTTCGTCTCCGGCATCATCCTCATCGTCATCTTCGCCATCGAAACAAAGGTGCTCCCGGTCACCGCCCAGACGCCGCCCGGGGCGTCGTTCCTCACCCACCTGCGCTACCTGATTTTGCCGGCGGTCCCACTTCTGTTCATCCTCTTCGGATACATCTCGCGCATGGCGAGGGCGGGGACGATCGAGGCGCTCGACTCCGACTACGTGCGCACTGCCACCTTGAAGGGACTCCCTCGACGCGTCGTCATCCGGCGTCACGTGCTGCGCAACGCGCTCTTGCCGACGGTCACCGTGATCGCGACCCAGACCGGTTACTTGATCGGCGGACTGTTCGTCATCGAGAACCTCTTCAACTACCCCGGAGTCGGGCGACTCATCCTCACCGCGGCGATGGATAAAGACTTCCCGATGCTCGAAGCCGGCGTCTTGTTCATTGGCGTCGTCTACCTCGTCGCGACGTTGATCGCTGACGTGATGTACACCGTGCTCAACCCGCGCATCCGCCTCGAGAAGGCCGAATGACGACAGGCATCGACCCGATCGCCCATCCGCCAGGCACCTCAACGGTTGTGGCAGCGGATTCGGCGCTGGCCGGGAAGATCCCGCCGGCGACGCCCTCTGGAGCCGTCGGCGCCGCGGGCACCCTGGACATCTCGGTCCGTCGGATCCGGCGCGAGCACCTGCGACAGCTCGTCAGGTCGAAGGCGTTCCTCGTTGGCGCTGGGATCGTCTGCTTCTGGATTGTCTGCGCGGTCTTCGGACCCGTCTTCGCTCCATACAACGCGACGTCCCCGAGTCTCGCCCTGCCGAATGCGGCGCCGTCGGCCGCACACTGGTTCGGGACCGATGCGCTCGGGCGCGATGTGCTCTCGCGGGTCATCGTCGGCGCTCGCGACATCCTCGAGATTGCTCCGCTTTCGACCCTCCTCGGTACCGTGCTCGGAACCACGATCGGACTCGCGCAGGGATACCTGCGCGGCATCTTCGACCTCGTCATCGGGCGCATCGTCGACGCCGCTCTCGCGCTTCCGACGGTGATCGTCGCATTCTTGTTCGTCGTCGCCGTCGGTCCGAGCACGCTCACTTTGATCCTCGTGATCGGATTCGTGTTCGCGCTGATCATCGCGAGGACGGTACGGGCCGCGGTGCTCCAAGAAAGAGAGCTCGACTACCTCGCGGCAGCACGTCTCCGAGGAGAGAGCGCCTTGCACATCATGTTCGTCGAGATCCTCCCTAACGTCTTCGGACCGATCATCGTCGAATTCACAGTCCGGCTCGGATACGCCATCTTCACCATCGCAACGCTTTCGTTCCTCGGATTCGGCGTGCAGCCGCCAACGCCCGACTGGGGTGCCGACATCGCGGCGAACTACCAGTACCTCGCCGCGGGGTACTGGTGGGAGACCCTCTTCCCGGCGCTCGCCATCGCCTCGCTCGTCATCGCGATCAACTTGATCGGCGACTCGATCGAATCGGTTCTCATCCAGTGACCCTTACTGAGTCTCCAAGGGAATCGGCGGTCATCGACGCGCCGCGGGCGACCCTCGAGGTGAACAACCTCGAGGTCGTCTACCGCGTGCGCACGCACGAGCGACTCGCGCTGCGCAACGTCTCGTTCCACATCGGCCGCCAGGAATCCTTCGGTCTCGTCGGAGAATCGGGGTGCGGCAAGTCCACGACCGCGCTCGCGATCACGCGCTATCTGCCGCGCAACGGCCGAGTCAGCGGGGGCTCGATCGTCGTGAACGGTCGCGACGCCGCGACCCTCGAGGGACGCGCGCTGCGCGAGTTCCGGGCGCGGTCAGTGTCGATGGTCTATCAGGAGCCAGGGCGGGCGCTGAACCCCTCGATCCGCGTTGGGCGCCAAGTCGCCGAGGTTTACGAGATCGCTGGATTGCATCGCCACGACGCGTTCGGGCGCGCCGAGGAGATGCTGCGCGTCGTTCAGATCTCGGATCCTGGACGCGTCATGCACAGCTATCCGCACCAGCTCTCTGGTGGGATGCTCCAGCGGATCATGATCGCGATGGCGCTCGCGACCGAGCCCTCGCTTTTGATCCTCGACGAGCCGACGACGGCGCTAGACGCGACCGTCGAGGCCGAAGTCCTGGACCTCATCCGACCTCTGCGAGATCAATTCCACACCTCGGTCCTGTTCATCAGCCACAACCTGGCGGTGATCGCAAAGATGTGCGATCGAGTCGGCGTGATGTACGCCGGCGAGATCATCGAACAGGGACCGGCGCGGGAGGTGTTCGAGAACCCCCGCCATCCGTACACCGTCGGGCTGCTGCGCTGTGTGCCTCGCGCGGGACAACGAAAAGACCACGACCGGCTCGACACGATCCCGGGGTTCCTGCCTGGCCTCGGCGAGGTCCAAACCGGTTGCGTGTTCGCCAAGCGCTGCGCGATCGTGAGGCCGCGCTGTTTTGAGGAGTCTCCGCCCCCCTACGAAGTGAGCGCGACGAGGACGTCGCGCTGTCACTTCCACGAAGAGGCGCCCTCGTTGCCCCGGACGACCCCGGTCGACGTCGCTCTCGCGACTCCCGACGAGACCGCCGAACCGGTGATCCGCCTCCGCAACGTGTCAAAGACCTTCGACGTACGCGGCGAAAAGGTCTACGCGGTCGTCGGCGTCGACTTGGACCTCCGCCCGGGAGAGACCCTCGGCATCGTCGGCGAGTCCGGCAGTGGCAAAACGACGATTGCCCGCGTCCTCCTCGGGCTCTCCCCGGCCGACCCGGGCGCCGTCATCGACCTCGACGGAATGAAACTTGCGCCCCTCGCAACGTCGCGCAGCGCCGCGGAGTTAAAGGCTCTACAGATCATCTTCCAGAACCCCGATTCCGCACTCAACCGCCGCCACAGCGTCCGGCACATCATCACCCGATCGCTGAAAAAGCTCGCCAGGCTGTCGGGCGAGGCGCTCGAGGAACGGTTGATAGAAGTCATCCACTCGGTTCGGATGGAGGAACGGCTTCTCGACCTTCGCCCGTACCAGCTCTCGGGCGGGCTGAAACAACGCGTCGCGATCGCCCGCGCGTTCGCCGGCGCGCCGCGCGTGCTTGTCTGCGACGAGCCGACGTCGGCGCTCGACGTCTCGGTACAGGCGGCGATCTTGAACCTGCTTGCAGACCTGCAAAGTCGTGAGCGCGTGACATACATCTTCATCTCCCACGACTTGGGCGTCGTCCGCTACCTCTCGGACCGCATCACCGTTTTGTATCTCGGTCGGGTGATGGAGTCGGGACTCTCCGAGACGATTTTCTCGGGCGCCCACCACCCGTACACCGAGGCACTGTTGTCGGCCCGACCGACACTCGATGGTGCCCAGCGCGAGCGGATCCGTCTTGAAGGCGAGATCCCGAGCGCCGCCCACGCGCCGTCTGGATGCGTCTTCCACACGCGCTGTCCGAGACTGCTCCCGAGTGGCATTTGTCAGTCGGTCGAGCCCCCGCTTGTCGAAGTCGAACCGGACCATCTCATGCGGTGCCACATCCCGATCGAAGAGCTCAGGCGATTGCAGACAGACGGGCAGCCGCCGCGTCGACCTGCCGACTACTAGAGCGACTCGACAGCGCGGTCCAGCGCGGAAAACCCGCGCGCTCATGCGGCGAAAACGACGACCCCCCGGGCAAGCTTGCCGGCCACCATGTCGGCGAAGGCGTCGTTGATCTCCTCGAGCGCGTAAGTGCGGGTGACAAGTCGCTCGAGCTGCAGACGTCCCTCGGCGTACAGATCGAGGATCATCGGCATGTCCCGACGGGGCCGGCACGAGCCATAAAGGCTTCCTGTGACGATCTTCTCGTGGCGCACAAGCGCCGGGCCGGGGAGGGACACCGATGCGTCGGCCGCCGGGATGCCCACACAGACGACCGTTCCGCCCCGCGCGGTGACATCGAACGCCGAGCGAACGAGCTCGGATCGCCCCGCCGATTCGATCGCGACGTCGGCACCTTCTCCGTCCGTGAGAAAAGAGATCGCCGCTTCGACGTCGTCAGTCGTCGGGTCGAGGGCGTGGGTAGCGCCGACTTCGAGAGCCAGCGCGCGCTTTGCCGGCGCGGGGTCGACCGCGATGATCAGTCCGGCGCCGGTGACGCATGCACCCATCACCGCCGAGAGCCCGACCCCGCCCGAGCCGAAGATGACGACGGTCGATCCCGGGCGTGCACGGGCGCGATTGACGACCGCACCGAAGCCGGTCATCACCGCGCATCCGACGAGCGACGCGACCGGCAACGAGACGTCCTGTCGGATCGGCACGCAACATGCCTCGTCGACGACGACCTCCTCGGCAAACGTCGACAAAAACGAATAGTGGTAGAGCGGCTCACCGCGGAGCGAAAGCCTGCGTTCGCCCGAAACGAGCGTCCCTGCAAGGAGCGACGGCGCGGCGACCGAGCAGAGATTCGGCCGGCCGGACTCGCAAAAGCGGCAGTGTCCACAGCTCGGAACCCAGGACAAGACGACGTGGTCACCGGGCTTGACGAGCCGCACGCGCTCGCCGACTTGCTCGACGATGCCTGCCCCCTCATGGCCAAGTACACATGGCGTCGGCGACGGAATCGCCCCCGTCAAGGTGTGCCAGTCACTGGCGCAGACGCCGGTCGCCGCGAGGCGAACCCGAACCTCTTCGGGTCCCGGCTGGGCGAGGTCGACGTCGAGGACTTCCAACTTCTCGTTTGGTGCGAACAGGACCGCCGCCCGCATTTGTACGCCCCTCCTGGCCGTTTCGGGCTCGATGCCGGGGTTGCCAAGCCTCGACGCGGCCAATGGCCGTTCTAACCGTGCCACGTTGATTGGGCGAGCGGACCGCTCCAGTATCGCGTCGATGAACTCCAATCGACAGCGCGCAGTCGTCCGACGAGAATCGGCTCGTCCCCCGAAGGAGGTGTCATGACCGAGGTGTACGACCTCATCGTCATCGGCGGTGGCCCAGGTGGCGAGCACGCCATCGGACGCTCGACCGCCGCTGGTCTTTCGACGCTGCTGATCGAATCCGAACTCGTCGGTGGCGAGTGCTCGTATTGGGGCTGCATCCCGAGCAAAACGCTCATACGCCCGACCCAGGTCCTCCACGTCGCGGCGAAGGTCCCCGGAGCACGCGAGGCGATAACGCGAACAGTCGATGTTGACGCCGCCCTCGCGCACCGAAATTGGATGGTTTCGGACTGGGATGACGCAGGCCAGGTTGGGTGGGTCGAGAACGCCGGCGCGACGTTCGTGCGCGGCCGGGGACGTCTCGTCGGTGAGCGAGCCGTCGAAGTCGAGGCGAGCGACGGTTCGACAACACGCTACGAAGCTCGGCGCGCGGTCATCGTCGCCGTCGGGTCGGAAACTGTCTTCCCGCCGCTCCCCGGGCTTTCCGAAGCCCGCGTCTGGACCAATCGGGAAGTCACGGCAGCCCAGTCCGCCCCCGGGAGCCTCATCGTCTTGGGAGGTGGCGCGGTCGGAGTCGAGATGGCACAGGCGTGGAAGCGGCTCGGGACCGCCTCGGTGGCCGTCATCGAGGCGGCGCCACGGCTGTTGCCAGCCTCTGAACCATTCGCGAGCGAAATGCTCGCCGAGGCCTTTGCCGCGGAAGGCATCGACGTGCACCTCGGCCGGCGTGCGACCCAGGTCGAGCGACCCGACGCGACGAGCGCCGTGTCCGTGACCCTCGACGACGGCACGACACTTACCGCCAAAGAGTTGTTGTTATCGGTCGGCAGACGGCCACGCACTTCATCGCTCAACCTGGAGGCGTTCGGTTTAACGCCGGGAAAACCCCTCGCCGTCGACTCGGAGCTGCGTGTCTCGGGGGTGCCCGGTGGTTGGCTCTACGCGATCGGCGACACGAACGGCATCGCCCTTTTGACGCACATGTCGAAGTATCAAGCGCGCATCGCGGTTCGCTGCATTCTTGGCGAGCACGTCGAAGACATCGCCGACCACGGCGCAATACCAGCAGTCGTCTTCACGGATCCTCAAGTCGCGAGCGTCGGTTTGACCGAGGCTTTGGCCCGAGAAACGGGTCGCGCGATTCGGACTTCACGCGTCAGCATCAGCGATGTGTCCGCGGCAGCGATCGTTGAGGACGGGATCACCGGAGCCGCGCAGCTCGTCATCGACGAGGAGGACGAGCGAATCGTCGGAGCTACCTTCGTCGGACCGGACGTTTCCGATTGGCTACACGCCGCGACCGTCGCGGTTGTCGGCCGCGTACCGCTTCAACGGATGCGGCACGCAGTCGCAGCGTTCCCGACGATGTCGGAGGTCTGGCTCGAACTCGTGGAGTCCGTCTTCGCGCCCTCGTCGTCCTGAGGGACGTCGAATCCCGAATCGCGATCCGGCTACGTCTGGGTGGCCCGCTGTGATTCCCGCGTCGAGGCGCTGATCGCGGAAACAGCCTCACCGGTCGGCTCTGCTCGTGGCGACAATCGCTGCGGCGCGCTGCGCCACATCCACGCCATCGCCACACATCCAACAAGCGACAGCGCCGCCGCCAAGGTGAACGGGACCCTCGGATCGATCGCAAACAGCGCGCCTGCCGCGGCGGCCGACACCGCGGTCGCGGCGGTGCGCCCCGTCTCGAGCAGCCCCTGTGCCTCACCTTGTGCCGCTTGAGAGGTGGCGTCGGTCAGGATCAACACCGCCGCAGGGGCTCCGATCACCGAACATGCCGCCTCCAGCGAGCCGAGCCCGACGAGCCAACCCACCGAATGGAGGAAGGGGTAGATCGAGCAGAACACTGCCGACAACCCGAGTCCGCCGATGGCGAGCACTCTGCGATTCATGCGGCCAGCGAGCCTCCCGGCGGGAATCGACAACGCGGCAAAAGGCAACGCGAATAACGTCCACGACAGCCCGATGTCGAACGTCGACGCGTGTCGGGACCGCAGCAACAGTGTCCAGCAAGATTCGTACACGCCGACAAGCAGCCCGGTCGCGAAAAAGGCGACGATGACGCCGACGATCGCCGCGTTCAGCTGGACGCGCGAACGCTCACGGGTCGCCCCGAGAGCGGCGGGATTCGCGCCCACGAGTGATCCGAACTCGTCGACGAGGCGTCTCTCCGGCGCGGCTATGTCCGTCGGCAGATTCACCGCCCGACGGTCTCCTGTAACGGCCGCGAGCGGGACCAGCGCGACGCCACCCGCGACCGCGCCGACAAGAAAGAGCAGCCGCATCGATGACTGCCCGATGATGCTGCCAACGAGCGGACCGATCGCAAGCGCGAGCATCTGGCTGCCGTACAAGGCGCCGAAGGATCCGCCGCGATCGCTGGCCTGCACGCGGGCGCCGATCGTCGCGGCGGACGCGACCGTCACCGCGCCGGCTCCGATGCCCTGGAGCGAGCGGAACAGGATTGCAAACCACGGGCCGTGCAAGAGCGCGAAGCCGATGTTTCCCGCCACAAAAAGAAGCAGCCCAACGACGATCACCTCTCGCCGACCGAAACGGTCCGAGATTCTCCCTGCCGGGTATTGGGTGAGAACGCTGGCCGCGAAGTACGAGGCCATGACGAGACCGACGAGGCCGGGCGTGGAGCCTTCGCTGCGCAGATAGCTCGGAAGGAGCGGCAAGATCGCGCTTCCTCCGACCCACAACAGGAACGTTGTCGCGCTCAATGCCACGACGAGGCGACGCTGAGATTGATCGTGCGGAAGTCCGAATGACCTGCGGCGCTCCACCAAATCAACGTAGCGGCTTCGGCATTTTGTGCCGTGTTCGATACGCTCCCTGCGTGGCGCGACTGTCGACAGGGCGCCAAATAGCTGAAGGCGCTATCCGCTGATGGCGCGCGTCCTCGCGAACACGACCGATGAATGAGGAAGGGGCGACGGACATTCCGGGCGTCTCGCTCAGCACCATCGCTCGTGAATGGACCCGGATCGGCGTCATCGGATTCGGCGGTCCGCCGGCGCACCTTTCGTTACTCCGCCGCCTTTGCGTCCAACGGCGGGGGTGGATGACCGATGCGGAATTCGAAGACGGCATCGCCGCGACGAATCTGCTTCCTGGTCCGGCCTCGACGCAGATGGCCATCTATTGCGCGTGGCGCCTCCGGCGAGTGCCGGGAGCGATCGTCGGCGGCGTCGGGTTCATCCTCCCGGGGTTCGTCGCCATAGTGGCGCTCTCGGTGCTCTTCTTCGCCCGACGTCCCCCACTGCTCGTCCGCGGAGCCGCAGCCGGCGCCGGAGGCGTGGTTGCCGCCGTCGCACTGGCGGCGGCGCTCTCACTTGTCGGCGCGAGCCGCCGGCGCGCCTCAACCGGCTCCGTCGCGCTCGCTCGCTGGTCGGCGTACCTCGTCGCGGGCGCGCTGGCCGCCGCGCTCGACGGAGAATTCTTGGTCATCGTGCTCGTCGCGTGCGGAGCGCTCGAAGTCGTGGCGCGCGGGGTCGTTCGGCGTGGTGACTCAGCACACGCGTTCGCGCCGATCGCGCTCGGCGCGACAGTCACAGCGGCCGGCGTCGGCGCGCTCGTCTGGGAAGCCTTCAAAGTCGGGGCGCTGTCCTACGGGGGCGGGTTCGTGATCATCCCGCTGATGCAGCACGACGTGGTGCACCTCTACCACTGGATGTCCAACGGCCAGTTCCTCACCGCGGTGGCGCTTGGACAAATCACGCCCGGCCCGGTCGTGCTTACCGTCGCCGCGGTCGGCTACGCGGCCTCCCGCTACTCCGGCGCGGCGATCGCGACGGTGTGTGCCTTCTCGCCGTCGTTCGCCTTCGTCGTTTTCGGTGGCCCTTACTTCGAGCGCCTCCGGACGAGTCCCGTGGCCCAAGCGGTGCTCGCAGGGGCGGGCCCCTGCGCGATCGGCGGAATCGCGGGGTCGGCGATCCCCCTGGGACTCGCGATCGCCCACGTCTGGCAGATTCTCGTGCTCGCAGGCGGCGTTCTTTGGCTCGTCATCCTGCGCCGCAACATCGTCGTCGGACTGATCGCCGCCGCCGCCCTCGGGGTGATTGCGGCCGCCGGCGGGCTTCCGGTCGGTCGCTGACCTGAGCCCTGTCCAGCGGACAGCGCTCAGGTCGCAAAGGAGGAAAGCCGACCGCCAACGGCTGAAATGTGACGATTTGGTTTCAGTCACCTTCGGTGAATGAGTAAAGTCTCGCCAACGAAGCCGCCGACTTCTCGGCGCACTCCGTGTTGACCCAAAGGGGGAGTTTTATGCATCGAAAGTTCATTCGCCTCGGCGTGCCCTTTATCGCCGCGGCGCTCGCGCTCGGCATGCTCACGGGCGTCGCTTCGGCGTCTAAGTCGCACAGCTCCGAGAAGACCTACACGATCGCCTACGAGGGCCCGCTTTCCGGTGGTGACTCCGCCCTCGGTTTGCTGCAGAACAACGCGGTCGAGGTCGCGATCAACTTCGCCGATGAGGGCAAGACCTTCGGCAAACTGCCGTTCAAGCTCGCCTTCAAGGAGGCGGACGACCAGGGGTCTGGCACGCTCTCGCCCGCTGCGGCGCAGTCGCTGATCACCGACAGCAACGTCATCGCCGTTGTCGGTCCCGCCTTCTCGGGCGCGACCGCCGCCGCTGAGCCTTTGTACTCCGGCGCGCACATGGCGACAGTGAGCCCGTCGGCGACCCGCCCGTCGCTCGCCACGAGCGGCTGGCACAACTTCTTCCGTGTCGTCGCCGACGACAACCAGCAGGGACCGTCCGACGGTGACTACATCGCCAAGGCGTTGAAGGCGAAGTCGGCGTGGGTCCTCAACGACGGAAGCGCGTACGGTGCTGGTCTTGCGAGCGTCGTTGGCGGTCGCCTGACGACCGACGGTGTCAAGGTGACGACCGACACGGTCCTCGGCACGACCCAGTGCTCCGAAGGTACCGGTGACGTCTCTGAGTACGCTCCGGAAGCCTCGAAGATCGAGTCTTCGAACCCGAGTGTCGTCTTCTACGGCGGCTACTACTGCGGTTTCGCGCACATGGTCGGCGCACTCCGTACGGCGGGATTCAAGGGCTACGTGATGTCCGGTGACGGAAGCGAAGACCCGCACTTCATCATCGATTCGAGCCCGGCTTCCGACGCGAACGGCGCGTACTTGAGCACCGCGGGCGCGGCGCTCGGTACGACGACCCTCGACAAAGAGTTCGGCGCTGCCTTCAAGGCGAAGGCCGGCGAGCCGGTGGGCGAATACTCGCCGGAATCGTTCGACTCGACGAACGTGATCATCGACGCGATGCTCACCCTTTACAAAGAAGGCGGAACGGCGAAGATCACTCGTGCCAACATCGTGACCGAACTGCACAAGATCAGCTATGTCGGCATCACGAAGACGGTCAAATTCAAGACGGACGGCAACATCTATGGCGCGACGATCTTCATCTACCAGGTGAAGAACCTCAAGATCGTCCAACTCGGCAGTACGAAGCAACTGATCGCGAAAGCGTCGTAGTAACTCCGCCGCTTTAGATCACCAAAGGCGTGGCCAGCTACCTTCGGGTAGCTGGCCACGACTCGTGTACGAGGTAATGGGGGGGTACCCGGAGTAGATGTGCTTCACCGTTAACTTCTGGCCCCTGCTCATCGCGGGTATCGCCAACGGGTTCCTCTACGCGCTCATCGCGCTCGGATACACCCTCGTCTACGGCGTCCTGCAGCTGATCAATTTCGCTCATAGCGAAGTGTTCATGAGCGGAGGCTTCGCCGGCTACTTCATTTTGAACGCCGTCGTCCCAGCCGGCTCCACATCGACACCTCACGGGGCAGAATCGGTGGGCTTGCTCGCCGTGGCGATCATCGGGGGTGGGATCGCCGGTGCGATCGTCGCATTCCTGCTCGAACGGGTCGCGTATCGGCCGCTCCGGCGCCGCCACGCGCCACGTCTCGCGTTTCTGATCAGCGCGATCGGCGCCTCCTATTTCATTTACAACCTGGCTGGCAAAGAGTTTGGGCGTTTCCCGATTTCGATGCCAACAGTGTTCACGAACGGGACTGTGTTTTCGGTCTTCAATGCACAGGTGCAGACCTACTACGTGCTGATTGGCGTCGCGGCGCTCGTGATGCTCGTCTTTTTGGACCGCGTCGTCGCCTTGACCCGACTCGGGCGTGCGATTCGAGCCGTCGCCCAAGACGCCGACACGGCGAGCTTGATGGGCGTGAACATCGACAGCACGATCTCGAAGACCTTCATCCTCGGCGGACTGCTCGCCGGGGCCGCTGGATGCCTCTTCGGCCTCGGCTATGGCGTCGTATACACGATGGGATTCACCCCGGCGCTCAAGGCGTTCACCGCCGCGGTGCTGGGCGGCATCGGCAACGTGCGCGGCGCCGTGCTCGGTGGGCTCCTCCTCGGCATCGTCGAGAGCCTCGGCGTCGCCTGCATCGAGACGTCGTGGCGCGACGTCATCTCCTTCGGCATCCTGGTTCTGGTGCTGCTCATCCGCCCGACCGGGATCCTCGGTGAGCGGCTCGGGAGGTCGGCGTGAGCCTTTCGGTCCAAACCGCTCGCTCGACGGCGGTGTCTGTCTGGCGTAACCCGCAGTCGCGACGCTTCTTCGCGTTCATCATGGGTTTCCTCGTCCTTGCCGTCATGACCGGTCCATCCGGCAGCATCACCGCGCCGCTCGGCGGATTCACCGGCTCGCTCGGCCACCCACGCGTCCTCGTCTTTCTCGGGCTCGGTGTCGGATTCTGGGGGCTCAGCCTCGTGAACGCCCGCTATCGGGACAAGATCCGCGCCGCGAACAACCGGGTTCTCGCTGCACCGAAGCGACTGCTGCCCGATCGGCGAGTGCGCCTCGTCGTCTACGCGGTGCTCCTTGGCTTCGCGATCTGGCTGCCGCTCGGCGTGAATGCATATTGGCAGGAGGTCCTCGTCGACCAGATCGGCCTCTACGTGCTCCTCGCGTTGGGCCTCAACGTCGTCGTCGGCTACGCGGGACTGCTCGATCTCGGCTATGTCGCCTTCTTCGCGATCGGGGCGTATTCGACGGCGTTCTGGACCGACAAGCTGCCGTTGCACCCGCCATTCGTTCTCAATTCGTTCTGGTCGATCCCGTTCGACATGGCGGCGGCGATCCTCGCCGGGGTCTTGCTCGGAGCGCCGACGCTGCGCCTGCGCGGCGACTACCTGGCGATCGTCACGCTCGGATTCGGCGAGATCATCGAGATCGTCGCGAACAACTTGAACGGCGTGACCGGCGGACCTGTCGGTGTGCTCGGCGTCCCCCACCCCGACATCAACCTATTCGGCATTCATTACACGTGGTCGATCGACGAGATCCCCTACTACTACATACTTCTGGTCTTCGTCGTCGTCGCCGTCACCGGATACCACTACATCCAGGAATCCCGCATCGGCAGGGCGTGGGCCACGATTCGCGAGGACGAGGTCGCGGCGGAATCAACCGGCGTCAACGTCTTGAAGTACAAGGTGATGGCCTTCGCCATCGGGGCGGCGACGTCGGGCATGGCCGGGATGCTGTTTGCGAGCAAGGTGAGCTACATCGAGCCCGCGGACTTCACCGTCCAGTTCTCGATCCTCATCTTGATCCTCGTCATCTTTGGCGGAATGGGATCGATCGTCGGCGCAGTCGCCGGAGCCGCATTCTTGCAGTGGTTCCCTGCCTACGAGCGCGTCCATCCGACACTCGGTTTCCAGATCCAGGACTTGTACATTTACCTGGGCGCGCTTTTGGTCCTGATGATGATTTTCCGACCACAGGGCCTCGTCCCGTCGCATCGGCGACGGCGCGAGCTCGAGCTCGCCGAACACGGCGTCGGAACCGCCGACGCGATGAGCGCCGGAAAAGGGCCGATCACATGACCGACGTCGGCACGCGAGCATCGCAATCGGCGAAGGTCGAGGGTGACGCGATCGTCGACGTCGACGACGTCACCTTGCGTTTCGGGGGCGTCACGAGCCTGGCGAACGTCGACCTCAACCAGCTCCGCGGCGAGCTCCTTTCGGTGATCGGGCCCAACGGGGCAGGCAAGACCTCGCTGTTCAATTGCCTGACAGGCGTCTACAAGCCGCAGGAGGGGTCGATCACCTTCACCGGCGCCGACGAGAAGAGCCATGAGGTCATCGGCCACAAACCGCACACAGTGAACCGCCTCGGCATCGCGCGGACTTTCCAGACGAGCCGCTTATTCAACGCGCTGACGACCTTCGAGAACGTGAAAATCGGCGTCGAATCACGCCAGCACACCGGGCCGATCGGCGCGATGCTTCGCCTTCCGCGAACTCGACGCGAAGAGCGTCAGAGCGACGCGAAAGCGTTCGAACTTCTCGAATTCGTCTCGCTCGCCGATCGGGCGAACGAGCTTGCTAGCGCCCTTCCCTATGGCGCGCGTCGCCGTCTCGAGATCGCGCGGGCACTCGGGACAGATCCCCAGCTTTTGCTCCTCGACGAACCCGCGGCCGGGACAAACCCGGCAGAGAAAGAGGACCTCGCCGCGGTGATCACTAAGGTAAACCGCGAGCTCGACGTGAGCGTGCTCCTCATCGAGCACGATATGCGCCTCGTCATGTCGGTGGCGCAACGGATCATCGTTTTGAACTTCGGACGCGTCATCGCGTCCGGAACGCCGGTCGAGGTCCAGCACAACCCGTCGGTCATCGAGGCGTACCTCGGCGCACCTGCAGATGACGAGACCGCACCGCCGCAAGATGGCCTCACGGAGGAATCACCGTGAACGACACGATGCTCGAACTCATCGATGTCGATGTCCGCTATGGCGTGATCCGCGCACTGCGCGGCGTGAGCCTCGTCGTCAATCAAGGCGAAATCGTCGCACTACTTGGAGCGAATGGCGCCGGTAAGACGACGACGCTGCGCACGATCTCAGGTCTCAGCCCGGCGGCAAAAGGACAGATCACCTTCGCCGGCGACGCGATCACGAGCACCCAGCCGCACGAGATCGTCGCCCGCGGCATCAGCCACGTCCCAGAGGGCCGCCGCATCTTTCCGCAGATGTCGGTGATGGAGAACCTAGAAATGGGCGCGTACCTCGGCAAGAAGACCTTCAAGGAGGACCTCGAGCGATCATTCGGTCTCTTTCCGATCCTGGCCGAGCGGCGTAAGCAGATGGGGGGAACGCTGTCCGGGGGCGAGCAGCAGATGCTCGCCATCGCCCGGGCGCTGATGAGTCACCCCCGCCTTTTGCTGCTCGACGAACCCTCGATGGGGTTGGCACCGATGTTCGTGCAGACGATTTTCCGGATCATCAACGAGATCCGACAGACCGGTACCACCATCCTCCTCGTCGAACAGAACGCCGCGCAGGCGCTGGCGCTCGCCGATCGCGGCTACGTGCTCGAGAACGGAGCGATCGTCATGTCCGACGAAGCTTCGGCGATGCTCCGTGACCCGAGGGTGCGTGCCGCGTACCTCGGCGAGGGAGCCGCGTAATTACCGTCCCGGCGCCTGCCTCGCGCAGAAGTCGGCTTCGATGACCGCTCCGACGCGCGAGGTCTGCGTCGACCTCGACGGTTCGGACCCGCTCGGCCATTTCCGGGACGAGTTCATCCTCCCAGAGGGCATCGTCTACCTGCTCGGTAATTCGCTCGGCCCCCTCCCCCGGCGGGTCCTCGCGCGCGTCGATCGAGCCTTGCGCGAGGAGTGGGGTGTCGGATTGATTCGCAGCTGGGACAGGTGCGGCTGGTGGGACCTGCCGACCTCCTTGGGGACAAAGCTCGCGCCTCTGATCGGCGCCGACCAGTCGGAGGTACTTGTCGCCGACTCGACTTCGATCAACACCTTCAAAGCGGTGTGTGCGGCGGCGGCGCTCCGTCCGGATCGCCACACGATCCTTGTCGATGCCGAGAATTTCCCGACCGATCTCTACATGGTTGAAGCGGCGGCAAAGGCGATGGGAAACCTCGTCGTGCGCCACGTCGCAGATCTCGCGAATCTCTCGCAAGCACTCGATGGCGATGTCGCCGTTGTCGAGCTGAGTCACGTCGACTATCGGACGTCGCGGCAACTGCCGATGCGGGAGATCACCGCCGAGATTCATGCCACCGGGGCGCTCACCGTCTGGGACCTCGCCCACAGCGCCGGCGCGGTCGAGGTTGCGCTCGACGCAGCCGACGCCGACTTCGCGGTCGGCTGCACTTATAAATATCTGAACGGCGGCCCCGGCGCCCCGGCCTACCTGTTCGTCGCCTCCCGTCACCAGGGTGCCGCGGCCTCGCCGTTGCCGGGGTGGCACGGCCACGCCCACCCCTTCGCCTTCACCCCCGACTATAAGCCCGCCGAGGGGATCCGCCGATTCGCCTGCGGTTCGCCCCCGGTGGTCTCGTACGAGGCGCTCGAGGCGAGCCTGTCGCTCTTCGAGGAGGTCGACCTCTCGGCGCTCTTTGCCAAAGGGCGATCCCTTTTGTCGCTGTTCATCGATTTGCTCGCACCGACGTTGCGAGAAACCGCCCTTGAGCTCGCCTCGCCGGTCGAGGTCGCGGAGCGCGGAAGCCACGTCGCGCTCCGTCACCCCGGCGCGGCGATCCTTGTCGCCGAGCTCGAAGCGCGCGGCGTGCTCGTCGACTTCCGGGAGCCGGATTTCATCCGGGCGGCGATTGCGCCGTTCTACTTGCGTTATGCCGAGGTCTTCGATGCCGCGGCAGTGATCGCTGAAACGTCGCGCGCGCTCGGCGCGTCGATCCCCTACACCAAGAACGCGTCGCGCTGACCAACCTCAGCCGAGGGGCTCGAAGACGGCGGTGAAGTGCCGCAGTTGGACCGGATCGCTCAGGATCCGCAATCCGCGCAATTCGTGAGATCGCTTGGCGACCGCCTCGCACACCTCGATCACGTAGTCGACGTGGCTCTGGGTGTACGTCCGTCGCGGGATCGCCAGGCGGACCAGATCCATCGCCGCGGGCCGCTCAGATCCATCGGGCTGGCGGCCGAACATCACCGTCCCGATCTCGCAGCTGCGGATGCCACCGGCCTCGTAGAGCGCGATCGCGAGCGACTGGCCCGGGTACTCGATCGGCGGGATATGCGGGAGCAGTGCCCGCGCGTCCAAGTAGACGGCATGACCGCCGATCGGCAAGACGACTGGGATTCCGACGTCGTCGAGCGCCTCGCCCAAATACGCGGTCGAGCGAATCCGGTAGCGCAGGTAGTCATGCGAGACGGCCTCCCTCAGACCTTGCGCGATCGCCTCGAGGTCGCGGCCGGCAAGGCCTCCATAGGTCGGGAAGCCCTCGGTCAGGATCAGCATGTTGCGCGCCGCCTCGGCGAGGACGTCGTCGTTGCACGCCAGCCACCCGCCGATGTTGCAGAGAGGATCCTTCTTCGCGCTCATTGTCATGCCGTCGGCGAGTGATGCAATCTCCCTGACGATGTCGGCAACCGACCGCTCCGACTGCGCGGCCTCCCGCTCGCGGATGAACCAGGCGTTCTCGGCGAATCGACAAGCGTCGAGGAAGAGCGGAATTCCGAACTCGTCGCAGATTCCCCGCACAGCCCGCAGGTTCTCGAGGCTCACCGGCTGGCCGCCGCCCGAGTTGTTCGTCACCGTCACCATGACAACAGGCACAGAATCTCTGCCGCGTTCTTCGATCAGCGCACGCAGAGCCGCGATGTCGACGTTTCCTTTGAAGGGGTACAGCGAGCGAGGATCCCGACCCTCGGGAATCACCAAATCAACCGCCTCGGCCCCGGTGAATTCGACATTCGCGCGGGTCGTGTCGAAGTGGGTGTTGTTCGGTACGACCTTGCCCGGACCGCCCAGCACCGAAAAGAGGATCCTCTCCGCCGCCCGTCCCTGGTGGGTCGGAATCAGGTGGCGAAACGGGAAGAGCTCGCTCACCGCTGCGCGGAAGATCTCCCACGACGGTGAGCCCGCGTAGGACTCGTCGCCGTGTTGGATTGCCGACCATTGGTCGCGACTCATCGCTCCGGTCCCTGAGTCTGTGAGGAGATCGATCATCACCATTGAGGCGGGGAGGTTGAACAGGTTGTAACCCGCCTCGCGGATCGCACGCGCACGTTGGACCGCAGAGGTCATCTCGATCGGCTCGACGGCGTGGATGCGGAAGGGCTCGATGACTGTCAGGAAATCTTCCACCTCAGCGCGCACCCCCTCCCCCTGGATTGCCATTTCTCGCCCGCTCCATGCCAGCCACAGAGACGATCACCCGCGGTGCTCTGCGACCCTTCGACGGGCCGCGATCATTTCCTCGGAAGCGTTTTCGCGTAGCTGACACCGATCCGCGCCCAGCGTTCGAGATCGCGTTTCGTCCGCACCGCCGATTCTTCGACCCGCAGCCACCCGACCATCTCCCGACCGCGCATCTCGAAGCGGCGCGCACCGTTGCGCGACGCGAGCTTTTCCGTGTCGTCCGGATCGACGCGCAACAGCAGCCCACCTTGCCCGCTGGCGGCGACCGACATCTTGCCGTTGATCAGAAAGGCGAGACCACCAAACATCTTCTTCTCGATGAGCCCCCGTTCATCTTGCAGAAGTTCGCGCAGGCGATTGGCGAGATCCTCGTCGTAGGCCACGGCGGGATTCTCGCGCGCGACCATCCCTGGACGCCTGCGGAAAGGCCGCGCCAGACACAGGCTTCGCGCACGAAAGAGCGCTCTTAGTGAGAGACGACCGAATGCGGGGTGTGGTGTCGCCGCGCCAGCGCGATCAGACCAATAACGATGAAGACGACGATCGCACCGGGCAGCATGATCGGCGCGAGCAGGATGATTCCAAGGGCCACGAGCCCGACGAGCACGATGAACACGCCCACGGCTCCACCCCCTTTCCGGAGTGATTCCGATAGCGATCTTCACCCCCGACGTGGTCCGTCCCGTAGGGCCACTTGGCACCTTTCGGACCAACAAACCTCCGCCACGCGGTTCTGGTTGCGCGGCTGGCGGAAAGCCGTGGAACCCCAGTCTCGCTCCTCGGGTCGCCAGAGATCCCCGAGTAGGAACTCCCTATCGGTTTTCCAAGATTGCGAGGTCTCGGTTCGCGTACCGGCAATGTTCCCATTCTTCATTGAGAATCACGTGTAGGCATTGCAGCGTCGTGTGCGGTGTCGTCGGATGCCCCGGTGTGTTCGGTGGAGTGTGCACTCGTTCCAGATCTTCTGGCGTCACCGTCGCGATCGTCTCTCCAACGAGGCGCATCTTTTCGCGTCGAATACCGAGCACTTCTTCAAGCGACGGACGTGCCGAATAGTCGAGCCCAGAGCTGTTCGGGTCAGCAAGGAATGATCCGGCGAGACCAAACCGATGGTACGAGTGGGGTTCTTCCCGAACCGCCCGCAAAAGCCAACAGTCGGTTGCGAAGACGAGATGACGCAGCGTCTCGATGAAGCTCCATTCGTCGTCGACGCGCTCGTCGAGCTCGGATTCCGGCAACGCGCAGGCCCGATCAACGGTCTTCTGCCAGACGTCTTCGACCAACGCCCACGCCTTGAAGGCCCTGCGGATCCGTCGCGCGCAATTTCACCCGTTCCGGGATTCGACGGTCGAGCTCCGCCTCGACTAGGGGCGCGATCTCGACTCCGTTCACGCGCAGCCCTTCAATGTCGCCCGAGATGTCGGCGTTCTAGAACCACCCATCGGTGATCTTTGCCTCTTCGAAACTCGGAGCGTGCAGCCGCGCCCGCGTGAAGTCCGCATCCTCGATGCGGCGCTCATGAAAGTCCACCGGCTCAGCCGTCATCGGTCGCTCCACCTCCTCATCAAGGATCGACGCGATCGGCAGTATCGGCGGAACAAACAGTTCAGTTCAGGTGAGCACGTACGCCTGCTCCTCTTCGAGCTCGGTGTCCAATCCGGCGAGCTCCACCGTGTCCGGTACGCGGATCGATTCGAACTGGTTCAGGATCTTCAGGATTACCCAGGTCATGACGAAGGCGTACGCGGCCACGAGCGTCGCAGCAGCAACTTGCTTCCCGAAGAAGGCAGCGTTCCCCGCCACGAGTCCGTTGTGGCCGACGGAGTTCACCGAGACGTAGGCGAAGACGCCGAGCAGGATCGTTCCGAGCAGCCCGCCGACGCCGTGTGCGGCCCAGACGTCGAGCGCGTCGTCCCACTTCATGCGGGCACGGAGCTCCACCGCGAGGTAACAGACGACCCCCGCGCCGAAGCCGATGATGAAGGCCGCCCACGTCGGCACGTATCCGGCGCACGGAGTGATGCAGGCGAGGCCGGCCACCGCCCCCGTGAACGCGCCAATCACGCTCGGCTTGCTCGAGCGCCACCAGCTGATTGCGAGCCACGTGCACATCGCGACCGAAGCTGCGATGTCAGTGTTCACGAAGGCCTGTGCCGCGACCCCGTCCGCCGCGAGGGCCGAGCCCCCGTTGAAGCCGAACCAGCCGAACCACAACAAGCCGGTTCCAAGACCGACGAACGCGATGTTGTGCGGCACCGTCCTTTCGCCGGGTGCGAACTTGCGCGCTCCGACGACCCATACCGAAGCGAGCGCCGCGAATCCGGCGCTTGTGTGCACCACCATCCCCCCGGCGAAATCGAGGACCCCCCACTTCGCGAGGAACCCGCCCCCCCAGATCCAGTGCACGAGCGGCACATAGACAAGAAGGCTCCAGGCGACCAGGAACTTGAGGTAACTCTTGAAATGGACGCGGTCGGCGAACGCTCCGGTGATCAAAGCCGGCGTGATGATCGCGAACATCTCTTGGAAGATGAAGTGGGCGAGTGCCGGGATGTGTGGCGCCCAGGGTCCAGGCTTCGCCCCGACGCCCCGCAGTCCCACCCACGCGAAATTGCCGATGACACCGCCGGCGCCCCCAGAAAAGGCCAGCGAGTAGCCGACGGCCACCCAGATGACCGTCACCACGCCCATCGAGATGAAGCTCTGCATCATGATGGCGAGGAAGTTCTTCCGACGCACGAGCCCGCCGTAAAAGAAGGCAAGGCCAGGTGTCATCACCATCACGAGCGCGGCGCTGATGAGTACGAACGCGGTGTCGCCCGTGTTGATCACTTTTCAACCCCCAGTCCCAGGACACCGGGTAGCTCCGCCCGCAATGAAGCGCCGATCGAGGGGCTGACAGCTAACCGGAAGGCGTCCTTACGGTAGCCGGGTGTCCGGGGTGCTCTGAGGTTCCAGGTCGCGTCGCAACCTCGGGGCCAGTCGGTTTAGGTGCCTCTGACTGGAGGACCTCGGCCACTGGCCGATGAGCGCCGACGCGGGCAGGGGATCGCGGTGAACACGGCTCGGCCTCACGCGGCCTCAGATTGCAGGACTTCGACGATCGATTGCCGAGCACCGACGCGTGCGGGAACGACGGTGAGGGCGGCGGCCGTCGCCAGGAGCATCCCGAGCAGCGTCACGGCAAGCCAGAGCGGCGACGGCAGGAAGCCTCCGTGCACGGCGGCCTTGAACAGAACGATGCGAGCGGGATGCCGACGATGGCTCCGGCAGCCGAGAGCACCTGGGCACCACAGAGCGCCGAGCTCGTTGTCGCGTTCGGGCACCGAGCGCCCGCATCAGCGCCGAGGAGCAACTCCATCTCCTCGGGGAACTTAGGCTTCGTCTTCATGCGGTACATCGAAATTGGTGGAATACGACTCTCCAAGATCGGTGTCGGAACATGGCAGTTCGGATCCCGCGAATGGGGCTACGGCGCCGGGTACGCAAGAGTTGAGGCTGGCCGGATCGTCGAGCGTGCTCTCGACCTCGGAATCAACCTTCTCGATACCGCCGAGATTTACGGCTTCGGCCAATCAGAACGGATCGTCGGGCGCGCCATTTCTGGCCGGCGGAACGAGGCGTTCGTCGCCACGAAGGTCTTTCCTGTTCTCCCCGTCGCGCCTTTGGTCGAACGGCGCGGAAAGGCGAGCGCCCGGCGCCTCGGGATTGACGCGATCGACCTCTACCAGATCCACCAGCCCAACCCGCTTGTCCCGATCCGCATCCAGATGGAGGGCATGCGCCGACTCGTCGACGACGGCATCGTGCGCCACGTCGGCGTCAGCAACTTCTCCCTCGCCCGCTGGCAGGCCGCAGAGGCGGCGTTGGGCAACCCGGTCCTTTCGAACCAGGTCCGCTTCAGCCTCGTCGACCGGCGCCCCCTTGAAAATCTGGTGCCTTGGGCGGCGAGCAACGATCGACTCGTGATCGCCTATAGCCCGCTCGGGCAGGGATTGCTCTCGGCTCGTTACGACACGACAAACGCGCCGCGAAAGGGGGTTCGGGCATTCAATCCGCTCTTTCTGCCGGAGAACTTGGCGCGCGCCGGGGTTCTCCTCGAACCTTTGAGGGAGATCGCGAAAAGCCATGACGCGACGCCGGCTCAGATCGCGCTCGCATGGGTCATCCGGCGGCCCAACGTCGTCGTGATTCCCGGCGCGAGCACCGTCGCACAACTCGAACTCAACGCCGCCGTAGCAGACCTCGAGCTCTCAGATGCCGAGGACGCGCAGTTGACGACGGGTGCCGAGGCGTTTCGCCCTCTCGAAGGCCGGGCGGCACTCCCAAAACTGCTCCGCCAACGTCTTCGGATGTGAAGCGCGCGTCCCAGCGGGTGCCATCAGGAAGATCGGGCCGTCGGGTAGTGTGATTTCGCCGATCCCTAGCGGACGAGGCACGTGAAACCTCTCAGGGAGAACTAAGTGGGGTCGACGACCACCGAAATCTCGAAAGTGACTGCCGTCACGGAACCATCCGACATGGCGGACGGATACGACGGTTCTCACACCTCGCACGGTGTCGTGCCTTCCGAGAACGGTCGACGGTCGCGTGGTTTCGCCGAGCGCTTCCTGCCCGACAGAGGTCGGCTGCGACGCATCGTGCGTTACGCGAGCACGTCCGTCATCTCGACCATCATCAGCGAGACCGTGCTCCTCTCGCTGTTCGCGAATCACGTTCTCGGTGCAATCAGTTCTGCGCTCCTCGCCACCGTCGCGGGGACGTTACCCTCCTACTTCCTGAGCCGTTACTGGATCTGGCCAGAAGCGGATCGGAAACGTCCAGCTCGACAAGTAACCGCCTACTGGGTGATCTCGTTTGTCGCTCTCGCCGTCTCAAGCGGCGCCACCGGAATCGCAGCGCGGCTCGCGCCCCACCACGGCGCCACTCGCGACATCGTCGTTGGCACTGTTTACCTCGGCACGTACGGGCTGCTGTGGCTCGGTCGCTTCATCGTCTACCAGCGCTTCGTCTTCCTTGCTCACTCCGACCGGCGAGCAGTTGCTGGTGCCGCCTTCGAGGATTGACCTCGGCTTTCGGCACCGCTTCGGCTTAGAACGATTCGCAATTGACCGACGGGCTCCTGGGTCGGAACTTCGGAAACTTGCGGTCATCTTTCATGGGGTTTCGGCTGCCGGCGGCTGGTGATCGGCGTTTGCCCGCTGACCTCAGTCGCCAGCGGAAGTTGACCAACCTGCAGGCTAAGTACACCGACACGAGAGAGCGGAAGCTCGCAACCAGGCAGCGGCGGGGTGCCTGGCTGGTCGTGTTCGTCGGCGTTGGGTTCGGCCTCTCGGCTTGTGGAGGTGGCTCCGCCTCCCCCCGGCGTCGCGAGCGCTGGGTCGAGCCCGAGGACGACCACCACGTCGCCTGGCTCGGCGGGGAGTCCCTCACCGTCCAGCGACGTCACCGCCAAGATGTTGGAGTTCACGCAGTGCATGCGCGCTCGCGGCGTTGTCGACTTCCCCGATCCGGTCGCCCATCCTCCCGCCCCCGGCAGCGCTCCTCCGGGCAAGATGACCTATCTCGGCGACAGCTTCAACCCCAGCTCGCCGACGTACCAAGCCGCATCGGCGGCCTGCCGGAAGTACGCGGTCGCAGAGCCCGTGACGCCCGCCGGAGCAGCCAAGGTCCAGGCCGAGCAGCTCAAGTACGCCCGCTGCGTACGTGCCCATGGGGAGCCCAACTTCCCCGACCCGAGCGCCAATGGCGGGTTCGCGATCCCGAACTCGATCGATGATGACAGCCCGACCTTCAAGGCTGCCGAGCGCGCGTGCACGAAACTTCAGCCGCGCCTGCCCGGCCTGCCCGACAGCAGTGGGAGCTGAGGATGACGGGTAGCAGGTAAGACCAAGGTCGCAAACGGTGACCGCAGCGACCATCGCGTGCTCGTCGTGAAGTCGCTCATTTCAGTGGCTAGCCGACGAGCTCTCCGAGGTCAGCCGGCGGACTGTCGCGAGCCGTTGGAGCGCCCGACGTCATCCAGGAGCGATCCCCGATTGAGAGGGCGGCGGAGGAGCAACGCACGTCGTGGCCGCCACTGCATACCCCGGGACGTTGAAGACGTTTGTCCCCGCAGAAGCAGAGGAAATGAATTGGCCCTGCCCGTTCGGCTCGGGGAAGTTCACGATCCCGTGGGCGTGCATGCACTGTGCGATCTTGAGATCACGCTGGACGTACTTCTCGAGTTCGGCTTTGGACAGCACCACCCCGGCTGCGAGCGCCTGCGCGTGGCAAGACTTATTCGCCTTAATCATCTGTGGCGAGTACTTCGTGTAGCCGAGCTTGTTGAGCTCTCCGTTTTGGTACGGGGGATCTAGGAACTCCGGAAGTCCGTGCTTGCGCACGCACGCTGCCCACTTCGTCATCGCGGCTAGCTGCTGTGCGGTTGGAGGCCCGCCGCTGCCGCCCGATACGCCACCCGCGATCGTCGTAGACGTCGACGATCCGGCGCTCGCCACGCCAGGAGGTCCCGAGCCACCGCAGGCCGCAAGCAAGAACGCGATGGAGACGAGCACGGGTCCGATCAATCCAGTCCCGATCCGCCATTCAGTTTGCACCGAGCGCCTCCGACGCGACACGGTCAACCCACTTCCGACACGACTTTCATACGACCACGGTGGTTGCGAAAGGGTTACTCCGCGCCACCTCGGCCGCCGATTGATAGCCACGAAGTATCAGCTAACCGGCAGTCTCGCTCGCTGCAACTATCACGCAAGCGGGCGAGGGAGCGTCTGAGAGGGTTCGCAACACGCGCGCGCATGGCCCCCATGCCAGGAGGGGTCGGTATGCGACCGCGGAGAGGTCCGCCTGGGTAACTCTGTCCAGTTAGCAAAACGCTCTGACGAGCGCTACTCGTGAGAGCTACGCCTCGCGATCAGCGTGTCTCAATCGCATGACCCTTGCGGAGGTTTTGGAGTTACCGGCACGGAAACTTCGACGTCAAAGCCCGAAATCTCGGCGCGAATCACGACGAAAGTCCAGCGTCTTTGCGTTCTTACGTTACGAACAACCGCTCGTCGCGCCGCAGCTCGGGCAAGCGTAACACGAACCGGCGCGCTGCATCAGGTTTCCGCAGGCGTAACAGAACGGAGCGTCCCTCATCTCGAATGACTCTTCGCGCACGCTCGTCTGCTGCACCGAATCACCGCCATCGCCGAACCGTTCCTGTTCGCGTTTCGCAGCGTCGACAAACTCGACATCCTCCAGACCAGGAAGCGTCGGTTGCCTCCGCTCCCCTGTCGACAGGATGCCGAGATCGACCCGCTCGTCGTACGGCAGGTACTCGAGCGCCAGACGACGGAAAATGAAGTCGACGAGGCTCGTCGCGATCCGCAACTCCGGGTCATCGGTGATGCCGGCTGGCTCGAACCGCATGTTCGTGTATTTCTTGATGAACGTCGAGAGCGGCACGCCGTGCTGGAGGCCGAGGCTCACCGCGATCGCGAACGCGTCCATCACGCCCGAAAGCGTCGAGCCCTGCTTCGAGACTTTCAAGAACACCTCGCCGGGCCGGCCATCTTCGTATTCGCCGACTGTGACGTAGCCGTCGCAGTCGGCGACCCGGAAGGCGAAGGTGTTCGAACGCCGGTGCCGCGGCAGGCGCTTGCGCGTTGTTGCCGACGGAGCGGTCACGTGGCCTTCGAGCGCATCTTCGAGCTCGGCGATCCTCGCGTGCAGCTCCGCGACCCCCGCCGTTGATTCGGGCGCTTCCGCCGATTCCTTCTTCGTCGTGGAAAGGGGTTGCGCGACTTTGCAGTTATCGCGATAGATCGCGACGGCCTTCAATCCCATCTTCCACGCGTCGAGATGGAGTTGTTCGACCTCTTCAACTGTGACGTCTTCGGGCATGTTCACGGTTTTCGAGATCGCGCCCGAGATGAACGGCTGGACGGCGCCCATCATTTTCACGTGGCCGCGGTAGTGGATGACGTTGTCACCCATCGAACAGGCGAAGACAGGCAAATGATCCGCCTTGACATGAGGCGCGCCGAGGATCGACTTGTGTTCGTTGATGTAGTCGACGATCTCTGAGATCTCGGTCTCGGCGTAGTCGAGATTGCGCAGGGCGCGAGGAATCGTTTGGTTGACAATTGACATCGTTCCCCCGCCAACGAGCTTCTTTGTCTTCACTAGGCCGAGGTCGGGTTCGATTCCCGTCGTGTCGCAATCCATCAAGAACGAGATCGTTCCAGTCGGCGCGAGCACTGTCGCTTGCGAGTTCCGGACCCCGAATGCCTCAGCGAGCTCGATCGCGTTATCCCACGCGTCATACGAAGCAGAGCGCAGCTCGGCCGGCACAAGCGAGGAATCGATCTTCTCAACCTCGGCGCGGTGCATCTTGATCACGTTGCGCATCGGTTCGGAGTTCTCGTGATAACCAGCGAATGGTCCCATGCGAGACGCCATCCGGCCCGAGGTCGCGTAGGCATGTCCGGTCATCAGCGCCGTCACGCTCGCTGATACCGCGCGCGCCGCGTCCGAGTCGTACGGCATGCCGAGCGCCATCAACATCGCGCCCAAGTTCGCATAGCCCAGTCCGAGTTCCCGGAAGCGTCGAGTGGTCTCGGCGATCTTCTCCGTCGGGTAGTCCGCGTTACCAACGAGGATCTCCTGCGCCGTGAAGACGACCTCGACCGTCTGCTTGAAGCCCTCGATGTCAAATCGCTTGTCGTTCTCGAGGAACTTCAACAGGTTGATGCTTGCAAGATTGCATGCCGAGTTGTCGAGGTGGACGTACTCGCTGCAGGGGTTCGAGCCGTTTATCCGACCCGTGTTCGGTGCCGTGTGCCAGCGGTTGATCGTCGTGTCGAACTGCAAGCCGGGATCGGCGCACTGCCAGGCGGCTTCAGCAACCTCGCGGAACAGCTCCTGCGCGGAAATCGTCTCGATCGGTTGGCCCGTCGTGCGCGCGACGAGCGGCCACGGCTTGTCCTTGATGACAGCGTTCATGAACTCGTCGCTGACGCGCACCGAGTTGTTCGCGTTCTGATATTGGATCGAGAAGCTGTCCTTCCCGTCGAGGTCCATGTCGAACCCCGCGGACTCGAGGGCGCGTGCTTTGCGCTCCTCGCGTGCCTTGCACCAGATGAACTCGCGGATGTCCGGGTGGTCGGCGTCGAGAATCACCATTTTCGCCGCGCGCCGGGTTTTTCCGCCTGATTTGATCGTCCCCGCGGAGGCGTCGGCGCCCCGCATGAAACTCACCGGCCCCGAGGCGGTGCCACCACCTGCGAGCTGCTCTTTCGAGGAACGGATCCGCGAAAGGTTTACGCCCGAGCCGGAACCGCCTTTGAAAATCGTTCCCTCTTCGACGTACCAGTTGAGGATCGACGGCATCGAGTCCTCGACGGCGAGGATGAAACACGCACTTGCTTGCCTCGTAACACCCGGCACGCCGATGTTGAACCAGACCGGAGAGTTGAAGGCGGCCTTCTGGTTGACGATGAGGTGCTTGAGCTCGTCGCGGAAGGCCTCGGTCTCCTCGTCGTCAGCGAAGTAGCCGTCGCGCGCGCCCCAGTCGGCGATCGTGTCCGCGACGCGGTCGATCACCTGTCGCAGCGAATGCTCCCGCTCGGGGCTGCCGAGGGCGCCGCGAAAGTACTTCTGGGCGAGAATGTTCGTCGCGTTCATCGACCAATTCGTCGGCACTTCGACGTCGTGCTGTTCGAAGGCGACCTCGCCGGTGCGGTAGTCCGAGATCATCGAGTCGCGCCGCTCCCACTCGATCTCGTCGTAGGGATGACGGCCCTTCGTCGTGAAGTGACGCTTTATGCCGATGTCGACCCGTTCGTCCGCTACCGCCATCGAAAGAACCCCCTCGACCTCGCCCCGCACGTCGTGTCCATGGCAACGGGGCGCAGACTTGCAAACCCCGAGCACAGTTTGAAACACAACATGTAGTGGTATCTGGTCACTCGACCACTAGATAAGGACACAATTACACCATCGTAGTTACGGCGGTGTCAACGAAATGTTTGAGAGCCCGTCATGGCCGACCCTACCGAGACGGTGCGGCACTCCACCTCTCGTCAGACGGCCAAGACCACACCGGCGTCTCTCGCCGCTGCGGCGATCGCCGCTACCGGGGTCGGCGACGCGATGACCGCCCATGTCGCGCCGGCCGACACGAGTGCGCGCAATAGCTCGGCAGCGGCCGATGGCCGTTTTGTGAGCGATCCCGCCCAGGAGACCGGCCCTCGAAGGGCGAAAGCCTGCACCGGGTCGACAGCGACGCCGAACACGTTGAGCGTCGCACCCGTCTTCCTGGCGACGGCGTTCGTCTGCTCACGACCCGCTCCTATCCACACCTCGATTCCATCGCCCACGAGCGCCGAGGCAACTCGCTGGAGCGATGCCAGTCGACGGGACGTGGGAGCGAACTCGAGGCCATACGCAAGGTTTTCCGCGGCGCTCAGGCTGTCACCGGGACCGAGCGCGGCGACGACACGGCCGCCGCTCAGCACGGCGAGGGTGCGGAATTCACCGATGAGCACCTCGTCTGGCACAAGGCCGATTCGTGCGACGAGGGTCCCAAGACGCAGGTTTGTCGTCTCGGCGACGAGACGGCCCAATAGGGGGAATGGCGCGATCGCTGGCTTCCCGGGATCCTCCATCGGCCAGAGATGGTCGTAACAGAAGACGCCGTGCAGTCCGTACGCCTCCGCTTCTTTCGCGCGAGCGATCGCAGGCTCGGCACGTTGATTAAAAGTCGGCAGAACGACGCCGATTCGCAAGCCGGAACGCCCTTATCAGCGGGCGGATTCGACGCGCGTCTTCAGGTCCCGAACCGCGGCGTGCAGGATGTTCGCCTCGACACGGCGCTTCACGAACCCCGGGATCGGCACACGCAACTCGACCGAAAGCTCATAACGCACCTCGGTCGTGCCGTCGCTCGCCGGCCGGAAGTCGTAGCTGCCGTCGAGGCGGCTCGTCAGGTCGCCATCCTGCTGGGTCCACGAAATGACGTTCGGCGCACGCGAGTAGTCGTAGGAGAGGACGTAATGCGTGCTGCGTCCGAAGGCGCCGGCGCGGAAGCTGACGACCGTCCCCCGGCCCTGATCGTCTCGCTCGAGGACGTGAACCTCCTTGACATCGGCAACCCACTCCGGATAGCGCTCGAAGTCCGTGACGACCGCGAGGCACCGCTCGGGCGTGGCGGCGATCGTCATCCGCTGCGCGGTGCTTTCCACCAGCGACTCCTTTCGAGCGGCGCCAGCGACTCCCCCGCTGCTCGCGTCTCCGGCAATGTATGTAGCAGGGTAAATCACCCGGCGCGTGCCTTACCGTTCCCGGCCCGGCGCAATGCCGCGTCGAGTCGAACGGCGAGATCGTCGTAATTGAAATCCGCCTCCGCTCGGACGCGACCGGCGGCGCCCATCTTCTCGCGTAGCACCTCGTCGTCGAGGAGACGGGCAAGAGCGGTGCGGACGGCGACGACGTCTGCAGGGCGGTCGACGACGATCCCCGTCACTTGGTCGACAACGGCCTCGTGCGAGCCACCGCTGCGCCCCGCCACCTGGGGCACGCCGGCGGCTGCCGCCTCCAAAAAGACGATGCCGAAGCCCTCCTGTTCGAGCCCAAGCCACCGCGTCCGGCAGAGCATCGCAGCAACGTCGGCCGACCCGACGAGCAGCGGCAATTCGCCCTCGCTCACTCGTCCAAGCAAGTGCGCCGGCGCACGGCGGCGACGGATCAGCCGATCGAGGCGCTTCGCGTCGCGGCCGGCGCCGGCGACCGCCACCGCGAGGTCGGGTCGCGTCTCTTGGAGATCCGCGGCCGCTTCGATGAGGACGTCGAATCCTTTTCGCGGGACCAGGCGGCTGACGCCGACGACGACGCGCCCGTCGGTCGGGAGGCCGAAGCGGCGTCGGGTCGCGTCGATCGTCTCGGCGTCGAGCGGATGAAAGCGCTCCGAATCGACACCGGGAGGAACGATCACGATCTCCGGCATCGCCGAACCAACGAGGCGGCGCGCCTCGCGCGCTGGGTAGTTGCCCGCGGCGATGACGAGATCCGCGCCGCTGAGCACACGTCGCAAAAGCGTTTGGACCAGTGGGAGGCGCGCCGGCACCGTCAACTCTGAACCGTGGAGGATCACTCCGTACGGCCTTCCCAGCTTCGGACCGAGGTGTCCGATCGGCAACGCAGGGTCGAACAGAACAAAGTCGGCGTCCACAGCGCTCGCGTACTCGCGCACCACCGACGCAATGCGCGGAACGGGGAGCAACGCCGCGGCGCGAACCCGGCGAATGCGAAGGGGGAACGCCGCGTCGAGGGATTTCGCGTTCGGCTGCGCTCGCGTAAAGACTGCGTGGCGGTCAGGAGGAAGCCGCCGCCACAGCTCGAAGAGATAGGACTGGATCCCGCCAACCTTCGGCGGGAAATCGTTCGTGACAAGGAGGGTCGTCACACGTCGGGACGAGCGAGCGACGCGCTGTGATTAGCTGACGCGTTGTTCGTGCCGGAGTGCAGGAACGAGCCCGGCGCGTTCGAGCATCCGCATTGCGCGGGCTTCCGCAGCGTCGATGACGATCGCGTCCTCCGGGTCGCGGCTGAGCAGGAAACTGACGACACAGTCATCACAAGTGGGGGTGGATTCGTGGATGCAACTCCCGCAATCGATCCTGACATCGTCGTCGGCCACGACACCTCCTTCATCACCCGCTGCCACCCGCGCGACAGCCGTTGTACGCCATCATGACCATCGGCTGTATCACTGCTCCTGGACATTCGACTCTTCCCTGGTCACACACCGAATCGCTTCGCACGATCCCCCGCGCCGTTCATTACGCGTTTTCGAGCTTCGCGGCGAGTTCTCGTAGCGCGCGCCCGCGATGCGAGAGCGCATGCTTCTCGTCGGAGTCGAGCTCGGCGAGCGTCCGTCCCCCTTCGCCACACGGGACGAAGACAGGGTCGTAGCCGAAGCCGTGTTCACCTCGAGCGATCGTGGCGATCTCACCTTCGAGGATGCCTTCGGCGGTGATCTCACTCCCATCAAGGAGAGCCGCAACCGCCACCGTCCGAAAGCGCGCGGACCGGTCGGCCGCGTCCTTTAATTCGCGGAGCAACAGCGTGATGTTGTCGGCAGCGATTCCCGCGGGTCCCGCGTAGCGCGCGGTCAGCACGCCAGGTCGCCCACCGAGCGCTGCGACTTCCAAGCCTGTGTCGTCCGCGATCGCCGACAATCCCGTCGCGTCGCGCACCTCGCGTGCTTTCAACAAAGCATTCTCCTCGAGAGTCGATCCAACCTCCTTCGTCGGAGGGAGCTCTTCGGGTCGCGACAGGAGCTGGACGTCGGGGGGCAGCGCGCAAGAAAGGATCTCTTTCATCTCCTTGGCTTTGTCGCGGTTCGCGGAGGCGATCACAAAGACCCCCTCATCCGACAGCGCACTCACGAAGTCGAATGCGGCTCGACTGGAGATGCGATCGCTCTGTGCTGAGCGTCAATGAGAGCCGCTATCCCCGTCGATGCAAGTTCGACGAGGCCATCGAGCTCTTCGCGCGAATACGGGTTGCGCTCCGCGGTGCCCTGAACCTCGACGAATCGCCCTGAACCGGTCATCACGACGTTCATATCGACGTCGGCACGCGCGTCTTCCTCGTAGTCGAGGTCGAGCAGCAGCTCGCCGTCCACGATTCCGACCGACACCGCCGCCACCGAATCGAGCAGCGGCACGACGGGGATTTCCCCATGAGTGAAAAGCCACCGGCAGGCGTCGTGCAGCGCGACGTACGCCCCGGTGATCGCGGCGGTCCGCGTCCCGCCGTCAGCCTGCAAGACGTCGCAGTCGAGGATCACTTGACGCTCGCCGAGGGATCGGAGCTCGCAGACGGCGCGTAGCGATCGGCCGATGAGTCGCTGGATCTCCTGGGTGCGACCGCTCTGACGGCCCTTTGTGGCCTCGCGCATGACCCGTTCCGCGGAGGAACCCGGCAGCAGCGAATACTCCGCCGTCACCCAGCCTCGACCCGTGTCCTTGAGCCAACGGGGAACGTCCCGATCGATCGACGCAGTGCAGAGCACTTTCGTCCGGCCCATCGTGACGAGCACCGAGCCGGGCGCGAACTCGGTGAAGCCGCGCTGGATTTCGAAGGGGCGAAGATCCCCGTGCCCGCGGCCGTCTTTGCGGTGCGCGTCAGCCACGTCCAGCTCCTTGTGATCCAAGCGCCCGATCGCCGGACGCATCACTGCCGTCGCCTGTCACGAACTCCGCCGAAAAGTCGACATTTTCAGCCGACTCGAGCTCAGGTCCGAGAAAGCGCCGACCCATCGCTACGAACCAGTCACTGTCGCCAGACGACAGGAATCGGTGCCGTCCCTTTCCGGAGATCCGCCGACCCGCGCCCATCGACTCCAAGAGACGGCGCACTTCGAATGCCGTCTCTTCAGCGGACGAAACGAGCACGACTTGCGGCCCGACGACGTCACTGATCGCGCGAGCGAGGAACGGATAATGCGTGCAACCGAGAAGCAACGTGTCGACGCGTTGATCGCGGATTGGCGACAGCCGATCGTTCGCGAGCACACGTAACTCCTCGCTGTCGGTCTCACCGCGTTCGACGAACTCGACGAAACCCGGACACGCTACCAAGGTGAGCGAACTCGAAAGACGCAGCGACGTCGCCGCGCGTTGATACGCACCGGAGGAGACCGTCGCTGTTGTACCGATGACCCCGACTCGACCGTTGCGGGTCGCGCTGGACGCTGCGCGCAGGCCGGGTTCGATCACGCCGATGACCGGTACCTCGAAGCGATACTGGAGGAGCTCCAGAGCGGCGGAAGCCGCCGAGTTGCACGCAACGACGAGCATCTTCACGCCGCAGCGTTTCACCAAGTACGTCGAGATCTCTTCTGCGAAGTTGCGGATTTCGTCGTGCGGGCGAGAGCCGTAAGGATACCGAGCCGAGTCACCGGCGTAGACGAGTTCTTCGTTTGGAAGCAAGTCGATCAACGCGCGCGCGACGGTGAGGCCGCCGAATCCGCTGTCGAAGATGCCGATCGGACGATCATCCATGCGCCGACCAGGTTATGCGCCGAGTTCGACGCGTCTCGGTGAAGGTGTCAGAAGTACACGGTCTCGGCGACGCGCTCGACAGCTTCGTCGATTGAGCCGGTCCATGCCTCCGACGACAGGTACTTCCAACCGCCGTCGGGAGAGACAACGACGATCTTGCCGGAATCGATGTGCCTCGCGCATCGCACCGCTCCGGCGAGCGCGGCGCCCGTCGAGAGCCCAGCGAAGATCCCGCGTTCCGCGAGACGTCGCGTCCAGACGACCGAGTCGCGTGGACCGATGATCGTCTTGCGATCGAGGAGCTTCTCTCCGCCGAGGTCGGTGAAGATCGGCGGAATGAAGCCGTCATCCAGGCTTCTCAGTCCGTCGACGTTCTCGCCAGCCGGCGGTTCGATCGCCCATATTTCGATGTCGGGATCCTTTTCCTTCAGGTACCGCCCCACGCCAAGGAGCGTGCCGCTCGTGCCGAGTCCGGCGACCAAGTGAGTCACGCCGGGAACGTCGCGCCAGATCTCTGGACCCGTCGTCTCGTAGTGCGCGCGGGGATTCGCCGGGTTTCCGTACTGGTAGAGCATCACCCACTCGGGATGCTGCGCAGCGAGGCTTTGCGCGAGCCGCACGGCGCCGTTCGAGCCCTCGGCTCCCGGCGAAGAGATGATCTCGGCGCCGAACACCTTCAAAAGCTGACGTCGTTCAACCGAGACGCTGTCCGGCAGCACCACCTTCAGGGGGTACCCCTTCATCCTGCTGACGAGCGCGAGTCCGATCCCGGTGTTCCCCGACGACGGCTCGAGGAGCGTCTGTCCGGGCCGCAGCATCTCACGTTCCTCCGCGTCCTCGATCAGATAACGCGCGACTCGATCTTTGACAGATCCACCGGGGTTGAGTCCTTCGAGCTTGACGAAGATCCGCGCCGCAGGATTCGGGCTGAGCTCCGAGACCTCGACGATCGGCGTGTTGCCGATCAGATCGAGAACGTTGCGGGCAACCATCGGCTAGTTGGCTTGAACTACTCGGATCCGCCAGCAACTGCAGGAAGGATCGAAACGACGTCGCTCGGCGCAACCTTCGTGTCGAGTCGGTCGAGATAACGCACGTCGTCGTCATTGACGTAGATGTTCACGAAACGATGCAGACCGCCGTTCTGCGCGAGCACCTGAGGCGCGAGCGCCGGGTACCTCCGCACGAGGGTGTCGAGTACCTCGCCGACGGTCGAGCCATCGGCGGATACCCGGGCGTTGCCCCCGGCCGCACTCCGCAGCAGTGTCGGAAGTCGGACTTCGACGGACACCAGTCGCTCCTCTACTTCGAAACTGTCAAATGTTGACCGAATTGGTCAGATTCTACCGGAGCGCCCAGAAAGGCGATCGGTCTAGGTCAGCGGCTCGAGTCCGCGAGGGTTGCGACGTTGTCTTCGACAATCGAGCCGTCGGCGATGCGGTACGACCGAAGCGTCGGAGTCTCTCCTCGCAACGACACCACGACGTAGAACCACGTCGGATCGGGAGCTTCGGCGACGTCGGTCGGCGATGGGAACGCGTCAGTGTGGGTGTGAGAGTGGAAGACGCCGACGATCGAGCGCCCCTCATTTTCTGCGGCACGATCCGCGTGGAGTTGGTCCGTCGGGTCGACGAGGTAGCGGCGAGCGGACGCAGCCGCGTTTCGCGTCGGATACCACCGATCGATCGGTGCGAGTGTGCTTGTCGCGGCGAGCAAACCGCAAGCCTCTTCCGGATAGCCGGCGATGCAATGCGCGGTGAGAGCGCTCACGACATCCCTGTCAATCACGACGCGACGCTGGGTGGGATCTGCACCTCGCAGGCGGGCGCCGGTCGTCATGGTTTGAGGAAGGTACCGTCTCATCTCGTGCCTGCGCGCCGGAAATCGACAGGCGCGCCAACGAAAAAGGCGCAGTCCGCCGATACTTCGCACGGGGAGGGCTTTCGCCGCATCGCACAGAATCGGCGCGCGCGACACGAATACGACATCCTCGAAACCTTCGAAGCAGGCCTCGAGCTGAAGGGCGCAGAGGTGAAATCCCTGCGTGCCGGGCAGGTGAGCCTCCAGGACTCCTACGCCCGTGTCGAAGACGGGGAAATCTGGCTGGTCGGCGCCCGCATCGCGCCCTACGAGTACGCAAGCGGGTTCGGCGCGGTCCCCGCCGACCGGGCACGAAAACTCCTCCTCCACCGCCGCCAGATCGACGAGCTGAAGGGCCGGGTCGCCCAGCAGGCGCTCACGCTTGTTCCGCTGTCTATCTATTTCTCACACGGACGGGCGAAGGTTGAAATCGCGCTCGCCCGCGGACGTCGTCTTTACGACAAGCGGCGCGCACTAGCCGATCGTGACGCCGCGCGGGAGGCGGAGCGCGCGATGAAGGGCGCGTACTAAGCCCGAAATCGCTTTGTGACGCAACTGCAAAGGACCACGCACAACCTGCACAACCTTGTTTGCGGGTGTTCGGGCCTGGCGGAGCCCTTGTCACCCGACGATACGATGGGCATCTGAGAGCGCGCTTGCTTCGCGCGCTTTCAATTGACAAGGGGGTGACAGGCTTCGACCTTGGTTGTCGAGGTGGGAGAAGCGAGCCGTGGTCTCCGGAGCCACGTTAAAGAGCCGGAAACCAAAACAAACGCCGAGCCTCAGCTCGCGCTTGCTGCCTAAATAGCAGCAACGTCCGTCCGATCCCCGTCCCGCGGATCGGTAGCGGGCGTCATTGAGCGGGACTTACCCGGACTGCGACGTCAACCCGTCGTTTGGGGACACTTAGGTTGACTGGGATCCTGCGCCGTCGCCGGCGGAGAGGCGGGATCCGAGATACTTCCGCCGGCTGCGCTCGGAGAAGGTCCATCAAGATCCCAAGGGACCGGGGTTCGATTCCCCGCACCTCCACCCTGTTGGCGAAAGTCCGGGCTTCGTGTTGGCGAAACTCGGATTTTCGGCCTACCGCGCCGGAACCAGAGCGCTTTGTCGCCTCTCTGGCCCGCGAGCTCAGTCGCAAGGCCAAGAAGGATGCCGCGGATCGGGCGTCTTCGTTAGCCCGGCGCCGGCGGCACGTGGCCGACCTCAGCATCGCTGCCGATCTCAATGACCGGGCGATCCGCTGGATCGAGCCACCGCAGAACCTCGAGGAGATCGGGGATCGGCAGCGCCACGCACCCCTCGGTCGGGCCACCCACCCAGGCATGCAGGAAGATCCCCGAGCCAGGGGCGTTCGGTCCGGAGATGACCGGGTGCTCGTTGTACTCGATCACGGCGAAGTACGGATAGGCGGTCGTTTCGGTCCACAGCGCCTCGGACCAAGCAGCGAACGAGGGGGTCGACCCGCAAGGGACGTGGACAAACTGGTTGTACTGCGCGCTGTAGGGGTCCTCGTCCCACCAGTCGCCGCAGGCGAGTGGCTGGTACGCCTCGTGCAGCCCCCCGGGATTCGGCTCGTTCCCATACATCGTGAGCCCGAAGGTGTAGACGCCCGTCGGCGTGGCGTGGTCTCCCTCTCGCCGGACGTTTCGAAGCTCACCGGAGCCAGTTTCAGCCCGCCAGGCCGGAAAAACCTCCCTCCAGGGCGCAGAGGCGTTCAGGCGCTCGAAGGTGCGGAAGCTCGCGAGGTACTCGGGCGGGTCGTAGGTCGGGCTCGACACGACGATGAGCTGCCGCGCCGAGGCCGGGATGGAGAAGCGTTCGAGCGACGTGCTGGCGGCCGGCGATGCGTCCGCGACGACAGGGTGCGCTGTCATCGTGACAACGAGAGCGAGCATCGCGACGGGCACGACTGATCGGACGCGACCGACATAGTGGCGACGAGCTCGAACCAATGGAGACACCCCCGAAGTCTTGCGTGGCTCACGCGCCGGCTCGTCGGTCCCCGGGCGACGCTGCATCTGGGGTCAGTGGTGTGCCTCCCAGGCGGCCTCCTCACCGGTAACGTCTTGGAGGAGATTGCCGAGCGTGAGCGAGAACTCATAGCCGTGGTAGCCCCACGTCGGGCCGGTGCCCGCTGCGACAGAGTCCTCGTTCACGACCGGGCGGACGTCCTTTTTCGTGGCGAGGCTCGTCACCTGGAGCCAGGTCGCCCCGCCTCTCTCGTCACAACGGGCGGAATAGAGGTTTGGGTACGTGACCCACGCTGTCGACACCGACACCGTGAGGTTCGTTTGTGTGAGGGTGAGGTCGTACGGCGCGAGATCGGCGCTGCCACCGCCGAGCGCCGCGGGATTTACACACGCGATCTGCTCGCCCTGTTTGGCGGTCTGTCCGGACTGGAGGCTCACCCCTTGTCCGGGTCGGCCGAACACCGAGTCGGCTGGCGGCTCGGAGGGATAGGAAGAAAAGGCGATCGCGCAGCCGGTCTCGGTCGCGCTCTCGCACAACGGGACCTTGGTGAACGTCGCGCCTACGGTCTTGCCGGTCGGAACCTGGAGATTGCCGCCGACAATGATCGCGACGACGAGACGACTCAACACCGATGGCTCGTTGTCGATCTCGGTCGAGATGAGATGGATGAGGATTGCGGACCCCTGCGAATCGCCGATCAGGATGATCGGGCGGTTGTCATCGTCACGGGCGAGAAACGTCTGCCAACTCGACAGAAGGCTGTCGTAAGCGACAGTGAACGTCGAGCGCATGAGGGACTCGTCGCCTGAGAGACCGTTCTCAACACTCCCCCAGGTCTGCGAGCGATAGACCGGCGCCCAAACGTTGCAGACCCGGGAGAACGGAGCAGCCTCGATGACCGCCGCGCCGACTTCGCCCTTGGTCACGTTGAGATCGGTATTGCCCGCCCGCTTTTCGCTGACGGTCGGATAGACGTAAAAGCAATCGAACTTTGACGCCACCGAAGAGCTCGGCCACGTCGCCGACTTTTGCGAACCGTTCGCCTGCACCGCCGTCACTGCGAGCCCGTACGCGCAGGGATCGTTGGAGGCGCCGGGTCGGCACAGCCAGACCGGGTTGGTCGACTTTCCCAAGGCACAGGCGGTCGAGCCCGCTACGGCGTCGCCCGTCGTGCCGAGCGCGACGACCAACGTCGCGCCGCAGACCCCGAGAACGAGACGACTTCGACGTCGAACCCTTTCCGCGCTGCTCCGACCCCCGTCCCCCCACCTTCGCCTTGGTCGCCACATGCGCATAGGTTATCCAATCTTGATAGGATCGTCTAGGTGGAAGATGACGTCGACCGCCTGCCCCGACGCCGACTGACGCAGTCCGAGTCGAAGGAGCGCACCCGCCGGCAGCTCCTCGCCGCCGCGGCACGAGTCTTCGCCAATGAAGGGCTCGCCGGGGCGTCGCTCGAGGAGATCGCGGAGCTCGCCGGCTACACGACCGGGGCGCTCTACTACCACTTCGCCAACAAAGAACAGCTCTTCTTGGAGCTTTTACGGACGGGGTGGTCGCGTCAGATCGCCAACTGGATCGCCGCCGCCAGCGAGGTCCTCAGGGAGGAAGCCGGCGACCCCTTCGAGGCGCTCTCTCGGTTCGTCGTTGCCCGCGCGGCGCGAGAAGGCGAGCTCGAGCCCCTGCAAGGTGAGTTCTGGCTCTATGCCCTTCGCAACCCGGAGGCGATGGCGGTCGTCGCCGAAAAACTGCGCGAACAGGTCAATGGCCTCCTGCCGGTGATCACCTCCGTGATGCAACGAACGGGCAGCGCCCCTGGGCTCACTCCTGAAGAGCTGACGACGGTTTCCCTGGCGCTTTTCCAAGGTCTCGTGCGCAGGCGTCGCATCGATCCGGACACCGTTTCCGAAGACCTCTTTGCCCGGGTTCTCCGGCGGCTCTTTGTGCCCAGTCCGGGATCCGTCCCGTCACCGGTTGCTTGATTCGGCCCAGATGTTGATGCCGCCGTCGGTTGCGTGCCGGTCGATGGCGACGAGCTCGTCGTTCGAAAACGATGTCTTCGCGAGCGCCGCAACGTTGGCGTCGAGCTGCGCGACGCTGCTCGCGCCGATGAGGGCAGAAGTGACCCGGCTGTCGCGGAGCACCCAGGCGATCGCCATCTGGGCGAGACTTTGACCTCGGCCCTGCGCGATCTCGTTCAGCGCGCGGATCTTGACGAGGTTCTCCTCCGACAACATCTTCGGATCGAGAGAACCGGCCCGCGAGGCGCGCGAATCATCCGGCACGCCGCCGAGGTAGCGGTCGGTGAGCATCCCCTGGGCGAGCGGAGAAAAGACGATGCACCCCGTACCGAGTTCCTCGAGGGCGTCGAGCAGTCCGGCTTCGATCCATCGGTTGAGCATCGAGTACGAGGGCTGGTGGATGAGGAGTGGGACGCCAGATGCCCGGAGCAACGCCGCTGCCTCACGGGTGCGTTCCGGCGAGTAGGACGACACCCCCGCGTAGAGCGCCTTTCCCCGGTGCACCGCCGTCGCAAGCGCGGACATCGTCTCTTCGAGGGGGGTCTCGGGGTCGAAGCGATGCGAGTAGAAGATGTCGACGTAGTCGAGACCCATGCGCCCGAGGCTCTGATCGAGACTCGCCAATAGGTACTTGCGCGAACCCCACTCGCCGTACGGTCCGGGCCACATGTCGTAACCGGCCTTCGTCGAGATGACCAACTCGTCGCGGTAGGGAAGAAGGTCTTTGCGAAGAACGGTGCCGAAGGTCTCCTCGGCCGAACCGTACGGTGGTCCGTAGTTGTTCGCGAGATCGATGTGCGTGATACCGAGGTCGAAGGCGCGCCGCAGAATTTCGCGGCTCACTTCCAACGGACGCTGTCCGCCAAAGTTCTGCCAGAGACCAAGCGAGACCTCCGGCAGTTTCAGCCCGCTGCGCCCGCTCCTTCGATACCGCATGCCTTCGTAACGGTTGGAAGCTGCGAGGTAGGTCATCCCTGGCTCCTTCGACCGGTCTCCCATCCTTATCCCTCCGTCAAGACGCGGCTGCCGCTCGTTGCGTCGCTCCACGTCTCGCGCTTTCCTCGCTCCGGCGCGTTCTTCGAAGGCTCAACACGGCGCCGCATGACCGGCGCGTTCAGACGGGGTTCTTCCGTGCGCCGATGGTCTCAAGCCAAATTCAAACGCTCGACGAGATCGCCTCGGCCGCACACCTACGGCCCTCTTCGAATGCCGCCTCGTTCAACGAGATCATCGCCGACCGATCCCGTAACGCCGCTCGAATCGATGAAAGGAAGGTCTGCGGCGGAAACACCGCCGTCACTTCTTGGAGGGCGCCGAGCGCAACGATGTTCTTCACAACTGTCGCTCCAAGGTCCCGCGCGATCGTTGCGCACGGCACGCCGACGACACGGACGTTCTCGGCGAGACCTTCTGGAATCGTGTCGATCACCGCACTGTCAACGATGATCGTGCCGCCGGGTCGGACCAGCGGACCGAACCTCGCCAGGCTCGGCGCGTTGAAGGCGACGAGAACGTGGGGGCGCGGCGCGGCGGGTGAAAGCACCTCGCCCTCGGCGACGTGAACGTCCGCGTACGACGTCCCCCCGCGGGACTGCGGCCCGTAGCTCGGGATGTGTGTCGCATCGAATCCCTCGTTGATCGCGCAGCGCGTGAGGACCATCGCCGCGGTCTGGGCGCCGTCACCCCCGGCGCCGGCGAATTTGAAGCTGATGTCCTCGCGATCGAGGTGATGCGGAAAGCCGGCCGCGAACCGCGGAGGTGTCGCCGTCGACGCACCGATCGCCTCGACCAGCGGCTCGCCCGCGTACGACGGCGACGGGATCGCCGGGTACGCCGCCCTCCCCGATACGTCCTTCTTGATACCGAGCGGGAAGACCGGTTCCATTTCGTCTCGTACCCAGTTCTCCGCCCCTTCGGGCTCGAGACCCCAGTGAACTGGGCATTCCGAGAGCACCTCGACGAAGGCGAAGCCGTTGCCGCTCACTTGGAAATCGAGCGCCTTTTTGATCGTGCGCTTGGCGTGTGTTCGGCGCTTGTTGTCGTAGATCGCGACGCGCTCGACGAATACCGGACCGTCGAGAGAAGCGATGAGCTCGGCCATCTTCAGGGGCTCGCCCGCGCTGCGCGTCCGCCCCGTCGGCGTCGTCGTTGTCTTCTGCCCGAGCAAAGTCGTCGGGGCCATCTGGCCACCGGTCATCCCGTAGATGGCGTTGTTGATGAAGATGACGGTGATCGGGATCCCCATCTGGGCGGTGCTCACGATCTCGGCCAGGCCGATCGATGCGAGGTCACCGTCGCCCTGATAACAGATCACGATCGAATCGGGGTTCGCCGTCTTATGGCCGATCGCGACCGCGGGCGCCCGGCCGTGCGCGGCCTGGGTGTTGCCGACGTCGAAGTAGTAGTAGCTGAAGACCGCGCAGCCCACCGGCGAGATCAGGATCGTGCGGTCCTGGACGCCGAGCTCGTCGATCGCCTCGGCGAGGAATTTCTGCACGATCCCGTGACCGCAACCCGGACAGTACGTCGTCGAGTGCGCGTTGATGCCTTGCGCGCCTTCGTGACGCTCGAACTGACGGTAGAAGACCGAGGTCGGCATCAGCGATCCTTCCCCAGCGAGAGCAGGTGCTCGACGATTTCGGCTTGCGAAGGCAGCACACCTCCCATCCGCCGCACGGAGGTGATCCGCGGAGGGGCGTGCACCCCGGCATGGCTCAATGCGAGGCGCATCTCGTCTTCGAGTTGACCGGCGCTCGCCTCGACGACGACAAGCTCTGCGACGCCGCGGGTCAATTCGGTGAGCGCGGTGATCGGGAACGGCCAAAGCGTGATCGGCCGGAACATGCCGACCCGGATGTCACGTTCGCGAAGATCGCGAATTGCGCCTTTTGCGAGCTGCGCGGGTGTATTGCAGGCGACGATGACGATCTCCGCTGCTTCGCAGCGGTACAGGTCGGCGCGCTGTTCGTGCTCAGCAATCTGCGCGTACTTCTGGTTGAGCGCCTCGTTGTGTGCTTCGAGATCCACTTCGTCGAGATTGATCGACGAGATCAGGTTGCCGCGGTGTGAACGGTCGCCGACAACCGCCCACTCCGGCACTCCGGGCACGACGATCTCGGAGGGGAGACGGACCTTCCCCGTCATCTGTCCGAGGTAGCCGTCGCCGACGATCACGACGGGATTGCGGTACTTGAACGCCAGATCGAAGGCGAGCATCGAGAGGTCGAGCATCTCCTGCGGTGTCGCCGGCGCGAGAACGATCGCGTGGGTGTTGCCGTGGCCGAGGCCACGGCAGGCGAGCTTGATGTCCGCCTGCTCGGGGGCGATGTTCCCGAGCCCCGGCCCGCCGCGCATGATGTCGACAAAGACGGCCGGGACCTCGGCCCCCACCATGTAGGAGATCCCCTCGAGCATCAGGGAGAACCCGGGCGAGCTCGTGAAGGTCATGCTCCGGCGCCCGGCACCCCCCGCCCCGTAGAGCATGTTCACGGTTGCGACCTCGCTCACCGCCTGGACGAAGACCCCGCCGAGATCCGGGAGGACCTTCGCCATCAACTCGGCGCCTTCGGTCGACGGAGTGATCGGATAACCGAAGACGTGACGGCATCCGGCGAGCAGCGCCCCGGCGGCGGCGGCGTACGTCCCTTTCACGACGAACGGCTCGCGCGCCGGAAGCGGCAACCGCCGGTCAGGGATCGCCTCAGGGACCGGGACGTCAAAGGGGCGAGGGCCGAAGAGCCTCGCCGGATCGACCGGGGCGAAAGCCGCCTCGTCGCCTTCTGGGCGCAACCCGTAGGGCTCCGGACAGGCGTCGATGCACAGGTCGCATCCGTTGCAGTCCGTGAGATCGAGGACGACCGGAGTGAGCCCGGTCAGCGGGTTGATCTCGGAGCCGAACGCGATGCAGTGCTTCGGACAGGACGCGATGCAGCGCCCGCAACCCTTGCAGTACTCGGGCACGAGGAACGGCATCGGCCGCTCGAGGACGTGCGCGTTCATCGAAGCCCCGACTTTCTCGAACGCGTCGAGCGAGTCGCACCCATCAGGTCAATCGTCGGTCCGCTGATCTCGATGGGCTAGGTCCGATCGGCCGCCTCGTCCGGGACCAAAGACCTCAATCCGGGGATCTAACCGCGTGTGGGGATTCTCGGTCCGGACGCGGCGGCGTCGCGATCCCGCCGGCGGACATTTGGCAGACCACGTCAGCTGTTGACGACGCGGGCCTTCAGTTGCTGGAATTCGTCCTCGCTGATCACGCCGCGGTCTCTCAACGCGGCGAGGCGTTCGAGCTCGCTCGCTGCGCTGCCGTGGCCGGCGACCCCGTCGATGTACTGACGGAACGCCTTCTCGTCCGACGCTTGGTCCTGTTGCGCGTGCACCCGCATCTCGTCGCCGTACAGCACGAGATAGACCAGGATCCCCAACAACGGTAGGACGATCACGAAGAAGACCCAGAAAGCCTTCAACCATCCCTTCATATCGTGACGGCGGAACAGGTCGGTGATGATGATGAAGATCAGCCACAGCTCGAGAAGGAACAGAAAGAACCACAAGATGTCGAGCAAGACCTGCCCGGTGCCCCAAGTCGTCGCAAATACCGGCTGCACCTTGTCCATCAGTCGCACCTTTCCATTGATTCCGTCGATGTCCCCCACTCGCGATCGCGACTCGATCCGGCACTTACCCACCCCATGCGGTGATCATCCTCGCGACGGAGCCGACATTCAACCGCTCGAACGGGAAGACGCTCACCTCTCCCCACGACTCTCAGCCGACCCAAGGCATAATCGCCTCGTGTCGCCACGGCATCACGGCCCGGACAGCTCTGACCAAATTCGCAGCGCGTTGGCGCCTACCTGTGGTGACCGTCCGACATCGTGAGCTCCTCGCGCCAAGAAGCCGAGCACGGTGGCCCACCCGAACGCCTGATAACAACCTTCCGCGCACGCTTCAACCGTGACCCGGTCGTCGTGCGCGCTCCGGGTCGAGTGAACCTCATTGGTGACCACACCGACTACAACGACGGATTCGTCCTGCCCGCCGCTCTGCAATTCACGACCTGGGCCGCCGCTTCTGCTCGGGCCGACCGCTCGGTCACGATCGAATCGCTGACCCACCGTCGGTCGTCAACTTTTGAACTCGACGATCAGGCGCCACTGCCCCGACGCAACTGGAGCGATTACGTGCGCGGCGTTGCTGTCGCGCTTCAACAACGCGGAGTCCGCCTCCTCGGGACCGATGTGGTGTTCGACAGCGACATCCCCGTCGGAGCCGGACTGAGCTCGTCGGCGGCCCTCGAAGTGTCCGCGGGACTTGCGCTCGAGGCCGTTGCCAAAGTCGACGTCGACAAGCAGCTCCTGGCTCAGGTGGGCGAATGGGCCGAGAACAATTTCGTCGGGGTGCGCACCGGGATCATGGATCAGTACGCCTCCTGCTTCGGAGTCGCGGGAGACGCGCTCCTGCTCGACTGTCGTTCTCGGCAATCGCGAAACGTTGCGCTGCCCCGTAACGCGAAGTTCGTCGTCGCGAACACAATGAGGCGTCACGCCCACGCCGGGGGTGAGTACAACACTCGAAGAGAACAATGTGAGGCAGCGGTCGCGTTCCTCGCCAAGGACGACCCGACGTTGTCCTCTCTGCGCGATGTCAGCCTTGAGACCTTGATGGCGCGGTCGGACTCGATGCCGCCGGTGCTCTTCAAACGCGCCCACCACGTTGTCACCGAAAATGCTCGCGTGCTGGCGACAGCGTCCGCGTTCGAGGAAGCTGACCTCGATCGCGCTGGCGCGCTGATGAACCTCTCCCACGAGAGCCTGCGCGACGACTTCGAAGTCTCAAGTGAAGAGCTCGACGCGATGGTGCTAATTGCGCGCTCTCTCGACGGCGTCCTCGGCTCCCGCATGACCGGCGGTGGATTCGGGGGATGCACCATCTCGCTCGTCGACGAAGAACGGGCCGAGACCGTGCTCGGGGAGCTGGCGCGTCGCTACGCGGAACGAATCGGCGTGACGCCGTCGGTGTTCATCATGGAGCCGAGCGACGGCGCGAGCGTGCTCTCTCTCGCTGGGATCGAATCCCAATGAACGTGCTCGTTGTCGGGGGCGCGGGGTACATCGGCAGCGCAACCTGCGACGCGCTCATCGCGGCGGGTCACGTCGTCACCGTCCTCGACGATCTCTCGACCGGCCACCGACAAGCCGTCCCCGAATCCGCCAACCTCGTCGTCGGCTCGAGCGCGGACGTGGACGTCCTTGGAGGGCTCTTTGCCTCCGGCCACTTCGACGTTGTCATGGACTTCGCCGCGCTGATCGAAGCCGGTGAGTCGATGATCGTGCCGGAGCGGTTCTTTCGCAACAACGTCGCGAACGCGCTCTCGATCGTGGAGGCAATGCTTCGCTACGACGTCGGGCGCTTCGTCTTCTCGTCGAGTGCGGCGGTCTACGGTGTCCGCCGCGCCCCGATCGGCGAGGACGCGCCGCTCGCTCCGTCGAATGCGTACGGAGAGTCAAAGCTCGTATTCGAAAACATGTTGCGCTGGATCCACGAAGCGCACGGCATGCGATTCGGCGCGCTCCGCTACTTCAACGCGGCGGGAGCGGTCTCACCCGAGGTCGGCGAGGATCACCGACCCGAGTCGCACCTCATACCGCTGGTGCTCCAGTGCGCGCTCGGAAAGACTCCGGACGTCGCGATCTACGGGACCGATTACGAGACTCCAGATGGGACGTGTGTCCGCGACTACGTGCACGTGGCCGACCTGGCCACGGCGCACGTGCTCACCCTTCAGGCGCTCGACGAACGCGAGACGATGACGTACAACCTCGGCAACGGCGCCGGATTCTCGGTCCGCGAGGTCATCGAGACGGCGCGCTTCGTCACCGGAGCTCCGATCCCTGTCTCGGAGCAACCGCGTCGATCTGGCGACCCCGATGTATTGGTCGCAAGCGCGCAGGCGATACGCGAGGAACTCGGCTGGCAGCCGCGACACGTCGACCTCGAAGCGATCGTCGACAGCGCCTGGCGTTGGCACGCGAGCCACCCGCAGGGCTTCGAGAGCTGATCCCGTGAGCTTCCTCGAAGACACCTCTCATCGGCGCCTCAACCCGCTCACCGGCGAGTGGATCCTCGTTTCGCCGCACCGCGCCGACCGGCCGTGGCGTGGCCAGGTGGAACGACCCCGCAGCGAGGTGATCCCGTCGTACGACCCGGAGTGTTATCTCTGCCCCGGAAACGAACGCGCGGGCGGCGCTCACAATCCCAAGTACACCGAAACGTTCGCATTCGACAATGACTTCCCCGCGCTCTTGGCCGACGCGGCGGGCGATCCGGTCGACGTCGATGGTCTGCTCGTCGCGCGGCCCGAGGCGGGGGTATGTCGGGTGTTGTGCTTCACACCAGCGCACGATCGCTCGCTTTCACGGCTCGGCACCGAGGAGATCGTCGCCGTCATCCGAGCGTGGCAGCGGGAATTTGCCGCGCTCGGCGGTCGCGAGTCGATCAACGCCGTGCAGATCTTCGAAAACCGTGGAGAAATGATGGGGGCGAGCAATCCCCATCCTCACGGCCAGATTTGGGCGACCGCGTCCTTGCCGACCGAGCTCACGAAAGAGAACGTGACCTTCGAGCGAGCATCGAGTCTCGATGACTGCGTGCTCTGCCGATACATCGCACTCGAGCTCGAGCGCGAAGCTCGAGTGGTGTTTGCGAATGAACTCTTCGTCGTCATCGTCCCCTTCTGGGCGATCTGGCCGTATGAGGTGCTCGTGGCGTCGGTCCACCATTCGAGCGGCATCGACACGCTCGGTGAGGAAGAGGTGCGCTCGCTCGCCGAAACTCTGAGCGGCCTCACCATCCGCTACGACAACGTCTTCGAAAGCCCGTTTCCCTATTCGATGGGGATCCACCAGCGACCAACCGACGGCGCGCGGCACGAGCGGTTCCACTCTCACTTCCACTTCTATCCGCCGCTTCTGCGTTCGGCGACGGTGCGGAAGTTCATGGTGGGTTTCGAACTGCTCGGTGAACCACAGCGCGACATCACGCCGGAGGCGGCTGCCGACCGACTTCGAAATGTCGCAACGCGTCATTACCTCGACGAACACGCGCATTAGCCCGGCGCGCGTGGCCCAGTGACGGCGGAGCCACGGGTTACCCTTCCGCGATGCGACTCGGGGTACTCACTGGGGGCGGGGACTGCCCCGGCTTGAACGCCGCGATTCGCGCGGTCGTCCGCCGAGCAAATGTCGCGTACGGAGACGACGTCGTCGGCTTTCGTGACGGCTGGCGCGGCGTCGTCGAGGACGACGCGATGCCGTTGGACGTCGGGGCCTGCCGGGGGATCCTCCCCCGGGGGGGCACGCTCATCGGCACCTCACGGTTCAACCCGTGCCGTATTGCGGGTGACCCGGAGCGCGCGCTCGCGACGATCGAGCGCCGCGGGATCGAAGCCCTAGTCGCGATCGGTGGGGAGGGCACGCTCGGAGGCGCCCGCGACCTCGCCGCGATCGGCGCGCCGATTGTCGCCGTGCCGAAGACGATCGATAACGACGTGGGCGGCACCGACGTCACGATCGGCTTCCACACTGCGGTCCAGATCGCGACCGACGCGATCGACCGACTGCACACGACCGCCGAGTCGCACGACCGGGTAATCGTCTGCGAGGTGATGGGGCGCAACGCCGGGTGGATCGCCGTCTACTCCGGACTCGCTGGCGGGGCCGCGGCGGTGCTCGCGCCCGAGGAGCCCTTCGACATCACGTCCATCTGCGACCACCTGAAGCGCCGTCACGCCAAAGGCCGCTTCGCATCGGTGGTCGTCGTCGCGGAGGGCGCGAAGCCCGTCGCAGGAACAATTCACCTCCCCCCGCCCGAGATCGACGCCTTCGATCACGAACGCCTAGGTGGTATCAGCGCGGTGGTCGCCGCTGAGATCGAAAGCCGCATCGGGCTCGAATCTCGCATGACGATCCTCGGACATGTCCAACGCGGCGGCACTCCGAACGCCTTCGACCGCGTCCTCGCCACCCGCCTCGGCGTCGCCGCTGTCGACCGCGTCCACGACAAAGCCTTCGGCAGGATGGTCGGCCTCCACGGCCAGGGGATCCACTCGGTGCCGCTTGCCGACGCTCTCGCTGTTCCAAAGCGCGTGCCGCGCTACCTTCTCGACCGGGTCGCCGGCATTTTCATGGAGTAATTCGCGGCTTGCCCGTCGTGCTCGCAGCGCTCGCCAACACAACGACTGCCGTTCGTCTCTCGCTGCACGTCCTCGCCGCTGCGGTGTGGGTCGGTGGACAGCTCACCGTCGCGGGTCTGCTGCCGACGGTCCGTCGTCTCGGCGAGGACGCCCCGAAGAAGGTGGCGAGAGCGTTCGCGCGTATCGAGTGGCCGATGTTCACGCTGCTGATCGCGACAGGGGTCTGGAACGCCGTCGCCGACAACCCCTCCAAGCAGAACGGCGCCTGGAAGGCCGTACTCGGGGTGAAGATCGCCGTCGTCGTCATCGCCGGCCTCGCCGCCTACTGGCACGGCAGGGCGCGCACGAAGGTCGGCCTCGCCGCGTTTGGTGGGATCGCCGGGCTGGCCTCGCTGGCCGCCCTCGTCCTCGGGGTGCTTCTCGCAGGCTGAGAGAAGAGTTATTCGGCCGGGATCTGCCCCATTCGACCACGTCGATAATCCTCGAAAGCTTGACGGATTTCGTCGTCGGTGTTCATCACGAACGGCCCGTACCACGCGACGGGCTCGCGGATCGGCGCGCCCCCCAACACCAACACGTCGAGCTTCGGGCTGCGCGACTCCTGAGCGGCGTCCACGCGCACCTCCAAGAAATCGCCCGGTCCGAAGACCGCGAGCTGGCCCATTTCGATCGGTCGCCCGGCGCTCGAGACGCTGCCCGAGCCCGACAAGACGTAGACAAGCGCGTTGAACTCGTGGGGCCAGGGAACAAGTAGCTGCGCGCCCGGCTCGAGCGTCGCGTGCACGAAGGCGATCGGAGTGTGGGTCTGTCCCGGTCCGGCGTGGCCGTCAAGCTCGCCTGCGACGACGCGGACGAGCGCGCCGCCGTCGGGCGAACTGAGTAATGCGACGTTGCCGCCGCGGATGTCCTGGTACTTCGGCACGATCCACTTGTCCGTCGCAGGCAGGTTCACCCAAAGTTGAATGCCGTGGAACAAACCGCCCGAGGCGACGAGTTCTTCCGGGGGCGCCTCGATGTGCAAGATGCCGCTCCCGGCCGTCATCCATTGAGTGTCGCCGTTCGTGATCAACCCACCGCCACCGTGCGAGTCGCGGTGACGGAACGTCCCGTCGATGATGTAGGTGACGGTTTCAAATCCGCGATGTGGGTGCCACGGCGTCCCCTTCGCTTCGCCGGGCGCGTACTCGACCTCTCCCATCTGGTCCATGTGGACGAACGGATCGAGGTCGGTGCTCGAAACGCCCGCGAAGGCACGTCGGACCGGGAATCCCTCGCCCTCAAAGCCGCTTGGAGCGGTGGTGACGGAGCGGACGGGGCGCTCGGCCGACGTCGCGACGTCGACGCTCGAAAGTCGCGGCAGAACGAACAAATCCTCGACGGTGACCGCCGGCATGGTCTCTCCTCCTGCGCCTCCTCAGGTTTCCTGATGCTCTCGGTGGAAAGCGCTCGAAGCTACCAACGCCTGCAGGCTTGCGGTTCTTCCCGATCCTCGTCGAGCGGGAGGTTGAACGGGAAGCGGCTGCCCGAGGATTCTCGCCGCCGCGCAGACGCGGTTTCCGCGGCGCGCCCGGGGAGCGAATGGGAATGACCGAGCCGTCAGAGCCGAGACCGACACCGCGTCTGACGGAACCCGATCGGTCACGGGACAGCGGTCCAAGTCGACCGCGTGGCGAGGGGCGACCGCGGCGTGACCTGGTGACCTGGGTCGCCCTCGGCCTGCTGGTCGCAGTCGCGCTGGCGATCGTCTCACGAACCACGACGGCGACTCCGCACGATTCACGGCGCACCGACACAAAGCACTCACTTCACCGCTCGCACAAAGTTGAATCGACGCGCGACCCGAGGACGAAAGAGCGCGAGCCCAGGACCGCGATAGCCCAAGACCATCTTCACGACTCGAACTCGGCGCTGACCGACCCGCCGGCAACTACATCGACGACAACGACAACGACCATCGTGCCGCCGCGCACGACGACCCCGACCAATCCCTCGCCAACACGGCCGACGGCGTCCGACCTCCTCCAGTACTCAGGAGCCCTCACATATCCCGAGGACGTCGCGACGTCGATTCCGTTCTCGTCTCCAAATGGCGTCGCCGCGGCGCGGATCACTTGGTCGGGCGGCGACGAACTCGTCGCATCCCTGCGCTGTCGTGGCGCACACGACTCCGCGCCCGGGACACACGGCATCTCGATCTCGATCGACGGCTCGCCTGGAGGTTGCGTCGTCGCCGTCGCGCTCGCGCCGGGGGTTCATGCGCCGGTCGCGTACGCGATCACCGTCCTCTCCCCCACGGGGGGTGGATGAGGGTGGCGAAGAGAACCGGACATCGCCGTTCGACGATCACCGAGGGAATCACCGCTCTCGCGAAGAGCTTGATCCTCCTCGCCGGCGTCCCGATCGCCCTCGCGCGACTGTGGCTCGCTTCGCCGCTTCCGGCGCATCTGTTTGGCACGTCCGGCGCCAGTTCGCTTGCGGCATGGTCCCATGCCGCGATCCTCTTCGTGGGTCTTGTCTGGGGGTTCGCGAGCGTCAGCCTCTTGCGCGAGATCGCCGGGGCGCTCAGAAATGGCGAGACGCCAGGGTCGAGCTGGTCGACACATTGGGCAATTGCGATCGCCGCGCTCGTCGTCGCCGCGACCGCGTCGCCAGCATTCCTACCCGGCTCGCGCGTGCTGAACGCGCGCGCTGTGACAGCATCTCCGGCGCGTCCCGATTCGCGGATGCCGCGCGATCACGCTCGCGCGGTCGCGGGCGAATGCCTTCCTGAGTTCGCGGAACGGGTCAGCGGGTGCGCAGACGACTGGCCGGAGATCGCGACTTTGAACTTCGGCGCCCTGCAGCCGGACGGCGCGAGGATGCTCGACCCCGCGCGCCTGCGCGGTGGGTGGCGTCTCAGAGTCCCTTCGCACGCGCATCGTAGAAATGGTTTATCGACGCCAGCTTCAGACGGAGGGGCACGCCTTTCGGAGCTTGCGCTCATCGGACTCGGGGTCGTCACCGTCTGCGCGATAGCGCGGCGCGTCCGGGTCCTGCGTCGACGCGGCAGCGCCACCCGCCGTGGCGGTGAACACCCGATGCCACCGCCGCCGCGTATTGCGTCGATCGGCACGGCGATCGAACCGTACGCCGCTGCTCCGATCCTCGATTGGATCGACGTCGCGAACCGCCTCCTCTCTCGGTCGGCGAAGAATGGCGACGGCGCATTCGACGTTCGCCTCGTGCGCGCCGGTCCGGAGGGCGTCGAATTCCTCCTCGGACAGCCCCGGATCGACGCTGCTTGGCCGTTCCGGTCCGAACACGGTGGCCGTTGGTGGCGGCTCGACACGATGGTCGACCTCGAAACGCTGACCGAATCCGCCAAAGGGCTGCCGCGGCGATACCCGGCACTCGTTCCGGTCGGCGACGACGAGTGTTCGTCATATCTCGTCCCGCTACAGCCCGGCCGACGACTCGGCATCACCGGCACACCCGAGCTCGTCGACGCGGCACTGCGGGCCATCGTGACCGGTCTTCGCGTCGTGCCGTGGGCTGAGCAGTGCGCGGTCGAGCTCATAGGCCTCGACGCGCCGTCAGCAGCCGAGCAGTGCTACCAGCTCCAGTCGGGACGGCGCGAAGCGCTCACAGCCCTCGCGGACACCGCCGCCCCGCGCACTGACGCGCCACGCACCGACGTTTCGCCGAGAGAGCCCGTCATTGTCATCGCCCGTGACACGCTACGCGATGCCGACGAGAGAGTCCTCGAAAGAGCCTCGAAGCTCGCGGGCGTCATCATCGCCGGCCGGGACGGCAGCGAGGTTGTTCATGTCGACGAGCACGGCGCGACTCTCCATCCGTTCGCCGTGGCGCTTTCCGGCATCATCCCGAGCAACGACCAGATCGCTCTTGTCGAATCGCTCCTCAATGCGGCGTCACGGTCCCCCGAGATCGTGCCGATCCCCGATCGACGCATTCTCGAAGATGATCCCGGATCGATCCCTGACATCGGTGTGGCCGAGTGCCGAGTGCTGCGCGCCCACCCGGACGTCCTCGGATTTGCGCAGATCCCCTACCGGGGCGACGCCGAACGTGTCGTCGAATGTCTCGCGTACATCGCCCTGCACGGAGGGCGGGTCAACCTCGACGCAATCGCCTCAGCGCTGTTCGCGCGTTCGGCGGAAGCCCTGCGCCGCGACCGAACCGAGAACACGCTCTCCGCGTTGCGCGCCAGCCTCGGAGAGGCCTCGAGCGGCCGTCCGCTCCTCTTACGCCAAGCCGAAGAGGTGCGCATTACCGACGAGGTGAGCTGCGATTGGCTGCGCGCGCAGCGGGCGATCGCCGCCGCGGCGCGGACGGATCCCCCCGCGCGATCGAGCTTTTGCGCTCGGCTCTCGAACTGGCCACCGGACCGCCCTGCGCTTCGGTGCTCGCCGGATTTGGATGGCTCCGTTCCGAAGCCATTGCCGACCAAATCGAGGCAACGCTGGTCGACGGCGCGCACCGGCTGTGCACGCTCGCGCTCGCGGCGAACGACAGCGCGCTCGCGCGTTGGGCGATCGAGGTCGGCGCTCGCTGCGTACCCGAGTCCGAGATCCTGGCCCGCGACCTCATGGCCGTCTGCGACGCCGAGGGCGACCGAGGGGGCGTTCGTTCCGCGTTTTCCGAGTTAGAAGCGGCACTCGAACGCCTCGGTCACAACGAGCCATCGGCGGAGACCAGGGCCTTGCTCGACGCGCTCGGCGGCGACTGATCAATCGAAGTTGTCGGCCTCACGGGATCCTGACACGCTTCTCCTGCTCATCAGGCATGTGATAGGAGGACTGCGTGCGGGTCGGAGTGCCACGCGAGCTCAAGGACAACGAATACCGGGTGGCGATGACCCCGGCCGGCGTGCGCGAGCTCGTCTCTGCGGGCCATGAGGTGCGCATCGAACACGGGGCCGGCGAGGGTTCCTCGATCCCCGACGATGAGTACCTCGCAGTGGGGGCGAAGATCACCACCGACGCCGACGCGGTCTGGGACGAGTCCGATCTCGTCTGCAAGGTGAAAGAACCGATCGCAGAAGAGTTCCACCGGATGCGCAGTGACCTCATCTTGTTCACCTATCTCCACCTGGCGGCCGACCGTGTCTGCACTGATGCGATCTTGTCGAGCGGGATGACCGCGATCGCGTACGAGACCGTGCGACTCCGAGACGGCTCGCTGCCACTCCTCGCGCCGATGAGCGAAGTCGCGGGACGGATGGCACCGATGGTCGCTGCGTCGGTCCTCGAACGGCCGGCCGGAGGTCGCGGCGTGCTGATGTCCGGCGTTCCGGGAGTGCGCGCGGCGCGCGTCGTCATCATCGGTGCCGGTGTCGCCGGCTCGAACGCGGCGTCGATCGCCGTCGGTATGCACGCCGATGTTGCGGTCCTCGATCGCGACCTACACCGTCTGGCGGCGCTCGACCAGCTCTACGCGGGACGCCTCGAGACCTTGGCGTCGAGCGAGCACGCGATCGAACTGGCGTGTTTGGCAGCCGACCTAGTGATCGGCGCGGTGCTCGTCGTCGGGGCGCGCGCTCCGAAACTCGTCAGCAACGACCTGGTGCGGCGGATGCGCCCGGGCTCTGTCCTCGTCGACATCTCGGTCGACCAGGGCGGCTGTTTCGAGGCAACCCATCCGACGACGCACTCGGATCCGACGTACCGCGTCTTCGACTCGGTCTTCTACTGCGTCGCGAACATGCCCGGCGCGGTCCCCCACACCTCGACCTATGCGCTCACGAACGCGACGCTGCCGTACACGATGGAGATCGCCAACAACGGTTGGCGCGCCGCAGCGAGCGCCGACGCCGCGCTCGCAGAAGGGGTCAACGCGGTCGACGGCCACCTCGTCTCCGCACCAGTCGCCGAGGCGCACGGACTCGAGTGTGAGCCACTGGAGCGACTTCTTCGCACATGAGTCGGCATCGTCGCCGATGCAACTCTCGAATCCGATTGCCACCAGCTGTCGTTTTCGACCAACTACGTTGACCGCTCGTGCCCGGTCATTCCAAAGGCGCTCCGCGCCGTCGCCAAATGAGTCTCCGTTCCTACTTCCGAACGATCCGCAAGGGTCGACTGGCCGCCGCCGGCGGTGTCGTCCTCGCCGTCGTGCTGTTGATCGTCCTGCTCGTCGTGAACAACACATCCACGCCGCCGAAGAAAAAGAGCGCCGGAGGCGGACCCCGAGTCACCCAGCCGCACCTTGCGACCGACGTCTGTCCTTTGACGGACCTGCCCGCCCCGGGCGGCAAGATTCCCGACCGCGAGCCGATCGCCGTGAAGATCGGCAACGAGCCAGACGGGGCTCGCCCACAAAGTGGGCTCAACGAAGCGGACGTCGTCTACGACACCCCCGCCGAGGGCGGGATCATGCGCTACATCGCCATCTATCAGTGCCAAAGCGCGTCGAACATCGGCCCGATCCGCTCGGTCCGCTGGGTCGACTGGCACATCCTGCAGCAATTCCCGCACGTCGTCTTGGCGTTCGTCGGCGGCGTCACCCCGAACCAGCAGACCGTCGCCTCGCTGCCGTTCATCAACGACGCGAACGAGTTTTTGCACTACGCCGCGTACCATCAAGACACGGCGCGCGTCGCCCCGGACTCGACCTACTCGAGCACCGCGGCGCTCTGGGCGCTGTTCCCGAAACAGTCCGCCCCGCCACCGATCTTCCGCTACTCGGCCTCGCTTCCAAAAAGCGCCAGCCCCGCGTCGTCGTTGGCGATCAACTTCTCCTACGGCACCGACGTCGTCTGGAAGTGGGACGCCTCGACCGGCCAGTGGATCCACACCTATTCCGGTCAGACCGACATCGACGCGCTGACCGGCAAACCGGTGACGACGACGAACATCGTCGTCGAGGTCGTCCACTACACCTTCGGCCCCTACGTCGAAAGCCCCGGCGGCTCGGGTGACGTCGAGAGCCAGACCGTCGGTCGCGGCCGCGGCTTCATCTTTCGCAACGGCGAATACATCCCGGTGATCTGGCACCGACCGTCGCTGAACTCGCCGACGACCTTCGTCTCGAACACCGGGCAGCCGGTCGGCTTGCAACCCGGCCGCACGTGGGTCGAGCTGTTGCTCGACACGACCTACAAACTGCCGGGGGCGTTCACCGTCACGCCGTAGCGATCAGGAGGACCGCGGTCCCCAGCGCTGGCTCCGGCGCAAGAGCGCCTCTTTCCAGGATCGGTAGGGCGGGTAGAGCAACGGATGCTCGAAGCGCGTCGACTTGTCGAAGATGGCGCGGGCGTGACTGAAACGCTCGAATCCGGCCCGGCCGTGGTAGGCGCCGGTGCCGGACTCGCCGATGCCGCCGAAGGGCAGCCCGGGGATCGCGAACTGCAGCACCGTCGTGTTTACTCCGACACCACCGGATCTCGTCCTGTGGATGGCCTCATCGGCGCGCTCGCGGCTCGAGGTGAACAGATATAGCGCCAGCGGATCGGGGTGTCGACCGATCTGTGCAATCGCGTCCTCGATGCTTCGCACCGGATCGATGACGAGGATCGGTCCGAACACCTCGTCCCGCATCAGCGCTGAAGCCTGATCCGGCGCGCGCACGACAGTCGGCGAGAAATAGCGCGTCGCGCGATCGAAGTCACCGCCTAAGAGCACTTCACCCCCGTGACCGTCGAGCAACGCCACGAGCCGGTCGACGTGGGACTCGTCGACGATACGTGCGAACGCGCCACTCGCCTTCGGGTCCGCACCGAAGAAATCGACGATTGCCTCGAGTACGTGCGACGTGAAGCGTGCTTCGACGGAGGCGTCGATCAGGACATAGTCGGGCGCGACGCATGTCTGTCCGGCGTTGAGGAATCGACCCCAGGCGACGCGTCTCGCCGCGACGCGCAGGTCCGCGTCGGCGCAGACGATCGCCGGGTTCTTCCCGCCGAGCTCGAGCGTCACGGGCGTCAAATGCCGAGCGGCTGTCGCCATCACCGCGCGCGCCCCTGCCTGCCCCCCCGTGTAGACGAGGTGATCGACCCCTGCGTCGACGATCGCCTCGACGACGGAAGCTCCGCCTTCGACGACGGCGATCGCGCCCGGACCGATGCGCCGACCAACGAGCTCTGCGAGCGCCCGCGAGGTCGCCGGCGCGAGCTCCGACGGCTTCAGAACGACGGTGTTGCCCGCCGCCAGCGCGCCGACCGCCGGAGCAAGGGCGAGGTTCACCGGGTAGTTCCACGGCGACACGACGGCAACGACCCCGAGGGGCTGGCGGACGACGCGTGCCCTCGCGGGCAACTGGGTGACGGGCACCGGCGCGCGCTCCGGCCGCATCCACGAGCGCAGGTGCCGGAGCGCGAAGTCGATCTCCGAAGTGATGACCGCGAGGTCGGTCAGCCAGCTTTCGAGTCGCGGCTTTCCCAAGTCGGACGAGAGCGCTTCTTCGAAAACGGACTCGCCTTCAGTGACGAGCCGGCGCAGCTCGCGCAGACGGTCGCGGCGCCATTCGAACGCGTTCGTCGCGCCGCCTCGGACGTTCGTCCTCAGCGTGAACAGCACATCGTCGATCGACTGGGTAAAGGTCACGAGCCGCGGGAGCGTACCAACGGTGCCAGACGGACGTTTCGTTGACACGTCCGGACCGATACGGTGGCCGCCCGGTGACAGAACGCAACGACGTGCTGGCGGTCGAGGTGATCGAGACGCCCGATCTCGGCGACCGCAGCTACGTCGCCCACGACGGCGATCTCGCGATCGTCGTCGACCCGCAACGGGACCTCGAGCGGATCGAAGCGGTGATCGTTGCGCACGAACTCGAGGTCGCGTTCGTTGCCGAGACCCACGTGCACAACGACTACGTCACCGGTGGCTACGAGCTAGCGCGGCGCACGGGTGCCGAGTACCTAGTCTCAGCTGACGACGACGTCGAATTCGCCCGCCGGGCGGTACGCGACGGTGACGCGATCGATGTCGGCAGCCTCCTCCTGCAGGTGATCGCGACGCCGGGACACACCTTCCACCACCTCGCCTACGCGGTGACGTACCCGTCCGGCCCCGGAGCGATCTTCACCGGCGGATCGCTGCTCTACGGGAGCGTCGGGCGGACGGACCTGTTGGGGACGGAACACTCAGAGGAGCTGGCACGTCTGCAGTACCGATCGGCACGCCGCCTCGCGGAGGTCCTCGGTGATGAGGTCGACGTCTTCCCGACGCATGGCTTCGGCAGCTTCTGCAGCGCCGGCGGTGCGACGATCACTGAGAAAGCGACGATCGGCAACGAACGGTCACGGAACATCGCGCTCACGATCGAGGACGAAGATGCCTTCGTCGACCGAGTGCTCTCTGCCTCGGACGCCTACCCCGCCTACTACGCGCGTATGGCACCGTTAAACCGCCGCGGACCCGCCGCGGTCGACTTTCAGTCGATTCGGATCGTCGACCGCGATGAGCTTCGCGAACGCGTCCGATCCGGCGAGTGGGTCGTCGATCTGCGCGAACGGCTCGTCTACGCGCGGTCGCACCTGTTTGGGACGCTGAGCTTCCCACTCGAGAATTCCTTCTCCACCTACGTCGGTTGGTTGATCCCCCCCGCCGCACCGATCACGCTCATCGCGCCGAGCGAATCCGAGGTCCGAGCGGCGCGAGTACAGCTCGCGCGAATCGGCATCGACGACCTTGCGGGGGCCACAACCGTGTCGATTGACGCGCTCGTCGATGGGGGCGCGCCGACGAGCTATCCGGTCACGACCTTCGCCGGCCTTGCCGGTAACCCCGGTGTCGCGGTGCTCGACGTCCGCTTGGACGAAGAATGGCGACGGGGACACCTCGAAGACTCGTTGCATATTCCGATTCACGAACTCGGATCCCGCTTGGCAGAGGTCCCGAAAGAACTGATCGCCGTGCACTGCGCGAGCGGATACCGCGCCGGAATCGCCGCCAGCCTTTTAGAGCGTGCCGGGCACGACGTCCTCTTCGTCGACGACGAATGGGAGAACGCCGAAAAGAAGATGTCCTCCCGGATCACCCATCGGACGCCCGCGACGTGACGTCAAACCGGCCGACCCCACGGGACCTTTGGCTCTTCTTCGGGCGCGGTCTCGGACGAATGCTCATGGAGCGGGGAGGGGGCGCCGAGCGTCGTAGCGGCGCCTCGGTTTCGCGAGGAGAGAAAGGAAAACATGATGTCGGATCTCACGGGACGGGTGATCGAACAGGTCGTCGAAAAGAACCCGAACGAGCCGGCTTTCCACCAGGCGGTACGCGAGGTGCTCGAAACGCTCGAGCCCGTGCTCGCCGCCCGCCCCGACTTCGTCGAGGCGCGCATTTTGGAGCGGCTCGTCGAGCCCGAACGAGTACTGATCTTCCGAGTCCCCTGGGTTGACGACTTCGGAGTCATCCAGATCAACCGCGGCTTTCGCGTCCAGATGAACTCGGCGATCGGGCCCTACAAGGGCGGATTGCGCTTCCACCCAGAAGTCACACTCGGTTTGCTGAAGTTTCTCGCCTTCGAGCAGGTGTTCAAGAACGCCCTGACCACCTTGCCGATGGGCGGCGGCAAAGGCGGATCGGATTTCGATCCGAAGGGGAAGTCCGACGACGAGGTGCGCCGCTTCTGCCAGTCGTTCATGACCGAGCTGTACCGCCACATCGGCCAGTTCACCGATATCCCGGCCGGTGACATCGGTGTCGGGACGAGGGAGATCGGATACCTCTTCGGTCAGTACAAGCGGATCACCAACGTGTTCACGGGAACGATCACCGGAAAGGGCGTCGCCTGGGGGGGCTCCTTTGGCCGGCCCGAGGCAACCGGATTTGGCGCGGTCTACTTCGCCGAGGAGATGCTGAGAACACAGGGAGACTCGCTTCACGGCAAGACCTGCGTCGTCTCAGGGAGCGGCAACGTCGCGCAGTACACGGTCGCGAAGCTGATCGACCTCGGCGCGCGCGTGCTTACGATGTCGGACTCCGACGGCTTCGTCCTCGACGCCGACGGATTCGACGAGGAGAAGCTCGCGTTCGTGCTCGATTTGAAAAACGTCCGTCGCGGGCGGATCTCGGAGTATGTCGAGCGGTTCCCGCACGCCTCGTACTACTGCCACGGCGGCGGCGACCACCGCACGTTGTGGTCGACACCGGCGAAGTGCGCGTTCCCATCGGCAACTCAAAACGAGATCTCCGGCGATGACGCGGAGACAATGCTGAAAAATGGCACCGAGCTCGTCGTCGAGGGCGCGAACATGCCGACCCAGCCCGAGGGGGTCCGCCGGTTCATCGAGGCCGGGATCTTCTTCGGACCGGGCAAGGCGGCGAACGCGGGCGGCGTTGCCGTTTCGGGCCTCGAGATGACCCAGAACAGCGAGCACGCGAGCTGGAGCGCGCAAGAAGTCGACGCTCGCCTTCGCGTGATCATGTCGGCGATCCACGAGCAGGTGCGCACGACTGCCGAGCAGTACGGCGAAGCCGGCAACTACGTCGCCGGCGCGAACATCGCCGGCTTCTTGAAGGTCGCGCAAGCGATGCTCGAACAGGCAGACGTCTGAATCGCTTCAGCCGAGCGGGCGGCGAGCCTTCTTTTAGAGGGGGCCGCTTCCGCCTACGAGACCCTTTGACGAGATCTGCTCGAGCGCGTGTTCGATCGCCCGCGCTTCCGCCGGATGCCGGACGAGCTCGACGATTGCTCGCAGATCCTGGGGTTGCAGGATCGACAAGCCTGCGTCGAGGTCATCGAGGAGGGTCGCCGTCGGGCTGACGAACCACGCGCCGCTTTCGTAGACCGCCACGAATCCGATCGGCGCGTGCGTCGTCAATAGGTGCGTCACGAGCGGTCGGAACGAGGGTGGCAACGCGGCGAGAATCCGCTCTTCTTCCTCGGTCTTCGAGGTCGGCGAGGGGCAGTGGCTCGAAGTGCCGGCGGGCGTGGTCACGCTGGCACAACCGCCCTTGATCACGATCCTGACGCCCCGGATCGACGCCGAGAGCCCGAGGTCGCTCACCCTGACGAGTATCCCGCCGTTCACCGTCGAGTCCGAAAGCTGCATGTTCGTTACCTTGAGATGGACCTCTGATTTCTCTTTTGCGAACGCGGACTCCGCACGACTGAGGATCTCCGGTGCATACGTTTGCAGGGCTCCCATCTCGCCAGGCGCGAGGTCGCTGATGAGAGCCGAGAGGTCGAAGGTCGCGGTGTCGTAAAAGAGGGCGCGCACCGCCGCGTCGGCGCTCGACCCGCCCGACGGATGGATCGCGTCGCTTGCGCTCGGCGGCGCGCCGGAAGCTCCCTCGCTTCGCAAGGCGTCGAAGACAATCGTGTAGCCGAGGCTGACGTACCAACCCCCGCCGACCTTCTCGGTCACGATCGCTCCGGATCGTCCCGACCGCAACCGACTGGTATGCGAGCGCGCCCCACCTTTCAGAAAACCGCCATCGAGGGCGCTGACGAAGGTCCCTGCCGGAAGCTTGCCCGGATCGAGGGACTCCGTGACGGTGCCACCCGTGAACGTGACTGCGGCGAGATCCGGAGCAAGCGTCTCCGTCGTCATCGTGACTTTCGAGTAGCGGAGCCCGAATCCCGAGATGTCCGAGAGATCCGTTCCGCTCGACAGGATCCCCAGGCGCTCGAGCTGGTGAACAAGTCCCGTGATTCCCGGTTCGATCGCCTGCCGCTCTCCAGGCGCCAGCGCGTCGAGAGCACCGAGGACGTCGGTGCGCTCCGCGGCGGTAAGCAGATCGTTCACCGCTGCGGATGGACTCGCCGCCCCCGATGACGACGAGGAGAGAGCGATTGCCGCGCCCGCGCCTCCACCGACGAGCACCACGGCAACGGCAAAGGCGATGCCTCGCTTCCATATCCGCCGTGGCTCTGATGGGCGCGCGACATGTCCAGGCGTCTCAGGAACCCCGACCGGCGGCGACTCTGATTCGGTCTCGTCAGACATGGCCCGGCACCTTCCTGACCGTGATGGTGAGCGCAACGGCCGTCGCGATCGAGCATCCGACGTCACCCACCCACGCACCGAGGCGCGCGCTCGAACCGAAATCGACGAGCGCAACAGTCGACGCCGCGACGACGAATACCGCCGCCAGCACGCCGAGCGCCGCCGACAATCGGATCCGTCCGAGTACTGCTGCCGCGAGCGAGCACGCGACAATCACCGGTAGCGCGTCCATGGTGTGCAATCCAAAGCGTTCCCACGCGGGCAACACGGTTCCAATCCCTTGCAGCGCATGCACGAGCGAGAACGCGCTGCGCGCGGACGTCCCTGACGCCGACCACGGGAGGAGCAGAGCGACGACCGTGACGGGAACCGGGCTAATCGCAAGCATCCGCCGGCCGATCACCGCGTGAAGAGTAACCCGGGGTTTCCTCAGCAACGGGAATGCATCGTTATGACGAATCTTCCCCGCGTCAGCGCGCTTACTCGAGCTCCGCGGCGAGCTCGCGGACGGAGTCGACGATTCGCGAAGGCCGATACGAGTACCGACGGGCGGTCGACTCGTCCGACAGCCCCGAGAGCACGAGGACGGTGAACAGACCCGCCTCGATTCCGGCGATGATGTCGGTGTCCATGCGGTCGCCGATGATCGCCGTCGTTTCCGAGTGCGCCTCGATCGTGTTCAGCGCGGTCCGGATCATGAGTGGGTTCGGCTTGCCAACAAAGTAAGGCTCAACTCCGGTAGCGGTACTGATCAGCGCGGCGACAGACCCCGTCGCCGGCAAAGGACCATTCACACTCGGACCGGTGGTGTCGGGGTTGGTGGCGACGAAGAGCGCGCCGCGATTGATGAGGCGGATCGCTTGGGTTATGCGCTCGAAGCTGTAACTGCGCGTCTCGCCGAGCACCACGTAATCGGGATCGTGGATCGTCTGGGTGAAACCGACCTCCTGCAGTGCTGTCGTCAACCCCTCTTCGCCGATGACGAAGGCCGTTCCACTTGGTCGCTGCGCCTCGAGGAATCGCGCCGTGGCGAGCGCGGATGTCCAGATGCGATCGGCCGAGACGTCTATCCCGTCGCGCTGCAGACGGCCGGCGAGGTCGCGGGGCGTGAAGATCGAGTTGTTCGTGAGGATGAGGAATGGGGTCCCTCGCTGGCGCAGCAGCGCGAGAAAGCGCGCCGCGCCGTCGATCGGATGCTCCTCGCGAACGATGACTCCGTCCATGTCGATGAGCCAGGCCTGGACCGCTTTCGCGGATGCCACCGCTCCTCGCTCGCTAAGCGAGCCTGAACTGTGGGGAGTCTGATCCATTTCGTGATCTCGCGCCTTCGACCTTGTGCTCACCTTGACACGATCAGCAAAGCGAGTTCCCAGATTCGCGTACGTACGTTGCGATCGCTTCTCGGACTTCACGTCGAGGAGCTCCGCCACGCGTTCTCCAAGTTCGGTAGCACCCGGACTGTTCGGACGGATTGCTACCGAAGCCGCATCAGCCCTGACCTGCGGGTTTTCGGGTGGGCCGTAGAGGACTTGAACCTCTGACCCCTTGCGTGTCATGCAAGTGCGCTACCGGACTGCGCCAACGGCCCGAGAGAGCGCACCCTAACACCGAAGACCTGGTGACGAGCTTCTTTCGCGACCGAGTGAGAAATTGGCACGTCGGTAGGATCCTCCTGATGGTCGCCTCCCCGACGACGGGTCGCGCGCGCCATCGGCCCGCTCACCTGAAACAACCCGCCCCGGTCGCGCGAGCATCCGACAGTCCGTCATGGCTCGATCCGGGGGCACTCGCTACCCTCGTGGTCGTCGCGGGCACCACGGCGTTCGTCCTCGCGCAGCTCCATCTCAACCTCGTCTTCGGACCGAACATGGACGTCGGCGGAGATACCGCCGGCCACGTCGTGGCGGTCAACTACTTCGTTCATCACGTGCTCACGAGCGGACGACTCGCCGGCTGGGATCCCGAATGGTTCGGCGGATTCCCGCTCTACGTCTTCTACTTCCCGTTTCCAGCGGTCATCGCCGGCGCTCTGACACTCGTCACCTCGTACGCCGTGGCGTTCAAAGTGACAACGATCCTCGGCGTCACGTTCCTGCCGCTCGCGGCCTACGCGTTCGGCAGATTGAGCGGGTTCGCTCGTCCGGTGCCGGCGCTGATGTCGGTGGCGACGATCCCGTATCTCTTTTTGTTCGCGCCGAAGTACCCGCACTCGTCCGTTTACTACTCGTGGAACATCGACGGCGGCACGATCGCCTCGATGCTCGCTGGCGAGTTCTCGTTCAGTCTCTCCGTCACCTTCGCACTGTTGTTTCTCGGCGTCTTTGCCTACTCGCAACGCACCCGACGGCTTCGCTGGCTCGCCGCGCTGTTGTTCGCGGCGACGCTCCTCTGCCACGTCGTACCCGGTCTGTTCGCGGTTGGCGCGGCCGCCATCATCACGCTGTCGCGACCGTCACGGCGGGCGATCCTCGACCTTGCACTGATCGGACTCGTCGGCGTGCTATTGGCGGCGTTCTGGCTCGTGCCTTTCGCCGCTTACCTCCACTATTCGTCGTCGATGAACTACGGGCGCGTCGGAGCAGTCTATGACCAGCTCTTCCCGCGCAATGCCGAACAAGCGGTGCAGTGGATCGCGATCGCCGGGCTCCTCATCGCGATCTACCGCCGACACCGACTGGCCATCGTCCTTGGGGTGCTCGCCGCGGCGAGCGTCGCTGCGTTCTGTTGGCTACCCGACGGCCTCGTCTACAACGGACGCTGGCTGCCGTTCTGGTTCCTCATGACGGCGTTGCTTGCCGCGTACGCGGTCGGTGAAATCGGTCGCGCCCTTTTTAGGCTGGTCGGCGCGGCGTCGCTGAACGCCTTCGTTACCCCGATCGTCGCGGCGGCGACAGCGATCTGTCTCGTCGCGGCATGGCTCGGCGTGCTCCCGTTCTTCGACTTCTCGGGCACACCGAACCCCGTTGCAGGCTGGGCCGTCTTCAATTACTCCGGCTACCAGGCGAAGCCGGGCTGGCCACAGTTCCAGCGGATCGTCGCGATGCTCGAAAGCGCCGCGTCGATCCACGGCTGCGGAAACCTCGACTACGAGTACGCGCCCAATATGCAGAACGTTTTCGGATCGACTCTCGTGCCGCTGTCGTTCCCGATGTGGACCGACGGGTGCATCGATTCCGCCGAGGGTCTCTACTACGAATCTTCGACGACGAACCACTTCCACTTCCTCGACCAAGCGGAATTGTCGCTGAAGGCATCAAATCCCGTCGGCGGACTGCCCTATCAAGCGCTCGACGTGGCCGACGGAATCCGGCATCTCCAGTTCATGGGCGTGAAGTACTTCCTCGCCTCGTCGCCGACGGTCGAAGATGCCGCCGCGACAGACCGAGCGCTCGTCGAGGTGGCATCGACACCGGAGTCCGCCAACGTCGTCGACGGCGGGTCGAGCTCGTCGACGGCGACGAACGCCGGATACCGCTGGGTGCTCTACGAGATCCGGAACTCGACGCTTGCCGAACCGCTCAGATATCAGCCGGTCGTCGAACACCTCGACTACGACCAGTGGCAGTTGACGACGGCGATCGACTGGTACCAGACCGAATCGGACTGGCCAGTCGAGATCGTCTCGGGCGGACCGAAGTCCTGGCCGCGCGTGCCGGCGGGCTCGCTGGTCGCACCGTCGGCGGGCGATGCGATCACGCCGACGAAGGTGTCGCACATCTACTACGGCGACAGCACGTTCTCTTTCGATGTGACGTCGCTCAACAAGCCCGTGCTCGTGAAGGTGCCGTACTTCCCGAACTGGACGGTGCGCGGCGCGAGCGGCCCGTATGAGGCGACACCGAATCTGATGATCGTCGTCCCGCACGCGCACCACGTCGTCCTCACCTACGAGTCGACATCGATCGACTGGCTCGGTATCGGCGCCTCCGGATTCGGGCTCGCTGGCACCATCGCACTCGTGCGGTCCGGTAAAACGCCCTCCCCGGAGCCCGAGCCGACACCGGATCCGGTGACCGAAGAGTTACTTGTTTTCATCGTCGACCGTCCCGGTGGCGAGGAAGAGGCGGGAGACGGAAGCGACGCCCCGCCTCCTTCGGAAGCATTCGAATCCTCCGACGTACCCGATTCGCGCGGGCTCGATCCAGACGAACCGTGGCAGCGGTGGTTCGGGAACCGAGACGACCGATGACCGAGTCGGGACCCGGGTTGAACAGCACCACCGGGCCTCCCGAGGTTTCGATCGTCGTCCCTGCGCACAACGAGGTCATGCTGATCGGAACGACGCTCACCAACCTCGTTACCGGGCTCGAACAGCGCGGGCGCAGCTTCGAAGTCGTCGTCGTCGAGAACGGATCCCACGACGGAACGCTTAGATTAAGTCGACTCCTCGCGTCTCAGTTGCCCGCGATCCGTGTCGCTTCGCTTCCGCGCGCGAATTACGGCGAAGCCCTCGCCGAAGGGATACGTCTCGCGACAGGCGAGATCGTTGCGACCTTCGACGTCGACTACTACGACTTCGCATTCTTCGACGCCGCCCACGACCATATCGAGTCGGGCAACGCCGACGTCGTCGTCGCGTCAAAGCGTGCCCCAGGCGCATCGGACCACCGCTCAATCTTTCGCCGGGTTTTGACCGCCGGATTGGCATGGTCGACGCGCTCGCTCGTCGGGCTGCAGCTCTCGGATGCACACGGCATGAAACTGCTGCGTGCGGCGGTGGTCCGACCGTTTGTCGACGAGACCGTTTCGCGAGGAAGCCTTTTCGACGTCGAACTCCTCGTCCGAGCGACGCGAGCGGGGCTCAAAATTGAAGAACTTCCCGCCGAAGTGCGTGAATTGCGCCCTCCGCGGTCGTCGGTGATCCGACGGACGCTCGAGTCGATCGCCGGCTTGGCGCGACTTCGGCTGCTCCTCGGCTCAGGCCGCCAACCGAGGCGATCGCGGCGGAATTGGTCTTGATCCGAAGTCATACCGTCCCGCCTTCGTGACCGCCTTCGAATCTCCAGACTCGGCACGCTCGGGAGTTCCACGGCCAACAAGCTGACGGCTGTCAACTTCAGGGGGGTCACCGTCGGAGGCAACTACGCCACCAGCTTCACCGACCTGAGCTTCTTACGGAGAAGCAACACGATCTCGTTGATATCGAGCTTCGCCGCCGTGATGTCCGCGCGCGCCGAGGTGATCGCTTGTTGCGCCGACGTAAATGTCTGTGCCGCTTGCGGATACGACGACGGGACAAGCGTGAGAACAGCGGAGTGTGCGGTCTGCAACAGGCCGTTCGCTGTCTGCACTTCGGTCACGAGCGCCGCGTAGGTCCGCTGTGTCGTGCCCGGATCGCCGAGCGCGTTCGCGGTCGCGACCGCCGCGGAGATCTTCGCCTCGATCTGCGCTATGCGCGCGACACCCACCTCGAAGGCGTCGAGTCGGATCGCCATTTCCACCTCGGGGACGACGACGGTAAAGACGCGATAGTTCGTGATGACGGCATCGATCTCGTCCTGCAATTGCGGAACGTCGGTGTCGGAGCGCACGCTCTTCGCGAGAGCGTCGAGTCCGGCGCGATCTGTGGCGATCTGCGCAACGATGAGCGACCGATCAGATGGAGTGAGCGCCGATCGCACCGTCGCTGCGGCATGGAATTCACGAAGCGCGACAAGACGGACAGATATCGCCCGCTCGATCCAGGCGCGCACGGCGGTGACGTTCGCCTGCGCGGGGATCTGCGGCACGTTCGCATCTGCCGACGGATTCCCAAGTCCGACGCCGCGACCGTTGGCACGCGGCGCGGCAGCGGCGATCGGCGCCGACATCCCAAAGACGACGAAGACGAGGGCGACGATCGTGAACCGGCGCGCGGAACTAAGTACCTGCCGTGCCACCGCGAACTCCCTCGACCCCCATGTTGGACCACGCGGCCTATCGCGCCGCGACTCTATGTTCGCTCGTAGCGATGCACGGGGTGCACACAAAGTATGAGGAAAGTGTGATGCCTGATCTTCGCGTTCGCCGTGGTTCCCCCGCGCTCGACAGTATCCTTCCGCGAAATGCCAGCTGACCTGCCCCGTCGCTTGCCGGCGAACCCACGACTCCGACACTGGTGGCAACGCAGGCTCGCCTGGCGGCGCAAACCGACCGCGGCTCTCGCGGCGCCGGATTCCTGGCGCGTGGGTCACGATCGCGGCTCGAGGCATCACCGCTACCGCGCCGGTCTGCGCCGTTGGCCGCGCCGAACACTGATCGGCGTCCTTGCGCTCCTCGTCGTCTTGATCCTCCTCGCCATCGCGACCTTCACCTACGCGTTCTGGCGATATCACGAGCTCGACCGCACTGCAGTGTCGGGTCTCGTCGCGGTGCACCCTGGCGCCCCGTTTGACGTCCTGATCGTCGGCGCAACCGCCGCTCGTAGCACCGCGTCGGAGAACCAAAGGGGCGCGAAGCAGTTGGCGTCGGTAATCCTGCTCGCCCGGGTTGACCCAAAGAGCCACGACGTCCGAATCGTTGCCGTGCCACCCGACACCGAGGTTGCGATCGCGAATGCTTCGGCACCGATCAAGACCGGCCCGATCGACGAGGCACTTGAAGCGGGACCGGGGCCGCTCGTGCAAACGATCGAGGCGGCCTTTCACGTTCCGATCACCGACTATGTCGCGCTCGAGCTTGCGGGCGTCGGATCGGTCGTCGGGGCGCTTGGTGGCATCCACCTCGACTTCGCGTACCCCGTACGTGATGAGTACACCGGACTCTCGATCGACAAGAGCGGATGCCAACTCGTCTCGGGTTCCCAGACGCAGGCGCTGTTTCAGAGCCAGCATCTGTATTACTTCGCCAACGGAGCGTGGCGCGCTGACCTTCGCGGCACTCCGAGCGTGATCGCCCGAGAGAGCGCCATCTTTGCGGCAACGGTCACGTCGACGGGCGGTATCGGTTTCGACCCGGTCGAGCTCAACAACTTCGTCTCTGCCGCCGTCGCGAACCTCACGATCGACAACGTGCTCTCCGAGTCCAAGCTGTTGTCGCTCGCCGAGACGTTCCGCGGATTCTCTCCTTCTCAGCTCGCGTCGAGAGGGCTCCCGATGGTCGAGGCAAGGTCGAGTTCTGGCCGGACGGTCCTCGCCCCCGCGGCGGCCGCCGACGACTCCGTCCTTCGACAATTGCTCGCACTCGGGACGATCCCTTCCGGCTCGTCGTTAATCCGACGGGTGCACGTTGTGGTGCCGGCGGGACTTTCCGTCCCGAGCCACGCGCCACTCGTCGACGAGACCGCGCGTGTGGTTTGGAACCCGACGCCCTGCTAAGTGCGGCCAACATCCCCGTTGCGCGAAGAGCGCTCTCGTACACTCAAAACGTGCTGACCTCGGCTGGCGCGTTCCAGACGCGGGGTTCTCTTCGCCTTTGGGAAGAGGAGTCGGCCAGGCTGGCGGTCGTCGACGTCGAGACGACAGGACTGGATCCCGAATCATCCCGCGTCGTCGAGTGCGCGATCGTGACGTGCTCTGGCGTTGGCGACGTTGTCGATGAGTGGTCGAGCCTGATCTCTGTCCCCGGCGCCGAAGAGATCGGCGCGAGCTGGCTGCACGGCATCACGCGATCGGCCCTCTCCGGCGCACCGACGTTTCCTGAAGTCGCGGGCGAAATCGCCACCAGGCTGCGCGGCAGCATCCTCGTCGGACACGTCGTCGAATTCGACCTCGCGCACCTGCGTCGGGAGTTTGACCGCATCGGCGACCGCTTGCCCGATTTCTGCGGCGCCACGATCTGCACCCGCGAGCTCGCGCGCGCTTATTTGGCTCCTGGATCGCGCACCCTCGCGGCGGTATGCGCCCACCTGGGCATCGCACGCACCGACGCGCACACCGCTCTGGGTGATGCGCGAGTGACGGCATCGGTGATGGCCGCCTTCGTCGAGCGCGGGATCATCCTCAGCTGGAGCGACAAGATGAAGCGCGCCGATGAGCTTGTTTGGCCGACATCCCGTATGGGCGATTTACTTGGTGCGCGGGCGCTCGCGCGTGGTCGGTCGCGCTGACCGGCGGGACCGGCTTACGCGGACTTCTGACGCTGTCGAATCACCCGGCGTCGCTCGCGTTCGGTGAGTCCCCCCCAGACCCCTTCGCGCTCGCGCGCCATCAAGGCATGCTCGAGGCACATCTGCCGGACAGGGCAGATCGCACAGATCGACTTTGCTTCGTCCGCTTCCTCGTCGGTCGCCGGGTAGAAGATCTCGGGATCAAGCCCCCGGCATGCCGATCGCTGCCGCCAGTTCATCACCGTCATCAGAAAAACGCTCTCTCGTCACGCTCTTTATCGTTTCCACCTACGCACTCCCCTCTGCTTGTTCCGCCGAATCATCTAGGCGAGGGCGGCTCGGGAGCGCGCGACGTGCCACGAATGCCAGACGACGGGCGAGGTCGGCCCGCAGGTGGGTGCGCAATTTTGCCAGAGTCGAGGCCAAAAGTAAATAGCACAGCGCCAATTGCTGCCGGTGCGGCCGCTCCCCCGGTCGGCCGATGACGGCAATGAGTGGGGCCGGCGCGACGTGAGCGTCCTCGTGATCGACGTCGGAACCTCCTCCATGCGCGCCGCCATCGTCGACCAGGACGGCTCGGTGGTGACGACCGAGCGTTCGACGATCGCGCTCAGCAGGCCAGGGCCGGGTCTTTTCGAGTTCGACGCGGCGGAAGTGGTCCGAGCCGCTATCTCGGCCGCGACAACGTTGATCGATCGAACCGGACCCGTCGCGTGCGTCGGGATCGCCGCTCAGCGCGCCTCGACCGTGGTGTGGCAACGCCGTGAAGGGGTACCCGTCGGGGCCGCGATCTCCTGGCAGGACGTCCGCACCGTCGGACGATGCCTCGCCTTGCAGGCGAAAGGTTTCCGCCTTTCCCCAAACCAGTCGGCGACGAAGCTCGCCGACCTGCTCGATCGCTTCGACCCCTCCCGTGAGCTCGACCTTTGTTTCGGAACAGTCGAGAGCTTCCTCACAGCGGCTCTCACTCGGTGGAGCGTGCACGTCACAGACGCGTCAAACGCCGCGGTCACCGGCCTCGTCCGCCTCGATGCCTCGGACTGGGACGACGACATTCTTTGTGAGCTCGGCGTCCCGCACCGGATGCTGCCCGAGATCGTCGATTCGCTTGGGGTCGTGGGCGAGGCGAGCGCGCTCCCTGGAGCCCCCCCGATCAGCGGCCTGCTCGGCGATCAGCAGGCGTCCCTCATCGGCCAGGGTCGCCTGCGGCCGAACGAAGCGAAGGTGACCTTTGGAACCGGAGCGATGCTCGACTGCGTGACCGCGTCCCGCCCAGCGTTCGAGACGCGGGGTGACCACGGGACCTTTCCGGTGGTGGCCTGGCGCGCGAACGGCAGATCGATTTGGGGACTCGAAGCGGCGATGCTCTCGGCAGGGTCGTGCGTCGAATGGATCTCGAACCTCGGGCTCGTTTCGACACCGGCGGAATCCGAAGCGCTCGCCGTTTCGGTCCCCGACGCAGGCGGAGTGGTCTTCGTGCCCGCATTGAACGGCACGGGCGCACCGTTGTGGGACTTGGGGGCGCGCGGCGCATTCGTCGGCCTGAGCGCTTCGACTTCGCGCGCGGAAGTCGTCCGCGCGGTTCTCGAAGGCATCGCGCACGCCGGAGCGGATTTGCTCGAAGCGATCGAAGCAGACGCGAACCTCCACGTCGACACGTTGCACGTCGACGGCGGTATGACGGCCAATCGAACCTTTGTTGAACTCGTCGCCAGCGCGACGCAACGGGTGGTCGTTCCGTCGGCCGTCAGGGAGGCAACGATGCTCGGTGCGGCGTTCGTCGCTGGCGCCGCGTCCGGCGTCTGGCCGTCGCTCGATTCGACTCCCAAGTTGATCCGCCCCGAGGAGGCCGTGGAGCCGCGGCGCCGCCTCGACCGCGAGCGCTGGTTCGACGCACGCGGGCGCGCGTTGAAGATGGTCCCAGCGCTCTCAGCGATCAGCTTCTGAGGCGCCTTTACGCACCGGCGAGCGCCTCGTCGAACGACGCATGGCGGGCGAGCAGCGGGTGGAAGCGCATGAGATCGCGCGGCATCGAGAAGCCGATGACGGCTGAAAGGCTTCCCTCGCGACCACAACACGCGACGAAGCGGCGATCGTTGAGCGACCCCGCCACGACGACGATGTCGTCCGTCGGTTCCGGAATCCCGATCGCCTGGATCTTTATCCCGAACTGATCGGACCAGAAATACGGGACCGTGACGAACGGATCGGCCGCCTCGCCCGCCAACAGGCTCAGCGCGGCGTGGGCGCCCTGCTCGGCGGCACTCGTGCGGTGCTCGAAGCGCACCGGTTTCTTCGCGAGCGGATGCGGAAAGCGGGCGAGGTCCCCCGCCGCCACGACCCTGGGCCCGCAGACGAGGCTCGCCTCGCAAACGACGCCGTCGTCGAGTCGGAGTCCGGACCCCTCGAGCCACGTCGTCTCGGGCACGACCCCGATCGCGACGAGCACCGCGTCGGCGGGCACCTCGGACCCGTCCGAGAGGACGACGGCCTCGACGCGAGCGCCGCCGACGACCGCCTCGACTCCGGTCGAGGTCCGCACTTCGACGCCGTGGTCGCGGTGCATCCCGGCGATCTCGGTGCCGATCTTTTCGCCGAGCACCCGAGAAAGCGGCACCGGCAGCGGCTCGATCACGGTGACTTCGGCGCCGAGTCGACGGGCGGTCGCGGCGACCTCCATCCCCAAGAACCCGCCTCCGACGACGACGAGGCGCACCGCGGGCTTGGTCAGACGACGGTGGAGGTCGACCGCGTCCTCGACGCTGCGGATCGTCACGACGCCGTCTTTTCCCTCGAGCGAAGGCAAGTGGCGCGGCAAGGCTCCGGTCGCGACGACGAGGCCGTCGAAGCCGATCTCCCGACCCGACGCGAGCGCCACTGAACGCGCAGACAGATCGAGGCGAACGGCGCGCTCACCGAGCATCGTCTCGGTTGCCATCTCCGCCAGGTGCTCGCGCGTGGCGAGGGTGATTCGGGCCTCGTCCCAGTCACCGGCGAGGAACTCCTTCGAGAGCGGAGGTCGATCGTAGGGAAGGTGGGACTCTGCGCCGATGAGCGTGAGTGACCCGGCAAATCCACGGTGGCGCAGCATTTCGGCGGCCCGCAGCCCGGCGATGGAGGCACCGACGACCACGACGGATCCAAGGGGTCGCTCGGTCTCGCTCACTCTTCTTCTTCGTCTTCCTCCTCGCCGACCGCCGCGAGGCGCGGCATCAGCTCGTCGACGCGCTCGCGTACCCCGCGGATGCGCCTGTCGAGCTCTTCGACGATCTCGATCGCGCGCCGAAAGCGCGTCTCCAACACGTCGACGTCGACGCGCCCTTCGTCGAGCTCGGCAACGATCTCGTCTAGCTCCGCTGCCGCCTCCGCGTAGGAAAGCTCAGCGACGGGACGGAGATCCGAGTCGGTACGTTTCTTCTCCGCGCTCATACGACTTCCTCGCGGCGCGAGTTGCCCGTCGATTCGACGATCGAGCGCGCTTTTCCGTCACGCAGCCGCGTTGTGATCGTCGCACCAGGCTTCAAACCGGCGACACTTCGCAGGAGCTTTCCGTCCGGGCCGAACGTCAAGCTCCAGCCACGCTCGAGCTGGCGTACCGGGTCGTACGCGCGGAGCAGGAGGCGGCGCCGCTGCATCTCGCGTTCGTCGTTTCGCAAGACGCGCGACGTCACGGACGCTACGGTCAACCGTGACTCGGCGAGGTGAGACGCGCCACGCTCGATCGCCGACGCAGCGCCACGGATGAGCGCCACTCGGGCGCGGGCGTTCGCGTCGGCTTTCCATTCGAGTTCGTGACGGACGATTCGTGCGAGCGCGCTCGTCGAGGCCGTTAGCGCGTGCATCGCCTCGCCGAGTTGGGCGGAGACGATGCGGGTGATTTCATACGCGCTCGTCGTGATCGCGCCGTAGAACTCCGCGACCCGGGCAACCACGGCCTCGCCGCACTTGGTCGGGGTGATGAGCCATTGGTTCGCTACCTCATCCGCGACGGAATGGTCTCCCGTGTGACCAATACCGGTCCAGACGGGGAACGGCGCAGTCGCGATCGCACGCGCGACTTCCTCCGAGTCGAACGCAGCGAGATCGCCACGCGATCCCCCGCCGCGTACGACAACTGCGAGATCGATCGGCGCGTCACGTAGTCGATGCAAGGCCGCTGCGATCTGGGCCGGCGCCTCCCGGCCCTGGACGAGGCTCGGCTCGAGGGTGACCGTGAAGCCGAAACCGCAGCGTTCGAGCTGACCGGCGAAATCGTTGTGACCCTCCGATCCGGGGCTCGTAACGAGTCCGATCCGCAAAGGGACGAGCGGGATTTCGAGCTTGCGGTTCGCTTCGAGTAGACCTTCGGCTTCAAGCGCCGCAAGGAGCTTCCGCCGCGCCGCCGCGATGCCGCCGAGCAGCGACGCGATATCGATCTCGGTGAGGGTGAAGCGGATCTTGCTACCGCCCTCCCAAATCGACACCCGGCCGCGAACCCGCACGACGCGCCCGGGCTCGAGAGAGACCTGCGCCTCGGCGAGCTGCGCTCGGACACGCGGCCACTCACGCGCCCAGCACGCCACCTCGAGTTGGGCACCGGTCTTGCGTTCGGTGCCCTCGTCGGCGAGCTCGACGTAGTGGTGGCCCTTGCTCTCCCGGATCGAGCGGATCTCGCCGACAATCCAGATGTCGCCGGCGAACTCGGCGAGGAGCGCCTGACGCACCCGGTCGTAGAACTGGGCTATCGAAAGCGCGGGCGCGACTTCGCGCGCGTCTTCCTCGGATGAGGCTTGCTCGTCCGCGGTCCCCCGCCGCGGCGTCGCCCGATCGCGCGCGCGACCGTTGACCGCCTCGCGCCGCTCTTCGGCGCGCTTCGACGCGGCCAGGGCTGCCTCGATTTTTTGCTTCAAGAGCGCGCTCTCGTCGGGAACCGTGGTGACCGCCGAGAAATCGAGCTGCTCGCCGTGGTTCACACTTTCAGACATCAAATCGAGGCTACTTGCGCAGGTAGCGGACCTCGCGGAGCGTCCGCGCCACGTGGACGACTCCTCATGGGAAAATGAATGCGCGGCGAGTCGGCCGGGTGGTCGCGGACGGGACTTTGTGCCGTTCGAGGAAGGTCGGGACTCCGCAGGGCAGGGTGCTGGCTAACGGCCAGTCGGGGCGACCCGAAGGAAAGTGCAACAGAGAGCAGACCGCCGATGGCCTTCGGGCACAGGCAAGGGTGAAACGGTGCGGCAAGAGCGCACCAGCGACCGGGGTGACTCGGTCGGCTCGGTAAACCCCACCCGGAGCAAGGCCAAGCGTGGGACGGGCTGCCCGCCCGAGGTCCCCAGGTAGGCCGCATAGATGGATGGCCACCCCCCGGATTCCGGGGACAGAATCCCGCCTACAGGCCGACTCGCCGCACCGACCTGCGCGGATGATCAGAAATGGCTTCTGAGCAGGGTCTTGGCTTGTCACTACATCGCAGTAGTTTGCAGCGTTTCGCGGTCTCTCGTGGCCAAATCGCGGCCAACTATCCAAGTGCGCGTCGGGGAGACAATGTGACGCTGCGGAGGGATGGCAGAGCGGCCGCATAAACCCTTGTTCGAGTAATTGAACCCCTTCGAGCTGAATGGTTCCCGGTTCAGGCACTCGTCGGTTCGCGGGTGAGGTTTCGCCGCCAGAGATCGAGCGTGCGGTCGAAATGCCGTTCGGCAGCCGAGTGGTCGAAGACGGGGAGGTCGGCCATCGCAAAGCCGTGGCTCGTAGCTGGGAGCCGCTCGACGACGCCCTTCACGCCGTGTAGCGCTAGCTCCTCGCGGAATCGATCGACATTTTCCGGGGTCGCCGATTGGTCGTTTTCGGCGAAGGCGAAGTAGACCTCCGCCTTCACATCGGCGAGTTCGAGGTGGGGCGAGTCGGGCGCGTCGGTGACGAGCGCTCCCGGGTGGATGCCGGCGGCGGCGACGAACTCGTCGGGCTTCGCAGCCGCTGCGTGGAGCGCGAGCCTGGCGCCCATGCAGTACCCGACTGAAACCTTTGGGCCGCCTGCTGCCGCCGGATCGGCGGCGATGACGGCGAAGACCGCCTCGATGTCGGCAACCGCCCGCGCTGGCGTGACGGTCGCCACGACGCCCATCAACTGCTCCCGATAGGCCGGGTCGGCCATGCGGCCGAATTCGAACGAGAGCTTGTCGCCCGAGCGGTAGAAGAGGTCCGGTGCGACGACGTAGTAGCCCTCGGCGGCGAAACGACGGGCGTTCTCCTTGATCTGGTCGCGGTAGCCGACTCCGTCCATGAAGAGGACACCGACAGGAAAAGGACCTCCGGTCTCGGGGTGAGCAACGAAAGTCGTCATCACGCCGTCTGAAGTTTCAACGCGAATCTCGGTTTCAAACATTGTTTTCCCTTCTATTTGGACGACGGCTCCAGCGCGGAGGATCGGGAACCGATAGCAAGTCCAACTCGCTGGGCGAGTTGATACATCTGCACGAGTGATTGAACACGATTAATGGCCGGTGCGGCGAGGAAGGCCGCGTGGCTCCGGCGGGGAGCTTGTTCGGGCCACAGCGAATGACGGCTCACAACTAGCCTTCTGCGGTCGACTGCTACTCGGGCAGTCAATGGAGCGGAGGTACGCACGATGTCCGATTTTCCGGCCATCGGCCATGTGGCGCTGACCGTCAATGACCTGAGTCAAAGCGTTCCCTGGTACGAGAAACTTTTCGGTGCCAAGCCTCTCATGGAAGGTGACGAAGGCGAGTTCCGCCACGTCGTGTGGATGCTCGGCGGTGGCACGATCTTCGGTCTCCATCAGTTCCCGGACCTTGTCGACGGGTCCCCTTTCAATGAGCGCCGGATCGGCCTCGATCATGTGTCGTTCCATTGTGCCGATCGCGCCGAACTTGAGGGATGGGAGAAACGCCTCTCAGAGCTCGGGGTCAGTCACGGTGGCATCGTCGACGCTCCCTACGGCTCAGGCCTCTCTTTCCGGGATCCTGACAACACCGCGCTGGAGTTCTTCGCGCTTCGCGGTTAGCCAGCCGCATTTTCGTTGGGCCGTTGCAAGCGCAGGACTCCGCGGTTTAATAGAACTGGATTACTGCGACACGAGATACCGTCGGACGGTGGTCTTCCGGGCGCCGCCACCATTCACATGGTGAAGCAGATCCCGTGGTGGGCCCAAGTGTCTTCCGGTGCGGCTCCGATATTGCTTGTCGGAGGCTGGACACTCGCGGAATCGCTCCAGCCACCTGGATACAACCTGACACGCGACACGATCAGCGCTCTCGCTGCCTACGGAGCAACGGATCGCTGGGTGATGACATCTGCGCTCGCTGGTCTGGGCGCTTGCCACGTAATCACCGCGCTGGGGCTGCGGCCGGCGAAGAGTGGCGGGAGAGTGGTTCTCGCTAGCGGTGGTCTGGCGACGATATTGGTCGCCGCATTTGCGCAACCAGCTCGTGGCAATTCGGTCGCGCACACCGTCGCAGCGACGGTGTCATTCACAGCTCTTGGGGCGTGGCCGCTGTTCGCTTCTCAATCGAATTCGGCGCCGCTGCTTTCGCGATCGATCTCCACGGCAGCTGCTGTGGTCTTGCTCGGCCTTGCAGCGTGGTTCGCGCTCGATCTCCACGGCAGCGAACGTGGACTCTCAGAGCGCGCGGCGGCGGGCGCTCAAGCATTGTGGCCGCTTGCGGTCGTCACCACTACCCGATGGCTTTCAACACGACGGAGCCGCAAGAACCTGTCTCAGGTTGTTGCGCACCGTAACTAACCTCGGCGGACTCACGAAACCGCGGCCGGTCGCCGCCCGGATTGAAGCGCGAACCAGATGAGCGGAATCTGCACCGGAAATCGGACCCACAGAAGCACCTGGGTCGTGACGTCGTGGCCCTGCTGGGCAGTGATGGCATCTTGCAGATTGGCGGGCCAAATAATCACCAAGAGCGCCGCCGCGGCGATTCCCGCCCATCGGTCTCGACGCCAAAGTCCAACCGCGCAGAAGAGCTCGGCGACCCCGCTCGCATAGACGAGCTCGGTCGGCAGAGGAAGGAAATGGGGGACGATTCCCGTAAAGGTCGCCGGATCGGCTAGGTGGATCACCCCGCTCACCGTAAAGGGAGCTGCCACTAACCAGGGAAGGTAAGAGCGGTAGCGACTAAGCAGTCGATTGGTCATCGCTCGTTGCGCGAGCGTATCTGACCGCAGACGAATGAACGCAAGTGCCTGAACTGGATTAAGCATTTGGTGCGTCGATCCGTTCGCGAGTTCTCGATTCGAGAGATCGGGGTAGCTTTGCCGCGGTGCGTAGCTCAGTTATTGCCGCCTGAACAGGCCCCGGTTCGTTGGACAGATTTCATGACTATCACGCGACGTCCTCGAGCATCGCGTCGATGTAGGTCTCGCGCGGCGTGCGGTGACCGTTCTTCTCGATCAACCAGCACGTGTTGTAGAGCTCGGTGAACTCGGCGACGGCCTGGCGCAGCGCGTCTGTGTCCTCGCGCAGTGCCGTCCACAGGCACTGTTCTTTCAGTGTGCGGACGAAACGTTCGGCGACACCGTTGCACTCTGGCTCGCCGACGTAGGCGGCGTCATCTTCGATGCCGAGCCAGGCGATCGATCCGACGAAGTGGTGGGCGCGATATTGGCTTCCCCAGTCGTGGCGCAGCTTCAGTCCGCGGGCGACGTCTGGGCCCAAGTGGCCGAAGCGGTCGATCACCGCGTCGTAGATCGGCTGGAGGGCTGAGAATCTGTCGCCGACTTTCGCGACGTGGCACCACGCTTCTGCTGAGTAGTGGTCGACCGCGACGAAGACCCACACCCAGCCGTCCTGCCTCGTCCAGGCCATCGTCGCGTCCGTGCCCCAGCGCCTATTCGGTGCCGTTGTCGTGATCGTGCCGGTGTGCGGGCGCTCCCGGCGGCGGTGTCTCGTGCGCTGCGGGGCTAGGAGGCCTTCTTTCCGCATCAGGCGCAGGACCCGGTTCTTTCCGACCTGGACTTGCTGGTCTCTTTTAAGCCGAGCACGGATCTTGCGATGCCCCTCGCCGGAAAACGGCGAGGTCCGAATCGCCTCGCGGATCAAAGTGGTGAGTTCCCCGTCTCCGATCGTCGTCTTCGGGCCCGGTCGACGTCCGAGGTCTTTCCCGCGCAGCGCGCGGTGATAGATCGTCGAGCGGCAAGCGCCGGTCACCTGGCACACCCTCGCCAAGGGGACCTCGAGCTCGACGCTCAACGCGGCCGCTTCTGCGGCGGCATCTGGAGCCCCCTTTTTCTGGCGACCGCCCGCCAGATCTCATTCTCCATCGTGAGCTCGCCGATCTTTCGCTCGGCGGCCTTCAGCCGTCGGTCGTCTTCGGAGACGGGGCGCTTGCCCTTCAACTGCTCCTTGCCGCCGGCCAAGAAGTCGTCACGCCACGCCGCGATGCGATGTGCTTCCACGCCGAGCTCACGCGAGAGCTCCTCGAGCTTCTCGCCGCGCAGCAGCCGCAGCACGACGTCGACCTTGCGGTTTGCCGACCATCTCGGTCGTTGGCGGTAGTCGTCGCTTTCCTCGTCGTTGTGCACCGTCATAAGGGTCATGTTTGTCCCTCTCTATCCGGTGTCCAACTTCCCAGGGTGCGCGAGACGCCCTAGTAGCGGTCTTTTCGATCGCCATCGCAGTGGGGATCGCGGGAGGTGTCGCCGCCAATTCACGAGTGCCAGTGCTCGGATCCAAAGCGTTCGCGGGTCGTAACGGCGTCGGCTGGGGAACGTACCGACCGCGCGAAATCTTCAACGGGGGCGACCCAAGCGGATTGGTGCAGACGATCACTTGGAGGAGTTGGGGGAAACCGGAAGCGTATGGCAACGGGAAGACGTATATCTTCAAACCAACCGGTGGGTATTACCCCGGCTCGGTGAACATCGAGCTGCGAGCTTCCAATCTCGGGCATTGCACAAGCAGCGGCCCACTCGCCTATGAACATCTGGATGCCCGCGTACCGACCAAGCCGGGAGGAAGGCTCGGCCCGTGGTTTGTCTGGAGCAGCGCAAAGACGCTCTGCCGTTTCGCATTCTGAACCTCTCCGTCATAAGCGCGGGAGCGCCGCAGATTCTCCAGTACTCACGGCCAATCCATTTAGACGGTTGGTTTGTCGCCGACCATGACAGTTAGGCTGTCAATGACCCTCGATACAGGGTTAGACATATAGCTAAACAAAAGGGCAGTGTGACAAATCAACTGGGTCACACTTACACATGAGCAAGAGTGCTCGAGTTTGGAGTAGATATATGGCTTATGTTATTTCGCACCCACCAGCTGCAGATCTTGGACCTGCAGCTATCTGGGTAGCAAATGGTGCGGAAGGAAACGGCAAATGGTACAGTCCAGCTCAGTTTAGAGAGCTTCTCGGACTACCCCCTGCAGATTCAAATGAAGTAACAGGACGTGGCGTAGATTCAAATAAGTAATCGGCAACATTTTATCTCGGCAACATAGATCGACGTCGAGGAGAATGACCAGGCTTGCGCGGGATGATCTCGTCGCCGCGCGAATACGTCTCGTCTGGCAATTAGACACAAGTACGACGCCTGTAATCGGGCTCTATTTTGGACGCGAATGTGTGTGTGACCCCCTACTGATCGATAGCCGGCGTTTGCCTATTCGCCGGTAAAGCGAAACTCCGCCTGCCACGGGCCGTCAGTTTGGACAACGCCCCAGTAGCGCTCGGCAATACGCTCCGGGTCAAAGGCAGTACCGGCAACGATCTGTCCCGCGATTGTGAGTGTCGCTACTCGTATGCCGTCCGGTTCCAACTCGGCCCCGAGCATCGTCGCGGCCGACCGGAGAGCGGCTTTGCCGAGAGAGACCGTCGCGAGGGTTGGGATCGGGTGATCTGCGAATCCACCCCCGGTGACGATCATGGTGCCGAATCCCGCGGCCTTCATCGCAGGTGCGGCCACCTGCGCGACGACGATCGCACCGATGACGTCGACGGCATACGCCTCCTGCAGATGGGCCGCCGTGCAGCTCAGCAGCTGATCCGGCGTACCCATGACCGCGTTGTAGATGATGACTCCCGGCGCACCTTCCCCGTGGTAGAGGTCGGTCATTCGGGCACCCAGACCCTCGGGGTCGTTTGCGTCCGCCTCGATCGTGTTGATCTCGGCTCCGGTGTCAGCCAAGCTGCGCTCGAGTTCGCCCAGCCTGTCGGTGCTCCGAGCGACCAACGTGACTCGGTAACCTCCGACTGCGAAACGACGGGCGACAGCCAAGCCCAGACCCGGACCGGCGCCGACCAGTAGCAGGTGTCTGCGGTCGACCATGCCGAATCCGCCGCTTCTGTCAGGGTCGCTGGTAGGTGTGCCTGTCACGAGGGCTCCTGACTCGATCGGTTACTTCAAGGGATGAGTGCCCGCGGTCCCCGTATCTACGCTGGGCCCCCGTCCAATCTTGGTCGAACAAGACCAATGACGTGAAACGTGCACGAGAATCTCGGGTGGGCCAATTAATAATGCAGGATTACGGCTGATGTCATTCAGGACCGGCGGGGTTCTAATTTGCGGGGTCGGTCGCTCTGCAGATTGTCAGTCCGCGATCGACGACTCGCGCAACGATGGGCTGTGCCGTTGTTCGTAGCGAGCGGGAGGCGACGGAAAGAAGCGCTCTCGACGAGTTCCAGAGGTTGCCGCATAGTTGCTAGTTCTGAGCGCGTCTCAGTCGTTCTCGGCATCTGAACCGCAGACGATGTTGAGCAAACGCAGCTAATCGGCCAACTGATGTCGCTCCGGGGTCGGCAGCTCGCCTCTCGCGGACGCGCCGACCTCGTAGAACAATTCAGCGAGCGCGTGAACGCGCCTGCAATCGTCGTCGTCGGTCATTCCATGGAACCGAGAGCATCATTCGCATCACTAAGTCGAGGAAGGCGACGACGTGCTCCGCGGTGTGTTTCGCCCGAAACTCAGCTCCCGGTCCGCAGGGCTGCCGCATATTTCTTAAAGGGGCGGTCGATGAAGGTGGGGTAAAGCAAAATCCGCACCGGCGCTGGCACGCCGCTCATCATGTCGGCGCGTTCGGCTGGTTCGAGCGGCTCAAGGATCATCCCGAACGCGACAGGCCTCTTGTTACGAGGAATCCGGGCGACCGTGTGCTTACCAATGGCGTCCCTCTCCTTCTTGGTCAGCGTCAACGCGGCGAGGGGGACGACCTTTTGCTCTTCCTCGTCGAGGTGGGGCTGAACAACCAAGTTGAGCTGGTCGAGCGCCCTCGCCAGCGCTTCAGCGGTCTCGGCCGAGGGTCCCTCCTGCCAAGCCTTGCACGACTCCGAAGCAACCTCGAGCGCCGTTCCGATCTCTTGGTGCTGGAGCTTGGTCTGCTCGGCTATGGCGGCCTGGTCTGGGACACGCTCGATCAGCTTTGGGTACAGCAGCTCATCTTCGCTCTCGTGGTGGAAGTGCAGCCAAGCCAGACCGAAATCTATGTGGTCGGCCAAGAACGTAACCCGGGCCGATGACGGTTCTCGCGCGGCGCGCACCAGCCGGGCGGCCTCGTCGTAGTAGCGACGGAACGTGCGGTGGATGATCGCCATGTCTCGCACGTCGATCGGTTGTGCGTTCGACATACGTCCCGCCAGACCAGCGCTACGCGCTTCGAGGGGAGATTAACTGCAAGCTGGTCTTAGCGCCTTTTTACCTAATGGACCGGTCTTTGCTCTAGCCACTGCATATCTATAAGTTCCCTGCGAGCCTTTAGGCGGATTAGTTCCCTGAATTGCGATCAAACAGGAACTTTGGTTTGCCCGTAGAGAGCCAGTCGAGCAGTCTTCGTCCCCCGATGGCGTCGAACCGATTGCATGAGCTCGTTAGTCGCGTCGGGCGATGAGGCAACGGGATAGACGGTCCAGTAACCCTTCGCTTCCCGGTGAAGCGGCGACCGGTAATTATGGTTGATCGGCCATACTGGGACCGCCACGCTGGAATCGCTACGGCTTCCGGCGAGACGTGATCCTCGATCAGAATGCTCACCTCCTGGGATGCGACTCGACTGTGACCCCGCGCGGCACTAATCCGAGCTACGTAATGACCGCCTTGTGAGTGCTGGGGCAGCAAATTCAACGGCTGACTGAACCAATCGTTAGGCACCTAAATGGGCTGTGACGTCTCTCGGAGCTCATTTCGATGTCTGAACTCCATCAACAACGCTGGCGCACGCCGCCCGATCATGCGGTGGACCAGCTAGGCGAGATCCACCGGGTGGCCGTCCAAGTATTCACGCAATTTGATCCAAAGAACTCGAATCATCGGCGGAGCGGCCGTGGACCACGCTGAATAAGCGGTCGTCCCTTTCGCAGGCATCGTGATATGAGGAAGGACGACTGCTGCCACGTCATCGGCCTCATCACGAGCATCCGTTGCCGGATTGTCCCTGATCGCTTTGAGCAGCTCATCCCATGCGAGTGCCCCGGCGAGCGCGTTTGCGATCTGAGGGCCGAGTTCTTCAACTTCGAAAGACGACGGCCGGTAGGCGCTGGGCACTTTGCTCCAGTCGGCAGTTTCGTACAGCACTTCACTCAGCTGTTGGGAGGCGGGGAACAACTTCGCCCCAATGATTGCGGACCAATCACGGTGGGACCGGGCTGTGTCTGTCACACCCGTGAATCTAGGAATCGATTCGCTGGAATCAACCTATCTCCCGCGCGCTGATGAAAAGCGACGATCAGGGGCTTGCGGGAATCGAACTTCGCACGCCCATTAGCGAAGCAACGCTCGGGCCTTGGCAAGCTTTGGTCAGCCCTTGCGTTCAAAATCCTTGGCCACCGCCACCGGATTGTCCGCTGCCGCCACCGGATTGTCCGCTGCCGCCACCGCCAAATCCGCCACCGCCAAATGGACCGCCTCTGCCCCGGCCCGCTCCACGCCGACGGGCCATCACCATCAACAGCACCCCAATCACGAGGACGAAGAGCAATAGCGAGCCGCTACTGCCTCCAGAGGATGCGAACAACGATGCCAATGTGCCCATGTGCGGGCCACCCTTCTTGCACACAAGCTACACGTGCCCGCATGAGGAGTGACGACCCTTGGCTTCGGTTGGACGTTTCGACCGTTCGCTTTCTGCTCGGTGGCCGACACAACCGCTTCGACAGTCCACCGCCATCGACGAATGCGCGCGGCATCCAGCCCCGCCGCCCGTCGCGTCTCTCGACGTCCGAGCTCTTTGAGGCTGATTCCGGGTTCATCGACGGCGTCCGCCGCCGCCTGGGACTTCTTCCATGGCTTGACCAGTTCACAGAGGAACTCCCTCCACTTCGGACCTTCTTCCTGCTTCTTTGACATCGCACGCGAAGAGCAGGACGTGAGGCGCGTTGGCAAGCGCCGAAAGCAACGCGGGCGTCCTTAGCTCAAGATGTTGACGGCCCGCGAGATGACGACAGCGACGGTCACGAGTGACGCTAGGGACTGAAGCATCATGAGCAGCTTCGCCCAATCGGTGAGCGGCATCGTGTCGGTCGGGCTAAATGCGGTGGCGTTGGTGAACGACGTATAGAGGTAGTCGAGGAACCTCGGAGCCCATCCCGGAGATGAGCCCGGAGCCGACATCTGTGGGAAAAGGAAATCGGGGTGGCGGTGCGTTGCCAGCTGTCGAGAGGCGGGACCACCTCGGTCGAGTTCCCAATACCAAAGCCCGAAGACGATGATGTTGGTCAGCCATATCGGCACCGATGCGTAGACCAGCGGTCGACCAGTGGTCTTGGATCCATAAAGAAGAGCGTGGATGAGTTCAGTCAGGGAGACGACGTTGGCAGCCGAAATAAGCGCGATCAGCGTGATGCCGACGACGCGGAGCCGTGACTGTTCCGCCGATATGCGCCCGGGATTGGCAACGAGGAGAACGACGATCAGCGCCCCCTCCAGGGCAGGAATGAGCGCTCGGTTCCCTAGCCCGCGAACGACTCTGTCGGGCAGGACGAGCTGCAGCCCGATGGCGGTGAGCAACGCCAGCAATTCCGGCCAACGAGGCTCGGTCGGGCTCGCGATTCCCCATGCGGCTGCGTCATCTCGGTTGCGAAGCGGCGCACCGTCCATCACTGCCACGGTACCGAGGCCGCGACGGCCGCTCAGGGATGCTGAGCGTCGAGCAGCACCGCACTAAGTGACCATGTTTGGGATGTACGACGGCCCGTAAGGTTCTGCGGCGTCGTTACCCGGCTGGATGGGGCGGTAGCCCTGGTGGCGGTGCTCCGCAGGCTTTGGCGGCAGCGGAGTAATCGGGTTGGTTCATAATCGATGGCTTCAAAGGCCACGGCCCTCCGCCTTGCGAACTCGGATCGGGGAAATTCGCCACGCCGTGCGCACGCATGCACTCGGAGATCTTCAAGTCTTGCTGCAGGTAGTACTGGATCTCCGCCTTGGACTCTACAAATCCGGAAGCGAGTGCTAGAGCGTGACATTCCCGATTTGCTTTTTTTATCTGCGGCGAGCCCTTGTAATACCCGAGATTGCTCAGCTCGCCGGCGTGATAGGGGGGATCGGGAAAGCTGTAAAGCCCGTGCTTGCGGGCGCACTCAGCGAACAGGAGCATCTCCCGTAGCTGCGCTTGAGTCGGCGGGCCGCCGCTGTTGCCGGCGACTCCACCCGCAATGGTCGTCGAAGTGGACGAACCCGTGACGCTTGCGACGCCCGGCGGAGACGCGCCTCCGCAGGCGGCGAACAAAAGACCAGCCAACACGAGCGCAAAAAACACCGGCGCGGATCGTCGAAGTTGGCGATGTAGACCGCGTTCGCTCCCGATCGGCAAGTCGGTTACGGCGCACCTCCATCCACCAGGATTGTCGTTTCGTACGTCCTCGTTGCACATTCGCCAATCCGCCCTGTCAGCCTGCCGTGGACGTGACCTGCTTGCTGCCGACGCCTCGGATCAGTTGGCACGCCTTCTGCGCAGCCTGGAACCGGGGGTTGTTGGGATTGAGGTCGCTGTCCTTTCCGCCCTTGATGCTGGTCGAGATGCCGTTGCCCGATACCTGGGGGTCGGGGTAATCCGTGATTCCATGCGCTCGCATGCACTCGGCGAACTTGAGCAATTCGGCGAGCATCTGTTGCTGCCGCGCCGCACTGGGAGGCTTGCCCGACGCTCCCGAGATGTACTTCGCGCACTCCTTCTGCGCGGACTGGAATTGCGACGAATTCGGGTCGATGCCGCTGACGCTTACCTGTCCCTCGCTGCTCGGGTCGGGGAAGTTCGGGAAGCCGTGCGATCGCATGCACTGGGAGAAGGCGAGCGTGACTCCACCCATGCCGATCGTCTGGCCACTCGCGTTCGCCGCGGAACTGCCGCCCGATGCCGTCGAGGGAGCCTTCGTGTTGCTTGACGGAGCCGTCGTCGGGGTCGTCGAGGTGACGCTCGCGACACCGAGTCCCGATGCACCCCCACACGCCGCGAACAAAAGGCCAGTCAACCCGAGCGCAAAAACACCGGCGGCTCGTCGAACACTCAAGGTGTGGTTCGTTCCATCGCCACCGGGGACGTGTCGCTCCTCGGACAGATGATTTGGAATTCGGCCATTTCAAGATCTTTGTACGCCGAAGACGGTTGCACGATGGTTACGGTCCCTGAGCATCGCGGGCGAGAACTGCCGATGTGCAGCGGTAGATGCGGGAATGAATGCGCGCCGCTCATCCGCCTCCGAAGGGGCTGAGCGATCGGCACGCGTTCTGCGCGGACTTGAATTGCGGAGAATTCGGATCGACCCCGCTGATGTTGAACCCGAATTGGTTCGGCTTGACGATCGGGTCAGGGAAGCTCGGTAGGCCGTGGGCGCGCATGCACTGCGCGTACTGCAAGAGTTTGGCCGTCTCGGCAGCGGTCTGGGCCGCGGTGGGTAGTCCGCCGTTGTCCGGCAGGAGGTGCTTGCAGGCACTGTTCGCCACGGCGAAATGCGGTGAGTTCGAATCAGCCCTCGGGTTGAAGCCGAAGCCGCGGTTGGAGTTCACAGGATCGGGGAAGTTCGGAACGCCGTGGGTTTGCATGCATACGGCGTAAGAAAGTGCGTACTGGTACTCCTTTGCGGGGGACGCGAAAGGCGACAGGTTCGCCGAGCCGAGGGAGGGAGTGGTCGTCGTCGTCGATCCGATGCTCGCGACACCGGGTCCCGAGACACCCCCACACGCCGCGAACAAAAGACCGGCCAACCCGAGCACAAAGAACACCGGCACGGCTCGTCGAAGTTGGCGATGAGGACCGCCTCGTTCCCTCCCGATCGGCAGGTTGGCTGCTTCGTTCATTGCGGCGCACCTCCACCCACCAGAATCTTTGTACGCCGAAGTTGGTTGCAAAACGGTTACTCCCTTGGAGCGGCAGCTTCTGCTGCTGACATCCAAGGCGAGGTCTGCTTACCTGGCGCGCGTCAGGTCCACCGACTTTCGGGTGTCATACACAACAGGACGGAATGAACCGACCCGCCTGAGGGAAGGGAAAAATTAATGCAGTTACGCATGAAAAACCCGAGCGTCAACGTGCCCGGTGTCATTGAGGCGATGCAGGCGTTCAGCCAAGCCGGTTCGCCGCAGTACGGAATGGCGCGCATCGCAACGCTCGGCCATACAGCAGCGGGATGATTGGGCGTTCCAGAACGCTGGTCCGCGCGCGGCTTCCGAGACGCGTGCCTCGCTGGTACGCCATGCCCGGGACATATCACGAAGGCTAAAGGCTCGCCCGTTGAGGACCTCGCCAGTCCAAAGCGATTCGTCGACGAGAAAGTCGCGGCCGTAGAGACGCATCACGGGCCGTTCCCTCTCCCTTCACGTCAGGGAAGCGAGTTACCTATCTTCGACCCAGCGTTCTCGCCCAAACATTCGGCCGAACCGCGCAGTCAGGGAAGGTCCAGTGTCCTGGAAGGGATCGACGTGGAAGCTGCGTGTACCTGATGGCGGAGGCAACTGGGAGGCCTGTTCATCATTCAGCGAACAATGAACGGCTTCAGTTGTGATCTCGAGAATCTGTCCCTTGCCGACGAAGCGGAGACCCTGATGGGTTGTCACGACGATGCCATCGAAGAGATCCTCGCTCGGGATCTGCAGGACGTGTTCGACGGTGCCGAACGTGTGCCCTTCAGAGCTTTGTACTGCAGTGCCAACTTCGAGAGCAAGGTAGGAAATCTCGTGCTCGTCATCCACAAGCGCACCGCCCTGAGAGAGTTGCGCAACGCTAGCTAACGGCCGAGATCACCTGTCCCTATGGCCAAGCAGGTGCGAGCGCCGGGCACTCCGCTTCGCGTCTTGGAATTGTGGCGGACTTTCGTCGATCCGTCGCAAAGAAGAAGATGCACTTTGACTTGACCCTCGGGTAAGGAAGTTTCGAGGCGGCCGCATGTCGCCTTCTGGCAACGAGCGGCGGGCCCCGTCCGTAACCGGCGTGCAACCGATCTCCAAGTAAAACGATGGCGATGGCGACCTAACGGATCGCAAACGGGGCCCGACCTTGCCCGCGGGTCCCAAAGTCCGAAGACCTGATCCGTCGCAGCGACCGGTCTGGCACTCTGCGCTGTGGCGCTCCTGTTCGGCGCGTGTGGAGGATCATCGCCCACTTCGGTCGCGAGCATCGAGTCTTCGACCTCTACGACCGTGGGCGGCGGTAGTCCCCCGGCAACAGCGGCCCCGCGATACGGCCACCCAAACAGCTGAACCTCGGCATCCGCTGTTGGCGACGACCGGTACGTAGAGTTTCAGGCATGATCGGTCGTCAGAGCGGTCGATCGTGGACCGGCGGCGCATTGGCGATCGCTACGATCATCGCGACACTCCTGTGTCTCGCAACCCAAGCGAGCGGAATCACCGCTCCCGTGGCTCAAATTTCGAAAAGCGCTGTTCCGAGGATCCTGTCGATCCAGGCGAACCGCGCCTCCTTGCCGTCTCGCGGCGGGACGGTCACCGTGTCAATGCGAACGCTTGGTGCCGTCGGCTGCCGCCTTTTCCCCGTCGGTCAAAAGGCGGTCACCGCCGCGCTGCCGCGATCGTGGTCGAACTGCTCGCGGGGTTTCGCGCGCGTGACGATCAAGCTTGGCGCGAACCTCTCGGGCACGACCGTGACCGCCCATTTTCGCGACTACGCCCGTCGAGGTTTGAGCGCGACCTGGGTCCCGCTCACAATCCTCGTTCGGCCCGGCCAAATCGGCGAACCCGCGCCTGCGGGCGCAAGCGGCTACACCGAAAGCACAAACTGGTCCGGCTACGTCGTACCGTCGTCGGAACCTGTGATCCGGTCAACGAGCGGAATGTGGACTGTTCCAACATTGAACTGCGCTGACACTCCGAGCGGGGAAGTCTCGGAATGGGTCGGCATCGGTGGAGTCAGTTGGCCGAGTGGTGGGAGTTCGGGCGCGCTCTTGCAGACCGGCACCGAGGACCGCTGTGTCAACGGCGGCCAGCAAGACGATGCGTGGTGGGAGCTGTATCCATCGAATCCCAACGGATCGATCGACTATTCCCGGCTGTCCGTATCTCCAGGGGACTCGGTCGCGGCGAGCGTCTACGAGACGGCAGGCGGTCGCTGGTCGACGAAGATCGACGACATCACAAAGGGCATTTCCGGGGTCATGGTGACGGGCCGGGAATACGGCACCGCGCTCGATGCCGGTGGGTCGAATTCGTTCTCTATGGAGGGTTCGACCTCTCGGCTGTCATATGACGGCGGTTACTCGGCGGAATGGATCGTCGAGGATTCCGGAGCGAGCGAGACGCAGCTGTCACCCTTCGCGAACTTCGGCACCGTCACGTTCTCCAACTTGCAGGCGGGCCTTCCCGCGTGGGCGCTCACCTCCTCTGAAGGAGTCGAACTCGTCCAGCACGGCGTCGTTTTGTCGACGCCGGCGGCACCGAGCGCCGACGGATTCGACGTTCGTTACACCGGACCGTAGGCGGTGGGCTGAAAGACCGCTCTCGACAGCTCGCGAGACGGCGTAGGAACTGTCCGCGCATCGAGTTCGACTTGCGGTACACCTTGCGGCGAACGACGCGTCTCGCGTATGTGTCCGGTCTCGCTCGGCGGCTTGAAGTTTGCCCAAGTCGCCGACCGCTCGTACAGCTGACTACGCGTGTGGAAAACCAACGCCGCGTCACTTCGCGCGGTGTTAGGTGGGAGAGTTGTTAAATGTTCTTCCTCATCATCGCGATGTTGGTCTCAGGGCTCATCATCGGAGCGCTCGGTCGGCTCGTGGTCCCCGGTCATCAGCGAATGGGGCCGTTTTCGACGACCCTCGTCGGCATCGCGGGTTCCTTCGCCGGCGGCCTCATCGGCCGGATCGTGTTCGGCTTCCGCTACCGCTACTCCTTCGTCTTGGCGCTGATCATCGCGGTCGCCTGCACCGCGCTGATCATCGCTGTAATGCAAGGCGGCTGGCGCCGACGGAGTTACCGCTGAGCGCATCTCGCGTGTGAGCGAGATCAGAGAACGAGGATCCTCCCGCACTGTTCGCAGTGCACGACTTCGTCCTCCGCCGCACGGCGGAGGTGGTCGAGCTCGGTCGCGGAGATCATGAGATGGCAGCCGGCGCACATCCCTCCAACCACGCGCGCCACCCCGACACCGCCGAGCCGAGTACGCAAGCGCTCGTACTCGCCTCGAAGTCCGTCCGGGATCGTCGCCGCGAGCGCGTCCCGTCGGTGACGGTGCCGCGCGATCTCCTCATCGATCTCAGACTCCGCGGTCATGAGCTCGTTGGACACGCGGGAGATCTCCTCTTGTTCGGCCTTGCGGCGATCGGCCAGTGTCGCGAGCTCGTTCTCGATCGGTTCGATCGCCTCCATCACGACGAGCTGCTCGTCGTCGAGGTCGCGACGGAGCCGATCCAAGTTTCCCATCTCGACCGCCATCGCCTCTTGGTCGCGGAAGGACCCCGCCTGGCCGCTGCGCAACCGCTCGTCGATGCGCGCCGCTCGCGTGACGATCTCGGCGACCTCTCCTGCCAGATCCGAAAGGCGCGCCTCGTGCACCTGGCGCGCGGTGTTCGCTTCACCCTCGCCCGCGTCGACCTGCACGAGCGCGCGCTCGTGGTCTGCGAGCTCACGGCGAGCTGGAAGGGTCGCGCGGCGATGTTCGAGCGAATCGATTGCGGAGTCCTCCTCTTGTACCGCCAGCAAGGCCTCGAACGCCGCATGCCCCTGGGTCATCACAGGCTCGGTCATCTGGTCCCTTCCGCGTCGGCGTCGGATCGGCGTACGTCGAGGAGCTCGACGAGCAGTGACGTCGTCGACGCGACGACCGGGCTGCGGCGGTCCTCGTGCCGCCGGACGACGAGGTCGCGTCCGAAGGCGTCGGCGGCGCTCGCTCCTGCCTCGTTCGCGACGAGCATCCCGCCGAGGTAGTCCCAAACACCGAGCGAGCGGCGTCCCCACTCGCAGAAGGCGTCGAGCCGTCCGTCTGCGACCGCGCAGATTTCGAGAGCGGCCGCTCCAAAAGAGCGCGCCTGGCGCCAGCAGACCGCGCGGAACGGCAACCCCGAGACCCCGACGATCGCGTCGGCGAGCCTGGATGTCTCCCCGGCGGTGATCGGCTGACCGTTCCTCGTCGCGCCGCCGCCTCTCTGGGCTTCGTAACGCGTCCCGTCGGCGAGGTTGACGACAAGGGCACAGAGCGGACCGGACGCGTCCACGATGCAGATGCTCGTTGCGTACCACGGGATTCCCCGCGAGGCATTCGTCGACCCGTCGACGGGATCGATCACCGCGAGGAGATCGCGTCCGGCCTCGGTGACGCCCGACTCCTCGCTCAACACGCCAAGACCCGCACCGAGCAACACCTCGAGAGCCGCGTTGTCCGCAACGACGTCGATCCGGTACTGCCCCTCGATAGCTCCTGGCGCCGCCCAATCCTCGACGCCCGCGGTCGCCGAGATGACCGCCTGCACCGCGCGACCCATGACGGTCGAAAGGTCACGGGCGTGCACATACGCAAGCTACCTGGCCAATGAACGGCTCTTTCCATGCGGATACACGTCCGACGTGCAGCGAGGCGCAACAAGGCCCTCCCCTACACTCGACGCGATGGCAGTCATCGACGTCGCGGGATACGTCGCCGAATTGAAGGACCACGCGACCGATCACGGTTTCCACGTCCACGACGAGCGACACTTCGTCGAGACGTACTCGCTGCGCCAGTTCTGGGAGGTCGACCTGCATCCCGAAGAAGGCTGCGGCGGTCCGATCGATCTCCACCTCGCCCTGGAAGTCGATCCGCGCACACTCCTCGACTTCGAAGACGCCGTCGTCGCCCTGCCCGACGACGAGGAACCGCCCGACAAATGGTCGTTCCCGTTGACCTTTAACTGGGGAATCCCGCCGCTCCCGAACGGCCCCGACCTGCTGCGACTGGCGATCGACCTCGCCGGTGTCGGCGGCGTCGAACTGCCTTTGGAGATCTCAGCGACGGACTCGTTCGGATCAGTGACCGATCCACCCGTCCGCCGCTTGACGATTGTCGCCCGTCGTGAGGTCTCGCTCGCGAAGGTCCTCGCCGGCGAGGAGCTGTTGTGCGACACCTTCGACCGGACGCGCGCGGTCAGCCGGTTCCTGTTGGACGCAGCGCCGGCCTGGCTCGACACATGACCGTCAGGCGCCCGAGCCACCGGCTCCGGCGCCTCTTTTGCGCCACGGCGCTCGTCGCATCCGGTGCGGGGATCGCAAGCGCCTGCGGTTCCTCGGCGTCGTCTCTCGGACACGAAGCGTGCATCGACGTCGGTCACAGCTTGTCGCTCTACGCGCAGAGCACGAGGACGAGCGACGCCGCGCTGGCCGAAAAAGATCGTGCGCGTGCCCTTTCCTTGCTGCGACAAGCGCTGCAACCGGCGGCGCTCGCCGGCAGCAACAACGGGGACTGGCAGGCGCTCATGGCGACGCTCTCGGAATCGAACCGGGTGCCGGAATCAAAGCTCGTGTCCGCGCTCTCGGCCCAGTGCGCGCAGAGCCTCTCCCAAGGCTGAGCGTCGCTCAGTCGCGGTGCTCGATCGACCTTCCCTCGTCCCAGAGCCGCAGCCCGCCGAGGATCCCGGCCACGTTGTCGACCACGGAGTACGGCGCTTCGACCTTGCCCTTCAGGTGACGGGAGTTGCCGCCGCCGAGGTAACAGTGGTCGAAGTTCGTGAGGATCCGGAAGACTTCGAGCGCCTCGAAGACACGTCGACGCCACCTTTTCGGCCCGATCTTCTCGAGGGTCGCGTTGCCGAGCTGCTCGTTGAAGGTCTCCCCCTTGCGGAACGGAATGTGAGCCAGCTCGAGGTGCGGAGCGAGCATCCCGTCGTAGAACAGGGCGGTTCCGACCCCGGTGCCGAGGGTCACGACGAATTCGAGCCCGTCCCCCGAGACGACGGCCAGTCCCTGCAAGTCGGCGTCGTTCGCGACGCGCGTCGGTTTCGAGAACCGCTTCGAGAGCTCGTCGGCGAGCGGAAAGCCGGTCCATTTCGCGACGAGCTCGGGCAGAGTGCGTGAGCCGAGTCCCTTTTCGGTCGAGAACTGCGGCGCCGTCAAGACGCGGCCCTTGCGGACGACGCCGGGGAAGCCGGCCGAGACCCGCTCGAAGCCCGGTAGCGGGCGGACGAGATCGGCGAGCGTGTCGACAAGGCGCTCCGGGGGGAGCGGATACGGCGTCGGCACTGAAACCCGATCGGCGACCATGCGGTCCTCGGTGTCGAGCACCGAGCCCTTGAGGCCCGTGCCGCCGATGTCGAGGGCGAGGGTAAACGGTCGCTTCGGCGTTCCGCGATCGTCTCCGGCCTTCGCGGGTTTGGGGCCAGCCGACGCCGGGCTCTCCTGCGAGGTCGTGTCGTCTGTCATCGGATCACCCTTTTCCCCTTCGGGTCCTCGTCGGCCGTGTCGCCGATCGGCTCGTACCTTTCGAGCAGTTCGATCAAGGTGCGGACACCAAACCCGGTGCCGCCTTTCGGCGCGTATCCGCGCACTTCGTCGGCCCACGCCACCCCGGCGATGTCGAGGTGCGCCCAGGGAACCGTGCCGACGAACTCTTCGAGGACGAGGCCGGCGACGAGCGCGCCACCCTCGCCGATCGGGCCGATGTTCTTCAAGTCCGCGACGTCGGACTCGAGCAGCGAGCGGTAGGCAACAGGCAGCGGCAGGTGCCAGACCGGCTCGCCGGCAGCGGCGGCAGCACGTTCGACGGCGCCGACAAGACGCGAGTCGTTGCCCATCAACCCGGCGAGCCGCTTGCCGAGCGCGACAACGATCGGCGCCGTGAGCGTCGCGAGATCGACGATCGCATCCGGCGACTCCTCCGCGGCGAGGCTGAGCGCGTCGGAGAGGACGAGGCGGCCCTCAGCGTCGGTGTTCAACACCTCGACGGTCTTGCCATTGCGCGCGGTGAACACATCTCCGGGCTTAACGGCGTTTCCACCCGGCATGTTCTCGGTCAACGGAAAGATCCCGACGACTCTTGCCCGCACGTCGTGCGCTCGGCACGCGGTCATCGCGCCGAGAACGGCCGCCGCACCGCCGCAGTCCTCTTTCATCGTGAACATCGCCGTCAGCGGCTTCAGCGACAACCCGCCGGAATCGAATGTGATGCCCTTGCCGACGAGCGCGACGGTCGCGGTCGGATCATTCGGGGAGTATTCGAGGCGGACGAGCCGCGGCGGTTCGGCGGATCCCTTCGCCACCGACAAAAGCCCCCCGAGCCCCATCTCGCGAATCTTCTGCTCGTCGAAGACCTCAACCGTCAGCCCGGCGCGTTCGCCGACCTCGCGAGCGATCTCGGCAAAACGTTTCGGCGTCTTGTCGGCAGCCGGGGTGTTTACGAGGTCGCGGGCGAGGTTCACCGCGTCGGCGCGCGCCCGCGCCCTGTAGACAGCCGCCGCCGAGTTGTGTTCAGCTGCGATCATCACCATCCGCCCGAGCGTTGGAGCGTCGGCGGATTGTTGCCTGCGTCCGTTGAAGCGGTAGGAGCCGAGGATCGCGCCTTCGCCGAACGCGCCGAGCACTTCATGATCCGAGAGTGACGGCGGCACCGCGCCGCGTAAGTCGACCACCACCTCGGCGACGTTCACCGCCGAACGGGAAAGGGCTGCGCCGGCGCGCCGGCACATCTCGGCATCGAGTTCCTCGATCGCTCCGAGCCCGACGACGAAAGAAACGGAGTTGGCGCCGTTCGCGACGACCGCTGCGTCACCAACGTCGCCTTTGCATCCCTGCGCCGCCAGCACGCCGGCGTCGGGATCGGGGGTGCCGTCGACGCCGACGAGCCCCTTGAACACCGGCCTCGCGCACGGGAGCCCGTCGATCACACTCGCCGCCTCCTCGAGCTGCAACGTCACCTTTCATCTCCCTCGTTCTTCGCGAAGCGGTGATCCTGCTCGACCACTCGGGCGAGCGTCCAACAGAGGTCGGACAGACGGTTCAAGTAGGCGGGAACGAAGCTCTCGGGCTTCAGCTCGACGGTAACGAGTCGCCGTTCAGCTCGCCGAACGACGGTGCGGGCCACCTCGAGCTCGGCCGACGCGACGCCTTCGCCTGGGACTGTGAAGTCGGTGATCTCTCCGACCGCTCGGGCGTGCGCATCGATCAGTGACTCGAGATGCTGGACCATCGCGCCGGTCACCTCTGTCACCCCAGGCTCGAACCGGCGCAGCTGCACCGGATCAGTAGCGACCTCGGCCATCAGCACCCAGAGGTCGCGCTCCACGTCGACGAGCACCGACGCGACGTCCGGGAATTGCGCACACGCCACCCGCGCTGTCCCAAGCGAGGCCTGGGCTTCGTCGATCGTGCCGAGCGCTTCGATGCGCGCGCTGTCCTTTCCGACGCGGCCGCCGGCGCGCAGCGCGGTCGTTCCGTCGTCGCCCCTCCTCGTGTAGATCTTCACGCCGCTATTCCGAGCAACGGAACGAGAAGCTCGTCCTTGGTGAGCGAGCCGTGCCGGCCGACGAGACGCACGTCTCCTGGGTCGGCGGGATCGAAGATCGCGACCGGAGCGCGCGCCATCAGGGCGACGTCGCCGAGGCGCCTCCGAAACGCCTCCGGAAGGCGCCCGCCGAACACCCCCGCCTCGACGAGTTCATCAAGCGTGCGCACCCAGCACGTCTCACCGAAGCGCTCGACCGCTCTCGTCGCGAGGCGTTCGGTGGCGCCCGGGCGTGCGTGCAGCCATCGAAAACGTCCCTCACCCGATATGCCTTCGACGTCGGCCATCACCTCGCCGTCGATGCCGAGAGGTGGCGTGACCACTTCGACCTGGCCATGGTCGGCGCTGATGACGAGCGCGGCGTCTCGTGGGAGCCGGTCGACGATGTCGGAGACGAGGTGGTCCGTCGCGCGCACCTCGGCGTCGTAGAAGGCGCCGAGGCCGGTCATGTGGGCGATGGCGTCGATGCCGTCGTAGTAGGCGTAGACGAACGGCGCTCCGCGTTGCAGTGCCTCGGCGATCAGTACTGGTAGCGAGGACGCAAGCCGATAACCGATGAGGTCCGCGCCGAAAAGGTGCGCTTCGGTGAAACCGGTGTGCGCAAAATCGGCTTTTGAGACGACAGGGACGCGTCGTCCGAGAAATGGTGGCGTGTGCTGGAAGGCGCGCGGACGTACCTCGTTACGCGCGTCTCCCGACGGTGTCGTCCACCGAAGGACATTCAGCACCTCGCCGCCGACACGGACGCGATACCCGACAACTCCATGTTCGGCAGGCGTGCGTCCCGTGACGATCGAGGTCAAAGCCGTCGCGGTCGTTGTCGGCGCGACCGACGTCAACGTCGAATGCGCCATCGCGGTCATCGTCGGCGCGACGGCGGCGCGCGCCGCGAGCTGTTCAGCCCCGAGGCCGTCGAGGATCAACAGCACGACCTTCGAGGCTTCAGCGACGCGGTTCGGGACCCACTCTGGAACGGAGCCACGGGCCCGCAAATCCTCGAGGCGCATCAGCACCGGCACGAGTTCGGTGACGCATCGACCGCCGTAGTCGGGGACGAGAAAGGCCTCGTCGGTGCCGGTTACGGCGACTGCGGAGACGGCGTCGTCAACCCCGGTCGGCTCACTCACAAATTGAGCTTATGGGCAGGTCGCGGCTGGTCATACGATGGACTTGTGCGCGTCTCCACGCGCGGCGACTACGCCTGCCGGGCGTTGCTATCGCTCGCGCTCCACGACGACGGCGACACTCCGACCTCGGTCCGGGATGTAGCCGATCGAACCGGACTCCCCCAGCCTTACTTGGAACAGATCCTCCTCGCGTTGAAAGGCGCCGGACTCGTGCGATCAAAGCGTGGCGTCGGCGGCGGCTACGTGCTCGCCCGCTCGCCGAAGGAGATCACCCTCGGAGAGATCGTCTCCGCGGTCGACGGTCCGATCGCCGTCGGCTCGTTCGGCCGCGCCCATGAGAACGGCGCTTGCGATCACGAGGGCCAGTGCGTGCTGCTCGACGTGTGGGAGGACCTCTCCGGAACGATGCGCAAGCACCTCGACTCCTACGTGCTCGCAGAGATGGTCGAACGCGCCCTGTCAGGCAAGATCACTTCGAAACGCTGAACAAGTGACGCGCGCCGCAGGTGCTCTTCGCACCCGACGGCGCGCGTCGTTTCTTCTCGGTCGCTAGCGAATGATCACTGTGTTCTGGTTGTGCACGTTGCCGAGCGTCACGACAAGCATCCGAGCGCTCACGAAGCGGTAGCCGCGGAGATCACGCACGATCGCCTTGCCGTACGAGGTCAAGAGCAGCTGGATGTTGTGCGTCTTGTTCGCACCGATCGACATCGTTCGCAAGGCGAAGATGCCGCTGCTTTTCCGTCCGGTCGCTACCGACCGAACGACGACATGCAACCAGGCGCGCACATGACAGGCGGCGAACTTCTGACAGTGCCAGCTGAACAGGATGCCACTCAGGCCCACGGTGTCCCCGACTCGGGAGTACGACACCGGTGACTCGTAGCTGAATTCGCTGAGCGCGGTCGCCGCTGACTGCCCGCTGGCGTTCGAGACCTCGATTGGCACCTCGAGATGGAACGCCGGGGTGATCGCCCGGATCAGGTTCGGCGAAATGTACGTCACCGAGGTCGCCTTGACGCGCCCGAAGTACACCTCGCTGTCCGGGTAGAAGCCGCTCCCAGAGATCGTCTCCGTGCGGGCGAAGACGCCGACGCGCGGCGAAATGCGAGAGACGACGGGAGCCGGTGGCAGATAGACGTCGAGCAACCCGTCGGAATCTCCGGACGTGTCGCGATACGAGCCGGCGAGCACGCAGCCCCCGTCGGGCGAGCACCCGACCGTCGTCGCGCTCGCCCGCTGCTCGAGATCGGAATCGGTCCCCGAGTTCGTTGGCTCGGGAGCGGTCGTGGTCGTCCAGCTGGTGCCCGTCAAGATGTCGGCGAGGGCGTAGCGGTACCCGCTCGGTCCGGTGGCGTCGGTGAAGTAGCCGACCGCCGAGCACGCCGCTGTCGTCGGGCAGGATACCGATTCGAGTTCGGTGGCCGCGAAGGCGTTCGAGTCACTCGCCGCCGTCGAGGGCTCCGGCGCCACCGCGGCGGAAAACGACGTTCCCGACCCCGAATCGATCAGGCCATAGAGGATGCCGTTCGCGTCGTCGTATCCACCAACCGCGACACACGACGTCGCCGTGGCGCACGAGACCGAGAGCAGGTTCGCGAAGCCATGCGCGTCGGAGTCGTTACCCGGAGCGACGCCCGATGCGTTGGTCGAGGGCTCGGGGGCGGCGCTCGCTGACCACGTCGTCCCGGACAGCGCATCGATCAAGCCGTAGCGGAGGTGGTTCGTGTCGTTGTAATTGCCGACCGCGACGCAGGTCCCAGCGACCGGACAGGCGATGGCGTTGAACGTCGCCGCGTCCTCCGCCGGAGGTCGCGTATCCCGGCCCGGTTCCGAGCGCATTCGTCGCCGGCTCGGTCGCCGCTGTCGGCACCCACGCGCCGTTCGACGACTGTTCAGCGAGGGCGAGCGTGTTGCCGTCCGCGTCCGTATAAGTGCCCACCGCGACACAGCTCGTCGCGCCCGGACAATCGATGGCGGTCAGGTTCGCCACTCCGGCGCCGGCTGTCGAGTTCGCCGCCGCCGCCGACACCGGGTCCGACGATGGCTCAGGCGCCGCCACCGCGCTCCATGATCCCGACGCGAGCGTCTCGATCAGCCCGAAGGTATTGCCGTCGGAATCCTCGTACTGCCCGACCGCGACACAGCTCGTCGTCGTCGGACACGAGATCGCATCGAGGCTCGCTGACTGCTTGCCCGACACGTCGGTCCCCGGCCCCGTACCAAAGCCGTTCGTCGAGGGCTCGGGTGCGGCGCTCGCCGACCAACTGCCGCCGGCGAGCGAGTCGATCAATCCGTACGTGTCCCCGTTCGCGTCTTCGTACTGGCCGACTGCGAAACACGTCCCCTGCGCGGGGCAGGCGACGCCCGCGAGGCTGGCGACCTGATGTCCGTCGGAGTCGGTGCCCGGACCGGCACCCGAAGCGTTCGACGACGGCTCGGGCTCGGCCGTCGCCGACCAGCTCCCCGATGTCATCGTGTCGATCAAGCCGTCGGACTGGCTCGCGCCGCCCGCGTCGCTGTACGAGCCGACCGCGACACAAAAACTCGCCGACGTACAGGTAACGCCGTTTTCGACCACGCCTGGGTTCGTCGCTGGTCCGCTGCCCGAGGCGTTCGCCGCGGGCAGCGGCGCTTCACCGGGATTCGACGTCGTGGCGAGCGACCAGCCGACCGTCGACGTCGCCCCACTGACCCCAGGTGTTATCGCCGCCGCCGCGATGCCAAGACCGATCGTCGCCGCGGCCGCAGCTCCGATCCGCATCCGCCAACGCGACGTTGAGCGCACACGAGGTTCTCTCCCCTGAACGAGGTGCATCCTCTGCTCCGATCTCTCCATGCTTGTGTCCTAGCTCCAATGCGGCGGCTCGGCGAGCGCCTGGCCGCCCGCACGTCCGGACATCTAGGTGTAGTGGTTCACGATGAGGAGATTCCAGGCACGAAGTTTGCGGCCGCGGGACGAACAACTCTGTGACGTGGGGATCTCAATGGTGAATTTCTGGCGACGGTTCCGCGACGCAGTCGCAAAGTGGTCCGCGCTCGCTCACGGCGGCGTCGTTCGGGCGCCTGACCAGGGACATTACGCGCGCCGGCAGAGCCAACAGGTGCTGGCGCTGTGAGGGTTCGGTTATGGGTGCTCGGGCGCTCCCTTCAGGCGTTCCAGGCCTCGACGACGCGGGTCTCGCGTTCGTAGCCCAAGACGCCGAGGTGGCCGGCGTCAAGCAGGAAGCGGCGCCCTTCCTCGGGCCACAGCCGCACCCAGCGCGCCGTCAGCACCCGCAGGAGGTGACCGTGCGCGAAGCACAAGATGTCGCCGTTGCCGTCGGGGGCGGTCGCGATCCGATCGAGGAACAGATCGGCGCGGGCTCCCACGTCAGCAGCGGATTCGCCGTTCGGACAGCCGTCGGCAAAGACCTCCCAGTGCGGACGGGACTCCCAGATCTCGGGCGTCGTTTTCCCCTCGTAGTCGCCGTAATCCCACTCGACCAGGTCGTCCGAGATCACCGCCCGGTCACCGAATCCGGCAATCTCACAGGTCTCAAGGGCGCGTCGCAGCGGGCTCGCGTAGACGGCGACGACGTCGAGCGGCTGGAGGCGAGGTCTAAGCTTTTTGGCGCCCTCCCGGCCAGCCTCATCGAGCGGCAGGTCGGTGCGACCGGTGTGACGGCCCGCCCGGCTCCAGGGGGTCGAGGCGTGGCGCACGAGGACGAGGCGGGCAGCGACAACTCGTTCGCCCAAATCGTCGCTCACCTCGCTCTGGGTAGGTCCCGGCGTCACACCGGCGTGGGAAAATTAAGGCGCAAACCGGAATGGACTGCGCCGATGTGACGTTAGTAAAGGTGCGCCGATCCGCCGGGTAGGCGCAAGAGGCGCGAGGACGCGCAAGGAAGGAACAGAGCCATCCCCACCAAGACACTCGACGAAACGATCGAGCCGCAAACCGGAGGCCCCGACCTCATGCGGTTGATGCTGGACGACATCGGCCGGTACCCGCTGCTCACCGCGGCGGAGCAGGTCGCGCTCGCGCAGCGGATCGACCAAGGCGATGAGCAGGCGAAGAACGAGATGATCGCCGGCAACCTTCGCCTCGTCGTCCACTGGGCGCGCCGCTACCAAGGCCGCGGCGTCGACCTCATCGACCTCGTCCAGGAAGGGACGTTCGGCTTGATGCGCGCCGTCGAGAAATTCGATTGGCGACGGGGATTCAAGTTCTCGACCTATGCCACGTGGTGGATCCGGCAGTCGTTGCAACGCGCCGTGCAGTCGAAGGGTCGGGCGATCCGCCTGCCCGAAGACGCGGTGGCGGCAGAGAACGCTGCCGAGCGCGCCGGCGAGCCCCTCGAGCGGCAGCTGCCCCGAGTCGTCGCGAGCCTCGACCAGCCGTTGACCGCGGACGCCACAGCCACTCTCGGAGACGTCATTGCGACCGACGAAGACGCGATCGACGTCGACGTCGCTGAGAAGGTCTCCCTCGAGGGTCTCGGCGAGGCGATCAGCCGGTTGCCCGAACTCGAGCGCGACGTACTGAAATTGCGCTTCGGCCTCGACGGCCAGCCGCCGGCCTCGCTCGAGACGACGGCGAAGTCGCTCGGCATTGGCGTGCGCCGTGTCCGCAGCCTCGAAAGCTCGGCTTTGCGTCAGCTCTCCGAGCAACCCGAGGTCAGCTCGCTCAACCCGGCCGCCTGATCGCCGCCTGCGCTGACGCGTCGAGATAGGCGAGCACCGACTCGAGGTCGGACGGCAGCGGCGAAGAGAAAATCAACTCTTCACCCGACACAGGGTGGTTCAGCCTGAGTTCCGCCGCGTGTAGAAACGGCCGCGCCAGGCCGAGCGCTTGTCGCGTCTTGTTGGAACGTGCGCCCTTGTACCGGGTGTCACCGGCAATCGGCCTTCCGATCGCCGCCATGTGGACCCGGATTTGATGGGTGCGTCCCGTTTCGAGCCAGACGTCGAGCAACGCCGACGCGAACGGCTTGTCGTATCGACGCATAACGCGATAGTGCGTGCGCGCCGGACGTCCGGCGTCGACGACGGCCATCTTCGTCCGGTCCCCGAGGGAACGGCCGACCGGCGCGTCGATCGCGCCCTCGTCGGCGTCGAAACTGCCGAGCGCCAGCGCGCGGTAGCGGCGACCCATCGAGTGCGTCGCTAGCTGGCCGATGAGCGCTTCGCGCGCCACTGCTGTCCGCGCCACGACGAGAAGTCCCGAGGTGTCCTTGTCGAGCCGGTGGACGATCCCCGGCCGCTCCCGCGACTCGGCGCCGCCGCCGGTCAGCTCCCCGAGTTCCGGATACCGCGCGAGCAAACCGGCGACGAGCGTCCCGCGTTCATTCCCCGAGCCCGGGTGGACGACGAGCCCCGCCGGCTTGTCGACAACGACGATCGCGTCGTCTTCGTAGACGACGGCGAAAAAGACGCGCTCGGGTTCGACGCGGCGCGGCCGGTCGGTCACCTCGAGCGCCGGGAACTCGAGACAGGTTCCGGCGACGACGTGTTCGTGGCGGGACCGCACCGGGCGACCGTCGACCCGCACGTCTCCGCGGCTGATCATCGCCGTCGACTCGCGCCGCGAGCACCCCGTCGCGAGCGAAACCACGCGGTCGATGCGTTCGCCGGCGAGGGTGTTCGGGACCTCGAAACGCTCCAAGCGAAGGTCATTCACGGTTCGCCGCCTTCGTCCGCGCGAATCGGTTGCCGTCGAGACCCGCGCGCGATCACGATGAGCAGTTCGAGCGTTCCGATCACGATCGCTGTATCGGCGAGGTTGAAGGTCGACCAGAAATCGAAATGGATGAAGTCGACGACCGCGCCGTGATGGCCGCGGAACAGACGATCGGCGAGATTACCAAGGGCACCGCCGAGGATCATCCCCGTCGCAACGGCGGCGAGGGTGGAAGGCGTCCCCCTGGCGAACCACGCCAGTAAGAGGACCAAGACGAAGGCGATGACGATGATCGGCAGTGTGAGTCCGGAACCGATTGAGAATGCCGCACCGGTGTTGTACGACAGTTGGAGCGACAACGGTCCGACGAGGTGCACCGGCCCGTTCGCGAGGTCGTGGACGGCGAGGCTCTTCGTCACCTGGTCGGCGACGAGGATCACCACGGCACACCCAACGACGAGTGCGAGGCGCATGCGACGGTGGGCGTCGCTGCGACCCCGCCCGTCGGTCAGCGGCGAGAAAGTCCCCCGCTCTTGCACGCGATGCACAACCGAGCGTACGGCAAGGCCTCAAGCCGGGCCTTCGCGATGAGCTGACCGCAGTTCTCACAGATGCCGTACCTGCCGCCGACGATCTTCTGCAGGGCCGCGTCTATCTCCTCGACCGCCTCGAGCGCCTGAGCAGAGAGCGCCAGGTCGCGCTCGCGATCGACGGCGACGGTGCCTCCTTCGCCCGATTCCTCGTCGAATTGGATATCGCCCGGCTCCATCTCCGCGATCAGCAGGTCCGCCTCGGCCTGCAAGCTGCTCGCCTGCTCGACATAGGTCGCGCGCTCGCGCTCGAGCGCCGCCTTCTGGTGGGCGAGGAACTTCTCATCGGTGTATCCGACCTCGAGGCGCTTCGGTTCCGGTTTGGGCGGCCGGACCGGCGGCTTCGGCGCCGCCGGCTTTGCGGGTGCTGGGGCGGTCTTTGCCGGAACAGTCATCTTCTCGGTGCGCGTCGCGGAGTTCGGTTTCGGAGCCGCCTTCGCCGCAGCCTTTACCGGTTCCTTTTTTTTCTCAGCGGCCTTGGCGGGAGTCGGCAGTTTCTTCGGCGCGACCTTCGTCGCTTTCGCCGCCGGACGCGTCACCTTCGCCGGCTTCGAGACGGCTTTCGTCGCTTTTTTCGCCGGGGCCTTCGCGGCTTTCTTCGGTGCGATTTTCGTCGCCTTCGCCGCCTTCTTCGGGACGGCTTTCGTCGCTTTTTTCGCCGCGCGTACCGACGGCGCGGACTTCTTCACGGCTTTCGTCGCCTTCGCCGCGGTCGACTTCCGCGCCCCTGCGGTTCGCTGTTTCGACTTCGGAGTCTTTGGAGGCATCGATTCCCGTTCGTCGTACGGATTGAAGGCCCGACAGGTTACCTGATCGGTTTCAGCGGCCGACCGGTCATCAAGAAGCGAACGCCCACGTCAACGGCGTCGTCGTTGCCCGTGGGGGCGCCCGGCGCCAGATGCTGAATCCTCGAGTGCTCCGTCGAGGACGCGCCGCGCCTCCTCTGCGGTGACGCCGCGGATGCGCACCCGCTTTTGGCGGTTTCGCTCGCCGCCGACGAGTTCGACGTCGGTACGCGATACACCGAACAGATCCGCGACGAGCTCGACGACCGCCGCGTTCGCCCGGCCATCAAGCGGCGGCGGCGCGACCCGAACCGCTAGCGCGGCACCGCGTCGCCCGGCGACGGTCGAACGGCCGGCGCCGGGTTGGACCGAAAGCCGCAGCACGATCGCCGCCGCCTTCGCGTCGGCGTCCGGCGATTGCCCACCTTCGACGTCGAACAGGTCCCCAGTCATGGCCGCCTACTGTAGGTCGGTGGCAAAACACCCCGTGACCTCGGTGTATCCCGACGTGCCGTCGACGCCGGACTACCCGCGCTTGGAGGAGGCGCTCCTCAGCTACTGGCGCGACGACCGCACCTTCGAGTCCTCCGTCGAGAGGCGCGATCCCAAGAATCAGTACGTCTTCTACGACGGCCCGCCCTTCGCGAACGGGCAGATGCACTACGGCCACCTGCTCACAGGCTTCGTGAAAGACGCCATGCCCCGGTACCACACGATGCGCGGCGAGCGCGTCGAACGCCGTTTCGGGTGGGACTGCCACGGCCTTCCCGCCGAGACCGAAGCCCAAAAAGAACTCGGCATCGCCGGCCGCGCCCAGATCACCGCCTACGGCATCGATCGCTTCAACGAACGCTGCAAAACCTCGGTGCTCAAATACACCGCCGCCTGGGAAGGTGGCGTCGCCCGCCAGGCGCGCTGGGTCGACTTCGAGAACGCCTACAAAACGATGGACCTTTCCTATATGGAGAGCGTCTTGTGGGCGTTCAAGTCGTTGCACGACCGCGGGTTGATCTACGAAGGACTGCGTGTGCTCCCCTACTGCTGGGAGTGCGAAACGCCGCTTTCGAACTTCGAGACCAGACAAGACGACGCGCTGCGCGAGCGCGTCGATCCAGCGGTGACGGTCGCGATCACGATCGACGCCGATCCCAGTTCAAACGGCCCAGCAGCCGGTGAGCTCGCCGCGCTCGTCTGGACGACGACGCCCTGGACGCTTCCCTCGAACCTCGCCGTCGCGGTCGGTCCTGGCATCACCTACGCGATCTACGAAAAGAACGGAGTCCGCTACCTGTTGTCCGAGTCGCGCGTCGCGCACTACAACGACGAACTCGAAGGCGCCGAACTCCTCGGCACCTTGCGGGGCGCGGCGCTCGTCGGCAGAAGCTACCGGCCGCTGTTTTCCTACTTCGTCGACCAGCCGAACGCCTTCGTCGTGCTGGGCGACGACTTCGTCGCGACCGACGAGGGCACCGGTATCGTGCACATGGCACCGGGCTTCGGGGAGGACGACCAGCGCATCTGCGAGCGCGCCGGGATCGCCGTCGTCAACCCCGTCGATTCGACAGGCCGCTTCGACTCCCAGGTCCCCGACTACGCGGGAGTGCAGGTCTTCGAGGCGAACGAGTCGCTGATCGCGGCGCTCACTCGGATAGGTGTGCTCGTCCGGCGCGAGGAGTACACGCACAGCTACCCGCACTGCTGGCGGACCGACACGCCGCTCATCTACCGCGCGGTCAGCTCATTTTTCGTCGAAGTGACGGCGTTCAAGGATCGAATGGTCGAGCTCAACCGCGAGATCAATTGGATGCCGCCGCACGTTGGATCGGGCGCCTTCGGCAACTGGCTCGAAGGGGCGCGCGACTGGTCGATCTCGCGCAACCGCTACTGGGGAACGCCGATCCCTGTTTGGAAGTCCGACGACCCGAACCATCCCCGCGTCGACGTCTACGGCTCGTTGGACGAACTCGCCCGTGACTTCGGCGTCCGGCCGGACGACCTCCACCGTCCCGGCATTGACGCGCTCGTGCGGCCGAACCCCGACGATCCGTCCGGCAAGGCGATGATGCGCCGCGTCGAGGACGTGTTGGACTGCTGGTTCGACTCCGGCTCGATGCCGTTCGCGCAACTTCACTATCCGTTCGAGAACCAGCGCCGCTTCGAGGACAACTTCCCCGCCGACTTCATCTGTGAGTACGTGAGCCAGACGCGCGGCTGGTTCTACACGCTCCACGTCTTGTCGACGGCGCTGTTCGATCGGCCGGCATTCGAGAACTGCATCGCGCACGGCATCTTGTTGGGAAGCGATGGCCGCAAGTTGTCGAAGCGGCTGCGCAACTTCCCCGATCCCGAGGTGTTCTTTTCTACCTTCGGCGCCGACGCCATGCGCTGGTACTTGCTTGCGTCGCCGGTGCTGCGGGGACTCGACGTCGCCCTCGAAGAACAGGCGATGGCCGAGCCCGTCCGCACGGTGATGAACCCGATCTGGAACTCGTTCCACTTTTTGACCCTCTACGGCCGCACCGACGAGATCACCGGTCAGTTCCGCGCCGATCAGCGCGGCGAGCTCGACCGCTACGTGCTCGCGAAGACGCGCCGCTTCTTGGAGGGCGTGACGAGCGCCTACGACTCCTACGACCTCGCTGGTGCCGCCGCGCAGTACCCGGCTTTCCTCGACGCGCTTACCAACTGGTACATCAGAAGGAGCCGGGAGCGTTTCTGGCGCGCGGCGGACGACGGCAACATATCCGACAAACGCGACGCCTACGACACTTTGCACACTGTCCTCGATGTCGTCGCTCGCGCCTCGGCGCCCCTCTTGCCGTTCCTTTCCGAAACCGTCTATCGCGGTCTCAGCGGAGAACGCAGCGTCCACCTCGCCGACTGGCCGGACCCGAACTTCCTCCCCGACGACCCGGCGTTGGTCGGGGCGATGGACCTCGTGCGCGAGGTCTGCTCGGCGATCCACTCGGTGCGCAAGGCGAACGGGCTGCGGGCGCGCCTTCCCCTCCGCCAGGTGACCGTTGCGCACCCGCAGGCCCTGGCGCTCGGCGCGTTTCGCGAGCTCATCTCAGAAGAAACGAACGTGAAAGAGGTCGAGCTGCGCGACGACGCGGCATCGTTGGCGACGATGACGCTGAGCGTGGTTCCCTCGGTGATCGGTCCGCGACTCGGCGAGGCGACCCAAGCCGTCATCCGCGCCGTGCGCGCCCGCCATTGGGCAGTCGGAACAGACGGCGGCGTCGAAGCCGGCGGGGTTGTGCTGCAACCCGGAGAGTTCGAACTGCGCGTCGCGCCGTCGGATCCCGTCTCGGCGCGTGTCGTCGACTCCGGTCGCGGTGTCGTCGTCCTCGACATGACGCGCACCCCCGAACTCGAAGCGGAGGGCACCTTCCGCGACCTCGTCCGCATCGTCCAGCAAGAACGGCGCAACGCCGACCTCGCCGTCACCGACCGGATCGATCTCACCCTCGTCGTGCCGAAAGACGTCGCCGAAGTGCTCGACACCTGGGGCGAAGAACTGAAACGACAGACGCTCGCCCGCAGCCTCTCGGTGAGGGCGTACGAGGAAGACGCCGCGTTGCAGGGACCGCAAAACGGTGTCCACCGCCTCTCGGACAGAAGAGCGGTCGCGGTGCGGCTCCGGCTCGCGCCCTGAGAGCCAGTGCGCTCGACCGACTAGGCGGACACGTCTCCCCCGCGCCGCTCGGCACGACCGGACGAGCGGAGGGGCCGGGGTCGCTCCTCGGGCGTCGAGTCGAGCTCCGCGCCCTTTGCCCAGCGCTGCCAGAGCTCCTCGTCGGGGTCGACGACGCTTTCCACCGAGACGATCGCCTCTTCACCGGTGATCGAGAACTCCTCGAAGGTCTCCGACGGTTCTTCGTCTTTTTGCGCCGCCTTCGTCTCCCGATGCGCAGGCCGCTCCTCGCGCCGCGATCTTCTCGACTTGTCGTCCTCGGGACTGTCCGCTTCGACCCCGGCTGCCGCGCTCTCGTTGGACTCGGGCTCATCTTCGTCGTCGGCGCCGGTCGCGGCGACGGCCTCAGTCGCCGGACCGGCGAGGTTATCGTCCTCTCCGCGCGGCCTCAACGGCTTCGGCGCTTCTTCGTCAACGTCCTGTGAGACCGCCTCCAGACGCTGACGCACCGATGATCGCGTCGGCGCTGGTGGTTTCAGCGACTCTCCGACCGTCTCGAGCGCTCCCTGCAACGCGAACACGAGTTGCTTGCGGAGTGCCTCAATAAAGCTCGAGATCTCGGCGACTTCAGTCTCGAGCGTCGTTTTGCGATCCTCCAGATCAACGATCGTCTCTCTGCGCGAGCCGCAGCTTCGGAACGCAACGTGGCCGACTCCTCGCGAGCTGATCCGACAAGCTGTTCGGCTTCCGCGCGCGCGTCCTCGAGCATCGCCGACGCTTCCTCGCGCGCTTCTTTGATCGCGAGGTCCGCGGTCCGCTGCGCGAGCACGAGCGTGCGGCGCAGGGTGTCATCGGCCTCGCCATTTTCCGCGGCATGCGCCGCGGCTTCTCGCGCCGCATCCAGTTGCGCGAGGAGTTCGTCGACCGCCGCGGCGACTTTTTCCAGGAACTCGTCGACTTCTTCTGTGTCGTAACCGCGCAGTCGGTCGCGGAATTCGACTTCCCGGAGGATTCGGCCCGATATCTCCATGCGTCACTCCTCGATCACTTTGGCAGCACATGCCAGCCAGAGCGCCAGATCCGCGCCTGTTCGACATGCAGATCCTACGCCCGGGCCTCGGGGAACTGGGGGACCAACCCGGGCGATTCAGTGAACCCGGATAACCGTGATGATGATCTCGAGGGCGAAGAAGACGACAATCGGCGACAGGTCGAGTCCCATCGAGCCGACACGGAGCGGCGGCAGGATCTTGCGCACCGGCCGCAGGACTGGGTCGGTGATCTTCGCGAGCACGCGTTCGACGCGCGCCATACGCGACCACGGGTTGATCGGGAACCACGTGAGGATGATCCGCGCCAGCAGTACGACGATGTACGCCTGCAGGACATCGACGATGACCCGAACGATCACGCGGCGCGCTCTCCATTTCGCGCGCCGATGCGCGCCGAATCCGTCAGGAGCGGTACAGGCCGCGCTCTTGTAGGCGCAGTCGCTCCTCCGCGGGCACCTCGACGTCCGTCGGTGCGAGGAGGAACACCTGATTGGCAACCTTCTCCATCTGCCCGTCGAGTGCGTAGGTGAGCCCGGAGCAGAAGTCGATCATTCGTCGCGACAGATCGCGCTCTGAACCTTGCAGGTTCACGATCACCGGGTTGCCCTGCTTCACGACGTCGCCGATCTCCTGGGCGTCGCGGAACTGCGACGGCGCGACGACATGCACCTTGCCCGCCGGCGTCTTCGCCTTCGTGATCGGACGCACAACCGCTCCGACCGGCCGACGCGGATCGGCGGCGGTGATCGGACGGACGGTCGCGGTGTGGCTCGGGTGCGAGCCGGTGTCCTGGGTCTCCGGGTAGACGGTGCGTTCGATCCGGTGCTGGCCGGTCGGCTCGAGTGCGTCCCCGTACAGCTCGTCGTCCTCGATGTCTTTCAGTCCGAGGTACGCGAGCGCCTTGTTCATGAACGATGACATCTTGCTCCTTTAGAGCCGGAACCTATTGTGACACTGCCCTGTGCGTCGGGCGAGCACCGAAAAGCACCCGCCCCAAGCGGACCATCGTCGCCCCCTCTTCGACGGCGATCGCGAAGTCGTCGCTCATCCCCATCGACGCGATCGGCAGCCCGAGGTCGTCGACGAGCCGCCGCAGCGTGCGAAAGCTGCGGCGCGCCGCCTGATCGTCGTGCGGGGCGGCGATCGTCATCAGCCCCTTCACGTCGAGGCCGGCGCGCCAGGCGACATCGGCGAGCCGCCCGACGTCGTCCGGTGGAACACCGCCGCGCCCAGCGATCCCGGTCGTCTCGACCTCGATCAGCATCGAGGCGCCCGGCGAGTGACGGGCGATCGCAGCAACCTCGGCGTCGCGATCGACGCTTTGGTAGAGCGTGACGTACTTCGCGAGCCGCGCAAGGCTCCGCCGCTGGATCCCGCCGATCAGGTGCCAGTTCACCGGTGGACCCGGTGATGCGGCGAGCGTCGTAGCCTTTTCGACGAGCTCGTCAGCGTAGTTCTCGCCGAGATCGGTGAGGCCGACAGAACGCGCAGCGAGCGCGGCCGAGGCGTCGAGAGCTTTCGTCACCGCGACGATCTCGACATGTTTCGGATCGCCGACTTCGGCGATCCGCTCTCGCACGCGATCGAGCCGCAGGCGCAGCTCGCCTGCGTCGATCGCACCGGAAGTCGCGGGTTCACGCACCGTTCGCTTCGCGCCAGATGACGAGCGCCTGGCGGGCCCGGTCTTGGTGGGCGCGATGCGAGAACCAACGTCCCCCACAGGCGGTGCAGGAGTCGAGGTCGAAGGCGAGCTCGACGTCCGCGCGTCGAAGCGCCAGCTTGACGGCTGCCGGCAAATCGAGCGCCACGTCGCCCTGGGACGAAATCGCCCGCACCTCGTCACCGAAGATCGCCGAGACGGCGTCAACACCCTCGGCCGAAAAGGAGTAGCACTCGGGATGGATGCACGCCGACAGCACGGCGCGGATCTCCTCCGCTCCACGGGCGTGCATCGCCCGCGCCGTTGCGTCGATCACCCCTTCGACGAGGCCCCGCCAACCGACGTGCGCTGCCGCGACGATTCGGTCACTTGCGAGGCCAACGAGCGCGCAGTCCGCCCCCAGCACGCAAAGCGGCGTCTGCAGCGCGGTGGTCAACAGAGCGTCGGCGTCATGCGGGCTCGGTTGTGGCTCGTCGATCTCGAGGACGCGGACGCCGTGGACCTGGCGGACGAACGACCACCGCCGGTCACAGATTGATTTGTACAAGACCTCGGAGCCGGCATCGCCTCCAAGCGCCACCGGCCGCGCGTCGCCGTCATCGCGCGTCGTTAGCGTGACGCGCGCCCCGCCCGGGAGCGAGAGCGAGTGCGGCGAAAGGATCTTCAGCGAAGGAACGACGGGACGTCGAACCCTTCGTCGCCCAGATCGACGTCATCGTCGATCGCGAAGACCTCTGAGCGATAGTCGCGAGTCGCGCTGAATCCTTCGGCAAGTCCCGCGGCAGCCTCGAACGGCGTCGTGTCGAATCGGTCAAAACCCGCCGCAATCACCGTGACGCGGACTTGATCGCCGAGCGTGTCGTCGATCGCGCTGCCGAAGATGATGTTCGCGTCTGGGTGCGCGATCGCGTGGATCGCTTCTGCGGCCTCGTTCACCTCGAATAGTCCGAGGCTGTGACCGCCGGCGACGTTCATCAGGATTCCCTTCGCGCCGTCGATCGAAGACGACAAGAGCGGACTTGTCATCGCGTGGTGCGCAGCGTTCAGGGCGCGCCCCTCCCCTGCCGCGACTCCGACGCCCATGATCGCCGAGCCGGCGCCGCGCATGATTGTGCGCACGTCCGCGAAGTCCGTGTTGATCAAACCCGGCACCGTGATCAAGTCCGTGATGCCCTTCACGCCCTGCAACAAAATGTCGTCGGCCATCCGGAAGGCCTCGAGCATCGTTGTCTTCGAGTCGGCAAGCGTGAGCAAGCGCTCGTTCGGGATGACGATCATCGTGTCGACGAACTCGGAGAGCTTCTCGATTCCCTGTTCGGCCTGCTGCGCGCGTCGGCGCCCCTCGAAGGCGAACGGCTTGGTCACGATGCCGACCGTCAGCGCCTCGAGTTCGCGCGCGATCTCGGCGACGACCGGCGCGCCGCCGGTGCCCGTGCCGCCACCCTCGCCGGCGGTGATAAAGACCATGTCTGCGCCTTTCAGCACCTCACCGATCTCTTCGGTGTGGTCCAAGACGGCAGAACGGCCGATGTCGGGATCAGAACCCGCGCCGAGGCCGCGGGTGAGTTCGCGGCCGATGTCGAGCTTGATGTCCGCCTCGGAAAGTAAAAGAGCCTGAGCGTCGGTGTTCACGGCGACGAATTCGACCCCGCGCAGATCGGCGTCGATCATCCGGTTCACCGCGTTGACGCCACCCCCACCGATGCCGACGACTTTGATGACGGCGATAAAGCTCTGCGTTCCTTCGTTCACCACGGTCGTCGCTTTCTCTCGGTTCGCCGAAAGGCTCCGTTGGGCACGGCCGCGACGACGCGCATCGTCGGGCTCCGGCGACTCTCGCAGAACCGATCCGCCGCGACCGCTCTTGTTCTCGCACCTTCATTCTCCAGAGCGGGCGGATGGAGGGTGTCAGGCACGGAAGTTTGGCCGACCATAGGGCTGGCACCTCACGGGGTCAAGACCGGATTCGAGGGCGCTCGCAGGTCGATTGCGGTGATTCCGGTCAGCGAGAGACCGGCGAGCACGGTCGCCAGCGCCACAAATTTCTCGCGCGCGTTACTCGGTGGCCCTAAGATCGCGACCGGTTCTTTTACCAAGGTGACGGCGATTCCGTCACGACGCGTTCGTGCGATGTTGACGATTCGGTCGACGAGCGTCGTCGGCACCTGCGCGGCGATGGCGAACAGCGCGCGTTCGCTGCTTTCGACCCACTTTCCCGGCGCCGGGACCGCCGCGTCCGTCTTCACGGTCACGACCCCGGCGGGCTTGCGACCAACGTCAGCGAGCACCCTTCCGGAGGCGTCGACGAGGGCGCCGCCGCCGGCGAGCCGGACGAAAGCAACCGGGATGCGCTCGGTGACAGAGACCGCCACCGACGAGGGGAACGAGACGGCAACGCGCGCTGTCTCGACCCACGAGAGCTGCTCGACCCGGTGCGCGACGGCGGCGGGATTGATATCGACGAGCGGCGGATGGGCGGTGAGTCCACTTACGGCAAGGATCGCCTGGTCTTCGCCGCGGGTCGCCCCGACAATGCGGATCTGTCGCGCCGAGAACAGCGGCGAATGGGCGATCGCGAGACCTGCAGCAGAGAGCGCCGCCAGGGCGACGAGTCCGCCGAACGCGACAAGACGGCGGCGGCCGGCCACCCGGGTCGCCTCGACCTGCGGTTTCTTGCGCGCCGTCTCGTGTTTTCGGGCTGGCTTCGTCCCCGACGGCGCAGGCGGGGCTGGACGCGGACTCGTGGTCGAGCCGGTCCGGCGTCGCGGCGGCGCTTTCGGGCGCAGGTGGGCGGGATGGGTCGCGCTCACCGGTCAAACCCCACAAAGACGACCTCAGTGACGAGCGAAACGCCGGTTTCGCGCAGGACGATCTCCCGCACGGCCTCAATGAGGGCACGCACATCGTCGGCGGAGCCGCCGTCGTCGGCCTGGATGAAGTTGGCGTGCTTGTTCGAAACCGCAGCGCTGCCGATCCGCAGCCCCTTCGCACCGGCGGCCTCGACGAGCCGGCCCGCCGAATCCCCTTCGGGGTTCTGGAAGATCGATCCGGCGTTTCGTCCCCCTGGCTGGTTGGCGCGGCGCCAGGCGACGATCTCGGAGATCTTGGCCGCCGCGGCCTTCGGGTCCCCGCGATCGAGGCGAAAGGACGCCTCGGTGACGACGTCGTCGGCACCGACGGACGAGTGGCGGTAGGAGAGGTCGAGGTCGCCCGAGGGGACCACCCGGGCCCCGCCCTCTCTCAGCGAGACGAGACGGGCCGAAACGAGCCGTTCGGCGGTCTCAGAGCCGTGTCCGCCGGCGTTCATCCGCACCGCGCCGCCGACCGTGCCGGGGACGCCGACGGCCCATTCGAGGCCAGACCAACCCTGGTGAGCGGTCGTACGGGCGAGCACGGGGTAGGCGACGGCGCCGCCAGCGACGACCAACCCCTCTGCGTCGATTTCGACGACGTCGAAGCCGTCCGCGAGCACGACGGCGATGCCGGGAAACCCGGCGTCCGACACGAGCAGGTTCGATCCCTTGCCCACGACGAGGACGTCGACCCCGGTCGCGTCACGCGCCTCGGCGATCAGGGCGAGATCTTCCTCGTCGCTCGCCTCGACGAGCACGGCCGCCCGCCCACCGACCCGATAGGTCGTACGAGGGCCGAGCGGCGTGTCGCGTGTCGCCTTCTTGCCGAGCAGCTCCTCGACGCGGGTTAACCCTTCGGAGACCTTCTTTCTGGCTTCGATCCCGGCGCTCATTTCGGCACGCCCGCCTCGGAGCCGTCGACGAGCGACGCGGTGACCTCGGTGATGTCTCCGGCGCCGAGCATCAACAGGCAGTCGCCTGCTCGGACGAGACTGCGCAACGTCGAGACCAGCTCTCGGTGATCCGGGACGTAGCGCGCCGCGATCTGTGGATGTGCACCCTTGACCGCGTCGAAGATGATCCGACCGGACACACCCGGGATCGGCGTCTCCCACGCCGCGTAGATGTCGGTGATCACGACCTCGTCCGCGCCGACGAAGGCGTGGGCGAAGCCGGGTCCGAGAGCCGCCACCCGCGAATAGCGGTGCGGCTGGAAGCAGCAGACGATCCTTGTGAACCCGCCGCCGAGCGCAGCGTCGATTGCCGCCGCGACCTCACCGGGAAGGTGGGCGTAATCGTCGATCACCGTCGCGCCTTCAAATTCTCCGCGGAACTCAAAGCGTCGAGCGACGCCGCCAAAGCGGGCGAGGGCGCGGCCGATCGCCTCGCGGTCCGCGCCGATCGCTAGCGCACCAGCAGCGGCCGCCGCGGCGTTGCGGGCGTTGTGACGGCCCGGTACGGCGAGCGCGATCGGAATGGTTGGTGAACCTCGGCGCTGCAGCCCAAAGCGCGCCCGCGAGCGCTCCGGAGTGAAGTCGACGATTCTCACGTCGGCGGCCTCGTCGAATCCGAACGTCGTGGCGTCCATCGGTGCGACCGATCGCGCAAGCGGATCGTCGACGGAGACGATGCAGGCGCGCGCATCACGGGCAAAGCGCGCGAACGCCGCGGTGAGTTCTTCCTCGGTGCCGAAGTGGTCGAGGTGGTCCGCCTCGATGCTCGTCACGACAGCGACTTCCTTCTGCAGCGCGAGGAACGTGCCGTCACTCTCGTCCGCTTCGACGACAAGCCACTCCCCCTCGTCCCAGGCGGCATTGGCGCCGAACTCGTAGATATCGCCGCCGACGATGAACGATGGCCGCATGCCCGCTTCGACCAGGATCAGCGCCAGCATCGACGAGGTCGTCGTCTTGCCGTGCGTCCCAGAGACGGCGATCGTGCGCCGCTCGGCACAGATCGCGCCGAGCAGCTCTGCCCGGGAGAGCACGAGAAGGTGCTGCGACCGCGCCGCGACGACCTCGACGTTGGCGTCGGATATCGCACTCGATCGGGCGACGATCTCCGCGTCACCCAGGTGATCGACGTCGTGACCGACAAAGGTGCAAACGCCGAGTCCCCGCAGTCGCTCGAGCGCGACGCTCTCTTTCAAGTCGCTGCCGCTCACGTGGTGACCCATGCCGACGAGCACCGTCGCGATCGCGCTCATCCCGGCGCCGCCGATCCCGACGATGTGCATCCGGCGCGCAACAGAAAGGTCGACGGCGCTCACCGATGCTCCTTCTGATCGGTGCGGCCGCCACCGATCGTTCCGACGAGCTCCGCGACGCGTTCTGCCGCGTCCTGACGGCCGACGGCGCGGGCGTGGGCGCGCATCTCCTCCCTCGACGGCGCGTCGTCGAGCAGCGCACGCACCCGGTCCCAGATCGCCTCGATCGTCGCCTTTTCGTCAGCGACGATCTCCGCGCCAGCGGCGTTCGCCAGGCGCTCGGCGTTCTTGCGTTGATGGTCGCCCGGAGCACCCGGCAGCGGCACGAAGATCGTCGGCGTACCGATGACCGCGATCTCGGCCACGGTCGACGCACCCGCCCGGCTGATCGCGAGGTCCGCAGCGGCAAGGACATTGGGCAATCGCTGCTCGTAGGCGACGAGGTGGTACGCCAGCGCGACGTCGTCGAGGCGCATCGCCCGAGCCCGTTGCGCGCACTCGGCGAAGCCCCGCTCCCCGCTCACGTGGTAAATCGTCAGATCGTCCCGATCCGAAAGCCGCTGCGCGAGCGCGATCGCGAGCTCGTTCAGCCGGCGGGCGCCGAGCGACCCCCCGACGACGACCAACAGCGTCCGTTCCGCATCGACTCCGACACCGCTTTTCGCCTTGGCGCGATCGCCGCTTGCCCGTGCAGCCCGCACGACGGCCTCGCGGACCGGCGCACCGGTGACGACGGCGCGCGGTAGCCGGGTTCCCTCGTACGCAACGGCGCTCGCCTTCGCGAAGCGAGCGATCAGTCTGTTCGCCGCGCCCGGCACGGCGTCGACGTTCATCACAACGACCGGCACCCGCCAGAGCACCGCCGCCAGCGCGCAGCCGAGCGCCCCGTAGCCGCCGGCGGAGACGACGACGCGCGGCCGCCAGCGGTGGACGAGCACGGTGGCAGCCACGAAGCCAATAAAGAGGCCGGCCAGTGCCGAGAGGTTGCGCACGCTCATCCTGCGCACGATCCCTCGACCAGGAAGCTCGGTGACCGAAAAGCCGGCGGGACGGACGAGGCGGGACTCGACGCCACGCCGGGTGCCGACGAAGCGGATCGACCCGGGACTCCGACCCTGCGCGACGAGCGCTTCGGCGAGCGCTAGCGCCGGCTCGACGTGGCCGGCGGTCCCGCCGCCGGCGACGACGACCTCGATCGCGTGCTTGGTCACCTGGCCGCAGCGGCGCGTCGGCGGACCCGGTCGTGTTCTGAGGCCGAGCGCGTTTTCTCATCCGGGTGGCGCGCGATGCGCACGAGAACGCCCATCGCCGCCAGCAGGACCACCAAAGAGGAGCCCCCTGACGACAGGAACGGCAGCGGGATTCCTGTCTCTGGCACGATGCCGATCACGCCGCCGATGTTGATGAGCGCCTGCACGACGATCCAGGTCGTGATGCCGATCGCGACAAGCCGCGCGAAACGGTCCGTCGCGCGCGACGCGATCCGGACGCCCAGCCAGCCGAGCAGCACGAAGCCGGCGAGCACACCGAGCGAGCCGACGAGCCCGAAATTGTTGCCGACGATCGAGTAGATGAAGTCGGTGCTCGCGTTCGGGAGGAATCCCCAGGCCGCTGGCGATCCGCCGAGGCCGGTCCCGAGCAGATGGCCGGAGCCCAAGGTGACGAGTGACTGCACGACTTGGTAGCCGCTCGTCGTCGAATGGGCGAAGGGATTGATGAACCCGGCGATCCGCGCACGCCCGTAGGGCTCGACGATGAGGAACGCCGCACCGAGCACGAGAAAGATCGCGCCGAGTGCGGCGACCTTTCGGATCGCGACGCCGCCGGCGTACAACAAAACCCCACCGACCGTCACGACGACCGCCGCCGTGCCGAGGTCGGGCTGGCGGACGATGAGGATCGCCAAGGCGATGAGGACGATGACCACCGGACGCACGACGTCGACCGGCTCCCCGCCCCCTTTCGAGCGCCTGGCGATCAAATCGGCGACGAAGATGACGACGGCGAGTTTCGCGATCTCCGACGGCTGCACTCGGAACAGTCCAAAACCGATCCAACGGGCCGAGCCGCCGGCGACCGAGCCGACGCCGCGCACCAACACCGCGAGCAGCATCACCCCCGTCGCGACGAGCAGCGGCACCGCTACGCGGCGCCAGAACTGCAGCGTCATTCGAGCCGTCACGACAAAGGCGATCGCGCCGATCAGGCTCCACAGTCCCTGGCGCTCGACGACCGACCACGGCGAGCCGTACGTCGCGATCGACGACACCGACGACGACGACAGCACCATCACGAGACCGAAGACGCAGAAGCCGGCGACGAGACCGCTCAAGGCCATCGCGTCCCGGCTCGGAGCGCCGGGTACTGCCTGCGCGCGTACCCGCTGACCGTCGGGCACGACACGCAGCCGCGCTGAGCGCGCCGAGCGGGAGGTGGCGTGACCACGCCGTTCGAGCGTGCCCGTCGTCGCGGTCATCGTTGCGCGCTCTGTTCAGCAAGCCGGCGCACGGCGTCCTTGAAGTCGTCGCCGCGCGCTTCGTACGACGCGTACCAGTCGAACGATGCGCAGCCGGGTGAGAGGAGCACCGCGTCGCCAGGGCGCGCGAGGGACGCGCCTGCGGCGACCGCGTCGACCATCGACTCAACGCGGCGCACGGGACAATCGGAGGAAAAGATCCGCTCGATCTCGGCAGCGGACTCTCCGATCGCGACAACGCCGCGCAAGACCGCGGATCCGCCTTCGGGCGTCGCGCTCTTGATCACCGACAGGTCGAGGCCCTTGTTCCTCCCGCCGAGGATGAGGACGACCGCGGGAAAGGCCTTCAACGCAGTCACGACTGCGGCCGGCGTCGTCGCCTTCGAATCGTCGTAGTACGCGACTCGAGACACCGTCGCGACACGTTCGAGGCGGTGAGCCGGCGGGACCGTCGTGCGCAGCGCCTCGAGCACGCCATCGCGGGTCGCGCCCGACTCGAGGGCCGTGACGAGCGCGGCGAGCGCGTTCAGCCGGTCGTGTGGCAGGTCACGGGCGAGGTCGCTCGAACGGGCGAGAACCGTGCCGTCGGCCGCGACCATTTCGTCGCCGTCGAGGCGGTAGTCGCCCTTCGTCGCGCCGAATGTCACCACCCGACCCGGGGCTCGTGCCGCAGCCGCCGCGATCGCTTCGTCGTCGGCGTTCGCGATCGCGACATCGCCTTCGCGCTGGTGCGCCCAGAGACGCGCCTTCGCTGCAAAGTACTCGTCGGTCGAGGCATGCCAGTCGAGGTGATTCGGGGCGAAGTTCAGCCACGTCCCGACGGCCGGGCGGAACGTCGGTGACAGCGCGAGCTGGAACGATGACACTTCGGCGACGACCACATCGAGGTCGTCGCGGCCAGCAACCGAGATCAACGGGACTCCGATGTTGCCGACCGATTCGGATTGACGCCCCGACGCCCGCAATATCGCGTTCACCAACTCGACGACGGTCGTCTTTCCGTTCGTGCCGGTGATGGCGACGATCGGCGGACGGAACATCCACGAGGCGAGCTCGATCTCCGAGACGATTTTCTCGGCGTTCCCCGCAGAGAACACCGGGTGGCTCGGAAACACCCCGGGACTCGCGACAACGAGATCAACCTCGTCGACGAGCGCGCGCAGTGCGTCGCGTTCGGGCGTGCGACGCACCTCGACGCCGGAGCGGCCCACGGTCGCGTCGACGACCGCCTCGGAATCGTCGAGCGCGGTCACGACAACTCCGCGCGCTTTCAGCACTTTCGCGACCGCTTGTCCCGTCCACGCGAACCCGACGACGAGGACGTGACGCAGCGCGGTGACGTCTTTCGCGGAGGCCGTCATAGCAATGACCTCACGCCCAAGAAGTCGGCGTAGAAGATTCCGAGGCCGAGCGCGGTGCAAAGTCCCGAGAAGATCCAGAACCGCACGATGACGGTCGTCTCCGGCCAGCCCGCAAGCTCGAAGTGATGGTGGATCGGCGCCATTCTGAAGATACGCGTGTGGAATACCCGGAAGCTCACGACCTGCGCGACGACCGACAACGTGACGACGAGGAATAGCCCACCGATGATCGGCAGCAACAGCTGCAGGTTCAACTCGAGCGCGAGACAGGCGAGCGCGGTGCCGATAGCGAGCGAACCGGTGTCGCCCATGAAAATGCGCGCCGGCGCCGCGTTCCACCATAAAAAGCCGACGCACGCGCCACCCATCGCGACAGCGACCAGTGCCAGATCGAGCGACGGGTGCACGTGGTAGATGCGGACGTGGCGGTACTCCCAGTAGCCGATCAGTGTGAAGCCGACGAAGCTGAAACCGGCCGCGCCGGCTGCGAGGCCATCGAGCCCGTCGGTGAGGTTCACCGCGTTCGATTCTGCGGTCATGATGAACGTCGCCCAAACGACCCAGCCGGCCGCGCCGAGTCCGACGCCCGGAATGCTCGCCCTGGTGAACGAAAGGGTCGTACTCGCGTGCGCGAAATGCTCGGCCATAAGCGCGAAGGCGACGCCGAGGACGATCTGCAAGATGAGCTTGCCGCGCTTGTCGAGCCCGAGGCTTCGCCGCCGGCTCACCTTCAACCAGTCGTCCGTGACGCCAATCGCGCCGGCGAGGATGATCGCACCGAGCGCAAGCGCCCCGGCGACGGTGAACGGTGTCGTCGTGCCGACGTGACCGAACAGGTAGCCGATCGTCGCCGCGAGGATCAACGCGACCCCGCCCATCGTCGGCGTCCCCGCCTTCATGACGTGGTAGGCCGGGCCGTCCTCGCGGATCTGCTGGCCGATGCGGCGCGTAACGAGGGCGCGCATCAACAGTGGGGTGCCGAAGCCGGCAACGAGAAGGGCTACCGTGCCGGCCTCGAAGATCGATATCACTGCGCGCCCGCTTCTCCCTCGATCCCGGGGCTCTGACGTTTCGCGCGCCATGAAAGCCGAGCCAGCTCGTCGCGTACGACCTGTCGGTCGTCGAAGGCGACCGTACGGTCGGCGAATTCCTGGGTCGTCTCGTGTCCCTTGCCGGCGACAACGACGACGTCACCCGACTTCGCCGAGCGGAGCGCTTCGTGGATCGCCGAGCGACGGTCGAGCTCGACAACCACCTCGGCGCGACCCAACATCCCGGCTCTCAGGTCCTCGACGATCTGGTTCTGATCCTCGCTGCGCGGATTGTCGTTCGTCAGCACGACGACGTCCGCGAACCGGGACGCGATCGCGCCCATCGCCGGACGCTTGCCTCGGTCGCGATCTCCGCCCGCGCCGAAGACGATGATCACCGCGGAGCGATCGGCGCTCTCGTTTTTCTTCTGATCTCGACGCACCGCGCGCAGCACCTCTTCGAGGCCCGCCGGGGTATGCGCGTAATCGACGATGGCTACGACTCCGTTGTCCGACTCCACCGCCTCGAATCGCCCCGGCACACGCTCGGCGTTCGCGAGGCCATCGACGATCGCGTCGGGCCCTACACCGAGGGCACACGCTGTGCACGCCGCGGCGAGCGCGTTCTTGACGTTGAACTCCCCACCGAGCGGAAAGACGACGTCGCGCCGACCGAGCCGGAACCGCGAGAGCGTCAATCCGACTTCCAAGTTGCGCGCGTCGTCAAGAGAGTACGAGACCGTCGGGATCTGGCTCTTTGCAATCAATCTCCGTCCGTATTCATCGTCTCGATTGATGACCGCGAAGCGGGCACGCTCGGGTGTGAACAACTCCGCCTTTGCGGCAAAGTACGCCTCCATCGACTGGTGGAAGTCGAGGTGATCCTGAGACAGGTTCGTGAACACGGCGACGTCGAATTGGATTCCATCGACCCGATGTTGCGCGAGCGCGTGCGACGTCACCTCCATCGCGCAGGCGATCGATCCCTTTTCGTGCAGGTCGAGAAGCGCCCGTTGCAGTTGCGGGGCCTCGGGCGTCGTCCGCGCGCCACCGAGGGTGCCGATGACGCCCGTCGCCCACCCTTCGACTTCCAAGATGTCGCGCAAAAGCTGCGTCGTCGTCGTCTTGCCGTTGGTACCGGTGACCCCGACCATCCGCAGCTTTCGCGCCGGGTCGTCGTAGAACGCGCACGCGGCGAGCGCCATCGCTTGGCGCGCCATCCCCGGAGCGACGACGAGTTGGGCGGAGGAGCCGACCTCTGGTCCCAGGGTGTGTTCGCAGATGAAAGCGACGGCACCGCGCCGGTACGCCTTCGGGGCGAAATCATGGCCGTCTACGTGCTGGCCGACGAGACAGCAGAACAGCGCCCCTGGCGCGACGCTGCGATGGTCGAATGCCACCTGGGTAACGCCGACGCGCTTCGTCTGACCGATCACCGCCAGCGGTTGGATGCGCTCGACGATCTTCTCGACCGCCACACCGGCTGGTTCATCCACCACGGCCAGGCTCGTCACTTTGAGCCGCCGCGCCGCAACGTCGAAGCCAAGGTCGTCGAAGCAGCAGGCGGGGCGATGTCGAAGCGCCTGAGTGCGTACTGCATGATCTTTGAAAAGACCGGTGCAGACACCGACCCACCGTAGATCGGTGTCGGGTGGTTCAAGACCACGATGCCCGACAGCTGGGGCGCCTGCGCGGGGACGAAGCCGACGAAGGTCGCGTTCCAGTCACCGGGCACGTAGCCGAGTCCGGTGGTGTCAGGGACCTGGGCGGTGCCGGTCTTACCTGCCACGGTGTAGCCGGGGATGTGCGCGAGCACCGCGGTGCCATCCTGCACGACACCTTCAAGCATCGGGACGAGCTGGCGAACCGTCGAAGTGTCGATCACCCGTCGGCCGGGTTGCGTGGCGACGAGGTGCTCCACGCCTTTGTCGTTCACGAGCCCTTGGACGAGGCGCGGCGTGACGAAGACGCCGTCGTTGGCGACCGCGTTGTACGCGTCGAGGATCTGCAGCGGCGTCACCGCGATCCCGGTCCCGATCGGCACCGAAGCTGCCGACGATCCGTACCAAGTCGCAGGGAAACCGACGATCCCCGCCGACTCGCCCGGCCAGTTGAGCCCGGTCAGGTGGCCGAAGCCGTAGGAATTCAACGCGTGAAAGAGCCGCTCCTCGCCGAGACGTTGGGCGATCTCGATCGTGCCGACGTTCGACGACTGGGCGAGGATCTGGGAGACCGGCATTGATTGCGTCGGGTGGAAGTCGGCATCTTGGAACTCGTAGCCCCCGACGTTGATCTGGTAAGGGACGGTGAACACCGTCGACGGCGTGATCAGGCCGTCTTGGAGAGCGAACGAAACCGTGGCGAGCTTCATCACCGACCCCGGCTGGTAGACGTTCGTCACGGCGAGGTTTTCTGGCGCAGAGACGATCACTCCGTGTCGTGCCCGCACGAGATCGACCATCGCCAAGATGGCGCCCGTGTGGACATCCATGATCACCGCGATGCCGCTGTCCGCGCCGGTCGCACGCATCTGCGCGGCGACATCGCGCTCCGTGTCGACTTGCAACGGTTCGTCGATCGTCAACACGATGCCCGATCCCGCGTGGGGCGCGACGATGTCGCGCGGTTTCGTCGGAAGCGTGATACCGCCCGGCGCGACCGCCGCAATCTCGCTGCCGGCACGACCGGCAAGCAGCCCGTTGTACGCGTACTCGATCCCCGAGTAACCGTCGTTCGCCGAGTTCACGTCGCCGAGGATCGGCTGGAAGACGCCGTCGCCGGAGGTCACACGCTGTTCGACGGGGGCAAACGTCAGCCCCGAGAAAGCCTCCGCCTCGATCGGTTCGACGACCTTGTCCGAGAGCGATTGCGCGACGACGACGTAGCCGCTCTTTTCCGACAGTTCACGCGCGAGCTGCGAGGCGCCGACGTGGAGCAACGGAGCGAGGGCGCTCGCTTCGCGGTCGGGGTGGGAGATCTGGAAATCGTCGGCGATAATGCTCGTGCGCTGCACCGAGACCGCGAGCACGTCCCCGGTGCTGTCGTAGATTGCGCCCCTCGTCGCCGGCAGAGCGACCTTTTGTTCGACCTCACCGCTCAAGTATGCGGCGAAGTGCGAACCGTCGAACACCTGGACGAAGAGGAGTCGTATGCCGAGCCCGGCGACAAGGAAGATTGCGACGGCAGAAATTCTTCGAAGCCGGATGGTCGACGCGGACGGGCGGCGACGCCGACCTGGGCTCACCGGCCCGACCTCTTCGCGGCGGCGATCACCGTCGGTCCGGGATTGACCGGTGCGAGGTAGATGACAGCTTGCGGTACGACCATTCCGTAGCGCCCTTCGGCGATCTCGACGATGCGCGCCGGCGATTCGAGCTTCGAGAGGGTGAACTCGAGGTTCTGATCGCGCTCAACAGCGGCAGAGAGCGACTGCTGGGCTCGGTCGAGCTCGACTTGGTGGACAGCGACGAGCGCTTGGCCCGCTGCGACCGCGAACAGCGCGACGGCAACAAATCCGATCGAGCTGACGACGAGCAGCTGGGTGCGCCGGCGCAACGTCCGACGGTTGGGCGCGTTGTGGTCGACGAGCGTGGACCGGTGCTGCGCGCGTGCTTTTGGCGAGCCGGTGTCGTGGCGCGTGCGCGGTGTCGCCGAAAGAGGACGCGCCGCGGCCATCAGGACTCGGTCTCCTCGGGTTCTGCTGAGAGGCGCTCGATGGCGCGCAGGCGCGCCTCGCGCGCTCGTGGGTTGTGCGCCACCTCGTCAGGTCTGGGACGCTCTGCCCCCTTAGTCAGCACGCGGGCCCGCGGCGTCGCGCCGCAGGTACAGGGCAACCCCGGCGGGCACGTGCAGTTCGCGGTCGACCAGGAACGGAAACGCCGCTTCACGATGCGGTCCTCGCCAGAGTGATACGAGATGACGACGATCCGTCCTGCGGGTGCGACGAGCTCGATGCTCTTGTCGAGCGCCACCTCGAGCACGCTGAGTTCGTTATTGACGGCGACGCGCAGCGCCTGGAAGACCCTTCGCGCCGGGTGCCCGCGACGGCGGTGCGCGGCCGGGACCGCGTCGGAAACGACCGCCGCGAGTTCTCCGGTCGTGGCGATCGGGCGGTGTCGCACGATGGCATCGGCGATGCGCCTTGCGAACCGCTGCTCGCCGTGCAAGCGGAACAGCTCAACGAGTTCCGCGACGTCGGCGGCATTGACGAGGTCGCCCGCGGACGTCGGCGCGTGGAGATCCATGCGCATATCGAGTGGACCCTCGAGGCGGTAGCTGAATCCCCGCCGCGGCTCGTCGAGCTGGTGGGAGCTGACGCCGAGGTCAAACAGAACGGCCGAGATGCTGCCTTCTGGCGCGAGGCCCGATTGCGGGAGGGAGGCGAGGATCGTGTCGAGCTCGTCGAAGCGGCCGTGGCGGACGATCGCCCGTCCGCCGAAGGCACCGAGGCGTTCGTCTGCGGCGACGAGCGCCTCCTCGTCCTGGTCGATCCCGACGAGAACGACGTCGCGCCGATCCTCGAGGATCGCCGCGGCGTGGCCGCCACCACCCACCGTCGCGTCGACGACGACGCCCGGAGGGCAGGGGCGGAGGAGTTCGAGGACCTCGTCGACCATCACTGCCGCGTGGAAGGTTTCCTGGCTCATCCGCAGCTCCCCGACCGCGTCCGGGGCGAAGGGAACCCCGTCAAGCGGATGGAGATGAGCGGAGAGGGGTGGATGCTGACCATCAGCAAGCGCAGCCGGGGAGCTGCGGATGGGCCAGGAAACCCCGGTGGTAAAAGGCGAACCGAGCGCGTCGAGCGACACCGCTGGGAAGGCGGCTGGCGGACGGTCACGGGTGATCAACTCGCGAGTTCCTTCGAAGCCCAGCGAACGGGTGACCACAGCTCGACGTGGTCGTAGACACCGATCACAATCACTTCGCGCTCCAGGGCCGCGTAGTCCCGCAGCTCGGCGGCGATCAGGATCCGACCCTGGGTGTCTTGCTCTATCTCTGCCACCTTGGCGGACCACTCCCGCATCGCGTTGCGCGACGCGGTGTCGACCGCTTGGGACTGGCGGGTCTCGATTTCTTCTTGGAAGGTCCCAATCGGCCACAACGCGAGGCAGTGCTCCAGGTGCGCCGTGAGAAAAAAACGTGCGCCGAGCCTGTTCCGCAGGCGCGACGGGAGGATCAACCGGCCCTTGGTGTCGAGGGAGTGGTCGTACCTCCCAAAAAAGCTGGACTCGGGGCCCAACGTGACGATCCCTCCTGGAGGCCACCGCGGCGATCGGTCCGACCGCCCCTCTCCCTAGCCCTCCACTTCGCGCCACTTTAAGACGGTTACCCGCCACGGTCAACCACCAGGGTTCGCGTCTGCCACGAAGAGGGCTGGGAATCCGACGAATGGTCACCCGACCCTCTGGTGTGACGAAGCCCGGCCAGAGGCCGGGCTTCGAGCGGCGGGGCGCGCGGCCCGTCAGTCTGCGCCGACGAGTGTCTTCACCGCTGCTGTGATCGCCCGGAGTCCGGCGAGCGCGTCCGCGAAGAACATTCCGGTCTTTGGGTCGGTGTACAGCTCATTGTCGATCCCGGCGTAGCCGTACCCCATCGATCGCTTGATCACGATGATGCTCTTCGCCTTGTCGACGTCGAGGATCGGCATCCCCGAGATCGCGTTGCCGGAACGGCGCGCGGCGGGATTTGTGACGTCGTTCGCCCCAATCACCAGGGCGACGTCGGCGCGCGGGAAATCCGGGTTGATCTCTTCCATCGTTCGCAGCTTCTGGTAGGGGACTTCGGCCTCGGCGAGCAGGACGTTCATGTGGCCAGGCATCCGCCCGGCGACCGGGTGGATCGCGTAGGTGACGTCAACCCCGCGCTGTTCGAGCAGCACCTCAAGCTCTCTCACAGCGTGCTGCGCGTGCGCGGCGGCGAGGCCGTAACCGGGGACGATGATCACTTCATTCGCGTAGGCGAGCTGGATCGCAACGTCGTCCGCGGACACCGAGCGCACCTGTCCCGTCACGCCGGCACCGATCACCGACTGGGTGTCGCCGGTGCCAAAGCCGCCGGCGACGATGTTGAGGATCGAGCGGTTCATCGCGTCAGCCATCAGCTTGGTGAGGATGCTTCCCGAAGCGCCGACGAGCGCGCCGGCGATGATCAAAGCGTCGTTGTTGATCACGAACCCCGCCATCGCAACGGCCGTGCCGGTGAACGCGTTAAGCAACGAGATGACGACCGGCATGTCAGCACCGCCGATCGGCATCACCATGAGGACGCCGATGATCAGCGACGCAACCACGATGCCGATCAGCGTCAAATCGCTCTTCGCGCCGGTAAAGAGATAGCCCGCGCCTGCACACGTCGCCGCGAAGAGCACGAAATTCGCAATCCGTCCTCCGGGCACGACGATCGGTTGGGAGGGGATGAGGCCCTGGAGCTTTCCTGCGGCGATCACCGACCCGGAGAAGGTGATCGCGCCGATGACGACGTCGAGAACAGTGAAGACCGAGGTGCGCGCCGGGATCGATGTGTGGGCAATTCCGGCAAGGCGGATGAAGTCGGTGATGGCGACGAGCGCCGCGGCCCCGCCGCCGACGGCGTTGAAAACGCTCACCAATTGCGGCATGGCGGTCATTTCGACCGATCGTGCCAAGTAGAGGCCAACGCCGGCTCCGACCACACCGCCGATCGCGAGCATCAACCAGCCGACCGTCGAGATCGTGTCGTTGTACGCGATCAACGCGAGTGTGGCGCCAACCGCGATCGCCATTCCTGCCGCGGAGACCTGGTTGCCGCGATTCGCCGTCGGTGGGGCGTTCATGAGATGGAGACCGACGACAAAGCACGTCGCCGCAAGCAGATAGATCAGCGTGATCGCGTCGCTGAACGTGCCCATCACGCAGCCTTCTCTTCGGCGCTCGCGGGTTTGTCCGTCTTCACCGGCCGGCGGATGAACATCTGCAGCATCCTGCCGGTGACGGCGTACCCGCCGACGACGTTCATTCCCGCAAAGACCGCGGCGATGAACGCGAGGACGTAGCCAACCGTCGAATGCGCCGTCGACGCTATGAGGAATGCCCCGACGATGACGACGCCGTGGATCGAGTTCGCGGCCGACATCAACGGCGTGTGCAACGTCTGGGGGACTTTCGAGATGACTTCGAACCCGACGAGGATGCTGAGGACAAAGATCGTGATGTCCGTGATCAAACTGGTGCTCATCGTTCAGCTCCCTGATGTCTGAGAGGCGGTGCCCACCGAGCCGAGGCGCGCCTTTGTCGCTTCGTTGACCACTGCGCCGTCGTGGGTGACGACGACACCTTTTTGGATCTCGTCGTCGAGATCGACCACGAACTTTCCTTCGCTGATGAAATGCCCGACGAGCGCACTGATGTTGTGCGAATACGTCATCGATGCCCCCATTCCCATCGTCGCCGCGAGATTCTGCGCGCCGATGATCGTCACTCCCCCGTCGGTGACGAATGTTTCGCCGGGTCTCGAGGTTTCGACATTGCCACCGAGCGCACTCGAACCCATGTCGACGATCACCGACCCGGGTTTCATGGCACCGATGGCGTCCTTCGTAACGAGCACGGGGGGGCGTTGGCCCGGAACCTGGGCGGTCGTGATTACGACATCGTGCTTCGCGATGTGCCCGTTCAACTCGTCTTGGAGGGCCTTTGTCTCCTCCTCGCTGAGCGTGCGCGCATATCCGCCTTCACCGGCCGCGTCGGTGACCGCCGTCAGCTCGATGAAGCGACCACCGAGGGATTCCACCTGCTCTTTCGCGTCCGGTCGGACGTCGTAGCCGCGCACGACGGCGCCGAGTCGGTGCGCAGTGGCGATCGCCTGGAGGCCGGCGACCCCGGCGCCGAGGACAAGGACCTCTGCTGGACGCGCCGTACCCGCCGCGGTCATGAGAAGCGGGAAGTAGCGCGTGAAGGTGCTCGCGCCCAACAGTGCCGCCTTGTATCCGGCGATGCTCGACTGGGAGCTCAGCGCGTCCATCGACTGCGCACGGGACAAGGTCCGGGGCAGCAGATCGAGGCTCACCCCGGTCGCCCCCCGCGCGGCGAGAGTCTGCGCGTAACCGGGATCTACGAGAGGCTCCAGCATCCCAACGAGGACCTGGCCGGCGCCGAGAGCGCGCAGGTCGTGCTCGTCGGGTCGGGTCACACAGAGGACGACGTTCGATCGCGACAGGCATTCCGAGCGGTCGACGATCACCGCGCCCGCTTGCACGTATGACTCGTCTGGGAAGAACGAACGCGCGCCAGCGCCTTTCTCGACGACAACATCCATGGACAGGGCGCTGAGTTTGGCGATGTCCTCGGGTACGAGCGCGACCCGCCGTTCGTCGCTGGAGCGCTCACGCAGCACGCCAGCCGTCAGTGACCCCCGGACCGATGGATTAGGCCCCTCGCCGGCGACCTCCTCGGCCTCCGACGGACCCGACTGCTCGGACATCGTCTTCCTCCCCACCACCGGGTTCCCGGCACGTTTATGTTCGCGAAACCGGTCGGTGCTCCCGTCTCCGCGCGAACTGCACGAATCCGAGCCAATTAGATCAGCTCGGGCACCATCTCGATCGCGCCACACGGGCACTCTGCGACGCAGATCCCGCAACCCTTGCAGTAGTCGTAGTTGAACTCGTAGCGGCTGCCTGGCCCAAGCTTAGATACGGCATTATCTGGGCAAACTCCGTAACAGTTGTCGCACTCGAAGCAGTTGCCGCACGACATGCACCGCCGCGCCTCGAAGAGCGCGTTCGACTCGTCGAGGCCGAACACAACCTCTTCAAAGGTGCTCTCTCGTCGGGCGAGCTCGAGCTCTCTCTGGACGCGCTTTGGTGCATCGGAGTAGTACCAGGTGTTCAGGTGCTCGAAGCTCGCGAGCTCGGGCCGATCGTGGCTGACGGATTCAGCCCCTTTCAGCCAGCGATCGATTGCGCGAGCCGCTTTCTTTCCGTGACCGATCGCGACGGTCGCGGTGCGCTCCGCTGGCACCATGTCACCGCCGGCAAAGACCCCGGGATGGCCGGTCATCATGTTCGCGTCGACCTGCACGGTGCCGTCTTCGATCGAGACGTCATCAAGGCGCGCGAGACCCGAGAGATCGGCTTGCTGGCCGAGGGCGAGCACGATCGAGTCGGCGCCGAGTTCGCTGAATTCGCCCGTCGGCCGCGGGAACCCCGTCTCGTCGAGTTCCATCTTCTCGACAAGGACCTTGCCGGGGGAGAAATGGGCGATCGTCGAGAGCCACCGTACGGTCACGCCTTCTGTGAGCGCTTCTTCGAATTCGACCTCGTGCGCAGGCATCTTGTGCCGGTTCCGCCGGTAGACGACCACCGCTTCGGTTGCGCCGAGACGACGGGCGGTCCGAGCGGCATCCATCGCCGTGTCGCCGCCGCCATAGACGACGACGCGTTGTCCGATCTCGAAGGGTTCGTCGTCCTCGGTCGCCCGCAGCAAATCGAGCGCGTCGATGATGTGCGAAGTGTCAGCAGCGGGGATCTCGGTTCGATGCGAAAGCTGAGCGCCAAACGCCAGGTACGCGGCGTCGAAGTGCCCATCGACCATTTTTTTCTGCACGTCTGAGACCCGATGATCACATGTGATCGAGACCCCGAGTTCTTTGATCCGCGCGATCTCTGCATCGAGGATGCCGCGAGGCAGTCGATAGCGCGGGATGCCGTAACGCAGCATCCCACCAGGGGCCGAGGAGGCCTCGAGGATCTCGACGTGGTGACCGAGCCGCGCGAGATGGTACGCGACGGAGAGGCCCGAGGGACCCGAACCGACGACGAGCACGCGTTTTCCAGTTCTTTGAGTTGGCGCGTCGAACGACCAACCCTTTTCAATCGCGTTGTCACCGAGAAAGCGTTCGACGGCGTGGATCCCGACCGCTTCGTCGAGCTGGCCGCGGTTGCACGCGACCTCGCAGGGATGGAAACAGATGCGACCCGAGATGGCAGGGAGCGGATTCTCCTCGACGATCACGCGCCACGCGGCCTCGTACTGCGCCTCTTCGGCGAGGTACAGCCAGTGCTGGATGTTCTCCCCCGCCGGGCACGCGTCGTTGCACGGCGGCATCCGATCGACGTAGACGGGTCGCTCGACGCGCCACGACCCCGTCTTGTTCGCCCGACTCGAGCCGACTTCCAACGTGATCGCGAAATCGTGGTCGCTCATCGTTCTTCCTCGGTGGTGCTCGCGCCGACGAGGTCGTATTCCTCGACATTGCGATCGGCGATCTCTTGAAGGTGCGCGATCACGTCATCGCGTCGTCTCGGCTCAAAGACGTGGCGAAAGCGAGTCTGCAGCCGCAGAAACTCCTCGACGGGAACCTTTGTTCGGATCGGAGAGGTCTCAAGGATCTCTCCGAATGCTGCCTCGTACACGGGGAAGAGGCCCGTCTCGTGCGCAAGCCGCGCAATTTTGATCGTGTCCGACGACGCCGAACCCCATCCGAGTGGACAGGGGACGAGCACATGAAGGTAGCGAGCACCGTGGAACGACATCGCGCGATGAACTTTGACTTCGAGGTCGTGGAGATCGGCCACCGTCGCAGTAGCGACGTAAGGGATCCCGTGCGCGACGGCGAGTCGGGGCAGGTCCTTTCCCTGCCCGAAGACGTTGCCGGGCTCTGGACCGACCGCTTCAGTCGTAGCGGTCCGCGCCGCGGGTGGTGTCGCGCCGGAACGCTGCACACCGGTGTTCATGTAGCCCTCGTTGTCGTAACAGATGAAAAGCACGTCGTCGTTCCGTTCGAACATCCCGGAAAGACAGCCGAAGCCGATGTCGACGGCTCCCCCGTCGCCTGCTTGCGCGACCACCCGCGTCTCAGTGTCGCCACGCGCCTTCAGCGCCGCGGCAACGCCGGTCGCGACCGCGGCGGCATTGCCGAACAGCGAGTGCAACCAGGCCACCTGCCAGGAAGTCTCGGGGTACGGGGTCGTGAAGACCTCGAGACACCCCGTCGCATTGACGACGAGGAGCTTGCCATCGGTCGCATCGAGCGCGGCGTCGAGGACATAACGCGCCCCGAGCGCCTCACCGCATCCCTGGCACGCGCGATGACCCGATATCAGCGAGTTCGGTCGACGCCGCTCGGACTGCACGGTCCGGAGGCTCGGGTCGAGCAACCGATTTCCGACCGCGAAGCTGCCGACTTGATAGAACTTCACCCCCGTCTCGCCCATCATGCCTCCTCAGATCGCCTGGCTCGCTTGGCGGCGGACATCAGCGAGCACGCGATGCGCGCTCGGCGGCAGTCGCGGATCGAGCGACATCACCTCGAGCTCTCGGTCGACGACTCCTCGGTCGAGATCGAGGAAACTCAGTTCGCCGAGCTCTCCTCGCATCGCTTCCTCACACATCCGACGAAGCGACGCCTCTCCGATCGCCCGACCACCTAGACCGGCGACGACGGTGTGCACCGACGTTCGATCCTTCGCGACGGCGGCGCCGACATCGGCTCCGAGGAACCCCTTTCCGCCGATCGCGAACGCCTTTTCGACAACGACGACGCGGGACGCGCCGTCGAGCACCACCTCGAGTGCATCGGCGGGGAACGGGCGGAACGTCGTCAGCGACAGCGCTCCGATGCGCAAGCCGTCGTCGCGCATCGCGTCCACGACGTCTTTGATCGTCCCGACGACCGAACCGAGCGCGACGACGATCGTCTCGGCGTCGTCGCAGCGATAGGCATCGAGCAGCCCACCTCGCGGGCGACCGACGACCGATCCGTACTCTGTCGCGAGCTCCGGGATCCGCACCAGTGCTTCGAGCTGACGGGCGTGTGCGAGATAGCGGACCTCGGTGAAGGCCTCAGGACCGACCATCGAACCGATCGACGCCGGACGGGCCCAATCGAGCTCCTCGTGCGGCGTGAACGAGGGCAGAAAGCGGTCGACCTGGTCCTGATCGGGAAGGTCGACGCGTTCGACGGCGTGAGTGAGGATGAAGCCGTCCACACAGACCATCACCGGAACCGACAGCTCCTCCGCGAGCCGGAATGCTTGAACGTGCAAGTCGACCGCGTGCTGGTTCGTCTCAGCGAAGAGTTGAATCCACCCTGAGTCGCGAAGCGCCATCGCGTCGCTGTGGTCGTTCCAGATGTTGATCGGCGCGCCGATCGCGCGGTTTGCGACAGTCATGACGATCGGCAGACCGAGTCCCGACGCGTTGTAGACCGCCTCGGTCATGAACAAGAGCCCCTGGCTCGCAGTCGCCGTGTACGCGCGGGCACCGGTTGCAGACGCCCCGATCGAAACGGACATCGCCGCGAACTCGGACTCCACATTGAGGAACTCGCAAGGGGCGAGCCGACCCTCTTTCACGAGGACGCCGATGCTCTCGATGATGTGCGTCTGCGGCGAGATCGGATAGGCGCAGACGACCTGCGGCCGACAAAGCGCGACCGTCTCGGCGATCGCCCGCGATCCTTCGATCTCACGAAGCATGGCGCTCGATCCCCGCTTCTCTCGCCATTGCGAGGGACTCCCGACACCCGATCCGGTACGCCTCTCGTGCCCCGGCGATGTTTCCTGATTGAGCTCCACCGGAGAACCGCTCCTCGATCGCGCGGGTCACCGCCCGCAAGGAGACAATCCCGGTCACCGCGGCGAAACCGCCGAGCATCACGGCGTTGGGAAGCGGGCGTCCGAGGTGCTTGAGCGCCAGTTCCGTCGCGCTGATCGAGAGGACGTGGCTAGAGGGCAGCTTCAGCACGAGTCTCCCCAAGCCCAGCTCGACGAGCGACTTCGACGTGTTGATGACGACGTAACCGTCCGGTCGAAGCCCAGCGAACAGGCCGGGCTGACCGAGCAGGGTTGGATCCTGGATGATCAGCGCGTCGGGCTCGCTGATTGGTGCTCGGGTGCGGATCTCTTTGTCGTCGATCCGACAGAACGAAACGACCGGTGCTCCGGTGCGTTCCGAGCCGAAAGTCGGAAACGCCTGTGAGAACCGTCCGTCGTCGAAGGCCGCGACGGCGAGCAGCTCGGCTGCGGTGACGACGCCCTGTCCACCCCGGCCGTGGAAGCGAACCTGGAACATCTGTACCTTTCCGCTCTGGCGCGGGTTGGCGCGCGTAACTGTTCTTGGGGCAATCGTGGCGGCGTGCCACGCTCCCGACCAGGGCCGATGGTCCTCCCGGCGGTCACGGCGCGCACTGCGCGCCCCGGGGCGTGAGGTCCTCTGACCCTTGTCGGCATTGGTGCGGCATCCCTACGGTGGCGCGCGTGACCCCGCCGACCGCGGTGCTCAATCGCGAGCATTTTGACGATCTGATCGGGGTGCTTCGCGCGCGCGGATATCGCGTCCTCGGTCCGACGGTGCAACAAGGAGCGATCGTCGATGGTGATTTGACTGCGTCGAGGGACCTCCCCGCGGGTTGGCACGACGAGCAGTCTCCGGGCTCGTATCGAATCCACCACCACGGCGACGCCGAGCTGTTCGGTTGGGCCGTCGGACCGACGTCGATCAAGGCGTCGGTTTTTCCTCCCGAGACGGTCGTTTGGCGTGGCCGGCGGCGTGAAGGCGACATCGACATCTCGGTCCCAGACGACGGCGAGGTTCGCCAAGCGATCATTGGCGCGCGACCGTGTGAAGTGGCAGCGCTCGGCGTCCTGTCGAAAGTTCTGTCCGGCGGCACGTATCACGATCCCGAGCACGATCGACGACGGAAGCAAATGGTGGTGATCGTCGTCGAATGTGGACAGCCCGCAGCGACGTGTTTTTGCCCTTCGATGGGCACGGGGCCCGACGCCGGCGGCGGCTACGACCTCGCTTTGACCGAGTTGTTGGAGCCAGAGCATCGCTTCGTGGTGCGCGTCGGCTCGGAGCTCGGCCGTTCGCTGCTCGAAGACGTCGCTCATCGGGCGGTGAGCCCTGTCGACCTCGCCGAGCGGGACGCGCTGCTCGAGCGCTCACGGCAAGCGATCACCCGCACCCTCGACGCTCGCCGCGCACCAGATTTGCTCGCCAAAAACCTCGAGCACGCGCGATGGGACGACGTCGCCGAGCGGTGCCTTTCCTGCGGCAACTGCACACTCGTCTGCCCGACGTGTTTCTGCTCAGCCTTCGAACAGCGCACCGACCTCTCCGGCGATATCGAGGTGTCCCGCCGATGGGATTCCTGCTTTTCGCTCGACCACTCGTATCTGCACGGTGGTGCGGTGCGCGCGACGACGCGCTCGCGTTATCGGCAGTGGCTTACCCACAAGCTCTCGACCTGGGTCGACCAATTCGGCACGTCCGGATGCGTCGGCTGCGGACGGTGCATCACCTGGTGCCCCGTCGGCATCGATCTCACCGAGGAAGTCGCCGCGATCGGTCAAGACGCCCGGTCGGCGTCGGTGACGGCGCCGTGACGAAGAAAGAGGCGAGGACATGGAATCAATGAGCGAACTCATCTCAAAAAGCCCGCTGTTCGCCGGACTCGACGCCTCGGCGATCGAGCTCGCTGCGGGGTGCGCGACAAACGTCGCCTTCGAGCCGGGCACGCGTCTGCTCTCCGAAGGCGAAGACGCCGAGACCTTCTACCTCGTCCGCCGGGGTCACGTCGCGATCCAGGTGCGCCGCCCATCGGGCAAGCCGATCGTCGTCGAGACTCTCGGACCCGGGAAGATCCTCGGACTGTCCTGGCTCGTACCGCCCTACCGCTGGCATTTCGACGCCGTGGCGACCGAGCCCGTCGGCGCGATCGCGATCGACGGTCTCTGCCTGCGAGGCAAAGCCGACGCCGACCCAGCGTTCGGGTATTCGATCCTGCAGCGCATCGCGCAGGTGCTCCTCGAGCGCCTGCAGGCGACGAGGACGCGCCTCCTTGACGTCTACGGGCGCGACCTCGCGAGCTGAGCGCGCCTTGACCTCCACCAACCCCCTCGTGCCGCTGCGATATCAGGTGATCGATCACCGGATCGACAGTGCCGACATCGCGACGATCACGCTCGAACCGCTCGACGACCCGATCACGACCCCGAAGCCCGGCCAGTTCAACATGCTCACCGCGTTCGGCGTGGGCGAGGCGGCGATCTCGGTCAGCTCCGATCCTTCGCGTTCGCCGGTGCTCGAGCACACGATCCGCGACGTCGGCGCGGTGAGTCATGCGCTGTCCCACGCGGAACGGGGTGACATGGTTGGCGTGCGTGGACCGTTCGGAACCGACTGGCCGATCGACGGCCTCGACGGACGCGACGCGGTCATCGTCGCTGGCGGGATCGGGCTCGCCCCGCTGCGCGGCGCGATCGACCGCCTTGTCGCGACGCTCTCCAGCAAGCGCGCTGGCAAGGTTGTCGTCCTCGCCGGGGCGCGCACCCCGGATCAGATCATCTACGGCGACGACATCGAGACGTGGCGAAAGCAAGGGGCGACGGTCGACGTGACGGTCGACGCCGCCGACTCCGATTGGACCGGACCCGTCGGTGTCGTCACGCAGCTCGTCGCCGACTCCGACTTCGACGCCCAATCGGCCGTGGCGCTCGTGTGCGGACCTGAGATCATGATGCGCTTCAGTGCACGATCGCTCCTCGATCGCGGCATCAACGCCGATCGCATCTTCGTCTCTTTGGAGCGGAGCATGCAGTGCGGCGTCGCGCTTTGCGGGCACTGCCAGCTCGGACCGTTCCTTGTCTGCCGGGACGGCGCCGTCGTGCCTTGGGCACCGGTCGCCGAGCACGAGTTGAAAGTCGCGCAACGATGAGCGCTGTCCCCCGCCTCGCGGTGTTCAAGTTCGCGTCGTGCGACGGCTGCCAGCTCAGCCTGCTCGACTGCGAAGACGAGCTGCTGGCTGTCACCGAACGCGTGCATATCGCGAAATTCGCCGAGATGAGCAGCGCGGAGACCTCCGGGCGCTACGACGTCTCGCTTGTCGAAGGCTCGATCACCACGCCTGAAGATGCCGAACGCATCCTCGCGATCCGGGCAAACTCGACGACGCTGATCACGATAGGCGCCTGCGCGACGGCTGGTGGGATTCAGGCGTTGCGCAACTACGCCCACGTCGGCGACTTCATCTCCGCGATCTACGCACACCCTGAATACATCTCGACACTTTCGCGATCCCAGCCGATCTCCGCCCTCGTTCCGGTTGACTTCGAACTCCATGGCTGTCCGATCGACAGGCACGAGCTCATCGAAGTGATCTCTGCGTTCCTCGCAGATAGACCACCGCATATCGCGTCCTACAGCGTGTGTGAGCAGTGCAAGGCGAAGAACAACGTTTGCGTCCTCGTCGCGTACGGCACGCCGTGCCTCGGCCCTGTCACGCGCGCCGGATGCGGCGCGCTGTGCCCAGCGGTTGGTCGCGGCTGTTACGGCTGCTTCGGCCCCGCCGAAAGCGCAAACACCGTGTCACTGTCGCGGCGTTTCACCGAGCTCGGTGTCGACGATGCGCGCCTCGTGCGCTTGTACCGCACCTTCAACGCCGCAGCCCCCGCTTTCGAAGCGGAGGCGCGCCGACATGTCTGATCGGCCCACCGAGGTACGGGCGATCGACGTCCACGGACTTGCCCGCGTCGAGGGCGAAGGATCCCTGCACGTGCGGATGGCAGACGGCGAGCTCGAATCGGTTGAGCTCGAGATCTTCGAGCCGCCACGGTTCTTCGAGGCGTTCCTCCGCGGGCGCAGCTACGAGGAGCCTCCCGATATCACCGCCCGGATCTGCGGCATCTGCCCTGTCGCCTACCAGATGTCGGCGTGCAAGGCCATCGAGGACGCGTGCGGTGTCGCCGTGCCGCAGAAGATCACGGACCTGCGTCGGCTCTTGTATTGCGGCGAGTGGATCCAGAGCCACGCGTTGCACGTCTACCTCCTGCACGCGCCGGACTTTTTCGGGCTCGACGACGCCGTCGAGCTCGCCGCCACCGACCGACCGTCGGTCGAGCGCGGGCTCCGGCTGAAAAAGGCGGGCAACGCGATCATGGAACGCGTCGGCGGCAGGGCGATCCACCCCGTCAACGTCCGCGTCGGTGGCTTCTACCGCGCGCCAGACGCGGCCGAGATCGCGAACCTTGCGCCGATGCTGCGCACGGCGCTCGATGACGCCCTCGCCACGGTCGAATGGGTCTCCGGCTTCGACTTCCCGGAGGACTCCCACGACTATTTGTTCGTCTCGCTCGTCGACGAGGACAACTACCCGATCGAATCGGGAACGGTCCACTCCTCGGACGGGCTCGAACTTTCCGCCGACGCCTTTTTGGACATCGCGAGCGAGGAACACGTCGCGCGCTCGAACGCGCTGCACGCCCACCTGCGCGAAGGGGATACCTACCTGACCGGGCCCCTCGCTCGCTATGCACTGAATGCCGCGAAGCTGCCACCGCAAGCCGCCGCGGCGGCTGAGCGCGCCGGACTTCGCGACGTCTGTCGCAACCCGTTCAAGAGCATCATCGTTCGCTCCGTCGAGATCGTCGCGGCGTGCGAAGAAGCGCTCCGGCTCGTCAGCAACTACTCGCCATTCGAACCGGCATCGGTCCCGGTCCGCCCCCGCGCCGGACACGGTGCAGGTGCGACCGAGGCACCGCGGGGCTTACTCGTGCAGCGCTACCAGATCACCCAAGACGGCACGATCTCCGGCGCACGCATCATGCCGCCGACCTCGCAGAACCAAGACGCGATCGAAGACGATCTCCGTCGCGTGATCTCGGCGCACCTCCAACTCGGCGACGACGAACTGCGGGACCTCAGCGAGCAGGCGGTGCGGAACCACGACCCGTGCATCTCTTGTGCCGCGCACTTCCTCGACGTCGAGGTGGAGCGCCGGTGAAGGGCGAGGTCGTCGTCGCGGGCATCGGGAATGCCTTCCGCGGCGACGACGGGGTCGGACCCGCCGTCGCCGCGCTCGTCGCCGAGCACTCCGGCGCGCGCGACATCGGCCCGATCTCCGAGCCGCTCGACCTGCTCGGACGCTTTTCCGGCGCGTCCCTCGCTGTGCTCGTCGACGCGACGCGCTCAGGTGCAGAACCCGGATCGATCCGCGTCGTCGAGCTCGATGACGTCGACGACTCCCCCGCCTCCTCGACGCACGCCCTCGGGCTGCGGCGGGTCTGCCGACTCGCCTCGGCGCTCGGCGAGGCGCCAGGGCGCGTTGTAGTCGTCGGCGTCGAGGGCGAGGACTTCTCCGACGGCGACCACTTGAGCGCGCCCGTCGCGAACGCGGTTCGCCGCGCCGCTTCACAAGCCAGTGAGCTCATCGCGCAATGGAAGGCGAACGCCTGATGTGTTCCAGTCGCTATTTCCATGTGGTCGAGGTCGTCGCCGACGTCGCGGTGTTCGCCGAGGACGTCGACGGCCACCGACACCGCCTCGAGCTCATCGCCTACGAAGGCCCCCCACCGGCGCCCGGCAGCTGGGTCGTCGCCCACTCCGGCTACGCGCTCGCATCGGTCGCATCCGAGGAAGCCGAGCTTGCGGTGAAAGAACTCCACCGGTTCAACGAAGGCGTTGACGACGTGGGTCGAACAGCAGTCACGACATCGAAGGAGGCGTCATGACGGCGACCCGGTTCCGCAAAGGATGGACTTCGGGGCTGGTTTTGGCGGGCCTGACGGCGGCCGTCAGCGGGGTGTCGGTGTTCGTGAACAGCTACGGCGTTCACTCGGCGACGAGCCCCGCCGTCTACACGACCGGCAAGAACTTCTTCGCCGCGGTTCTCCTCGTCGCATTCGCACTCGTCGCTCGTTCGACGCGTCTGTTCTCGCGCTCCCCACTGGCCGAGACGAAGCCTCCGGCACTTTCGTGTGGTTGGAGGCTCGCCGCGCTCGGTTACGTCGCGATCATCGGCGGTGGCGTCGCGTTCGTCATGTTCTTCGACGGACTCGCGCGCACGAGTGCCGTGCCAGCGGCGTTCTTGCACGACACGCTCGTCGTCTGGGTCGCCATCATCGCCTGGCCGGCGCTTCGCGAGCGCCTGTCGAAGTGGAACGTCATCGCGATCGCCGTATTGGTCGTCGGCCTCGTCGCGTCGAGCGGCGGCGTTGGGTCGCTCGTCGTGAACTCCGGCAGCGCCCTCATCCTCGGGGCGACGGTGCTTTGGGGCCTCGAGACCGTCGTCATCAAAAAGGTGCTCGCGGGCTTTGACCCGGCAAACCTCGGCGTCGTCCGCATGGGGGGCGGTCTCACGGTGCTCATCGCCTACCTCGCGATCACCGGCCAGCTCGGCGCGCTCGTCGGACTCGACGCCAACGCCTTGCGATGGGTGGTCGTCACCGGAGTGCTGCTCGGGGCGTACGTGGCGAGCTGGATGGCGGCGCTCTCGCGCGCCCGCGCCGTCGACGTCACCTCGATCCTCGTTTCGAGCGCGATCGTCACCGCCGTCCTGCAAGCAGTCGTCCAACACAAGAACCTCCAGCCGGAAGCGTGGGGCCTCGCCCTCGTCGCGGTTGGATCGCTGGCGGTGGTCGTGTCGGCGAAAAGGAGGTCGGCATACTCGTGATCGAGGGTGCCGTGCTCTTCGCGCGCTACGCGTATCCGCCGAACGCGCTCGGTTACTGCGGGCCGAGCGACCCGCTCTCGCTCGGCGGCGCGCTCAAAGAGCGCGACGTCGCGGACCTGTCGTTGCTCGCGCGCGAGTTCGATGGTGCCTGGCCGTACCTCCAGCTCATCGCGGGCTGCAACGGCATCGCCGATCCCCTCGACTTCCGAGTCGTCGAGGCGTACTGGGTCGGTAACGAGCTGCTTCATAAGGTGCCGAAGCAGGCGATGTTGAGCTCGCTCGACGAGCGCTTCGCAAGGAGGTCGGGGTCAACGTTCGCGAACGTCGCGAACGCGGTGCCGCTCGGCGGTGTGCCCCACCACAGCTTCCACGTCTTCGCCGTCTATCCGTGGCTCGGGCTCTTGCGTTCGGGAAGGCGGGGTCCCGCGCTCGACGTCATCGACCAGTGCCGCGTGCGGTGGGGTCGCGTCCTTTCCGTCGGCGCCCATACCGCGCTCGTGCGCACGCCAACGCTCGTGTTCGAGGACGATCGCCTCGTCCTCGCCGGTGAACACGAAGTGAGCGCCCGTCGCTTCGCGTCTCCCGACGGCGACGGTGCCGACCTCCAATTCGGCGACCTCGTCTCGCTGCACTGGGACTGGATCTGCGAGAAGCTCTCGCAAAGGCGCGCCCATCGGCTCATCGGGTACACGATCGAGAATCTCGACGCAGTGAACGCGCTGCCGGTGCCCGGTCCGGCGTACGCGGCCTCGGTATCGGGGGGCTGACCGACCGGGGGCTCCTAAGGTTGGGCCCCGACTATCTAGGCAGGCGGCGCCAGAACGACCGCGGGACGTGTGGCACGACCGGCATCACGTAGCGCAGCGACTGCGGCACCCACACGACGGCATCTCCGGCGTCGATTCCCTCGACAACCGCGCGCCCAACCTCCTCGGCCGTCGTCGACATCGGCACAGGTGGCATTCCGGCGGTCATCTTCGTCCGGACGAAACCCGGGCGGACGATCGTCACACCGACCCCCGAACCCTCAAGGGCATCGGCGAGTCCCTGGCTGAAGCCGTCGAGTCCTGCCTTGCTCGCGCCATAGACAAAGTTCACGCGACGCACCCGAATCGCTGCGGCCGTGGAGAACACGACGATCCGCCCGCCGCGCTGGCGGCGCATCTGCTTGGCGAACGCGGTGAGCGCCGAGGCGAGACCGGTGAAATTCGTCGTGATCTCGTCCGCGACTCGCTTCGGCGTCAGCTCGTCGAGCTCACTCGAGCTGAGGACCCCGGTCGCGACGAGCAACAGATCGATCGTCCCCAGGCGTTCTGCGACGGAACTCGCCAGTTCCTCGTGAGTATCTGTTTTCGTCGCGTCGAACGCCACGGTCTCGACATTCTTGACGCCGAGCGCGCGCAGCTCCTCGGCGACATGTTCGAGCGCAGCCGGGTGTCGACCGGCGAGCACCACGTCGCCGATTCCTCTCGTCGCCATCGCTCGCAACACCGCCCGCGCGAGATCAGAACTGCCGCCGAGCACGGCGATTCGCCGAGGAGACGCGGCAGGGCTCTCAGCGACTCGATGCGCTTGTGGTCTTCGTCGGTCGCGCAACACTCGTGGCCATCATGTCCGATCCGGGGGACTCGCGCTCCCAGGCCGGAAAGCCCCTCGAGAAGGTGACGCCACGTCAGACTGGGTTCGTGCGCGTCGGATTCGGCCTTGTTGGGATCGCGCTGGCCGTCGCCGCGTCACAGACGCGCGTCTTCACCGACGGGGCGGACGTCGTGACCGCCATTGCGTTGGTCGTGTTCGCCATGCTGACCGCCTATCGCTTCAGAATGATGGCCGCGAACGGCTACTCGTCCTCGAGCTTGACGGTCTCGGGTCGAGTACCGGTGAGATCGATCATCGTCTGGACCGGACTCGCGGCGTGCACGCTCGGGTTCGAGCTCTTCAATTTCGCCGAATCGCCGCGGCGAGCCCACCCGACGCTGAGCTCGGCGCTCACCGTGCTCGCTACCCATTCCCTCTCGAGAGGGGTGGCATTTCTCGCCTGGCTCGCCCTCGGCACTTGGATCGCATGGGCATGACGTCGCGAGAGATCACGATCGCGATCTGGATCGCCATCGCCGCCTTGTCGGTCGGTTCAGAGGTGCTGGCGCGCACGACACATCGAATCATTGCGCCCGCTGCCGCGGTGGCCCGTCTCGCAATTCGACCGGTCGCTGGCCGCGTGGTCGTTTCGCTCGGCTGGATGTGGCTCGGCTGGCACGTCTTTGCGCGCTAGGAGACTCCGACGAGCTCTCTCTCGACCGCGCCCTCGAGGGCGTCGGCGCTGACGGCGAGCGCACCGATTTTCGATTCGAGTTCCGACGTGAGTGCCAGACGGTCCTCCTCATCGAGCACGAGCAACTGCGAGAGGGCGCCTTGCGCGTTTTGGAGCAGCGCCATCGTGAAGAACCAGGCGCCGCTGCGATCGCGGCGCTGCGAAACGCCCACGACCTTGTTCCCGCCCACCGTGACCTCGCCGGGACCAAGACCGGAAAAGCAGACCGAACGCGAGAACCGAGTTGGGGCGAACGCTCGTATCGGGTCGACCGAAGCCTCCGAAACCGCCTTCGAGACGAGCGCGCTCGCCCACAGATCGGCGACGAAGTACGCGGCGCGGGCGACGTCGTCTTCGTAGATCGGGTCGTCACGCGGGACGAACAGGTCGAGCCACACCTGCGCCGCCGGCGTGACGACGACGGCGCCGCCTCCGCTTCGCCGCTTGACGAGCTCGAGGCCGCGAACTAGGCGTCGCTGATCGTCAATCTCAGCGGGACTCTGTGTGCTGCCGAGCACGATCGCGGACGCTGTCGGTCGACAGAAGCACGCGAGCCGTCGCGCGCCGGGATCGGGCTGCATTGAGACGAGTTCTTCTGGAGCACCGATACGACGAGAAACTGACCACCCGCCGCGCCACTTGGGCGCGTCTTTCGGCGGGGGGGTGCTGCTCAGACTGCGGCGCGGCTGAGCGAGGGCGACACGTACTGCTCCCACTCAGAGCGGAACTCTCCGCCCGCGGCGAGAAGCCACACCCGCGACCGAGGCGCTCTTGGGGCTCGCCGCAATTTGAGAGACGTCTCTTCCAAGAGCCGGTCCTCCTTCAATGAATTGCACCGCCGACAGGCGGCGACGACGTTCTCCCAGATGTGCTTTCCGCCGCGACTCTTCGGGCGCACGTGATCGATGTTCTCCGCCTGATTCCCGCAGTACTGACAGCGGTGGGCGTCACGCGCGAAGACCGATCGGCGGGAAATGGCGATCCGAGTCTGGTGCGGGACGTGGATGAAGTGCGCGAGTCGGATCACCGAGGGCTCCGCGAACGCCACCTTTTCTGACCGGTAGTGACGCCCGGTGTCGTGGATCAACTCGGCCTTCTCGTTGATCACGAGGATGAGAGCCCGGCGGGAGGACACGACGCAGAGCGGTTCAAACGTCGCGTTGAGCACCAAGGACCGGCCGTTCACGACAGGTCCGATCGCCGTCCCGGACTTCCGCCCTCCGTCATCTCCGGCGAGGCTATCGCACTGGTCTTTCGCGCAGGCGTAACGCGCGGCGTTCCGATCGCATTCTGCGCGACCATTCGAGATAGTCGCTCATGTCCTGGGGAGATGGTCGCGCCTTTGGGTCCCCGTACGCCGTCTCGAGACGGAAGGCGATCCAGCGCCGATCCGGAATCGGCAGCGGCGGCCACCGTCGCCACCACCGCGTCGGCACGAGGCTGAGACCGGTGAGCAACGCCACGGGCATCAGCTTCGGCTGCCGGAGCACGCTCACAAAGACGGCGCGCGCGACTCCGATCACGTCTTGAGGCTGATCGTGACCTTGCGGCTCAGCGGTCGCGGCCGAAGCGCGACCGCAACTTCTTGCCGATCAGCGCGAACTCCTCGCCGAATCCGGTTGGCTTACCGGCACGGCGGGTGGCGTCCCCGCGACCGCCGGAATGGCGCGCCGAGCGCTCGAACATCAGCGCGGCGAACAGCATGACGAGGAAACCGAAGACGGCGATGACCGTCGAGGATCTGAACGCCACGAGCAGCACGACGAACCCGATGACGAAGATGAGGACCGACCAGCGCGTCGAGCGCCCGGCGAGCGAATGGCGCGCCCTCGCCTCGACCCGTCCGCGGAATCCCGGGTCGTGCTCGTAGAGCTTTTGCTCCATCTCGTGGAGAATCCGCTGCTCTTCCTCCGAAAGCGGCACCGATCCTCCCGAAATCCGCCCCCAGCTCCCGCCAGACTGGGCGGGTAGGCGCAACGCACGCTATCTCCCGCCTCCGCCGGCGCGGTACGCGTCAATTGTCGCACGCGCATTCACAGCCAACAACGGACGACCTCCTAGGAGGGCGAACTCCTCCCAGGAGGTCGCGGCTCGGCAGCGTCGAGCGCGTTCGCTGAGCGGATCGCGTCGCGACCGAAGCGCCGCTGGATCGCGTCGGTGACCTCGCCGGTCGCGTGCGAACGCCTCGCTCTCGGCCGCTCCGGACCGTCCCGCGAAACCGGAGGTTCGTCGAACAGTTCGAGCTGAGCGACGGGGGGCGACGCCTCCTCGAGATTCGAGACGCTAACACCGAGCAGCCTGACGCCCCGATCGACCCCGATTGCGCCGAGCAGCGCCACCGCGATCGCCGCGATCTCCGAGGCGGAGGTGACGGGTCGTCGGTCGGTCTTCGAGCGCACGACCATCTCGAAGTCGCCATAGCGGACTTTCACCGAAACCGTGCGTGCCGCGACGCCGCGGTCACGACATTGGCTGGCAATCGATGTCGCGTAGCCGCGCGCCTTGCGCTCCAGCGAGCAGCGGTCGAAGTCGTCGGTGTCATAGGTCTCTTCGTGACCGATCGACTTCAGCTCGCGATCCGCCGTCACCTGACGCTCGTCACGACCACAAGCCAGGTCGTCCAGGTGCTCACCGAGCGCCGTCCCCAGTGCGGAGACGAGGCGGGCCCGACCGACGACGCTCAAGTCCCGCACCGACCTCACGCCCATCCGGCGCAGCCGCTCGGCGGTCTTCGGCCCGACGCCCGGCAGCGCGCGGACCGGATGCGCGTGCAAAAAGGCGATCTCGTCTTCTGGCAACACGAGCTTCACGATCTCGCCCAGCTCAACCCGGCCGTCGCGCACTTTCGGCTTCGCCGCCTTCGAAGCGAGCTTCGCGACGAGCTTCGATCTCGCGACGCCGATAGCACACGAGAGCGAGAGTTCGCTCTTCACCCGTTCGTGGAGCGTCCATGCGATCGATCGGCTCGAACCGAAGAGTTGATGGGCGCCGGCGACGTCAAGGAACGCCTCGTCCAGCGAGAGCGGCTCGACGAGCGGGGTAATCGCGCGGCAAATCTCCATCAGTTGCTTGGCGACGGCCGAATACGCGCCGTGCCGGGGCCGGATTATGACGAGGTTCGGGCAGAGCCGCCGTGCCTCTCCCATCGGCATCGCCGACCGAATTCCGAAGACGCGCGCCTGGTAGGACGCCGACGCGACGACGGCGCGCGGCCCGCTCCCCCCGACGACGACGGGCCTGCCGGCGAGAGTCGGATCCTCGAGTACCTCGACCGCTGCGAAGAACGAGTCCATGTCGAGGTGGAGGATGTCGGTCGTCGACGACTCCTCCGGTCGGGTCGCAGTCACGTCGTGCTCGAATCGACGGCGCGGTTAGTGCGCGAGATATACGCGCCGGAACGACTCCGCGTAGGCGACGCCCACCTGTGCGCCCGCTTCCGCCGCCCGGTCCTCGATCACCGGTCCGATGGCGTCTCGGTCTTCCAGCTGACTCGCATGACACGCGACCGCGTCAGCCTTCCTTCCGATCGTCGCGGTGATGTCGATCGCGACGTCTGGCTCGAGCGTCCCCGACAACAGCGCGTATGCGACGGCGTGCGGAGCGCCCGCGTTCGGGAAGTAACGCGGTGAGGCGGCGGCGGGCGACGCCGCGTCGAGTGCCGCGTACCCGACGACTCGGTGGTCGCGATGGTTGTAGTAGTGCGACCCGAAGAAAATGGCGAGCGGATCCGGGCAGACGATGACTTCGGGACGGAAGGCGCGGATGCAGCGGACGATCTCAGATCGAAGCGGGAGATCGTTGTCGAACTCGCCGTCGCTGCGACCGAGCTGGTGGACCAGGTTGACGCCAACGACCGCCGAGGCGCGAGCGATCTCCTCGGCGCGCCGCTCGACGAGTTCCTTTGGTCGCATCGTCGGATCCCTCGTCCCCTTGTCGCCGCGGGCGCACACGACGAGCTCCACTGCACACCCTCCGTCGATCCAACCGGCGAGTGTCCCCGCGCACGCGACATCCGCGTCGTCGGGGTGCGCGTAGATCGCCATCGCCCGCTCGGGTTGTTCGTGGATCAGCTCAACCGGCACGTTGATCCGCGCGCCGCGAATGACGCTTCGGCGCCGTCGACTTCGTGAGCAGCCCGGCCTCGCGCTGGAAGTCGCTCAAGTTCTCGAATCCCTTGTACACGCTCGCGAACCGGATGTACGCGACTTCGTCGAGCTCCTTCAACAGATCGAGCACGCTCACGCCGATCTGTTCGGAACTCACCGACCCCCCGAGTACCCGGACGTGCTCCTCCACAGCCTTCGCGACAGACAGAATCTGCTCGTCGTCAACTGGGCGGTTCTTCGTCGCCGCCCGCACCCCCTCGATGACCTTGTCGAGTTGGAAGGGCTCGCGCTCGCCCGACCGCTTGACAACGAACACCACCGGCTCGGCGAGCCGTTCGAAAGTCGTAAACCGATGCCCGCAATTCCGGCACTCGCGTCGACGCCGGACCGACTGCGCACCGTCGACTTCGCGCGAATCGACGACGTGATCGTCAGAGACGGAGCAGTTCGGACAGCGCATCAGCAGGCGGTGGGGCCCTTCGACAGACGAATCGCGCTCACCACTCATCGGACAGTACTTCTCGATCCGTCGGCGGTGGCCGAGAGATCCTGGCCATCAAGGGACGCGGAGCACCGCCCCGGGCCGAAGCGCACCACCGTGGAGCTCGTCGGCGAAGGCGTGGACGAGCGCTGGAACCTCGCGACGGGGAGCCAGGCGCTCGGCGATCGACTCAAGCGTGTCGCCGGCACGCACCACATACACCGCCCCCGGAGCGACGCGAAGCAAAGGGAGCGGCGCGGCACCTGGTGTCGAGGCGAGCGCCCCAGTGCCGAGCCACAACCCGACGAGGCCGCAAACCGCCGCGAGCGTGCCGAGGCGACGCCGGGCGAGCGCCCGCGGCGAGCGAGACGTGCTCTGGACAGGTGCGCCCTCGAGGACGATTTCGTCGACGCAGACGAGTTGGAGCCGATCCCTCGGCGCGAGGGTCTGGCGGCGGGCGGGTCGCCCGATCGTGCTCGGCACTGCGACCATCTCGACCTCCCCGGCGGTGTCCGCCTGCTCGCACAGGTGTTCGCTCTCTTCGGCATCGTTCCACGAACGTCTGTTCGCTGTCAACGATTGGTCGAACGGGTGTTCCACGAACGGATGTTTGCATGGGGGTGTCTCACCGCGGTACGGTGACGACCGTCCACGTCCGCGAACAGGGGGAATGCCGTGGCCGAGACCCAGCTTTCGGGAAAGCGGCGCCAGATCCTCGAATTCATCGAGCGCCAGGTGCGTGAGCGCGGCTACCCCCCTTCGGTACGCGAAATCGGCGAGGCGGTCGGGCTGACGTCCTCGTCGACGGTTCACACCCACCTCCAGATCCTCCAGCGGCACGGTTTCCTTCGGCGCGACCCGACCAAGCCGCGGGCGATCGTCGTCTCCTTCGAACCCTCATCGGGCGCGGCGATCGGGGTGCGTCCGGTCGCGCACGTACCGCTCGTCGGCAACGTGGCGGCTGGCACCGGCGTCTTGGCCGAAGAGAACGTCGAAGAAGTCCTCCCCGTCCCCGAGGATCTCACCGGCCCCGGGGAGCTGTTCATGCTGCGAGTGCGGGGCGATTCGATGATCGGAGCCGGCATCTTTGACGGTGACCTCGTCGTCGTCCGCAGCCAGCAGGAGGTCGATCCGGGCGACGTCGTCGTCGCCGGCATCGGTGAAGACGAAGCGACGGTGAAGACCTACCGGCGGCGGCGCAACAAGGTCGTCCTTGTACCGTCCAACCCCGAGTTCGACGAGATCGAGCTCGCTCCCGACGGCGTCACGATCTACGGCAAGGTCGTGACGGTGCTGCGAGCGCTCAGCTGAATCTCGTCCGTTCGCGTCAGCTCGTCGCGAGGACGACCGCCAAGAACACGAGGTAGCTCCCGACAATCGCCGCACCGACGAGGCGGTTGAATCCAGAGCGGGCGAATCCCGCCACGACGAGCAGGAGCGACATCGCGACGTACCACGCCGCGACGAGCGTCACGCGCCCAGACGGATCACCGATTCCGAAGATCGTCGCCGGAATAAGGAGCCCAGCCGTCAGGTTCAAGGCGTTCGAGTTGAACGCCGTGCTGAGCGTCGCCGCACCACGCTTGCGACGAGCGAGGTACACACCAGCGACCGCGTTCGGCAGACTCGTCACCGCCGCGAGGACGATCCCCCCGACGACGATCCCCGGCACGTGGAAATGCCCGCCGAGGGACGCGCCGGCGCGCTCCATGGCTGCGCTCGCGACGACCACGGCGACGAGCGCGACCGCGCCGAGCGCGAAGTCCGCACGTTGTGCTCGTGTCGGCGGGATCGTCGCTATCAGCTCTCCTTCTTCCTCGCGGATCGCTACGACGAACCAACGCCGGCGCGCCGCGGCGAGCGGGAAGGCACGAGGCAGCCGGCCGTGGGTCGCGCTCAGCGCGACATACGGCGCGATCACGACGACGACGAGCACGAGACCGACGGCCGGAGAAAGCACGCCGAGCACCGCCAGCAAGCAGATGACGGCCGTCCAAACAGTCACGACGCCGGTGAGCGCGACGACCCGCCAATGTAAAGCGATGCTCCCGGCAGCCAGCGCGCCGACGCCCAACAGCGCAGCGAGGTTGAAGACGTTCGACCCGAGTACGACGCCGGCGCCGATTTGACGCTGGTGGTGAATGAGCGCGCTGACCGCGGAGGTGATCTCGGGCGCATCGGCGGCAAGCGCGGCAATCAGTCCGAGGATCGCCTCGGATGCCCCGAATCGGCGACTGATGCGCTCGATGCGCGAGACGAGCATCCAACTCGTCGCCAGGCTGACGGCCGCGCCGATGACGAATACGACGGCGTTCGAAGTCACCATGTCGACACCGAGCTGACGGCGCGATTGCCCGGTCCGCGTGGTACGGGCGTCAAAAGCTCACGAAGAAGACGGCGCATCCAGTCGGCCCCCAAAAAGGATCAGTGCCGACCAGACTTCCCGGCGCGCCAAACCAATCGTATCGACTGGCGCGATCGCCGCGTCGATCGAGGATCAATCCCCCTGCAAAAGCGACCACAACGTCGCGTACACCCGTTCCAGGTCGTGGCGCGTAACGAATTCGTCCGGTCGATGCGCGAGTTCAGGATCACCCGGTCCGAAATTCGCTGCCGGTATCCCGTGCTCCGCGAAATGCGCGACATCGGTCCAGCCGAGCTTTGCCCGCGGCGAACCACCCGATCTTTCGACGAGCTGTGCGAGCAGCGGATGGTCGAGCGACGGCGGCGCCGCGATGTCGACCTCCTCGATGTCGAGGGCGTCACCGATCGACGGGTCGAGGGCCGGTCCGACGAGCTGTTCGACCGCCGCGAACGCGCTCGGTGTGTCACGGTCTGGGGCGAAGCGATAGCTCAGATGCGCGACCGCGAGGTCCGGGACGACGTTGCCCGCCACTCCCCCCTCGACGCTCACCGCCTGCAGCGACTCCCGGTACTCACATCCGTCGAGAACCGGGCGTCGCTCCTCGAACGCCGCGACGCGCTCGAGGGCCTTGCCCAGCCGGTGGATCGCGTTCATCCCCGTCCACGGCCGCGCGACGTGCGCACGACGGCCTTGCGTCCGCAGCGCGAGTCGCATCACTCCCTGGCAACCTGCTTCGACGACCGCGGCCGTCGGCTCGAGGAGGATCGCCGCGTCACCGGCGAGGAGGTCGGGCCGTTGCTCGTGGACTGCGGCGAGTCCAGAATTCGCCCTTCCGGTCTCCTCGCAGGCGTAGAAGACGAACGTCACGTCGACTCGCGGGGAAGAGATGCGCCGGGCTAGCTCAAGCGCCACGGCGACACCGCCTTTCATGTCGGCGCTGCCGAGGCCGAGGCATTTGTCACCGTCGATGTGCGCCTTGTCGTTACCGGCCGCAGGCACCGTGTCGAGGTGGCCGGCGAGAACGAGACGGCTTTGAGCGTCGAGCCGGGTGCGCGCGACGACATTGTCGGCGACGCGCGTCAATTCGAGATCGTCCACGTTTGCCAGCGCGTTCGCGACGTACGAGGCGATCGTGGCCTCGTTTCCGCTCACCGACGGGATATCGACGAGCTCGGCCGTCAATGCGAGCAGATCCGTCGGCGCCATCGTCAGTTTGCGATCCCCGCGTCCCTGAGGATGTCGTTGAGGCGCGCTTTGTCGTGACGCTCCCCCGGTGTGAGGCGTCGCAGAACGAGCACGCACGGCAGGAAGAACTCGCCGCCCGGGAACTCCCGCCGCCGCGACGCGCCGACGGCGACCGACCACTCCGGAACCCAGCCACGCGAGAGCTCCTCACCGGTCTCGGCGTCGTAGACGGGCATCGATCCGGTGAGGATCGTCCCCGCCCCCACGACAGCACCCGTGCCGACGCGCGCCCCTTCGGTGATCATCGATCTGCTGCCGATCATCACGTCGTCCTCGACGACGACGGGCACCGCGTTCGCGGGCTCGAGCACGCCGCCAATTCCGACTCCTCCCGAGAGGTGGACGCGCGCCCCGATCTGCGCGCACGAGCCGACCGTCGCCCAAGTGTCGACCATCGTCTCCGCGCCGACGCGGGCTCCGATGTTCACGTAGCTCGGCATCATCACGACTCCGCGGTCGAGGAACGCCCCAAAGCGCGCGGACGCGCCGGGGACGACGCGCACGCCGGCCTCGACGTAGCCGCGCTTCAAAGGGATCTTGTCGGCGTATTCGAACGGTCCAAGCTCGCAGACCTCGATCTCAGAGATGAGGAAATAAAGAAGGATCGCCTCGCGGAGCCACGAGTGGACGACGACTCCGTCGTCGATGACCTCGGCGACCCGGGCGACGCCGGTGTCGAGGAGGCGGACCGCCTCGGTGATCGGGCGACGCGCGTCATCATCGCGCCGGTCGAGCGTGTCCTTGGTCGACCAGAGCTCGTCGATCGTCTTTTCGAGATGCCCGAGTTCGTCCATCAGTCCTCGGCCGACGACCCTAATAGGGCGTTCGCCGGCCGCGAGGCGACAGTTGCTCGACGTCGGAGCCGGTCACCGCTCGCCGTCTCGATCTGCGCTCGTTCTGTTCTGGGCGACGGCGAACTCCGCGAAGCGGCGCCGCGTCGCCTCGTCGATTCGCGCCCGCACCGCCATCGCGCCGCCCGCGTCGTGCTGGTCGATGACCTCACCGTTTCGGTGCAACGCCGCCAGCACGTCACCCCGGTCGTACGGCACAGACAGCTCGACGGTGCGGTCGTTCGCCCGCAACGCGTCGCCGATCTGGGTGAGAAGCGGTCCGAGGCTTTCGCCGGTCTTCGCCGAGCACGCGACGGCAAAAGGAAACGCCGCGGCGAGCCGGTCCGCTTCTTTCGGTGCGACATCGGACTTGTTGAAGCAGTACAGCTCGGGGACTTCGCTCGCTTCGATTTCGACGAGCACCGTCCGCACTGCGGCGATCTGTCCCTCGGGGTCGGCCGCGGAGGAGTCGACGACGTGGACGAGGAGGTCCGAGTCGGCGACGGTCTCGAGCGTCGAGTGGAACGACCTGACGAGCTGGTGGGGAAGCTTGCGGACAAAACCGACGGTGTCGGAGCACAGCACGGTCTCGCCGCCGGGAAGCTCGAGTCGGCGCGTGCGCGGGTCGAGCGTCGCAAAGAGCCGATTGCCGACAAGAACGTCGGCGTCGGTGAGTGCGTTGAGCAGCGTCGACTTGCCGCTGTTTGTGTAGCCGACGAGCGAGACGGTGCGTTTCGCGCCGCGCCGGCGGGCGCGGCGTTGCGTCGAGCGCGTTTGTTCCAGCGCTTTGAGCTCTACTTCCAGCGAACGGATACGCCGCATGATCCTCCGCCGGTCGACCTCGAGCTGGGTTTCGCCGGGGCCGCGGGTGCCAATCCGGCCGGCCTGCTGGGAAAGGGTCGTCCCCTTGCCACGAAGGCGCGGCAGGCGGTACTGCAACAGCGCCAGCTCCACCTGAGCGCGTCCTTCCTCGGAGCGGGCGTTCTGGGCGAAGATGTCGAGGATCACCGCTGTGCGGTCGATTGCGGTGCGCCCCAGAATCTGTTCGAGGTTCCTTTGCTGTCCGGGCGTCAGCTCGTCGTCGAAGACGACGGTGTCGGCGTCAACGGTCTCGCACAGCGCATAAAGCTCCTCGGCCTTGCCGCGCCCGATGTAGGTCGCCGGGTCGGGCGCGTGGCGCGCCTGGAGCACCCGGCCGACTTCATCCGCTCCCGCCGTGTCGATCAAGAGCGCGAGCTCGTCGAGGCTCGCTTCGACCTCGCCGAGACCCCGAGGGAACGTGACGACGCCGACGAGCACGATCCGCTCGCGGAACTGCCGCTCGATCAGGCTCACGAAATCGCCAACTTCTCGGCGACAATTGCGTCGTCGTCGATCGTGACGACCGCGACACGGCGCGCCGGACCCGAAAGCGTCGCCGTGAAAGTGTCGTCGGCCTTCCCGATCTCGACGAACAGGTCCCCGCCGGGATTGTGAACGACCACCTTGTCTCCGACGATTCCGTCGACGTGCGCGGCGACCGCCGCGACCGCGCTCCCCGATCCGCAGGCGAGGGTGAGCCCACAGCCACGTTCGTACGCGACGAGTTCGAGCTCGTCAAACGCATCCGCGGGCGCGATCACCATCACGTTCTGGCCGCCTTCGACCGAATCGACGAGGCGCTGGCCGATCGCGACGAGATCGACATCATCGGTCGACTTTGCGATCAGCACGAGATGCGGGTTGCCGATATCGCCCGAGTAGGCGCGCGTGCCTGGTATTGGCGACGTGTCGAGCTTGCGAATGCGTGGCGCACCCATCTCGACGCGGATCGAGGACCGGTGACCCTCGGTTTCGCCGCCGATCCTCGCCGCCACCTCACCCGAAGCCGTCTCGACGAGGAGGTCGCCGGGGCGGATGACACCCTCGTCGAGCGCGCAGAGCACGGCCGAGCGGACCCCGTTGCCGCTCGTCTCGGCGATCGATCCATCGGCGTTGAACAGGTCCATCCGGAAGGACGCGCCCACCTCGGATCTCGAGATCCGGATCAGGCCGTCGGCGCCGACGCCGTGATGACGATCGCACGCGGCGACGGCAACAGGCGCGTCGAAGCGCTGCTGACGCTCGAAGTCGACGCTGATAAGAAAGTCATTACCCGCCGCGTCGTACTTGTAGAGGATCGTCGTCACGTGTTCTCCGCCATCAGTCTCGCGCCGGCTCCTGATCGCGCCTCGCGCCCGGGGTCGGCGAGCGCGGCAAAACGAGAGACGAGGTCCGGTTCGGACGCGTCGATCCAGATGATGCGCGGGTCGCGGCGGAACCACGCCTCCTGGCGCCTGGCGAAGGTCTTCGTGCGTCGAATGATCTCGGCGCGGGCCCCTTCGAGCGTGCACCCGCCGGCCAGGTACGAGAAGAGCTCCTTGTAGCCGAGCGCCTGGCGAGCGGTGCGCGAAACTCGCTCGGGCCGCGCAGCGAGCGCCGCCACCTCCTCGACGAAACCCCCGGACAACTGGCGGTCGAGCCGCTCGGTGATCCGGCGGTCGAGGACTTGGCGCTCGAGAAAAAGCCCATACGTCGCGAACCGCGTCGGCCCGTAGTACGCGAGCCCCGGTCCGAACGACGAGAACAGCCGCCCCGAGCCGATCGTGACCTCGAGCGCCCGCACGATCCGGCGGGTGTTCGTCGGTTCCATCCTGCTCGCCGCGTGCGGATCGAGTGCGACGAGCCGGGCGTAGAGGAGCTCGGGGCCTGCGGTTGTGCGCATTGTTGCCTCGAGCTCCGCCCGAATCTCGGGGTATTGGCCCGGCAGGTCGAGATCGTCGACGACCGCCCGGTGGTACAGGCCGGTGCCACCGACGATGAGCGCCCGGTGTCCGCGGGCTTCGATTCCAGCGATCGCATCGGCGACGAGCCGCTGGAAGCGCGCAACCGTGAACTCCTCAGCCGGATCGCACACGTCGATCAGGTGCCACGGTGCGAGCGCCCGTTCATCACGCGTCGGCTTGGCCGTTCCGATGTCGAGCCCGCGATAGACGGCGAACGCGTCCGCCGAGACGAGCTCGACGTCGGGATGAGCGCGCGCGTAGGTGAGCGCGAGCGCGGTCTTCCCGGTCGCGGTCGCGCCGACGAGCGAGAGGTTCGTTATGTCCCCATCGTCCAGGAGGCGAGGTACTCCGCCTGCTCGGGCGTGAGCACGTCGATGCGGATACCCATCGACTCGAGTTTCAGGCGCGCGATCTCGTGGTCGATCTCCACCGGCACGTCATAGACGCGCGTCTCGAGGCGGGCCTTGTTCCGCAGCACCCACTCGACGGCGAGCGACTGATTGGCGAACGACATGTCCATGACGACGGCCGGGTGTCCTTCGGCCGCGCCGAGGTTGACGAGTCGTCCTTCGGCGATGACGAGGATCCGCTTCGTGCCCCCGTCGCCGTCGGGCACGGCGAACTCCTCGACGTTCGGACGGACGATCCGTCGCCGCCCGTCGGCAAGCTTCGCCAAGCCCTCCAAATCGATCTCGACGTCGAAGTGACCGGAGTTGGCGAGGATCGCGCCGTCCGGCATCGATGCGAAGTGCTCCGGCCGGAGTACGTCTCTGTCCCCCGTCACGGTGATGAAGATCTCACCGCGGCGGCAAGCCACGTCCATCGGCGCGACGTCGAAGCCGTCCATTACCGCTTCGAGGGCGCGCAACGGGTTGATCTCGGTCACGGTCACGATCGCGCCCATCCCCCGCGCCCGCGACGCGACGCCCTTTCCGCAGTAGCCGTAGCCGGCGACGACGACGCGCGAACCCGCCAACAAAATGTTGGTTGACCGGATGATCCCGTCGAGCGTCGATTGACCGGTTCCGTAGCGATTGTCGAACATGTGCTTCGTGTCGGCATCGTTGACCGCAACGATCGGATATTTCAGCGCGCCGTCGCGCTCCATCGCCCGTAACCGGATTACGCCGGTCGTCGTCTCCTCCGTTCCGGCGAGAATCTGCAGCGCTTGAGCTGGTCGCTCGCGGTGCAACCGAGTGACGAGGTCGCAACCGTCGTCCATCGTGAGCGACGGTTGCGCGTCGAGCGTCGCGTCGATGTGCTCGTAGTAACGGACCGAGTCCTCGCCGCGGATCGCGAACGTCGGGATTTTCTCGTCACGGACGAGCGACGCGGCGACGTCGTCCTGGGTCGAGAGCGGGTTCGACGCGCAGGCGAACACGCGGGCGCCGCCGGCCTTCAGCGTCTTCAAGAGGTTCGCTGTCTCCGTCGTGATGTGCAGACACGCCGCGATCGTCGTCCCCTCCAATGGGTGCTCGACTTCGAAGCGCCGTCGGATCGACTCGAGCACGGGCATGTGCGACCCGGCCCAGTCGATCCGCTGCCGACCGAGGTCGGCGAGCGCCAAGTCCGCAACGTCGTGCGGTGTGTCGAGTTCTTTCGATTCGAAGCCCACTTCTTTCCTCTATTCGTCTCTGTGTCAGGTCCCAAACCAAGCGCGCCACGAGGACCGGAGCCTTCGTCGGAAGTCCCATGCTCGCCGATCCGCTGGGCCCTGTCATTCTTGTCCGTCGATTACCGGAGCCGGGCCAGGGTCGATGCCCTCGATCGCGGCCAGGGAGACCGAAGTGAGCTCGGCGAGGACGGCGAGGTCGATGAGCTGCGCGAGCTGCGACGGGCCGCTGGCTTCGATGGTGAGGATCCCGGCAACGGCCTCGGACAGCCAGTCCTCGATCGCCGCGAAGACGGTGGCCGCGCCCGGTGGATCCGAGGCACAGCGCAACAGGACCAACGTCGCAACCTGCCGCGTGACGTCGCCGGATTGGCCGAACCCGGCCAACAGCGCGTCCCGATACTCCCCCGTGCTCTCGGCGAAACCGAGAACGCGAGCGTTCGCCGCCATCTCCACCCCCCACCATCTGGCGGCGGCGAGTCCGACGCCTGGCGCCCCGACAAGGAGCGGGAAGGTGCGTCCGAGTCGCCTCGCGTACTCCTCGCCGAAGGTGAGGTAGGCGAACGGGCCCTCGATGCGCGCCCGGGCACGATCGGCCGCTGCGTCGAGCATGGCGGCGACATCGTGTGCGACCTGAGCCAACTCGAGGATGCGCAAGGTCTCCGCGACGACCGAATAGATGGCGAGACGCTCCCGCGGGACATCCGGCACGACGCGCCGACCGATCCGCGCCGGATTGTCCTCGAGTGGTGGCGCCGCGTCGTTCGAGAGGACGAAGACGCGGGCTCCCCGCGCTGCGGCTGCACGAGCTGCGCGAAGGACGTCCTCGTCGGCGGGTGCGAGAGCGACGGCAACGACGACAGCCTCTGCGCCGACTCGACTCGGCAGTCTCGAGGACACGGCGAAGCTCAACGGGACTCCCAGCGCCGGTCCAAGGGCCGCGTTCACGAACTCCGTCGCGTGCGCCGCGACGGTCCGACCGACCACGAGCACCTCTCTCGGCGCCACCGGAAAGAGGCGTTCGAGGTGCCCGCCTTCCTCGTCCGGCACCGACAGGAACTGCGGAATGCGCGCGATCGCCGCTCCCATGCCGAGTTCGTCGAGGCTCACCTAGTGCGTGACCTCAAGCCTGCGAGCGAAAAACGCCCCTCGGTGATCAGCTGCCGTCGCTGCCCGTCGTTTCCGACGCGGGTCCGGTTCCGGTCACCACCGCCTCGGAGACCCTCGATTCCAACCGACGCGCCTCGGCATCGTCGACGGCTTGCGCCTCTTCGATGAGCAGGATCGGGATCCCGTCCGAGACGGCGTAGCGCCGCTTCAGGCGCGGGTTGTACAGCGTGTCCTCGTCGGCGAAGTACCACAGTTCCTCTTTGTCCTCCGGATCGACGAGGATCTCGAGCAGAAACGAATCGAGAGTCATCGCCTCATCCTTCGCTCGTGTCTCTACGAACAAATGCCAAGACTTCCGCCACGCGCTGGGCGAGCGCCTTCTCGTCAGCCGCCTCGACGTTCAGGCGCAGCAGCGCTTCGGTGTTCGACGGACGCAGGTTGAACCACCACTCGCCGAAGTCGACCGTCAGCCCGTCGAGGTGATCGACCGCCGCCCCGGCGTCGGCGTACCTTGCTTCGACCGAGTCGATCATCTGATGTGGATCGTTGACTTTCGTGTTGATCTCGCCAGAGTCCGCGTAGCGCTCGAACGGACGGCGCAGCTCGGACAGTGGCACGTTTGCGGCCGACAGCGCCTCCAAGACGACGACGGCGGCGATAATCCCGGAATCGGCACGGAAGTTGTCGCGAAAGTAATAGTGACCGGAGTGCTCGCCGGCGAAGACGGCGTTCGTCTGCGCCATCTCTGCCTTGATGAACGAGTGACCGACCCGCGTGCGCACTCCGACGCCACCGTGCTCAGCGATCACCTCGGGAACCGTCTTTGAACAGATCAGGTTGTAAAGCACCGTCGCGCCGGGGTTCTTGTCGAGGATCGAGCTCGCGACGATCGCCGTCGTCGTCGATCCCGAGAGTGGCGCCCCCGTCTCGTCGACGAGAAAGACGCGGTCGGCGTCGCCGTCGAAGGCGAGCCCGACGTCGGCGCCGATCTCGACGATGCGTGCCTGCAGATCGGCGAGATTCTCCGGCTCGATCGGGTTCGCCGGGTGGTTCGGGAACGTCCCATCCAGGTCACCGAACAAGACGTCGAGCGAGCATGGGAGCTCGCTGAAGACCACCGGCGCGATGAGGCCGCCCATTCCGTTCGCCGTGTCGGCGACGACATTGAGCGGCTTCAGGGTCTTTACGTCGATGAAGCTGCGCACGTGGTCAGCGAACTCTCCCACCCAGTCCCGCGGATCGATCGACACGACGAGACAAGACAAGTCGACCGGCGTTGCGGCGAGCCGGCCCTCGGCGAGCGCCCTGATGTCGGCGAGCCCCGAGTCCTGGGCAACTGGCCGCGCCCCGCGAGGCAGAACTTGATCCCGTTCCACTCCGGTGGGTTGTGCGAGGCGGTGAGCATCGCGCCGGGACCGGGCAGGTGGCCCGACGCGAAGTACAACAGGTCGGTCGACGCGAGGCCGATCGGGCGCTGTGCGCTACCGGCGTCCTCGACACCCGCGCCGAACGCCGCCGCCAGTCCTTCACCCGAGGTGCGCATGTCGTGGGCGACGATTACCGGCGCGTCGCCGTCGCGCTCTCGCGCGAACTGCGCGAACGCGAAGCCGATCGCGTACGTCGTCCGTCGATCGAGCTCGCCTGGCACGATGCCGCGCACGTCGTACGCCTTGAAGATGCGATCGAGCGTCTCTGGTTCCGTCACGGCGCCCCGACGCTACCAACCGATCCGTGGCGATCCTTGTCCGCAGCCGGTGCTCGAAAAAAGGCGAGTGCTAGGGCGGCCCACTAAGGGCGCGCCGTCGCGATCGTGAAGAAGGCGAGCGCGTTGAACGACATGTGGGCGACGATGCCAGGGCCGAGCCGACCCGTCCGCGTCGCCAGCACGCCGAGCACCATCCCGAACCCGCTCAGCGCGAGGAGTTGCAGCGCCTCGAAGTGCGCGAGGCCGAATAAGACGCCCGTCAGCACGATCGCGAGCGCGACCCCCCACCGCCGTGATCGCTGCACGAACGCGCCGAGCAAAGAGCGCAGCAGAAGGCCGCGAAAGAACGTCTCTTCGACGATCGGGCTGCCGACACAGACGAGGACCCCGATCAGCACGAGACCCGGTCCGTGCACGTGGTCGGTAAGCGAGCGCGCCGGCTGGGAGAGCCGGTGGAAAAGATGTGGCACGAACGGCAGTAGCGGCAGCTCCAACAACTGAACCAGCGCCAACTGGGAGACGACGCCGACGGCAGCGCCGAGGGGCACGTCAGGCCAGGGTCGGATCGAAAACCCGAGCTCGTGGCGGAGCGATTGGACAAGCGATTTGCCCCGTGCACCGGGACGGGTCCGCACGGCGAGGATCGCAGCGCCGACAAATCCGATCCACAACCCGAAGAGGCTTACGACGTTGCCTCCGAAACTGACGGCCGACGCCGCGGTGTGCGTTGCTTCGTCGTACGCCGCGACGCCGACCGATCCGAGCACGTAGCCGACGGCAGCGCCGCCGAGCGCGAACCCGAGCCCGTAGCGATTCGCCCCTTCGACGCCTGGTCGCGCGCCGTCGCGACTCGTGGTCACCCTGTTCACCGTCGTTTCACAGCTCGCATCGACCGGGAATCTGCCTGGCCAGGCGTACGATGAGGCGGTGAGCAGGCGGCCTGACGACCTTCGTCAGCAGAACAACCAGGGACCGGGCGGTCCCGGTCAGGGCGGCGGTGACAACACCTGGCGGTGGGTGATCGCCGGGCTCGTCGTCGTGCTTGTCCTCGTGTTGTTCGGCTCGTCGTTCCTCTCCCGGTCCAGCGCGCACGCGATCAAGTGGAGCACGTTCCAGCGCGATCTCGCGGCCAAAGAGTTCAGCACGATCAACGTCAACAACACGTCCGGCGGGATCAGCGGCTACTACAAGTTGGGGTTCAACGGCGGCGAGGCGTACACGACGACCGGCCCGATCGCGCCTACCCAGACCGAGATCTCCGCCCTGCAGGCCTCGGGCGCGAAAGTGCAGTTCCAAACCCCTGGCTCGAGCATCATCCCCGACCTCATCATCTATCTGCTTCCAGTCGTCGCCATCGTCATCTTGTTCATCTGGCTGCAGCGGCGCGCCCAAGGTCAGATGACCGGGATCATGTCGATCGGCCGCAGCCGGGCGAAGGTGTACTCGATGGATCGCCCCCGCACGACCTTCGCCGACGTCGCCGGTTACGCGGGGGTGAAGCAGGAAATCTCCGAGATCGTCGAGTTCTTGAAGTCGCCCGGTCGCTTCCGCGAGATCGGCGCCCGCATCCCGAAGGGCGTGCTTTTGGTCGGTCCTCCCGGTACCGGCAAGACCTTGCTCGCCCGCGCCGTCGCGGGCGAGGCGGGTGTCCCGTTCCTCTCGGTGAGCGGTTCGGACTTCATGGAGATGTTCGTCGGCGTCGGCGCGAGTCGGGTGCGCGACCTGTTCATGACGGCGCGCAAACAAGCTCCGGCGATCATCTTCGTCGACGAGATCGACTCGATCGGCAGAAAGCGCGGCGCCGGCCTCGGCGGCGGACACGACGAGCGCGAGCAGACGCTCAACCAGATGCTCTCGGAGATGGACGGTTTCGATTCCGCGGAAGGCGTCGTCATGATGGCCGCGACGAACCGGCCGGACATCTTGGACCCGGCGCTGTTGCGGCCGGGCCGCTTCGACCGCCAGATCGTCGTGCCCCTTCCCGACCTTTCCGAGCGCGTGCCGATTCTGCAGGTGCACTGCCGCGACAAGCGCGTCGGACCGGACGTCGACTTGGAGCTCGTCGCCCGGGGAACCCCGGGGATGAGCGGCGCGGACCTCGCGAATCTCGTCAATGAGGCGGCCCTGCACGCGGTGCGCCGCGGCAGCGCCGTCATCGAGATGAAGGACTTCGACGCGTCCCGTGACCGCGTGCTGATGGGACAGCAGCGCGAGTCGCTCGTGTTGTCCGACGCGGAGAAAGAGCGGATCGCGTACCACGAGACCGGGCACGCGATCTTGTCCTACGTGCTGCCGTTCGCCGACCCACTGTTGAAGGTCAGCATCATCCCGACCGGTCTCGCGCTCGGCGTCACCCAGCAATTGCCGATCGAAGAGCGCCACATCTACCGGCGCGAGTACATCGAGGACTCGCTGTGCGTGCGGATGGGCGGGCGCGTCGCAGAGCTCATCATCTACGGCGACCTGTCGACAGGCGCGAGCGATGACTTGCAGCGCAACACCGAGCTCGCCCGCAAGATGGTGCGCGAGTGGGGCATGTCCGAGCGCGTCGGTCCGATGGCGTGGGGATCGCAAGGAACGGTGTTCCTGGGCGAGGACCTGATGCACACCCGGGACTACTCAGAGGACACGAGCCGTGTCGTCGACGAGGAGATCGCCCGGATCCTGCGCGACCAAGAAGAGCGTGCGCAGGAGATCCTCGAGCTGCACCGCTCCGGACTGGAAGCGGTGGCAAAGTCACTCCTCGAACGCGAGACGATCGACGGCGCCGAGGTGGCCAAGATCATCGACACGGCGTTCGGCCGTCCCGTCCACGGCGAGACGCCCGACACGGTGCACGTCGTCGGCGGAATCCAAGGCGGCGCCCCGATCCCGGTCCCCGCCGGCGCGTCCTCCGCGTCGAATGGCGGTGGCTCGGCCGCTCCTCAGTCGAGCGGGATGGCGGCGGGCGACGTGAAGCCCGTCGATCCGCGGGCGTAGATCGTCCCGATCGCGATCACCGGCACGTTCGCGTCGACGTCGAGGGCGAACCGCCCGGTCGCCGCTTGAAGGTCGGCGACGTTCACGACCGCCGTCGTATCGCCGTTCACGACGAGCCCCGAGATCCACGCCACCTTTGAACCGGTGGGGCGGATCGTCACGTTCGCCGACCGCTTGTTCGGGTTCGTGACGACGAGTTCGGTTGAATTCGAGCGGTCTTGCTCCCCCCCGCCGACGACCCAGCGCGTCGCGGCTTTCTGCGCGCCGTTCGTCACGGTGTAACCGACCGGCGTCCGCGCGACGAGGTCGAGCGCGCGCCGGGCGCGAAGCGTCGGGTTTCGCTCGGGCAATTGGGCGGCCGGGATCACCGCACCAACGATCGTCGTCCGCGCCGCGACGACGGGAACCCCCTTCGCCGCCAACACCTCCACCGAACCGAGCGCCCTTGTCGCCGGCTCCGTCGGCAACGCGACGCGCGCGACCGCCCCCGGCGGAACGATGACGCGCAGGTGCGCGGTGCCGCCAGAGGTCGAGTCCGTGACCGCCACGGAAGCCGCCTTGCGCGACGGGTTCAATAAGTCGACGGTTTGTGCGGCAGCAGGACCCGCTGGCGCGGCGGCGAACAACCAAGTCGGCGACGGATCGACGATCCCGGGCTCGAGCGCGTTGATCGTCGTCTTATCGATGCGGGCCGACGACAACCCGCCGACGACGAGGCTGCCAGCCGAGGAGCGCACGGTGATGGCGAGCTCGGGAACAAAAGGGACCCGTTGTCCGATCGAGTACGTCACCATCTGACCAGCTCCGATGGGGAGGCCTTGCAGCGCGGCCGGTGACTGCACGCCGTTCGGGGTCGCGACGCTGACGCTCGCAACGGCCGGCGTGGCGCCGGGGTCGTAGAGCGAAAGTGTGACGTCGTCGGTCTTGTGGGTGTCGCCGGCGACGAGGTAGGCGGTTGTCGACGCCGAATGGACGCACTCGGCGGTGTCCGGACCTTGGGGACCGTGCACGATCTCGACGACGCTCAAGCCCGCGCCCTCCGCGACAACTCGCGCCGCGGCAAAGCCCGGCTTTGTGACCGCCGGCGGCCGCAGCACGACAACGGCACCCGATGGAACCGACGTCACGCCGCCGCTGCGCGCGCCGATGTTCGTCGTGATGGCATATTTCGCGACGACGGGCACGTGCGCCGAGTTCGAAAGCTCAATCGAGGAGAGTTCCGTCGTGCTGCCAACGGGCAGCGGCCCAGCACACGACCACATGACAGACGTCGCGCCCGGAACGTTCTCGACGACTCGGGCGTCCGACGCCAGAGCTCCGCGAACGCGCGGCGGGTGCACTGCGACGCTCGCCACAACCACCGCCGCGCTCAGCGCGACGAGCGCCGACATGACGACGACGCGGCGGGTCTTTTTCTGGGTGAGATCCGGCATCAGCCGGCCGCTTCTTCGACGAGGACCAGTTCACGCTGCGGTTCGGGCACCGGGGGGATCGGTAGACGGCGGCGCCGACGCTCGCGCGCCGCGCGGCGGCGCCAGGACAATGCGGCCACGCCGATCGCGAACCACGCAGCGAGCGCGCCGGCCACGCCGAGGCCGCGTACGACGGCGGGAGTCGAACCCTTCGGCACCGGCAAGACGACGGCGCGTCCGTGACGAGGCTGGGACCGTAATGCGGCGGAGGTGTTCTCGAACACGACCGCGCCGCCCTCGCTCGGCAGTTCGCGCAGATCCTGTTGGCCCTGCAGGGCGCCGACAAGGTCGGCGGGCGGAGGCGCCATCGTCGGCGCCGAGACGCCGGTGAGCTGCGGCGCGAACGCGTTCGGGACGACGATCGCCGCCACCCGCTCTCGGGCGAGCATCGTTCCGAGTTCAACGGTCCGCCCCAATTCGGCGTCGGCGACCGCCCCGCCGATCAAACGCGCGGTGCCGGGATTCGAGCTCGGATAGATCGCAGTCGCGTTCGGCAAGAGCGAGGAAGTGAGCATCTCCTCGAATCCCGGCCGGAGTTGCCAGCCGTTCCCCGGGACTGCGTCCGGGGCGCCGAGCCACAGCACCCGCCCGGGCGCAAGGCCGCCCTTCGAACCGGCGATGCCGGACAACTCGGCGTCGTAGCCGGTCTGGGGCAGCTCCCAGCGGCCGCCCGGGCTCTCCCCGAGCACCGGCAGGATGCCGAGCACGCCGACGAGGACGAACGCCGCACTGGCGGCGTGCCGCCAGCCGAAACGGGCCTCGGTGACGTCGCCCTCCAGGGAGGCGACGCCGAGACCCACCGCTGCGGCGACGCAGACCGCGACCGGCGCGGTGAGGATGCGACCAGACCCGCCTCCTGGGGCGAGGAAGCCCTCTCCGGCCGCCCAGGCAACTCCCAAGGCGACCACACCGCCGCCCCAAAAGCGTGCCCCCCAGGCAAAGCGCTGGGTGCCGCCGACAAAAAGAACGAAGCCCGACGCGACGAGCAGGCCGTAAGCGAGCGGGCTGTGGCCGATCGGTCCGAGGTCGAAGCGGGAGAGCGCAGCGAGGCCGGCGACGCCGGTACCCGCTCGTTGCACCCCGAAGAAGACCGAGGCGTTCGCGCCCGGCTGGACGAAGGTCAGCGACCAGGGAAAGCACAGGACGAACGCGACGACGACGGCCCCGACCGTGACCGTCACGGTGCGCGCCGCCGCCTCCAGCGACCCGGAGAACGCGCAGACGAGCGCCAACCCGGTGGCGCAACCGGCTGTGGCGAGCACGGCGCCCGGCGCGAAGGCGCCGCCGATCGCGACGAGCACTCCCAAGACGAGCACGTCTTGCGCAGCAGCCCGCGACCACAAACTCGTGCCGCCGCTGGCGTAAGGCGCTAGCCCGCTCGATCGAGCCAGGCGGTTGACGATGAAGGGCATCACGGCGTAGACGGCGAGCGCCGGCAAATCCGCGCGGCCGAAATCGTCGGCGAGCAGCGGCAGGAACAAGTAGGCGATCGCCGCAGCGAGACGCGCCTGGGCCGACCCGAGCGGCCGTACCAATCGCGCAACGCCGAATACCCCGGCGAGCACGGCGACGAGCATCGCGAGCTTCAGCACGAAGCCCATTGCGCCGCCGAAGACAAAGCCGACGATCCCGAAGAACGCGTACGCCGGCGAAACTGGACCGACCGGGTCGTTGCCGGCCCCCGACGAACCGCCGAAGTAGTTCGAGAGCAGTCGCCCCGGACCCGGGAGCGGCAGATACGTGCCGACCAACGGCAGGTGACCGACGAGCAATAGCCGCGAACCGAACAGGATCACCGCTCCCGCGATGACGGCACCGATCGTTACGGCGCGCGGACGCGGCGGCTGGGCATTGAGGCGGCCGGCCGGATGGAGTTTCATGTCCCGCCGCACGCTGCGCTGAACGACCGCGTCCTCGGCCCGAGCACGAGCCGCACGCAGGAACCGGAACGAGCTGCGGATCGCGAGCCGCAGCACAATCCGGTCAGGGAGGCGCCGCGTGGTCGCGACTTCGGCTCGCCGTTGTTCCAGATGGCGCTCGCGCGCGAAGTTCCAACGCCACGCGTCGATCACCTCTCGGGCGCGCCGCGAGCGACCGATCACGACGAAATACGCGACCTCGAGCGCACTGAGGATCAGCAACTGCGCGACGACGCGCCAGCGGCGCGCAGCGGAGTAGTTCTTCAGCACCGCGCGCAACTCGTGGCGCCACTGCAGCGCGCGCGCCTCGGGCATCGGTCGGCGACGCGCCGCGGTCGCCTCCAAGTGACCGACGGTCGCGAGCGGGGTGATCGCCACGCGGGCGCCGGCGATGCGCGCCCGCCAGGCGAGGTCGATGTCCTCGCCGAACATCGAGATCTGCTCGTCGAATCCACCGATCTCGGCGAACAAGTCGGCGCGGACGAGGATGCAGCCGCCGGGCACCGCGAAGACCTCGCGCGCTTCGTCGTGCTGGGACTGGTCGAACTCACGCCGCTCGACGCGTCGCACCGGAGCGCCAAAGCGGTCCATGTCCAAACCGAGTTGCAAAATCCGGTCCGGCTCGTCGGGATCGACGAGCTTCGGGCCGACGATCCCAGCGTTCGAGCGAAAGGCCTCCTCGACTAGTCGGCGGACGGCGTCGGGATCGAGCACGACGTCGTCGTGACAGAACAGGTAGTACGCGGCGCCCTCGGCGAGGCCGAGCACCGCGTTGGCGCTCGGTCCGTAACCGCGGTTCTCCTCAAGACGAGCGAAATAGAAGGACGGCGTGACCCGGGCGACGCGGGGTGCGAGTGACGGGTCGCTCGCCGCGTCGATGACGATGGTCGTCAGGCTGTCGTAGTCCTGGGCAGCGAGCGATCCGAGCGTTTGCTCGAGCCAAGGTCCTGAGTCGGAGGCGACGACGACCGCGACGACCGGTGGCGCAAGTTCCTCCGGCATGGCGCCGACAGGCTACTCGGCGGCCTTCTGTCCAAGAAATGTGCACGACACACGCGATTACATGCCGCGCAGCTCGCCGACTACCAGCGGCTCCTCGCGTCGGCGAGGACGTCTTTCAAGGTCGTCTCGAGCGGGATCGTCCGAGACCAGCCGGTCAACAACGCGAGCTTCGTCGCGTCGCCGAGCAGGACCGGGACGTCGACCGGGCGCAACAGCGACGGGTCGACGGCTGCTTTCACCGGATGGTCGCTGAGCATGACGAGCTCCTCGAAGACCGTGGCGATCGCGATCGCCTCACCAGAGCAGACGTTGTACGCCTCGCCCGGCACGCCGTATTCGGCGAGCAACCGGTAGGCGCGAACGACGTCGCGCACGTCGGTGAAGTCCCGTGCCGGGCTCAAGTCGCCGACGTTCACCTCGACGGCTCCGTCGCGCTCGGCCTGGACGAGTCGTTTTGCAAGCGCGGCGATGACGAAATTCGGGGACTGCCCCGGCCCGACATGGTTGAAGGGCCGCGCCCGGATGACCTCGAGACCCCGCCCGAGGTGTGCCTGAAGACCGAGATACTCCGCAGCGACCTTGCTCGCCGCGTACGGAGTGACCGGGCGCAACGGCATCGTCTCGTCGATCGGCTCCGACCACCCGGGGCCGTACACCTCGGCCGAACTCACGAGGACGATGCGCGGGGGCTCCTCCGCTTTGCGGGCCGCTTCCAGTACCGACAACGTGCCCATCGCGTTCACCCGGAACGTTTCTTCAGGCACCTCCCAGGAGTCGCCGACATGCGTCAGCGCCGCCAGGTGGTAGACGACGTCGGGAGATGCGGCAGCGATGCTTTCGCCAACGGCCGGGGTGTCGGTGACGTCGATCCCTTCCGCGAGCGCGACGGCATCGTCCCCCATCTCCTCGAGATGGCGGGTGAGCCAGGTGCCGACGAAGCCGGACGCCCCCGTCACGAACGCGCGCACATCGCCTCCTTTACCCCGAACCTACAGCCTCGCCCGATAACTCATGATGGGGAAACTCGGCGCGATCCTCCATTCGCCACCGAGAGCGGTGCGAACGGATCGCTGAGCGCGAACTTCGCCACCCGCGGCTACAGCTTGGCGGCGCGCAGCGCGTCGAGATGCCCTTCGACGGACCGTTCCCAGCTGTACGCCCCCGCGACCTCGAGGCCGCGCCGGCGCCTCGCCTGCGCCTCGGCGTCGTCACGCAACGCGGCTTCAAATCCGGCCGCGATCGATCGCCAATCGTGCGGGTCGACGAGCACGCCGGCGTCGCCGACAAGATCCGCCATCACGGTCTCTTGTGAAGTGACGAGCGGCACGCCACAAGCCAGTGCTTCGAGCGCGGGGAGTCCAAAGCCTTCGGAGAATGACGGATAGGCGACGACGGACGCCCGCCGCAGGAGCGAAGGAAGGTCGGCTTGATCGACGAACCCCAGCGCCAAGACACGTCCCGACGCTCGTGCCTGCGATGCGGCGGACCGGGCGTCTTTTGCCCCCCATGCCGGCACGCCGGCGAGAACGAGAAAGAGCTCGGTTTGATCCACGGCGATCGCGTCGAACGCGGCGATCAGACCTGGAACGTTCTTTCGCGGCTCGAGCGTGCCGACGTGGAGCACGTACGGCTCGGATACGCCGAGGCGCCCAAGTACGGCGGCATCAAAACCCGCCTCCGGCTCTCGCGGATTGAAGTGGGCGTGGTCGACGCCGTGTGGGACGACGCGGACCTCTCCTTCTGGACGAGTCAGCGCGCGAAGGCGCTGCGCGGTGCGTTCGCTCACGCAGATCAACACAGCGGCGTTACGGGCGGCATAGGCGATCGCCCGCCGGAAGTACGCGCTCTTCACCCGTTCGTGCCATTCGGGATGTTCGACGAAAGTCAGGTCGTGGATCGTGACGACCGCCGGAGTCGTGAGGTGCTTCGGCATCGAGTAGTGCGGTCCGAAGAACACCTTGGCTTCAGGAAACGTCCTCGCAGCCGCGGCGCCGAGCGCGAACTCGCCGAACACGACGCGAACCGCGGTCCGATCGGGCGCGACGGCGGCGAAACGCGCCTTTGGCATCGCGCGTTGCCACCGCACGCTGTCGGAGCACCGAGTCAAAAGGTCGACTGCGACCTCGGCATGCGACGAAAGCCCCAAGGCGACGTTCCAGGTGTACTGGCCCGCACCCGAAAGTTCGACCGGGATCGCGGAGACGTCGATCGCGACTTCCAAGTCCTCTGGACCCGGCGCTTCGAAACTCACGCGGACATCTCGGCGAGCTTCCTCCACGCCGACACGTGCGCCGCGGCCGTCGTCGCCCAAGTGAGCTTCGCCGCGCGCGCCGAACCAGCGCTGATCAGACGGGCCCGCAGTCCTTCGTCGTTCCCCACCTGCACGATCCCTTCGGCGATCGCGTCGACGTCGAGCGGATCGACTTGGAGGGCGGCGCCCCCGGCGCTCGGCACCGCCGACGCGACGACCGGGGTTCCGAGCCGCATCGCCTCGACGACGGGAAATCCGAATCCCTCCACGAGCGGGACGTAGCAGCAAGCGAGCGCCGCCTGATAGAGCCCAGAGAGGACGGGGTCGGTGACGGCGCCGGCGAAGACGACACCGGCCGAATGCTGGGGTGCCCCACGTCCCCACCCGAAGGGCCCGACGACGACAAGCGGCCAGGGTTCGGGGAGCCTTGGCCGCGCCCGTTCGTAGGCGGCGACAAGACGGGAGAGATTCTTGCGCGGCTCCAAAGTGCCGACGGCGAGGAGGAACTCCCCCTCTACGCCCAGTCGGCGCAGCACGCCCTGGGTCGCCTCCTCCTTTGGAGGCGGCAGGTGGTCCGAGCCGTACTCGATCACCACGATCCGGTCTTCGAAGTGAAAGCTGGCTTCGGAAAGCGCCTCTTTCGTCGACACTGACGGCACGATCACGAGCGCCGCGTGCCGGGCGACGCGACGGAGCGCACGTTCGTGCCAGGCGCGGCCGCGCGTCGGGAAGGCGTTCGGAACGAGCCGGAAGGCGATGTCGTGCAGCGCGACCGAAACCGGTGCCGCAGACGGCGGCACCATCAGCGACACGGCGTGGACGATGTCGCTTCCGCGCCCCACCTTTGCAAGCCCGAGATCCCACGCCCGGACCAGCGCCGCGCTCGGAAGCGCCGAGGCACAGACCGGGGCGAGGGTCTCCAACGGATCGGGTAGGTACGGCGCGCGAGACGCGACGAGCCGACAGAAAACCTGACCGTCGTCGAACGAGGGTCGTAGCGCGCCGACAAGCGCACGGGCGTAGGTGCCGATCCCTCCTGACACCGGCCGGCGCAGCGGCTCGGCGATCACGGCGACGTCGAGTCTCCGCTTCGGGTCGGCATCCGATGACGCCATGGCGCTCACCGGAACAAATCCTCCGCGTGGGGTCGCACCACTTCTTCGACGACCGAGGACTCGCGAAGCCATGATCGATCGACGCCGCGCACGATCGCGACCGGGACGTGCGCAGCCTTCCCCATCACGAGCTCCGCGGCAGCGGCGATTTCGTCGGCGACGCACATCTCGGTCGCGAGGAGTTCCCGGCCGCTCCCGTCCACCTGGCCGCGCAGATCGACGACCGCCGCGATCCCGGCGCATCCGATCGCCACATCGACGAGGCCACGTCGCCATGGCCGCCCGAAAGTGTCCGAAATGATCACGCCGATCTCGAATCCCCGCGCCGCTCGGACCGCGTCCCGGATTTTGCGTGCCGAGCGGTCGGGATCAATCGGCAACAACACGGCGTTGTCGCCTTCGACGTTCGACAGGTCGACGCCGGAGTTCGCACAGATGAAGCCGTGCCGAGTCTCGGTGACAACCAGATCTCCGCGTCGTCGGAGCACGCGCACGGCCTCGGATTCGGCGAGGCGTCGCTTCGCTCTGTCGTCGTCGTGGTCGACGGCGACGATGCGACCCTCAGCCTTGGAGACGATCTTCTGGGTGACGACGACGACGTCGCCGCCTTGCAGGTCGTCGATGCCCGCGACGACCTCGCCGAGGCGGGTATGCGGAGTGATCTCCGTGAGCCCCGTGACCGGCATCACCGTCAGGGCCGACGTCGTCGTCACGTCGGCGACACGAGCCCGAGGGCGCGCCGGGCGAGATCCGCCGCGACTCCTGGCGATGTCATGACCGTCTCCGTCACGAGCACGCGCATTCCTTCGGCGGTGATGTCCTCCTCGAGGGGCGCGTCGGAGACATCGATGACGAAGTTTTCCGCGACCTGCGAAAGCAGGCGAGCGACGCCCCGCGCCGATGACTCGTGACCGAGCTCTTCGAGAAGGTGATCCGCCGGGCCTTTCAAGGCACGACCCGCGACGATCGGTGAGACCGCGACGACGTGCTCCCTGCGCTTTTGCAACATCACGGCGACGCCTTGCAGCGCGAGGATCGGACCGAGGGAGAGCACCGGATTCGAAGGCGCCAGCAGAACGGCGTCGGCCCGGTTAAGTGCGTCGATCACCCCAGGCGCGGGTTGCGCGTCCGCCACTCCCTTGAATTCCACCGAGCGCACCGCCTCGGTGTGACCACGGTGGACGAAGTACTCCTGGAACTCGATCTCCTCTCCGCTGCTCAGCGTGAGCACCGTGCGCACCGAATCGTCAGACATCGGCAGCAGCCGAAACCCAATACCCCAGGCGCGGGTGATTTCCGCCGTGACTTCAGAAAGTGGCGTCCCCGAGACAAGGCGCTCGGTCCGGTACAGATTCGTTGCGAGGTCGAGGTCACCGAGGCGGAACCACGTCGCTGAGCCGTAGCGATCGAGGGCGTCCATCGTCCGGAAGGTGTCGCCCGCGATCCCCCAGCCCGTCTCGGGATTCGAGACGCCGGCGAGGGTGTACGTGACCGTGTCGAGATCGGGACTGACGTGCAGTCCGTGGATGATTGCGTCGTCACCGGTGTTGCCGATGACGACGATTTCTTCCGGCGGGACGACGCGCACAAGGCCCTCGAGAAATCTCGCCGCTCCCACCCCTCCAGCCAAGACGGCGATCATCGCCGCGCCCTCACGGAGCGACGCTCGGCGGCGTCGGCGAGGGTTGCCGCAACGCCCTCCCGAAGCGGCGTGAACGGCCGCCAGCCCAGGTGGAGGCGCGTCCGTTCGGGCGAGAGAACGCTCGCCCGAACGTCCCCTGACCGTGGCGGCCCTAACAGCGGCGGATAGCCGGAACCGGCCGCTTGTGCCATGAGTGCATAGAGCCGCTTGATCGACGTTCCCTTGCCCGTTCCGACGTTGCAGACGAGACCACCACCCCTCGTGCAGGCGCGCACGAACGCGTCGACGGCGTCGTCGACGTAGACGAAGTCGCGGATCTGGGTGCCGTCCCCGTCGATCGTCGAAGGCACGCCTGCTACAAGCTCGGAAGCGAAACGCGCCACGACGCCCGCCTCACCCTCCGGCCGCTGGCGCGGCCCATAGACGTTCGCCAACGCGAGAGCTGTGAACTCGAGGCCGCACCGTTCCCGGTAAGCGAGGAGGTAGTCGATCACGACCTTCTTCGCGACCCCGTACGGCGACAGCGGCCGGAACGCCTGGGTCTCTTCGGCCGGCCGGCGCGCCTCGCCGTACAAGGTCCCCCCGCTCGCGGCATAGACGACTCTCTTCGCCCGGGCGCGCAGCGCACCTTCGATGACGCGCACGCTGCCGACGACGTTCACGTCGGCGTCGAACCCCGGATCGACGATCGACGTAGCGACGCTCGGCTGGGCGGCGAGGTGGAAGACAACGTCCGGCCTTCGGCGCTCGATGAGTTCAGGTACCGTCGCGTCGCGGACGTCCGCCTGGTGTATCTTCAGCTCGCCGCGATGGGCTCGTGCTTCGGCGAGATTGAGAAGCGATCCTGCCGACAGGTCGTCGATGACTTCGACGGAGTGACCTTCGCTCAACAATCGGTCAACCAGATGCGAGCCGATAAACCCCGACCCGCCTGTGACGAGCGCACGCACGCGCGCTCAGTCAGGACGGCGTTCGTCGATCAGGACGTCGTCCTCGGCGACGTTGTAATTCGCGCCTACGACGCACCCCGTCACCGCTGCGCTCGCTCCAATCACGCTATGCGGGCCGACGATCGTGTCTTCGATGGTGGCATCATGCTCGACGATCGCATCTCGAAGAAGCACCGAGTTGCGCACGATCGCTCCCTCAGCGATGCGCACAGCGGCCGAAATGATCGCGTTCTCGACGAGCGCGCCCGGTTCGATGGTGGCGTGTCCGCCGACGAACGTGTTCCGGCGGACGTCACCGCCGATGTTTGCGCCGGGTCCCTCGAGCAACCCCGGTGCCCGCTCGGTGCACTCCGGCAGGATGACGTTCGGTCGAAGACCCGCGACTACGTCGAGTTGCGCTGCGATGTAGCGCGCTGGCGTCCCCGTGTCGATCCAGTACGCGTCGGAGTCGAGGGCGTAGAGCGAACCCTTTAGCGCCATCCCCGGCAGAATCTCCCGCTCGATTGAAACCGGTCGTCCACGCTCGATCGACGCGACCGCCTCCGGCTCCAAGATGTAAGTCCCCGCGTTGATCAAGTTCGACGGTGCGGTTCCGCGCGGCGGCTTCTCGACGAACTCAAGGATGCGGCCGACGTCGTCGATCGAGACGACGCCGTACGGCGAAGGGTCCTCGACCGGCGTCAGAGCGATGGTCGCAGACCCGCCACGTTCCTCGTGATATGCGACGAGCTTCGACAAGTCGAGATCCGTGAGGACGTCGCCGTTCAAGACGATGATGCGTTCATCCGACATCTCCGCGAAGTCGGCCGCGTACGCGATTGCTCCCGCGGTATCGAGGCGCGCGGGTTCAGTCGAGTAGAGAAGCTGGACCCCCTCCCAGGAAGCTTCGGGAAACGCTTCCAAGAACGGGTCTGGCCGGTATCCCAGGGCAAGCACCGCGCGCGTCACCCCGTAAAGCGCGAGCCACTCGACCACCCTTGCGATGATCGGTCGGCCGACGATCGGCAGCATCGGCTTTGGAATGTCGTAGGTGAGAGGACGAAGTCGCGTCCCTTCGCCCCCGACGAGCACCACCGCCTGCATCGAACGCCAGCCTCTTCCTTCAGATCCCGACTACTTCTTTGAGCCGATCGCCGTCACGAGCGCCCCCTTCGAGGATGGTTGCGGGATCGTCGTGCCCGACGGAACGAACGCGACAGTGATCATCTCGCCGTTCGCGATGTGGATGGTGGTCGGATTCGTGACGATCGACGACGTCGTCGCCGTCGGAGAGGTCCAGACGCGCGCGGCGAGCGTCCCCGTGCCCTTCAACTTGCCGGTGCATTTCTCGCCGTCTTTGTAGATCGTCTCGTGCTTACCCGGGTAGCCGATCTCGGTCGAGGTGAGCGTGAACCCCTTGTAGTTGCTCGCGAACAAACCGAGGGTCGCCTTCGCTCCCTCGAACTTGCTCGGCGTCGAGGAGACGTCCGGCGCCGCGTCGATCAGGCCGTTGCCGAACGTCCGAATACCCGAAGTCGCAAGGTTCGTGCTCGCGGGAAGGTTCGGCTCGATCTTTCCGCAGATGTCGATGCTGAGCGCCGCCTGCCAGTTGTCGGTGCGCGCCGGGCCGACGGATGCGGACGCGGGGTGCTCGGCTTGGTAGCGGCTGTAGGCGATGAGCCCGACGCCGGCGAGGACGATGGCGATCATCAGCAGGTACCACAGCGCAGGCGGTCGTGCCCGGTAGCTGCGACTGCCGCCGCTCGAGGCCGCGCGCGCGACGGTACGACCGAAAGAACCCCTCGCCATGGTTGGGAAAGTCTACTCGTGCGTCATTTGCGCTCTCCTCGCTGTGCCACGTGCCACTGCGACAGTTGAGCTGCGGAATCGAGGGATTCCGTCGAGCTCGGGCTGCTGATCAGCCAGGGCGGGTCACGAACGGTGCAAAGGGGCTTCGTCGATCGCCGCCTTGCCAAGTGCCGCAACGGCGCGCACGAACAGCCCTGCGCCGACAAGGACGAGCAATGCTCGCCTCGGGCCTGTCATCGATTTCACGGCGAATCGCCACGTCGAGCGGTGATGGGCGAGCAGCATCTTGTACGGCTGAACACGCGTCGAAAGACCTTGCACGTGAGTTGCGATGGCACCCGGCTCGTAACGCACACGCCAGCCGGCGCGATGCATTCTCCAACACAGGTCGAGATCTTCGACGTACATGAAGTACGCCTCGTCGAAGCCCTCGACGCTGTCGAACGCGACTTTGCGGACGAGCACGCATGCGCCCGATACCCAGTCGGCGTCTCTCGCCGCAAGGCTCTCCTGCCGTTGATCGTCGTTGCGGTAGCGAACTGACCACCGGTTCCGTGGCCAGAACAACCCGATCAACGCGTGTGCAGCGCCAAGTCCAAAGCTCGGAAACCGTCTGGCAGACGGATACGTCGACCCATCGACGTTGACGATCTGCGGGCCGACGGCACCGACGTCCCGTTCCGCATCAAGAGCCGCCGCGAGGATTCGCAACGCGTCCTTCGCCACCTCGACGTCAGGGTTCATGATTAAGACGTAAGGTGCGTTGCAGACCGCAACCCCAGCGTTCGCGGCAGTGCCGTAACCGAGGTTCAACCGTTCACGCACCACGGCGGCATCGGAGTCCTGTTTCTCGAATTGCTCGAGCGAGCCGTCGGTCGATGCGTTATCGACCACGACGACGCGTCTCGCCGCCGCATCGCGCACTGCCGCTACGGCTTCTGTGAGCGCCGTTCCGCCATTGAAATTGACGATGACGACGTCGACCGCCGTGAAACCCGGCGCGGCGAGCGAGCGGTCTTCTCTCACACGCCGAGTTCGGCGACGAGCTTGCCCGCAGACTCGCGCCAGTCGGGCAACAGCTCTGTACCAGACAACCGGAGCACGGCGTTGTCGAGGACAGAATTCTTCGGCCGCGGTGCCGGTCGTGGCGGATCAAGTTCCGCCGTCGAGATTGCCGCTACCGACTCGCGATCGCCACCCGCGAATTCGATGATCTCGCGTGCGAATTCGAACCAAGATGTCTGCCCTTGATTGGTCACGTGGACCGGCCCGCGCCAACCCTCGAGCGCCAAAGTGAGCAGCATCGGGGCGAGGTCGCTGGCGATAGTCGGGCATCCGCGCTGATCGTCGACGAACCGCAGCGGCATTCCGTCTCGCGACATTCGGATGACTGTTTTCACGAAGTTCGATCCGACGCGGCCGACCACCCATGAAGTCCGCACGATCAGGTCGCTGGCGTCGAGTTCATCCTCGCCAGCGAGTTTCGAAGCGCCGTACACCGAGATCGGGCGCGGCGTATCCCACTCGTTGTACGGGCGGTCGAGCTCTCCGTCGAAGACGTAATCCGTCGACACGTACGCGACGTGCGCGCCTGACCGTCTCGCGGCTTCGACGACGTTGCGCGTCCCGAGCGCGTTCACGCCATAGGCGAGATCCCGCTCTTGCTCACAGCGATCAACGGCAGTGAACGCCGCCAGATGGACCACGACGTCGGGGGCGAAGGCGTAGAGCGCCTCCATCACCTGATCCCGCCTCGTGACATCGAGCGCGTCGTGGCCGGCGGCGATTACCTCGATCGGATGACGTTTCGTGCCCGAGGCGTTGCGACGTTCGATCTCGGCGACGACTTCCGAGCCGACCTGTCCGCTCGCCCCCGTGACGAGGACGCGCATCGCGCTCAGCCCTTCGCCGGCCTTGAATTTGGGTCCGCAGACGGTGCGTCGTCCCAAGCACCTTCTTCGACAGGAGAGCGGCCGATGAGTGGCCGCCACCACGACTCGTTGTCCCGATACCAGGCGACGGTCTCTTTCAGCCCCGTGTCGAAGGTCGTCTCGGCGCGCCATCCGAGCTCGTCGCGGATCTTCGTCGAGTCGAGCAAATAGCGGCGGTCGTGACCGGGACGGTCAGGAACGATCGTCTTCAGAGACGGCGGAGCTCCGACGGCTGTGAGGACGGCGTCGGCGACCTGGTCGATCGATGCTTCAAATCCCGAACCGACGTTGTAAGTCTCGCCGACGCGCCCCGCGCAAGTACCGCCTCGATCGCCGCGCAGTGGTCTTCGACGTGCAGCCACTCGCGGCGGTTCTCGACCGAGGCGTACATCGGAAGCGGTTCACCGACGATTGCCCGCGTGATGAACAGCGGAATCACTTTTTCTGGGAACTGATACGGCCCGTAGTTGTTGCAGCAGTTCGTGATCGTGATCGGAAGTCCGAACGTCTCGCCGTATGAGCGCACGACGTGATCGGATCCGGCTTTCGACGCGTTGTACGGCGTGCGCGGCCGGTACGGCGACTCTTCGGAGAAAGACTCTGGGCTGTCGAGAGCGAGGTCGCCGTAGACCTCGCACGTCGAGATGTGATGGAAGCGTTCGACTCCGACCCGCCTCGCCGCCTCGCAGAGCTGCTGGGTGGCAAGCACGTTCGTGCGGAAAAAGCGCGCTGGATCCAACACCGCAAGGCTGTTGTGGGACTCTGCGGCGAAATTGACGATGGTCGTGATCTGTTCGGACGCCAGGATCTCCTCGGCGAGATCCAAGTCACCGATGTCGCCGTGGACGAACCTCACCCCCGCGGTCTGTTCGAGTGGCTCAAGGCTGAAGCGGTTTCCCGCGTACGTCAGAGAGTCGAGCACGACGACATGATCGTCGGGTCGTGTCCCTTTCAGGTATCGAACGAAGTTCGAGCCGATGAAACCGGCACCGCCGGTGACGAGGAGTCGCATCGATCCAAGGGTACTGACCTGTGAAGACCGAATCCCGACCTATCGCCTCAGCGCCCGCGCAGATGGACGACGTCAGCCGCTTCGAGCCGCACAACTCCCTCATCTGATTCGACCAGCAGGCGCCCGTCTTCCGAGAGTCCGACCGCACGACCGGCGAACTGAGACGACGCCGTCGTCACCTGAACGAGTCGTCCGATCGTCTCGCACCGCCCGGCGTACTCGCGAACGACGTCCGCCGGTGCCCCAGGGGTGGCGATCGTCGAATAGCGGTCGTCCACTTTCGAAAGGAACGCCGCGAGCACCTCGTCCCGATCGATCGGTCGGCCGGCGATCTCGGCGAGGCCGATCGGCTCGATCGCCGCGTCCTGCAGTCCCGGTCTCGTCGCGGACCACTCGAGGTTGACGCCGAGACCGACGACGAGCGCCGGCCGCTCGTCAGGGCCGTCGACGAATTCGGCGAGCACCCCGCCAACTTTGCGATCGGCGTGTACGAGGTCGTTCGGCCACTTGCAGCCGATCTGGGATCCGGCGAACTCACCCGTCGCGTCGGACGCCGCGAGCGACACGAGCATCGGGATAGCAAACATCTCGTTCGGTGCAAGCAGAGGACGAAAAAGCAGCGAACACAAAAGCGCCTCGCCTCGGTTCGCCACCCATGCTCGGCCGAGTCGGCCACGCCCGGCGCTTTGTTCGTCGGCGACGGCCACGAGGCCTTCCGGCGCGCCGTTCTCAGCCTGCTCGGAGACATATCGATTCGTCGAGTCGACGACGTCGAATCGGATGACATTCGAGAACGTCATGAGGCTCGAAGTAGCCTGCCCGCCTGAACGAGAGAGGGTCGTCGCGCCTTCGTCTGACAGCTCAAAACCTGCACATCCGCACGATACGACGGAGCATTGCGTGTTCGAAAAGGTTCTCATCGCGAACCGAGCCGAGATCGCGGTCAGGGTCGCGCGCACGTGTCGCGAGCTCGGGGTCGCCTCGGCGGCTGTCTATTCCGACGCCGACCGCGATGCGCTGCACGTCCGATTCTGTGATGAGGCCTACGCCCTCGGGCCCGGCGGTCCTGTAGATACGTACCTGAACATCGACGCGCTCGTCGACGCGATCCGCCGGTCTGGCGCGGACGCGGTGCATCCGGGTTACGGCTTCCTTTCAGAGAACGCCGACTTTGCCCGTGCCGTCGCCTCGGCCGGAGCGACTTTCGTCGGCCCCCGCCCCGAGGCGATCGAACAGATGGGTTCGAAGATCACCGCCCGCGCGGCGGCCGAGCACGTGAACGTTGCTCGTGTTCCCGGCCGCAACGAACCGGTCAAGTCAACGAAAGACGTCGCCGATTTTGCGGTCGAACACGGCTTCCCGATCGCAATCAAGGCGTCGTACGGCGGCGGCGGTCGCGGCATGAAGGTCGTCACCGGACCCGAAGAGATCGAAGCGACGCTCGCTTCTGCACAGCGCGAGGCCGAAGCGGCGTTCGGCCGCGGCGAGGTGTACCTCGAGCGTTACCTCTCCTGGCCCCGCCACATCGAGATGCAAATCGTTGCCGACCGACACGGGAACGCGGTGTTCCTCGGTGAGCGCGACTGCTCGAGCCAACGCCGCCACCAAAAGCTCGTCGAGGAGACCCCGGCGGCGTTATTGGATGACGCGGTGAGGACGGCGATGGGAGAGGCCGCGCTCCGACTCGCGACGGCTTGCCAGTACGAGGGAGCGGGGACCGTCGAGTTCTTATACGAGGACGGGCGCTTCTACTTCTTGGAGATGAACACGAGGTTGCAAGTCGAACATCCCGTCACCGAGTTCGTGACCGGGATCGACCTCGTCGCGACGCAGCTGCGGATCGCCGCCGGCGAGACGCTCGGTTTCTCGCAGGGCGATGTCGAGCTCCACGGGCACGCCATCGAATGCCGACTAAATGGGGAGGATCCCGCCCGGGGAGCATTCCTGCCGAGTCCGGGATCGATCAAGCGATTCCGCCAAGCGGGCGGCTTCGGCGTGCGTACCGACGCGGGCTACGAACAAGGCGACGTCGTCAGCCCCGACTACGACAACCTGATCGCAAAGCTCATCACCTGGGGCGAGAACCGCGAGGACGCCCGCCGGCGCATGTTGCGCGCGCTCTCGGAGACGGTGATCGAAGGTGTCGCGACGACGATCCCGGCCCTCATTGCGATCCTGACGAACGAGGACTTCATCGCCGGCACACACTCCACCCGGCTCGTCGAAGAACGACTCGACCTGTCGCACATCGAGCCGGTCCCCCACGATGGAGCGCCCGGCCCGGACGGAACGGTTCTCCGCACCGTCGACGCCGAGGTCGACGGCCGCCGCTACGCGGTGCGGCTGTTCGTTCCCGAGCGCGCTGGATCCTCCCGTACCGCGGCGGCGCGACGACGTCACGCCCACGGCTCGGCCGCCGCCTCGGACGGCACCGTGACCGCACCGATGCAGGGCACGATCACTGACGTGCGCGTCACCGTCGGCGATACCGTCGAGGTCGGAACGATCATCTGCGTACTCGAGGCGATGAAGATGGAGAACCCGATCCGGGCGACGACCGCCGGAGTGATCCGCGACCTGCGGGTGGCGCGCGGTGACGCGCTCGGCCCTGGGGATCTGATCGCGGTGATCGTGGAGTCATGAGCGCGACCTCGACTGACTCGTTGAAAAAGCGCGCGAGCGCTGGAGTGGACGCGACATCTGACCGCCTCGTCGCGATCTCACACGAGATCCACGCCCACCCGGAGCTCGGCTTCGAAGAGGAACTCGCGTCCCACTGGTGCGCCGACGAGCTCGCCCGCGCCGGCTTCGACGTCACCTTTGGGGTCGGCGGGCTCGATACGGCCTTTTCGGCGTCGATCGGCTCGGGAACCACAGAGATCGGCATCTGCTGCGAGTACGACGCGCTCCCCCAGGTCGGCCACGCCTGCGGCCACAACGTCATCGCCGCGGCGGGCGTCGGTGCCGGCGTCGCGCTCTCAGAGATCGCCGACGACCTCGGCATCACGGTACGCGTGCTCGGCACGCCCGCCGAAGAAGGCGGCGGCGGCAAGATTCTGATGCTCGAGGCGGGGGTCTTCGACGGCCTCGGCGCGGCGATGATGGTCCACCCTGCGCCCTCGGAGCTCGTCCAGATGCCCGTCCGCGCGGTCTCGCATCTCATCGTCCGCTTCCACGGCAAAGAGGCGCACGCGTCGGGCTTTCCCGAACTCGGCATCAACGCCGCCGACGCCTTGACGATCGCCCAGGTCGCCGTCGGCCTCTTGCGCCAGCATGCGAAACGCGACGACCAGGTGCACGGCATCGTGACGAACGGCGGCGCCGCTCCGAACATCATTCCCGGACTGACCGAAGCCTCGTATTACGTGCGGTCGCGATCCCTGGACGGGCTGAAGGACTGGGAGCCGCGCGTGCTGGCGTGCTTCGAAGCGGGCGCGCTCGCAACCGGAGCGACCGTCGAGTTCGTTCCCGGCGGCCCCACGTACTCAGAGTTCCGCACCGACGGTGCGATCGCTGAGCTCTACCGGCACAACGCTCTCGAACTCGGGCGAACCTTCGCTGCCGACCTCGAGCACGCGCTCGTCGCCTCCACCGACATGGCGAACGTCTCGCTCGCGCTCCCCTCGATCCACCCGACGCTCGACGTCGGCGCCAAGGGCGCAGTCAACCATCAGCCCGAATTCGCGGCGTATTGCGCGACGCCGACCGCCGACAAGGCGCTCCTCGACGGCGCGAAGGCGATGGCGTGGACGGTGATCGACCTCGCAACCGATGAAGCAGAGCGGCAGCGCTTGAGCGCGGCGAGTTTTCGGCGCAGCTGAACCCCTCGCGTCCTCAATGGACGCGAGGTCCTGAACAAACGGAGTGTGCGATGGAACTCGGGCTACACGTGTCAAATTTCAGCTGGCCAGGCGGCGCAGCGGAACTCGGCGACAAGGTCGGCCAGGTCGCCGTCGCCGCGGAAGCCGCCGGATTTGATCGCATCAGCGTCATGGATCACGTCTGGCAGATCGTCATGATCGGCCCGCCCGAGCTCGAGATGCTCGAGTCGTACACCACCTTGGGATTCATCGCGGCGCGGACGTCGCGCATCCGTCTGCTCGCGCTCGTGACGGGCGTCGTCTACCGCGAACCCGGGCTGTTGGCGAAGATCGTCACCACCCTCGACGTCCTCTCGGGTGGACGCGCGATCCTCGGCATCGGCGCCGCATGGAACGTGGATGAGGCGCGCGGCCTCGGTCTGCCGTTCTTCCCGGTTGCAGATCGCTTCGAGCGCCTCGAGGAGGCACTGCAGATCTGCCTGCAGATGTGGAGCGGGGACGACAGCTCGTACCAGAGCAAGCACTACCGGCTGGAAAGGACCCTCAACTCACCACAGGCGCTCTCGCGTCCTCACCCGCCGATCCTGATCGGTGGCTCGGGCGAACAAAAGACTCTCCGCCTCGTCGCACGCTACGCGCAGGCTTGCAACCTCTTTGGAGGAGGAGACCTCGAACACAAACTCGACGTCCTACGCGAGCACTGCGCGAGGGAAGGTCGCGACTACGACGAGATCGAAAAGACCGTGCTCTTCAACTTCGACGTCGGCGAGAACGGCGAACGCGTCGATGAAACCTTGGAGCAGCTGCAGCGATTGGCAGAGATGGGATTCTCCGTCGCGCACGGCGGCGTCAAAGAAGTCTCGACGATTTCGCCATTAGAGATCATCGGCGAGCGGATCGTGCCAGTCGCCGCCCAGTTTTGACGCGGCGCTGCGGAACACTCAGCGGCGCGCGGCCGACTCTTTCGGATGCGGCATGCACAGCTCGTCGTACTCGGCGATGACGATCTCGCCCGCGTCGTCGCCGCACGCCGGGCACGCGGGGTCACGTCTGAACTGGAACGTCCGCATGTCCTCGGTCAGCGCGTCGTAGGAGAGGAGCTTTCCGACGAGCGGCTCTCCGATTCCGACGATCATCTTGATCGCCTCCACGGCCTGGATCGAGCCGATGATGCCCGGCAGAACGCCGAGCACGCCCGCCTCGGAGCACGACGGCGCGAGTTCCGCCGGCGGGGGCTCGGGGAATAGGCACCGGTAGCAGGGTCCGACGTACGGGTGGAAGACGGTCGCCTGGCCCTCGAAGCGGAAGATAGAACCGTGGACGACCGGCACGCGGGTGAGCAGTGACGCGTCGTTGACGAGGTAGCGCGTCGGAAAATTGTCCGTGCCGTCGACGACGAGGTCATAGCGGGACAACAGGTCGACGACGTTGTCCGCGCCGAGCCGCACGTCGTGGACGACGACGTTGACGTCGGGATTGAGGGCGCTCAGCGTGCGCTTCGCGGAGTCGACCTTGCGATCGCCGATGCGGTCAGAGTTGTGGAGGATCTGACGCTGCAGATTGGAAGCGTCGACGACGTCCATGTCGACGATGCCGATCGTTCCCACCCCCGCCGCGGCGAGGTAGATCGCGGCCGGTGAGCCGAGCCCGCCGGCACCGAGCACGAGGACACGCGACGCGAGGAGCTTTTGCTGACCCTCGACGCCGATCTCGGGCAATAACAGATGGCGCTGATAGCGCTCGCGCTGGGAGTGATCGAGCACCTTCGGCACCGACCACCGGCGCCCCTCGTCCTTCCAGCGGTTGAAGCCGCCGCTCATCGAGACGACGTCGCGATAGCCGAGTTCGCCGAGGGTTTTCGCCGCGAGAGCCGAGCGGGTACCGCCGGCGCAGTAGACGACGATCGGACGCTCCTTGTCGGGGATGCGCCCTTCGACTTGCAATTCGAGCATGCCGCGGGGCAGGTGGACGGCCCCGTCGAGCGCGCCGGCGGCGTACTCGTCAGGTTCCCGCACGTCGAGGAGGACGGCGTCGTCTCCGCGCTCGGCGACATCGGCGGGCGTCGCCTCGCGGATCTGCGCTTTCACGTCGCCGAGCAAGTCACGGAAGTTGGTCACATTCGCACCCCGCGCTCCCGCGTTAGGCCGAAAAGGGAGCGTTCGCCAATTGAAACACTACCGATCCAGTCGACATTCCCGGGACCTGGGCCGAGCGGCGGGATCGTGGATCATGTCGACGGTTTCGTGGTCCCCAGGAAATTGAGGCGGATCGAGCCGTGAGAGCAGACCGACGTCGGCGGTCGGATGAGTCCCTCGACGCTGCCGGTCGTGCCGGGCAGCGTGACGCGCACCGCGAACGCCGGCGGCTCGCACGGTCCGCCGGGATGGTCCTCACCGGGCCCGGGAACGTCGGGCGAGAAACGTGCCTCGGACCACGCCGAGATGCCAGGCTTCAAGCTGATCACGGCGGCGTTGCAGTTCGCGCAGCCGATCGTGACTTTGGTCGGCAGATGCGCGCCGTCCTTGCCGATCAACACGAGTCGCGGCAACCCCCCAGTGCGACAGTTCTCAGACGACTCGTTTTTCACTCGCAGTACGTACGACGTCTGTCCGGCACCTTGGCTGCCGCGCACCACGCCGAACGAGACGGCGACATCGGAGTCTGAGCACGGCGAAAGCCGCGGCGGACGCGGCGTCGCGCCGGCGGCGATTGCGGACGCGGCGAGCAAGCCCAACAGCAGTGCGAATCCGATCGCGATCCGCACTGTTCTCATTTCCCGAGCGTACCTGCGCGATCTTTCACACCGACATCGCCTAGGACTCTGCCTGCCTCCGTCCCCGATACACCGATGCGCCCAACACGATCACGACGAGTCCGATTAGGTAGGCGAACCCCGCGCCCGCGTCATGGCGCAACAAGAGCGCGCCACCGATGATGACGAGCACGCCGACGAAGATCTCCGGCGTGTCACCGATCAGGAAATTGAACCAGAACATTCCAAAGGCGCGCAGCACGCGCTTGACCGCGCTCACGTCTCACCCACTCTGATGCCGCGTCCCGAACTGGCAGCACCTCCGAGCTGAGCGCGCATGAAGCGCACCAAGGCGAAGGAGTAGACGAGGAACCCGGCAATGAAGGCAAGGATCATCGCGTCGGACCCCGGCCAGGAAAGTCCGACGCCTTCGCCGACCCAGAAGACACCGAAGCTCGACAGCATGATCCCGACCCCGAACTTCAGCGTGTTCTCCGGCACCTCCCGCAACTGACGGGCGACGGCGACGCCAACCGCGCTCACGACGAGCACCGCGGCACCCGCCATCGCCGCGGCCAATCCGAGGTCATGTGACGAGGTTCCGAGGCTGATGACTATCAGCACGATCTCGAGCCCCTCGAGCAGCACACCTTTGAAGGCGACGACGAAACCGAGCCCGTCGTAGCCGTGGCGGTTGGCGGTGCCATCAGACAGCTGAGCAACCGTCCGCGCGTAGATCGCGTCCTCGTCGTGCATCGCCACGTGTCCTGCCGAGCGCAGGATCGCCTTGCGCAGCCACGACAGACCGAGGACGAGCAACAATCCGCCGACGACGACCCGTATGACATCGATCGGGACGTAGTGCACGAGGGGTACCCCGACGGCGCCGACCAACACCGCCAGGACAACGATTGCCGCTGCCGCACCCTGGAACGCGCTCCGCCAACCCCGCGTCGTGCCGGACGCGACGACGAGGGTGAGCGCCTCGACGGCTTCGACACAGCAGGCACCGAACACGGCGATGGCGAGAATGACCTGAGTCGTCATCGCCACGGGCTCCTTTCCTCGCAGTCTTTTCTCGCAGACTCATCCTGACAAAACCGCTCCACCTCGCGGTAGCGGAGCCGGTACCGGTCACCTGCAGCCTCAGAGCAGTGGTTGGCGGAGAACAGGCGCCCAGCGAGTTGAGGCCCAAAGCCAAGAACGACCTCGACGCGATCGTAGGACGCGCTTCAATGCGCCTCGTCGAGTGGAGCGATCACGCCCGCGCGATCCGCGGCGTCGATCCGCGCTCGTTCTACTCGGAGCGCTTCTGGCTCCCGATTCTCGGACCATCGACGATGTGGCTTTTGCGCTACTTCGCTTGGGAACTGGATCGCTCGCCCGACGGAGTCGAGCTCGACCTTTCCGATGTGGCACGCGGCGTCGGCCTCGGTGATCGGGCGGGCCGAAACGCGCCCTTTCTCCGCACCATCGGCCGCGCGATCGACTTCGCGATGATCCGAGTCGAGTCGTGCGAGGCGATCGAGTCGCGGCGACGTCTGCCGCTCCTTTCGGCGAGGCAGATCTCGCGTCTGCCCGATTCACTCCGGATCTCCCACGAGCGATGGACGCGCGAAACCGTGTCCTCCCAACCAACGTTTCGCACTCCAACCGTACGTCCCTCGTTCGCCGACGCAACACGGCGGTAACGTCGTCACGAGCACTGGAGGTTTCGTCCGTGACGCATCGCGCCCGGGTCGCCATCGCGACGTCCGTTCGCGGTCTGCAATTCGACCAGGACCTCGAGGCGACGCTCACCGCACTCGGCGCGCACGGATTCTCGGCGTCAGCTGAGAAGTGGGACGACCCGAACGTCGACTGGTCGCACTTCGATCTCGTGATTGTCCGTTCGACTTGGGATTACGTCGAGCGCCGCGGAACGTTCCTCGACTGGGCACGATCGATCGAGCGTCTCGCGAACCCCGCCGACATCCTCGAGTGGAACACGGATAAGCGCTACCTGGCCGACCTCGCCACCGCTGGCGTGCCGACCGTCCCGACGATCTGGATCGAAGAGTCCGCGACGTTTCAAATGCCCGACGGCGAACTTGTCGTCAAGCCGACGGTCGGCGCGGGAGGAACGGGTGCCGCCCGCTTCGGCCCTGGAGAACGCGCCCTGGTTCTCGATCACACCAACTCCCTTCTCGACCGGGGAATGACAGTGATGGTGCAGCCGTACCTGGAGTTGATCGAGCGTGTGGGAGAACGCGGCCTGATCTATCTCGGGAACCGGTTCAGTCACGCGGTCCACAAACCGCCCTTGCTCGTCGAGCGAGGGCCCTTCGCCGCAGGATCGCTGACCGTCGACATAATCGAACCGACGAGGGTCACCGACGCCGATCTCGAATTCGCGGCCTCGGTGCTCGACGTCGTTCCCGGCGGCAGCGATCGGTTGCTCTACTCCCGCGTCGACCTCGCGCCTGGCGGCGACGGTTCGCCGCTGCTCATCGAGCTCGAGGTGACCGAGCCGAATCTCTATTTCAACTGCGCCGACGGCGCGGCCACACGGTTCGCCGAGGCCGTCGAGGAGTGGCTCTCCAGCAGCTGAAGTTCAAACGGCGCCGACGTCCTCAAGCGAGAGGGTGGGGTCCCGTTAGCCTTAGCTTTCGTGGCCGGTTACCTGGATCTTCTCCGCGAGCGCGTCGTCATTTTCGACGGGGCGACAGGAACGAACCTGCAGCTGCGCGGTCTCGGGCCGGACGACTTCGGGAGCCCGAAGCTCGAGGGTTGCAACGAGGCCCTCGTCGTGTCGAGGCCCGATGTCGTCCAGGATCTGCACCGTTCGTTTTTCGAGGTCGGCGTCGACGTCGTCGAGACCGACTCGTTTGGCGCCTTTCCCGTCGTGCTTGCCGAGTATCAGATCGCAGAACGCACCGCGGAACTCGCGAAGCGCTCCGCGGAGATCGCCGTCGAGGTCGCTCGCGACTTCTCTACGGCCGACCGCCCGCGCTTTGTTGCCGGAAGCATCGGTCCTGGCACGAAATTTCCCTCGCTCGGACAGATCACCTTCGCCGATCTGCGCGACGCGTACGAGGTCGAGGCCCGCGCACTCTTGGAGGGTGGAGTCGACCTGCTCATCGTCGAGACGGCGTTCGACCTACTCGGCGCGAAGGCAGCGCTCGTCGCCTGCCGGCGGGCGATGCACGCCGCCGGGCGCGACGTGCCGCTGCAGGCTCAAGTAACGATTGAGCTCACCGGACGAATGTTGCCCGGCACCGAAATCGGCGCGGCGCTTTGTGCGCTCGACGCGCTACGTCCAGACGTCATCGGCATCAACTGCGCGACTGGCCCTGTCGAGATGTACGAGCCCCTCCGCCACCTTTCCGAACATTCGCGAAGGCCTGTCTCGACGATGCCGAACGCGGGGCTTCCGTCGGTCGTCGAAGGGAAGATGCACTACGACCTCACCCCCGACGCGCTCGCCGAGCACCTCTACCGCTTCGCCACCGAGTTCGGGGTCTCGGTGATCGGCGGATGTTGTGGGACGACGCCGGCGCACCTGAAGGCGGTCGTCGACAAGTGCTTCGGCCTCGAGGCGACACACCGCGACGTCAATTTCGAGCCCGGAGCGGCATCGCTTTACAGCTTCGTACCGTTCGATCAGGACGTCTCGTTCCTCGTGATCGGTGAACGCACGAACGCCAACGGATCAAAGAAGTTCCGAGAGGCGATGCTCGCCGCTGACTTCGAGACGACGACCGCGATGGCACGCGATCAAGTTCGCGAAGGTGCACACATGATCGACGTCTGCGTCGACTACACGGGCGCCGACGGTGTCGCGGACATGCGCGAGGTGATGAGCCGGCTCGCCACCCAGTCGACGGTCCCAGTCGTCGTCGATTCGACCGAGGCGAACGTTGTCACCGCCGCCCTGGAGCTCGTCGGAGGACGTGCCGTGATCAACTCCGTCAATCTGGAGGACGGAGACGCGGTCGGCACGCGACTCGACGTGTTCTTGTCGCTCGCCAAGGAACACGGCGCCGCGGTGATCTGCACCTGCATCGACGAGGAGGGACAGGCGCGTACTGCGGACTGGAAGCTGCGCGCGGCAAAGGCGATCACCGAGCTTGCCGTCGGCCGCTACGGGCTCGATTCGTCGGACCTGTTCATCGACGCGCTGGCGTTGCCGCTTTCGACGGGGATGGAAGAGAGCCGCAAGGACGGCATCGAGACGATCGAGGCCATCCGCCGTGTCAAGTCCGAACTCCCGGGCGTGCACTGCGTCCTCGGGATCTCGAACGTCTCCTTCGGTCTTTCCCCCGCCGCCCGCCAGGTGCTGAACGCCGTCTTCCTGCACGAGTGCGTCGAAGCTGGACTCGACGCGGCGATCGTCCACGCCGGGCGGATCGCGCCTTTGCACAAGATCGACCCCGAGCACCGCAAGATCTGCCTCGATCTGATCTACGACCGCCGCAATGCCGACTACGACCCGCTCGTCGCCCTAACCGAGGCCTTCGCCGATGCGTCGGCGACGTCGACGCCGAAAGAGGACCGCTCCGGCTGGGACGTCGACCGCCGGCTCCGCCAGCGCATCATCGACGGCGATCGCATCGGCCTCGAGTCCGATCTCAACGAGGCGCTCGAGGCGCGCACAGCGCTCGAGATCGTGAACGAGGTCCTCTTGGAGGGGATGAAGGTCGTCGGCGATCTCTTCGCCTCCGGTGAGATGCAGCTCCCCTTCGTCTTGCAGTCGGCCGAGACGATGAAAGCGGCCGTCTCGTATCTCGAGCCGCACATGGAGCGCGCGGCCTCGGGAGGCAAAGGGCGCGTCGTGCTCGCGACCGTGAAAGGCGACGTCCACGACATCGGCAAGAACCTCGTCGACATCATCCTCACGAACAACGGCTACGACGTCTTCAACTTGGGGATCAAGGTGCCGGTGAACGAGATCCTCGACAAAGCCGCCGAGGTCGAGGCGGACGCGATCGGCATGAGCGGGCTGCTCGTTCGCTCCACGCTCATCATGCGCGAGAACCTCGAGGAGATGAACCGTCGCGGGACGACCACGGTCCCGGTTCTCTTGGGCGGCGCAGCACTGACGCGCAACTACGTCGAGCGCGACCTCCGCTCGGTCTTCGGCGGCCGCGTCTTTTACGGCAAGGACGCCTTCGAGGGTCTCCGCACCCTCGAAAAGTTGGTCGAAGAAAAGGTGACGGGAATCGTCGACCCGTCCTTCGGCGTGGAGCCGACGGGGCGGAAGCTCCCCGAGCGCAAGAGCGCGACGCTCGCCAAGGTCGACCCGGCGTCGTTGCCGAGCCGATCGCCCGACGTTGCCAACGACAACCGGGTCTTCGTTCCGCCGTTCCTCGGGGCGCGCGTCGCGAAGGGAATCTCACTCGACGACGTGCGCGGATACCTCAACGAGACCGCACTGTTCCGCAACCAGTGGGGATACCGGCCGGAATCCGGTGAGTCCGACGAGGAATTCAAAGAGCGCGTCCGTGCCGAGCTGAGATCCCGCCTCGACGAGGCGAAGGCCGAAGACATCCTCATTCCCCAGGTCGTCTGGGGGTACTACGCCGTCGGCGCCGACGGTCCCGATCTCGTCGTGTTCGCCGATGCGACGCGAACTCAGGAGCTCACGCGATTCCACTTCCCGCGCCAGAGAGAGGCCCCGTATCTCTGCATCGCCGATTTCTTCCGACCGATCAATCACCCCGAGGCGGACTACGCGGCGTTCTTCGTCGTCACGATGGGAGACGTCGCGTCGACGAAAGCCCGGGAGCGTTTCGCGGCGGACCGTTACGTCGACTACGTGGCGCTGCATGGTCTCTCGGTTGAGATGACCGAGGCGCTCGCCGAGCTCTGGCACCGCCGCATCCGCGAGGAGTGGGGCTTTTCGGACGAGGACGGTCCGACCCTCACTGGCTTGTTCCGACAGAAGTACCGCGGCGGGCGCTATTCGTGGGGCTACCCCGCCTGTCCGGACCTCGAGGACAACGCGAAGGTCGTCGATCTGCTCGGCGGCGGCCAGATTGGGATCAGCGTCACCGAGGGCTTCCAGCTCGAACCCGAACAGACGACGCTCGCCATCGCCTGCCACCACCCTCAGGCGAAGTACTTCGTCGCCTGAGGGCGCTCAATCGTCGGTTACGGCGTCGGGGTCGGAGTCGCCGGCTCCTCGATGCCGAACAGGCCGACGGCCTCGCCGAGATCCTCTGGGATCGTCGTCGTCGTGTCCCGGTTCAGCACCTCACCGCGGAAATAGGCGGGCGCGATGGCCTTGTAGACGAAGTAGAGGATGAACCCCACGACGACCGAACCAAAGGCGAGCACGAACGCACCGCCGATGTGCCAGTGGACTCCTGGCACCGTCCAGGACGTGACGCTGCTGCCGGGTCCCCAGTCCAGGACGAAGCTGTAGCCGCCGATCGCCCACATGATCGCCCAGCCGACTAAGGGCAAGATGCCCCGCAGCCACAGGTTCCTGGCGCTCTCGGTGAGCGTCGACTTGTAGTACCAGAAGCACGAAAGCCCGGTGAGCCCGTAGTAAAAGGCGATCCAAATTCCGAGCGCGGTAACCGAATCGACGATCACCTCGCCTTTCGAGATGTAATTCATGATCACGTAGAGGATGATCGAGACAAGACCCATCGTCGCCGTCGATACCGTCGGGGTGAGAAAGCGACGGCTCACCGTGCCGAACTTCTTCGGGATGGCCCGGAATACCGCCATCGAGAGCGTCGTTCTCGCCGTCGGCAAGATCGTCGTCTGCGTCGAGGCCGAGGCGGAGGTCAACACCATCAGGATGAGCAAGCGCGAGAGGACGGTCCCGAATCCGGAGGAGCCGAACACCGAACTACCGAGCACCGATAAGACGTCGCCGATGTGGGCCGGATTGCCGAGACCGACTCCCGTCGTGCCGATCCCTGCATAGGACTGCGCCGAGAGCACGACGACCTCATAGATCGCCAGGAGGATGAGCGTCGAGATGACGGCTGCCCGTCCGGGAGTAATCCTTCGGTTCGCGGTCTCCTCGTTCACCGACACGGCCGTGTCCCATCCCCAATAGATGAAGAGCATCAGCGTGAGGCCCTGGGCAAAGCTCGAGATCGGCTCGTGGAAGGGGTTGAACCAGGACGCCGAGACGGCGAGATGCCCGAGCGGCGCGGTGCCGTTGCTCACTTTCACGAGGGCAGCGATCGACAGCACGCTGAGCATCGTGAGCTCGACGCCGAGCAACGCCTTTTGGAAGTTCGCCGAGATTTCGATCCCGACGTAACAGATCACCGTCATCACGACGATCCAGAGGATGCCGACGAGCAGCACCCAGCCACTCGACGCATCGCTGCCGATGGTCTTGTCGTTGAAGAGGAAAAAACCGTACTGACCGGCGATCTGGGCGAGGCTCGCCATGACGAGAATGTCCGCCGCGACAATCCCCCAACCACCGGCCCAGCCGACTGCCGGCCCGAATGCCCTCGTTGCCCAGGTGAAGGTGGTGCCGCAATCGGGATTGGCGCGGTTGAGCTCGTTGTAGGCGATCGAAATGAGCAGCATCGGCACGAAGGCGATGATCGTGACGATCGGCGACTTGATGCCGATCAACACGACGACAAAGCCCAGCGTCGCCGCCAGGCTGTAGGCGGGAGCCGTCGAGGCGACACCGACGACAGTGCTCGAAATGAGGCCGAGTGCGCCGCCCTTCAAGCCCTTTTCAGATCGCGCCCTCGTGGCGTCCATCTCGACCGCTCCCGAGAACACCCCCATTTGGCCACCCCCCGAAGTTCGCCGCTCCCCAGCGACCCTCATTGCACCAGTGGTTCCCAGCGGACGCCGAAACAGTAATCCCGAAAGCGGGGAAGGCCCCTGGGGACTTCCCCGCCCTGCACCGCGAGAACGGGGCCGTTGGGGCCCACCGATAGTGTCGATTCGTGGCTATCGATACGACCGACGCGACATTTGAAAGTGACGTCGTCGCTCGCTCGGCGGAGGTCGCGGTCGTCGTCGACCTCTGGGCGCCGTGGTGTGGCCCATGCCGGACGCTCGGACCGATCATCGAGAAAGTCGTCGACGAGACCGAAGGCCAGGTCACCCTTTCGAAGGTGAACGTCGATGAGAACCCGCAGATCGGCGCAGCATTCGGTGTGCAGTCGATCCCCGCGGTCTACGCACTGCGAGACGGCAAGGTGGTGGATGGGTTCATCGGCGCGCTTCCCGAATCTGCGGTACGCGAGTTCGTCGGTCGCCTCATCTCAAAGCCTTCAGAGGCCGACGAGCTCGTCGGCAAGGGCGAGGAGGCCTCGATTCGTCGAGCGCTCGAACTCGACCCCGACCACGAAGAAGGAATCGTGAAGCTCGCCGAGCTGCTCCTCGCCCGTGGCGATGCCGACGAGGCGCTCGCCCTGTTGGAGCGGATCCCGGAGAACGAACAGACCCGCAAACTCGCCGCCGAAGCGCGGCTTTCGAAAAACGGCGCCTCAGCCAACGGCGCAGCGATCGAGGAGCGGCTCGAGCGCCTCCTCCCACAGGTCCGCGGCAATGACGGCGCGCGGCAAGAATTCCTCGATCTCTTGGAGACGATGCCCGCCGACGACCCGCGCCGCGAGCGTTTCCGGCGCTCGTTCGCCACGCAGCTTTTCTGATCTCAGCGTGACCGCCAACGGCGCAGGCGGCGTCGTTCGCTACCCGTCACCGACCGTTCTCGCCATCGGATCGCGTCGTTTCGACGTCGCAGATCGGGCGCTTGTCATGGGCATCGTCAACCGCACGCCCGATTCGTTCCTCGATAACGGCGCAACGTTCGCGCTCGATCTCGCGCTCGAACGCGCCGAGCAGCTCATCGACGACGGCGCCGACGTCATCGACATCGGCGGGGTGAAGGCAGGCGTCGGCCCTTCGGTCCCCTCCGACCAGGAGATCGAACGCGTCCTCCCAGTCGTCGAAGGTCTAGCTGGGCGGTTCGACATCCCGATCTCGGTCGATACATGGTCGGCGAAGGTGGCCGACGTTTGTTTCGCTGCCGGGGCAAGCCTCGGCAATGACATCTCCGGCTTCGGGGATCCCGCCTACCTGCCGGTGGCGGCGCGTCACGGCGCCTCCGTCGTGGCGACCCACATCCGACGGCGTCCTCGCATCGAGGACCCCGACCCGCGCTATCCGGGCGACGACGTTGTCGGTGCGGTCGCGACCTTTCTCAAGGACCATCTCGAGATGGCCCTGCTCGCCGGGATCCCGAGGGAACGGGTGCTTTTCGACGTCGGGCTGGACCTCGGCAAGTCGACGACGCAGTCGCTTGAACTCCTCCGCTCGACCGAGCGCTTCGCGATACTCGGCCAGCCGATGCTGCTCTCCGCGTCACACAAGGGATTCCTCGGGGACCTTTTCTCGCTGCCGGTCGCGGACCGCGAGGACGTCTCGCTGCTCGCCGTCGCCCTCGGAGTGGCGAAGGGGTGTCGCGTCGTCCGTGTCCACGACGTCAAGCGAACGAGGCGCATCGTCGACACCCTCGCGGCGGTGCTCGCCGCTTGAGCAGCGACTATCTGCGCGGGCCGGGGGAGCCACACCCCGTCTACCTCGTGCACGGCGAGGACCCGGGACTCGTGAGCCAGGAAGTCTCCGAACTGCTCGGCACGCTCGTCGCACTCGACGACGACGGTGCGATTCCCCTCGAGGAATACGGAGAGATCGCCGCCCGACAGGACCAGGTAGCCGAGGCGTTCGCGCTCGGTCCCGTTCTCGATGCCTGTCGCACGCCGCCGCTGTTCAGCTCGCGCCGGATCGTCGTCCTGCGCGATCTCTCGCTGCTCGACTCCGCGCAGGTGAAAGAGATCGCCACGTACCTAAGCGAACCCGCCGAAGGCGCCGTCCTCGTACTCGCATCACCCGGCAAGAAGGCGCCGACGGCGATTACCAAGGCGGTGGCGGCGGGCGGGCTCATCATCGATCCGAGCCCGCCGTCAGGGGCACGGGCCCGATCGGCGTGGTTCGCCCAACGGATCAAGTCGGCGCCGGTTCGCCCCGACCACGACGCGCTCGAACTCTTGGAGGAGCATCTCGGCCAGGATCTCGCCCGACTCGATGGCATCTTGACAACCCTCGAGGCCGCGTACGGATCCCAGGCCAAGGTCTCGGCAAATGACGTCTCACCGTTCCTCGGTAGCGCCGGTTCGGTCGCACCCTGGGAACTCACCGACGCGATCGACACCGGCGACGTCGACAAAGCGGTGCGTGCGCTCTCCCGGATGCTCGGACCGGGAATGCGCAGTCCGTTCCAGGTGCTCGCCACCCTCCACCGACACTTCGGCGCGATGTTGCGCCTCGACGGTTCGGACGCCGCGACCGACAAAGACGCCGCTGAGATAACCGGCATGAATCCGTTCCCCGCTGGAAAGGCGCTGCGCAACGGCCGACGTCTCGGACACGCCAAGATCGCCCGGGCCGTCGTTCTCCTCGCCGATGCCGACGTCGCGATGCGCGGCGAGTCAGGCTGGCCAGATCACGTCGTGATGGAGGTCCTCGTCGCGCGACTCGCGCGGCTCTCCGGATCGCCGATCACGGCGCGGACGCGCGCGAGGCGCGTGCGGACCAGGTGAGAGAGACCGACGAGCTTGCCGCCGTCGCGAGGAGCGTCGCGATCAGCGCGGGCAGACTCGTGCTGCAAACCAACCGCGAGCGTCCCCCGCGCTCGGAGCTCATCGACGACGCGACGCGCAAATCGTCGGCCACCGATCTCGCGACGGCGTCTGACCGCGCGTCCGAGCGGTTCATCGTCGGTCAACTTCGCGCGCTGCGTCCGAACGACGCGATCCTCGGAGAGGAAGGAAGCGACGATTCCGGCACCTCCGGCCTGACATGGCTCGTCGATCCGATCGACGGGACGACGAACTTCGTTTACGACTTCCCCGCCTGGACGGTTTCGGTCGCCGTCGCCGACGACGAAGGTGCGGTTGCCGGCGCCGTCTACGAGCCGGTGCGCGACGAATGCTTCCTTGGGACGCGCGGGGGCGGATCGGCGCTGAACGGCCGCCTGCTCGGCCCACTTTCCCCGCCCGCTCTCGGCGAGGCGCTCGTCGCGACCGGATTCTCTTATTCGCCGGAACGCCGCGTGCGCCAGGCGCGTCTTTTGCCGGTCGTGCTCAAAGAGGTGCGCGACATCCGCCGCGCCGGCTCCGCGTCGCTCGACTGTTGTTACGTCGCCGCCGGACGGGTCGACGCGTTCTACGAGACCGCGCTGAAACCGTGGGACAGCGCGGCAGGAGAGCTCATCGCGCGCGAGGCGGGAGCCGCGTCGCGAATCGTCGACGGAATCATTGGCGACGACGCGACTCTCGTCGTCGCTCCCGAGCCGCTACTCGGCGCGCTCGTCGATCTCCTCATCGAGGCGGCGCGAATCGCTTCACTACCATGACGGCTCCAGACGATCGCACGGAGGTCTGAGTGGAGTTCGACGTTGTTGTCGAGATCCCGCGCGGCTCGCGCAACAAGTACGAGGTCGGCAAGGACGGCCGGATCCACCTCGACCGCGCCCTATTTACTTCGATGGTCTTTCCTTCCGAGTACGGCTACATCGACGGCACCCTTGCCGAAGACGGCGACCCGCTCGACGCCATCCTGCTCACCGAGGAGCCGACCTTCCCTGGCTGCGTCGTCTGCGCCCGGCCGATCGCCCTTTTCCGGATGACCGACGAGAAGGGAACCGACGACAAGGTGGTGGCGGTGATCTCCGGCGACCCGCGCTTCGAGCGCTATCGCGACCTCTCGGATCTTTCTCAGTTCGAGCGCGACTACATCCAGCAGTTCTTCGAGTCCTACAAGGCTCTCGAACCGGGCAAGTTCGTCGCGGATACCGATTGGGAGGCTCGCGCCGTCGCGGAACGGGTCATCGATGAAAGCCGCGACCGGCTGCCGGAGAATGATTGGCGCGACTGAGACCGCGGCGCGTCAGTTGACAAAGTGTTGCCATCCGCCGCAATTTCAAGATGCCACAATTCACCGAGCAGGTTCGAGATGCGCAGCTTGAGCAGCTAGGGTGACGTTTTCGCGCGCGCCGGCGGACGAAGCGGAAACCCTCCGGCTGCTTAGCGTCTTCGACCGTCGAGTGCCACACCGGCGGCGCGGCGCGGTCCGAAAGGAGGAAACGAGATGATCCGCATCCTCGCTAGCGAGGGTGGCTACCAGGCGTTCGTGTTGCACGCCTCCGAACGGGGTTGGTTGTACTTCGCCCTCATCGCCGGGGTGTTCTGCCTGGTGGTCGCGGTCATCTTGATGCGCGAAGTGCTCGCAGCCGACCAAGGCACGACCGTCATGAAAGAGATCGCCGCCGCCATTCAAGAAGGTGCGAGGGCCTTCCTCCGTCGGCAGTTCCGCGCCATCTCGATCGTCCTCATCCCGCTGGCGGTCCTCGTCTTTCTCACCGCGACGAAGGTCGTCAACACCGTCAACCACCACGTCGTTTTGAGCTTCGGAGAAGCGGGTCTCTACCGGGCGATTGCCTTCCTCGTCGGCGCCACCTTCTCCGGACTGACAGGTTTCACCGGGATGAGCCTGGCGGTGCGCGGCAATGTCCGCACCGCCGCGGCGGCGCGCTCTGGACAGCTGCCCGGCGCTTTGCGGATCGCCTTCCGCACCGGCGGGGTCACCGGCCTTTTCTGTGTCGGGCTCGGGCTGATCGGCGCGACGGGACTGTTTCTCATCTTCCAGAACAGCGCCGGTGCGGTTCTCATCGGCTTCGCGTTCGGCGGGTCGCTTATCGCCCTGTTCATGCGCGTCGGCGGCGGCATATTCACCAAAGCCGCCGACGTCGGTGCCGATCTGGTCGGCAAGGTCGAAGCCGGCATCCCCGAAGACGACCCGCGCAACGCCGCGACGATCGCCGACAACGTCGGTGACAACGTCGGCGACTGTGCCGGCATGGCGGCAGACCTGTTCGAGTCGTACGCCATCATGATCATCGCTTCGATCATCCTCGGCTACGCCGCGTTCACCTCGATCGGCCACCTGGATCCGGCGAAGGCCGTGATCTTCCCGTTGATCATCGCCGGCTTCGGGTCGATCGCTTCAGTGATCGGCATCTTCTCGGTGCGTGCCCGGCGCACGGACTCGAACGCCATGGCGGCGATCAACCGCGGCTATCGGATCTCCGGAGTGCTGACGATCATCGCCACCTACTTGGTGGCCGCCTTCTACGTGAAGAACCTCGACGTCTTCTACGCCGTGCTCACCGGGATCGCGCTCGGCCAAGCAGCGAGCTTGATCACCGAGGAATTCACCTCGACCGAGCGCAAACCAGTGCGCGAGATCGCCGAGGCGGCGCGCACCGGTCCGGCGACGACCGTTCTCGCCGGGATCGCGGTCGGTCTCGAGTCGACCGTCTGGGCGATCATCGCCATCGTCTTGGCACTGACGGTGGCGATCGCCATCGGTTTCGCCGCCGCCCATGGCAACATCGAGTTCACCTTGTACCTGATCGCGCTGATCGGGATGGGGCTTTTGTCGACGACCGGGATGGTGGTCTCAGAAGACAGCTTCGGCCCGGTGTCGGACAACTCGGCGGGGATCGCCGAGATGGCTGGCGAGTTCGGTGGCGAGGCCGAACGGGTGATGGTCAGCCTCGACGCCGTCGGCAACACAACAAAGGCGATCACCAAGGGTGTCGCCATCGCCTCGGCGGTGATCGCCACCGTCGCTCTATTCGCCTCGTACATCGAGACGATCGGCTCGCAGCTCAACCTGAAGGCGGTCGGCTCGGCGCTGTTCCACGAAGCGGCAACCCAGATCAACGTCGCTAACCCCGTGACCTTCCTCGGCATCCTTCTCGGCGGCTCGATCGCCTTTTTGTTCTCCGGCCTCGCCATCCGCGCCGTCGGCCGGTCGGCGGGGACGGTTGTCCAGGAGGTGCGCCGTCAGTTCCGCGAACACCCGGGAATCATGGACGGGACAGAACGGCCCCAATACGGCCGAGTGATCGGGATCTGCACGCTCGCCGCCCAGCGCGAGCTCGTCACCCCGGCGCTGCTCGCGATCCTGTCGCCGGTGATCGTCGGCTTCGGCATCAACTACGCGGCGCTCGGGGCGTTCCTCGCGGCGGCCATCCTCACCGGGCAGCTGATGGCCAACTATCAGTCCAATGCCGGCGGCGCCTGGGACAACGCCAAGAAGTACATCGAAGAGGGCCACGAGGGGGGCAAGGGCTCGGACGCCCACAAGGCAGCGGTGATCGGTGACACGGTCGGCGATCCGTTCAAGGACACAGCCGGCCCGGCGCTCAACCCGCTGATCAAGGTGATGAACCTCGTGTCGCTGTTGATCCTGCCGGCGGTGATCACCTACCACTACCACCCGTACATCCGCTACCCGATCGCCGCCGGGGCACTCGTCATCCTGCTCGGCGCGCTCGCCTACTCGAAGCGTCAGACGACCTCGTTCGGTGAGGACGCAGAGCCAGGAGCGTCGCAAACCGACAAGACGGTGGAAGGCGCGCTCTCCGAGGTGCCACTCGCCGGCGAGGCGCAATGATCGGCGCGACGTGAGTCAGATTCGGATGTGGAATCGGCTCTCGATTTGCTTGACGACATACGAGCCGATGTACTCGCCGCCGCCCGGCAACGCGATGTGGATGCCGTCGGATGCGCGCACCTGCACCAATCCCTGCGGACCCGAGATGTACGTGACGTAGTGGCCGGACGGTGACGAGAAGAGCCGCCACGTCGACACGTAGGTGACGCCGGGGTGACTCGCCGCCTGCTCCTCGAAGATCGCGTCCAGTACTTCCATGTCCGCAGAGAACGCTGGATCCTCCATGATCGGCATCCCCACCCAGAGCACATGCGCTCCGGCTGACGTCGCTTCCGACATCATTTGCGCGACGCGCTGCGCATAGATGCGGCGCCACGGCGGGCTGCCGGCGACGTAGCCGACGTTCCCCTGCAACAGGCCGTTCCAGTCGTTCGCGCCGAGCATCACGACAACGAGTTTCGGGTGATATTGCTGCAGGTCGGCCTCGAGGTGGGCGGGCCAGTCGTAGTACGCGGGGTCGACGAGTCCCGTGCTTTCTTGCGCCGCGAGGACGAGTCGCACCCCCGGACTCGTCCCGATGACGTTGCCGAGCCCGTATCCGAGGTCCTCGCCGATCGAGTCACCGACGTCGAGGATGACTAGCGGTCGTGTCGGCGTCGGCTGTGCGAGCGGCGGAGGGCCAATCAATGGAGGTGGCTTCGTCGGGGGCGGCGCGCCAACGCGATTGGGTGCCGTCACCTTGATGTGCGCCGGGATCGGCGGAAGGGCCGACGCTATCCGTGCCGGGGTGGTGGTCGTGGTCGTTGGCGGGATTGTCGTCGGAGTCGTCGACACCCCTCTAGGGTGCGCGAGCGTCGGGGTACCCGCTCGGCCGAGCGCGCGGTTCCCCCCGTCGACGAGGCGATCGAGTCCGAAGACGTCCTCGATCCGCATGATCGGACGCAACACCGACATCGCCGCTGTTCGACGCCCTCCGAGCGGCGAAGCGTTGGCCGAGTTGAAAAGTTGTCGGGCGTCGAACAGCGTCCACAGCGCAAAGCAGATGAGACCGACGGCGAGCGCATATCCCGCTGAAGAGACGGGCGTACGCGATCCTGGTTGGCCCCGTTTCGGAGGCGACGCCGAACGAGTGCGCGGTAGAGCTGTCGGCGACGCGGTGACTGGAGGCTTCGTGGTTCGCGATGCCGACGAGCGCGTCGCGCCGGTGCGTTGCTTCGCGGTCCGCGGTGACGAGGCGCGCTTGGTCGACGACCGCGACGCACCAGCTCGGGGAGCAGCGGGCTTCGCGCGCGCGGGCTGCGCCTTGCGCGGTTTGCCTGGGTTATTCGGCGGCTTGGAGTTCGGCATGGCTCAAAACCGGTAGTAGATGAACGGCGCGACGCCCGGGGGTCCGAGCGTCGTGATGACGAGCAGCGATGCGGCGAGAACGGCGCCTTTCGTGGCGAGCCGCATCTGCGCGAACGCCTCCTGGGCACGCCGCGGGAGATCCTTCGGCAGGTACTGCAGGGCGAGCGAACCGACGATGACCGCGACCACGGGGAATCGGACGAGCGGTGCCGCCTCGCCCCACGTCGTGAACAAACGCGAGATCAGCGTCGTCGCGTCGTTGAACGAATTCGCGCGGAAAAAGATCCACCCGAAACAGACGACCTGGAACGTGAAGAACCGCTCCCACGCAAGCACCCACGTCCCTTGGCGTTCGAGGGGCAGACCATGCTTCGCGCGCCAGGATCGGCGCACATGCCCGAGGCTCTGTCCGAGCCCGTGGATGCCGCCCCAGATCACGAAGGTCCACGCCGCGCCGTGCCAGAGGCCGCCGAGCAGCATCGTGATCATGATGTTCCGGTAGGTCTGCCAGTTCTTGCCGCGATTGCCACCGAGGGGGATGTACAGGTAGTCGCGCAGCCACGTCGACAGCGTGATGTGCCATCGGCGCCAAAAGTCTTGCAGCGAGCGTGCGGTGTATGGCGCATTGAAGTTCTGCGGGAAGCGGAAGCCGAGCAACAGCGCGCAACCGATCGCGATGTCGGTGTACCCCGAGAAGTCGCAATAGATCTGCACCGCGTATCCGTAGGTAGCAAGAAGGATCTCCGGAGCTGAGTGCGCGGAAGGCGAGTTGAAGACCGGATTCACGATCGCGGTCGCCACGTAGCTCGAGATGACGACCTTCTTGAAGAGCCCCGCCCAGATCAGGTAGGTGGCTTCGGGCATCTCGATCCGGCGCGGATCGCGCTTTTCGGCGCGTGTGATCTGGGGAAGGAGGTCCGATCCGCGCACGATCGGCCCTGCAACAAGGTGCGGGAAGAAAGAGACGAACACTGCGACGTCGAGAGGCGGCGCGACCTCGAGACGGCGACGGTAGACGTCGATCACGTACGAGAGCCCCATGAAGGTGAAAAACGAGATGCCTACGGGGAGCGTGATCTGCAGAAGAGAGACGGGCGCGCCGTGGATGCCGAGCTTGCTCAGCGTGTTGTCGGCCGTAACCGAGAAGAAGTCGTAGTACTTGAACCAGCCGAGCAACCCGAGCTCGCAGATGACCGTCGCGACGAGGAAGGTGCGGCGGGCGCGCTCATTCGGCGCGCGATTGATGAGGATCGCGCCGACGGTCGTAAAGACCGTCGAAGCGGCGAGCAGGAAGACGAATCGCCAGTCCCACCACGAGTAAAAGAGGTAGCTCGCGGCGAGGATAAACAGCTTCCAGGCGACTTTGTACGGGCGGAGGAACCAGTTCCCGAGGAAGACGATCCCGAAAAAGATCGCGAAATCGATCGTCGGGAACAGCACCCCACCGCCGCCTTTCAACGACCCGCGACCGACGGGTCGACGGCAGAATAGTGCAGAAAACCCCCGCTCAGTGGCATAGCGCCGGAGGAACGCCCTGGTAGTGAGGGTGGACGATGTCCTGAGCAGGAAAGACACACTGCTTGTGCGGCATCGCCTCGACGCATACGATCACCTTCCGCCGGAGAGGGCACGGGTAAGCGCACGTCTTCGAATTGGCAGGTTCGTGCGCCTAGGGGGCCGTCCTTCCTTGTGAAGTAGTTCACGAAGACGGAGGACAGATGCTCGTCGAGAGTCGCCGTGGCGGGAGCGTGGCGCTCACGTGGACACGCACCATCGACTGGGACATCGACGACTGGCGCAACCGCGCCGCCTGCAAAGACACCGACCCCGACCTGTTCTTTCCTGTCGGCACGACCGGTCAGGCAATCGAACAGATCGAAGCAGCGAAGGCCGTCTGTGACGCGTGCGAAGCGCGCACCGAATGCCTCGAGTTCGCGCTGGCCACGAACCAGGAATCAGGAGTGTGGGGCGGAGCGTCCGAAGAGGAACGCCGCAAGCTTCGCAAGGCCTGGCTCGCCTCGCACCGGCGAGCGTCTTAAAAGTTCATCGGCACCGGGCCGACGCGCTCCTTTTAGTCCGAAACCGAGCTCTCGTGAACAACGGGGTCGTCAAGCGCGACCTCGTGGCCCCGCCGATTGCGGAAAGCCCGCAACGTCGTGTAGCCCGCTCCAACGGCGATCTTTCGAAGCTCTGACGAGCGCGACGCGACGTTCGTCGGTCCGTGCGCGTCGGACGCCGTCGTGACGGGAACTCCTCGGCGAAAGAAGCGATCGAGAAGGCCGATCGCTGGAAACTGCTCGTCGCAGATCGCTCGCCAACCTCCCGAAGAGATCTCGGCTGCCATCGCGGACGCCGCGGCAGCCGCAGCGATGCGGTCGTGACATTCGTCGACCGCCGCAGGTGAGGGTATGTAGCCAGCCATCTTCACGAAGTCGGGATGCGCGAGGACGTCGCAACTCCCGGTCGCCGCCAACTCTTCGAGTGCCTCGGTGTAGGCGCGCCAGACGTCCTCGACCTCGCGACGCTTCCACTCGGCCATCGCCACCTCGTCGCGCGTGAGGTCGAAGTTCCAGCGCCCGATCCAGTGGACCGAACCCAAGAGGACGTCGAAGGGATACCCGGACAGCAACGCGCCGACCGCGTCCATTTGTCCCTCGTAGTAGTCGACTTCAAGACCGATCACGACTGGCAGGCCGGCTCGTTTTGCCGCCATCGCCGCCTCGACGTACTCGTCGAGATCCGCTGTTGCGTGATGCGCGAAGTACCCCGCCATGGTCGCGACGAACTCCGGGTTCGGATCGTCCTTCCAAAAGTCCCCAACACAGGCGTGACCCTGGCGAAAGCGGAAGAAATGCTCGGTGAGCGCGATCTCCTCGACCCCTTGGGCTCTGGCGTTTTCGCAGTAGACCGCGAGCCGCTCGAGCCGCAGTTCAAGAGGATCAGCTTTCTCCGGATGTGGCCACAGGTGGACGTGGTAGTCGAGCATTGGGGTGCGTAATTGAGGGACCGAGTCGATTACGGGGCGCCGAATCCGACCCGGCGCTCCTCGCCGTCCCCTCCGACCTCGACCCAAGCGATTTTGGCCGTCGGAACACCGACCCTCCGACCACGACGATCGGTGAGCCACAGCACGCTCTCGGGTTCGGCCAAGACGTCCTCGATCTCCTGCAAAACCTTGTCGCGCGACGCATCATCGCCGAGCTCCACATCGAGTTCCTTCGTCGTCTGGATGATGCCGATGCGAACGTCCACGTCCCACCTCTCTCAAGGGCCGGCGCCCATCGTATGAGAAAGGTGGAGAACGCCTGCCGTTAGGATTGTGGTCACGCGACGCGCGCGACGGTGCGGAAGGTGGCACCGATGGCGAGCGCCGTCGAGGAGGTCACATGTGGTTCCTCGCGGGAGCCTTGCTAGGAGTGGTGGGCCTCGCGTCGATCCTCGGATTCCACCTCGGACACCACGCGCACGCCATCGCTGCTGCAGCTGGGGTCGCGGCCGCGGCTGTCTTGATCGCGATCGTTGCGACCGGCAACACCGGCGGACTCGTCTTCACGCTTCTCGCAGCCGACGTGGTGGTCACCGTGGGGGTCGGCACCATGGCCTGGCGTGGCTACTCCGATCCTCACCTGCGAGCGGGTTCCACTCCCCATTCGGTCGTCGGCAAGGAGGGCGTCGCCGTCGGGGCGCTCGACCCGACGGGCGTCGTTCGAGTCCGCGGCGAGAACTGGACGGCGACATCGCTGAACGGACACGTCGACGATGGGACTCGGGTGCAGGTGATCGGAACCGAAGGCATCCGCCTCACCGTCTGGGGAGAACACGAACTCGGGCCGTCCGTCCCGGACGCGATCGGCCGCGAATACTCACCGGGAGCGATCCCCGCGTCTCGGCATGACGAAGGGAAAGACGAACAGTGATCATCGGCATCGTCATCGCGGTCGTGCTCGGGCTGGGGCTGATCGCTTCTCTTCGAGCGGTAAAGATCATTCGTGAGTATCAGCGCATCGTCCTGTTCCGCCTGGGCCGCGCGATCGGAGTACGCGGTCCCGGTATCGCGTTCATCAATCCGGTCACCGATCGCACCACGCTCGTCGATCTCCGGGAACAGTTCCTGGAGATCCCTCATCAGACGGCGATCACGAAGGACAACGCGCCGATCTCGATCGACTTCATCATCTTCTACAAGGTCGTCGACCCCTCGATGTCCGTCCTCACCGTCCAGAACTTCGCTGGCGCTGCGCTCAATCTGGCGGCGACGACGTTGCGCAGCGTGGTGGGCGACATGGCGCTCGACGACGTTCTTTCAAAGCGCGAGGACATGAACGCGTCGCTGCGTGTGCGCCTCGACGACGTCACGGAGCGCTGGGGTGTGAAGGTGACGAGCGTCGAGGTCCGGGAAGTGAATCCGCCGCCGGGAGTGCTCGAGGCGATGACGCGACAGATGTCCGCCGAGCGCACCCGCCGCGCGCAGGTCACCGAAGCAGAGGGCCAGAAAGCGGCAGCGATCCTTTCCGCCGAGGGCGAAGCCCAAGCTGCGATCAACCTCGCCGAAGGAAAGCAAAAGGCCACGATTCTCGCCGCCGAGGCGACGAGACAGTCCCAGATTCTGAACGCCGAGGGCTACGCGAAGGGTCTCGAGAAGATCCTCGCAGTCGCAGAGACCCTCGACGACAAGACGATGGTGCTGCAGTACCTCGACACGCTGAAGCAGGTCGGTACCTCGGCGTCGACCAAGATCGTCGTGCCGATGGAGGTGCTCGATGGCATTCGGAGATTGGTTCCGGGACTCGGCGCGGGTGACGGCGAATCCAAATCAAAACCCGTTCCACGCAACGACTGATTTCGGAGTCCAGGAGTCAAACCTTCCGGATCGCTGCCCTTGGTCGTGCGCCCAAATCACCGCGATTGAGCCGAGACGAATGAATCTCGTCGCTTCGGCGATGCCGGTGTCATCATTCACCACTCGGGCCACGCGTACGCCCATCAGTTGACACGAGCGGCGAAGCGAGCGGGAAGATCCTCCTCGGGCCAGTTGAGAAGGCGTAACGCCGATTCGATTGCGAAACGATCCGTCATTCCCGCGACATAGGCGACCGCAGCGAAATAGGCGGGCTCGCTGCGCGCATCGAATGCTCCCGCGTGCTCGGTCGGTAACAGCTCCGGTGACGTGGCGTATCGCTCGACGAGCGCCTCGAGCAGCGCTCTCACCTTGCGGCCTTGTTCGATCGAGTCAAGGCGTAAATAGATGCGCTCGTAATTCCAGGACCGGAACGCGGCGAGCGCATCTGCCATGTCGCCGTCCATTCCGATGATTCCGGCGCGCTCGACTGTCGAGATCACCGCGGTGATCAGTGACGAGAGTTGGCGCGCGTGCGTCGTTCCGCACCGATCGGCGACAATTTCGGGGATCTCGGTCGCGTTTACGATCCTCGCCGAAACGGCGTCTTCGAAGTCGTGACAGACATACGCGATCCGGTCAGCCCACGACACGATGGCCCCCTCGGGCGTCGAAGGGGCAGGACGGGACCAGGAGTGGTTCCGCACCGCGTCGAGCGTCTCGGCGCACAGATTGAGCGGAACGAGCGCGACGTCGGCACCCCAGGTCGCATGGTCGAAGCCGCCGGGAATGAACTGGCCGAACGCGTCCTCGCTCGGGTGACCTCCGGGGCCATGACCACAGTCGTGGGCGAGTGCTGCGGCGGTGACGAGATCGACGTTGAGTCGCGTCGCCCGCGCGATCGCCCCCGCCACCTGCGCGACCTCCATCGCGTGGGTGAGTCGCGTCCGCTGGTGGTCGAGAGGGTCGATGAAGACCTGCGTCTTTCCGTCGAGTCTTCGGAACACCGCCGAATGCATCACACGGTCGCGATCGCGCTCGAAGCACGTCCGCAAGGGATCCGGCTCCTCGTGTCGGTCGCGATTTCCCGCGCCGCCGGCGTGGGTGGCGCCCGCGGCGAGCGTGCTCTCTTCGATCGCCTCTCTTTCTTCGCGCCGGATCGGCGCGACAACCAAGGGCTTCGAGGTATCGACCTCGTGTGCGACGCGCACCGAAGGATCGATGCTCGAGGTGAAGCCTTGCATCGTCGCCGCCCATAACACCGATCGCTCACTCACAAACCCGGAGTCGGGCTTCGCGTCGGGTCGACCGGGATCCGTCATGTCCTCACGAGCCTATGAACACCTTCGCGTTTGTGTTCCGTGTGGGCACGAGGTCGAGACCTCGTCAGGAGATCTGCAGTTCGCTGCGGTAGACACGCGCCGGGCCCATCGCCGCGACACGATCTGCGAGCGCGCGAAACGTGCGCGCGACCGCCCCTTCCTCATCGACCACAATCGCGGGTCTACCTTCATCGGCGCCGGCACGCACGGCGGGATCAAACGGGACTTCGGCGAGGAGGTCGACTCCGAGCGCTCTCGCGAGTGCAGCGCCTCCCCCGCTGCCGAAGAGCTCGTAGCGCATGCCATCTGGTGCTTCGAAGACGCTCATGTTCTCAATCACCCCACGGATCGGAATGCGCAACTGCCTCCCGAGTGCGCCGGCACGCTGCGCGACCCGCTCCGCGCCGAGCTGCGGCGTCGTCACGACGTACAGCTCCGACCCGGGCAACTGCTGCGCGACCGAGAGGGCGACGTCGCCCGTCCCGGGCGGCATGTCGATGAGGAGGAAATCGGGGTAGGCCCAATGAACGTCGTTCACGAACTGCTCGAGCATTTTGTGGAGCATCGGACCGCGCCAGGCGACGGCACGATCCTCCTCGACGAAGAAGCCCATCGACACACAACGCACGCCGAAGGCGAGCGCTGGGACCACAGTCGGTCCGAGCACGAGCGGCGGCACCGACGCCCCGAGCATGCGCGGGATCGAGAAGCCGTACACGTCGGCGTCCAACAGCCCGACCGAATGGCCCGAGCGGGCGAGCGCGACGGCCAGGTTGGCGGTCACGGTCGACTTGCCGACCCCGCCCTTACCCGATGCGACGGCGAGGACGCGTCCGGCGATCGCGGAAGGTCTCGCGCCGTTCGGGCGGTCGATCGCCCGCAGGCGTTCGCCGAGCTCGTCGAGCGCTTTTTCGCCGATCTCTTGGAAGTCGACGCGAAAATCGGCGACCCCGTGACTGCCCGCCGCCGCTCTCAGTCGATCGGCGAGGTCACTTCGGCGTCGGTCGTCGTCATAGGGCACGCGGACCGACACCGCGACGCCGCCATTCGCTTCCGCGACGTCGACGAGCGTGTCGAGCTCGCCAAGGGTGGCGAAGAGCGTCGGGTCCTCGACCTGCGAGAGTGCCTCACGCAGCGCGGCAGAGCGAGAAGGTGAGCCCACTCTCGTGTTCCTACCAGGTCAGCTCCACCATCGGAAGCGACGCATCTACCAGGTACGATGGCGACGTGGGCTCGACACCGCTCAGCGCGGATCGCGTCCGTCGCGCTAGCGACGAGGCGATTGTGCCGTCCGCCGTCACCGCAAAAGACGAACTTGGCGATGACGAGTCGTTCTCAGCCGCCGTCGCCGCCGTCACGGCCGCCTTCGGAGACGCCACCCGCCGCCACATCTATCTCTTCGCCCGCGAACGCAACGGGGTGACGGCGACCGAGGTCGCCACCGAGTTCTCGCTCCACCCCAACGTCGCCCGCCATCATCTCGACAAGCTCGCCGCCGGCGGATACCTGGAAGTGTCCCTCGACCACGCGGCGCTGGGCGCTGGACGTCCCGCCAAGCGCTACCGTCCCTCGGCGCGTGAGACGAACGTGCCGATGCCGCCGCGGCCGAACGACCTCGTCATCAACCTTCTCGTGCGGGCCCTCGACACGCTCGGGCCGGAAGAGGCAGACCGGCTCGCCGAGGACGTCGGTCAACAGTACGGGCGGGCGCTCGCTGATCAGATGGCCCCCGGGGACTCCCAGCGCTCGATGCGGGCAGCGATGTCCGCCGTCGCCGATGCCCTGACTGCGCACGGGTTCGCTGCGCGGGCAGAAGACCACGACGCGACGACCTGGGTGGTGCGCGAACACTGCCCGTTCGGAGAGCTCGTTCTGGAGCACCCGGTGCTTTGCGCGGTCGACCGCGGCATGGTGAAGGGTCTGCTCGCCAGGCTTTGCGGCAACGAGATCCCGGTTCGACTCTCCTCGAGGGCGCGCGGCGACCGCTCCTGCGTGAGCGTCGCCGGCTGAACCGCGCCGGCGTGGCGCGCCACTACCTCGACTTCGCCTCGAGCGCACCGCTGCGCCCCGAAGCAGCCGACGCGATCCGCACCGCGCTCGATTCCCACCTGATGGGCGATCCGTCCCGCCCGCACACCGAGGGGCGCATCGCCGCCGAGGCGATCGAGCATGCTCGGGCCGACCTCGCGCGGTTCCTCTCGGTCCGCGAACGACAGGTGATCTTCACCTCGTCGGGCACCGAGGCGGTGAACTGGGCGGCGTTCGCGGCAACGCGCGCCCGACCCGACGGGCAGATCGCGCTCGCCGGCGTCGAGCACTCCGCCGTCACGCGTTCGTCTGAGCGTTCTGCATCGACGATCACCCTCGGTGTCGACGACCTCGGACGGATCGACCTCGATGACCTCGACACGCTCTTGCAATCACAATCGCGCTCCCTGGCGCTCGTGCAGTGCCAGATCGCGAACCACGAGGTCGGGACGCTCCAGCCGACGGCGGAGGTGGTGCGCCGATGTCACGACGCCGCCGTCCCGGTCCATGTCGATGCCTGCCAGGCCGTCGGGCAGCTGCCCGTCGACCTTGGCGCGCTCGACGCCGACTACGTCTCGCTTTCGGGGCACAAGTTCGGCGCACCGCAGGGAGTCGGCGCCCTCGTCATCGGTCCGGGCGTTCGCGTCTCGGCGATGATCGTCGGCGCCGATCAGGAGCGAGCACGGCGCGCGGGAATGGAGCCGTTCCTGCCGATCGTCGGGCTCGGCGCCGTCGCCGACGCGCTGACCGAGCAAAGCGCGCTCGAACTGGCGGCTGCGCGCGCTCGTTCGTTCACTGACGCGATAGCAAAATCGGCGCTGGCGATCGACGGTGTCGTCTCCTACGGCGACCTCGACCGCCGCGCACCGCACATCGTCTGCTTCGGGGTCCTCGACGTCGAAGCAGAAGGCGTCCTTCTCGGACTCGACCAAGCCGGAATCGCTGTGCACTCCGGATCGGCGTGCTCTTCTGAGGCGATCGAGCCCTCACCGGTGCTCGCGGCGATGGGCGTCGACGCCGACCATTCTCTGCGCTGTTCCGTCGGCTGGTCGACGACGGACGACGACGTGGCGGCGATGATCGAGGCGTTCCCGGTCGTCATCTCCCGACTACGTTCCCTGCGCAGCTAATCGGAAAGGAAGCCGATGTCCTTCATCATCAGAAAACTGATCCGGCTCCTTCGGATGCGACGCGAGCGCCGCAGACGCTGAGGACCGCACTGCGCAGAACTCACACCACCGACTCCGTCGCGACATCGGCGTGCCCGGGACGCGATCTTGCGCGTCCGCGCCGCAGATTTGACGGCGCGTCAACGGGCGCTGGCAAAAACGACCAAGTTGTGCGGCACTGGCACGTGCGCGTCGCCGTCGATCGCGGCGAGCAGCGAGCCGAACTGGGCCAACAAGGCGTCGGACGGGTGATCGGCCTCCATCAGCGCGATCTGCCGGGCGGCGGCGGCGACGCGGTGATCGTCCTGAAAGAGCGCGATCGACTCGTATGCGTGCGCGGCCGCGTACCTCGGATCGACAGCAACGGCGCGGGCAATCGACGCGTCGCCGATCGCGACGGTCTTCAGGGACCTGGCATCGCGCCCCGCGAGGCGCTCCAGCCAGCCGCGGTCGGCGAGTGCGACTGGCTGACGCGGATCGAGGCCGAGCACCGCGTCGTAGAGCCCGACCGCTTCGGCCTCGTTGCCGTTGTTCGCGTAGAGCGACGCCGCGGCGAGGTCGTCGCGGATCTGCGCGGACCGCGGCAGGCTCACAGAACCGGTCGCCGATTCACCCGGAAGACGCACGCCGGCGAGCTCGGCCGCGGCCAGCCCGAGCGCCAATACCAGACAGACGAGCCCCGCCACGACGAGCACGCGGCGTGTGCGACGTCGCCCCAGGTAACGCCGCGTTCGACGCAACCGTCGCGCACCGAGGTGGGTTGCCAGGGATTCGGTCGTGCTGTCGCGACCTTCGAGCGCCCGCAACGTTGTGGCCGCTCGCGCGACATAGTCGGAGCGGAGCTCCGCGTAGTCGTCGGCGCCGACGTCACCCGCCGCGCGTTCGCGTTCGAGATCCTCGATCGATCGCAAGAGGAAGTCGCGTTCCGCCTCAAGGTCTGAGCGAGCCCGCCGTTCGGCGGTCACGTCGCCCACGGAGTCTCCTTCAGGTGACGCATCGCCGCTTCGACGAGTTCCTCCTCGTCGGCGCTCGCCCGCCGCCGACGCTGCAGGCGCGCCCGCACGAGCCCGATGCCGACCGCGAAGGCGGCCAGGCCCCCGATGACCAGGGGGACGAGCCATGGAAAATTCGACGACGGGGCGAGAATCTCGTCGGAGCCGTACTGGGCGACGACGAACCGCTCGATGCGCTGATTCGACCAGCCGCGATCGACGAGTCGACGCACCTCACCGCGCAACGCGGTGGCGACCCCAGCATCGGATTGGGCGATCGAAAGATCCTGGCACGAGGGGCACTTGATGACCGAGTCGAGGGATGCCGCCCGCGCCGCATCGCTGGGCGGGGGTCGATGAACACTGCCGATCGTCAGCGCGGTCACTGCGACGAGAAACAGCACCGCCCACGCCCACCGGTTCTGCGCGATCCGGGACAGCGTTGACACAGAAGGGCCGTTTGGGATCGCCCTCGTCGTCATGTCGCCGCGAGCCTCGAGGTGTTGACGATCGTGTCGAGCTCGGCTGCCGTCACTCCCCCGACGACGCGGGCGAGGATGCGACCCTTCGGCGAGACGACGAAGGATTGCGGAGGATCATCGACCCCGTAGCGGAGGGCGATCGCGTACCCGGGGTCCGAGACGGCTGGCCACGTCGCCCCGATCCGCCGCAAAAAGGCGCGTGCGTTTGCCGACGTGTCTCCGTAGACGACGCCGAGCACGGCGACGTCATCCACTTTGTGGTGGGTGAACAAGAATCGCTCGAGCTGTGGCGCCTCGGTGAGGCACGGCCCGCACCAACTGGCAAAGAAATCGACGACGACGTACTTGCCCCGCAACGCGGCGAGGCTGACGCGGCGACCCGAGACGAGGTCGTTGCCTGTGACCGCCGGTGCCGTCTTCCCGAGCAGCTCGCTCGGTGCGACTGTCCCCGGCGCTGTCGATCGCGTCGCCAACACCGCGACGAGGACGATCACGATCGCCGCGACCAGCGCGGAGCCGACGAGCGCGCGGTGTTTGTTGAGCGAGGCGAGCGTCTTCACGACGAGGCGCCGACCGAAGCGAGCTCCGGGATCGACAACGAGGCGGGATCGGTCGGGCGGCGGCGGCGGCCCGGGACCGCCGCCAAAAGCGCGCCGACACCACAGAGGATGCCGCCCGACCAGAGCCAGACGATGAGCGGCTGCACGATGACGTCCAACGACGCCGTCGCCGGGGAACCGTGCGCCGCGAGCGTGAAGCCTCCTGATCCCGCCGCCAAATAAAGATCCGAGAACACGGTCGAATCGATCGAAGGCGTCGCGACACCTTGGGTGTCTCCGCGAAAGACGTCGATCGCCGGCCGGTAGATCCCGCGTCCGTCGACCTTCACGACTGCCTCAACGCCCGAGCGACTCGGCTGGGCGAACTTATTGACCGCCAGCAACTCGACGGTGTGACCGTCAAAAGAGATCGTCTGTCCGGGGTGGAGCGCGATCTGTGTCCGTTGACCGAACGACGAAGCGGCGGCGAGACCGACCGCCACGAGCACCACACCGATGTGGACGACCATTCCCCCGTTCGCCCGACCGACGATTCCCCGCCACCACCCAAAGCCACGACGGTGCGCGGCGATCGAGGCGAGGACGAGCTGGCGCACGGCAGCTGAGGCGGCAAAGGCGCCGAGTCCGAACGCGGCAAGCGGAGTCAGTCCACGAATACCGACGATAACGCAGATGACGACGGTCGCGACGGCACACCACGCCGGCAGCACGAGCCTCTCGCGCATCACGCCTGCGGAGGCCTTCCGCCACGGCAGCGCTGGTGCGATCGCCATCATTACGAGTAGCGCGAGTCCGAGCGGCACGGCGAACGTGTCGAAGTAGGGACGGCCAATCGTGATCGACTGGTTCGTGAACGCCTGGACGAACAGCGGGAACACCGTCCCGAGCAAAACGACGATCGCGAACGCCACGAACAAAAGGTTGTTCACCAAGAACGCGCCTTCTCGCGAGACAGGGGCGTCGATGCCGCCGGGCGACCGCAGCCGATCGCCACGCCAGCCGATCAGGCCGATTCCCGTGGCGACGATGATTCCGAAGAAGACGATCAGCGCCGGACCGAGTCCGGAGTCTGAAAAGGCATGTACCGACTGCACGACGCCCGACCGGGTGAGGAAGGTGCCGAGGATCGTGAGCGAGAACGTGGCGATCAATAACGAAAGGTTCCAGATCCGCAAGAGTCCCCGGCGTTCCTGCACCATCGCCGAATGCAGGTACGCCGTCGCGGTGAGCCAAGGAAGCAAAGCGGCGTTCTCGACGGGGTCCCATCCCCAGAACCCGCCCCAGCCGAGGACCTGGTACGACCACCAGGCCCCGAGCACGATGCCGATCGTGAGGAACGCCCACGAGAACACCGCAAAGCGCCTCGTCTCCGCGAGCCACTCCTCGCCCACCCTGCCGGTGACGAGCGATCCGATGGCGAACGCGAACGGCACCGTGAATCCGACAAAACCGAGGTAGAGGAAGACCGGATGCACGGCGACGAGCGTGTTGTCCTGTAACAACGCGTTCGGACCCGCCCCGTCGAGAGGGATCGTCCCATGCGTCGCCGCGAACGGGTCCGCCGGGCCAACCATCAGCGCGAAGAAGAAGACGGCGACAGCGAAAACGACGGCGAGCGCGATCGCAACGACCGGGTCGTCGATCCGTCGCCGCAAACGCCAAGCGACGAGCGTTCCGTAACCGCACAGGATCAGCACCCACAACAGGATCGATCCCTGCAGTGCCGACCACAGGCCGGTCACTGAGAAGAACAACGGCGTCTCTCGCGAGTTGTTCTGGGCGACGAACGCCAGGCTGAAATCGTGGGAGATCAAAGCGTGCTCCATCGCCACGACGCTGACGACGCAGCCGAGAAACGCGGTCAGCGCGAGCGCCGGTGCGCGTGCCACCAGAGTCGACTTGTGCGCGACGAGACCCCAGACGACGGTGACGACGACGGAGGTTGACGCGCAGACCCCGACGATCTCGCCAAGATGTCCGAAGAACGCGTTCATCTGACCGAGCCGTTCGGCGCTCGCACCCGGTTCGGATGCGCAGCGATGTACTGGTTCGAGTGCTTGACGAGGATTTGGTTCGAAGAAAACAGGTTCGACGACGCGACGAAGTGACCGACCAGAACGACGGGGATGTCCGCCTGGAACAGCTGTGGAGGCGTACCACTGTTCTCGACAGGGACCGTCACCTTGCCGGACGAGATCACGAAGCGGAGTTCGTTGTCGCCGAGGTGGCGGATCGTGTGTGGGACGACGACCCCTTCGATCTGGAACGTCGCGTTCCCGAGCGCCGAGCGATCAGCGACGGCTTCGCTCGCCGTCTTGAAGTAGACGACGGCGGACGTGAGGGTCTTGTAGAGCAGAAAGCCGATTGCCGCCAGGATCACGACGCCGACGACGGCGAGGCGGCGCTTCGTCTGGCGTTCGCGCATTGTGACCGAAGCAGGAGGAGTGCTCATCCCGGTGCGCCGTCCATCTCGTCGAGCGGCTCGCAACTCACGTTCCGTCGGCGCCTGCGCCTTTCCCTCCGTTGCTCTGGCCGCTCGCCTGGCCGTCGACTTCGACCACCTTGAGGCGGTGTCGCGCGGCACGCACCCTAATGAGGAGGGTCACGCCGTAGAGCGAGAGGGTGCTCAGCGCAACGACATAGCCGGCGATGATGTACGGGCTCATGTCGCGGCCTCCTCGCGCCGCTCGGCGAGGGCGATGGCGAGTGACTCGTCGCTCTCACGCGCCGCCAGCACCGACAGCCGGTAGCGCTGCACGACGAGCCAGATGAATGCCAGCGCGAAAACGACGAAGGACAGCAGAAGCGTCCAAGCCATCGAGCCGTGCACGTAGGTCTTGCCGGTGACGGGGTCGTCGACCGTCGGCAACTGGTGGAGGCTCTTCCACCACAGCACCGAGAAGTAGACGACGGGCACGTCGATGAACGCGATCACAGCGGCGATCGCGGAGCGCTTTGCCTTCGTCTCGAACTCTCCCGGGATGCGGCGCACCGCCAGGTATCCGAGGTACAGCACGAACAAAAGCGCGGTCGTCGTGAGCAGCGGGTCCCAGGTCCACCACGTCCCCCAGGTCGGCCGCCCCCATAGCGATCCGGTGACGAGAGTCAGGCCGGTAAAGACGACGCCGACCTCGGAGGCGGCGCCGGCGAGGTGGTCAAAGCCCGGAGCGCGGGTGCGCGGCCACAGGTAGAGCAGGCTCGACAAGAACGCGAGGCCATAGGCGAGGTACATCACCCAGGCAAGCGCGGGGTGGATGTAGAGCAACCGCACGAGGTTGCCGAGCGTCCGATCGGGTGGTGTCACCCACAACCCCAGCCAGACGTCAACGGCGATCCCGACCACCGCCAGGACTCCGCAGGCGTCGACGACCACGTCTCGGCGGCTGCGACGCGCTCGGGTTGTCGGCTTCGCCACGTCGGGCCGCACGACTGGCGGCGGCGCCTTGCGGATCGGAGTCGAGACGGCGCTCATGCGCCCTCGAGCAGCGGCCCGAACGCGACCGCGCCGACTAGCGCGTAGACGACCGCGAACACCCCGAGCAGTTCGAGCCAGCCGTAGCCGCCCGAGGGGGTGCCGGCGAGCGCGGCTTTCGATGCCTTCACGGCAGCGAGCAGCACCGGTGCGACGACCGGGAGGAACAGCACGGGGAGGATCGTCTCACGCACCCGCGCCCCCGCCGCCACGACGCCGTAGACGGTGCCGACCGCAACGAGCCCGACCGTCGCCGCCGCGCAGACAGCGATCAGCTCGAGCGCACCCCGCAGGCGCACATCGAAAAGAAGCGCGCCGCTAACCGCGAGCACGATCTCGAGCGCGACGAGTTGCACGGCGATGGCGAGCGCTTTTCCACAGAAGACGCCTGCCGGATCGAGACCGGAAAGTCGTAATCCGTCACGCGCATCGTCGGCTGACTCGATCGCGAACGAACGCTGCACGGCGAGGATCGTCGCGAGCAGCACAGCGACCCAGAACAACCCAGCCGCGACGTTGGCGAGGACCTGGCGGCTCGGCCCGAGCGCCAAGCCGAAAAGGACGAGCAGCACGAGCCCGAACGGCAGCACCTCGGCGATCGCGACGCGCGAGCGGAGCTCGATGCGAATGTCCTTGCCGGCGACGAGGGCGGCGTCACGCCACATCGAGACTGACCTCCGACTCCCCCGCCGAAGCTGCCTTCGACGACTTTCCTTGCGCGACGACGCACGCGCCGCCGCGCATCTCGACGACGCGGCGCGCGACCGAACGCGCCCGCTCGAGCTCATGTGACGCAAAAAGGACGGTCGTGTCGCTCGCTGCAGCGTCGTTGATCAGCGCGTCGAGGATCGCACGCCCTTGCTCGTCGAGCCCGGCATGCGGCTCGTCGAGCAGCCAGAGCCGCGCCTCGCGCACAAGCACCGACGCGATGGCGACGCGTCTACGTTGTCCTGCCGAGAGGCGTGCCACCGTCGTCTTGCGAAGCCTGTCGGACAGCTCGAGTCGTTCGAGCGCGCGCGGAACGCCTGCCGTCGACACCCGGGCGGCGCGAGCAGCAAAGCGCACGTTCTCCTCGGCGCTCAAATCGTCATAGAGGAAGGTCTTGTGGCCGAGGTGGGCGACCTCGCGACGTACAGAGATCCGGTCGCGTCGGAGGTCGTGACCGAGGACGAGCGCATCGCCGGACACGATCGGTACGAGACCGGCACAAGCCCGCAAAAGGCTCGTCTTGCCCGCGCCGTTCGGGCCGCGGAGGTGGACAACTTCGCCTTCTCCGACGTCAAGGCTCAGGCCGGCGAGGAGCGGAAAGCGACTCGCGACGGAAACGACTTCGGAGAACGAAACGGCGGAGGCCATGGAGACCGCACAATGGTAAGGGTGAGAGGCCCGATTGGGCCAAGCGGCGCTAGCGGCGGAGGCTCGCGAGGTCGGCGTCGACCATCATCGCGACGAGCCCGGCGAAGTCGACTTCCGGCTTCCAGCCGAGAATGCTGCGGGCCTTCTGGGCGTCACCGACGAGCGCGTCGACCTCTGCTGGTCGGAAGAACTTCTCGTCGACGACGACGTGTTCCTCCCAGTTCAGCCCGACGTGGGCAAAGGCCAAGTCGCACAGCTCGCGCACCGAGTGGGTCTCCCCCGTCGCGACGACGTAGTCGTCGGGGGAGTCCTGTTGGAGCATCTGCCACATCGCCCGCACGTAGTCGCCGGCGAAACCCCAGTCCCGCACGGCGTCAAGGTTCCCAAGACGGATCTCGCGTTCGTGGCCGATCGCGATGTGCGCCGCGGCGTTCGTGACCTTGCGGGTCACGAACTCGAGGCCCCGGCGCGGGCTTTCGTGGTTGAAGAGGATCCCCGACGAGGCGTGCAGTCCGTAGCTCTCGCGATAGTTGACGGTGATCCAGTGGCCGTAGACCTTCGCCACGCCGTAAGGGCTGCGGGGGTGGAACGGGGTGAATTCGGTCTGGGGAACCTCGTGCACCTTGCCGAACATTTCCGAGGAGGACGCCTGGTAGAAACGGATCCCGGGATTCACGAAGCGGATCGCGTCGAGCACCCGCGTCACGCCGAGCGCGGTCGCTTCGCCGGTGAACACCGGCTGGCTGAACGAGGTCTGGACAAACGACTGCGCGGCGAGGTTGTAGACCTCGTCCGGCGCCCACTCCTTCAGCACGTTGATGATCGACATCTCGTCGAGCATCTCGCCGGGAACGAGGGTGATCTTGTCCTGGATGTGCGCGACGCGTTCGAAGTTCAAGGTGCTCGATCGGCGCACCATGCCGATGACTTCGTAGCCCTTTTCGAGGAGGAACTCGGCGAGGTACGAACCGTCTTGTCCGGTCACGCCGGTAATCAGGGCACGTCGAGGCATTGTCTTGTTCTAGGCCAGGTCACGGGTAGTCGCAAACACACCCGCGAGCGCGCGTACTCGATGGCGTTCGACAGGTTTTCGGCTCACGGTCCGCCGACGGGCCGAACCGGCCCCGTCGGCGGCCGAATATCAGACTGGGCGGACGTTTGCCGCCTGCAAGCCCTTCTGGCCCTCTTGGACCTCGAACTCGACCTGCTGGCCCTCTTCGAGTGTCCGGTAGCCGTTCATCTGGATGGCCGAGTGATGGACGAACACGTCGGCCCCCCCTTCTTGGCTGATGAAGCCGTAGCCCTTCTCAGCGTTGAACCACTTCACAGTTCCGGTCGCCACGTTGGCGATCCCCCTTCTCGTCTTTCAATGTCTGTAGAGAGGGACCGCCGATGGCAAGGTCCTAGACGCGCTCATTCCCGTGGTTTTGGTTCGGGGGGAGGCGTCGGCGGACGGCCACTGATGGTCAGCGTTCTCTCAGGAATGGAGGCTACCAGCGATTTCGGCACACGCAACCAAAAACTTCCGACGGGCCGCACGGTTGGCCGTTTCGAAGCGATTCGCGCCGTCCGCGGGGAGTCGAATCGGCTGGCGACGCGACGCTTGACCCCACTCGCTCAGCGGTGGACGCGGGTGCCGCCAGGCGTGTCCTCGACGACGAATCCAAGCAGCTCAATCTCGGAACGCAGCCGATCGGCGGCGGCGAAGTCCCGCTCGGCCCGGGCGGCGTCGCGGTCGCGCACGAGGGCGACGATCTCCTCGGGGAGCTCGCCCCCAGACGACGATTGGATCCCGAGGATGGCGAGCAGCTCCAAGGTCGCACGAGCGAGCGCGCCGCCGGCACGAGCGTCGCCCGCGTCGGCGAGCGCGTTCGCCTGACGGAGCGCGCCGAAGAGCGCGGCGAGCGCCGTCGGGGTGTCGAGGTCGTCCTCCATCGCCGATCGGAAGGCGCTGCGCAAGGCCGCGACCGATTCGAGGCCGGGGTCGGCGGGAGCGTCGGCGAATCGGCGAGCGAGCGCGTCGATCCGGCCGAGTGCCTGGGTCGCGTCGTCGAATTGCCGCTGCGCGACCTCGATCGGCTGGCGGTAGTGGGATTGGAGCACGAGGAGGCGATAGGCGCGCGGGTCCGAGGTGGCGAGGACCTCGGCGAGCGTCGTCGCGTTGCCAAGGGACTTCGACATCTTCTCCCCGTCGACTCGCACGAGACCGTTGTGCATCCAGTGCTGGGCGAAGACCTTGTCGTCGGCGACGGCCTGGGCGCGCTCGTTTTCGTGGTGGGGGAAGATCAGGTCCTCTCCTCCGCCGTGGAGGTCGAAGCCTTCGCCCAGCAACGCGAGCGACATGACGACGCACTCGGTGTGCCAACCGGGTCGGCCGTCCCCGAACTTCGCCGGCCACGTAGGCTCGTTCGGCTTCGCCTTTTTCCAGAGCGCGAAGTCGATCGGTGACCGTTTGTGCTCGTCGACTTGGATTCGCGCGCCCGCCCGCAGCTCGGCGAGGTTTTGGTGCTTCAAGAGGCCGTAGTCGGGTACGGACGCCGAGTCGAGATAGACGCCGTCCTCCGTCTCGTACGCGCTCCCCGTCGCGAGCAGCGCGCCGACGAAGTCGACCATCTGGTCGATGTATTCAGTGGCGTGGGGAACGAAACTCGGGCGCAGCACCGACATTCGATCCATCACGTCCCACCATTCGGCTTCGGCTTGGGTCGCGACCTCCTGCCACGAAAGCTGTTCTTTCCGGGCGCGCTCGATGATCTTGTCGTCGACGTCGGTGACGTTCGAGACATACGTCACACGCAAACCTTCTGATTCGAGGTAGCGACGCAACACGTCGTAGACGAGCGCGAAGCGTCCGTGACCGATGTGCGGAGATCCGTACACCGTCGGCCCGCAGACGTAAAGACCGATCGCACCCGGCTCGCGTAGCAACAGAGCGCGGACGCGACCAGTCGCCGTGTCGCGCAGGTGCAGCATCCCGCTACCGTACTAGTCCAATGCAACTCCAAGACCAGCTCACAGACCGGAAAACGAATCGCGCGCCGAAGTGAGCGAGGCAACGAAGGGCGTCCGCCGCGTCCCGGAAAAGCCGAACCTCGAAGGTTTGGAGGAACGCTGGAGCGCTCGTTGGGACAACGACGGTACTTACCGCTTCGACGCGTCCCGGCTTCGCCCCGACGTGTACTCGATCGACACTCCTCCGCCGACGGTTTCGGGAGCGCTCCATATCGGTCACGTCTTCTCTTTCACCCAAACCGACATCGTCGCCCGGTACCGGCGGATGTGCGGCAAGTCCGTTTTCTATCCGATCGGCTGGGATGACAACGGCCTCGCAACGGAGCGTCGCGTACAGAATTTCTACGGTGTTCGTTGCGACCCGAGCATCGCCTACGACCCGAAGTTCCGTCCTCCCTCGAAACCTGGAAAGGAGCAGCTCGCGATCTCGAGGCCGAACTTCGTCGAGCTGTGCCACGAGCTCACGCACCAAGACGAGCAGGCGTACGAGGACATCTTCCGTCGACTCGGACTCTCGGTCGATTGGTCGACGAAATACACGACGATTAGCCGCTCTTCTCAGTTGATCTCCCAGCTCTCGTTCCTGCACCTCGTCGAAAGCGGCCGTGCCTACCGGCGGGAGGCGCCGACGCTGTGGGATGTCGACTTCAGGACCGCTGTCGCGCAGGCCGAGCTTGAAGACCGCGAGGTGCCGTCGTCCTTTGATCGAGTGCGCTTCCAGTCCGCAGAGCCGGCGCGCCCGATCGAGATCGAAACGACGCGCCCCGAGCTGATCCCGGCATGCGTCGCTCTCGTCACGAATCCAAACGACAAAAAGAACGCGCACCTTATCGGTCAGACGGCGGTCACTCCCCTGTTCGGCGTCGAAGTCCCCGTCGTCGGCCACCCGCTCGCCGATCCGGACAAGGGCACCGGTGTGGCGATGGTCTGCACCTTCGGTGATCTCACCGACGTCACCTGGTGGCGGGAGTTCTCATTACCAACGCGCACGATCGTCGGGCGAGACGGCCGACTAGAGCATGCGCCGTTTGGAGAACCAGGATGGGAGTCGAAGGACCCCGAACGCGCGGGGAGCAGCTACGCGGTACTCGAGGGGCTTTCGACGGTGAAGGCGCGGTCCCGCATCGTCGAGCTCCTGCGGGAATCCGGCGACCTCATCGGCGAGCCGCGCCAGATCACCCACTTCGTGAACTTCTACGAAAAAGGCGAGCGCCCACTCGAGATCGTCGCCTCGCTGCAGTGGTACGTGCGGACGATGGACGACCGCCAACAGCTGATCGACGCCGGCCGGGAGATCGCCTGGCACCCCGACTACATGCGCACCCGCTACGAGGCGTGGATCAACGGCCTGACCGGCGATTGGAACATCTCCCGCCAGCGCTTCTACGGCGTCCCATTCCCCGTCTGGTATCCGATCGACGAGGACGGCAACGTCCTTGATGATCGACCGATCTTTGCGACCGAAGACCAGCTGCCCGTCGACCCGTCGGCGAGCCCCCCGCCGGGCTTCGCCGAGGACCGACGGGGCAAACCCGGCGGATTCAGCGCCGATCCCGACGTCATGGACACCTGGGCGACCTCGTCTTTGACCCCCCAGATCGCCGGGCGCTGGCTGGCGGACCCCGAATTCTTCTCCCGCGTCTTTCCGATGGATCTGCGTCCCCAAGCACACGACATCATCCGCACGTGGCTCTTCTCAACGGTGGTGCGCTCGGAAGCTGAGCACGGGACGGTGCCCTGGAGAAACGTCGCGATCTCCGGTTTCATCCGCGACCCCGACCGAAAAAAGCTCTCGAAGTCGAAGGGCAACGCCGTCGTGCCGTCCGAGTTCTTCGACGCACATGGCACCGACGCGGTCCGCTACTGGGCGGGATCCGGGCGTCTCGGCGTCGACCTCGTCTTGGACGAACAGCAGATGCGCATCGGCAGACGGCTCGCCATCAAGCTCCTGAACGCGACACGCTTCGTCCTCGAACGGACCGGCCAGGCACCGACGACCGACGCCACGGTGACCGACCCCCTCGACCTTTCGATGCTGGCGCGGCTTTCCGCCGTCGTCACGGTGGCGGGCGAATCGCTCTCGACCTACGAGCACGCGCGAGCCCTCGACGAGACAGAGCGGTTCTTCTGGACCTTCTGTGACGACTATCTCGAGCTCGTGAAGACTCGCGCCTACGGCGGCACCGACGCCGAGTCTGCGCAACGAGCGCTCGCGATCGCGCTCGACGTCCAGTTGCGTCTCTTCGCCCCGTTCTTGCCTTTCGTTGCAGAAGAGGCTTGGTCGTGGAGCCACGAGGGCTCGGTCCACCTCGCCAAGTGGCCGTCCATCGACGAGTTCACATTTGGCGACGGAGATCCGCGCACGCTCGACGACGCGAGCACGGTGCTCGCCGCGATCCGACGGGCGAAGTCCGACGCGAAGGTCTCGATGCGCTGGCCGGTTCACCGCGTCGAGGTCGCCGGTCCCCGGGACGTGATCGCCCGCGTCGCGGCTGCAAGAGAAGACCTCCTCGCCGCCGGTGTCGTCGAGGAGTTCTCACTCAATGAAGGGGGCGAAACGATCGAAACCGCAGTCGTCCTTGTACCGAAAACAGAGGCGCATTGAGCTCGGCGTCGCCCCCGCGAGCCTCCGACGCGATCATCGAGACGATCGGTTTGACGAAGGTCTATCCGGGCGCGGACTTCAGGGCCGTCGACGAACTGAACCTCTCCGTCGAGCGCGGTGAGATCTTCGGGTTGCTCGGGCCGAACGGCGCCGGCAAGACGACGACGGCCGGGATGTTGACGACGCGGGTCATCCCGACCGCGGGGCGTGCCTTCGTCGGCGGTGTCGACGTCGTCGCCCACCCCGCTCTCGCAAAGCAGATCATCGGCGTCGTCTCCCAGACGAACACCCTCGACCGCCAGCTCACGGTCTGGGAGAACCTGTATTTCCACGGCCGGTTGTTCGGGATGGGCGCGGCGCGCTCGAAACGGACCGCCGATGAGTTGCTGGAGCGCTTCCGGCTGTCGAACTGGGCGAAGGCATCGGTCTATGCACTGTCGGGAGGCATGGCGCAGCGACTGATGGTCGCCCGTTCCATCTTCCACCGGCCGGCGGTGCTGTTCATGGACGAGCCGACGTCCGGACTCGATCCGCAAAGTCGCCTGTCGCTGTGGGACCTGCTGCGCGATCTCAACGGCGACGGCCAGACGATCGTGCTGATGACGCATTACATGGAAGAAGCCGACCTCCTATGCCGGCGCGTGGCCATCATGGATCACGGTCGCTTTCTCGCCCTCGACACGCCGGCGAACCTCAAGCGCAGCGTCGGCGCGGACACGATCGTCACGTTGAGGGCTTCAGGCGACCTCGACTCCCTCGCAAAGCTGCTCGAAAAAGAGATCGAGGGACTCGCCCGCACCCGGAAATCCGATGCCGGCCTCGATCTCCACGTACGCAGCGGCTCCCACGTCATCGGCCGCGTCGTCGCGGCGGCAGAAGCTGGCGGTTTCGACGTAGCCGATCTCTCGGTTACCGAACCGAGCCTCGAGACCGTCTTCATCAACCTGACCGGAAGGGAGCTTCGCGACACATGACGACCGAGTCGATAGCGATCCCACCACGCGTCCCTGTCTTCACCCACCCGACGCGATCGGCCTTCGATGCGTCACGCACGGCACTCGGGGCGCTGTTGCTCCGGGACCTCGTCGTTCTGCGCAAGCACTTCTTCGAGTTCGTCGTGCGCACGCTGATCCAGCCGTTCCTTTTGTGCTTCGTCTTTCTGTTCGTATTCCCGAAGATCGGCCAGGCGGTCGGTGGGAGTTCGCCGCATGGCCCCACTTCCGAGATCCCCTTCGCGACGATCCTCGTGCCGGGGGTGGTCGGAATCTCGATCATGTTCCAAGGAGTGCAGTCCGTCGCGTTGCTGCTCGCGCAGGAGTTCGGATTCACCCGCGAGATCGAAGACCGCGTGCAAGCGCCGTGTCCACTCTGGCTCGTCGCCTTCGAGAAAGTGTTTTTCGGAATGATCCAGGGGATCATCTCCGCGGCCATCGTCCTGCCGATCGCGGACCTCGTCCACGCATCAGGCGTGAAAGCACATCTAGACCCGCACTGGTGGATCGTCGTCACGTTGGTGCCGATCGCCTGCATCGCGATGGCGTCGCTCGGACTGTTGCTCGGCACCGCGTTTGAGCCGCGCAACATCGGTTTGATGTTCGGCTTCGTCGTCCTGCCGATCACTTTTTTGGGTGGGACGTACTACCCCTGGACCCGGCTAGCCCCGATCAAGATCGGTGGCTGGCACTGGCTGCAGACGATCGTGCTCGTCAATCCGCTGATCTACGTCAACGAGGGCATGCGCGCGGCGTTCACACTGGTGCCGCACATGCATCTCTACATCATTTACCCCGTGCTGATCGGGTTCTGCACGCTGTTCCTGTCACTTGGACTGCTGAACTTCCGTCGTCGCGTCCTCTCGTAACGGGCGCCTCAGCGCGTGAGCGCCGAGTCGCCAGCGTTCGCGTACACCTCGCACGCCCGCCAGCAGTACCACGCCGCCACCGAGCGGTAGGGACGGAACCGCTCTCCGAGGGGCGCGAGTTCCTTCGCGCTCGGCTGGGGGATCTTCCACGCCAGCCCGTAGCCGCGCCGCACCCCGAAGTCTCCCGTCGGCCAGACGTCCAAGCGACGCAGCTGGAACATCATGAACATCTCGGCGGTCCACGGCCCAATCCCCCGCACGGAAGTCAGATGCTCAACGAGATCGTCGTCACTCGTCCGCCCAAGGCGGCGCGGGTCGAGCACGAGCGAACCGTCGAGCACCTTCTGCGCGAGGTCGCGCAGCGAGTCGGCCTTGTTCTGCGAGAGCCCCACCGCGCGCAGCTTCTCGGGGCTCAATCGCAACAACGCCTTGGGATCGTCGGGATCGCGCATCGCTGTCAAAAGGCGGGTGTGGATTGCCAGCGCAGCAGAACCGGCAAGCTGCTGATAAAGGATCGACCGCACCAGCGCGGCGAAGGCGGAGTCGTGCGGTCTCCGGAACTTCGGGAGCCCAACCGCGTCGATCAGTGCGGCGATGACGGGGTCTCGCGCCGCGAGCTCGACGGCTCCGCCTCGATGGGTTGGACGGGTTCGCGCTGGCGGCGTCGTCGTCATCAGGACATTTTGCCGTCCGGTTGTTCGCCGACACGCGCCTAGTGCTGGTGGGATGATCGAACCATGGTCGAGATGACACGCGACCGATTCGAGGAACTCGTCGGCGACGCCCTTGACGACATCCCGCCCGAACTCGGCAAAGAGATGGAGAACGTCTCAGTGGTCGTCGATGCGTACGCTCCGGCCGGGCGGCTCTTCGGTCTCTACGAAGGAGTGCCGCTCACCCACCGCGGGATCGGCTACGCGGCGGTGATGCCCGACCGCATCACGATTTTCATGCGGAGCATCTGCGCGGCCTCCCGAAGCGAATCCGAGATCGTCGCCAGGGTCCGAAAGACCGTCATCCACGAGGTGGCGCACCATTTCGGCATCGACGACGCACGACTCACCGACCTCGGCTGGGGTTGAGCGAGCGGCGATCACTGATTTGACCGACCCGCAGGTCGTACACCCGGAATGGGAGACGCCGCCGGAATCCCACACGTGTAGTTCTCCAATTTGCGCGTCGTCGTGCCGTACCGCTTACTGTGCGCAGCAGCTGGTGGCCGCTCCGAGTCATGCGGTTTGGCGCCTTCTAGGCCTTCGTTTTCGCTCTCTTCAACGTCCGTCGTTCGTCGGCGGCTGGGAGTGGTTTTGCGCCGCACGTCGTTGATCGAGGTTTCCCGGAGCCAACCACCTCGGACCGGTAGCGCGAATCGCGTATCGGCACCCAGGATCGCCCCAACGTTTCACCCTCCAGAGCGAGACGTCCCAGCGCGCCTCGATCGACTCTCAGCGCGCCCTCAGGACCAGCCCATCCAGGTCCAACAGCGCTCGGGAAGGCTGTCTCCGTGTCGGCAGTGACTGAGGGCGTTGCCCGCGAGCACAGCGCCGCCCCGTCGCGTGCGGAACCGGGCCGGCTGCCCGCCCGGCTCGAGCGACGCCTCAATCTCTGGGCGATCGTCTTCGGTCTGGGGCTCTGCGCAGTGCTCGCGCTGTCGTGGTCCGGGGAATCGGTGCACGCGCTCGCAGCACCGGGAGCGGTGAACCTTCTCATCGGGCGCGTCGCCGGCTTCCTCGCCGCCTACTTGATGCTCGTGATGGTCGTTCTGATGGCACGGATCCCCGCCCTCGAACGCGCCGCGGGTCAGGACCGCCTTACGCGCTGGCACCGCCGGATCGGTGGCTGGCCGATCGCGCTCATCGCAGCACACGGCGTCTTCATCACCTTCGGCTACGCGGCGACCTTGCGCGCCGGCTTCTTCCACCAGCTGTGGACGCTCATCGACTCGTACCCCGACGTGCTCTCGGCGACCGTCGCCTTCGGACTTCTTCTCCTCGTCGGGGTGGTGTCGATCCGACAGGTTCGCCGTCGCATCGCCTACGAGAGCTGGTGGGCAACGCACCTTTACGTGTACCTCGCCCTCGGTCTCGCCTTCGCGCACCAGATCCACACCGGCGCGGCGTTCATCGGCCACCCCTTGACCCAGCTGTTGTGGGAGGTGGTCTGGGGCGCCGCGGCGGCGATGGTGCTCGTCTTCCGGATCGGTCTGCCGTTGTGGCGTTCGCTCTACCACCGCTTGCGCGTCATCGAGATCCGACCGGAGACTCCCGGCGTCTTCTCCATCGTCCTTCGCGGCCAACACCTCGATCGCTTGCGTGTCGAGGGCGGCCAGTACTTCCAGTGGCGTTTTCTCGTTCCCGGCCTTTGGTGGCACGCGCACCCCTATTCGCTTTCGGCGCTGCCGTCTCCTCCGTACCTCCGCCTGACCGTGCGCGACGCCGGCGACCACTCGGGTGAGATCGCCCGGCTCCGGCCCGGCACGCGCGTCGCGATCGAAGGACCCTACGGAAGGTTCACCGCCGATCGTCGATTGACCGAGCGGGTGCTGCTCGTCGCGGCTGGAGTCGGCGTGACGCCAATCCGAGCGATCTTGGAAGCACTTCCGCGCAACGTCGACACTCACGTCATCCTGCGAGCCTCGAGCGAACGTGATCTCGTCCTGCGCGAAGAGGTCGCACGACTCGTCGAGGCCCGTCACGGACAGCTCCACGAAGTCACCGGACCCCGCGACAAGGCACCGGTCGGCACACGCGAGTTGCGCCAACTCGTTCCCGACATCGCGACGCGTGACGTCTATGTCTGCGGACCGAGCGAATTCGCCAAGCGGATCAGTTCGTCCGCCCGTCACCTCGGTGTACCTCCGACGAGGATTCACGATGAAGCCTTCGCCTTTTAGCGGCGCGCGAGGCGCCCAACCTGGCGACCGATGGTTCGACCGATGAAACGCGCTCCCTTCGTCATCGCCGGCACGGCGGCGGGTCTTGGGCTGTTGCTGTCATTCCATACCAAGCCCGCGACCGTGAATCTCGGCACCGCCACCGGGTCGTCCACGTCGAAAAGCGCCTCGGGAACCGCTGTCGCTTCCGGGTCGCCGCCGTCGAGTTCTTCTGAAGGCTCGTCCTCGAAGCCCTCGACCGACTCATCGAAGACGTCGAGTTCCGGCTCGACATCTTCGGAGTCGTCGGCCACTTCGACCACGGCGAACGGGGGTACTCGAAGCGCGGTCGGTGCCTCGGTGAATTACTTCTTCGGCGTCATCGCGGTGCGAGTCACCGCGAGCGGCTCGCACGTCACGAAGGTCTCGGTCGCGTCGCTCAGCGACGGTGGCAATTTCCGTTCGGTGACGATCGATCAAGCTTCGATCCCAGTCCTCGAGCAAGAGGCGCAGAGCGCTCAGAGCGCGAACATCCACAGCGTCTCGGGCGCGACGTACACAAGCGCTGGCTTCACGAAGTCATTGCAGAGCGCGCTAAAAAAGCTCGGGATCTGACGCGGACCATGGACACCGCGCTCGCGACCGAACACCCGCGCACGATCCACGCCTTCGAGCCGGTGATGGGCACCATCGTCACCTTCGACGTGGTCCTGCACGATCCAGGACGCCAGCGCGAGCTGCACCTCGCGCTGGCGAAGGCGCGGGCCGTGCTGCACAGGGTCGACTCGATCTTCAGCCTCTGGAAACCAGAGAGTCCGATGAGCCTGGTGCGACGCGGCGAGCTCGAGATCGACGGCGCGCCGAAAGAGATCGCCGAGGTGCTGGCGCTCTGCGAGCGCGCGCGAACACTCACCGACGGCTGGTTCGACGCGCAAGCGATGCCGGGCGGTGTCGATCCGACTGGCCTCGTGAAGGGCTGGGGCACACAGCGTGCGAAGGGTGTCGTCTGCGCAGCGGGATTCTCCGACGTGCTCGTCAACGCTGGAGGCGACGTCGCGGCCTCGGGCTGTCCGGGACCAGGTGCGCGCTGGAGGATCGGTATCCGGCATCCAAGTGCTCCCCTCGGCCTTTTGGGAGTGGTGGATGGGTCGTCCGCGATCGCCACGTCCGGCACCTACGAACGCGGAAGCCACCTCTTCCACCCGCGTGAGCGGCGCTTCGCTTGCGGGTTCGCTGCGGCGACCGTCGTCGGACCGGACCTCGCGCTCGCCGACGCGCTCGCTACGGGACTTTGCGTCGCCGGAGACGAAGGTCTTTACTTCCTCGAAGCCTTGCCCGGATTCGAAGGGTTCGGCGTTGGCTCCGACGCAAGGATCAGAAAAAGCGCGGGATTCGCGTTCGCCTGAGTGTCGGCTCCCGCGCCTTGACCGGGCTCATACACCGAAGTACTGCTCGACGGCTTGAGCGATCCCGGACGCGATGGCGTGCTGACCTGATGTGTTCGCGGCGATCGATCCCTCGAACGGATCGGTGATGAACAGCGGCTCGATGAGTGCACCCGGCATCTCGCTCGGCGTGGTGAAGTAGCCCTTCATCGCCGGACCGAGCAACAAGAGGTGGTCGTAGTTCAACGCGTCGCGCGCGAACCCGGTGATCACACCGCTCGCCGGTTCGACGTACGAACCGAGCGCGCTGTCGGTCTGGACACCGAGGTTCGGGATCTGCCAACTGTGCGAGTTCATCGACCGCAGAACGTCACGCTGCACGAGGGTGGCGAGCTTGAGGCTCTTTTTCCAGAACGGCCGCGACGCGTCGTACGCGGTGAGACTGCCGGCGGCTGATGACGAGGACGCCGCGTCGAAGTAGATCCCGACGAGAATCTGCGCATTGGCGCGGTTCGCGCAGATGTCCCGCGCCGCGACGTCGTCGTGCGCGCCCCTCAACGTGAGGACGCCGCCGCTCTCTTCTTGCGCATTCAGCCGGACGACGCTCGACTGACGAGTCCGTGAGACGACGACACGGAAACCGTCGGCACGCAGGATCTTCGCCGTCGCGAGTTCGACCGGCAGCGTTTCGTCTGCCTCGTAGATCGTCGTACCGCTCTCGGTCGTTCCGACCGCGCCGGGATCGACACCACCGTGGCCGGCGTCCAAGAACACCGTGATGTGGCGATTCCCACTCGTCGGCGCGTACGACACGCACGCCCCAGGGCTGAAGGCGCTCGGATCGACGGCGTAGCTCGCCCCGCCTCCGCCGTCGATGTGGCTGCGGACGACGAGCAAAGCAATGACGAGGCCAAGTACCGGCAGGAGGAAGACAGTCTTTCGCGGACGCCGGCGGGATTTTGATCGCGCTGTCACGTCCGCTGCTCCAGTTGGCCCCGGCGGCGGGCGACGCCGCCTCGAACGTACCTGCTCAGCGCTGCAAATCCCTATCATCGGCCGCCGAGGCACCTTCGGGATGGGCATGGACCCCGGTGCGCACCCTCGCGGGGAACCGTCAGTCGCTCAGCATCTGAGCCCCGCCGCTTGTGTCTTCGGCGAGGTGGACGTCGGACGGCACGAGTCTCAGACCGTCGCGCTCGAAGCGTGTGGTGAGCTCGGCCGGCTCGACCGGTGGCAGGAAGAGGAAACCCTGACCGCTGTCGCAACCCTCTTCGACGAGGATCTCGAGCTGGGAGCGGCGCTCGATTCCCTCCGCCACGATCTCGAGACCGAGGGAGTGGCCGAGCTTTATCAGCGCTTCCAAGAAGGGCTTTCCCTGCGGCTGCTCGATCGCCTCGATGAACGAACGGTCGATCTTCAAAATGTCGATCGGGAATTCGCGCAGGTACGCGAGCGACGAGTACCCCGTTCCGAAGTCGTCGATCGCGAGGCGAAGACCGAGCGAGCGAAGCGCGTGCAATGTGCCCACCATGGGCTCGGTCTGCATCATCGCTGTCGATTCGGTCATCTCCAAGGTCATCCAACTTGCCTCGGCGCCGGTGCGCGAGAGCACCATTGGCACGTCATCGAGCACGACGTTGAAGTTGAACTGGCGAGCCGACAGGTTCACCGAAACCCCGACGGGGAATCCCGCTTCATGCCAGCGTTTTGCCTGCGTACACGCCTGGTCGAGGACGTAGCGGCCGACCTCGAGGATGAGGTCTGACTCCTCCAGGAACGAGATGAACTCTTGCGGCATGACGACGCCGCGGCGCGGGTGCTGCCATCGCAACAGCGCCTCGACCCCGTTAACGGTTTCTGTTCGCAAGTCGACGATCGGCTGGTACACGACGTAGAACTGCTCGACGCTCATCGCCTGACGAAGATCGATGTCAAGCGCAAGTCGCTTACGCGCCGCGTCATGCATCTCTGGCTCGAAGACGGCGAAGCGACCGAGACCCTCTGCCTTCGCCCGGAACAAGGCGGTGTCCGCGTCTCGCAAGAGCTCCTCTGAGGAGCGCCGCGGGCCGGTCGCGACGCCGATGCTCGCGGTGATCGAGAGGAAGAATCCACCACCTGAGGGGAGCTCGAACGGTTCGCGCATCACCTCCTGCAACCGGGAGGCGAAAAGCTCGGGCTGCCGCGCGACGTCAGTGTCCTCGGCGAGAACCGCGAATTCGTCGCCACCGAGTCGGCCGACAGAGCCGGCGCCGCCGACAGCCGCGACGAGTCGCTCGCCGACGCTGCGCAAAAGGTCATCGCCGATCCCGTGTCCGAAAGTGTCGTTCACCTTCTTGAAGTCGTCGAGGTCGATGAAAAAGAGCGCCACCGCGCGCTCTGATCGCCTTGCCTGACCCAGCGCCACCTGCGCCTGTTCGTAGACGGAGACTCGGTTGGGCAGACCGGTGAGCGCGTCGTGCGTCGATTGGTAGCGCAGGTCCTTCGTCCGGACCTCGACGAGACGGAGCGCGTTGCGGCGCGAGACGACGAGGACCTCCACGATCGCGAAGAGCAACAGCGCGACGAGGAGGCCGCCGACTAAGACCGCGATTCCCTGGGCCGTCGCGCTGAGACCGGTTGGCGTCACCGATTCGGACACCTTGACGGTCCAACCGCCGTTGCCGCGAAGAGGCAGCGCCCGAGATCGGCCGGCGGGTTTGGCGGAGATCGAACTTCGAAGCACTACGACGGGGTTTCCTGCTGACCTGTGATACAGGGTCACCGCAACCCCGTGGGCGACACCGTTCGCCGCCTGGAAGATGCCGGTTGCATCGAACAGGCCGAGCACCCAACCCTGCGACGCAGCCTCGCGCGCGCCAACCGTCGCCAGGTTCGCCGAGTTGTTGTAGACGGGTGTGACGATCGCGAACAAGGGCAAGGAGCCGAGAGCCGATCTGATGAGCGGCGGGATCGAGGGACCACCTTTGGTCGGGAACTCGAACAGCTGTGAGAGCCGAATCACCCCGGTGTGCCCAGAACGCGCCGTCACCTGCAAGAGCCTGTCGAAGCGCGTGTCGCAGTAGTCGAAGCTCGGCGAGAGCAAGGGGCCGAGCGACGAGATGATTGCGGTCGCGGAGCCGCCGCCGACACCCTTCGGCAGCTGCGCGTAGATCAGGCGCGTAAAGCAATACGGCGCACGGGCGCTCTTCGGGATGATCGTGAAGGTGCCTCGGAACGGCGGCACGGGCGGGTCGTCGCGCACCGCCGCGGCGTACGCCGCGAGATTCGCGCTCTGCACGTGCTCGATGTAAGTGAAGCCGAACACGCCCGGAAAACGCTCGACAGCTCCATCGGCGCTCAGCCACATGCGCAGCTGCGTGTTCGTCGTCTGGGGGCCGATCTCCAACAGTGTCCGGACGGTGCTCAAGAGGTCCTGGTCCCTCGCGACCGAGGTCGACAGCGACGCTGCAACGCTCGACGTCGAGGTGTCAAACGTCGAGTTCGCCCCCGACTGCACATACGAGTGCCAGGAAAGTGCACCGAGTGACGAAAGGATTGCCCCAACGGCGAGGATGACCCAGGCGAGAAGCGAGAGCGATCTCCGCCGGCGGCCCTTCGCGTTGGCCGGGGGAAGCGGGGCTGGCGAGGGCCCGGAACCCGGGCGCGGTCGCCGGGCGAATCGAGACACGATTTTCGAAGTGTATGTGCCAACATCGCGCTGACCAGGTCATTCCCTACCACCGTCACCTCGGGTTGTGGCAGGTATCGACACAGCTGATCGTGCCGGCTCACCCCCGGCGCTTGATGAGACCGCCCGGCGAGCACGCCTTCGAAGCGGACCGGAAGACCGGGTCATTCGGATTCAAGCCGGAGTTGATCTTGACCTGGAACGCGCCCCCAGAACCCGGGTCGGGGAAGTTCGTCACCCCGTGGGCGCGCATGCACTCGGCAAATTTCAAACCCTGCGCGAGCTGGGCGGCCTGTTGCGCGGGAGTCGGCTGCGTGAATCCAATCACGGAACGGCAGGCGCTGAACGCCGCCTGGAAACGCTGACTCGCCGGATCGAGGTCGGATCCTGATCCCCGCTTGACACTTATCGCGAAGCCACCCTCCGCCGACGGTTCGGGAAAGTCCGCGATGCCGTGCGCGCGCATGCAGAGCGCCAAGCCGAGTCCGTTGTGGGGATAGTGCGCAATCTTTGTCTTCGCGTGCGAAGAAGTCGATGAAGAACTGATGGACGCAACGCCGGGAACCGACGGACCGTTCGCACATGCGGCGAGTAGGGACCCCGCTACGATCACCGAGATTGGCACAGTCGCGCGACGACCCAGCGCGTGGCGGGACGACGCCTCGATGTATCGACGATGCGGTGATGCGCGCATCAAGGAATCGCGCCAAATTCGTTGAAAAGCGACTGGCACGCCCGCATCGCGTTCTTGAACGCCGAGGAATTCGGGTTCAACCCCCCGCGGCCTCCGACCCGCAGCTCGAGGCCTCCGTCGGGTCCCGACGTCGGGTCCGGAAAACTCGGCACACCGTGCGATCGCATGCACGCCGAAGCTTCGAGCGCGAGCTTCAGCGCCTCCGCGTTCTCCGCGGCGGTCTGCTTTCCTCCGTTCGGTTCGAGGTGCTCGCACGCCGCGTTCGCCTTTTGAAACTGCTGCCCTGAGAATCCTCCCCGGCGGATGAGGAAGTCGCCTTGCGCATTCGGGTCCGGGAAGCTCGGCAGACCGTGGGTGCGCATGCATTGCGCGTACGCAACGTCCTCCGAATAGTCGGTAGGGCTCGCCGTCTGGCTCGTGGCGGGGAGCGTCGTCGTCGTGCTTGCACCGAGACTCGCTACGCCGGGACCCGCCGAGGCGCCACCGCACGCCGCAGCGACGAGGCCGATCGCGACGACCGCCGCCGCGACCGTGATCGTCCTCGGTAGTGAGATCGACCTCATTCGTCCCCGATCGGCATCAACCTCGTTACAAGCTCCAGAGCGCTTCCGTCGGTGAAAGCCGAGCTGCCCGCAGTGCCGGCCACAGCCCGGCGATCGCGCCGATGAGCAACGCCGCGCCGAGTCCGCCGGCCCAGGCGAGCACCGGGACAACGATCGCCCAGTGCTTGATCGACGCGTAGACGGCGGTGCTCAAGGCTCCGAGCAACACGCCGACGGCGCCGCCCAACAGCGCGAGCAGCATCGCCTCGGAGAGGAACTGGGTGCGGATCTGACCGCGTGTCGCACCGAGCGCACGACGCAGACCGATCTCCGAACGGCGCTCAAGTACCGAGATCACCATGATGTTCGCGACGCCGACCGCGCCGACGAGGAGCGCCACCGCACCGAGTCCAAGGAACAGGCCGTTCAGCGCCGCCTGAGCGTCGGCCTGCGCGACGAGCGCCGCGGACGGCTGACTGACGTCGACGTTGCTCGGAGCCTCGGGATTCGCTGTCGCCGCGAGCACGCCGTCGACGGCGTTGACGTCGGCCGTGTTCTTGACGGTGCGGACGTAAATCTCTGAGGGATTGCCGTTGAAGCCGAAGTACTTCTCAGCGGCGGGAAAGCCGATAAGTACTTCGGAGTCCACCTCGGGGGTAAGCACCGAGTGGTTCAGGATCCCGATGACGTAGAACCACATGTTGCCGACCCAGATGCGTTCACCAGAGAAGACCTTGTCGATACCGAGGCGTTGCGCGGCGGCCGCCCCGAGCACGCAGACCGGTTCGTTCGCCGTCGCCGCGTTGAGGAACTTGCCGACCCTCACGGCCGCTCCAACGTCTTTCGGAAGACCCAGACTCGTCGCGTCGACGCTCAGCGCGTTCGTGTCGATCGAGGGGATCAACGGACTGCGAAACGCGTTGAGGTTCGAGAGGGATCCCGTGTACTGCACGTCGGTAACGGGACCGATCCGACCGATCATCGCTGGGGACTCGATCGGCAACTCCGCGGTCTGGCCGAAAAGCGTCTGTCCGTTCGTCACCTCGAGGAGGTTCGTGCCAAGCGCGTTGATCTCAGAGAGCAAACCTGCCTCGGACGACGACGACAACCCGAGTACCGCAACGATCGCCGCGACGCCGATCGCTATCCCGAGCGCCGAGAGTCCGGCACGCAACTTACGGGTCCTGATGCCGATGCTCGCCAAACGCAGCGAATCGGCTATTCCGAGCCGCGCCGCGGTGACGGGTCGCGTGATCATCGCGGTGCTCATCGCGGCGGAACGGTCACGGGGTACGCGGTGTCGGCGATGACGTGACCGTCCAAAAGCTCCACCTGCCGGGGCAGCCGCGCTGCGACGGACCGGTCGTGGGTGACGACGACGATCGTCGAGCCCTCGGCATTGAAGTCGATGAACAAGTCGAGGATCGACTGGCCCGTCGTCTGATCGAGGTTCCCTGTCGGTTCGTCGGCGAAAACGATCTCGGGCTGTCCGATGATCGCCCGGGCGATCGCGACCCGCTGGCGTTCACCGCCGGAGAGCTCCGTCGGCCGGGCATAAGCCCGGCCGCCGAGCCCGACGCGATCGAGCGCGTCGAGCGCTCGCGCTCTCCGCAACGAGAGCGGGACTCCTGCGTAGAGCAGTCCGTCCCCGACGTTGTCGATGGCACGCTGATGCTCGGCGAGGAAGAACTGCTGAAAGACGAAGCCGATGCGCGTCGCGCGCAACGCCGACAGATCGCGATCGTCGAGGGCCTCTACGGCGAGTCCGGTGACGCGCACCGTGCCCGCGGTCGGTTTGTCGAGCGTTCCCATCAGGTGCAGGAGCGTCGACTTACCCGAACCCGACGGACCGAGGATCGCGACGAGCTCCCCCGAGTCGATGCGGACGCTCACCCGATCGAGCGCCCGCAACGGCGGCACGCTCGGGTAGATCTTCGTCACGTCGACGAGCTCGATGACCGGGACGCCGGCGTCGCGCCAGGCTCGCCGTGTCTCGAGGGTGGACGCAGGGGTCGACACGGACGTCACAGTGCCGGGACGACGACGCGCTGTCCGGCGGCGAGTCCCGAACCGCTCACCTGCACGAGGCCGGCGGCGTCATCGAAGAGGCCAAGCGTGACGGGCACGAGCTGGTGGACGCCCGTTGACGACACCTCCTCGACGGCGTAGCCGCCGCCGGAGAGCGCCAACAAGGCGTCGACCGGCACGGTGAGCGCGTTGCTCACGGACTGGGTCGTGATCGAGACGTTGACACTCGCCTGATCGAGGTTTCCGGCCAGCGCTGAGTGCGCAAGCGTCACTGTGACGGGGACCGTCGGCGACGCGCCCGTGTTCCCGGCCGGCGTGGTGGCGACGGTCCCGACCGACGACACCGTGCCCGAGATCACCGAGTTGTCGGGAAGCGTGATCGCAACGCTGTCCCCCGCCTTCACGTCCGGGGCGAGGTTGGCGTCCAAGTCGATGCTGACGACGTGCTCGGTCCCGGACGCCGAAAGCACCGCGGAGCCCCCCATCGCCGCCTCTCCGAGGGTTGCGGTGACGGTCGTCACGAGCAACGGCCCCGGCTCGACTGCAAAGTCGCCGAGCGCCACGACACCAGTCGCGGGAAGACCGAGCGAACGTTGCCACGCTTCGACGTCAGCCTTTGTCGCCGCGCCGAAGTGCCCCGACACCGAGATCCCCGAACCGAAGCCGAGAGCGATCAAGTTCTCCTGCAGCTCGGCGACGTCAGGCCCGTTCGAGACACCGAGGTAGAGCGCCCGATACGGAATGGTCGTGCCGTAGAAGAGGGGAACCGGACGTCCGTCGAGTGAGTACACCGATTGGCCCCGTGTGATCGTCTGACCTTCCGAAGGAAGAGCGGTGAAACGCGATCCGGGGTTCATCGTCTGGGACTCGGTGGACGAAAGTGTCTGCTCGTCCGCGGCGAGCGTCGCTTTGTCGGACGTGACCGTGGCTTCGTCCTGCTTGACCGTCGAGTCGTTGTCGATTAGATCGACCGCAAGCGCGTCCTTCGCGCTCGTCACGGCGCTCTCGTCCTCTTTGACGACCGTCTTCTGCGCGACGCACGACGACTGCGCGCTCTGGAAGAGTTCGGTCTGTCCCGTTGCCGTCCCGAGCGAGTTCGAGGCGACGAGCGTGAAGTCGTAGGTGTGGTTCGGGGTGAGCCCGCTGATCGTCGCCGTCACAGCGACCGCGGTCGATCCGTCACCCGCGCTTTCGACCGCTGTGGTCGAACCGAACGAGGACGACGATCCCCATTCGAAGTAGTACGTCGTCGAAAGGCTGCCCGGGATGACCGTGCCAGAAAGCGTCTCGGAGGTCGACGTAACCGAGCTCGCAGTCCCCGTCGAAACCACCGGCGCGGCAGGCGTGGGAGATCCGGTCGGCTGTCCCAGCATCGGTCCGTTCGCGCCCCCGGTCGGACCCGTCGTGGTGCTGGTCGTGCCGTCATTGCCTGAACCGCTGTTGCCCGATCCGTTCGGGGAACTGCTGCTCAATGGCGTCGTCACGATCAACGACGAGGAAGCCGGGCACCCGAGGCTCTCGTCCTCGGAAAGTTGGGTCTTCGCTGCTTGCAGCCCCTGTTCGTCGGTAGTGACCGTCGCTCGCGCGCCGCGAAGCGTTTCCGTGCCGGATTTTGACTGGAGACGCTCGGCGACCTTGAGCGCCGATTCGTCTGAGGCGAGCTTCGTCTCGTCGCTCGCGACGGTCTGTTCGGCTTGTGTGACGGCAGACGACTGCGTCCCGGTCGGCAACGACACGGTGTACGAGCCGGAATAGCCGAGCGTCCCGGTGACTTCTTGTTGTGAGGTCAGCGAACGCTCTTTGATCGTCGTCAGGGCGGTCGGATATGCGTTGTCCTTCACCGAGCCTGAGGAGTTCGGGGCGGACTTGAAGGGATCGGTCACCCCGACCACGACGCCCGCGATCACGAGCGCGAGCACGACGAGCGCGACGACCAGCCCTCGCCCCGAAAGCTTGGGCGGTCGGCGCAACACAGATCTCGCGTCATTTGATCCCGGCGCTGGTTGGCTAGCCATTTGTCACGATCCTCCTGGGCCTATCGAATTGAGGTGAGAGCAGGCTTTCTGGGCGCGCGCAAACGTCTCCGAGTCGATTTCGGAACAGCCCACGTTCTGAATGCCGATGCGGTGGCTCGAAATGGTCGGATAGGGGAAGTTCGGCACGCCGTGTGAGCGAGCAATGGCGCGACAAGGAGCTCGGGCAGCGGGAACCTCCCGAGCCGACCTGTTGAAGCTGACCATCTCGTCACCCAACCGCCCTTTCCCGCGCGATCTCGCGACCTGACACTGTTGTACGCATCGGGCGGTTACACCGGGGTTACGCCATTGGTGGCCCGACGGTAGGCGTTACCGTCCCGCAACCGACCAGGGCACAAAGTCTCATTGACGGGACGTCCGTCAGGAGCGAGAACGAGGGACGAACGTGCGGGTATTGGTCGTCGAGGACGACGAGGAGTTGGCGGAAAATATTGCACTCGGCTTGCGCCGTGCAGATATGGCGACGGACGTCAACTACGACGGCCGTTCCGCCCTCGAACGTGCTCTCGTCAACTCCTACGACGTGATTGTGCTCGACCGCGACCTCCCAGTGATGCGCGGCGATCGCGTCTGCGAGGAGCTCCGGTCAAATGCCGTCCGGGCGCGCGTTCTCATGCTCACCGCCTCGGGGTCAATCGATGACCGCGTAGAAGGTCTCGGCCTCGGCGCCGACGACTATCTGCCGAAGCCGTTCGCGTTCTCCGAGCTCGTTGCCCGCATCAGAGCGCTCGCCCGCCGGGCCCAGCCAGCGGTTGGACCGCTGCTCGCTCACGAAGACCTCGTCGTCGATTCTGCGAAGCACGTCGTCTCGCGAAACGGCCGCTCACTCGAGCTCGGTCCGAAGGAGTTCGCCGTCTTGCAGCTGCTCCTCGAAGCGAACGGTCGAGTGGTCTCTGCGGAGGAGCTGCTCGAGCGGGTATGGGACGACGCAACCGATCCCTTCACCTCTTCGGTGAAGGTCACGATCAGTCGCTTGCGAGCCAAGCTCGGAGAACCACCGCTCATCGAGACGGTCTCGAGAACGGGATACAAGATCTAGGTCGATCGATGACTCTGCTCACAGATTCCGCCCCTGTCGAAGTTCGCCGCGGTTGGCACGACCGCGTGCCGAGGCCAAAGACGAGCGTTCGCTTCCGCCTCACCGCCCTGTACGGGAGCCTGTTTGTCCTCGCCGGCGCAGGCCTTGTGGCGGTGACGAACGTCTTGGTCCGCGCCTTCGCGCCCTCGCAAGCACAGGTCAACGTCCCGGTCATCTCCGCCTTATTGGAAGGGGCGCAGCCGGCGCGCAACGCTTTCACCCAGGTCGCGTCCCAAGGGGCTTCACGGAACGTGGTAGCAGGGAGAGGTCAGGTGAAGGTTCCGGCGGCGTCGCTCGCCTACCTGAGGGCGCACCCTCCAATCAATCCCAAGGCGTTCAGAGGCGACGCAGTCCACTTCGTCATCTCGGGCGCGCTCGTCCAGCAAAACTCCGATCAGAACAGCCTTTTGTTGTGGTCGATCGTGGCGTTCGCCGTCTTGGCGGTCGTCTCCGTCGTGCTTGCCTGGTGGCTCGCCGGACGCGCGTTGCGGCCGCTGCGCCAGATGGCCGCCGCCACGAACACGATCTCAGCGACGAACCTTCACGAGCGTCTCGATCTCGCCGGGCCAGACGACGAGCTCAAGCGTCTCGCCGAAACGTTCAATGGGCTGCTCGGGCGGCTGGAGGTCGCATTCGACGCACAGCGACGTTTCGTCGCGAACGCGTCCCACGAACTTCGGACTCCGCTTGCCCGGCAACGCGCGGTAGCCGAGGTCGCGTTGTCAGATCCCAATGCGACCGTCGACTCCCTTCGCTCGAGCTACGAGCGCGTGATCGCGGCGGGAGAAGAGGAAGAACGTCTGATCGCGGCGTTGCTTTTGCTGGCCCGCAGTGACCGCGGGATCGAGCACAAGTCGCCCGTCGATCTCGATGAGATCCTGCGCAGGACCGTCGCATCACTGAGTAGCGCGCGCCAGGAAAAGGACATTGCAGTGCAGACGTCCCTTGATGCCTCCCTGATCATGGGCGACCCCGAGCTGGTCGAGCGACTCGTCGTCAATCTCGTCGACAACGCCATCGCGCACAACCTGAACCACGGATTCGTGAAAATCAGCACGACAACCGACGCGCACGCGACGCGCCTCGTGATCGAGAACGCCGGCCATCTCATCGATCCGGATGGTGTTGAGCGGCTCGTGCAGCCGTTCGAGCGGGCGGAGGGCGCCCGGATGAATCACAACGGCCGGCTCGGGCTCGGCCTGTCGATCGTCGACGCCATCGCACGAGCTCACGGCGCCTCGGTCTCCCTTATCGCCCGCGACGAAGGAGGACTGATCGTCACCGTCGAGTTCCCAAGAGGTGCATCCGAGCTCGAACCCGATGCCGCGCCCGGCCGGCATATCGCTACCCAGTAAGCCCTCGGATGTGCAGGTGCGGGAGCGTTCGCTCTACGGCTTCGAAGTCGTCCCCGCTCGTGCGAGTAATCCGTCGAGGATCAAGGGGATGAGACGCTCGCTTTGATCGGCGGTGAGCGTCGGACTCATGCACATCGGGCTGATGAACTGCATGACATCGGACCCACTCACGTCGGTCCGCACGACGCCCGCGCGCTGTGCCCGCTCGATGACGAGCGTCATCGCCGCGTCGAGCCGCTGGCGCGACTGCAGCTTGAGGTCGGGGTTTTTTTCGAACGCTTCGTGAAGTTCGTTCAAGAACGTCCGCTTCCCTAGCGCATAGCGGACAAAGGCCTCGATGAAGGTCTCCACCGCCGCCCACGGATCCAGACTTGCAACCGCAGTCTCAGCGGTCGTAACGACCTGGTCGACGTCAGTGCGGTAGACGGCCTCGACGAGGTCGATCCGCCTCGGGAAGTGTCGGTAGAGCGTTCCGACTCCGACGCCGGCTTCGCGGGCCACGGCCTCCAACGAGGCCCCTCCGCCGTCGCGACCGAAGACCCCCCGGGCCGCGGCGACGATCCGCTCGGAATTGCGTCGAGCGTCCGCCCGCATCGGGCGGCCGTCCTCGTCGTGCTCCAGCTCCGCGTCGATGACGATCTCGACGCCGCTTTGCCGGGTCACCACGCGACTCACGCCTTCCGTCCAAATAGCGACTTGCTAACCGGAGGCACCCTCCGTATACTAACCGGAGGAAGCTTCCGCTTACTCAGAATACCAGCGGAAAGGTCGAAGTCAATGCCCGCTCAAACTCTTAGCCTCGCACGCCCCGCACTCCCCGGTACCGGCCCGAACGAGGGATCCGGAGGGCTGCGCAGCCTGCTCGCCCGGCCTTCGGTGTTCCTCCTCGTGATCCTTGCCGCCCAGTTGATGGTGGTGCTCGACACGACGATCGTCAACGTCGCGCTTCCCCACATCCAGCGCAGCCTGGGATTTTCGAACGGCGCCCTCTCCTGGGTGCTGAACGGCTACATCCTCACCTTCGGTGGGCTCCTCCTCCTCGGCGCCCGCGCCGGTGACCTCCTCGGGCGACGCACAACGTTTCTCACCGGCATCGCGATCTTCTCGATGAGCTCACTCGTCGGCGGGCTCGCGGTGGCGGGGTGGATGCTGCTCGCTGCCCGGGTCGTCCAGGGCATCGGTGCTGCGTTGGCCGCACCCTCGGCGCTCTCGCTGCTCACCGCCGTCTTTCCCGAAGGCGCGCAGCGGGTGCGGGCGATCGCGCTGTACACGACGGTGTCGGCAGCGGGCGGTGCCATCGGGCTGGTGTCCGGCGGACTGCTCACCGAACTCGTTTCGTGGCGGTGGGTGATGTTCGTCAACGTCCCGATCGCGGTCGTCGCGTGGTTGCTCGGGCGGGAAGTGATCCCCGAAACGGAACGCCGCCACGGTCACTTCGACCTCGCCGGCGCGTTGACGTCGACGATCGGCATGACAGGGATCGTCCTCGGACTCGTCGAAGCGGGGACGACGAGCTGGACGAATTCGCTGGCCGTGGTTCCGCTCCTCGTCGGGGTGGCGCTCATCGGAGTATTCCTCCGCAACGAATCGAGAGCGGAGGAGCCGATCCTTCCCCTCCGGCTGCTCGCGCACCCGACGCGCTCTGCGGCGAATATCGCTCGCGGCCTCGTGTACGCCGGGATGTACGGAATGTTCTTCTACTTGTCCCAGTTCTTCCAGGACATCCAGCACTACTCGCCGCTTCGTGCCGCGGTGGCGTTCTTGCCGATGCCGATGACGGTGTTCCTCGCGTCGCAATTGACGAGCCGCGTGCTCGTTCGACGCGTCTCGCAGCGTTCCCTGATGCTCACGGGAATCCTCCTCGCCGGACTCGGCCTACTGCTTGCGACGAGGCTGCTTTCAGCGACGACGTCCTACGCGGAAATTGTCATCGCGATCGTCCTGCTCGGCGCCGGCGCCGGTATCTCATTCGTGAGCCTCACCTCCGCCTCGTTGGCGCAGGTTGAGCCCGCCGACGCGGGGGCGGCGTCGGGCCTCATCAACGTCAGCCAGCAGATCGGTGCGGCGCTCGGCCTCTCGGTGCTCGTCAGCGCGTTCGGCGTTGTGACGCATCACGCAAACATCGGCGCTCGAGTGTCGCCGAGCGCGGCTTCGTCGTTCGACGCGCTCATCGTTCACGGACTGCACGACGTCTTCAGTCTTGGGCTCCTGTTCACGGTCGTAGCGTTCGCGGTTGTCGCGAGGTTCATCCGCCGCGATCAGCAGGCGCCGCTTCCCCTGGAAGCCGAGGTCGTCGAGATGGCAACGAGCGACGAGTGGTCCGAGGAGTGCCCGGCCGAAGCGAGCTGAGACCACGCGTTGCGCGCCTGCACGGGTCACACTTGCAGCCGACGCGTGTCAGGGCCGCACGCTGACCGTCGCGATCCGCGTCGTAGCGCACGCGGTTGGGGCTGTCTATCTCTGCGCCTCCGCGTCTTCGATCTCTGTCAACTCGTCGAGCCGGCGTTGGTGGCGCCCACCTTCGAACGCCGTGGCGAGAAACACGTCGAAGATCGCGATCGCGAGCTCCGGAGCGACGACGCGCGCGCCAAGCGCAATCACGTTCGCGTTGTTGTGGAGGCGTGCGAAGCGAGCCGTGTACTCGTCGTGGCAGACCGCCGCCCTCGCGCCACGCACCTTGTTCGCGGCCATCGCCTCGCCGTTGCCGCTTCCACCGATCACCACAGCGAGGTCGGCGTCTCCAGAGACGACCATGCGGGCGGCGTGCGCGCAGATCGGCGGGTAGTCAACCGGATCGGTGCTGTAGGTCCCGATGTCGGCAACCGTCAACTCGACGGAGGGAGTCAGGTGCGCCGCGATCGCGCCTTTCAGGCCGAATCCAGCGTGGTCCGAGGCGAGTACGACGCGCATAGGTGCTCCTTTCATCGACGAAGCGGCGGATGTTTTCCTTCGCTCGGCGGTCTCTTTATTCGGGGGGGCCCGCCCAGTCCGAGTGCGGATCCGAAGCGGGGAATGACTCGAGTTCCTGTTCGTCCAGACGCTGCTCGCGGCGGAGGTCCAGCTCCCGTCCCAGCTCTTCGAGGAACCCGACCGTGAGATCGGCGAGCCGCTCGACCACGGCGTCGGCGCGCCGGAGCACGACTGCCGGCGGTGGGTCGTCGCGATTCGGAACGGCGACGACGGCGAGACCGGCGGCGACAGCCGACCGGATGCCGTTCGCCGAATCCTCGACGGCGACGCAGGATGCCGCCGCTTCACCGAGACGCCGGGAAGCCTCAACGTAGACGTCAGGAGACGGCTTGCCTTGCGCCACCTCTTCGGAGGACACCGACGCCCGGAACAGGTCGGTCCAGCCGGCGAGCGTGAGGACCTTGTCGATCACGACACGGTTCGAGGAGGACGCGAGCGCGAGCGGCCAGCGTCGATGCAAGCGTTGGAGCAGTTCATCCGCATCGGGGACGACTGGGAGATGCTGTGTGTAGCTAGCGAGAACTTCCCGAACTACGAGGTCGACGATGTCGTCGGTGGGGAGGTCGAGGGACAACTCGTCATGCAGGTAGGCCGCCCATTCGCGCGAGCTCATGCCCTGCATCGCCGCGGTCGCCCCTGCTTGCCAATTTCCGCCGTTGCGCTCGGCGACGACACGGCGCGCCTCGTCCCAGATCCGCTCCGAGACCAACAGGACGCCGTCGAGGTCGAACACCACCGCCTTGATCACGACCGCGAGTATCCCAACACCGACGAGGAAACGCTCCCCACGAGCTCCGGCGAACCTCGGGCAGCGCGAAGTCAATTGGCGATGACACGCCTATTCCCACCGAATGGCCCGAAAAGTCGGCGGTCGGGATCTTTGAAGTGAGGAACGGACCTTGCGCGTTTGTCTCTCGAGGCGCAAGGTGGACCTGGGGGAATCCAAAGAGGCAAAGAGGAGGTGCCGGCATGGCTGACATCGTCAAGAAGGAAACCCGAAGGGTTGAATCACCCGACTTTTTCGAGCGCGTGTTCGACGACTGGGCGCGACTGATGCCTTTCCGCCGTCCGTGGGTCTTCGGTCGGGATCTGATGGGAGAAGACGTCATCCGCGTTGACGAGTTCCGCGACGGCGAGGAGTTGGTGGTTCGTGCCGAGCTTCCAGGCATCGACCCGGACAAGGACGTCGAACTCACCGTCGCTGACGGGATGCTGCACATCCAAGCGGAACGCCGCGAAGAGGAGCACCGGGCGGGGAAGGGCTACCGGCGCCGCGAGCTGCGATACGGCTCGTTCTCGCGCAGTCTTCCGCTCGCTTCCGGCGTGAAGGAGTCGGACATCACCGCCACCTACAAGGATGGCATCTTGGAGATCCGGATTCCCGCTCCGAAGGAATCCGCGACGCGAGTGCCGATCTCAAAGAAGTAGACGGTCCGCTAGGCACGACATCGGGCTCGGGCGTCGGGACGCCGCGGCGCACAGCGTCGAGCGCCCTGCCTGAGCCCGTTATGCCGCCAGCGACGCAGAGAGCGTGATTTCGGGAACGCCGGCGAGCGCTCGACTGACCGGACAGTTCGCCTTCGCGTCCCGAGCGAATTCGAGGAACGTCGCGTCGTCGATCCCGGGCACGACTCCGACCGTCACCAAATCGATGTTTGTGATCGTCGGCGCGCCGTCCAGAGGTCTCAAGGTGACGGCGGCGTCGGTGCGGATCGAATTGGCACGATGGCCAGCCTTCGCGAGCGCGTTCGCGAGCGCCATCGAAAAACACGCCGAATGGGCTGCCGCGATCAGCTGCTCCGGGCTCGATCCGGGGCCGTCTTCGAATCGTGATTTAAACGAATACTCGCCCTTGATCGCGTCGCCCGCGCTGAACGATCCCGTTCCCGACGCGAGGTCGCCCAACCACTGCGCACTTCCTTTTGCCGGCATCTCGCGCTCCTTTGTGTAATCGCTTCGTGCACTTGCCAACAGCTGCTCAAGGGTCCGCCGAGAGGCTCCGGAGGAAGTCACTCGCCCTCGGCTGCGGCCTCGTCGACCGTGAGGTCCGCCGCGGGATCTGCTTCGAGCCGCTCGTCGGGAATGGGCAGTCCGCTGCGAACCGAGAAACCGTAGGTGCCTTCACGAAGGCGTTGTTCCACGCGTCCGATCGCCTCGAGGCGACTGCGAAGACTTTCGGCGACGGCGTCATCGGTTCCTTCAGCGGTCAACCGCTCGGCAGGGTCGAACATGTCGCCGGTCTCCCTCGACGCCTCGAGGTCTGACGCCTCGTCGGTGGACGCCTGCGCGAGGAGGCCCTCCACGCGTTCCCGTTCGGAAGCAAGTAGCGCTTTCGCCCGATCCGGTTCCATGCTCCCTCCCGTCACCAAGCCGACACCCGAGGTATTCGGGCGTGTTGTGTTACGCGGAAGCCTCGCTCAGCATTTCGAGTTCCGCCCCGCTCAGAACTAGAGACGCCATGGCGACCAACGCGGGAACTTGTTCCGCTGTCCGCGCGCTCGCGATCGGTGCAACCACCGTCGGCTGCGCTGCCAGCCATGCGAGCGCCACCGTCGGCGGCTCGACGCCGTGCGCCGCTGCAACTTCGTCGAGGGCCGCGAGAACCTCGAGACCCCGCTCCGACTCGAGGTATCTCGCAGCGTTCGCCGCTCTCGCGCTCTGCACCTTTTGCACCGTTTCGGGGCGATACTTCCCGGTGAGGAAGCCTGATGCGAGCGCGTAGTAGGGCATCACTCCAAGGCCATACTGCTCGGCGAGGCGACGTCGTTCACCTTCGTAGGTCTCACGCGAGACGAGGTTGTAGTGCGGCTGCAAGGCGACGTACGGCGCCGTTCCTTCGCGCCCCGAGAACTCGAGCTCCTCCTGAAGTCGTTCGATGCTGATGTTCGAGACGCCGATCGCCCGCACCTTTCCGGCACGCACGAGCTCGTCGAGTGCGCCCATGATCTCTTCGACGGGCACCGCCTCGTCGTCGTAGTGCGTGTAATAGAGGTCGATGTAATCGGTGCGGAGACGTTCGAGCGAAGCTTCGGCGGCACGTTTGATGTTCCCCGGGGCGAGGCCCTTGTATTCCGGGTGGCTTCCAACCTTCGTCGCCACGACGAACTCGGCACGAATGCCGCGTGTCTCGAGCCACTCTCCGATCATCGCTTCAGATTCGCCGCCGCGATTTCCCGGAACCCAGTGGGGATACGAGTCCGAGGTGTCGACGAAATTCCCCCCCGCGGCCCGGTAGGCGTCCAAGACTGCGAACGACTGGTCGCGGTCCGCCGTCCAGCCGAAGACGTTGCCTCCGAGGTTGAGCGGGAAAACCTCGAGGTCCGATGAGCCGATCTTCCTCAAATCAGTCATGCCGACTCCATCGCAATGTGAACGCGACCCATTCCACACCCGCTGGGGCGTCCGAGAAAAGTCGACGCGCCCGGCGAGCCGGGAATCCGGTACAACAGGAAGGCGACGAAATTGCCCGCCGGGTGTGCGAATTCGATTCGCTCGGTAGCAGAAAGCTCAAGATCTTGTGACAGTCACGATGCATGAATAACGCGACAACGAGGTCTGCGCCAACCGCGGACCCGTCCGGCAATGGCGCTGCGCGTCCGGATCGCTACAAGTGGGTCGCCCTGTCGAACACGACCCTCGGCATGTTGATGGCAACGATCAACTCCTCGATCATCTTGATCGCCCTGCCCGACATCTTCCGCGGCATCAAGCTCAACCCGCTCGCGCCCGGCAACACGAGCTACCTGCTCTGGATGCTGATGGGCTTCATGGTCTGCACGGCCGTCCTGCTCGTCAGCTTCGGTCGCATCGGCGACATGTACGGCCGGGTGAAGATGTACACGCTCGGTTTCGCCGTCTTCTCGGTTTTCTCGATCCTGCTCTCGTTGACTTGGCTCCACGGCCCGAGCGGCGCGCTCTGGCTGATCGTGATGCGCGTCGGACAGGGAGTCGGCGGGGCGATGGTCTTCGCGAACGCGGCGCCGATCCTCACCGACGCCTTCCCGACCGATCAGCGCGGCCTCGCCCTCGGGATCAACAGCGTCGCCGCGATATCCGGCTCGTTCATCGGACTCGTCCTCGGCGGTCTTCTGGCGCCGGTTGACTGGCGGCTCGTCTTCCTCGTCTCGGTCCCAGTCGGGGTCTTCGGGACGGCGTGGGCCAGGTTGAAGCTGCGCGAACTCAGCGCTCGGCGCGTAACGCGCATCGACTGGTGGGGAAACCTCACCTTCGCCGCAGGATTGGTCGCAATCCTCGTCGGGATTACCTACGGCATCATCCCGTATGGGCATCAGACGATGGGCTGGACGAATCCCGAGGTGATAGCGGAACTCGCTGGCGGCGTCTTCTTATTGTTGGTGTTCATCGCGATCGAGCGCCGAGTGGAACATCCGATGTTCAACTTGGCACTGTTCCGGATCCGCGCGTTCGCCTTTGGCAACCTCGCGACACTGCTCGCCGGGATCGGTCGCGGCGGGCTGTTGTTCATCCTCATCATCTGGTTGCAAGGCGTGTGGCTCCCCCAGCACGGCTACAGCTTCGCCGTCACTCCGTTGTGGGCTGGGATTTACATGCTTCCGCTGACGGCTGGCTTTCTCATCGCCGGCCCAATGTCGGGAATCCTCTCGGATCGCTTCGGCGCGCGGCCGTTCGCGACGGGAGGGATGGTGCTCGCCGCGCTGAGTTTCGGTCTCTTGGAGGCGCTGCCCATCGACTTCTCATACGTATGGTTTGGTCTCTTGATTTTGTTGATGGGGACCGCGATGGGAATCTTCGCCGCGCCGAATCTCGCTGGGATGATGAACAGCCTGCCCCCGGACCAGCGCGGCGCCGGTGCCGGCATGCTGACGACCTTTCAAAACTCCGCGATGGTGCTGTCGATCGGCGTGTTCTTCACGCTGATCATCCTCGGACTCGCGAGCTCGCTTCCCCACAGCCTCTACGCGGGCCTCGTCGCTCAGGGTGTTCCGGCCTCCGCGGCCCGCCAGGCGGCGGCGCTGCCACCGGTGGCGAGCCTCTTCGCGGCGTTTTTGGGATACAACCCGATCCGCACGCTGCTCGGATCGTCGCTCGGCGGTCTTTCGAAAGGAAAGGTCCACTACCTCACGGGTCGGAGCTTCTTTCCAAAGCTCATCGCCGCCCCGTTCCACTCCGGTCTCGCCGAAGCCTTTACGTTCGCGCTGGTTGCGTGTCTCATCGCCGCGGCGGCCTCGTGGATGCGCGGTGCCAAGTACCACCACGGCGACGCACAGCTCGGGTCACGAGACGAAGCGCAGCCATCTCGCGACGGCGAACTCGCCGCAGAAGGAGCGACTCTCGCGGCGTCGGCTGCCGGTCAGAGCTAATCGACTCCTGATCGCACCGGCAGCGCGGCGCGCGACGCCACAACCCGGAAATCAGATCGACGCGCGGGCGATGCGAACGCGTGTGCCGAGCGCTGCCTTGAGCGCGTCATCGGCGCGACCGCCATTCACGGACAGCGCGAGCTGTCCGTCGCTGTCGAGTAGCAGCACCGTTTCGCCCAGTGCCACGTCGCAGAACGTCGCGCCATAAGTGGCAGGAAGTTCGACGCGGGTGTCCACTCGCGCGATGAGAATCGGGTCACCGACTCGGAGGCGGAGGGCTTGCGTCTCCTCGGCGCCGGCACTGAACTGGACGTTGCCGAAACCGTCGAGCTGGAGAACTTCAGCGACGAGCGATCCGTCCCGCTCATAAGAGATAAAGGGTCGCTCGAGACGAACGAGATCTCCCGGCTCGATCGGCGAGCCGACAGCGTCGAATGCCGCGCCGCGAACGAGGTGCGCTGCGACGGGCACGAAGATGTCACGGCCATCAAAGGTGCGCGACTTCTCTGCGAGGTGGAACTCCTGGCGATCGAGGACGACGGCGCGGTGGTTGCTTCCGAGTCGCTCGGCAGCCCAGATGAGGAGACCGTTGTCCGGGCCGACGAGGTAATGGCCGGCGACCGCGATCGCGATCGGCCGACGAGGTCCGCCGACTCCCGGATCGACGACTCCGACGTGCGCGCCGACAGGAAGGAACCGTGCGAATCGTTCGAGGCGAAGGGCGCCGAGCCGAACGTTTCCCGGCGGCACTGAGTGGTCGAGGTCGATCACACGCACGCGCGGCGCGATCTGAAAGGTGACGGCGTGCAGTGCGCCGACGAAGCCCGCCTCAAAGCCGTAGTCGGTGAGCAGCGTCAGACACTCCGCAACGCCCGTCGGGCGCCTACCGTCGAGTCCGTGATTCATCGCTCCCCCGGTTTACGCCCACTTTGTCCTCCCTCGCGTCGTCGACGTTGGACCTCGTTCGTCGCTGACGCCGCGCCGTCCGGTCGCCGGTCGCGGGCGGTGCACGAGGGCGACAATCCCTCCTGCCGGCCGAGAGTCGAGCACGACGGCCATACGTTGCTCATTCACTTGAGCGATGAGCGTGCGGCGGCGGAATGGACCACGGTCATTGACAGAGCGACGCGAGAGTGCGTAGTCGCCCAAGGGCTCAACCAGGAAGGCACGGCCTGCGAAGCGCACGACGGGCTCTACGGGAGGTAGGCAATGTGCAAAGTGGTTGATCGCGATTGACGGCAGCCAGCCTCAGGAGCACGGGCCGAGTAGGCGGAGACGAGGTGGGATGTGACTGAAAAGGGTTCGGTCGACAGGCAAGGAGGGTCCCCGCGGGTCGCCGTGCTCGGAGCCGGCATCATGGGTGGGGCGATGGCCCGCAATCTGTTGGCGGCGAGCCTGCCGACGACGGTGTGGGATCGGTCCGAGCTAGCGGCGTCACCGCTCTCACAAGTCGGTGCGTCGGTCGCCGCGTCGCCAGCCGAGGCGGTGCAGGGTGCCGATGTCGTGATCACGATGCTGCCTACCGCCGCGATCGTTTCGGAGGTGATTTTCGACGGCGGAGTGAGTGACGCCTTCTCCCACGGTGCGGTGTGGGCGCAAATGGGTACCGTCGGGCTGTCGGGGACGACCGAACTCGCCAAGCGGATCGCGCACACACGACCGGATGTCAGATTCGTTGACGCTCCGGTGTCCGGCAGCAAGGGTCCTGCCGAGTCGGGACAACTGCTCATCTTGGCGTCTGGACCGTCGGAGGCACAGCCGATCGTCGATCCCGTCTTCGACGCCATCGGCCGCAGAACGCTGTGGCTCGGTGACGCGGGACGCGGGAGCCGGATGAAGTTGGTTGTCAACGCCTACCTGTCCGTTTTGATCGAGGGCATCGCGGAGACGCTGACCCTCGCCCGACGCCTCGGCATCGACGACGAGCAGCTGGCTGGGGCGATCGAGGGCGGTCCGCTTGACGCCCCCATCGCCGACGCCAAGCTGCACAAGATGGAACACGGTGACTTCGCCGCGGAGTTCCCCCTCGAGTGGGCGCTAAAAGACGTCGATCTCGCGATCGACGCGGCAGGAGACGTTTCGCTGCCTGTTTTGGTAGCCCTTTCGCGCCAGTGGCGGGAGGCGGTCGACTCGGGTCACGGTCGGGAGGACGTCAGTGCAGCGGTGCTCGTCCTGGGCGATCGTGGTTAAGCAGCCTTGGGATTCGTGAGAGCTGAAAGTGCGAACCGAAGGCGAACCCACGTTGCCGACCCGCGAACAAAGCACGATTCAGAAAGATCCGGGAAGCCGAACCACCTGACCAGGGACGGAGGTATCGAATGTCAACGCTTGAGAGCAACGTCTCTTTCGATCCCGATATCAAACCATTGTTCCGCGAGCGAGATCGCGTGTCGATGATGCACAAATTCGACCTCTGGTCCTACGACGACGTCCGGGCCAACGCGTCAGCGATCTTGGGAGTTCTCGAATCCGGACAAATGCCGTGCGACGGAGCGTGGCCCGCCGAACAGGTGCAGGTGTTCCAGCAATGGACCGATACAGGAATGGCACCTTGAGCTACCGCTAATCGCGCGCGGGCTCTCCGTTTGCGGCGTTGGGTTGATCGCGCCGCCAGTAGGGCTTGTTCGCGATTCGCTCACGGGGAACGCCTGCAGCGCTGAACAGCTCGACGACCAGCCCGACGAGCTGGCGCTCGCCGTTGACGTAGATGGCGACGCCGGGCTCGACACCGAGCGAGGCGATCGCGCGGGACAAGTCGGGTTCGTCGACCCACACGGTCGCGCCATCGAGCTTGCTCGTCGTTGCCGGTCGCGAGTGCCGACCGTGCGGCGTGATGAGGATTGCGGCGGCCGTCGCATGCGCAGGGAGCGCTTCGAGCATGGCGAACGTCGCTGGCATCGCGGAATCGTCTGCCACGAAAACGTGGTGCTTGGCGTTGGACTGGATCGAGATCTTGCCACGGGGTCCGATCGCATCGAGTCGGCTACCGAGCGGCGCCGCTGACGCCCACCGCTCGGCGATGCCATCGCCGCCGTGGAGCTCGAATTCGAGATCCGCCGTGCCGGCTTGCGGGTTGGCTCGGCGGATCGTGTACCGCCGGCGGACGGTGCTGTCGCCATTCGGGAACTCGATCGTGAGATCCTGACCCGGCAGGAAGCTGAAGCCGATGAGATCCGGCGACGACACCGTGACGTTCCGTACGTGCGGCGCGAGCTCGTCGACACCGACGACTTCCAGGTCGAGCAGGTAGGCCTCGCTCAACGCACCGCCGAACCGGTCGCCGACCGGGCGACGTCTTCCCGACACCTCGCTCGTGGTCACGCACTCCTCCTCGGGCCGACTACGACGGTACGGGCTCGCGCGACCGAGCCGTCGCTTCGGAGGGTGAGGGTGGGAGAAACCCTCCATCGAGTTCGTTAGCTGATGGCCGGCAGATCCCCCCGGGCGCTCGCCGCGAGGATCGGGTCCCAGCTGCAGACGCTGCAGGCATGGGCGATCAAGGAGCGGCCGAACTGCACAGCGGCGTCGTGCGGCGCGCGGCTCGCGATCACGTCGTCCCAGTCGAAGACATACTCCCGTATCCCGTTGTCCCAGTAGGCGGCAGGAGGCGAGAGCGTCGCTCCCGGAAAACTCTCCGGCGCCGGAAAGGCGTACCCGAAGAACGCAGCGCGAACGTGGCGGGTGTCTCCGGGCCACCAGCCCACTGCGATCTGTTCCGCGTTTGCCGAGTTGCGCACGATGAAGTCATTCGACGGCGGATCCACGGATCGGCCGGAGAAGAGATTGGTCGCCAGGTCGAAACTCCCCCACCACACGTTGACCGGGCTCGAACGGCCGCGAAATGGCGCCCGCAACTCAGCGAGGACTCGTGCGGCGCGCGTGGCGGCAACGAAGTACGTCGCCACCCGAGGCTCATCGTAGGTGTGGTGCACGTCGTCTTCATCGAGAGGGATCGCCCAAGGGACCTCTTGTGGCGCCGGATTGATGTGCACCGGTCCGACGAGTTGTCCGATCTCATAAAGCACCTCACGGGTCACTTCGCCGACGGAGCGATTCGGGGTGAGCGGAACGCGACGCTGCCTGCCGTCATCGTGTTGGATCACTACCTCGTGGGAGTGCAGATCGAGCGCCACGGTCAGCGTCCCGGATGCGTCGGGTGCCGGCAGTGGCGCGGTCTCCCATCCGCGAGGGGTCAGTCGCAGCGCGGCGTGCTGGAATTGCGGTTCTGGTGGCGCCAATTCGGTGGCTAACTTGCCAAGCACCTGTGTGTGCGCGTGCAGCGTGTCGCATGTCGCGCTCCACTCGTCGTAATTCAACGACGGCCATCCGCGATTTGCCTCTGTGCTGTGCACGGCAGCGGCTCCTCTCAGTTGTTCGATGCGTCGCCCGCATCTCCTTCGACCGCCGCTACTTCGCGACTGTCGAGGCGGGCCAAGAGCGGCTGGACGGCGGTGCTCAGATCTTCCTTTGCCTGGGAGAGCTTTGCCCGATCGGCGTCGGTGACGTCGTGGTCGGCGCTGCCCAAACCGATGCGGACCAACATCATCGAAAACCGCTCCGCTTTCTCCATGAAGTTCCGCGCCTCGGGATCGTCGAACAGCGCCGGCGCGGCGGTGAGCACCATAGAGGCGAGCGCACGCACCTCGCCCGCCGCGTCCCCGCTCTCCCGCTGATCGGGCGGCGCCAAAACCACTCTCGCCGTCTGACGCACCTGGGCGTAGACGATCAGGGCTTGCACAGCGGCGACGCGGTTTCTTTGCCGCACCTGGCGACGGGAGTTCACCTCGTCGACGACCAGGACGGTTATGGCGAGAATCAGCACGCTCGATGTCACCGAACCGACGAGCGAGTGGCGATTCCACCATCCATCGACCGCGGACACGGTCAGATCGGTCACTACCGCCGCAACCACGGCGGCCAGGGCGACCACGGCTGCGATGCGAGTTGGGGCCCGGCTCACGAAGTCCCATCTGATCCCAGTTGATTCGAACGCACAACCGGACTCGACGTACGTTTCGGTTGCGGAACCGATCGACGCGGTTGACCCAGGGTGAAGGAACCTTTGACGTCATCTCCGGCCGTCTTCGGACAACTTCGGGCAAGGCGCGTGAAACGCGCCGGTTTGGGAGGGAGAGGTTGTGAGAACGATTTTATCTCCGGTACCGGAACGATAAACAGGATGCTCGAGCGACATCGGGTCAGCTGGTGACGACCCGAGAGCTGCAGCTTTCGCAACACGTCCGAAACAGCCTCAAGACCGTCCACATCCGGCCTGGGGTCGGCGAGGTGAAGCATCGGTCGACACCGTGAGATTCACTCGCTTCTTAGTGACGACGAGAGGATTTGGACCTCCGACCGCCGACAGGGCCGTCATGCTCACTCGTGCGCCGCCTCGAGATAGTCACCCTCGTCTGGAACACGGTCGGCATCTTCGTGCTTGCGATTGGTGCAATCGCCGCGCGCTCGGTCGCGCTCGCTGGCTTCGGGCTCGACAGCCTGATCGAGATCGCCGCGTCGACTGTCGTGCTCTGGGAGCTGGCTGGCTGACGTCGCGGAGTCGCGCCAGCGGCGCGCGATGCGCCTCATCGGCTCTGCGTTCGTCGCGCTCGTCATCTACCTAAGCGTCCAAAGCACCGTGGTGCTCGTCGCGCGCTTCCACCCTCACCACAGCACTCTCGGCATCATTTGGACCGGCATCACCGCGGTCGCAATGTTCCTCCTGACCGCTGGCAAGTCCCGCACCGGGACCGCGCTCAACAATCCGGTGCTCCGTACCGAGGGCCACGTCACCTTCGTCGACGGCGTACTTGCCACTGCAGTGTTCCTCGGTCTCGTCCTCAATGCTGCGCTCGATTGGTGGTGGGCCGACCCAGCGGCGCGGGATACGTCCTTGTCTATTACGGCGCTCGTGAGGCCTACACGGCGCTGTCGCACTCAGCCACAGGAGACGCAAAACGATCGTCTCACGCGTGAGCCAAAACCGAAGACTCACCGAAATCGGGCTCTTCACCCCGCCGCTCACCGCGTGACGGTGCTCATCGATCGGTCAAACTAAAAGTGATGTCCGAGTTTCCGGACGGCGCAGTCCCCGGGACGCCGCGTCGAGGGACCGCGCTGCTCGTCACCTTGGCAATGGCCCAATTCATGGTCGTGCTCGACTTCACGATCGTCAACGTGGCGCTGCCCTCGATCCAACACAGCTTTCACGTCTCGACGACGACTGTGCAGTGGTTGGTGAGCGCGTATGCCGTCACGTTCGGCGGCTTCCTCCTGCTCGGTGGCCGGCTCGCCGACGTGTTCGGCCAGGCGAGGCTCTACCGGATCGGGCTCTGTGTCTTCGTCGTTGCCAGCATCGCCGGAGGGTTGGCCGTCGAGCCGTCGCTGTTGATCGCCTCGAGAGCCGTCCAGGGACTCGGCGCCTCGCTGCTCGCTCCAGCAGGGCTGTCCATGCTCGTCACGAGCTGGACCGAAGAGCGCCAGCGCAGCCACGCGCTCGGGGTGTATGGCGCCGTCGCCTCGGCCGGGTTCGCCGCCGGCGCCGTGATCGGCGGCCTACTCGTTGAGGTGAGCTGGCGGCTCGTCTTTTTCGTCAATATGCCGGTGGGCGTAATGCTGTTCATGGCGTCGTTGCGCCTGCTTCCAACCGATTCGTCGCGGCGCTCCGGGCGACTCGACGTTCCCGGAGCGCTCGCCGCGACCGCCGGCGTGGCACTACTCGTGCTCGGCGTGACTCGGGCAGGCGACACCCTCCAGCCGACGCAGCCGGCCGTCGCGGTGGGCGCCGCGCTCATCCTGCTCGTTGCGTTCGTCGTCCGAGAGCACAAGGCGACCGCGCCGCTCCTCGACCTCGAACTGTTCAAGGACCGGGGCATCCTCGGCGCGAACCAAAGCCTGCTTGCCTTCGGCGCCTGCAACGCCGCAGCCGTGCTCCTCGTGACGCTCTACTTACAGGAGGGCCGAGGCCTCACGCCGCTGGTGACGGGGCTGTGCTTCATCCCACAAGCTGCCGGGGCCTTCGCGCTGGCGGGCCCCGCCTCAAGGCTTGTACCTGGACTCGGTCCGCGTCGTGCACTTGCGACGGGGATGTCTCTCGGCCTTCTAGCGCTCGTCGGTGCCGCCCTCAGCGTCTGGCACAGCTCGCTAGCGGGACTGCTTCCTTCGCTGTTTGTGTTGGGAGTGTCGGCCCGCTTCGTTCAGGTTGCGTCGACCCTGGCGGGAACTCGCGGGCCGGTGGCCGCCCGGGCCGAGGGTTCGGCGAGCGCGGTGCTAACTGCGTCGCGTCAGGTCGGCTCGGCGCTCGGCGTCGCAATCGTGTCGGCACTCCTGGTTACCAGCCACGCGACTGAGAGCAACCGGACCGCAGAGGCCATGCTCGTTGCTGCTGCCTTCACCCTCGTCGGCCTGCTCACGACTCGCATTGTGCCGAGCGGGTCCGCGCATCCGCTCTCGCTGTCGGTTCGGCTCGAGCACGCCTTTCACCGACTCGCTGGCGGACTTCCTTGAGATTGCGATGCAACGCTCAGCGTGAAGCACGGTTCAAAGTCGCACAGAATGACGTGACCTTCTCGTGGAAGGCGTTCAACCGGACCGGACCATCAAAGCAATGGCCTAGGGACTAGCGCCGTCCGACGGAGCGACGTCATCGTCTCCAGCGAGCCAAGCACTGACGCGGTCGAACACTGACGAGATGCCTTCACCCGCCCTTTCGAAGATCGCCGCGAATCGGGCGCGGTAATGCTGAAGCGCTGCTTCAAACTCGGCAGTTGCCGGCGGCTCCTGACCACGTCGGAGATAGCTTCCGGATCGGACCCGGTCGAGTTCTCCAGCACTGACCCAAGCGATCAGTTCGCGCACTCTTCGGACCGGAAATGGGTGCGTAGTCGCGATCTCGGCAAAAAATCGCGAGTAGCGCCCAAAGGGATCTGATTCGCCCTCGTACTCGGTCGCCTGACGGAGAAAGGCGTCGAGGTTGAGATCTTCCACCGGTCCCCCGGCCATCCGCATCAACGTGCGGCAAACCACCAGCGGCTCACCGGCGACGATCGCGCTTGCCCGATCTGACGTCAGCTCGGCGGCTCTCGACCACTCAAGAAGCGCGAAGTAGACGGCCGCGATCGGAAGGCCGGTGAGAGGAACCCCGCGGATTGCGCCTCGCATAATCATCTGCACCAACTGGAACGTCGTCGTCAGAGTCACATGGCCGGCGAGAACATGTCCCATTTCGTGGCCGAGCACGGCGGTCAACTCATCTTCGGAGTACGAACTGACCAATCCGGAACTCACAAGGGTGATCGGCTCGTTTGCACCGATCGTGAGCCCGCTTCCGACGGGTTGCTGTGAAACGTAAAGCTTCGGGCAGCGTTCGATGTCCAAAACGTGGGCGCAACGTCGCTGAATGGCCCAAATCGCGGGCAACTGGTCGTCGCCCGTTCGGACAGCGTTTCCCATCAGCAGTTGGCGGAGTCTGCGCTCGTAGCCGTGTTCGGTCAGGAACTTCACGACTCTCTCGAGACCCGGCACGGTGCGGAGCGCAGCCGTCGCGGCGCGATCGGCAGGGTGCGCAAACCCTTGGGCGCTAATCCCGGGGAAACTCGTTGCAAGGTCAATCGTCATGCGCGGCGGCCCTCTTCAGTGCGTTCCTGTCTAGCTCTATTCGGCTCATGGGATGAAACATCGGGGTGGTTCGGAGGGAAAGAGTTGCTCTCGCACCGGCCCTGACGTGGTTTTTTCTTGGTGGCGGGGGAGTCTGCGAGTTCAGAACATAGCGGACAGGTCTCGCGCGACATCGTGGACGCCGAGGGGGTGTCCAGATGGAGCTCGCAGCGTTCGTCGTCCAGGCGGTTCTCGCAGAAAAGCGCAGTGTCCGTGCGGTTGCCAAGGAGCACGGGATCTCGAAGACCTGGCTCTACGAGCTCTTGGCCCGCTACAAACAGGGCGGTGAGGCGGCGCTCGCCAAAAGGAGCAGGCGCCCGCACCACTCTCCGACAAAGGTCTCAGCCGACTTAGAAGACGAGATCGTCGAGCTCCGAAAAGCACTGGCCGAGTTCGGCACGGAGTGCGGGGCCGACACGATCTACACCCACCTTGTCCGCCGCCACAAGGTGGCGCCCTGTTCGGTCTCGACGGTTTGGCGGGTGCTGACGAGACGGGGCTTCATCGTCCCCGAACCGCACAAGCGACCGCGCTGCTCCTACATCCGATTCGAAGCGGCGTTGCCCAATGAGTGTTGGCAGATGGACATGACGCACTACGCGCTTTCATCAGGTGAAGGCGTCGAGATCTTGAACGTGATCGACGACTACTCGAGGCTCTGTGTTCAGAGCAAGGCCTTTCCCGTCACGACCGCCGCCGACGTTGTTCAGACCTTCTACGAAGCCGCAGGACAATACGGCTTTCCCCAGAGCGTCTTGTCGGACAACGGCTGCATCTTTACTGCCTCGGCGAGAGGCGATCGCGGCGCGCTCGCGACGGAGCTCGCCGCGTTGGGCATCGTCTTCAAGCACAGCCGGGTCAACCATCCCCAGACCTGTGGGAAGGTCGAGAGATTCCACCAGACCGACAAGAAGTTCGTCGACAAGGCGAAACCTGCGACGCTCTCCGAACTGCAAGCACGCCTCGACGTCTTCGCCGCTTACTACAACGACGTCCGTCCGCATCGTTCGAAGAACCGCATCACGCCACGCGCCGCCTACGACGCCAGGGTGAAGGCGACGCCCCGCGGCAAGCCGATCCGTGACTCCGGCGAGTTCCGAATCCGCACCGACAAAGTCGACAAAGGCGGCAAAGTCACCCTTCGCTACGCCGGAAAGCTCCGCCACATGAGCATCGGCAGGGCGCACACGAAAGAACGTGTGCTGCTGTTGGTGGACGACCGCGACGTCAGGGTCTACTCACAAGACGGCGAGTACCTCGGCGAGCTGAAAATCGACCCGGCCAAGGACTACCAGGGCCAAATCTCGTAATGTCCGCGATGTCCCGAGAGATGTGTCCGGGATGTCTCGCGACACCGCAATCGGCGGAGAGGGGGGGATTTGAACCCCCGACCTTCGGGTTCTAGACCTCGTGAGCCACCGGTCGTAGGCAAGTCCTTGTCGTCCCTCACTTCTCAATGCCTGACGGACGAGGTTGTTGGCGATGCCGAAAAGCCAGGGTCGGGCGTCGTCGTGCTCAAGGTCGAAGCGAGTGCGGTGCTCAAAGGCCCATCGGAAGACGTCGCCGGCAACGTCCTCTCCCCATACGGCGTTGAGACGTCGGAGACAGAAAGCAGCGACTACGTCGAAGTGGCGATCGAAGATGGCGCTGAACGCTTCCGGCTTACTCAGCGACTGCTCGATGATCCATGAATCGTTCATAGCCATCAGTAGTCTTTGGCCGCAGCTCCCCAAGCGGTTCGCGGTGGATCCAGTGGCAGACACCTACACCGGTGATGAAACCAGCTGGTGACCGCCGGAGTATCGGACGGCCACGGCACGACTCCGGGCACAGTTGTTTGAGCAAATGTGTCCCGAAGTGCAGGACGATGTGTCTCGATCTGTGGAATACGATGGGGCACCATGAGTACCGCTGGACGGCGCCTCCGAACACTCATCGACGAGCCCGGCCTCATCGTCTGCCCGGTGGTCAACGGTCCGCTCTCGGCCCGTTTAGCTCAGGATGTCGGCTTCGTAACGGTGCTCCTCGGCGGTTTTGGTGTCGCTGGGGAAAGGTTCGCTCTACCCGATCTCGGGTTGATCACCTTCTCGGACATGCTGGATCAGCTGCGCAACACGTGTGCGGCCGTCCCGGGATTCTCGGTCATCGCCGACGGAGATACCGGCTACGGGAACGCGCTGAACGTGCAGCGAACCGTGATCGAATATGCCCGCGCGGGCGCCGCGGGGATCCTGCTCGAGGATCAACTCTGGCCGAAGAAGTGCGGCCACTACTCGGGCCGCCACGCCGTCGTGTCCGCTGAAGAGGCGCGCATGAAGATTCGAGCGGCTGTCGACGCCCGTCGCGATGCTGGAGTCGACATCATCATCGTTGCACGAACCGACGCGCGCTCTGCGGTCGATCTCGACGAAGCGATGCGCCGCGCCAAGATATTCGAGGAGGAAGGGGCCGACGTCGTCTTCATCGAGGCGCTCAAGTCGGAAGAAGAGCTGCGTACGTTCGCTGCGTCGCTCACGGCGCATACATGGGCGAACATGATGCCGAGGACGCCTCTCGTCAGCCGCAACAGCCTCGCGGAGATGGGTATCAAGATTGTGACCTACAACGTTGCGTTGGCGGCGACCGTTCATGCGGTGCGCGCGGCATTCACCGCGTTGGCGAAGGACGACATAAGCCAGCTACCGCCACTTGCTTCTTTCGACGAACTCGCAGATCTCGTCGAGTTGCCAGCGTTCAAGGAAGCTGAGTCCCGCTACTTGATTCCTGAACCGGACTCCCACACAGATCCGTTACCAGATTTCCGTGACGGCAGCGGATAAGTGCGACTCGGGATATCGCCCCTACCCGGCAGTGATGCTTCGTGTTTGCTATCTCAAGGTGATAGCGAAAGTTCAACGTTGAGACGACCATGAGAGTCGGGCTCCTTCATCCTGGCGACATGGGGGCCGCGTTGGCATCCGCTCTTGGCGCAGTCGGCCATACGGTGCTATGGGCGTCTGAAGGGAGAAGCACTGCGACCGCCGAGCGTGCAAAATCGGCCGGCCTCGAGGACTGTGGCACTACCCGGGAGCTCGCCGGGCACTGCGAGGTCATCTTGTCCATTTGCCCCCCGGCAGCCGCTGTCGACGTCGCTCGCCGTGTGCCATCTTTTGCTGGCATTTATGTGGATGCGAACACGATTTCCCCAGCGACGTCGCGTGCGATCGAAGAGCAGGTTGGCCGATACGTCGACGGTTCGATCATCGGTCCTCCCCCGACAACACGTGACACGACCCGGCTCTACCTATCGGGGACAGAAGCCGACACGATCGCCGAACTCTTCGCCACAACGATCGTCGAACCGATCGTTGTCTCAAACAGCCCCGGTTCGGCTTCTGCCGTCAAGATGGCCTTCTCCGCCTGGACGAAAGGAACCGCCGCGCTCGCGCTCGCCATCCGCTCGCTCGCGCGTGCCGAAGACGTCGAACAGCCGATTCTCCGCGAGTGGGCGAAGTCCCAGCCCGATCTACCCGAACTTTGCGAGTCGGCAGCACGTTCCGCGCAGCGCTACGGGTGGCGTTGGAAGGATGAGATGGAGGAGATAGCCGACACTTTCGCGTCCGCTGGCCTTCCCGACGGATTTCACCGCGCCGCGGCAGAGATCTACCAACGCTCTCCTCATGAGCCAGCAGGCAGCGACTCTTTCGAACGCGTCCTTTCGGCACTCCGACAGGAACGATAAACGGACGACCCGCAGTGAGCTCCGCTTTCAAGAGCACAGCACGACCACGCGTCAGTGTGGGATCGAGTCTCCGAGCACCCGCCCAGCCACTTCGACCGGCTTGGCTGAGACAAGCACGAAGGCGATCCGACATGGGGCGCTGCTGCGGTTCGCAAAGCCGTGGATCGTGCCTCGCTGAACGAGAAGGTCGCCGGCTTCGAGGTGGACCGTCTCGCCTCCGTCGAGCTCCATGTCGATTTCGCCATCAATTACGACGCCGTAGTCGACCGAGGCGGTTCGGTGCATGAATTCGGGGTTACCGGGCTCGAACTGCACGACGCGAAACACCGTTCCGGCCGTAATCGTCAGGCCGATGTCTTGAATCGCGGCATCGTCGTTTCCGTGGTTGTCGACGGGAACCGAGTCGCTCGTCCAAAGCACCCGTGAGGCCACACGCTCGCGCCGGGGTACAAGTTCGTCGCGGCGATCGCTCTGGACGATCGCTCGCCCCTCGTCATCGTGTCCCGTGACGATTCGCCTTACCGTCGATTCGATGGTCCCCTCCTCGGTTCGGCTCCGACCAGGGCTGACGCTCTCCACGTGACCAGGGGCGCATACTCGGCGACACCTGCGCGTTGCCTCTCTGTGACCGCTGCTAGCCGATGGCCGCTCCAAAGGGCAACAACAACTGGGCGACCGCGTCCACCCGTCGAGACAGATTGTCTTGCAATACGGGACACCTTATGATCAAATCCGCTCGTATGCCAACCGCCGCGGATTCGAACTCCGACCGGAGCCCGGTCCAAGTCGTCGGACGCGTAGCCGACATCCTTCTCGCCCTGCGCGAAGAGCCCAACGGTCTCAGCCTCTCCGAGATCGCCGCTCGTGTCGGACTCGCCCGCTCGACCGTACACCGTCTTATTAGCGCGCTCGAACACGATTCGTTTGTTGCCTCGGTTTCTCCGAGTGGCGGCTTTCGTCTCGGGCCTTTCTTCGGGAGCCTCGCGGTGGCCGCGTCCCGACACTTCACGCTCGCGATGCACCCGGACATCGCCTCGCTTTCGCGCGAGTTAAACGAGACGGTCGATCTCGCCGTGCTCGAGCACGACAAAGTGCTCTTCGTCGACCAGGTCGCAGCCGACACGCAGCGGCTCCGAGCCGTCTCTTCCATCGGCGCCGTCTTCCCTGCCCACTGCACAGCAAACGGGAAGGCGCTGCTTGCTGGGCTATCGAAAGCCGAAATCGAGCGACTGCTTCCTGAGCAGCTCGAGAAGTTGACACCGCACACGATCACTTCGCGTGCGCAGCTGCTCGAGGAACTAGAGACCGTTCGCGAAGTCGGGGTCGGCTACGACCGCGAGGAGCACACCGTGGGGATCTGTGCCGTCGGCGTGGCGATCGCGCCACTGAACTCCCCAGTCGCCGCGATCAGCGTCCCGTTGCCGTCGCAACGGTTCTACGGCAATGAGCAGCGGATCGCGGCGGCGCTCTTGCGCGTGCGAGCACGTCTCGAACGTGAACTCGGCAGCCATCGGGAGCTGCCCCGAGGCGACGGCCAAACCTCCCGGCGATTGAAAGAGCACCCTCCAGCCTGAGCGAAAGGAACGCAATGACGATCCCCACCGTCCGGCCGCCGCTCCCCGACGGGGTCGCGCTCGACGAGAACGTCTATGTAACGATGCGCGACGGAATTCGCCTTGCCGCGGACATCTATCGCCCGAATCGCGAGGGGCGGTATCCGGGGATCCTGTCGATGTCGCCGTATATCAAAGAGATCCAGCAGTGGCCGCCGGCGATCTCGCATTCCATCGAGGCGGGGAACACGGCATTTTTTGTCCCGAACGGTTACGTGCACGTCATCGTCTCAGCGCGGGGTTCTGGGCTCTCGCAGGGACGGTGGTCACCGTTCGAGTTCGCGCAGCAGCAGGACGGATACGACATGGTCGAGTGGATCGCGCAACAGCCGTGGTGCAACGGGAACGTCACGATGCTCGGCGACTCGTACTTCGGGATCATGCAGTGGCTCGTCGGGCTTCAGCGGCCGCCCCACCTCGCGTGCGTCGCGCCAGTTGACGCCTCGACGGACTTCTACCGCGACTACGCCTGGAAGGGCGGGCTGTTCAATACGAGCTTCTTTGGGATGTGGGGCCCTGACACGATGGCGCAGTGCTACTGGCCGGGAGAGGTCGACGGCAAGCTGCCGCCCGCCGATCTCTTCAACGCGTTCTTGTCTCACCCCGAAGACGGCGAGTTCTGGTGGAACATCTCTTCCTGGACGAGGCTGCACGAACTAAAGGTGCCGGCGCTCAGCATCGTCCCGCAACCGAGCGCGAATCATTCGCGGGGTCAGCTTTGGAGCTATCCGAAGATCACGAGTCCAAAAAAGCTCGTCATTCTGCCGTGGAATCCGCAGTCGCACGTGACGTTCCTCGAGAGCATCCCGCTCAACGAATACATCCTTCGCTGGTTTGACCACTGGTGCAAAGGGGTCGAGAACGGGATCATGGACGAGCCGGAGGTGATGATCTGCGACTCGGTGACCCAGGAGTGGCGGTACGAGACCGAATACCCGCTGGCGCGTGCGCAATGGTCGAAATTCTTCTTCCACTCGGGTACTGACCAGCCGGCGTCGGAGCCCCCGTACGGCCGACTCAGCCTCGAAGCCCCGGCGGCTGAGGCTCCAGATTCGTATCCAACCGGCTCGCGGCTCCCGTCCACCGCGGAAATGAGCCATGACCCGCGCACACCGGCAGCAACGGCGCGGTTGATCACCGGTGATCCGCAGATTGCCTTCGTCTCCGATCCGCTCACAGCCGACCTGCGGGCGTGGGGACCGATGAGCGTCTCGATCTGGGCTGCGATCGACACACTTGACATGGCGTTTTTTGTGAAGCTGGCCGACGTCGACGCCGACGGTAAGCGACAAATGATCTCCGAGCACGTGCTCAAAGCCTCCTACCGAGAGGTCGACGAGGCTCGCTCGACACTAGGGCTGCCCTTCCACCCGTACCAGAACCCGAATCGTCCCCAACCCGGCGAGATCCACGAGTACCGCATTGAGCTACCGCCCAAGTTCTGGACGTTCAGGAAAGGGCACCGAATCTGGGTGCAGATCTCGAGCGACGACAACGTGTACCACATGATGCTGCACACCATCTACACATCGGAGCTGCTACCCGTGCCAGGGAAGGCGACGATCTTCCATGACGAGGAGCATCCGTCGCACTTGCTGCTGCCGGTGATCCCGGACGCTCCGGAGATCCAGCAAGTTTCGAGACCGGTCGCTGACATTCACTGGCCGCCGATCCGTGAAGCGACGGCGAACGCGCATGAGCGATGACTTCACGATCGCGGTCGACATCGGGGGCACGTTCACCGACCTGATCGGACACGAGGCGCACACGGGCCGATTCCTCCACGCGAAGAGCCTGACGACGCCACATGACCTCGTCGAAGGCGTGCTCGCCTGCATTGCAAAGAGCGGCGCTGCCCTGGCCGCGGCGACCGACGTCGTCCACGGCTCGACGATCGCCATCAACACGGTGCTCGAGGCAAAGGGTGCGAAAACCGGACTCGTCGTCACGCAAGGAACGCGCGACGTCTACGCGATGGGCCGCGGAAACCGACCCGAGGCCTACAACTTGTTCTTTCGCCGGCCCCGCCCGCTCGTGCCGCGGGCACTCACCTTCGAGGTACCCGAGCGCATGCTCGCCTCCGGAGAGGTGGCGACGCCGCTCGACGAGAATGCTGTCCTCGCCGCGTGCGCCGCGCTGCGAGACGCGGACGTCGAGGCGGTCGCGGTGTGCTTCCTCCATTCGTACACGAACCCCGAGCACGAACGGCGCGCTGGTGCGATCATCCGCGCAGAGCTGCCCGAGGCGTACGTCTCGCTCTCACATGAGATCCTCCGTCATTACCGCGAATACGAGCGAACTTCGACGACCGTCGTAAACGCGTACATCGGCCCCATCGTCAGCCGCTACGTCGAGTCACTCGAGCGTCAACTACGCGAACGCGGCCTCGACGGAGAAATTTGGATCATGCAGTCAGGTGGTGGCGTGATGACTCCGTCGACCGCTGCGTGCCAGCCCGTTGCGATGATGGAGTCAGGACCCGTCGGCGGTATCATTGGGGCAACCGAAGTTGGCCGCGAACTCGGCCACACGAACGTGATCGCCTTCGACATGGGCGGCACGACCGCCAAGGTGAGCCTGATTCGCGATGGCACGTCGACGATCACGGACGGTTACTACATCGGCGGCTACACCGAGGGCCACCCCGTGCTCGGGCCGGTCGTCGACGTCGTCGAGGTTGGCACCGGTGGCGGCAGCATCGCCTGGATCGACGAGGTCGGCGCGCTCAAGGTGGGACCGCGCAGCGCCGGCGCAGAGCCCGGCCCAATCTGCTACGGGCGCGGCGGCGTCGATCCGACCATCACCGACGCGAACGTCGCCCTCGGTCGGATCCGCCCGAGCGCGTTCATGGGCGGTGAGATGGCACTTGATGTCGAGGGTGCGCTCGAAGGCATCGCCAAGCACGTGGCAGAGCCGCTCGGCCTCGAACCCCTCGCGGCGGCGCACGGCATCATCGAGGTCGCGAACGCGAAGATGGCGCTCGCGGTGCGCGAGGTTTCGGTTGCCAAGGGTCACGACCCGCGCGACTTCGTGTTGCTCGCGTCGGGCGGTGCTGGTCCGCTCCATGCGGTCGCGATCGCGCGCGAATTGGACATTCCGCGGGCCGTCGTGCCGTGCTACCCCGGTCACTTCTCGGCCGTCGGCATGCTTCTCGCCGACGAACGGCACGACCTCGTGCAGACGATCTACGCACGCTTCGACCGCCTCGACCCCGCCATTCTCGAAGCGCGCTACCGAGAGATGGCCGACCGCCTCGCCCACCTGATCGGCGTCGATCGGCTACGCGTCGAGGCGTTTCTCGACATGCGGTATGTGGGACAGGACTTCACCCTGCCCGTGCCGTTCCAAGCGCACGAGCTCGGCACCGACAGCTTCGAGGCGATACGGCGCCGTTTCGACGAGGTGCACGAGCGGCGGTATGGACACCACGCGCCGAACGAGCGTGCCGAGGTCGTCAACCTGCGAGTCACCGGGTTCGGCAGGCGCGACAAGCCGCAACTATCGAGCGTCCCAAACGGCAAGGGTCGCTCGGAGCTGTTGGACCGCGTACGCGTCCACTTCGAACAGGGGGACGAGGCGACGGAAACTCCGATCTACGCACGCGAGGACCTCGTCGCTGGTGATCGCGTGCCAGGCCCGGCACTGATCGAGGAATACGCCTCGACGACCATCGTCTTTGACGGCGATGTCGTCACCGTCGCCGACAATCTGGAGCTCGTTATCGACCTGCGAGGCAAGGAAAGATGACACACGACGGATCGATGATGACGTCGACGCAACTCGACCCGATCACGCTCGAAGTGATCCGCAACGCGCTGCCGGCAATTTCCGACGAGATGTCCGCGGACCTGCGCCGCGCCTCGTACAACATGATGATCTACGAGGTCGGCGACTACTGCTGCGCGCTCGTTGCACCGAACGGCGACCTGATCGCGCAGAACGGGGGCGGCGTCTCCCACTTCGTCTCCGACCTTGGCGTCCTCGTTCTCGACGCGATCAAGCAATGGGGAGACGACGGCTTCGTGCCCGGTGATGTGCTGATCACGAATCATCAACGCGTCGCCGGCCAGCACCTCAACAATGTCGTCGTCTCGATGCCGGTCTTCGTCAAAGGACAGCTGGTCTGCTTTTCGATGGTGCGCGCACACTGGGTCGACATCGGCGGTCTCTCGACCGGATTCGGTGCGGCCGGTGCAGTGAGCGACCCGTGGATGGAAGGGCTTCAGCTCGACCAGCTGAAGATCCACGAGGCTGGCGTGCCGAACGAGACCTTGTTGCGCGTCATACGCGCCAACATCCGATTTCCCGAAGCGTCGCTCGGCGACCTCCGGTCGCAAATCGCCGCCTGTGGGCTCGGCGCGCGCCGGGTCCAGGAGCTGTATGCACGATACGGCCCCGAGGTCGTGGTCGCGGCGACGGAACAGATCTATCGAGAGTCGGAGCAACGCTGCCGCAACGTGGTCGCGCAGATTCCCGACGGGGTGTACGAGGCATCAGCCTTCTTGGATGACGACGGGCGGGTCCTCGGCGAACGAATCGACATTCACGCCAAGGTGACGGTTTCGGGAAGCAACATGACGATCGACCTCTCCGGCTGTTCGGGCCAGCGCGTCGGGGCGATCAATTCGCGCACCAAGGCCGGCGCGATGGTCGCCTACAAGGCTGTTACGACGCCCAAAGAGCCGGTCAACGCGGGCTCGTTCCGCGCACTCGAGGTCGTCATCCCCGAGGGAAGTTTCATGATGGCGAGCTACCCGGCGCCGATGGCCGACTGGAGCCAACCAATACCGACGGTCGTCGACACGATCGTGACGGCGCTCGCACCGGCGATGCCAGACCGCGTGCCCGCGGCACACCTCGGCTTCTTAGGCGGGGCGGTAATCTTCACGGGGGTGGACCCCACGACGGGACAGCGGTTCGTGGTGCAGAGTCTCGAGGGCGGCGGCTGGGGCGGCCGGCCACTTGAAGATGGGCCTTCTGCCTCGTTGTCCGTCTGTCAGGGCGACGTCCGCAACGCGCCGATCGAGACCATCGAACTGCGCTGCCCGGTCGTCATCGAGCAACGCCAGTTCCGCCCGGACTCCGCCGGAGCCGGCAAGCACCGCGGCGGGTTCGGGGTCGAAATCGTCGTGCGCAATCTCGTTCCGGGAAAGTGGAACCTCTGGCAGCCGCGCCGACGCGAATTCCCGCCCTGGGGGCTATGGAACGGCAAGCCGGGCGCGCCACCTGACGATCTTCTGCAACTGCCAGGCGACGAGGACTTCCGCAGTGTCGACGTCGTCCTTTACGACGTGCCGGCCGAATCGCGCGCGATGGTCCGCACCTCCGGAGGCGGCGGATGGGGCGACCCCCTCGAGCGTGATCCACAGTCGGTGCTGCACGACGTGCTCGAGGGACTCGTCTCCACAGAGGCCGCCGAGCGCGACTACGGGGTTGTCATCGCGGGCGGTCGCGTCGACGCTGAGGCGACCAACGGCCTGCGCGCACTTACGAGCGCGGCGGTGCACGTTTCGAGCGAGTCGCCATCCTGACGGTCGCCCACATGCACGATCGGCCCCGCGGTCGCGGTGATCGAGCCCGGCGGACGCATATCAGCCGGCACGGAACCGTGGGCGTCGCGCTTCGATCGCCGAAGGCGAGCCTCTCGGAATCTCGTCGGCGACGCCAGACACCACCGACGGTCCCTGACGATTGAGCGCGCTGAACGAACTCGCTCGCCGGCTCGCCACCTGGGACCCCCCTGGCGATGCCGTCGTCGGGATGCGCACCTTCGACACACTCGCTGCGTTGATCGCGGGCTCAATGACCGAAGAAGGGCGCGCGATCGCCGCGTCGCTTCGCGGCTTCGATGACGGCCTCCCCGCGACCGTCACGCGCCGCGTCGCGACCGTGCGGTTGACCGAGCTTGACGACATTCACATGCCGAGCTGCACGACTCCCGGTGCGGTCGTCGTCCCGGCCGCGATCACCCTCGCGATATCGCTCGGCGTGAACCCCGCGGTGTATCGGCGCGCGGTCGTGGTCGGATACGAGGCGATGACGCGGCTCGGTACGGCGATCGATGGCGCGCACGTCGTCTACCGCGGCGTCTGGCCGACGTATTTCTGCGCGCCGTTCGCGGCGGCCGCGCTCAGCGCGACGTTGCTCGATCTCGACGCAGCACGCCTCGCCAACGCGCTCGGGATCGCGCTCACCCGCGCCACCGGGCTCTCCTCCGACGTGGCCGGGATGCCGATCGGCCGCTGGCTCACCATCGGCGACGCCGCCCGTGCCGGCTGTGCCGCGGCATTCGCCGCCCGAGACGGCTTCGTCGCCGAGGTCGACCCCGACCGCATCGCCGCCGGAGCCGGATTCGCATTTCACGCCGATGCGTTGAGCACCGATGCCCCGACGGCGATCGACGGGGTGAGCGTCAAGCCGTTTCCCATCGCCAAGCAGAGCCTCGCTGCCGTCGAGGCGGCGCTGCGGCTACGCGATCGCGCGGAGCTTGGCCCCGTGCGCGTCCATGTCCCCGACGCCTACGCGCAAATGGTCGGCGCCGCAGCCCGCGCGGAGAGCCGCCTCAGCCGGCTGTCGAGCGCGCGCTGGAACCTCGCCTTGGCGCTCTCGCGGCCACAGGAGCTACACGACCTCGAGCGCACCCTCTCGCCCGACGACCCGCAGCTCGCGCGCCTTGCCGCAAGCACCGAGGTCGTCGAGGACCCGGAGCTCTCCCGCCTCTACCCTCTCCGTTGGCCGGCGCGAGTCGAGATGTCCGGGCACTCCGAGACCGTCGTCGATGCGATCGGGGATCCGCCGCGGGGCAACGACCTCGCCGCGATCGACGCGAAGTGGCACGAGCGGTCGGAGGAACTGCAGCCGCTCCGGGAGGCGTCGCTCGCGACCGATCTTTCGCGGCTCAACGCGCTTCTTGACAGTCGACGGAGTGATCCATAGTGTCCCACGGTGCAAGCAACCCTGTGCCGCGATGCGGGGCAGAGAAGACCCGATTTCCCTCACGAGGACAAGCGGTGAACGGCCTGGTCGTTGACTTCCACGCACACGTGCTGGAACACCGGGTCTTCGAGCGCTCGTGGATGCACAACGTCGCCTCGGTCTTCGGGGCGAACGGCCCGGCGCCTCCGGGAAGCCGGCAGGACCGGCTGCACCAAGCGCTCCTCGACCCGGCCCGTCACCTCGAAGACATGGACCGCCTCGGCATCGACGTCGCCGTGCTGTCGCTGTCCACCATCATCTCCGGCGGGCAGTGGGCCGACCCGAAAACCGACCTCGAGCTGAACGGGCGCGCGAACGACCACATCGCGAAGCTCGTGCACGCGCACCCCGACCGCTTCGTCGGCAGCTTCTCGCTGCCGCTCCAGGACATCGGGCTGTCCCTGCTAGAGCTCCAACGCTGCGTCGAAGAGCTCGGCCTCCGTGTCGTCAACCTGCCGGCATCGGCGCGCGGCGTCTACCTCGGCAATCCCCGCTACTTCCCGTTCTGGGAGCTCGTCGCGCAGCAGCGACTCGTCGCTTTCATCCACCCCGACGGTGTCACCGACCCGTGGTTCCAGGAGTATTCGCTGTGGAACTCGGTCGGCCAGCCGCTCGAGGAGGCGAAGGTCATGTCCTCGCTCATCTATGAGGGCGTGTTCGACCGCTGGCCCGACCTAAGGATCGTCGTGGCGCATGGAGGCGGTTACCTGCCGCACTACTACGGACGCCACGACCGAAACGTCGCCAACCGGCCCGAGACGGCGCGCAACATCACCGGCAAGCCGAGCGACTATCTCCCCCGCTTCTACTACGACACTTGCGTCTACGTGCCGCACGTCCTCGAAGAGCTAGTCGATCTCGTCGGCCCCGGGCAGATCGTGCTCGGCAGCGACTGGCCGATGGGCGGGATCGACGCCGTGGCGTTCGTCGACGAGGCGCGCAATGTCGGCACAGAGGAGGCCGCGCTGATCAAGGGCGGGAACGCCTCCGCGTTGCTCGAAAGCGCCGGAGTCCTGGCGGCCGCACGCACGACAATAAATAAGGAGGAGGCCGGATGAAGCTTGTTACGTTCGATCATGAGCGGGAGCAGCGGATCGGCGAGCTGCGCGGTGAGACCGTGGTCGAGCTCAACGCTCCCTCGATGCGGGCGTACTTCGAGCAAGGCACGTCGGCACGAGCGACCGGGCGTGAGTTCGCGCTCAGCGACGTGCGCCTACGGGCGCCGATCATCCCGAAGAAGTACTTCCACACGGCAGGTAACTTCCGTGAGCACCACGAGGAGTCGGTGCGCGCCGGCTGGTCGCACCCGGTCGCGCCGTGGATCGTGTTCTTCCAGAACGTCGACGCCATCATCGGCCCGGACGACGCGATCGTGTATCCGGAGCATCTGACCGAGGAACTCGACTACGAACTCGAGCTGGCGATTGTCATCTCCAAGTCCGGCAAATGGTTCGGACCCGAAGAGGCGATGGACTACGTCGGCGGCTATCTGATCAGCAACGACATCACGGCCCGCGATATCCAGCGACGCGAGATGCGGTCGGGCGTCTTCTTGTTCTGCAAGGCGATCGACACGTTCAAACCGCTCGGGCCGTGGATCGTGACCCCGGACGAGGTCGGCAACCCGCACAACCTCGCCGTGGAGCTGCGCGTGAACGGCGAGCCGCGCCAGGTCTCGAACACGAGCCGGATGTCGACCACGGTCCCCGAAGTGATCTCGCATTATTCGCCCCTTGGCTATTCGGCCGGCGACGTGTTGTCGCTCGGCACCGTCTCGGGCGTCGCCGGTTTCAGCGAGGATCCCAAGGCTTGGTACCTGAAGCCGGGAGACGTGATCGAGGCCGAGATCGAGCACATCGGTGTGCTGCGCAACCCCGTCGTCTCTTGGATGGAGGCGCACGGCGAGCCCGCGCCGGAGAAAGTGCGCTGGATCGAGGAGCTAGAGGCGTGATCGATCGATCGAAAGTGTGGACGGGGTCTCTCAACGAGCAAGCGGGCACGTTGGCGGCGCCCGGGACGAAGGTCGGGCTGTACGACACGACGCTTCGCGACGGCGAGCAGAGCGTCGGCGTCGTCATGACCCCCGAGCAGAAGCTCGAGATCGCAAGACTGCTCGACGAGCTCGGCGTCGACCGGATCGAAGTCGGCTTCCCGCGCGTCACCGATGAGGATCGGCGGGCGATCGAGCTCGTGATCGACGCCGGCCTCGCCGCCGAGCTGTGGGGCTTCTCGCGCGCCGTCCCCGCCGACGTCGAGGCGATCGTCGAGCTCGGTCTCCGCCATTCGGTGATCGAGGCGCCGGTGTCGGACTTGAAGCTCGACGCGCTCGGTATATCGCGCGAGACGGTTCTGCACCGGATCGAGGAGGCGGTTGCCGCCGCCGCCAAAGCCGAGGTCGAAGTCGCGTTCTTCGGCGTCGACGGCTCGCGCGCCGATCTCGACTTTGCCGCCGAGGCGTACCGCGCGGCGGTCGCCGCCGGCGCGAAGGAGGCGGTTGTCGTCGACACGCTCGGGATCGCCGCGCCCGAGGCGGTCTCCTATTTCGTCGATCGGATCCGTCAGGCGGTCGGTCCCCAAGTGCCGTTGCACTACCACGGCCACGACGACTTCGGGCTAGCGACGGCGGGGGCCATCGCCGCGGTGAAGGCCGGCGCGACGTGGTTGCACGGGACGGTGAACGGCATGGGAGAGCGCGCCGGCAACGCGAGTCTCTGCGAGGTCGCGCTGGCGCTCGAGGCGCTCTACGGCTACGAAACCTCCCTCCGGCTCGAGCACAGCGGGAGGGTCTCTCGCCGGGTCGCGGCGATCTGCGGCTACCCGATCGAGCCGTGGAAACCGCTCGTCGGCGAGAACCTCTTCCGCCGGGAGACGGGCGCCGTCGCCGCCCAGTTCCACGACCCACCTGCTGTCGAGCCGTACGCCTCCGAGCTCGTTGGCGCGCGACGGGCGATCGTGCTCGGCAAAAAGAGCGGTGCTGACTCGATCCGAATCAAGCTCGAAGAGCTCGGACTCGAAGTTCCAGAAGAAGGTCGACAAGACCTGCTCGCCGCGGTCAAACAGCGCGCGACCTCGCAGCGAGGGCTCGTAAGCGACGACGAGTTCCGCGAGCTCGTCGAGCTCGCCGCGCGGCCTTGACGTGACAGGAAGGCTGGAGGGTCGCTTCGCCCTCGTCACCGGCGCCGGGAAGGGACTCGGCGTTGCGATCGCCGAAGGACTCGCCCGTGAAGGCGCGCACGTCGCCGTCCACTACCGCACCTCGTTGAAAGGTGCCGAAGAGACCGCGGATCGGATCCGCGCGCTCGGACGCCAGTCGATCCTCGTCCAAGGAGACGTCGCGGAATCAAATGACGTCTCGCGGATGGCCGCCGAAGTCGTGAGCGCGTTCGGCCGGATCGATGTGCTCGTGAACAACGTCGGAGACATGGCGGCCAGCCAGATGTCGTGGCGCGAGCTGACCCCTGAGTCGCTCGACCACACGCTCAAGCTCGATATCAAAGGCACGCTTTTGATGACACACGAATTTGGGCGACGGATGCTCGACGACCAGCAATCGGGCGTGATCGTCAACATCGGCTCGCGCGTCGTCGTGGAAGGAAGTCCGCGCGCGCCCAATACGCCGCGGCAAAGTACGCGATCCTCGGCATCTCGAAGTCATACGCGCACGCGCTCGCCCCGTATGTCCGCGTCAACACCCTCGGCCCGGGCTTCGTCGAGACGGAGACGCTGCGTGAACGACAGGACTGGAAGACGGGGCGACGCGAAGCGGTGCTGGCGCGCACTCCGCTTGCTCGGATCCCGACTCCGGAGGACATCGTCCCGCCGGTCGCCTTCCTCGCAAGCGACGACTCGCGTCACATCACCGGCGCTTTTTTGCTCTGCGACGGCGGCCACAGCATGGTCGGTGCGTGACCCAAAATCTGAAACTCACGCTCTCCTGCGGAAGCTACGAGATCACGCGCGCGCTAATCGACGGCGAAGTCAGCGCGAAGGACATCGAGTTGACGGTGCTTGGCGACGACCGGTTTCGCATCTACAGCCTCCGTCGACGGAACGAGGTCGACGTCGGCGAGTTCAACGTGACCGAGTACTTCCGCGCCCGTGAGTACGGTCATCCGCTCACGGCGCTCCCGATCTATCCGCATCGACGGTTCCGGCACGGCTACTACTTCGTCAATACCGCTGCGCGCATTCACGATCCGTCGGACCTGATCGGACGACGCGGTGGGATCGCTGGAACGACGCCCGCAGCCGGCGTCTGGATGCGCGGGATACTCCAAGACCACCACGGCGTGCCGCTCGATGCCGTCGAGTGGCGCGAGAACCCACTCGAACCGATGGACGGGAGCGACGCGAATACGGCACCGCACACGGTGACCGAGGGCACCCTGCTCGACGGCGAGGTCGACGTCCTGCTCGCGCCCAGGATCCCGCCGTCGTTCGACCGGCGCGACGTACGGATCGCACGGCTCTTCCCCGACCATGTCGAGCGGTCGGTCGATTACTACCGAAAGACGGGGATCTTCCCGATCATGCACGTGCTCACGATCCGCGAGGAGATCCTCGAACGCGAACCCTGGGTGGCGGAAAGCCTCTACGCCGCCTTCGAAGAGGCGAAGCGCATCGGCTATCAGCGCGCGTCGGACCCACGCCTCACTCCGCTCGCCTTCTTCGAAGCGGCATGGGAGGACCAGCGCGACCTGCTCGGACCCGACCCGTGGGAGTACGGACTGAGCGAAGCCAACCGCCGGAACCTCGAGACGGTCCTGCGCTACACGCGCGAGCAAGGACGGATCAGCCGCGAGCCGCTCCTTTCGGAGCTTTTTATCGAGGTTGGCTGAGGGCGCGGGAGAAGGGGGCCGACGCGAGTCGCACCGCTTCGAGGCCCGATCGGAACTGTTCCTCGTCGATCACCTTGCATCCCGCCTGGATCATCAGGGCGCGAATCTGATCACATTCAACCGGAATGGGCTTCGGCATCGGCGGACGCATCATCGGATGCGGAACGTTGCCAGCGACCCATGCACCGATCTTGGTGCGGACGTGGAGGCGGGACGGCTCGGCGAACACGAACTCCTGCATCTGGCGGAGCCCACCGTCCCAAATAGACAAAGCAGTCTCGAGACTGTCGGCCTGGAACGCTCCAATGTGCGCGAGGTGTTGCTCGAGCGAGTAGTTGAAACCTGCCGACAGCCCGCCGTCCAAGATGCCGGAGGCGATCGCCTCGTGGAAATAACGAGCACCTGAGCCGAGCAGAGCGATGTGCCGCCTGAATCCGCGCAGCGACGCCGCCACCGTCCGCCAGCCCTGCCAGCTATAGGTCATCTTCCAGGCGACGACGTTCTCGATCTCCTCCACCATCTTCATGACGCCGACGACCGGAAACCCCGGCCCGAATTCGGGCGTGAAATTCGTCACCGGGTGCATGAAAAGCGGCATGTCCACCGCGGCGTCGACGGCAGCTGCGACGTCCGTCCAGACCTCCGGATAACGAGCGGTGTTCCATCCGACCGACACGTCGACCGCCCCCATCGGTGGCAACAACATGAGCGCTTCGGCGCCGACTTCCTTCGCATCCTGCGCGATCTCGATCATCGTCTCGGGACGGAGAGCGGCGACACCTGCCACGACCGGTATGCGGCCCCCACACACCTCGACCGCGATCTCGACGGTGCGGCGCGCTTCTTGGCGGCTGAGATAGACGAGTTCGCCCGCTTCCGAGTTGATAACGACGCCGACACCGCGCTCGGCGAACTCAGGCGCGCTGAGACGCTCCAGGTAACCCCTGAGCGCTGGCTCGTCGATGTCGTAACCGCCTTCCGCGAACGGCAGAACGGTCGGGACGAACAGGTAATGAAACGGCTGGCGGCCGAATTCGATCCGCATAGAGTCCTTTTGTCGTCAGCTCAGATAAGCACGTCGCACTTCGACGTTTTCCGAGATCTCCTCGTACGTCCCCGACACGATGACCTTTCCGGCCGCCATGACGACGACGCGGTCGCAAAGCTCGGCGACCAAGTCGAGCGCGTGCTCGACCATGAGAATGCCAACGCCGCGCCGCGCCGCCTCACGCAGTGCGCTCATCAAACCCGGAAGGATCGCCGCCGCGACCCCAACCATCGGCTCGTCGAGGAGCAGTAGCTGCGGCGATCGGATCAGCGCCATCGCCAGGTCGACGAATCGCCGTTGACCGCCACTCAACTCGCGCCCGTAGAGGTCGGCGATGTGCGCGAAGCCGTGGCCATCGAGGAGTTGCCAGGCGAGCTCTGAAGCCTCAGCCTCTTGGGAACGTTGTCCGCGGTGAAGCAGGGTCCGCGTGAGCGACGCTCCTTCTGCTCCGCGGGCGAACGTGACGAGGCCCTCGAATACCGTCATGCCTTCGAAAACGCGCGCTGTCTGGGAGGTCCGCGCCATCCCGAGCCGCGCTCGGCGGTGGGCCGGGAGTTTCGTCACGTTACGCCCGGCAAAGCGGATCGAGCCCCCGGAAGGACGCAAGTCGCCTGAGACCGCGTTCAGCACAGAGGACTTGCCGGCGCCGTTCGGTCCGATCAGGCCGACGATCTCGCCTTGAGCGACGGTGAGTGAGACGCCGTCAACCGCCGGGACGCCACCGAATTTGACCCGCAGGCCGCCCACCTCGAGAACCATCGGTCCAGAGACGAATCGCCGCGACGCGTCGCGCTGCTGCGGTGCGACAGTCGCGTGAACCACAGTGTCAGAGACGCCGCGACCTGCGTCGGTGCTGTCCAGCGCTCGCCTGCTCATCCGGCGGACACGTCCGCTCTCGAAGGCACGCGACCCCTGACGGCGATGTGTCGCCGCTCGGGCAGGATCCCGGCCGGTCGCAAGTAGAAGGTGATCAGCCACAACACCGCGATCAGGATCCATTCAAGGTTGTCGGTCAAGCCGGCGTAGCCGAATTGCGGCAGGAACGATGGCATCGTGCCGAAGATGACCGGCACTAAGAGGGCGCCGATGATCGCTCCGAAGTTGTTCCCGCGGCCGCCCACATACACGGCGACGAAGACGACAAAGGTCTCGACGAAGCTCCAGGCATCCGGCGACCACGTGCCGAGGAACTCGACGAGTAACGCGCCGCTGAAACCAGCGATCGCACCTCCGAGCACGAACACGACGACGCGCAGGGCCTGGATGTTGATCCCGGCGTATCCCGCCAGCACGTCGTCCTCACGTACCGCCCGCAGCGCTCGGCCCCACGAAGTCCGACACAACCATTCGAGACCGACGTACACGACGAGGCAAATAGCGGCCATCCAACCAACGTAGAACCACTGGTAGCCGTGGTAGGAAAGGTGGAAGACGCCGTTGAACGGCTTGGGCACACCGGAAAGACCGTTGGCTCCGTCGAAAATCCCAACGGTCGCGATCACGACTTGCGCGGCGATGATCGCGACGACGAGCAGGATGATCGCTTGAAAATCTTTACGAATCCTCCGGGTGAGAATTAGTCCGCCGAGCACGAGAGCGAGCGCGGCACCGGCGAGGGTGCCCATGACAAGTGGAAGCGGAAAGGCCAGCCGCGCACCGAGGATGTAGTGCTGAAACCCGGTCGGGGAGGCAGGGCCGAGAGAGGTGACTGCGGCGACGTATGCGCCGATCGCCTGGAACACGATCCAGCCGAAGTTGATGATCCCCGCATAGCCGTACTGCAAGTTGAGCGACAAGGTCGACAGGGCGTAGATCCCCAAATACACAAGCGAAATCGAGATGAAGTCCTGCATGCTTTATTCGCTCATCGTCGTATCTAGACGGTGATCTGCGCCCGCTCGGTCACAAGACCCCCCTGCAGCGTCCTCGGCCGCGCGAGCAAAACGAGAGCGAGGAAACCGTACGCGACCGCGGTGTCGTAACTCGACGCGCCCGCGACGCTCACGACCTGCGTCGCGATTCCGATCACCAACGCGGCAAGCACCGCACCACGCACCGAGCCCGCCGTGCCCATCAGGGCGGCGACGATCACCAGCGAAAGCAAGCTGTCGCCGGTGAACGCGCTGATCGTCAAGATGTTGACCATGAAGACTCCGCCGGCGAGGCCGCACAGGAACCCACTCAGCAACCAGGCAGCCGTGACGATCTGATTCGTGGCGATGCCGGACGCCCGAGCCAAGTCGGGGTCCACTGCCGTCGCGCGCAACGCGACCCCGAGCCTCGTGAGGCGCAGGAAGAGATCGAGCAGAACGAACACGACGAAGGCAACGATCACAAGTACCAGCTGCACCTTTGTGAAGCGCAGCGGACCGAGAGCCATCGCGTGCTCGATGGCGATGTTCAACGGATAGATGTTGTTACGGGTTATGGCGGCGATCGCGTACTCGACGATCAGGGCTACGCCGAAAGTGATCATCGCCATCTCGAACAGCGCCGCACCGCGTCGCGCGTAGACACGGAGGATGGTCTTCGCGACGATGAGCGTAACGACGCTCGTGCTTAAACCTCCGAGGACTAAGCAGAGCCAGATCGAGATCCCGGCCGAGTGCGAGACGTAGGCGACGATGCCGCCGAAGCTCATGATCGCCCCGTAGCCGATGTTGAGCACGTTCGTCAGGCCGAACTGGAGCGTGAACCCCATCGCGCCGAGAGCGATGCTTGACGCCGCGATGACGCCGAATCCGACGGCTTCCCAGTAGAGGTTCATTCACACCGCCTGATGCCGGTACGGCTCATGACAAGGCGGCCGTCGCGTGCGCGGCGTTGAAAAAGAGATCCGAGAGTTCGCTCTCCGAGTCCTGGAGCTCTCGCGCGGAACGAGCGAGGCGTACCTTGCCCTGCACCAATACGTAACCGAAGCTCGCGACCTCGAGCGTCATCTTGACGCGCTGCTCAACCATGAGGACCGATTGGCCCTCGTCTGCGAGGCGGCCGATGATCTCGTCGAGCACTCCCCGCACGACGGTAGGAGCGAGGTTCGACGTCGGCTCGTCAAGGATCAGCAGCTTGGGACTATTCATCAGCGCGCGGCCGATCGCGAGCATCTTCCGCTCGCCACCGCTCAGCGTGCCAGCACGGCGGCGGTGCTTTTTCGCGAGCGACGGGAAAAATTCGAGCACCGCCTCGGCTCGCTCTTTCACGGCGCTGCGCGGCAGCAGGTAACCGCCCATACTGAGGTTTTCCCAGACGGAAAGGGGCGGGAAAACGTCCCTGATTTGCGGTACGTAGCCCACCCCCATTCGCACGCGCACCGGAGCCGGTGTCGTACTGATGTCGACTCCGTTGAGCCTGACCGCACCACCGAGCAGAGGCAGGTGTCCGATTAAGCCCTTAATGAGCGTGCTCTTGCCCGCCCCGTTCGGGCCGAGGAGGGCGACGATCTCGCCCGGCCCGACTTCGATGCTGACTCGGTCGACGATCGTGAGTGATCCATATCCGAAGCTCACCTCGTCCGCCCGCAAAAACGGGTCCGGGCGGACGAGGTGAGCGCTGTCGGTTGTCGCCAATACCGGCTCTCCTACCGAACCGAACGTGGTGCAGGTCTCCTAGCCCGCCGCTTCGATCGTCTTCGCCAGAACGGTCCCGACGATCTTCTCGGCACTCAACGTGGCCGTCGGGAACCGTACCGCCGCTTGGTTGCCGTAGTAGTTATGCCATTGATTGAACGCAATCGGCCCCGATACCCCGACGTACCGGATCTTCTTGCCGGCTAGGAGCGCTGCCTTCCCGGCGGCGAAGTTGTAGACGGTCACTTTGCCCGGGCCGGGCTCGCTCACCGACTCGATGTAGTTGTTGAAGACGGTCGGGTTGGTGCTCTTCGACTCGATCATCGCGAGCGCCTGCATGATCAAGCCGTCGTATTCAGCCTCCGCGTACGGCTCGTTGAACCACTGATTCGCAGGCTTGGCCACCTTTGAGGCTGCGCCCTTCACGGCACTCACCCACGCGGCGTGCGCGGGTGTCGTCTTCGCCGGCGCGGGAGTGAGTCCCGTGTAATCGGCGGTGAATTTAGACACCCCCATCGCCGCGGAGACGGCGCCCAGCCAGCTGTTCTCGATCGTTCCCGAGTCGCCGATGATCGGCGGAACCGTCCCCAGCTGCGCCACGTCACCAAAGAAGGTGCCGGCCGTCGTGGCGTCCTCTTCGGTGAAGATCGCCTGCGGGTTAGCAGCAAGGAGAGTTGCCGCATCGGACTGGTAAGAGGGTTGATCGGGAGTCAGGCTGATGTTCGCGACGACCTTCAGGCCGAGATGCTTGACGCCGTATTCGATGCCCGGCAAGTCCCCTTGCGCGGTCGTGTCCGTGCCGAACACCAAGGCGACCCGCGTGTAACCCTTTGCCTTCGCCCATTCCGCCATGGCGAGGCCGTTCGCCGGATCGGGCGAGACAAGCCGCCAGAAGTACTGGAGGTGTGTGTGATCGAAGTTCGACGACCCCACGTCGGAAATCATCGTCAGCTTGTGATCGTTGAAAAGCGGAAGCAACTCGTTAGCCGTCGCACCGTCGGTGCCGCAGACACCAACGAGATTGGTCGCGGTTGCGAGGAATCGCTCGACCAGAGGAAGCGCATCGGCAGGGTCGCCACGCGTGTCAACGGTCGTCACCGAGAAGTCGTGACCGAGGACGCCGCCGGCTTTATTGATCGCGTACACCGCCGGATAGGCGCCCGCGTTCAGCACACCGCCGATGAACGATTCGGGGCCGGTGTACACGGTAATGACAGCTTCAACGAGGTTTGGTTCTTTGGCGGTTCTGCTACGAGTGTTCGGCGACGAATTCGATGTCGCCGAGGCCGCGGTCGAGCTGGCGACAACCATGCCCGCGGCGACCACTGACACCAGTACCCAACGTCTCGCGTGATGTGACAACAAGGGCATCTCCCCCCTCCAGTCCGTGATGAATCCAGGCGCCCTACCTACTTTGCAGACGGTCGGTCCCGCTTTCGGGACAACGTGGACCGAGATACGGGACACCATAGACGGAGGGTCAAGGTGGTGCAAGCAGGGTAGGCGCGGTGGTTTTCGCGGGTGATGCGCGCTTCCGCTCGAAATTCCGTCGCGGAAAGGCTGGTCGTGCGTCATCCGGCTCTCGTCGGGGAACAGAACCGGCGGGCCGCTTGCTTACATCAGGTCCCAGTGGCGGTAAAGGCCGGTGCCGTGCCAGTCGCCTTCGCGGCTGAAATTGCTGAAGCGACCCTGGGGACGGCGCACGTCGCGATCGTCTTGGAGCACACGGAGCAGCACCGCCTCCGGATCATCCGCATCGATCTCGTAGACGTTGAGGATCTTCGCTTCTCTCTCTGCCGGGTTCGGATTGAGCGTTTGGTACCGAGAGCATTGGACGAGACCTGGCGTTTCGAGGAGGTCGTGGGCGTGGGTGTAGAGCCACCAGTCGTCGTGCTCGACCTTCTTCGCCGGATCGTGGTTTGAGTAATAGAGCAGCAGAGCCTCAGGCATGCCGTCGGCGAGATGCGTCTCGGGCCAATTCATCGTCTGGATCGTTCTCCGCATCGCGACGAAGTCCCACACCGTCATATCCTGAACTGTGGCGCAATCGATGATCTCCCCATCGTGCGTCTCGTCTTGCTTGATACTCTGCATCACCCCCCAGGGATCAGGGTCGTTGATTCGGTAGATCGTGAGATACCGGGTGAACTCGCCCGATGCCGCGGTGAAGCGCTTGAACTCCTCGCCAAGGTCAGGCTTGACGTCACGGTAGCGGTATACGTCGACGAGGCCCGGGGATCTCCTCAGGTAGGGATTCCTCTTTTTATCGTGCCAGTAATTGAATTCACCTTCGCGTGCAGGATCGGTGCACACGATGACCTCGACGGCGATCGATTTCGCTGGGAACAGTTCACTCATGTGCGCTCCTGCGTCGCGAAACAGCCTCGTTTTTGTGTGACATCGGGCTCAGCGTATACGCAGCCTTCGGGACGCTTCGGAGAGAAGACCGACGGCCGATCGGCGAAGCTATGGACGGAGATCAGTACGCTCGCGCTCGATGGCCGTCGAGCGGGCGTACGACTTCGAGCGCGTCCGGGCCGAGATCCTGCACGTCCCACCGACACCGCTCCCCCAGTTCGACTCGCCGCGGCTCACTCCGCTCACGGTTCCGCTCGAACAAGCGACGATCGGGATCGTGACGACGTGCGGCGCCTACTTTCCCGACCAAGAGAGACTCGGAGAGACCGAAGACACTAGTTATCGACTCCTGCCGCGCGGGCGACCGACCCGGGATGTGCTCATCGCACACAGAACGCCCGTCAGAGTCTTTGCAGAAGCGGATCCCAATGTCGCCTATCCCCTCGACTCTCTTCTCGAGCTGGAGGATGCGGGCACGATCGGCGGAGCGGCGGAGGCCGCCATCTCCATGGTCGGCTCGATCACGCGCTACGAGGAGCTCGCGCTCGAAGTCGCTCCTTCTATCGTCGGTGAGTTCACGTCGATGCGCGTCGACCTTGTGCTCGTGCTTCCCTTCTGTCCCCAATGCCATATCGCCGCCGGGGTACTCGCTCGTGCGATCGAGGCCCGGGGCCTGGCGACGACGACGATCGGCACCCTCCAAAGCCACCTGGTCGCACTCAAGCCACCCCGGGCACTCTTCCTGGACTTCCCGCTCGGTTGTCCGTGCGGCCGGCCGAATCGGCCTGACCAACAGCGTGAGATCCTTCGGCAGGCACTCCGGCTGGCGGCAAGTGAGTGGCCGGAATGGCAACTTCGTCGGCTGCCGCAGAGTTGGTCAGAGATAGACGACCGCGGATGGGAGGCGCATGTCGACAACTTGTACCGGCTCGACGGAGAGATCCGTGCGACCGTCGCGCGGCACATCGGTGAGCATGAGAGGCTCGGAAGCTCGTTGCAAGGACGCGAGCAAGACTTCGTGGTTCGTTGCAACTGTTAGTGTCCGCCCAGCGCGCATTGATGTCGGTTCGGGAGTCTCGACGTGCATGCACGAGATCAAGCTTGAAGATGCCGTTCCCGCCGCTCGATGAGCCGCCGCTCGACGCCGGTGGCGTGGCTAGCGACGCGCACTCCAAGATCGACGGGAGCGACCTTCGGGCCCGAGCGTTGACGATAAGTGAGTGACAGTGCTTCGAGTGGAAATTCGGGACCGGATCGGGGTCATCGAGGTCGACCGCGAGGACAAGGCGAACGCTCTCAACACTGAGACGTGGGTGGCGATCGAAAGGGCGGTAGAAGAACTCGATGCAGACCGGCAAATTATCGGAGTCGTGGTAACCGGCAAGGGCGATCGGGTCTTCGTCGCGGGTTCGGACGTCGAAGAACTCGCGACGCGAGATCCATATGAGAGCCTCATGGGACGGAGCCAACGGGTCGCGACCCGGCTTGAAAATATGTCAGTCCCAACTGTGGCCGCGATTAACGGGCATGCACTGGGGGGCGGCTTGGAGTTAGCGCTGGCATGCGATTTTCGTGTCGCGAGTGAACACGCGTTGGTGGGCCAGCCAGAGGTGAAACTGGGAATACTTCCCGGTGCTGGCGGGACTCAACGGCTAACGAGGCTGGTCGGTTACGGACGCGCGCTCGAAATGATTGTGACGGGCCGGTCCATTTCAGCGGACGAGGCGCTGAGGATCGGCCTTGTGAATCGCGTGTGTGCACCGAGCGAAGTACGTGATGTTGCCTTTCGCCTATTGACTGATATCTCTGAAAACGGGCGGCTAGCGGTCCGGCTCGCACGTGACGTGCTTCGCTTCGCGGCGAGTCCCATTAGTCAAGCGGGATTGACGTTGGAACGTATCGCGAGCGTCGTCGCGTATAGCGACTCAGAGCGAGAGCGCCGAATGACGGATTTCTTGACAGGCCGGCGATCCGAACCTCAATAATAGCGATCGTGTTCGCGGACGCTCACGTTATGAGGAACGCGGAATTCTTTGAGGTCCCAAAGCAATGCGCACCGTGAACAGCGCTGCTGGGCTCCGTCCGTGCCGAGTGTGGAGCAGGACCTCTCGTCCGCTAGCGGTGGCGAAGCGTCCGATCCAAAGGTTGATTCCTTCGGTCGCTGCTGTCGACCTCCTCCTCCGCCGACTGATCACAACCGCCTGCTCCGCAAACGCCATTTAATTACCAGTATCAGCGATCAAAGTGCTTTCACGGGCTCCCGACGGCAGCCTTGACCGTCTCGCTCCACGAGCGCTGGAGTAATTCGGTCACGTCCGTGGCGGTCATGGGCCGAGCGAAATGAAAGCCCTGGGCGAGATCACAGCCGATCGCGACCAGCTTCGAGACGACCAGCTGGTCTTCGACTCCTTCGGCCACAGTAGTGAGCCCAAGGCTGTGGCTAAGGTCGACGATGGCGCGAACGAACGCCTCTCCGGCACTCCGCTCGGCAAGGCTGTCAACAAAGGACTTATCGATCTTCACCACGTCGACGGGGAAGCGGCGCAGATAGGCGAGGGACGAGTAGCCGGTCCCGAAGTCGTCGATCGCCAGGCGCACCCCCAGGTCTTTGAGGACGTATAGCCGGCGGAGGACGTCGTCAGCGTCTTGCATGAGGACACTCTCGGTGATCTCCAGGGTCAGTAGGCCGGGGTCAAGGCCCGATTCGGCCAACGCTTCGCGAACGTCGCCCACAAGGTTGGGTTCGGCGAGCTGACGCATCGAAAGGTTGACTGACACACTCAAGGGTTCTGTTCCCGACGGGGATCTCCAGCTGGCGGCTTGGCGGCACGCCTGGCCCAGGACCCACCGCCCTATCGGAACGATTTGCCCGCTGAGCTCGGCCAGGGGAATGAACGTAAGCGGGGGAACCTGGCCGCGTTCCGGGTGGTGCCACCGCAACAGGGCTTCTACTCCGCGGACCGTCTCGCTCTCGAGGTCGACGATGGGTTGGTAGTAGACCTCGAGCTCGCGCCGGTCCATTGCGTGGTCCAGGTCCGCGTTGAGCTGAAGGTCCTCGTGGGCGCGATTGCGCATGCCTCGCTGGTATTGGGCGCTCCTGCCACGGCCGCTGTTCTTTGCCTGGTACATGGCCAGGTCGGCAGCCCAAATGAGCTTTTCAGCGTTGTCGAGTTCGTCGCTCGAAAGGGCCACGCCGATGGACGCACTCAGTCGCAGTTCCATGCCATAAATCGAAATGGGTTGCTGCAGCACCCGAAGGATCCGTTCGGCGGCGTCGTCGGCAGTATGGGCCGCGTGCAGGTCCTCGAGCAGCACGGTGAATTCGTCCCCCCCGTAGCGGGCGACGGTATCGCCCGCGCGCAGGGAACCGGAAAGGCGCCGCCCCACCTCGACCAGGAACTCGTCCCCGGCTCCGTGCCCAAGGCCGTCGTTGACAGTCTTGAACCGGTCGAGGTCGACAAGGAGCACGCCGACCGAGGTGCCGGTGCGCGAGGCGCGGGCGAGCGCCTGCGTGAGCCGGTCGCTGAAGAGAGCACGGTTAGCCAAGCCTGTCAGGCGGTCGACGAAGGCTTGGAGCCTTAGCTCATCCTCGAGCTTCCGACGCTCGGTGACGTCGGAGCCGTTCCACACCAAGGCCCCGACTGCCCGCTGTCCGGTGAAGTCCCGGCAGGTGAGGGCTATCGTCCGTTCGCCGCCGGCGTGATCCAAAAAACGTACGTCGGACTGGGCGATACCCGACTGGTCGGCCCGGAGCGAGAGGCTCCCGGGCGCGAGATGGTCTGCTGCGACAACAAGCTCGTCAAGACGGCGCCCTATCCATGTCGTCGACTCGTAACCGAGCACCGACTCCATCGACGGGCTCGCGTAGGACACGACGAGATCGGAGTCGGTGAGAAGGACGAGGTCTAGGCCTTTCTCGATCATGACCTCGAAGCGGGCCCGGCTCTCGGCCAGTGCCTTTGCCCCGGCGGCTTTTCGCTGGTCAGTCATCAACGTCGCCATGCGGGCGAGCACGAGCGCGAACATGACGGCCGCGCCCGACGCCAGCAAGGGGACGTCCGGGGTCTTGGTGCGAGCCCACTGGAGGATCATTGCCAGCGGTGCCATGAGGGCGGCCACACCCAGGCTGGCGAGCCGGGTCCACCCGACGTTCCGGCCCTCCGCCTTCGACGGTTGAGTCAATTGGGACATCGAGGGATGCAGGGCGGCGGCGCCGATCAGCAGGTAGCTAGCGAGCCATAACGCGTCGTCGAAGTTGCCCGCGCTATACGCCCCGGCCAGTTGTTGCAGGACATAAGCGACGTCAGCCGAGAGCAACGCGGCCAGCGAGCCCACGAGGAGCAAGAACGACCGTCCACGGAAGCCCCCGCCGATGAGAAGCCGCATCGCTACTGCGAGGACGACAAGGTCCATGGCCGGGTACGCCAGGCTGGTGGCCCGGACGAGGAACGAGCCCGACCCGCCGTGCACCTGGGGACCGAAGAGGAACACCCAGCCGATCAGCGCCGCTCCCAGAGTCATGATCACACCGTCAAGCAAGGCAGAACGGTCGCTTCGGGGCGTTCGTGCCCTAACGAACAGCCAGAGCCCGGCAACGAGAAGCGGATAATGGAGAAGGTAAAGCACGTCGGAAACTGAGGGATAAGCCGTCAGGCCCAGCAGGTCCTGGCGGACGTAGAACGTGACGTCCGCCGAGAAATACACCAGTTGGCCTGCAAGTACGAGGGACCAAGGCAGGAGCGGCTCGGGCCGGTAGCGGCGCAGGCCCACCCCGATGGCCGCCACCGCCGACCCGCTGACGATGCAATAAAGGATCACTTTGGCGATTCTCTGGGCCAGCGGGCCGTGCGCAGGCACGGCGAAGTAGGCGCCAACGATCACCGTCCCGGCCAACATGTAGAGCCACCACCAGCGATCCGCGGCTTTCTCTTTATTGGCGACGGGCCGAGAGACGACGGTGCTCGCGACGGTCGGCGTCAGCGCTCCCGCGCCTGGCGGTTTGCGCCTTTCCAGGTGACTACGAACGGCACGCGCGCGCCTGATTCGAAGGGTCACAGTTTCCCTAACGGCCGTAGTCGGCCCTCGTCTTAGGGCCGAAAGCCACAGATCAGCCGTTCGAACGCGCTCGGCCGCGCCCTTCGGCGGCCGCGGTCACTCCGGGGATAGGCGAAGCTAGGAACTCGCGCCCCGTGCTGCCGCCGGCTGCGGCGGAGGGAATGACCCTGAAGTGGGCGCTTCGTCGGCGTGGGTTGATCGTCGCCAATCCAGCCTCGATCGCCCACGCCCCGAGGCGCCGGCCATTAGAAAGCACAGCGTCAGGGTCATGGACCGCGGAACAGCTGCGCACCTTCCTTGACCAGGCGCGATCGGTACGCCTCTTCCCGGCGCTCTGGCTGGCAGCGAACACGCGCATGCGCCGCGGCAAAGTCCTCGGCCTGCGCTGGGGCGACGTCGACCTCGAAGGGGTCAGCTGTCGGTGAACCGCTCGCTTGTCTCGGTCGGCTACGAACTGCGTGAGACGCGGGGCAAGTCACGCTCTGCGAGGCGAAGGATCGACTTCGACCGCCGGACCATCGAAATCTTCCAGACGTGGCTCGTCATTCGAGGTGAGGAAGACACGACACTTCGACCGGAACCGGATGTCTACCTGTTCTCGCACGTCGATGGGTCACCCATCCACCCGCAAGTACTGAGCGACTGCTTCGAGAAACTCGTGAAGCGCTCCGGACTCCCCCGCATCCGGTTTCATGACCTTCGCCACACGCACGCCACCTTGTTGTTGAAGGCGCGCATCCCGATCAAGGTCGTCTCCGAACGGCTCGGCCACTCGACACCGGGATTCACGATGGCGAGCTATCAGCACGTGCTCCCGGGCATGCAGGCCGAAGCGGCGATGACCTTCGCGGAGCTCTTGGCGACACCGAAAACTTCTACCGAATTCCACCCGGTAGAAGGTCCGGTAGAAGAATCGACTACGCGACAAGTCCTGGCCGGAGCGACGCTCTGACCAGGACTTTTCGTGGCGGGGGGAGGATTTGAACCTCCGACCTTCGGGTTATGAGGCGAACATGCCAGTTGATCACGATTGGTGCCGACCCCTCGCAGTTGAACCTGAACAGGGCATCTCCAACTCCGGCGTTGGCTCCTCTTGGTCATTGCTGACCCCCGTTAATCGGCGTTTGGCTGTCAACGCGCTGTCAAATTTTCTGAGACAGTGCCTCGTCACTTACCGGGGATCGGACCCTAAGACGAAGATCTCCGTCGGCGCGAGACCAGCTCGGCTATCTCCAAGACGGCAGACAACGGGTCATCGTGCTCCCAGACCTCAACTAATGCCCACCCGTCTAAGGCGAGCCGTTCCCGCCTGTCTGCATCCCTCTTACAATTTCGCTCGAACTCAGGATGTCCTCCGACTTTCGTCGCGACGACGAACTCACTACACACACCGCGCGACGACATCACTCTCCGATTATCGACTCCGATTCGCCGCCGTGATGACCGGGAACCCAGTGCGAGTACGAGTCCGCGGTGTCGAGGAAATTGCCTCCTGCGGCACGGTAGGCGTCCAACACTGCGAATGACTGGTCACGGGTCGGCTGTCCATCCGAAAACGTTGCCGCCGGAGGTTCAGAGGGAAAACCTCGAGGTCTGATTAACCGATCTTTCTCATCTCTGCCATGAATCGAGCAACACCGCGGTGATGGAAGCCATTCCGTGGATGACATCCGGGGCGTCCCCAACCTGGGTGAGAACCTCGACCTTCTAGCGGGTCGAATCAAGGTGGTCAGCCATGACTGCTCGGTTCCGGCAAGCGACGAAGGAACAACAACGTTGACAGCAGCGATGACGCACTCCTACGCTCAGCGCCGTGGCGATGTCGGAAGTCGCCAGACCGGCGGGTCAGCGACTTTCCCGTGAGGCGATCATCGAGGCGTATCTGCGCGTCGCGGAAGGGCAAGGCCACGACGGCGTGAACATGCGCCGCCTCGGGCAAGAGCTCGGTGTGGACGCCACCGCGGTCTATCGGTACTTCCGAGACAAAGACGAGATCCTCGCGATGGCTGCCGCCACGTTGCTCCGAGAGGTCGTCCGTGACGTGCCGGAGGCAGGTCCGTGGCGAGAGAGGCTGCGAGTCCTCTTGCTTTCGCTCCGTCGCGTTTACCTTGCCCACCCGAACGCCCTGCTTGCGCTGCAGCTCACCGCGCCGATGCTGGATGAGGGATACGACAACGTCGACTTAGAACTCGCTCTGTTGCGTGAATCGGGCTTGTCGGAAGAGGAGATTCCGCTCGCGTTCGAGGCACTCGAGACCTACACGATCGGCGGCACCGCATTCGACGCGAGGGCAACCGAGGAGAGTTTGGAACGCTGGCGGAGGGTCTACAGCGCGATGCCGGAAGCGCGCTTTCCCAATCTCGCTTCCACTGGTCGGCGTCTCTACAACGATGTGGAAAAGGCGTTCAGCTACGGCCTCGACCTGCTCTTCGATGCCATCGAGGCGAAGGCAAATTCCGGACGACAACGCACTACCGCGGCGAATCATGACAAGAAAGAGCCTTACGCGAGCCTCGCGTGAGGAAATCACAGGGGGAGGACTGAACATGGCTGGTTGGAATCATGTTCGCCAGGGCAAGAGGGGTCTGCGAGTCAGTCGCGAGAGGGGGTTTCTCCTTCGGAAGTTGGCGATCTTCCCCGCCTTGCTGCTCGCGGCCGGCGCGTACGTCCCTGCTCATCTCACCGGGCACACGACCCACGGTGCGACGGTCACCTTCGCTGAGCAACCCGGATCACCGCCCGACTACGTCTTCCCTCTGCAACCGGCGGAATGGTTCACGTTCGCGAACGATCAGGAGTTCAGCTATCTGCTGTACCCGACGCTCTATTGGATCGACAAGGACGGCGAACCCGTCGTGAACGACGCGATGAGCCTTGCAGATCCGCCAGTATTCAGCGTCAACGCGGCCCACGACACTGTGGCCACCATCACGTTGAAGAACATTGAATGGTCCGACGGCGTCCCGCTGACGACTCGCGACGTCGAGTTCTGGATGAACCTGTTGATCGCCAACAAGACGGAATGGGGCGATTACGTACCCGGCCAGTTCCCCGACAACGTGAAGTCCATCAGCTACCTGTCAAAAACACGTTTCGCGATCACCTTCAACCGGACGTACAACCAATATTGGCTGCAGCAAAACGAACTGAACTCGATCATTCCGATGCCACAACATGCGTGGGATCGCACGTCGCTCAGTGGACCGGTCGGGAACTACGACGAGTCGAAGAAGGGCGCAGTCGCGGTCTGGACGTTTCTGAACAAGCAGTCGACGGAAGGAAGCACCTACGCCACGAGCCCGTTGTGGCGCGTAGTCGACGGGCCGTGGGAGATCGAGCCGAAGGTCGGCTACAACGCGACGACCGGCTATCTCGTGCTGGTGCCGAATCCCCGCTATTTCGGTGAGTCCACCCACAGCGTCGCCAAGTTCATCGAAGAACCGTTCACGAGCACGTCAGCCGAGTTCGACGCCGTCCGCTCCGGAAGCGTCGACTACGGATTTCTGCCATTGGAGGACGCCACGTCGGGACTGGAATCGGCGGTGCGCTCGGAGGGCTACCAGATCGTTCCGTGGAACATCTGGGGCTGGAACTTCTGGCCACTCAATTTCGCCCAGCCGACAGCGGGTCCAATCTTCAAGCAGCTGTACATCCGACAGGCGCTTCAGCATCTCATCGACCAGAGCGCGTGGGTGAAGTACTTCTTGCGAGGGTTCGGCTATCCCGAATACAGCGACATTCCGACGGTGATCAAGAACCCGTACGCCGACGCCTACGTCAGCGAAGACCACTACCCGTTCAGCGTGTCGGCGGCTCGGAAATTGCTCACCAGTCACGGCTGGAAAGTCGTTTCCGGAGGGGTCTCCACCTGTGTGCACCCGGGTACCGGCACCGGGGAGTGCGGTGCCGGTGTCAAATCCGGTGCGGCGTTGAGCTTTTCTTTCGAGTACAGCTCCGGAAACACAGCACTCGGTCAAGAGGTGCTCAACTTCAAGACCACCGCCTCCGAAGTCGGCGTTCAACTCACGCTCACGAGCCATCCGTTCAGCAAGGTGTTCGCCGACTATTTCTCGTGCTTCGGCGTCAAGCCGTCGGCCTGCCATTGGCAGATGCTCGCCGGCGTGATAAGTGACGAATACGGCTGGTACCCCTACTACTACCCAGACGGTGCGGAGAACTACAACACCGGCTCCGGGTTCAACGGAGGCCAGTACAGCGATCCGACGATGGACGCCCTCACCCACGCAGCGCACGAGCTGCCGGGTCTCGCGCCGCTGCACGCCGCCGACAACTACGCCGCGGCCCAGCTGCCGACGCTGTGGGTTCCGAACGGCCCGTACCAGATCTCCGTCATCAAAAAGAACGTGAGCGTTCCGCTGCCTCAAGGATTGGAGACGAACCTGTACCCGCAGCTCTGGACAGTTTCGAGCTGATCGCGCCAGCGAGGCCGACTCCGATCGTTCCGACAGAAAGGGCAAGGCATGGAGGTTCGCGAGTTCGCGTCGCTACGACGCGACCGGGCTGTCCGAGCTCGTGCGAAAGAAAGAGGTGAAACCGAGCGAGCTCGCGGAAACCGCCGTCCGGGCGATCGAACGAATCAATCCGGAGCTGAACGCGGTCATCGAGGTCTACGACGACGCGGTAAGCGTCATCTCCGACGACGAAGCCAGCGCCGCGCCGTTTGCCGGCGTCCCCTTCGTCGCGAAGGATCTCGGCTGGGCTGTCGCCGGCCGGCGGGTGGAAGCGGGTAGCCGGCTGCTCGCAGGTTGGACGAGTCCGCGCACTGGAGAGTTGGCGCGCCGCTTCCGAGCGGCCGGCCTAATTCAGATCGGCCGCAGCGCGACGTCCGAGTTTGGCGAGGTCGTGACCGTCGAGACCGCGCTGTACGGCGCGACGCGGAATCCGTGGGATGTCACGAAGAGCACAGGTGGATCAAGCGGCGGTTCGGCCGCCGCGGTGGCCGCCGGCATGGTGCCCCTCGCACATGGCAACGACGGGGGCGGGTCCATCCGCATACCGGCGTCCTGCTGCGGGTTGGTGGGCTTGAAGCCGAGCAGAGGACGAATTTGGTCAGAGCCGACGCGCGTGTTCCTCGGCGACATCACGACCGAATTCGCCCTCACTCGGTCGGTAAGAGACGCGGTCGCATTGCTCGCAGCGGTGGAAGGTGCGGGGCCGGGTGCACCCTTTCGTGCGCCGACCGGCGACCTCGCGGGCACGGACGACTTCGGAGCGACGCCACGGAAACTGCGCATCGGTTTCACCACCGGCAATTTGTGGGGGCGGCACATCGACCCGGAGGTCGCGTGCGCAACGCTCGAAGCCGCGAATCTCTGTGCGGAACTCGGACACGAGGTGTTCGAGCGTCCACTGACCTTTGATGTCGAGCGGTACATCGCATCGACGATCGACATCTGGGCTGCGATGGCGGCGACGGAGGTCGACGCATCCGCTCGGGCTATGGGCCGCGCACCTAACACCGAGACCCTCGAGGGTTACACGCTCGCGCTGTACGAACACGGGCGCCGCCTCGATGCGAAACGAGTCATCGAGGCACTCGAGACCTATCGGAAGACCACTCGGGTAGTTGACGAGCAGTTGCAGGACTGCGACATCTTCTTGCTCTCTACAATGCCGGCTCTCCCACCGACGCTCGGCTCCTACGATCCGTACCGACAAGTCGGCGTCGACTGGTACTTCGCGAGCGACCTCGGAAACCTCGAGTCAGGTACGTCGCTGTTCAATTGCACTGGGCAGCCGGCGATCAGCCTGCCGCTCATGACCGAGGCTGGTCTGCCGATCGGTGCGCAGTTCGTCGGACGGTGGGGTGAGGACAAATTGCTGCTGCAACTGGCGAGCGTCCTCGAGCAAGCGCGCCCCTGGTCGGCGCGACAACCATCGGTCTTCGCGTAATGTCCCAACAACCGAAGTGATGTAAGAAGCAGCGGTGGTCGGCTACATCGTCCGGCGACTAATCCACGCGGTCTTCGTCGTCGTCGGGGTAACGATCATTGCCTTCATCCTGCAGAACCTGGTCGCCACCGGGCCGGCTCTCGCCCGCGCGGTGATCGGGTTGCGAGCCGGCCCTACCCAGGTGCGCGCATTCATCAGGGAGTACGGGCTCAATTCGCCGCTTCCCGTGCAGTACGGCCACTACTTCTGGCAGATGTTGCACGGAAACCTCGGCTACTCGTACAAGTTGAACGACTCCGTGGACGCCCTGATCGCCCACGACCTGCCGAGGGACCTGCTACTGGTCGGTTCGGCGCTCGTCATCGCGTTGCTCATCGCCATTCCCGTTGGATTGGTTCAGGCCGCCCACCGCAACGGTCTCATCGATTACGTCGGAACGACTGTGTCGTTCGTGCTTTATTCGATGCCGTACTTCCTTCTCGGCCTGCTTCTGATCGCCGTGTTCTCGGTGAACCTCGGGCTCTTACCCGCAGAAGCGCCGCAAGGCACGACGATCACCGAGGTGCTGTCACAGCCATCCGGGTTAGTCCTCCCGATCGCCACGCTCGCGCTCGGCACGTACGCACTCTTCAGCCAGTACATGAGATCTGCTGCGGTCGAGAATCTTGCGCAGGACTACGTCCGAACCGCTCGGGCCAAAGGCGCCTCGAAACGACGCATCCTGTGGCGCCACGTGCTTCGGAACTCGCTCCTTTCGGTCGTAACTCTGGTCGGCCTTTCGGTGCCGGCCGTCCTCACGCTCGGCTTCGTGGTCGAGTACGTCTTCAATTTCCCTGGGATCGGGTTGCTGTTCTACAACGCGGCCGTGAACGCCGACTATCCCGTGGAACTTGGCATCACCATTCTCGTAAGCGTGGCCACGGTCCTCGGAAACTTGGCCGCCGACATCGCATACGCCGTGCTCGACCCACAGGTGCGCTACACGTGACCGCAAGCGACCACTGCCGCTGCGCCGTGTCCGCGCGTTCGACGAAGTGAACGCAACTCCACCGTCGAGTACCGCGCTCTTTCGGCCGGCACACACCGCCGTGGAAGTCGGGGATTGGGTTAGTGAAGGTCGTCCTGGAAGCGCGTGGCGGCTGATCGGCGCAACCTTCCTCGAACACAAGCTCGCTCGCGTCGGGTTGCTGTTCATCCTCCTAGAGGTGGGATTCTGCTTTATCGGTCCGCTCGTTTACCCGACCAACCAGTACCGCTCGAGCATTTTCATCAACTTGGCGCCATCGACGTCGCATCCTTTGGGCACGGACAACAACGGCTTCGACGTCCTCGGGCGGTTGATGGCGGGCGGTCGCACGACCCTCGAGATCTCGTTCGGGGTCGCGGTGTGCTCAACGTTGCTCGGCATGCTCTGGGGGGCGATCTCGGGATTCACCGGCGGCAGGCTCGACGCAGCGATGTCGCGTCTGCTCGACGTCTTCATTTCGATTCCGCCGTTATTCGTCTTCATCTACCTCGCCACGGTGTACCGCCCGACGCTGCTGTTACTCATCGTGGTGCTGTCAGGTCTCTCGTGGCTGATCCCCGCGCGTCTCATACGCGGAGAGACACTCGCTCTGCGCACCCGCGAGTACGTACAGGCAGCTCAGCTCATGGGTGGACACGGCTTATGGATCATGCGACGCCACATTTTTCACAATGTCATCGGCACCATTGTGGTGAGCGCAACCTTCCAGATCACCAACGCCATACTCATCCTCGCCACCCTCGACTTCTTCGGGTTCGGACTACCTCCACCAGCACCCACGTGGGGCGGGATGCTCGCGAATGGAATCAATTACCTGTATGACGGGTACTGGTGGCAGATATATCCAGTGGCTGCCTTGATCGTCTGCACCGTCGTCGCGGTCAGTTTCATCGGCGACGCGCTTCGCGACGCGTTCGAAGTGAGGCTCCAGCGCCGATAAGAAGAGACACTTCATGACTCACTTGCGAGAGAAAAGTTGTGGCAAGGGGAGGATTTGAACCTAATCCGGGTCCGTGACCGTGCGGTCGACGACTTCGTCACTGGCGCGCGCCACGGCATCGCCGCGTGAAACCTGTCACATCCCCCAGAGTTGGGACCCCAAGGATGGCTAGTAGTCGGGTCACTGGCGCTCTTCGCTGACACGAATCCTTTCGGAACCCAGCGGGCTGCACGGCCTCGACGAGCAGGACGAGTGGGGCGACCCTGCCTCATTCCGTGAGGACCGGGGCGAGTTGACCTCTCTCCCCGCGAGGACCAGGTGTGTTGGTACGAGTTACCGCTCGTCCGATCGCGTTCGCCGGGAATCCGAAGACAAACGTTTCGCCGATTGGGTTGATGACGCCACCATGACCGGTATGTGAGCCAACCGCATCGAATCTCAGATTGTGGCTCTGAGCTGGACTTTTCTAGTGGCGGGGGGAGGATTTGAACCTCCGACCTTCGGGTTATGAGGGCGAGCACCACCGTCTTTGGCGTGACACCTCGTCCGTGTCGGAGCGTGGAGCTGGAGCTCTCATCCGCTCCGAGCCATCAAGTTTGGCGAAGTTACGCGCAGTTGTAGTTACGAAAGTAGTAATGACCACCCGTTCTGTGGTCGGTGATTGGCCCGACCGGCAGCGTCGACGCCGCACTCGCCGCGCTCACGGGACTCCACGGCATCGAGGGAACCTATGAGGCGATTGGAGAGGCACCGTTTTTCATCGTGGTTCCCGTCGGGCACGGCGGGGGTGATGAGCCAACAAGTCGAGGACCTTTCACCCAGAGAGAAACACCATCGGGTACCGGAGTTCTCTAGCGCAGACCCGGCGGTAGGGGCGTGTCGGCGAGCGAATAGCCACGAGCGTGTTATGGGGCAGCTCGTCGGCAACAAGGAGGGCTTCCAAATCGACGACATGGTTCCGGGCACCATGAGCCCACACGGCCACCGTGATCAACCGAATGGACTGCCTCACTCGTCGAGGCCGAGCAAAGCGGGCACGTCCTTCAACGACTCCGCCTGGAAGACTCTCTGCCCGGCGCCGTAACAGAACGGCAGCCAACCCCCCGGGAACCCCCCTAGTTCTCGACTTTGGCCAACCGTTGCGTCAGGAGTTGACTGCGTCAGCAATGGACGAGCCGGACGTCATTCCGTTTGACAAACTGCGCATCGCCCGTGATCACGTGTATGTCACGGTGCAAGTGCTGTGACGCACCCGGCGTGATGTCACCGTTCGTGCCCGTAGTGGCGACTGCAGTGTTGACATCGGCACCGGCACGGTTGCGGATTGTCGCTTCGACCGAGCACGTCACTTGGCCGCCCGTCTTCCCGCTGTTGACCCAGTCGATATAGACGCGAATCGTGCTCGGGCCGAGTGCGAGCACGCTCTGCACCTTGGCTGTGATGTGAGACTGGGGCCCTCCGGGCGCGGTGGTCAAGCCGACCGGCGTGAGGATCGCGACCGCGATGGCGATGGCGGCACCGACGACGATGAACACGCCAAGAGTCGCGTAGGCAAGCTTCTTTCTCTTCACGATCGGTGGTTGTGCCTCCGCGTCCATCGCCTCGGCGGCGATGTCTTCGGGCCGCCCGATCCGTTCGAGCAGGTTCCGGAGGCTGGCACTGGTCGGGTTCTCCAGTTCGGTCCGAGACTCGGCGATGTGATCCGCGATCTCGGCGAGCAATTGCTCTCGCCTGGGTGAAGGCACGTACGCGAGCGCAAGCTCGAGCCGAGCCATGTAGTCGACGACCGGGTCGACGTCCATCTCGTTTCTCCTCATGGTTATGTCCCATCTCGAAACTGGCCGCTCGAATAGCCCGCCTGCTCATGCCCCGGCACGTCTGCCCCAGACTCACCGGGGCGTCGCGTCACAGACCCGGCCGCCGGCCAGGCCGGCAGGCGCGGTCTCCGGAAGCGGAGGTTCAGGTAGATCGCGGTCAGCACGGGCAAGAGAAAGAGCACCGCGACGAGTACGTCCCCACCGGCACCGGCGACGGGGAGAAACGTATGCGTCCCGAACTGGCACTGACTCAGCCGGGTGGTTCCCCCGTCACCCGACGTTGAGCCGACCCCGCCGAGCGGCGCACACGGTCGGGTCGGAGTCCCTGCGAAGGCCGGGATCACGACGTAGAGCACGGCCGGCAGCAATCCGCCTGGAAGCACGAACGTGCCGATGAGCTTGTCGAGCAAGGTCCAGGCGATCGAGTTCCAGAGCGACCGCACTCCCGCCACCCATCCCACGACCGGCAACACGAGGCCGCCGACGAGCAGCAATACAACGGTCCATACCTCTTGCCGGGTGCCAGCGCCGGAGGTTGGCTCGATTTCTGTCTCGACCGCTTCCCTGGCGATGTCCTCGGGTCGTCCGATCCGATTGAGCATCTTTGCGACTTCGGCCACCGAAGGATCGGCGAGCTCCGCCCGAGCCTGTGCCAGATGCTCAGCAATCTCGGCCACGAGTAGCCGGCGCCGCGGCCGCGGGAGTGGCGACAGAGCGAGATCCAGCTGCTTCAGGTAGCGCTTCGTCATTCGCTCGGAGTGGGAGGCCTTCATGACGAGCCTCCCAGGGCGAGAACCCGGTCGACGGAGTCCCGGAAGCGGGTCCACTGCTCAACGAACGCATCGAGCGCTTCTTCTCCCTCGGACGTGATGCTGTAGTAACGCCGTGGGGGGCCCTGCTGAGACTCGCGCCAAGTGGTCTCGACTAGACGGTCACTCCTGAGGCGAGACAGGAGCGGGTAGATGGTGCCCTCGGTCGTCACGAGGCCGTCGTTCTCGGCGAGCAAGCGCACAAGGTCGAAGCCGTACCGCTCCTCCTTGCGGAGCAACGCGAGTACGCAGTACTCGATCGCCCCTCGCCTCATCTGGCTCAAGAGCTTGGCGGTTATACCGGGTACCATGTATTACATGATACCTGGCAGACCGAGGCACGTCGAGTGGCAGCCTCGGCGGTCTACTTCAGGAGGTCGGTGGCGACGGGCCGGAATCTTCGCCCGGGAGGCGTGTGGCTGTAGCAGCCCGAGCGTCTACTCGGCGATCGGCCCTGTGACCCAGAATGTGCACCCCGGCGAGCTGCGGTCGCGTAGCGAAAGTGATGCGATGAAGGAGCGGGGCCTCCGCTCCCCGTGAGGGTTCCAGTTTCCAAACATCGAAACTGGGGCTTCTCACAGCAGTCTCACGACAAGGGAGGCCCCTATGGAGCGAGAGTACGTCGGCATCGACCTGCACCGTCGCCGGTCGGTGATCGTGCGCATGGGCGCGGACGGCGAGCAGCGCTCGAGCGTGCGCATCGACAACGACCCAGGTGAGTTCGCGGCCGCGGTGTTGGCGGCACCGGCCGGCAGCGACGTGATCCTCGAAGCCACCTACGGCTGGTACTGGGCGGCGGACCTTCTCTCCGACCTCGGTTACGTCGTCCACCTCGCCAACCCGAAGGGCAACGACTGGGGGCACCGGCGGGTGAAAAACGACGAGCGCGACGCGCACGACCTCGCCGACTTGTTGCGACTCGGCCGTCTCGCCGAGGCCTGGATCGCACCGCCGGAGCTCCGCGAGCTAAAAGAGCTCGTCAGATTCCGCAACAAGCTCTCATGCATGCGCACGGGGGTGAAGGCACAGGCGCACGCCGTGCTCGCAAAGAACGGTGTGCTCCCCGTCCGCAACGACATGTGGGGGATCGGCGGTGCCGCGCAGTTCGATGCCTTGGAGATCCCTCGTGCCTATTCGCACCGCATCGAGGTGCTGAGAGACCTCGTCTGTTTCTTCAACCGCGAGATCATCGAGATCGACCGCCAGACACACCTTCTGTTGCGCGACGATCCCGGTTACCAGGCGGTGCAGGCGATCTACGGCGTCGGCGAGGTGATGGCGGCGATCTTCGTCTCAGAGATCGGCGACGTCTCGCGCTTCGGATCACCAGAGGCACTCTGTTCGTGGGCGGGGCTCACGCCGATCCATCGCGAGTCCGACACCAAGGTCCACCGCGGTCGGATCACCAAACAGGGCTCGCGTCTCGTGCGCTGGGCAGCGGTCGAGACCGTCGCCCGCTATCACGGCGGCATCTTCGAGGCGTCGTTCCAGTCAATTGCCGAACGACGCGGCAAGAAAAAGGCTGTTGTCGCGATCGCCCGCAAAGTCCTCACGCTCGTCTATTACGGGCTCCGAGACGGAGAGATCCGCTGTCTCAAGAGCCCGAGAGCGGCGTGACGCTCGGACGCGGACGGGCGCGAGCTCGGGATACGGCAGGGCCCCCACTCGAAGGAGTGGCGCGGCCGGCAAAGTGATTGAGCCCGCCCGTTCGCGGCCGGAACACACCATGCTGAGCGACTCAGCGAAGACATGCCTCGGCAACCGAGCTTGCCCCTCTCACGATCTCTGACGCGAGAGACCTTGGTGTGAACTCAGGCGGCTCGACGCCGCCGACCACAACCTGAGAAATCCTGCGCCGCTCGGCGCCGGCGAAAAGGTCGTTCGTCCTCGCTTCGCTGTGGGCGCTCCACCTTGACCCCGACGCCGCGATGGCGCGCGTCTTCAATCAAGTTGTGCGGCTCGCTGTCGACCTAGCGACGAGGAAGAAGCACCTGGCGCAGCATTGACACGGCCCCGCTCCTTCAGACATGCCGTACTGGGGCGGTTGCGTAACTGGAAGACACGTCTTAATTGGGTTCAATTAATCGCGAGTCCCGTCTGGCTTTGTCACCGAGCCGGTGTTCGGCGGCGGCGTGCGATGGCGCCGGTGCACGTCGTTTTGGAGCAGGCTGCGGGTCCATGAGGTCGGATCCTCAACATCGAGGGGCGGAATGCCGTTAATAGGGATGGAGTGTCGACCGACCGGGTCGATGCCCGCCTGTTTCTGAACCTGTCCAAGCGGGGCCACCCACCGTTAGAGGTTGGCGGTCGCTGAGGCCGCCCGGGCCCGGACGGAACGCTTGTTGATAGGGGAAGTCATATGAAATCGGCAAGTTATTTAACCAATGCTGGCCGTCTGCGCTGCTGGTTTTCGGCACTGTTGGCTGTGGGAGTCGTTTCCGCGATGGCGCTCTTTGTGGGCGGGATCTCTGCCGGGTCAGCGGGAGCGACCCAGGCTCCGGTGCCCCTGGGGACGGCCGCTTCCTTCGCGATCTTGTCGTCCCAAGGGATTTCGAGCACAGCCAACCCGACGCCGCCATTTATCACAGGCGACATCGGAGTAGATGACTTGCCCGGCACCACCATCACCGGATTAACCACGACAGATGTCACCGGCACGATCTATTCAGTCGATAGCTCTGGTCCTGCAGGTTCCGCGGGGGACGACCCAGGGTTATTGAGCACAGCTGCTGCTGATCTCGGTACTGCGTACACATCAGCGGCAGGTGCATCACCGACGAACAACACGAATTACGCCGACATCACCGGACTGACCCTCGGCCCGGGGGTGTACAACGCGACCTCGACGATGGACCTGACGGGAACGGTCACCCTGAACGGGAACGGGGTGTACATCTTCCAGGTTGGCTCCGGCCTGACGACCTCGACGACGAGCACGGTGGCGCTCGAAAACGGGGCGCAAGCGGGCTGCGTCTTCTGGCAGGTGGGTAGCTCGGCGACGTTGGCCGGTGGCACGTTCAACGGGACCATTTTGGCTCTGACCTCGATCTCGATCGCCTCGACTGCCTCGGTCACTGGACGGCTGTTGGCGAAAACCGGAGCAGTCACCCTCGTCGACGACACCATTACCGCGCCGCCAGCGTGCACGGTTTCGGCATCGACAACGACAACGACGACAACCACGACCTCGCCATCAAAAACGACCGCGGCAAAAAAGCCAACGACTAAGACAGTGGCGAAGACGCCGGTGACGAAGAAGCCGGTGACGAAGAAGCCGGCAGTCGCTCTCCCGGCAAAGCCCACACCGAAGGCTGTAGTCACGCCGACGCCGAAGTCCCCGACCGTGGTGCCTCCGGCCAAGACCGGTGAGCCATGGGCTGGCTGGCCGTACTGGCTTCTCGTGATACTTGTCGCGAGTCTGGGGGTCGGTGCCCTAGACCAGGCTCGGCGGCGTCGTGCACCAGCAGCCCGGAATTTCTGAACTCACGTCCCGCTCTCAAACACACGGCACGGCCCGCCGATCCCGCCTTTGGGCGATGGTCGGCGGGCTGCTGCTCCTCGTGGCCGCAGCCAGTGTCGCCTACCCAATCTGGTGGAATCACCGCTCTAGCTCGGTCGGACACGAATTGATCAAGCGAGCGCTCGCCGGTACCGCGCCCACGAAGAACTCGGTTCGCACCTGCAGGAATCGAACGACGACTGCCCTAGGCACACTCGATCACCCGGGCCTCCTCATGATTCCCGCCCTCGGACTCAAGGCTCCTGTGCTTCAGGGCATCGACGATGCGGTGTTCAACGTGGCCGTTGGTCATGATCCTTCCAGCGTGTGGCCGGGTTCGAACGGCGTGAGCGTGCTGCTCGCGCATGACGTCAGTTACTTCTCCGGCCTCGATCGCGTCAAGGACGGCGAGGAGGTGACCTGGATCGCTGGCTGCAGGGAGGACTTCTTTCGTGTGGTGGGTCACGAGGTGGTCCCGCCGGGTACCGCTCTCGCCGTACCGACTGGAGGAACGGCGGGTTTGGCCCTGATTACTTGTTGGCCAACCGATGCGCTGTTCTGGACGACCGACCGCTACGTGGTCGAGGCCGTCTTCACCGGCGGACAGTTTGTCGACCTGGCGACATCAGCTTCGCCACCCCCTCCGCTTCACTTGAGCGTCCCCGCTCCAGCAGTTCTCAAGAATGAAGGACTGTCGCTCGGACGTTCGGGGGTCTTCGCTGGCACCCTCACGACGAGCGGCTCGTCGTCTCCTTCGTTCAGCGAGGGCCCTGATGCGCTGGCGGCCGCGAATCTTGCCCTGAGCGACTACGCGGCTGCCGACAAGACCGCCGCAGCCCAGAACCACTCCTGGTGGAAGGATCTGGCGCTGGCGGGAGTAGAACTCCCTGCTCCTTGGTCGCTCCGCTACGAAACGAACGTCACGCTTTCGGTCACGGGGAACATTGTCGAGGGGGCAACCCTCAGCTCACCCGCGGCAACCGTCACTCTCACAGTGCGAAACGGATCCTTCTACGTTGCAAGCGTCACACCCCAATAATGTCTCCTACAGCAGAGCCCGAACCGATGCGCTCGGTTAACCACGTCGGATTGGCCCTACAAACCCCCTGCAGCGCGGACATCCCCCCATCAAACGCAGTTAAACGACTGTTCGACTTGTCGCTCGACATGCTCGGCACGGCCTCGTTTAAGGGGTATTTCACTCAGCTCAATCCAGCCTGGGAGCGAACGCTCGGCTGGAGCAACGAAGAGTTGATGGCCAAACCGTTTGTCTCCTTTGTCCATCCCGACGATCGCGAGGAGGGAACGAGGCGGGCAAGGAGGCTTACAGAGCCCAACGCCCCGCCCGTCATCGACTTCGAGGTTCGTTTTCGCACTCGAGATGGGGACTATCGGTGGCTCGATTCGACCGTGGTCGCCAATGAAGGTGCGTTTTACTTCGTTGTAAAGGACGTCACCGATCGCAAGGTGGCGGATGTCGAACGAGATCACGCCGCCAGTTTGATGAAAGGCATTGTCGCGAGCATGGCCGACGGGCTCATGGTTACTGACGCGAAGGGAAGCCTGACGTTCGTCAATCCTGCCGCGGTGTATTTGCTGGGCTACGAGTCAGCGGTCGAGCTTGTTGGGCAGAAACCTCATCCGACCGTTCACCACAGCCGCTTGGACGGCACTCCCTACGCGATCGAGGACTGTCCGATAGCCAAGGTGCGTGCCAGCGGTCACCCTGTCCACGTCCATGAGGACATTTTTTGGCGCAGGGACGGCTCGCCAATACCGGTCTCGTACTCCTCCGCGCCGATTGATCTCAGCAATGGCACAGGCGCTGTTGTTGCCTTCCGCGACATCACGGCCCTGCAAGCCGAGCGCGAGCGCCTGCGCCCGAAGTTCGGCGACGTGGCGTGGTTCGAGGAGGTCCGCCAAGCGGTGGCCAAGGATCGTTTCGTCCTATACGGCCAACCGATCATCGATTTAACGTCCGACGCAACCGTCCAGCACGAACTGCTGCTGCGGATGCTCTCTCCGACGGGGCAGCTCATCCTCCCGGGCCTGTTTCTACCTGCTGCAGAGAAGTACGGGCTCATCGACGACATCGACCGTTGGGTCATCACCCACGCCGTTGAGATCGCGGCCACCGGGGAGTCGGTGGCGATAAACCTCTCAGCCGAGTCGGTGGGCCGCGTCGAGATCCTGCTACACATCGAGCGCGAACTGGCTCGGACGGGGGCTTCTCCAGAGCGCCTTACCTTCGAGGTCACCGAGACGGCGGTCATGAAGGATTTGCAGGACGGTCGACGTTTCGCAGATCGACTGGTTGCCCTCGGCTGCTCGTTCGCGCTCGATGACTTTGGCACCGGCTACGGCTCACTCACCTACCTTCGCCAACTTCCTATTGCCTTCTTGAAGATCGACGTGCAGTTCGTCCGCGAGATGGTGAAGAACAAAGCTGATCGAAGACTCGTTGAGACCATCGTTTCGGTGGCCAAGGCCCTTGGCAAGCGGACTATCGCCGAAGGAGTTGAGGACGAGGAGACTCTAAGCCTGCTGCGCGACCTCGGCGTCGACTTCGCACAGGGCTTTCACTTTGGACAGCCAGCGCCATTCCCAATGGGCGCACGTGTGCGGTCACCACACCCCGCCGCATAACTCCCAAGAAAACATCGGGGATGCGTTGCGTTGACCTCTTGAGGGCGCAACCGGTCGGTGACACCCACGGGTGTCGGGTGATCACTGCCTAATTGTGCGGGTTTACGCATAGAAGGCAACGTCGCCGACTTCGCCTTCGCGCATTTCTATGCGGCATAACCTTGGTGCGCGGCAGCTCAATCAGCCACAACTCGTTCTTGAAACCTCAACGGCGAGCCAAACGACGGCCGCTCTCGGTGTTGATCGGCGTGTAGTTCATTTCGAAGTGGTGATAGAGCGTCGACTCGGCGGCCCGTGAGAGCTCTTCGCCGTGCATCTCGATGTCCGGCGCGGAGCGGACCTGCTCCTTTGTAACTGCTACCTGCAAGTCGTCGGGGCCAATCTGAATTCCCCCCAACGGTACGAAGGTCAAGTGGCGACCGATAAATCCTTCCTTGACCGTCGCGAACTGGGGCTCGTCGGTCTCGACGTCAACGTAGACGTCTTGCAGCTTGCCGATCTTTTCGCCGTTGGAATCGATGAGCATCTTGCCGTGCCATTCTGCGACGCTCCACTTGGCCGGCTCTTGTTCTTCGGTCACGGTCGATCTCCTCATTTCGAGCCCGTAGTTTGTCGAGAAAGATTGTCTCCTATTCTCGGTGCCTAATCGAATCTCGT
>CAWHOY010000006.1:0-924737 GCA_963831155.1 uncultured Acidimicrobiaceae bacterium
CGATGTACGGATTGAGGGCAGTCGCGATCGATGGCGACGACAGACGCGTAGGTTCGGCACCGCTCAACATCCGCCTCGATACCGATAACGCACTTATCCCTGAAAACGCGACTTACAGCAGAGAGGATCCGGATCGACTCGAGCACGTTGCGACCCATCACGGGGAGCATGATGTTGAGTTCGAAGTTGCCCGCTGCGCCGGAGAACGCGACTGCCGTGTCGTTTCCAATCACCTGCGCGACGACCTGACAAAGCGCCTCGGCGACGACCGGATTGACCTTGCCCGGCATGATCGATGACCCAGGTTGGAGATCGGGCAGGTGGATCTCCGCGAGCCCGCAACGCGGCCCAGAGGACATCCAGCGGATGTCGTTCGCGATCTTGTACAGGGATACCGCGATCACACGCAGAACGCCCGATACCTCGACGAGTCCGTCGCGGGCGCCTTGCGCTTCGAAGTGGTCGATCGCCTCGGTGAGTGGAAGTCCCGTAGCGACGCGCAGCCGCTCGATGACCTCGGAAGCGAATCCCGGTTTCGCGTTGAGGCCGGTACCCACTGCGGTCCCACCCAATGGCAGCTCGGCGACTCGCGGCAATGCGTCTCGCAGTCGCGCCACGCCATGCTCGACGGCCGACGCGTATCCGCCGAACTCCTGTCCGAGCGTGACCGGAGTCGCATCCATCAAGTGCGTCCGGCCCGATTTCACGACTTCAGCGAACTCGTGCGCTTTCTCGCGAATTGCCGCTGCGAGGGATGCGAGGGAAGGCATGAGATCGCGATCAATCTCGATCGCTGCCGCCAGGTGAATCGCGCTGGGAAACGTGTCGTTCGACGATTGTGAGGCGTTCACTTCGTCGTTTGGGCTCACCGAGCGCCCCAGGCGCTCCGATGCCAGGTGCGCGACGACTTCATTCATGTTCATGTTCGTCGAGGTGCCAGATCCGGTCTGGAAGACGTCAAGCGGGAACTCGTTCAAATATTCGCCGTTCGCGATTTCGTCTGGCGGCAGACGCAATCGCATCTGCGACCCCCGCGTCGATCACTCCGAGCTCCGCGTTGACCTCGGCGCTGGCGCGTTTGATGAGGGCGAGCGCCGAGATGATCGCCTTTTCGACGCGCTGACCAGAGATCGGGAAGTTCTCGACGGCGCGCTGCGTTTGCGCTCCCCACTTCGCCGAGGCTGGGACCTTGATCTCACCCATCGAGTCGTGTTCCATGCGGAAAGAAGGTGCTTCGTCCGAATCAACCGCGGCCATATCGCCCGCCTCTCGATCGCTCAACTCGGCAGCTCACGCCGCCTTTCGGCGTATCTCCCCCGCTCCGCACCGTAGCGGGGCAGAGGATCGTCACGGTTTCGGGACCAACGACGCTTGCGCCCCGACTACCCCACAACTACCGTGCCGCCACCGTGCCCCTGGACCGTGATTTCGCCGCGACCGGTGCACAGCCAAGCCAGACCTTCGCTCGCCGCAGTCGTCGATCCAATGACCGTCTCCGTCGACGCTCGTTCGTCGTGAGCACAGGTCTGATCCTCGGCGGCCTGGCGCCGCTCTTCCTGGCGCCTCCGGCGGGTGCCTCGAATTCGGTCTCGACCCTTCAGGCGAAAGCCGCGCGCGTGGCTGAGCAGGTCGCGGTCTTGCAAACAAAGCTGCAAGTCCTCTCCGAGGAATACGACCAACAGAAGACGCACCTCGGCGTGGTCGAGACCGATATCAAAAAGGACGTCGCCGGGACGAACCGTGCCGAGAACGCGCTCTCGCACGATCGCAAGGATCTCGTCCTGCAGGCGATCGACACCTATGTGTCCGATGGAAATTCCGCCGGAGTCTCGTCAATCCTCTCCGCGAAGTCTTCGACACTGCCCGCCCAGCAGGCGTACTTGCAATCGGCGGCCGACTCGCTCACCACGGCGATCACGAATTACCGCACCGCCGCCCACGTTCTGGTAATGCGCACCCGACAGCTGTCGCTTGCCCGTGCGCAATCCGAATCCACTCTGAACGAAATCGCCAACGCGACCTCTTCCGCTACGGCCCTCGAGTCCCGGCTCACCGCGACGCTCGCGTCGGTGAAAGGTGAAGAGGCACAGCTCGTCGCCGAGCAGCAACGCCGAGCGGCGATACAGCAAGCCGCGAGTGCGGCAGCCGCGAACCTCGTCCGGCAGGCAAAGAGCTCCTCGCCAGCCACAGCACCCTCTCCTCCGGTGCAGACCGTTTCGGACACCGGCGATGCGGCTGGACTAACGGCGGTGAAGGCCGCCGAGAGCCAGATCGGAACTCCGTACGAATGGGGCGGCGCGACCCCGGGCGTCGGTTTCGACTGTTCGGGACTCGCGATGTGGGCGTGGGCCCAAGCCGGGGTCAACCTTCCGCACTCCGCCGCTGATCAGTACGCAGACATCGCGCACGTGTCGTTCTCGGACCTTCAGCCCGGTGACCTGATCTTCTACGCGTCGGGCGGGTACATCTACCACGTGATCATGTACGTCGGTAACGGCCAAGCGGTGCAGGCCGAGGACTATGGCACCGTCGTCTCGATCACGCCGGTCTGGCCGGGCGCGTACGGAGCGGGCCGCCCGTAAGACCGGCCGGGTCGGTCAATCCGGACATCGACGAGGCGCAGACGATCGTGTCGAAACGATGTCGATACGCACGAATTTGTCTTCTCGCACTTTCGCGGAGCTGACGCACGCTCTACCATGCCCGGCAATGCGCGCGGTCGTCATCGCCGGTCACCAGGTGACCGTCTGCGACCGAACGGATCCCGAACCGGTAGACCACGATCTCTTGGTCCGCGTCGAAGCCGCTGGCTTGAACCGCGCCGATCTCCTCCAGGTCGCCGGGCGGTATCCGCCACCAAACGGGGTCGACCCCGACATTCCCGGCATGGAGCTCGCCGGTGAGGTGATCGCCGTCGGCCCCGCCGTCGAGTGGTTCTCGCCGGGTGATCGCGTCATGGGCCTCGTCGGTGGCGCCGCGCAAGCTGAGCTCGCGTTGTTGGACGAGCGTGCGGCGCTCAAGGTCCCCGACTCGATGCCGTGGGCGGAAGCCGGAGGATTCCCCGAGGTGTACTGCACCGCACACGACGCGCTCGTCACCCAGTGCGAACTCGAGAAGGGAGAGCGCGTCCTCGTCTCGGGCGCGGCCGGCGGTGTCGGCGTCGCGGCGGTCCAACTCGCGATCGCGCTCGGCGCGTCGGTGACGGCGACGGTGCGAAGTGAGCAGCGCCGCGCGGAAGTCGCCGCGCTCGGAGCCGATGCCGTGGCTCCCGACCAGGGGTTCCGACGCGGTCCCTTCGACGTCGTCGTCGAATTGGTCGGGGCACCGAACGTCGGGGAGGATCTCGAAGCGCTCGCCACGGGGGGCCGAGTAATCGTCATCGGCGTGGGCGGAGGATCCCGGACCGAGATCGATCTGTTCGTGCTCATGAACCGCAGGGCGCGCCTCATGGGATCGACGCTTCGTCACCGCTCGATCGCCGACAAGAAGTCCGTTGTCGACGGGGTCGCTCGTGATGTCCTTCCCCTCATCGAGTCCGGCAAGGTGAGAGTGCCGATCGATTCGACCTTCGCGCTCGCGGACGCCGACGCCGCCTACCGGCACTTTGCGGAGCCCGGCAAGTTCGGCAAGGTCGTACTGCTGACAGCAGAAAACGCCTAACCCGGAGTCGACCCGCGTGTGCCGCGGTGTCGCTCGGCGAGTTCGATCACTGGCGCCAACCACGGCGCGGTCTGCTCCGGGGGTTCTCCGAGAACAGAACGCGGCTCCACCCACCGGACCTCCGCGACTTCAGACGCGTCAGGACGCGGCTCTTCGTCGATCTCACCGACCAAGACGTGATCGAGCTCGTACTCGACGAGTCCGGAGCTCTCGCAGGGCGCTCGATAAATAAGAGAGCCGATGTCTGTCAGAGCACAGTCGACGCCGAGCTCCTCCCGCAAGCGCGACCGGGCAGCGGCGACGAGCTCTTCCCCGGGCCGCGGATGGCTGCAGCAGGCGTTCGCCCAGGCGCCGGGGAAGTGGTATTTCGAGAGCGCCCTTCGCTGCAGCAACGTGCGACCGTCCTGCCGATAGAGCACGACCGAGAACGCGAGATGGAGGTGCCCGGGCGCTTCGTGCGCAGCGAGCTTCGACGACTCCCCGACGACGCTGCCGTCTTCTGCAACAAGAACGACGGTGTCACGCGGCGGCGTCACTCGATCGTCATTCGTCTCATGTGCTGTGATGCGGACCCCCTCACGTGATCGCGTGATTTTCACCGGCCGACGACAGGTGCTCGACCAAGCGATGGTATGACGGTTATCGGAGGCAACCCCAACTCGCGTGCCTGAGGCGCGGCGAGTGGACAGATGGGAGGGCGTATGGAGTACCGCAGGCTCGGTAATTCGGGTCTCAAGGTCAGCGTGTTGTCCTTCGGTTCCTGGGTCACCTTTGGGCCCCAGGTCGATACGTCCCTCGCCGAACAGCAGCTCTCCTTCGCTCGCGACAACGGAGTGAACTTCTTCGACTCCGCCGAGGTCTATGCCATGGGTCAGGCCGAGACGATCCTCGGCGAAGCGATTGCGAAGCTCTCCTGGCCGCGCCATTCGTATGTGATCTCGACGAAGCTTTTCTGGGGAATCTTCGATGAAGTGAACATGCGACAGACGTTGAACCGCAAGTACCTCATGCAGGCGATCGACGGTTCGTTGCAACGTCTCGATCTTGACTTCGTCGACCTGTTGTACTGCCACCGGGCCGACCCCGAGACGCCTATCGAAGAGACGGTGTTCGCGATGTCCGAGATCGTCACTTCTGGAAAGGCCCTCTACTGGGGAACATCGGAGTGGCCCGCGGACGACATCCGCGCCGCATTCGAGATCGCGGAACGCCACCACCTCCACAAGCCGGTGATGGAACAACCCCAGTACAACCTCTTGGAGCGGGACAAGGTCGAGCGTGAGTACACCCGGCTCTACGAAGACTTCGGGCTCGGACTCACGACCTGGAGCCCGCTCGCTTCCGGTCTGCTCACCGGCAAATACCTCCACGGCGCCCCAGAGGGTTCGCGAGCGACGCTGCCCGGATACGAGTGGCTCCGCCCGAGACTTCTCGACAGCGGCGAGGAGCAGAAGATCGAGCAGCTCGTGAAGATCGCCGGCGACCTCGCGTGCACCCCGGCCCAGCTCGCCATCGCCTGGTGCGCGAAGAACCCGCACGTCTCGAGCGTGATCACCGGAGCGAGCCGCATGTCGCAGCTCGAGGAGAACCTCGGCGCGGTCGCCGTGATCGACAAGCTGACTCCCGACGTCCTCGAGGCGATCGAAAAGGCGATTGCCTAGATCCCCGTCGACGTGAACTTGCAGCTTCTTGCCTTTATTGTGAGCACTGGTCCACTAACATCACTGAAAGTGCTTATTTAGTCACTCTAAGTGACGTAGAGGTAAACAAAGCCAAGCGCTTCGGCGCAGTGTCACGTGGAGGACCAGGTGATCAGTGGCGAGGCGGAGATCGTCGACTTCGAGTCGCGCGCCTACGGAACTGGCGAGCGCACCGGCGCGCCCCGCACGCCGGGCCTTCTCGAACGACTGACCCCCTACCTCAACGAGTCGATCGTCGTCGTCGACAAGGACGCAACGATCATCGACACGCTCGGCCCACCGGGAGGTCTCCTCGGCAGCGATCAGCTCGTCGGGGGGAACGTCTTCGACTTGTGCCACCCAGACGACCTCACCCAGTCGCTCGAGTTCACGGTCAGCGTGCTCACCACCGAACCGGGTTGGGAAGGCACCTGGACGACGCGGTTACGACGGGCGAACGGAGGGTGGGGCACGTACGACCTTCTCATCGCAAACCGGACAGACGACCCGATCATCCACGGCTTCGTCGTCCGAGTTGAAGAGGCTCAGCCGCTCACCGAGAACGACGATCACTCATCGCTCTTCTCCGACGAGCTCGAGCTCGAGCCGATTGCCGGCTCCATCGCGATCCCGATCGTCCTTTTCGGGGCGCACGGGCTCGCCTACTACGCGAACGAAGCCGCGCGCGAACTTTGCGGCGAATACCTGGCGTTGTTGGAGGAGGGAGGGCTCGCAGCGATCGCCCGACCGGTGGAACGCTCGTTCGTGAAGGACGCATTCGAACGACGATTCGGCGCGCCGGGCTCGACGACGATCAATTTTCACCTCGACCCGTCGGGTGAGAATCGGCAAGCCCCGATCGTCGAGGCACGCCTATCCGCACGCGGGCGGCACAGCGTCTACGCGATCGTCGTGACGCTGAACGACGTGTCCGAGCGCCAGCAAACCGAGGCCGAGCTCCGCAAACTCGCGGGCGTCGACTCCCTCACCGAGCTGCCGAACAGGCGCTCGTTGCTCGAACTCTTGGAGCGGCGGCTCGCCACCGACGCGGACGGGGTCGGCCTTTTGTTCATCGACCTCGACGGCTTCAAGGCCGTGAACGACACCTATGGCCACGAGGTGGGCGACGGGGTGCTCGTCCAGATCGGCCAAGCGCTCCGTGCGCACATGCGCCCCGAGGACGTCATCGGTCGGATCGGCGGCGACGAGTTCGTGGCGATCGTCCAGCACGTGGCGGTGGAACGACTCGTCGAGCTCGGGAACCGCGTCGTCTCCGCGATCATCTCCGTCGGCGACAAACGCGCCATGCCGATCTCGGCGAGCCTCGGCTTGGCAGTCGGGAAGCCAGGCGACACACCGCGGGACCTCTTGAACCGGGCGGATCGCGCGATGTACGAGGACAAACGCGCCCACGGACTCTCGCCCGAAGAGCGCCACGCTTTCGACGCCTAGTTCACCCGCTCCTCGGTCTGGCCGGGGAAGCTGAGCCCGCGGCCTTCCGGCTCCGCGACGTTCGTGCCCGCGCTCGTCGTCGTTCCAGCGAGCGCACCGGGTTCAACCGCGAGGTAGGGATACGACCGCACGTGCATCTTCTGCAGGCGGTACTGATACGAAGTCCGAAGCACTCCGAAGCCGTACTTCACGCTGCGGCGGAAGTTGATCGATGAAGACTTAGCGTCATAGCGCGTCGGGCAGGAGATCTCGCCGACCCGTGCGCCGGCGATGAGCGCCTGGGCGATGATCTGGTTGTCGAAGACAAAGTCGTCTGAATTCCTGTCGAACGGGATCGCCGAGAGCAGCTGTCGGGAGAACGCGCGCAGACCCGTGTGGTACTCGGAGAGCTTCTCGTGCATCACCATGTTCTGGATGAGGGTCAGCGCCCGATTCGACACGTACTTATAGCGGGGCATCCCCTCTGCCACAGAATGCTGTGCGAGGATTCTCGATCCGAGAACAAGGTCGTACTCGCCGAAGGCGATCATCGCCGCCATCGCTGGCACGAGACGGGGGGAGTATTGGTAGTCCGGGTGGACCATGACGACGACGTCCGCGCCCAGCTCGAGAGCGAGGCGGTAACAGGACTTCTGGTTGCCGCCGTAGCCGCGCACTTCGTGGTGGCGATGGGTTCTAAGGCCGAGTTCCTCGGCCAGCACGACCGTCCGGTCGTGGCTTGCGTCGTCAACCAAGATCAGCTCATCGACGACGTCGCGATCGAGCTCCTCGACGGTGCGCCGCAGCGTCTTTTCGGCGTTGCGAGCCGGTAGGACGACAACGACGTGCTTACTGTTGAGCACCGGGAGATGGTAATCGGAGCACCGCCGGCGCAGCCTCGTGCGCGGACCGGGCCATTCATTGCCGTGCTCGAAGCACTCGGCGTCCTCGCATCTCCGGCCGTGCTCTTTTTTGTTTTGCGCCTGCAGGAGATGACGCCTCCGAGGCTTCCCGACCCGGCGATCTTTACGACGTTCATCATTGATCCCCGCGACATGTTCGAGCGCTATTCCGCTGTTTTCGCGTCGACGTCGCGCATGCGAGAGGCCGCCCAGGTCGGATTCGTCGTCCCGGCGCGCGCCTTTTACCTCGCGTTCGGGGCGGTCGGTGGGTTCGTCACGTTCCGATACGTGCTCGCCCTGATCGCGATCGTGCCGGTGTACCTGTTGCTGCGCCGCACCTACGGACGCTGGGCGGGTGTCGGAGGCATCGCACTCGTCATGTCGAGCCCGGTGTTCGTCTCGGCGTGGGGGACGAACTATCCCGACTCGGCAACGATCTCGTACCTGACAGGTGCGACGTGCGCCCTCGTCATGCCGGCGAGAGACCGGGATCGTCCGGCGTGGCTCCTCCTCGCGGCGGTGTTGATGACGATGGCCGTCTGGGCGGATGGCGGCGCGGTACCGCTCGTCGTCGCGGCGCTCGTCGCCTACACGCTGATGCGAGCGCTGCGCGAGCGGGGTCATGTGCTGCGCGACGCGGGCGTGTTGCTTTCCGGCGCGCTGGCGGTGACGGGAATCCTCGCTTTGCTGTCGGGAGTCGAGATCGGCCAGGTGAATTACATCACCCCGACCTTGCAATCCGAACGCTTCTTGAGCCGGCCATATCAAGAGGCGCTCTGGCACTCGACGAACTGGCGCTGGCTGCTCTACGACCCGTACCTGCTCGTCCCGCCGGCGGTGTTGATCGCGTTCTACCTCGTCTTCGCGCGCCGCTATGACCGGATCACGAATACACACTTGTTTGTCGCGCTCTGCGGACTCTTCGAATTCCTGACCGCGGCGTACTTCCAGTTCATCGGCAAGGTCCAGCTCGTCGAGAACCACTACTTCTCCTCGATGCTCTGGGGGGTCACCATCGTCTTGCTGGCGTTGGTCGTGGTCGAAATCGCGAAGGACGTCGCTGACTGGGAACCGATCGCGAACAGAAGCGGGCCGGGCGCGCAGAGAGCTGGGTCTCGCCTGGTGCGTGCCGCACTGCGGTCGATTCCGTTCCTGCTCGTCATCGGTGTGGCGCTCGGCTACGAAGCGGACCGCAACGTGCCGGCAATGAAGTTGGATCCATGGGGATACACGATCGCCGCCATCGCTGTCCTTATCGCCGCGATCTGGCGCGTTTGCCTCGGATGGGACCCCACTGCGAACAACGATCGCCGCGGAACAGCCCGTGCCGTCGGCGCGTCGGTCATCCTTGTCGGACTACTGGGGACGAACTTGTTGCTCACGGTCGCGCCGACGCTCAAAGTCCCGTCGATGGTCCACGTCGTCGCCGACCCGGCCCCGACTTATCCGATGTCGCTCGGCGGCAGCGCGACCCAAAGCATCGACCAGTTCCAGGTGATCAGCGAGCTACCGAGTTTCGTCGGCCACCCCGAGTACAAGGGCGAGCAACTCCTGATGTGGTGGCCGTGGGATCAGCTTCCGCAATTGTTGAGCGCGATCGGCATCTTTCACGCCGACTTCGACTCCGTCCACGGTGCGTTCCCCGTTCTCACCACGGCGGGGATGTTCACGATCAATCACCGACGCCCTGCGCAGATCCTTCTCATGGACTTAAAAGGTCGCGACTTCAAAAAAGCGGTGCGTGAGCTCGACCCGTACCGTCCGAAGGTGATCCGTTCCGGCGTTCTGAGAGACGGTGCGTACGCGCTCCACGTCGAACTCGTTGACCTGCTGAAGTACCTGAAGCGTCCGACCTGAGGCGGGCGGACCCGCCCCCACTCGGGCTGCGACTCGCCGTTCCCGCCCGAGCGAGGTTCGACGCCCGAGGGCTTGCTCGAAGGGGTCAGCCATCTCGGCGGAACGTGCGTCCGGAGACGTCGGGCATGTGTCGAGAACAAAAGGTTCTGAATCCAAGCCCCAGATCACACAATTCGGGTCGGTGTCAGTTCACGCGCCGTTCACATACCGGTGACGACCCAGAAACGGCGCTCCGACAGGATGATCGGAATTGGGGCATATGGCGAGCCCGCGTGGGGCGGCCGAAGGAAGAGACGGAGGCGAGGCGGCGCACATGAGTTACCAGGCCGAATACATCTGGATCGACGGCACCCAGCCGACGGCGCAGATCCGGGCGAAGACGAAGATCCTCCCCGACGGCACCGAGCCGGAGATCTGGGGATTCGACGGTTCGAGCACGAACCAGGCGCCCGGCAGCCTTTCGGACTGTGTGCTGCGCCCCGTCCTCGTCACTCCGGACCCGCTGCGCGGCGGCAAGAACAAACTCGTGCTGTGCGAGGTGCTCGACCTCGACTTCCTCCCCCACCCGTCGAACACCCGGGCGCTGTGCGCCGAGTCCGCGGAGCGCTACGCCGACCAAGAGCCGATGTTCGGCATCGAACAGGAGTACACGTTCTTCAAGGACGGCCGCCCGCTGGGTTGGCCCGAGGTCGGCTTCCCCGCCCCCCAGGGTCCGTATTACTGCTCGGTCGGCGCGTCAATCGCCGTCGGGCGCGGGATCGTCGAGCGCCACACCCAGGCGTGCATCGACGCCGGCATCGGCATCGTCGGAACGAACGCCGAGGTGATGAAGGGCCAGTGGGAGTACCAGATCGGCGTGCTCTCCCCGCCGGAGATCGGTGACCACCTGTGGCTCTCGCGCTGGCTCCTCATGCGGATCGCCGAGGAACACGGCGTCGACGTCAGCCTCGCCGCGAAGCCCGTCGCCGGCGACTGGAACGGCGCCGGTGCGCACACCAACTTCTCGACAAAGTCAATGCGCGAGGACTACGCGGCCATCATCGCGGCCTGCGAGGCGCTCGGATCGAACATCGAGGCGCACATCGCCGGCTACGGCGAGGGGATCAAGGACCGCCTCACCGGAGCGCACGAGACGGCGCCCTGGCACCTGTTCAATTACGGGCCATCTGACCGCGGCGCGTCGATCCGCATTCCCTGGCACGTCGAGCGGGCGCAGAGGGGCTACTTGGAGGACCGCCGCCCGAACGCGAACGCCGATCCCTACATCGTGACCCGCCTCATCACCGAGACGGTCTGTTCGGCGGCAGCCGAAGCGTCCTTTCGCGAGGTGGCCGCCGACGTCGCCTAACGCGTCGACGCGTTCGTAAGCCGCAGGCCTCCGCCGCGGCGGGGGCGGAGGTGGGCCCCGATCCGCGCGACGTGGTTCGCGACAACGTCGCGATTCCGCACGACAAGCCCTGCGAACAAAAACTGACGCGATTACGCCAATTCCGAGTTCTGCTCGGGCCGAGTTGTCGCGGATAACACGATTTTGCTCTCAATCAATCGACTTTCGAGAAGTTCCGCACGGCGACGGTCAGCATCACCGCGCCGAACGCGGCGACCAGCCCGAGTTCGAGCCCGATCGGGACGTGCCAGCTCCCCCAGGTCACTGTGGCTCCGAAGAGCTTCGCAACCTGTGGCGAGGCGTGGACGTGCGCAAAGACGGCGCGCCGCATCGGATCGACCATGTAGGTGAGCGGGTCGAGGCGTGTCAGCGCCCCGAGCCACGTCGGGAGCCCGCGCAATGGGAAGAGCGCACCTGACAGGAAGAACAGCGGCAAGACGACGAACTGGATGACGACCTGGAACGACTCGACCTGGGCGATGCGGGACGCGAGCGCAACGCCGAGCGCGGTGATCGTCGTCGCCGCGAGGAGCATCTCGCCGATCAGAGTGAAGATGAGGACTGGCGAGTATGGAACGCCAACGGCACCGGCGAGCGCCACCATGATCAACGCCTGCAGCGTCGCCACCGTTGCTCCGCCGGCGCACTTGCCCGCGATCACCGCCGAGCGACGGACCGGCGCGACGAGCATCTCGCGCAGGAAGCCGAACTCGCGGTCCCACACGATCGAGACCGCGGAAAACGTCGCGGTGAACAACACGGTCATCGCGACGACACCGGGGAACATGAAGGTCTTGAAGCTCGCGCCGCCACCGGTCGGGACACCTCGCGATACAAGAGATGAGAGTCCAGTCCCAAGCACGAACAGGAACAGCACCGGCTGCGCGAGGGAGGTGAGGATGCGGAGTCGGTTCCTCGAGAAGCGAATCAGCTCGCGGCGCCAGACGACGAGCCCGCCCCGCACATCGGCGCGGAGGCCGCCTCCGGCGATGCGGACACCCGCCGGCGCGGCGCGAAACGGCGCGTCGCGCGGCGCCGTCGTGGATCGCTGCTCCGTCGTCGCCACTACCGTCTCCCCCTTACCCACGGTGCCGCCGCCATCCGCTCCGTGGCGGTCGCCTCTGCGTCACGGATCGTCCGGCCGGTATGGGCCATGAAGACGTCGTCGAGGGTCGGTCGGGCGATCGAGACCGACGAGATCGAGACGCCGAGCTCGGCGAACAGGCGCGGCACGAACTGCTCGCCTCCGGCCACGTACACCGCAACGTCGCCCTCTGACCGCGTCGCGTCGAGCCCGAAGACCGACTTCAAGGCCGCAATCGCTGCGTCGTCATCGGGGGTATGGATCTGGACGCGGTCCCGTCCGACCTGGGCCTTCAGCTCCTCAGGAGTACCGCTCGCGACGATGCGGCCTTCGTCGATGATCGCGATTCGGTCGCAGTGCTCGGCCTCATCCATGTAGTGCGTCGTCAGGAACATCGTGATCTGCTCGGTTCGGCGCAGTTCGTTGATGTAATTCCAGATGTGGGCGCGGGTCTGTGGGTCGAGGCCTACCGTTGGCTCGTCCAAGAACAGCACCCGCGGTGAATGCATGAGGCCGCGTGCGATCTCGAGCCGCCGTTTCATCCCGCCGGAGAAGGTACGGACGAGGGTCTTCCTCCGTTCCCAGAGGCCGACCATGTTCAGCACGTCTTCGATGCGCTTCGGCGCCTCCGAGCGGGGTACGCCGTACAGCTCGGCGTGGAAGCGGAGGTTCTCGTCCGCGGTCAGGTAGTCGTCAAGCGTCGTGTCCTGAAAGACGAGCCCGATCCGTTGGCGCACCGCCTCCTGTTCGGTCGCGACGTCGTGTCCGGCGACGCGCGCCGACCCGGACGACGGCCGCAACAACGTGCAAAGCATGGAGATCGTCGTCGACTTGCCGGCGCCGTTCGGACCGAGGAAACCGAAGGTCTCTCCCGCCGCGACCGAAAAGCTGACGCCGCGCACGGCCTCGACATCGCCGAACCGCTTCGCCAGCTCGTTGACCTCGATCGAGTTCGCTTCGAGCGCGACGCCACCAGAGCCATTGAAGGATGGAACTTCGTTTGCCACTCCGCCGCCCCATTCGTCGCGATCGCGTCCTCCGACCGACGAACCGACGGTACCTGAGGGTGGATACGACCTCGTCGCGAACACCATGCGCAGCTTCGGAAAGCCAGCTCACAAGGGGCCCTCGTCGATGACCTTCGGCCCTGTGCGCGAGCGGCCGCTCGCGCTGCGATGGACGTGGAGGTGGTGCCGATGACGATCCATCACACAACACATCACGGAGCTGGGGTTCTGGAGGCGCCCGCGGCTCGTCCGATCGACGAACTCGAGTGCACTGCCATCCTCGCCCGCCACGACATCGGTCGTCTCGCAATCGTCGGCCGCGACGAGCTCGACATCTTCCCCGTCCGCTACGTCGTCGACGGACGTTGGGCGATCGTGACCGTCCCGCCCGAAATCGAGCTTTCGCGCGGCAGCCTGGAGCGGATCGCGCTAGAAGTCGACGAAATCGACGGCGACGGCGAGCGGACGATCGTGATCCACGGCTCGGGCCGGGACATCTCCGCCAGTCTCGACGAGACCTCGATAAGGGAGCGGACGATCGCGAGCGGCGAAGCCCAGGCCGCTCGGGCGATCCGCATCATCCCCCGCTTGATCACGGGACGCGAGACACCGGCCAGGATCGACTGAGCGCGCCGCGGGGCCGCTCGCGTCGCTGCTGGTGTCGCACATCCGCATGCCGCGTGCGGCTTGGTCGCGCTCGCCACGCATGAAAAGGGGCGGGTGAACGGACCGGTAACTTGGCCGTGGTGGGCGGCTTGCAATCTCTTTCCTCGGCCGAACGCGCTTGCGTTTCGACCGGTGACAACCTCGTCGTCGCGCGCGCCCTGATCAAGCGCTTTGGGAATTTCATCGCCGTCGACGCCGTCGACTTCTCGATCGCCCGCGGCGAGTCGTACGGATTCTTAGGTCCGAACGGTGCCGGCAAGACCTCGACAATGCGCATGGTGTCGTGCATGTCGCCAATTTCGGGCGGCTACCTGTCCGTGCTCGGCATGGACCCGCGACGCGATGGCCCGCGCATCCGCGCCAGGATCGGTCTCGTCCCCCAGGAGGACTCGCTCGACCTCGAGCTCACCGTGCTCGACAACATGTTGGTGTACGGCCGCTACTTCGACCTTCCCCGCAAGTTCATTCGCGAGCGCGCCGAGGAACTGCTCGACTTCGCACAGCTGACAGAACGCGCAGCCGACAAGGTCGAGTCGCTCTCGGGTGGGATGAAGCGCCGCCTGACGATCGCCCGCGCGCTCGTCTCGGATCCGGAACTGTTGATCCTCGACGAGCCGACGACCGGTCTCGACCCCCAGGCGCGGCATCTTTTGTGGGACCGGCTCTACCGGTTGCGCCGCGAGGGCGTGACGTTGATCATCACGACCCACTACATGGACGAGGCCGAACAGCTCTGCGAACGACTGGCCGTCATGGACCACGGTCGCTTCGCGGCCGAAGGCGCTCCCCAACAGCTCATCGCCGAGTACTCGACACGTGAAGTCGTCGAGCTCCGGTTTCGCTTCCTCGAGCCCCGTGACGTCGCCGGCCGCTTGGAGGGTTACGCGAAGCGCATGGAGGTTCTCCCCGATCGGCTGTTGCTCTATTCCGACGACGGCGACGCCACTCTCGCGGAGATCCACCGGCTCGGGATCGAGATCGACTCGGCGCTCGTGCGCCGCTCGAGCCTCGAAGACGTCTTCTTGCGACTGACCGGCCGGTCGCTCATCGACTGATGGCGAGCATCGAAGCGATCGCGCTCGAGCGCCCAGAGCCGCGCCTTTTGCGGCCGCGCTGGTTCGGCGCGTGGATGTACTTCGCGTACTCGTACAAAAGGACCTGGCGCGGCTCGATCACTGTCAGCTTCTTGTACCCCGTGCTGTACCTCGCGGCGATGGGGCTCGGCCTCGGCTCGCTCGTCGATCACCACGTCGGCCATGTCGGCGGCGTGTCGTACCTGCACTTCTTGGCGCCGGGTCTCCTGGCAGCGACAGCGATGCAGGTCGGCGGCAATGAGTCGATGTACCCAATCATGAACGCGATCAAGTGGGATAAGACCTACTTCGCGATGCTCGCGACCCCGCTTTCGTACAAGGACGTGTTGCGCGGCCACATCGCCTGGATCGCCTGCCGCTTGGTGACGGTCTGCGCGATCTATCTCGCGGTCCTCGCCGCATTCGGCACGACGTCGTCCGATCTCGCCGTGCTCGCGGTCCCGGCCGGCGTGCTGACGGGCCTCGCCTTCGTGCTGCCGATCGTGGCCTACTCGGCGCTGCAGACGAACCAAATGGGCTTCACCGCGATCTACCGGCTGGGCTTGATCCCGCTCTTCCTGTTCTCGGGGACTTTCTTTCCGATCACCCAGCTGCCCGGTTGGCTGCAGCCGATCGCCTACGCGACGCCGCTGTACCACGGGGTGGCGCTCTGCCGGGGACTTGTGATCGGTGGAATGACGAGCACGAGCGCGCTCGCTCACATTGGGTACCTCCTCGGCCTGTCGGCCATCGGTTACGCGCTCGCGCTCCGCAGCTATAAGAAGCGGCTCCTCGTATGAGCACGTCCGTCAGCTTCCCGATCCGGATCACACCGACCGCGCTGATCGGCTCGCGACGCGCGATCCGACTCGTACAGCGGAACTTCCTCGTCTACCGGCGCCAATGGTTCGTCTTTGCCTCGGGGTTCCTCGAGCCGTTTTTCTACCTGTTGTCGATCGGCGTCGGACTCAGCAAGCTCGTCGGCGCGCTCCACATCGGCAACCACCTCGTCGTGTACACCGCGTACGTGGCGCCCGGGTTGCTCGCGACCTCGGCGATGAACGGCTCCATCTTCGACTCGACGTTCAACATGTTCTTCAAGCTGAAGGTTTCAAAGACCTACGACGCGCTGTTGTCGACGCCGATGGCACCGGGCGACGTCGCGCTCGGCGAACTGACGTGGTCGTTGCTGCGCGGTTCGACGTACTCGGCCGCGTTCATCGTCGTGATGTCCGGTCTCGGGTATGCGCTGACGCCATGGGTCGTGCTGTGCTACCCGATCGCGATCCTGATCGGATTCGCCTTCGCCGGCGTCGGCATGGCAGCGACCTCGTACATGCGCAGCTGGCAGGACTTCGACAAGGTCTCGCTCGCGATCATCCCGATGTTCTTGTTCTCGGCGACGTTCTATCCCCTGTCGGTCTACCCGGGATGGCTGCAAGAAGTCGTCCGGCTTACGCCCCTCTACCAGGCGGTGGCACTCGAACGCAGCGTCGACGCCGGGCAGTTCGCCACGATCCTCATCGTCCACGCCGTCTATCTGGCGGTGATGGGTCTCGCCGGGTTGTCGATCACCTCTCGGCGGCTGGCGAAAAAGCTCCTTCCGTAACCGTCCGAGCGCGTCGGATCAGATCGCGTACGCGCAGCCGTCCCAGAGCGCTTCGAGCCGCGGGCGCCTTGAGCCCTTCAGCTTGAGGATGAGTTCGTCGGGGTGCGCGCCGCGCGGCGAGGAGTAGTAAACGACGACGCCGTGATCCTCGAATCGCTCGAAGCGGGAAGGGTCCAGCGGTGCGGCCATCGTCACTGCGAGCGTCGTCAACGCCCCGGTGCAGCAGCGTTGCGAACGGGCGGCAACCGTGACGACGCCGCCCTGACGGGCGAGGTAATCGCGAACCTTGTCCTCGGCCACGATGCGCACGCCACAAGGTTACGGCTTCGCGGAGGACGGGCTGCTCAACGTGGCTGGACGCGCAGGCGGTGCTCGTGTCTCGCTTTCCTCCTCGCCCGCCTCGAATACGATCGCGAACTCAGCTCGTCACCGAACGACTCGGATCGTTCGGCACGCGTCGACCCGTGAGTCGTATGACCACAACTTCTGTCGCCTTCTTGCGCGCCGTGAACGTCGGCGGCCGATCGCTGCCGATGGTGGAGTTGCGCGCGCTCTTCGAGCGGCTGGGTGCGCGACACGTCGCGACGTATATCCAGAGCGGAAATGTGATTTTCGATCCGCCAACGGGTAGAACCACGCGCTTCGCGGACATCATCGAGCGGGCCCTTTACGATGAATTCGGTCTCCACTCTGCTGTCGTCGCCCGGTCGGCGCACGAGCTGCGCCGCCTGCTCTCCTCGATCCCGTTTCCGACGGACGCCCATCTCCTGGTTCATGTCGGTTTCTTCAAGTCGCGACCGCCCGCTTCTGAGGTGGAGGATGTCTCGACGTTCGACGCCGGAGAAGAACGGGTCATTGTCGATGGAAAGGAGTGCTTTCTCTACCTGCCGAACGGTGTCGGGAGGGCGAAGTTGCCCGCCAGGCTGAACCGACTCTCGACGCCAGTGACGATTCGCAACTTGCGCACGGTCACAGCCCTCGAAGAGCTCGCGTCGAGTAGCGGCTCGCGGCGGGGCTGAAGAGGCCCTTCGCCAGCGATTACCCGCGAAGGACCTCTGACCTCGATGGACAGGAGCGACGGGACATCGGCCCTGTCCCTTGGGGTCGTTCGGCCCTTGGGCTTCGACCCGCACAAACGTACGGTTCCGCGATGGTCGGTAGCGTCTCTCGGCCGGTGCGCCAGGCGATCTTCCTCGAGGACTACCTCGACGTGCCGCTGCGTCCAGCGGCGATCGAGGGACGTTTCCTTGCCGGGGGCGGTTGGCTGGCGCCACTCGCGAAAACGGCGGAGGACGAGGGCGAGACGCTCTACATGCGATTGGGACCGCTCTGGGGTCATGGCCGAATCGCCCGGGAGGTGCGCGTGCGCATCCGCGGCACGCGATATCGGGGCGACGCGAGCGTCATTTCGCTGGCGTGGGAGGACGCGCTGCGCCCGGGTCTGTTCCCGGTGCTCGACGGCGACCTCGAGCTCTCCCCACTCGATGTCGATTCGTGCCGTATCACGCTCTCCGCGACGTACACCCCGCCATTCGGCGATCTCGGAGCGGACCTCGATCGGGCGCTTCTCCATCATGTCGCGCAGTCGACGGTGCGGTCGTTCTTGCGCCTCATCGCGGCGAACATCGAGCCGTAGTTCGAGCTGCGGGGCTCATCGCGGCCATACCTCGCGGAACGGCGGACGGTTCGAGGTACCTTGCCTCCATGTGCCGAAACATCACGACGCTCCGTGGACTCCAACCCGAGGCGACGCTCGAGGAGATCGAGGCAGCGGCTCGCCAGTACGTCCGCAAGGTAAGCGGGGTGCAATCCACGTCGGATCGCACGGAAGAGGCATTCGAAAAGGCCGTCCGCGAGGTCGCGAGGACGACGACCCAGCTCCTCGCCGACCTGCCGACACGAAAGCAGCCGCCGCTGTCCCTCCCCCCTTCACGCAGGCACCTGCACGCCGCTCCCCGGTAGCCCCCGGGGATCCGTCGACGAGGCGGCCACGGGTCAAGGCTCGCGGCAAGGTGGAAGAGCACCGCGCTGAAGCGCGGCGAGCTCAGACGCCGAGCGAGTCGAGGACCTCGACGTTTGGTACCTGCCGGAGCAGCTTGCCGTTGAGAACGATCTTTGATCGGCGGATCCCTGAGCCGAGCAGAATGGCTTCGGACTCGATAACCCGCCTATCGACGAGCACTGGCCAAAGCTCCGGCAGCCCGATCGGGGTGATGGCGCCGTACTCCATTCCCGTGAGCGCCACCGCGCGCTCAGGTTCGAGAAACGACGCCTTGCGCACATCGAGGGCGCGTCGCGCGAGGCCATTCACGTCAGCTCGCGTCGTCGCGAGCACCGCGCACGCGCCGAGTCGCTCGACGCCCTCGCGCTTGCCCCCGACGACGACGCAGTTCACGAGCGACGACAGCGGAAGGTCGAAATGGCGCTGCGTAGCTGCGGTGTCCGACAATGCAGGATCAATTTCGACGACGCCGACTTCGTCGATCAGACCGGCATCCTCGAGCCAACGTCGCGTCGATTCGCCGAGCAAATCGCCGCGACCGCTCGCTGAAACTGTCCGGAGCGCTCCGATCGCGAAGATTCCCGCTGATTCGCTCATGCAAGCGGCGTTTCTGCGCGCCGAAGCACCCCCCGCACGAACTCAGCCTGACCGACGTGGGCGAGGGCATCACCGATCACACTCATAAGCCGCACGCCAAGCGTGACGGGTGGATCCCACCGCCGGTCGACGACGCGATCTAAGTCGTTCCCGGACAGCGTCGACACGTATCGGAGGACCGCTTCGTGGACCGCATCGAAGTAACCGAGCAGCAGCGGCACCGGTGATGTCACCGCCGCGACCTCGGACGAGCCGTGACCGTAGCCCGTGTCCCGCGAATCGAACGGGAGGTCGAATCGCTCTTGCCAGCCGCCCGCATCCCAGATCTGATCCATCTCCGCGGCGTGAGCCAGGTGATCGTCTTCGACCCTGGTCAAGTGCCACACCAGCCAGCCGATCGAATTCGCGTCCTCGTCGAGGCGCGCGACGAGCTCTTCCTGAGAGAGGCCATCGAGCACCCCGCGGACCGAATCCGCGACCCTCCCGAACGCATCGAGGTACACCTCAGCGACGTCCATCCCATGACCTCCGACTCGTCTCGATCCGCAGGCTCCAACAGTTCCGCAGGCACCGGCGCGCGTGCCAGTCAAGAAAGGGAAAGGGCGAAGCGAGTTCGTCCGTAGGGTCCTGTCACAACAAAGAGCGACGAGAAGTCCCTGATCACCGAAAGGACTAGTTGCGTATGCCTGAAACGTGCAGCCACCTCGGCACTGTGGCGGAAGTCACGCCCTCAAGCACCGGCTGCGAAGACTGCTTGCCTATCGGCGGGCAGTGGGTGCACCTGCGACTCTGCATGATCTGCGGCCACGTCGGCTGCTGCGACAGCTCGCCGAATCGCCATGCGACCGCACACTGGCGAGCGCACGGAGACCATCCGCTGATCCGTTCCTACGAGCCGGGAGAGGACTGGTGGTGGTGTTACCCCGACGAACTCCTTTTCGAAGTCGAAGGCGCGCCGCCCGCACCGTCGCATCCATAGCCGAACCTCAGCGCAGGACGCGTCACGGACCGGCGGAGTGGTCGAATCCAAAAGAGCAGCCTCGATGAACCATTGCCTCGCTGAGACGAATTGCGCGCGAGATGCGCCGTCGTCGTCATCCAGACCCGAGCGTCGGCCTAGGAGCGCGAAGAATGTGGTCTTACTAGCGTCTCCTTCGCAGCATGCGGCTGCGCCGCGCTCAACGTGGAGGACCGCCGTTGCGCCGAATTTCAGTTGTGCTGCTTTTGCCTCTCGCTCTCGGGTTCGCGACCTCCGCCGGCGCGGTCACAGGTCGCGGCGAATCTGCGAATCAGTACGTGCTGGCGGCGGGTAAAGCGCTTGGGTCGGCGAGATCCTTAAGACTCTCTGGCTCGATAAGGGAGTCGTCAGGTTCCGAAGTCGTGGATCTCGTGATTTACTCGGACAACGATCTCAACGGCAGCCTTACGATCGCCGGTGATCTTGTCGACGTGACTCGCATTGGCGAGACCGATTACTACCGAGCACCGCCGGCGTTCTGGGAGAGCGCTGGAAAGCTTCCGGCGATCCTCGCAAAGAGTCTCGCTCCGGATTGGATCAGTCTTCCAAATTCGAGTTCCGACGGAATGGGGACCAGCTTCGACTTTGCGGGACTCGTTTCGTCACTCGAGTCGGATCCGGGATTGACGCTCGTTGGCCATCAGAAGGTAGACGGCCACACCGCGGTCGGCGTCAAGACCAAGAACGGGGACGTGCTTTGGGTCGCTGCCTCCGGAAAGCCGTATCCGATCTCCGATGTCCGCCCGGGAACTGGCACCGGCAGCGGAACGCTGACGTTCAGCGGCTGGAATGCCTTCAAGCTGCCAACTGCTCCTAAAAAGTCGTACGCGTTGTCGTCGCTCCACTGAGCGTCAACGAACAGCTAAAGCGAGCGAGCTCGCATTTCGCGGGCTGCGCCAACCTTGCCGAGCAGATCAGCAAGGGCGTGATCATCGCGGCGCACTCCTCAGAACCGTCGCGCTTTGTGCTCCCGCCAGCCATCGCCCGCCGGACGCCATCCGGATTGGTAAGCGAGCACGACCGCACCGAGTTGCGAACTTACGCCGAGTTTCGAAGTGATCGCGCGAATCTGAGTCCTGACCGTGGGAAGCGAAACGTAATCCTCGTCGCAGATCTGCCGGGCGGTCGCGCCACTCATCAATTTGAACAGCACGTTCTGCTCGCGCGGGCTCAGTTTCTCTAAAGCCTCCAAGCTCGTGGCGTCCGTGCCCCCTCCGGTTGTGCTTGCTAACACCTGGACCTCCGTCATCAATGACAATGATGTAACTACATTACTGTCACTTAGGTTTGGGTGCGCTATCCAGGCGTGACGAGTTAGATCAAAGAGCCGCAAAGAGCCCAATTCCGCTCCAGATCCGGACGAACAGGGTGTCGCAAGAGTCGCAATGTGGACTGGCTCAGCTGGCACGTCGTTTCCTGAAAGGGCGATTGACGCGACTGCCGGCACAACGACACCGGTTGGCCCGCGCTCGGGGGAAGGATCCTTCAGATAACTCGCCGAAGGGTTCAGACGTTGGGACCAGGTGTCGTTTCGGCATGCCGGGAGACGGGGCGCCCTCGGGCGCCCCGTCTCGATCGGCACCAGTTGGTGAGGCCGTTACTTCAGGCCGAGCATCCTGGCCTTGAGGAGACGCCGCTCCAGTTTGAGAGCCGCCAGCCGCTTCAAAGCGGCACGGTGAGCAGCACCCTTGAGGAGGTGGAGCGCCTTCTCGATTGACTTCATCGCCGCATTCACCCTGGCGAGCCCAACCTCGTCCCTGAGGAGCGGCCCGTTCACCGGGCTGCTTAGCCCAGCCGATGAATTGGCGTCGGAGCCGGCGACAGCCGCCGGACCTGCGTCATCGCCGGCGACAGCCGCCGGACCTGCGTCATTGCCGGCGACAGCCCCCGCACCTGCGGTCGCCGCGACAGCGTTCGTCCACGTGACGATCGTGTCCGACGGGCCCTCGCTCATCGTGACGTCGACCGACGAGGTTGTGCCCGCGCTGCCGAGCATCAGGTTCGTCAGCACAGGTTCCATCGTCGGCGTCGCGACGCCGCCTTCGTGCACCGTGACGTCTGTGAAGTTCGAGGTGATCCCCGTCGCCATCAAAGTAGGCGTCGCCGCTTCTGTGACGAGCTGCGTCGAGTTGTACGGCAGGCCGGTGATAGTCGCACACGGCCCGTTGGGGAGCGTCACCACGACGGTGGTTGACCCCGGGGCGATCGCACCCGAAGAGTCGGAGACGTACTGCGGTCCGGCAACGGTAAACGTGTACGTACCCGTGTCAGGCGTCGCCACCTTGCAGATCTCCAACGTCGACGGGTCTGCGAGCTCGTCCGTGTACCAGACGACCGCCTCATCGCCGGGCGACCCAGACGAGGTCACCGGAGTGCCGATGATGACTTGCTCGATCCCATCAGCGAGGTCGGGGTAACCCGTGACAACCGATTCAGCGCCATAGGCGTTGATCGATTCCACTTTCGTCCCAGGTGTCGGGAGCTCGGTGACCGTGACCACCGTTCCGGGCCGGTAGGCGGTCGGGAACGAGCACTGCTCACCGGCCACCCCTGGCACGAGGGTGAAGGAGCCGCTCGGAGGCGTGTTGGGTCCCGCAGGACCGGTCGCCGTCTCCGTGAACGTGTAGCTCGTGTCCGTGCCGTTCGGCTGGGTTGAATAATCACCGTCGTCGAATGCCTTGCAGACCTCGAAGTCAACGACGTCGTCGGTGTAGGTGACGACGCTCAACTGGGACTCGTTCGTGTTGGGGGTGACAATGACCGTCGCTGTGCCCGTCGTCAGGTCCGGGTTGCCAGAAATGGTCGTGTCAAAGATCGGCGTCGTGGTCGAGTCATCGTTCTCGTACGCCGTGATCCCCGTCACGTACAGGTTCGTCCCGGCCTCCGTCACCGTCAGGTCTCCAGCCGGCACCTCGATCGGAAGGCTGCAGTAACCGGCTGTCACCGCCACAGTCGACGCGTAGCCGTCTTCGCCGGAAAGGTTGAACCCGTAGTCGCCCGTCAAGCCGGAGCCGGCCGCCGCGTTCTTGCAGATTTTGGCGTAGCCCGTGATCAACGCGTTGGTGAAATACACCTCTGAGTCGTTCCCAGCCGCGACCGAGACGTCGGCATCCTGGCCGGAGTCGCTGGACGCCAGGATGTAGTCCTGGCCCGGATTTTCTGTGATAGCCGTCACCTGGTACCACGGCTCAGATGCCTCGGTGATGGTGTAGGTGTTCGCCGGATCGACGGGAAGTGGAACGCTGCAGTACCCCGCGGTGACCGACACGGTGTCGACGACGAGGGGCGGGGTGGTTCCATCTTGGGTGATCGTGAACCCGAAGCTCGCCGAGGTGTCAACGCTAATGGGCGGGGTCGAGAAGGTCTTGCAGATCTTGATATAGCCATCGGTTTGCGCGCCCGCCGTCGTCGCGATCGCCCCGACGAGCACGAGAGACCCTCCTACGAGCGCTAGCAGGGCTCCGACGCTCCTCAATCTCCTAAATGGTCTTTTCATTCCCTCTCCTTTTGGTCACGGCGGCGGCATTTATTTACTTTTAGATGGCGTGAACCATTGCGGTTAGAACTTCGCCGTAGATAGTCGGGCGCGGTTGCTCCGGCAGCCATCTCTTTCTTGCCCGCGGTGTGGCAGGGACGAATGGCTTAACTCTTCCGGCGCGCTGCGACAAGGCGGGAATGGCCTAGATTTCGCCCGTTTTTTGGTCAATCCCCTCCGGCCGTCGGTTGCCAGACAACAAGCCGTCGGCCCGCTTGGCAGATAAAAAAGGCAAGGCAATGTCGATAACGCGGCAAGGCTCGCCTGCGCGATTGACCCAGTGCGCCTAACGAACTATCACCAGGACTAGCTCACATCCGTACATATATGGCGACGTCGTTACGACCATGTAACGATGAAACGACGTTCGCCACAAAATTGACCGACGACGATCGTGGGTGACAAGCCGTAGGAAATCTGCTGGCAGCCCCAACGGGGTTCGAACGAACTGCACCCGACGTCGGCGTCCGCGCCACCCGCCAGTTCCCGAAGGATTCACAAGAGACAGTTGAAGCGGACCGCTGACGCCATTTGATCGTTCCGCAACCTCACCGCGCGATGAAGCGCGATCTGGCAGACGATCTGACTTTCACCCGGCGGCGAATCGAGGGCAGGCATCCGTACACCTCGGCGAGGCCCTCGATCGGCTAAGCACAGAACATGGTTCCAATTACTGATGCCGTCCGCGAAGTCCTCGAAGGTAAGCACCTTGCCCACCTGGTAACGCTCAACGAGGACGGCAGCCCTCACGTCACTATCGTTTGGGTCGGTCTCGAAGGAGACGAAGTCGTAGCGGCTCATCTCGGCTCGTGGAAAAAGGTGCGAAATATTCAGCACGACGCGCGCGTTGCGTTGTCTATCGAGACCGGCCGCGTCGGCCCGGGTGGCCTCGACGAATACTTGGTGCTTTACGGTGCGGCTCGCATTACCGAAGGCGGCGCTCCGGAACTTCTCCAGCGGCTCGCGCTGACCTATATGGGTCCAAATGTGAAGTTTCCGCCCGTCGACAATCCGCCACCTGGATACATCACAAGGATCGAGGTTGAGCGTGTAGCGGGAAATGGCGATTGGACGTCCAAATAGTCATTAGTTCTAGATGTACCTCATCCGGCGACCTGGGACGCTCGCTTCGGCAAGGCGTTCGGTTTTTTGGGACACTTGAGGCGACTACGGCGCTTCAATTCCGCCGAGGTTCGGGCTGAAGCCAAGCTTCAATATCTGCCGGTATTCGAAAACTCGCACGAGTCATTCTCGTGCTCCCTGTGAGAGAGTGCCCCGATGACGGAACGCGCACCATCGTCGCGCTTTCGACACGTCGAGGTTGCCAAGTACCAAACAGGACACGCGCGACAAGTCGCAGAGCTCGAATCGGCCGTGTTGCCTGTCTCGCCGGGAACGCTTGATTATCAACTGGCCCTGCCATCGCGGTTTGCCTTGACCGAGATCGGGCAAGACAACGGTCGTGTTGCCGGCTTTCTCGATACGCGCGCCGAGGAGTCGGATCTCTTCTCGCTGCGAATCAGCGTCGCGCCCGATGCTCGCCAGCAGGGTCTCGGAGGGTATTTGTTCGAGCGCGCGATGAGGTTCGCGAGGGAGTGCCATCCGCGCCCGAAGGTGCGAGGGAGATTGAACGACGCGGACGTCTCGTCTCTCGAATGGACGAGGCGGAGAGGTTTCGAAGAGTTTGCACACCGGACAGGGATGGCGCGAGATCTGCAAGAGGACGCCGACGAGCTCGAGCAGGCCGCGGCTGAAGCACGCCAGCGAATTGGCGTTGACGTCGTGAGTTGGCCGTCGAGTCCGATGGCTGGCGACTGGGAATCACTCGCCGGGCTAGTGGCAAGGTGCATCAGCGGGACCAAGGACTCAGCCGCCAGTGGAGGTCTTTCCGCCGGATTCGTCCGATTTCTCGCCCCGAATCCGCCCGGCGTGCTGATCGCGTCGCGTGATGGCGCGCCGGCCGGCTTGGCGAGCATCTCCTGCGAACGAGACCGGACCTGGAACACCTGGTTCACGGGCATCGTCCCCCAATCACGAGGAATGGGACTTGCTCGGGCCTTGAAGCTCACGACGATGGCGCTCGCTCGGCGGGAAGGCGGTCATCGGATCACCGGATTCAACGACGTCAAAAACGCGCCGATCCTTCATCTCAACGAGTCGCTCGGCTTTGAGCGGTGTCACGGCTTCCGGTTGGTCGAGAGCGCGCCGACCTCGGGAAATTAGGCGCTCATTTCGTTGAGGAGCGGCCCAAGACAGCGCACAGACCCGGCGCTCAGGGGCACCGGCGCCGACGGCTCAGCCGAGCGTTTTGAGATCCCTCGAGTACGGATGTGGCGTCGGAGCTTCGCTGTCGGACGTCACACCATTCTCGCTCTCAGCTGGTGAGATGGGCGAGTTCCTCGAAGTCCTCAGAACCAGCGGGTACTACGCAGAACAACAGTCCGCCGGGATCGCGAAGGACCGTCCACTCAGCCTGCCGCTGCACGATCTCTGCTCCAGCCTCGACGATCCGCGAGACCTCGGCTTCAAGATCGTCGGTCTCGATATCGACGTGGATGCGGCTGGTCCCTTCCTGTAAGAGCTGCACCATTACGGGGCCGAGTGCCGCGGGATGTTCAAGCACGTGATATTCGGGGTACTTGCTTCCCCGGCGGATATCGGCCCCGAGCGCGGTTTGCCAAAAGTCACGCGCTGCTTCGTGTACATCCGAAGGGAAATCGAAGACGATCGTGCGCATCAGGATTCGGTGCACAAATACAGCCTATGACTCGACACTGACGGCTTTCTCCACGTTCTCAGCCGAGTGCCTGATATTTCCCAGACCTGATCACCCGGCGCGGAACGCTGAGCAGCTGTTTCGAAGCGAATCCTGGTTCGACCCCGATTCGCGGAGACCATCAGGTCAGCGACGACGCAGTACCGAATCCACGAAGAGCTCGGAAACGTCGGCAGCGAGTTGGTCGATATCGGCCGAGTCGACGCGGCCCGCGAGCCAGCCGCTGATCCAAAGGCTCGCGAGCCCGTGCACGATCGACCACGCGCTGACGCCGACGAGCACTGGATCCAAGTCGCCTAGCGAACCCTCTAAGCGGCACCGTTCGATCGTCGCGCTCAGCAACGAGTAGGCAGCGTCGGTTGCCTGAGCAAGTTCGGGCGCGTCTTCGTCGAGCGCATCGAGCCGGAACATCACTTCAAATTGCGCCGGCTCGGACACCGCGAAGCGGACGTAACCCCGGCCCACGGCCGCAAGCGTGTTCGGCCCATCTGTCCGGCCGACACGACCCAACTCCTGGAGCACCGATTGCGCCAGCCGGCGGTATCCCTGGACCGCGAATGCGGTGAGAAGTCCCGCCTTACTGCCAAAGTGATGCGCCGGCGCGGCGTGCGAGACGCCCGCCCTTCGGGCGACGTCGCGCAGTGACAACGCGCTGGCTCCGCCTTCTCGAACCGCGTCGTCGACCGCCTGCAACAGAGCGGCAGGCAGGTCGCCTTCCCTCTTGGCCACACCGCATCTTGACATTGGCGGTTTAACTTGACAGTGTCAAGTACGATCGGAGGTGGTCATGGACACGTGGCAAGCGGTGGACGAGGAGCGTTCGGCGCTGGCTGACGACCTGGCAACGCTCGACGACAGCCAGTGGAACGCCCAGTCGTTGTGCAGCGAGTGGAAGGTCCGGCACGTCGTCGGCCACCTGATCGGCGGAGCGGACTTGAAGACCGTCCCGTTCCTTACGGGACTGTTCAAAAGCGGCATGAACTTCAACCGCTTCATGGCCCGTGGAGGCCTGGCGCTGGGGATGGCGCGCCCTGACGAGCTCCTGGGGCAGTTCAGGAAAACGATAGGGATGCATCGCACGCCGCTCGGGGCGAATTCCGAGATCATGCTCATCGACATCGTGTGCCACAGCGGGGACATCCGCCGACCGACGGGCATGACCCGGAGTGTGCCAGAGGCCACGTTGTCGACAGTGGCCGACGTGGTGAAGCGCATAGGTTTCCCATTGCAGGCCAAAAAGCGCATCGCCGGTCTGCGCATGTCGGCCACAGACTCTGACTGGTCGGCGGGCGACGGTCCGACCGTCGAGGGCCCGCTGGCGTCGCTCATTCTCGTCATGGCAGGACGCAAGGCGCCGCTCGAGGACCTGTCGGGCGAAGGAACGCAAACCCTCCGGGCCCGCATGTAGCTGCGGCGTCGCGCCCGCTCGGAGCGAGGACTCGGCAGAGCAGACGCCTGGAAGCGCCATTGCGAGGTGGTCGCGCACCTCGTCCCGAAGTGTCGAACGGCGATGCAACCTTCCGGCGATGCGGGATTCCGGGTTCGAGATCCGGCGCGTCGCGTTTTGGGACGCTTCTTCGAGTCGCTCTGCCGAGAACTGATCCGAGTACCGAGCCGATCTAGCGCAGACAGGCAGGGAGCATTTCGAGTGCTTCGTCGAGATCGAGCTCGGCAGCTGCTTTGACCTCCTCGGCCGGAACCCAATTTGGAAATGGGGTTTCGACCGTTCGGTGCGCGCCCGTGGACGTGTGCTCCTCATCAACTGCGACGAGCCGTGCTGTGGGGAACCGATCCGCGAGCCGGACGAGGGCCGGCCAGAGGCGACGATGGACGAGAGTGACCTTGCCATTGATGAGACGCGTCGCTACTACGTCCGGAGAACTGAGCACCTCGTTAATGACATTGAAGATCTCATGACCAGCCTTGTGTCCCCACCAGCTGCCCCGGATCGGTTCGCCGGCGACGAACTCAGCCAGGTTAGGGACCGGCCCTCGCGCCGACTGCAACACGACTCCTTGGTCACGCACCCACTCGAGCGCTTCCACGCGCTAAGTCAAGCAAGCAGGCGATCGGGGCACATGGGCGAATCGAGCCGCACGATAGGGAGGTGGTCCCGGGACCTTTAGTTGTCGCAACACTGAGCGGTCGCAAGGAGCAAGGCACGGGGACCACCGTGCCTCTGGTGGCGAGGTCGTTCGGCTTGAGCAGAAGAGTCTGAAAGACGAATGCTGTTGGCGTGGCTTCTGTCCTTGCGTATGTCGCAGCTGGAGTCGTAGCTCTGTGGGGTGTCGCACACGCGCTGCCTACGGTACGAGTCGTCCAGGGATTCAACGACACCTCGCATGACAACCGGCTGGTCATCACCCAGGAGTGGATCGCTGAAGCGATGACCATGTGGTTTATCGCTGCCGTCGTTCTTATCGCCACTGCCGTCGGTGGCTCCCAGAAGTCCTTGATTGATTGGGTCTATCGAGCCGCCGCCGCCATGCTCCTCGCCGTCGCCTTGCTGACGGCCGTCACAGGTGCTCGCACCGCCGTCATCTTCTTCAAGATCTGTCCGGTCCTGCTGAGTATCACAGCAGCGTTACTGCTCGCCGCTAGTTCTGTCTGAGCAGCACCGTCGTCGTTTTCGACGGTCGAGGTGTCAAAGAATCTGGGAATCTCTGCTTCGGGTGCGGTGAGCTGTTTTTGCCCCAACCGGCCCGGCGTCGCTCAGTCCCATTCCATTGACGCTCTTATCAGTTGTCAAGTTCCGAAGCGCGATTGGGAATGAAAACAACGGGCAGACCAATGAAGAGCCACTCCGTGCTGGAGGGCACGCTCTTATTAAGCCACGTGTTTTCGAAGGGGTGCCCGGCCGTGGGTCGGCGAGTCGCCGGAAAGTCAGCCCGCGAGGGCGACAGGTTAGGGGTGAGCCAGACCCACGGCCGCGGACTCAGCCGCGAGGAAGGTGGCGATAGACCTCGCGGGCGACGTAGCGCTTCAAGATGCGGATGACCTCGGGCTTGGTTCGTCCCTCTTTCAAGCGGCGCTCGTAGTAAGCCGTCGTTTCGGGTCGTGGGCGATGCGCACCATGACGATGCGCCACAGCGCGCTGTTCGCTTGACGATCACCACCGCGGTCGAGTCTGTAGCGTCTGGTGCCCTTTCCCGATGACGCCGGGATCGGCGCCACTCCGCACAGATGCGCGAACGCGGCTTCTGAGTGGAGCCGCTCGGGGTTGTCACCGGCGCTCACCAATAACGCAGCGGCGGTGTCGGGGCCGACCCCGAACAAGCCGAGCAACTCGGGTGCGGTCACAGCGAGAAGCGCGTTGATCATCTCGTCGAGCGCGGCGAGCTCACGCTCGAGTGCCTCGATCCTGTGCGCCAATGAAGAGATGGAGGCCTTCGTCGCAGCAACTACGGGATCACTCGACCTCGTCGGGCGAAGCTTTGCTCCTTCTGCGACCAAAGAGACGACCGTCACCCCCTTTAGCCTGCGATGAAGCTCCTCAGGAGCAGTGATCACCAAGTGGCGAACCTGGGTGAGGGCTTTGACCCGCGCCTGGCGGGCAGAGCGTTTGGCGACGACGAGGACCCGGATCGCCTCGATCGTGCCGTCTTTTGACTTCGAGATGCTCTTTGCTCGACCACTGAGTGCAGCGCGAGCGGCTTCGATCGCGTCGAGGGGATCGGACTTTCCTGATCGACGTCGTTCGGCTCGGTTCGGTCGGTCGACCTCGATGACGTCAACGCCTTGCCGGCACAAGAACCGTGCGAGCTCGGCACCGTAAGAACCGGTTCCTTCGACACCGACCTTGCCGACCCTGCCGAAACTTTCGAGCCATGCGAACAACGCCTTGTATCCGGCGGGACTCACGTCGAACGGCTTCGTTCCGAGGAGAGCACCGAGTGGGTCCAATGCCGCGGCGACATGCACGTCGAGATGAGTGTCGACGCCACCGGTGATGCGACGCGCTGCTTCTAGCATTGTCATTGCCATCCCTTCTTTTTCCTTAAGCGGGATAAGGGGTGGCACGGCCGTCCCGGATCGGAGTGACGGGTGGTCCGGCTTGTTCGTAGCAAGACGGGCCATCACCCTTACTTCGGAACGGGACGTGCCGTTTTCAATGTGCGCCTGGAAGCTCAACCGACGACGACCGGGGTCGTCATCACATCAAGTCAGGTTGAACGCTCCAGCGTTTCCGAAGCTATTGAGAACCAACGATCACGCGGTGGACCCTCAAGGACATTGTCATTGGTTAGGGTCGCCTCATCGAAGACGTCGATGCTCGATACCAACATCAAGGGCCGAGGCGCGTCCCAGATGGACCGACGAGCTTTGCCACGGTGTATTTCGCCAGCAATCGAATGGACACGGGTAGCGGCACGTAATAGTTCGCCGCCGCGATCGACTGGCCCTGATAGAGCATCCAGTCGACGAGATTCGCAAGCGCACTGCCGGTCGCTCGATCGGTCTGATGCTGGTAGAGCAACAGCCAGCTGAAACCGGAGATCGGGTAACTCGCCGTACCGGCCTCGTTGACGATCGAGAAGTTCGATGCCGACACGCTCGGGTTCTTCGACGCGTCTGCCGCAACGCTCGCGGCGAATGGTGGAACAAACGCACCGGCCAGGTTCTCGATCGCGAAGTACGGGAGATCGTGCGACTCCGCGTAGGAGAGCTCGAGGTAGCCGATCGCACCAGGGGCGTGCTCGACGTCGGCGGCGACGCCCGAGCTCCGCTTCGCGCCGATCCCCACCGGCCATTTCACAACCTTGCTTGTTCCCGGTCCGTTGCTCCACGCGGACGAAACAGACGACAGGTAGTTCGTGAAGATGTAGGTCGTCCCGCTGCTGTCCGAGCGATGCACGACGATGATCGGCTCGTGCGGGAGCAAGACACCGGGGTTGAGGACAGCGATCGCGGGGTTGTCCCAATAGGTGATCTGACCGAGGAAGATCTCGGCGAGCACCGGACCGCTCAGTCGCAGAGGTTGCGAGAGGGGGCCGACATTGAGGTTGTAGCTGATCACGACGGCGCCGAGGTCGATCGGAATCTGGAGTACCCGTCCGCCTTCGGCGGTCGCCTGCTCCGCGGTTGTCATCGGCACATCTGAGGCGCCAAAGTTCGCCGTGCCCGCCGAAAACCGCGAGATGCCGAACCCACTTCCGACCGCGTCGTAGCGGATCGTGACGTTCGGGTTGAGCTTGTGGTACGCAGCGAAGGCCGCCGTGAAGAACGGCGCGTCGAATGTCGATCCAGCACCGGTGAGTTGAATCGCCACGTGTGACGCGGACGACTTCATTGATCGCGCTTCGGTGCGTGGCGACGCCGGAGCGATGCCGGCCGAGAGCACGAGCGAAGCGAGCGCTCCACAGACGGCGGTACGAGCACACCTCGCCAGGCTCGGGCCGATGGGGAGACGGTGGACTCGCATAGGGACCCCCGCATATTGACGCTGCTCGATGTATTTTGACATCGACGAACATCAATGTCAACGGGGCGACGAACTCCGTGCCACCTGGACACGCGGCCTTGAACGGGTGTGGCGCGACCAGTTGTTCATTCCCCGGCCGACCCGAGACTCAGAAGCGGGACCTCACTTCGCGAGTCCAGTCCTGCGCGCCGACCTGCACGGCATCCCATGGCGAACCGAGGGGTGGCGAATACGACAAGTCAAGATCGCTCATCGCGTCGATCGTCATTGCATTGAATATCGCTGCGGCGGCAATGTCGATTCGCTTCGCGATCTCGGACCCGAGATGTCCGACCAACTGGAGGCCCAAGAGACGACCAGACGTGCGATCGCCCGTGTACCGCATCGCGATTCGCTGGCTCCCTGGGTAGTAGGCCTTGTGATCATCCGCTTCGGACGGCACCGTGAGGGGCTCGAAACCGGCGGCGATGGCCTCGTGGTCACGAAGGCCGGTTCGTGCCGCCACGATGTCGAACACCTTGACGACTTGAGTTCCAAGACTCCCGGCGAAATTGCGTTCGCCGCCGAGGGCGTTCTCTCCGGCGACTCGTCCTTGCTTGTGCGCGGTCGTCCCGAGCGGTAGGTATGTATCGCCGAGCAGGCGGTGGTAGGTGATGGCGCAGTCGCCGGCCGCGAAGATGTCTGGAGCGTCCGTTCGCATCTGTCGATCGACGGCGATGGCATTCTTTACTCCAAGACCGATTCCAGCTGTCGCCGCCATTGTCGTGTCCGGTCGGACTCCGACCACGACGAGAATCACGTCGGCAAAGCGAGTGATCAGACCCTCGCGTCCAGTCGCGTCAACGCGGAGCCGACCGGAGGAACTGGGGTCCGCGCGGCTCACCGACCGCACAGCCGTATTACAGAGGACCTCGACACCGTGGCGCTCAAGCGCGTCGTGAACGATCGCTCCGAGTCCGGGATCGACGGTCGGCAGGACCTCCGGTAGCTGCTCCATTTGCGTGACCGCGATACCGCGAGTCGTCAATCCTTCGGCCATCTCCAACCCGATGTACCCGCCCCCGACGATGACCGCCGAATTCGGACCGGATTCGAGGGTCGCCATCAACTCAAGCGTGTCTCCCATCGAATGAAGAAGGTGCACGCCGTCAGCGACTCCGAGCGCGTCAGAACCGACGAGTCCGTCGATGGAGGGCCGAACCGACACGGCTCCGGTGCCGATGATGAGCGACTCGTATGAGATCAGTTCGCTTTCACCGTCCGGAACGGCGAGCATGACTTTGTGGCTCGCGGCATCGATCTGTCGGGCAGTTGTGTTGAGCCGAAGATTCATTCCTGATGCTTCGAGGTCAGAGATGGTCCGGTGGGCGAGGTTCTGCCACCGCGGGACTTCTCCCGACACGTAGTAAGGAATGCCACAAATCGAGAAGTTCGGATATGCATCGGCGACTGCAACGGTGACTTCGCACGTCGGATCGAGTTCGCGGGCTCGCAGCGCGGCACTGATTCCCGCATCACTCCCACCGATGACCGCGAGATGCACGGCTCGCCTTAGCTCGGGCTGCTGTCGGGGTCGTCGGGAACCAAAGAAGCTCGGGTCATGGCCCGCTTGGCCTTGGCTCGCTACTCGCGCCTCGCTCTGACGTCGCCGCGCCGTTCCCGTCCGGCGAGGGCGCCGAGGGCCAACGCCGAGCGCCGTGCGGCACGACCACCTTTTCTGCTTCAGCCGATGTGACGTGCGGATAGAGGATCTTGATGATCACGACGGCAACGATGCCGCCCAACATCTCGGCGCCGACGTAGCCCGGAACCGATGACGGTGCAATGCCAGCGAAGGTGTTCGAGAACATCCGTCCCACCGCGATGGCTGGGTTCGCAAAGCTCGTTGAACTCGTGAAGAAGTACGCGCCACCGATGTACGCGCCAACCGCCGCCGGTGCGGCCGATCCACGGTTTGTCCTTGCGAGAGCAAAGATGACGAGCAGAAGCCCGACGGTCGCGACAACCTCTGCCAGCCAGTGTGCGGCGGACGCGCGGTGTTTGCTCGACAGACTCACGGCGGGTAAGGAGAACATGAGGTTGGCGATGATCGCGCCGACTGTGCATCCGCCTACCTGAGCGGGAAGGTACGACGAAGCGTCACGCCATCTCAATCCGCCGAAGGCGGCGTCGACGAAGGACACGACCGGATTGAAGTGTCCTCCAGACACCGGACCGAACATCACGATGATGGCAAACAGTCCGACGGCGGTCGCAGCAGCATTCTCGAACAGCTCAAGCCCGATATCGCCTGGCGAGAGACGTTGCGCCGCGATGCCCGAACCGATCACCACCATCGCGAGAAAAGCGGACCCGAGAAACTCCGCGAAGAGCCGGCGTCCGAGGTCCCTAGTCATCGAGCTCAGCGGCAGCGAGGGGTGGGAGGTCCGAGTTCGTCGAGACGAGCGATTTGCACATGAAATATCCGAACACCCCGTAGATTTACCGGCATCAATAAGCTTTTCCCATACATCGACCTCTGTCAATGCGTTAACCCATGGTAAAGGCTGCAGCCACCGCCGAGATGTCCCCACCCGGCGAAGACATTTGCCGCGCGTCGCTCACGGAAGCGCCGCTTTCTGAGCCGGACGCGAACGACCTAGCGGCGGTCTTAGCCGCAATCTCTGACCCCGTCCGACTTCGCCTGCTTTCGATCGTCGCTAGCAAAGAGGAAGTGTGCAGCTGCGACCTTGAGGTACCGCTGGAGCGCAGTCAACCGACCATCTCGCACCACACGAGGATCCTTTCCGAAGCCGGGCTGATCACCGCTGAAAAACGCGGCCGATGGACTTGGTGGCGGATCGACCCCGAACGCCTCGGCGCGGTGCGTCGGGCGCTTGGCGGTTCATAGCTGGCGCATCAGCGCGGCGGCAGGGCGAACGCCCCGGTCGCCGTCCCCAGTACGCCCGCGGCCGCTCACTAGGAACGACCTGTGGCGAGAGCTCTTTCATTGACAGATCTCGATAAGGCCTCTATCGTCGTGTATTGATGAATGTCAATGAACTCAGGATGCCAAACGGGGAGATCGCCCTGGCGCCCGTTGCCTGCTGCATCCCCGTTGTCGCGCCCGAAATCACCGGAGACCAAGCCCAAACGCTGGCCTCCATCTTCAAAGCGCTGGCTGATCCGAACCGGATACGGATCGTGAACCTGCTCGCAAATGCCGCAGAGCCGTTGTGTGTCTGTGAGTTCACGTCCCAGCTCGGGCTATCTCAAGGGACGGTGAGCTTCCATCTGAAAAAGCTGGTCGCCGTCGGGCTGCTCGACCGACAGGAACGTGGGACGTGGGCTTACTACTCGCTAAAGCGTGAGGGTCTCGGACGACTGGCCTCGGTATTCAACCCACAGGAGTGATGACGTGACCAATGACACAGAGCTTCGTGACGAAGTGCGGCGCCGCTACGCGGAGGCGGCAAATACCGTGAGCTCGGGTGCAGGAGCGGCGTCCGATTGCTGCCACCCGGGGACAACATGCGCCGAGGAGGGTCACGCGACCGGACCTGTTTTCTATGACACGCTCGCCGACGAAGGACTGCCCGAAACTGCGGTCCTCGCAAGTCTCGGATGCGGCAACCCGACAGCCGTGGCCGATCTCGATCCCGGGGAGGTCGTGCTCGACCTCGGATCCGGAGGGGGCATTGACGTTCTGCTCTCGGCCAAGCGCGTCGGACCCTCCGGCAAGGTCTACGGGCTCGACATGACCGAGGAAATGCTTGCTCTCGCGATCAAGAACCGCGACGCAGCCGGGTTCACGAACGTCGAGTTCCTGAAGGGGTTCATCGAAAGCGTGCCGCTTCCGGCAAACACCGTCGATGTCGTCATCTCCAACTGCGTCATCAATCTCTCAACCGACAAGCCTCAGGTGTTCGCCGAGATGCATCGCGTGCTCCGGCCGGGTGGACGCATCGGAATCAGCGACGTCGTCGCCGATGACGACCTGACACAGGAGCAGCGAGCCGAGCGGGGAACCTACGTCGGCTGCGTCGCGGGCGCCCTTTCGTTCGCCGAGTACGAGGCAGGACTTCGAGCTGCAGGATTCGAGAATGTCAGCATCACGCCAACTGCCGAGTACCTCACCGGTATGCACTCCGCCATCGTCAAGGCGACCAAGCCGTCAGAAGTGGGCGCCGCGGCAGTCGCATCGCACGAGGTCCCAGCAGATCCGAGGTCGTGCTGCTGACGACGCGCAGCTGTCGTCGCTGCCGAGTTAAGACCGTGTGATCGACTTGAGGACGGCGGCGAGGACGAGGAGGTTGCCCCATAACACATAAAGACGCGGCGGGTGACATCAAAGTGCCGCAATGTGACGCACGAAGCCGGCGCTTCAATCCACGGGCTATAGCTGGGGATATGCGATCGCGAGTCTCGTTCTGCTGGCCTTCGTCTACGTGTTCGTCCGTCGCATCACCGAATCTCCCTATGGGCGGTCGCTCCGGGCGATGAGAGACAACGACGTCGTCGCCGGATCGATCGGCAAGAACCTGATGGCACAGCGCGCCGTGATGCTCGTCGTCGGAGGGGCAATCGCCGGACTGAGCGGAGGAGTCCTCGTCGGGTTCATCAACTTGTGGGCACCCTCGGCATGGACCTACCCCGAGACGATCGTGCTCTTTGCCGCCGTGATCATCGGCGGGGCGGGCAACCACCTCGGAGCGATTATCGGCGCCATCGTCGTCCCCGTTGGTTTCGAAGAGGCAAGGGCGGATTCAAGCGGTGAACGCAAGATACTCGGCGAGCTTTTCTGATGGTTTCATGTATCCGAGCGTCTTGCGTGGTCGGTTGTTGAGGCTGGCGGCAAAGCGCTTCAAGTCCGCAGCACTGTGGACCGAGAGGTCGGTTCCTTTCGGCATGTACTGACGCAGCAATCCGTTGGTGTTCTCGTTCGATCCGCGCTGCCATGGGCTGTGCGGATCACAGAAGTAGACCTGGACGCCGGTGTCGACGGTGAAGGCTTGGTGCCGCGACATCTCTGATCCCTGATCCCAGGTGACCGAGCGGCGAAGCACCTCGGGGAGGCTGAGGATCGTTTTGCGCATCGCTGCGTCGACCTTTTCCACCTCCCGGCCGTCGGGCAGGTGCAACAAGAGCACAAAGCGCGTCGATCGCTCGACGAGCGTCCCCACCGCGGAGCGGCCGTTTCTCCCGAGAATGAGGTCGCCTTCCCAATGTCCTGGGACCGCCCGGTCTTCGACCTCGGCTGGGCGCTCGGAGATCATCACCATGTTCGGGATCCTCCCGCGGCCTTCCATCCGGCCACGTGGTCGGCGCTGGGCTCGTCCTGATCGCAGGCATCGGTGTAGCTCACGGCGGAGCTCTCCGCGACCTTGGACATACAGCGTCTTGTAGATCGTCTCGTGGCTCACCGACATCATCGGATCGTTCGGAAACTCCGCGCGCAAGGTGCGGACGATCTCTTCGGGAGACCACCACTCACTGCTCAAGGCCTTCGATCACCTTCTTGGCGAGCGGTTTGTGGCTCAGCCTCGTCGGCTTCGGGCGGCGCGCCCGCTCATAGGCTCGCTCGTGCGCACGCCAGGCCTCATAGCGCTTGCGTCCACCGTTCGATGAGACCTCGCGCGACAACGACGACGCCGACCGTCCGAGCGACTGCGCGATCGCGGTCAACGTCTCGTGGCGCTCGATCCCTGCTCGGATCTCCTCTCGTTCTCTCATCGAAAGACGGCCCGGTGCTGGCACCCAGCCGTGGGTATCGGGAGGAAGCACGTCACGCAGCATGCAGACCCGATGCGCGTGGGAGTCCGAGCACTCGAGTATTCGGCCAATTTCCCGAAACGAGTACCCCTTCGCCCTGAGACGCCGAATCTCCCGTTCCATCTTCGGTGACCGATGTGGTGGCATCCACGTCCTCCCGGTGAGCTCATCCAACAATGGTTCGTTCTCACTGAGAAATTGCGTGGACCGCTTGAATCCGCCAAGCCGTTACATCCCTGCAGTCCCGGGCCAGCCGGGCCTGATTCCGGCTTTGCAATGGGTCGCGATTGGACTGCTCATCGTCGGTTTTTTGTGGTTCCGACCACAGGGCATCCTCCCCGAACGCCGGCGGGTGATCGGCTCGGCCCCCGTGCGCCTTCCGTCTTCGCCGAACCTCGAGGCGACAGACGTATCCGCCCTCGCGAACGCGTCTATCCGGGCGTGACGGAACTGACCTCCTCGTCAAGCTCACCGAACACCGGAGAATCGCCACAAACGAGGCAGTCACGCATGCCGGCGAAACAGAGCACGGCATCGCGCTCGCGTCGGTCGAACTCACGCGTGGGTTCGAGGGCGTCACCGCGGTGGACCGCGTCACGATCTCCGTCGAACGAGGCAGTCTCACCGGACTGATCGGTCCGAACGGCGCCGGCAAGTCCACTTTGCTGGCGCTCTTGGCGGGCACGCTCGCACCGACGTCTGGAAAGGTGCTCCTCGACGGCAAGGACGTGACGCACCTCCCGGCGTATCGACGCGCCCGACTCGGCCTGATCCGGACCTTCCAGCTCGCCAGTGAATTCAAACGCCTGACAGTTATGGAAAACCTGCTCTCCGCCGTTCCTGAGCACTCGGGTGACTCGTTTCACGGAGCACTCCTCGGCCGCCGCTATTGGAGGCGCGACGAAACTTCTGCTGTCGGTCGCTGCGAGGAGATGCTCGATGTGTTCGGGCTCAGTCAGTACGCGAACCAGTACGCCGGCGACCTGAGCGGAGGGCAGCGGAGACTCGTCGAGATCATGAGAGCACTCATGGGCGAACCCGATGTCCTGTTGCTCGACGAGCCGGTGGCTGGACTGCACCCTCGCTTGGCGCGCCAGCTCGGCAACTCACTTGTCGGGCGGTGTCGTCACGGCATGACGATCTTCATGGTCGAGCACGAGCTCGCCATCATGGATGAATTCTGCGACCCCGTGATTGTGATGGCTGAAGGCAGGGTGCTCGCAGAAGGAACGATGGCGGCGCTCCGCAGCCGCACCGAGGTTGTGGACGCCTACCTTGTCAGCTGAGTCGAAGGATGCGGGCCGGACGTTCAACCAGACCGGGAGGTCCGACTCGACGTCCGAGCCCGATCACAAGAGAGCACAGCGCGACGCGAAGCGTCCGCTGCTACGTGTCGAAGCTCTTTCTGCCGGTTACGACGGTCGACCCGTCGTCCATGGCGTCTCCCTCGACGTCTCGCCAGGGGAAGTCGTCTCGGTCGTGGGTCCGAACGGCTCGGGGAAGAGCACGCTTTTGAAAGCGATCGTCGGCGTCGTCGCGGTGCTTTCCGACCGTGTGGCTCTCGGCGACACGGATCTCACAAACCACAAGGTCGAAGACATCGCGAGGGGTGGCGTTGGATACGTCCCCCAGGTCGACGACGTTTTCGCTCCCTTGACCGTCAAGGAGAACCTCGAGATGGGCGGCTACCTCCTTCCGACCTCGGAGGTCGCGGCGAGAATCGGCTCGGTCATCAAGGTCTTTCCGCGCCTTGGCTCGATGCTGGCGCGGCGAGCCTCGAAGCTCAGCGGGGGCGAACGCAAGATGCTCGCGATGGGACGCGTGCTGATGCTGCGCCCAGCCATCTTCGTGCTCGACGAACCGACGGCGAACCTCGCTCCGCAGGTCGCCCGGTCGCTCCTTCGCGACCACGTCCGATCGCTCGCAAGGGAAGGCGCGGGCGTTCTTCTCGTCGAACAGCGCGCACGAGCAGCGTTGGAGATTTCTGATCACGCGTACGTGCTTGGCGGCGGACAGCTACGGATGGAAGGAACCCCAGCCCAACTCGCCGATTCTGAGGCCTTCGTCGATTCCTTCCTCGGCGGTGCGGCCGCATCGGATCAGGCGGGGACCTCAACACGGACTGATTCGCGACCGGCGAATCGAGATTTCGGCGTGTGAACACTCAGCCCGATCACCGAGGCGATCTCGGTGTCTCGCCCCAGCGAGCCGACAAGACCGCTCGAAGCGCCAACGCCCTGGTCATGGCTCTTGCGTGACCGGTCCAGCCTCGTCATCGGCTCGCATCCCGAAAAGGTCATAGGAGAGCTCGCCAACAAGAAACGACTCGCGCATTCGGAGTTCCCTGTTCCTGCGATCGGCCGCGGCATTGACGACACGCTCGAGGCGCTCGGCCGGAACCACGACCGCGCCATCGGCATCGAGCACCACCGCGTCGCCCGGGGCGATCGCTACACCACCGACGTTCACCGGAACGTCGATCGCACCACGATGGAGCTTCGTCGCCGCGGTGGCGTGGATATATCGGGCCCACACCGGAAGTCCGAGCTCTCGAAGCTCGTCGACGTCTCTCACGGCTCCGTCGACAAGAACCCCTGCGACACCGTGAGCCTTGGCCTGTGTAGCCAGTAGCTCTCCCAGCAGAGCTACTGGCTCAACTTTCTCCAGCGCCAAGACGAGAACGTCGCCCGGTTGGGTTCGCCCCATCACCTCGTGCACCGCCCGATTGTCCCCGGGACCGCACAAGGCGATGCGCGCGGGACCGGCAGCGCGAGTCGCCGGCACGATCTGAATGAGCGCACCAGCGACCAATCCAATCGCCCCTGCGGCTTCATAGACGCTCGCAACGCCGAGAGAGGTCAGGTCTCGATAAACAGAGGGCCGAACCACGAAGTTCCTCCGTTCGCCCGCAGAGATGGTGCGACGCGAACCTCTCTAATCAAGTAAGGAAGGAAGATCAACCACCAAGGTGCGATGGAATAAACGGGCCCGGGCGCTCGGGTCGTCGCTTCGGAGTTCCCGTAAGAGGGGTTTTCGCCAGTCCATCTCTTCCCGAGCCCACCGCAACATCCCGGTGACTGTCGCGGGATGCGTGACATTCTTGCCTGCCCGCCAATGTTCCCGATGAATCACTTGAGCGCTCGCACGCAGTGAGGTACCGCTATGACATGCGGTTTTTGGCAGCCCCAACGAGGTTCGAACTCGTGTCTCCACCTTGAGAGGGTGGACCCCGGAGTGATACAACCCCATGATAGAATAGGGGTAGAGGGCAAATTTTCGGGAGCGTATCCCTAAAGTATCCCTACGCAGGGGGTTTGGAGATGGCGAAAGTGAGGCGAGCGTTTGGCAGCGTCACCGAGCTGCCGTCCGGTCACTGGCAAGCGCGCTGGCGTCGTGGTGGTCAGCACTACACGGCCGAGCGCACGTTCCGAACGAAAAGCGATGCCCGCCAGTACCTCTCGACTGTCGAAGCCGACCTGCTCCGCGGTCAGTTCGTCGACACGCGTCCCGGTCTCGCATCCTTCGGCGACTACGCGGAGGCATGGCTGAAACGGCGCAGCGATGACCCGCGTCGAGCGCTGGCACCGACGACGAGGGCCAAGTACCGCCGTCTGCTCGACGCCTACCTGCTCCCCGAGTTCGCCGATCGCAAGCTCACGAGGATCACGCCCGAGCAGATCCGCTCCTGGAACGACATCGTCGCCAAGGAGCATCTGTCGACCGCTGCCGATGCTTATCGACTCCTCGCGACCGTCTTTAACGCCGCCGTCAGGGACAGGGCGGTTCCACGCTCCCCTTGTGATCTCGAAGGCGCGTCGCGCGCTCGATCTGCCGAACGGCCCACGGCGTCACCTGCCCAGATTCAAGCTGCACTTGAGGTTGCACCCGAGAAGTCTCGACTGGCGATCATGCTCGCCGCGTGGTGCCAGCTGCGGCGCGGGGAAATCCTCGGCTTGCAACGTGGCGACGTTGACCTTGAGAACGGGACCGTCACGGTCAGACGAGCATGGCTCGTCACCTCAGAGGGAAAAACGGTCGTCGGACCGCCCAAGTCGGAAGCTGGTCGACGCACTGTCTACATGCCGTCGAACGTCCTCGAGGTCATGACGAGGCACCTGGACGCCTACACCGACGAGAGATCCGACGCGTGGCTATTCGAGCGCAACGGCGCGCCGGTTCAGCCCCGGAACCTTGAGCGCTGGTGGATGCGCGGACGCGAGGCGGCTGGCATCGGTCCGCTGCGCTTCCATGATCTAAGGCATTCCGGTCTCACCTGGGCCGCTCAAACGGGCGCGACGACGGCCGAATTAATGCGTCAAGCAGGACACTCGAGCCCTACCGCTGCGGCTCGCTACCAGCACGCCGCGGACCAACGGGCGAAAGAACTGGCCGCCAAGTTGGGTGAGATGGCCCCAACTGTGTCGGAGGGCGGGCGATAGTGGGACACCGGCCATCTAGTGTTACAACCGTGGAAGTACCGGCTGGCCCTGTCGCTGTGCTCGATCTGCATCCGTGGGGATACCGACCGAGCCGCCGCGAGCGGCGCAATGGCCTGGCGTCCATGTGCCGGCAGCTCGCTAACGACCGTCTCCAAATTCTCTTCGGAAGCTTCTACGTCGACACCGATGCTTTGGCGGATGAGATTCGAGAGCTGACCGCAAAACTCGACGCAGCACTCCGGCTTATCGTCGCACTCCTCCAACTGGCAAGGCTCGCGGCGAATGAGTCCGAGCGGTTGAATCCCGCGCCCGTCACCGACTTAGCGCTACCTGAACCACCTTCGGTCGCATCGCAACCTGATCTAGCTACTGCACCTCCGGCGCTGCACGCCACGCTCTCAAGCGCCGTGCTGAGCGCTGTCGCCGCCTAACCCCTCAGCGACCTCTCGCCAGTCACGCCGCTAGCGCGGCGTCCTTTCCGCGTCCGAAAGGGGTGCGAAAGGAGCCAACGTGGCTCGGCAGGATGCAACACCGCTTCACGACTGGGCGAGCGCCGCTGCGCGCCTGAACACGAGCGAACGACACGTTCAACGTCTCTGGGCTGAACGCAAGATCACGGGCACGCGCATCGGAAAAAAGATCCGTTTCACCGACTCTGACATTGACGCGTTCATCGAACGGAATCGAGTCGAAGCACTTAATTAAATACAGCCGCGAAGTTTTCGCTGTACCTGAACATGGAGAAAATGGAGATGACTACTGCAATCGCCTCGGGCGATCTCGAAACATTCTTTGACGAGTTTCTCGCAAACCTCTGCGAACGCGCGGACGGCCACGATGCCGTCTCATTGGCGCTCGGTGCCTCGCCAGAGGAGTTCTTCGCGTCGCGGTCGGGCGCTTACTTGTCAGATCGTTACGACAACGACGTCGAGGTCGAGGTCTGCTTCACATCGGGCGAAGATACCGAGCCGCGTAAAGCGCGACTCAAACTCACCGAGATCTTCGGACTGAGCGAATACGGAGCTTGCCTACTCGAGATCGGCGCGCCAAATCCGAGACCGCTTGTCTTTGCGGCTATGGCGACCATTCTTGACCAAGCGAGCGATGCCATATGGACAGTCGTGACGTTCGACCTGCGGGGCTGGGCTCGCTTATCGGTTGCCGAATGGCGCGACGCAAATGGAAGACCCTTCGGAAGTTGGTTTCGATCGTACGGCTCGCATTTGGGTGTCCCAGCTGCAAACGGGCGACGTGACGCGGCTGTCCGGAAGATTCTCCGACGTGGCGGCGAGCTTGGTGGGGGACGCAAGACCGTTGATGCCGTAATAGGCGTAGCTCTTCTCGAAGAGTACGAACTGAAGTTCCCTCCAATATGGGAGATCGTTCGTCACGACGACGCCGAACGCGTCGAAGTCGTCGCCGAAGGCGGTGGTCAATGGCGCAAGCCGACCGCGGACCGAGCGATCGACGAGTTATCCAAGTTCGCTGGCGAAGGTCGGCGTCGTCGCGTCCCGACCATGACACCCTCCATTCTCGGTGAAACGATCACCCGAAGCGTGGAACCGCGGGATTACGGACCGATCAACGACCGACTCGCCCGTCTTCTCGATCAGCACTGGCCGGAACTCCTCGAACCGGAGCGCATCGAGACGGCCCAACGCATGTTCGCGACGGAACTCGGACGCTTTTGGTGGCTGAACTGGGGACTGCCGCGCGTCGACACGCCACCTGAAGCCGGGGAATTCGACATCGCGAGCCCAGATCCTCATTGGGCGAGCGTCGATCCGACCGGTAACGCTGCCGTCGCCAATGTCACACGAACGACGGAACGTAACTCCGCCACGCTGACCGAACGGCAAGCAGCGATGTTGAAAATGAGAGAAGAGGGTTACGGATACGACGAGATTGCTGTGGCCTTCGACTGCGCGGTGAATACCGCAAAGGCAACCGTCGGTCAGGCTCGGAAGAAAATCCGACAAATCTCGTCGCCGGACTAGTCAAAACGGCGCGACGCATCCCCTTAAAGGGCGACGGTGCGGACGCGCAACATCCGTGGGAGGCAAAACCACATGCTCGGACATCTGAGCGTCAGCCTGGTAGCTGACGGTCAAATCGTTGGTGACACCGACGACGAAACTGCCGTCCGCGTCACAGCGGCGTGTCTAGCTGGCATTCGCCGCCGGACCGCGCGAATCGCAGCTGCCGAAGGCGAAGTTTTGCAAGCGATCGCCTCGGGCGAAACCGTCGATCTCGATGTAGTTCGCCCCTAGAAAGCAAACCGGCCGGAAGCGCTCAGAACGCCCCGGCCGGTCCAAGTCCCCCTGAACATGCAGATCAGTAGGAGAAATAATCGTAATGCAAAGAGCGACAGAGTCAAATGTCATCGCTACCGCGGAGGCAATCGCCTCTGAGGTAGCGCCACGACTGCAAGCTCAGGTCAGATGGCTACGCGCCGGCATCGACGGCAGTGTCGACATGCTGACCGCGGCATCGGCCGCAGTCGGTCTCGCCGAAGCCGCGCTGAAATGGAGTCAGATCGAGCGCGACTGCGATGGCGAACTATGAGTATCGACCTCACTGACCGCTGGAACGTCAAGGTCCTCGAAGCGTTGTCCGTCATCGAACCTGGCTGGGCGACAGCCGACGAACTCGCCTGGCAGATCTTTCATTCTCACGAAGTCATCCGACAGCGAACTCGCAAGGTGCTTGATCAGCTTGCGGACGACGCGATTCTCGAAACATTCTCAGTTCGTCACCGCGGTTTGCCGATGACCTGTTACCGGATCGATGAGCAGATCGCAGAAAAGTGCTGTCAGCTTGCCGTCGCTGCCAATGAAACGACGAGTTCACGATGACCGCGCTCAACGAATCCGATCGACGGCACATTGAATACCTAGAGAAGCGACGACCTGAACGCGAAAAGATCGTCGAGGCGAACGAACTTGCTCGCGACCTGCGCGGCCTTGTCGTCTTTCTTGACGACGAGGTTGCGAAGTCAGTCATGCAAGCACTCGACCGCGACGGACCGTGGCAAGCCCTAAAGGTCATTCCTGTCGACGCACTCAGCGACGCGAGAGAACAACGCAAGGCCGCGCGAGCCGAAATGGCAAACGTCGAGCTGCGAACGCCATCGACGAACGGAACCGGCGAGCACGATTGGGTCCGCGACGAACCAGGAAGCGAGCCAGGAAATACGCGAACTGTCGTCGATCTCGATTTTCTCGGCATTGCTCCGATCAACTGGCAAGCGCTTTGGGCGAACGAATCCGAGACCGAAGAGGAGTGGTGCATCGAGCCGATTTTGCCGTTTGGTCGGCAAGCTGGCGTCTTCGCGGCAGCCGGAACCGGCAAATCTCTTCTGGCAGCTGACATCGCCGCGGCGAAAGCGGCTGGTTATCAAGTTCTCGGATCGCCGGCGCGGGAACCTGCAAATGTCGTCTATCTCGATTTCGAGATGACGCCGGATGACCTCCGCGAACGCCTCACGGAAATGGGATACGGGCCGGACGACGATCTTTCACGTTTGCACTACTACCAGCTGCCGACGCTGCCACCGCTCGACTCGATGCCAGGTGGCGACGTGCTTATGGCACTCGTCGATCGTCACAAGCCGGAACTCGTCATCATCGACACGATGGCTCGCGTTGTCGCGGGCGACGAAAACTCAGCCGACACCTATCGGGATTTCTACCGATGCAGCGGAATGAGACTCAAGGCGGCAGGCGTCGCGTTGCTTCGCTTGGATCACGCGGGCAAGGATCCGAACAAAGGACAGCGCGGCAGCTCGTCGAAGAACGACGATCTCGACGTCGTTTGGTCGCTCAAAGCCAACGATGACCAAATCGTCCTTTCGAGGACGAAGACGCGTCTTGGACATCTAGAAGCACAGGTCGTACTTCAGCGGAAGATAGAGCCGCTATCTCACGTCCTCGCGCCTGCGACGTGGCCTGCCGGTACTCGCGAAGTAGTCGACCTACTCGACCTGCTCGACGTTTCGCTCGATGCGACCTGTGCGATTGCTCAAACCGCACTCAGCAAGAACGGAACCGGCAAACGGAAGGCAGCGGTTTTATACGCGCTCAAGTACCGGAAACAGCGCGATGGCGGTTCCCGAGTTTTGGGAACCGTGTCTGCGACCGATCGGGAACCGCTCAAGGAACCGGCCTGAAATGGAATCCACAAATTTGCAGGTAATCAGTGATTTCGGCGGTTCCCGGAACCATGCGGGAACCGTGGGAACCGAACCGTTGTCGTTCGGGAACTTTGGTTCCCTCTATAGAGGGAACCAAAGTCCAGACCGGTCGTTGCCTCGCTGCTGATGTCCGTGACTCACGATAAGTCACATTCACGACGTTCGTTGATCATTCATTCAGTCAAAACCGTCGAGACAGTCGAATATGTGCTCTGACCTGCTGGTATGGGGGGGCCTATCAAATCTTGGATGGTCAAGGATTTCGACCCCGCAATTTTTAAATTTCCCCCCCCGGAAAAATTGAGGCTGACCTGCGCAAACGCGGGGAGTGGGTGCCACGTCCTACGCAGAGGGAATTCCCTCGGTCGACCCCGGTTGACCTGGTATTTGCCATGAAAACTCAAAGGGAGTGCATCGTGGGAAGGCCGATCACGAACTTGTCGCCTGCCGCGGCACGTACCCGGCAGCGCTACGGCACCGAACATAAGAGCCTGCGCCGATACCTGGCACCGCTTGTCGAGCAGGGCAGCGTCACTTGCTGGCGATGTCACCGGCCGATCATGCCAACCGGCTATCCGTGCCCGAGGTGCGGCCGTACCAAGTGCCGCTGGGATCTAGGCCACGACGCTCAAGGCACCCGTCGCGGCGCTGAGCATTCTTGCGAGAACCGTTCGACAGCGACGATCAAAGCCGAACGACGCGGATCGCTACCGAAGGGCACAGTCAGCCAACGCAAGACGCCTCGCAAAGCGGCCAAGCGAGCCAAGCCACCCAAGCGACGCCTGTTCGTCGGTTTCAAGCCAGTACCGCCGATCACGCTGGCTGACACGTTCCCCGCTCCGGTGACACCTCGCCAGCCGACCGGCACTGTTCGACCGCTGCCGAGCTGGCTACCTCGCCGGCCAACTTCTCGGGACTGGTAACGAAAGGAAATGCACCGATGACGACTAGATGCGAATTGAGCGCGCAGCTCGACGAGTTGTACGGCTTGCTCGCCACCTTCGAGGCCGCCGCGCTGCGCCTGCCCGCGGCGGGCAGCGCAGATATCGCCCGCATTCAGCCCGCCGTGAACAGCGTGCGCGCTGTTTTGAGCTCCGTCGTTTACGACGTGGAGGACTAGCCGTGACCAAGTTCACTGAAGATCAACTAGCCGGTGCTCTCTACGAGATCGCCGAGGCCGCTGGTTGGGATGCCGCGACATTCGATCGCTTCCATGACATCGCAATGCGGTTGCAACGCTCAGAACACGTCGACGAATCGGACATGCGCGATCTCTTCTTTGCCGTGATGGCCCGCTGCTCAGTCCGCAGGTCGACGCTGCCACCGACGACGTGCTCACCGAATGCGATGGCGCGCTGACACTGACACCTGCCGAACGCGCAGCCGTCAGACGCGATGTCGCCAAGCGAGTCGTAGCAGCGAACTTCGCATGACATTCAGCGAACGTGACCGTTCCGACGACGCCATCGAACGCCTCGCCTCACTATCCAGCGCGCGCGTGTTTACAAACGACGAGCTGATCAAAGCCAGCGACGCGCAACTCCGAATCTGGCACGACACGGCTACACCGGAGGACTACGACACGCTCGGAAAGTTCTTTGACGGCTGCTCGGTCGGTTGGCGCGAACGCACCCGTCTTTGGCACAAAGTCGAAGCTGTATTCAACGAGAAAGGTGAAACTCCGTGACAAGTAATCAATCAGTTGACGCAAGGCTCGAACGAATCGAGATCGCAGTTGCCCGACTAAACGAGAGTGTGGAATTGGTGGCTCAGCTCCTCGCTGAAGGAAAGAACATCGGACGCCTGGAACGCCGTGTCAGCAAGCTCTCAGACATCGACCACATGTCAAGGGTGGGGCACCGCCTCATAGAGATCGTCCGTCAAATGCAGACCGAGCGCGCCGCCTAGGACATGTTTTTCAAGAAACCGAAAGGACAAATCGCAGTGCCCGTACTAGACGAAACCCCGAAAGAGATGGAAGAACAGCGCAGGCTGCAAGCCATCGAAGCCGATCTCGTGGCGCTCAAGCGTGCTCGCGAGGCCGAACGTGAGGCCGTTAATCGCCTGCCAGCTCCGCCGCGCGGATCCCACGACCCCGGATACTCAGATTTCGTCGCCGAGATGGGCGAACGGCAAGAGCGCGCACGCCTGGCTCGCGTCGCCCAAGCTCAGCGACTAGCCGAGCAGCGTCGCTTACAAGCCCAAAAGGACGCGCCCAAACAGGCGAAGCGTGATCAGGAAGTCGCCGCACTCGGCTCCAAGTTGGATCAGGCTCGCGAGCTTGCCAAGGCCGCGCAAGCTAACGAAGAAGCTCTGCATCACGAGCTGATCGCACTAAGGAATCGACCGTTATGACAGACACGAACAACATTCACCTGCGCGGTTACGCAGCCTTGACGTCGACGCCGTATGAAGTTTTCGACCGCGCCGGCTCATTCATGGAAGTACTTTTGCCAGGATGCTTTAAGCGCACGCTTAACTCGAAGCCGGGACCCGACGTGGTGCTGAACGTCGGACACGGTGAAGCAGGCTCCGGTATCCCGCTTGCTCGCACGACCAATAACACCTTGCGACTCGAAGAGGACTCACGCGGTCTCAAAGTCGACGCCGACCTTGACCCGGTTCGCAACGATGCTGTCGAGCTCGCTTCGGCGCTCCGGCGCGGCGATGTAGGGCAGATGTCCTTTGCCTTTCGCGTCACCGAAGCCGATGGTCAGGAATGGAATGACGACTACTCCTATCGCCGCATCCGGTCCCTGAGCATCAACAAGGGCGATGAGTCCGTGGTCCCGTTCGGCATGAACTCCAAGACATAGGCTGAAGTCGCTAGCACCGAAGACCCGCGCGGAATCGTTCAGTCCGCGGATACGTCAACTTCGCAGCCGAGTGCATCGAAAACTGCGATACGGGCGTAATTGAAGTACTCATGGTTAGCCGAAGTGCAATCCTTGACCGACGCGCTCCGATCACCGGCCGCGTTCGCAAGTGTGCTCGTTGCTCGATTGTCCTCAAGGGCAAGTTAAAGACTTGCCCTAATTGTCTTGGAAAAAAGCGACACACGTTGTCGACCCTGCATCGGACGAGCCGGTCACGGCTCACCGCGAAGACTGCACGCCAACAAGAGCGAATTCGCGTGCTAACCGAAGACGTCTCGCCTCGTCGCTACGCGACGGTTGCCGACTTGTTCACCCGCGGCTATTCGCAGAAGCAGCGCGACGAATTCGCAAAGTCGGGCGTCGCTCTTCCTTCGGGCGCATATCCGATAAATAGCGCGAAGGATCTCAAAAGCGCGCTGATCCTGTTTCAGTCGGGGCATGGTAATGACCCCAAGTCAGAGATCAAGGCTCACATCATCGGGCGCGCCAAAGTCCTGGGACTCACTGACATGCTGCCCTCGGACTGGCGATCGACGATGTGGGCGTACGAGGCAAGGCCGCAACGCTTCGCCTGATTCGTCGCTGCGCGGTCGGTTGGGCTCCTTACCACTAAGACGTGCTGCGCGACCGCCGAGACGCGGACGCGGTCCTTTCTTGCGCGTCCGCGTCTCGGTTCCATATTTCCGTAGTAATTCCGATCAATTAAACGGGTTCTACTGACCGCGAGTCCCCTTCTGGCGTGTCACAACTCCAGCTGCCCGTCGATGAGGTATTCCCAGATAAGCGGCGGTGCATGGATGACTTCTCGTTTGCCGAGTGCCGTGCCGCTAGGTATTTCGTAGCTGATGGGCGTTCCCACGCTGCGCCAGTAGTGGTCCCACAATGTCAAATCAGAAATAGGGTTGCCGGTTTTGTCTTCGATCGCCCGAATGAGGGAAATAACTGACATGTCGAACCGACCCCAGTTTGCGATGCCGACCGGGCGGAACTCGCGGACCTCGTTCATCGCCCAACCGTGCCTCGCTGCGACGAGACGACACGTCGCCTCATCGCCAAATGCATAGAGGGAAGCGAGGCGTGACGGTAAGTGCGCGAACGCCTGTAACCGCCGAATCTCGCCGTTGTGCTCTGACCAGTATCGACTCAAGAGCTGCAGAACGAACCGCGATGGCACCTTCGAGGCATTCGGGTTCCGAACTACAGCCAGCCAGTCGGGGGCGCTCTCCCCAATAGAGCGAGCAGCCACGCTCGCAGATACCAACCGACGCGTCACTGTCAGGTTGTGAAGGGTCATGAAGTTCTGGCTGGCGAAAACCCAGAGTGTTGGTGGAAGACCGCCGGATTGAGCACTGCTCAAGCTCGTCATCACGCGAAAACCATCTACATCGCTCCGCTTGATTGGACTCCTATGTTCGCCATTCCCAAGTCACAACTGAGCGGCCCGCTCAGTTGTGATGTGTCGCCGACCACGCGGCGACACGTTCGGTTAGATCGACTTTGCTTGCCTCGAATTGACGTTTCATGTTCGGGTTGCCAGGGGATGGGTGCGGGAAGCCATCGAGAACCCGCCGTTGATCGAGACCCCCGATAGCCAAGCGCGACACAGCGCGGTTCACTGAGACGCCCGGCGGAACGACCAAAGCGCCAGCAACGAACTCAACATCGGCTGCGAGTACCTGGTCAATGAACGCGGCGAGGATGGGAAACCTACGTGCATCCTTGTCCAAGTTGCCGCCGTAGTTCTTGTCGCCGGTCTGGAATAGCGGATGCACGACGGCGGAGGTCGCGCTTACTAGTTCCCGCGCCGCATCGTCGGTCCAAAGGAGTTCGGTGGAATCCAGTCCGAGCCACTTCGCCACGCCGATCTGATCCAACATGCAAACGAGGTTGCTCCTCATCCGGCCCGCGAAGGCGCCGGTACGTTCAGCAGCCTCAAGCGCCTCGGGGATCGAGCGATCCTCTCGTAAGGCTCTCGCCGCTGCCATCGTGGCTTCCCACATCTGGTGGCGCCCCGGGGTGAGCCCGACAACCAAGACCTTGGCCGCGGGGTTCACGCGCTCGAAGGGCGCGTAGTAGATCGACCAGCCGTGATCAGTCCACAGCAGCAGTTCGGGTCGGGTCATCTCTGCTTCCGTCAGGTCGTCAGGAAGCCCTCGCAGAGTGGGTGCAAAGCTGTCAATGCACCAATCCGCGCTGATAAGCCCATCGGATCCTGACAGCACTGGGCAGAGATGCGTTCCCTTTCCGACGAACCCAGCGCTCGTCCCAGATGAGCCCTCTCGCGCACCCTGGGAAGTTGGACACCGGATAGAGAGGGACAAACATGACCCTTATGACGGTGCACAACGACGAGGAAAGCGACGACTACCGCCAACGACCGAGATGGTCGGCAAACCGCAAGGTCGACGTCGTGCTGCGGCTGCTGCGCGGCGAGAAGCTCGAGGAGCTCTCGCGTGAGCTCGGCGTGAAAGCACATCGCATCGCGGCGTGGCGTGACGACTTCTTGGCCGGCGGCAAGGAGCAGTTGAAGGGCAAGCGCCCCGTCTCCGAAGACGACCGACGGCTGAAGGCCGCCGAGCGAAAGATCGGCGAGCTCACGATGGAGAATGAGATCTGGCGGGCGGTCGCCAGAAAAAGGGGGCTCCAGATGCCGCCGCAGAAGCGGCCGCGTTGAGCGTCGAGCTCGAGGTCCCCTTGGCGAGGGTGTGCCAGGTGACCGGCGCTTGCCGCTCGACGATCTATCACCGCGCGCTGCGCGGGAAAGACCTCGGACGTCGACCGGGCCCGAAGACGACGATCGGAGACGGGGAACTCACCACTTTGATCCGCGAGGCGATTCGGACCTCGCCGTTTTCCGGCGAGGGGCATCGCAAGATCCGTGCTCGGCTTAAAAGAGACCAGCAAGTCCAGGTCGGAAAGAACCGGGTCCTGCGCCTGATGCGGAAAGAAGGCCTCCTAGCCCCGCAGCGCACGAGACACCGCCGCCGGGAGCGCCCGCACACCGGCACGATCACGACAACGGCACCGAATAGGCGCTGGGGCACGGACGCGACGATGGCCTGGACGAGGCAGGACGGCTGGGTGTGGGTCTTCGTCGCGGTCGACCACTACTCAGCAGAAGCGTGGTGCCACGTCGCGAAAGTCGGCGACAGATTCTCAGCCCTCCAGCCGATCTACGACGCGGTGATCGACCGCTTCGGCCACTTGGGCCCAGACGTCGCCCGCGGACTGAAGCTGCGCCACGACTGGGGAAGCCAATATCGCGCCCACCACTTCGTCGGATCGATCGCCTGGCTCGGCATCGAAGATGACGCCGCCTACGTCGGCGAGCCAGAGTGCAACGGTGTCGCCGAACGTTTCGTCCGCACACTGAAAGAACAGTGCCTGTGGACGGCACTGCGCGAGGACACAGACGCGCTGCGCCAGGCCGTCGCCGAGTTCACCGAGCTCTACAACACGTGCTGGTTGATCGAGAAGAACGGTCACCGCACGCCGCGCGAGACCTACATCGACGCGATGCTCGAGGACGTCGCGTGATAGTCATGAAATCTGTCCAACGAACCGGGGCCTGTTCAGCCCATGGCGAAAAGTTACGCGCGGGAGCCCCGGCTCCGCTCAGGTGCGGGTGGTTGATCATGCCCTATTACCTAGCCGCTAAGTCGTGGGGTTAGCTAGGTCGATGGCGAGACGTAGGTAATGAATCGGTGAATCGTTGGCACAGGGGATCACCAGACACTTCTGCGTACTGGTGTCAGTGGCCGACGCTCGCGCCAACCGCTCAATCAAAGCTGCCGGGGTGTCGCGCCGCGGGGTCGATGTTCCACCAGGAAACAACCCGTGCGCTGATAGCGCGATGGGGCCCGGTGCTGATGGCGGAACTTCGCTTGGAAACCTCCGGTCAGTACGCGGGAGCGGTTCGGATCTGCGTAGGTGACGACATCGTGGCGACCATCCCGCACGAGTACTCCGAGCGCTTTCGGGAAGCTGTCCTGGCGGTAAATGCGCGAGAACTTTCGGCAACTTGTCGTATCGCGATCGAGGATGATGGAGAGTGGCTGGACGTCTGGGTACCGAGCAAATTGGGTCTAGCTCAGACTCGCGGTGCCTTCTTCGGCGGCTTAGGCGCTATCGATATCTCTCTCGATCCTGGGGAATCAGAACGCATCGATTCATCTCTCAATAGCAAAGCCAAGACAAAGCGAGTCCGACGAATCGGCGAGCTTCGACGACGCGAGGACGCCTGGCGCTTGCTTTTGGACGGCCAATCGGTCGGGTCTCTGTCCAAAAGCTCCAACACTTACATCGAGCAGGCGGCAGCCGCGGGCTTTCCGCTCACTTGCGACGTCTTAATCGTGAGGCAGCCAGATCGGCCTTTACGGGTAAATGCTGAGATTCCGGACTATTAGGCGGTCAGTCTTGCAAGCGTCTGAACATTGAGCGCGGTATTTGAGTTCTTTCTTTTAAACGCGCAAGCCTGGGAAATCGGGAGGCACCGTTTAATTCGATTCAATTAAATGGGTGCTCAGGCTGCGGTATCGACCGGCTGAAGTGAGCCGTCAATAACGAGCGAGTCGTCTCGACCGCCGTAACGACTGCGGAGCTCATCCCAGGCGCGAAGTCGCTCGGGCCTCAGCTGTCCTCCCTCGTAGAGATCCTGGAGGAAGCAGTGAAGGGCGGTCTGATCGCCGTCGACCTCGAAACGTATGACCAGCGATTCCTCGCCGGACGATGAAAACGGATTCACTTCGCGGATGAACCGAACACGTTCAATCTGGTCAAGTCGCACGTCGAGGAGCCATTTCGATTCCGGATCACCGTGCTCAACGTGCCACCAGCGCCGCTCGCTCGTTCCTCGAAAAAGCGGTCGGGTCGAGCCGCCCAGGTGGGTGGTGAGCCAGCCATTGCCGAAGACGAAGACAACTGAACCGCTCGACGACAGGTCGGTCACCAGCGCCTCCAGTTCGTTGGCCGGAGCGTCTGATCCTTCAGCAATGTCCATCCCCGCGCTCCTTCCGATCGGATGCCTAAGTCCTTCTGTCCAAACGCGGCCTGACCCCTTCCCATTCCCGCCGGGCAACCTCGAGCGCGGGGGCCGGTCTCATGGTCGTGAGTACCTGTTCCCGCTGTACCACAGCTGCTATAGCGCGATTCCCGAACGTCACAACGAGTGCCGTGCCGGGACGGTCGCTAATTGGGTTCAATTAAACGGCAGTTGAACCCGAACGGCGCGGCGATGCTGCCCCGAACGGTTAGCCCAGGGCAGCGTCGCAACTTGCGCTCAATGAATGGCTAGCTCAGTACGAGTCGTAGTAACCGAAGAACGTGCAGGCGGGTGCTATCGCACCTCCAGCCGAACCTACGTAGGCACCAACACCGGTAAAGAGATTCACGAACAGGGTCCCGTCTGAGGACTCGAGCGCGGTCGACCCGTCATCGGGACCGGAGAAACCTGGCGTGCCTTGGGAGCCAGTGGCGGTGTTCCCAATCTGCGTGGCGCCGCGGGCGGGGTTGAAATCTCCGACATGGGTATCTGTCCAATAGTCATCGAGAGCCGAGTGATTCTGACTCGTCGCGACGTAGGTTTCTGCGTCCACAGTCGAACCGGTGGTGATGAAGCACTCGCCGGTCACCGTGAACGGTCCAATCGTTGCGAGCGTGACTGTCGCGGGAGCGCTGCTGCTCGCACCCGGCGTCGTGATTGTCGCGTGGTAATTCATGAATGTCGTGTTGCCTTGGGGACCTGTCGCGCCCGTTAGACCGGTTAGACCTCTTGGACCACGCGGACCTCTTGGACCACGCGGACCTCGCGCACCCGTGGAGTGATGCGTCGTTCGGTGATTCGTCATTCGATGGGACGTCGACGCGGACGCTACTCCGATGCCGAGTCCGGAAAGCGCTATGGCCGCTAGAACGGCGACCAACATCCTGAATTTGGTCATGGTCCTCCCTTTCGTTGATTTCACTTGTGCAATGCATCCGTGCAATTACAGCGGGACACCGCTTCTCTATGGCGGGACGTGATCTCGCGAGCGGTGACTCGGAATGGGATGCAATGCCTAGTTGGGTGGAGTCGCCAACGTACACCGCCGACGCAGCAATATCCGTGTAAATAGTTACTTACTGGCGCGGATAGGACGAATATGTCAGTCAGAAGACAACACGTTCGGCCCTTGCGGATCGTGGCGTAGACATGTGGGCGCTCTCGCTTGATCAAACCGGGAGATCGAATGGCTTGCGGCCGAGCAGGCAAAAGGCGCGGCGTAATTGTGCAGATATACGGCTCCCGAAGGGACGCGTCTATCGCACTCCCATCACGTTCTGCATCTGCGCCGTGTCCACGAACTGCTGGAAGCTCGCGAGCTTGCCGTTCCTGATCTTGAACACGTGACAGAACTGAGCATCGGCGCTCTTGCCGGTTGCCTTGTAGGTCCCCGTATAGCGCCCCTCGACGACGACCGTATCCCCCGCGTCGTAAAACTCCTTCGGATGCACCGTGAAGGCGTCCCATTCGGTGCCCAGTTTCATGAACAAGTTCTGCATGATGGCGTCCGGCCCGATCCAAGCCTTGCCGCTCATCTGGTAAGGGTTGCCTTCTGCTTCGCTCCACTGAGTATCTGGTTCCATGGCGCCGAGAACAGTGGGAACGTCGCCGCGTCCGAAAGCCTCGTATAGATCCCGTACCTGCTGCACGTTGCTCACGTTTGCCCCTTCCGTCGGGTAACGAGCAGGCCCGGTTCGCCCTTACACCGAGACAAGGGCCGCCCTAGCGGCGTTTCACGGCCGCGAGGTGTGACGGTAGACGGTGCGCTGAACTGACGATAGGTGTAATGGTGCGGATAAAAGAGTTTGATTACGCGTCCGGGCTACTACCTTTTGTAAGGACCTCACGAGGGAGGCGACCCATGCCGGATGTCGGTGATCAAGTTCGGATCGCTTCCACGAAGGTTGGTGAGGCCCCACGCGAGGGCGTGGTGACCAGCGTCATCGGGTCGCTGCTTCACGTCAGGTGGTCCACGGGCGATGAATCGACAATCGTGCCTGCTCCCGGTTCATTGACCGTCGTCGGCAAGCTGAAGCAGTCGGCCAAGAAGGCTGCTGTGCCAGTGAAAGCCGCCAAGGCCAAGAAGGCTGCTGTGCCAGTGAAAGCCGCCAAGGCCAAGAAGGCTGCCGTGCCAGTGAAAGCCGCCAAGGCCAAGAAGGCTGCCGTGCCAGTGAAAGCCGCCAAGGCCAAGAAAGCCACAAAGCGGTCGCGTCGTTAGTCAACGAACGAGGGGGTGGCCCCTCGCCGTTCGTCCTCTGCTCTTCAATAATTGAGATCAAATAAACGTCAGTCTGAAGGCTGGTCGCCACGCGGCGAAAAGATTGAAGCGGCGAGGCCTTAGAACCAGCCCAGTTGTGTTCGGCGCCTATGAGGTGCGGTCGACCGCGAAGAGCTGCCATTCTCCCGGGATCCCCTTCAATTCGCCGATTCCGCGTTCGTTAAACGTGATGCCCGACCCGGCGACGAGATCCTTGACCGTGCTCGAGACGAGCACTTCGTCGGCGAGTGCCCGCTCGGCCACTCGCGCGCCGGTGTGGACAGCAATCCCCGTGACGTTCCCGTCTGCTATTTCGCATTCCCCGGTGTGAAGTCCAGCGCGTACGGCAAGACCGAGATCATGTACGCTGTCGACGATCGTGCGAGCACAGCGGATCGCTCTCGCCGGGCCATCGAACGTGGCGAGAAAACCATCTCCGGTGGTGGCAATCTCGCGGCCGCGAAATCGCAGCAATTCTCGTCGCACCAACGCGTTGTGTTGGCCGAGCAACTCTCGCCAGCGCCGATCGCCGAGCTCGATCGCCTTCGACGTCGACTCGACTATGTCGGTGAAGAGGACCGTTGCGAGCATCCGGTCAGGTTCGGACTCCTCCCAGCCGCCGGTTTCCCAGACATCATTGAGGAAGCGCCGTATCTCATGCTCGATCTGTCCCGCCGCTCCGCCGGCCCGGAGCGCCAGGTGCCCGATTCCTTCGAGCTCGACGAACCGCGCCGATCTGAGGCGTTGCGCCGTGTAGGCGCCAACCTCGACGGGGACAATCTCATCGTTGCTGCCGTGAAGGACGAGTGCCGGCACGCGCACCGCTGGGAGAACCTCGCGTATATCGATCTCCTTGTTCATGCGGTACAGAGCCTCGAGCATCCCCGGACTTGCTGCGTACCTGACGAAATCGATGAATGCCTCGATCTCGTCTTCGTCATGCATGCCAAGCGCTCGCACGGACTCGCGGGCATCCGCGCGCGACCCATAGACCCGCAACGCTCGATCAACCTCGCGCTGATACGCATCTTCGCTTCGCCCCCACGGAAAATCCGCCGCCCACATTGTCCTTGGCGAACAACTGCGAACGACCAACGCCGCGGTCCGCTCGGGATAGGTCGCCGCGAACAGGATGCTCATCGCCGCGCCCTCGGACAGTCCGTAGAACGCGGCGCGTTGCGAGCCGACCGCGTCCATGACTGCCCGCACGTCGTCCATACGTGTCTCGAGGCTCGGAGCGCCGCTTACAGGATCGGACATCCCGGTGCCGCGTTTGTCGAATCGGATCAACCTAGAGAATGAGCCCAGGTCGTTTAGGAAGTCCGCAAAGCCCGGCAGCTCCCATTGGAGCTCCATATGAGTGACAAAGCCGGGGGCAAATACGAGATCGAATGGTCCGTCGCCGACTAACTGATAGGCGATGTGGGTATCGCCACTCAGCGCATAGCGCGTCTCGGGCCGCACGACCACATTCTCGCCCACTTCTACGGCGTCTCTTGCTCTTCGGGTAACAAGCCCTCGCCTGCCACCAGCGCGAAGGTGAAGCCGCCCTCGAGCAGCTCCGCTCGACTTCTCCGTGACGTGATGATTTTCGGAGTAATTCAGAACAATTACGCCGCTCGGCCTAGGGGTGCGGGCCTAGGTCGACGACCGTGATCTCGCCCCTGTCGGGTCCGTAGAACCACCACACTCGCCAAGCTGAGGGAGTGTCGTTTTCGACGTACGACTCCCAGATGTCCTCATCCCCGTAGGGGTTTTTGATGACCTCATAGCGATGAGAGGCGAGCCCTGGATAACTCGGGTCTTGCGCGAGTTTCGCCAGGCAGCGGACCACCTTCTTGTATTTACGCTGGTCAGTGACCTTTAAGTCCGCGATCGTCTTGGTGACCTTTTCCGACTCAACCAGCGCGAATGCCACCTGCGAAACTTAATAGACCTGTACCATTGGTGCATATGTCACAGTTGACACAACGTTGAAAGCGGGTATTCTGAACCCATGGCGCGGACAGAGACGATCGAAGTTGAGCTGGACTCGAGGAACCGTTTGCCACTCGCGCGCATCGTTCAGGGCGACCAGCACAGATTTCGGGTGACGATGCTGCCCAGTGGCGACTACTTGGTGAGCCCGGTCGTTTCCGTTTCCGAACGGGAACTCGCCATGCTGCGCAACCGCGAAGCCCTGGCATCCCTCACCCTGGGATTCGAACAGGTGGCGAAGGGCCAGGTCACACGGCGCGAGCCGGGGCACTACGAGGCGTTGGCGGAGGAACTTGGTACAGACTCCGACGACACAGAGGACTCACTTCTTCTCTCGCCGCGTTGACCAAGCCGGATCAACGGTTTCGTATCCCTACCGTATCCCTTCGAACGGCGTTTTCGGTTTCTCACGGTTCCGAACGGTTTACAACGGCAGAGTCCATAGCAGGGAAATAGCAGCTAGATAGCCATTCCCCCTGGCAGCCCCAACGGGGTTCGAACCCGTGTCTCCACCTTGAGAGGGTGGTGTCCTAGGCCGCTAGACGATGGGGCCGGGATCAGAGCTCCGGACTTGCTCGGTTCGATCTGAACTGGGGCGAAGCCGACGATGACACTCGCTTTTTCGCTCGGGGGGGAGGACTCGAACCCCCAATAACAGGGCCAGAACCTGTCGTGTTGCCGATTACACCACCCCCGATCGGGCGAAGCCAGATCCTAACCTGGGCGTCCGCGGCCCCCAGGTGCTCGAACAGCCTCTTTATTTCGATGCCCAGGTCGCGCGACCAAAGCCGATCACGCGGCCGACTGCGACGCCAGAAGCTTCTCGGAACAGCGCCGAAATCTGCGAAAAAACGAGCTTCTTCGAGGCCGCCGGCGCGACGACCTCGGGATGCAGCCCTTCACCCGCCGCGACACCCTCCATGTAGAGCGCGTTGATCGCGTCGGTAACGATGATCACGCGACGCCCACGGCCTATGCGTTTCTCGACGCGGGAGAACTCCGTTCCGGCACTCTTCGCGATAACGCCCGTCACATCGCCGGGCTTGACCGCTGGCGCGAACTCCTTCATCCGTTGAGCGGAGAGCGTTCCCGAGCGGCTCGCACCCGACGGCACCGCGACTACGAGTACCGGCGCAAGGTCCTTCGAATACAACGACCACGCGACGCGAATCTTGGCGCGAAAGTCAGCAGACATACGTGCCATACCCGGCGTTCCGGTGACGACGATTGCAGCTGCTCGATTTGCGCGACTCGGCAAGCGCACGCTGCGTGAGGCTGTCTCCACCTGCACCCCGCACACTATGAGATAGATGATCGCCGCGGAGATGACGAGCGTGATAATCCGGTAGATGATCCGAAACCCGAAAAGCACCACCGCAGAAGTCTGACAGCGTCGCGCTCAAATCGCGGCGATTGCCGCGTCAATCCGCGCGATGGCGCGATCGCGGCCGAGTTCCTCGAGCGACTCAAAAAGTGGCAGTCCGACAGTTGATCCGAGAGTCGCCACGCGCACCGGTGCTTGCACCTTGCCGAGTTTGCGACCCGTCCGCTCGACCGCTACATCGAGTACCGGTCGCATCGCGGAGACCTTCCATTCGATGCCGGCGAACCCTTCGCGTACCTGTTCGAGAATCGATTTCGCGTCCGGATCCTCGCGGATCGCTTTGTCGAGCGACGCCACTTCGGGAGTGAATGGTTCCACGAACAAAAACGCGACGAGCGGGATCACGTCGGCGAGCGTCGCGACGCGCTCTTGGATCAGTGGCGCGAGGCGTTCAAACGCGCCCTCGTCAAACGCATCCGCGTCCCACGGAACATCCGTCGTAGCGAGGAACTCGCGCGTCCGCGCGACGAATTCTTCGACGGACAATGCCCGGATGTAAACGCCATTGAAATGAGCAAGACGCTTCTCGTCGAAGTACGCCGGCGAAACGTTCACGTCTTCTAGCCGGAACTCGTCGATCATCTCCTCGACAGTGAGGATCTCACGTTGATCCGGAGGCCCCCAGCCCAACAACACGAGGTAGTTCCGCATGGCTTCTGGCAGATACCCCTGCGCCCGGTAATCCTCGATGGCGACGCGATCGCGGCGCTTCGAGAGCTTCTGACGCTTCTCGTTGACGAGGACCGGGAGGTGGGCGAAAACGGGAAGCGGGGTCCCGCCCAAAGCCTCCCAGATCAACACCGCCTTCGGCGTAGTCGGCAGGTGCTCCTCTGCCCGGATGACGTGGGTGATGCGCATGTCGCGGTCGTCGGCAACGACCGCGAGCACGAACAGCGGGTTACCGTTCGACTTCACTAGGACGAAGTCTTCGATCGTCGAGTTCTGGAACTCGACGTCGCCGCGCACGACGTCGTGCACGATCGTGACGCCCTCGTCCGGCACCCGAAAGCGCAACGCCCGACCGGGGCCCGGTTCGAGATGTCGCTCCCGGCAGAACCCGTCGTAGCCAGGAATCTGATTTCTCTTGGTGCGCTCTTCGACTTGCTCACGAGTGCAGTCGCAGGCGTACGCGTGGCCGGTTTCGTACAACCGGCGCGCGACGTCTGCGTAAACCTCTGACCGCTCCGACTGGAGGTAAGGCCCCTCGTCCCAGTCGATGCCGAGCCATTCGAGTGCGGAGAGGATGCCGTCGATCCACTCTGGCTGCGAGCGTTCGCGGTCGGTGTCCTCGATCCGCAGGACGAACTGGCCGCCGCCTCTTCTCGCGACGAGCCAGTTGTAAAGCGCCGTCCGCGCCCCGCCGACGTGGAAAAACCCCGTCGGCGACGGGGCGAATCGGACACGGGTTACGGGTTCGGCGCTCAATCCTCGGCGATCGAGATCGACCCCGTCGGACAGGACAACACCGACTCCTCGAGTCGGTCGCGGAATTCCTCGGGCGGGTGCTCGTCGAGCACGTACAAAAAGCCGTCCTCGCGCACCTCGAAGACCTCGGGAAGGATCCCCATGCAGACCGCGTTCGACTCACACGTATCGAAATTGACGACGACCCGCACCACGTCCTCCTTGGCGATTTCGCCGATCGTGCCCTGATGCTAATGGCGAGTAACCGTGGTCTTTCGTTTCCGCTCTGTCCCACTACGCTCGGCCTCAACTGTGGACGCGACGTGGCGGTCCCGCGTACTCGCCGCCATCGTGCTCTTGGCAGTCGGTGGCCTGGTCGGCGCGTTCGTCGCCGGCGCGTTCGGGCCTCGCTCCTCGCTCACTCCGGCGGAGATCGCCGCGATCAAAGCCGAGAAAGTCGAAGCGAAGCTGAGGCGAGACGAAGTCTCGGAGGTGAAAGCCGCCACTTCTCTAATCGACCTGCCGGACGGCGCGACAAACAGCGCCAGCGCGAACCCATCCATCGTCTACCGCAAGCCGGTGGCGCCCGCCGAGGTGCTCGGCTTCGTCCCCTACTGGACTGCAGGATCGATCACCCCAACCGAGCTCGCCGACGTCAGCGAGATCGCGCTCTTCGGAGTGGAAGTCGGCCCGAACGGCAATTTCATCGAAGCTGGCCAGGGATGGTCGGACTACCAGTCGTCGACCGGATACCAAAGCTTGGTGGCCGCCGCGCACGCGGCCGGGGACCGGGTGTTGTTCACGATTTCGACGACACGACCGAACATCATCAGCCGACTCGTCAACCACCCGGCGGCAACGAGTGCGAACCTCGCCCACGCGCTCGCGGGCGCCGTCGCGAGCGGCGGTCTCGACGGCGTCGACATCGATATCGAAGGATCCACACAGTCTGGGCGGGCGGGATTCGTCGTATTCGTGCGAGACCTTGTGCGCGCGTTGCGCGCCGACGGCATGCGAGGCGAGGTCGTGCTCAACGCCTACCCGCAGTCCGCCGGCGACAGCACGAATTTCTTTAACGTCGCGAAGCTCGCGCCGTACGTCGATCGCGTCTTCATCATGGATTACGACATGGAGGAGTACGCGAACGCATCGCCGACGGCTCCGTTGTACGCGACCGACCTCGGACTGAGTGACGTGTTGTCGCTCATCCAGTACACGAACGTCGTTCCGCCGCAAAAGCTTCTTTTAGGAATCCCGTTCTACGGCGTCGACTTCACGACCGCGGGAAGGGCGAAGGGCTCCATGTCCCTCAAGCCGTATCCGATCGACGTGACGTATCAGGCGGTCCTGCTTGCCAACCACCCACCGATGTGGGACGCGGTGACGCGCACCGCATGGACGCATTTCCACATCGGGAACACTTGGCACCAGACCTGGTACGACAATCCGGTGAGCGTGGCGCTGAAACGCGCGCTCGCCGCTCACTTTCACCTCGCCGGTGTCGGGGTGTGGGCGCTCGGTTTCGAAGGGAGTGCGACGAACATGCTCACCGCTCTCGACGGCCCGGTGTCCCCGAGGCGACTGGCGCTCGGGACGTCGACCGGCGACTAGGAGGATTCGGGGCCGGTTGCGCGGTTAACGGCACGCATCAGGCGCGACTTCCTGCGTGCCGCCTGGTTCTTGTGGATGATCCCCTGTGCGGCCGCCTTGTCGATCCGGCGAACCGCCGTCTCGAGCGTCTCGGACAGGTCGTCCGCTCCCTCGACCGCCGACACGATGGCGCGCTTTGAGCGCGTCCTAACCTCGGAGCGGACCGACTTGTTCCGGGCGTGCCGGACGGCGTTCTGCCGGTTCCGCTTGATCTGGCTCTTGATGTTCGCCACGAAGTTCCTTGCGTCGGTGCCTAAGGAGCAGGTGATCGTACCAGGAGCGGGAGCTGGCCCATTCGGAGCGAGCCATTACTGGCGCTCGAACGCCCGAAGCGCGCTGATCCCTGAAGGACAGCTGGCACGATGGTGACGTGGTCGATCCGGCAAAGATCAGGAACTTCTCGATCATCAGTCACGTCGACCACGGAAAGTCGACGCTCTCGGACCGCATCCTCGAGCTGACCGGAGCCGTCGATCCCCGGGAGATGCGCGAGCAGTTCCTGGACTCGATGGACATCGAGCGCGAGCGCGGCATAACGATCAAGGCGCAGAACGTCCGGGTGAACTGGCGGGGAACGACGCTCCAGCTCATCGACACCCCTGGCCACGTCGACTTCTCCTACGAGGTCTCGCGCAGTCTCGCCGCATGTGAAGGGGTGATCCTGCTCGTCGACGCCTCCCAGGGCATACAGGCCCAGACGCTCGCCAACGGCTACCTGGCGATGGAACACGACCTCGAGATCGTCGCGGCGCTGAACAAGATCGACCTGCCCGCCGCGGAGCCCGATCGCTACGCCGAGGAGATCGAGAACGTGCTCGGGATCGATCGGAACTCCGTCTTGCGGATCTCTGCGAAGACCGGCGAGGGGGTGCCGGAGCTCCTCGACGCAGTCGTCGAGCGGATTCCGCCGCCGAAAGACACCGCGGACGAGCCGCTGCGCGCGCTCGTTTTCGACTCGTACTACGACCAGTACCGCGGGGTCGTGAGCGCGATCCGCGTCGTCGACGGGGTGATCCGCGCGGAGCGCGCGCCCGCTTCATGCAGGCGGGCGTGGTACACGAGATAGAAGAGATCGGCACTCGCCAGCCGACCCAGGTCCCGACCGACGCGCTCGGTCCCGGCGAAGTCGGCTACTTGATCGCCGGAGTGAAGACGATCGCCGAGGCGCGCGTCGGAGAGACGATCACCGACGCCGCCCATCCAGCCAAAGTGCCGCTCCACGGCTACGAGCACCCAAAGCCGATGGTCTTCTGCGGCCTGTACCCGGTCGACGGCGACGAGTTCCCTGAGCTCCGCGACGCGCTCGAGAAGCTGCGCCTGAACGACGCGAGTGTCACCTATACGCCCGAGACGTCGGCTGCGCTCGGCTTCGGCTTCCGCTGCGGCTTCCTCGGGCTTTTGCACATGGATATCGTCCGCGAGCGCCTCGAGCGGGAGTTCAACCTGTCGCTCATCGCCACGGCACCTTCGGTCGAATACGTCGTCCACCTCACCGACGGCACGACGGAGCTCGTCGACAACCCGTCAGCGCTCCCCGCCGCCCAGCGCGTCGACCACATCGAAGAGCCGATGCTGAAGGTGACGATCGTCACACCGGCCCTATACGTCGGCACGATCATCGAGCTCTGCCAGCAAAAACGCGGCCGCCAACAGCTCATGCACTACCTGTCCTCGGAACGCCTGGAGCTCGTTTACATGCTTCCCCTCGGCGAGATCGTCGTCGACTTCTTCGACCAGCTGAAGAGTCGGTCAAAAGGGTATGCAAGCTTGGACTACGAGCCCGCAGGCCTCGAAGCGGCGAACCTCGTGAAGGTCGACATCTTGTTGAACGGACAGACCGTCGACGCTTTCTCTTCGATCATCTACCGGACGAAGGCCGAGGAGTACGGCCGGAAGATGACCGAAAAGCTCCGTGAGCTCATCCCCCGTCAGCTCTTCGACGTGCCGATCCAAGCCGCGATCGGAGGACGCATCATCGCCCGCGAGACCGTAAAGGCGCGCCGCAAGGACGTCATCGCTAAGTGCTACGGCGGCGACGTCACACGGAAGCGCAAGCTGCTCGAGAAGCAGAAAGAGGGCAAGCGCAAGATGAAGTCGATCGGCAGCGTCGAGATCCCCCAGGAGGCGTTCGTCTCGGCGTTGAGGCTCGACGAATGAGCGAGCGCGCCACGGAGAACCCGCTCGCGCTGGCTCACGACGCCCCCGCTGAGGAGATCGACCCGATCCGACTGCTGCTCGCCTTGATCGCTCCGATCCCAATGCGCGAGTTCGGCGAAGACCCGTACGGACTCGAGCGGTACGAGTCGCCCGTGGGCGACCCCGGACTGTTCGGCCCCGGCTCGGTCGTGTGGCGGGTGCACGCCGATCTCCCGGCACTGCTCTACGGCGGTCACGCGTCATTGCTCTTGCAGTCGCTGCATCCCCGCGTGATGGCCGGCGTCATCGACCACTCCGACATGGGGAACGACCTCATCCCTCGCTTGATCCGCACCGCGCGCTTCGTGCTGTGGACGACGTTTGGACCGACCGAGCTCGCGGAATCGCTCATCGAACGCGTGCGAACCGTCCACGATCGCGTGCGCGGACGCACGTCCGACGGCCGCCCATATTCGGCGAACGAGCCGTCACTACTCACCTTCGTCCATGTCGCGGAAGTCTGGGGTCTCCTGCGCGCCTACCAGCGCTACTCACGTTCCCCACTGCTGCGCGCGGAAAAGGACCGCTACTTGAATGAGATGACGGACTTCGCGACCCGACTCGGCGCCCGCGACGTGCCGTCGTCGGTCGACGAGACGCGCGAGTACCTGCGCGAGGTGGCGCCGGAACTCGCGGAGACCGAGGGCTCGCGCTTCGCCTTTGCGATCTTGGACAGCCCGATGTCGGACCATCCGATCGAGGTCGCCTCTCACCGGGTGATCCACTCGGCGGGGCTCGACCTACTCCCCGATTTCGCGCAGCACCTCCTGGGATGGCGCGAGTCGATCCCGTCTACGATCGCGATCCGAACCGCGGCGATGGCGTACGCAACGGCGATGCGCGCCGCATCGGGCGCGACCGCCGTCGCCGAGATCGCCCACCGGCGCGCCGCCGCTTGACGCGAGAACTCAGCTTCGTCGGCGGGACGTAGGCGCGTCGATGCACCCTTCGAGAAAGCGGTCATACTGACGGAAGCGATCGAGGTCCGCTTCGCCGTCCTCGAGGAGAAGCAACCCTGAAACCTGTTCCAACCGTCTTCCATATCGGGCCGCTCGCGATCCACACCTACGGCATCGGGCTCGCGATCACCTTCTGGTTCGCGTACCGCTACTTCGCGAGACGGCTGCGCAAGAACGGCTACCCGGACGGCTGGCTCGGTATCACCTTTTTGTGGGTGATCATCGCAGCGATCGTCGGTGCGCGTGCCGCGCACGTGATCGCGAACCTCGGTTCGTACCGGACCAATCCGGTGGCCGTTTTCGAGGTCTGGCAGGGCGGACTCTCGTCGTTCGGCGGTCTCGCCCTCGCACTGCCCGTCGGTTTCTACTCCGCCCATCGGCGGTGCCCGAGTCTCCGACTCGGGCGGGCCGCCGATCTCGTCGCGCCCGTCCTCGTCGCGGCGTGGGGAGTCGGCAGGCTCCTCGGCCCGCAGTTCGAGTACGCCGGAGGAGGCAAGGCGACGAACGCGTGGTACGGCATGTACTACGCGGGCGAGGTCGGAAAGCGCATCCCCGTCCCGATCTTCCAGGCGCTCGAATGTTTTGCGATCTTTTTCATCGTCCTGCGAGTCGAACGGATCGTCGCGCGTCGCGGCGGTCCGGTCGGGCTCGTCACGTGGCTCGCGGTGGGCTTGTGGGGTCTGAGCCGCTTCTTCGATGAGTACTTCTGGCTCACCCACGACAACGGCACCGACGCCGTCGAGATCACCGCGATCGCGATGTTCGTCGTCGGAATAGCGATCTGTGCGTGGCTCGTCGTGCGCGACCGTCGGCACCTTCGCGAGGCGATGACTGGCCCTCCCGCAGGCTTTGGCGAGGCGACGAGCACAGCAACTTTGCCGCCGTCACCGTCGGTCGCTGAGGAAGCGCGCGAGGAAGCGCCGACGCGCTAAGCACTCTCGTCGATCTCTTCGCGGGCAGAATTCGCGACGCTGGGTGACCCGTCGCGTCCAGAATGAGCGTGCTCCGGCTGCGAGCAGAGGTGGCGTGGCGTGCTGACAGAACAACGCAGCGAGACGTCGGCGACGGGCCGCGGTCCGTACGGCGTCGGGGCGGAACAGACGTTCCGCCCCGACATCCAAGGGCTGCGTGCGCTCGCCGTCTTGCTCGTGATCGCCGACCACGCCAACATCCCCGGGTTCTCGGGGGGTTACATCGGTGTCGATCTGTTCTTCGTGATCAGCGGCTACGTCATCACACAGCTCGTCCTGCGCGAAGCAGGAAAGGGCGTCCGCACCGGGCTGAGCGATTTCTATTCGCGGCGCGTGCGCCGCATCGTTCCGGCGGCGACCGCGACGCTCGTCGGCACGATCCTCGTCGCCTGGGCAAGCCTGGGTTCGCGCCTCAACCCCAACCTGCCGGGCGACGTGCGTTGGGCGTCCCTCTTCTCGGCGAACTTCCGACTGATCGAGACGGGGAGCAACTACTTCGTCCCGGGGATCTTCCCCTCACTCATCACGCAGTTCTGGTCGCTCGGAGTCGAGGAGCAATTCTACCTGTTCTTTCCGTTGATCGTCTTTGTCATCGCCCGCTTCGCGCCACCCGCCCGGCGTGTGACGATGCTCATCGCCACGCTGTCGGTCGCCATCGCCCTCTCGGCGTGGTGGTCGATCAATATCTCGGCGACGGAGGCGGTCACCGCCTACTACTCGCCGCTCACGCGTTTTTGGGAACTCGGGCTCGGCTGTCTCATCGCGACACTGACGATCCGTCGCCCGACCCGCACGGCGCGTAGCGAGCTGATTGCAGCAGTGATCGCGGTCGGGTTGATCTTGGTCGCCTTGGTCGAACTCAACGCGCGGAGCATTTACCCGGGCGCGAACGCGTGGTTGCCGTGCGCGGCGGCGGCGCTCCTCGTCTGGGCAGGTATCGGGGGCCAGCGCAATCCGATGACGCGACTGTTATCGATGCGCCCGCTCGGTTACATCGGCGATCTCTCGTACTCGCTCTACCTCGTCCACTATGTCTGGCTGCAGCTGCCGGCCCAGCTGGCGACGCCGCTCACGAGTTGGCCGTGGCGCATCCTCGAGCTTGCCGGCACCTTCGTCACAGCGGTCCTCTCGTACCACTTCCTCGAGAACCCGATCCGGCACTCGCGAAGGCTCGCAGGAGACCGCGTGGCGGTCTTTCTCCTGCTCTGTGTCTTCGTCGCGACGTCTTGGACGGCCAGTCTCGTCGTCGCACATTTCGCCCATCTCGGTTGAAACCCGGACATCGACGCACCGCTCTCGCGATCTAGCCCCAGCTCGTGATCACCGCCGGCGAGGTCGGTGCCAACGCGACATGGTAGATGCGTGCCATCTCGCGGAGGATGTACGTCGCCACCACGTCTTCACCAGAAAACGAGAAGTGGATCCCGTCGGGTTCCCGAAGCGTCGTTTGAACACCGTTCACCGCCGCTTGCGTCTCGAACTGTCCCGACGGGTTCGAAAAGAGCGACCACGTCGGTACGAACGTCGCGTTCGCTTCGGAGGTCACTCCCTGTTCGAATATCGCGTTGAGGATGGACATCCCCTGGCTGTAACTCGCCGGTTGCATGATCGGCATGCCGACCCACAGGACGTATGCGCCAGCTGACGTCGCCTCTGTCACGACCTTCCGGACGTTGGCGAGCTCGGCGCTTCTCCAAGCCGGCGTACCGAATTGAACGGCCGAGCCTTTGATGTCCATTCCCTGTTCGTCGTTGCCACCGAGCATCACGAGAACGAGTTGCGGGTGGTACTGCTTCAATAAAGCGGCGAGGTGGACCGGCCAGCTGTAGAACCACGCGTTCGCGAGCCCCGTCGAGGACTTATCCATCTGCACGAGGTTGAGGCCTGACGTCGCGGAGACGTGGCGCGATATGCCCCATCCGAGGTCGTTGCCGAGCGAGTCGCCGATTTCGAGAACCGTGCAGTGGCGGACTGGTCGCGCTCCGACCGTGCTCGACGACGCGGCCGGGGCGAGCGCAAATCCGCAACCGTGACCCACCCCGGCAAGGGTCACAGGGCCGGAGTACGCGCCCGGAATCGTCGTGGTGGTCGGCTCTCCAGGCGTCGTCGTCGTGCTCGGTCGTCTGGACAGAGTACTCGTCGAGGTCGTCGAAGTCTGCGGTTTCGTGGCGCCCGTCGACGACACGACGGACGCGACCACGACGAGCGCGACGAACGCGGCGGAGAGACCGATCCGAAGTGGCCAGTCGGTACCGCGCCGCGTCCTTGGACGTTTCTCCTCCACGTCGCCGGAGATTAGGGGCCGCGCGACGAAACGCGGCAACGCCGCGAGCGCGCCGCGCAGCGCGTCGCGAATCGGAGGGCCAAAGCGGTGCGCGCCGAGCGGCCGAGGCAGCTACCGGTCGGCGTCGCCCCGTTTGACCGCCGGAAAGGGCCGCTGACCATCGAGTTATGCGAGGTCAGCACTCGGTACAATCGAGTGCTGATCGCCCCCTGGGAGCAGGACAGATGGCACCGACGGAACAAGGACTTGACTCGAGGAAGTCGACGATCCTGCGCAAGGTCGTCACCGAGCACATCGAGACCGGCCAGCCCGTCGGCTCCGCGCACCTCGTGCAAGACAACGAGATCGACGTCTCCGCGGCGACCGTGCGCTCGGACATGGCGGTTTTAGAGCGCGAGGGCTACCTCACCCACCCGCACACGAGCGCGGGGCGCATCCCGACTGACAAGGGATACCGCTACTTCGTCGACCACCTCGAGTCGGCCGCTCCGCTCGACCCGAAAAGCGCCGAGCAAGTCGAAAGCTTCTTCCTGCGCGCGCACGGCGAGCTGGAACGAATGTTGCGCGACACCTCACACCTGCTCTCACAGCTCACGGATTACGCGTCCGTCGTCGTCGCACCGGCAACCGAACAGCTCGCTGTGCGCGACGCCTTGCTCACGCGGCTATCCCACTCGACTGCGCTTTTGGTCGTCGTCTGTTCGAACGGCGTCGTCGAGAAGCACACCATCGAGATCGACGCGCAGTCCACCGACGACGAGATCGAGACAGCGAGCGCGCTGTTGCGTGAGCAGTTGGCGGGACAGATCCTCGGTCGGCTCAGCCCGGTTCACGCGCCCGCGACCGCGAACATCGCTCGGCTCATCGATTCAGCGTGCGCCTGCCTCGGCGGCATCGCCCCGCGTCGAGACGAAGAGGTGTTCTTGGGCGGCGTTTCGCACATGACCGACCAGTTCCCCGCGATCGAAACCGTGCGCGAGGTGCTCGAGATCCTCGAGCAGTCATTCGTCGTGGTCTCGCTAATCAGCGAGATGCTCGCCTCCGGACAGTCGGTCGCTATCGGTGCCGAAAGCGGACTGGCGTCGCTCGCCGAGTGCTCGCTCGTCGTCGCGCCCTACACCGTTGACGAGGAATCCGCAGGAACGATCGGCGTCCTCGGCCCGACGCGGATGAACTACCCACAAGCGCTTGCGACGGTCGCCGTCGTGAGCAAGCACTTGAGCAGACAGCTGTCGAATCCTTGAGCACGACTCCCTGATGGCGCGCGACTACTACGAGGTCCTCGGCGTGTCGCGCAGCGCGACCGAGAACGAGATCAAGCGTGCCTACCGCAAGCTCGCGCGCGAGCTTCACCCCGACACGAGCGGCGGAGATGCCCAGTCAGAGGCACAGTTCAAAGAGGTGACCGTCGCCTACGAGACGCTGCGCGACCCCGAGCGGCGCCGCCGCTACGACATGTTCGGTGCGGACTCCGAACGCGTTGGCGCGCCCGGGCAAGGCGACATGTTCACCACGGGCTTTGGCGACCTCTTCGACGCCTTTTTCGGTGGCAGTCCGTTCCGCAGCGCCCAGCAGGCTGGACCCCGCCGCGGCGAGGACGTCGAAGTGAACCTCGATCTGCCCTTCGAAGAGGCAGTGTTCGGTGCCCACCGGCCGGTCAACTTCCGCGGCCACGTGGCGTGTGAGACGTGCTCGGGCTCCGGGGCGCGGCCTGGCACCTCCCCGGTCACTTGCCGCGAGTGCAACGGCCTCGGCCAGGTCCGGCGGGTCCGCCAGTCATTCCTTGGCCAGATGATGACGACACTGCCGTGCCCGCGCTGCCACGGACTCGGCGAGGTGATCGAGTCCCCCTGCGCCGACTGTCGCGGCGAAGGGCGACGCCTCGAGGAACGCACCGTCACAGTCGACATCCCTGCGGGCGTCGACAACGCGACGACATTGCGAATTTCTGGTGCCGGCGCGCCAGCGATCCGCGGCGGCCTGCCCGGCGATTTGTACGTCCACTTGCGCGTCGCCTCGCACCCGCGCTTTGAGCGCTCCGGTTCGGACTTGCTCACGTCCGAACACATCTCGATGGCCCAGGCGGCCCTCGGCACCGAGCTCATCATCGAGACCCTCGACGGCGACGAATCGATTCCGATCCCAGCAGGAACGCAATCAGGAAAGGTGATCCGTCTTCGCGGCCGTGGGGTTCCCCAGGTTCGTGGGAGAGGTCGCGGCGATCTGCACGTGCGGGTTTTCGTCGATACGCCCACTGGGCTCACGAAAGAACAAGAGCAGCTGCTACGCGAGCTCGCCGAATCACGCGGCGAGCACCTCGCCGACGAAGAACACGGGATCATCTCCCGGATCCGTTCGAGCTTCGGCTGATCGGCCAGGACAACACACCGGCGTGACCTTCGATGTCGCGCGTGCAGCTGCCGCGGTCGTGTTCGTCGCCGACATCGACGCGCCGGAGCTTTCGCCTGAGGACGCGCACCACCTGATCGAGGTACTACGACTGCGAGCCGGGGAAAGCGTGGTTGCCGCAAGCGGCGATGGCGCGTATCGCGGATGCACGGTCGAAATCGCGGGAAAGACGCCTAGTTACAAGTCCCGGGGCGCGGTCGCGCAACTCGTTCCTGTCGGCGAGGTATTGCACGAGCCGCCGCGGGGACGGGACGTAGCCGTCGGTCTCGCGCTCGGAAAAGGTGTACGCCCGGAATGGGCGGTCCAAAAGCTCACGGAGCTCGGCATCGATCAAATCCTGTTCTTGGAGACCTCACGGGGTGTCGTCCGACCTGACCACTCGACGATCGAGCACCGCAAGGAGCGCCTGCGACGTGTCGCCCGCGAAGCGGCGATGCAGAGCCGGCGCCTACGGCTGCCGGCGATCTCCGGTCCGATCCCGCTGGCAGAGGCACTGATCTCGGCGCCGCGGGTTGTCGCCTTCGCCGAACCGGGTGCCCCGTCGATCGGAGCCGACGTTTCGAGCGTTTTCGTCGGGCCCGAGGGCGGGTTCACGTCCGAGGAGCTCGTTCTCGCGCCCCACCTGGTCGGACTTCCGGGCTACGTTCTCCGAACCGAGACCGCGGCGGTCGCCGCGGGGGTGTTGCTCGCCGCCTCCGGGCTCACTCCTGCCCGGCCGCGGAAAAATTCACCGAATGAGACACTTCCACCACGCTAAGTGGTCAACTAGACTCCATCACAACTGATGCATCCATGACGTATAGGAACACATCGGCTACTTGGGAGTTTTCCGATGACGGAGCTTGCTGTGGTTCCTGATGGTGCTGAGCGGAGATATGCAGAGACCGTCGGCGCGCGCCTGCGAGAGGTCCGGCGACAAAAGCGCCTGTCCCTGCAGGCCGTGGAGGCGTCCTCGCGCGAGGAATTCAAGGCCTCCGTCCTCGGTGCCTACGAGCGCGGCGAGCGGGCGATCTCCGTCCCCCGCCTGCGCCGGCTGGCGGCGATCTACGACGTGCCGCTCGACCAGCTTTTGCCCGAAGGCGCAGAGCAGCACACCTCCGCTGCCGCGCCGGGAACCTCGCGGGTCGGCTACGGCCAAAAAATCCGCATCGACCTCGTTCAGCTGAAGCAACACCCGGGTCTGGAGTCCGAGGCGTTGCAGCGGTTTTTGACCAAGATCCAGCTCGAGCGCCAGGACTTCAACGGCCGGGTGCTGACCATCCGCGCCGAGGACATCCGCGTAATCGGCGCGACGTTTGGGTTGAGCCTCGACGAAACGATCGCCCGCCTCGGCGAGCTCGGCCTGCTCTACTCGACCTAATCACTGCGGTCGGCTGCCGCGCTGCAGCGGACCCGGGCGAACAAAGGGTCATCGCTCAAAATCCAGTCGACGCACCCGGTCACTCTCACCGGCCCTTGCGCTGATGCCCGGCATGCGCCGACACGCCGCTGCTACCGTGCGCCGTTGCCCGTGCAGGACCTGACCGACGGCCCAACCGCGTCGCGGACGTCCGACTCCGAAGGAACCCGCAGAAGTGATCAAGACCGAGACCCGAGAGCGCTGTGTCTTCTGCGCCATCGTCGGGGGCACCGCGCCCGCCGAGATGGTCGCTGAAACCGACACGGTCGTCGCCTTCAGAGACATCGCCCCGGTCGCGCCAACCCACGTCCTCGTCGTCCCACGTCGGCACATCGATGACGCGGCTTCGCTCAATTTCGCCGATGCCGAGGTTGTCTCGTCGATGTTCGCCTTGGCGAGGGCGGTGGCCGACCGCGACGACGTGCTGAAAAGTGGCTACCGACTCGTTTTGAACGTCGGTCGTCACGCGCAGAACTCGATCCCCCACCTCCACCTTCACGTCCTCGGCGGCCGGCAGATGACCTGGCCCCCCGGCTGAAACCCGGGCGCACGCCGCCGCCAGAAGGTGCGGGAAGCGCACGGAGCGCTGGTACCCTCGATTAGGTCACGGTGTCCACGACGCAGCTCAAAATCCACGTTCCCGGGAACGAACTCATGGTCGGCCTCCTCGGAGAACGCGATGAGCTCCTCTTATTAGTCGAGCGCGAGTTCGACGACACGACGATCCACGTGCGCGGCAACGAGATCACGATCGACGGCCCCGACGCGGACCGCGTCCAGCGGATCTTCGACGAACTCGTCACGCACCTCGGATCGGGACAGGGGATCGACGCCGCCCATGTCGGAAGGACGATCGAGATGGTGAAGGCCGATGTCCGGCCGTCGGAGGTCTTCGCCACCGAGGTCGTGCGCGCTGTCGGCGGCCGGCCCGTGCGGCCGATGACGTCCGGCCAGCGTCGCTACGTCGACTCGATCGCGAACTCGACGATCACCTTCGGCATCGGTCCCGCCGGGACTGGAAAGTCGTACCTCGCCGTCGCCGCGGCAGTACAGGCCCTGCAGTCCAAACAGGTGCACCGGATCATCCTCGCTCGACCGGCCGTCGAAGCCGGAGAGCGCCTCGGATTCCTGCCGGGCGACTTGATGGCGAAGGTTGACCCCTACCTGCGCCCGCTGTACGACGCCCTCTACGACATGTTGGAACCGGAGGGCACGCAACGCTTGCTCGAACGCGGCACGATCGAGGTCGCGCCGCTCGCTTTCATGCGCGGCCGGACACTGAACGCGAGCTTCGTGATCCTCGACGAGGCGCAGAACACGACTCCCGAGCAGATGAAGATGTTCCTCACCCGCATCGGATTCGGGACCAAAGCGGTCGTCACCGGCGACGTCACCCAGATCGACGTGGCGGGGGGACGGTCCGGGCTCGTCGGGCTCCAAGAGATCCTCGGAACGATCCAGGGTGTCGGTTTCGTCCGGCTCGGCGAGGCCGACGTCGTTCGCAACCGGATCGTGCGCGACATCGTCTCCGCATACGAGCGCGCGGACAACGGCGATTCCCGGCGCTGAGCGATGCCAGTCGAAGTCTTCGTTGCGAACGAGCAGTCCGCGCACGCCGTCGATTGCGATCGCTGGGCGCGACTCGCCAAGGGAACGCTGCAGGAAGAAGGCGTGCAGGGCGACGCCGAGCTGTCCGTGCTGTTTGTCGAGCAGTCTGCGATTGCCGCGCTCAACGAGCGGTTCTTGGGCCGCGAAGGCCCAACCGACGTGCTCGCGTTCCCGATCGACGAGGAGGACGCCCCGATCGGTCGGGCGCCCGACAACGGCGGCTCGGGCCCGGGATGGGAGCCGCCGGAGCCGGGGAGCTTGCCGAGCCTGATCGGTGACGTCGTCATCTGCCCTGAGGTCGCCTTCCAGAACGCGCCGGCACACGCCGGCACATACGACGACGAGGTCGCGCTGCTGCTCGTCCACGGGATCCTGCACCTATTGGGCATGGATCATGAGGACGAAAAAGAAGCCCAAGAGATGGAAGCGCGCGAACAGCAGCTCCTCGACCAGCTGCACCGCGGGACGCCGCGATGAGCTATGCCGCCTCGTTCGGCGGCGGCGACGGCGTCCTCGTCGCCGCGGTGATCGTGCTCATCGCGCTGTCGGCGCTGCTGGCGGCGGCCGAGACAAGCCTCGTCCGCACGAGCCAGGCACGGGCGCGATCCCTCGTCGAGAACAAGCGTCATGGTGCTCGGTCATTGCTCCGTCTGGTCGAGCACCCCGAACGCTTCTTGGCGCCACTGCTGCTCCTCGTCCTCGTCTGTCAGCTCGTCACCGCGACACTGGTCGGCGTCGAGGCGTCGCGCCTGTTCGGCGCGCTCGGGGTCGCGATCGCGACGATCTTCGAAGTCGTCGTGATCTTCGTCCTCGCCGAGGCGATCCCGAAGCAGTGGGCCGTGCGCCATCCCGACCGCGCCGCGTTGTTCGCGGCGCCGCTCGTCTCTGGGGTGATCAGCTTCCCGCCGATTCGCGCCGTCGCGTCGGCGCTCATCGGACTCTCGCACCTCGTTACCCGTGGCCACGGTGGCGAAGACGAACCGGATGTCACCGAGGATGAGCTGCTCGCGATGGCCGACGTCGCCGCCGCGGAGGACGTCATCGAAGACGAAGAGCGCGAACTCATCTCGTCGATCATCGACTTCGGCGACACGATCGTGCGCGAGGTGATGGCGCCGCGCCCCGACGTGGTCGCGGTGGAAGCGCACGTGCCAGCTTCTGAAGTTCTCGAAGTCGCGATGTCGGCGGGACTGAGCCGCATCCCTGTCTACGCGGGATCGCTCGATGACGTCGTCGGCATCGCGTACACACGCGACGTCGTGCGCGCGGTGCGCGAAGGGGGCGACGACCGGTCGGTGTCGACCTTCGCTCGCCCGGCGCACTACGTGCCCGAGACAAAGCGCGTCGCACCGCTGCTGCGCGAGATGCAGCGCGACCATTTTCACCTCGCCGTCGTCGTCGACGAGTACGGCGGAACGGCGGGAATTGTCACCTTGGAGGACCTCTTGGAAGAACTCGTCGGCGAGATCACCGATGAGTTCGACGCCGATGACCCGATGGTTGAACCCCTCGGTGATGGGGCGTACCGCGTCTCGGGCCGGATGGCGGTCGACGAGGTGAACGAGCTTTTGGGAGCAGAGCTCCCAGTCGGCGACTGGGACACGGTGGCCGGCCTCTTCTTGCACCTTTCGGGCCACGTGCCCCAAGAAGGCGAGTCGGTCGAGATCGACGGCTATTCGCTCGTCGCCGAACGCGTCCAGCGAAGGCGCATCTCCTTGGTGCGGATCGCGCGCGTCGCGACGGTGTCCGATCAGGAGACAACGCCGGACGCGACCGCGACGATGCGGTGAGCCGCGCCGAGCGGCACGCATCCGCGCAGCCATCCGACGGTGCCGACGAGTTGGACCCGACGCAGCGCGCGGGGTTCATCACCCTCGTCGGGAGGCCGAATGTCGGCAAGTCAACGCTGCTCAACCGGATCCTCGGTACGAAGGTTTCGATCACGGCTGTGTCGCCGAACACGACGCGGCGACAGATCCACGGGGTACTGAATCTGCCCGGCGTCCAGGCGGTCTTCGTCGACACACCTGGCATCCACAAGCCGAAAACGCCGCTCGGCTCGCGTCTCAACGAATCGGCGCGGGCCTCTGTGGACGGCGTCGACGTCGTCTGTCTCGTCGTCGACGCGACGGCGCCGATCGGCCCCGGCGACAAGCGGATCGCGAGCTCGTTGCCGGCGAACGCCGTCGTCGTCGTGAACAAGATCGACGCCGCCGATCGCGCAGCGACGCTCGCGCAACTCGCCCGCGCCCAGGCCGAGCTCGGGCTCGAGGACGCTGAGTACTTCCCCGTCTCTGCAAAGACCGGCCTCGGCATCGCCGCCCTCGTCGACCACCTCGTCGCGCGGCTGCCGGAAAGCCGTCCGTTCTTTCCGGAAGCGACCGTGAGCGACGTCCCCGAAGCGTTCTTCGTCGCCGAACTCGTGCGCGAACAGCTTTTGAAGACCGTGCGTGACGAACTCCCGCACTCGATCGCCTGTGAGATCACCGAGTGGGACTGGCCGTACATCCGCTGTGAGATCTTCGTCGAGCGCGCGAGCCAGCGACCGATTGTCGTCGGCTCGAAGGGCCAGGTCCTGAAGTCGGTCGGACAGGCAGTTCGCCGTCAGCTCCCCGACGGTGCGTACCTCGACTTGCACGTGAGCATCGAACCCGACTGGCAACGCCACACAGAGCTCATCGACCGCCTCGGTTACTAACTGGCTGCGCGGAGGGTCGCACCGAACGCCGACTCGGTTCGGACCCTCCTCTGTCGGCGTAATTGGACTTGCCCCGCGCAGATCTGCCCGTTCGGAGCGCTCTCCGTTGAAGTTGTGACCGAGTTGCGCTCGATCCCGGTGAGATCGTTAGGCATGCAACCACCCAGCGACAGCCTGCATGCCCACTCAGACGCCTATTGATCCGAGCTATACACTTGGAGTAGAGTGCGGGGTATGAGTGTTCCCATGGCCCTCCTCGGACTCCTCGATCGCGAACCGAGCCACGGTTACGACCTGAAGCGGGACTACGACACCTATCTGAGCCCAGGACGGCCGCTTCCTTTCGGCCAGGTGTACGCCACCCTCGCCCGACTGGCGCGGGACGGCAAGGCGATTGCCGGCGACGTCGAGCCGGGCGCCGGTCCCGAGCGCAAGCGGTACTTCATCACCGATGAGGGAAAACACGAAGTCGAGGCGTGGCTCGCCGAGCCAATTCCGCCCGAGCCCTACCTTCAGACCGACCTGTTCTTGAAGGTCGCCTTGTCGCTGATGCTGGGCCGCCCCGCGGAGGAGTACCTCGACGTGCAGCGGGCCGCACATCTCCGGAGGATGCGCGAGCTCACCGAGCTCAAGCACCGGGGCAGCCTCGTCGACGCCCTCCTCGCCGACCACGGTCTTTTCCATCTCGAAGCCGACCTCCGCTGGATCGACCTCACCGCCGCACGACTCGACTCGCTGATCCGTGAGGTGCAGCCATGACCAAAGCCATTCAGTCGGCCTCGATGAGCGCGGTCTCGACGGAAGGCAAGCCGGTGCTCATCCAGACGAAAGACATCGTGCTCTCCTTCGGGGAGACCCCCGCGCTACGGGGCGCGAGTCTCGCCGTGAAGCGGGGCGAGATCGTCGCCGTCATGGGCCCGAGCGGCTCGGGCAAGTCAACGCTCCTCCACTGCCTCGCCGGCATCCTCGTCCCGGACTCGGGTGCGGTCTACTTCGACGACCAACGCGTCGACTCCATGCGGGAGGCGGAGCGCTCCCGTCTGCGGCGCGATCGCTTCGGTTTCGTCTTCCAGTTCGGCCAGCTCGTGCCGGAACTGACGGCAGAAGAGAATGTCGCGCTGCCGCTGTTGCTCGGCGGAATGCATCGAAACGAGGCGCTCCAGGTGGCGCGGAGCTGGTTCGAACGCCTCGATCTCGAAGGCATGGAGCGCCACCGCACCGGCGAGATGTCCGGCGGCCAGTCCCAGCGCGTCGCCCTGGCGCGGGGTCTCGTTGCCCATCCCGACGTGCTCTTCGCCGACGAACCGACCGGATCGCTCGACTCGCTGAACGGTGAGCTCGTCATGGGCCTGTTGACACGCGCCGCGCGCGAGGAGGGATCGACGGTGATCCTCGTCACCCACGAACCCCGGGTCGCCGCCTACGCAGATCGCGAAGTGATCGTTCGCGATGGCCGGGTGACCGCGGGCGAGGCAGCCTTCCAATGATTCGACTTGGCCTGCGCCTCACGTTGCAGAGCAGCCGAGAAGCGACGCTGCGCGTGCTGGTCACTGCGGCCGCGGTTGGTCTCGGTGTCGGCCTGCTCCTCATGGCGCTCGCCGGCGTCAACGGGCTGCACGCCCAGACCGACCGTGGCGCGTGGCTCGACACGTCAGCGCAGGCGTCACCGCCGACCTCGACATCCAACCGGCTTTGGTGGCTTTCCCGCACCGACCAGTTCGGCAACCAGGCGATCGACCGAATCGACGTTGCCGCGGCGGGCCCCAACGCTCCGGTCCCCCCGGGGATTCCTCACCTGCCGGGGCCGGGTGAGTACTACGCTTCGCCGTCCCTCACGACCCTTCTTAGGTCCGAACCGACGAACGAGCTGCGCGACCGGTTTCCCGGCCGCCAGATTGGCACCCTCGGCGCCGCGGCACTTCCATCCCCGAACTCGCTGATCATCGTGATCGGTCACGAGGCGCGCCAGCTCTCGCAGGTCCCAGGGGCGGTCGAGGTCCGAGGCATCCAGCGCACGCCAGCTAACTGCTACGCCTGCCAGAACAGCATCGGGAGCGGACCCGTGTTGCAGTTCATTCTGGCCGGTGGAGCCGTCGCGCTCTTGCTGCCCGTGCTCATCTTGATCGCGACGGCGAGCCGGTTGTCCGCCGCCAGGCGGGAGGAGCGCTTCGCGGCGATGCGTCTCGTCGGCGCCACGCCGCGTCAGATCTCGGTCGTCTCCGCGGTCGAGGCGACGGTTGCGGCCGTCGCCGGAGTGGGGCTCGGGTTCACCCTCTTCTTCTTGTTCCGGCCGCTGCTCTACCACGTCCCCTTCACTGGAGCGCCGCTTGCCGGGGGCGACCTTTCGCTCCAATGGAGCGACGTCGCGCTCGTCGTCATCGGCGTCCCGATCGCCGCGGTCGTCTCCGCGCGCCTCGCGCTCCGCCGCGTCCAGATCTCGCCGCTCGGCGTGAGTCGACGAGCGGCGTCTGCCCCGCCGCGAGTCCTCCGGGTCATCCCGCTTCTTGCGGGCATCGCCGTGCTCGCTTACTTCGACGCCCGCGGCAAGCCGGGGGCCATCGGCGGCCAGCTTCTCGAGCTGCTCGTGGGCTTCATACTTCTAGTGGTCGGGTTGGTCCTCGCCGGACCGTGGTTCACCACGGCGGGCTCTCGACTCATGGCGAACCGGGCGAGTCGCCCCGCCACGCTGATCGCCGGTCGCCGGCTCCTCGACAATCCCAAGGCGACCTTCCGGTTCATCAGTGGGCTCGTAATCGCCCTCTTCGTTGCGAGCGCCATGATCGGGGCACTCAGCTCGATCGCCGCCGCTAGCAGTTCCGGCGGAGGAAGCGCGGGGAGAGACACCCTTGCCGACCCGTTCTGCAGTTTCTCGACGACGAACTGTTCCGCTTCCGCCCAAGTTCCAGCCGTCCCAGGCCAGGTGCTTGCCCAGCTCCGCGCGACGCTAGGGGTGCGCAGCGTGACGGTGGTCCACCAGAGCCCATCCCAAGCGCAGCAGATGAGATCGTTCGGGGTCGTCGCGTGCGACCAGCTGGCGAAGACGCCCGCGATCGGCAAGTGCGCTCCGGGAGCGACCGTGGCGAGTCTCGGCTACTTCCTTTCGAACCTCCTTGGGCACCACTCGCACGCGTCGTCGACGGTCTGGCCGTCCGCGGACCTGTCAGTGGCGACGGCCGCGCGTCTTCCCGTCGACGCGGTCGTCGTCGCCACCGACGGGTCGTCCGGCTCAATCGAACGGGCACGGACGTCGCTCGAGCGGGCCTTTCCCTTCCTGGGAACGCCAGTGACGGTCGAGTCGCTCGACCCGTCGACCGCGCGGCTTCTCGCGATGGTTCAGGACATGACCGAAGTGATCATCGTGGCGAGCCTGATCATCGCCGCCTGCAGCCTTGCCGTGAACATCGCCGCCGGGTTGGGTGAGCGCAAGCGCCCCTTCAGCCTGCTCAGGCTCACCGGCGTCCCCACCGGCATCTTGCGCCGCGTCGTCGCGCTGGAGAGCGCACTGCCGCTCCTTCTCGTCGCCGCCGTGTCGATCGTGGTCGGCCTCGTGTCGGCCGCGCTCTACCTCCACTCCCAGGTTGGCATCACGTTCCGGACCCCCGGGATCGCGTACTGGGCGACCGTGCTCGGCGGACTCGCTGCCTCATTGGCGATCATCGCCTCGACGTTCCCACTTCTCAACCGGATAACGGGTCCCGAGGTCGCCCGAAACGAGTGACATGTTGCCGTTGCTGCTCCCGTCGATAACCCGCGATCGCCACGCACACATCGCCCACTTCAGGAGGTTTTCTAATGGCACGCGGGTGTACTCGCGGGCGAGCAGTTCGATGGATCGGAACGACCTGTCCGTGCACGTACTAAGCGTCAAAGATGACAATCAACGGGGACGACTTCGTCAGGCCACTGCGTCGTCCCTGAGCGAGCGCAGAAACGCCTCGGCTTCCGCGCGCACCTTCGTCCGTCGCATCGGCGGCAACGCTCGTACGAGCTGCCAGCGGTAGGACGCGACGGCGAGGCGGGGGTCCAAGACCGCGACAACGCCCCGATCCGTCGTGGAGCGAACCAAGCGACCGGCACCTTGCGCGAGCAGCGATGCCGCTCGCGGCATGTCGATCGCGAAGAACGCGGCCTTGCCGGCTCGCTCGCGCCGCGCCGCGATCAGCGGATCGTCAGGGCGCGGAAAAGGGATCCGGTCGATGACGACGAGCGAAAGCGTTGCTCCCGGAACGTCGATGCCTTGCCAAAAACCCATCGTCGCGAACAGACACGCCGCGTGCTCGTTCGAGAACCGCTCGACGAGCGCCGCCTTGGCGAGATCGCCCTGGACGAGAATCGGGTGCGCGACGCGACCTCGAACTTCTTCGGCAGCTCGGCGCATCGCGCCGTAGCTCGTGAACAGGGCGAGCGTCCGCCCGCCCGCGGCGCCGATCAGCGCGGCGAGCTCATCGTGTATCGCCGCCTCCGCCTTTTCCGATCGGCGATCCGGCAGATGGGCCGCGCAGTACAACAGCCCGTGGGTCTCGTAATCGAACGGGCTCCCGACATCGAGTTCGTCAATCATCTCCGGGTTGGCGCCGAGACGCGCCCCCAGTCCCGGGGTGATCGTCGCGCTCGTCAGGACGACCGTTCTCGTCGCGAAAAGTTGCGACTTGAGCAGCGATGCGACGTCGATCGGCGCCACTCGAATCGTGGGGCGTCGTGACGCGTCGACCCACGCGACATCACCGTCTTTCAACGCGAGGAAACGGCTGAGATCCTCGCGCAGACGTGCCCCGGCGAGCATCGCCCGCAAAGCTGGCTGCGTGTCGATCGAATCCGTCGTAGTCGCATCGCGTGGACCGAGGCCGGCATCGAGGGCTTCCAAGCGCGTGCGTACCAGCTCCACCGCACGCGAAAGCTCCGCGTCGATCGGTTCGACGACGCGGGCATGGGGTTGGTTCTCTAGCGAGATCTCAAGTCGCGTCGCGGCATCCATCGTCGAGTCGACGGCCGTCTCGAGCCCGCGGCTACCGCGACCTCCCGAAGCGCGAGCCATCGCGGCGACGGCGCGGATACGACCGGGGCTGATCGCGATCGCCAGGCTGTCGGTCACGGTGTCTTCCAGGGCGTGGGCCTCGTCGATGACGAGCACGTCGTGTTCTGGGAGGACGGCGCCGGACGCGGCCAGATCCGCACCGAGAAGGTGGTGGTTGACCGCTATCACGTCCGCGGACTGGGCGCGCGCTCGCGCGAGTTCGGCGAAACACGTCGCACCCGACGGACAGCGGTGCGCGCCCGGACACTCATCCGCGCTGACGCTGAACGACACCCATACGGCGGGTTCCAGTTCGTCTTCGAGCTCGGCGCGATCTCCGGTCTCGGTGCGCGTCGCCCATTCGACGATGCGCTTCGCGCTCACGGCGCGAGTCGAGTTCTGATCGCCGAACTCGCCTTGTACGCCCAACTCCGCGGATTCGGCGAGGCGCTGCCGGCAGACGTAGTTCGAACGACCCTTCAACACAGCGAACGAGAACGATCGCAGCCCGGTTTGCACCGAAGGTACGTCTTTCGCGGCGAGCTGGTCCTGGAGGGCCTTCGTCGCCGTGGCGATGACGACCTTGTGGCCGGACAGCACCGTCGGCACGAGGTAGGCGAGCGATTTACCCGTGCCGGTCCCGGCGGCGACCGCGAGGTGGCGTTCGGTCTGGACGGCGAGTGCGACGGCTTCGGCCATCCTCACCTGCCCCGGGCGCGACTCCCCGCCCCCGGCGAGGGATTTCGTGACGCGCTCGAGCGCGTCGCTGATTGAGGCGATACGTGTCATCGAACCGGTGTCCGCAGATAGCGTTCGGCTACTTCGGTCGCCTGTGCGATCGCTGAATCGAGATCGTCAACGTCGAGTGCCCGCACACCGCCCGGCGCGTTGAGGAATAAGAACGTGAAGCGCTCAACTCGCCCCCCAAAAACGCATTGCAGTGCATACGCGTACGCGCCCGCTTGTGGAACGTAGGTAGTGAACCTGCGACGCAGGGCGTCTTCGTCTTTCAGCGCGTCGGTCTTGTAATCGACGACGACAAGACGACCCTCTTGCTCGTACGCGAGGTCGAGCACACCGTCAAGGATGCCGTCTCCGAGTAGAACCGAAACGGGGAGCTCGCGCCAATGTCGCTCGGCGGCGGCCGCACGCCGCAGCTCTTCGGAAGCGAGCGCCGCACGCGCCAGTGCACCAACCTTTTCATAAGAGTCTGCGCAACCGGCGCGAACCGACTCGGACACGACGAGATCTGCGAGCCCGCTGCCGTCGTGCAGATCGACGCGCTGCAAGACCCCGTGCACAGCGCGTCCGATCGCTGTGGCGCCGCGCGGGCTCCGCCAACAGTCCGAGTCGGGCGGCGCTTGTGCGTCGTCGGTCAGAGACGACCCGTCCGGCGTCTGAACGGCGTCCGATTCCAGGCTGCCGGCGCTGACGCTGACTGGTAATGAGGCGGTTCGACAGAGAAGCGCCCGCGCGTCGCGCCACTTCGCGAAGGACGCCTTCGTCGATGCGGGACCGGGGGGCACGGCCCCGGAAGTCGCACGCTGAGGTGGAGCGCCTCCGGATACCTCCGCGTTCACGTAGGTACCTTCCAGGTCGACGAGCAACTCGCCGAGCTGATCCGCGAGCGAGAGCCTCGTCTTCGCGCCGGGCTCGGTCCGATGCAGCGACACAACAAGGTGGTCGCGGGCGCGCGTCATCGCGACGTAGAGCAGCCGAACGAGTTCATCGTCCGCCCGCCGCACCTCGTCCTCGTAAAGCGCGGCGTAGCCGGGGGTCTCGACGCCCTGCTTGATGCGGACCTCGAACCGCCCGTCGTCGTCGAAAAGGATGAGCCCCGCCGCGCGCTGGCGCGCCGGATCGGAAGCCAGCTCAGCAAGCAAGACGACAGGGAACTCCAGCCCCTTTGCAGCGTGGACGGTCAAAATGCGCACCGCGCCGTCTTTCTCTGAGATCGCGGCCTCGATACCGCGCACTCGAGCCCCTGCTTGTTGGTCTATCCAGTCAACGAAGGCTGCAACCGAGGTTCCGCCTGCCTCGACATACGCCGACGCGCGGGCGAAGAGATAGAGGAGTCGACGCAACGACTCCTCACCATGGCGCGTCGTCGCAGCGATCTCGAAAACTTCGAGTTCCGCGGCAACAGCGTGCAAGGTACCGATAAGGCCGAGCTCGTGACGGCGGTCGGCGAGCGAACGCAATCGCGAGAGCGCCCGCCCAACCGGCTCGGCGGCGTCGATGCGCGCGTTCTCGAGGTTCCATCGTCCGCCATTTCGGCGAAACCGCCACAGGTCGTCGTCCCCACACGCGAGCAACGGCGAACGCAGCGCGCTGATCAGTGCGGCGTCGTCTCCAGGGGCGTCGATCGCCCGGAGGCACGCTAGAAAGTCACGCACCTCCGCCGAACGCAAGATCAGCGAGGGCGAGTCTGCACGGAACGGGATGTCGCGGTCGTCGAGCGCCTTCTCGAGCTCGGCGAGGCCGCTCCGCTTTGTGACCAGGATCGCGATATCGCCGTAATGGGCGGGCCGTGACGTCCCGTCGTCTTCCACGGACCAACCCTCGTCAACGCATCGCGCGACGAGCGTGGCAAGATCGCCGGCTTCGCGGACGCGACGATCGTGCGCGCTCAGTCGTTCCTCCGGTTCGGATCCGACCACCTGCACCGTTCCGGCGACCCCGTCGTCACGCACGGTCGAAAGGGCATGGTAGCGCCTTCGATCTTCCCCGTTGCCCTCGATTCGCTCGAATACAGCGTTCACAAAGCGAAGAATTGGAGGCACCGATCGAAAGTTGCTCGTCAACACGAGCGGGCCGGACGGCACGAGACCCTCCAGCGCGCGCTTGTAGAGCTCGGGCTCCGCGCCGCGGAAGCGGTAGATCGATTGGCGCGGGTCACCAACGAAAAAGAGCATTCCCGGCACGAGGTCACCGCTGGCATCGCTCGCGAGGTCGGTCACGATCTTGAGTTGCAACGGATCGGTGTCTTGGAACTCGTCGACGAGGATGTGCGCGTACCGCTCACTCACCTGGCGTCGGACGTCGGGGTGCGAGCGCAACATCTGGTGGACGAAGACGAGCAGGTCGTGAAAGCCCAGCTCGCCCGCCCGGCGACGTGCGTTCGCCGCCTCGATCGCTTCTTCGGCGAAAACGATGACGAGTTCGCGCAGAACCCGACCGAAGATCCGTTCGACGATCGCCGCGCGGCGCTCCTCGAGTTCGCCCATCGCCTCGCGCACTTCGGCGATCGGTCGGCCCGTCCACGACGCCTTCTGGCCGCGTGACGGGATGATCTTTTCCAGGGAATGGCACCACGCGAGTCGATCAACCCAGTCCTCGCACGCCCCGCGCAGCACAAACGCATCGGCAAGCTTGTCGAGCTGCACGACGAGCCCGTCGTCCCGCTCCAGGCACTCGGAGCGAAAAGGCAAGACTGCCTCGATGGCGGCTGAGAGTTCCCTTTCGGCCTCATCGACCTCGGCGGTGAGCGATGCGATCGAGAAACCGTTACGAGCCACCTCGACGAAGCGATCCCATTTCGCATCGACCTCGCCGGCGAGTTCGGAGAGGGTTGCGATCGAGATCCAGACAGCGCGCGCTGCGGCGAGCAGTTGACCGCGTATGTCGTCGCCAACGAGTCCGTCGATGAGGTCGCGAAATCGATTTTCCCGGGCGAGGTCGTATTCGATCTCGTCGATCACCCGGAATCGCAGCGGCAGGCCAGCCGCGAGCGGGTGCTCGGCGAGGATGCGCTGCGCGAACCCGTGGATCGTCGTCATCGATGCGTCGTCAAGGTCGCCAAGCGCGCTTCGCGCCCATCCGCCATCTGGCTGGCGCGCCGCCCGCGTGAGTTCTAGGTGGAGCCGCGAGCGCAAGTCAGCGGCAGCTGCCTCGGTGAAAGTGATGGCGGCGATCTTTCCGAGCGCCGCACGTCCTTGTCGCACGAGCTCGACCACCCGCCCGACGAGGGCCGTCGTCTTGCCGGTTCCTGCTCCCGCTTCCACAAAGAGCGTCTCATCGAGCCGTTCGGCGATCCCCGCGCGTGCCGACGCGTCGTCGAGCGCGAGTGGCTCACTCATCGTCGTCACCGCCGAGGAGCGCTACGTAGGGTTCGAGCTCGGCCTCCTTGCTCGCCTCTTCCCAAAAATCATCCCGGTCAGGCGGACAGACCGAATTGAAGTCGCAGTATTTACAGTTCTCGAACCCTTTCCATCCGGCCGCGCCTGGGTTGAACGGATAGAGACCGGCGCTCACACCGTCGGCGATGACGCCAACGACTTCGCTCGTGCGCGCGACGACGTTGTCGTCGAGCGCCACCGTCAGCTCCTCTCTCTCTTCGTCCAAGAATCGGTAGCTCGCGCTCACCGACGGCGCGTCATCGAGAAGAGCACGCGCCGCGAGGGCGTATATCGCGAGCTGCAAATGGCGTCCGCCGTCGACGGGATCTGCGGCGAGTCCCTCGAACGAGACCGAACGCCCGGTCTTGTAGTCCACGATGGCGAGTCCGCCATCGGCTCGTCGATCGATCCGGTCGACTTTGCCGCGGAAAGCGACGCGTCCGGCGCGCACCGGCACCTCGAGCGGGGGAACATCACCCGCGCCGAACACCCATTCGAGCGCGACCGGAGTCCGCTGCTCTCTCGCGCGACGAAGTGCATCGGATTGGCGCTCACGTTCCAACAGGGAGAGCAGCGCCCGCCGCTCTCGCGCCCAGAGGACGGGCGCTCCTGTGCGCCCGAGCCGTTCGAACTGCCCGAACACCCGCTGGGCAACGAACAAGAGGTGCGCGGCTGTATCGACGGATGCCAGTTCGCCGTCGGCGGCGATCAGATCAGCGACGAAGTGTTCCAGCACCTCGTGCGCGATCGATCCTCGCTCCCGCCGATCGATCTCGATCCTCTGCTCCGGTGCTTCGACAACGTCGACGCCGAGCTCCGACGAGAGGAAGTACCGGAAGGGACAACGCGCGTAGCTCTCGAGCGTTGTCGGGGAGAGCACCTTTTCCGCATCGATGCCGTTCGCAGTGCTGATGCGGCCATCGAATCGATCGAAGCGGTACGCGACGCGCGACGAGGCGACGCGAAGCGCCGACCCAAGATTGAGGTCCCCACGCACAAGGTGGAAGGAGCTGAGATCGCGGCGCGCCGCGCGTCGCGAACGCAGCGTTGCGACCACAAGTTCTCGCTCGCTGAGCGCGGTGTATTCGCCCATTGCCACTGCGCCAAGCGCACCAACCGGACTCGGAGCGAGCGTGACGTCGTCATGTCCAAAAAAACGTGAGCGAACGCGCGCTTTCGTCTCACCCGAATCGCGCAGGCGCCACGTGCATACCGTTCGGCGGCTCGAATCATTGACGGCAACGAGTGCGTGGCGCGCGGCGGCACTCGCCGCTTCCGACGTCGCTGCGTCGAGTCCGAGCGCAACCCGGTCGTCGCTCGACAAGAGAGGGGAAGAACGCGCTCGCGGCGGCAGCTCGCCCTCGACTCCGCCCAACACGAGCGCGAGGTCACAGTCTAGGCCGACCGCATCCCACAGGCTCAAGACCGCGACGCCAGAGGAAAGACGGCCTTCAAAAGTGCCCGTTCGCTCAAGCGCCGCATCAAATGCGCGCACGAAATCATCGATGCTCGCTGACGGCTCGATCGAGTCGAGGCGGCCGAGCTCCGCGAGGATTGCATCAACGCTCGCGTCTGCACCTTCGCGTTCCTGCTCGTCGGCGTCGACCCACCCGATATATCGGCGCAGCACGCCGCGTGCCCATAGTTCGAGTTCGGTCCAGTTCGCGCACTTCGCCGCGTCCTCACAGGAGCGACCGACATCAGCCATGAATGCGCCGAGCGCTCGCACCGCCTCGAGATCCGCTCGCGCCCGGGTATTGCGATCGCCAGCGTCTTCGTTTTGCTGCGGGCTTGGATCTGCCGGGCCGCTTCGCCGAGTCAGTTCCTCGGCGAGCGCTCTCAAATGACGACGCCACTCGCTCGCGTCGCCAGCGGTCAGTCCCGCGAGCCGCGATACACGTTCAAATGCGCCGACAGGAAGCGGATCACCGTGCGCGTCGAGGATTGGTGCAGAATTGATCCATGCCATGACGCGGTCGCGCGCCATACCGAGTTGTGTGAGTTCGGCGATGCCGAGGAGCGCTCGCGCCACCGGAGATTCGGCGACGCGGCGAGGTGATCGGCCGTTCCAGGCGATGTTCGCTTCGCCGAGCGCGGCGGCGAGCGCAGCGAGGTACGACTGCGCCGACGGATACAACAACGCGACGCGCGTCGGAGTTCCCCCACTTTCGATGTGGTCGATGACGATGCGGACTGCCGCGCGAACTTCAGCGTCGACATCAGGCGCTTCGATCCGCTCATCGACGCGCACCGAATCCTGCGGAAACCCGATCTCATCCGAGTCCGACATTTGCGCCAACGACGGCAGCTCGAGCCCTGCCTGTCCGAGCACGGCGACGATGTGCGCGATCGGTGCATCAGCGGACGCGTCCCCGGTGATTCCGAAGTTCACGAAGAGATCGCAGCCGCGCGCGATCGCCACGATCAAACGGGACTCGTCCGGCCGAATGCGCTCGGGAAGGTGCACGACGACGGTCGCACCGAGGGCACCGCGGGTCTCGGCGGCGTCGATCGCGTCCTCGGCTGCTCCAACGAGGTCGGCGTCGTCGTACCAGTCGGTGATGAGACGTGACCGCATCTGGAGGCACAACCGAGCGAGATCCCGACCAAAGCCGCGCCGACGCGCGAGCGCGTCCAGCGTCTCGGCTGGATAGTGGCGGAGTTCCTCGTAAAGCGTGACGAGCTCCGCCTCCGTCGTGGGCTGATCGGCGACGGCAGCGAGAACCCCCGGGTCGCTCGAAAGAACAACGCGCGCAGCGGCCCCGAGCGCCGACCTCGTCAGTCGGCGACGCCCACCAGAGCGGCACGCCGTCCCCCCGAGCTCGTCGGCAAGATCGGCGACGGTGACAAAACGGACATTGGCGACACCTGACCGGCCGTCGCCTGACGAACGCCGTGCCAGCAGGTGCCGAAGCGAATGACCGACGCGTCGCGACGAGACGACCACCGTGACCGCTGCGAGCGGATCGTCGCCTTGCAAGTCGCAGATGACCTGGTCGAGCCCGTCCACGGCAGCGCCGTATCGGACGAAGGAAGCCTGGCAGGACACTCCGCGGGAGCCTACGACGGAGGTGTCTCGCTGCCTCGGATCAGGAGCGACGCGAGTGACCGCTATCCAACCTCACAGGTGCAGGCCGCACTCCGTCTTGTCTGTGTCCGGCCAGCGACCCGAACGCGGGTCCTCCCCGGCCGAGATCGAACGGGTTGTCGGGGCGCAGCCAATGGAGACGTATCCCTTTGCGTTCAGCGGGTGCCGAGGCAGCTCGTGCGCGGCGATGTAGGCGTCGATGTCGTCGTCGGTCCACGCGGCGAGCGGATTGATCTTCACGAGCTCGCGCAACGGGTCCCACGCGACGACCGGCGCGGCGGTTCTCTCCGGCGTGTCGACCCGCTTCAAACCAGTGATCCATGCCGACTTCGATCGGAGCGCCGCGTTCAGCGGTTCGACCTTTCGCACCTCGCAACACCGCGGCGTGCCGCAGGGGGACTCATCGAGCGGGATCGACGGTCGCAGCACCGTCAGGTTCAGTCGGTACCGCTTTGTCACCTCGGCGACATAGGTGAGCGTCTCGGGAAAATGGAAGCAGGTGTCGAGAAAGACGAACTCAGCCCCAGGGTCGACCTGATGGACAAGATCGATGAGGACGCAGTCCTGGAACGAAGAGGCGACGACGAGATCGCCTCCGAAACGTTCGATTGTCCAGCGACAGATCTCCGCCGCGTCGGCGTTCTCGAGCTGCGCGTCGATGCGCTCGTACTCCCCGATCGGACCTGGACTGGGCGTGAGGTGCTCGCTCGTCTGGCTCATCTAGAACGAGGCTAACGAAGCACGACCTGGCGCGCGGCGGCGCGGCGGCGCCCTTCACCGCGGGCAAGGTTTGATCCCGCACGGCTGCGACGACGCCTTCTGACCGAGCGGGAAGCAGAAGTAGCCTCCTCGTGTGTCGCCGGCGCGTTCTGTCGAAGGAATCGATCCGAAACGGATCCCTCGCCACATCGCTGTCGTAATGGACGGCAACGGGCGCTGGGCGGCACAGCGCGGACTGCCGAGGACGGCCGGGCACACCGCCGGCGAAGAGTCTCTGTTCCGAGTCGTCGATGTCGTCCTGGAACTCGGGGTCGAGTGGTTCACCGTCTACGCATTCTCGACGGAGAATTGGAGACGGCCCCCCGATGAAGTCCGCTTCCTCATGGACTTCAACGAGCGGATCCTCTCCAAGCATCGCGATTCCCTGCACGAAAAAGGGGTACGGATCCGCTTCGCGGGGAGAAAGGACTGGCGTGTCCCCCGACGGATCGCTCGCCAGATGACCGAAGCCGAGGAACTCACCGAGAAGAACTCGCGCCTCACGTTCACGATCTGCTTCAACTACGGGGGAAGGGCCGAGATCGTCGATGCGGTGCGCGCGCTCGTCACCGACCGCGTACCTGCCGGCAGGATAGACGAGCGTCAGATCCGAGCACACCTCTACTACCCCGACATGCCCGACCCGGACCTCATCATCCGCACGTCTGGCGAGTTCCGGATCTCGAATTTCTTATTGTGGGAACTCGCGTACTCCGAACTCGTCTTCACGGACGTGTTGTGGCCCGACTTCGACCGGCAACATCTATTTGAGGCGGTGCGCGAGTACCAGCGACGCGAGCGTCGATACGGCAAGGTCAAGAGATGACGGAAGCAGCGGCGCAAGACGAATCGATCATCACGTGGCGGCAGTGGCTCTGGGAGCACGCCGGTCGCCTCGCCGGGATCGTCCTCGGGATGTTCGCGATTGCGTTCTTGGCGATCCTCGCCGAAGCGGGATACACGCCGGCGGCTCTGTTCATCCCGCTCATCGTCGCCTTCTTAGCGCTGATCATCCTCGGTGGCCGCATCCGAGGCGAGTGAGCGGTGGCAAACTACCGCGATCGGGGCGTCGTGTTGCGGACGATCCGCCTCGGCGAGGCTGACCGCATCGCGACGATCCTCACCTTGGAACACGGCAAGGTGCGCGCTGTGGCAAAGGGGGTCCGCAAGGTAAAGAGCCGGCTCGGCGCCCGCACCGAACCGCTCACCCATATCGACTTCATGGCCTGGCGCGGCCGTGAGCTCGATGTCGTGAACCAGGTCGAGGTGATCGACGTCTTCTCGCGTATCCGGGCAGATCTCGCGCGCCTCGACGCGGCGATGACGATGACCGAGATCATCGACCAGTCGACCGTCGACCATCAATTGTCCCCCGAGCTCTACCGACTCCTAGTGGGCGCTCTGCGCTCGCTCGAGGAGACGGGATCGCCTCTTATCCTCGCCGCGTTCTGTCTGCGGCTGCTTTCGATCGAAGGGGTCGGGGTCGTTGCCGACCGCTGCGCGAACTGCGGGATCGACGCGCCACTCGTCGCTTTCGATGCGGCGCACGGCGGGTTTCTCTGCGCGAATTGCCGTCGAGGACAGGCGGCGAACCCGGAGGTCGTCGCGCTCGCGCGCGCGATCGCCTCTGGAGGACTCGCCCGTGCCTTGAAGGAAACGAGTGGCCCGGAGGTCGAACAGCTCGAAGACCTCGCCGTCGGCGCCGTCGAGCGCCACCTCGACCGTCGCCTGCGCACGGCGCGCCACCACCTGTCGGAGGCGAACCGGTCGGCCTGATCCCTGCCGGGCGACGTCGTTGGCGACGTCGCACCGAAAGTGGCCTCCACCTGCCCTGTTATCCTCACCCGATGGCCGCGACGGAACCCGAGGACAACGAGGCCAAAGACGCATCGACCGATCGATTCGAGACGATCGTCAACCTCGCCAAGCGTCGAGGATTCGTCTTTCCCTCCGCCGAGATCTACGGCGGGTTGCGGTCCACCTACGACTACGGACCGCTCGGCGCGCTGATGCTCCGCAACATCAAGGACGCCTGGTGGCGTGCGGTCGTTCGCGAGCGTGAGGACGTCGTGCCGATCGATGCCGCGATCCTGACCAACCCGAAGGTGTGGGAGGCCTCCGGCCACCTCGCGACCTTTGCCGATCCGCTCGTCGACTGTAAAAAATGCAACGAGCGATGGCGCGCCGACGAGATCGAGGGTGTCTGCCCGAACTGCGGCTCGACCGATCTCACCGAAGCCCGCCCGTTCAATCTGATGTTCAAGACCTTCGTCGGCCCGGTCGAAGACGAGAGCGCAGTCGCGTATCTGCGCCCCGAGACCGCCCAAGGGATGTTCGTCAACTTCTTGAACGTCATGACCACGATGCGCCAGAAGCCTCCGTTCGGCATCGCGCAGATCGGCCGTGCCTTCCGCAACGAGATCACGCCGGGCAACTTCATCTTCCGCACCCGCGAGTTCGAACTGATGGAGATCGAGTACTTCGTCCCGCCGAACGAAGCAGACAAGTGGTTCGAATACTGGTGCGCGGAACGCATCGGATGGTACCGGCGCTACGGCATCGCGGAGGACTTGCTGCGCTTTTACGAGCACCCGAAAGAGGACCTGTCGCATTATTCGTCGCGCACGACCGACATCGAGTTCGCCTACCCCTGGGGGTGGGGCGAGCTCGAGGGCATCGCGAACCGCACCGACTTCGACCTGACCGCGCATAGTGAGCACTCCGGCGTCTCCCTCGAGTATTTCGATCCGCAGACGAACGAGCGCTACACGCCGTACGTCATCGAGCCGGCGGCCGGCGCAACCCGGGCGATGATGGCGTTTCTGCTCGCGGCCTACGACGAGGACCAGGTGGCGGGCGAACGCCGCGTCGTCCTGCGACTGCACCCACAGATCGCACCCTTCCAAGTGGCCGTCTTGCCGCTCTCGCGCAAGGAAGCCCTGGAACAGACGGCAAAGGACGTGCTCAGGAGGTGCCAGGAGCGGTTCATGTGCGAGTACGACGGGACCCAGTCGATCGGGCGCCGCTACCGCCGACAGGACGAGATCGGCACCCCGTACTGCGTCACAGTCGACTTCGAGAGCATCGATGACGGCGCGGTGACGATCCGCGAACGCGATACGACCGACCAGGTGCGCGTGCCGATCGAGAACCTCGTCGCCGAGCTGACCGACCGGATCGGCGCGTAGTCTCGGTCTGGCAGCCGCGCCGGAGAGAAAGGCGAAGGCCGATGACCTACGTCTTTGACTTCGACCATCACCACGACGTCGAGCCACGCGAGCTGAATGCGCTGCTCGGGGGCAAGGGGGCGAACCTCGCCGAGATGACCTCGGTGCTCGGTCTGGCCGTTCCGCACGGCTTCACGATCTCGACCGGGGCGTGCCGCGAATACCTCGCCCGCGGCTGGCCAACGGGTCTCACCGAGGAAGTCGACCACCACGTCGCACGATTGGAAGAGCAAATGGGTCGGCAGATCGGCGATGCCGACGATCCGCTGCTCGTTTCGGTGCGTTCGGGAGCGGCGATCTCGATGCCCGGCATGATGGACACGGTCTTGAACCTCGGGCTCAACGACCGGTCCGTCATCGGCCTTTCGAAGCAGACCGCCGGCGATCGCTTCGCCTACGACTGCTACCGCCGCTTCATCGAGATGTACGCGACGATCGTCCTCGGACTCGACAAAGCGCCGTTCGGCGACGCCCTCGACAAGGCGCGTGCCCATGCCGGTGCCGCCGTCGACGCCGAGATCCCCGCTGAAACCCTCGTCGAACTGTGCGCCGAATACCTCGAACTCGTCCGGCGCGCCTCGGGCGCGCCATTCCCGCAGGATCCGAAACAACAGCTGCGAGGCGCGATCGAGGCCGTCTTCCGCTCGTGGAACGCGCCGCGGGCGATCGCCTATCGCAAACGCGAGCGCATCCGTGACGACCTAGGCACGGCGGTGACGGTCCAGGCGATGGTCTTCGGCAACCGAAACCACCGGTCCGGCACGGGCGTCGGCTTCACCCGCGACCCGGCGACCGGTGAGAACCGCCCCTACGGCGACTTCCTCGTGAACGCGCAGGGAGAAGACGTCGTCGCCGGAACGAGCAACACCAAACCGCTCGCCGAGCTGCAAAACGAGTTCCCCGAGATCCACACCGAACTCCTCGACATCTTCGCCCGCTTGGAGCGTCGCTACCGGGACATGTGCGACACCGAGTTCACGATCGACACGGACAAGCTCTGGATGCTCCAGACGCGGGTCGGAAAGCGCACGGGGCGCGCTGCCTTGCGCATGGCGGTCGAGATGGTCGATGACCCCGTCATCAAACTCACGAAGCCAGAGGCCGTGTTGCGCGTCAGTGCCGAGCACGTCGACGGCGTGTTGCACCCGCAGTTCGCCGGCACCGACTTCGAAGTGCTGACGCGCGGACTCGCGGCATCGCCCGGCGCGGCGGTCGGCAAGGTCGTGCTCACCGCGAACAAAGCGGTCGAACTCGCCCGCTCGGGCGAAGAGGTGATCCTCGTCCGCAATGAGACCTCACCGGACGACGTGCACGGGATGCTCGCTGCGTCAGGATTGCTCACCGCGAGGGGTGGCCTGGTCTCGCATGCCGCCGTCGTCGCACGCGGTTGGGGGAAGCCCGCCGTCGTCGGCGCGCGCGCGCTGCAGATTGAACGTGAACACTTCCGCGTCGGCGCCGCGGTCGTCAATGAAGGCGACGTGATCTCGATCGACGGCACCTCCGGAATCGTCGTCCTCGGACCCGTCGAGTTGTCGGGCGCCCACCCCTCAAGCGAGCTCACGACGCTGCTCTCCTGGGCCGACGAGATCCGCTCCGGGCGACTCGGTGTACGGGCGAACGCGGACAACGGGCCGGATGCGGACAACGCGCGACGCCTCGGCGCGGAAGGGATCGGGTTGTGCCGGACCGAGCACATGTTTTTGGCGGAGGACCGCCTGCCGATCGTGCGGCGCATGATCCTCGCTTCGAAACCCGATGATGAGACCGCGGCGCTCGAGGAACTCCGCGTCGCGCAGCGCGCCGACTTCGTCGAGATCCTGAAGGCGATGGACGGACTCCCGGTCACCGTGCGGTTGTTGGACCCGCCGCTGCACGAGTTCCTGCCGGACGTGAGCTCGCTCGAACTCAAACAGGCACGCGGTGAACTCACCGGTGAGGAGGAGCAGCTCCTCACTGCGGCCAAGGAGTGGCACGAGCAGAACCCGATGCTCGGCACGCGCGGGGTTCGCCTCGGTGTCTTGAAACCCGGTCTCTACGCAATGCAGGTGAGAGCGCTCATCGAGGCAGCGAAGATTCGACTTCGAGACGGCGGCAATCCCCGCGTCGAAGTGATGATCCCGCTCGTCATCTCCCGCGAAGAGCTGGCGCTCGCGCGTTCGTGGGTCACCGAAGCGCTCGAACAAGAACTCGACAGCAAAACCGCGAAGTCGCTCGACGTGAAGATCGGAACGATGATCGAGACGCCACGCGCCGCGCTCTTGGCCGGCGAGATCGCCACCGCGGCCGACTTCTTCTCGTTCGGCACCAACGATCTCACACAAATGACGTTCGGCTTCAGTCGAGACGATGTCGAATTGCGGATGATGGAGACGTACCTTTCCAAGGGCCTCATCCCCTCGAACCCGTTCGAGACGATCGACACAAAGGGCGTCGGCGAACTCGTCGCTATCGCGTCGGAGCGGGGCAAACAAGCGAACCCCTCGCTCCGTCTCGGCGTCTGCGGAGAGCACGGAGGCGACCCCGAGTCGATCGGCGTCTTCGCCGAGATCGGCGTCGACTACGTGAGCTGTTCTCCGTATCGGGTGCCGATCGCGCGCCTCGCGGCCGCGCAGGCCGTCGTGCGGATCGACTCCGAAAAGATGGCCCCCTGACCACTCCGGTCGGCGGGAGCGCTGCGAGCACACCGCAGTCGAAGAAGCTCGGCTTGAAAGACGGTTGCGTCGTCATGCTCATCGACGCGCCGCGGAACTTCACACTCGACGAACCGCCGATGGGCTGCAGGATCGAACGCTCGAGCTCGTCGCGACTTCGCGGACACAAACGGGCGTTGGCGTCCGACATCGCGCTGGCATTCGTCCGAGACCAGAACGAGCTCGATGCCCTCGTGCATGCGCTCGGCGAGCATGAACTGAGCCTTGCGCCGCTGTGGCTCTGTTGGCCGCGACGCGCCGGCGGTCATCAAAGTGACCTCACCGACAACGTCGTTCGGAGCGCGGGCCTTTCTCTCGGACTCGTCGATACGAAGGTCGCCGCCATCGACGCGAACTGGTCGGCACTGCGGTTTTCTGCCCGGCGAACCTGACGACGCTTGCCCGCCGACGCCGGCCGAGCGAGCGGATACCGTCCAGTTCGTGGGTATCCCCGACGAAGACGTGGCGCGCGTCCGGGCTGCGACTGACATCGTCGCCCTGATCGGCGAGCACACGGCGCTCAAGCGTGTCGGGCGGCGTTTCCAGGGGCTTTGCCCGTTCCACTCGGAGCGCTCTCCGTCGTTCAGCGTCAACGCCGAGGAGGGCCTCTATTACTGCTTCGGTTGCCAAGCTCACGGCGACGCCATCACCTTTGTGCGCGACACCGAAGGTCTCGACTTCGTCGATGCTGTCGAGCGCTTAGCGGCGCGAGCGGGCGTCACGATCCGCCGAGACGCATCGGGTGCGCGTGACGAGGATCGCGGCCGGCGGCGCGAATCGCTCGCGCTGCTCGAAAAAGCGACCGCCTTCTACCACGAACGTTTGCTCAACCATCCCGACGGAGGAAAGGCGCGCAACTATCTGCGGTCGCGCGGCTACGACGGCGATGTCGTCCGCAAGTTCCGCCTCGGCTACGCCCCAGCGGGATTCGACGCGCTGACGAAAACGGTCCAAGCACCGCCGGCGCTGATGCGACAAGCGGGTCTCGCCTTCGAGAACCAGCGGGGCCGCATCCAAGACGCATTCAGAGACCGGGTGATGTTTCCGATCTTCGACGCCGGCGGCCAGACAATCGCGTTCGGGGGACGCGTCCTTCCCGAGAACCTGCGGGCGAGCGAGTACGAAGCGGGACCGAAGTACCGCAACTCTCCCGAGTCACCGATCTATCAGAAGCGCCGAACGCTGTACGGGTTGAATTGGGCCAAGGCGGAGATCTCCCGCACCGCAGAGGCGGTCGTCTGCGAGGGTTACACCGACGTCATCGGTTTCCACCTGGCGGGAGTCCCTCAGGCCGTTGCGACCTGTGGAACCGCGCTCACCGAGGATCACCTCCGCGTCCTCTCCCACTTCGCAAAGCGCGTCGTGCTCGCTTTTGATGCCGACACGGCAGGCGAGGCGGCCGCGGCTCGTCTTTATGAATGGGAGAAGCGACACGAGATCGAGCTGGCGGTAGCCGACCTCCCCGAAGGCGCGGATCCCGCAGAGATCGCGCGCTCGCAGCCACAGACGCTCACGGGCGCGGTGCAAGCGGCGCGGCCGTTCCTCGGTTTTCGGGTCGAACGAGCTCTCTTAGCCGCCGATCTCCGTACCCCCGAAGGCCGCAGCCGGGCCGCTGAAGAAGCGTCCGTGGCGATCGCCGAGCACCCGAACGAGCTCGTGCGCGATCAGTACGTGATGGACGTCGCCGACCGCGTGCAGATCGCTCCGGACCGCGTACGCGCGCTCGTCGCTTCCGCGCCGGCGCGCACGACAAACAAGGTCGAGGACGAGACGCGACGTGACGGCGCCGCCCACGGATCCGACGTATCGAACACCAAAGCACGCTCGCGCAGCTCCCCAGCGATGCGCCGCGGCGACTCCGTCGAGCAGGACGCAGCACGCAACGCGCTCATCTGCGCGATCGAGCACCCCGACGACGCGCGCGCACTGTTCGACGAGATTCTGTTCATTGACCCGGTAAGTCGAGCGGCGTTCCGTGCTCTCGTCGCTGCCAAAGATCTCGCGGCGGCGATCAACAGCGCTGACCCCGATGCATCCGAGCTGTTGCGCGCCCTCGCAGTGAGCGAAGTGCCTGAAGACCTTGACTCAGAAGGGACGTATCTCGTTCTCGTGCGCGAGTCCGCGTCGCGCGCACTTGGAGAGCTCGAGTCCGAAGCGCGCGTCGCTGAACGCGATGGGCGCGCAGACGGCGTCGTCGAAGTGCTTTCCGAGCACGGCTGGCTACGAAAAGAACTCGAAGTGCTGCATGACCCGCTCGTGCGCGCCGGAGCGTCGGCCGAAGAAATTTCGACCGCCAAGGCATTGGTAGCGTGGCTCGCCGATCGCCGACAGGAGGCGGGTTAATGGCGACGAAAGGGTCCGAGAAGCTGGGCACGACGAGCCCCGCATCGAATGGGCAACACGCGTCGCCACACCCCAAAAAAAAGCGCAGCCCGCGCGAGTTCGAGCAGGAACCGACGACCGGCGAGCTCGAGGCGGTGCGCACCGAGGCGATCCGCGCCCTGCGCTCTGGAAACGGCTCCCAGGCGGTGTCAAAGGCGGTCAATGACCCGGTCCGTGCCTATCTGCGCGAGATCGGCAAGGTGTCGCTACTCTCCGCCGAACTCGAAGGGATCTGCGCGCAACGGATCGAGCGCGGCAATCTCGCCAACCACCAGCTCGAACAGGTGTCCCGCGAAGGCCTGGGAACGCTCTCGCCGCACAAACGACGGGCGCTCGAGCGCGAAGTCGCCGAGGGTCTCGAGGCGCGGGATCTGCTCACCGAGGCGAACCTGCGCCTCGTCGTTTCGATCGCCAAGCGCTATCGCAATCGGGGCATGGCGTTCTTGGACCTCATTCAGGAGGGCAACCTCGGCCTCATGCGGGCGGTAGAGAAGTTCGACTACCGCAAAGGCTTCAAGTTCTCGACGTACGCGACGTGGTGGATCCGCCAGGCGATCACGCGCGCCGTCGCCGACCAGGCGCGCACGATCCGGATCCCTGTGCACATGGTCGAGACGATTAACAAGGTGACCCGCGTCCAGCGCCAGCTGTCCCAGCAGCTTGGCCGCGAACCGACGGTCGACGAGATCGGCCAGATCGTCGAGTTGCCCGCCGAGCGGATCCGCGAGATCCAGCGGATCAGCCAGGACACGATCTCTCTCCAACAGCCGATCGGCGGCGATGACGAGTTCAGCCTCTCGGACCTCGTCGAGGACCAGGCGGCCGAGGTGCCGATCGATGCGGCGACGCGGGTGTTGTTGAACGAGGCGGTGCAGCGCGCCCTCCACGAGCTGACCGCGCGCGAACAGGAAGTCGTGCGGCTGCGCTTCGGCCTGGACGACGGCCGTATCCGCACCTTGGACGAGGTCGGCCAGATCTTCGGGGTGACACGCGAGCGGATCCGCCAGATCGAGATGAAGACGCTGGCGAAACTGCGCCAACCGAGCCTCGCGAGACCGCTTCGCGACTACCTCGAGTCCGATTAGGGACAGCCCCTCCACGGCCGCGCCATTTACTTAGGGCGGCACCCGCCGAGTCTGGACGAACCTTCCGCCCTGCGCAGCCGACCCGAGTGGGGACATAATGGTCCCCGCTTCGACGAGAGGGGGACGGATGACTGCAAGTTCTTCGGCGTCAGAGTCGAGCTTCGAGTCCGACGTACCGGCGGTCTCTGAGGCAGCGATCGCTGTCCACTGGCGCGAGGAGGAGTACATCTACCCGCCGGCCCGCTTCATCGGGCAAGCGAACTCGAGCGACCCGGCTATCCGTGAGCGGTTCACCGAGGACAAATTCCCGGAGTGCTTCCGGGAGTACGCCGACCTTTTGAGCTGGGACGAGTACTGGCACACGACGCTCGACACGAGCACTGCGCCATTTTGGAAGTGGTTCGTCGGTGGGAAGCTGAACGCCAGCTACAACTGCGTCGACCGCCACCTTGCAACGGACCGCAACAAGGCGGCGATCATCTGGGTGCCCGAGCCCGAGGACGAGGCGACCCAGGCCATCACGTACCAGGAGCTCTATCGGCGGGTGAACGAGACGGCCGCCATGCTGAGCGGCTTCGCCGGCCTGAAGACCGGCGACCGCGTCACCTTGCACATGCCGATGGTCCCCGAGCTACCGGTCGTGATGCTCGCCTGCGCGCGTCTCGGCATCATCCACTCCCAGGTCTTCGCCGGCTTCTCCGGGGCGGCGTGCGGAGGTCGGATCGCAGACTCCCAGAGCAAGGTACTGATCACGATGGACGCCTACTACCGGGCGGGCGCGCTTTCGGACCACAAGGCGAAGGCCGACGAAGCCGTCGAGCGGGCGAAAGACGAGGGCACCGAGGTCGAAAAGGTGCTCGTCTTCCGCCGCCACCCTGGTGAGTACAGCTCGAAGACGCCGATGGTCGAAGGACGGGACTTTTTCGTCGACGAGGTGATGGGCGACTACGCCGACAAGCTCGTCCAGCCGGTCTCGATGCCGGCGGAGGCACCGCTTTTCCTCATGTACTCGAGCGGCACGACGGGACGCCCGAAGGGCTGTCAGCACAGCACCGGCGGCTACCTGGCCTACGTCGCCGGGACCTCGAAGTACTACCAGGACATCCACCCCGAGGACACCTACTGGTGCGCGGCCGACATCGGCTGGATCACCGGCCACTCCTACATCGTCTACGGGCCGCTTTCCCTCGGCACGACGACGGTGATGTACGAGGGCGTGCCGACGTATCCGGACGCCGGAAGGGCATGGCGCATCGCCGAGCGCCTCGGGGTGACGACGTTCCACACTGCGCCAACGACGGTCCGAATGCTCCGCAAGCTCGGCCCGGACGAGCCGAAGAAGTACAACTACCACTTCAAGCACATGACGACGGTCGGTGAACCGATCGAGCCCGAGGTGTGGCGGTGGTACTACGAGGTCGTCGGCAAGGGCGAGGCGGTCATCGTCGACACTTGGTGGCAGACCGAGAACGGCGGTTTCCTCGGCAGCACGTTGCCGGCGATCGACCCGATGAAGCCAGGAAGCTGCGGTCCCGGCGTGCTCGGCGTCTACCCGATCATCTACGACGAGAACGGGAAGGAAGTCGAACGGGGAAGCGGAGTCGCCGGCAACATCTGCATCCGCAACCCGTGGCCCGGCATCTTCGAGACGATCTGGGGCGACCCCGACCGCTTCGTGCAGACCTATTACGAGAAGTACAACCGGGACAACAAGAGCACGGATTGGCGCGACTGGCCGTACTTCTCGAACGACGGTGCAACACAAGCGGCCGACGGGTACTTCCGCATCCTCGGACGCGTCGACGACGTCATCAACGTCTCGGGCCACCGTCTCGGCACAAAAGAGCTCGAATCGGCGGCGATCACCGTTCCCGAGATCGCCGAGGCGGCGGCAGTTCCGGTCATCGACGAGCTACGCGGCCGGGCCGTCGAGATGTACGTCGCGGTGCAACCCGGTATCAAACCGAGCCCCGAGATCGAAGAGAAGGTCTCGAAGGCGATCGAGGTCGAGATCGGCCGGGTGGCACGGCCGAAGAAGGTCTGGGTCGTCGCCGACATGCCGAAAACCCGCTCGGGAAAGATCATGCGCCGCGTGGTTGCCAGCATTTCGAACTTCACCGACATCGGCGACGTGTCAACGCTCGCCAACCCCGAGGTCGTCGAGGACATCCGGCACCACGTCCAGAGCCAGAAGATTGCCTCTGGGGACGTGCCGCGCGAGCTCTCGGCGGAGGAACTCGAAGAGATCCAGTCATTCGGCGCCGAATAGGAGGTTGACGGTCGCCGAAGCGTCATCAGTCGCGAGGTCGACCCGGGAGGGCTCGAACGCAGACCATCGCGAATACCGCGCGCGTACGGTGCATTGCGCGCGTCGCGGACGGTGACTCCGAGCGACGACCTGGGACGATTCGATCCGGGCAAATGCAGCCCAGCGGGGGTACCGTTCGGGGTGGCGCCGCCTCGTTCTGGTCAGTGTTTGACTGAATGGGCAGAAAGGAGCCATCTGCAGTAACGAAGACAGTGAGGTGTTGTTCGTCAAGGGCAGCGATCATTTGGTCGCGCCGGTGCCGAAAGCAAGGGGGAAAACACCCAGATGTCAATGACGGAGATGGGCCCCGGAAGTTCGCAACCGACCCCGGTGTCAATCGCCGACCCGGGTCCGCTCGGTCTCGCCGGGTTCGCGATGACAACGTTCATCTTGAGCTTGGTCAACGCTCAGGTGATCACCGGTGCATCGAGCGCCGACTTCCTGGGGCTCGCATTGGTATATGGAGGAGCCGCGCAGTTCTTTGCCGGAATGTGGGAGTTCCGCAAGGGCAACACCTTCGGAGCCCTAGCGTTCGGCTCTTACGGCGCGTTCTGGATAGCGGTGTTCGTTCAGGTGAAATTCTTTCCGGGATCAGCAGCGGGGATCGGGTGGAGTTACTTCCTGCTCGCGTGGACGATTTTTACGTTCTACATGTTGACTGCCTCGTTGAAGACCACGGGAGCCGTGTTCATGGTGTTCTTGGCCCTGACCGTGACGTTCGCACTTCTCTGCGCCGGATCGTTCAAGGACTCGGCATCCATTACCCAGGCTGGAGGTGACTGCGGGATCGCCACCGCGATCTTCGCCTGGTACGCATCCTGGGCGGTGGTCGTGAACTCGACGTTCAAGAGGGCAGTAATGCCCGTATTCCCGCTGAGCGGCTAAAGAGTACGAATCGATCCGAATGGGGGCATCCCCGACGGACTTCCAGCCCCCCTCGATTCTCCGAGGGGGGCTGGTGTTTTCGGGCGCCGCAACTGGGCGATTGGCCGCCGACCTCGCTGGTAGGGTGCCGACGTTCCGATCCGGGGTAGCTCAATTGGCAGAGCACGCGGCTGTTAACCGTGTGGTTGAGAGTTCGAGTCTCTCCCCCGGAGCTCATTCCGCGAAATGGGGCCGTAGCTCAGTGGTCAGAGCAGGGGACTCATAATCCCTGGGTCGAAGGTTCGATCCCTTCCGGCCCCACGAACATGATCTCACTCGACCAGCGCTCGACGCCGAACCAACGCGAAGGCGCCTTGTAAGTCAAACCTTTAGCGTTTGGACGTGGCCGCGGTTGCCGACTTCGACTTGGAAAAGATTCGCAAGTTCTGCGAGGGACGCACCCCGAAGAAGTTTCGCGACGAGATGCGCGTCGAAGCACACGTCCGCGGCAAATCGGTCACGATCCTCGACTGCCGACCGCCTTGGAACGAGAGCTTTACCGACTGGTCGCGAATGCCGATCGCTCAGCTCCGCTACTCGAACGAGACGACCCTGTGGACGCTTTACTGGTCCGACCGCAACAGTCGGTGGCACGTCTACGACTTGATCGATCCGGGGACCGTCGACGAACTTCTCGCGGAGATCGCCAACGACCCGACATGCATCTTCTGGGGCTGATCGAGTGTCGCCAATCGCTTCGTTGTCAACTCAGTAGGTCGCTACTCTCGAGCATTCCCCCATCGCTGCACTGGCGGTGGCGCTCACAGGGTTGAGCGTGTGGTGGGCGCGGAAGCAGTTTACGTGACGCTTCACGACGGCGCGGGTGGCTCACGCACTTTGGATTGGCTGGCCCAGTGTTTCACCGGTTCTCCAACAAATGTGCCTGGATTATTTCCGCAATTGGGCTAACAAACGATCGAGAAACGGCACTTGGCCACTCAACATCTTCGAGCGGGCACGGTCCACCGGAAACCAGGCGGCGCGATCGACCTCAGGAAACGAGTGCGTCCGTCCAGAGTTTGGTGGCCATTCCATGTCGAACGAATTGCTTGCGATCTCGCTGACATCTATTTCGCAGGCGAGGGCCCACGCAACGATGCGCTTGCCACTTGGTTGTTTGAGCTTGCCCAGATCCAGCAGCTTTCCCTGAGGCACTGGTTTTCCGAGCTCTTCAGTGAACTCGCGCCTCGCAACGACAAGCGGATCCGATTCCCGCGCTGGCTCATACTCGCCCTTGGCTATCGACCAGGCGCCGTCGTCCTTGCTCGCCCAGTACGGACCGCCCGGATGTACGAGGAGAACCTCGAGCTGATGTGACTCCGAAAAGCGATATGGGAGTATCCCGGCGCTGTACTTAGGCACGATGCGCGGTCCACAACGCGATCCTCAGAAGATCGAAGGCAGCCGGGACACGTTTCACTTCGTAAAAGTCCTACCATTCAGCCGGGACTATCACGTGGCCCTTCATCGGATGTTCTCGGACTCCTTTCAGCTGCCTGAAACGATGGACCGATACCAAATCGAAACCGGGGACTGCCACCGCCCCGACACGCCGCGGCTCGGCGAGCCAAGATGGCAGTGTGACCGATCGCGCGGCGGTACGCCGTTGGGTCGCAAAATACGAACACGCTTGGCGAACACCGGGCAGCGACGAGCTTTCGTCACTTTTCACTGCCGACGCCACTTACCTGCATTCACCGTACGAGGAACCCGTCGAAGGCCACGAAGCCATCCGGCAGATGTGGGATGAGGAGAGAGACGGGCCGGACGAGGTTTTCACGCTATCGACCGAAATCGTCGCGGTTGAGGGTGAGACGGCGGTGATACGCGCCGAAGTTCGGTACGGACAGCCCTTTCGCCAGGAATATCGCGATCTTTGGATCCTGCGCCTCGAATCTGACGGACGGTGCGCGTGGTTCGAGGAGTGGGCGTATTGGCCGGGCCGTCCGTACTCCGCGTCGGACGACGCTCAATCCGATTGAAAGAGCGCAACGTCTTCCGATGTCGCGAGCATGCTGATCACGGAGGAGCTCACGATCTTCCGCTGGTAATGCTCTGTCGACGAACAATTGTCCAGCTCACGAGGGGCGCGCGCACGCTGGCGCGACCTGTGCCGGATCGATAGTCCGACTCCGCTCAAGATGCCCCGGATTCGTTACTGCGGCCACAAGGAGTGGTCAGGACCATAGTTCTCCCAGGTCAGGTACGGCTTAACGACCTGGGGATTTCGGCCGTTATTCACAATATGCATGCACAGTTGCTGGACAATTCGCCCAGAAACCGCCGCCTGCGAGGCGGCTCGCGGATCCGCGTCGCGGTCGTCGGGATGCTCTTCGGCATCGGTCTCGTCGTCCTCACGGCGGGTCCAGCTTCCGCGGGCACGTTGTCCGGTATCAGCTGGACGGTGAGCAACTCGCAGACATCCAAGACGAGCGTCACCTACGCATACGCGTTCAAAACGGCGACGACGGGGACCATCGCTTCTGTAACAATGACCTCTCCTACCGGGACGGGTCTCGGCTCCATTGCCGTCGGAACCGTGTATGGCCTCGGTGCCGGAACAGTCTCGACATCGGGCACGACCATCAAGTACACGGTCACTTCCCCGGTCTCGGTGAGCTCAGGAATCTCGATTTACATCTCGTTCACCGGTATAACGAACACGTCGACGGCGGGCTCGTACACCTCGACGATCACGACGCAAACGTCCGTCCCAGCCACCATCGACTCGGGCACCTCCGGCTCGGTCACCTTCGGTGCGTCGTCGACGGGTGTGACGGTCACGGTCGGCAAGACGCTCACCTTCACCAACAACACGCCATCGTTCACGTTGGCAGTCGATCCGACGATGTTGAACAACGTCGAGAGCCAGACCGTCACCTTGACCGTGCTGACCAACGCGGCAAGCGGCTACACGCTCTCAGCATCGGACACAGGCCTGTCACAATCTTCGCCGTCGTACACCATTCCAGCGGTCAGTTCGGGCCCGACGACGGGCGTGGCGAGCTTCCCAGCCGATGGATTCGGCGTCAGTGCGACCCTTTCGGGCGGTGGGGGTGACGGAGCAACCCTGGCGGCGGGCTTCTCCGGAGGCGACTGGGTCGGCTATCCCAGCGCGTCCGCCAACTTCCTAACGACGACGAGTGCGACGGGCGCGACGGCGGACACCTTGACGTTGACCGACCAGGTCGCGGTGAACTACGCGGTGCCTGATGGCACCTACACCGACACGATCACTTACGTCGCGACACCGACGTTCTAGGAGCGACCGTGGTTGTCGAATTCCGGCGCCAGCCGCGGCGCATTCAGCGCGGCGGCGTACTGACAGTCATCGGCGGACTGCTTCTCCTCGGGTGCGCGACATTGGGACTGGCGAGTATCGCCGCCGCGACCACACATAGCTCAGATTCCTCCGCCGACCTCTTTGTAACCTCCCCGCCTGGCGCGATCTCCGCCGTACCCGGCAAGGTGGCAACGGCAACGCTGACCGTCGGGAACCTCGGCCACACCACGTTGGACGTGGAGATCACCAGTGAACGCGTGGTGCTGCTCGACAACGGTGGGACACGATTTGCCGGTGCGGGGAGCGATCCTCGCTTTGCTGGGCGGATTCACATCCCTCAGAAGTTTCTCAGCCTGCCCCCGCGGCAAGAGCGCAACGTGAACATCTCGACCGAGGTGCCGAAGGGATTAAAGCCGAATGACTACTTCCTCGGTTTCCTCGTCAGCCCGGTGATCAACTCCGCGTCGGTCACGGTGCAAAACGACATCGGCGCGCTCGTCGTTCTCGACGTCCCTGGGCCTCGCCACATCAAAATCGTCGCGAGCTTCCACGGCCTTCCGGCGTTCGATTTTTCGCTGTCCAGTTCGGCGACGGGTTTCGTGCGGGCGGACAACGATGGCACCTCCACCGTTCAGTTCACGACGACAACCGAGACCGGTGGGTGGCCGTCACCGACGGACGCGAACCTCGAGATTCCGGCTCGCCTCCTTCCTCCCGGACTCTTCCGGGAATTTCCGGTGCACGTCTCGTCGTGGCTTGGTCTTGGCTGGTACACGATTCACACGACTTTCGTCTACGACAAGACCCAGCACTCCACGGGCGAGGTGACCATCTCGAAGACGGTGGTCATCCTCAATCCTCTCTGGTTGATCGTCATTCCCGCCGCCGGGTTCTTCGTCCTTTTCCGGATCCGGCGCAAGCAGCACCGACGCTCAGCCCGTCCCCGGGCGACGAAGACCGACTCGGCGCTTCAACAGATGACCGAAGCGCGTCGCGATCATCCCGCGACCCAATCGAGCGACAAGATCCTCGCTGAACGAAGACGACAGGGCCGTCACGGAAAGCATTCGGCACCGTCTCGACGAACGAAAACGAGGGTCTGAGCGCGGCCACTCCGGCACAAGCTGACCGTCGAGCCTCGAACGCCTCCACCGCGGGTCGTGCAGGCACGTCGCCGCACCAAAAGCGGCACTCGCGTCGCTCCAGCACATCGTCGGAAGGATCTCGAAGGCCGTTCAAGGGGACCCGAACGCAGGTGGAGGCGTCTTCAAACTGTTGCCGTCCAACAACCGGCGGAGATCGTGAACTACAAGACGATGGGTTCGACTCCCGCGCTTCTCGCTGCTGGACTCGCGATCGCGGCGGCGCTCGCCCTCGCATTGACGCTCGTCGCGTCGGTCCGTAGGCGTCGCAGGGATCTCGCGCTGTTGAAAAAACTCGGTTTCGCACGACGGCAGTTGTCGGCGGTGGTCTTATGGCAAGCGTCGATCGCCGCGGTCGTCGGCGTTGTCATCGGGATCCCACTCGGAATCCTTCTCGGACGGACCTTGTGGGACGTGTTCGCCCGCGAGATCTACGCGGTGCCCCAGACGACGGTGCCCGTATTGCAAGTCGTCTTCGTCGCGATCGGAGCAATCGTCCTAGCCACCGTCGTCGCCTACCTACCGAGTCGCTCCGCCGCTCGAACGTCGATCGCGCCCTTGTTGCGTACCGAATAAGCCGCCCGACCGCATCCGGCGGTGGAAGGCGCGCTTCGCGACGAGGAGAAGCACACGGCGGATCGCGCGACCTTGCTTGCGACGACCGGCCCGAACGAGGCCGAGCGGCGCCGGCGGTAGCGTCGCCCGCCCTTGCGTACAGCTCGTGCCTCGCTCCGCCAAAATGGGGGCATGACGCCAGAGAAAACGGTGGCCCGACAGCGCGCGTCCGGATGGGGGTGTTCGGTCGCGGCAATTTTCGTCGCCATCGGCTGCGGCAGCGTCTTCGGCCTCGCCAGCACGGCTTCGGCATCGGACGCCACCGCCGGTCTGCGAGTCGTCTCGGTCTCTCCGTCGGTAAACACCAAGGATGTATCGGGTATCTCGCCGATCACGATTCGCTTCTCCGCCCCGCTGCCGGCGAGTACCCCAGCCCCCGTTCTCACGCCCCGGACCCCAGGAACTTGGGCGACGAGTGGCAATTCGCTCGTCTTCACGCCGATCGGCGCCTTCCCGCCGGACGGCGTGGTCACCGTTTCCATCCCGGGGGGAATGCACGGCGTCGTCGCGGTCGACGGCGCCCGACTGAAGGCGACGCAGATCCGGAGGTTCACAACCGAGGACGGCTCGCTCCTCCGCGCTGAGCAACTGCTCGCCCAGCTTGGATATCTACCGGTCACCTGGCATCCGCAGGCGCCACTTGCGCGCACGCAAGCCGAGTTCGAACGCGCGTTCTACGTCGTCCCGCACGGGCAATTCACTTTCCTCGGCGACGCGCCGCAGCCGCTTCGAGCGCTCTGGACTCCCGGCTCGTCGTCACAGATCCTGCAAAGTGCGCTCACCTCGTTCGATCGCGGCGAGCACCTCCCGCCAGGAAGTGGGCTCTCGACAAGGTTTTGGTCGACGTTGCTCCGGCTCGGACGACGACCGGCGTTGCATCGGAATCCTGACGGCTTCACCTATGCAATCGCCGACAAGAAGATCGGCAACAACCAACCCGAGACGTTCACGATCCTCCAGGACGGCCGCGTCGTCCTGGAGACATCGGCGAACACGGGCATCTCGGCGTCACCAACCGCCGACGGAACGTACGCCGTCTATCTGAAATTTCAGAACCAAGTGATGCAGGGTGTGAGTCCGTTTGGCGGGTCGTATGCGGATCCCGTCTCGTGGGTTTCCTACTTCAACGGTTCGGACGCCGTCCACTACATCTACCGATCGCAGTACGGATTCCCGCAAAGCTTCGGATGCGTCGAGCTACCGTGGGCTGCAGCAGAAACGTCGTACGGACTGCTGCAACTCGGCACCCTCGTCACGGTTGAGCCCTGATCGGAGGCTGGGTCGGAGAGAGCCCGACGACCTACGGGATTCCCCGCGTGACAGCATCGAGGCATGACGGTTACCGGGCTTGATCACGTGCAGCTCGCGATGCCCCCAGGTGAGGAACAAAAGGCACGCGACTTCTACGGCCGGATTCTCGGGCTCGTCGAGGTCACGAAGCCTCCGAACCTCGCGGAACGCGGAGGGTGTTGGTTCGAAAATGGGACGGCGAGAATCCACCTCGGCGTCGAAACCGAGTTTCGACCGGCGAAAAAAGCACATCCGGCGTTGCTCGTCTCCGGGCTCGACGACCTCGCCGAACGTCTCAGAAAAGAGGGGTTTTCCGTCGAGCCGGACGAGCCCATGCCGGGATACGAGCAGATGTACGTCTCGGACCCCTTCGGCAACCGACTCGAATTGATGGAACCGAAACTCTGAGAATCTGGACTACTCCCAGATCGCCTCGCCAGTGTCGGAATCGAAGAATTGATTCGTGTCGACGAGCATGGGAAGGGGTCGCCCACCTTCACGATCACCCGAGGATCGATGCGAGCGATTCCTTCCCCGCGCACTTCGAACTCATCTGCATCCAACATCGCCGCCTCGTCGTCAGCGACTCGCTCCGCCTTGACGCCCCTTTAATGGCACATGGCTTGCTGGAGCGGCCGATGCGAGAGTAGGCACGTGCCGGCGGATCTGACCGGAGGAGCCTGATGGCGCCACAGACGATGATGGCACTGCGAAAGGCGCGTCCCGCGCCCGGCCTTGAGCTCGACTTCGACGCCAAGGTTCCCTCGATCGGACCGAACGACGTGCTGATCGAAGTTCACTACGCCGGCATCTGCGGCACCGACCGCCATATCTACGACTGGGACGAGTGGAGCTCCTCGCGCGTCCCGCCGGGCATCATCGTCGGCCACGAGTTCATGGGGATTGTCGCCGCGATCGGAGACGCCGTCTCCGCTGTCTCGGTGGGCGAGCGGGTAAGCGGGGATGGTCACATCGGCGACCAGCGCTGCGAGTACTGCCGGACGGGGCGGACGCACATCTGCGAGAACCTCAGCATCATCGGGGTCGATCGGGACGGCTGTTTCGCGCCGTACCTCGCTATGCCCGAGCGCAACATCTGGCGGCTCGATCCGCGCATCACCGACCACGTCGCGGCGATCATGGACCCGCTCGGCAACGCGATGCACGCGGTGAGCGCAGCCGAGGTCTCCGGAAAAGACGTCCTTGTCACCGGGTCGGGCGTGATCGGTCTCGCGAGCGTCGCCATCGCAAGATACCTCGGTGCATCACAGATCATCGCAACCGATATCGACGAGGGGCGTCTCGCCCTCGCACGCGACTTCGGCGCCGACGTGACCGTCGATTCGAGCGATCGGGATTGGGTCGATCAGGTGGTGGACGCCGCGCTCGGTTCCGGCCCTGAGGTGCTGATCGAGATGAGCGGGCACCCCGACGCGGTGCGCGGCGGCTTCGCCGCACTCGCGAAAGGCGGAACGGCGGCGCTGCTCGGCCTTCCCGCCTCCGCTATCCCCCTCGACCTCCCGAACGACGTGATCTTCAAGGCAGCGCGTGTACTCGGGATCAACGGTCGATTGATCTTTGCGACGTGGTATGCCCTCGAGCGCTTCTTGACGACGAGCGGGTTCGACGCCAACCAACTCATCACCCACATGCTTCCGCTCGAGAAGTTCGAGGACGCCTTCACGCTGCTCTCGGGACGCGAAGCGTTGAAGGTGATCTTCGAAATCGGAGATTCCCGATGAGCGCGCGCGAAGAGTTCGCGCGGCGGTCGGGCACGGTGATCGACGATCTGCGCAAGACCGGCCAGTACAAGGCGTTGCACACCGTCTCGAGTCCGATGGGGCCGGTGGCGACGATCGACGGGCGCGAGGTCATCGTGTTGTGCTCGAACGACTACCTCGGACTCGCCAACGATCCCCGCGTCGTCGAGGCGGGCATCGAAGGGTTACAGACACGCGGCGCCGGCACGGCCTCGGTCCGCTTCATCTGCGGGACGTTCGACGTCCACCACGAGATCGAGCGCAAGATCGCCGAGCTGTCGGCAGCCGAGTCGGCCCTCACCTTTGTGAGCTGCTGGAATGCCAACGAGGCGCTCTTCCCGACGGTGATGGCGGCCGGCGACACCGTCATCTCCGACGCCCTCAACCACGCGAGCATCATCGACGCGATCCGCCAGTCGCGCGATGTCGAGCGCAAGATCTACGCCCACAGCGACGTCGGCGAGTTGGAAGCCGCCCTGAAGGGGGCCTCGACCTCGGGGATCCGCTGGGTGGCGACCGACGGGGTGTTCTCGATGGAGGGTGACCTCGCGCCGCTGCCCGAGATCATCGAGCTCTGCCGCAACTTCGACGCGCTGTTGGTCGTCGACGACTCCCACGGCGTCGGCGTCGTAGGCGCGACCGGTCACGGGACCGCCGAGCACCACGGCGTCGCCGGATCGGTCGACGTCACGACCGGCACGCTCGGCAAAGCGCTCGGTGGAGCGGCGGGCGGATATGTCGCGTCGAACGCCGAGATGATCGAGCTGCTCATCCAAAGGGCGCGCCCGAGCTTGTTCTCGAACGCCCTTCCGGCAACCGTCGCCCGCTCGGCCAGGAGGGCGATCGAGATCCTGAGCCAAGAGCCCGAACGCGTCGGACGCCTCCGTCACAACGCGGCGCGCATCCGCGCCGGGTTGCGCAAACTCGGCTACGAGATCGAAGACAGCGCGAGCGCGATCGTTCCGATCATCCTCGGCGATGCCGTCAAGGTCGAGCGGGCAAGCGCCAAGCTCTTCGAGTCGGGCGTCCTGGTTGTCGGCTTCTCGTACCCGGTCGTCCCGGTCGGAAAGGCGCGGCTGCGGATCCAGGCGAGCGCCGGATTGACTGACGAGCTCGTCGACCAAGTGATCAGCGCCTTTGCGACGCTGTAAGGGACCTTCGTCAGTCGATCGAGAGTTCGTTCGAAACTGCTGCCGCCGCGTCCGCCGCCGATCCGTCGAAGACGACGCTCCCGTGCGAGAGCACGACGGCGCGCTCGACGAGTTCGAGCGCTCGTTCGGCGTGCTGTTCGATGATCAAGAGCGCCGTGCCCTGCTCGCGCACGCGGCCGAGCGCGTCGTACACCTCGTCGACCGCGCTCGGCGCGAGTCCGAGCGACAGCTCATCGACGATCAATAACTTCATCGGTACCGACAACACCCGCGCGAGCGCGAGCATCCGCTGTTCTCCTCCAGAGAGCGTGCCGGCGAGCTGGCCGCGGCGCTCAGAAAGGCGCGGATAAGCCTCGTACGCCCGCTCGAGCGCCTCCGGCACGTCGTGTCGTCCGAGCGCTGCGCGATAGGTGAGCTCGAGGTTCTCCTCCACGGTCAGCGACTGGAGGACCGAGCGCCCCTCTGGGACGTGTGCGACCCCCGCCCGCGCGATCTTCCACGGCGGCCATCGTGTGACGTTCGCCGAGGCGACGCGCACGGCTCCTGAAGTCACAGGGACAAGACCCGAACAGACGCGCGCCACCGTCGACTTGCCCGACCCATTCGGCCCGATCAAGGCAACGGCGGAATGATCCGGCACGACGAACGAGACCGAAAACAACGCCCGATACGGCCCATACGAGGCGGAGACGTCGCGTAGCTCGAGGGCCGGCTCCATGCCAGTCCGCGCGCCGCTGCTGGACGCGTTCGGGGCGGCGGTCTCATCCACGCGACCGAGATACGTGCGGCGGACCTCTGGATTTGCGATCACCTCCGCGGTCGGACCATCGGCGATGAGGCGGCCCGAATCGAGGACGAGAAGCCGACTCACGACCGCAGTGACCATCGCGACGTCGTGCTCGACGAGGAGGATCGCCGTGTCCCGTTCCTCGTGGACACGGCGCAGAATTGTGACGAGTTCCCGGCGTTCGTCGGCATCGAGACCGGACGAGGGTTCGTCGAGCATCAACAGCGTCGGGACGCCGATCAGCGCCCGGCCGAGCTCGACGAGACGACCATGGCCCAGGCTGAGCGCCTCGACCGGCACGTTCGCTTCTGCCGTCAGCCCGACGAGTTCCAACATCGAATCCACCATCTTTTTCTCGGGCCCGATCGGGCGGCCGATCGACGAGAGGCGGGTGAGCAGCGGACCCCGCCTCTGCCGCATGCGTGCGGCGAGGACGAAGTGCTCACGCGGCGTCATCCCGGCGAAGAGCTCGAGTCGCTGGAACGTCCGCCCGATACCGAGCCGGGCGCGTCGATATGTCGGCTGGTGGTCGATGCGGCGCCCGCGGAACGAGATCATCCCCGTGTCGGGGTGGTCGATCCCTAACAGGCAGTTGAACAGCGTCGTCTTCCCGGCACCGTTCTGGCCGACGAGCCCGACGAACTCTGCCTCCTCGATCGCCAAGCTCACCGGCATCAGTGCCGCGATGCCACCGAAGCGTTTCGAAATCCCAACCGCCTCCAGGAGCGTCATCTCACGCCGCACCTTCTCCGCTCTCGGCGGCGAGACCGGGGCCAGTTCTGCTGGCGCGATTCAGGTAGTGCGCGAACTGCTCGGCGCGGTCGAGCACCCACCGTCGGGCGTACTCGACGATGCCTTCTGGGTGGCGTACATACGTCAGCGCCGCGATGCCGAAGATCAACGCCAGCATCTCGCTGAAACGCGAGGGCAGCGAACTGATCGCCTGGTTGATCACTGTGTAAGCGAGACCGGCGACGATCGCGCCCGTCACCGAGTACACACCGACCGTTGCGACGACGACGACGAAAACCAGTGAGAACTCGTAGTTGAAATCGTTCGGCGAGATCCCCTGCTCCAACGAGGCATATACGGCGCCACCGATCCCAGCGATCGCAGCAGAGACGGCGAACGCGATCACCCGTAAGCGCCGAACGTCGACCCCGATCGATTCCGCCCCGACCTCGCTCGAGCGGAGCGCGACGAGCTCACCCCCCAGCGTCGAACGCTGGATGAGTCGGACGGCGAGTGCCGCGAGGCCGAGAACGATGGCCCCGAGCACCAGGAACGAAGTGTTGCCGGTGAGGTTGACGCCGAAGACCTGAGGTCTTGGAACAAGGAGTCCGGACGCGCCGTTGCCGGACCAGGAGTACTGGAAAAGCACATTGTCTCCGAGAAGACCGAACGCGAGCGTGAACATCGCGAGCGCGATCCCGCCGAGTCGCAGTCCCGGGAGCGCGATGAGAGCGCCAACGACGGCGGCAAGTGCGCCGCCGGCGAGCGCGCCGATCAGGATCGCGACGCCGAAGTGGAGCGCGAGTTGTCCCGCGGTGAAAGCGCCGATCGCAGCGAAGGCAGCCTGACAGAGCGAGATCTGCCCGCTCATCCCAGTGAGCAGGGTGATCGACAGCAAGATCGTCGCGAGAACGACCCCCTGGGTGAGGGTGAACTCCCAGTTCCCGGGCAGGACGACGGCCGCGAGCACGAAGATCACGACCGCGACGAAGGCCATGAATGCCCGCGAACCGAGCGCCACCTCTTCGATGCGACCTGGGGGACGAAGCGACGCTGCCGGTGGATCGACGCCGGAGAGCGGGTCCGAGAAGCTGCCCGCGGGACGGAAACGGCGTCCGGCGACGAGCAGCACGCCGAGCACGAGGAATGGGAACGAGGGCCGCAACCCCGAGGCGAGCACACTGCCCGAAGGCAGGTATCCGCCGATCACTTCCTGCGCGATGCCCAGGACGAGGCCGCCAACAAGGGTGAGTGGCAAGCTCGCGAAGCCGCCGATCGCGCCCGCCGCGATCGCCGCGACCAACAGCGCAGTGAAGTTCGATGGATCCAGCGTCGCGAAATCCGGGGCGAGCAGGACGCCGGCGAGTCCGGCGAGAAGGCTCGACAACACCCACGCCAACGCGCCCACACGGTCGGCCCGGATCCCGTCTAGTTCCGTCATCCGTGCGCTCTCGACCACGGCGCGCATTTCGAGACCGATCGGGCTCGCCGAAAAGATCAGCACGAGCACGATGACGACCCCGATCGTGACGATCGTCGTCAATTCCTCCGAACCCGTGACTGCGACACCCGAGATGCGGAACTCGACGGCATCCGGATTGAGTGCGATTGCAGGCGGCGCGAGACGTTGTGAGATTCCGAAGATCATCTGGGAGATGCTCGGGATCGCGATGAGCAGGCCGAGCGACGGCACGAGCTTGACGAGCGGCGGCGCGCTGTGCGTCGAGCGGAACAGCGCTCGGTCCAACACGATGCCGATCGCGGGGCTCAGCAACACGACCGCGACGACGAACGCCGCCCATCTCGGCCAGCCGTTGCCGACGGCGATGTCGAAGACCAGTGCGGCGACGTACGCCTGCGCTCCGAACGCGATGTTGAAGACGCCCGAGGCCTTGTAGGTGAGAACGAGGCCCAGTGCCATCAGCGCATACGCGCATCCGAACGGGATCCCCGGCAGCGCGTAGGAGAGGAACTGACTCAAGGCGAACGCCCCAGCCTGGCGTCAGCCACCCGAGAACGACCCAGGAAGCGGTGGGACACCCTTCGGCAAGGGATCAAGCGGCACGAGCGGTGCGTGCTTCGGGTCCGGGGACGGGAAACAGCTGAACACGCTCGATGGCGTGCCAGCCGTGCCGTAGACCGGGACGAAGCGAACACTTTGGACCTGTACGAATACGCCGCAGTTGTAGGGCGGCCACCCCGCCCGATGAGCGACGCGCCAATCGATCGGCGCGTCAATTCCGTCGGCGGTGTAGTCGGTGAGCCTGTTGATCGCCGCGATGAGCCTGGTGCGCGTCACGTCGCGGCCGATCTTTTTCAGCCCGGCTACGAAAAGGTCTGCGCTCTGCCAGCCAGAAAGGGCGGCCTCGCCGGGCTCGGTGCTCGGCTGGTAGCGCTTCAGCGCGGCGATGAAGCGGTCCATGCCGGGGTACGTGCCAGGGTCGAGCGTTGCCACCTCGAAGGGGACATTCGAAAGGAAGAAGTACACCCCTTGCATCGCCGAGTGGAACTGGCGAAGGGCGGACTCGTCGTAGCCGTCGAACCAGAACTGGGTGACCCCGGTCAGCCCCTGTTCCTGCATCGTGTCGGCCAGCAACACGTTTCCGGTCAGGTCGAGGCACGACACGACCATGTCGACGTGGTTCGCCTTCATCCGCGTCACGTCGGCGCTCAAGTTGAACGCCGGAACCGGGACCGAGAGGTCCGCGAAGGCGACGTGCACGCCGTACTTGCGGAAGGCGTAGAGGACCGAATCGCATCCCTGGACGGACTGGGAGATGTTGTAGGCGATCACCGCTGCGTTCTGCACGTGGTGCCGCTCGGCTAGGTACGCCGATTGCAGCTGGGCGCCCTTGAAGTTCGTGTACGAACCGGTGTTGCCGAACATCGACGGTCCTGCCCAGTCGGCGTTCGGATTGACGTTGAGTCCGAACGTCGGTACGTCGTGGGACGCTAGGAATGGCCCGCCCGAGAACGACGGGGTCGCGACCGGCACGACAGCGAAGACGTGATCCTGCTCGACGAGGGTGCGCGCCGCGGCGGCGTCCGACGCCGGGTCCGACTGATCGTCGATCCGGTAGGCGAGATCGATCCTCCTCCCGTTCACCCCGCCCTGCGCGTTGACTGTGTCGAAATAGGCCTCGGCGCCGGCGATCGCCGGAGCGAAGTCGGCCGGCAGCGGCCCCGTCAGCGAGGCGAGGCCACCGACGACGATCGTGTCGGCGCTCACGCCGGTGGTGTTGCCGGCTGTCGACGTCACCAAGGGCGCGTTCCCGCAGGCGGCGAGCAACACCCCACAGAGGACTAGGACGGCTGCCACAAGGCGGGCCGGCACGCAGCGCACGATCCAGATCCACCCCCCGGGCGACCTCGGCCCGTTGACCAGGTGGAATCTACCGGGGGCGGCCGGTTTTGCCCGATCTATCGCCTCTCTCGCGCACCGCCGCGGCGGCGTCGAAGGCCCGCGAGCGCGCCTCCGCGACTCGGGGAAGGTTCTCGAGACCGGGGCCTCCCGATGATGGAGCCTCCGCACGAACCGGCTCGTCGAGCGCCGCGGCGAGCACCGCCCCGACGGAAACTCGCAAGGCCTCCAAGTCGTAACCGCCCTCCAAGACGAACGCGAGACGTCCCGGTCCGGGCGTGTATTCGCGGACGATCCGCGCGAGCGCAGCGAAATCCCCCGAGGTCAACCGCAAGCTCGCGAGCTGATCGGCGTCGTGCGCGTCGAAGCCTGCCGAAACGAGCACCCAGGTCGGTTCGAACGCCTCGACTTCTGGGGAGATGAGCTCCTCGAACGCCCGCCGAGCGACGTCGCCCGTCGCGTAAGGCGGCAGCGGAACGTTGACGATCAGTCCGAGCGCGTCAGGTCCCCCGATCTCAGCGGGGGTACCGGTTCCGGGATACAGCGGTGACTGGTGTGTCGACACGTACAAGACGCGAGGGTCGTTCCAGAAGATCGATTCGGTGCCGTTGCCGTGGTGGACGTCCCAGTCGACGATGCACACGCGTTCGCCTCGTTTTGTGAGGTGCGCCGCGGCGATCGCAACATTGTTGAACAAACAGAACCCCATCGCCTCGTCTGCCGTCGCGTGATGTCCCGGCGGGCGGGCGGCGACGAAACCGACTTCGCCACGGCCTGACGCGAGGGCGTCGACTGTGGCTAGGGTCCCGCCCACCGCGAAGCACGCGGTTTCGAACGAGCCCGGACTGACGATCGTGTCCGCGTCGATGGCACCGCCGCCCTCCGCGCAGAACATCTCAATGCGTTCGACGTAGCCGAGGTGATGCACCATGCATAGCTCATCGATGCTCGCGCGACGCGGTTCGAGCGGAACCATCGCGTCCCACAAGCCCGCGCTGATCACACCATCGAGTGCCGCTTGTACACGCGACTTCCGCTCGGGGTGCCCCTCGCCTGTGTCGTGGTGATCGAGCATGGGCGCACCAGCGACGACGAGCACCTAGCGATCGTAGGTCGGACTTGCGTTCCACCGACCTAACCGAGATCAGCGCGTCTGCTCGGGTCGTCTCGACTGCACGAGTTGCAAGTCTCCGTCGAGCCCGCTCACCTCGGCGCTCTCTTCTCGCGCTTCGATCGTCACTCGCTGGTTGCCGACGGGCACCTGCTCAACCCGGATCGTGCCGAGCGATTCGGGAATCGTCGGCTTCAAATAGACCCGACGATCGTTGATGTCCGGTTCAAAAGACAGCAGTGTCCGCAACAAGCTGAACGGCGTCGCGGCGGCCCACGCCTGCGGGGAACACGACGTCGGATAACCGACCGGAGCCGCGAACTCTTCGCGTCCAAACCCGCAGAACAGTTCCGGCAGCCGTGAATCGAACAGCGCTGAGGTTTCGAACATCGAAAGCGCCACCGCCTGAGCCTCTGCCGCGAATCCATAGCGCATCAGCCCCGCCGCGCAGATCGCATTGTCATGGGGCCAGACCGAACCGTTGTGGTAGCTAACCGGGTTGTACGCACCCATGTTCGACGCGAGCGTTCGAATACCCCAACCCGAGTACATCTCGGTCGACATGAGCTGCTTGACGATCCGCTCCGCCTTGTCGTCGTCGACGATTCCGGTCCACAGGCAGTGACCGGCATTCGAAGTCAGCGAATCGATCGGCCGTTTCTCCGCGTCAAGCCCGACGGCGATATACCCGCGATCCTCGATGAAGTAGCGATCGTTGAACACCGAGCGGAGGGCGTTCGCTCGCTCTTCGCATCGCTTCGCCGTCGCCTCGTCACCGCGGGCCCAGGCGATGCGCCCGCGGGCGCGGTACGCCGCATAGACGTAGCCCTGCACCTCGCAGAGGGCGATCGGCGCCTCGGCGATGCGTCCGCCAGCGAAGTTGATTCCGTCGTAAGAGTCCTTCCAACCCTGGTTCATGAGCCCACGGTCGGTCGCGCGCTGGTACTCGACAAGGCCGTCATCGTCCCGATCACCGAAATTCTCGATCCACTCGATCGCGCGGTCAGCCACAGGCAATAGCTCGTCGATCGCGGACGCGTCCGCGCCAAAATCGTGCAATTCCCCGAGCAGCATCACGAAAAGTGGCGTTGCGTCGATCGAGCCGTAGTAGATCGACTCCCCGCCGACGCCGCCGCCCATCCCCGAGCGGATCTCGTGCAGGATCTTCCCGGGCTCTTCTTCGGTGCGCGGGTCGGTGTCGGTTCCCTGGTAGCGCGCGAGCGTACGCAAAGTCGACAGCGCGAGCGTCGGATCGACGATGAGCGTCATCCACGACGTGATGATCGAGTCGCGACCGAACAACGTCATGAACCATGGTGCGCCGGCGGCAACGACGACGTTGTTCGGCATCGCGGGATCGAAGATACGCAGCGAGCCGAGGTCGAGAATCGAACGCGTGAGCGCGCGGTTCACCGATTCGTCGTCGGTCTTCACATGCGGCGTCGTCCGTTCCCACTTCCGCAGTCGTGTCGCAGGCGTCGAGAACTCGACGCGCTCACCACATCGGTAGCGAAGTGGCGCAAGCTCACAGTCCATTGCGAGTTCGATTTCGAAACAGCCGCGCCACTCGCCGCGCGCCGGAACAACGACGTCGAGCGTCATCTCGTTCCCGGTGACGAGTGCACCCTGGGGTGGTCGCAGGCGGATTCCTCGGCGGCGTTCGCGATAGGTGTGGTCGATGAAGATCCGACCCTCCTCGACGCGTGACGTTGCTTCGCCGTGTGGCGCGACGTGGTTCCCCTTCACCGCGAAAAGATGTGCGAAGTCCGCCTCAAAAAGGACGCTCAGGGTGCAGGCGGTCGCTTCGCCACCCAAGTTCCGCAGCACGACGTCTTCGCGCATGCCGTCACCGACGAATCGCTCGCGGATCACGAACACCGTGCTGTCGGCGCGGCCCTCTTGAGGTTGGACTCGCCCGAGGAAGGTGGCGGAGAAAGGGTCGTTAGAGACGACCGAGAGGGGTTCGATCTTCCGATCGTCGATCGCGAATCGCCACGCGGACAGATAGCGCGTGTCCCGGTAAAAGAGTCCCTGGGCGCCTCCCTGCTCGATGTCTCCTCCGGCCGACGAGATGACAAAGCTCGTACCTTCGACGAGGGTGACGCCCGCCTCGGAGATCCCGCCAAGGCCGGGCTGGGTGCCGACCGACCAACTCGTCGCCATCAGTGCAGCGCCCTCGCCCCGATCTCGCCGCGGATGGCGCGCTCGAACACGGCGACGTGCTCGGCGACGACGCGCTGCACCGAGAAACGCTCTTCGACGGCGACCCGGCAGGCCCGACGATCGATCTCGTCGATGCGACCGACGGCGTCGACGAGCTCGGGTTCGTCGGCGCAGATGAAGCCGGTCACTTCGTGATCGACGATCTCGGGTGCGGCACCGTGCGGCGTGGTGATCACCGGCGTGCCACAGGCGAGCGCCTCGATCATCACCATGCCGAAGGGCTCGGGCCACTGAATGGGGTTGAGCAGCATCGACGCGCCGCCGAGCAATTGCACCTTCGTGTCGTGGTCGACCTCGCCGACATAGTCGATGTCCTGTCCGAGGAGCGGTTTCAGGGTCTGTTCGAAGTATTCGATCTCGATCGGCTCGGAGCGCTTGCCGGCGATGCGCAGCGGAATCCCCGCTCGTCTCGCGACACGCGCCGCGATGTGCGCGCCCTTCGTCGGATTGAGCCGCCCGAGGAACAGCGCGTAGCCGCCGGCGCCGGACTGCACTGGGAAGCGCTCCGGTTCGACACCATGGTGGATGACCGCTGCCACCTCGACGCCGTGCGCGGCCGACGCCTGGTGGTGGGAGATCGCGATCACCGGCACCTGCTTCGAGGTCACCCGGTACAGATCGATGAGGTCGCTCTCGAACGGACCGTGGTTCGTCGTGAGCACCGGCAGGTCGGGGAAGCGGCCGCAGTAAAGCGGTCCGCACAAGGTGTGGTCATGGACGACGTCGGCGTCCTTGGCGGCGTCGTAGGCGTGTACGACGTGGCGGATTTCCTGTGCCGCTCCCCCGACGCCGATGCCGATCGCGTGCTCGAAGAACCAACCGCGTTCGACCTCGCAGGTGCTGTCGCCGGTCGTGAACAACAGCACATCGTGACCGGCGGCTTTCAGGCCCCTGGCCAGGGAGTCGAGGACGGTCTCGGTCCCCCCGTACGCCGGTGGCGGGACGGGGAGCCACGGAGGCGCCACGATCACAATCCGCATCGCCTTACCATTCCCGATCGGTCGGGCATCTGCCAGCATCCCCAGTCTCGGGCGCGCGCGAAACCGCCAGCCACCGCCTTTCGGTCATCAGCGAAGGCTCAGATCGTGCTCGGCCCGGCGGCAGTTTGCGCCCGCTCGGCTTCGGCATCGAGTCGAGCGTCCTCGCGTGCCGCCGTGCGGTCCTCGGATCGCATCCATTGGAAAAAGATCGGTATCAAGGCCGTGACGGTGAAGAGCTCGGACAGCACCCACAACAAGCCGCCGCCCGCGTGCGTGCTCGACAAGGTGTAGATCGACGCCGCGGGTTTCGAGTCGTTCAACAGCGCGATTCCCAAGAACGCTTCGACGGGGACACCCAGAGCGAGGTTCAGCATCCTCGCGCCATATCCCATCTTCCAACGCGGGATCGGATCGAGACCGACGACCGGCCACCAGTACAGCGTCGCCCCGAAGAGGAAGGTCAGGTTGACGAGATCCATGACCTCCATGTGTGCCATCGCGAAGCCGATGAACGGGGTGAGGAAGAAGACGTACATCAGCCCGAAGTACAAGAACCAGACGCTGACCGGGTGACTCACGAGAGCGAAGGCCCGCGAGTGCAGGAGCTTCAGCCAGAGTTCCTTTGTCCTGCGGCTCGAGGTCTGCAAGAGCAGCGTCGACGGCGCACCGAGCGCAAGCAGCGGCGGCGCAATGACCATCAACAGCAGGTGCTGCAGGACGTGGGCTTGGAAGTACGAGGCGGTGAGCGTAGAGATCGGTGAGCCGAGCGCGAGCTCGACCATGACGAGCCCCGCCATGAAGGCGGCCGTGCGCATCCCGCTCCAGCGCCGTCCCTTGCCGGCGAGCGCCCAGTCGGCCCGCAGATACCACAGCGCCACGGCGCCGATGACGACCGCCATGAACAGCGGAAAAAGGCTCGTGTTCCAGTCCGTGAACAGGACGTGGAGGCTGTAGTGAACCGGCTTCATCGAGCCCATGACAAAGCGATGGTACCGAGTGCGGGCTCAGGCCCGCCTTCGCGCCGGACTGTAAGCCCGGCGCGGTATCGACGGTTACAGCGGTATGCCGGCCAGTATCACGGTCGCGGTGTGCGACGCACCGGACGAATTCGTGAACGTGACGGTCACCTGATTCCCCGGCTTGTGCGAACGGATGGCGTTCTGCAGAACCTGGATCGTGTTCGTGGTCGTCCCGTCGACCGCGGTGATCGAGTCGCCGCCCTGAAGGCCCGCCGACTGAGCGGGGCTACCAGCGATCACGGCAGAGATGAACACGCCCGGGCCGGTCGGCTCGCCGAAGTTGTCCCCTTCGGTGACACCCAAGAACGCGGTCAGCCCGAGCGTGACGCGCGAGCTCGCCTTGTGGTGCTCGATGTCACTCGCGATCTGCCGCGCTTCGTTGATCGGGATCGCGAACCCGAGCGACCCGGTCGTCGTGTCCGACGAAGCCGCCGCCGTGTCGATCCCGACGACCTGGTGCTGCAAGTTCACGAGCGGACCGCCCGAGTCGCCGGACTCGATCGGCGCGTCCGTCTCGAACAGCCTGTGCAGCGTCTCGGGGGTCGACGGCGTCAGTTCGTCGCCAGCGGTGATCGTGCGATTCGTCGCGGTGATCGTCCCGCTCGAGACCGACGGCTTACCACCGAGACCGAGCGCGTTGCCGATCGCGACAACCGACGTGCCGACGGCAACCTTCGAGGAGTTGGCGAAACTCACCGACGGCAGCCCCGCCGGAGCAGACTCGATCCTGATCAGCGCGACGTCCTGGGTGGGGTCGACGCCGAGCACCTTCGCCTTGTACGAACCGGAGTGCCCCTCGATCGTGACCCGGATGTTCGTCGCCGACTCCACGACGTGGTTGTTCGTCAGCACGAGGCCGGACGGCGAAATGATCATCCCGGTCCCCGCTGCCGCTTCCGCGCCGTTTCCGACGGGGCTCGCGACCGTGGTGTTGATGTCGACGACGGCGGGGTCGATCGCGGATGCGACCTGCGCGACCTCCGTCGATTTCGGAACGACCCCGGAGGCGTTCGACCTCGGCGAGGTCACCACCGTTCCAGCAGGCCTCTGGGTGCCCGGCGAGGAGTTGACTGCCGCGTCGAGTCCCGCGCCGAGCCCGCCCGCCATCAACGCCACAAGTCCGACGAGCACCGCGATCTTGCGGCCGTTAGAACGCGGGGGCTCTTCGGCGCGGCCGGCGCCCGGCGGCACCCACCATCCTCCCGGCGGCGGTCCTGCCGTGGTGAACCAGGGCGACGGAGGTGGAGGCGGCGGAAGGGACGACGGCTGCGGCGTCGCCGCCAGCGGAGCCGTGGTTCCCTCGACCGCTTGCGTCTCGTTCTCGAAAGAATCGAGCGGCACTGGCGGTGCCTCGGCGCCTTCGACTGGTTGCGTCTCGTTCTCGTCGTGTTCCATGGCCTCAGTCCTCGTTAAGGATCGGTCCGAATTGCAGCCACCTCATGACACCCCGAGTATCCCGGGCGAGGATCGGATCTTCCTGGGCTTTATCTGAGAGTTCGCTGAACGCGAACGCGACCCGATCGAGATTATCGGTGATCGGCGGGAAGGCGACCCGCGGCCGGCGTCGCCGCTCTGCGTCAGCCAGACGTGTTCCCTGATGCGATTTGATCGAATCCGTCGATCTCGCGCCACCGTTCATGCCGCGCGGGAACGCCGCCGGTGGTTCGCGCAGCACCGCTTCTGGCAGCCGCGCAACGAGATCGCGAACCTTCCAGTCGTCATGTTCTGCACCGTCGACGAACCGGCGCCGCGCGCTGACAAGTGCCGCCGGGGCATCGTAGAGATAACCGAGAAGTCCGAACGCCACCTCGAGGTCGGCGAGCACCGGCGCACGACCGAAGATCGCGGCGCGGCGCAACGCGATCGCCACACACGCGGACACGACGTCGCCGAGGTGCTCTCCGGGCGCGAGCACGAGGCGGTCGGAGACCCGCTCGGCGAGCAGCAGCGCGTATCCCTGGTCGGGCCCGGGCACCCCTTCTCCGCGTCGGAACCGCGTCGGCTGACCTGTGAAGTCGGCCGGCCGGTCCGCCACCCACCGCTCCGGAGGCGCGAGGCGGTATCCAGGACGGACCTCGTCGTAGTATTGGATCGGCGCGAAACGCGGCTGGGTCATCTCGTCGTGTAGTCCGCGTGTCTCACGGCGCGCAGGATACAGGAGGGGGCACGTGCTTCCGAATTACCGAGCTGACCGTCAATCGACGAGTTCGAGCCACTCTTTGTACTGCGGGAGCTCGCCGCGCACAGCCTGGCGATACGTTTCAGCGATCGCCTTTGCGACCGGACCCGGACGTCCCTCGCCGATCACGCGGTCGTCCACCGAGCTCACGGGCACAATCTCCGCCGCCGTGCCAGACATGAATAGTTCGTCAGCGACGTACAGATCCGTCCGGCGCATCGCCTGCTCGCGCACCTCGAACCCGAGATCGGACGCGATCGTCATCACCGAGTCGCGGGTGATGCCGTCGAGTGCCGACATCGTCGCCGGGGGCGGCGTCGTCACCGTGCCTGCGCGCACGGCGAAGAGGTTCTCACCGGTGCACTCTGAGACATAGCCGTCGGTTGTCAACATCACCGCTTCGTCGTAACCGGCACGGAGAACCTCGACTTTTGCGAGAGAGCTGTTGATGTACATGCCAGTCGCTTTCACCGAGGTCGGCAGTGAGCGCGGGTCGTGGCGCGCCCAGGTGCTCACCTTGAGGCGCGCACCTTTTTCCTGAGCGGCTTCACCTAGGTACGAGCCCCAGGGCCACACGGCGATCGCCACGCGAACCTCGCTCGTAAGGGTGTTGATGCCCATCTCGCCGTAGCCAAGAAAAGCGATCGGACGGATGTAGCACTCGTCAAGACCACTCGCGCGCACCGTATCCTTCACCGCAGTCGTGAGGTCGTCTTCGGAGAACGGGAGTTCGAGCATCAGCATGCGCGCGGAACGGTCGAAGCGCTGGAGGTGCTCGGCGAGACGGAAGACGGCCGGTCCCGCACTCGTCGGATAGGCGCGGATCCCTTCGAAAACGCCGGTCCCGTAGTGAAGGGTGTGGGTGAGGACATGGATCGTCGCGTCTTCCCAGTCGACGAGCTCGCCGTCCATCCAGATCTTGGCCGTCGGTCTCAGCGGCATCGTCGATCCCTCCTCGTCGCGGTGCCAAACGCTAACGCGGCGTGCAGGGCGTCCGAGTCGTGCATCCAGACGCGCCTGGCTCGGTATTTTGGGGACGTGACCGAGACGCACCTGTCGCCCCAGGCGCACCAGCGCCTCGTTGATGAACTCGAGGACCTGACGACGCGCGGTCGAGTCGAGATCGCGCGCCAAATCGAAGCCGCGCGGGCGCTCGGCGACCTCTCCGAGAACGGCGATTACCACGCCGCGAAGGATGCCCAAGGAAAGATGGAGTCCCGCATCCGCCAGTTGCAGGCGATGCTCGCCTCGGCGGTGATCGTCGAACCGACCGCGTCGACTGGCGAAGTCGTCGCAGGGTCGGTCGTCGGCCTCCGCTACGCCGGCGATGACGACATCGAGACGTACCTCGTCGGTTCGATCGAGGAGCGACCTGAGAACCTGCCGGTGATCTCGGTCGGCTCTCCGCTCGGCCAAGCCCTGCTCGGCAGGGCAACAGGGGAAACGGTGTCGTACGAGGCGCCGAATGGCGCGCTCGAAGTCGAGATCGTCTCGGTCAGTTAGAAGCCAGTCGGCGCCCGACGATCAAACGGCCTGCGCCGAGAAAACCCGCGTCTCCCACTCCGCGAACGCATCGGCAGCGAGCGGCGCCGACCAGAGGTAGCCCTGGCCGTATTCACAGCCGAGGCGGTGCAACGCCACCCGTTGGTCGACGCTTTCCACCCCTTCGACGCACAGCTCGAGATCGAGCGCCTTCGCGAGACTCACGATCGTGTCCACGATCGCTTCGGACCCTTCTGACCCCATCGCATCGACGAAGGAGTGGTCCACTTTCAACGAACCGACGGGGAGCTTGCTCAGATAGCTCAAAGAGGAATGTCCGGTCCCGAAATCGTCGATCGCGACGCGGATCCCGATCGCGCGCAAGTCCGAGAGGCGCTGGATCGAGGTGTCGATTTCCTTCATCACCGCGGTCTCGGTCAGCTCGATCCGCAGCGCGTCCGCGGGTGCGCCCGCCGAGGCGAGCGCCCACAGGCACGTCGAGACCGGATTCGACAGCAGCAACTGTCGCGAGGAGAAGTTCACCGACACCCAGAGGTTCTCGCAGCGAGGCAGCGACTTGCGCCACTCGACGACCTGACGGAGTGCCGACTCCAGGACGAAAGCGCCGATCGAGGCGATGAGGCCGCTGCGTTCTGCAACGGGAATGAACTCGTCCGGGCCGAGCAGCCCGCGCGTCGGGTGCTGCCAGCGGGCGAGCGCCTCGACACCGACGAGTTCCGCGGTCGCGACCTTGAGGATCGGCTGGTAGAAGACCCGAAGCTCGTCCCGCTCCAGAGCGAAGCGGATCTCGCGTTCGAGGTCGAAACGGCGAGCCATCTCCTCGCCGATCGCGTCGTCAAAGCGTGCGATCTGATCGCCGCCCTTCTCACGTGCGTGGTGTACGGCTCCGTCGACGGCGCGCATCGCGTCGTCGACGGCGTAGCGATAATCGATGACCGACGCCCCGCACGACGCAGTGACGTAGACGGGTCGGTCACCGATGATGAACGGCTCAGAAAGGCTCTGCATGAGCGACTCCGCCAGATCGTCTGCGCCTGCGGAGTCGCGCACATGATCACGCAAAACCACAAATTCGTCGCTTCCCGATCGCGCTACAAGATCTGTCGGCTCGCACGCCGCGACGAGCCTTGCGGCGACATCGCGGAGCAATCGGTCACCAGCGGGATGACCAAGCGCGTCATTGACGAGCTGAAACCTATCGAGGTCGAGGCCCACGAGCCCGCTCATCGTCTGCTCGCGCCGGTTTCGCGCCGTTGCGAGGTCGAGACGAGCGATCAGCATCGCCCGGTTAGCGAGGCCCGTGAGCGGATCGTGGAGGGCGTGATGTTCGAGTTCGACCTCACTCCGTCGCTGGCCCGTCACGTCGCAGACCTGGCAGAAATATGACACCTCGCCGCTCTCGCCGCGCACTTCGGTGACGTCCACCTCCGCGTTGACGATCGAGCCGTCGGGTCGGACAAAGTTCCGCTCGCCACGAATCCGTCCCGGGTTCTCGCCGCCATCAAACTCACGACCGGAGGCGACGAGATCACCGGGATGCAAGAACTCGGTGAGACGGTGCCCAGAGAGTTCGGATTCCGAACGGGCGAGCATCTCGCACAACGACGGGTTCGCCAGCAAGAAGTGACCGGTCTCGTCCAGCGTCGCCATCCCGATCGTCGCGAACTCGAACCCGAAGCGGTGCCGCTCCGCCGACTCGACGGCGACCGCTTCCGTAGGTGCAGCAATGCTCGATGCGCGCGCCATCGTCGATGATCCGATCAGCACACCCTCGCTGTCGAACAACGGCGAAACCGTGAGCGTGAGTTCGACGTCCATGCCGTCCTTGCTGCGGCGGAGCGTCTTTTCCAACGCGACCCGCTTGCGCTGCATGATGCGCTCACGCACCTCCAGAGCGCCCTCAAGACGTTCGGCCGGAGTGATGATCAGAGCACTCGATCCGACTGCCTCGTATGCGGAATAGCCGAACATCCGTTCGGCGGCGGCGTTCCAGCTTGTGATCACGCCGTCGATCGTCTCCGCATAGATCGCGTCGTCGAGCGAGTCGAGGACCGCCGAGAGCCGCATCGCCGCGTCCTCCGCACGCTTCCGCTCGGTGACGTCGCGCACGTTGACGACGACACCGACCAGTGTCGGCTCGTCGAAGCGGTTCGTGAGCGTCAGCTCGACCCAGCGAATCCCGCCGTGACGGTCGATGACGCGCGCCTGGGTCCGAAGTGGCGACGCCCGGTTTTCGATGACGTCATCAACGACGCGGGTAACCGAGTCACGGTCGTCGGGTATCGAGAATTCGACGAGTCTCCGTCCGACGAGCGACTCCCGCTCCCAAATGTGCTCGACAAGATCGCTCGATTCGACGACCGAACCGTCGGTACCGAGCAGCAGATATCCGTCTCCGGAGTGCTCGAGCAGCAGCCGCTCGCGTCGCTCCGCGCCGACGATTGCCTGTTGCGCTACCTGTGCCTCGGTCACGTCGCGCAACGACGTCACGACGGCGTACGGGCGCACTTCTCCGGCGCGCAGCAACGGAGACGTCGTGGCCTCGATCCAGCGCAACTCCCCATCGCCGCGCACCATCTGCAACAGCACCGGTGGAACCTGCCCCCGGCTTCGCATCGCGATCGCGTCCGGATACTCGTCGCGTGTCAGCTCCCGACCGGCGGCTGAGCGCAGCTCGATCCCAGCCGTTTCAGGGTCTGACGCGACGAGGTCTGCCCGGGCGACGCGCAGGATCTCGAGCGCCCGATCCGTCGCTAGCACGACGCGACCGCTCGAGGACTGGACGACGATGCCCTCAGCGACCGCGTCGAGGACGCGCTCGACGTGCGCAGCACGACGTTCGACCTCGGCGCGGGGATCCGCGGCGCCGAGCAGACGACCGATCGCGCTCGCAAGTTCCGGAGCGGTCGTTCGTTGCCGGCTCCGACACTCGACGGCGCCAGCTGCCAGGATCGCCATCTTTTCGGCCTCGTCGTCGTTCTCCGCAAGGGCGAGGACCGAGATGCCGGGGAAGGCGACGCGAACGTCGGAGAGCACGAGCATGCGGTCGGGTCCGTCTGCGGGGATACCCACGACGACGAGGTCGAATTCGCCCTGATCGCCGACACGCAGCGCGTCCGCGACAGATCCGGTGACGACAGTCTCGACGCTCGGCGGAAGCGCAGCGACGAGGCTGCCTATACCGAGCGGGTCCTTGTCGACGACGAGAATCAGGTTTTGGCCGTTTTCGGTGCGGCGGCCTCCGGCCATTTTGCGTCCCTTTCCGCTCTTGTACCTTACGGCTTGCATCGCGCTTGCATGAAAGGTCGCTTTCGGCGCGCCGCTAGTCACACTGGGTGCTCACCTGGCTAACCTGGCGTTTCACTCGGCGTCGCGCAGGCGCGACTGATGTTCACTCGGAGGAGGTCCTATGAGGGAAAAAGTCCGCGCTTCGGGCCGCAAGTTGGTTCGCGGAGGCGTGATCATCGGGCTCCTCGCTGGCGCAGTGACGGCCACGCTGCGATTCGGTCCGACGCTTTGGCGAAGGCGCGCCGAACGTCGTGACCGGGAGATCGCCGCCGCAACCGACGCCCTGTGGCCACCCGTCCCGTCGAAACCCAGCCAGGAGACGAGTGTCAACGCTCCCCTTGCGATGTCCGCCCGTGACGGCGAAGCCTCTGAGGGCGAGTAGCCGAACCTCGTAGGTGAATGTCGGCAGATCGACGCTGTGGACGAATTCGCACCTCTCGCTACCCGACGGTTCCGCACCGGCCGGGGGCGGGCGGGCAGCGTCGCTGCGCGCGCAAGCGCGATCAGAAGCCGCGCGCGCTCGACGTACTACGGCGATGCTGGGTCGCGATCGGCGACGCGCTCTCGAGCGGTCTGATCGGCTTGTGCCCGCCGAGCGGATTCGAACGGTGCGCCGCGAGCGCCTCATGCGAGCACTACCTGGTAGACGTCGAGGATCCCTTGCGCATTGCGCAGCGCAGACAGAACCGGGGAGGTGACGACGCGATCGGTGGTCAGGACCATCAGCGCCGTCCCGGCGCCGACCGTCTGCCCGACCGCCATGTTCGCGATGCTCACACCGGCGTCGCCGAGAATCGTGCCAACCGAGCCGACCACGCCCGGGCGGTCGTCGTTACGGACGACGATCATCACATCGGCCGGGGGGATCTCAACATCGTGCTCGTCGACTTCGACGATGCGCGCCGCGCCGGCGACGAGCGCCCCGGCGACCGCGTGCTTGGTCGAAGAGACCCGCATCACGTTCACCCGATCGGGCGACGACGTCGTGTGCACCTCGCGCAAGACAAGGCCGCGCGCGTCGGCGAGCCGGGGTGCGTTCACATACGACACCGGTTCATCGCTACTCGCGAGGAACACCCCCTTCAAGACGGCGAGTCCGAGCAAACCGACCTCTTCACCCGCGAGCTCGCCGCGGTACTCGACCGTCAACTCGGAGGGAAGACCGCTCTCGAGCCCAGCGAGGAAGTGCCCGAGGAACTCGGCGATCACCACGTAGGGCCGCACGATGTCCGACACCGCCTTCGCCTCGATGTTGACCGCATACGGCACGACGTCGCCGGCCAACGCCAGCAGCACTTGCTCGGCGATCTGTTCGCCCGCTTTGTCCTGAGCCTCGTTCGTGCTCGCGCCGAGGTGAGGGGTCACGACGACCGAGTCGAGCTCGAACAGCGGCGAAGAGGTCGTCGGCTCGGTGGCGAAGACATCGAGCGCGGCGCCGGCGACGATGCCGTCGCGAATCGCCTCGGCGAGCGCCGCCTCATCGACGAGGCCGCCGCGCGCCGCATTGATGATGCGCACACCGGGCTTCGCGTGCGCAAAAAGCTCCCTATTGAACAATCCGAGTGTCTCCTGGGTCTTCGGCAAGTGGATCGTGATGAAGTCGGAGCGCCCGATGAGATCCTCGAGCGAGGTCAGCTCGACGCCCAGACGCTTCGCCCTATCAGGGGCGAGGTAGGGGTCGTAGGCAAGAAGGTGCATCCCGAAGGCCTTCGCGCGTTCGGCAACGAGGGTGCCGATACGGCCAAGACCCACCACGCCCAGTGTCTTGCCGTAGAGCTCGACACCGGCAAAACGCGACCGCTCCCATCGGCCTTCGACAAGGGCTGAGTGCGCCTGGGGAATGTTGCGCGAGAGGGCGAGCAATAACGCGATCGCGTGCTCGGCGGCGGAGATGATGTTCGATTCCGGCGCGTTCACGACCATCACGCCGCGCTTTGTCGCCGCGGCGACGTCGACGTTGTCGAGCCCGACGCCGGCCCGACCCACGACGACGAGGTCCCGGCCGGCCGCAAGCACCGCGTCGTCGACTTTCGTCGCCGATCGCACGATGAGCGCCGCGGCGCCGGGGACCGTTTCGATCAGCTGACGTGGCGAGAGGCCGAGGCGCACATCGACCTGATGGCCGGCGGCCGCCATCACCTCGATGCCCCGGGGGCTCAGCTCCTCGGTGACGAGAATCCTCGCCATCTCGCTTCTTTCTCCTCGTCGCGGAATCCAGTCGGGATTCGCCGGCTTAGGTGGTGGAAGACTCGACGAGTTTCCGGATGCGCGCCAGTCCCTCTTCGAGCTCGTCGTCCGCGAGCGCGTACGAGAAGCGAGCGTAACGGGGGGCCCCGAACGCCTCACCGGGGACGAACGCGACTTGTACCTCGTCGAGCACCAATTCGGCGAACTCCACCGACGATGCAGGGCGTCGTCGTCCGAAGTCCCTGCCGAGCACGCCGGAGAGCGAGGGAAAAGAGTAGAAGGCCCCTTCGGTGAGCAAATTCGAGACACCGGGTATCTCGTTCAACAACCGGTGGCTGAGAAGGCGCCGCCGGTCAAACGCCGCGTGCATGTCGCGGGCATTCGCGGGATCCGACCGCATCGCCGCCAGCGCGGCGAACTGAGCGACGTTGTCGACGTTCGACGTCTGATGCGACTGAATGTTCGCCGCGGCGGCGATCGCCTCGCGGGGACCGATCATCCAGCCGACACGCCAGCCGGTCATCGCGAAGGTCTTCGAGACTCCGCTCACGACGATCGTGCGCTCGGCGAGGTCGGGAACAACTCCCGGCATCGAATGGTGCTCGGCGTCGCCATAGACGAGGTAGGCGTAGATCTCGTCGGTGACGACCCACCATCCGCGATCGCGGGCCAACTCGCCGATCTCCGCCATTTCGTCGCCGGAATAGACCGCTCCAGTTGGGTTCGACGGCGAGACGAACAACAGCACCTTTGTCCGATTACTCGCGTACCGCTCGAAGTCCTCGGCTCGCGCACGGAAGCCGGTCGACTCGTCGGTCGGGACGATGACGGGAACGCCCTCGACGAGCGCGATCGACTCCGGGTACGTCGTCCAGTACGGCGATGCAACCAGCACCTCGTCTCCTGGATCCAACAAGGCGGCAAAGGTGTTCGCGATCGCGTGCTTCGCCCCGTTCGTCACGACGACTTGATCGGCGGTGACGTCAAGGCCGGTGTCGCGCGCATGCTTGGCGGCGACCTCGGCGCGCAGCTCCGGCAGGCCCGCCGTCGGCGTGTACTTGTAAGCGCGCGGGTCCCTGCATGCGGAGATGGCAGCCTCGACGATCTCGCTCGGGGTCGGGAAGTCGGGTTCGCCCGCGCCGAAGCTGATCACGTCGACGCCCGCATCACGCAGGGACTTCGCCTTCATTTCGATCGTCAACGTGGCCGACGGCTTCACACGGCGGGCGCGAAGTGAGATCTCCGAGGACCCCGATCGCTCTGCCGTGCCGGCCGCGGACTCATGCTGCGCCGCCACGCCCGTCATGCTCTCACAGGTTTTGAGCGACTCTGGCTCCTCTATCGTCGGCGCAAACCAATGGAGACTCTTTGACCGCCTTGGAGATCCCGAAGACCTTGCTTCCCGCCGACGGCCGCTTCGGCTCCGGCCCGTCGAAGGTGCGGCCCGAGGCCCTCGATGCCCTCGTCGCGGCCGCACCGCACTATCTCGGCACCTCGCACCGCCGGCCGACCGTGAAAAACGTCGTCGCCAACGTGCGCTCCGGCCTTCAGGCGATGTTCCAACCGCCCGAGGGATACGAGGTCGTGCTCGGCAACGGCGGTTCCTCGGCGTTCTGGGACATCGCAATCTTCTGTCTGATCGAAAAGAGGAGCCAGCACCTGCGCTTCGGCGAGTTCTCCGAGCGCTTCTACGACTACGTGTCGAAAGCACCCCACCTCGACGAACCCCAGGGGATCCGGTCGGAGCTCGGAACGCACCCCGAAGCCGTCGCCGAAGCGACGATCGACACGTACGCGCTCACGCACAATGAGACCTCAACGGGAGTAGCAGCGCCCCTTCTGCGGCCGCGGCTTGCCGACGGATCGGCCGCCGGCGGGCTCGTCATCGTCGACGCGACCTCGGCGGCGGGAGGAATGCGCGTCGATCTCTCACAGTGTGACGCGTACTACTTCGCGCCGCAGAAGTGTTTCGGCTCGGACGGCGGACTGTACGTCGCGTTCGTCTCTCCCGCCGCCATCGAGCGGGCGGGCGGACTGAAGTCCGGCGGACGGTGGGCGCCTGCCTTCTTGGATCTCATGACCGCGGTCGAGAACTCTCGGCTCGATCAGACGACGAACACGCCGGCGCTCGCGACGCTTTTCCTTCTGTCGGACCAGATCGATTGGATCAATGACCAGGGCGGTCTCGAGTGGGCTGCCCGGCGCTGCGATCAGTCATCGTCCATCCTGTACAACTGGGCGGAGAAGTCGTCATTCGCAACGCCGTTCGTCATCGCACCCGAAATACGCAGCCCGGTTGTCGCAACGATCGACTTCGACGACGAGATCGATGCGAACGTCGTCGCCTCGGTACTACGCGATCACGGCATCGTCGACACCGAGTCGTACCGAAAGCTCGGTCGCAATCAGCTGCGGATCAGCGTCTTCCCGGCGATCGAGCCCGCCGACGTCGAGGCGCTCACTGCGTGCATCGATTGGATCGTCGAGCGCCTCTGAGACCGAGAACGCTAGCCCCCCGACACCTCGTCGTACCTCGGGGAGCCGTCAGAAAGGAACGGCATCCGCGCCCGCAGTCCAGCGCCGACCTGTTCGATCGGGTCACGTCGCGCATTCGCGCGCAACGACTCGAGTTCCCGGCGGCCACCTGCGACATCCGCGATCCAGCGTCGAGCGAACGCGCCGTTGCGCACATCTTCGAGCACGCCGTGCATCGCCTCGCGAACGGGATCGGCGATCACCCGTGGACCGTTCGTCAGCGCGCCGAACTCCGCCGTGTCGGAAATGGAAAAGTGCATGCCCTCGATTCCCTGCTCATAGATGAGGTCGACGATCAGCTTCAGCTGGTGCACGCATTCGAGGTACGCGATCTCCGGTTGATACCCGGCTTCGACGAGCGTCGAGAAACCCGCGCGGGCCAACTCGACGAGCCCGCCGCAGAGCACCGCCTGTTCGCCGAACAGATCCGTCTCGGTCTCCTCGGCGAAGGTCGACTCGATGACCAGGGCGCGGAAGGACCCGATCGCATCGGCGTAGGCGACGGCTAGGTCCCTCGCCCCTCCAGTGGCGTTGGCGGCGACGGCAACGAGCGCGGCGAGCCCCGCACCTTCGAGATACGCCCGCCGCATCAAGTGGCCCGGCCCAGCCGGCGCGACGAGGAAGACGTCGACACCCTGCGGCGGATTGATCGTGCCGAACCGGATCGAAAAGCCGTGTGCAAAACCGAGCGCATCGCCCTCGCGCAGATGCGGCGTGATCTCGTTCGCGAACACCGCCGCGTGTTCGGTGTCCGGAACGAGCACCACGACGACGTCGGCCTCTTCGGCCGCCTCGGCGACCCCGAGCACCCGGAGCCCGGCGTTCTCGGCCTTCTCCCACGAAGACGAGCCGGGACGAAGTCCGACGCGCACGTCGATGCCCTCGTCGCTCAGGTTGAGCGCGTGGGCGTGACCTTGGCTGCCGTAGCCGATGATCGCGACCTTTCGATCGGCGATCGCGCTCCGGTCGACCTCATCGGTGGCGATGAAGCGCGCCATGTTCCAGTCAGCCGCGGCGGCGCGCGAACGACTCGGCGACGAGCTTGCCGTTGGCCCGGCCGCGAGTCCGGCGCATCACCTGGCCGGTCAGGAACGACTCGACTTTCTCATCGCCGGCCACGAAGCGAGCCCACTCATCGGGGTGCTCGGCGATCACCTCGTCGATCGCCGTGTCGAGCTCGGAGGTGTCGAGCGCCTCGAACCCGAGTCGCCTCGCGATCTCCTGTGGTTGGCCACCGTCCTCGAGCATCTCCGCGAGGACCGTCTTCACCTGCGTCGAAGAGAGAGCCCCGGTGCTCTCCAGGCGGATTAAATCGGCGTACGCCGCCACGTCAAGTCGCCGCGCCGCGTCGGCGTCCGCCGCCGCTTCGTTCGCCGCCCGCGCGAGCGCGAGCCTGCGGTCCGCGCCGAGTTCGATCGCGTCGGCAACGAGATCGTCGAGCCCGAGCGCGACAACGGTCGCGAGCTGATCGACCGGAGCCGCTCCGTCGCCGGTGGCAACGAGAGCACCGAGTCGTTCTCTCCTCTCGGCGGGCAATGAGGCGAGCCCACCTCTTATCTTCTCGATGAGATCGCCGCTCGGTTCGAGCGGAACGAGATCGGGTTCCGCGAAGTAGCGGTAGTCGAAGGCTTCCTCCTTCGAACGCAATGACGAGGTTGTCCCGTCGTCCTCGTTGAAGTGACGGGTCTCCTGCGCGACCTTTCCGCCCTGTTCGATGATCCCGATCTGGCGCGCCAACTCGAATTCGATTGCGCGCCCGAGTGAGCGCAGCGAGTTCAAGTTCTTCACTTCACAGCGCGTTCCGAGGATTTCATCGCCGACTCGGCGGACCGAGACGTTCGCGTCGACGCGCAGCGAGCCCTCCTCCATCCGCCCGTCCGATGCACCGGTCGCGACGAGGATCGCCCTCAGCTCGGTGACGTACGCGCGTGCCTGATCGGCACTGCGGATGTCGGGGGCAGAAACGATCTCGACGAGCGGCACGCCCGCCCGGTTGTAATCCACGAGTGCGTACGTCGCGGTGTGGATCCGGCCCGTCCCGCCGACGTGCGTGGTCTTTCCGGTGTCCTCTTCGATGTGGGCGCGCACGATGCCGACGACGCTTCCGTCGGCAAGAAGGAGGCGACCTCCGACATTGATCGGCTCGTCGTACTGGCTGATCTGGTAGTCCTTCGGCATGTCCGGGTAGAAGTAGTTCTTCCGATGGAAGATCGAGGGACGAATCTCCGACCCGAGTGCCGCACCCACGCGGATCGCCAGCTCGACCGCGTGCTCGTTCAATACCGGCAGCGAACCCGGAAGGCCGAGACAGTTCGGGCAGATGTTGGTGTTCGGCTCGGCGCCGAACACATTCGGGCATCCGCAGAAAAGCTTCGTCCTCGTCGCGAGCTCTGCGTGGACCTCGAGTCCGATCACGACCTCCCACAAAGACGTCGGGTCGTTCATCGCGACGCGGCGAGGTGCGGCTCGATCGGGCCGCGCGCCGAGGGGTCGGCGGCGCGTTCGAGCGCCGCAGCCGCCCGCAGCATCACCGCCTCACCAAGCGCGGGGGCGAGGACCTGGACCCCGACCGGCAGTCCGTCGGCGAGCGCGTACGGCACGCTGATCGCCGGGTGCCCGGCGAGGCTCGACGGGATCGTGAACAGGTCCGACAGGTACATCGCGACCGGGTCATCCGTCTTCGCACCGAGTGCAAACGCGACCGACGGCGTCGTCGGCGCCAACAGCACGTCGAAGTGACGGTAGGCGTTGGCGAACGCGTTGGCGACGAGCGTCCGGACGCGTTGGGCCTGCGCGTAGTACGCGTCGTAGTAGCCCGCCGAGAGCACGTAGGTGCCGAGCATGATCCGGCGCTTGACCTCCGGGCCGAATCCCGCGGCGCGTGTCCGCGCGTTCATCTCCGCCGCATCGGGGGCGTCGACGCGCAATCCGTAACGGACCCCGTCGTAGCGGGCAAGGTTCGAGGACGCCTCGGCCGGCGCGATCAGGTAGTAAGCGGGTAAGCCGAGCATCAACTCGGGGATCGCCACTTCGTCGACGTGCGCTCCCGCCTTCGACAGCGCTTCCGCCGCCTCGCGCACCGCCGTCACGCACTCGGGCTGTGCGTCTACGAGGAAATCGCCGATCACCCCGACGCGCAGCCCTTCTGGCGCAACCGAGAGCGCCGACCGGAGTTCCTGGGGAGGCTGATCGAGCGAGGTCGAGTCGAATCGGTCGTGACCGCCGATCGCCTCGAGCATCGACGCCGCGTCCTCGACGGATCGCGCCAGCGGTCCTATCTGGTCGAGTGAGCTCGCGAATGCAATCAGTCCGAAACGGGAGATGCCGCCGTAGGTCGGCTTCATTCCGACGACTCCGCACAGCGCGGCGGGCTGGCGGATCGATCCGCCCGTGTCCGACCCGAGAGCGATCGCGGCGAGGCCCGACGCCACCGCCGCCGCGCTGCCGCCCGAGGAGCCGCCCGGCACGAGCCCGAGGTCCCAGGGATTGCGCGTCGGACCGAAACCGGAGTTCTCGGTCGACGACCCCATCGCGAACTCGTCGAGGTTCGTCTTACCGACGAGCACTGCCCCGGCGGTACGAAGCCGAGACACCACTGTCGCGTCGTACGGCGGCTGCCATCCCTCCAAGATGTGCGAGCTCGCGGTCGTCGGGATTCCTCGGGTGCAGATGTTGTCCTTCAACGCGACGGGTACACCGGCGAGCGCGCCGGGCTCTCGTCCCTGTGAGATCCTGCGGTCGACTTCGTCTGCCTGGGCCAACGCGACCTCGGCCGTCACGAAGTTGAAGCAGTGCAGCTCCCCTTCGAACTTCGCGATCCGCGTGAGTGTCGATTCGGCGATCGCGCGGGCGGTGACGTTCCCGGCGCGGACTTCGTCCGCGATCGCGACGGCGGGCGAGAGGGCGAGCTCATCAGCGGTGCTCACGGCGCCTCGCCGAGGATCGGGGGCACCTTGAAACGCCCCGACTCTGCTTCGGGAGCCTGGGCGAGGACCTCTTCGCGGTCGAGCGTCGGCTCGAACTCGTCGGGGCGGACGACGTTGACGAGGTCGAGGGGGTGCGCCGTCGGGCTCACATTCGAGGTGTCCAAGGAGCGCACCGCGTCCACGTGTTGGAGGATCGCGACGAGCTGCGCGGTGAAGCGCTCGATCTCCTCGTCTTGCAGTTCGAGTCGGGCGAGGTCGGCGACGTGGACGACATCTTCGCGGTTGAAAGTCGGATGCGAATCAGCCATTCGCCAACTTCTCTGCGAAGCCAACCGCGCGGCGAGCGATCGCCTCGGCGTCGTAATCGAGCGTCGCGACGTGGTAGCTGCGATCGAGCATCACGCGCTCGAGCGGCCCGCCATAGTCGCGCTCCAACAGATCGGAGGATTCCGTCGGGACGACGTGGTCGGTCCTGCTCGAAAACAGCAGCGCAGGACAGGAGATCTCCGAAAGGCGCGAAGCGATGGCGTCGGTCGCCTTGAAGATCGACATCATCGGCGCGATCGGGGTCGCCTCGTAGCCGCCGCCCGACTGACCGGGCTTGGCGATGTCTGAGCCGATCGAGGGGATCGTCACTGTTCCGGCGTCGAGCGCGGCGCGGAAAAGCGCCGAAAAGCTCTCCGCCGGAGGAGCGACCGCCGGATTGATCAGCACGAGGCCGGCGATCCCTCGGTGGTGGAGCGCGAGGTCGAGCGCGAGCGTCCCACCCATCGACAAGCCACAGACGACGACGGCTGCCCCGTGCTGTGAGAGACGGCCGAATGCCGCGTCCGCCGACGCGAGCCATTCGGCGTACCGCCGATCGACCAGGTCATCGACGCTCGTGCCGTGGCCCGGCAGCAGCGGCAGTTCGACGGAGAACCCTGCATCGACGAATGCCTCCGCCAAGGGCCGCATCGAACGCGGGGAGCCCGTGTAGCCGTGCAGGACGAGAACCCCCGACGCGCCGGCCTCGACGGCGAAGGGTTCGGAAAAGTCGGAGGGCAAAGCGGTCACCGGTGAATCGTATAGATCGAAGTCGACCGGACTTCCCGCTCGCTCGTTCCGATGGATGAGGACAGATACTCTCCGACCCAAGCACCGACAGAGCACCGCGGGAGGATCGCGCGAGATGGCGAAACACGACTTTCTGAGCCAGCAATGGGTCGACGCTGCCCGTGCGATCTATGCCAACCACCGGTCCACGGCCGAGTCGCCGATCATGCCGTTGAGGATGAACCTCGTCGTCGAAAACGTTCCATTCGACGAGCAGCGATTCGATGCGCACCTCGACACCTCGTCCGGCGTCGCCGAGGTTGAAGTCGGCCACGTCGAGGACCCCGACCTCACCGTCACGCTGCCTTACGATCTCGCCAAGTCGGTCTTCATCGACGGCAACGCTCAAGCTGGCGCCGAGGGATTCATGATGGGCCTCGTGCGGGTCGACGGTGACGTGACAAGGTTGCTCGCCTTCCAGCAGCAGCCTCCGTCTGCCGAGCAAGCTGAAATCGCCGGCGAGATCCGCGCAATCACCGCCTGAGGCGACGCGCGCCCCTAAATCCCGCCTGTCTCCAACAGGCGCTCGAACCCGGTCTCGTCGAGCACGGGGACGCCGAGTTCCTCGGCTTTCGAGGTCTTCGCCGCGCCCGGTTCGGTCCCGACGACGACGGCGAAGGTTCGTTTCGAGACCGATCCCGGCGACTTGCCACCGCGCTCGGTTATCGCCGCCTCCGCCTCTTCGCGCGTGAAGCCCGAAAGCGTCCCGGTAATGACGATCGACTTGCCGGCGAGCACTCCGGTTACCGCCGATCGACCACCAGGTTGGTACGAATCGGACGCAAGGCTGACACCCAGTTGACGCAGCCTCTCGATCATCGCGAGGTTCGTGTCGATTTGGAAGAAGGCGTGCACGCTCTCGGCGATCACCTCGCCGACACCGTCGAGCGCGGCGAGGTCGGCGACGTTGGCTTTTGCGATCGCGTCGATGTCCGCGAACGCGCCAGACAGCGCCTGGGCGACAGTGCCGCCGACGTGACGGATCGAGAGCCCGACGAGCACGCGTTGCAAACCGCGCGATTTCGAGGACTCGATGGCTTCGATGAGATTCTTCGCCGACAGCTCGGCGAAACCTTCGAGCTCGGTGAGTCGGCCCGCTTCGAGCGAATAAATGTCGGCGACGTCGCGCAACAGGTGCTCATCGACGAGTTGGATGACTCGCTTTTCACCGAGCCCCTCGATGTCCATCGCGCCACGCGAAGCGAAGTGTTTGATTCGCTCGACTCGCTGGGCTCCGCACTCGGCGTTCACGCAGAAGGTGTCGGCCTCTCCTTCGAGCCGGACCAGTGGCTCGTTGCAGCTCGGACAACGCTTCGGGAATTTCCACGACCGGGAGGACTTCGGACGCAGCGACAACACGGGACCGACGATCTCTGGGATCACGTCGCCTGCCTTGCGGACGATGACGGTGTCACGCGGTCGCACGTCCTTCAATCGAACCTGGTCCTCGTTGTGCAGCGTCGCGTACGTGACGGTCGAACCCGATACGAATACCGGTGTCAACTTCGCGTACGGGGTCGCGCGTCCGGTGCGACCGACCGACACCAAAATGTCTTCGAGGAGCGTCGTACGCTCCTCCGGGGGAAACTTGAACGCGATGACCCAGCGTGGCGCGTGGCTCGTCGAGCCGAGGGCGCGTTGCAGCTCGAGGCTGTTCACCTTGGCGACGGTGCCATCGATCTCGTAGTCGAGATCGTGGCGGTGATCTCTCCAGTGGGTCGCGAACTCGTAGACCTCGTCGAGGGTTTCGACGACCCGGTTGGCATCGTTCACCGGCAGTCCCGCGCGACTAAGGAGATCGAGCGCCGAGGATTGCGTGGCGAGCGCGGAGCCCTGTGGTCCGGCGGCCCCACCGTCGACTTCGCCGACCTGGTACGCCCAGAACGAAAGCGGACGCGACGCTGTGACCGAGACATCCTTTTGTCGGAGTGAACCCGCTGCGGAGTTGCGCGGGTTGGCGAAGGGTCTCAGACCCGCTGCTATCTGACGCCGATTGAGCTCCTCGAACGCGGACACCGGCATGTACACCTCGCCGCGCACCTCGAGCACCCGGGGGACATCGCTTCCTTTCAGCGCGAGCAGATGCGGAATGACCTTGATCGTGCGCACGTTCGCCGTGACGTCCTCACCCGTGGTGCCGTCCCCGCGCGTCGCCGCCTGCACGAGCACGCCGCGCTCGTAGCGCAGCGAGATCGCGAGCCCATCGACTTTCGGCTCGCAGTCGACTTCCACGCCAGAGCTTGTGTTGACCCCAGCTGCCGAGAGCAGACGCTCCACTCGCTCGCCCCAGCGCTTCAGATCTTCGAGCGAGAAGACGTTGTCGATGCTCATCATCCGGACGCCATGCCGCACCGGGGCGAACAGCGTCGAGGGGGCAGCCCCCACCTCGTTGAGTGGCGAACCCTCACGAAGTTCGGGGTTCTGTTCTTCGATATCGCGAAGCTCGACGACGAGGGCGTCGTACTCGGCGTCGGCGATCTCCGGCTCGTCCTGTTGGAAATACCGCTCGCGGTGGTAGCGGATCAGCCTCGCGAGCTCCGCGGCGCGGGCGACGGCATCCGCCGCCGATTCGGACTGACGGTGGGCGAGCTCCTCGACTTCGGGCCGTTCTTCGTCGTCGGGTCTCACGCGGCGATCCCCGCGCCGACGACCTCGTCGCCGACGTAGCACGCGACGACCTGGCCCGGTGCCGGACGACGGGCGGGCTGCTCGAAGCGCACCCCCGACTCGGTGACGCGCGCCCTGTGGGAGCGACCGTGCGCGCTCGACTGGGCGAGAACCGGACTTCCGACGGCGAGCGGTCGGACGATCCAGCTGCGCGGGGCGAGCGCCACCTCCTCGACGAGGAGGTCCTCCCGGCCGCCGACGAGGACCGTCCTTTTCGCGACGTCGATCCCGACGACGAATCGCGCAGGTCCACCCGCGACCCCGAGTCCCCGGCGCTGGCCGACCGTGACGAGCTCGACGGCCGAGATCTCGCCCAACGGTTCGCCGGTCGCGGCATCGACGACATCGCCGCGGTGGATCGGGACCCGCGATCCGACGAAATGCCGCCTCGCCTCGGAATCCGACCGCGAGGTGATGAAACAAACGTCCTGGCTCTCTGGCTTCGCGAACGTCCGCAGCCCCTTCGCCAGAGCGAGCTCTCTGACGTCAGCCTTGGTGAAAGATCCGATGGGCAACACCACCCGGGCGAGCTGCGACCTCGTCAGGGTGGAAAGGACGTAGGACTGATCTTTGTTGACGTCGACGCCGCGAAGAAGGTGCGGGACGCCGTGATTGATCCTCAGTCGCGCGTGATGACCAGTCGCGATCGCGTCGAACCCGAGACGGAAGGCACGTTCGGCGAAAGCGCCGAACTTCAGCGTCTTGTTGCAGTCGACGCACGGATTCGGTGTTCGCCCCGAGGCGTGCTCCGCGACGTACCGGTCGATGACCCCGGCGGAGAACTCGTCGTTGAAGTTGAAGACGCGATGGTCGATTCCCAAGTGATCCGCGACGCGGCGCGCGTCGTCTACGTCGGCAACAGAGCAGCACCCGGAGTCGCTCGAGCCGCCCCACAGCTTCATCGTCGCCCCGACGACTTCGTGGCCGTGGTCGACGAGGAGCGCCGCTGCCACAGAGGAATCGACCCCACCCGACATTGCGACGAGCACACGCATCGCTCAGACCTTCGAGCCGGCCATTCGCGAGGACAGCGCTGCCGTCGCGTCTTCGATCGCGCCCAGCGCGTAGTGGATCTCGTCTTCGGTCGTCGACTCGCCGAGGCTGAAGCGCACTGCCTCGCGTGCCGTCGTCGACGGAATCCCGATCGCCACCAGCACGTGGCTCGGTTCGATCGCACCCGAAGAACACGCCGAGCCCGCTGAAGCGGCGACACCCCGCTCGTCGAAAAGGACAAGCAGCTCCTCGGCGAGCAGGCCGGGAAATCGAACGTGCGCGAATCCTGGCGCGGTCGTCGATCTCGACACGGTCTCGACCGCACCCGCGGATGTCGTGATTCCGTCCAGGAAACGGTCGCGTAGTCGGCGCACACGGACGACGCGCGCTTCGCGCTGCGCGGCAGATTCGTTCGCCGCTGCCGCCATGCCGACGATTCCTGCCACGTTCTCCGTGCCCGGTCGAATCGACCGCTCTTGGCCGCCGCCGACGATGATCGGCAGGAGTTTCCCCCTCGCCCGCTTCCGAATGATGAGCGCCCCGACCCCTTTCGGCCCCCCGATCTTGTGCCCGGAGATCGAAACGAGGTCGCACGCGCCGCAAAGTTCGGCTAGATCGAACCAGGGAGCAGCTTGCACAGCGTCGGTGTGCACGAGAGCATTCGGCGCCAGGCGTCGCGCGAGATCGACGACCTCCGCGATCGGCTGAATCGTGCCGAGTTCGTTGTTCACGGTCATCACGCTGACGAGCGCGACGGACTCGTCGAGGGTACCTTCAAGTGCTTGGGGATCGATTATCCCGGCGTCGGTCGCACCGACAAGGCGCGCTTTCACGCGTCGCGACGGATTCAAGACCGCGTGGTGCTCTATCGTGGAGGTGACGACTGGTCCGGCGCCGCGGCTCGCGACGCCTTGGACCGCGAGGTTGTCGGCCTCGGTCCCTCCCGAGGTGAAGACGACCTCCCCCGGTTCACATCCACAGAACCCGGCGATCGCGTCGCGCGCGTCGTCGACAGCCCGGCGCGCGGCACGCCCGGCGCTGTAAACCCCGGACGGGTTGGCATAGTTCTCCGCCAAGAACGGCAACATCGCTTCGAGCGCGACAGCACGCACCCGAGTCGTCGCCGCGTGGTCGAGGTAGCTCGACATGGCGGTGTTGTGCGCGCTTCTGGGCATCACGCCTTCAATCCTTGAGCTCCGATGTAACACATCGTGGATGACTGGGTCAGTGGCGTCATAGCCGGCGCTGAGGCGCCGGTCGTGATCTTGGCGACCTGCGGTTCGGAGTCACCGATTTTCGCCAGTTTCGCGCCGCTCGCGCCGCCCGCCACCTCGATTTCGAAGAACCGGGTCGTCGCCCGAGCGACGATCGCGAGGTCGGCGGCGTTGGTGCCGATGTAGGGCGCGAGGTGGTCCGCGTCGAAGATCTCGAGGAACCATTTGTTCTGGTTCGCGTCGTCGTCGTAGAGCTTCGCCGAATCTTGCGGCGGGTTGCAGGCGTCGGTCGCGCTCTGGACGACGAGCAAAGGCGGCGCTTTCGGGTGGTTCGCGTACGGGTCTGGAGCATTCGGGGGGAAGTACCACTCGGCTCCCGACAGCACCGCGACCGCCCGGTAGCTCAGACTCGGGTGATAGTCGTATCGGCTGTCGTACGCCGCCATCGCCACCGTGTCGCCTCCATCGGATTGGCCGGCGAGGCCGATACGCGAGGCGTCAATGAGTCCCGAGAGGCGGCTGCACGCTGACGAGCGCTGCTCGGAGTCGTCGATCATCGAGTGAATCACGAACGCGACATCTCCGGGTTGTTCGACCTCATCTTCCTCGGCGTCCTGGATCTTGTTCTCTTGGACGGCTAAGGCGTTCGTCTCAGGGAAGATCGGCGCGGCGACGACGAACCCGGCCCTCACCCACTGTTTGATCAACGGTGTGTACCAGTCGGGCATCGTGCCGTAACCGTGCGCGAAGACGATGAGCGGGAACGGCTTCATCGGTGCCGGCTTGGCGCCGCCGCCGCCTTGGGAGTACGTCGGGTAGCGGATCTCGGTCTGAAGGACCCGGTACGAAAGCGGCGCGCCGGTCGCGGCATCAACTGAGGGGCGCGTGTGGTCGACGAATTCGCACGTCATCTCCGCGACGTAATACCGGTGATGTCGGCGACTGGCCTTCGGAGCGTGTGAGCCGTGATCGGTCGCCGACGCGACGACCGCGCCGATCACGACGAGCGCCGCGACGACCACGATGACGAGCAGCGCCCGGCCGCGACGGTGGGCGGCCAGGCGCGCCGCATCGGCGCGAGAAGGACTCCGGGGCACGTAGAAAACGGTACCGGGCGCGCTGGCGCCGGTATCGGCGTCCTCTCAGACGGGCTGCCAGACCATGACGACGAGTGCCGCGACGAAACACACAGAGGTCACGGCCGACCAGCGCTCGCACGTCCTCGCCGAAAGACGGATCGCCGCGACGTCGGTACTCAGCGCGAGGTGCTCTTGGATCCGCCGCTCCGCTGGGAAGACGCCGCCCGTCGCGACGCCGGCGGCGGCGAGCCAGATGCCGAGACCGATCCACGGCCAGGCGTGGTCGGCGATGGCGGCCCCGCCCATGCCGACGAGCGTCCCGCCGAACAGCGGAACGAGGAACAGCGCCCACTCGGCCCAGTTCCGCCCCGACTTGAAGTAACGCCTGGCGGACGCGTCCGACAGAGGATCGGCGCGCTGGCGCAACGAAGACGAGTATCGCCCCGTCGCTGCGAGCGACCCGAACGCGACGACCGCCGAGGCAACGTGCAGCACTTCGACGATGTCGTAGGCGGGTCCGCTTACCGCCATGGTTCGATGACGGCCCAACTCAGGTGATGCAGGCCCGGGTTGCTTTTCGGATCGCGGAAGCCCTCGGTCCCAAGGTGCGAGGGGGCGTGAAACCGCTCCTCAGAGCTGCCGGCGTGCAGCCGGGTGTGCGCTTCGTCCGAAGCTGGGCTACTACCCCATGGTCCGTTTCGTACCGCGCGCTCGCTAGCGTGGCATGGCATGTTGAACGTGCGGTGCGTCGGAGCGCCTTGAACCAACTCCGCCTCGATCCGCTCTCGGGTCGGTGGGTCGTTGTCTCGACGGGCCGGAACCCGAGCCCCGGCCTCTTCCGCCCTCGCGAGACTCACCCGCCCAGCCAACGCGCCCAGTGCCCGTTTTGCCCTGGACACGAAGGTTCGACCCCGCCGGCGCTCGAGACCTACGGTGCCGAGGGTCACTGGCTCGTCAGGGTGGTCCCGAACCTCTACCCGGCGTTCTCCGGCTCTCAGCAGTTCGTCGTCACGAACAAGGGCCCCGTGTTCACCGAGGCGCCGGCGAGCGGGATCCACGAGATCCTCGTCTTCTCCCCTGACCACGACCTTTCGTGGGCAAGCTTCAGCGATGAGCAGTGCGGCCTCGTCATGGCGACGATCCGTGACCGCATCGAGGAGCACCATGGAACCCCGGGGCTGCGCTACAGCCAGGTCCACGTGAACTACGGCGTCGAAGCGGGCGCCTCCCAGGAGCACCCGCACGGCCAGCTGCTCGGCATCCCCTTCGTCCCCCGCGAGCTCGTCGACGAGCAAGGCAGCTTCAGCCGGTTCCACGGCGGTTGTCTGATCTGCACTGCGGCCGCGTCCGAAGAGCGCGTCGGTTATCGCCTCGTCGAAGTGACCGATCAGGCGGTGACGATCGCACCGTTTTGGAGCGGAACGCCCTACGAGATGCTCGTGGTCCCCCGCTCGCACGAGGCGCAGCTGCAGCTGTCGCCCCCGGACACGCTCGTCGGCTTCGGCACCGCGATTCGCGACGCGCTGGCCGCGCTCGACAAGACCGCGGGAAGTCCCGCGTACAACCTGATTTTCCACTCGGCGCCGTACCGCTCGACGGCGCCGTTTCACTGGCACGCCCACATCCTCCCGAAACTCACGACGCACGCCGGCTTCGAACTCGGCACCGGCATCTACGTCAACGTCGTCCCGCCGGAGCTCGCCGCCGAGGAGCTCCGCTCAGCACTCCCGTCGGCGTCGAACGGACCTCACGCCGCGACGAGCGTCGCTTCGTAGTCGGCGATCCGGGCGCGGCTGAGCTCGGAGACGACTGGCCGCAAGAGCTCGACAGGGATCAGCGCCTCGACGCCATGCGTCGAGGCGTAACCGTCCAAGAAGGCGAGCTGGTTCCGTCGCACCCAGGCGCCGGCGAGGATTCCGGCGAGCGGACGCTCCGAAACGGGGCGCTGCGCGACGGCATCGCGAGCGATCCTTTCGATCGAGAACCACATGTCGGCGAGGTCCTCGGCGGGCGATCCCCGCTGGGCGAGCACCGAGGTAAACGAACCGGGGTCGACGTTCAGCGGGTCGTCACCGAAGCCCGAGATGATCCATCCGACGTCGGCGCGCATCACACGACGGAGGTGGAAGTCACCGTGAATCCGGATCTCGACGCCTGCGGGCACGTCCTCGAGTGTGCGGAGGATCTCTCCGTTGACGCTGTCGAGCCGGGCGCCGAGCGCCGACTCGATAGACGCGAGCAGCTCGTCGCAGCCAAGCGGGCGCGTCCCGAACACGTCAGCCATCCCACGATGAAGGTGCGCAGCCGTCGCTCCGAGGCGCCGCATTTCCGAAGCGAGGTCCCCTCCCGCCGAGGCGGCGACCGCGTCCGGATCCTGGGACGCTTCGTCTGCACTAAAGGTCGCGCGCGGATCGCTCGCCGAGACGCGTGCGAGGAGGTCGCGCAGCGAAGTCAGCGCGAGCAGACGTCCCTCGAGACCTGTCGACAGGAACTCGCGCACGAGCGCGAGGTCGTTTCCGTCGGATTCCCAGAACGCGATCGGCGCGAGCATCGCATTGAACCCGTACGCATCGAGGCCGCGTAGAACTTCGATCTCCGGTCGAGTCCCTTCTTCGAGGACCCGGTAGCACTTCATCATTACGCGCTCGTCGTAGACCAACGACGCGTGCGACGCGAGAGACGACAGCTGGCGAACGCGCTTCGCGATCACCTCGCCGTTCGTCGCGTGTCGCAGCAGCTCGAGCGCGAGTTCGTCGTCGGCGAGCGCGTCGTAGACGAGCACGCCGCCATCCCGCCTCGTCGCGGAGCCGTAGATCGCGCCTTCGCGGCCATGGAGGAGTTCGGACACATCGGCTGCCGGCCGCCATCCCGCGAAGCAGCTGTAGCTACGCGAGCGGCACGACAACACGAGGTGCGTGAGCGGCACCGGCGCCTCGACGAGCTGGTGCTCAAATACGAGCGTGATCTCGGAGGGGGCGGCGCCGCCCGATGTCTTCTGGAACCACGGCTGGCGGTCGAGGTGCGCCCGGGCGAGGGTCTCGAGCGAAGCGTGGACGAGCTCGTCGGCGGTCATGGCTGTGCGAGCTCGAGCCAGTAGTACCCGTATGGGCCCAACGTGACCGGGTAGCCCTCGGCGGTGATCGGCGGGAACGTCGAGCGCCCGATGAGCTCGACGGGACGCGACCCGACAAAGGCCGACAGGCTCAATTCCGTCGATTGCGCGAAGCGCGACAGGTTGTTCACGCACAACACCGGCGGATCTGCGTCCTCGCCCTCTCCTTCGCGCAGATAGGCGAGCACCGAGGGGTTGTCGGAAGGAAGGATCGAGATCAGCCCGGTCGCGAAAAGTGGCGTCTGGTGGCGCACGGCGAGCATCCGTTGCAGCCAGCGCAAGAACGACGACCGATCGAGCAATGAGCTCTCGACGTTGACCGATGGATAGCCGTACACGGGGTCGACCAGAGTCGGCAAATAGAGCCTGTCCGGGTCCGCATTCGAAAAGCCGCCGTTGCGGTCGTTCGACCACTGCATCGGCGTGCGGACGCTGTCGCGGTCTCCGAGGCGGATGTTGTCACCCATCATGATCTCGTCGCCGTAGTAGAGCACGGGCGCGCCGGGAAGCGAGAGCAAAAACGCGTAGAGGAGCTCAGAGACGCTGCGGTCCTTGTCGACGAGCGGTGCCAGCCGACGTCGGATCCCGAGATTCTTGCGCATCTGCGGATCGCGCGCGTATTCGTTATAGAGGTAGTCACGATCTTCGTCGGTGACCATCTCCAAAGTGAGCTCGTCGTGGTTGCGTAAGAAGATTCCCCACTGTGCGCCCTTCGGGATCGGCGGGGTCTGCGTGATGATCTCGGTGATCGGGAAACGGTGCTCTCGACGAATTGCCATGAACATGCGCGGCATCAACGGGAAGTGAAAGCACATTTGGCATTCGTCGCCGTCGCCGAAGTAGTCGACGACGTCGGCGGGCCACTGGTTCACCTCGGCGAGCAGGACGCGATTCGGGTAGTCACGGTCGATCTCTGAGCGCAGTCGACGCAAGAAGGCGTGCGTCTCTGGCAGATTCTCGCCGATGCCGTCACGTTGAAACAGATACGCGGCGGCGTCGAGACGGAAACCGTCGATTCCGAGATCGAGCCAGAAACGCACGACCGACAAAAGCGCTTCCTGCACCTCAGGATTGAACAGATTGAGGTCGGGCTGGTGATGGAAGAAGCGGTGCCAGTAGTACTGCTGGCGGCTCGCGTCCCAGGTCCAGTTCGACGTCTCGGTGTCGGAGAAGATGATGCGGATGTCCTTCCAGGACTGGCCGTCGTCAGCCCAGATGAACCAGTCGGCCTTCGGGTTGTCCCTCGATGAGCGCGACTCGATGAACCACGGATGTTGGTCGCTCGTGTGCTGCAAGACCAGATCGGTGATCACGCGGATCCCGCGGTCGTGCGCCTCTTTCACGAGGCGGCAGATGTCTTCGACGTCGCCGAGTTCGGGTGCGACGGCGCGGTAGTCGGATACGTCGTACCCGCCGTCGCGCAGCGGCGAGGGATAAAAGGGCAGAAGCCAGATGCAGTCGACACCGAGCCAGGCGAGATAGTCGATCTTTGCGATCACTCCCGGGAGGTCACCGATCCCGTCGGCGTTCGAGTCGTAAAAGCCCCGCGGCAAGATCTCGTAGAAGACGGCCCGCTCGTACCAGGTCGGGTCGTCGTCGAGTTCGCGCGCAGGGCTCTGATCGAGCGGTGTCGTCCGGTTCGCCGTCATCGAAATCGCCTGCAAATCAGAGATCGTCGACATCGTGGCGTTCGATCGGCGCACCGAGGGATCGCAGCTTGTCATCCAAGTGCTCGTAACCCCGATCAATGTGCTCGATGCCGGTAATCGTCGATTCCCCTTCGGCGGCGAGTCCGGCGAGGACGAGCGCCGCGCCAGCTCGAATGTCGGGAGCGCGCACCGTCGTGCCTGACAGCCGCTCGACGCCGCGGACGACCGCGTGGTGGCCTTCGGTCGTGATGTTCGCTCCCATCCGCCGCAGCTCATCGATGTAGCGGAACCGCCCGGCGTAGATGTTCTCGCTAACGATCGCGACCCCAGTCCCGATCGAGAGCGCCGTCACCAAGAGCGGCTTGTAGTCGGTCGCGACTCCGGGGTAGGGCAACGTGACGACGTCGACCGACCTCAGACGTTCCTTTGATAACACCCCAACACCCGACGGGGTCACATCGATCTCCACGCCCATCTCGTTGAGCTTTGAGAGGTACATATCCATGTGGTCGGCGCGCGCACCAGAGACGAAAACGGATCCCTGAACGATCGCGACCGCTGCCAAGAACGTCGCCGCCTCAACGCGGTCACCGATCACACGGTGGCGCGTCGGGCGCAATTCATCGACGCCTTCAACCTCGATGCGTGACGTGCCGGCCCCGGAGATGCGCGCGCCCATCGCCGAAAGCATGTCCGCGAGGTCTTGGACCTCGGGCTCGCGAGCCGCGTTCTCGATCACGGTCGTTCCCTTGGCGAGCACGGCCGCGGACAAAACATTGTCGGTTGTCGTGTGACTCGGGTATTCGAGGACGATGCGCGCACCGACGAGACCGTCGCACCGCCCCTCGACATAGCCGTGCTCAGTCGCGAACTCCACGCCAAGCGCTCCAAGCGCTCGCAGATGCATATCGATCGGTCGCGGACCGAAGTCATCGCCGCCGGGAAGTGAGATCCGAGCGAAGTGATGGCGCGCGAGTAGCGGACCAAGAACGACGATCGACGCACGCATCTTCTCGACGAGTTCGTACGGCGCGATCGGGGTCGCGTTCTCTGGAGCGTCGATCTCCAGGATGCCGTCGTCGCGGCGTGTGACCTCGGCCCCGATCGCGCGCAAAACATCTGCCATGATCGTGACGTCAGTGATCTCCGGTACGTTCGCGAGTTGCGTCGATCCGGTCGTGAGGAGCGACGACGCCATCAGCTTCAATGCCGAGTTCTTCGCTCCCTGCAAAAAGACGGTGCCGGAAAGCGTCGGCGCCTGATTTACCGTGAGGACCTGCACCGACGGAACGCTACCGTCCGCGTCAGGTTCGAAAATCCCCGCCCCGCTAACGTCGCTTCACCGATTCCCGTGTGGTCAGACCCCCGACATAGGAGGATCGCGTGGACTCCTCAAGAATTCGTCCCGATCGCAACCTCGCGATGGAGCTGGTCCGCGTCACCGAGGCGGCGGCCGTCGCCGGCAGCCGCTGGATGGGACGTGGTGACAAAGACGGAGCCGATGCGGCTGCCGTCGACGCGATGCGTTTCGTGCTGTCGAACGTGGCGATGGACGGCGTCGTCGTCATCGGCGAAGGCGAAAAGGATCGGGCGCCGATGCTGTACAACGGGGAACGCATCGGCGACGGCTCGGCTCCCGAAGTAGACATCGCCGTCGACCCCATCGACGGCACCCGGCCCACTGCCCTCGGGCGCGGCGGCGCGCTTTCGGTGATCGCGCTCGCAGAACGCCACCACATGTTCGATCCAGGACCGGTCGTGTACATGTCGAAAATCGCGGTCGGCTCGGAAGCTGTCGGTCGCGTTTCTCTCGAACTTTCGGTAAAGGAAAACCTCGTCGAGATCGGGAAGGCAAAACAGTCTGAGGTGAGCGACTTGACGGCGATCGTTCTCGACCGACCACGCCACGAAGAACTCATCGAAGAGATCCGATCGGCAGGTGCCCGTATCCGTCTCATCACTGACGGCGACGTCGCAGCGGCTATCTCGACGGCGTGGCAGGAAAGTGGTGACGACGTCTTGTTCGGCATCGGCGGTACGCCCGAAGGTGTCATCGCCGCCGCCGCGCTGAAAGCGATGGGCGGTGAGATCCAAGGCCGGTTGTGGCCCCGCGACGACGCCGAGCGGAAAGCGGCGGTCGACGCCGGCTACGACGTCGACAAGGTGCTCACCACCGACGACTTCATCAGGGGCGACAACGTCTTTTTCGCTGCAACGGGAGTGACCGACGGCGAATTACTGCGCGGCGTCCGCTATCACGCCGGAGGCGCGACGACGCAATCGATGCTCACTCGCTCTCGAACTGGCACAATCCGATTCGTCACCGCCTACCACCGGCGCGAGAAGCTCAGCCAGTTCCGGCTGCTCGAAGGCATCTGATCGGAAAGCGCGAGCTCGCCAGCTGTCCACTCGTGTGCCGATGTCAGGAGATCTGTCTCTCGGCGCTCCCGGCCGGAAGACGCCGGGGCGCAAACCAGACCCTCGCGGCAGAAATCGGCGCGCGTTCGACGGCTTGAAAGCCAAGGTGTGCGAGAAACGCCGCTTGTTCTTCGGCCGACGCCGCGACGTACAACCATTCGGCGCCGAGGCCGGACGCGGCCCGCTCGATCGCCCTGACAAGCGCCCGGCCGATCCCTTTACCGCGGCGAGCGTTCTCGACACACCACTTCTCGATGACAAGTTGGGATCCCACCGTCGCGCCAAGCGCCTGGGCGACGACCTCGTTGCCCTCCCGTCCGATCACCGCGACTGGCTGACCGCCGTCGAGACGCCGCATCTCGTTCTCTTCGAACACTGCATCCGGACCGGGTTCGCGCGATACGGCGAAGGCGATCGCCAGGCCGCCGCGATCCGCTTGCGTCCCCGCACCGAGTAGGACGTCAGCGAGTGGCTGCCAGGGATGGCGATCTTGTTCGTGGTGCTGTTCGTACAGCCTGAGCACCGACAGCACGGTCCCTTCCCTGAAATTTCCGAAGAGCTCAATTGCGGACGCGATCGCGTGCCGTTCCATGCGGCTCGAGAGCGTGACGTGCGCAGAGAACGGGCGGCTCGGTCGACTCGTCGGTGCCGTCAGCGGTGGAGCGTCGAGGCGCCGCTGCAGCCGTGCGATGCGAGCTGACGGATCGCTGACCGCGAGGTACAGGACCGGTGATCTCGACGAGAACGAGCGGGCGGGACCGAGCTCGACCGCGATCGGCTCCTCGTGTGCCACGGAGCGAAGCAATGCGAGCGCGCTCGGAAGGTCGGACTGCGCGACGTTCACCGGCGGGACGAGCGTGAGGTGGGGCGAAATCCGGCCGAGGGACGAAGAGCCGATCGCGCGACGCAGCCCGTCGACCTCGGACGCGACCGCACCGGTGATCTCGAGGGCGACGAACAACCGGCGTCGCGCTCGAAATGGCGTCACGTCGACGCGTCCACCCCCGACGCCTCGAGGCGGGCGCGAGCGCGCCGGAGGGCTGATTCGGCGGCGGAGATTTCGGCGTCGGTGCTCTCGCCCGTCTCGCCAGCAGCCTCACCACGGTGTTCACTGAGGGAGGCGAGGCGTTGTTCGGCTCGCTCGGCCGCACGGCGCGCCCGATCGATGTCGATCTCATCGGAGAGCTCGCCGACCGGGGCGAGGATGACGAGGCCCTCTTCGAAGACGTGCACCGTCCCGCCGTCGACGGCCGCACGCACGACCCGTGCCTCGGAATCGGATTCGGCGCCAGCGGTCGTGATCCGAACCGCTGTGACGCCTGACGCCCCGATGAAGTCTTCGTGGTGCGCGAGGAAGGCAATCTCGCCGATTTCGGTGCGCATCGAGACCTCCTCGGCATCACCGTCGAAAAGCGAGCGCTCGGGAGTGACGAGCGCGACGTGGAACGGGGTTGCCATCGATCACGCGCTCTCGAACTGCTTCGCCTTCTCGCGCACGCCGTCGACGCCACCGACGTTCAAGAATGCCTGCTCCGGGACATCATCGAGGTCGCCGCCGACGATCGCCTCGAAGCTTTGGATCGTTTCGTCGATCGGAACGTAAATCCCGGGCAATCCGGTGAATACCTCGCCGACGAAGAACGGCTGCGACAAGAACCGCTGGATCTTGCGCGCCCGGTTCACGGTCAGCCGATCCTCCTCGGAGAGTTCCTCGAGACCCAAGATCGCGATGATGTCTTGCAGGTCGCGGTAGCGCTGCAGGATCTCGGTCACCGCGGTGGCACACGCGTAGTGGCGATCGCCGACGATCTCGGGCGCCAAGATGTTGCTCGACGATGCGAGGGGGTCGACGGCAGGATAGATGCCGAGCGCGGCGATCTGTCGCGAAAGTTCCGTCGTGGCGTCGAGGTGCGTGAACGTCGTGAACGGAGCGGGATCGGTGTAGTCGTCTGCCGGGACGTAGACCGCTTGGATCGAAGTGATTGAGCGGCCCTTTGTCGAGGTGATCCGCTCTTGGAGCTGGCCCATCTCGTCCGCCAGCGTCGGCTGGTAACCGACGGCGGAAGGCATCCGGCCGAGCAGCGTCGAGACCTCCGACCCGGCTTGGACGAAGCGGAAGATGTTGTCGATGAACAACAGCACGTCTTGGTTCTTCACGTCGCGGAAGTACTCGGCCATCGTGAGCGCCGACAATCCGACGCGCAGACGCACACCGGGTGGCTCGTCCATCTGCCCGTAGACGAGCACGGCCTTGTCGATGACGCCGGACTCCTGCATTTCGAGCCACAAGTCGGTGCCTTCACGCGTCCGCTCACCGACGCCCGCGAACACCGACACGCCGCCGTGCTGCTTCGCGACCCGGTTGATCATCTCCAGGATGATCACGGTCTTGCCGACACCGGCGCCGCCGAACAGGCCGATCTTTCCGCCCTGCACGTACGGTTCCAGCAAGTCGATGACCTTGATCCCAGTCTCGAACATCTGCCGACGCGGCTCGAGCTCATCGAACGGCGGCGGGTCGCGATGGATCTCCCAGCGGTCGGCGACTTCACCGATGTCGTCGGTGTCGAGCGGCTCACCGATGACATTGAAGACGTGTCCGAGAACGTTGTCGCCCACCGGCACCGTGATGCCGCGCCCGGTGTTGCGTACGACTGCGCCGCGCTCGAGTCCGTCGGTCGGCTTCAGACAGATGCAGCGGACACGACCCTCGCCGATCTGCTGGGCGACTTCGGCGGTGATCACGACGGCGCGACCCTCGAGCTCCAAATCGATCTCTAGCGCCGTGTTGATCTCCGGCAAGGCGTGCGGGGGGAATTCGACGTCGACGACGGGTCCGGCGATCGAGACGACCCGTCCGTTCTCGAAAGCGATTTCCTCGTTGCCCGCGCGCTCCATGGTCGTCGTCATTCGTCCGGCTCCTCGTATTCGATGCCCAATGTCAGGTCATAGCGTCCGTGCGCGGCTCCCGCCGCACGAAGCGCCTCCGCGCCGCCGACGATCTCCATGATCTCGGAGGTGATCGCGTCCTGACGGACACGGTTCATCTCGCGCCGCAGCGTCTTCACGAGCTCCTCGGCGTTGTCCGTCGCGGCCGCCATCGCCCGCTGGCGGGCGGTGTGTTCCGACGCCGCAGCCTCGAGCAGCGCCGCGAAGATCTCGGCCTCGACGAGCTGGGGCACGAGCGTCGAAAGAAGGTCATCGGATCGCGGTTCGAAGTCGTAAAAGCCGCCCGACGGGGTCTCTTGAATCTGCTCATCAGTATCTTCTGGGGGTTCCGGCACGGGAAGCAGCCGCCGGGTCTCGGCGATCTGCACCCCCGCGGATCGGAACCGCGTCGAGACGATCTCGACCGCGTCGAACGCCTCCGCCATGAACGGTCTGACCACCTCGGCGCTCACCCGGCGGGCGTCGTCGAAACTCGGCCGCTCGCTCACCTTCTGGAATGTCTTTTCGATCGGGACGCCGCGGAAGCGAAAGTAGCTCTCCGCTCGCCGCCCGACCGTCACCAAGGTCGTCTCTGCACCTTCTCGCCCGATCTCGATGAGGCGACGTTCGGACGCGCGCAGCACGTTCGAGTTGTAGGCGCCGGCTAATCCGCGGTCCGAGACGATGAGCAACAGCGCGACGCGCCTCGTCTCCTTCGGTTCGCCAACGAGTCGCGTCGGTTCGGTCGCGTCGTCAAGCGTGATGCGGAACGCGTCCCTAAGCCCGTTGATGTACGGCCGGTTGTGGGCGATGCGACCCTGGGCGCGAACGATCTGGGACGCTGCGATGAGCTCCATCGCGCGCGTGATCTTCTTCGTCGCCTCGATGCTGCGGATCCTGCGCCGCAGGACGCGCTCGCGACCGCTCGCCATGCCAGGGTTCCCTTGACCTCAGCCCGCCTGCTCGTCCGACTTCGGTTCTTCGCTCTCATCGGCCGTAGCCGGTTGCTCCTCGTCAGACGATCCGGCGAAGGACGAGGCGATCTGTTTGATCACCTCGTCGACCTCTTTTTCGTCCGGCATCGTGCCTGTCGTGCGGATGTGTTCCAAAAGCTCCGGATGCGCCGTCTTGAACTCGGTACGCAGAACCTGTTCGAACTGGCGGACTTCCTCTGTCGGGATCTTGTCGACGAAGCCTTTTACGCCGGCGTAGATGACGATGATCTCTTCTTCGACCGGCAACGGCTCGTTCTGCCCCTGCTTCAACAGTTCGACCAACCGGTAGCCGCGGTCGAGCTGTGCCTGCGAGGCGCGGTCGAGTTCGGAGCCGAACGTTGCGAACGCCTCGAGGTCCCGGAACTGCGCGAGGTCGATCTTCAGCGAGCCGACGACCGACTTCATCGCCTTGATCTGCGCCGCGCCGCCAACCCGGCTGACAGAGTTGCCGACGTTCATCGCCGGGCGGACGCCAGAATTGAACAGGTCGGTCTCCAAAAAGATCTGGCCGTCTGTGATCGAAATGACGTTCGTCGGGATGTAGGCGGAGATATCGCCGCCTTTCGTCTCGATGATCGGCAACGCCGTTAACGAGCCGCCCCCGCGCTCGTTTGAAAGCTTCGCCGCCCGCTCGAGCAGCCGGCTGTGGAGATAAAAGACGTCGCCCGGGTACGCCTCGCGCCCCGGTGGCCGACGCAGGAGCAGCGAGATCTGGCGGTAGGCGTCTGCTTGCTTTGACAGGTCGTCGTAGACGATCAGCGCGTGCTCGCCGCGCTCCATCCAGTGCTGGCCCATCGCACAGCCCGAGTACGGGGCGAGGTACTTGAACGGCGCGGGCTCCGACGCCGGAGCCGCAACGACGACCGTGTATTCGAGCGCGCCGTGAGCCTCGAAGGTGGCCACGGTCTGCGAGACGGTCGAGCCCTTTTGGCCGATCGCCACGTAGATGCACTTCACGCCGGTACCCTTTTGATTGAGGATCGTGTCGACGGCGACGGTCGTCTTTCCGGTCTTGCGATCACCGATGATCAGTTCGCGCTGACCCCTTCCGATCGGTGTCAACGCGTCGATGACCTTGATCCCGGTTTGGAGGGGCTCGGAGACCGGCTGGCGGTCGACGATGCCGGGAGCCTGGACTTCGAGACGGCGCAGCTCGACGTCGCCGAGGGGACCTTTGCCATCGAGGGGCTCGCCGAGCGGGTTCACGACACGACCCAACAGCGCATCACCGACGGGGACCGAGAGGATGCGGCCGGTCGCTCGCACCGTCTGACCCTCGTCTAGGCCCTCGACGTCGCCGAGGACAACGGCGCCGATCTCGTCCTCGTCCAGGTTCAACGCCAGGCCGAGCGTGCCGTTCTCGAATTCCAACAACTCGTTCACCGAGGCGTGCGGCAGCCCGGCGATGTGCGCGATGCCGTCGCCGACCTCGGCGATCCGGCCGACTTGCTCCGTCGAGATCTCGGTACGCAGCTCCGCGACGTGTCGCTCCAAGACCGCGGCGATCTCTTGCGCGTCGATCGTCAGCTCAGACATCGAATAGCTCCTTTTTCCTGGCCGATCTCGTCATTGGCCTTTTGACCTCAGGATGCCTTGACGAGCAAGTCGCGGAGCCGCTCGACGCGCAGGCGTACCGTGCCGTCGAGTATCAGGTCTCCGACGTTGACGCGGATCCCTCCGATCACTGACGGGTCGATGATCCCGCGCACCTCGACGTTGCGATCCGTGAGACGCGAAAGCGCTGTGCCGACGCGCTCACTCTCGTCGTCGTCGAGGGGCACCGCGCTGCGCACGTCGGCAATGCGGCGTCCACGCTCATCGGCTGCCAGTTGGACGAGCCAGTCGATCGCGCCGACCAGATCGCGCAGCCGCCCGGCTCGGATCACGTAGTCCACGAGACGCACCGTCGTTTCGTGGAAGGATCGCGCGAACAGGTCGCCGATGACCGCCGCGCGTCCCGAGTACGTGAGATTGCCGTCGCTGAGGACCTCGCGCAGATCCCGGCTCGACTCGAGGACGCGCGCGATTTGGAAGAGTTCGTCCTCGACGACGTCGATATCGGACCTCGACTCGAGCTCCTGCAGCAGACGCTCGGCGTAGCCGCTGATCCGCCCGAGGATCTCTCCGCGGCTCGCCGGCGGTTCGGGTTCGATCGGGGCGCCGCTTTCGACACGGTCGATCTCTGCTTCAGCGAGCTCGACAAGTTCGGCAAGCGTCGAGGGGATCTCCGAGGCGCGCTCGCTCGCGACGGTGAAGCCGGCTAGCGAGACCGAGATGCGTTCGGCCTTTCCTTCCAAGAGCTCGATCACGATGGCACGCCGCGCCGCGGGCGGGATCACCGCGTCCGTGAGCACGAGGCGCAAGTCGTCCGACGAGTTCACCGCTCGCGCGATGCCGACCAGGTCCCCGCGCAGGGTTGCCAACGTGCGTGAGCGGTCCGCCGATTCCAAGATCGCAGCGGCATAGCCGCGGATCGTCTCGCGCACTAGACGGCCCGCTCGGATTCGGCTGCCGCTATCGCTTCGGCGATGAGTCGGCGATGGACCGGCTCGTCAAGCTCCGCTGCGACGACTCGCGCTGCGGCGCTGACGATCGCGGAGCCGACCTCTTCGAGGATCTCTTCGCGGATCTGGGCCCGGGCGAGATCGATGGCGGAAGCGGCACGGACGAGCGCGCGCTGGTACTCCTCGTCGGCTCGTTCCCTGCCCTGAGCCAAAAGTCCTTCGGAGTTGCGCTGCGCCTGGGCGACGATCGACTCCGCCTCGGCTCGTGCTCTCTCGAGCGCCGCTTTCCGCGCTGTCAACAGCTGCTCTGCTTCTTCGCGGATCCGTTCCCCGGCGGTCAGCTGCTCCCGGATCGCATCGGTCTGGCGGTTCATCGCCCGACGCAACGGCGGTGCGACGAACCGCCAGATGAACGCGACGAACAGGACGATCGCGACCCACTCAAGCGCGTAGGAAATTCCGAAGTTCGACGAAGCGAGGATCACTGACGTCGTCCGCTCTGCCGGGCGCGCTCGTCGGCAAGTGCGAGTTCCTCGGCGATTAGCCCGCGGTGTCGACTGGTGTCCAGGCCACCGCCGACGATGCGCTCTGCCGCCTCGACGACGAGCGCCTCCGCACGCGCGAGCAACTCGGCACGGACCCGATCCCGCTCGCGGTCGATCCCCTCGGATGCTGCTTGGACCCGACGATCGTGTTCTTCCTGACCGCGAGCACGCGCGTCGTGCAGGAGGTCGTCAACTTCGCGCGAGGCATCTTGGAGGATCTGCCGCGCCTTGGCGCGCGCGTCGGCGAGCGCCTTCAGCCTCTCGGCTTCGAGACGCGCGGCCTCCCGGCGTGCCGATTCGGCGGAGTCCTGCTCATTCCGCACCGACTCGTCCCGATCCCGCATCACCTTTTGGATCGGCGGGAGGATGAACTTCGCAACGATCCCGAGGACGATGATGAAAAGGATCAGTTCGACGAAGAATGTCGCGTTCGGAACGATGAAGTTGTTGCTGCTACTGGAGCTCGCGAGCACAGCGATTCGCCCTGGTTCCTACTTCTTGTAGAGAACGAAGACGAACAGGAACATGAAAACCAGATTGATGAAGTACATCGCCTCGACGAGTCCGACGATGATGAACATGATGGTGAACAGGCGTCCCTGGGCCTCGGGCTGACGAGCAACCCCGGCGATCGTCTGGCTGCCGGCAAGACCGTCGCCGATCGCCGCACCGATCGCGCCACCGCCAAGCGCGATGCCTCCGCCGACGAGCGCTCCTGCGAGCTGGATCGCCTGCTGGGTCGTGTCTGCCATTTCCCTCTCCTGTGGTTGGTGATGCCTACTCCCTCGGGGCGTCGCCCGTCGGGCCAATCAGTGATCTCCCGCGACGGCGGATCCGAAGTACAGCACGGTCAGCAGCGAGAAGATAAACGCCTGTACCGGACCCACGAATAATCCGTCGAAGAGTTTCCAGATCAGGTCGAGTATCGGGATCGACGGATAGAGAACCGGGATCACGCCGGCGATAATGACGAGCAGAAGGGCGCCGGAGAAAATATTGCCAAAGAGTCGCAACGCCAGCGTGACCGGCTTCACGAGCTCTTCGATGACGTTGATCGGAAAGAGCGCCTTGAACGGCTTGAAGTAGTGCGCGAGATAGTTGCGCAAACCGTGCTTGGCGATCCATGTCGCGTGCATCAGCAAGATGACGAACACGGCGAGCGCGGCGGTGAAGTTCACGTCCGCGGCCGGAGCGGGGAGATATTGGGGCGTGTGACCAGTCGGGATGAGCTCGAGCCAGTTCGCGATCAGGATGAAGACGAAAAGCGTGAGAGCAAGAGGGATGATCGGATCCCCGGCGTCGCCCATCGAAGAGTGCACTTGGTTCTCGACGCCGCGGATGATCGTCTCGAACGCGAGCTGGAACTTGCCAGGTACCCCTGAAGTCGCCTTGGCACGGAGATAGAAGCCGAGGGCGAGCACGATCGCTCCGGCGACAACGGTCGAAAGCACGGTGTCGACGTTCACGGTGAGGCCGAACCACTTCTCCGTGATGTGCTTGCCGACGTCGTTCGAGTTCAGCCCGGCGAGCACCGGTCCGATCACAGAGTGACCCCCGTGGTTCCCTGCGCGAAGAGGCTTCGAACGAGGCTCCCGAGCAACAGGAAGTAGAACAGCGCGATCCCCCCAGCGGCGCAGATGCCGAGCGTCACCGACGCGAACGCCAGCCCCACGACGACGACCGTCGTCACGCCGAGCCGGGCGAGGGTGCTCGAGGCGAGGGCCCGGCGAGGATGTGCGTGCCCGGATGCGTTCACCTTCGCCACCGAGCGCGCGACGAGACGGATGTTGGCGAGGCCGAGGGCGAGACCGATGCAGACGCCAAGGCCGATCAACGGACGGGAGAACGCGAGCGAAATCCCGAACGCGATCGCCCCGACGATGAGGCCGCCGAAGACCGTCCGGCGCACGACGCGGGTCATCTCGGACAGCGGTAACTGTTCGAACAGTTGGGAGAGTCGATCCATACTCGTCTTCGTTGCGCGTCGGGTCCGGCGCAAACCGGACCGCACGTTAGTGACTCAGAGACATCTCTTGATCATGAAATACGTGGCCACCACCGCGGCGGCCACGCCGATTCCGAGTCCGGCGAAGGTCACCGCCGGCCCGGCACCGGTCGCCTCCGCGATCCAGTAGCCGACGCCGACGCCGATCGCGACGCAGGCACCGGCCGTCAGCCCGACCCCGGCGAGCTCAGCGAGCGTCGGAGACGGCCGCCTTGCCACCGGGGCGGCTTATCCTCGCATCTCGCCACGCGACTCGCCAAAACGCGCCGCGTGTGTGTCAACACCCGGCGCAGGCTGCTCGCTAGGCGGCCGGAGACGCCGCCTCGGGATGAGCACATGGCGACGCCGGCGACGACGCCGGGGGGAAGCGAGGTCGGACTCCCCGGCCACAGCCACACCCGCCGCCGTCGACATCACGACCGAGATCGGAGGGGTCACCCCTTCTGGTGCGGTCGGCTCCGGCGTCGCCAGTTCCGGCGTTTCCTCGGTGGGCTCGACGGCGGTCGAGGGCCGCCCAGCCGGACGGAAGATCGTGTAGAGCACGGCGACCGAGAACGCCGCCACGAAGGGGACGAAGGCGTTCACCTTCAAGACGAACGTCGGCAAAATTGCGAAGGCGGAGAGCACGGCCGTCCACGCCCAGAGGATCAGCACCGACCGGCGCTGGCCGTGACCGAGGCGGATCAGCCGGTAGTGCAAGTGCCCGAGATCGCGTTCGGCGATGCTCACCCCGCGCACGGTACGGCGCACGATCGCGAAGACCGTGTCGAGGATCGGGACTCCGAGAATGAAGATCGGGATGAAAAGCGGTGCGAACCGGAAGAAAGTGAGGCCGGATACGTCGGTCCCGGCAACCCCGTTCACCGTCGTCCGCCCGCCGATCACCATCGTCGCTGCCGCAACCAGCAGCCCGAGGAACAGCGCCCCCGAGTCCCCCATGAACTGGCGTGCCGGATAGAAGTTGTGCGGTAGGAACCCGATACAGACTCCAAAGGTGATCGCCGCGACCAAAGGGCCGAGGTTGTCCGGGGTCAGGTTGCCGAGCGTTTCCAGTCGCAGGCCGTAGACGCACAGCGCCGCGGCACCGATCGCGACGACGCCGGCCGCGAGTCCGTCCAGGCCGTCGATCAAATTGACGGCGTTCGCCATGCCGACGACCCAGATCGCGGTGACGAGCGGCAGCACCGACGGCGAGAGCACGTAGATCGTCGGGAAGAAGGGCAACTTGAAGTACTCCATCGTGACGCCCAAAAAGACGAGCACCATCGCCGCGAACACCTGGCCGGCGACCTTCGCCGGTGGCGAAATGTTCCTCACGTCGTCGATCAGCCCGACCGCATAGATAAAGAGCGCCGCGAGCCCGACTCCGAGCGGTTCGGTCGAGCCGCGGAAGATCGACGACAGGTCGCCGAGCTGCGACGCGACCAGCAACGCGACTCCGAAACCGAGCAGCATCGACGTGCCGCCGATCGTCGGAACAGGGCGGGCGTGGACGCGCTCGAGACTCGGCTGATCGACCGCTCCAAAGGCGGTCGCCACCTTGCGGACCGGGTAACCGAGAGCGAACGTCGCCACGGCGGCGATCGCGACGACGAGCCCGTACTCGTCGTAGAGGTTCATCAAGTACTCCGGTCTGACTCCCGCATCGCTGCGAGCGCCGCGTACGGGTCGAACTTCGCACACAACTCGTGCACTTCGGCTTGCACCTCGTCGAGGACCTTTTCGTCGTTGCGGTTGCGCAGCACCGTCGCCAACAACTCGCCGATGCGGCGCATCTCGGGCTCCCCCATCCCTGCCGTCGTCTCAGCGGCGCTGCCCAGGCGAAGTCCGCTCGTCACGAACGGCGAGCGCGGGTCGTTCGGGATCTGGTTGCGGTTGCAGGTGATCCCGACCCGATCGAGCACGTCCTGGGCTTCTTTCCCGGTCAGTTCGGCGTCGAAGGTGCGCAGGTCGACGAGGACGGTGTGGTTCTCCGTCCCGCCGGCGACGAGGCGGAAGCCCTCCGCGTTCAGCGAGCCGGCGAGCATCGCCGCATTGACGAGGATCTGTGCCGCATACGCCTTGAACGACTCGGTGGCCGCCTCACCGAACGCGACTGCCTTCGCCGCGATGACGTGGTCCAGCGGTCCGCCCTGCAGGCCGGGGAAAACCGCGGCGTCGATCGCGCGGGCGTGGGCTTCGTCGGTCAGGATCGCCCCGCCCCGCGGTCCGCGCAAGGTCTTGTGGGTGGTGAAAGTGACGACGTCGGCGATGCCGACGGGATTCGGGTGCACGCCACCGGCGATCAGCCCGGCGGGATGCGCGGCGTCGAACATGAACAACGCCCCCACTTCGTCGGCGATCTCGCGGAACGGTTGCGGGTCGATGATGCGGGTGTACGCCGTCGTGCCGGCGACGATGAGCTTCGGGCGCTCTTGGCGGGCCAAGTCGGCGACCTGGTCGAGGTCGATGCGCTCACCGGAGCCGTCGTCGGCCGCCGGCGTGACCCCATAAGCGACGAATCGATAGAGCTTGCCCGTCACGCTGACGGGGGAACCGTGCGTCAGGTGCCCGCCTTGGTCGAGCCTCATCGCGAGGACCGTCTCTCCGGGCTCGATGAGCGCGAGATAGGCGGCGAGATTCGCCGACGCCCCGGCGTGGGGCTGGACGTTCGCGTGCTCGGCGCCGAAGAGCGAGGTCGCCCGGTCGCGGGCGAGCGACTCGATCTCGTCGGCGAACACGTTGCCGCCGTAATAACGACGGCCCGGGTAGCCCTCTGAGTACTTGTTGGTCAGAACTGACGCGGTCGCGCTAAGCACCGCGGGCGACGTGAAGTTCTCCGACGCGATGAGTTGCACCGTCGTCCGTTGGCGTTCGAGCTCGCGATCAAGGATCGCTTTGACTTCCGGGTCACCCGCGAGCACGTCGGCGTCCATTCTCGTCACCTTTCTGCGTCGAGCGCGCTGATCTTCTCGATGCGAATCTCATGTCGACCGCCGTCAAACGATGAATCGATGAAGGCGTCGAGCGCGTCGACCGCCACGAAATCGCCGAGGAGCCGAGCGCCGAAGCAGACGACGTTCGCGTTGTTGTGGTGCTTTGCGAGGCGCGCGGACGAGACGTCGTGGACAACGGCGGCGCGGACACCGGGGATCTTGTTCGCCGCGATCGAGATGCCGATCCCGGTTCCGCACACGCAAACACCGACATCGGCGCCGCCCCCGACGACCGCTCGTCCCACCGCGGCTCCGTAGTCCGGATAGTCGACCGGCGTCTCGTCGTACGTGCCGAGATCGGTGACCTCGTACTCTGACTTTTCGAGGTGTTCACGCAAAAGCTCTTTCAGCGGGAAACCGGCGTGATCCGACCCGACCGCGAAGCGCACGACAGGCGAGTTTAGGCAGCTATGAGGGAATTTCTCGGACGCTCGTCCAATGGTTGAGATCGCACAACACGACCCCGACAATCAATCAGCCGGGGCGGTTGACAGTGCCGAGACGATCTCCTGCCAGGCGATCGGCCCTTCGCGTAGGCATCGCGCCTCAGGAGCAACCAGTGAGACGACGCTCGAGGGCACGCCGTCTCGAGTCCCCCCGTCCAACACCACTGTGACTCGGCCGCCGAACACCTCGTCGAACTGGGCCGGGTCGGTGATCGGGGGTTCGCCGTGGCGGTTGGCACTCGTGACTGCCAGCGGCCCGACCTTGCGGCAAAGGTCGCGCACCACCTCGTCAGCAGGACAGCGCAATCCCACGCTCACGCCGTCACCCCCAAGGTGCGCGGACATTGGTGCATTGAGTGCGACGACGATCGTCAGCGCGCCTGGCCAGAAGAAGCGCGCCAGTTGCGAAAGCTTCGGTTCGGGCCGTCCGATGAAGTCCTCGGCCTGCTCAAGATCAGCGACGAGGACGGGCAACGCGAGGTCGAGCGGTCGCCCCTTCAGTTCGAAAATCTGTTCGAGGGCGTCCTCTGACGACGCCAACGCGGCGAGCCCGTAGACGGTGTCGGTGGGGATCCCGACGACACCTCTCAAGGAGAGCGCCATGCCGACTCGCGCTGGGTCCGACGTCACCAACGCGCGATCAGGGCCCGGTCGCGCCCGGCGAGGTCGCGTCGGACTTCGACCGACCGTGCGCCAGCCGCGCGTGCACACGAGCGCGCGGCGTCCGACTGCGACGGAGCGATCTCGACGACAACGGCACCTCCTCTAACGATCACGTCCGGGGCACCCGAGATCACGGCGACTATTGCTTCTGTCCCGAGCGGCCCGGCAACGAGCGCCGTCTTGGGGTCGAAGTCGCGGACGACGGGGTCTAGTCCTCCCCATTCGTGCTCCGCGACGTACGGGGGGTTCGACACCACGACGTCGACGCGTCCCCGAAACTGTTCGGGGATTGCCTCAAACCAGTCGCCGATTCGCACATCGATACGGCTGGCGACGGATGCGGCGAGCCGATCACGATTCGACTTCGCCAACGCGACCGCGTCCTCGGACACGTCGACCGCGATCACTGTCGCTTGCGGGTGTTCGCTCGCGATCGAGCAGGCGATCGCACCTGATCCGGTGCCGAGATCGACGACGATCGGAATTCCTTGCACTCGTGCCAACTCACCGAGCGCGTACTCGGCAATCAATTCGGTCTCTGGCCGGGGAACGAGCGCGCGTCGATCGACGAGCAGGTCAACCGTGCGAAAGGGCCAGTGTCCGAGCACGTGTTGCAGCGGCTCGCCGGCAAGTCGGCGTTCGACGAGGCGAAGGAACCTGGCTCTCTCGGACGCGCGTGGAACCGAGTTCTTGACGTCCCGATAAGTCGGGCCGGCTGACTTCGTAACGTCATCAGCGATCCAACGCGCCTCAGTCGACGTTCCGAGCGAGATGCCCGCATCGCGGACGAGCCCACTCCAAGTCGGAGTGTCAGTGCGCGGCGTTGAGTTCGCGACTCTGCTCATCATGCATCAGCGCCTCTACGACTTCGTCGAGGTCGCCTTCGAGGATCTTGTCAAGGCGGTGCAGCGTCAGGCCGATGCGGTGATCGGTGACGCGGTTCTCCTTGAAGTTGTAGGTGCGGATCTTGTCGGCACGACCACCAGCACCGATCTGCTCGCGCGTCTCCCGAGCGCGTTCTTCGGCAATCCGGTCTTGTTCGAGCTTCATCAGCCGCGACCGCAGGACCTGCATTGCCTTTGCCCGGTTCTGGATCTGGCTCTTCTCGTCCTGCATCGCAACTACGAGGCCCGTTGGAACGTGGGTGATCCGCACCGCGGAGTCCGTCGTGTTCACCGACTGCCCGCCTGGGCCTGTTGACCGGTAGACGTCGATGCGCAAATCCGCCGGATCGATGTCGACGTCGACTTCGTCTGCCTCCGGAAGGACGGTGACGGTCGCCGAGGACGTGTGCACCCGTCCCTGGGATTCGGTGACCGGGACGCGCTGCACACGGTGGGTGCCACCTTCGTGTTTCAGATGAGACCAGGCGTCGCCGCCTTTCACGACGAATGTCGCCTCGTCGAAGCCCCCAAGTGACGACTCCTGCACGCTCAACACGTCGACTTTCCAGTGGTGACGGTCCGCGTATCGCTGATACATATTGAACAGGTCGCGCGCGAACAGGTTCGCCTCTGCGCCGCCTTCGGCGCCGCGGATTGTCACGATGACGTTGCGACCGTCGTTTTCGTCGCGTGGGATTAAAAGCGCGGCGACGTGCTCTTCGAGTTCCGCGACGCGGGACTCTTGGATCTCGAGCTCGGAACGAGCAAGCTCGCGGTCGGCCGGCGAAGCTCCTTCCACGAGTTCGCGCGCCGCCGCGGCGTCGTCGAGCGCCATGCTCAGCTCGCGCACGGCGCGAATGATCGGCTCGATTGTCTTAAGACGCCGCGAGAGCTCGAGGAAACGTTTACGGTCGGTGGCGACGTCGGGCTGAGAGAGTTCCGCGAGGACTGCCTCGTACTCGAGTTCGAGCTCGCCGAAGCGACTGAGATCGAACATCAGATGCAGCTACCAATCGTGATCGGGCGTCCCCCGGTCGCGCCTACGTTCACATCCGGAATGCGGTCAGCGCTTGCGCTTTCCCCGCTGTCCGTAACGACGTTCGAAGCGCTCGACTCGGCCACCGGTGTCGACGAGCTTCTGCTTGCCCGTGTAGAAGGGGTGGCACTCGTTGCACAGCTCGACATGGAGCTCCGCCTTGGTCGAGCGCGTCGTAAAGGTGTTGCCGCATGAACAGCGCACCGTCGCGACGACGTAGTTCGGGTGAATTTCAGCCTTCATGGTGACCTCGATGCTAACGGCGGGACGACGTGCCTCCGAGAACGCTCAGGCGCCCGGCGTCGGCGCCTTCGCGATCTCAGCGAGGAACTCGTCATTCGACGAAGTGGTCTTGATCTTGTCCATCAACAGCTCGAGGCCCGCTGCCGAGTTCCCTTCGCTGCTCAGCGCGTTGAGCACGCGGCGGAGCTTCCACACCTGCTGGAGCTGTGACCGTTCGAACAACAGCTCTTCGTGGCGGGTCGAACTCGCGTTCACGTCGATCGCCGGGTAGATCCGCCGCTCCGCGAGTCGACGGTCGAGGCGGATCTCCATGTTTCCGGTGCCCTTGAACTCCTCGAAAATGACCTCGTCCATTTTCGAACCGGTCTCGACGAGCGCGGTCGCGAGGATCGTCAGCGAGCCGCCTTCTTCGACGTTTCTTGCCGCACCAAAAAACTTCTTCGGCGGATAGAGCGCGCCGGAGTCGACGCCACCGGACATGATTCGGCCGGTCGCGGGCTGCGCGAGGTTGTAGGCGCGGGCGAGGCGGGTTATCCCGTCGAGCAGGATCACGACGTCGCGCCCCATCTCGACGAGGCGCTTTGCCCGCTCGATCGTGAGCTCGGAAACCGCGGTGTGCTCATCCGCGGGGCGATCGAAGGTCGACGCGATCACCTCACCCTTCACGGTGCGCCGCATGTCGGTGACTTCTTCAGGACGCTCGGCGACCAGCAGCACGATGAGATGGACATCGGGATTGTTCGCCTCGATCGAGTGAGCAATCTGCTTCATCACCGTCGTCTTGCCGGCCTTCGGGGGCGAGACGATCATCCCGCGCTGGCCGCGACCGATCGGCGAGATCAGGTCGACAATGCGCGCCGTGAGGTTGCCCGTGTCCCCGGGCATCTCAAGACGCAGTTGGCTGTCGGGGAACAGCGGCGTGAGATCTTCAAAACGCGGCCGCTGACGTGCTTCATCGGGCTGCAGTCCGGACACCGAGTCGATGCGGACGAGCGCGGGGTACTTCTCGCTCGGTCCAGCAGGGCGGCAGGCGCCTTCGATTGCGTCGCCGCGGCGCAGCGCGAAGCGGCGCGCCTGGCTGACCGAGACGTAAACGTCCTTCGGGCTCGGCAGGTAGCCGCCGGTTCGCAAGAACCCATAGCCCTCTTCGCGTAGATCGAGCAGCCCCTTTACTGGGACGAGCTCGCCTTGCCAGGTGGCGTCCTTGTCCGCCGGTTCGCTGCGGTCGCGCCCACGACGACGGCGTCCGCGCCGGTTCGCCGCGTCGACGTGTCCCGGACCCTGACCTTGGTGGGGCCGACGATCGGTCCGATGACGCGGGTCGTCCGTTACCGTTTCGACGACGACGCCCGAGTCCTCTTGCTCGCGCTCACCGTTTTGCTGAACGATCTCGGTCAACTCGTCGACCGAGTCGTCGGTCTCGTATTCCTCTCCGAGATCCACCTCCGGTGCTGCCTCCTTCAACTCTGTTGCTTCTGGGGATTCGTCGGCATCGAGCACAGTCGCCTGCGTTGCGCTTTTGCGGGTGCCGTTCGGGGAACGGCGGCGCGTCGAGGTCGATCCGTTCTTCGACGCGGCACCGTTGCCGACGCCCGTCGCCTCCAAGATGAGGTCGATGATGTCGCCCTTTTTCGATCGGGGCGCTGGTTCCAAGGACATCGCGTTCGCGATCGCTTGGAGCTCATCTCGCTCTTTGGACTCGAGGATCGAGCGCTCGAGCTGCTCTTCGGCCATTAGATCTGCTCCTGATTGTCATGATTCGGTTGCACAGGACACCGCTTTGCCGCCTGGGGAGGTAACCCGATTCCTCTGTGTCAGTCCTTCACCGACGTTTCTGGGATCAGGTCCGCCGTGGTCACGTGAGGGGGCGGTGAAAGGCGTCGAGGCGGCACCACGACGCCGATCGGGGGTGCGGCGGTTGGAACCGGACGCGACCTCGACGGAAACGGAATGTGCCCACCACCGACCGGAGGCCATTCGCAGACGCGCGAATTCGCCTCTGTCCGATCAGGTAGTGGTCCTAGTGTACCGGCTGGAGAGAGGACCGGCAACGCAATCGGGATTCCTGCGTGGAATCAGACCTCGAGCCTCAGCAGGTCCTCAGGCGTCTCTCGACGGATGACGACGCGGGCGTCTCCCTTTTCGACGAACACGACCGCCGGTCGCCCGAGGCGGTTGTAGTTCGAGGCCATCGACATGCCGTACGCGCCGGTGACCGGGGTGGCGAGCAGGTCGCCGACCTCGACGTCGTCGGGCAGGCGCGCGTTCGAAACGAGGACGTCGCCGGACTCGCAGTGCTTTCCGACGACGCGACACTGAAACGGCCGTGGCGCACCGGTCGCGCGCGGCAAGAACGCCTCGTAGCCGCTGCCGTACAGCACCGGTCGCGGGTTGTCGCTCATCCCCCCGTCGACGGCAACATACGTACGCACGTCGGGGAGGCGCTTGATCGTACCGACCCGGTAGCAGGTAACCGCCGAGGTGGCGACGATCGCACGGCCGGGCTCGGCGCCGACACGAATCGACTCGTGGAGGCCCGCCGCGCGGCGCCCGTCGCTGACGGCGTCGGCCCACTGCGCAATCGTCGGCGCGTCCTCGTCGGTCAGGTACGCGACCCCGAGTCCTCCGCCCACCGACAACTCCTCCAGTTCGTACTTTGCGATCAGCTGCGAGAGCGACTCGACGAGTCGCTCGAACGAGTCGAGCCGAAGGATCTGACTGCCGATGTGCGCGTGCAATCCGACAACTTCGACGCCTCGCAGCCGTCGCAACAGCTCGATTGCCCGCGCCGCCTCGCCGGTCGCGAGGGGAAGGCCGAACTTCGAGTCAACGCGACCCGTTGCGACAAAATCGTGGGTGTGAGCCTCGATCCCCGGGTTCACCCGAACGAGAACCGAGATCGCACCCGGAGAAGACTCATCGAGAAGTCCGGCGACTCGTTCGATCTCGTCGAACGAGTCAACGACGATCCGACCGACCTTGTGATCGAGCGCCAACGCGAGTTCTTCATCGGACTTGTTATTGCCGTGCAGAACGATGCGTTCCCCGGCTGCGCCCGCCGCGATCGCAACCGCGAGTTCACCACCAGTCGATACGTCGATGTTCAACCCCTCGTCAAGCACGACTTCGAGCACCGCCTTGCAGATGAACGCCTTTGATGCGTACGTGACGAGGCCGCCGAAGGCTGCCATCGCTTCGCGACAGCGGGCGCGAACGGTTGCGACGTCGTAGACGAAAAGTGGCGTTCCGTAGGCTTCGGCGAGACCTTCAAGTTCTATCCCTCCGACAAGCAACTGGCCCTTCGAAGAGACCTCTGCACTGTCGGGCAGGAGATGTCGTCCGATCGGCGCCTCGCTCGGGGCAGGACCGACTTCGGACTCGAGCTGTTCGGGATCGATCACATCGACTCCGGCGCGCTCACACCGAGAATGCCGAGACCTATCAACAATCCCGCCCTTACGGCTTCGACGAGAACAAGACGTGCGCCGCTCAGCTCGTCGCTGATCTCATCGCCGAGCACTCGACAATCGTGGTAGAAGGCGTGAAAGTCTGATGCGAGCTGGCGCACCCAGTTCGTCACCTTGTACGGCGCGCGCTCGATCGCCGATTCCTCGACGACCGAGGGAAGGTCGATCAACCGCCGGATGAGCTCGATCTCTCGGGGGTGGACGAGCAGCGAGAGCTGCGCTTTTTCGACCGACGGTGTCTTCACTCCGCGGTCTTTCGCCACCCGGCCGATCGACTCGATCCGCGCGTAGGCGTACTGGACGTAATAGACGGGATTCTCCATCGACTGGCGTTGCACCGCATCGAGGTCGATCGTCGTCGATTGATTGATCGAGTTCATCAAAGTCAGCAAGCGCGTCGCATCCGGGCCAACGGTGTCTATGAGCTCGTCGAGGCGAACGAAATGACCAGCGCGCTTGGACATCTTTCCGCTGACAAGCGAAACGACCTGTCCCAAAAGGATTTCGAGACGTCCCGGGTCAATTCCGAGCGCAGAGACACCGGCGCGCAGGCTCGCGACCTGGCCGTGGTGGTCGGCGCCCCAAACATCGATAACGCGGTCAAACTCTCGAGTGACGAACTTGTCGCGGTGGTACGCGAGGTCCCCCGCCAGGTACGTCGGCTGACCATCCGAGCGCACGAGGACGCGATCGCGACTGTCCCCAAAGGCCGACGAGCGGAACCACGTCGCGCCGTCCGCGTCGTATAAAGCCCCGCTGTTTCGCAGGATCGCGATCGTCTGGTCGACGAGGCCTGACTCTTCGATCGATGCCTGGCTGTACCAACGATCGAAGACGATCCCGAGCCGTTCGAGCGTCGCTGTGATGTTGGCAACGATCTTGTCGGAGGCGAACTTCCCCGCGGTCATCGCTTCGTCGGGTCCTTCGTAGTCGGTAGCCAACTCAACGAGGTACTCCCCTTGGTAGCCCTCCTCCGGCGGCGCGTCGCCGGCGCGACGAGCAAGCAAGCTTTCACCGAGCAACTTGATCTGGTTCCCGGTGTCGTTGAGGTAGTACTCCCGCTCGACGGCGAACCCGCAACGTTCAAGGAGTCGACCGAGCGCGTCGCCGTACGCGCCGAACCAGCCGTTGCCGACATGGAGGGGCCCGGTCGGATTCGCCGAGACGAACTCGATCTGGACACGCTCATCGTGGCCGAGGTTCGGCCGGGCGTAGTCCGCCTCGCCTTCGGTGACGATCGACGCGAGGGCGTCGTGGTAGTAGCTCGACCGAAGACGGAAGTTCACGAATCCCGGACCGGCAACTTCGACGGATTCGACGTGCTCGACGCCCGCGACTCGAAGACGCGCCGCGAGGTCGTCGGCCACCTGTCTCGGCGGCTCGGATGCCCGCTTCGCGACGACTAGGGCGATGTTCGTCGACAGATCGCCGTGCTCTTCTCGTTGCGGGCGCTCGAGGAGGATCTCGTCGCGCGAGGTGTCGATCCCTGCTGATGACAAGGCCGCTGAGATCGCATCGACGAGGAAATCTGTCGTCGTCATGAGAAGAGGCCCGGTTCCATCAGGCAAGTAGCATCGCAGCACCGCAGCGCGATGCCGACTGGCTGTGGATGCGACGGTTCCCGCACAACCAGCCCTCGTAGCTCAGGGGATAGAGCACCGGCCTCCGGAGCCGGGCGCGTGGGTTCGAATCCCGCCGAGGGCACCTACAGAAAGTCCAGCTCAGCACGCTTATTTACCTCTTGCTCGGAGTCGCACGAGGGCCACGATCCTCCGATCGGCCACAAATCGGCCACACGCGCGTGACGCGCGTTAGGGAACACAGCGGTCACTCACGCAAGACGACGGTCTCTACTCGACACCGACGAGCACGATCGTCATCTTCATAGTTTGACTCTCGAGTGTCAGACGTCGGCCGCTGAACGAAGCCGCGCCCGTTTCCGACTGCAGCTTGCGGGTGAGTGGAGTCGTGATAGATGAGACCGGGCAACCGGCAGCGTTCTCGAGTGTTATGGGATGGCCACGACACGACACGACAAGAGGGGCCCCGGAACCTGAATGACCGCTGGCCTCCTGAGTTCGCGCTCATGCCTCTCCTGATTGATCGAGCGGACCGACCCGGAAGCCCGCAGCAGCCAACCACTCGCGCGCGCGGCCGCGTTGGCGTTCGTCAGAGAAGCGATACCAACGCTTCTGGTCGTCGGGCCAGCGAGCGGCGACGTCGGCCTCGCGATCCTCTCGGCGCCCATCGCGAGCATCGCCGGTCATCGACTGTCGCGGCGTTGCTCTCGTTCCCGTAACGCTCGGAGGGACCGTCGCGTTCTGTCGGTGGACTTGTCGAGTCGTGTTTCCTGACGTCTGAGGGTGGCCAGGCGCCTTTGGGATTGCTGGACGCGACGTGAGTCAATGGGACGACCGGAAGAGGCGTCTGCTTCCATCGAGCGGACTTCGGCGCCCAGCTCGCCAATTGTTCGATCTCGTTGTTCGGCGAGTCGATCCAAGTCTTCTTCGAAGGGGACCGGCTCGCGATCTCCTACTGCAATTGCCCAGAACAGGGTGACAGTTGGAAGCGCGATTACAGCCGGCAGGACGAGGACCTGAGCTGCCTCGCTGACAGTTCGGCGGTCCAATGCAATAAGCCCTGCCACCTCCGCCGCCCAACCCAGGAAGGTAACAGCAGGTAAGAGCGCAGTGAGGAGGAGCAACAGCCCCCTGAAGATCCAGTGCATCCGCTCCCGGAACGACTCAAAGCGTCGAAGCTTCCTGTACCGGTAGAGCGCGACCATGCGCCCCAAGAGTGGCGAGCGCGCCGCGCGTAACTCGACCGCCAACGTGATGAAGAAGATGGGTATCACCGTCACCGACGCTGTGTAGAAGGCGCTATTGAACGGTCGCTGCGCCGCAACCAACAACGCTGCGAGATCGTTCATCTCTTGCCGGCCAGCTTGTCCTCGAGCTCGATGATTCGACGGATCCCGATCATCGGTATTCCCTCCCCAGCAAGCAGGACAGCGCGAGCAAGGCGAGCGATGTCGTCTCGCGAATAACGGCGCTGACGACCAGTGCTGCGCTGCGGGGTGATCAAGCCCTCGGTGTCGTAGCGACGGACAATCTGGACGTCGATGCCGAGCAGATCGGCCACGACCCCGACGGTGAACAGTGCGTGCGCGCCGAGGTGTTGGCCCGCCACCTCGATCCGGCGGGCCTTGGAGCCTTCGGCGACCGGGATGGTCACGTGGATGAGCAACAGTCCGACAGCCATCTCGAATCACTCCTTCCTGCACAATGAGATGTGCCGCTGAGCGACAAACAGCTGGAGAGATCCTGCGCCTGATCGCGGCGGGCTTCTCCGACCGAGAGATCGCCAGCCGCGTCTATCTCAGCGAGAACACCGTCAAGTCACACGTTCAGGAGATCTTTCGGAAGTTGGACGTCGGGAACCGCGTGGAAGCCGCGCTCAGAGCCAGCAAGGAGGGTCGGATCTGAGCAGGTCGGCGAAGAAAGCAGCTTCCTCTCGTTCCGAGATTAGAGCCTCCCACGCAGCGACATCAGGGGTGCCGAGTCAATTGCCGCGCGCGAAGCACGTAGCACCCGGGCGTGCGCACACTCGCCCGGAGCGAGGTCGTAGAGGTCACGCACGGTTCACCATCGAGAGACACGATCAAGGGCGTGTCGCTTCTGACTTCGATGACCTTTCCGGCAGCAATCGTCGCGCCTCGCCGCTGGTCGACGTTGCCGAACATGAGCCGTATCAACCCCGCAGCAGTAAGCCGCAGCGCGCCGCGGAACGACACGATCGTCTCGAGCAAGCCATCGTCGACTGCCGATCCGGGCAGGGGAATGCCAACCCGACCCCCGAGACGTGGGGCGTTAACGATGGCGACCTGGAATGCTGCACTGGGGGCGACCAACGGCTCGCCGTCAACCAAGATCCTGACCGACAAGGGTGTGCGCTCCCTCCAGGCTTGCCAGGCCCGAAACGGGTAGACAAGCGGCCGACGCCACCCGCGGATATCTCGAATGCGCTGGGCGAAGTCGGCTGTCATGCCGTAGGTCGCTGCGTGAGCGAACGAACCGTGGCCGGTCGTTCCAAGATCCATCGGCGCTGGGTCAGCTGTGGCAACAAGATCGATGGCTTCCTCCGGGCTGAGCGGAAGACCGAGCGACCGGGCCACGTCGTTGCCGGTTCCTGTCGGCACGATCGCAAGTGTCCGCCCCGCGTTGCCGGCTTCGAACGCAGCGCGCCCGACCGTTCCGTCACCTCCAGCGACGACGAGGATTCCCTCAGCCGGTAGTGACGCCAACGATTCGGTCAACGCCCGGCCAAGGCCAGCTCCGGTCGTGCGCACGATGCTCACGATCTCGACTGGCTGGCGCCGTAGGGCCCGCACGGCGCGCCTTGCGAGATGCGGGGATCCCGAGTGAATGTTGATCACCATCGCGACTTGCCGGCCGCTGCTAGGCCGGGGCCGGCGGTCCGCCGCCTCCTCGGCAGCAGCTACCGCAAGCATCGCTCCGGCGAGGCCGCAGATGAACGCAGTCAGGCCCTCCTTCGTGCTCCGTCCCGATCGGAGGGCGGTTCTCGCCTCCAGCATGCCGGCCGCTAAAAGGAGGGGAATCCGCCATGACGGGACGACGCGACCAATCCCGTACGCGGCGCTAGCGGCACTCAATCGCCAGCTTGGAGAGCCTCCCCTCGCGCTGAGCTGACCCCCGATGCTGGCCGCGCAAAGCGTGCCGAGGGCGCGCCACCGCTTCTCCTTCACGAGGCGGCCCAGCCCAAAGAGCACGATGGACCCCGAGACAAGCGGGGTCCATCGCTTGCCCATGACCGACACTCGCCTAGCGGTCATGATCCCCTTCATCCATCCGGGATACTTGGAAGCAATCGTGAGATTGGCACGATCGCCCGGTACCCGACAGCTCCGTCCAGGCAGAGATATCGGGGATGGAAATACCTCTTTAGTGGGAGTCAAGTGCATTCTCGAGGCGGGTCTCATGTAGGGCGAGTCGAGGCCGTCCACGTCTAACCCATCTACCTGGAGATTTCCTGGAACGGGGAATCTGGTCGCAGCAATATTTTCTAAATCTTCGACTCGCCGATCTTGGATCAATGTTCCTTTGTGGGTGAGCCGGCAAAGCAGCATGGGAACGTTTCCAACGAATACAGACGGCGCATCGCGCGCTCGTCGACGTGAACCGCACATCTAGCGGCTTAGGCGAACCGGCCCAGTCTCGTTGCCTGGCGCGTCGCGTTATCCATCCGGCGTTGTGAGACACCAAGATCCAGGATTCGCTGACGTTATGGGGCGCGCCGAGCACCGGCGCGTGGGCTCGCTTGCGCGAGCGCTCGTGCATTCGTTAACGGCTCTCGCGCGTGCCATCGCTTGAACGGGTTCGCGCGCGCTGATGTGGAGAACTGCTGACTTCTCAACCAGTGTTCTAGCGTCAGTCGCATCTCGCACTGGTATGCAGATGCCGCACTACTCCTCGGGGCTGGTGTCCTTGCCGGCGCGGTGGGGTCTGCTGGCGGCATCACCTCGTTGATCTCCTACCCGGCGCTACTCGGTGTCGGTCTTGCGCCGCTGCCAGCGAACGTTACGCAAGCTGTCGCTTTCGTCGCGAGTTGGCCTGGATCAGTGTTGGGCTCCCGGCCAGAGTTGCGGGGACAGGGATACTGGCTGCGGCACTGGGGGCTGCTCATCGCCGCGGGTGGGGCTAGTGGTGTCGCGCTGCTGCTCGGTGTCCCAGCGAGAGTCTTCGGTCACGTCGTGCCGTTCCTTCTCGTGTTCGCCTCGTGCGCCCTGCTCCTCCAGCCGAGGCTCAGCGCGTGGCATGAGCGCAACTTCGGTCGTGGTAGTCGCTTGTTGCTGCCCTGTGGGCTGTTCGCGGTCTCGGTGTACAGCGGCTACTTCGGAGCTGGTGCGGGGATCATTCTTCTCGCCCTGTTGCTCGTGACTGCTCACCAGGACTTGTCACGGGCCAATGCCCTTAAGAACATGCTTCTCGGTGTGGCCGACGTCGCCGCCGCGGTCGGCTTTGCCGCTTTCGGACCCGTCGACTGGACAGCTGCGGCACCGTTGGCACTCGGCATGCTCGCCGGGAGCAGGGTCGGGCCCTCCATCACTCGCCGGGTGTCAGGAAACGTGCTTCGTGTGCTGGTCGCGCTCGCGGGATTCGGGCTGGCAGTCCGACTCTGGATCAGCCCCGGCTAGCGATCAAGTCGCAATCCTGACGGGTTCGCGTAAACGGCAGCCGTCCGCTGTGCTCGACTGACCGGAAGCAAAGATGAGACGCACCCGGTTATCAGTGGCACCTCTTTTCGCAACTTTCGTTGCGCGTAATGAGAACGCTCGCTCGCGCGGTTTGCGGTCATCAGCCGCAGATTGGTGCGGCAGGGCCGCGTCAGGTGGTCGTCGCGCCTGCCGCGCGCCTCGCCAGGGACCGGCGTCTACCGCTGGATCAGGGCGTGGCGATTGCCCAAGACCCGGGATTACACGCGCGATCGCGCTCAGTTCGTGCCCACCAAAATGGGGCGTCGAAACTCGACTGCTAGCCGCCCATCAGCCTGAAGGGCAGCAGCCCTCACTCAATGATTTCGCCCGATCGTGCCATCGTGACGGAGAGCACCCCTTCGATCTCTGACAATGCGGACGCGAGACGATGAACGACGGGCGATCCGAGGATTTGTAGAGCGACATCTACCGTGTCGCCGTGATCATGCGTCGGCGAATGACCAACCGCGCCATTGGAGTCGAGATTCGTTGGCTCTCGTCCGCGCCGTGTTTCGATGGAGGTCACCGAGAACCCGGAGGCTGTAGTCGACGCAAGGATCGTGCGGAGCAACCCTCGCCCGTCGACATAGCGAACTTGGATTGTCGAAGACGTAAAGCGGGAGAGCCCGAAATGTCGAGTCAGTCGAGGGTACCCCTGAGCGACGAGGAAGTGCCCTCCGGTCGCAACCGCCGCGAGCACAGGAAGGCCTGCGCCGCAGGCAGCGCCGACCGCCGCGGTCAGCCAAACGACCGCGGCGGTCGTGAGTCCCTGAACGGCGTCGCGACGCACGAAGATGAGACCGCCACCGATGAAGCCGATGCCCGTCACGATCTGTGCGGCGACCCGGGATGGATCGAGGATGACTTTGCCCGTCTCGAGCACGTTCGTGAAGCCGTACTTGCTTATAAGCACGAATAATGCAGCGCCAACACCGACGAGAGCATGCGTGCGAAGGCCGGCGCTTTTTTGACCGAGTTCGCGCTCCAAGCCGATCAGCGACGAGAGCACGAGAGCGGTCGCGAGATCGATGACCTGCGCCCATCCCTGCCCGGTGGGTTCGCTAAGCACCAGCGCCATAAGTCCTGGTCCGTGCAAGCTGGCGGCTCGCTCCTTTGGTCGAGAAAGACGCTCTCAAACACCCGGGGTCAAGGTTAACCAATGATGACTGGAAGGTAAAAAACAGGTAAACGAAGTCAAGTCGCTGGTCGCCACGCTGCCGACAGCACCTCCAGCTAAGACGGCAACCAGAATGGCTGAACAAGGCCTGGCCCGATGCGAACCTGCAGGACTACCGAGTTCGCCGTGATACCGGCCGTCATGCCGATGGCGCCGTCGAGTAGCAACCAGACGAGCGTCAGCCACGAGATCCGCCTCACGCTGCGGACCAAGGTTGCGTGTTCGAAGGGTTTAGCGCAACCTCACTCATGCGATTCAGAATATCAATAGCGCCTGCTGTCATCAAATATACTTGATGCGTTATGGACCAACCTGATCCGGGTGAGGTCGCGGAGTGCCAGCGCTTGGCGTCGCTGTGGGCACCGGTGCTTCATGCGCTCGCCAACCCCGAGCGGTTGTTGATCGCCCTCTGGCTCGCCGGCTCGAAGAGCTCGGTGCGCGAGCTGGAAGCAGTGACCGGGCTCAGCCAATCTCTGGTCTCGTACCACCTTCGTGCACTTCGCGAGGCTGGTCTCGTGACGGTCACAGCCGACGGACGCAGCAATCGCTACAGCCTGTCGAACGCCGACCTCGACAAGTTGGCACTCCTCCTCGGGGGCGTCGAAGGCAACTCTTGAGGACGAATACACACAGCTCAGACTTGGAGAAGAGTCACCTGCCACGCGATCTGTGACGCTCTCGTCAAATCTTCCACGGGCACGTTTAGACACCCCATGTCCGCAAGGAGTCAAGCGGCAATGCCGTCTCGATGGCTCCAGGCGGTCGGTTCGTCGTAGAAGACGCCGTCTTCAAGACAGGTGTGAAGGATTCCCACCCATCGATTCGCCAGCTGCCGGAGCGCCTGTCGATGGGTCTTGCCGCGACCTCTCAGCTCGTTGTAGTAGCGCCGAGCGCCTTTCGATTTGGTGATTGAACAAAAAGCCCACCGATCGAGCGCATCGCCGAGTCGTCTATTGCGAGCGAATCGTGCGAGCACGACACGACTGTGCCCGGAGGCTTTGGTCACCGGCGACGTGCCGGCGTAGTTCTTGCGAGACTTCGCATTCGAGAAACGAGTCCGGTCATCTCCGAACTCGCCGAGCACCCGGGCGCCAAGGACCGTCCCGATTCCTGGCAGGGAGCGGACGATTTTCGCGTCCGGGTGCGTCTCAAAATGCTGCGACAGCGCGTCTTCGAGCACTGCGATTTCCCGGGTGAAGCTCGCTATTAGACCGAGGGCCGACCGGGTGACGATCCCGTAGGCACGAGCGACCGCCGGTGGCGCTTCTAAGTAGTTGGCCCGCAGCGCGGTTTGGATCTCTTCTGCTCTCCGTTCGATGTTGCGGAGTCGACCTCCTCGACGAAGCGCCGAGGCGATCTTCGACTGGGAGAGTCCCCGCCCGAGCTCGGGGGTCGGAGCGATCTGCAGCACTGCGAGCGCATCGACGTGGGATAGATCGGTCCCAAAGACCGCGAGGGCTCCCGGGTAGTACTCGCGAAGGGCGGACCGCAGCGCGTTCACCTGTCGCTGGCGGCCCCAGATCGCGGACTGGTGTGCTCTTGCAAGCAGCTTGATCTCTTCGACGAGCTCGGAATCACCAGACACCGGCCGGTGGTTGTGGCGGTCGGTTCGCACAAGGTCGGCGAGCACTTTGGCATCGCCCGTGTCGGACTTCGCTCCCGAGACAGCGTGCCGATCCCGATAGCGAGATGACGCCATCGGGTTGATCGCGAAGACCTCATAACCGGCACCGAGGAGGGCCGTGACGATGAGCCCCCGGTCGATCTCGATGCCAACGATGACCGGTTCTTCGTCGTCAGCGTGTTCGGCGACAAGTTCGTGCAACTCGCCGATCCCCGCCGCGCTGTCAGGGACCCTGCGTCTCCCGAGCACCTGGCCGTCTTCGGCCATCACGCAGACGTCGTGGTGGTCCTCGGCCCAGTCGACTCCGACAAAGATCACTACTCCTCCTCTCGACAACCCACACGAGCCAGAGGAGAACAGCGGCGACCTAATGGATCAGTGCTCGAGGCACGACACCCCAACAGCCGTCAGACTCCTCGCCGACTCGTCGGGGCACGCTCTAAACATAGAGATCGAAGTCTCTGGGACACCGAGTGCTCACCGACGAGTGGCTCGGAGAACAGCCTGCTGCTCAGCAACCGGCTACTCCAGTCCCATTAGGAACCTCGGCTGGCCCGAGACCCCCGACAGCGACGAGCACCACCGGACCTTCCAGTGCACGAACGGCGTCGTGGTCGCGCTTTACGGCGCCAACAACTACGAGCCGCACTTCGGCCCGCCGACGACGGGCTTCCGTGGCATCACCATCTCGGTCAACCTCGAGTCCTTCGAAGAGTGCCAAGCCGTCTATGAGACTTTGCGCGGCGTCCCCGACGTCGAGCTGCTTGAGGAGCCCACCGAGGCCTTCTGGGGCGGGGGGTTCAGCTGGCGGGACCCGGAAGGGAACATCTGGGACGTCGCCTGGGCGAAGGGCACGAGCTTCGACGAGCGCGGCGGGTTGCGCTTCCCCTGAGCGATACCGCCCTCCTCCCGCGATCCTTCACCTTCTCCTTCCCATCCCCGGGGGCGCCGGTCCACCAGTCGCCGACCCCATGCACATGTCTGCTACGCAGCGCGCGGACCCGGCGTTTGAGGGCACCTTCCGCCCGCGCATTATGGGTCAGGCACGTGGTGCGCCCTATTCGTTATGGGCCTCCAAACGCGTCGCCGCAGACTTTCTGCGCGGCCTGGAACTGGGGCGAACGCGGATCCACCCCAGCAAGCTGGATCCCGAACTGGCGGCTATTCGAGATGATCTTCGGATCGGGGAAATTCGGCAGACCGTGGGTGCGCATGCAATGCGCCCACTCCAACAACTTGGTCGTTTCGGCGGCGATCTGGGCGGCAGTCGGCAGCCCGCCGTTGTCCGGCAGGAGGTGCTTGCAGTTGTTGTTCGCCGATGTGAACTGGGGTGAGTTCGAGTCGGCCTTCGGGTTGAAGCTGATGTTGCCGCCGCTGCGCACCGGGTCGGGGAAGTTCGGCACCCCGTGGGTGCGCATGCACTCGGCATACGACAGCACGTATTCGTACTGCTCGTTGGCGCCCGCGAAAGGCGACGGGTTTGCCGTGCCGAGTGCGACGGTGGATGTGGTCGTCGATCCGATGCTCGCGACTCCCGGCGCGGCCGAGCCATTTCCGCAGGCGGCAAAGAGGGTCGCCACGGCGGCAAGCGCCAGTCCGACCCCGGCAGTTCTCATCTTCCTTGTTTGAGCGGCTCGCATCACTCTCGGTTCTGGAACCTTCGCTTCATCGTTCCTCGCTGACGTTGTACCCCGTACGAGACTGCGATGGGGAGAGCTAGCGGGGCTGAAGCGTGTGATCGTGACCGAGCTATGACCGATGCGCTGGGCAACCGCTGCGCGGGCACCGTCGTCGAGATCGGAGACCGGGGCGTCGTCACGATCGCGCTCGACCTCACCACCCTCATCCATGGCAAGGAGCCGGCGTCAGCGGAGCGGTAACGCGGTTGAGCGGGAGACGAACCGGAACTCGCTGCGAGCAGACGCGTCGATCTTTTGCACCGGGAGTTGACGGTCGTTGAGCAACTCACCGAGTTGAAACTGCCTCCTCGAACAAGGTTACCGGGCGACCGGATTCGGGATCGGCGGCCCGAAGACCTTTTCCATCGAGCGGTACTTCGACGCGGGGGAAAGACGTTCGCCGTCGGCCACAAATCGGCCACATTTCGGCCACATTCGAACGGCAAATCGAGGTTTGCCAACGGTCGGTCCCGGACAGTAATTTAGGTTACCTGACCAGCATTTATGAGTCCTACTGGTCGGTCGCGGTCAATGGCGGAAAATGCCCCGATCCGGCCTCCGGAGCCGGGCGCGTGGGTTCGAATCCCGCCGAGGGCACGCGAGGCGTCGCCGCCGCGGATCGATCATGAGCGGTCGGCGATCGGAACGCGGGCGAGTTCGTCTTCGGCCAACCCGAGGAGGTCGCTCGCGCCAGCGTCCGAGGACACCGACACCGCGAGGTATCCCTGGTCGACGACGACGTACGTCACGTGACCCCTCCGAAAGCTGATCGCCCAGTCCCCGACGTCGTGGACGCGATGCAACTTCACCCCTTTCGGATTTCGTAACGACATCGGAGGGAACAGCTCGTAGTTCACGACCACCGAGCTACGCGGAGATCGGGCGAGGTCGCCGTAGCTGCACGTGACCGTCGGACTCGTACTTTGATCGAACGACCGCTCCCTCGTCGCCGCCGTTGTCGGCACGGGGACGTAGAAGTCGAGCTCACTCACGGGTGGACACAACATCGACGCGGACGGAAGCCGTGCGTCGATCGGAAACGATTGGGAAGATGGCGGGGCGGCGGCGCCGCAGCCTGCAACCGCGAGCGCGAGCGCAACGAGTCCGATTCCAGCGGCGCATCGCGCACGGTGCTGCACCATTCGCCCTGCGGCTCCGTTGCTTCGGCGGACTCGCGGTCGGGTCATGCGAATTCGAGAGACCGCATCGAGGAAGCATACGAAGTGAGCGCATCTGCTCCCAGAACGACGGCGCCCGGCCGCGCGTCGGTCCGCGCGGCGGCGTTGACAAAAACTTGATGCGCCGAGCTCGAGCTTTGACGACTTCTTCACGACATTCGCAGCACACTCCCAGTCATGGCTGACTTCCTCGCCGTGATCGGAATCGTCGTGTTCACTGCGGCGTTCCTCGGTTACATCTGGCTGTTGGAGCGAGTATGACCTCGATCCAGGCCCTGCTGCTCGCCGTTTCGGTAGTCGTGTTCATCTACCTCGGCGTCGCCATGTTCAAGCCCGAGTGGTTTTAGGTGGGTTACTTCTGGACGATCGTCACCCTCGTCGTCGCGCTGGGTCTGACGTGGCGCTATCTCGGTTCCTACATGGCCGCCGTCTTCGACGGCCGCGTGCACTGGCTCGCCTGGGCGGAACGACCGATCTACCGCGCTCTGGGTACCAGCCCCGAGCAGGAACAGACCTGGAAGCGCTACGCGGTCTCGCTGATCATTTTCTCGGGTATCTCGTTCGGGCTCACGTATCTCATCTTGCGTCTCCAGGGTTCGCTGCCGCTCAACCCCCAACACCTTGACGCGGTCGGCCCAGCACTGAGCTTCAACACTTCTGCCTCGTTCCTCACCAATACGAACTGGCAGAACTACGGCGGCGAAGAGACGATGTCGTACTTCTCCCAGATCGGCGCGCTCACCGTCCAGCAGTTCGTCTCCCCGGCCGTCGGCATCGCCGCTGCCATCGCGATGGCGCGCGGCTTTTCCCGGCGGAACTCTCCGACGATCGGCAACTTCTGGGTCGACCTCACCCGGTGCATGTTCTACATCCTGCTTCCCATCGCTTTTGTTGCGGGGATCATCTTCGTCGGTCAAGGTGCGGTCGAGACGCTCGCCGGCACGATCAGCATCCACGACGCCCTGAACGGCGTGACACAGACGATCGCCCGCGGACCTATCGGATTCATGGAGGCGATCAAGCAGCTCGGTACGAACGGTGGTGGCTTCCTCAACGCGAACTCGGCGACGACGTTCGAGAACCCGACCGCCCTCACCAACTGGCTCTCGATCTACCTGCTCCTCTCGATCCCGTTCGCCCTCACCTACACCTTCGGGAAGATGGTGGGCAGCATCCGCCACGGGGTGGCACTGCTGGCGGCGATGCTTGTGATATTCGGGAGCTGGGTCGCCTTCACGAGCTACGCCGAGCACCAGGGCAACCCGGCGATCGCCGCCGCCGGCATCAAGAGCCAGCCGACCGGAAACATGGAGGGCAAGGAGGTTCGCTTCGGCGACACGACCTCGGCGCTTTTCGGTGTTTCCTCGACGAACACCTCGACGGGATCGGCTGACGCCTCGTACGACCAGTTCAACCCGATCGGCGGATTCGGACTGCTCACCGGAATGATGCTCGGTGAGGTCACCCCTGGCGGAACGGGCAGCGGCCTCTACACGCTTTTGATATACGCCATCATCGCCGTGTTCATCGGCGGGCTGATGATCGGGCGAACACCGGAGTACCTCGGGAAAAAGATCCAGGCCACCGAGGTGAAACTCGCCGGCCTCGGCTCGCTCGTCATGCCACTCATCGTGCTGATCTTCACAGGCATCGCGGTGTCGATCGCCGAGGGACGCGCCGGTCCTCTGAACCACGGCCCGCACGGGTTCACCGAGATCCTTTACGCCCTCACGTCACAAGGCAACAACAACGGCTCGGCCTTCGACGGGATCTCAGGCAACACACCCTTCTACAACATCGTCGGAGCCGTCGACATGTTGATTGGACGGTTCGGCATCCTCATTCCGGGGATCGCGCTCGGAGGCGTGCTCGCCAGAAAAAACGTCGTCCCTGCCTCGCTCGGCACGTTCCGCACGGACAACACGATGTTCGTCGGGCTCGTCGTGGGCGTGATCTTGATCATCGGCGGACTGACCTTTTTCCCCGCCGTCTCCCTCGGACCGATCGTCGAGCAACTCAGCCACGGAAGGTTCTTCTAAATGGCGCCCAATGACATGAACGATCCCGTGTCAGGCGAGGCGCGCTCCGCGACAGCAATTCATGAGGGTGTCCGTCCTCAGACGATCGCCCGCGGAGTGGCGCAGTCGCGCAGCCTGTTCGACAGGGAGATCCTCTCGCAGGCGCTCATCGGTTCCTTCCGAAAGCTCGACCCCCGGGTGCAGTTGAAGAACCCCGTCATGTTCGTCGTCCTCGTCGGGTCCTTCGTCACCCTCATCTACGCCATCAGGCAGCCCGGCATCTTCACGTGGTCGATCACGATCTGGCTCTTTCTCACCGTTATCTTCGCCAACTTCGCCGAGGCAATGGCCGAAGGCCGCGGCAAAGCACAATCGGACACGCTGCGGCGCATGCGCTCGGAGACCGAGGCACGTCGCTTGAACGCCGACGGCACCGAGACCCGGGTGGCGGCGGCCGAGCTCGCCAAAGGCGATCTCGTCGTCTGCGAGGCAGGCGACGTCATCCCTTCGGACGGCGAGATCGTCGAGGGGATCGCGTCGGTCGACGAGTCGGCAATCACCGGCGAGTCCGCGCCGGTCATCCGCGAGTCTGGCGGCGACCGTTCCGCGGTGACCGGCGGGACCAAGGTGCTCTCCGACCGCATCGTCGTGCGCATCACCGCCGAGCGCGGGCACACCTTCCTCGACCGGATGATCATGCTCGTGGAAGGTGCGAACCGCCAGAAGACGCCGAACGAAATCGCGCTCACAATCCTGCTTGCCGTCCTGACGATCATCTTCATCCCCGTCGTCGTCGTGTTGCAGCCCTTCGGGCACTTTGCCGGCGCGACGGTGTCGGTCGTCATCTTGGTGTCACTGCTCGTCTGCCTGATCCCGACGACGATCGGTGCGCTGTTGTCCGCGATCGGTATCGCCGGAATGGACCGTCTCGTACAACGCAACGTGCTGGCGATGAGCGGCCGAGCGGTCGAGGCGGCCGGAGACGTGCAGACACTGTTACTCGACAAGACCGGCACGATCACCCTCGGCAACCGGATGGCGTCAGCGTTCGTCCCCGTCGGCGGCCAGAGCGAACAGGAACTCGCGGACGCGGCACAGCTCGCCTCGCTCGCCGATGAGACGCCCGAGGGTCGTTCGATCGTCGTCTTGGCCAAAGAGCGTTTCCAGATCCGCGAACGAGCCCTCCCGCCGGACCACGTCTTCGTCCCCTTCTCCGCGACGACACGGATGTCCGGACTCGACGTCGACAGCCGAAAGATCCGGAAGGGGGCCGCCGAATCCGTCAAGACCTGGGTCACAGAACAAGGCGGATCGGTGCCGGCCGACCTCGACCCGATCGTCGAGCGCATCTCGCGCGCCGGCGGGACCCCGCTCGTCGTCGCCGACGGCTCAACCATCCTCGGAGTCATCGAGCTGAAAGACGTCGTGAAACAGGGCATCCGCGAGAAATTCGACGAGATGCGCCAGATGGGTATCCGCACGGTGATGATCACCGGTGACAACCCCCTCACTGCGGCGGCGATCGCCCAAGAAGCCGGCGTCGACGACTACCTCGCCGAAGCGACGCCCGAAGCGAAGATGGCGTTGATCCGTTCGGAACAAGAGGGCGGAAAGCTGATCGCCATGACCGGCGACGGAACGAACGACGCGCCCGCTCTCGCGCAGGCCGATGTTGGCGTGGCGATGAACACCGGGACGACTGCCGCGAAAGAAGCCGGAAACATGGTCGATCTCGACTCGAACCCGACGAAACTCATCGACGTCGTAGAAATCGGCAAACAGCTCCTCATCACACGCGGCTCGCTCACGACTTTCTCGATCGCCAACGACGTCGCCAAGTACTTCGCGATCATCCCAGCGCTATTCGTCGCCACCTACCCGCAGCTCGAGACGCTCAACGTCATGAAGCTCCACAGTCCACAGAGCGCCGTCCTCTCGGCAGTGATCTTCAACGCCCTCGTCATCGTCGCCCTGATCCCCCTCGCGCTTCGCGGCGTGAAGTTCCGCCCGGCCAGCTCGGCTGCGATCCTTCGCCGCAACGTATGGATTTACGGCGTCGGGGGCGTCATCGCTCCCTTCATCTTCATCAAGCTGATCGACCTGATCTTGACGGCGATCCACTGGTACTGAGGAGAACGTTCTGATGCTGACCAATCTCCGCCGCTCAATCGTCATGGCTGCGATCTGTCTCGCGTTCTTCGGATTCATCTATGCACTCGCCGGCACCGGCGTGTCCCAGCTCTTCTTCCGCCACCAAGCTGACGGCTCGATAACCCCTCGTGGCTCGACGCTGATCGGCCAGAACTGGGCCGACGCGCAATGCCCCGGGCATCCACTGGGCAGCTGCGTTTTCCACGGCCGGCCCGACGACACTGGTCCCTATGCGGCAGACCCGAAGAAGAACATCGCCGGTGGCGACAACCCACTCGTCGCCAACGGCGTCCCCGGAGAGTCGGGCGGCACCAGCCTCGGCCCGCGCTCGAAGGTGCTCGTCGAAGACACGAAGGAGCTCATCGCTTACTGGCACAAGCTCGGCGTCAACCCGACACCCGACCTCGTGACGACCTCCGGCAGCGGCTATGACCCCGACATCTCCGCTTGGGACGCGACCGTTCAGATTCCGATGATTTCGAAGGCCACCGGGATCTCCCCAAAGAAGCTGCGTGCCCTCATCGCGCGGGAGAACAACAGCGCGCCGCTCGGGTTCCTCGGGTCGAGCTATATCGACGTGCTCCAGCTGAACGACGGGCTCGCGACGCTCGAGGCGCACCGACGCAGCGCTTAAGAGCCAACAAGCTCGTAGCCGATACCCGGGTGGTTGCGGAGGACTTCGCCGTGCTCGTCGCCGAGCTTGCGCCGTAAACGGTGGACGTAGACACGGACGTAGTTCTGCTCCTTGCCGTATCCGGCTCCCCAGACCTGTTTCAAGATCATCTCGTGAGTACAGACCTTCCCGGAGTGCTTCGCCAAGTACGCGAGCAGCGCGAACTCGTGTGAGGTGAGCTCGAGAGAGGCGCCGTCGTGCATCGCTGTCTTGCGCGCGAAGTCGAACATCAAGCTCCCGACGCGCAGCTCGCTCGGCTCGTTTCGCGGCACGCCCGCGTGACGAAGCGCGGTGCGCAGCCTCGCCTCGAGCTCTCCCATCGAGAACGGCTTCGTCACATAGTCGTCGGCTCCGAGATCGAGCGCCGCCACCTTACGTTCCTCGGTGCCAGCGGCTGAGAGCACGATTACTGGCACCGTCGACCACGAGCGGATCTGTCGACAGACGTCGATTCCGTCGACGTCGCCCAAGCCGAGGTCGAGCACCACGACGTCCGGCGACGCGAGTGCGACCTGCGCGATTCCATCGGTTCCGGTGTTTGCCGCCACGACCGAATACCCGCGCGCTTCGAGACCGATCCGCAGCGCCTTGCGCAACGACGGATCGTCGTCGACAACGAGCACGCGGGTCATCTCAGGCGCCGGCGATGGGCAAGGTGAAAACGAAACGTGCACCCCCGCCCCTCCGTTCCTCGACGCGTGCCGATCCGCCGTGCGCCGCGACGAACGCATCGACGATCGCAAGGCCGAGTCCGGCCCGGCCACCGCCGGAAATCCGGTTGAACATCTTGAATACCCGTTCGCGCTCCCGGTCCGGTATGCCAGGCCCCCGGTCCTCGACGGAAACCTCGACGCGATCGGCGACTCGACGAGCGGACACTTCGATCGTCGTTCCCTCCGGAGCGTGGCGTTCGGCATTTTCCAGAAGGTTCACGAGCACCTGACCAATGAGGACATGATCAACGCTGACCGGCGGTGTGCCGAGCGGGATCGACACCGCGACCCGATCGATCCACGGCGCGGCGCCGAACGCGTCGAGCGCCTCAGCAACAAGCTTGTCGACCGACGTCGTCTCGATGCGCAACTCGAACTCTCCGAACTCGATCCGCGACATGTCCAGCAGATTGGCGACGAGTCGGTCGAGGCGATCCGCTTGCGTCTCGATGAGTTCAAGCAATTCGGCGCGATCTCGCTCACTCAGGTCGACGACGTCGTTGCGCAGGTCCGAAACCGCGGCTTTCACCGAAGCGAGCGGTGTGCGAAGGTCGTGGGAGACCGCACCCAACAGCGCGTTGCGCCACGTGTCGACCTGGCGCAAGAGGGCTGACTCGAGCGCGCGCTCGCGAAGGCGCGCGCGCTCGATCGCGAACGCGGCCTGATTGGCGTAAGCGCGCACGGCACCCATCCGCTCCTCTTCGATCTCGGGGCCCAAACAGACGAGCAGGCCGACCGCCTGTCCCGAAGCGGCGAGCGGAACACCGACAAGGTGGCGTCCGTCGATCGCAATGCCGCCCAGGCTGCGCGGCGAGCCGCCGCTCGGCGTCACGAGACGCAGCTCGTCGCGATCGATCGGACGCCCAGATCGCGCCGCGCGGCTGAATCGGGAGCCGCTCGCAAGCAAAAGCTCGACGCCATCGAGACCGAAGGTGTCGCGGACCGACTGGGCGAGCTCTGCCAAGAGGTCATCGAGCGGCTGGTTCGTCGCCAAGGTTCCGATCACATCGACGAGATACTGACCCTCGAGCGCGCGACGCCGGTCCGCCGCCCACGAACGTCGAAGCGAACTCACGACGGGACCGATCACCACAGCGACGAGGGCATAGAAAGCGATGGGGATCGCATCCTTCGCCTCAGAGAACGCAAGCATCCCGTACGGGGGGACGAAGACGGCGTCGTAGAAAAGGAACGTTCCGACGGCCGCGAGAACACCGACGAACGGCCCCGCGATGGCGGCGGCGACCGCGAGCGGAACAACGAGCAGGAGGCCGATCGCGATCGCGTCGTCGGCGTTGCGCAACGGCAGAAGCGCGAAGCCCACCGCACCAACGAGTGCCAGGGCGGCGATCAACCGCACGAGTTGCTGCCTTGTATTGGCCATGTCGCCTCGTCACCGCCTGTTCGAACCATCGTAGCGACGACCGCTTGCGCGAAAGTCGAGGTCGGGCGCGCGAACGATGGCATTCTGATCGACACGACGCACCAAAAGATCGGGGAGAATGTCACATGACCGACATCCCCGCCGAAGCGACCGAAGACGTCGCCGATGTCGTCACGGCGACCGGGAAATTCCGGATCTACCTCGGAGCCGCCGCCGGCGTCGGTAAGACGATCGCGATGCTCGAAGAGGGCAAACGCAGACACGACCGCGGGCGAGACGTCGTCGTCGGATTCGTCGAGACGCACAACCGCGCGCACACCGCCGAAGCGATCCACGACTTGGAGGTCGTTCCCCGCAAGAAATTCGAGTACCGCGGCTCGATCTTCGAAGAAATGGACGTCGACGCGATCCTCGCCCGTCACCCTGATGTCGCTCTCATCGACGAGATCGCCCATACGAACGTGCCGGGATCAGGACGCAACGAGAAACGCTGGCAGGACGTCCTCGAGCTGCTCGACGCTGGTATTGCTGTGGTGAGCACGCTCAACGTCCAGCACCTCGAATCCATCGCCGACGCGGTGGAATCGATCACCGGAATCCAGGTCCGCGAACGCGTGCCCGACTGGGTCGTCCGCAGGGCCGACCAGATCGAGCTGATCGACTCGTCGCCCGAACAGCTCCGCCGGCGCATGCTGCACGGCAACATCTACAAGCCCGACAAGGTGCCAAAGGCGCTCGCCGGCTTCTTCCGCACCGAGAACCTCGTCGCGCTGCGTGAGCTCGCACTGCGATTTGTCGCCGACGAGACCGAAGAAGAGCTTCTCGACTACCTCGCGCGTCGCAAGCCGACGTCGACGTGGGAGACGAACGAGCGGATTATGGTCGCGGTCACCGACGCGCCGGGAATGACCGGCATCGTGCGACGCGCAGCGCGCATGGCGCAACGTCTCAAGACGGACCTCGACATCGTCAACGTCGCCGATGACCGGGCGTCCGGGAGGTCCGCGCGGGAGCAGCTCGAGAACGTGCGCAAGTGCGTCGACAACGTTGGCGCCACCTGGCACGAGCTCAACGGGGACGACGCCGCAAAGGCGATCGTCGATTTCGCGCGGGCACACCAGATCACCCAGATCGTCCTCGGCTCGAGTCGGCGCTCCCGCTGGCAAGAGTTGTTTCGCGGCTCGATCGTCTCGGCTGTGCTGCGCTATGCCGCGCAGGACGAGATCGACGTTCACGTCATCGCGCGCCAGAAGCCCCACGAACTCGCCGAGGCCGAAGAAGAAGGCTGATCCGGCAACGCGCCCCTCTGATTCCCAAACGCGCCGCGGGGGCCGGGCCGGTTTCCCCGACCCGACCCCCGTGCCGTCGAACGAGAGAAGCTCAGGCTTGGAGGGTCGCCTCGGCCTCTATCTCAATCCGAACCTTGTCGGCGACGATCGCCGCGCCGTCCGCCAGGGCGTGGCCGAAGGAAACGCCGAAATCCTGACGGTTGATCTCGCCGGTCGCCGAGAAACCGAGACGCGAACCGAAGTGGGCGTCCGACACCCCTCCGTTGAACTCGAGGTTCAAGGTGACGGGCTTCGTCACGCCACGCAACGTCAGGTCGCCGGTCAGCTTCCACTCGTCACCGGCGGGCTCGATCTTCGTGCTCGTGAAGGTCATCGTCGGATAGTTCTCGACGTCAAAGAAGTCGTTCGTCCGAAGGTGCCCGTCACGGGTCTCGTCGTCGGTCGTGACGCTCGCCATGCGGACCTCCGCCGTGACCTTCGAGTCGGCCGGGTTCTCTCCAACCACGACCGTCCCGTCGAAGTCCGGGAAATGTCCCCGCACCTTCGTCACCATCAGATGACGGGCAACGAAACTGACCTTCGTGTGGGCCTTGTCGAGGGCGTAGGCGCCCGCCGCCGGAACTACCCGGCCATCGACAACTCGCGTAATCGTCTGTTCGACGGCTTCCGTGCTCATCTGCTTCCTCCTGGCTTGGCATGGTCCGCCACTCGACGAACTCCCTTACTCAAACAATTGTTGTGTGCACAAGTATTCCCACGCGAACCGCTAAGATGCTCACCATGACGGGCCGCCTGGTCAGACGGTCCGAACAGGGGTCGAGCGCAGCCATTTCCCATCGGAGCTGCAATTCCGGCATCCGGATCACCCTCGTCGGACTGCTCTTCGAGATCTCCTCGTCGCTCCAGCGGGCGCTGTTGCCCGAAATCGAGCGAAACCTCGGCCACAGCGGCCTCGCCTTCCAGGTTCTCGTCCGTCTCGCCCGGTCCCCCGGCGAGCAGCTGCGGATGACCGATCTCGCCACCCAGACCGGCCTCACGCCCGGCGGGCTCACCCGGACGATCGACCGACTCGTCGAAGCGGGTCTCGTCGCTCGCCGGTCCTGCGCCGGCGACCGCCGGGTGGTCTATGCCGAGCTCACCAGCGCCGGGCACGATCAGTGCGCGCAGCTCTTGGAGCGCCACGAACGCGACATCGCCGCGGTCCTCGACGGCGTCTTCGACGAGAAAGACGGTGCGCTCCTGCTCGCGATGCTGCAACGCTTGCGCGATCGTGTCCACCCGGGCGCGACGACGATCTCCGACGTCGAGGTGTCCGCGCGCTGACGATCGCTTCGTTCGCTCTCAGTTCCTCGCGTTAGCGTCGACTGAGAGCAAAAAGACGGGGAGCGGAGATGGGCGCGAACAGCTTCGGCACCGAATCGAATCAGATGGTCGGCGGTGCGATCTACCGCATCGATCGTCTGTCGAAGCTTCCGTCTGAGTTCGGCGTCGAACGTCTGCCCTTCTCGCTGAAGATCCTGCTCGAGAATCTGCTTCGTCACGAAAATGGCGTCGACGTCACCGCGGAGGACATCGCCGCGCTCGCGGCGGCGGCGTCTTCGCCGATCGGAGAACGCGAGATCGCCTACTCGCCGGCGCGCATTTTGCTACAGGACTTCACCGGCGTTCCGTGCGTCGTCGACCTCGCCGCGATGCGGGACGCCGTCGGAGAGCTCGGCGGCAATGCGGAGCGCGTCAACCCCAACGTCCCCGTCGACCTCGTGATCGACCACTCGGTGATCGTCGACGTCGCCAATCGTCCGGACGCGTTTGCAATCAACGCACAGCTCGAGTTCGACCGCAACGGCGAGCGCTACCGCGCGCTGAAGTGGGCGCAGCAGTCACTCGCCAACTTCCGCGTCGTGCCGCCCGACACCGGCATCTGCCACCAGGTGAACCTTGAGCTCTTGAGCCAGGTTGTCTTCCGTGACGCGGAAGGCCGCGCCTATCCGGACACCGTCGTCGGCACCGATTCGCACACGCCGATGGTGAACGGGCTGAGCGTGCTCGCCTGGGGTGTCGGCGGGATCGAGGCCGAGGCCGCGATGCTGGGCCAGCCGATCTCGATGCTCGTGCCGACGGTGGTCGGTCTGCGTCTCGACGGCGCGCTCCCCGAAGGTACGACCGCTACCGACCTCGTGCTCACGATCGCGCAGCTTCTCCGCTCGCACGGCGTCGTCGGAAAGTTCGTCGAGTGCTACGGCCCGGGGCTTTCGAGCATTCCCGTCGAGAACCGGGCGACCATCGGCAACATGTCGCCGGAGTACGGCTCGACGGTGACGATTTTCCCGATCGACGAGCAGACCCTGCACTACATGAAGATGACCGGGCGACCCGACGACCTCGTCGCCCTCGTCGAGGCGTACGCGAAAGAGCAGGGTCTCTTCCACGACCCCGAGAGCGAGGCCGTCTACGACGAGCAGCTCTCCCTCGACCTGTCGAGCGTCGTTCCGAGCCTCGCCGGCCCGGCGCGGCCCCAGGACCGCGTCCCGCTCGACAAGTCGAAGTCGATGTTCCACGAGGCACTATCGAGCTCGCGGCCTGCCGACGCGCCGGCGGACACCACGGCGCGCGTCTCGGTCGGAGGCGGACCGGAATTCGAACTCCGCGACGGCAGCGTCGTGATCTCGGCCATCACGAGCTGCACGAACACCTCGAACCCACAAGTGATGGTGGCGGCGGGCCTCATCGCAAAGCGCGCCGTCGAACGCGGGCTTCTGACGAAGCCGTGGGTGAAGACGTCGCTCGCGCCGGGGTCGCGAGTCGTCTCGGACTACCTTGACCGTGCCGGCCTAACCCCGTACCTAGAAAAGCTCGGCTTCGGACTCGTCGGCTTCGGCTGCACGACCTGCATCGGCAATTCCGGTCCACTCGCGTCGGAGATCTCGGCGGCGATCGATGAGAACAAGTTGTCGTGCGTCTCGGTGCTGTCAGGCAATCGCAACTTCGAGGGCCGCATCCATCCCGAGGTGCGAATGAACTACCTCGCCTCACCGCCGCTCGTCGTCGCCTACGCCCTGGCGGGAACGATGGACGTCGACCTGTACAACGAGCCGATCGGTGAAGGCTCCGACGGCTCGCCGGTGTTCCTTCGCGACCTGTGGCCGACGACAACCGAGGTGACAACGGTCGTCGGAGGCGCCATGGAGTCGTCGATGTTCGCGACCGACTACGCCGACGTCTTCGCTGGCGACGACAACTGGCGCTCGATCTCGGTCGGCGAGAGCTCACGCTACCAGTGGGACGCGGAATCGACTTACATCCAAGATCCGCCTTTCTTCGACGGAATGGGCAAGGAGCCCCGACCCGTCTCCGACATCGCAGGATGTCGCGTCCTCGCCATGCTCGGCGACAGCGTGACGACCGACCACATCTCGCCCGCCGGCTCGATCAAGCTCGATAGCCCGGCGGGGCACTTCCTCACGGATCACGGCGTTGCGCAGTCCGATTTCAACTCGTACGGAACGCGCCGCGGCAACCACGAGGTGATGATCCGCGGCACCTTCGCCAACACGCGCATCCGCAACGCGCTGGCCGGCGGCAAAGAGGGCGGATTCACGGTGCACTTCCCCGATGGCGAACTGGGCACGATCTATGACGTCGCGATCCGCTACACACAAGACCGCGTCCCACTCGTCGTCCTGGCGGGAAAGGAATACGGCTCGGGGTCTTCGCGCGACTGGGCTGCGAAGGGTCCCGCGCTTTTGGGCGTGAAGGCGGTGATCGCCGAGAGTTTCGAGCGCATCCACCGCTCGAACCTGATCGGGATGGGCATCGTCCCGTTGCAGTACGCCGATGGCGAGAACGCGCAATCTCTCGGGCTATCGGGCGGTGAGGTATTCTCGATCGAGGGTCTCGCCAACGCGAACGAGGGCGAACTGTTGGGCAAGCGCGTACAAGTCCGCGCAGACGACAAGACGTTCTTTGCGATCGTCCGCATCGATACCCCGACCGAAGAGGCGTACTACCGAAACGGGGGGATCTTGCTCTACGTCGCGCGTCGCTTGGCGGCCGCGTAGCTGTCCGTCAGCCGAGGGTGATCAACCTCCCGAGGCCGACGTCGCGCATCCAGCTCTCGAGAACCGATGTAACCCAGCTCAGACGATTGAGAACCAATAAGACGCCGAACACCGCGAGCAGCACCGAAGATCCAAGGGTGATCACGCGTAGATGCCGACGGACCACCTTGATAGCTCCGGCCGCAGTGCCGAGGCCGCAACCGACGATGAGGAAAGGCACCCCGAGACCGAGCGCGTAGAACGCGAGCAGCACGGCGCCGTTGCCGATCCCGCGGTCGCTGAGCGCGACCACGAGGACCGAAGAGAGCACCGGACCGATGCACGGCGTCCAGCCGAACCCGAAGGCGGCGCCGGCGATCGGTGCCGCGAATGGTCCATAGCGCGACGCGTTGATGTGGAAACGCGCCTCGCCGTACAGCGCGGGGAGATTGAGCACGACGGAACCCGCCAGGAATGCGGCCATCGCGAGAATGACGCCTCCGGAGATGCGCGTCAGCAGGGCGTGATTATGGACGAGCGCGGAGCCGATGGCGGTCGCCGATATGCCCAAGAGAACGAAGACGACGCCGAAGCCGAGGATGAATAGTCCGGTGTCGCGGGCGATTCGTGCGATCTGACGCTTGCGCCCTCGCTCAAGCTCTCCGAGGTCGAGTCCGGTGACCATCGATAGATAGGCAGGCACGACGGGTAAGACGCACGGCGACGCGAACGAGACGATCCCGCCACCAAAGGCCACGAGATCATTCACGTTCGTCGCCATCGCTTCCCATGATGACACCGCTCGTCGTGAGCGGAACTCAGAAGAGCCGAGGATGCTTGCATCCGCTGGCAGTCGACGGCAATGTCAGGGCGTGGAGTTTGCGCCGTGACGCTGACAGCAGTTGAGATCGCCGTGCTCGACCTCGAACGGAGCTGGCCAGTGATGACGAATCGACCAGCGAAGCGAGACGTCATCCGCGAAAACATCGGTCTCTCGAGCACGCGTTATTACGAGATCGTCCACACGCTTTGCGACTCTGAGGAGGCCGTGGCGTACGACCCGTTGACAGTCCGTCGATTGCGGCGACGCCGTCACGAACGTCGTGCCGCGAGGTTCTTCGCAGATCTGACCCGGAAAAGCCGACCTCGCTGACCGCTGAAGCGCACGCGGTCGGGCGACTTGTCGCGTCCCCTCGGACGACCGGCATCGCGGTCGATTTCGACGGCACCCTTGCAGAGATCGTCGCCGATCCGGCACAAGCGCGGCCGCTTCCGGGCGCTACGGGGGTGATCGGCAAGCTGGCGGCGCGCTTTGCGAAGGTTGCCGTCGTCTCAGGACGTCCGGTCGCCTTTCTCGTCGAGCAACTCGCACTCGACGACACGCCGATCCCCATCGAGCTCTTCGGTCAATACGGGCTCGAGCACCGCCTGGTGGACGGCACGATCATCGGTCCACCGGATGAACGGCGCTACGTCGAAGCGGTCAACGGCGCCCTTTCGGAGGCGCGCGATCGAGCTCCCCATGGCGTGATCGTGGAAGCAAAGGGCATCGCGCTCACCTTGCACTGGCGCAATGCACCGCAAGCAAAGGACGCATCGATCGCCCTCGCCGGCGAGCTGGCGGAGCGTTACAGGCTGCACGCCCGGGTAGGCAAGATGGCGATAGAGCTCGTCCCGAGCGCGGCACAGGACAAGGGCGCGGCGATCCGCTCGATCTTCGCCGAGCTCGCGACGGGGGGCGTGCTCGGAGACGACGTGGGCGATATTCCGGCGTTCCGCGCCGCGCGTGAGCTCGGGCGCGCTCGTAACTTCGATGCGGTACTCGTCGTCGCGACGAGCGACGAGGCACCCCCCGAGCTGCTCGAGCTCGCGGATGTCATCGTCGACGGCCCTCGTGGCGCCCTCGCGTTCTTGGAGAGCCTTGCCGCGGCGCCCAGTTAAGCAAAACGATTCTCGGCGAGCGAGGCGCTCGCGACGACCTCGCTCATCCAGACGGCCGGAGGATGACGCGCCGCGATCGCCGCGAGGTTCTCGGATCGGGCGCGTCGTTCGCGTTCGTCGAGCTCGAGGGCACGACGGAGCACATTTGCAGTTCCCTCGATGTCGAACGGCTCGATCGGGAGTGCGAACGCACCGAGCTCTTCGAATGCCCCCGCACGCACGCTCAGTCCGAGCGCTGCGGGCGTGCGCGTCAGCACGGCGCCCTCTTTCGCGACGAGGTTCATGCCGTCCCGGACTGGGTTGACGAACAGGACGTCGGCGACTGTCATCGCGGCAATCGAGGCATCGAGGTCGTCGGCGATCTCGAGATCGATCGGCTGGCGACGTGCGGACGAGAAGCGCTCGTTGATGCGCGAACAGATCTGCTCGACTGCGTTGCGGTAGGCGATGTACTCCGGAATCTCCGTTCGCGATGAATAAAGGCGCGCCGAAAAGACGACCTCCTCGACGAGCGACTCATCCTCTTCGAGGAGGGCTTCGAACGCGAGAAAGCCGCGCACGATGTTCTTCGCGGGGTCGACGCGGTCGGACCGGAAGATGAGGCGCCGTCCATCGAGAACGGTGACGAGGTCATTGCGCGATCGCTCGACTCCCTCGGTATCGGCGATTCGCCGAAGTTCCTCCGCGTCGACGCCGAGGGGGATGACGGCGAGTTCCGTTTCGGTCATAAGTGTCTCCGAGACGCACTGCTCGAACGCGCCGGCCCAATGGCGGGTGTGGAACGCCGTCGTTCCGAACGAGCAGAGGCCCTGGAGGAACTCCCTGCGGATCTCGGTGGGCAGGATCTCGAGCTCGTCGGGACCGCAGAACGGAGTGTGCGAGAAGTAGATCGTGCGCAGGTCGGGGCGAGCCTTTGCGAGCTGCGCGCCGCAGAGCGCGAGGTGGTAGTCGTTCACGACAACCGTCGCTCCCTCGTCGGCGACGCGAACGATCTCGTCAGCGAAGGCCGCGTTGTAGGCGCGATACCCGGCCCACGCCTCGTGCCAGCGTCGGTCGAGAACGGGACGGTAGGTCGCGTCGAAGAGGCCGTGGACGAGCGGCCAGAGGGTGCCGTTCGCGATCACCCGGTAGGCCGCGCCGAGGAGGTCTTCGGATACCTCGACGAGGCGCACCGTGACGCCGCCTGGCGTCTTGATCGACACGTGCTCGCTCGACGCGCGCCGCTCCGCGTCGTTCATGGTCGCCGCCACCCACAGTGCGTCGGCGCCCTCGAGTCCACGCGCCAGGCTCGGGGCGAGACCGCCGGCGGCGTGTCCGGCGACGATCCGCCCCCCACGGGTCGAACGCAGCGAGAGCGGGCCGCGGTTCGAGGCAACGACGAGTCCGACACGGCGATCAACCATCGGGGGAGTTTTCCACCTCTGACGTGCACGACCGCGGAAATCGCGGCAGGTTGTGTGGCCGTGCCACCGTGTCCCAGTTCGTCCACCTTGCGGCGCATGCCCTGACGTGGTTTGCTGTTAGCACTCAGACCGTTAGAGTGCTAGCGCTCGGGTAGGCCGAGCGATCCAATGGAGGACACCCGAGATGCCGAAGTTGATCGAGTTCGATGAGCAGGCACGACGGGCGCTCGAGCGTGGGATGAACCAGCTCGTCGACGCCGTCAAGGTCACGCTCGGACCAAAGGGGCGCAACGTCGTCCTGGAAAAGAAGTGGGGCGCACCGACGATCACGAACGACGGGGTCTCGATCGCGAAAGAGATCGAGCTCGAAGACCCCTTCGAGAAGGTCGGCGCCGAACTCGTGAAGGAAGTCGCGAAGAAGACCGATGACGTCGCCGGAGACGGCACGACGACCGCGACCGTGCTCGCCGGTGCGCTTGTCCGTGAGGGCTTGCGCAACGTCGCCGCCGGTGCCAACCCGATGTCGCTGAAGCGCGGCATCGAGCAGGCCGTCGAGGCCGCCGTCGCCCGGTTGAAGGAGGTCTCGAAGGACACCGACTCGAAGGACCAGATCGCCCAGGTGGCCGGGATCTCCGCCGCCGACCCGGAGATCGGATCGATGATCGCCGAGGCGATCGACAAGGTGGGCAAGGACGGCGTCATCACCGTCGAGGAGTCCCAGACCTTTGGGATGGAGATGGACCTCGTCGAAGGAATGCGCTTCGACAAGGGCTACATCTCGCCGTACTTCGTCACTGACCCGGACCGCATGGAGGCGGTGCTCGAGGATCCGTACGTGCTGCTGAGCGGCGGCAAGATCTCCGCCGTCCGCGACCTGCTCCCGGTGCTCGAAAAGGTGATGCAAACAGGAAAGCCGCTCGTCGTCATCGCCGAGGACGTCGAAGGCGAAGCGCTCGCGACCTTGGTCGTGAACAAGATCCGCGGCACTTTCCGCTCAACCGCGGTGAAGGCCCCCGGTTTCGGCGAGCGCCGCAAGGCGATGCTGCAGGACATGGCGATCCTCACCGGTGGCCAGGTCATCACCGAAGACGTCGGTCTCAAGCTCGAGAACGCGACGCTCGACCTGCTTGGAAGGGCGCGCAAGGTCGTGATCTCGAAGGACGAGACGACGGTCGTCGAGGGTGCCGGCGCGGAGGCCGACATCAAGGGCCGCATCAATCAGATCAAGACCGAGATCGAGAACACCGACTCGGACTATGACCGCGAGAAGCTGCAAGAGCGCTTGGCGAAACTCTCCGGCGGCGTCGCGGTGATCAAGGTCGGAGCTGCCACCGAAGTCGAGTTGAAGGAGAAGAAGCACCGCATCGAAGATGCGGTGTCGACCACGAAGGCCGCCATCGAAGAGGGCGTCGTCCCCGGTGGAGGCGTCGCACTGCTGCGGACGCAGCAGACGATCCTCGACCGCGCCGAGAAGCTCGAAGGTGACGAGGCGACGGGCGCGCGTATCGTCGCCCGCGCGGTCGAAGAGCCGCTCAAGCAGATCGCGACGAACGCCGGACTCGAAGGTGGCGTCGTGATCGAGAAGGTGCGCGGATTGAAGAACCTTTCCGAGGGCCTGAACGCCGAGACTGGCAAGTACGAGGACCTCTTCGCTGCCGGCGTTATCGACGCGGCGAAGGTGACGCGCTCGGCACTGCAGAACGCGGCGTCGATCGCGGCGCTGTTCTTGACGACCGAATGTGTCGTCGTCGACAAGCCCGAGGAGAAGGGTCCGGCCATGCCGCCGGGCGGCGGGATGGACGACTTCTAAACGGCTCGAATTCGTGATCGAAGCGGGGCGCACTGCGCCCCGCTTCGTCGCTTCACGAGGCGTGGGACTTCGGACTCGGTCCTACGATGACGACGTGAGCGAGGCTCCCAAGCAAGCACCCGAAGAACTCGACGGGTGGTCGGTTCTGCACCTGTTTTTCTCCGTCGCCCGCGAGGTCGATGCCGAGGCGGTCGCGTCCGCGATCAAGTCGTGCGAAACCGACGGCCACCAGACGTTCGCCGCTGAGCTCCTCGGCCACAAGGCCGACCTGGCGGTCGTGGGCATCGGCCCGTCGTTTCACCGCCTCCGCCAACTGCAGACCGAGCTCGTGCAAGCAGGCCTGACGCTCGAGTGGTCGTACGTGTCGCTCACCGAGGTCTCGGAGTACGCGAGCGGCTTGCCGGATGAGATGAAACGGGCGCGCCTTCGACCGGTCCTGCCGCCCGACGGCCTCAAGGTCTTCTGCTTCTACCCGATGTCCAAACGCCGGGAGGAGGAAGAGAACTGGTACCGGCTCGATTACGAGGACCGTCTGCGATTGATGATCGGCCACGGCACGACGGGCCGGAAATTCCGCGGTCGGGTCCTCCAACTCGTTACCGGCTCGACCGGTCTCGACGACTGGGAGTGGGGTGTGACGCTGTTCTGCCGCAACTTCGACGACTTAAAAGAGTGCGTTTACACGATGCGCTTCGACGAGGCCTCGGCGCGCTTTGCGGAGTTCGGGCCATTCCTCACCGGGACGATCGGTGACGCGACCGAGATCATCGCCGGACTCACCGCTCGAGGATGAGATGACCACTGTCACCGCCGATTCCGCCACGCCCGAGCTAGAGCGCCTGCAAGTCGAGGTGTCTCGCCACGGTCGTGTCGTCGTCGCGTTCTCCGGAGGCGCGGACTCGGCACTGCTCGCCTACGTCGCCAACCGGACGCTCGGGAAGGACCGGGTGCTCTGCGTCACCGCCTCGTCGCCATCGCTACCGAGTGAAGAGCTCGCCCACACCCGCGCGCTCGCCAAAGAGTGGTCGCTGCGCCACCTTGTCGTTGAAACCCACGAAATCGAGGACGCGTCCTACGTCCGCAACGATCCCGATCGCTGCTACCACTGCAAACGCGAACTGATGGATGCGCTCGAAGAGCCGGCCGACAAGGAATCGGCCGTCGTCGCCTTGGGGGTTAACGTCGACGACCTTTCCGACTTCCGACCCGGACAACGCGCAGCTCGCGACCGTGGCGCAGTGTTCCCGCTCGTCGACGCCGGGTTCACGAAGACAGCCGTACGCGATCTATCCCGTCGACTCGGCCTGCGGACCTGGGACAAACCGGCCGCGGCGTGCCTCGCGTCCCGAGTTCCGCACGGCACCCCGGTGACGATCGCCACGCTGGCGCGCGTCGAGGCCGCGGAATCCGCGTTGCATGCGCTCGGATTCACCCAGCTGCGGGTGCGTCACTACGGCGATATCGCCCGGGTCGAGCTCGATTTGCGCGATCTCGGCGCGGCGATCGAACGCCGAAAAGATGTCGTCGACGCGGTTCGGGGAGCGGGGTACCGTTACGTGACCCTCGATCTCGAAGGCTTCCGCTCAGGCAACCTCTCGCGCGCCCTCCCAAACAGTTGACGGCACCCTTTCAACCAACAAGCGTCTTTCGATAGACGTTCGTCTCGCGCCTTTCGAATCCAAGCCTCTCGTACAACCGATTCGCTTCGATGCGCGACGGCCGCGACGTCAGATCGACGGTGCGACAGCCAAGTCGCGCTGCACGCTGCAGTGCCTCCTCGATGAGTGCCGTTGCGACACCCTGCCCTCGCGCATCGGGCCCGACGACAACATCTTCGATCCACGCCCGCATACCGGTGAGCAACGAGAAGGTAACGAGCGAAAGCGTGCCAACAATGCGGCCTTCGACCTGGGCGCACAAAAGCGTCGTCACGGAGGAACGAGCGATCGACGCGAACTGAGCCGCATCGGGTGGCTCCGCGCTCGAAAGGTGTGCGAGGAGACCACTCACCGCAGCATGATCGGCTGCGGTCGGATCGGTGATCTCTTCGATGACGATCTCCGTCGGCGACATACAACGAGCGTATCGAGGCGGCGCAGTGCACTTCTGAACCAAGCCGTTCGCCGTTAGGCTCGGGTGGGCAAAAGGAGACCGCGTGCAGTTCGATGGCGACAACCAGGACAGCCTCCATCCGTTCCGATTCCGATCGCTTCCGCGAACGCGACCGTTCACTGCGGCTGCCAGAACAGCTGGGCGTCGATCATCCGGTGCTGCTCGGCGCGTTCGAGGGTTGGAACGACGCCGGTGAGGCGGCATCGTCGGCGATCGACCGGCTGGCGCGCGCCTGGAAGGCGACGGCGTTCTGCGATATCGACCCCGAGGAGTTCTTCGACTTCACCGAAGTTCGACCGGAAGTGAACGTCGTCGACGGAGAAGTGCGCTCGATCACGTGGCCGTCCACGACGTTCGCCGTTGCGCCTGGCGCCGTCGACGTCGTCATCGCGAGCGGGCCGGAGCCGCAGATGCGATGGAAGGCTTACTGCGAAGCCTTCGTCGAACTTGCGCTCGAGCTCGAGGTGTCGCGCGCGATTTTCCTCGGTGCGTATCTCGGCGAAGTGACCCACCGCGGGCCGGTGATGCTTTCGGCGACTTCGAGCGACCCAGACGCGATCGCATCCGAGGGGCTTTCCGCCTCGTTCTACGAGGGCCCGACGGGGATCCTCGCGGTGTTGCAGAGCGCGCTCGACGAGGTCGGCATCACGACGATGACGATCTGGGCGAGTGTGCCGGTGTACTCGGTAACGATCGCCGCCAAGCCGGCGCTCGCGCTCGCTGAAATCGGCGCGCGCATCGCCGGCCGACCCGCCGACCTCGGAGGGCTCGCACGTCGAGCCGTCGAGTACGAACAGTTGCTCGACGATGTCGTGGCGAACGACGAGAACGTCGCGAGCTTCGTCCAGCGCGTGGAGACGGCTGACGAAACGCCAACCCCGGAGATCTCGCCCGAGCGTCTCACCGAAGAGATCGAACGCTACCTGCGCGATCGGCCAGGAAGCTGATCGCACCACGACGCGAAGGCACGTTCAGATGGTGCGCGACGACTGCCGTCACTACATCATGCAAACCGTCCGTTCCAAAGAGCGGATCGAGCGGTGCCGCCTCGGCGCGAACCTCCAGATGCCCTTTGACTGTCCGGACGGATGCGTCTTTTTCGAGCCGCGGCGCACGTCGTCGGCAGGCTGGAAGGTCGATCGACCCGGGGAGGACCCGCCCGGCGGCTGATCCGGGAGCCAAGGACAGTTAGCAAAACTAATTAGAACCGATAAGCTCTCTCCGTGACCCTCGTCGGAAATTCCGTCGTTCGCCGCACGTCGAACGACAACTACAAGTGGGTCGCCCTTTTCAACTGCACCCTCGGCACGCTGATGGCGACCCTCGACGGCTCGATCGTGCTGATCGCGATGCCGGACATCTTCCGCGGCATCCACCTCGACCCGCTCGACCCGGGAAACACCTCGTATCTGCTCTGGATGATCCTCGGCTTCCTCATCGTCACGAGCGTCCTCGTCGTGAACTTCGGGCGGCTCGGAGACCTCTACGGGCGCGTGAAGCTCTACAACCTCGGCTTCGTCGTCTACACGACGTTCTCGCTGTTCCTCGCGATCGATTGGATGTCGGGCACCGCCGGGGCGCTGTGGCTCGTCGTGATGCGGGTCTTCCAGGGCGTCGGCGCGGCGCTGCTCATCGCACAATCGCCGGCGATCCTCACCGACGCCTTCCCCGAGCACCAGCGCGGCCTCGCGCTCGGGATCCAGAACATCGCCGGCATCTCCGGAGTCTTCGTCGGCCTCGTGCTCGGCGGGCTGCTCGCCCCGATCGACTGGCGGCTGATCTTTTTCATCTCCGTGCCGTTCGGAATCCTCGGAACGGTGTGGGCCTATTTGAAGCTCGAAGAGCGCAGCACGCGCCGGCGGGCGCCGATCGACTGGGTCGGAAACGCCACCTTCGCCGTGGGGCTCGTCTTGTTGATGGTCGGCATTACTTACGGCATCGAGCCGTCCGGACACTCGACGACCGGCTGGACGAGCGTCCCGGTGCTCACCGAGCTCTCCGCCGGTATCGCCTTCCTGGCCGCGTTCGTCGTGATCGAAAACGTCGTCGAAGCGCCAATGTTCCGTCTCGCGCTTTTCCGCATCCGCGCCTTTACCGCTGGGACGTTCTCGACGCTGCTCGCCGGGATCGCCCGCGGTGGGTTGATGTTCATCTTGATCATCTGGCTGCAGGGAATCTGGCTGCCCGAGCACGGTTACTCGTTCTCACAGACGCCGCTGTGGGCTGGCATCTACATGCTGCCTCTGACCGGAGGATTCCTGCTCTCCGGGCCACTGTCCGGCGCGCTCTCGGACCGTTTCGGTTCCCGGCCGTTCGCGACCGGAGGCATGCTCCTTTCGGCTCTGACCTACGTCTTGTTGATGTTCCTTCCGGTGAACTTCTCGTACTCAGCGTTCGCGGCGCTGTTGTTCATGAACGGCATCGCGATGGGGACCTTCGCGTCGCCGAACCGCGCCGGGGTGATGAACAGCCTGCCGCCGCAGCACCGCGGAGCGGGAGGTGGAATGAACTCCACCTTCCAGAACGCCGCGCAGGTGCTTTCGATCGGGCTCTTCTTCACGCTGCTCATCGTCGGTCTCGCCGCAAGCCTGCCGGCTTCACTGAGCCACGGGCTGATCTCGGCCGGCCTCTCCCATCCGCAAGCGGAGCGCCTCGCCCATCTCCCACCGGTGTCGGTGCTGTTCGCGGCGTTCCTCGGCGTCAACCCGCTCACCCACCTGCTCGGGGCGAGCACCATCGCGCACCTGTCGAACGCCCGCGTCCTCACTTCGCGATCGTTCTTCCCGTCATTGATCGCCACGCCGTTCAAGAGCGGCCTGCGTGAGGCGTTCACGTTCTCGGCGATCGCGTGCCTCGTCGCCGCGTGGGCGTCGTGGCTGCGGGGCGGCCGCTACGTCTTTACCGACGACGCCAAAACCGCGCCGAGCCCGGGACACGTGGTGAGCCCCGACGTCGCCCAGCCTGTGGAGGTCGGAGCCTGAGGTCGAGGAATCCGCACGACTGTTCCACCTTGGAGGGCCGGTCGTAGGCTGGCACGTCGGGGAGCATCAACGGCGAAGGAGCACCTAGTGGCTGATTCCGTCACGATCACCGACAACCGCACCGGGGAGTCGGTCGAGATCCCCGTGATCGACGGGGGAATCGCCTCGGGCGAGTACTCCAAACTGCTGCCAGGGATCTGGTTCTACGACCCGGGCCTCTCGGCGACTGCGGGATGCGAGAGCGCGATCACCTACATCGACGGCGATGCGGGGATCCTCGAGTACCGGGGCTATCCGATCGACCAGCTCGCCGAGCACTCGAGCTATCTCGAAGTCGCGTACCTGCTCCTTCGCGGCGAACTCCCGACGAGCGACGAGATGAGCCGCTGGGTAGACGAGATCACCCACCACACCTTCATACACGAGAACATGCGCAAGCGCTTCTTGGAGGGCTTCCACTACGACGCGCATCCGATGGGGATGCTCGTCTCCGCCGTCGCCGCGCTTTCAACCTTCTACCCAGAGGCGAAGGACGTCGAAGACCCCGAAAACCGTTCGCGCCAGATCGTGCGGCTGATCGCGAAGATGCCGACGCTCGCCGCCGCCGCATACCGCTTCTCGATCGGCCAGCCCTTCGTCTACCCGGACAACGCGCTGAGCTTCCCGGAGAACTTCCTTTCGATGATGTGGAAGATCGGAGAGCCGCGCTACGCGCCCAATCCGGTGCTCGCGCGGGCGATGGACATCTTGTTCATCTTGCACGCCGACCATGAGCAGAACTGCTCGACGACGGCGATGCGGGTCGTCGGCTCCAGTCACGCCGACCCGTACTCGGCGTGCGCCGCGGCCTGCGCAGGTTTGTACGGACCGCGCCACGGCGGCGCGAATGAGGCCGTCGTCCGGATGCTGACCGAGATCGGCACGCTGGACAACGTCGAGCCCTTCGTGCGTTCGGTGAAGGAGGGACACGGTCGCCTGCAGGGATTCGGACACCGCGTCTACAAGAACTACGACCCTCGGGCGACGATCGTCCGCAAGACCGCGTACGACGTCTTCGAGGTGACGGGCAAGAACCCGCTTCTCGATATCGCACTGCGGCTCGAAGAGGTCGCGCTCGCCGACGACTACTTCATCTCTCGCAAGCTCTACCCGAACGTCGACTTCTATTCCGGCCTCATCTACCAGGCAATGGGATTCCCCCTAGAGATGTTCACCGTTCTGTTCGCCATCCCGCGCACGGCGGGCTGGCTTTCGCACTGGAACGAGATGCTGAACGCTGATGAAAAGCTCGTCCGGCCCCGGCAGCTCTACATCGGGAGCCCGCGGCGCGACTACCTGCCTGCGGTAAAGCGGGTCTGACCACTCAGCGAGGACGCCGCGAAGTGCGCGGCGTCGTCAACCGAAGGCCGCTCCCTCGGTGGCAACGTCACGACGGCTGGCCCGAATGAGCAATACCGCCGCGGCGACCGAGCAGGCGAGAATGACAGCCGAGTAGCTGAACCCCGTCGTGTAACCGTGCACGGCCCCCGCCCTGGCGGCGGACACACCGTGGACGGCGATGTAGCTCGCTGTCGCCGATGCGGCGATCGTGTTCAACAATGCCGTGCCGAGTGCTCCGCCGATCTGTTGGGTCGTATTGACGAGCGCGCTCGCGACGCCGGCGTCGTGGGGGGCGATGCCGATCAACGCCGTGCTGCTCATCGGGACGAAAGCAAGACCGAGCCCGAAGCTGACGACGATCTCCGCCGGCAGCACGTGGAGCCCGTAGTCGGCGTGAAGGCCGATCCGGGTGAACCAGACGAGCCCGACCGCACCCATCGCGAGACCGAGGCCCATCAGCACTCGCGGTCCGACGCGAGGGAGCAGCTGGCTCGCCACTCCCGCCGCGACAGCAATGCCGGCGGCAAAGGGCAAGAAGGCGAACCCGGTCTTCAACGCCGAGTAGTGCAGCGTCCCTTGGAAGTAGTAGGTGAGGAACAAGAAGACGCCGAACAGCCCGATGCCAACCAACAGCGACGACAGGTACGACCCGCCCCGGTTGCGATCGAGGATCACCCTCATCGGCAGCAAGGGCGCATCGGCACGCAGCTCGATGACGACAAAAGTGGCGAGCAGGACCGCCGCCGTCACGAGCAGACCGACGGTGACCGGCGCGCTCCAGCCGTCGGTCTGGGCGCGCGTGAAGCCGTAGACGAGGGCGAGCAGGCCACCGGTGACCGTTGCCGCGCCCCGAAGGTCGTAGTGGCTCTCACCTTCCGCCCTGCTCTCGCTGACCTCGCGCAGGGCGGCGAATGCGGTGACGATCGCGATCGGGGCGTTGATGAGCAGCGTCCACCGCCAACTCGCGTACTCGGTGAGCAGGCCGCCCAAGATGAGACCGAGCGCGGCACCGCCGCCGGAGATGCCGCCGTAGACGCCAAACGCGCGGGCGCGCTCGCGGGGCTCGGTGAAGGTGACCGTCATGATCGAGAGCGCGGCTGGCGCCATGACGGCGGCGAACGCCCCCTGGAGGGCGCGGGCGCCGAAAAGCATCGCCTGATTCACAGCGAGCCCACCGAGCGCGGAGGAGGCGGCAAAGCCGAGCAGGCTGACGATGAAGACCCGCTTGCGGCCCAGGTAGTCGGCGATTCTTCCGCCGAGCAACAAGAGCCCGCCAAACGCCAGGGCATAGGCGGTGAGGACCCACTGGCGATTGGCGATCGAGATGTGCAGCGCCCGCTGGGCGGAGGGCAGCGCGATCGTGACCACCGTCGCGTCGAGGACGATCATCAGCTGCGCGATGGCGATCACCGCCAAGGCGCGGAATCGGCGTGGGTCGAGGGCTTCGGGCGCTGTTGAGGGCGGTTCGAGCAGGGCGCTTGTCGTCGTGGAGCTCATCGGTCTCCTCCGGAGGGGGCAGTTGGTCTACAATCGGAACCGTGCTTCCGTTTAGACTATACGGAATGATTATTCCGGTTGTCAACCCTCTCGTCCGGGAGGTCTCGTGAGCACCGCGTCGAACCTTCACCCCTCGACAACGCCGACGCACGCCGAGCCATTCCCCCCGCCCGAATCCGAGGACGATTCCGCCGCGAGCCGCAAACTGCGCGCCGACGCCGCCCGCAACCGCGAACGCGTCATCGCCGCCGCAACTAAGGCGTTCGCCTCGGACGGCATCGACGTCTCGATGGAGACGATCGCGAAGCGCGCCGGCGTCGGGGTGGCGACGATCTACCGCCAGTTCCCGACGAAAGAGTCGCTCTTCGTCGCGGTCGTCGAGAACGAGATAGCCGAGGTAGGAGCTTTTGCGCGCCAGCTCGAAAAGGCAGAAGACGCCGGCGCGGCCCTGTACGAGTTCGTCTGCCGCGTCCTTGAGTCGGTGTCATCAAAACGCGACCTCGCCGAAGCCCTCGAACGTTCCGGGGCGAAATCGAAGCAGAGTCCAGAGGTCGAGCAGAGGTGGCGGGCGACGGTCGCGCCACTCGTCGAGCGCGCGAAATTCCAACGTGCCGTGCGGTCCGACGTCGAGGTCGACGATGTGCTCTATCTGGTCAGCGGCACCTGCTCGGCGGTGATGAACCACGGCCCCGATCGCCGAACACGCATGCGCATGGCCCGCGTGATCTGCGATGGGCTTCGGCCGGACTGAGGACGCGCACCAGCGGGCGCCGTCATTTGACCGGCGGGTCGGCGCTGCGCTCGAGCTCGCCGCGGCGGGCGGCAATCGAGAAAGCCGCTATCGCCACCGCGACCGAGACGTTCAGCGACTCGACGGGGCCGTAGAGGGGGACCCGGCAGACCAGGTCGCATCGGCTCCGGACAAGCGGCGCTAACCCGCGGCCCTCGGCGCCGGCGACGAGCGCCATCGGCCGATCTGCGACTTCGAGATCGGAGATCCTCGCCTGCGCTTTTGGATCGAGGCCGACGGTCCACACCCCGCGACGCGAAAGCTCACCGACCGCCTGTGCGATCGAGGCGACGACCGCGATCGGGAGGTGCTCGACCGCACCTGCGGCCGACTTCAGCGCGGTTGCGGTGAGCGGCGCGCTCCGCCGCCGACTGATCACGACACCCGTCGCTCCAGCGCCAAGCGCGCTGCGGAGGATCGCGCCGAGGTTCTGCGGATCGGTCACCTCGTCGAGAACAACGAGGAAGGCGCTCTTTCCCGCGAGCAGGTCGTCGAGATCGGCCGGCACGATCCGGTCCACGCGTGCTGTGACGCCCTGAGGTACGGCAGAAGAGGCGAACGACTCGAAAACGGCCCGTGGGACCTCGCGCACCGGAATCGCCTTTGATCGTGCCAGGCTGACGATTTCGTCCACCGCCGGGGACCTCGCGTCACCGGAGACAACAACCTCTTGGACATTGCGACGCCCAACGGCGAGTAACTCGTGCACCGCGTGGAGCCCCTCGACACGGTCCCCTCCGAGCATTTCCCGTCTCGCGCGTCCGCGCCTCGCCTCTTGGCGCCTCGCTACCGCTCGATCAGGGCGACCGCGAGGCACGCAATTCCTTCGAGACGTCCGAGGGCACCGAGGCGCTCAGGTCGGGTCCCCTTCACGTGCACTGGTCCCCCTGCGCACTCGGTCAGCTTTTTCATCATCTCAGCTCGCACGTCGGACACCCGTGGCCGTTCTGCCACGAGCGAGCAATCGGCGTTGAGGAGATGCCAACCCTCGCCGGCAAGGCGCGCCGCCGTCTCTCTCAGCAGCTCGAGGCTTTCGACGCCGGCGAAGCGCACGTCGGTATCGGGGTAGTGCTCTCCGATATCGCCCATCCCGGCCGCACCGAACATCGCGTCGCACAGCGCGTGGGCGATGGCATCGCCATCGGAATGTCCGACGAGGCCCCTTTCGCCCTCGAAGCGCACACCACCGAGCACGAGCGGTCGGTCATCACCTTGTTTCGCGAGGGGATGGAGGTCGATCCCCAGACCGACGCGTACCTCACTCACGTCGAGCGCGTCGCTTCAGTGCGGACGTCGGCGAGGTACCGCTCGAACAGCGCGACATCATCCTGATCGGTGATTTTCTGGTTCCGCACTTCGCCCGGAACGACGAGGACTTCCCCACCGATCGCCTCGACGAGCGCCGCGTCATCGGTCGCATCGACGGCGCCATCGTGGGCGCGCCGCAACATGTCCGCCCTGAATGCCTGCGGCGTTTGCACAATGAACAGGCTTTCCCGCTCAAGCGTCGCCACGACTCGTCCGCCTTCGACGCGCTTCACGGTGTCGGACACGACGATTCCCGGGATGGCGCCGTCGGCTCCCGACCGCACCGCATCGATCACGGACGCAAAGAGAGCGGGACTGGCGAGTGGTCGCGCGGCGTCGTGTACCACGATGACCTCGGCTTCTGGTGGAACCATCGCGAGCCCGGATCGCACGGACTCCGAGCGCGTCGCGCCACCTTCGGTTACGAACAGGCAACCAGCGTGGAACGACGCTTCGTTCAGTTTGGAGCCCGGTACGACCAGCACGACCTCGTCGACCGACGAACGCGCGCACTCGACCGACCACTCGACGACGGTCCGTCCAGAGATGCGCTCGAACTGTTTGGGACCACCAAAGCGCCGACCCTCGCCGGCGGCGACGACGATCGCCCAGACGCCGCCATCCACTTCGGCGCTCCGCGCGACTACGGCAACGCGGCGTTCAGCCGCTCTTCGGCCTCTTCCTCGCTGACGCCGATCGCGAAGGTGAGCTCTGAGACAAGGATCTGTCGGGCGCGATTGAGCATCCGCTTCTCACCGGCGGACAGGCCCTTGTCCTTGTCACGAATCGAGAGATTCCGCACGACCTCGGCGACCTGGTAAATGTCGCCGGACTTCAGCTTCTCGACGTGGTTCTTATAGCGCCGGGACCAGTTCGTCGGCATGCGCGCTTCCTTCTTGCGCAATACCGCGAACACCTCTTCGACTTCCTCGTCGTTGATGACCTCGCGCAGCCCGACTTCTTCGGTGTTGTCCGTCGGAACCATCAAGGTGAGATCGCCGTAGGCGAGGCGGAGAACGAGATACTCCCGTTTCTCACCGAACGCCTCGCGCATCTCACGCTTTTCGACCACGGCAGCCCCGTGGTGGGGGTAAACGACCTTGTCGCCGACGTCGAACACTCGCGACTCCTCACACCTGCAGATTGACGGTCGCCACACCCGGCACGCAGACGCCGGCTTGCGCCGCGACCGCCCGCCAGGTCGCGGCGAAGAAGTGAACCAATTCTACCGGAAAAAGGCCCGCGACCAGGCCTGAGGCCGAGAGCGCCACGTTTCGGCGGAGAGCAGCTACGACGCAGGCTCCAAGACGACGACGGGAATCGTGCGCGTCGTGTTCTGCTCGTAGCCGGCGAACTGGGGGTAGTCGCACTTTTGCTTCTCCCAGATCTTTGTCCGCTCCTCGGGGTCCGCGACCCGCGCGACGACCGGGTACGACGCGTCGCCGATCTCGACACGCGCCGATGGGTTCGCAGCCAGGTTGTGGAACCAATCCGGGTTCGTCGGCGCGCCACCTTTCGAGGCGAAGATCGCGTAGCCGTGGTCGAGCTTTTGGTACATCAGCGGGTTCACTCGCTCGGTGCCCGACCGCGCTCCTTTGTGATGCAAAAGCAGCACCGGCTTGCCCTCGAAATTCCCACCGACGAGGCCATGATTCGTCCGGAATTCCTCGATGGTGCGCGCGTTGAAATCGTTCGGACCGCTCACCAGCTGCCTCCTCGCAATGACGCCGCTGTCGTTTTACGGTTCAGTTCGATCAGGAGTCGGCGCCCGCTCCGGCGAGTTCGACCGACGGCGGCTCGACACCAGCGATCGTGCGGAAGACGATCTCTTCTCCCTCGGCGTCGACGATCACCGTCTCACCGACCCGGAACTCTTTCCAGAGGATCTTTTCGGAGATGGGGTCTTCGATCAGCTGTTGGATCGCCCGACGCAGCGGCCGCGCACCGAGGATCGGCTCGTAGCCGCGCTTCGCGACGAGCTCCTTCGCCGACGGCGTCAGCTCGAAACCGATGCCCTGGCTCTCCAGTTGGTCGGAGAGCCGACGCGTCATCAGGTCGACGATCTCGACGACCTCCGGGATCTCGAGCTCGTGGAAGACGATCACCTCGTCGATGCGGTTCAAGAACTCCGGGCGGAAGTGCTGCTTCAGCGCCTCTTGCACCTTTTGCTTCATCCGCTCGTAGGTGACCGCCTGGGAAGCCGAGCTGAAGCCGACCTGCGCCTTGCGGAGATCCGCCGTGCCGAGGTTCGACGTCATGATCAAAACGGTGTTCTTGAAGTCGACCGTGCGACCTTGCGCGTCGGTCAGCCGGCCGTCTTCGAGAATCTGCAAGAGCGTGTTGAAGACGTCGGTGTGCGCCTTTTCGATCTCGTCGAACAGAACGACCGCAAACGGCTTGCGACGGACGGCCTCGGTGAGCTGACCGCCCTCCTCGTAGCCGACGTAACCCGGCGGTGACCCGACGAGCCGGCTGACGGTGTGCTTCTCCATGTACTCGCTCATGTCGAGCTGGATCAGCGCGCTCTCGTCCCCGAACAGCAGCTCGGCGAGAGCTTTCGCGAGTTCGGTTTTGCCGACCCCCGTCGGTCCCAAGAAGATGAACGAACCCGAGGGACGCTTCGGATCCTTCAGCCCGGCGCGCGTTCGGCGGATGGCTCGAGACAACGCGTTGATCGCGTCGTCCTGGCCGATGATCCGCTTGTGGAGTTCCTCCTCCATCCGCAAAAGCTTCGCCGTCTCTTCCTCGGTGAGCTTGTAGACGGGGATCCCCGTCCATGTCGCGAGCACCTCGGCGATGACGTCCTCGTCGACGACGTCGAACAGCTCGACGCCTTCTGCTCGCCACTCCTGTTCGAGCGCCGTCTTGCGGTCGAGCTTTGACCGTTCCTGCTCGGCGAGCCTCGAGACGAGTTCTTCATTGCCGCGCTGTTGCGCCGCCGTCTTCTCCGCACGCAGCTTTTCGATCTCCGTCTCGAGTTTGGAATACTCGGGCGGTGTCGTCATACGCCGGATGCGCAAGCGACTGCCGGCCTCGTCGATGAGGTCGATCGCCTTGTCGGGGAGGTAGCGGTCCGAGATATACCGGTCGGCGAGGTTCGCCGCCGCGACGAGCGCCTGGTCGGTGATCGTCACGTGGTGGTGCTCCTCGTATCGTTCGCGCAATCCCTTCAGGATCTCGATCGTGTGTGCGAGCGTCGGCTCTTCGACCTTGATCGGCTGGAAGCGCCGCTCGAGGGCGGCGTCCTTTTCCAAATGCTTGCGGTACTCGTCGAGCGTGGTCGCGCCGATCGTCTGCAATTCACCGCGGGCGAGCATCGGCTTCAAGATCGACGCGGCGTCGATCGCGCCCTCCGCGGCTCCCGCGCCGACGAGCGTGTGCAGCTCGTCGATGAAAAGAATCGTGTCGCCGCGGGTACGGATCTCTTTCAGCACTTTCTTCAAGCGCTCTTCGAAATCGCCGCGATATCGGCTTCCCGCAACGAGCGCACCGAGGTCGAGCGTGTAGAGCTGCTTGCCGCGCAGCGTCTCTGGAACGTCGTCGTTGACGATCTTCTGGGACAGTCCCTCGACGATCGCCGTCTTGCCGACGCCCGGTTCGCCGATCAGCACGGGATTGTTCTTCGTGCGGCGGGAGAGAACCTGTAGCACGCGCTCGATCTCGCGTTCGCGACCGATGACCGGATCGAGCTTGTGATCGCGCGCTAGCTGCGTGAGGTTGCGCCCGAACTGATCGAGTACCGGCGAGCCCGACGGCGAGCCCTCCGAGCCCGACGGGCCCGTCGACGCACCGACCGGTTCGCGGCCTTGGTAGCCGGAGAGCAGCTGGATCACTTGCTGACGGACTCGAGGCAAGTCGGCACCGAGGCTCTGCAGCACCTGGGCCGCGACGCCTTCGCCCTCGCGGACGAGTCCGAGCAGCATGTGCTCGGTTCCGATGTAGTTGTGTCCGAGTTGCAGCGCCTCGCGCAGCGAGAGCTCGAGGACCTTCTTCGCCCGCGGAGTAAAAGGAGGCGATCCGGTCGGCGCGGAGCCAGCCGGCCCGATCGTCTCTTCGACCTTCTCGCGTACAGCCTCGAGAGAGATACCAAGCGACTCGAGCGCTTTCGCCGCGAGACCCTCGCCCTCGTGGATCAGCCCGAGGAGGATGTGTTCGGTTCCGATGAAACTGTGATTGAGCAGGCGCGCTTCTTCCTGGGCCAGGACGAGCACCCGGCGAGCCCGATCAGTGAACCGCTCGAACAAACTTCGCTCCCTTGTGCCGCTACGTGCTCGGGAGTTTATCGGTCGACCCCCGCCCACCGGCGTAGCGCGATCGCGCCAATACGAAGGCCACGGTGCGCGTTCACGTGCTTGCCCGCAGCGCCGAGCCCTGGATTTCATGGCGTATCGTGCTCTTCTGATGAGCGCGGCGGACACATTCGGGCTGCCCGTCTCCGCGTCAGACCTTCGGCGCCTCGAGGAGACCCTCGGCAAGGTCGTGCTGTGGGGTGATCCCTTCGTCGACGAAATCGCCACCCACCTCATCGCGGCCGGCGGAAAACGCCTGCGTCCGGTCCTGACGCTCGCCGCCGCCTCGAGGGGGGGGTCCCCCGTCAGCGAGGAGGCGGTGCTCGGCGCGGTCTCCGTCGAGCTCGTCCACCTGGCGTCGTTGTACCACGACGACGTGATGGACGAGGCGACCGAACGGCGCAACGTCGTGAGCGTGAACGGCCGCTGGGGAAACCTGCTCGCCGTCGTGGTCGGCGACTTCCTGCTCGCGCGTTCTGCCGAGATCGCCGCCTCGCTCGGTACCGAGATCGCCGGCATCTTGGCGACCACGCTCGGCCGGTTGACCCAGGGCCAAGTCGCCGAGGTTCGCAGCGCCTACCGCATCGACCGTAGTGAGGACGCGTACTTCAGCGCGATCACGGACAAGACCGGAGCGCTGATGGCGACAGCGTGCCGGATCGGCGCGATCACCGGCGGACTCGAGACGGGTGATGCCGATGCGCTCACCGACTACGGCGAAAACTTGGGAATCGTTTTCCAGATCCGTGACGACATCCTGGACGTCATCGCCAGCGAAGACGAAGTCGGCAAACCGCCAGGACAAGACCTCGCCGAAGGGATTTACACACTTCCCGTACAACGCGCGCTCGCCGACTCAGTTGTCGGTCCCGAGCTGCAGGCGATTCTCGGCAAGCCACTCGGAGCCTCAGAGGTCGACATCGCGCGCCGGCTCGTCACCGATTGCGATGCGATCAACACATCGCAATCGATCGCGCGCGCGTACGCCGCTAAGGCCGCTGACGCGACGAAACGGATCTCCGACCCCGAGCTCGCTCGGGCGCTCGCCGAGCTCGGTGGCCGCCTCGTCGACGATATCGACCGTCCGATGCGGTCGCTCGTGATCTGAAAAGGCGCATCGCCTGCTGCAGCCCGATAATCACTGCGGTCAATCCCGAGTCGATCTTTCCCCGGTCTCGGTGTCGACTTCGGGACGTAGCGCTGGGAAGAGCAATACCTCTTTGATGTTCGACTTGTCGGCGAGGAACATCACCAGACGGTCGACGCCGATGCCGATGCCCCCGGTCGGTGGCATGCCGTGTTCGAGCGCGCGCAAGAACTCCTCGTCGACCATCATCGCCTCTTCGTCTCCGGCTTCGTGCGCGATCGCTTGCGCCTCGAGGCGCGCTCGCTGCTCATCGGGATCGGCGAGTTCGCTGAAGGCATTGGCGAGCTCGCGCCCGGCGACGACCGATTCGAAGCGCTCGACGTAGCCAGGCCGGCTGCGATGGTCCCGGGCGAGCGGCGAGACCTCCTTCGGATAGTCCGTCACGTGCACCGGATCCCATAGCGTCGGCTCAACGAGCGCCTCGTACAGCGCGAAGAACACGGCACCGGCGGTCGCGCTGTCGTCGACTTCGACCTCGTTGGCCTTCGCGATGTGGTGCAGTTCGATGGCGCCGAGCGACAAGTCGACGTCGCGCCCGACGCGTTCGGAGATGAGCTCGTCCATCGTCGCTCGGCGCCAGGGTGCCGAAAGGTCGAGCCGCCGTCCCTGATAGTTGAGAACGGAACTGCCGAGCGTCTCTTCGGCTACGCCGGCGACGAGCTGTTCGGCGAGTTCCATCATGTCGGTGTAATCGGCGTAGGCCTGGTACGCCTCGAGCATCGTGAACTCGGGGTTGTGGCGCGGCGAGAGCCCCTCGTTGCGGAAGATGCGCCCGATCTCATAGACGCGCTCGAAGCCGCCGACGAGCAGCCGCTTCAGGTACAGCTCGGTGGCGATCCGCAGATAGAAGTCGGCGTGGAGCGCGTTGTAATGCGTGAAAAACGGCTTCGCGTTGGCGCCGCTTTGAACCGGCAAGAGCACGGGAGTCTCGACTTCGAGGAATCCCCGATCGTCGAGCTGACGTCGAATCGCGGCGATGATCTGCGAGCGCAATACGAAGGTCTCGCGCACTCCTTCGTTTGCCCACAGATCGACCTCGCGCTGGCGAAAGCGCGTCTCGACGTCGTGCACACCGCGCCACTTGTCGCCGAATCCGAGACGCGCCTCGGCGAGCAGCGTCCAGGCTGTGACCTTCACCGAGAGCTCACCGCGCTTGGTGCGCAGGACGATGCCCGTCGCACCGATCCAGTCTCCGAGATTGATCCGCACGAAGTCGTCGAAATGCTCTGTCTCCTGCGCATCCGCATAAAGCTGGATCGTGCCGGATTGGTCGCGCAGCTCGCCGAAGGCGATCTTTCCTTGACGGCGGAGCAGCATCACCCGGCCGGCGACCGAGACGACCGCATCGGAGGACTCGCCGGCCTCGAGAGAGCCGAAATCTCGAGCAACTGACGCTGCGGCCACCGTTCCCGGGAACCGGTACGGGGGCTCGAAGCGATCGGTCATCGGCGGCTCTCCTCGTCTTCGGTGTTGCGCCGATAGAGGATCCGCAATCCGTGCAGGGTCAACCACGGCTCGATCTCGCGCACGTATTTTGTGTGCGGCGCGACCACCTCGACGAGACCGCCCGTCCCGATCACCGTCGCCTCTCCGAGCTCGGCGAGGATCCGAGCACAGATCCCGTCGACGAGACCGGCGTGACCGAATATCGCGCCGATCTGCATCGAGGCGACCGTCGAGCGACCGATGGCGACCATCGGTGCGACGAACTCAATGCGCGGCAGCGCCGCAGCGCGTTCGAACAGCGCATCCATCGAGACCTCGAGACCGACCGCGATCGCACCGCCTATGTACTCCCCGACAGCCGAGACGACGTCGAAGTTCGTCGAGGTGCCGAAATCGACGACGATCGCCGGACCCCCGAACAGGTCGACCGCCGCGACGCCGTTCGCGATCCGATCGGCGCCGACCTCCTTCGGGTTGTCGTAGAGGATCGGCATTCCGGTCCGGATCCCCGGTCCGATCACGACGAACGGCACGTCAAACCACGTCGTCGCCGTCTCGCGCAACGCGGATGTCAAGGGCGGCACCGACGACGACACCACAACGCCCTGGATCTCGGGGCCATCGACGGCGGCGGTTCCCCCGCGCCCGGGGAGCGCGATGCCCGCGCTGTGCAGCAGCTGGTCGACGACGATCGCGAACTCGTCCGCGGTGCGGTTGCGCACGGTTGAGATCCGCCAGTGGTGCAGGAGCCCGGGCAGCTCCCCTCGCTTGCGGTTCGCGAGCTCGGTGTCGGCCGAGTCCTCAAAGACGCCAATCACGGTCTGGGTGTTGCCGACGTCGACAGCGAGCAGCATGGCCTACTGGTCTACTTGATGGAAAGGCCAGCTCACCGCGCCGAACGCGTGGCTCTCAGTGTTCGACGTCGAGTCCGACGTCGAGGATCGGGGCGGAGTGGGTGATCGTGCCCACCGAGACGAGATCCGCACCCGCGCCGGCGAACGCGGCGACGTTGTCGAGCGTGACGCCGCCCGACGCCTCGAGCAGAACATCGCCGCCGCGACCGCGGGCATGCTCACGCAAGAGCACCACCGCTTCGTGGACCTCTGTGGGCGACATGTTGTCGCACATCACGATCGTCGCGCCGGCGTCGAGCGCCCGAGTGACCTGGACGAGCGTCTCACATTCGACTTCGACGGCACGTCCTGGCCAGCGTTCGATCGCCGCCGCCACCGTATCCTCGATCGACATCCCCGCCAGATGGTTGTCCTTGATCAACACAGCGTCGGACAGCGACGCGCGGTGATTCCAACCCCCACCCGCTCGCACCGCTGCTTTCTCAAGGGCGCGCAACCCCGGTGTCGTCTTCCTCGTGTCGAGGATGCGCGTTTTTGGATTTGCCTGCGTCGCCTGATCGACAAAGCGACGGGTGAGCGTCGCGATTCCCGAAAGGTGGCACAGGAAGTTGAGCGCCGTCCGTTCGGCGATGAGCATCGAACGGAACGGCCCGCTCACATGCGCGATGACGTCCCCTGCGCTCACGCCCTTGCCGTCCTCGCGTTCGATCATCACATCGAGCGCCGGATCAACGAGCGCGCACGCCACTGTGACGCACGTCGTGCCGGCGACGATTCCGCCGGCACGGGCGCCGAAGACGCCGTGGGCAACGGTGTCCCCGGGGAGGAGGGATCCGGTCAGGTCACCGAGCGCGCCGATGTCCTCGGTCAACGCGTGTGCGACAGCTCGACGGACCTCTGCCGGTGGCGGCGTGAGATCGTCACGCAACGGCATCGCCTCCGACTGGATCCTCGACGAACAATCGGACACGAAAGTCGTCGTCGTCTCGCTGCGGCATGTCGGCGCGCGCGTGGGCTCCGCGCGTCTCTTCGCGCGCCAGGGCGGCCGACGCGAGCGACGAGGCGACGATCGCGAGGTTCGCGAGCGCGTTCGACTCCGGAGAGCTGCGCGTTGACCCTGCGACCATCGCGGCACCGATCCATTCCTGAAGCGCCTTCAGGCCCGAGGCGTCGCGCAGCACGCCGGCGTACCGCATCATCGCCTGCTGCAACCCCGCTCGCGCGAGCGCGAGATCGGCTCGATCCGGCACGACCGCCGACGTCGACCCGATAGCCCGCGGGACGGTGCGAATCGGGATCGCGGCGCTCCGGGGAGAAAGGATCCCGGAGAGCGCGCCCGACGCTTCCGGTTCGTCTGCACCCTTCGCGATCGCCTCGGCGACGCGTCGGCCGAAGACGAGCCCTTCAAGCAGGGAGTTCGACGCCAGTCGATTGGCGCCCTCGGCGCCGGTGCAAGCAGCTTCGCCGACCGCGCAGAGCCCCGACAGGGCGCTGCGCCCGAAAAGATCGGTGATCACGCCGCCGCAGACGTAGTGCGCGGCCGGCGCGACCGGCAAGAGGTCGACCGCCGGATCAAAGCCGGCGTCGGCGAGGATCGCTGCAAGAGTCGGGAAGCGTCCTGTGAAGTTGGCGATCGGTCGAGCGTCCAGGAAAACGTGATCCCCGCCCTCCTCGTCCATCTTCTGCACGATCGCCCGGCTCACGACGTCTCGCGGCGCGAGCTCGTCGATGAAGCGTTGATGGTCCACTCCGACGAGGAGCGCACCGTAGCCGCGCAGCCCTTCGGAAAGAAGTGGTCGCGGGCGGCGTTCGATCGCGAGCGCGGTCGGGTGGAACTGCACGAACTCGAGATCGGCGACGGGGATTCCCGCCCGGATCGCCGACGCGATGCCGTCTCCGGTGGCGCCCGGCGGGTTCGTCGTCACCGAATAGAGCTGACCGATGCCGCCGGTCGCGAGAACGATGGCCCGCGCCGAGATCTGGCGCTCGACGCCGTCAGGCCCGACACAAAGGATCCCTGAACAGCGTCCGTCCTCGATGACGAGCTCTGAAAGGCGCGAGTCCTCGATGACGACGATCGGGCTCTTTTCGATCTCTGCCACCAGGGCACGGATGACCTCAGCGCCCGTCGCCATCCCGCCGGCGTGGACGACGCGCGACACAGAATGGCCACCCTCTCGCGAGCGGGCGAACCCTCCGCGCTCGTCGCGGTCGAGCACCGCGCCACGCGAGACGAGCGCGCGTATCGCGTCGGGACCGTCGCCGACAAGGACGCGGGTCGCGTCGACGTCGCACAGGCCACCGCCAGCGGCGAGCGTGTCCTCGAAATGGAGCCCAATCGAGTCGTCCTCGGCGTTCAACGCCGCGGCAATGCCGCCTTGGGCCCAGTCTGTCGTCGACACCCCGAGATCACCCTTCGTGACGAGGCCGATGCGGGCAACCCCGCGCTCGACGAGTTCGAGCGCTGTCGTGCACCCCGCGACGCCGCTACCGACGATGACCGCGTCAAAGGTCACGTCGGCGACTTTGGTCATCGCGTCCCCGCCTCGACGAGCATGTTGTCGATCAACCGCACGGGACCGACGCGTGCCGCGATCAAGAGCCGCACGTCGCCGTCGACGACGGACACATCATCGAGCGTGCCCTCGCGCACGACGTGCGCGTACTCGAGCGTGGCAAGAGGCGCCTCGGTGACGACTCCCGCCATCGTTTCGAGGATCTTGTCAGCCTGATTCTCGCCGCGCCCAATCTCGTCCTTCGCGCGACCGAGCGCCCGATACAGCGACACCGCGCTCTTGCGTTCGTCGACTCCGAGGAAGGCGTTTCGACTCGACATCGCGAGCCCGTCGTCCTCGCGGATCGTCGGGCAAGAGACGATCTTGACCGAAAGCGACAAGTCCTTTACGAGCTGGCGGACGATGACGAGCTGTTGGTAGTCCTTCTCACCGAAGTACGCCGCGTTCGGCCGCACGGTCGCGAGCAACTTCGTGACGACGGTCGCGACGCCAGGAAAGTGGCCCGGCCGCGCCGCGCCCTCGAGCACCTGGCCCTTCGGTCCAGGGTCGACGACGACTTCGGGTGCACCCGCCGGGTACATCACCTCGATCGATGGCGCGAAGACGACATCTGCGCCCGCCCGCACCGCGGCGCGGTTATCGGCGGCAAGATCGCCTGGATACCGCGCCAGGTCCTTTCGATCATTGAATTGCAGCGGGTTCAAGAAGATCGAGACCACGACGACGTCGCACTCCGCGTCCGCTTTCTCGATGTCTGCGATGTGACCGCCATGCAACGCGCCAAGGGTCGGCACCAATCCGATGCGCAGGCGTTCTCGCCGCGCGCCGTCAAGTGCCACCTCTAAGTCGTCGAACCTCCTCGCGACGACGTCGCTGTCGGTCGCTCTCATCGAGCAGACCTGTGGGCCAAGCTCGCCTCGTCATAGGGCGCGACGAGGTAACCGACCTTGCGGACGTCACCCGTCTGCTCGGCGAGCTGATCACGCCATCCCACCGGCACGGCGGAAGGCTCCACGTCTTCAAGTGGGGCGAGGACGAAGGCACGCTCCGCCATCCGCGGGTGAGGAACGACGAGATCGGCGTCGTTGACGCGCACGCCTTCGATCACAACGATGTCGATGTCGAGTGTGCGCGCTCCCCATCGCTTGCGTCGCACGCGTCCCGCGTCACTCTCGATCCTCTGCACGAACTCCAGCAGCGAATGCGGCGAAAGGTCGGTATCGAGACCGACGATCACATTCAGGTAATGCCCTTGGCCGGTGGGACCGCCGACAGGAGCGGTCTCGTACACCGGCGAAGCCATGAGGTCCGGATCTAGCTCAGCAAGGCCACGCAGCGCGGATCGCAGGTATGCCCAGCGATCTCCGAGGTTCGAGCCGATCGACAAGTAGGCGCGCACGTCGAGCCGGACCTAGCGCTCTGCGCTCAGGAGCTCACCGCGTCGTCTCGAGACGCGAACACCGACGGTCGCCACGTCGGCGGCGAGCGGCGGACGAAGCTTGCGAACTGCCACCATGACCGCATCGACTCGCGGATCGGCCAACACGGCATCGGCGATCGCCGACGCGAGTGATTCCAATAGCGCGTAATGCGAGCTCTCGGCGAGTTTGCACACCGTCTCGACGATCGGTCCGTAGTCGATCGTCTGAACGAGATCGTCTGATGCGCCCGCGTCGACGAGTCGAGTCTCGACGTCGAGGTCGATCTCGAAAGGTTGCGGCCGGGCGATCTCCTCGGCGAGCACTCCATGGGTGCCGAGCACTCGCAACCCACGGATCTCGATTGCGTCGCTCACGCGGTCCCTGCCCGCTTGCGACGTGTCGCCGAGACCCGACGCGCCGATAACGCGGCTTTCGTGGCAGATGCCCCGGTGCGCGCCGTCGAAGCGGTCCGCCGCGTCGAGCGCTTCACCGCCGGCGGAGCGTCAACCGTCGTCCGGGCGCGCGCCGTCGCGCCCTGCTTGGATGACGAGCGGCCGGTGCGCGACTTCGCCGCGGCCTTTGCTGGACTCGCCACGCCGCCTGCGGCGCTCCGCCGCGTTCGAACCTTCGACGCTGCCGACTTCGCCCCTGTGCCCGTTTTCGAGACGCGCCTCGCCGCCTTTTTCGGCGCCGAGACCTTCGTTGTCTCTGCGACCGTGCTCGCAGCCCGCGCCGTCGCCTTGCGGGTTGCCGGTTGGGGCGCCCGCGCCTTTGGGCGTTCGGCCGTCGCCGGCTTCGGCGGCGGCACCGGGTCGGCCACCTGTGGCTCCGGAGGTTCTTCAGGCTCGATCGAGACGGCGCGGGGCACTTCGACGACCGGACCAAGTCGGCCCTCTGCGATCGCGACGAGCACCGCCTCCGAGGGGCGGTCGGGGCGGCGCCGGTCGTCCTCGGATGGCGGGGCGATCTCGACCGCCAGGGTGGCGATCGTCCGGCCGGTCGATCCGAGCTGGCGGCGCAGCAAGTTCTCGATCGCCGAGATCGCGAGCGGCAGCTCGGGGACCATGCCGCTCCAGAAAAGGAAGCCGCCCAGCACGCCGGCGAGGCGCTCGTCGAGCTGATCTTGATGGATGAGGACCCGTTCACCTCCGTACATCCAGCGCAAAAGCGCCGGGTACAGCTCGATGAGCGTCGGCATCGGGTCGTCGTGGATCGCCATCGGGACATGCTCGTGGGCGACACCGAGTTCGTCGTAGGCGTGCAGGTTGTGCGGCGAAGGGAGCAACGAGACGATCTTCGTGAAGCCCTGGCCACGCAGCCAGAGGATTTCTTCTTGGCGGCGGACCCGGCGGTGAACGGGCGCAGAGCCGCCCGGCCGCTCGCTCACCGCAAGGTGCCCTTTGATGATCCAGGCGAAGTTGCGCGGCACGATCCCCGCCGCCCACCGCCCCCTCATCGCCGCCCCCCTGTGAGTGCGGGGTCGACGTCACCGACAAGGCGCGCCGCCTGGGCGGTTTCCTTGACGTCGTGGACCCGCACCACCGCGCAGCCGCAGGCCATCGCCCACACCGCCGTGGCGAGCGATCCTTCGAGTCGTTCATCGATGGGGCGCGCTGGCCCGTCCGGGCCGGCGATCACCCGGCCGAGGAACGACTTCCGGCTCGCGCCGACGAGCACCGGCTCGCCACGTCCGACGAGTTCGGGTAGCGCAACGAGGAGCTGAAGGTTGTGTTCGACGGTCTTACCGAAACCGATCCCCGGATCGACGTAAACCTCGCCGATCCCGGCGGCCCGGGCCTTTTTCGCCCCGGAATCGAGCGCCGCGAACACCTCGGAGACGACGTCGTCGTAGTGCGGATCGCGCTGCATCGTCGCCGGCTCGCCCTGCATGTGCATGACGACGATCCCCGCGCCAGCCCCCGCCGCGACCTCGACACAGCGCCCGGCGACGTCGTTGATGAGCGTCGCACCGGCACGGCAGGCGGCCCCGGCGACCTCGGGTTTCATCGTGTCGATCGAGACCCTCCCGAACGGCGCGAGGGCGTCGATCACCGGCAGCACCCGGCGAAGCTCCTCATCGAGTCCGACAGGCGTCGCTCCGGGTCGGGCCGACTCCCCGCCGACGTCGATGATGTCAGCTCCCTGATCGAGCATCTCGCGTCCCCAGGCGATCGCCGCGTCGTCGGTCACGTACTGTCCGCCGTCGAAAAATGAGTCGGGCGTGACGTTCAAGACGCCCATGACGAGGGGGACCACGACGTCAGACTACTGGCGAAACCTGCGCCGTTTTCCCCGGATCTCGCCCCGACCAGGGACAACGCGTCGATTACGACAAAGAATGGACGAAGGCCATCGCTTCTGAGCGGGTGGCGGGGTCATCGCGGAAAAGGCCCCGCACGGCCGAGGTGATCGTCTTCGCGCCGGATTTTTTCACTCCGCGAATCGTCATGCAGAGGTGTTCCGCCTCCAAGACGACGAAGGTGCCCCTTGGCGCGAGCTCCGCCTCGATCGTCTCAGCGATCTCGGTGGTCAGGCGCTCCTGCACCTGTAGACGATGCGCGCGCGCGTCGACGAGGCGCGCGAGCTTCGAGAGACCGGTGATCCGTCCGTCCTCGTTCGGGATGTAGGCGACGTGCGCCTTGCCGATGAAAGGGACGAGGTGATGCTCGCAGAGCGACGCAAAGGGGATGTCCTTCACCATCACCATTTCGTCGTGCTCCTCGGAGAAGGTCACCTCCAGGTGTTCTCCGGCGTCGCCGACCAGCCCCGAAAGGAGTTCGGTGTACATCTCGGCGACGCGCATCGGCGTGTCGACAAGACCGGGCCGGTCGGGGTCCTCACCGACGGCCACCAACAGTTCGCGGATCGCGGCTGCGGCGCGCTTCACATCGATGCCCAGGGTCTGTTCGCCGTCCGTACTCATTCGATCGGCGCTCCCTTCATGACTCGGACATCGGGGAGATTGCGGTAGCGCTCCGCGACGTCGAGGCCGTAGCCGACGACGAAATCGGGCGGGATCTCAAAGCCGACGTAGGCAATCTTCAGATCGACGCGCTGCAGACCGGTCTTCACGAGCAGGGCGCAGACTTCGAGACTCGCCGGTCCTTGCGCGGAGAGCCCCCGCTTCAAATACGAGAGCGTGAGGCCGCTGTCGACGATGTCTTCGACGATGAGCACGTGGCGGTCGACGAGGTCGACGTCCAAGTCCTTCACGATGCGGACGATGCCGCTCGTCTTTGTCGCCGTCCCGTACGACGAGACGGCCATGAAGTCCATTTCGACGGGAAGGGCGATCGCGCGGGCGAGGTCCGCCATGAAGACGAAGGCACCTTTCAACACTCCGACGAGAAGCGGCGGGCGACCCTCGTAGTCGAGGGTGATCTCGGCGCCGAGCTCACAGACGCGCCCTGCGATCTCATCCTGGGAGAGCAGGACCGGCCCGAGCTCGATCCCGTCCAACGCGGCGCTGTCGGCGTTCACATCCCCTGGCATCGGTTCGACCCTAATAGGTCGACGTCAACGTTCGATTTGCGACTCGCCTCTACCACATACGACGCGCGCCCGGCACCTATCCGCTCGCAACAAGTCGACCTTGATGGCGGCGGATTCGCACGCCGCCAGCGATCTCGCACGCCAGCGCATCGCCACGCGCCACCGAGAGAACCCGCTCGACCGTCGCCGAGTCGGGTGGCAACGCGGAGTCGCCGAGGACCTTCAGCCAAGTTCGCACGCAGCGCCGCGCGAGCGCGACCGGGGCGGCGGCGAGCTGCTTCACATCCGTCGCGTCGATCGCCGACGCGAGCGAGTCGAGCAACGCGACCTCGTCGGCGAGGAGCTCGCACTGGCGCGAGATGACCGCGACGACGTCACGGCAACCAATCTCCGACAGGAGCGGCAGGACCTCATTACGGATGCGGTTTCGCCGAAAAGCGCGATCGCGATTCGACGGGTCGCGGACGACTTCGAGCCGCAGCGATCCGACGAGTCGTTCCGTCTCTTCGCGGCGCAGCCGCAGGATTGGATGGCGACGACCGAGTCGCATGCCGACAAGGCCGTCCGCTCCCGCACCGCGCACGAGGTTGAGCAACACGGTCTCAGCCTGATCATCGGCGGTGTGGCCGGTTGCGACCTCGGGAGGCAGCGCGGAAAAACGCGCCGTGCGGGCGCGCGCCTCCAAGTTCGCACCCGGCGCGACCTCGACGCGCAGCGCGGCGAACGCGGCTCCGACCGCGTCGGCGTTGCGGCGCACGACGTCGGCCTCCTCTGCGGATCCGAAGCGCAGGCCGTGGTCGACGTGGTACGCGGTCACTCGACAGCCGGCCGCGACTGCGAGAACCATCAGGGCGAGCGAGTCCGGGCCGCCTGAGACTGCGCAAGCGAGCTCGCTTCCCGACGACGGGAACGCGCAGCGCTCGAGCAGCGCCGCGGCTTGATCCGAGAGCAACCCGCTATCCGCTCGTGCTCGAGACGCCTGTCGCCCGCGCGATCCAGCGATTGGGCGCACGAATCTCTTCGAGACTCGGCAGCATCTCCGGCGACTCCCACACCCGCGCGAAGAGCTCCGGTCCACCTGCCGTCTCGACGGCGGAGATGAACCGGCTGCCGTCGGCGTACTGGCGGAGCTTCGCTTCGATGCCGAGCGCCTGTTGCGCGAGCTTCACTATGCCCTTCGCACTGGCCCGACGCTCGGCGAGCACCTGCGCGAAGCGATCTGCCTCGGGGACGGCTTCCGGTCCGGCCTTCGACATCACGACTTCGGCGTGGCCCTCGAGCAAGCTCATCAGTGCCTGCGCGTCACGCAAGGTGGCGAGCTGTTCGGACGACGCAATCAGTCCGACGACACCACCGTCGGCCAACGGGTTCATCCCCTCCCAAAATTCGGAAAAGGCGCGCCGCAATCCGGCGATCACCTCGCCGACGTCCGGCAGTCCGCTCGAGGTTCCGCGCTCGACGAGCCCGGTGAAGTGCGCGCGCATCCAATCGACGCCCGTGAACTGGAGGCGGTGCGTCACTTCGTGCAGTGCGAGCCACAGCCGGAACTGGCGCGGGTCGAAACCAAAACGGCGCTCGAGCGAGACGACATTGGGGCCGACGAAGTAGACGAGCCCGCCGGTCAGATCGGCGTCGTTCGGCATCAAGTCGTACTGACCGAGCACCCGCGACGACATCCACCCCAAGAGCGCGCCGATCTCGACTCCGGCCGCCGTTTTCGCAGCCGGCGAGAGAGCGCGGCGATGTGCCCCATCCGACTCGGCGAGCTTGCGCCCGACGGGGGCGAGGAGGCGCCTCAGCGAACCGACGTTCGCTTCCCCCCACCCGGCGCGATCGATCACGACAGAGCGAGTCGGACCGAACGCTGAATGCAAACCGGTCGCTTCTTCGACCAGTCCTTCCGCGAGCGCCGTCGCTTCCTCGAAGTCGTTGTCGAGGGCGCGCTCCGTGCTCAGGTCGAGCGGAGCCTGAAAGCGAGCGATCTCGTTGACGATGCGCAATGCGACGTCCCACGCGACGGGGTCGGTCGCGTGTTCGGCGTCGGATGATTCCACGAGGCGGCGCGCGCTCAGCTCGTCGGATACAGCCGTTCGCGGTCGATCGCCTCGGCGATGCGATGTCGCAACTGGTCAGGGACGCGGTCTTTGCAGCGGTCGGCGATCACCTTGCGCAGCTCGGCTTGGAACTCAAACACTTCCTCGCACGGGCCGCAGTGGTCGAGATGAATGCGGATCTTCTGACGGCGCTCCTCGGTCAGCTCGCCATCGAGGAAGTCGTAGAGCCGTCGGACCGTCTCGGTGCAATCCAGCTCGGCGGTTGCGCTGGCGCCCGCGTCGCTCACCTGATCAGTCATCTCTCCCCACCTTCCTCACCGCCTCGCCCCCCGAAGATTCTTGTTCGACCGGCCGCTGCTACCAGTCATACCCGCTCCGCTTCGACGAGCCCGCGCCTCATGCCGTATTCGTGCAACGCCTTTTGCAGCGCCCCTCTTCCGCGGTGCAGCCGGCTCATCACCGTCCCGATCGGGACGTCGGTGATCTCGGCGATCTCCTTGTACGAGAAGCCTTCGACATCGGCCAAGAGCACGGTCATGCGGAAGGCTTCAGGCAGCGACTCGATGGCCGCCTTCACTTCGTCGTCGGTGAACTGTTCGAGCGCGACGTCCTCGGCGGATCGCCCAGACGACGAGACGCCGTCTCCCGTGAGGCGGTGGTAGAGGTAGAGCTCCTCAACGTCCGCGACATCGGATTCCTCGGGGCGGCGCGACTTCGCGCGGTATGAGTTGATGAAGGTGTTCGTGAGGATCCGGTACAGCCACGCCTTCAGGTTCGTGCCCGCTTGGAAGGACCCGTAGCCGCGATACGCCTTCAAATACGTCTCTTGGACCAGATCTTCGGCGTCGGCGGGGTTGCGGGTCATGCGCATCGCCGCGCTGTACAGCGACGGCATGAACTCCATCGTGTCATCGACAAATCGCGCCTGGTCGGCCACGCGCGAAGACTACCCCGGCGTGCTCGCGGCGCTCCCTCGGCTGAGGGACTGAGGGCAGTCGCTCACGATGACGATCCGTAGAGGATCGGGACGGCGATCGTTTGGAATCGCGACCAATGAGAGGTGCTGAGGTCGAGTCGCCAGGCGTTGAAGGTCGAATGATGCCCGCCGAGCGCCTCGATCTCCCCCGAGAATCCCTGTGGGAAGGCGAGCGTCCACGCCGTGCTCGGCAATTCCGGCAAGCTCGACCAATGGCCATTTGACGCGGAAATTGCCGCGAAGAGTCCGTTCTCTCGCCAGATGACGTACGTCCCGGAGTCACTGACCGTGCCCGCCGACACGATGACCGCAGATCGAGGAAGTCGAAGCGAGGTCGTCCTCCAGGAGGCGCCGTTCGTCGAAGAGCGGGCGAAAACCAATCGCGTCGCGGAACCCGAGGTCGTCGCGATCATCGCGGCGAGCGACCGAGGAGACGAGAAAAGTGTGAGCACCGTGCGCGACGCGCCGTGACCGAGAGCTCCAAGCTTCGGTCCGATGTCGCGCCATGAAGAGCCGGAGAATTCGAAGATCCCGGCGCGATTTCCTTCCGAACAGCTCGCCCCGGCGTACAGGGTCGACGGCCCCGTATTCGTCGCGAGCGCGCGCACGTCGCGCACCTGACAGCTGCCGGCAGCATCCTCGGACAACGATGCTCCAGAGGCGATCCTCGTCCATTTGGACCCTCCGTCTTTCGATCGCAGCACCGCACCGTCACCGGTGTCCACCACCGCGTACTCGACGTCACTGGTACCGACGAAGGCTTCGGGCGCGTCGACCAACGCACCTGGGATCAGCCCGCCGTCCGTCCAGCTCGACCGCGCGCCGGAGACGGCGATCGGCGTGAAGGTAAGGAGATAGCTCGGGCGGATCGCGACCGCCAACGCGGACGGCGATCCACCTTCGATCACGAGACCGCCGTTGTCGGCGATCCCCGTTGGCGTGTCGAGCGTCCAGCGCGTCGACCCGGACGGCAATCGAAACAACTGCCAAAACGTGTTCAGCTCATCGCCGAGGTCGCCCATCGGGATCGCGGAATACGTCGATCCATCGATCGAGACCGAGGTCGCGAAGGAAAGTATCGGGGGATTCTCTGACGCCGGCGAGGTGAGGGGCGCAGACATGACGACGACGAGCACCGCCAATAAGCAGGCGAGGAGCGCGAACGGCACGCGACAAAGAGAACTCTCCGCGATCACACGCTCGTGCTCAGCTCGACGACACCAGCGCACGCACCTCGCTCGACAGCAGGAGCGCGAAAGACGATTTCGATGACGAGTTGCCGGGTCCGGGATCGGACGGCAACACATAGCGAGTATGTCCGGATGGATCGATGACATAGAACAGCTCCGAGTGGGCGATCATCGCCCCACCGGGTTCAACCAGGGCCTGGATGCCGTAGTCGTTCCACACCGCTTGCAACTGGGAGACCGATCCGGTGAGGTAACGCCAGTTCGTCAGCCTCGTCAGCGCTTCTTGGCGATCGAAGGCCTGCACGTCGGCGACAGAGTGAAAGATCGGGTTCGCGACGACGGCGATGAACTCCGCCCTCTGTGACTCCTTGCCGAGGAGTTGATCCGCGGCGCGCATCTCTTGGGCGATGAGCGGACAGTCCGAGGTGCAAACCGGGTCGAGGAAGGTCAAAACCACCACACGACCGCGTAACGAAGCGAGCGAGACCGAACGACCAAACTGATCGGTCAGTCGGAACACCGGAGCGGGTGCGTCCACAAAATTCGGTGAGCCCGCCACTGCCTTTGCGATGATCGCGTCAGCTTGCGAACTCGTCGACGCGACCGCCATCGGGGCAGCTCCAAGCAAAACGACGCCGAACGCGCCGAGCGCGCAGAGTGAGCGCATCGCATACGCGGGGCTGAACCGCTCGCGCCAAGGAAGGCCGTGCGCCATCGGAACCCGCTCGGTCGCTTCGGCTTCTTGGGGAACGCGGGTCAGCGCGACGTAGCTCCCGACGACGAGGAGCACCGTCGGAATCATGCTGTTCGGATCGGTCCCCACACCGCCAAAGAAGCCGAGGTCCTGGACGAACACCCAGGTAGCGACAGAGAGCACCCCGAACGCGACGACTGCGGGAAGGAGCAGGCGTCGGAATCCGCTCAAAAACACGACGCCGACAGCGGCTAGCACGACGACGACAAACAGGTTCACAGCAAAGGCGTTGTGCGCGTCAAATTGCCCGAAGTCAGCGACGAGTCGGGAGAACACTCCGGGCTGCGGCGTCGTCGTCATCTGACTCGCCATCGACGCGAGCTGGCCGGTGCTGTGGCGCGCCGTCGCTGCACCGACCCAGAAGCCGCGGCCGGGCAACGCCTGGAGGAGCGCCATGCCGAGGAGGTACACACCGGCAAGTCGGATCCAACCGCGCGAGAGCAGGCGACTGGAAAAGGCGCGCTCGGGCAACGCGATCAATGCGCCTGCGACGACATAGATGAGGACGGCACCGGGTGCACCGAACAGCCACGACGCCCCTGGGGCGAAGATCTGCCCGAACGCTTCTCCGAACGCCCACACGACGAGTCCCCAACCGACGCTCGCAAGACCGGCGAAGCGCGACCACCTGCCGCGAGGCGCGGCGAGCAGCAGGGCACCGACGCCGAGTTGGATCCACACCGCCGAGGTCGCGGCCTGGATCGGGTGATTGTTCCAAATCGTGACGCCGACGTTGACGAGATGGCGGACCCAAAGTGGCGACGTCGACGCGGCAGGGGTGACGACGTTCGACGGCATCCCAAGCGGCATGTTCGGCTGTAGTTGCAAGAAGCCGTCGAGAAGCCACAACAGCGCGAATCCGTAGCGCAAAACCCGCCGCGCGGCGGGTTCCGGACCTAGGGCGTCCGCGTACCGGTTTGCGGATCCGTCTGCACTCTTGAGGCGTGCCTCACGCAGAAAGCGCCAAGCGATCGCGAGCAGAACGAGGATCAGCGCGACGACGAGCGCCTGGCGGAACAACGCGGACTCGAACGCCGAGATGATGGTCGGATTGTTGGCCCGAAGGCCGTTCCCCATCCCAGGCATCAGGCGGTCTCGCTTTGTTCCCTGACGGCGCTCTCGAAGCGGCGCGCGGAAGGCACGCTCACGGCCCCGGACACGGTCGCCGGAAGGGCAGCATAGTGAACACGCAGGTGGGGAGGCTGTGCGGGGCGAGCGCCGGTCAGCGGTTCTCCTGTTCTCTTCGCACTGATTCGATGAGCTTCGGGAGAACGTCGGCGATGTCGGCGACGATTCCGAGATCCGCGAGTGCGAAGATCGGCGCGCTGGCGTCCTTATTCACCGCGACAATGTGCTTCGCGCCCTTCATACCGACGAGGTGCTGCATCGCTCCTGAGATCCCAAAAGCGAGGTAGACCTCGGGCTTCACGGTTTTGCCCGTCTGGCCGACCTGATAGGCGTACGGGACCCAGCCAGCGTCGACGATCGCACGAGACGCCGCCGGTGCGCCGCCGAGAGCCTGAGCGAGTTCTTCGATCAATCGGTACCGGTCCGGAGCACCGAGGCCGCGTCCCCCAGAGACGACGACCGCCGCCTCGTCGAGACGCGGTCCTCTGCGCTCTTCGACATGGTGCGCGATCACCTCGACGCGGTCGGACTCCGCGGGTCTGGGCGATTCGAGCGCGGTCACTTCAATAGGGTTCGATGTGCTCTCGCTCGCGACGAACGACTTCGCCCGGACAAGGAAGATCCCCAAACCACCGTCGGTGATACGAGCCCGCGCGATCTCGGTGCCGCCAAGGATCTCGTGGACCGACTGCATAGCTCCGTCGACGAGGACGAGGCCGACGACATTCGATATGACGGGACGGTCGAGCATCACCGAGAGGTGGGCGCAAATGTCTCGGCCGTGGTAGCTCATCGGCGCCAACATGGCGGCGGGCGATCCGGCGCTCTTCGCGTGTTCTGCGATCGTCGCCGCGATCTGCCGCGGTGTGAGTCCGCTCGTACCGATCACATAAAGGCGCGTTGCACCGAGCGATCCGAGATCGGCCGCGCTCTCCTCAGCACCGGGTCCCCAGACAAATGCGCTCACCGATTCGGCGCGCCGCGACGCCTCCGACACGATCTCTCGCGACGCGCTGTCGGCGCGGCCGTCGCTTTGTTCGACGATCGCCCAGATTTCGTTCAACGCTTCGGCCATCTCAGAGCACCTTCCACGTCTTCAATCGCTGGACGATCTCTGCACTCGGATCCGCGGCGTCTGCAAGAATCTCCCCCAACGCGCGGCTCGGCGCGTCCTCGATCGAAACGACCTCTTGGCGCGCACCGCTGCGACCGACCGAGGACGCATCGATTCCGAGGTCGGCGAGAGACAACGCCTCGACCGGCTTGCTCCTCGCACTCATGATCCCCTTGAACGTGGGATACCGCACTTCGACGACGCCGGCGGTCACGGTGATCAGCGCCGGCAACGCGCATGCCACTTCGTCGAATCCCTCCGCGGTTTGACGCTCTGCCTTCAAGTTGCCGGCGTCGAGCTCAACCTTGCGGACGTAGCTCAACGCGGGAACACCGAGAATCTCGGCGACTTGCACGGGCACCGTCCCCGTGTAGCCGTCCGTGGATTCGGTCGCCGCGACGACGAGCTCGGCGCCGAGGCGGGAGATCGCCGCGGCGAGCACCCGGGCGGTCGAGAGTGCGTCGGAACCGGCAAGGGCGGGATCCGAAACCAGAATGGCGTTCGTTGCCCCCATCGCCAGCGCGCTGCGAAGGCCTGAGGTCGATCCATTCGGTGCCATCGAAACGACGGTCACCTCGGCGTCGCCCGCTTCCGAGGCGATCCGGAGGGCCATCTCGACTCCGTATGAATCCGAGTCGTCGAAGGCGAGCTCACCATCGCGCACGACCGTGTGCGAAGTCGCGTCGTATGCCATCGGAGTTTCCGGATCGGGAATCTGCTTCACGCAGACGGCGATTTTCATGCGGTGGCCTCGGACAACGACGCGCCTTTACTCAGGTTCCGGTGAACTTCGCGTGTCCAGGGCCTTGTTCCAAAAACGTGCTGATCCCGTGATGTGCATCGTTCGAGCGCAGTGCTCGGGTAAAGAGTTCACGCTCGTACGCCAGACCTTCGGTGAGGTTCATTTCCGCCGCAGCATCGATTGCGCGCTTGGCGAGGCTCTGGGCCAATAGCGCACCGGAGGAGAGCTCGCGGCCGAATTCGACGGCAGATGCCAAAAGTGCCTCGGGTTCGACGACGCGGTCAACGAGCCCGATGCGGTACGCCTCTCCCGCTTCGACATGGCGTCCGGTAAAGATGAGATCCTTCGCGCGCGCCGGACCGACGAGACGCGCCAGCCGCTGCGTTCCGCCGGCGCCAGGAATGAGGCCCAAGAGGATCTCTGGCTGACCGAGCTTCGCCGTCGTCGCAGCGAAACGAAAATCGCAAGCCAAGGCCAGCTCGCACCCGCCGCCGAGCGCGTACCCGCTGATCGCGGCGATTGTCGCTCGCGGCAGCGCGGCGAGACCATCGAACGCGCGCGCGAAGGCCCCGGTCAGCGCGTCACGGCTGTCCTGTTCGAGGAACTCGCGGACGTCCGCGCCAGCGGCAAAGATTCGCTCGCCGCCCCAGATCACGACCGCTCCAGGCAGCTCGTCGGATAGTTGGCCGAAGACGACGGCGAGTTCGTCGAGGAGGTTGACCGAAAGCGCGTTCACCTTCGGTCGGTCGAGACGAATGATGGCCACGTCACCGTCACGATCGAGGTGCACCAGTCTGGCAGCGGACGCGTCCGGGATCGCAGCCACGGCGAGCAACCTAGCGAAGCACGTGGAAATGGGCACATCGAGACGCTCGACTACGCGGTGTGCCCGAACCGATGGCCTCGAACGAGCCGCGAACGTTGTCGCGCGACATATCCGCCGACCCTCCGATCAGCCCTTAGTCGTGATCGCGCCCTCCGGCTCGAAATCGCCGACGGCAATCCGCAAACTGCGCAGCAGTTCGAAGAGGTTGTCGAGGTCGCCGCGGCTGAGCCCGGGGTCCTCGAAAACGTCGCTGTTGAGCGCTGCCGTAGCGGACTTCGCGAGGGCGCGACCTTCAGGAAGGAGCTCGGCCATCGTCATCCGGCGGTCCGATTCGTGCGGACGCCGCCTGATGAGGCCTTGGGCTTCTAGCCGGTCGACGGCGTTGGTAATGCTCGTCGGGTGTACCTGTAGGCGGTCGCCGAGTTTGGAGAGCGGCATCGCGCCGTCTCGGCTGAACGAAAGCACCATCAGTAGCTCGTAACGGGCAAAGGTCAAAGAGAACGGGCGGAGCACATCGTCCACCAGCGCCTGGAAGACCTGTTGGGCACGCATGATCGACGTCACGGCGGCGACGCCCGGCGCAGCGTCCGGCCAGCCGTGGACCTCCCACTGCCTGCGCGCTTCGGCGATCGGATCGAAACGGAGCCTCGGCGACTCCCGGCTCACCACCATCGTCGGTATCCCCTCGCAGCCAGCGTGCTCAATTTAGTAGGTTGTACGACTATATTGTGTCCTATGAAATCGGCGTCGCCCTCCGCTGACGCCGGGCTGCACCGGCCGACGCATCCCGTCCGCTTTGTCACTGCGGCCAGCCTGTTCGACGGGCATGACGCGGCGATCAACATCATCCGGCGCATCCTCCAGGACCAAGGAGCGGAGGTTATCCACCTCGGACACAACCGGTCCGTTGACGAGGTCGTTCAGGCGGCCGTAGCCGAGGATGTCCAGGGCGTCGCCGTCAGCGCCTACCAGGGGGGTCACGTCGAGTATTTCGAGTACCTCGTCGATCGGCTGCGCGACGTCGGTCGAGAAGACGTGCGGGTGTACGGCGGCGGCGGCGGGGTCATCGTCGAAGAAGAGATCAAACGCCTCGAGTCCTACGGCGTGGCGCGCATCTTCTCGCCCTCAGACGGCCAACGCCTCGGGTTGGGACAGATGGTCAACGAGTTGATCCGCGAATGCGATCGCGATTTGGTCGCGGACTTGCCCTCATCGCTCGACGGCCTGTTCTCCGGCGAGTCGAAAAGCCTCGCCCGGGTGCTCACCGCCCTCGAGGTAGACAAAGCGCCGGGGGCGGTGCTCAACGAACTTCGCTCGGCGGCCGAAAAGCACCACGTGCCCGTGCTCGGTGTCACCGGGACCGGCGGCTCGGGCAAGTCGTCGCTTGTCGACGAGCTCATTCAACGGTTCCGCCACGACCTCTCCGACAAGCTACGGATCTGTGTCTTGGCCGTCGACCCGACGCGTCGGCGCGGCGGCGGTGCGCTTTTGGGCGACCGGATCCGGATGAACGCCATCGACTCTTCGCAGATCTTCTTCCGTTCGTTCGCGACCCGGGTGGCGAACGCGGTTCTGCCACGGGCCTTTTCCGACATCATTGCCGCCTGTCGTGCGGCGGACTTCGACCTGATCGTCGTCGAGACGCCGGGAATCGGCCAGGGCGAGTCGGTAATCGTCGACGTCTCCGACGTCTCGTTGTACGTCATGACGCCGGAGTACGGCGCCTCCTCCCAGCTCGACAAGATCAACATGATCGATCTCGCCGACCTGATCGCGATCAACAAGTTCGACCGGAGAGGCAGCGAGGACGCGGCCAGAGATGTCAGCCGACAGTGGGCGCGCGCCCACCTAAAGACGGCATCTGCCGCAGACGAGGCACCGGTGTTCGGGACGATCGCCTCGCAGTTCAACGACGACGGCGTCAGCGCGCTCTATTTCGCGGTGAAGTCCGCTCTCGAATCCCATGGTCTTTCACACCTCGACGGTGTTCTCGCGCCGGTTCAGACGAAGCGCCCGAGCCACCCGGCGCCGATCGTGCCGTCGAACCGCCAGGGCTACCTCGCAGAGATCGCCCAAACCGTGCGCGACTACCACGAACGGTCGGTAAAGCTCTCAGAGATCGCTCGGGGGCGCCAACACCTCTTAGCGACCGCGCAACTTGCCGCCGAACGCGGGGTCGAGCTTGACGGCCTCGACGAGCTGCGCGCCGAACTCGAGCGCCAAGGTCTCGAGCTCGACGAGGCATCGCGACGGCTCTTGGAGGATTGGCCGACCACCAAGGCCCGCTACTCAGCCGACGCGTACACCGCCGAATCGCGCGCCTTGTCGCGCGCCGTGCCGACGCGACGAAGGTCGCTCTCGGGGACCGAGGTCCCCCGCGTCGCGCTGCCGCGCTATTCAGACGAGGGCGATCTTCTCCGCTTTTTGCGCGAGGAGAACCTACCCGGGCACTTCCCCTACACGGCGGGTGTCTTCGAGTTCAAACGCGACGAAGAGGACCCGACGCGGATGTTCGCCGGTGAGGGCGACCCCGCCCGCACGAACAGGCGGTTTCACCTCTTGGCCGACGGCCAGTCAGCGACGAGGCTCTCGACCGCCTTTGACCCCGTGACGCTGTACGGCTTTGACCCGGACCGCCGCCCCGACATCTACGGCAAGATCGGCACGTCCGGCGTCTCGATCGCCACGTTGGACGACATGAAGGACCTCTATTCCGGCTTCGACCTGTGCGATCCGAACACGTCGGTGTCGATGACGATCAACGGCCCCGCCCCCTCGATCCTCGCTATGTACTTCAACGCCGCCATCGACCAACAAAAGGAATTGCGCGAGAAAGAACTTGGGCGTGCCTTAAGCGAAGAGGAACACGAAAAGCTCAAAGAACAGACGCTGCACAAAGTCCGCGGCACCGTCCAGGCGGACATCTTGAAAGAGGACCAGGGACAGAACACCTGCATCTTTTCGACCGAGTTCTCTTTAGGCGTGATGGCCGACATCCAGCAGTTCTTCATCGACCACAAGGTGAAGAACTTCTATTCGGTCTCGATCTCCGGCTACCACATCGCCGAAGCGGGCGCCAACCCGATCACCCAGCTGGCGTTCACGCTTTCGAACGGGTTCACCTACGTCGAGTCGTATCTCGCGCGGGGAATGGCGATCGACGACTTCGCTCCGAACCTGTCGTTCTTCTTCTCGAACGGGATGGATCCCGAATACTCGGTGATCGGGCGGGTGGCGCGGCGGATCTGGGCGATCGCGATGCGTGACCGCTACGGCGCAAACGCCCGCTCCCAGAAGCTCAAGTACCACATCCAGACTTCGGGGCGGTCCCTGCACGCCCAGGAGATCAACTTCAACGACATCCGGACAACCCTGCAGGCGTTGTGTGCCGTCTACGACAACGCGAACAGCCTGCACACGAACGCCTACGACGAAGCAATCACGACGCCGACCGACGAGTCAGTCCGCCGCGCGCTGGCGATCCAGATGATCATCAACAAAGAGTGGGGCCTTTCGATGAACGAGAACCCTCTGCAGGGGAGCTTCATCATCGAAGAGCTCACCGACTTGGTCGAAGAGGCGGTCCTCTTAGAGCTCGAGCGGCTCTCCGAGCGCGGTGGGGTGCTCGGTGCCATGGAGACGGGATACCAGCGAGGACGCATCCAGGACGACTCACTCGACTACGAGAACCGAAAGCACGATGGCTCTTTACCGATCATCGGTGTCAACACCTTCGTCTCTCCGACCCCGGACGAGTCCGTGAAAGAGCTCCGCTTGGCACGCGGCACCGAGGAGGAACGACAGAATCAGCTCCGACGCCTCGCCGAGTTCAAGCGGCGCCACGAGGCCGACCGTCCGGCATCGCTCGCGAAGCTTCAGGATGTGGCGCGATCGGGGGGCAATGTCTTCGCCGAGTTGATGGAAACAGTCCGCCACGCAACCCTGGGCGAGATATCTACCGCGCTCTTCGAAATCGGCGGCGCGTACCGGAGGAGTATGTAGTGACAGACACGAGCACGACCCGTTTCGACAGCTCCCCGTATCGGGCTCCGGTTTCCGAGGTTTCCCTCGCGCTCGACACGGCCGGGCTCGAGCGGCTGCTGTCACTGAAGCCGTTTTCCGAGATCGACCGGCAGGCCGTCGACGACGCGCTCGGTGAGTTCGGCCGCCTCGCATCCGAGGTCATCGCGCCGACGGATCGGCGCGGAGATCTCGAAGGGAGCCGCCTCGATCCCGAGACGGGCACGGTCGTCACTCCGGCCGGCTTTGTCGACGTCTATCGGCGCTTCGCACAGGGCGGCTGGGGTGCGCTGCAATTCCCGCCCGCGTTCGGCGGGGCGGGACTTCCTGCGGTGGTCGGACTTGCGATCGCCGAGATGTTCGCGTCAGCGAACCTTTCGCTCTCGCTCGCGCCCGTCCTCACTCAGAGTGGGATCGAGCTGATGTTGTCGTGGGCAAGCGACGAACAACGCGCGAAATATCTGTCGGAGCTGCTGGCGGGAAACTGGACGGCGACGATGAACCTCACCGAGCCGGAGGCTGGCTCCGATCTCGCCGAAGTCCGCACCCTCGCGAAGCTGGACGAAGACGGCCGTTGGCGGCTGTACGGGACGAAAATCTTCATCACCTGGGGGGAGCACGACCTGGCGGAGAACATCATCCACCTCGTACTCGCGCGCACTCCGAACGCTCCCGCCGGCACAAAGGGGTTGTCGCTTTTCATAGTGCCGAAATTCCTGCTCGATGAAAACGGTAAACCCGGCGAGAGGAACGCGCTGCGCTGCGAGCGACTCGAAGAAAAGCTCGGCCTGCACGGAAGCCCGACCTGCGTGATGAATTATGCCGGTGCCTTCGGCGAACTCGTCGGAGCGGAGAACTCCGGGCTCGCCGCGATGTTCACGATGATGAACGTCGCCCGGATCGGGATCGGCATCGAGGGTCCCGCCGTTGCCGAACGCGCATACCAACACGCGGAGACGTATGCCCGCGAACGGTTGCAGGGTCGCGCGCTCGGCGACGACTCGGCGAAGCGGTCGGCGATCATCGAGCATCCCGACGTCCGCCGCATGCTGTTGTCGATGCGGACGCTCGCCCTCGCCGGGAGACTCCTCTCCTACGACGCGATGGCCCAACGCGACTTCGCCCGGCACAGCGAGGCGCCCTCTGAACGCCAGCGCGCCCAGTCGCTTTGTGACTTCCTCACGCCGATCGCCAAGGCGTGGAGCTCCGATACCGGGGTTGTCGCGGCATCGCTCGGGATCCAAGTCTTGGGCGGCGCGGGATACATCGACGAATCGGGCATGGCCCAGCGGCTGCGCGACGCCCGGATCGCACCGATCTACGAAGGAACGAACGGCATCCAAGCGATCGATCTCGTTGTTCGAAAGCTCGGGCGTGACAAGGGTGAGACCGCTGAAGCAGTGATCGCCTCGTTGCGTTCGCTCCTCGGCGAGAAACCATCTAGTCCCGCTGCTCTCGCCCCCTCCTTCGAAGTGCTCTCCTCAGCAACCGAGACGTTCGCGTCGACGACACGGTGGATGCTCGAACATCTCGGCGACGACGTGGATGACGCGCTGGCCGGAGCGACGAATTACCTCGAACTCGCGGGTCTTACGCTCGCCGGCGCCGCGATGATCCGGCGCGCCCGTCAGGCGAAGGACACTGGTCTCGCCGATAGGGCAATCGACGATTCAAACTTCTTCGCGACCGAGCACGTGTCCCGGACCGCGGGCCTCGTTCTCCCGACAACCTCAGGCGCCGACAGGCTCACGCTCAAATAGTGGCGGTGCTCGACGCGATCCCCGAGGACAATTGCCGAGACCCTAGCGAGGCCGCCTGGGCACATCTTTCGCTGCAGCGTTCGCGACGCGCTGGTACTTTGCATCGAATTGAGGGGGCCGCCACTTGCTGACGAGGTATCCGATCGCCATGTCGGTGCTCGGTCTCGCAATCGTCGTCGCGTCGTACCGTCTTCTCCGCCTGCGTCGGCTGATCACGAGCGGAGTCGGTGCACCGGGCAGAATGGGTCACTGGTTCCGCCGCGCCGAGACCGAAGCGGCTGAGGTAGTCGGGCAGCGTCGGCTGCTGCGCTGGACGGTTCCCGGCCTCGCGCACGCCTTCACGTTCTGGGGATTCATCGTCCTGATCTTCACGATCATCGAAGCGATCGGCGATCTCTTCAACCGCCACTTCGCGATCCCGGGCATCGGGCACTCGGCCGCGCTCGGATTCCTCGAGGACGCCTTCGCCGTCGCGGTCCTTGTCGCGCTCGTGACCTTCACACTGATCCGGTTACGGGAAAGCCCGCAACGCCTCGATCGCCGCTCACGTTTCTACGGCTCGCATACGCGGGCCGCATGGATCACGTTGTTCATGATCTTCCTCGTCATCGCGACCTTGCTCTTGTATCGGGCCGCGCAGACCAACACCGGCGACTTCCCATACGGATGGTGGGCGTTCGCGACCCACGGCATCGGACGCGCGCTGCATCCCCTCGGGACCGCGACAAATCGCACTCTCGAAACCGTCTTCGTCGACTTGAACGTCTGCGTCATCGCGGCGTTCCTGGTGTTCGTCGTCTACTCGAAGCACCTGCACATCGTGCTCGCGCCGATCAACGTCGCGTTCTCGAGAAAACCGCGCGCCCTCGGCGCACTCGACACGACGCCGGACCTCGATCCGGAGAAGATGAGCGACGAGACGACCTTCGGGGCCGGCTTGATCACTGAGTTCTCGTGGAAACAGCTGCTCGACTTCGCGACCTGCACCGAGTGCGGACGGTGCCAGAGTCAGTGCCCGGCGTGGGCGACGGGCAAACCTCTCTCGCCGAAGCTCGTCGTCATGGACTTGCGCGATGAGCTGTTGCACTCGGCAGAGAGCACACACCCAAACGGTGGCGCGGCGACCCACGCCTCGCTCGTCCCGAGGGTGATCGAGCCCGATGTGCTCTGGTCCTGCACGACCTGTGGGGCGTGCGTCGAACAATGCCCCGTCGACATCGAACACGTCGACGCGATCATCGACATGCGCCGCCATGAGGTCCTTATGGAGTCGCGCTTTCCGAGCGAGGCGGGGACGATGCTCCGCAACCTCGAACGGAGCGGCGACCCGTGGGGACTCGGTGCGCAGCACCGCCTCGACTGGACACAGGGGCTCGGCTTCGAGGTCGCGGTCGTCACCGACCAAGTCCCAGACGACGTGGAGTACCTGTTCTGGGTCGGGTGCGCCGGCGCGTTCGACGATCGCGCACGATCGACGACCCAGGCGATCGCTCGGCTGTTGCGCCGATCCGGAATCTCCTTCGCCATCCTCGGCGCTGCCGAGTCGTGCACCGGAGACCCGGCGAGGCGGCTCGGCAACGAGTACCTGTTCCAGGAACAGGCGAAGTCGAACATCGAACGCCTCGGACAGGCGAAGGTCCGCAAGGTGCTCGCTTCCTGCCCGCACTGCTTCAACACGATCGCGAACGAGTACCCCGCGCTCGGTGGCGCCTTCGAGGTGATCCACCACGCGCAGCTCTTCGATGAGCTCGTCTCGTCCGGACGCCTCACAGCGCACGCCATCGACCAGACCGTCACCTACCACGACCCGTGCTACCTCGGCCGGCACAACCGCGTCTTCGACCAGCCCCGCACGGTCGTGCGCGTGTCGACCACCCGACCGCCGATCGAGATGCATCGCTGCCGCGAGCGGGGTTTTTGTTGCGGAGCTGGTGGCGCGCGGATGTGGATGGAGGAGTCCATCGGTACCCGGATCAACCTCGACAGGACCGACGAGGCGCTGTCAACTGGTGCCGACGTCGTCTCGACGGCGTGTCCTTACTGCAAGATCATGATCGACGACGCCGTACGGGCGCGCGGCAAACAGGACGACGTGCGAGTCGTCGACATCGCCCAGCTGCTCGACGACGCGACGCGCGGTGAGGATCTCGCGATCAGCGACTGAGGCCGAGCGCGCGGGCGATGATCATCCGCTGCACCTCTGACGTCCCTTCGCCGATCTCGAGAATCTTCGCGTCGCGATAGAAGCGCCCAACGGGGGTCTCGTTCATGAACCCGTAGCCACCGAAGATTTGCGTCGCCTCCCGCGCGTTCACCATCGCGGCGTCCGAGGCGACGAGCTTCGCGATCGCAGCCTGCTCCTTGAACGGAGCGCCCTTCGCCATTCGCTGCGCTGCGTCGAAGTAGGCGAGGCGAGCCGTGTGCGTTCGTGCCCTCATGTCGGCGAGCTTGAACTGGATCACCTGGTAGTGCCCGATCGTCTTTCCGAATGCTTCACGCTCGTTGACGTACCGCACGCACTCGTCGATGCAACCCTGCGCCAGTCCGACGGACAATGCCGCGATCGCGATTCGTCCCTCGTCGAGGGTTTCGAGGAACTGCGCATAGCCCTTTGCGCGCCGTCCGAGCAGATTCTCGGCAGGGACGCGGCAGTCGGTGAAGAAGAGCTCGCGCGTGTCCGAGGCGGACCAACCGACCTTCGAATAGCGCTGTCCGACCGTAAATCCCGGCGTGCCGGACGGAACGATGATCGCCGAAATTTCGCGTTCGTCGCCCGGCGGCGAGGTGATCGCTGTGATCGTGACAAAAGATGTGATGTCGGTGCCTGCGTTCGTGATGAACGCCTTCGACCCGTTGATGACCCATTCGTCGCCTTGGAGAACCGCTGTCGTCCGCGTTGCTCCGGCGTCGGTCCCGCCGCCCGGTTCGGTGAGTCCGAAAGCCGCCAGGCGCTTGCCGGTGCACAACGGCGGCAAAAGGCGATTTTTCTGTTCGTCGCTGCCGAATTTGAAGATCGGCATCGCACCGAGCCCGACCGCGGCTTCGAGGGTGATGGAGACGGACGAGTCCACCCGGGCGAGCTCTTCCAGTGCGAGGCAGAGCGCGAAAAAGTCACCACCCATGCCGCCGTACTCCTCGGGGAAGGGCAGGCCGAACAGCCCGAGCGCGGACATTTTTTCGACGACCTCGTACGGGAACTCGTCCTTTTCGTAGTATGCGCCGATCACCGGTGCGACCTCTTGACGGGCGAATCGCTCGACCGTCCGTCGCAACTCGTCGTGATCCGGACTGAGGTCGTAGTCGAACGTCAACGTCATTGCGACGCCGTCCTCTCTGATGGCGTTCTGCCATCGTCTGTCGCAACACCCTCACCCGCGCCGTCGTCGAAACCGCCTTGCTCAATCACGACGATCTCTTCATCCATCCGCACGCGGTCGCCGACCGCGACGCGTACCTCGGCGATCCGTCCGGTAACCGGTGCGACGACGGTGTGCTCCATCTTCATCGCCTCGACGATGGCGAGGACATCGCCAGCATCGACGCGGTCGCCCGGTTGCGCGACAACCGCGACAACGGAGCCAGGCATCGGGCTTCGCACCGTGTTGTCGGTGGCAGCGAGAGCACGATCCGCCGAACCCGAATACGCGACAACCACGCGAAAGCTCCACCAGTTCGGGCCGCATCCGAGGAATCTCTCGCCTCCCGCTCGTGCATACAGATATGTGTCGCGCTGATCACCGAAAAAGACGGCGAGCGTTCCTGCGCCAAGGGTCGCGCTAGCAGGTTTCGGCTGAGCACCGCCGATCGCGATCTCGGCGGATTGCGCGCGCCCACGGAACAAAACGTCGTATCGCTCGCCCGAACCGAACTCGATCGTGCGCGTCGACCAAGCCGGACCCGAAATTCGCCATCCGCCGGGGACAGACCACGGGTCGACAACCGGTCCGAGGGGTTCGTCCTCGATCATCAGCGAGAGCGCCGCGGCAGCGATGACGCCGTCTTCGAGAGACGCAACACGAAAGTCCGCCAGGACGCGCTCCGCAAGCGCGGTGTCGAGCGCCCCGGCACGGACTGCGGGATCTTCGAGGAGGTGGGAGAGGTAAGCAAGATTGGTGCGTACACCAAGCACCGAAGAGTTATCGAGCGCACGAACGAGTCCACTGCGCGCCGATTCCCGATCGGGTCCCCAGACGATAATTTTCGCGAGCATCGGGTCATAGAGATCGGTGACGATGCTGCCGGTCTCAATGCCGGAGTCGACGCGCAGGTGATCCCCGGTTGGCTCGCGATATTGAAGGACCGCCCCTCCGGTCGGCAGGAAACCGCGCGCTGGATCTTCTGCGTAGACACGCGCTTCGATCGCGTGGCCGTGCGCGACGACACTAGTTTGGTCGAAGCACAGAGGCTCACCCGCGGCGATCCGCAGCTGCCACTCGACGAGATCGAGACCGAGGACCATCTCGGTCACCGGGTGTTCGACCTGCAACCGCGTGTTCATCTCCAAGAAGAAGTGTTCGTCGGGCGCGGCGGAGGGGACGACGAATTCCACTGTCCCGGCGCCGATATATCCGCACGCCTTCGCGACCGTGATTGCGTGCTCACCTAGGGCCGCCCGCGTCGCCGCGTTGATGACGGGCGAAGGGGTCTCCTCGACGATTTTCTGGTGGCGACGCTGAAGGCTGCATTCGCGTTCGAACAGTTGCAGCGTGTTCCCCCCGTTGTCTGCGAGCACCTGCACCTCGATGTGACGGGGACGTTCGATGTACCGCTCGACGAACAAGGTGTCGTCACCGAAGGAGGCGAGCGACTCGCGGCGAGCTCCCTGCAGTGCTTGTTCGAGCTCCGAGGCCGAGTGCACGAGGCGCATGCCTTTGCCACCCCCACCGGCGGAGGGCTTGACGAGCGCCGGGAAACCGATCTCTAGGGCGGCGGCAACGAGATCGTCGTCGGTCATCTCCGGCTCGCCGCGACCGGGAACGACCGGCACGCCAGCTTCGCTGGCGAGCTTCCTCGCGCGGATCTTGTCGCCCATCGCCGCGATCGCGAAAGCCGGTGGGCCGACGAAGACCAGCCCGGCCTCTCGGCACGCCGCCGCGAAGTCCGGGTTCTCAGAGAGAAATCCGTATCCCGGATGGACCGCCTCCGCTCCGACCGATCGGGCCGCGGCGACTATCGCCTCGATCGCGAGGTAGCTGTCGCGGGCCGCAGGCGGTCCGACCCGCTCCGATCGATCCGCTCGCTTCACGTGCAGTGCGTCCCGGTCAGCGTCGCTGAAGATCGCGATCGACTCGATCCCGAGGCGTCGCAGCGTCCGCATAATCCGTACCGCGATCTCGCCGCGGTTCGCGACGAGGACGGAGGCGAACACCTGGTTACATCCTGAAGACGCCGTGAGCAATCTCGCCCAACGGCGCGTTCGCCGCGGCCGAGAGGCCGAGCCCGAGAACCATCCGCGTGTCCGTTGGGTCGATGACGCCGTCGTCCCAAAGTCTTGCCGTCGCGTAATACGGGTTTCCTTGTGCTTCGTACTGGTCACGTATCGGTGCCTTGAACGCCTCCTCTTCATCTGAGGTCCAGGTGCCGCCGCGCGCTTCGATCTGATCCCGTCTGACCGTCGCGAGCACCGACGCCGCCTGTTCTCCGCCCATCACTGAGATCCGCGCGTTCGGCCACATCCACAAAAACCGCGGCGAGTACGCACGGCCGCACATCGAGTAATTCCCCGCTCCAAAGGAGCCGCCGATGACGACGGTGAACTTCGGAACGCGCGTGCAGGCGACCGCGGTCACCATCTTGGCTCCGTGCTTCGCAATCCCGCCCTGCTCGTATTCCTTACCGACCATGAAGCCGCTGATGTTCTGGAGGAATACGAGCGGAATCGCTCGCTGATCGCAGAGTTCGATGAAGTGGGCGCCTTTCAGCGCGGATTCGCTGAACAACACTCCGTTGTTCGCCACGATGCCGGTGAGATGGCCACAGATGCGCGCGAATCCGGTCACGAGCGTCGTTCCGTACTCTGGCTTGAATTCCAGGAATCGACTCCCGTCGACGACGCGGGCAATAACTTCGCGGACGTCGTACGGGGTCCGCACGTCGACGGGGACGACGCCCGTGAGCTCGGACGGGTCGTGCGCCGGCAACTCGGTCGAAGCGACGTCCCACGCGGGCACGGGCTTAGGTCCGAGAGTCGCGACAATCTCCCGCACGATATCGAGCGCGTCGACGTCGTTCTCGGCGAGGTGATCGACAACACCTGAGATGCGCGCGTGCACATCTCCGCCACCTAACTCCTCGGCCGTGACGATCTCGCCGGTCGCCGCCTTCACGAGGGGCGGTCCGCCGAGAAAGATCGTGCCCTGACTCCGAACGATGATCGCCTCGTCGCTCATCGCCGGGATGTACGCGCCACCTGCCGTGCACGAGCCGAGGACGGCCGCAATCTGGGGGATCCCTTCTGCGGACATCCTCGCTTGGTTGAAAAAGATGCGGCCGAAATGGTCGCTGTCCGGGAACACTTCGTCTTGCAGTGGCAAGAACGCTCCGCCGGAGTCGACCAAGTAGACGCACGGCAGACGGTTGTCGAGCGCGACCTCCTGTGCCCGCAGGTGTTTTTTCACCGTGATCGGGTAGTAGGTCCCGCCCTTCACGGTCGCGTCATTAACGACGACGACGCACTCTCGACCGCTGACGCGGCCGACTCCCGTGATGATGCCGGCGGCCGGCGCTTCATCGTCGTACATACCATTGGCCGCGAGCGAGGAAAGCTCGAGGAATGGCGAGCCGGGGTCAACGAGGCGGTCGAGCCGGTCGCGAGGCAAGAGCTTGCCCCGGGAGACGTGACGGGCACGTGCCTCTTCCGAACCGCCAAGGCGGGCGCGCCCCAACGCCTCGTGCAATTCAGCGACGATGGGGGCGTGTGCCTTCTCGTTTGCACGGAAGGCGTCGGAACCCGGCGTCGCAGCGACCGCCAGGACCGGGAACTCGGAAGTCGCCTCCATCTCTGCCGGACCTCTCTCGCCGTCGTACGCGGCGACCCTGCATCGTTAACGATCGTTAACGATCGTTGTTACAATAACGGCTGCCAGCGACTTCGTCGAGGAGAGCGATGAGCGACAGCACCGAACGGCAGAGCGCGCCCGCCGCCGCCCGCCGCCAGCAGATCCTCGACGTCGCCGCGCACATGTTCGTCGAACGCGGCTTCCGGGGGACGTCGATCGACGATCTCGGTGCGGCCGTCGGAGTCACCGGACCCGCCCTGTACCGGCACTTCCCGGCAAAAGAGGCGATGCTCGCCGAGATCCTGATCGGAGTGAGCGAGGACTTGCTCAGCGGAGCGCTGGTCCGCATGAGCGGTCCTACACGCGGCTCAACACTTTCGTCGCTTGTCGAGTTCCACGCCGATTTCGCGCTCGACCACCCTGAACTGATCACTGTGCAGAGCCGGGACCTTGACTGTCTCTCCGAGGTTGACCAACAGCGAGTGCGAGATCTGCAACGCGCGTACGTCGAATTGTGGGTCGATGCGGCAACGCGGACGAATCCGCGTGTTCCTCGTCGCCGAGCTCGAGCGGGGGTGCACGTGGTCTTCGGCCTCATGAACTCCACGCCTTTCAGCGCGCGCCTCGCGAGGGAGGAAATGCACCAGCTGCTCACCAACATGGCGCTGGCTGCCTTCGCGAGCCTCGCTGAACGAACCGCCGCGTCGGATTGATCGAGACACGGTCGTGCGAAGGAGCACGACCGGGGCGCGACCATGACCCCTCGGTTCGCTGCGCACCAACCGATGCGTCGGCGAGACTGATCGACCGATACGGATGACACCAAGAAGGGGGACGATGGGTCCCGGGTCGGCGATTCGCGAGGTCGAGACTGAAACGGCGCGATCCGACGACGACGCCGGGGCGCCTCACCACGATTTCCCCCGCTCGATAGCCGCCGAAAGAGCGTTCGCCCTCGCGAGGTGGATCGGCACAAACCGGCTAGCCCTCGGACTCAGCGTCTTTGTTGCCTACGCCGTCGTCGGTCTGATCGCGAACTTGCCGACGTATCCCTGGGACCCCAATCGAATCGCGACGTGCGCGTGTAGCGGCGCTAAGGACCCCGCCCAGACGATCTGGTTCCTCGCTTGGACGCCCTTCGCGCTTCTGCATGGACACAACTTCTACGTGACGACATGGATCAATTTCCCGGTCGGCGTCAACCTCGCCCAGAACACGATCATGCCGTTGCTCGGCTTGCTCACGACTCCCATCACCCTCGCGTCGAACGCAGTGGCGAGCGAGAACGTGTTGCGGTGGCTCGCCTTCCCGCTTTCAGCGAGCGCGATGTATTACGTCGTCGCCCGCATCTCTCACTATCGGCCGGCGGCCTTTGTTGCGGGGGCCTTTTACGCCTTCTCTCCGTATATGGTTGCCGAGTCCTCGACGCACCTAAATCTCGCGTTCGAGCCGCTTCCCCCGCTGATCTTCCTGTGTGTCTACGAAATCGCCGCGAGGTCGGTGCGCTCGGTCGTGGTCTGGGGCGTCCTGCTCGGACTGTTTGCGACGGCGCAGTTCTATGTGAGCCCCGAGGTGCTCGCTACGACAACGATCTCCGGCGCGATCGCGCTCGCCATCCTCGCCGCGTTTCATCCGAAACGAATCCTCTCCCGCCTCCCGTACACGCTCGTCGGACTGGCGATCGGCGGTGCCATCACAGCGGCGTGCTGCATGAGTGCCATCCACGTCATGGAACACGGTGGTCTGCATTACATCGGTCCGCCGTATCCGCCGGGTGCACGCTTCGACGCGAACCTTCTCGGACCGATCAGTCCGACGAGCTGGCAGCTGCTCACCCCGTCGTCGCTCGTCGGATTCGGGTCCAAACTCGTCGGCGGCTCAGTGAACGTCGACGAGAACGGGAGCTATCTCGGCATCCCGTTGCTCGTCTTGCTCGGCTTTTTCGCCGTTCGCTATCGGCGATCGCGCTGGCTCCAGTTTTCGCTCGTACTCGCGGTCGTCGACTTTGTCCTTTCGCTCGGGCGCAAGCTCCATGTGGGCTCGACGGTCTACGACGTCCACTTACCCTTCTCCTGGCTCACCCATTGGCCGGTGATGCGCGACCTCGTGCCAGCACGCATCTCCCTGCTCGTCGCATTCTTCGTCGCGTGTGCACTCGCTGCAGGACTCACCGCTCGTCACGACGATCTCCTGCGAGAGCGAGCAGCCGCCGGCGCGATCGCCGCGCGACGTGACCGGCGGCCGATTCGATTCGTCCCGATCGCCGGATGGGTCCTCGGTGCCCTCATCGTGCTAAGCCTGCTCCCGAACTGGCCATACTCCTCGCGGCCGGCGCTCGCCTCGGAGGCGCTCTCGCCCCCGTCACTTTCAGCGATTTCCAAGGGAAGCGTCGTACTCACCTACCCATATGTGGAACCAGCGACTGACGATGCGATGGTCTGGCAAGCGGTTGACAACATGCGCTTCAAGCTCATCGGGAGCTACGCCCTGCGCCGCGGGCTCGATTTACGAGCGACGCCGTTACCGAGCGGCCTCGAGCCGTACGACGTGCAGGGGATCCTCGTCAACGCCCTCTCGCAGACTCCGGTTCTCATCCCGTTCGTCCCGTACCTCTCGCCCGCCGTCGAGTCGGTGGCCGCCAGCCGCGTCGCCGTCGAGGCAGGCTCGCCGGCGGGTGCCGCGGCGTCAGGCGTGGTGCAGAACGTGAATCGCCCCGAAGGCTCATTCCTTGTCGTCACGAAGGCGAACGACTTCGTTCAAGTCGGCTTCACAGCGCTGACACAGTTCCAGATCGGAACGCGCGCCTCTACATGGTTAAACACCCCGACAAGAGGCGAACACGTCGTTGTCTACGGTCGCGTCGGTCCCGCTACGATCCGCCACCGTCGCGTAGGCCGACTGCGGCAATTCCTCTTCCAGAACCGAGTGAACGCCGTCATCGTCAAGATGGGGCTTCCCGGCTCGCGCACGGTCGCCTCGTGGGTGCGCCAGGCGATCGGACCCCCCGAAAGCGCCCGCTCCGGGGCGGAGATTTGGACGGAGACGCAACGGCGACTCCGCGAACCGCGCTACGGCGGGTACAAGGGACGCCGCCGATGAAGCCGACGACACCCCGTACGATTTGGCGCATGGCGCAGATTTCCGAGACCGAGCTCACGCGCCCAGGCACCGAGGCGGCAAGCAAGGTCGTCGCTCGCCCGGAAGTCGCGCCGCCATTCGAGCCGGCTTCGGCCACCGAAGCGGTGCGCCGCCGAGCCCGCCTCGCCGGGGTCGCGAAGCGCCTCCGCTTTCCGCTCGGCGTCTACCTCGGAACGCGACTTTTACTAATCGTTGTCGGCCTTATCGACGGCGCGATTTTCCATCGGTCGCTCGCAAGGGAGCTGTCGAACTGGGACGGCGTGTGGTACCTGCGCGTCGCGACGCGGTGGTATCCGAACGCCGCGCTGCACGGGAAGTCGACTCTCGGGTTCTTCCCGCTGTACCCGATGGTGATGTGGACACTCAGCCACGCGTTGTTCATTCCCCTCACGCTGTCGGGGTTGCTCATCGCTGGGATCGGCGGGTTCGTGGCCGTTGTGCTCGTCGAAAAGCTGGCGGCGCTGTGGTGGGGCGAAACCGTCGCGAGAAAGGCGATCGTCTGGTTCTGCCTCTTCCCTGGCTCCGTCGTCTTCTCGATGGTGTACAGCGAGGGGCTGCTGATCCCGCTGGCCGCCGGGTGCCTGCTCGCCCTGCACCACAAGAGATGGGCGCTCGCCGGGATCCTCGCTGGGATCGCGAGCGCCGTCGGACCGAACGGACTCGTCCTGATTCTCGTTTGCGCGGTCGCGGTGATCCGGGTCGCGAAGAACCATGGGCCTGCTTCGCGGGAGACTCGCAAGAGCCTTCCGGCGCTCGTCATCTCGCCTGCAGGCTTCGTCGGTTTCTGCGCGTACCTGTGGGCCCAGACCGGAACGCCGCTCGCTTTCTTCTGGGCGCAGCGAAACGGCTGGGGTGAACAGACCGAGCCTTTGGCTCTCTTGCACCAGGCGCAGTACCTCGCTCAAGAGGTCTCCTTCGCGCATTTCAACTATCACCTGATCGACTGGAACCTCGTCTCGGGATTGTTCGGCGCGGCTTTCCTCGCCGCCGGCATCGTGCTCCTGTTCCGCCATCCCTCTGAGATCGCGCCCGAGGCGCTTGCCTGGGTGATCGGCATCGCCTTTTTGACCGTGACGTCCGAGCACGTCCCTCCGAATTCCCGCATGCTCATCACGGCATTCCCGGCGATGTTCGTGTACGTGCGCTACCTGCGCGCACGCGGGTATCAGATCCTGCTCGGAGCGGGATCGGTGCTGCTCTGCGTGATGAGCGCGCTGACCTATGTTGGTTACGCCTTGCGGCCCTGAACGAGTCTCGCCGAGCTGAAGAGTTCGACGCGCACGGGATCCGCCCAACCGAACTGCTCGGCGTGACCCGGAACGAACGCCGTGGAAAGCCGCGACAACAGCTGTTCATAGCGGCGGTAGTGGGTCCTCGAGCTCGAGGTGCCTGAGGACGAGCCCACGTGGCTCGAGACGAGCCACAGGCGCGCGCACGTCCGTTCGACGGCGCTGACCTGTGCAGGCGTCATGGACGTGTACACCTCGTCGTACGGCCGGACGACGTCGAAGCCAAGGGCGGGCAGGACCGGCCGAGGCGCCAACCCGAGGTCGCCCGCGGTGTGGAGGACGTAATAGTCAAAGGCCTGCCGTCCATCTGAGGGATAGAAGGCGACGCAGTCGAGCGATCGGGCGCGCGTAATCACATACGCGGTCGCTGCTCGCCAGTTCTCCGGCGACTCTTGATAGGACGGAACGAGCTGCGCGATCCGCAGCCCGGCGACTGCCGCGAGCGCGCCGAGCCCGACCGTGCGAGGAATTCGGGGCTCGACGACGGCGAGACTCGCGACGAGGGCAACGGGCGGCACGCACATCAGCAGGTTTCGCGACAAAAAGACCGGCTGTGCGATGTAGGACTCCGCGAAAGCGACTGCGATCGGAGCGACGATCCAGCACGATAGGAGGGCGACGTGACGGCGACGCTCTCGCTCGCGGGTGAACACGAGTGCGAGCACGACAACGCTGAGCACGACAACGGCCGTCAGTGCCTCGAGCGCGTCACTTGTTGTCGTTTGGTGGATGTTCGGCTGTTGCGAGGCCGATGCGACCGTCGCGACAACAACAGCGAGCGCACTGAATCCCGGTCGGGGCAACCAGTTCAGTTGACCGGTTCCCCGGTTTACCGCCAGGATCATCAGTGGTATCCAGCACACGACTGAGATCGCGAGTGCACGGAGGGCTTCACGTAGCGGGCCGCGGGCCACGACGAGCCAGACGATCTGCGCGATGACCGCCAACAAAGCGACGTAGCTCATGTACACGGCGAGCATCGTCGCGACGAGGTAGCCGATCCATGCTGAACGGGCTGATTCACTCTTCGCCCCGCGGCAGTCGAGCTCGACGAGGCAGTAGAAGGAAGCGGTGACGAACATCACCATCAGCGCGTAACCCCGCGCATCTTGACCCCAGAACGCGAGCGGCAGGCTCACCGCACTCAATAATCCGGCCATCAACGCGGCGAGGTGGGTGAAGAGACGGTTTGCGAGCAGTGAGACGAAGAAGACGGACGCGCCCGTGGCAACGGCGGAAGGTATCCGCACCACGATGAGACCGTCGCCGAACGCCGCGATGAGTACGTGGAGCAACAAGTAGTAGCCCGACATGTTTCCGCCATCGCGCGCGATCGCATGGAAGAGCGCGTGTCCGTTCTGACTCGCAATCGACACCGTCGCCGATTCGTCCAGCCAGATGCTCCTCGCGGTGAGATCGATGCAGCTGAGCGCGAATGCGACCACTGCGGGGAGAACCAGAGCTAACGGGCGCAACCAACCGCGGTGCACTCCAGTTTCCTCGAGCGCCCCGAGGTCCTTCGATGACCCACCGCTGCCAGAGGGCCGCCGCGACTCGGGAGGCGACTCGGTCTTCGTCATCGCGTCTCCGCCGCGACCGCGAACACCTCGTTCTCCTTTTCGCGACGATCTGAGTCGCCGCGGGCCCTACGAGACCAGGCGATCCGAGCCCCGGCGAGCACGAGATAAACCGCGAGAACGATCGGCGACGAGCCGACGGGTAAGGCGAGGATTCCATCCGGCTTGATGAGGAACACCGAAACGACGATCAGCGCTGCGAGGGCCACCGAGCGCTGCGCGCGCCCGTCGCCCGCGAGCAACGCGAGACCCCAAATGAAGTACCACGGCCATGCGGCAGGTCCGAAGAGCGCGGCGAACATGAGGAACGTGCCGAGCTTGACAACGACATTGGTTTTCGTCGTCGTACAGAGAAGCAGTGCAGCAAAGATGAGGAGGCCGACATCCGCGGCGACACCGAAGCCGGACGCGACGCCACGGTCGCTCACGTGTGCCCCGAGCGCGCGCAGTAAGGGACCGATCGTCCAACCGAACTGGGTCACCGGTGTGATCGCGAGGTGCACCTTGCCGGGAACAGTGAGGACCGCAGACGAGAGCCAGCCGAGCCCGACACCGGTTGCGCCACTGACGCCGCCGATCACAAGCGCCGTGAGCGCCAGCGATTCGACGAACGTCCGCACCCGCCGAGCGTTGCTGGGCTCCGACCGCGTCCAAGCGATCGTGAGGAAGACGATCGCCACGAGTGCCGGCAACTTCATGACGGACGCCAAGGCACACAAGACGATGCCCGTGCGATAACGGCCTTCGATAGCGAGCGCCACTCCGGCGACCATCAATCCCGCCATCAGCGCGTCGTTGTGACCAGCGAGCACCAGCTCGAGCATTACAAGCGGGCTCATCGCTGCCAGCCAGATCGAACGAACCGGATCTGCGCCGAGCAGGCGTGCGAGGCGGGGTGTGAACACCGCGACGAGAGCCATTCCGAAGACCGCGAGCAAACGGACGACGAGCACCCCGGCGACAAGCTTCGACCCTGTCACCGCGACGATCACGCTGACGATGCCGAGGAACAGAGGCCCGTAGGGCGCGGGGGTACGCCACCAGAAAGGCGAGACCGCATCGACGAGTCCTCGGTATCCGAGATGTTGCAGAACGATGGGCCCGTGATGGTACGGGTCCAAACCGACGTGCAGGATGGCGCCCTGAGCAAGATAGCTGTACATGTCACGGCTGAACACCGCGGGCGCGATCACGAGCGGAACCACCCAAGCGATGGCGATCGCCCACATCTGCTTGCGCGTGCCGATGTCGCCATTCCTCATCGCGTAACCGAGCACGAGCCACGCCGCGCTCAGCAACGCCATTCCCAGGTACTCGGCCGCCCGATTCCCGTTCACGCCAAAGGGAAATGACACCGAATACCACCAAGAGATGACTCCTCCGTCGACGAGACGAGGAGCGGCCAACGCGACGAGGAGCGACCCGACGAAGCCGGTCGCGGCTGACCCGAGGATCACAGGGCGCGAGCGCGACCGATTGGCGTCGTCGCCCACGTGCCGGGGTCTCGACGCGAAAAATCGCATCTTGTTTTCCGCCGCCGATACGTGTCCGTTCATCACGCCGCCTCGCCGGCGAATCTCGGTCGTCGAGCGTTCGTCCTCGCAACGGAGTCAGCTCGTAAGGCGCGTCGGCACGCGATGCGACCGATCGTGCGGGCAGAGTCTACGAGGTCTTCCGCTGCTGAACCCCGACGACATCTCGACTAAAGCCCACTGTCGTTGCGCGGTGATCGCTCATCTCGTGAGGGCGCGCGCTCGCCGGGGCGCGTTATTTCGGAGGAAGTCGGATGCCGCCGTCGAGCCGGATGACTTCACCGTTCAGGTAGTCGTTCTCAGCGATCGAGCGCACAAGCCTGCCGAAATCGTCTGGGCTGCCGAGACGCTTTGGGAAGAGCACCGACGCGCCGAGCTCTGCTTTCGCCTCCCCCAGCAGTCCGGCGAGCAAGGGGGTCTCGAAGACACCCGGGGCAATCGTCATCACGCGGATGCCGACGACGGACAGATCACGCGCCGCGGGCACGGTCATGCCTACGATCGCTCCCTTGCTCGCGGAATAGGCGAGCTGGCCCGTTTGCCCTTCGTACGCCGCCACAGACGCGGTGTTGATGAGCAGGCCGCGCACGTTGTCGTCGAGGGGCAAAGTTTTCGCAATCTCGGCTGCTGAGATCGTCATCACGTTGAACGTGCCGAACACGTTCACGCGCAGCACCAATTCGAACGTCTCGGGATCGTGCGGGGCTCCTTCGCGGTTGATGACTCGGCGAGCGCGCGCGATGCCCGCGCAGCTCACCGCGAGGCGTAGCACCCCGTGCAGAGTCGCCTCCTCGACGGCACGGCGAACGGAATCCGGTTCGGTGACATCCCCTTTGACGAACGAGACGATCGAACCGAATTCCTCTTCGATCGACGCACCGGCCTTCTCGTCCAGGTCGAGAACTGTGCAGTGGACGCCGGCCGCCGCGAGATGCCGCACCGACCCGGCGCCAAGCCCCGAGGCGCCACCGCTCACCACCGCACTGCAACCGTCGAGGTCCATCGCGTCTCCTCCTGCTCACCGACCGTGCCGCCCGAGCGAGGTGGGCTCTTCGTCGGCTTCGAACACGAGCGTCGCAGCACACGGACGAGAGTGTCAATCGGCGAGGGGTTATCTCAGACGAGGAATTCGTATTCGAAGAGCGAGGGCGACGATTCCAGTCGACGAAATCCAACCTTCTCGAGCACCCGCCAACTCGCGACATTGTCCGGCGCGGTCCTCGCGAGCACCCTCTTCACTCCAGGCCGACCGGCCAACGATTGTGTCAGCGCGGCCACCACCTCCGTGGCGAAGCCACGGCCTCGATACGGCCCCGCCAACCCGTAGCCGATCTCGACACTTCCGCTTTCGTCGGCGGGTCCATGGGTACCGCAATCGCCGATCGTCCGTCTGCCGAACCGGATGAGCCAAACCTCGGCGGGTGGAGACTTGAGCACAAGCGAGACCGCTGTCGAGGTGTCCGCGTGCGGCCAGCCGTCGCCAGGATGAAGTTTCTCGACGTCGCCCGAGAGGATCTCGTGGGCGAGAGAAACAGTGACGGGAACGAGTTGGCAGCGCTGGGTGCGTGGCCCCGCGGACTCGGCTTCGCCACCTTCGAATGGATTCAAGTTGCTGCACCCTCACCGTCTCGACCCATTGTGCTCACCACCGTTCTCGGTGAACGAGTTGGTCAGCCGGACGCCGCCGGTCCCGAAGGTCTCTGCGCGGTGCAGTCAGATCCGGGTGCCCAATCGCGACACATCCGACAAAATCAACGGTGTCGGGCACGCCAAACGCCCGGCGGAACGTCGGTATGTCGTCTGCCCGCATCCCGAACAGAAGGGCCCCGAGTCCCTCGTCGATCGCCGATAGCAGCAGCAACATCGCGACGCACCCGGCATCGACGTACCAATACGGAACGGGCCAACGTGCGTCATGTAGGTCCGATCGATCCTTGTCCGATTCGGCATATCGATCGAGATAGACGTCTTTCGAAGTGAGGACGACGATGAAAAGCGGTGCATTGAATACTCCCGAGACAACTGACGGCGACCAACCGCCATCGGTGCCGGAGTAGGTCGCCCACAGCCGTTGCCGCCCCTCCTCTGATCGCAGCACGAGCAGAGAAGACCCTTGGCTGTAGCCCGCCGAAGGCGCGCGTAGTCCCGAGCCGACAATCCGCTCGACGACATCGTCGTCGAGGCCTTCGGCGGTGAAGTGTCGGACCATGCGTCGCGAGTGAAGAATCTCTCGGAAGTCCATCTCTCAACGCTTCCATGCGCGGCGCCGGCCCGCGTCATGGGCGCTTCAACGGATGATGCCCATCGGAGTGCGCACCGGAACGATTTCCACCCAGGTGCGACCCGGTGAAAGCCGGACGAGCTCGTGTTTTCCGTGGAAGAACGAGAACGGGTCAACGAGATATTTCCGGTGCCAGAAGATCTTGATGGCCCGACCGTTGCGCAAGACGTAGCCGATTCCTCCACCGACAGTCTGGCTCTCGACGTCGCCGGATCCACCAGGGCTCTCGATGTACGGCCCGAATCGATAGTCGACGACGAGAACGACGACGTTGCGCGCCGTCACGGGCGCGCCGGTGAGCGCGTCGATGTCGGAGACCCCGCTGTAGGTGTGCAGCCACATATGGAGCTGGGTGTCCCATTTCCAGATCACGTCGGTTCCGTATGAGAAGTCGATCCAATATCCGTGCATCGGCTCTGATCCGGCGGGAACGTTCGTCGAGAAACTGAACACCGGCTTGGGCGGAGCTCTGCGTTTGGGGAACATCTGATACAACGCCGCGGTGCTCGTGTAGAGGTTGTCGGGCGGCACGCGACTGGAGATGCGCACGCCCGCGCCGGCGGCATTCTCGAGCAAATCTGCCGCGCTCAACCAGGTGAACGACTCGACACGATCGACGTTGGGGTTGATCCCACCCGCGAAGGCAAGGATCGCGTGGTGGAACTCACGGACGAGGTGCCAGTCGACCCAGCGCACGGATCTGGTCGGCCCGATGCTCGCCGCGTTGTTGCACTGATAGACGGCGATGTAGCGCATGATGAATCCCTCGGCCGGTGTGTCAAAGACGATGTCCGCCTCATTCAGGCCGCTCTGCGGGCGAGCGCCGTCGGGCTCATTGCCGATCTTGATCGCCAGCGCGGGGCGACGGGGCACGCCGTGCGGCGCTGGAAGATCGGTGAGGGGGCACCTGTACGCGCCGACGGCCGGGGGAGCAGTGGTCGTCGTCGGGGGACTCGTCGAAGTGGTCGGTGCCGGTGTCGTCGTCGTCGGTACAGCAGATCGCGGGTGCTCCCCTCCCGCGAGACCAGCCGCGAGCGCCGCCCCAATCGCGATGGCCAAGACGGCGACCAGCACACCAATGTGTTTGCGGTCGTGTTGCAAGAAGCCGAGGGGCATCTGATATTTAAGGACGGGCGCGTGCTCGTTGGGTGCGCGGGCGGAGCCGCGACTCAAAAGAGCAGGAAGAACGCCCCACGGACCACGGCGAGAGCGCGGGGCGCCAGCGTGCTCTCCGAAAGCGCGGCGCGGGGGTCAGAGAGTTCGAGTACGACGACGGAAACTCCGCCGTTGGATCGCCGAGAGAGATAGCCGAGCGTCAGAACACCCGTCTCGGATCCACCCTTGAACCAGACGGTGTTCCAGCGGTCTTCGGGAAGTCCGAGGCCGCCGTCGTTCAATGACAAGGCATCGCCGAGTGGCGCGAGACCCTTCAACCTCGAAATCGAGTACAAGCCGGCGAATGCGCGGCAAATGTCGGACGGTGACGCAAACCACTCGATCGAGTCGATCGCTCTTGGTGACGCGAGCGCTGAATTCGTCAGGGAGATTTGGGAGAGCGGGATGGTATCGATCACATCGTCGAGGTACGCGAGGCGCGCGCCAGAGTCAAGCGACAGATAGTGGTTCGCAAGTACCGGGAACCGGTCGTACTTGAGCACGAAGAACTCACGCGGCGTAAGGAACGGGTAGTCGGACGCAGAATCGTCGATCCATTGGTGAGTTTGTGACTCGACAGCTTGGCGTCCAGCCAACGCCAACAGCATGTCGGCTGCCGTGTTGTCACTGCTCGCAATCATCTGCTGCGCCACTTCGGCGACCGAGTAGCGAGTCCCGATCGGATCGACTTGGAAAAGACCGCTCGGGAGGCTGCGTTCTGAGTCCGTCAAAGGCACCGACTCACTCCAATTGATCCTTCCAGCCTTGACACTGTTCGCAATGGCGCCGAGGACGAACAACTTGAACATCGAGCCGAGGGGGCGTTGCGTGTGGGGGGCGATGGTGTTAACGGAATCGCATCGGCCGCTGCGACTGATCGTCGCCGCTTCGAAGCCGACTTCCGGCGCGAGGGAACTCGCCTCGCGATCGACAGCAGTCCACGTCGAAGGGGCCCTGGGCAAGGCCGTTGCTGGCTGGAAGTACAGCAGTTCGATCAGCCCAGAACGATCGACGCCGATCTCGACTCCGATCCGGACGCCACCGGAAACAACGTCGGCCGCCAGGAAATCTGACGATGTGCTCGCGTCGAGGGTGACATGCGCCACTTCCTAGTGGCATGCACGGATGCGATCGCACGGTTGAGAGCCGTCGGGGTGACCGCGTCCAGAAACTTCGCGTCGAAGTGGCGACGAACGGCGGCGGGCGGAATTGGGAGGTGATCTGCGGAAGTCATGAGCCAACCGAGCTGTCGCCCGACCGCAGACTGCGGGAGCGCCCACTCGAGCGTCGCGGATCCGGGGCCGTCGCCTCCGTCAGACCGCGCACGGTGGTTCGGGTGCCCTGTTGAGGCTCCGGCTGCCCCGCTGAAAAGGAGCGCTACAGACAGAACGAGCGCTGCTGTTAATCCACGATTCCTCACCGTTCGCGATTTCAACGGGCCGGGGCAGGCGAGGCAAGGGTGACTTCGGCTGGCTTGTGCTCGCGTCTCGTCTCGAGATCGGCGCTGTTGACAGCAGCGAACCTGAACCGACGACTTCGGTGCGACTTGGCCTGTACGCTTTTTGACTACTAAATCCACTAATATGGTAGACTTACTTCTCTTATAGGTCCGGTTCGCCCACGCGTAGGAGGAATCGTGTTCCGTCGCCTCGTCGTACCCGCCGCCGTCGCGGTACTTGCGTCGTCACTCGTGTTTGCCACTTCCGTCGACGCAGCTCGGATACGCCCCGACCGCAGACCTGCCGGCGGAGTTCTCTCCGTCAAGACCGACACGGTAACGAACACCGCCGTAACACTCGACGGTGCGGGTGCGAACTCAATCGAGCCCTTCTTCGCACCTGTTTTCTACGACTACCAGCACAAGAACCCGAAGACGACGATCAACTACAACCCGGCCGGGAGCAGCGTCGGCGTCAGCGACATCCAGCAAGAGACCGTGAACTTCGGCGACTCCGAGATTCCGATGAACGAACTCCAGCTGGACCAAGCGCACGATCCGGCCATCTTGCAGGTGCCGGTCGATCTCGGAGGAGTGGCGATCAGCTTCAACCTGCCCGGGGTCACGAAGCGCCTGGACCTCGATGGTCCCACCCTCGCCGGCATCTTCGACGGATCGATCACGAACTGGGACAGTCCAGAGCTCGCGGCCGTCACCGGCATCTCGGATCTGCCGAACCTGAGGATCATCCCCGTCCATCGGGCGGACTCTTCGGGTCCGAGCTACGACCTCGACGAGTATCTCTTCAAAACCGCACCGGCGTGGGCCACTGCGCTCAACACGACGACACCTTCAAGGTCGTGGCCGCTTCCAAAGGTGGGCATCGGTGAGCAATTGAATACCGGTGTCGCGACGTACATCCGACAGACGCCGGGGACGATCGGGTACCTGGAGTACTCCTATGCCATCGAATCGGGATTTACGTGCGCGGCAATTAAGAATCGGGCGGGGGACTTCGTCACCCCGTCCGAGGAGTCGATCGCCGCGGCCGGCGCGCACAACGACAAGCTCAGCCCCTTTAATTCTTCGATCATCTACGAGCCGGGAGCGGCCACCTACCCGATCGCGAATTTCAGCTGGACCCTCATCCTGCGCGAGCAGCCCAACGCCGCCACCGGAATCGCGATCGGCAAGCTCTTCTATTACGTCGTGACCCAAGGACAAAAACTCGCCGGCAAACTCGGCTACGCGCCCTTACCCGGCAACGTCGCGATGATTGCGATCCGCACTCTCGAGCGGCTTGAGGGCCCGTCGGGAACACCGCTCTTTGCGAGCTGAAAGGGCAGCCCCTTGACCTCGCGGAATCCGGACGCAATCTCGCGGTGAGGATGCCCCCGGCTCCGACTCGCGACAAGACGCGTCGCGCCCTCGAGCAGCGCAGGACGAGGTGGTCAATCGGTTATGGCTACGCGGCCGCCATCCGAGGATCCGTCGGGCTCTTCGCGGCCTTGTTCATCGCGCTTGTTCTCAGCCTCGTCCTCAGTTCTCGCCAGGCGTTCGATCACTCAGGGATCGGCTTTCTCTGGTCGGGAACGTGGAACCCGGCTGCCAACTCATACGGTGCGGGTCTCCTCGTCGTCGGAACGGTCGCGACGACCGCTCTCTCGTTGGCGATCGTCATTCCGGTCGGACTCGGCGCGGCGATCTCTCTTGCCGAGATCGCGCCACGTTGGATAGCCGCTCCGCTTTCTGCGGCAATCGAACTTCTTGCCGCCGTGCCGAGCATCGTCGTCGGCCTGTGGGGGTTGCTCGTGCTCTCACCGGTGTTTGCGCGCGACGTTGAGCCATTTCTTCGTTCAATTCCGGCCATCGGTTGGTTCTTCCGCGGTGTCGCGTACGGCCCTAGCGTCCTCCTCGCCTCAGTCGTCCTAGCAGTGATGACGCTGCCGACCATGGTCGCCCTCAGTCGAACCGCGATCGCGAGTGTCCCGATTGCCGACCGGGAGGCGGCGCTCGCGCTCGGAGCGACACGGTGGCAAGTCACGAAGAGGGCGGCCCTGCCAGGAGCGCGTTCCGGCATCCAGACTGCGATCACGCTGGCAACTGGGCGGGCACTCGGCGAGAGCATCGCGGTGGCGATGGTGATCGGGAACAATCCGTCGATACCCCACTCGCTCATCGCGCCGGGCGCGACGCTTGGCTCGGCGATCATCAATGAATTCGCCGAGTCCAGTCCCGGACTCGGAACGAGCTCTGTGATAGCGCTAGCGCTCGTGCTTCTGATTCTGACGTTGCTGGTCAATCTCGGAGGTCGCGCGCTCATCCGAGCGCGCAGCGTTGCCCGAAATCCGCGCGCTCTCGACGTCGTGTCCTGATGACTTCGATTCCCGTCCTACACGACTCGACAATCGGGGAGCGCCCCATCGCGGCCGCATCGCTTCGCCAAGTCGTTCGCGCGTCCGCCGAAGGCTCCCTCAAACGACGGCGGGTCCTAGGACATCTTGGGCGGACGACCTGCCTTGGATTCCTATTGCTCGGGCTCGCGCCGCTTGCCGCCGAACTCGGTTACACCGTCTACCGAGGAATCTCCGGTCTCTCGCTCGGCTTTCTCACGCATCCGCCGACGCCTCCCGAGATCCCAGGCGGCGGCATTTCGACAGCGATCATCGGCTCGGCCGAGATCACCGGTATGGCGCTCGTCATCGCCATACCGATAAGTCTGCTCTCGGCCCTCTACCTGCGAGAGCACCCAGGTCGATTCTCAACCCTCGTGAGTTTCGGAGCGGACGTTCTCACCGGAATCCCATCGATCGTCATTGGCATCTTTGCGTACGCCGTGATCGTTCGGCCGAGCCACCACTTTTCCGACTTCGCAGCCAGCTTCGCGATCGCCGTCCTCATGACACCAATCATGATCCGAGCCAACGAAGCCGCAATCAGAACCGTGCCGTCAGATCTGTGGGAAGCCGGCGTCGCCCTGGGAGCACGCCGCTCGAGCGTGTCACGCAGGGTGATGCTGCGCAGTGCGCTTCCAGGGCTCGTTGTCGGCAATTTGCTCGCCGTCGCGCGTGGCGTCGGTGAGACAGCACCTCTCCTATTCACCGTCGCTGCACCAACGGCCGTGATGACGCTGCTCATCTATTCCGATAGCACTCAGGCATTTGCCTCTGCACAGCAAACCGCGTGGTCGACGGCACTCGTGCTGCTCGCGTTTGTCGTCGCTTTGAGCGTCACCGCACGCGTCATCGCTGCAGTACTCTCGCGACACACGAGGCAAGGACGATGACGGACAAGGCGCTTCGACCAGAACTTGAGCGGTCTGCGATTGAGCGTGGTCTGCATGTCGGTCTCGCGGAACCTCCCTCACTCCTCGCCGCGCTCGCACACGCGTCTCACGAATATCGCAACAGTCACCAAATCTTGGATGAGGACAGCACAGCCCTACCGACGCTCGTGCTCACAGACGTGAGCGTCTCTTTTGGCGACGCCCTCGCGGTCCACAACGTGACACTGGAGATTCCGCCACGACGGGTCACTGCGCTCGTCGGTCCATCCGGGTGCGGAAAGACGACTCTCTTGCGAGCAATCAATCGTCTTCACGATCACACGAGCGGAGTTGTCCGCGGATCTATCCGGCTCGGCGAGATCGATATCTACGGACCCGGCACGGCTCCTGAGTTGATCCGAGGACGAGTCGGGATGGTGTTCCAACGGCCAAATCCATTTCCAACGATGAACGTCTGGGACAACGTCGTTGCGGGACTGCGGCTGAACGGTATTCGCGACAAGGCGCTTCTTCGCGACGCGGGCGAACTCGCTCTGCGTCGTGCGGCCCTGTGGGACATCGTCAAGGACCGTTTGCGGGAACCGGCACTCCGGCTATCGGGTGGTCAACAGCAGCGCTTGTGTATCGCGCGAGCCTTGGCTGTCGAACCGGATGTCCTCCTGATGGACGAGCCGTGTTCGGCCCTCGACCCCGTCGCGACCGCGAAGATTGAAAATCTGATGCGAGAACTGGCTTCCGAAATCACAATCGTGCTCGTCACGCACAACATGTTTCAAGCCGCTCGCGTTGCTGACTTCGCGGCAGTCTTTCTGATGGATGATGATCGAGTCGGCGAGCTCGTCGAGACAGGACCCGCTCGCACGATCTTCGATCAACCCTCCGATCCGAGAACGAAGGCGTACGTCGAGGGACGAATCGGTTGAAGTCGGAGCATAAAGGTGTGGCCTGCTGACGCGGCTCGCTGCCGTTCCTGCGTGATCAACTCGCGACAGTCGCGGACAGCTGTGCCGCAAGTCCACGGAGGTCGCCGTCTAGGTCTCGCCAGGTGGTGGCTGCACCGAACCCCTGGGACTCGAGTGTCGGAGCAAGCTTTCCGTCTTGATCACCTCCGACCTCGATGAGGAGCCAGCCGCCAAGTCGAAGCAGACCGGCGGCCGAAGCAACCACCCGCCGCAGAAGATCGAGACCGTCGCTCCCCCCGTCGAGCGCGCCGAGGGGTTCGTAGCGCTGGACGTCTGCTGGCAGAAATGGCAGATCTGCGGTCGGAACGTAGGGCGCCACGGCGGTGACGACGTCGAACACGCGCCTGGACAGCGGCTCACCGAGGTTTCCCGCAATGACACTCACGCCGTTGCGTCGTGCGCAGGCCGCAGCCGTTAGGTCCGAATCGACCGCGACAACCACTGCGATCGGCACGGCAGCGATGAGATGGACCGCAACGGCGCCCGAGCCCGTGCAGAGATCGACGGCCCGCCCCTTTTCTCCTCGGGCAGCGAGGAGCACCGCCGCTCGGCGGGCGAGCTCCTCGGTTTGCATCCGAGGGACGTAGACGTCGCGGTCAACCAGCAAAAAGTGTCCGCAGAACCGCGTTCTGCCGGTGATCCAAGCCAGAGGCTCACCCCGCGTCCGCCGGTTGATGAACGTCTCGAGGGTGGCGTTGTCGGGCGCGACCGCGATCAACTCTTGGGCCTCCACGTCGGCAGCGACACAGCCGGCTGCCATCAGCCGTTCGGTAACGTTCGCAGCGCTCCGCGGCAAGGACGTCACGGTCCCTCGACGCGCACCGCTGGAGGAGCAGGACACAGCGATAGGTCTCGCTTGTCACAAACGCGAAATCTCGCTTCATAAGTCCCCCGGATGGTTGTAGCAAGAGATGTCCGAACCGTGAACTGCGCGCTGGTCATGTCATACTCGAAATGATGACCGGCACGGTACGAAGCTCTCTGTCGGCGCTTAAGCGGGCGATCACGAGTCCCCTCCTCCTACTCACTTCGCTCGTCGCCTCCTCGATCGTTGCCCCAGCCGCGAATGCCGCGTCGAGTCATTCACGGCCCCGTGCGACGATCTTCCCCGGGACTCACTGTCCTGTCTTCCCAGCCAACAACGTCTGGAACACCAAGATCACTCATCTTCCCGTCGCGCGCCAAAGTGCCCGATGGGTTGCCGCGATCGACGCGGGAGATCCTTCCATCCATCTTCATCCGGACTTCGGTCCCGGAGGCGGCCCGACGACGCCATACGGCATTCCGTTCACGATCGTCACTCCCGGACAGCCTTTCGTCCATGTCACGTTCGAATATGCAAGCGAAAGCGACCGCGGCCCGTACCCTTTGGGCCCGAACACGCCGATCGAAGGGGGCCAGAACTCGACCGGAGACCGCCATGCCTTGATGCTCGATCCGAAGACATGCACCCTGTACGAGCTTTTCGACGCTCACTACCTGCCCGACGGAAAATCGACCGCCGGCTCAGGCGCGATCTGGCATCTCCGCTCGAATCGACTACGACCGGCTGGATGGACGTCGGCGGACGCTGCGGGACTGCCGATCCTGCCCGGGCTCGTCACCTACGCGGAGGTCGTTTCGGGTCACATCGATCACGCGATCCGGTTCACGGCACCTGAGACAGACGATCGCTTCATCTGGCCCACGCGTCACGAAGCGAGCACTCTCGCCAACGCGAACTTGCCTCCGATGGGCGCTCGATTCCGTCTCAACGCCAACTTCAAATTGCCTTCCTCGTTGTGCTCTCGCATGTGCCAGACCGTCGTGACCGCGATGAAGCAGTACGGCCTGATCCTTGCTGACAACGGGAGCAGTTGGTATTTCCAGGGTGCGTCCGATCCAAGATGGACGTACGCGTTCGTCGATCAGCTCAAGCAGATCCCGGCGAGTGCGTTCGTCGCCGTCAATGAAGCTTCGCTCATGTGTACGCCAAACTCCGGCCAAGCTCGACTGACAGGACAGCCCAATGGCGGCTGCCGAGACTGATTAATCGTGCGCCTCTGACGCGATGTGTGCACTCGCGAGGATTTGTGGCGGAACTGGGCCAATTCTGCACGACAACTGGACGGTCCCGTGGGATTCGAACTCACGACCACCTGCGCATTACTAGAGCGCTCAACCCCACCGATTCCCAGGCGCTCATCACAACCCAAATCAGCTCGACCGCATGACGACACGTCGATTCCGAGTCAGCCGTCGAGCCCGGTGCCTTGCTCGCGTAAAAGATTCGCCGAGGGAGGCAAGGGATCATCGGCTTGCAGGAAGCCGAGCGCTATCGCATCTTCGATCAGCTCTTCCGTACTCTTGGGCCACCAACTCGGGGAGACGGAACCGCGAATGCTCGAGGGATCGACACGCCGAGATTCATTTGAAGATTGATAGACCGCGAATGCCAATTGAAGCGACTTGACTCCAGTCAGTGGCGCTAGATCGGCGGGCGCCCCATCGAGAATTCCGTCGATAAATGCAACGGCTGAACGCTCAAACCCGGCCTCGTATCGGTCGTCGATCTCGAGGACATCCATTTTCGTCTTCCCGCTCCTGACGACGAGGGCAGGAAGATCGTGCAATCGGCCTGACAGACGCGTGACCCACACGAAACCGTCGTCTCCTTGAATCTCGAAGAATTCGTCGGCTCCATACCAGTCGCTTTCGATGAACATTCCCGGCGCGTGTGATACTTCAATCATTCCGAGGAGGTCGTCGCGCGCATACTCGAGGAGCGCGACCGTCGGTGCTTCAAAGAACAACTTTCCATTGCGAACCACCGCTTGGACCGCTGAAACGTCCTCATCGACGAGCCATAACGCCATCGCATACTTGTGCATGATGTCATCGAACAGATGGCCCCCGGGGCTCCGCGAGTCAAGCCGCCATACATAACCTTCGGGATCTTGACGCGCCTGAAATTGCGAATCGGTGTCTCCGACAACAGTCTTGATCCGAACGACTGTCGGTGTGCCAATGACACCTTCGGCAACCAACTGTTTTGCCCGAGCGAGTGGTGGATAGTAACAGCAGTTCTCTGAGATCCGAAATTGCACTTGAGACTGGGCGCAAACGTCGATCATTTTCAGCGCCTCCTCAACAGAAGCGGCCATAGGTTTCTGGCATGAAACATGCTTGCCAGCCAAGGCGGCTTTCGTGACGTGCTCTGCATGGAGGTACGTCGGAGTGAGGATCTCTACAGCATCGATCGCATCCACTGCTAACAAATCGTCGACGGACTCATATACCTCGGGCACTCCCCACGCGATCGCACGTGCTCTTGCCCGCTCGAAATTGGAGTCACAGAGTGCAACGACTTCGCACCGGGCATGTCCGAGGTATCCGGGAACGTTCAGACCACTGACATTGCCAGCCCCGATTATTCCGAGTCGCACGTTTTCCAAGGGAGCCCTCCGCCACCAAGTCGCTTTCCAATCGTAAACAGGGCTGCTAGGTCCGCTCAGCAGAGCTCGATGCCTTCGGGCTTGGCTCCGGCGCCACCAATCGGCAAAAATATTTGCCTTTGGCGCGAACAATCTTTGGGTTTTACCTGGTGTTCGGAGGCGAGGGGATTCGAACGTATCTGTTCGGTCGATGGCGGTGAAGAGTTCGAATAGCCTCCCCGCGGCGCGTGATTTCTCAAGCGCCAAGTCACCCGAGGTGAATAGGCTGATCCACGAAAAGTTGCGAATCACGTGCCGCGAGCGGCTCGGATTCACGCAGCGCCAGCTTGCAGCCTGTGTTGCCTGGCAGTCGACGGTCGCAGCGTCATCGGACTTATCGCCGGGATTCCGCTGGGCATCGAATTGGGGCGATGGCTTTGGATCCTCTTTGCCGACGAGATCTATGCGGTCCCGCGGGCCACCGTGCCGACGCTGTTGCTTGTCTACGTCGGTCTCGGGGCGCTCGTACTCGCGAACGTCGTCGCAAGCCTCCCTGCGAGATATGCAGCCCGCACGCCAACGGCACTCGTGCCCCGAACTGAGTAACCGGGGTTGACTTCGAACACATTGCAGCCCGTGGCTGTATTCATAGCTATACGCGGCACAGAGGAGGCGAACGCCAGCTCTGTGACCAGCACGTTGGAGCCCGAGGTGGGATTCGAACCCACGACCTGCGCATTACGAGTGCGCTGCTCTACCTCTGAGCTACCCGGGCCTACCTGCGATGGTTGCTCTGGCTACCCATCCTGGCCTAATCTTGTCCTAGTTCGGTAGGAAAGGACCAGGCCATGACACGGCAACGATATGGCACCGGCTCAATGGCGGAGCGGCCTCCGGGCTCGGGCACCTGGCGACTTCGCGTCTACGTCAAGGAAACGGGCGAGCAGCGGCAACAGACCTTTCACGGCACCAGGACGCAGGCCGGTAAGGCACTCGCGAAGCTGCAAACAGATGTCGAGCAGGGACGGTTCGATCACTCAAAAGCGACCGTGGGCGAACTGCTCGACAATTGGCTTGTTCAGATTGAATCGACCCGTCGTCCGACGACGATTCGCGACTACCGGCGCAAGATCGACCGGCAGATTCGGCCAGCGATCGGTGCATTCCCGCTTGCGAAGCTCAGGCCCGACCAGCTCGACGCGTTCTACCGCGACCAGCTCGACGCGGGACTGGCCACGGCAACGGTCCGCAAGTTCCACGCCATCATCTCGGCGGCCTGTCACCAGGCCGTCAAATGGGGATGGAGACTCGACAATCCCGCGGAACGCTCGTCGCCGCCTTCCGTGCGTGGCTCGAGGATTACCGTTCCAGGGTTCGACGAGATCGATACCCTCTATCGAGCCGCACGGGATTACGACCCGGTTCTCGGTGCGGCAGTAGCGCTGGCGACTCTCACCGGAGCGAGACGAGGCGAGCTGTGCGCGCTCAAGTGGTCAGATGTCGATCTCGCCGCTGGCCGCATCAAGATCGCCCGATCACTGAGCATCGTCGATGGCGAGAGGTTCGAGGGCGACACGAAAACACACCAGGTGCGCACGGTCGCACTCGACGACGCTGGCGTGTCGGTCCTCCGCGACCGTTGGGCGTTCATGGTCGATCTGTCCGAGCGGGCCGAATCGCCGCTAGTCGCAGATCCCTACGTGCTGAGCTACCAGGCGCATGGGGGAACGCCGGTATCGCCGGACACGATTAGTCACAGGTTCGCGACGATTGCCAAATCGACCGGGATCGACTGTCACCTTCACAGTCTGCGGCACTTCTCAGTGACGACGCTGATCGCCGCGGGCGTCGATATTCGGACGGTCGCCGAACGCCACGGTCACGCGCAGGCGACCATGACCCTCAATCGGTACGCCCACGCTCTGCCAGAACGGGATCGGGTCGCGGCAGGCATTCTCGGACGGGCGCTGAACGCGGGCTAATCCCTGGGAAGCCTCACGTACCTCTTGCCGGACAGTCCGGCTCGGGTGGCAACGGCTATCACTTGTTCACTTTCGTAGGTGCGCTGGGCACCACACCGTTTGCACGAAAGTTCATGCCTCCCCATGCGACCGGCAAGTGCACAAGTCCGTCGACCCTGCGAGCACCGTCGACACCGATGGCCCGGATGTTTCGAGTCAGGCTGACGGCGGTTCGCGCTCGCTTGCACTGAAAATGGAGCGTCAACGAAGGCGACTCCGCTCGCTTAGTGAAAGTCCGAAGATGCGCAACTACTTCTTTGCCTTCTCCGCTGACGATGAATACCGGAAACAGCGGACGCAAAGCGAAGTCGACGCGCTCGGCAAGCAAGGAAAGGCGTTCAAGAATCCGGACGGTCACTATTCGTTTCCGATTGATTCGGTTGCCGACCTCGAGAACGCCATCAAAGCCGTGGGCCGTTCGGGTGCCGACCACGACAAGCTGCGCCAGTGGATCATCGCTCAGGCCAAAAAGCTCGGTGCACCAGCTGGCACCATTCCCGACTCGTGGAATAGCGACGGCAGCATTCGCACGCTGTCTCGCGCGTTCAAGTACTAAGGCTCGGTCGTAGCGCCGCTGGTTGGGTTCCTTACCTTGGGCGAGCTGCGAGATCGATTACTCCGACCACTGACTGCCGCTTCGTGACGCCTCTATGAGTTCGTCGGAAAAAGCCACGCACTCGTCGCAGATGAACACGTCGAGTTCAGTGCCGACACGACTTCCAGCCGTCAGCCGAACGTAATCTGCTTGAGTATTGCCGCAGAAGCTGCAAGCCTCATGAGGGTCGCCGAACATCACGGGTTATAGCTCTCCTCTATCGGTTACAACGCGCGAGTCGACCCGGCGCGGCGCAAAACGATTCAAGTTGACTTCACCTAGCTAAAAGGAAGTCAAAATCCCGGCGAGAACTAGCTATCGATTAATCGGGTTCTATTAAACGCGAAGGTCCGCGCGGCTGCGAGTTGATCGGCAGCCCGTTCTAGCGCGTCACTGACCCGGCATTAGGGGCGCTCGGGCGGGATGTTCGTGTTGTGGGCTGTGACAATTTTCCACACACCTGAACGTCGCTCGATGACGAAGGTCAGCATTGACGTGCGGACACCGCTCGGATCGCGCGAGTCGCCGCGAAGCGTGCCTCGCACATGTCCGACGAGCACCCCTGGTGCTATCTCTCTTGCGTCTTCGACATCAAGTCTGAGTGTGGATGCCCGGAAGGGCCCAGCATGAGCAGAGGCGTGGTGGCGCTGGATCTCATCGCGACCTCGCATGTGCAGTCCGACCACGTTGACGAAATCGCCGTCTCCATGGAACAGCTCGGCAAAGCTGGCCATGTCATGGCTGTTCCAGGAGTCGACAAAGCCTGATGCGAGCTGGCTGACGATCTCGCTTGCTTCTGTATGAACATCCAAGTTGTTTGCGTCAGACATGACCACTCCAATTTGACGGGCGGATCCCGGCCTCATCCCGTGGCATACAGTGTTCCTTCGCAAGCCCCCTTGCTACGCCGGGGAGGTACAGACGATGCCAGGTGAACGCAGGTATCGTCGCATGGCGAGGTGGATGTCGCATGCTGTTGTGCTCGGTCTCATTATCGGATCACTCGCATTCGACACGCTCGCTGGCTCGCCCCAGGCTTCGGCAAGTTCGGTATCGTCGTGCTCGCCGCCCCTAGTCGGAGCGCACTTCAGCTACAAGGCGGTAGGGGGCAAGCAACTCTCCGGGGACAGCTACCGGGTGCTTGTCCTCAATGTGTCTTGCTCGAAGGCGGAGACGTCGGTGGCGAAGCTGACCCATGCCAGCCCCGGAGCGACGACCCCGGATGGCGCACGCAAGCTAAGTGGTGGTCCATCCGGTTGGACGTGCGAGGGAAAGGGCTATACGTACTCGACGCGCAAGCCGCCCACCATCAGCGGAGAGTGCTATCAAGGCAAGCTCACCAACCCGACCAAGTACCTTTATTGGGCCCCGAACGTCAGCTAACCGGCGGGCTCTGTCGGCTGCGAGGAACTCGGTACGTAGTCGGATCTGTCGGGACCTTCACCGAGATGTGGTGGTGCATGTCCCCAAACAACGAAGACGGGTCGATGACGCGCACAGAGCGATGTGCGCGCTCGCCATTGCCGATGTGGACCGCGCACCGATTCGGCGTTTCGGCGCCTGTACGAGTAGCGCTAGACGCGCGCCAGAACGAGCTCCAAGTCGACTCGTCCGGATGTGCCGGTCGCAGACACTCGCGGCGCGGTTGAACAATTCTTAATCGTGCAGAAGTAATGGTCTCGAACTATGAGGAGTGACTCGATCTCGGTGTTCGACGGACGCTGTCAGTGCACTCCCGTACACCGGCGAGACGACTTTCGGTCAACGCGCCCCCTGCCGCGCACCCGGTTTCGTTGGACAGATTCACTGACTATCACGCGGCCTTCTCCGCGGTCGCTTCGATGAACGCCTCTTTTGGTGTGCGGTGGCCGAGGCGTTCGATCAGCCACTCGTTGTTGTAGGTCTTGACGAATCTGGCGACACCTTGACGAAGGTCGTCGACGTCGTAAAAGAGCCGCGACCAAAGACACTGTTCTTTCAAGGTGCGGATGAAGCGTTCGGCGACGCCGTTGCCCTGTGGCTCGCCGACGAAGGCAGCATCGTCTTCGATACCGAGCCAGCGAAGCGACCCTTGGAAGTGGAACGAGCGGTATTGACCAGGTTCAATCGGTGGAAGCAACACCAGTCGTGGCGGAGCTTGATCCCCCTTCCGACGTCCGGTGCGAGTTGTCCGAAGCGATCGACGACGGCGTCGTAGATCGGTTGGAGCGCAGCGAATCGGTTGCCGACCTTCGCGACGTGAGCCCACGCCTCGTCGGTGTGGTGGTCGACAAGCACGAACACCCACACCCAGCCGTCAGCTTGCGTCCAGGCCATCGTCGCGTCGGTGCCGAAGCGCTCGTTCGGTCGTTCGGTGATCACCCGGCCGTCGTGGATCCGGGGACGGCGCCGGCGGCGCTCTCGCTGTGGCGCCAAGAGGCCCTCCTCGCGCATCAGGCGGAGCACCCGGTTCTTCCCGACGACGAGGTCGTGTTCTCGTCGCAGCCGCGCCCGCACCTTGCGGTGTCCTTCGCCGCAGAACGGGCTTGTGGCAATGACCTCGCGGATCTTCTCGCGCACGTCCGCGTCAGGGACCGCGCACTTCGGGCCCGGACGGCTCGAGGGCGCGCGTCTTGAACGGCGTTCATAGATCGTCGAGCGAGGAGCGCCAGTGACCCTGCAGACCAACGCGAGGGGGACCTCCATCTCTTTACTCACCGCGGCCGCTTCTGCGGCGGCATCTGAAGCCCCCTTTTTTCTGCCACCTTCTTCCAGATCTCGTTCTCCAAGGTGAGCTCGCCGATCTTTCGCTCGGCATCACGGAGGCGCCGGTCGTCGTCTGTCGCTGGGCGGTGACCTTTCAGGCCTTCCTTGCCGGCCTCGATGAACTCATCGCGCCACGCAGCGATCCGGTGCGCCTCGACGCCGAGCTCGCGCGAAAGCTCGTCGAGCCGCTCGCCGCGGAGCAACCGCATCACGACGTCGAGCTTGCGGCTCGCCGACCATCTCGGCTTCGAGCGGTAATCCTCAGTCGCATCGTTGTTCACCGTCACGAGTGCCATCTTGGCCCTCCTCTATTCGGTGTCCAACGAAACCGGGTGCGCGGCAGGTGCAAAGCGGCGTCACTCTTTCGGTGAGGACAAAGCGCCGGGCTTAAACTTTGTCCAGCTTTAGCGGGGACGCGAAGCGGCCCCAGGCTTGAATTCGTCAGGGGTCGGGGCCTCTCTTGAGAGATGTGCGCGCCTTGAGGATGGATGGCGAGTCGTCGCGGATAATTCAGTTCTATTACCGCTCGTCACCCGGAGGCGCAATGGGAAGGCGAGTCCCTTCTCGTTCAATCGCTCAAAGCGCCTTAAGGAAGGTGGGGATCTTCAACTACGGTCCGATACGTATGTTCCAGCGACGCGACGTTTGACTCCTGCGGCGTCGTTCGTGGTTACGCGCGACGAGGATGTCATAAGCACCGGGACAGACGGGACATGCCGGATCGCGATGCGTTGTGCATACCCATTTGCCCCGCCCAGTATCGAATTCGATAGACGGTCGTTCCGTCAGGGGGGCCGAGGCGCGTTGCATTTGACCCACCTGACTGGCACCCAGAACGCGAGTCTTCGAGGAGACAATTCGGTCGACGTCTTTTGACAGGCGCAGCAGATGCGGAAAGGCCGTCGCCGCTCGTTTGCCCTCGTCCGCCGACACATCTGAGATCTCGCCATTTTCAAGTCGGTACATGACGATTTCGATTTGAGTTTCTGTGGGAATTTCCATCGCGACGTATCCACTTCGCGATGACACCCATGCCACCCAAATGGAAAAGGTTTCAAGTTCACTCGGCGACAGTCCGCCGCCGTGGTTTCCGAGGGCCTCGTACTCCGCAAAGCCTCGAGGGATCGGTGTTCCGGCCAACCTCGCGCCTTGATCAAGTCGGTCATTGATGTCGGTGACAAATTCGGTAACTAAGTCGTGCGAAGTCTCCGCCTCAGAGGAGGCAGTAGTGCTCTCCGCTGCGGAAGAGGCAGTGCTCTCCGCCTCAGTAGAAGGCAGAGCTCTCCGCAGAAGGGCCAGTGCTCTCCGGAGAAGAGGCAACGCTCTCCGGCGAAGGGCCACCAGTGCTCTCCGCAATAGAGCCAGTGCTCTCCGGAGAAGAGGCAACGCTCTCCGGCGAAGGGCCACCAGTGCTCTCCGCAATAGAGCCAGTGCTCTCCGGAGAAGAGGCAACGCTCTCCGGCGAAGGGCCACCAGTGCTCTCCGCAATAGAGCCAGTGCTCTTCGCAGAAGAGGCATTGCTCTCCGCAGGAGGGACAGTGCTCTCTCTGAGGAGCCAGTGCTCTCCGCCGCAGAAGTGGCAATGCTCTGCACGGCAGAATCTGGAGCGCTGGGACGCGGATAGGGAAGTCGTTTCAATCGCGTCAGCCACTTCTGATTTCTCGCGACCACATACGGCGCAAATAGGTTCAAGGTCACGACGCCGAATCCGGCTATTTGCTGTCCACGATGAAACGCGGTAACACCGCATCCTTTGCATAACGAGATTGGTTGTGATGTTTTTATCTTGCGATAGACGAAGCCGCCGTCTATCGAACGAACAACCACAGTGATCGCGGGCCAGCGTCCACACCGCTCGCCCACAGTCCAGGTTTCTTCAAGAGGAGGCGTCGGCAAGTGCTGAGTGAATCGATCGGTCATTCGGCCACCCCCAAAGCGATAGATCAGGTCTCTAGGACGTCCGAAGGCATTTGAATGGAACGCGACTTCCGCAAATGGAGGATCGTCCTGCTGGCTCCTTTTGTCATCGTTCAAGCAAGTTAAAGGCCCTGAACCACTTGAGCCGAAAGAGCTCGCGAGTTTGGGTCCAAACTGCACCGCCCGGACTTCGAGTCGGGCAGAGCCGAGCGAACTTTGGCCGGGTCCCCGTGAAGTGAGCCATGCGTTGTGCGAGTCCAACGCCCATCATTGGGCAGGAGGACCGCACGATGAAGCACCGTCATCACAGCCCCGAGCAGATCGTGAGGAAGCTCGCCGAAGCAGACAAGCTCCTCGCTGAAGGAAAAGACGTCGATGAAGTCGCCCGGCAGCTCGAGATCTCCGAGTCGACCTTCCACCGTTGGCGCAATCAATACGGCGGCATGAAGGCCGACGACGCGAAGCGCCTGCGCGAGCTCGAGAAAGAGAACAGCCGGCTGAAAAAGCTCCTCGCCGAAGCCGAGCTCGACAAGGCGATGCTGAAGGAGTTGGCTGAGGGAAACTTCTGACCCCGGACCGCCGAAGGAGAGCCGTCCTTCGGCTCGAGGAACGGTTCGGGGTCTCCGAGAGAAGGGCGTGTCTGGTCACCGGACAGTCGCGCTCGACTCAGCGCCTCCCGGTTCCCGTCCCATCTGACGACGAGCTCGCCCTCAGAGCGTGGCTGCGCGACTTCTCGCGTCGCCGTCCCCGCTGGGGATGGCGCAGAGCGGCGACCGAGGCGAAAGGAGAGGGATGGCGCGTGAACGACAAGCGCATCCACCGCCTGTGGCGAGAAGAAGGCCTGCGTGTGCCCCATCGCAAGCGCAAGAAGCCCCTGCGGGGCATCGGTGTCCACGTCGGCGCGATGTGCCCGATTCGACCGAACGTCGTCTGGGCGGCGGACTTCCAGTTCGATCAGACGAGCAACGGCCGCACGATCAAGATCTTGAACCTCATCGACGAGTTCACAAGAGAAGCGCTTTCGACCGAGGTCGCCAGGTCGATCGACGCCGACCACGTCGTCTCGGTCTTGGACAAGATCGCGAAAGAACGCGGCCACCCCGCGTATCTCCGCTTCGACCACGGACCGGAGTTCATCGCCTACGCGGTCGCCGACTGGTGCCGCTTCAACGGTGCACGAACGATCTTCATCGATCCCGGATCACCATGGCAGAACGGCTGGATCGAGTCGTTCAACGGGCGCATGCGCGACGAGCATTTGAACGGTCAGCTCTTCGACACCGTGTTCGAGGCACAGGTGCTCACCGAGGACTGGCGCGTCGACTACAACATGAACCGACCGCACAGCGCCCACGGCTGGAAGACACCAGCTGCGTTCGCCGCGGAGTGGACCATCACCCACCAACCAACACTCGCAGAACGAGTGGCTTAGTTATCGGGTCCCGGTCAACTTGACGCGGCCTAACGCGTCTTAATTGGTTCCAATAATTAGTTGTGTTCAAGTAATTGAGACCAATTAAACGGGACACGACCCGCCGCCGCCACCAAGAGTGACGACAGCGGTCGCCCGTGTCATGGTGCTTCGAGTGACTACAGCGGAACCGGATCCCTTCGCGTGGGCTGAGACTGAGGCGCGGAGACTGCGCGGATTCGACACTTCGCCGGTGGTAATACCAGGAACGGCGCGCGCGACCGCGGGTGATCTTGCTTCAGCCGTGGAGTTTCTGCGCCGGATTGCCCCGGGTTCCAATTTCCGAGAGCAAGCTGACAAGTTGACGGCGAGCCCCGCGAATGCCTGGATTCACCCCCATGAGATAGCTGACCTGCTCGATCAATGGGTTGCGTGGAGTCAGAGCGGTTTAGCGGTTGAGGCACCTTATGAAGCACGTGCCCGAATTACAGCGGCAAGTGACCTCATGGAGCAGGTTGAGAGTCTTCTGAGTGACAGATGGACGCACCCCGCCGCCGCGATCGTTCTCGCTGGCGCTGCTCTGGAGGAGCGCTTACGGTCGCTCGTCGAAGCCGACAGCCTTGCCGTCACAGGTCACCCTGGTCTCGACAGTTACGGGACAGCGCTAAAGGCGGCGACCACCATCACGGCTCAGGAGGCAAAGCAGGTCACGTCATGGGCGGGGCTACGCAACCAAGCCGCGCACGGCGAGCGATTGGATGAACTAACGATCGCCGAAGCACGAATCATGGCGGATGGAATAAACCTATTTTTGCAAAGGCATGACCCTACCGGGTAGCACCATCTCTCCCCATGTTGCGACGGCTGCTCAGCAAGGTCAGGCAACCAGGTTTTGCCATTGTCGTGTCAGTCGCTCTATTCGCTCTCAGCTTTGCGCTGCCGACTGGGGGAAAGGTGGGACACATCATTCACATCGTTCTGGTTGTGTTCGCAGCCGTGATGTTCCTCGCTGCCGCGATCTGGCTGATCGGCCCGTGGGGACTACCTACTCAGGTCGAAGGTCATGGCCGACCCGTGGCCTCGGTCGACCAGGCGACGGGAAACGTGACGAAGTACGAGCCGTCGCCGAATACCGAGCGAATCGGCGCAAGTCCTGTATCTCTGCCGGATGGAAAGTGGGGCATTCACGTCGAGGTAGTTCGGCAACCAGTGAAAGTTCGACAACCGCTGAAAGACCGGCTGTGGCACCGCGGCCGAGCGTCAAGATAAATCAGTCCTATTTAATTCGGTTCTGTACGGGCCCGGCGACGTGGTGCCACACACAGCCTCGCCTAGGGCATTGACGTCGGCCGAACAGATGAAGTTCCCGAACTGGTCAGTGAAGGTCACGGTTCCCTCCCCCGGCGATGCTGATGGGTAGTAGGTGACGGACACCGTTGCCTCAAGGGCCATGGTGTCCCCGTTGGCGCATGGGTTTGGGTCGTGCGAGGTATTCGTGCCGCAAGAACTCCCGATGACGACAGTGGTCGGCTGGCTTGCCCCCACGACGAGCGAGGAGCGGGTTGGCGAATATTGCACCGTCATCGCGCCCGAAGGCCTCACGGTGATATGGACGGAACGCCACACGTTCGTGCTGTCCGGCAGCTGGAACTCAGCGGTGACGCGGGTGCTCCCGCCGGTTGGCTCCCCACTTATCTGGGAGTCCTCCCCGATTGCCACATCGCAGTCGTTTTTCATGAGTGCCGCCGCGATGTGTTGAAGCAGCTTCCGCCCGCGTCGCCGTAAACGTACGCATTCCCAGTAGCGATGTCCCCAGTTTGCGAGAGGTTGATGGACGGGTCCGGAATGACGTAGCCGTTCAGCTTGAGCACCGCCTTAATCTCGACGCACATGCCTCCGGGATCCCACGCCGAGACGAGGTCGGAGCAGAGGGGACTCAGTGGGTTCGTGATGAACCCGTGCTTGAGGACGTGAAGCGTTATCTGCGGAGGCGTGATCCTGGGGGTGTCAGGAGTACGCGCAAGTCCGACACTTCCAGCAAGCTCGGTTCCGCCCAGTAAAACAACGGGGGCGAGGACAGCCAAACAGAGTGTGACAACAGTCAAAGCTCGGCGCATCTTGGGCCTCGGTGTTCCTGGCGATAGACGGACGAACCGGTACCGCGCGAACAAGTTTATGCCCGACGAATAAACACGCGAGGACGCGGGAGGAGCAAACCCGCCGTAAATAGAACCGAATTAATTGGACTGAATTACCTAGAGGTCAGCCATCTTCGCGGTCGTGGGAAGACGAGAGAAGAGTGGTTTGCCGCGCTGCAGGCTGCCCATCGATCAAGTCGTAGATCCGTTGTGTGAAGTCGCTCATGTTACGGCGTAGTGACTTTAAGGTGCGGACATACGCACAGCTGATTGACGACTGCGCGAGGCGGTACCAGAGGTACCTAGATGGATTGGGAGCGCGTTAAATCGAACACCAGGAGAAGGACCTCCGCGTTTAACCCGGGCAGCCGCACGACCGGGGCAAATGGCAGGGCCGATGCCCGTCGGCACGTGGGCACGCATCGTACCCGCAGGTGTCCGCGGTGGGACTTGCCCACAGCGGGCGCGAAGGGCCAGGTTGCTATCCCAGCCGGCCGAGGCCGTCGCCGCTGTCAAGTTCGACTTTGATGGGCGCCAGAGCGCGGAAGTATTCGATCAGCTCTGACTGTGAGTGCACGCCGCACTTTCGGAAAATGGTGGCGAGGTGATTGCGCACCGTGCTGCGAGATACCTCGAGCTTCGCGGAGATAGCGGGAACTCTCGCCCCCTCCAGGAGCAGTTGCAGTACTTCCCATTGGCGCGGGGTGAGCGCGATCGTCTCCCGTCTTACTTTCTCTCTCACAACTCTTCCTGTCCCAGATGCCAACCAGATGCGAACGTGCGCGCCCGTATCTCGCAGCGAGGCAACGCCTCGCGCGTCAACCTTCAGCAATGCTCGGCCAATCGAACAGAAAACCCTGGCCGTACTTGCATCCCATCTCAATGAGCGCTTCGTGCTGGTCGCGCGTTTCAAAGCCCTCAACGACCGCCATAAGTCCGAGATCGTTCGACATCTCCGATATGGAGCTGACCATGCGCGACGCCCGTGGATCACACTTCATTGCGGGGGGTGAATGAGATGTCGCTCTTGATCGATTCCGCCTGACTTACCGCGGGACGGAGAGCAACGACCCGCACGACATCCACCATGACAGAAAGGATGGATCAATTGGCAATGAGTTTCCATAGGCACGACGTCACTTCGCAGTAGACAGAATGTCTACGCGAAGCACCCAGTTCAGCGGCAAGTAATCGCCCTATCCGGAACCCTCACGTACTCCAAAAATTGGCAAGACCCTGATGCGAACGCCTCAGCGGTTGCGTGTGACCCGATATTCCAGCGCTACCGACGGCACGCGCCCCGATGCGGGGTGACGGCTGCCCAACTTTTCGACACTGATCTCTCGAGTGCGGAGGGAGTGGGATTCGAACCCACGAGGCTCATCACCCAACGGTTTTCAAGACCGTCGCATTCGTCCGCTCTGCCATCCCTCCTTCTGGTCGACGCTAATTGACCTAGGCCTGGCAGCAAGGTGTGCGTGTCCGCAGGTGGCTGGCAGGATAGGAGCCGGAATGCTCCCCTCCGACCTGGACAATCTGCTTCAAGGCGTGCGGAACGGATCGGTGTCGCCCGAAGACGCCGAGGAACGCCTGCGGTCGCTGCCGTTCGCCGATCTCGGGTTCGCGCGCGTCGACCACCACCGCAATTTGCGTCAAGGCATGCCTGAGGCGGTGCTCGCGAGTGGAAAAACTGCCGAACAATGCGCAGCAATTATCTCGGAGCTCATTGCTCACGGCGCCAGACCGGTCCTCCTCACGCGGGCGAGCAAACGACAGCGCGACATAGCGCTGAGCGCCGTACCGGGCGGGCGCGTGGTACCGGAGACTGAAGATCCGGACGACACGTACTTCGTCTCTTGGCGTCACGACGCACGCAAGGACGGTCAGATCGCCGTGGTGACCGCCGGAACGTCGGATCTACCCGTCGCTCGCGAGTGCCTCGCGACGCTGCACGCGTTCGGTTATGCACCGTCAACTTACGTCGATTGTGGGGTTGCGGGCATCCACCGATTGTTGGTACACGAGTCCGAACTCCGGAAATGCGACGCCGTCGTCGCGGTCGCGGGCATGGAAGGAGCCCTTGCGAGCGTGATCGGCGGTCTGGTGGCCGCTCCCGTAGTGGCAGTGCCGACGAGCGTCGGATACGGATCATCGCTTGAGGGTGTGACCGCACTCCTCGCGATGCTCTCGAGCTGCGCCCCGGGCGTGGTCGTCGTCGGGATCGACAACGGCTATGGAGCGGCCTGCGCGGTTGCGCGCCTGCTGCGATGAGCCGTAATCCGTCGCGTGACCGCATCACGACCGACGCCGCCTCTCGCTTGGAACGAACGGCCTGGTTCCACTGCTTCGCCGGCATCGCAGGAGACATGGCGCTCGGAAGCTTGATCGACGCCGGTGCCGATCTCGACGAATTGCGCAAAGTGCTCGACCGATTGCCAATCGGATCGTGGAGCTTCGACGCGAAACCGGTGCTGCGCGGCGGCATCGCTTCGATCCAAATCGAGGTCCGCGTGAGCGAGACGGGCGTCGTACGGACTTTCCCCCACATCGTCGCGATCCTCGAAGAGGCGAAGCTCTCGCCGCGCGTTCATGAGCGATCGATGGCCGCGTTCTCGGCGCTCGCGAGCGTCGAGGGACGACTGCATCGTCGACCGACGGCACAAGTCCACTTTCACGAGTTGGGGGGGCATGACACGATCGTCGACGTGGTCGGCACCGCCGCCGCGCTCGAGATCCTCGAAATCGGCACGGTGACTTCGAGTCCCGTCGCGCTCGGCCACGGCGCGGTGCGCACGCGCCACGGGATGCTCCCGAACCCCGCTCCGGCGGTGCTTGCCCTCCTCGCCGGCGCGCCGGTGTGGGGTCGAGAGCTGAACGTCGAGCTCACAACGCCGACTGGCGCGGCGATCGTCTCCTCGATGGCGTCGTCGTTCGGCGTGCTGCCACCGATGACGGTGGAGGCAACCGGATACGGGGCGGGGTCTCGCGAGATCGACGGGTTGCCGAACTGCACCCAGGTGGTCATAGGTCGCGCCGTCTCGGCTGGCGACGGCGCTGATTTTGGTCAACCTCTCGTTGTCATCGAAGCGAACCTCGATGACGCGACGGGTGAGCAACTCGCCGACGCGCTCTCATCGCTCCTCGAAGCGGGAGCGAACGACGCCTGGGTCACCCCGGTCGTGATGAAAAAGGGACGACCGGGTCACGTGATTTCCGCCCTCTGCGACGAAGCGCTCACAGAGCAACTGGCGCGGGTCTTGACGGCCGAGACCGGAACGCTCGGCGTCCGCGCGATCTCGGTTGGCCGAACAACGGTGGCGCGTTCAATGAGCAGTGTCGAGCTCGACGGTGTCCCGTTGCGGGTGAAAGTGAGCCCGGGGCGAGTGAAAGTGGAACACGACGACGCTGTCTCACTTGCGAGAACGACTCATCGGCCGATACGAGAGGTCGTCGACCGCGCTGAACGTGAATGGTGGCGGCGCACCGGAAGACCGATCGACGATCCTGACGAGGACGCTTGAGCGAGCGGTTGCCTCGTTATCCCGAGAAGTCGATCGTCACCGACCGACGGACGGACTGTCCCGAACGCAGCCGCGCCGTGACGAGCAGCACATACGTCGCTGGCCGTGGCACATGAATTCCGCGCAGTGCGAGGTAGGCGGATGCACCCGGTGCGAGCTTCGGAACCTTGGCCGAAGCTTCACTCGAGCGTGCCGCGCGATTCAGCGCCGGAACGACGAGAGTCGAGATCATCGCGCCGCTGATCCACGTGTTGCCGACGTCCTTCACGACGATGATCACGCGGATCTTCTTCGTGGCGGCGATCACGGCGGTCGCCCCTGACGGCGGGATCTGAAGCGTTGTTGTCGGTTCCGGCAGCGTCGTCGTTGTGGTCGTGGTCGTGGTCGTGGTGGTCGTCGACGACGTCGACGACGCTCCCGGAAGCGTCGTCGTGGTCGTCGTCGTGGAAGGTTTCAGAAGAGTCGTTGTGGTGGGACTCGGAAGCCCGGTGATTCGCAAGGGCGGGGGCTCGATCGACACGTCGACGATCCCGATGGACGGCGCCGCGGCGAGGATTCTCGCGTGAGTAAGTGTCGTCGCGTAGGACGACACCGCGGCGGTCGACCAATTCGCGGCCGTGACGATCCAGCGCGAGCGCGGCATCGCCGCGTCGTGACCGTGGCGCCGGACAAGTCGCGTGAGCTCGTGGTACGCGGCGTCCGCCGATTCGAAGCTGCGCGCGGCCGACGAAAGGTTAACGGCCGCCCGGGCGGCGTCGGGCGGCGAGTCGATCGCCAGATTGATCCCCGTCGCGAGCAGTGCGATTCCGTCTGATCGCTCTTTGAGCACCGAGTTCATGAGGGAGCCGATCATGGGGCCCGGCGCCGCCAAGCCCAGCTGCGCGTAGGTCGCTTGGGTGCCCTTCGCCTCGCGCTCGAGTTCAGTGAGGGCTACCTCGAGGGTCACCCGGCCGAACGAGGCTGGCGACGTCGAGTGGGAGCGGATGGCGCGCAGTTCGCGCGCCTCAAGATTCGACTGCGCGATCACCGCCGATGCCGCCGCCACCCAGGTCGCGTTGGCGCGGCGCTGAACGCCCGGTCCGGATTTGACGATGTCGTCGATCACCTCACCGAGGATCAGGGCGACGACCGCCACGATGACGACGGAAACGATGATCCGTCGCCTGTCGCGGCGGTTCTGGTTCGGCGTGCGCCGGGCGCGCGGTCCGAGCACGGCCGAGACGCTACTGGGCGGTTCAGCGCAAAAGTCCAAGCCGCGGCGTTACCGCCGTGGCTTGTGCCTTACTCGCCGACCGCACCTCCGCTGACGCTGACCTCCGACTTTGTCGAGCGCCAGTTGACGGTCGGCCGGATCGCCTCGGGGTTGACGCGGTCTTTGAAGCGCAGGGCGAGCTCGACGAGCGAAGCGACGTGCTCGTCGGAGAGAAGGTGGGGTTTCAGACCGAGCTCGGGGAGCTTCGTCGTCACCGCGTGGTAGTAGTGCTCTTCCTTTTCCACGCGCGGGTCGGGGATCGACTCGATGGTCACTGGGACTTTCGCGACACGCTTCACCCACTCGGCGAGCTGGCCGACGGAGAACTCCTCGGTGAACTGATTGAAGACGCGGTACTCACCCGCCTCTGGCGGGTTGATACAGGCGAGTTCGACGCACGCCAACGTGTCGCGGATGTCGAGCATGGCGCGCGTCTGGCCGCCCTTGCCATACACGGTGAGCGGATAGCCGACTGCCGCTTGCACCGCGAAGCGGTTCAGCACGGTGCCGAACACCCCGTCGTAGTCAAAGCGCGTCTCCAAGTCCGGGTGAAGCGCGGTCTCAGGCGTCTGTTGGCCGTAGACGATGCCTTGGTTGAGGTCCGTCGAACGCAGCCCCCAGATTCGACAGGCGAACGTGATGTTGTGACTGTCGTGCACCTTGGACAGGTGGTAGAAGGACCCCGGCTGCTTCGGGAATGGCAGGACGTCGGTCCGGCCCTTGTGGGTGATCTCGATGAAGCCCTCTTCGATGTCGATGTTCGGCGTGCCGTACTCACCCATCGTCCCGAGCTTCACGAGGTGGATCGCCGGGTTGAGCTCGGACATCGCGTAGAGCAGGTTCAGGGTGCCGACGACGTTGTTCACCTGCGTGTACACCGCGTGCTCGCGATCGATCATTGAGTAGGGCGCGCTGCGTTGCTCGCCGAAGTGGACGACCGCGTCGGGTTCGAAGCTGCGAAGGATTTCATGGACGAAAGGGAATTCGCAAAGGTCGCCGATGAAGGGCTCGATCGTGTGCCCGCTCACTTCCTTCCAGGTGGTGACGCGGCGCTGCAGCTGCCGGATCGGTACGAGGGAGTCGACGCCCATCTCGTCGTCGTAATGGCGACGGATGAGGTTGTCGACGACGCCGACGTCGTGGCCCCGATTAGAGAGGTGCAGCGCCGTCGGCCACCCGAGGTAGCCGTCACCTCCAAGAACAAGGATCCGCATCGGGCTTTCCCTCCTGTCGTTCAAACCGCGTGCTCTATCCACCGTGCCACTTCAGGCGTCGCCCGCCAAGGATTTCGTCGGGGGACCCACCGGCGATGCCGCGGAAGAACCGGGTGTCAGGGTCGTATGGGCGGCCTGATTGTAGTCGGGCCGACGATCTTTACGGCGTTCGCCAATTGTTTGCCACGCCGCCAGGTGGGATGGCCTCGACGCCCGGTTCGACGTGGGACACTCGAAGCGACCGCCGGTGTGGCGCAGCTGGTAGCGCAGACGACTTGTAATCGTCAGGTCGTGGGTTCGAGTCCCACCACCGGCTCTCGCCCGTGTCGCGGATCTACCGGTACTCGCGCGGAACGCGGTAAATGCCGTCCGGAGCCGCCGGCTCGCCCGCCAGCGAGGCGAGAACATCGACTTCGTCGACCGGGATCGGCTCGAGCTCCGGGGCGACATAGCCGGGGTACTCGGCGGCTGGGATCGCCTCGTATCCGCCTTCGTCCGAACGCACGACGATGTTCGGCCGCTTGCGTCGCCAGGCGCCGGGGGTGTCGCGCAACTCGACGCATATCTTGTAGGCGATCGGGAACGTGACGATCGGGACGACGATCGTCAGGATCCGGAACCCCCACAACACCTCGTTCAAGGTGAGATGGAGGTAGTTCGCCAATACGTCGGTCGCGCTCGCGCCGAAGAGCATGAAGTAAAAGGCGAACACCGCGCATCCGAGCGCGGTGCGTTTCGGTCGGTCACGCGGTCGGTCTAGCAGATGGTGCTCTTGGTTGTCCCCGGTGAGCTGCGCTTCGAGCAGCGGCCAGAGGTAGATCAACGTGAAGGTGATCCCCGGCATGAGCACACCCGCGAAGAACGCATTCGGGATCATGTGGCCGGGGAAGTGGATCTCCCAGGCGGGCCAGATCCGCAGCGCGCCGTCGAGCCATCCCATGTACCAGTCCGGTTGCACGGCGTAGCTGACGAGATACGGCTTGTACGGGCCGTAGATCCAGATCGGGTTGATCTGGATCGCCGCACCCATCAGTGCGGTGACGCCGGTGATCAAAAAGAGAAACCCCGTTGTCTTGGCGGCGAACGTCGGCCACAAGGGGGAGCCGACGACATTGTCTTCGCGCGCCGCCTTCGACTTGAACTGAGTGTGCTTTTGGTGGACGAGCAAACCGAGGTGCGCCGCCAACAGCCCGAGGATGAGGAGCGGCAGGATCAACACGTGGATGACGTAAAAACGCGGAATGATCGTGCCGTTGCCGGGATAGTTTCCCCCGAACAAGAAAAAGGCGAGGTACTCGCCGACGAGCGGGATCGACTCGGTGATCGAGAACGCGATGCGGATCCCCGTACCCGAGATGAGATCGTCGGGGAGCGAGTAGCCGAGGAATCCGTTAAAGATGGCGAGGATGAGCAACGTCGCGCCGATCATCCAGTTCAACTCGCGGGGGCGACGGAACGCACCGGTGAAGAAGATGCGCAGCATGTGAACGACGATCGCGCCAACGAAGATGTTCGCTGCCCAGTGATGCATCTGTCGCATCAACAACCCGCCGCGTACCGCGAACGAGAGGTTCACGGTCGACTCGTACGCCTCGGAGACCTTCACGCCCCGAAGCGGCACGTACGGGCCCGAATAGACGACCTCGTGCGCGGACGGCACGAAGTACAGCGTCAGAAAGACGCCCGTCGCCAACAAGATGATGAATGAATAGAGCGCGATCTCACCGAGCAGGAACGACCAGTGGTCCGGGAAGATCTTGTTGAGGACCGATCTCCCCCGCGTGAGAACGCGAGGCGGTTGTCGATCCAGTCGTACAGCTTGTCGATCACGCCGTTCCGCCTCGCGACCAGAACCCGGGACCGATCGGTTCGTCGTAGCCCTTCTGTGCGCGCAGGTGCCCGGAGGAGTCGACGTAGAGCGGCAGCTGTGCCAACGGTCGCGGCGCCGGACCGAAGGTCGGCTCAGCACCGTCACGCACGTCGAACGTCGACTGGTGGCAGGGGCACAGCAGGTCCTCGGTGAGCTCCTCATAGAGCGCGACGGGACATCCGGCGTGCGTGCAGACCTTCGAATAGGCGACGTAACCGTTCGGCCCCCAGGTCTCGCGCCCGGGCCTTGTGACGATGTTGCCGGATTGCTGGAGGCGGACGAGGACCGTCTGGCTGAGCGCGCCGCCGATGTCGTCTTCAGGAAAGACCGTCAGGATCCCACCGACGTTGACGTCGTCGACGTGGACTTGCGCCCCGGCGAGCGTCGTCAGATAGGAGCCCTTGCGCCACGCCGTCGTGTACAGCTGCTTCTTCGGCAGCGGGCCGAGCGACCGGACCAACGGGAAGGCGGCGACAATCCCGAAGATGGCTGCCGCGGCGCCCATCGCCTTCGCCAAGAAGCTGCGGCGGTCGATCGCAATCTTGCCGCGCGAGACGAAGTCGCCGACGACAAGGTCGCGCTGGTCCTTCGTGACCGCCATCAGCTTGCGCGGCTCTTCGAAGGGACCCCGAGGCATGAGGTACTTGCCCCACGATGTCAGCGCGATGCCGAATGCCGCCATGCCGACGCCGAGCGACACCCCGAGCCAGCGGCTCGCGGCCGCCTGCCAATACGCGGCGCCGAATCCGGCGAAGGCGAGCACCGAGAGGACGAAGAAGCTCCCGGCGATCCGCTCAACGCGCAGCGGATGGCGGGCCGCGACCTGCAATTGGGGCGCGTCGAGGGGAACGAGAGCCTCGCCGTTGCCTTCCACACCAGTCGGCGCGTGACTGTCAGGCACCGTGCGCCACCTGGTTGCCTGAAGGCGCGTGCGAGTCGTGTTCGTCATCGCCGGCAGGTGAGCGGTCGCCGATCCACAGCGCGATGAGCACGATCAGCCCGACGCCGAGGAACAGCCCGATGAAGCCTTCGGCGACCGGGCCGACGCCACCGAGGCCGAGGCCACCCGGATCAGCGGGGTGCTCGACGTCCTTTGTCACGTAAGCGACGATGTCGTCGACCTGCTGAGGGGTGAACTCGGCGATCAGCCGCGGCATGTTCCCAGGCCCGGTCTCGATGGCTTCAGCAACTTGGGTCTTGGTGAGACCGTGCAGCGGAGGTGCTGTGATCCCGTTCGACAGCGCGTCACCGGAGCCGGTGATCGTGTGACAGGGCGCGCAATTCAAGGCGAACAGGCTGAACCCGTTGCTCACGCTCGCGCCTTTCAGATTCACGTTCGGAATCGAAGGTCCTCCAGGAGAAAGCGACGCGACGTAGTACGCGATGTCCTTGGTCTGCTGACGCGTGAAAAGGGCCGGTTTGCGCAACGGCTGCGAGGTCGGGTTCGCGAGCGGCATCCATCCGCTTGAGACCCACAGGTCCACCGTCGCCGATCCCACCCCCTCGATGTTCGGCGCGAGCGCGCTGCCGGTGGCGAACGTTCCGTGACACGTCGAGCAGTTCGCATCGAACAGAGTCCGTCCCTCTTGCAGATCCGCGTTCGAAACCTGCGTCGCCGCCTCGGCGAGCGAGACCCGCGCCGATGCGCGCGGCGCCCGCAGGTGCGGAGGCGCGAAGGCGAGGACACCGATCACAACAGCGAGGCCGATGATGGCGATGGGCAAGGCGGCCGCGCGCACGACGGACGCGCCCCGCCTAGGAGAGGAGGAAGAGCGCACTGAACAGACCGATCCAGACGATGTCGACAAAGTGCCAGTAGTAACTCACCGCTTGATAGACCGAAGTCTCGCCCATGTCACCGCGTGGACCGGACATGCGGATCAACAACGCGATCATCGCCACGAGTCCGAGAGCGACGTGCAGCCCGTGCAAGCCCGACATGATGTAGAAGAGCGAGCCGTATGCATTCGTCCGCGGACGGAACGGCAGCGTCTTCCACTCGTACATCTGGTTGGCGAGGAACGCCGCGCCGAGCAGGAAGCTCGTGATTATCCAGGCGCGTGCTTTGTTCCGCTCGCCGCGTTCTTGTGCCCACACACCCAGCTGCATCGTCGGGCTCGAAGCGAGCAGCACGAAAGTGAAAACGGCGGCCTGGATCGTGTCGAGCTTCGTCCCCGGCGGCGGCCAGACCGTGGCGTGTGCCCGGATGGTGAAGAAGGCCGCGAAGAGGCCCGAAAAGAACATGAACTCGGAACCGAGCCAGATCATCACCCCGACGGCCAGCAACTGGGGCCGACGAGGGTGGACCGGGGCTGCCGACGGCGGGGTGTCGATCGCCGTCGCCTCCGTCACGGCGTCTTTCTTAGTCGAGAGCACGCCAATCGCACCAAACGCCCGGAGGCGGGAGGCGGCGACGAAATCGCCGCTCTCGGTGCGGCTATAGCGTCCTTTCGATGCCCGCTCCGAGCGCCGACTTCCTTGCCGCGTGTCGGGGCGAGCGGGTCGGGCGCACCCCCGTTTGGTTCATGCGACAGGCAGGTCGGTCGCTCCCCGAGTACCGCTCGCTGAGAGGTTCGGGGAGCATCTTGGACGCCGTCCGAGACGTCCCGCTCGCGATCGAGGCAACCGGCCAGCCCGTACGCCGCTACGGCGTCGACGCCGCGATTGTCTTCTCCGACATCATGGTCCCCCTGCAAGCGGCCGGAGTCGACCTCGAAATCGTCGCCGGGACGGGCCCCGTTGTCGCCCGGCCCGTGCACGACCGCGCCGACGTCGACCGCCTGGGCGGGTTCAACCCTGACGCCGCAGCTTTCGTCGCCGAAACCGTGCGGGGTGCGACGAAGGAACTCGAAGTACCCGTGATCGGCTTCGCGGGAGCGCCCTTCACGCTCGCGAGCTACCTCGTCGAGGGCGGCCCTTCCCGCGACCACGCCCGCACGAGGGCATTGATGCACGCCGACCCGCAGACTTGGTTCGCGCTCACCGATCGCCTGGCGGAGATCTCCCTCGGCTCGCTCGTTCAGCAGATCGATGCCGGGGCGGCCGCGGTCCAGCTCTTCGACAGTTGGGCCGGCAGCCTTTCGCGCGCCGACTATGAGCGGTTCGCGCTCCCCCTACGGGCCGCATCCTCGAGGCGCTGGCGTCGTTCGGGGTACCGCGCATTCTGTTCGGAGTCGGAACCGGCGAGTTCCTGGATCTGATGGCGCGCTCCGGCGCCGATGTGGTCGGCGTCGACTGGCGCATTCCCCTCGACGACGCGGCGGCGCGCACCGGCTCCGGCGTCGCGTTGCAAGGCAACCTCGATCCGGCGATCTGCCTCGCGGGGTTCGAAGCGGCGGCCGAAGCGGCGCGCCTCGTCCTCGCGAAGGGGCGCTCCGCCGCGGGCCACATCTTCAATCTCGGCCATGGCGTGCTCCCTGAGACCGACCCGGGCGTTTTGAAATCGCTCGTCGACCTCGTTCATGAGGAGGGACAACGGTGACGACCGGGGTGGTCGTGATGGCGTACGGCACGCCGGCGACGCCTGGAGACGTCGAGGCCTTCTACACCGACATCCGCCGCGGGCGTCAGCCGAGCGGCGAGCAGCTCGCGGACCTCCGAGCGCGCTACGCGGCCATCGGCGGGGTCTCTCCGCTTGCCGCGCGCACCTCCGCTCAAGTTCAAGCGTTGCGGCGCGCCCTCGACGCGACGTCACCAGGTCATTACCGCGTTGCCTACGGCGCGAAGCACTCGCCTCCAAAGATCGAACAAGCGGTGGACTCGCTCGCGGAGCAAGGCGTCGGCGCAATCGTCGGGATCGTCCTCGCGCCGCACTATTCGGCGATGAGCGTCGGTCAGTACATCGAGCGCGCTCGTGGGCAGGCAGAATCTCGCGGCCTGAGAAGTGCCTTCGTCGAGCGGTGGGGGACGAATCCCACCCTCGTAGACGTGCTCGCCGAGCGCACGCTCGACGCCATCGCCAGTCTCGGGTGTGCACCAGACGAGGTCGAGGTCGTGATCACGGCTCACAGCCTCCCGGTCCGCATCCTGGAATCCGGAGACTCGTATCCCGCCGAGCTCGCGGAGACCGCGGCGCTCGTTGCCGAGGCGGCCGGCCTTCCCCGCTGGCGGACCGGCTGGCAGAGCGCGGGGCGAACGAACGAGGAATGGCTCGGACCAGACATCTTGGACGAGCTCGACGACTTAGTCGCCGAAGGCGCACGCGCCGTCGTGGTGTGTCCCGCCGGCTTCACCTCAGACCACCTCGAGGTGTGCTACGACCTCGACATCGCGGCGAAGGCGCGCTCGGAAGAGCTCGGTCTTTTGTTCGCGAGAACCGCTTCCTTGAACGACGATCCACGTGTCGCGTCGGCGCTCGCGGAACTCGTCGTCGCGGCAGATCCTGTGCCGTGACGAACGACGACGGGCAGTCCCGGCGCCGGGTCGTTGTTGTCGGTGGTGGCATTTCCGGTCTTGCTGCTGCTCACTGCCTCGCTGAGTCCTTCGACGTCACCTTGTTCGAGGCGAGCGCCGCGACCGGCGGGCTGATCCGCACCGCCGAATTCCGCGGAAGGCCGCTCGACACGGCGGCGGACGTCTTCGTCACGCGTGCTCCCGACGCCGAAAAGCTCGCCTGGGCGATTGGCTTGGGAGCCGAGCTCGTGGCACCGGCGACCAGTTCGGCGTCGGTGTTCGCGCGGGGGGCCGTGCGTTCGTTTCCCCCGGGGCTGGTCCTCGGGGTGCCGACTGATCTCCGAGCGCTGTGGAACTCCGGAATCGTCTCGAGACGATCGGTCATCCGAGCGATCGGCGATCTCATCGACGTCACGCCGATCCTGGTGGGATCGTCGAATTCGTCTCGGGCCGACCCGACGATCGCCGAGGTCGTCGAGCCGCGCCTCGGGCGCGAAGTCTTCGTCAACCTCATCGATCCACTGCTCGGCGGGATCAACGCCGGTGACGCCCGCGCGTTGTCGTTCGCCGCGACCGTGCCGACGCTCGCCGAGGCGACCGCTGGCAGGACGAGCCTCATCCGCGCCCTTCGTCCGCTCGCGAAAGGACGGAAAGAAAGTGACGCATCGCCGATGTTCCTTGGTCTTGCTGAGGGGATGTCGTCACTGACCGAACGACTGACGAACGAGTGTGTCCGCCGCGGAGTAACAATCCGATCGCCCGTCAGCGCACGGAGCCTGACCACGATCGAAGGTGGCGCATTCGGGGTCGAGACTTCGAGCGAGATGGTCACCGCCGACGGCGTTCTCGTCGCGCTTCCCGCGTGGGCGATCGCTCGGTTAATCCGTGCGTTGTCCTCGACACTCGCCAGCGAACTGGACGCGATTCCCTACTCCTCGGTCGCGACGGTCGCGCTCGCCTTCGCGTTGGATTACGCCACGACGCAGCGCCCGACCGGTTCCGGCGTGTTGATCCCGCGGGGCGACACATTCAGCACCGCGCTCACGTTCGTATCGACGAAGTGGCCCCGTCCTCAGGGCGATCACGAGTTCGTCATCCGAGCATCTGTTGGACGGCATGGAGACGAGCGACCTCTCGGGCTCGATGACGACGAGCTGATCCGGCGCGTCGGCGGCGAGATCGCGGCAATCCTCGGAATCGAAGCGAGGCCCCTCGCTGTGCATGTCGAGCGCTTCATGGATGCGTTCCCGCAATACGTCAGTGGCCACTTCGCGCGACTCGCTCGCGTTGCGCGGTTGACCGAAGATCTCGGACCGATCGCGCTCACGGGCTCGTGGTCCGGCGGAATCGGCATCCCAGCGTGCATCGCGTCCGCTAGAGAAGCCGCACAGCAACTCAGCGATCGTTTGCAATGAACGCTCGATCTCCCGGCGCCCTCAGGCGCGCCGCGGCGATCGGCGCGGCGTCGGTGTTGTCGGGCGTGGCGATCGCGTTCTCGATGCCGCCGGAACGACCCTGGTTCCTCGCCCCGCTCGGGCTTGGCGGACTGGCGGCGATCACCGCGCGCCGCCCGGCGCGGTGGCGGTTCGTGTCAGGACTGCTCGCCGGCGTCGGACAGTTCTCGCTCGCATCGGTTTGGGCGTTCCAGTTCACCGGCTGGGGCTACCTCGTACTCGTTCTGTTCGAATCGATCCTCGTCGGGATCGCGTGTCTCATCGTCGGACCGACGCGAGGTCGACTCTTCGGGTTCGCTGCGGCGATGACGTTGCTCGAGGCGCTGCGTGACGCGTACCCCTTCGGTGGCCTTCCCCTCGGCGGGGTGGCCCTAACCCAGGCCGATGGGCCCCTTCTCGGAATCGCGCGGATCGGCGGTCCCTTTCTCGTCGTTGCCGCGGCCGCGCTGGCGGGATCGGGTCTCGCCGCCTTCGGCCTCGCAATCGCCGCCTTCGGAAGACGGCAGTCATTCGTCTCGATGTTCGCCGGCCTCGGCGCGATCGTGCTCGTCGTTGTCGCGGCGGCTCTCGCGACCTATGCGCCCGACGGCGGCGCGACGAGCCGGCGCGAACTCGTTGCCGCCGTCCAGGGCGGCGGCCGCCGGGGCGTGACTTCAATCGAGGTCTCCCCGACAATCGCCTACCCGGCGACCTTGTCGGTGCTGGAGCGCATACGCGGTGCACCACGCCTCGTCGTCACACCGGAAAACGCGCTCGCGTTGTTGAGCCCGCCAAACAACTCGCGACGTGCTGAGACGTTCGCGGCGATTGCGGTCCGGCTGCACGCGACCTTGCTCGCCGGCGTCACGTGGCCCGTCGGGCACAGGCGGTTTCGCAACGAGCTCGTCGCGTTCGGACCAACCGGTGCGCTCATCGCCGCGATCGAAAAGGTGCACCCGGTGCCGTTCGGCGAGTACGTCCCTTTCCGATCCTTCATCGCAAAGATCGTCAACCTCGACGCGGTCCCTCGCGACGTGATCGTCGGAACGTCCAACAGCACCGTCGTGACACCGGCAGGACGACTGGTGCTTTTGAACTCCTTCGAGACGTTCTTCCCGAAGATCGGACGCCGCGGGGTCGACTCGGGCGGACAGCTACTCGTCGTCGAGACGAACACCTCCTCATATGGCACGTCGCAGGTCCCCGCGATGGAACTCGCCGCCTCACAGATCCAGGCGGCCGCCGAGGGTCGAACACTGGTGCAGTCCGCGACCACCGGCTATTCGGCGGTGATTTCTCCCAACGGGTCCGTCACGCACCAGAGCGCCCTCGGCAAGCCGGACCTCATCGGTGCCCTGATCAGACTGCGCGGCGGACGCACCTGGTACGACGACGACGGAGATCTGCCCGTCGTGATCGGCGCGGCGGTGCTGCTCGTCGGTTCCTGGCTCGCCGATCCGCGCGCGCTGCGACGGCGATCGCGCTGATCAGGCGTGTTCGACCTCGCTGAGGCGCTCTGGTTGCGGTGCGGCAGCTGCAGTCAGCGCGCCGTCGGTGGCAAGCACTGAGCTTGCTGAGGCGATCGCTACCGGCTCGACACTGGCGGCATTCGTGGTCGTCGCGGTCTCAGCGGTGTCCTCTGGCTTCACCTTGAAAAGGAACCGATTGAAGAACGAGAACTTCGCGAACCACAAAATGCCGTAGGTGAAGAAGTTCGCGAATTCAACGGCGAGCGTCTCTCCGTTCTTGGAGAGGTGATGGCTCTTCGCCTCGGCAGCCGCGATATGGACTGCCCCGGTCGACAACAGCACACCGATGATCGTGATCGCCCAAAACGGGACGACCTCACGAAACACGTGCGAACGTCCGCTCTTTCCCCAGGCCCAAGTGCGGTTCAAGTAGTACGCGGGGATCGACGCGATCGCCGTCGCTAACAGGTTCGAGTCTGTCGCGGTGCCGATGTGCAGCACGCGAAAGAACAAATAAAGGCCGCCGAGCGAGACGGATGTTGAGACGATCGAAACCGAGGAGTAGCGCAGGAACCGACGGAAGTGCGCCGATCGGGCGTATTCCCGCGCGAAAGCGACAGGGTGCCTCATCGCTTTGCGCATGACGCCCGAGTGTACCGTCTGGAGGTGGATGGCCAGAAGGCACACCTCATCGATTTGCTCGACTTAGAGCAGGTAGAGGTGAATATTTTTCGCGGCATCAGCCTCGATGAGGAACGCCGGAGGATCTTCGGCGGCCAGGTCGCCGCGCAAGCCCTCGTCGCCGCGGGGCGGACGGTCGAACGTCGTCGGGTGCACTCACTCCACGCCTACTTCCTTCGGCCCGGCGATCCGCACCGACCGATCCTCTACGAGGTCGAGCGGTTGCGCGACGGCCACTCGTTTTCTGCGCGCAGTGTGGCTGGAATCCAGCGTGGCGAGACGATCCTCGCCATGGCCTGCTCATTCCATAAGGACGAGGACGGCCTCACCCACGGTGACACCATCCCAGAGGTGCCCGATCCCGAGACGCTCACGCCGGTCGCCGAGCTCTTCGGATCCGACGACCGGTCTCTTCAGACCTTCGCCAACACCTACGGACTCGACCTCCGTTTCGTGAGCGAGTACCCGTGGCTCCGGAACGAAGCGGCTTTTGAGAACGAACGGCTTTGGTTCCGCGCCACCGGGCCGATCCCGAACGATCCCCTCATCCACGCTGCGATTGTGACGTTCGCCGCAGATCTCACGTTGGTCGACACGATCCTGCAGCGCCACGGTTTGATGCCCTACGACGCTCGATTCATGGGTGCGAGCCTCGACCACTGCGTATGGTTCCATCGACCGATCCGAGCTGATAACTGGCTCTTCTACGACCAGTCGAGCCCGATCGCTTACGGCGCTCGCGGACTTCGCGCGCGGACTTCTGTTCGCCCAATCAGGTGAGCTCGTCGCGAGCGTCGCCCAAGAGGGTCTCGTCCGGCTGCGTCGCGAGAAATGAACGTCACCGCCGCCGCGATCGTCTTCGGCGTATTCGGCGTTCTGTTTGTCGTTCTCGTCTTTTTCGTGATCCGGTTTGCCCGTTCGCTCAATCGGCGCGCGCCAAAGGAGTAGTCAGTCGCGCCCGAGCGCACACGGATCACTGGACGATCTTTGACAGGGCGAGCTCGAGGATGTCTGTTGCGCCAGCCTCTTTGAGCGCCGGAAGCAAAACATTGATCTCGTTCTTCTTGACGACCGTTTCGATGGCGTATCCGCTCTCCCCCGAGAGCTGAGAGACGGTTGGTGCCTTCATCGAAGGAAGAAGCTTTAAGACGGCGTCAAGATCCGACTTGGACACGTTCAATTTGACAAGCACCCTGCCGCGGGCGTCGAGCGCGCCTTGCAGGAGCGTCAGGATCTGCGCCATCGCACGCGCTTTGTCAGGATCGGCTGCCGAATCGCGATTCGCGATGAGCTCCGGATATGACTCGAGCACCACCTCGAGGACTCGCAAGCCCGCCGCTTCGAGCGCGCGACCCGTCTCGGTTATCTCCACGACCGCGTCCGCGATCTCGGGGACCTTCGCCTCCGTCGCGCCGTAGGACAACAACACCTCAGCTTCGACGCCCCTCTCGGTGAGGAAACGCTTTGTGATGCCCGGGTACTCGGTCGCGACGCGTGCTCCACGCCGGAGGTCTTCGACGTTGCGCACCGGAGTGGAATCGTGCACCGCGATCACGATCAGGATCGGCCGATCAGTGGTCTTGGAGTATCGGAGCTCGCCGAGCGACACGACGTCGGCTTGGGTCTCGGCGATCCAATCGCGTCCTGTGATGCCGAAGTCGAACAGCCCGCTGCTCACATAGAGGGGGATCTCCTGGGGCCGCAGCACGCGGACGTCCTCGATGCGTTCGTCGTCGATCGAACCTCGGTAGTCGACGTCCGAACTGCGGACGATCGCGAGATCCGCGGCCTCGAACAGGTCAAAGGTCTGCCGCTCGAGACTGCCCTTCGGTACGACGAGTCGGAGCAACGTCGACGCCTTTCTCTTGTTCTTCCGATGGCCAACCTGCATGCACCGCTCGCCGCGCGAGCGACGACATGTTCCCATTTATCCTGGCGGTTCACGCCAGAAAGGCAGGGCTGGTGCTGCGGCTGATCGACCTACGAGGACAAGCTCCCGAGGGGCCGTTCGATCTGCCGCGTCCGCGGTTGTCGGACGAAAAGCCGATCGCGCGCGTCCGGGAAATCCTCCAACTCGTCCGCGACCAGGGCGACCAAGCACTACGGATGCTTACCGCGGAGCTCGACGGCGTCGAAGTCAAGAATTTTCTCGTCGGCGACGACGAGATCGACGAAGCGGTCACGAAGGCACCGGCCGGTCTCGCCGCAGCGCTTGAGTCGGCTGCGGATGCGATCGAGCGATTCCACCGCCACGAACAGCGGACCCCGCCCGACTACGTCCACCGCGGGGTGACGATCAAGCACCTCGACCTGCCGGTCGCACGAGCCGGGATCTATGCCCCCTCCGGAACGGCGACTTACCCCTCGAGCGTGCTGATGTCGGCGATCCCCGCCAAGGTGGCAGGCGTCTCCTCGGTCGTGTGCTGCACGCCGCCGAGCCCGACCGGTGTCGTCGCGCCCGACATCCTTCTCGCGGCGAGGATCGCCGGCGTCGACGCGGTCTACCGGGTCGGTGGAGCACAGGCGATCGGCGCGATGGCGTACGGCACCGAGTCGATCCCGAACGTCGACGTGATCGCTGGACCTGGATCGAAGTGGGTCGCGCTCGCAAAGCGCGAGGTATCCGGATCCGTCGGCATCGCGTCAGGCTTCGCCGGGCCGTCCGAAGTCGTCGTCGTCGCCGACGAGACGGCGCCTGTCGAATGGGCGGCGATCGATCTCGTCGTCCAAGCCGAGCACGGCCCCGACGGGTTCGCGTGGCTCTTCACGTGGTCAGAGGGGGTAGCGGAGCGCATCACCAGCGCCGTCGCCAGACTCGCCGAGCGGTCGCCCCGCCGCGACGAGACGCTCGCCTCGCTTCGTGCCGGCGGATTCGTCACGCTCGTCGACGGCCCTGAGCAGGCGATGAACGTCGTCAACGCGATTGCTCCCGAGCACCTCGAATTGATGACCGCCGACGCGGACAGGCTCTTGGCACGCGTGAAGAACGCGGGTGCGATCTTCCTCGGTCCGTTCTCATCAGCAGCTGTCGGGGACTACATCGCCGGGCCGAGTCACGTCCTGCCGACCTTCGGATCGGCACGCTTCGCGAGCGCACTCGGCGTCACCGACTTTCTCCGTCGGACACACGCAGTCGCGGTGAGCGAACAGGGACTGAAGACGGTCGGAAACGACGTCATCGCGATCGCGGAGTCCGAACAACTGCCCGCGCACGCGGAGGCGATCCGGATTCGACTCGGCGCGGCGACCTGGAGCGTGTGATGGGCGCTCCGGACGAGATCCTCACGACAATGGCGAGCAGACTGCCGAGCGGCTACCACTCGCCCCAACTCGACGTGGCGGTCCGTCTCAACACGAACGAGACCTCCGAGCCTCCCCCCGAGGCGTTCCTCGCCGAGCTCGGCGAGATCGTCGAAGACCTCAACTTGAACCGCTACCCCGATCGCGAGGCAAAGCAGCTGCGCTCAGCCATCGCCGAACTGGACGGGGTGAGCATTGAGAGCGTCTTCTGCGCGAACGGATCGAACGAGGTCTTGCAGTGCATCCTCCTCGCGTTCGGTGGTCCCGGGCGGACTTCGGTGCTCTTTGAGCCGACGTACGCGTTGCACTCGCACATCGCCCATCTCACCCGCACCGAAGTCGCGGTGGGTGAACGCGACAGCGATTTCCTCATCCCGAAAGACGAACTCGACCGCCTCGTGCCGCCTGCGACGAGGGATACGGGCCCCGACGTCGTCCTTCTTTGTTCCCCGAACAACCCGACGGGAAGGCTCGAGCCGCAAGCCACGGTGCGCTCCATCCTCGAACGAAGCCGCGGACTCGTCGTCGTCGACGAGGCGTACGCGCCGTTCGCCGGCGCAAGTGTCATCCCGATGCTCGCCGAGCACGAGAACCTGATCGTCGTCCGGACACTGTCGAAGGCCTGGGCGCTCGCGGGTCTCCGCCTCGGCTATGCGATCGCTCCCCCGCCGGTCATCCGCGCGCTCTTCGACGCCGCGCTGCCCTACCACCTCGATGCGTTCAAGCAAGCAGCGGCGGTCGCTGCGTTGCGATACGAGAGTTCGCAACGTGACCGCGTCTCTCGTCTCATCGGCGAGCGAACGCGCGTCGCGGGCGCGCTCCGGTCCATCGGTGTCGACCCGGTGCCCTCTGACGCGAACTTCGTTCTTATTCGCCTCGGTGACCGGGACGCGACGACGATCTGGAAGCGTCTCGTCGACCGGTCCGTCCTTGTGCGCGACGTCTCGTCGTGGCGAGGACTTTCTGGTTGCCTCCGGGTAACGATCGGATTGCCCGAGGAAAACGACGCGTTCCTAGCAGCGCTCGAAGAGTCGCTCGAACCGACGGTCGCAGACGCCACGAAGGAGACCTCGAAATGAAGCACGACGACGCACGAAAAGACATGCCGCGGCGATGTGCCGAGCGGCAACGCAAGACGAACGAAAGCGACATCACCGTCGCGGTCGATATCGACGGGTCTGGTGAGGTCAATATCCTGACCGGTCTCCCATTCTTCGACCACATGCTCTCCCAGCTCGGCAAGCACGGACGACTCGATCTCGCGATCGCGGCGCACGGCGACCTCGACGTCGACGCCCACCACAGCGTCGAGGACACGGGGATCGTCTTCGGTCAAGCACTGAACGACGCCTTCGGTGACAAGGCGGGAATCCGCCGATTCGCCTCGATCTCGCTACCGCTCGACGAAGCGCTCGCGGACGTCGCGCTCGACGTCTCCGGGCGGTCGTTCCTCCATTACGACGTCGAATTCCCGCCGGATACACCGGGGCTCGGCCAGCCGCCCTTCGATCCGCAGCTCGCCGAGGAGTTCTTCCGCGCCTTCGTCACCGCGGCGGAGATCACCCTGCACATCTCCTGCCGCTACGGGAAGAACACCCACCACATCCTCGAGTCCTGTTTCAAGGGGGTCGGTCGGGCGTTTCGCGACGCGAAACGCGTCGAAGGAACGGAGATCCCCTCGACAAAAGGCGTGCCCTCGTCGTGATCGCGGTCCTCGATTATGGGATCGGCAATCTCGCCTCCGCGCACCGGGCGCTGCGCTATGTCGGCGCCGACACGCGCCTCGTGACGAAACCCGAAGAGGCGCAGGGCGCCTCGGGCGTCGTCCTCCCGGGCGTCGGGAACTTCGGCGCCTGCGCGACGGCGCTGCACGAGAGCGGCCTCGACGACGTCGTCCGCGACGCGGTGCGCGATCGCGTCCCGCTGCTCGGGATCTGCGTCGGTCTGCAACTGCTCTACGAAGAGTCCGAGGAGAGCCCACGCGTCGCGGGACTCGGCATCTTGGAGGGCTCGGTCCGTCGACTCACGTGCGAGATGAAGCTCCCACAGATGCAGTGGAACGCCCTCGATCGCGTCCCGGGTCGCGACTCCGCGCTCTTGCAGCAGAACGCCGAACACCCGTGGTTCTACTTCGTCCACTCCTACGCCCCCGTTCCATCTCCGGCGGCCGCGACGTCTGTTGTCGCGACCTGTAATTACGGGAGCGAAGTCGTCGCCATCGTCGAATCCGGTGCGTGTTACGGCACGCAGTTCCATCCCGAGAAGTCCGCCGACGAAGGACTCAAGCTCCTCGCAAGCTTCGCAGCGCTGTGCGACGGCGCGGCAACAAAGAACTGAGCGTGCGGATGGAGTGCGTTCCGGCGATCGACCTCCACGAGGGCCGAGCCGTCCGCCTCGTGCAGGGGGACTTCGCCCAAGCGACGAGCTACGGAGACCCGGTCGAGCTCGCGGCGAGCTACGTCGAAGGCGGCGCGCGCCGTCTGCACGTCGTCGATCTCGATGCGGCGCGTGCCGGGGCGCCCGTCCACCAAACAGTCGTCGCCGATCTCGTTGAAAGTCTGCCCGTGCCGATTCAGTTCGGTGGCGGAGTCCGGACGCTCACGACGATCGAATCGCTCCTCGGCCTCGGTGTCGACCGCGTCATCCTCGGCACGGCGGCGATCGAGGACGACCGGTTCGCCCGCGACGCTGGGGTCCGATTCGAACAGCACGTGCTGATCGGCCTCGACTACCGCGCCGATGACTCCTCGGGGACCTATGCGCTCGCGGTACGCGGCTGGGAGAATTCCGCAGGCGTCGACCTCTCGCAGATGCTGGAGCGACTCGCTGACGTGCCTGTTGGAGGCGTCGTCTTGACCAGCATCGGACGAGACGGGACGCTCGGGGGCCCCGACATCGCGGGACTCCGGTTCACGCTCGAGCGAACCGCACTCGACGTCTACGCCTCGGGAGGCGTCGCCCGGGCGGACGACCTCGAGCACCTGGCGCTGCTGGAGGTTGACGGTCGACGCCTTTCGGGCGTCATCGTCGGCAAGGCGCTCGTGTCCGGCGTGCTCTCGATGAAGGAGGCGATCGCGGCGTGCGAACGGTGAGGGTCATCGCCTGCCTCGACGTCACCCACGGGCGCGTCGTGAAAGGGGTGCAGTTCGAGAACCTGCGCGACGCGGGCGATCCGGCCGAACTCGCCCGGCGTTACGGCGAGGAGGGCGCGGACGAGGTCGTCTTTCTCGACATCACGGCGTCGAGCGACGAGCGCGACGTGATCGTCGAGGTCGTGGAGCGCGCCGCGGAGCAGCTGTTCATCCCGCTCACCGTCGGCGGCGGCGTCCGATCGGAGGACGACGCGCGACAACTGTTGTCGGCGGGCGCCGACAAGGTGGCGGTGAACACCGCTGCCCTCGCACGACCGGCACTGGTTTCAGAGCTCGCCGCGACCTTCGGGTCCCAGTGCGTCGTCGTCGCGATCGACGCTTCGCGCCGCAACGAGCACTACGAGGTGTACAGCCACGGCGGGCGCCGTCCGACTGGCATCGACGCGGTGAGCTGGGCAATCCTCTCGGAGCGACTCGGTGCGGGTGAGTTGCTGGTCACCTCGATGGATCGTGACGGCACCGAGCTCGGCTACGACCTCGACCTCGTGTCGGCCGTGTCACAAGCAACAAAGATGCCGATCGTCGCTTCAGGAGGCGTCGGCCGTCTCGAGCATTTCGTCGAAGGCGCCCGGGCGGGCGCTGACGCGCTTCTCGCCGCGTCGCTTTTCCACTTTGGTCATGCCACGGTCGCGCGAGCCAAGGCGTTCCTCGCGAGCGAGGGCGTCGCAGTCCGACCCACTGAAAGGAGCGAGAGGCGATGAGCGAGCACGCCGCGCGTCCCGATGACCTCACGATCCTCGGCGACGTGCGCTTCGACACAAAAGGACTCGTGCCGGCGATCGTCCAAGAAGCGACGAGCAAGGACGTCTTGATGCTCGCATACATGAACCGTGAGGCGCTCCGACTCACCTTGACATCGGGGCGCACCTGGTTCTTCTCCCGCAGCCGTCAGCGGCTCTGGGCGAAGGGTGAGATGTCGGGCAATCGCCAGCGCGTGCGCCGCGTGCTGCTCGACTGCGACGGTGACGCAATCGTTGTCGAGGTCGACCAGCAAGGAACCGGCGCGTGTCACACCGGCGCATGGTCGTGTTTCGCCGAGCGCTTTGCTACTCCCACGAGTTCAGAAAAGGACTAGACCGTCCCGCCTCTTCGGCTCTCGCTGATCACACCAGCGATCGCAGTCACGAGCACGGCACCACCGAAAACGCCAGTCCAAATGCCGAGGACGAAGGCGAGCGCGATCATCGCGAATCCGAAACCGAGCACGAAGGGCCAGACGCTCGAGCTCGGGAACGACCCGACCACGCCCGCCCCGTCTGACTGCAACGCGTTCGGGTTGTCCTCTGCGCGCGGCGTCATGCGGCGCGACCACCAGAAGTAGTACGAGCCGGGGACGAGACCGAGCAGGCCGACGGCGACGAGCATGATCGTGCCGCCGCCGGTCGTCTCGCGATAGACGCCGGCGAGCCCGATCGCCCAGAAGATGACGGCAACGACGATTCCGAAGATCGCGATCACCAACAAAAAGCGCGCTTCGGACCTCACGGCGCCGAACCTTGTCCGTTTCCGTGCGGCGCGGCGGCGTCGACCATCGCCGAAGCCTCGGCGAGAACCGGGTCGCGTCGCGGTCGTCGTCCGTGATGCGGGATCGTACGGTGCTCCGGATGGTTGTAGTCCCAGACAGGGCGTTCCGAGCGGATCGGCGGGATGAACTCGAAGTTGTGGTGCGGCGGCGGAGACGAGCACGCCCACTCCAACGTCTGGCCGTCCCATGGGTTGGCGGACGCCCGCACCGGTCGTCGCCACGAGACGTAGAAGTTGACGAGCATCACCGCGACGGAAATGAACAGCAGGTACGCGCCACCCGTCGAGATCCGATTCAGGCTCTCCCATCCGCGGTCCGGCGAGTATTCGGCGATCCTGCGCGGCATGCCGTGCAGGCCGAGCAGGTACTGCGGCATGAAGGTCACCCAGAACCCGATGAACATGAACCAGAAGCTCACCTTGCCGAGCCGGTCGTTCATCATCCGCCCGGTGATCTTCGGATACCAGTAGTAGATCCCAGCGAAGCCGCCGAAGACCGCTGAGCCGAAGAGCACCTCATGAAAGTGCGCGACGACGAAGTACGAGTCGTGCGTCGCGAAGTCGATCGGGGGTGACGCTAAGAAGATTCCCGTCACGCCACCGAACAAGAACACGATCAGAAAGCCGACCGCGAACAGCATCGGAGATTCGAAGGACAACTTGCCGCGCCACATCGTGCCGATCCAGTTGAAGAACTTCACCCCGGTCGGCACGGCGATGAGGTACGACATCAGCGAGAAGAACGGCAGCAGCACGACGCCGGTCGTGAACATGTGGTGCGCCCAGACACTCGTCGAAAGAGCCCCGATCGAGATCGTCGCGAAGATCATCCCTCGGTAGCCGAAGACCGGCTTGCGGGAGAACGTCGCCAGGACGTCAGTGACGATCCCGAAGTAGGGCAAGGCGAGGATGTACACCTCCGGGTGTCCGAAGAACCAGAAAAGGTTTTGCCACAACACCGGTACACCGCCGCCTTGCACCGAATAGATATGTGCGCCGATGTTGCGGTCGCACCACAACATGATGAGCGCCGCGGTCAAAACCGGGAACGCGATCAGGATCAGGATCGCGGTGACGACCATGTTCCAGGTGAAGATCGGCAGCCGGAACATGGTGAGTCCCGGCGCGCGTAAATAGAAGACCGTCGTGATGATGTTCACTCCGGTGAAGATCGCCGAAAAACCAGTGAGCACGAGCGCGACGATCCACAGGTCGGGTCCCGCTCCGGGCGAGTTCACCGAGTCCGACAACGGCGCGTAGGCGACCCACCCGAAGTCCGCCGCACCGCCGACGGTCAAGAACCCGCCGATCATCGTCAGACCGCCGGCGAGATACAGCCAGTAGCTCAGCGCGTTGAGCCGCGGGAAGGCCATGTCCGGTGCGCCGACTTGCAGCGGCACGATGAAGTTCGCGAGCCCACCAAAAGCGAACGGTCCGGCGAACAGGTAGAGCATCAGCGAGCCGTGCATCGTGAACAGCTCGTTGTAGGTGTGCTGGCTGACGATCGTGCTGTCCGGCGACGTGAGCTGGGTGCGCATGATCATCGCAAACGCGCCCGCCATCAAAAAGAACAGGAACGAGGTGATGAGGTAGCTCTTGCCGATCACTTTGTGGTCGGTCGAAGTGATCCATTTCATGATGCCCGACGGGCCGTGCTCGGGCTCGTGGGGTTGCGACGCGGCGACCTGGGGTCGCTCGGCGACGAGCGTCATGACCCCGCTCCTTGCACGGCTTGGGTTGACCGTTCATGGCTGATCCAGCTCGCGAAGGCCGACTTCGTCACTATGCGCACGCTGAATAGCATCTCGGAGTGGTACAGGCCGCAATACGTGTTGCACTGGCCGTCGTAGACGCCGAGTCGTGTCGGCGTGAACTCGAAGCGGTTCGTGAACCCAGGAAGCGCCTGCCGACTGAAGTTGAACTGTGGCACGTAGAAGCTGTGCACGACGTCGTTGGAGGCTAGGACGATCTTCGTCCGCTCTCCGAGCGGCAGCACCAACTGCGGGTACTGGCTCGACTTCGGATTCTTGGCGAGCAGCTTCGGCTCGGCGGCGGTGCGGATGACGACGTGCTGGGGGATGTTTTTGCCGTTCGCATACGTGAACTGCCAGCCCCAGCGGTAGGCGAGCACGTGAACAGTCTCAGAAGCAGGCGGGACGGCGTCGATCTCGTTCTCGGTGATCACCGTGAAGTAGAAGATCACCCCGACGATGACGATCGGGATGGCCGTGTAGGTGATCTCGAGCGGCACGTGTTCGTTGAACTGCTTCGGCGGCGCGTTGTCGCCCTTTTTCTTCCGGTAGAAAGCGATCGACCAGAAGATCAACAGCCACACGATGATCGCGACGACGATCCCGGCGATCGCCATCCCGAACCACAACTTGAACTCGTCGTGGCCCTGGACCGTCACGCCACGAAAGGCGCCAAAGGTCGGGACCTTGCACCCGCCGAGGACGAGCGCCCCGATGAGCAGCCCGAACGGGACGAGCGCTCGCCGGTAAATGCTCCGATTCCCCGCCACAAAAGGGCGCGATTGGCTCGAATCCGGCGGTGCTTCGGAGGGCACGGCCCGACACTAGTGAGGACCGAAAGACCGAGGCCAACCAGAGAAAAAAGCGGTCGTTGCGCTCGCCGTTGCGCGCCGAGTTAGTTGCGCTGCATGTTCTGGTCGTCGCGGTGCTCGCGCACGACGCGGCGGGTGACGCCGGCGAAGAGCCCGATCCGGTGCGCGGCGACCTTCGCCGCCCTCGCCGCTTCCGGTGGCAACGCCGCAGCGGCCGCTCCTGCCGCCTGAGCCGTCGACGGCTTCGAGGTCGTTCCGTCGTCGCCTCCGCGGCTGCGCCTCGGCGGTGACGCGGCGTAACTCGTCGAGCGCTCCATCCAGATGATGAGGGCTGCAACGGCCTCGCTGAGCGCGATGCCGAGCGCGTGGAGACGGGAGTAAAAGACGATCGGCAACGCGATCAGCGCCGCCGCGACGACGAGGTCGCCGGCGTGGTGCGCTCGTCGGCTGAGCCAACTGAGTGCCCCGAGCGGCCCCGAAGTGACGAGGTTCAACACAGCGAGCAGGATCCCCGAAGTGACGAGCGAGATTTCGGCGCCACCGCTCGCGTGGAAGCCGACGGCGATCAGCGCCAGCGCGACGACGTACTCCGCGATTTGGTGGCCGAGGAACGGGACGCGACGACGCGCCGCCGCCGCCTGCCCGTTCTGGTCCGCGTCCGTGCTCCGGCTCATCGTCGTTTCTCACCGGAGCGGTCAGCTCAAGCCCCGGACTCCTTCGACGACTCGGTCGGCGTCGAGTCGGCCGACTTCGAAGTGGCGTCACCCTCGGCGAGGCCCTTTTTGAATTCGTGCGATGCAGAGCCGAGGCCGCGAGCGAGCTTCGGGAGCTGGCTTCCGCCGAACAACAGCACGACCACGATGACCGCGATGATGATGAGACCGTCGGGGCCGAAGATGTCAGCGAACACGGGCCCTCCTTCTTCCTGTTGCCATGCTACGCGGCGGCGACGCCCCTGGATACGCCGATCGGCCTCCAGAGCCACGAACAGCCTCGATAAGGTGTCCGGCGGTCGCGTAAGGGCCGCCAGAACGACAGATCGTTCGGTGCTTCGGCGGGAGGAGTGGCGAATCGATGACGATGTCGATGCGGCACGGCAGGGATCCCGGTGCCGACGAGTTCCTCTCTGACGCGTTGAGTTCGATCGTCGCGCCTGGCGCGCCGGCGACGTGGAGGGGCGTCTCCTCACAAGAGGCGCTCGCCGACTACCGGATGGCCTGTCTTTCTCGCGCCACCGACGAACGGCAGCTCACTTTGCACAAACAGGGGCGGGCGTACTTCCACATCTCCGGCGAGGGCCACGAGATCCTGCTCATCGCAATCGCCCGTTCGCTGCGGCCGGGCTATGACTGGTTCTTCCCCTACTACCGCGACCTGGCCCTCGTCCTTTCCCTCGGCGTCCATCCGCGCGATGTCCTCTACCAGGCGGTGGGGGCGGCGGACGACCCCGCCTCGGGTGGGCGCCAGATGCCCTCGCACTGGGGCGACAAGCGTCTCAATATCGCCACCCAGTCGAGCCCGACGGGCAGCCAGTGCATCCCGGCGGTCGGCTGCGCCGAGGGGGGGCGCTACATCGCCCGGCGGGGTCTCGAGGGCCTCGAGGCGCACGTCGACGAGGTCGTCTATGTCTCGCTCGGCGACGGCGCCACCTCCGAGGGCGAATTCTGGGAAAGCCTGAACACCGCCTGCCGGCTCCGACTGCCCGTCGTCTACGTCCTCGAGGACAACGGCTACGCGATCTCGGTCCCCGTCGCCGACCAGTCCCCTGCCCCGATCTCCGAGCTCGTCTCGGCGTTCCCGGGCTTGGAGGTCGTCCGGACCGACGGCTGCGACTACTTCGAGACGCGCCAAAAGGCCGCCCCGGCCGTAGCCCGCGTCCGCGCCGGTGAGGGTCCGGCGCTGATCCACGGCCGGGTGATCCGGCTCGGGTCGCATTCGTCCTCGGACAACCAGAAGAAGTACCGCGACCCGCACGCGATCGAACTCGATTTGGCAGGCGACCCCATCCGGCGCCTGCGCGACGAACTGCTGCGGGCCGGCATCCTCTCAGAGGCGCTCGACGAACAGATCCGCGCAGAGGTGCACGCGCTCGTCGCCGACGCAGGCCAGGAAGCGGTCGCGGCGGACAAGCCGGACCCGAAGTCGGTGATGGATCACCTCGTCGTGCTGCCCGAGATCCCCGATCCGCCGGCGCCTCCGAACGACGGCGATCCGGTGATGTTCGGCGAGGCGATCCGTCGCACCCTGCACGAGGTGATGGCGGCCGACGAACGCGTCCGCGTCTTCGGCGAAGACGTCGCCGACGCGTCACAAGACGACCTGGATGGCCTCGGCGGCGTGTTCGGCCTCACCGCCGGCCTGCAACGCGCCTTTGGAAGCGATCGCTGCTACAACACGCCGCTCTCCGAAGCGAACATCATCGGCCGCGCCGTCGGACAGGCGCTGCGCGGTCTGCATCCGGCACCGGAGATCCAGTTCTTCGACTACATCTGGACGGCGATGCAGCAGCTTCGATCCGAGGTTGCGACGACGCGCTGGCGCTCGAATGGGTCATTCAACTTGCCGATGGTCATCCGCACCGCGATCGGCGGCTATCTGCACGGCGGCGCGATCTGGCACTCCCAAAGCGGCGAGTCGATCTTCACCCACATCCCCGGCCTGATCGTGATCTACCCCTCGCGCGCCCGCGACGTGGCGGGACTGATGCGCGCTGCGTTCTTGTGTGAGGACCCGGTGATGTTCCTTGAGCACAAGCACCTGTTCCGCCAGCGCTACACGACCGACCCCTTCCCGCCTCCCGACTACGTCATACCGATCGGCAAAGCGGCCACGCGGCGCGCGGGCGACGACCTGACGATCATCACCTGGGGCGCGACCGTGCAGCGCTCCCTCGTCGCTTCGGAAAGGCTCGCCGAGGAGGGAACCGAGGTCGAGGTGATCGACCTTCGCAGCCTTTCTCCCTACGACCACGAAGCGATCGCCGAATCGGTGAACAAGACCGGACGCTGCCTCGTCGTCCACGAGGACACCATCACGTCGGGCTTCGGCGCCGAGGTCGCGGCGTTCGTCGCGAGCGAATGCTTCGAGGACCTCGACGCGCCGGTCCGCCGCCACGCCGCGCTCGACACCTGGGTCGGCTACGAGCCAGGACTCGAAGCCGCGGTGCTTCCCCAGCCGGACGGCATCGCCGCCGCGGCCCGCGAGCTCGCCGCGTACTGAGCTTCAGCCGCTCGGCGAATCGTGCGCCGGGGTGTCGTCGGCGACCGCGGCCTGAGCGATGATCTGCGCGGCGCCGCTTTCGTCTCTGCGCACTCGGAAGCGGCCCGGCTTCGCCGGCTTGCTCGCCAAAAGTGCGCGGTTCGGTGAGTATCTCTGTGTCGCGCGCACGACGAGGCGCGAGCCCAAGAGGATCACGATGACGAGCACGACGAGCAACATCGCCGCGTCGTAGGAGAGCAAGTGCTGACCCGGGAACGAGCTTGAGTAGTACGTGTAGACGATCTCGGTGAGGTACGGCACCGGTGAGTGGATGAGCGCGCCGGTCGGGTAGAACTCACTCGAGCCCGCCGTATACAGCAGCGGCGCGGTTTCACCGACGGAGATCGCGATCGCGACGACGAAACCGGTGAGCATTCCCGGTATCGCGGCGCGCATCACGATCTTGCGCAGCTGATACGACTTCGCCATCCCGAGTCCGTCGGCGCCTTCGCGCCACTCGGTCGGCACCTGGCCGAGGGCGATCTCGGTCGCCTTCGCGATGTAGGGAACGACGAGCATCGACAACACGATGAGCGCCGCGAGCAACGAGAACTGCCAGTGCAGTCCGACGTCGAGCGCCACGTATCCGACGTAGCCGAAAACGATCGAGGGAATGCCGGAGAGGACCTCGTACGCGGAGCGCAGAATCGTCCGCCGCACGCCCGGTCTCAAAAACTCCGACAGGTAGAGCCCGCAGCCGACGCCGACCACCCCGGCGAAGATCGCGACCCCGAAGGTGATGAGGGCCGTGCCGACGATGTCGTTGGCGAGACCGCCGCCGACGCCGTGCTGGGCGGTCCACAGCACGCTCCAGTGCCACGACCGCACGCCGTTGTCGAACACCCCTCCAAGGATCCAGACAACGGGAATGACCACGCTGATCATTCCGAGGCTGCACAAGAACCACCAGGCGCGGTTGCGGAACTTGCGCGAGCGGGAGATATCTGCTGGCGGCGTTCCGATCTTGCCGGGTACCGGCGGCGCGGCTCCGGCGACCGCCATTTAGAAGCCGGCTCCGACGGGCAACGCCGCGCCCTTCGAGGACCTATTGACGATGATCCGGGCGACGACGTTCGCGAACAGCGTGATAATCATGAGCACGAGCGCAAGCTCGGCGATCGCGCGCACCGCCAGTCCGCTCGGATCGCCCTGCGCGGCGTCGAGGTTCGTGACGATGAACGCCGCGATCGTGTCCATCGCCCCGTAGACGTTGTGCGCGATCGCGTCCTGTCCCCCAGAGACGAAGGCGACTGCGATCGTCTCTCCGAGGGCCCGTCCGAGGCCGAGCACCGCCGCGCCGATCACCCCGGAGCGGATCCAGCGCAGCTGCACGCGCACGAAGACCTCGACTTCGGTGAGGCCGAGCGCCTCGGCTCCTTCTTTGGTCTGCGAGGGGACCTGGCGCAACAGGTCCCGTGTCGTCGCGGCGATGATCGGGATGATCATCGCCGCCAGGACGAGTCCGCTCGTGAGCAACCCCTCGCCGTCGCCGACCGAGCCGCGGAAGATGTCGAACGGCGGTACGTTCGGAAGATGGGTGAATGCGGGATAGATGTTCTTCGCGATCCAAGGACCGAAGGTGAGCGCGCCCCACACCCCGATCACGACGCTCGGGATACCGGCGAGGATTTCCAAGCAGGTGCCGATTCCACCGGCGATGCGCGGCGGGAGCTTTTCGACGACGAGCACGGCCGCGCCGATCGCGACGGGGAGCGCGATGACGAGGGCGATCGCGGACGTCTCGAGTGTTCCGATGATGAGGGGGAATGCACCAAACTCCGCTCCCGGGAGGTGCTTCACCCCATGGGTCGTCTCGATGGTGCCGTAGAGGTTGCCGATCCCCCAGGCGCTCGAAGTGATGAAGTGCCAAAACCCGTTGTACTTGATCGAGGGGATCGCGTAGATCCCCAAGACGACGAGCATGCCGATCAGTGCGGCGAACGGCACGAGCGCGGTGAGGAAGCTGACGCCGGAGAGCGTCTTTTCGATGAGGTCGCGACGCCACTGCGGTGTCGTCGACGCGGTGAGCATCGGCAGCCCGCGGCGGTTGGTGGAGCGAGGTGGCCGGGGCGCTGCCCCGGCCACCCCTCCACCTTCAGGAATCGATGCCGCGATCCCTTCGGTCACGAAGTGACCGACTCACCTCGAGCCCGCCAACAAATCGGCACGCCCGAGCGCTCACGTCGCAACATCGCAACCATTGATGAGTGCGCTTGCCCGCTTACAGCGAGTTCAGCAACCCGATCGCGCCGGCGAGCGCGCTGGGGGGCAGCGGCTTGAAGTCGATCGGGCCTAGGTACGTCGACGACGCACCGTCTGCCGGGTCCATGCCCCAGGCGAGCAGCGCCTTCACGCCCGATCGCTGGGTCGAGCTGAGAGCAGACGTGTTCACGATCGCGTATTCGAAGTTGACGATCGGGTAGCCGAAGCGTGCCGTCTTCACCTTCGAATAGACGAGGTTCAAGGCGCCGTCGGTCGGGAACTTGCCGTAGCTCGAGATCTCAGCGGCGATCGTCGCGCCATCGGGGAGCTCGTAGTTGCCGGAGCCGTTCTGCAGCTTCGCCTGGCCGAGGTGGTCGGCGTTGATCTCGTCGAGGTAGCTGACACCGACGTAGGCGATGCCGCCGACGTTGTTGTTCAGAGTCGTCACCATGGCGCCGTTGCCGCTCTCGGCGAGCTCACCTGAGACCGACGGCCACGACGAGTAGAGCAGCTGCGGGCCGAAGTACGGCGCCGCGTGGTTCCAGCTCGTCTTGTCTCCGTACCACATGTACGACGTGAAGATGAAGGTGTCACCGCTGCTGTCGACGCGACGGATCGGGATGATCGTCTGGTTCGGGAGCGTCACGCCGGAGTTCACCTTGGCAATCAGCTTGTTGTCCCAGTTCGTGATGGCGCCGTCGTAGATGTCGTTGAGGATCGTCGGCGTCAACTTCAAGTGCGTCGACGCCGAGAGGCTCGGCAGGTTGTAGCAGATCGCCTGCGCCGAGACGACGACGGGAATGTTCACGAGAGCCGGCGGACCGGTTCTTTGCGCGCTCGCCAAGAACGCGTCAGAGGCACCGATCTGCACAGTTCCGGCTGCCGCCTCCGAGATGCCCTTACCTGAACCGCCAGCAGCGGGGTTCAGCTTGACGGGGAGGCCAGAAGCGCCCGACCACTCCTGGAAGAGGGGGTAGAACAGCGACGAGCCGGCCTCGTTCAGCGACGCGCCGCTGCTCGAGTTGGCCGAAATGATGCCGCTCAGCTCGGACTCGAGCTTCGAAAGAGATGGCGTCGTGCTCGAACTCTTGTGCTTGGTCGCGTGGGCCTTTGCCGCCGCGCCGCTCGGAGTAGCGACCGCGGCTGCGAGGCCGATCGAGCCGACAAGGGCGAAGGCCGCCAGGGCGCCACTCAAGTAGCGGCCCCGCGGGCGATCCGTCGGCCTCGCCAGGTTCATGGTCTCTTTTTTCATTTGTCTGGTACTGCTCCTTTCGGTCATCCGCCGCCCGAAGGCGGGCGGGGCAGTTGCGTCCGAGGGATCCGGCTCCGCCGCCGACCCCCGGAACCTTCTGAGCCCGACTACCGCGTCGTCGCGGGCTCGAGCTCTGTCCCGATGTAGCTGGCCGTCTCCGGCCGTTCGGGACGAGAGAACAGATCCGCAGTCGGGCCGGTCTCGATCATCCGGCCCTCGTAGAAAAAGATCGTGTGGTCCGACATCCGCTTCGCCTGAGCGAGGTTGTGCGTGACGATGATCACGGTCAGCTCGGGCGTCAGGCGCCGCACCAGCTCTTCGACCGCCTCGGTCGAGCGCGGGTCGAGCGACGAAGTCGGCTCGTCGAGCAAAAGGACCTCGGGTTGCACGGCGAGCGCTCGCGCCAGGCAGAGCATCTGTTGCTGGCCGCCAGAAAGACGAAACGGCGAGTCGTGCAGCCGGTCAGAGACATGGCTCCACAATCCGACCTCGGCGAGGTGGGTCTCGGCGATGTCGCGCAACTCCGAACGCTTCGCCATTTTGTGGGCGCGCACTCCCGACACGATGTTGTCGAGGATCGACATCGGGAACGGGTTTGGCCGTTGGAAGACCATCCCGACGCGCCGGCGCAGGACGAGCGGGTCCATCGTCTTGGCGTAAATCTCGTGACCATCGAGCGCGATCTCCCCTTTGTGCCAGAAGTCGCGAACCTTGTCGTTCATCCGATTGAGCGAGCGCAGGAAGGTCGACTTACCGGATCCCGACGGCCCGATCAGAGCGTTGATCGAACCTTTGTGAAAGCCGACGGTGATATCGGTCATCACCGTCGTCGCACCGAATCCGACCGAGACATCACTCGACGTCATGATGTGCGAGTCGGAGAGTGCGGCGCTGCGCGAGCCGGCACCGGGCGCGGACGAAGCCGAGCCGGATTCGAGATCCATCGCGCGGAGAACGTACCGAGAGGACCTGAACCGCAGGGAAACTCCAAGTGACCAGACCGTGACGTTCGTGTGAATCCTTCCCGACGCCATCCACGGATTCGCCGCAGTTGACCTGGGCTGGGGCACCCAGAGTCAGTTCACGCGCGGTGCAGACTCCGAAGCGGTCGAGAAGCGCTCGCGAACCGCGTCACGGGGTCGGTTCGGCGGGTCCGGCGGCGAGTTCGACGCAGCGCGACACGCGCCGGTGGCAACCGTCCGTAGAGCAGGATCGCCTCGCCAGTCGCCAACGTGCGGAGGTCCGCTGCCGACGCGAGGCGGCGTTCGCCTTCTGCACGCGTCGCCGAGACGAGACCAGATGCGTCGGTGGTCACACTCTCTGTCTCGATCGACCCGTCTCCGATCAGCTTCGAGAATTGTTCGAGGGTGTCGGGGTCAGAGACCCCGGGAAAGACGAGCTTCGCCCGGTGGTTGTTCACGACCGTCGCGGCTCTCGACCCGTATCGGGTCGCAATCTGCGCGAAGTCCTGCCAAACGGTGACGAGCTGGATACCGTGAGACGCAGCGGTCGACGCCAGCGCGTCGAGGTTCGACACCGGAGCGATGTTCGCTGCCTCATCCAGCACGACGAGCATCGGCGGGTCGAGGCGTCCCTCGCGCGACGCGACCGTGAACGCCTCGTCAAGGATCTCGCGCAACAGCGCGACGAAGACCGGTCGGAGTCGGTCTTGTTCATGCGTCGGCGCGACGAGGTAACAGGAGTCCGCGCCCCCGGAGCTGAGCGCCTGCGCGTCGATGGGACATTCGCCGCGAGTGGCTTCGACGAGAGGATCAGCGAACGCGGCAATCGTCGCTTCGGCGGTCGCGTACACCGACGCGAGCTGGCGCTCCTCTCGTGCAAAGCTCGCCCGAGCACACCGAAGTGCGTCTCCATCGCCGGCGCGCTCGAGAGCGTCGAGGACCTCGCCGACCTCTCCGGCATCGATCCACGAGACGACGTCCCGCATCGATCGTTCGCTGTGCGCCGCGGCGAAAAGCATCGGCGCGAGGAGCTTCTCGGCGAGCGTCCCCCAGAACGCGGCATCCTCGGGCGATCGGCCACTATCGCGTTGCACCGAGCAGAGCGACGCCGCGACCCTCCGCGCACCCAACCAGGTCGTCGCGGCGATGAGCGGCGACCAGCTCGCCCGCCGTCCGCCCGATACCGCGAGCGGGTCGTAAACCGAGACGAGGCCGACCCGAGCGCGCTCGGTCGCCGTTGAGGCGACGAGGTCGGACTTCACGCTCGTCGCGACGACGGGCCCATCCCAGTCGAGAATCGCTGGGATCGCGAGTCCCGTCGTCTTTCCCGACTGTGTCGGACCGACGACGAGCAGCGAGTGACCCGTCTCGGTCGCGACGAGTGAATTTCCAAATCGACCGACGACGAGGCGGCCGCGCGATGGTCGGGCGACCAGAAGTGGAGCGAGATCCTGCGCGCCAGCCCATCCCGGATTCGCCTGGGCTCCGCGCTTTCTTGGACGAGGTCGCCGCACGGCGCGCGAGCTCGCGAACCCGATTGTGAGTGCGACGAGCACCACCCCGGCGACGACGAGCCAGAACGCCGCCGCCGATGGAACGTCGGCGTGCAGCCGCTGAGGGAAGGCTGACGAAGGATCGGCCGGATGTGCGGCGACGGCGAACAACAGGCGGACCGCCTCGGAAAGCCGGACGTCGTGAACGCCGTGTCCGGAAACAACGGAAGCGACGCCAGACGAAAGCCAAACGACCGCCGCGGCAGCGATGACGACTCCTCCGACCAACAGGACGCGCCGCTCAACGCGCAGGTCGAGCGGAGACCCGCTCGACCTCGTCGTCCGCCGCCGACGGTCGACGCCGATCACGAGTAACCGTTGACGAGCGCGGCATCGGTATCGACCATGCCGCGCTCGGTCGGGGAGAGCCGGTGCTCGACGAGGAACGGCCTGCCCGCGACGCGCCAGAGCGCGACCCCCTTGCGGAGGCGCGAGACAAGTTTCGTCTCGGAGTCCGAGAGGTCGAAGAGCCGTTTCGCGCCCGCAAGTTCGGAATCCGCCTGCGCGAAGCAGACGAGAGTCTCACAGTCGGCGAGCAGTCCCTCCGCGATCCGAGCGGTGACACTGCCGTCGGAACCCGACGCAGCAAAGTCCGAAGGGCGGTGCACGACGATGAGGTTGGCGACGCCACGGGCGCGAGCGAGCTTCAACGAAGCTTGTAGGAAGCGCGTCGCGCCGGCATTCTGCAGGATCGCCCAGGCCTCGTCGACGACGAAGAAGGTTTTCGACATCGATGGTGCCGCCCGCCATGCGCTCTGCATCGCCGCGCTCACACATGTCAGCACCGCTCCGAGCGCGGCGGAGTGGTAGACGGCAGAAAGGTCGAGGACGACAATCTGCGCGTGGAGGTCGATTCCGGCAGACGATTCGCCGTCGAACATTCCCGAGAACTCGCCTGTGATGAATCGCCGGAGCTCGAGCGCGACCTCCCGCCCGTCGGCACGTAAGTCCTCGACTCTGCAACCGATTCCGCGAGCAGAGGACCGGTCGGGCTCGAGCAACCCGGACACAACCGACCGAAGCGTCGGTCGGCCACCCTCCTGCGTCGCGCGGGCCAGCGCCAGCTCGACGGACGTGTGTTCTGCCGGCGTGAGCGCCCGGCCGAGGCAGGCGGCAGCCAGCTCCGAGACGAGGGAAAGCGACTCGAGCCGGGCCGCGGCAAGCCCGGAATCGACGAGGCCGTCGAGGGGGTTGAGCCGGAGATAGCCACCTGGTCGCAACGCGATGGTGGGCGCGCCGAGGGATTGTGCGAACGGACCGTACTCCCCCTTCGGGTCGAGAACGACGACCCGTCTTCCGAAAGCGGCTTGGCGAAACAGGTAGCTCTTCACAAATGCGCTCTTACCGCGACCGATCTGGCCGAGGACGACCATGTTCGGATTCGTGAGTGCGCCTGCCGCGTACAACAGGAACGGATCGTGGGCGAACAGCCCGCCGAACACGTCGCGGCCGACGAACACCGCGTCCGCCGGCAACGTCCGCGTTCGCGACACACGGGTAGACCGCTCCGAGTTGGGCGGTCGTCGCCTCGTGCGCGGGGATCCTCATGAACAGCCCCTGCCTGTGGGAAGCGTGAAGCACAACGCCGCCGCCTGATCCCCGTAAAGGCGCCGCAGATCCAAGCCGCACAGCGCCGCGGCGTGCACGACCTCACGGCACGACCGCTCGAGCACGTCGCGTTCGGAGGCCGACACGGTGACGTAGGAGGAAAAACGGAAGGCGGCGTGCCCCGCTGCGAGTTCGGCCTCCCGACGAAGGACCGTCTCGTCTTCGCTGCGAGCCCGCGCGGTGTGCGCGAAACCGTGTCGTCGCCGCAACTCCGCGTCAGCAACCCGCGAGGTGCGCGCATGTTCAGCGCGTTTGATCGCGCGCAGCGGCGGCTCGGGATCCATAACGAGCGAGATAGTGCGCCGACCTCGCACCCCGACGAGCAGCGGCAGTAGAAAATCGGTTCCGACCTCGTGGCGCGGCCACTCGGCGACCCAGAAGGTCGCGTGCCACAAACCATCGGTGCGGACCGCAGCCCACATAACCTCCACCGCGACCGGCCACGACGAGGACGGGCGCGTCGGTGTCGCGACCGCGTCGAAGCCGCGACGGACGAACATTTCGACGCCAGCTTTTGAGACGAGCCCGCGGACCGGAATACCGGCGCGGCGACATCGATCGGCGAGAAGGTTGATCTCGTCGGCAAGGTGCATCGACCACGATGCTCGCGTCGCCCGGTCTTCGATCGTCAACGTCCGCCCCTTTGGGGTCCGCACCGAGATCGCTGCGTAGCATTCGTGAATGAACGCGTGCCCCATCTCGTCGGCGAGAAGCTCTTTGTACGATCGGAGCGCGATCGGGGGAGGGCGCGAATCAGTGGACGCGTCGAGCGATCGTTCGAGGTGGGTACGCATCGCGTCGGCCACGTCCGGCACGGTGCGCTCGATCCACTGCAGGCGGTGGATCGAGCCGGCATCTCGCGCGACGCTCGCGAGCACGCCTGCCCAGCCTTCGACGCGCCGCATCCGCTCCACCTCGCTCAACAACGCGTACGACTCGCCTCCAAGTTCGACGAGCGCGCTGGCGCTCGAGGACTTCCGATCGACAACAACACCGAACCCCGGCCCGCCGTTCGGGGTCACTTCGCCGACCTCAAAATTGTCGAAGATCGGAAGCTTTCGCGGCCTACTCGTGCTCATTGCGACCCCCACGACCGAGCGATTCGCGCGCACAAGCGTCTTCGTCGAAAACCCGAGGACAACCGGAACCCACTCCTCGACAGTCCGACCTCCGACCGGCCAGGTCACCGCCGCGATCGCTACAACGACGAACGCAATCGCGACGAGCGCGCGGGCTGGCCCGTGGACGATGTGCAAGGCGGCAAGGCCGAGAACGAGCCCCGATGCGACGATGACGAGCTGACCCGTCCTCGCCCCAGCGATGAGGCCGCGCCGGTCGCGTGGGCCGAACACGAAACGCTCTCGGGTCTCACTCATCGCGCCCCTCGGTATCTGACGGGCAAAAGGTGTGATCGGCCGACCGTGCCGCACCACTTGTTCTCCCGCTGTACTGCGCCTGAACCGCCGCCGCGTCCGAGTCGAGTGAAGAGTCGGAAATGTTGATGCCGTGCGCGAAGGGGATCGCATCATGGGCGATCGTCGTAACCGACTCTTCGTTCCCGTCGAAGAGCCCGACCGACGCCGCCACTGCGTCGCGCGCGGTGCGGTGAGCGCGGCGAGACATCCCTTCGAAGTGGGCGATCGCTCCCGCCTCGACGATCGGCACAAGACGCAGCAGCGAGAACGGCGCCAGGCACGCCAACAACAGCAGAGCGATCCCCTGAATCGTCCCCGAGAGCCCGCTTCCTGGCAAAAGCGTGACCGCCGCCAGCGCAAGCACGCCCGAGATCACAAGCTTCGACACGATGAGCGCGGCGAGCGTCTCTCCGATGCGCCGCGCCCAGTGAGAAGTCGCCGACCACACGAGACCCGCTAGAGCGATCGGGATGAACAGCGTCGCTACAGCGATCGCCGCGGAGCGAATCACGAGTTCGATCCACAACACGAAAGCGACGACCGCCGCCATCAACGCGAGGAGAAACCCGAGGAATCCCGCGTACTGGATGCCGGCTGGACCGAAGGCGTTGACGAGGAATCCGAGCTCGGCGCGGGCAGAACTGCCGGCGACGTCCAATATCGCAGCGCTCAGCGAGTCGGTGGCCGAAAGTGCTTGTCCGACGAGGACGAGGGCGATCCCGCCGAAGACGAGCGCAAGCGGAAGTCGCACGAACACGGCCCGCAACAAGATGCTCAGGTCTTGACGGACGATCGCGTGCACGACTGCCAGCAAGAGGAACGGACCAACGAGCAGGGCACCGACTTTCACGACGACGTTGAACTCGGTGAGAAAACCTGCCCCGAGCGACACTTGCGTCGTCGCCGTGAGCGCATGGCCGAAGGCGGCAATGAGCGCCGAGGTGCCAGATTCGACCCAGCTCGAAAGGCCGCCGAAGAGCGCGCTGACGAGCTCGGAGAGGCCAAAGCCGAATAATCCCGCCGCCGGATGGGCGAACCCGGCTGCAGACGGTCCGATGAGCATCGCGAGCATGCTCAATGAAGGCTCTGCCCGGCGCTGTACAAGAAATTGAGCAGCGTCGGCGCGGCACCGATAACGAGCGCAGCTGCCGCGCAAACGAGCACGGCGCGCCGGCCGGTCGACGCATTTTGGTAGTTGTTCGTGTGGGCGCCGAGCGCCCAGGTCGCGGCACCGATGATCAATCCGGCCAACGCCGCGAGCAGCGCCCAAAAGGCGATCCCGTTCACGAGGTCCTGCAGCGTTCCGCTTCCCGGCAACGCGCTCGAGCTCGGATTCAAAGAGACGCCGGACTCGACGATCCGGTGGATGACAGACAAGTGCGTCGCGACCACGGCGACCTCCCCGTTTTCGGCGATCGCGGATCGCGATCGCGATGGACAGGTCGGGCCGTCCCGACGACGGGCCCCAACCGTCGTTGTCGTCGGGGCCGAACTGACCGTACAAAACGGCACGCCAGCTCCACCTACTGCTCGAGCGCGACGGAAGGTGCAGCCCCCGTCACCTGCAATGCTTGGCCCGTGCTGGTCGGAGCGTCGTGCAGGTGATCGCTGCCTTGAAGGCGTCGCCGCTCGACATCGGAATCGCTGTGGCCGTCGTTGTCGTGCTGGTCGTCCTCGCTCATGCGATCGGAAGTCGCCGCGGGATCCGCTCGCTGAAGCAGCGCCTCGTGGCGCTCGGCGACCGGCTCGGTGCCGACCCGCTGCCCGACGATCCCGGTCGCGTCGAGGACACCCTCGTCTATGTCGAGCGCGCAACAGACCGTGCGGCCGAGGCCGTCGCGGAGGCGAGCGCCGATGCGATCCGCTTGCGGCGCGCCCTCGATGCGCTCCCTCAGGCGGTGATCGTCTGCGACGAACGCGGCGAGCCGGTATTCCGCAACGCGCGCGCCTTGACCTTGATGGGTAGCAGGCACACCGACGCCCTCGCCGCCCAAGCGGTCGACGAACTGCTGGCGGCGACGGGACCTGGGGCATCAGAAGAGCGAACCCTCGAGCTGTATGGCCCGCCACGAAGGACGCTGTCGGTCAGAACCGAGAGCATCGACAACGGCCAACGCGTGCTCGGGGTGATGGCGGTGATCGATGACGTCTCGGAGCGTCGACGCCTCGAAGACGTGCGCCGCGACTTCGTCGCCAACGTGAGCCACGAGCTGAAGACCCCGATGGGTGCGCTCGGACTGTTGGCGGAGACCCTTTTGAGCGAGAGCGAGCCGGAAGTATCTCGACGCCTCGCGCAACGCATCCACGACGAAGCGTTCCGTATCTCGCGCATCATCGACGACCTGCTCGACCTATCCCGCATCGAATCAGAAGAGTCCCGGCCAAGAGAGCCGGTCCTCGTCAATCTCGTCATGGCCGAAGCTGCCGAACGGATCCGCGCCGCCGCCGAGAATCGTTCGATCGAGATCAAACTCGACGAGCCGACGCCGCCCGTGGCGGTGATCGGCGACCGGCGACAGCTCACCTCGGCGCTGTACAACCTGCTCGAGAATGCGGTGAAGTTCTCCTACGACGGGGGGATCGTCGAGTTCTCAGGAAGAGGCGAGGACAGCGAGGTCGTCATCGTCGTCGCCGACAAGGGACTCGGCATCCCGGCGCGCGACCTCGAGCGGATCTTCGAACGCTTCTACCGAGTCGATCACGGACGCAGTCGCCAAACCGGGGGCACGGGACTCGGGCTTTCGATTGTCCGGCACGTCGCGCAGAATCACCACGGTACGGTGCAGGTGGATTCTCGTGAGGGAGAGGGTTCGACGTTCAGATTGCGACTTCCGGTCCAAGTTCGAGGTGAGACGTGACGAACGCTGATCTCGCGACGACAGAGCCGTCCACGACCGAGTTCGTGCGTGTGCTTCTCGCCGAGGACGAGGAGTCCTTCGTCGACGCGCTCGTCATCGGTCTGGAACGCGAGGGATTCGCGATCACCGTCGCACGCGACGGCGCGGAGGCGATCCAGCGTTTCGACGAGGGCGTGTTCGATCTCGTGTTGCTCGACATCATGCTGCCGCGCATCTCAGGCCTTGATGTGTGCCGCGTCATCCGAGCCAAATCGACCGTGCCGATCATCATGGTGACGGCGAAAACGACCGAGATCGACACCGTCGTCGGCCTCGAAGTCGGCGCTGATGACTACGTCGCCAAGCCATACCGCCTGCGCGAGCTCGTGTCGCGCATGCATGCCGTGCTGCGGAGGTCGCCGCGTTCGCGCAGCCCCCGCTCGGCGGCGATTCACGGCACCCAGCCCGCGGCGCCGAGTCGACCGAGTTCCCACGTCTCCGCGCAGGTCCTCGAAGTGGGAGAGGTCTCGCTCGATCTCGACCGGCACGAATGCACGGTGCGCGGCGACGAAGTTGCTCTTCCTTTGAAAGAGTTCGAACTGCTCGAGCAGCTGCTCGGGAACTCGGGGCGTGTCGTGCCGCGGGATTCGTTGATTTCGCGGGTGTGGGGCGAGGACTACGTCGGAGACACGAAGACCCTCGACGTCCACATCAAGCGGCTGCGCTCGCACATCGAGGTCGACCCTTCACAGCCTCGACTCATCACGACGATCCGCGGCGTCGGGTACCGATTCGAGGCACCTCGACGCCGGTGACGAACTGGTGACGACCGCCGACCTGCACGCGACCCCGCGCGTCGGCGACTCGTTGCTGCGGCGCGGCATCGCCCGCCTCGGCGATCCGAGGACGGTCCGCGCGCTCGCACTGGCTTCTGTCGTTTGCTACGCGCTCTTGGTTCTCACAGGTGGAGCGGTGCGGCTCACCGGTTCTGGGCTCGGTTGTGCGGACTGGCCCGAGTGCTTCCAGGGTCATCTCGTCGCACCGGCATCGTTTCACCCGCTAGTCGAGTTCACGAACCGAGTCGTAACGATCGCCGTCTCTGCCGTGACGGTCGCGGCGTTTCTCTCGACGATCGCCCTGAAGCCGCGAAGGCGAGATCTGATCGGGCTGGGAGCCGGATTGGTCGGCGGCCTCATCGCGCAGATCATCCTCGGGGGTCTCGTCGTCCTGACGAAACTCAACCCGTACCTCGTCGCGCTGCACTTCGTGCTCACACTTGTCGTTCTCGCAGTCGCGCTCGTGATGTTCCACCTGGCACGCACGCACGAGGCGCGTCGAGAGCCCCTCGTTCGCAATGAGATCGTCTGGCTCGCTCGACTACTCGTCGGAACGCTTTGCGTCGTCATCCTCGCTGGAACGATGGTGACGGGTTCCGGCCCGCATGCGGGGGGGAAGGGTGCTAAACGCCTGCCAATCGCGTTCCGGGACATCGCGGAGTTGCATTCGACGATCGCCCTGTTCCTGATCGGCTGCACGCTGGCATCGCTTTTCGCGCTCCACGTCGCGAAAGCGCCGGGGAGAACCCAACGCGCCGCACAGACGATGCTCGAGGTCCTGTTCGTCCAGGGTGTGCTCGGTTTCACCCAGTACTTCCTTCACGACAACGCGGTGGTCATCGAGTTCCACCTCGCCGGCGCCACCACGATATGGATCGCGGCGATCACCTTTTATTTGTCCCTCCACCGGCATCCCGAACCGATCGCCGCCGAACAGCTCTCCGCGGTGGGGGGCGAAAGCGTTGCAGCTACCGTCGGCGCCAATCCGTGATGCATCGGAGGAGCCGCGATTAGGACCGCTTCGGTGCGCGCTTCGACGGCGCCGAGCGTGATCGAGGATGAATCGACACGTGAGGACGCCGTCTTGGAACGGCCGTGGCTCGTCGTCGTTTGGAACGATCCGGTCAATTTGATGAGCTACGTCACGTACGTTTTCCAAAAGCTCTTCGGCTACTCGTTCGAGAGGGCCACGCGCCTGATGCTCGACGTTCATCAAAAAGGGCGCGCCGTCGTCTCTTCGGGCACTCGAGAGCGCGCCGAATTCGACGTCGGCAGGCTCCATCGTCACGGGCTCTGGGCGACGCTCGAACAATCGCAATGACCGAGTTCTCGCGCCCGCCGGTAATCATCCGCAAGAACGACGGCTTCGCGCTCGCGCTGACGCCAGAAGAACGCTCGCTGCTCCGCTCGATCGCCGCACAGCTGCGCGAGTTGCTCCACGCGGTCGAAGATCCCTCGGCGCCGGTACCCGACGAGCTTCGACGCCTGCTGCCCGTCGCCTACCCCACCGACGCCATCGCCCAAGCGCAGTTCGAGAATTCCCAACGACAAACCACGCTCGAACAGCACACGCGGGCGCTCGAGGTCCTCGAGGCAACCATTGGCGCGGAGAATTTGAGAGAGGAAGAGGCGGGCGCGTGGCTCGACGCGCTGGTCGAGTTACGTCTCGTTTACGGCGCGTCACTAGGTGTCGAAGAGAACTGGGCGGAGCCTGATTCGACCGACCCGCGCTATGGCGAGTGGCTCGCGTACGCCTACCTCACCTACCTCGCCTCCGAGCTCGTCGACGCGCTCTCGTTGTCATTGCCTCCCTACAACGGAAGCGCCGACGAAGACGCGCCGGAGGACCCGTGGGGCGAACCGCCGGGAGACCTGCGATGGGACGGAACGCCTGTGCCGCCCAATGATCTGGAGTGATGCACACCGAAGGGGAGCCTGTCTGGGAAGCTCAATTGGTCACCACAGGTAACCTCCGCCTGCTTCGTTCTTGCCGGGCCCCCATCGTCCAGCGGCCCAGGACGCCGCCCTTTCAAGGCGGAAACACGGGTTCGAATCCCGTTGGGGGTGCTTATGTCATGAATTCACTCACCGTTGGGGGTGCTTAATCTCCGCGTCCCGATCGCGCGGCTCTATTCGGTGTCTCCGCCAGCAATCAGCTCGTAATCCGGGTTCAAGATCGCGAGGTTGCCCCGCCACGCGCCGACGACGCCGCGGGCGATGAGCCGCGCACCCTGCTGGATGCCGGGGATCCGCCGCCGTCCTTGGAAGACGAGTAACACCGCGCCGGAGCCGTCGACGAGGGTGCATTCGAGCACGGCGGTCGAACCGGCCGTGGGCACCCGCACGGAGCGGATGCGGCCCGCGACGCTCACGCGCCGGCGCCAAGCGATTTCGCCAATTGGAACCGTCCCCACCGTGCGTTCGGCGAACTCCTTCGCGCTCGGCGCGATCATCTCGGACGCCTCGGTGCTGCCCTGTTCCTCGAGGATCTGAGTGCGCAAGGGGGTGCGGCCGTGGCGACGCTGCAGCTGGAACGGGATGATCGTGGCATTGACGTGAGGTAGCGAACTCAAAGCTTCGGCGATCTCGTCGGCGCTGCGGTCGTGCAAGAGGCGCGCGATGCGCGTCACAAAGCCGCGCCGTGGCAAGACCACCGAGACTTCGGTATTGCCGTCCGCGGAGGCTTCCGCGGCGAGCTGCAGCGCGGCACGCGTCAGGCGCCGGTCGGGGACCTCGATGATGTCCAACGGAAGGCGCGACAGCGCGAGGCGGCTCCAATCTCGCTCGAGCTTCGACGCAACGGCAGGGTCGATCGCGAAGTGCACTGCACGCAGCTCATCCGGCGTCAGGGTGCGTGCGTACTGAACAGCGCGCGCCGTCGCGAGATCGACCGAGTTCACGAACACCAAAACGACATGGCGATGGAGGATCGGCGCCTCGCAGGCGGCAACCGCACCTTGTTCGAGCTGCTCGTCTTCGACGGCGTACTGGCGGTGCAGATACATCAGTGCAACGACACCGATCGGCATCAAAACGACTACCGCCCACGCGCCTTCGGTGAACTTCGTCACAGCGAAGATCAAGTCGACGATGAACGACAAAACCGCCGCGGTGCCGTTGATCACCGCGCGCCGTCTCCAGTTCGGCTCGTGGTGCTGAAGGTGGTACTTCGTCATCCCCGCTCCGGCCATCGTGAAGCCGGTGAAGACTCCGATCGCATACAGAGGGATCAGGTTGTCGACGCGCGCGTTCGTGATCGCTAACAACGCGACCGCGATCGCAGTGAGTACCAAGATCCCCGCCGAAAAGACGAGGCGGTGACCCCTTCGGGTGAGCTGGCGCGGCAGGTACGAGTCGGTGGCAGCAAAGCTTGCGAGATAGGGAAAGCCGGTGAAGCTCGTGTTCGCCGCGAGAACCAGGATGAACATCGTCCCGACCTGCAACGCGACGAACAAGATGTGCGATAACACGCCCGCTCCGTAGACGTACTTCGCCACCTGTGAGACGACCGTCGGTGTGCCGTTCACGTACGGGATCGGGTGAACGATCGCGGCGAGCGCGGCAATGCCGAGCACGAGCGAACCCAAGATCAGGCTCATGATGACGAGCGTGATGCGGGCGTTTCGCGACTCCGGTCTGCGAAAGACGCTGACGCCGTTCGAAATCGCTTCGGTGCCCGTGAGTGCTGATCCCCCCGAAGCGAACGCCTTCAAGACGACGAAGAGCGACGCGCCTAGCAAGAGCCCCTTTCCGGGCGTACCGAGCGGAACGATGCCCGGATGGACGAGCGGGTGCGCGCGCAGGTCGCCGGCGATCGCCTTGATCGAACCGACGATGATGAGGATCGCCATGTTGGCGATGAAGAAATACGTAGGCACGGCGAACATCCGTCCCGCCTCTCGCACGCCGCGCAGGTTGCCGTAGGCGATGATGACGACGGCGCCGATCGCGAACCAGACCGTGTCCCCGGCGAGGTTGGGGAAGACCGATGTGAGCGCGGCGGCACCCGCCGCGACGGAAACGGCGACGGTGAGCACATAGTCGATCAGCAGCGCGACCGCGGCGATCTGCGCGACGCCGAGACCGAAGTTCTCCCGCGCGACGACGTAAGCACCGCCGGCCTTCGTATAGACCTTGACGACCTCGAGGTACGAGAGGGTGACGAAAAAGAGCACGCCTACGACCGCGACGGTGACCGGAACAACGAGCGAGAACGCCGCGATGCCGATCACCTTCACGAGCTGCAGGAGGATCTGTTCGGTCGCGTACGCCGAAGACGAGATGACATCGGAAGACAAAATGGCGAGCGCCGTCGGCTTGCCGAGCCGCTCTTTGCTCTGCCGCTCGGTCGCGATCGGCGGACCGAGCAGCAGATTCTTCAGGCGGTAACCGGGGGTTTCGGGCACGATCGGCGCCCCCGGCGCGATGAGCGCGCTCGGGGAGATGCCGAGGTGGGTCGGCTCGGTCGGCCCCGTTTCAGTCTTAAGGGCTGATTTGTCCTGCTCGGCGGTGTTCTCACCGAGGTGCATCCGAGTAGCCAAGCACACCACCAGGTTGTTCTTTCGGCTTCGGACGTGTTGCATAGAGCCCCGTGCACATCGTCGTCATCGGCTGCGGGCGGGTCGGCGCCGGTCTCGCCATTCGGCTCTCCGACCACGGCTACTCCGTCGCTATCGTCGACAAGTCCGAACGGGCTTTCCGCCGACTCCCCGAGACCTGGCCGGGACAGCGCATCGTGGGTTCGGGCTTTAACCGGGACTCCCTCGACGCGGCCGGCGCGAAGGACGCCTTGGGATTCGCCGCGGTGACGAGCGGCGACAATTCGAACATCTTGAGCGCTCGCATCGCCCGTGAGCACTACGGCATCGCGAACGTCGTCGCCCGCATTTACGATCCGCGCCGCGCCGAGCTGTACCACCGACTCGGCATCCCGACCGTGCCGACAGTCGCGTGGACGATTGACCGCGTAATCCAACGGCTCGCTCCGGAATTCGAGACGTCGGAGTGGTCGGACGCGAGCGGACAACTCGTCCTCGTCGATCGCGTCCTGCCGCCATCGTGGGCGGGAAGATCGCTCGAGCCAATGAATGTGAGGGGAAAGGCGAGACTCGTTTCGCTCACCCACGCGGGCACGCCGCGACTCGACACCAAAGGAGTCGTCGGCCAAGAAGGAGACGTCGTTCACATCGCTGTGATGCGAGATACCCTCGCAGAGATCGACGCGCTAATCGCCGGGCGGGCGAACACGTCGACAGCGAAACCAGAGGAGCGGTCGTGAAGGTCGCAATCGCCGGCGCGGGGAGTGTCGGCACGTCGATCGCGAAGGACCTCTCAGAGAGCGGTCACGACGTTCTTGTGATCGAAAAGGACCCCGACCTCGTCGAGTCGTTGCGGTCATCTCTGCCAGTCACCTGGGTCGCCGCAGACGCGTGCGAGGTGAGCTCGCTCGATGCCGCGGGAATGTCCGAAGTCGACGTCGCGGTAGCGGCGACGGGCGACGACGAGGACAACCTTGTCATCTCGCTGCTCGCGAAGCAGGAGTTTGCCGTCCCCCGTGTCGTCGCGCGCGTGAACGCACCAGAAAATCAATGGCTATTCAACGAGTCGTGGGGTGTCGACGTGTCGGTGTCGACGCCGCGGCTCCTTGCGGCGTTGGTGGAAGAGGCAGTGACCGTCGGCAGCCTCGTCCATCTTCTGCAGGTTGGCGGGGGCGACGTGCAACTCGTTGAAGTGACTTTGGCCGCAGGTGCGCCGGCAACCTCGGTCGCAATCTCGGATCTCGACTTGCCCCGCGACGCTGCGGTCGTCGCGGTGATCCGCGAATCGCGGGTGCTTCCCCCGCGCCAGGACACGGTGCTGGCAGTCGGCGACGAGGTGCTGTTGCTCGCGAGCTGCGACGCTGAAGAGGCGGTCAGACGGTTTCTCGTCGGCCCGTAGAAGCGAAAGCGCCCTCGAGAGCGCGCTACCGAAGCGGAATCAGTTGCAAGATGCTCTCGTCAAAGTAGGTGAGCCGCGAGTCGGGAAGAAGGAATACGCGCTCGGGCGCCAGCTGTGCGACAAAATCCGAGTCGTGGCTTACGAGGATCACTGTGCCCTCGTAGTGCTGCAACGCAGCCAAAAGTGCTTCCACTGACTGCGGATCGAGATTGTTGGTCGGCTCGTCGAGCAACAACAGATTCGCTCCCGACATCATCAGTCGGGTTAGCGCGAGTTTGGTCTTCTCCCCACCCGACAATGTGCCCGCCTTCTGATCCGCGACGTCACCGCTCAAGCCGAAATGGCCGAGAGTCGCCCGCAGCTGTCCTTCAGTCGCTTCTGGAGCCATGGACCGCAGATTGTCGAGAACAGACAGCGACGCCTTTATGTCCTCGTGCTCTTGTGCATAAAAGCCGAGAGTGACGTTCGCGCCGAGCTTGACCACACCACTGTCCGGAGATTCGCGACCGGCCAGGCACCGCAACAGAGTGGTCTTCCCAGCGCCGTTGACTCCCACCAACAACAGGACGTCGCTGCGGTGCACCAGAAACTCGACGTTCGCAAATACGTGATTTTTGCCAAACGACTTCGACAAACCATCCACATCGACGACCTTGTCGCCGGCGCGCACCGGCTCGGGTAGTCGAATCTTCAGCTCACGCCGCTTGACGGCTGGAGCATGATCCCTGAGTCGTTCGTTCAGGATGTCGATGCGTCGCTGCAGGGCACGACGCTTGGCGGCGTGGGTGGCGTTGCCCTTGGCAAACATCTTTTTGGTCTCGGTGAGCCGTAAGGCTTCTTTGCTGATCGTTTTCGCGACGTGTGCTCTTTGCGTCTCCGCCTCTGCGCGTTGCCGGAGATAGTCGGAGTACGTGCCGCGATAGGCATCGACCTGGGCGTTCTCGAGCGCAATCACCCGATCGATCGCGCTGTCCATGAGCTTGACGTCGTGACTCACCACGACCACGGTCGACGGAGTCTCTCGCAAGAAATTCATCACCCACTTCTTGCCCGCCGCGTCGAGGTGGTTGGTGGGCTCGTCGAGGACGAGGAGATCGCCTCCGGCGAGAAGCATGCTGGCGAGATCGAGCTTGCGACGTTGACCTCCCGATAGCTCCGCTACCGCGGTCAGGAGCGCTTGGTCATCGAGACCGACGCCTCTCGCGATCCGCTCGGCAATGGTCTCGACCTCGTACCCGCCGTCGTGAACAAAGCGGTCGTGCACGTCGCTGAAGCGCCGAATTGCGTCGTCGCGCTCGCGACCGTTGGTGTTGTTCATCAGCGCGGTCAGCCGCTCCATTTCGTGCCGCATCTGGGTTAACGGACTAGCTTCAAGCAAGTACTCCAGCGCCATTTGCTCGCTATTGGCGCGGCCGCCACGCGATAGCGAAGCAGTCTCCTGGCTCAGATACGCCGTTTTCGCGGGAACCTGAACCGATCCGCTGGTGAGCGCCCGATCACCGACGATTGCCCTCAGCAGCGTTGTTTTCCCCGCGCCATTCGGCCCGACCAAGGCGACCTTTTCGCCACGCCCGATGCGAACGGTGGCTTTGCGGACCAGGACTCGATCACCGATCTCGATGTGAACGTCGAAAAGCGAAAGCATGCGCGAACAGTGTCCCCGATTTAAGGCGATGCCCGAGTCACCCGAATCTCGGCGTGGGTTCCCGGGAGTCGGCACCTCCTCTGACCGGCGAGCAGCCCCATAACGTCACGTAGGATCGGGCGTCGCCGATTACGGCTCGTCGAACCACTCGAAGAGGCGGGATCGGCGGACGCTCTCGGACCTGTGGTGCAGCTCGGAGTGCACGCCGGCCTGTCAAGCCGGAGGTCGCGGGTTCAAATCCCGTCAGGTCCGCGAATGCGGTGTCGCGAGACATCCCGGACACATCTCTCGGGACATCGCGGACATTACGAGATTTGGCCCTGGTAGTCCTTGGCCGGGTCGATTTTCAGCTCGCCGAGGTACTCGCCGTCTTGTGAGTAGACCCTGACGTCGCGGTCGTCCACCAACAGCAGCACACGTTCTTTCGTGTGCGCCCTGCCGATGCTCATGTGGCGGAGCTTTCCGGCGTAGCGAAGGGTGACTTTGCCGCCTTTGTCGACTTTGTCGGTGCGGATTCGGAACTCGCCGGAGTCACGGATCGGCTTGCCGCGGGGCGTCGCCTTCACCCTGGCGTCGTAGGCGGCGCGTGGCGTGATGCGGTTCTTCGAACGATGCGGACGAACGTCGTTGTAGTAAGCGGCGAAGACGTCGAGGCGTGCTTGCAGTTCGGAGAGCGTCGCAGGTTTCGCCTTGTCGACGAACTTCTTGTCGGTCTGGTGGAATCTCTCGACCTTCCCACAGGTCTGGGGATGGTTGACCCGGCTGTGCTTGAAGACGATGCCCAACGCGGCGAGCTCCGTCGCGAGCGCGCCGCGATCGCCTCTCGCCGAGGCAGTAAAGATGCAGCCGTTGTCCGACAAGACGCTCTGGGGAAAGCCGTATTGTCCTGCGGCTTCGTAGAAGGTCTGAACAACGTCGGCGGCGGTCGTGACGGGAAAGGCCTTGCTCTGAACACAGAGCCTCGAGTAGTCGTCGATCACGTTCAAGATCTCGACGCCTTCACCTGATGAAAGCGCGTAGTGCGTCATGTCCATCTGCCAACACTCATTGGGCAACGCCGCTTCGAATCGGATGTAGGAGCAGCGCGGTCGCTTGTGCGGTTCGGGGACGATGAAGCCCCGTCTCGTCAGCACCCGCCAAACCGTCGAGACCGAACAGGGCGCCACCTTGTGGCGGCGGACAAGGTGGGTGTAGATCGTGTCGGCCCCGCACTCCGTGCCGAACTCGGCCAGTGCTTTTCGGAGCTCGACGATCTCGTCTTCTAAGTCGGCTGAGACCTTTGTCGGAGAGTGGTGCGGGCGCCTGCTCCTTTTGGCGAGCGCCGCCTCACCGCCCTGTTTGTAGCGGGCCAAGAGCTCGTAGAGCCAGGTCTTCGAGATCCCGTGCTCCTTGGCAACCGCACGGACACTGCGCTTTTCTGCGAGAACCGCCTGGACGACGAACGCTGCGAGCTCCATCTGGACACCCCCTCGGCGTCCACGATGTCGCGCGAGACCTGTCCGCTATGTTCTGAACTCGCAGACCGTCAGGTCCGCGAACTGGTCTAGTTCGATATCCGCCGCGAAGAAGCGGCGATCGGATGTCGGCGAGACTGGCGACGTCGGCATTGCCGGCGAGGTCGGGTAGCTCAGTCGGCAGAGCGCGCGCCTGAAAAGCGCGAGGTCACCGGATCGACGCCGGTCCCGACCACGAGACGAGACGAGACGTAACCGAACAGAGCCCTTCGACTCATCACCCGCGCAACTCAGCATGAGAATGGCAACAGTGAGCGCTCGTCGATGAACAAACCCATTCGCACCCTCGTTGCCATCACCGCGGGGATCCTTCTTGGCGTCTTCATCCCGACGGCCGTCGTTGCGTCGGCCGTCCGCGCGCCTTACACGCCAGAAGCGGCATCACTCCGGATCCTCGAGGAACCCGAGGCTGGGATGTCCCCGATCGACGAGCTCTTGGTCTCGGCCAACAAGAGCGTGGACCTCGAGATGTACGAGCTCTCGGACCCGGTGATCGAAGCGATCCTCGCCAATGACGCGCACCGTGGCGTCGACGTGCGGGTGATCCTGAACGAGCACTACACCGAGTCCGAGAACGCGCCGGCCTACTCGTACCTCACACGCCACGGCGTCCACGTGCACTGGGCATCTTCGAGGTTCGACATCACCCACGAAAAGGCGGCGGTGATCGACCGGGCGACGGCGCTCGTGATGACGATGAACTTCACCGCCGAGTACTACTCAACCACCCGCGACGTCGTCGTGATCGATACTCAGCCCGCCGACGTGATCGCGATCACGCGTACCTTCAACGGGGACTGGAACGGCGTGGGCTACGCCTCCAGCCCGAGCGGCGAGTTGTTGTGGAGTCCTGGGAGCGAGGACGCGCTCGTCAACCTCATCTCGTCAGCACACCACTCGATCTGGATCGAGAACGAAGAGATGGACGAGCCGTACATCGAGGCCGCCCTCGAAGCGGCGGCGCGCCGAGGCGTGAAGGTGACCGTCGTGATGACGGCGGATTCGGAGTGGAACTCAGCCTTCTCAGAACTCACAGGGGCGGGCGTCAACATTCGCACCTACCCCGACTCGTACAACGCTCTCTACATCCACGCGAAGGTGGTCGACGTTGACCCGGGCTATGCGGACGAGCGCGTTTTTGTCGGCTCAGAGAACTTCTCTGTGGCCTCGCTTGTCTACAACCGAGAGCTCGGGATCATCACGTCGAACCGCCCGGTTGTGGCGATGCTGGCGGACATGGTGGAACGCGACGCCGCGAACGCAACGGCGTGGCATTGAGCCAGCCGGCTTGCGCTTGGCTGAGTGGGTCGGCCTATTCGTCGATAGGTCGATATCCGGCGTTGCTCAGCATTCGTCGCAGGTCGACGACTTCCTGAGCGTCCACATCCTTACCTCGGGGACGTTCGAAGACCTCGATTTCGGGTTCGAGCGTGACGACGATCTTGCCGTCGTGCCGCGTTTCAACCGTACCGACGGCTTCGAGCAGCGAGAGAACGGACTCCCACTCGATGTTGTGGCTGAGAGGATGTCGAAAGATCTTCTCCAAGGTGTCGCTGTGACGGCTTGTGAGATGCACAGGTCCGTGTCCCGATGCCATGGGGCTCCTTCTTGGATTGTGAGCGGACCGTTCAGCGCGATCCGACTGCGACGCGCGTGCTTGCCTCCAGGGGAATCGACGTCGGGTACTCGCCGGTCAGGCACGCTGAACACAACTCGTCGCCGGAAACCCTGATCGCCGAGAACATTCCCTCGAGCGACAGGTAGGCGATCGAGTCCGCGCCGACGTGACCGGCGATGTCCTCAGTACCGAGCATCGCCGCAAGCAGCTCTTCGCGCCGCGGGGTATCGATCCCGTAAAAGCACGGCCACCGAAACGGCGGCGACGAAATACGGAGGTGCACCTCGCGGGCTCCCGCTGAACGCAGAATTGTCACGATTTGGCGAGTCGTCGTACCGCGCACGATCGAGTCGTCGATGACGACGAGTCGCTTGCCTTCGACGCTCTCGCGCAAGGGATTGAGCTTGCGCCGCACCGCGTCTTCCCGAGCGGCTGCCGTCGGGGTGATGAAGGTGCGGCCGATGTACCGGTTCTTGACGAGCCCATGGCCAAAGGGAATGCCGCTGCGTCGAGCGAAGCCTTCGGCGGCGGGCACCCCTGAATCGGGAACGCCGATCACGACATCGACGTCAGCAGGGGCCTCGAGGAAGAGCTGCTCACCCATCCGCCGGCGTGCCGAGTGCACCTCCTTGCCATGCAGGATCGCGTCGGGGCGAGCGAAGTAGACGAACTCGAAGACGCACAGGCGAGGCTCGACGCGGTGCTCGTCGAAAGGTCGGATCGAACGCACTCCGTCCGCGTCGATGACGATGAGTTCGCCGGGATCGATTTCGCGCTCGAAGATCGCCCCGACGGTCGCGAGCCCCGGGCTCTCGGAGGACACAACCCATCCCGTCGTCGCGCCGGCGTCGTCGACGAGCTTGCCGAGGCACAGGGGTCGGAACCCGTTTGGGTCGCGCGCCGCGTACAGGCGCGAGACATCTAGGCACCCGATAGAAAAGGCGCCTTCGAGCCGCGGAAGCACTTTCGTCAATGCGTTCTCGAGACGGCCGGGCTCTTCGAAGAGATCGTCGGCGGGAAATTCCTGAGCGATCAGTTCGCTCATCAAGTCGCTGTCGGACGGCGCGAGACCGGGGATCATCCCCGCCTGTTCCTCGAGCTCGGCGACATTGGTCAAGTTGCCGTTGTGTCCAAGCGCGAAACCCGCCGTTCCAAGCGATCGAAAGATCGGCTGCGCATTGCGCCAGTCGCTTTTGCCCATTGTCGAGTAGCGGACGTGGCCGAGCCCGATCGAGCCCTGCAAGGAGGAGATGGCACGTGGCGAGAACACCGAGGTGACGAGCCCCATGTCCTTCACGACCGTCACGGTCTCGCCGTCGCTCACAGCCATGCCGGCCGACTCTTGGCCCCTATGTTGCAACGAGAACAGCCCGTCGTAGACGAGCGGAGCCACTTGGCACCCCGGCGCGAAGACGCCGAAGACGCCGCAGGCTTCCCGCATTGGACTCATTCTGTCATCGAGGCGTATCACCTCGTCGCTGGCGTCGCCCGTCATTAACGTGCTTCCGGCATGATCGATCTCCACACCCATTCGACCTGCTCGGATGGGAGCGCCTCGCCAGAACGCGTCGTCGACCTGGCAAAAGATGCCGGCTGCAGCGCGCTCGCACTCACCGACCATGACGGCTGTTTCGGTCTCGCCCGAGCGGGGGCACAGGCAAAAAAAGTCGGATTGCGCTTTGTTCCCGGCTGCGAGGTGTCGTGCACTTACGAGGGGCGGCCGCTGCACTTGCTCTGTTATTTCATCGACGAACGATCATCCGCACTGGGCGCTCTGCTCGGCAGAGTGCGAGAAGACCGAGCGGAGCGCAACCAAGCGATGGCGGAGCGTCTCCAAGCACTCGGCATTCCGGTTTCCCTCGACGACGCGTCCCTCGAAGCAAAGGGCGAGGTCGTTGGCCGTCCGCACTTCGCCGCGGTCCTTGTTCGTCTTGGAGCTGCGCGCTCGATCGACGACGCGTTCGATCGCTTCCTCGGCGATGATCGCCCTGCGTATGTCGCTCGCGCGCCACTGCCGCCTCGACGCGTGACCGACGCCGCACACGAAGACGGCGGCGTAGTCGGACTCGCGCACCCCCTCACAAGCGAGTCGAGGATCGCGCGCCTCGGCGAACTTGTCGGCGAACTCGCGTCGATCGGACTCGACGGCCTCGAGGCGTACTACGCAAGCTACGACCTGCCGACTCGTGTCGAGCTCGCCGAGCTTGCCCGCTCACACCATCTGGTGGCGACTGGGGGCTCCGACTTCCACGGCGCCTACCGGCCAGGCGTTCGCGTGGGCGTCGGCAGCGGTGACCTCGATGTCTCGGACGACGTTCTCGACGATCTGGAAGCGCGCCGGAGCTGACCGAGACGCGCTGCGACATCGCCGAGGTTCGCGCGGCGACCGTGTTGGCAGCTAGGCAGCGGACGCGATCGAGACCGCGCGGCCGAGACCGAGCGGGTTCGGGAGATTCTCCGCTAGACGCGCCGAACCGAACGCGCGGATCGTGCCGTTTTTCCCCAGCAACCAGTACCCGGCACCGTCGGGCGCACCGGCGATGCCGACGACTTCGCCGTGGATCACGCTCCCGCTTGTCGGCGGCTCTCCCCACGCCGCACCGAAGGGGAACACTCTTCCGCTCGCCGTCACGACCCAGTAGCCGGGTCCGTCCGCCGTCGCGGCGATCGCCGTGAAGCGGTTGCCGGCAAGGCCGGGAGAGCCGAGGACCGGTGCGTCTCCGTACGCATCGACCTCACCATCGGACCACAGGATCCAGTAGCCGCCGCCCCCCGATGCCGCCGCGAAACCGACCGCCTTGGCAGACCTCGAGGCGCTCGCGTGGCGGCTCTCGTCGGAGTACCGGCGGGCGTGACCGAATGCAAAGACCTGGCCTTGGTTCGTCAGCACCCAGTACCCGGTCGCCGTCGGGTCCGACGCGAGCGCGACCGGGCGGACACCGCGGCGGAGCTTTGGGATAGAACCGAGCGATCGCATCCCCTCGACCCCCCGCACACGCCCCGTCCGGGTGAGTGCCCAGAAGCCCTTTCCGCCTCGACCGGACGCAAGCGCGACCACGCCGCCTTGTGGTGACCGGACGTGCAGCAACGGATCGCTGAGCGACGGGTCCCCGACCGGCAGCACACCGTCCGCGATCGCGACCGCGTACTCCTCTGGGATCGGCTCGATGGTGATCGACACGGTCGCCGTCCCCGCCACCCCTGCCGCGTCCGTGACCTGGAGGTTGAGCATCGAGGTCCCCGAGGTCCCCGGACGTCCCGAAAGAACGCCCACCGAACTGACGACGAGTCCTCCCGGAAGGCCGCCCGATGGTCCGACGCTCCAGGAGTACGGCGGGACACCTCCGGCGGCTGTGAGCTTCGCCGAGTAGTCGACACCGACGGTGCCGTCCGGCAGCGAGGAAACGGTGATCGTTGGCGGCCCCTCGATGGTGATGGTGAAGGTCGCCGACGCCGTCGCCCCGTACTTGTCCATCACCTGAGCCGTGAGAGTCGCCGGAGCGCTCGATTGCGGGGAGCCTTGGAACACACCGTTCGACGCGAGCGACACGCCGGATGGTGGCGCACCCGCGATTACCGACCACGAATACGGACCGACACCTCCAGCTGCCGTGATCCGCGCCGAATACGGAACCCCGTAACCCGCCGCGGGCAGCGAGGTCGACGTAATCCTCACTGCGTTGACCACCTGCAAGACACCGCTGAACGCGCAACTCGCCGAGTTCGTGCCGTCCGACATGTCGACGTTCGCGTTTCCCGCCGGCAGGGCCGGCACATCGAACACGACGTTTGTGCCGTTGTTCGAAACGATCGTCGCCGACGCCAGTGTGCCACCTGTCACGCTCGTCAGCGTGACGTCGCTGACGCACGAGAGCGAACTCGACGCGGTCGCCGCGATCCTCGTGCCGGGAGCACCCTTATTCGGCGAGAAGCTGAGCGGGGTCGAGCTCGCCGCAACGGTGGCAGCTGGGAAGCAGGCCGCGAGGGCAACGGCGACCACGGCGAATGCGATCTCGATGCAGCACACAAACCATGGCCGCGCCCGTCGCGCAAATGCGGCCGGAGACGAGTACACCGGCGCCGACAGTACTGACTGAGCGCGTACGGGACTATCGCGCGCGACGCGAAGCTCGCTCGGCGGTGGCTCTCAGATTGGGGATCGTTTGCCCAGCGCGCTTCATCGCGGTCTCGGTCCTGGCGATCACCGTCTCGAGCACCGCAACCCGCGCGTAAGGCTTGCTTTCGGCGGCGACGATCTCCCACGGAGCGTCCTTCGAGTCGGTGCGCTCGAACATCTCTTCTGCGGCATCGAGATACGCCGGACGCTTCTCGCGATTCCGCCAATCCTCATCAGTCAGCTTCCAGCGGCGCAGCGGATCGTTGCGGCGCGCCTCGAACCGGCGTTCCTGTTCATCAGATGAGATGTGCAGCCAGAACTTGACGAGGGTCGCACCCTCTTCGACGAGCATTTTCTCGAAGTTGTCGATTTCGGAGTAAGCGCGTTTCCACTCGCGTTTGCTCGCGAATCCTTCTACCCGTTCGACGAGCACTCTCCCGTACCACGAGCGGTCGAACACGCTCATCTCACCCCACCCCGGCAGGCGCGGGACGAAACGCCACAGGAATTGGTGGCGCTTTTCTTCCTCGGTCGGGACGCCGAATTCGGCGACGACCACGTGCCGAGGGTCGAGGGACGCGACAAGCCGCTTGATCGACCCGCCCTTTCCCGAAGCGTCCCAACCCTCGAAGAGCACGCAGAGCGGCGGTCCAATAGAGCCGTTCCCTATCAGGCCGGCGCTGACGAGGCGCAGCTCGAGAAGGCGCTGCTGAAGCAGAAAAAGGCGCTTCTCGGACGCTTCGCGGCTCATCGACACGGTGAGGTCGACCGCTTCCAGCCGACCGGTCATCGGGTCGTTCTCGCTTGGCATCCTGACCAACAAATGCATTTCACCGCCCCAGCAAATCACAGCGTCGCTGCTGTGTCCGCGTTCGGGGCTGGTGGAACGATCTGGCACGCGAGGCGTTAGCCGACGAACAGAGAGCGTGAATCGTGCACGAGATCCGGTCGCCTCGAACGGTTCCTTGTTCGCTGCCTCGGTACGCTGCACCGGTGGTCAACGAGGTCGCCGCTGACGAGCGCACCCATCGTGACGTCGCGTTCCGCCTCGCCGGCTCCGAACAGCGCTACACGCGGCAACGTCGGATGATGGTCGACGCCTTGTCGTCGTTCTCTCGTCCGGCGACGATCGCCGAGCTCCTTGACGCCGTGCCCGACCTGCCGGTGAGCACCGCGTACCGCAACCTCGCCGTGCTCGCCGACGCTGGCGTCGTCCGAAAGGTCAGCGGATCAGACGAATTCGGACGATTCGAACTCGCGGAGGAGGTGAGCGGCCATCACCATCACCACGCCGTTTGCTCATGGTGCGGTCTCGTCATCGATGCGACGAGCTCCCCCCGTCTCGAGGCCGCCCTCGCCGAGACGGCGAGGGCAATCGCCAAGGAGAATGGATTCGACGTCAGCGACCACCGCCTCGAACTTGTCGGTCGGTGTTCGAGATGCGCTGCGCGTTCGACTCCTTGAACGTTCTCCCTCGGCCTCGGTCAATTAGCTGCCAAGCGGACTGACGGCGACACCGAAGGCGTCGATGATGCGACGGAGATCGCTCTCGCGCAGCAGTCCCTCTTGTGAACCGAGGCGGGCGGCAACGCTCGAGTAATTCGGGGGGCCCCACTTCAGGGCATCTTTCAACGGCAGTCCCCGCACGAGTGCGGCAAGCACGCCCGCGCCGAACGCGTCGGCGGCTCCGGTTCGGTCGATCGCTCCGCCCGGTGCCGCGCCGTCGTCTGCATGCAATCGATCGGCGTCATCGAGCGCGTATGCGCCGCCCTCTTCATTCACGACGACGACCCTTCTCGGGCCGAGTGCTCTCAGCGCCTCGAGCTGGTGTTCGGGCTCGTGGGGCGGAGCACCCACGAGCGCCGCCGCTTGGCTCGAGTCGCAGATGAGCAATTCGGCTCGCCGACAGAATCGTTCGAGCCGCTTGACGCCGGCTGCGATCTGCACCGTTCCGGGACGCAAGGCGAGCTTCACGGCGGGGTTCTCGTCGAGCCAGTCGGCGATCTGGACTTCGTACTCGACAGCGCTCGCTCCCAGCGAGGTCAAAAGGAGCCAATCCGGCACTTCGCTCGGCCGCAGGTACGGCCAGTGGTACTCGAAGTCCTCATGCCAGACGAAGATCGTCCGCTCTCCGCCGTAGGACAAAACGATGTTCCGGTTGGTGTGCGCTGGTGAGTCGATTCGGACAAGCCGGGTGTCGACCTGTTCCGAATGGAGAGCTGCGAGGAGATCCCGACCGACCTCGTCGTGCGCGAGGAAGCTAGCGAGGCCGACGCGCACTCCGAGTCTCGAGAGCCCGACTGCGATGTTGGCGGCGCTTCCTCCTGCCGCGACGGTCGCCTCCTCGTGGTACGCGATCTTTACGCCGAGGGGGACTTCGAGGTAACGCCCGCCTGCGTCCTTGCGCGAGGCAACCTGGCCCTCGGGTAGACCGATGATGACGTCGGTCGCAACGTCACCGACGCTCACGACGTCGTACCGCTGTGCTGGAGTCACGAAACCCATGACCGCCTCCACGGCGAACAAATTCGGTCGCCTCCGCGCGGCCCCATGTCGCCTCATCTCAGCCAATCGCTCGCCGACCATGAGGTGAAGGGCCGTTTGTCCTGTCGAACGACCGCACACGAGATTAGCGAGCTGGCACTTCTGAGCTCAGAGCGAGGTGAGCGCGTAGCCAGCCGCCGCGACGAGCAGAACCGACGACGAAGGTGCCGGCGACATTCGCCGCGGCCTCCAACAGCGCACCGGACTCGCCGAGCGCGAGGTTCTCGCACGACCACTCGAGAAGCTCGAATACCCGCCGAGAAATCCGATCGCAGAGAGCTTGACGGCGGTACGAACGCGCCAGCGAGATTCACGACAAGGGTCGCCCAGGGAAACCGAGCGTCGCTTGGCGAAGCTGAACTGGCGGCATAGCGGATCGCTCCGCCGACGCATCCACCGAGAAAGACGGGAGCCAGATCAACCCGTCGACCCACAATCCGTCGGGTCCGAGTTTCGCGATGGCGCGACCGCGCCGTGTTGTCGATTACCTGTGGCCGCGCCACGGGTCCCTCCTCGGTCTGACATACGGACCAGGGACCGTTGGTCGCTCACAGAGCGACATTTGGCGGCGAGCCCCACCACCGTGACGCAGCGTCGATGGTACCGAGAATCAGAAGAACATCGCGACGCGACGACGCCCGCTCACCGATCCTCCCAGCGCGGCGCGGATCGCGCCACGACGGCGACGCGGACCGAATTACTGCTGGTAGTGCTCGACGACGCTGATCGGCCGTTCCTTCGCCTCGTCGGGATTTTGCCCAGCCGTCCTGCGCGCCCGTCGCTGGCGCAGGAGATCCCAGCACTGGTCGAGGTGCTCTTCGATCTGCTTCAGCCTTTCGCGTTCGTCCGCCGAGAGCGGTCGGTTGCCGTGGGACTGCTCGAGTTGATGCTCCTCGTCGACCAGTTCGTCGATGCGATGGACGATCGAGATGTCATCCATTGTCGGAATCCTTTCGCTTGCCGCTCCAGACCGAAGCGAACGTACCGGAGATCGGCGACGGGCACGCCCGCGGCACGCGACACCGGCATCGACATGGACAAATACGATCGCACCCAGTGCGAGACCTACCTGCAGAGCAGTCCAATGCCGTGGCGCGCTCCAGGCGCCGCAGCCGGGTGAGCTTTCTCGCGCTCGGCGTCGGCCTCCTTGTGCTCGGCGCGTCCGTCGGGCTGATCGTCGTTCACGGCGGACCGTCTCTGGGCGCCGATCGTCCGTCGACTTCCCATTCGGAAACCTTCCTCGGACCAAACGGCGTCGAGTCGACGGCGATGATCGCCGAGAACAAGCTCCCGGGCACGACGGCGTGGGAAATCTCCGGACATGAAGCACCCGGCTTCATCGAAGGTTTCGCGGGTTTGAACTATGCCCAGCGCGGCGAACACGTCGGGTTGTACGTCTCGACGTCGGCGACCTCGTTCCGCGTCACGGCGTATCGCATGGGCTACTACGGCGGCAAAGGCGGACACGAGGTGTGGCGCTCCGGCGTCATCACGGGACACGCCCAGCCGAAATGTGGGTTCACGTCGGGAGTCAACTTGGTCTCGTGCGCGAACTGGCACCGCTCCCTCGTCGTGCCGATCACACGCGCTTTCTACCAGGGCGACTATCTGTTGAAACTCGTTGGCAGCGGCAATCAACAGGCGTACGTGTTGCTTACCGTTTGGAGCCCCTCGAGCAAGGCGGCGTACCTGTTCATGAGCCGCAGCCTCACCGAACAGGGTTGGAACACATTCGGCGGCTACTCCTTTTATCAAGGTGAGGGAGCCTGCGCGCCGGACATTCCTACCTACCCGGTGTGCAATCGCGCCCGCGTCGTCTCGTTCGATCGGCCGTACGCGCAGGGCGACGGCGCGTCCGACTTTCTGGCGAACGAGTATCCGCTGATCTACCTGATGGAAAAGGACGGACTCGACGTCGCGTACAACACCGACATCACGGTCGACGAGCACCCGCAGAGCCTGCTCGACCACAAGGCGCTGCTGTCGCTCGGTCACGACGAGACGTGGACCTACCCCGAGCTTCAAGGCACCGAAACGGCGCTCGCGCACGGGGTGAACATCGCCTTCCTCGGCGCGGCGGCGATCGTCCGGCACGCCCGCTTGCAGCCCTCGCCGCTCGGTCCTGACCGCGAAGAGGTCGACTACCGCGACGCCGATGAAGACCCGCTGAACGGACACGGCAACCCGAACGAGGTCACAGGCAACACGTGGGCCTCACCCCCGACCGATTGGAACTCGACGCCATTAATCGGCGAGCTCTACAGCGGCTACCTCGACCCGGGAGCGGACCCAACGCCCTTCGTCGTCCACGACGCGAAGGCGTGGATCTTCAAGGACACAGGGCTGCACAACGGTTCGGTCGTTCCCCGAGTGATCGATTCCGACATCGATCACATCGACATCGCCTACGGCACCCCCACCAACATCGAGGTGCTCGGCCACTCCCCGGTCCCGCTCAACGTCTCGTACACGACTCAGGGCGAGTGGGACGGTGACACCTACTCCGACATGACCTATTTCACGAACCCGACGAGCAAGGCCGGCGTCTTCGACAGCGGAAATGTGAATTGGATCGACGCGATGCTGCCGTGCCCGAAAGGAGTGACCGTCTGCCCCGCTCACACCGTGCAGAAGATCACAGAGAACCTGCTGTGGCTCTTCGGCCAGGGTCCGGCGGGAAGGATCATTCCGTCGCGCCCGAACTGGAGGTCGGTGACCCCGGCGGGCTCCTGAGCGCGCCTTCGCGGCGACGCGACGCGCTCGAATCGTCGGTCAGGAACGATCCAGATCAGCGCGACCGCGACGTATAGCCCAACCGAGACCCACCGGTCGGCGAAAGCGAGTGGAATCGCGACCGCGTAGATGAACATCGAGAGTCTCTCTTTGATCGGGCGGGCGACGGCTGCAGAGGACACGCGAATTCGCCTCAGCGTTGGCGACGATCGTTCGTTCGAGGATGTAATACGCCGTCCCGTCGGCCAACAACACGATTCCGTAGAACGCGGTCGGCAGCGGTGCGAAGCCATTCTCTCCCATCCACCCCGTCGTGACGGGGATGAGCGAGAGCCAGAAAAGGAGATGGAGGTTCGCCCAGAGCACCTTGCCGTTCACGCGCTCCGTCGCCTGCAGCAAGTGGTGGTGGTTGTTCCAGTAGATGCCGAGGAAGCTGAAGCTCAAGATGTAGGTCAGTCCGATCGGCACGAGCGGTCGCAACGCGTGAATTCCTGTGCCGTGCGGGATCTTGAACTCGAGCACCATCGCGGTGATCAAGATCGCGATCACCGCGTCGCCGAAAGCCTCGAGGCGGCCCGTTCCGACGGCTGCTTCCTACTCCACCCGGCGAGATTGGGCTCGGACGCGCGGCGAATCCATCAAAGCGATCCCAGGCTTACCACGTGCCTCGCCATTGCCGTTGCGGCAACCGACTGATCTAATTCCCGCGGATCGAGACAAAAGGAGGCGCCGATACCAAAGTACCTCGTCACGTACCACGGCGGACCGGGAATGCCTACGGATCCGGAAGCCACTCGCCAGATGTTGGAGGCGTTCCAGGGCTGGGCGGGCGGGGTAGGAAGACTCCTCATCGATCCCGGAGCGCCCCTCGGCGCGGCGAAGACCGTGAGTTCATCCGGCTCGACCGACGGTCAACAAGAAGCCGCGATCGGTGGGTACTCGATCCTTGAGGCTGAAGACCTCGAAGGGGCGCTGGCGCTCGTCGAGAGCCACCCCTTTTTGCAGCGCGGCGGAACCCTGCAGATCAGCGAGAGCGTCGCCGTTGGGGGCTGATCAAAGCAGCTGTCGAATCTACGCGGTTGACGAGGCCGCGATCGTCGTCGTCAGCTCAAAAAGGCGATCTGCGGCGTCGGCGACGTCCTCGTCGTGGGAGACGGCGATGACGGCTGAACCCGCGTCGCGCGCTTGCAGCATCAACGACAACACGAGCTCGCGGTTCGTCGCGTCGATTTCCGCGGTGGGCTCGTCGAAGATGAGCGCGCTCGACTGCGCTGCGAACGTCCGGGCGATCGAAACCCGCTGTCTTTGACCACCAGAAAGTTCCGCGACGGACCGGTCGGTGCACGCGGCAAGCCCGAGCGCGCCCAACCAATGATCGACGCGGTGGTCGATCTCAGATGGCACGAGGTCGCGCAGCTGCAGTGGCAGCCCGACGGACTCCGCGGCGGTCAGCTCAGGAACGAGCGCCCCGTCCTGCGGCGCGAACGACGGTCGCTCCCCGCGTTGGCCGACCTCGGGCATTCTTTTCCCCTCGAAGTTCACGACGCCCCGAGCAGGTGACATCACGCCGCCAAGGATCGCGGCAAGCACCGACTTGCCGGACCCGGCGGCGCCGCTGATCACGAGCAGCTCTCCTGCTTCCGCGGATAAAGAGACACCGTCGAACAACGGTCCGCGATCGCCGTCAAAGCCGACTCCGAGCGCCTCGATGACCGCGGCGGTCACAACAGCTCCTCTTCGTTTTCCGCGACGCGTATCTCCAGACCGGACTCGGTCCTCACGAACCGCACGAAGCTGCCGGGAGGTATGGATTCCAGCAGTTCGTTCGGAAGGCGCACGCTCCCATCCTGACCGATCACGGCGTACTCCGTCCCCTTGCGACCTTCCGCGCCGACACGCCCGTCGAGGATCGTGATCGTCCTCGCGAAGTGTTGCGCGACGGCAGCATCGTGGGTGACGACAACAACGGTCATACCGAGCTCGTCGTGAATGTGAAAGAGCGTCTCGATGACGACGTCACGATCGGCCACAGAGAGCTGGCTCGTCGGTTCGTCGACGAGCAGCAGGCGGGGCGCGACCGCCACGCCGGTGACAAGGGCGAGCCGCTGTCGGTCGCCCGTCGAACAGTGCTCGACGGGAACGTTCGCGATTCGGGCGAGTCCGAACAGCTGCAACAGCTCGCTCGCGCCGTGTTCGATCTGTTTACCGCGCCGTCGGGCGCCTCGCTGAGCGAACCAGACGTTCTCCTCCGCCGTCGCGTATGGCAGGAGGTTCGCCGATGCGCCTTGCACGACGAGGGAGATTTCTCGCGCCCGCAGGGCGGCGAGCGCCTCTTCTCCCATCTTGGCGAGGTTGTGACCTGCGACCCGAACTAGCCCTGCAGACGCTGCGAACTCTCCGGCGAGCAGAGACAAGACAGTTGACTTGCCCGCACCCGACGGACCGAGCAGCGCCACCGCTTCGCCCGCCGCGATGTCGAGGTCGACGCCGCGCAGCGCGACGACGTCGCCCTCGGGAGACGGGTAGAGATGGACGACGCCGGAGAGCTGCACTTCGACGCCACGCGTCAGCGCGACGACGAGCGTCACCTCCGCTCCCAGTGATCGCTGCCGCGGGATCGGCAGGCGCTCCCCCTCAAGGTGCATGACCGAAATGAACCGGACACAGACGGCACCGTATATCGCCGTGCATCGAGATGACGCTCGGGACGGGATCGTGAACCCGATGAGTCAACAGCCGATGCTTCGGCCCTCCTCGTCAGACGCGCAACATCCGCCGCCGCCCGATATCGCCGAAAGCGCGAGGTCGGTTACTCCCTCGAGATCCCGTCGGTCGTCAGCGAGCACGGCGTAGACCTCCCATGGCTCATCGCCGGGGCCGGTCACCCACACCTTGTCCTGAACCGCATAGCAGCACCTCGCGCCGGATTCGACGCCGGTCTCCAGCCCGGATGACGACAGTCGTTCTGCCGCAGCGATGACCGAAGCAGTGTCGCCGACTTCGACTCCAAGGTGATCGAGCGCGGTCGGATTTCCCGGAACGCCCTCCAAGAGCACGAGCTTCGATGGCGGCTCAGGTATCGCGAAATTCGCGTAGCCCGGCCGTCGCTTCGCAACGGGAACGTCGAACAACTTCGAATAGAACTCGACTGCGCGTCGAGATCAGCGACTCGGAGCGCCAGCTGAACTCGGGACATCGCGCCTCCTGGTAGTCGTCACAACACTCGCGAAGAGCGCCTCACTCGATCGGCTGGTGGGCGATCGCCGGAGGTTCGCGCCCCGCGAAAACCCAAGCCACCACCGCAGCAACGAGCGGCATCGCGACAAGGAGTTCCAGCAGATTCGCGGTCGGGACGTTTCCAAGCGCCGAGATCCCGCCGTTGAGCGAGTTCGTACGGATAAATCCGATCATGCCGATGTAGCCCGCTGCCGTCCCGAGCACCGCGCCGAGGAACCCGAGTGCCCCGGCTGTCGCTGCGGTGATCGTGCGTCGAGTCCTGCTGCTCGCCCCGGTCGCGGTGAGTGTTCTCAGGTCGCTTGCCGTCTCGCTTCGGATGAGACCGACGCTCATCGCGAGAATCGCAAGCGCGAGAACGATCCCGAACAGCGTCGCCAAGTCGATGACCTCGGATCCCGGCGGGGCGCTGTTCTTCGTCTCAATCGACAACCCAGAAACTGTTGAGGCGAGGAGTCGCGCGTCCCTGATCTGCGTCGCGGTCGGCGGGTGCGCGGTTCGAATGAACCAGCCGGACAGGGACGTCTGAAGTCCAAACGTGTGGACGGCATGTTCGGTGATGACGGTGTTCGGCCCCGACGTTCCCGAAGGCAGGGCTCCGACTTCTTGGATCACCGGATTCCAGCGGCACGAGCTCTTCGGACAGGGGTACTGATTCGAGTTATTGCCCCCGCCCTCACCGGGACCACCCCAGATGACCTGCATTTTCGAGATGCCGGACAGACCGGGCCGCATCGTGAGGAAGTCGGCCTTCGGATTAATCGTCGAGGACTTGATGCCGAATGCCTTCAGCAGTTGCGGGGTCGCCACGAAGATCGGGCCGTCCCAGTTCCGCCCGGACGCCGCGTGCTGCAAGGTGGCGCCGGTCATCTCGAGCTCGAGCACCGAGGTCGCCCCGAGCGCTTCGGCGATCTCGTGGACGCGCTTGTCCTGCGAAGCGAGCGAGGGCGGCGACGGAGCCGTGGTGCAACCGTTGGGCGAGCAAAGCTGCGAGCCGCCCGATGGTGGCGCGTACACGAGGACCTGGTTCGACGCGAGGTTGGGTCCCGCGTAGTCAAGGACGTTGCCGTACCGTGCCGCCGCCGCGACGGCGATGATCACAGTGATCAACACACCGATGCTGATCGCGGCGAGCGCTGACCCCGATCGGGCGCGATAGCGGGCGAGGTCGCGCAGCGCGAGGCGTGTGCCGATCGGGGCGTGCCGACCGATCCTCCCTGCGAGAGAGAGAAAGAACGGCGCAAGCAGGATCACCCCGGGGATGAGCGCGATCACTCCTCCGAGGAGGAAGGGAACCTGCGGTGATGCGCCGTTCTTGGTCGACGAGTAGCCCAACAATATGAAGGCCGCGACGAGGAACAAGATGCCGGGAAGCGCCGAGCGGTGGATCTTCCTCGGGGGAAGCGGTCTGCCAGAGAGCGCCGCGACGATCGGCACCTTCGCGATCGCCCGAGCTGGCCGCCGTGCGGCCATGTACGTTGCGACAACTGCGAGTCCCATCGCCGGTCCGATCACGATCCACGGCAACGCGAATGCTCCGATCACGTGGTGGCCGGTTGACTCGATCTCGGGTCGGTAGATGAGCCAGGCGATGAGACCGAGTGCCGCGCCGATAACGGTTCCAACGACCCCGACGACAGCGCCATTCGCCCGCACGACAACCCGCACCTGCTTTTCGGTCGCGCCGATCGAGGCGAGCATGCCGAGAGAGCGCAGCCGTCGCTGCGCTAACACCGTGAAACCCCCGATAGAGACAAGGGCGATTAGGAGCATCCCGATCACGGTGACCAAAAGGATGATGGTTTCGGGGTTTATCGAGCCGAGTGCGTATCCCCCAACCCTTGCGACGTTCCAATTCGGACCGATCGACGGCGTCCCAGGCGCGTTGAAGAGGAGGTCGACCTCGCCCGGGTTACGGACCTGTCCGGGAAGGACCAGGGCAAACTCGTCAAGCGTGTTCAGGGGATCCTCGACGATGCCGACCACGTGACGCGTTGTCCCACCTGCAGTCCAACTTTGGCCGATGTGCACGTTGAAGGCCGAAGCGACTCCCTGCGTGAGCGCGACTTGGCTCGGGCTCGTCGGGTACTTCCCCGAGACGAGCGAGAGCATCGGACCACTGAAGGGTCCGTGCGAGCTCTCGGCGCGGAGTTGATACGTGTCGACGGATCCGGGGATCGCGAGGGTCTCGTCCTCGATGACTTCGACCCGACCGAAGCGACGCTCGAGCGCAGCGACCTTCGCCGCGAGATTCGGAACGGGGCCCCCGGTGGCGAGGTCCTTCGCCGTTCCGAAGCCCAAATTCTTCGGCGTCGGATTGTTCGTCGCCACCGCGGATGCGACGAAGATCGCGCCCACTGCGACGATGATCAGCCCGAGCACAAGGAGCTGTTGGCGCCATTCCCGTCGGAAGAGCCGCCACGCCCAACGCATCACGGCGCGTCGCGCGACGAGCGCGCCTGGGCCAGCGCCCTCGAGACTGAGCGCCGTTTCGTCCGTGGTCGTCACGGCTGGGGCGCGGGCTGCAACAGCGCTTCTGCGCTCGGCGGCGGAACGGTCTGGTCGACGATGCGACCGTCACGGAGGAACACGACGCGGTCTGCCCACGAAGCGAGCTGGGCGTCATGAGTCACGACCACGGCAGCGACGCCTCTCTTGCAAGCGGCGAGAAGCATCCTCATGACGGCCTCGCCATTCGCCTGGTCGAGTGCGCCGGATGGTTCGTCCGCCAGGAGCAGATGGCGGCCGCCAATCACCGCACGAGCGATCGCGACACGCTGACGTTCTCCACCGGACAGCTCGTCGGGATAGCGCGTCGCACGATCCGCGAGACCGAGCGCTTCGAGATCGGCCATGGCAGCTGAACGCGCCTTTTTCGCGCTTACGCCGTCGAGCTCCAGCGGAAGCGAGACGTTCTCCACGGCGGTCAGACCAGCGAGAAGGTTGAATTCCTGGAACACGTAGCCAACGGTCCTTCGGCGAAGTCGGGCTTTGTCGTTGTGCGACATCTTTTGCAGCGATTCGCCGTCGATGAACACCTCGCCGCTTGTCGGCTCCTCGAGGCTGCCCGCGATCGTCAACAGAGTCGACTTCCCCGACCCGCTTGGACCCATGATCGCAAAGAGCGATCCCCGGTCGACGTCGAGGTCGATATCGGCGATCGCGTTCACCTCGGTCGGACCCGAGCCATAGGTCTTCGACACGCGGTGAAGTTCGAGCAAACTCATTTCCGTACCGCCAATCTCCTTCTCAGGATCGGGAGCTCCGCGCTGGCGCGGGGTTCTGATGCCATGCGCTTCAACCTGCCGTCGGCCGAATCGAGCCATCGGACGACGGAATCGAGCCGAAAGAGTTCGGCGTCGACGACGAGCGCGAGTGCGAAGTCGTATTGACCTTCGTCTTCCTTGAGCCGCGTCCACTGCTGCATCAGCTCGACGATGTAGCGCCGGTGCACCTGCAGCACCCCCCGCACATCCACGTCGGGGAGATCGAGCGCGACGAGCACTTTGATGACGAGTTCGTCGCGAGGCGGCACGGTGAGATCGATCGGGCTTGTGAGCCACTCGGCGAGCTCCTGGTGGCCCGCGGCGGTGATCCGGAATCGCTTTTGCGGCCCTTCGGAGTCCGAGGCGTCGGACTCGACGAGCCCATCTCGTTCGAGGCGTTGGAGGGTCGTGTACACCTGGCCGACGTTGAGGGGCCAGACGTCCCCGGTTTTCTCTTCGAACTCTTGCCGGAGCTGGTGGCCATACTTCGGTTGCTCGCTAAGTAGCCCTAGGAGGGCATGCTTAACGCTCATGGGTCGAAGCTAGGCATACCCAGTATGCTACGGAGTTGGGTGGGTCCGGTCAAGGCCCGAGGCACGCGTGCTCACGATTGCCGCCGGACGTTTTCACCACCAGGTCCCGCTCTGCTCGCCAGGCGGGATCAAAAGATTCCTCCGCCCGATCGAGCGCCAACGCAGAACGAATGAGGTGGCCGCAACACCGCGACGCTCTTATCAGTTGTCAAGTTCCGAAGCGCGATTGGGAATGAAAACAACGGGCAGACCAATGAAGAGCCACTCCGTGCTGGAGGGCACGCTCTTATTAAGCCACGTGTTTTCGAAGGGGTGCCCGGCCGTGGGTCGGCGAGTCGCCGGAAAGTCAGCCCGCGAGGGCGACAGGTTAGGGGTGAGCCAGACCCACGGCCGCGGACTCAGCCGCGAGGAAGGTGGCGATAGACCTCGCGGGCGACGTAGCGCTTCAAGATGCGGATGACCTCGGGCTTGGTTCGTCCCTCTTTCAAGCGGCGCTCGTAGTAAGCCGTCGTCTTCGGGTCGTGGGCGATGCGCACCATGACGATGCGCCACAGCGCGCTGTTCGCTTGACGATCACCACCGCGGTCGAGTCTGTAGCGTCTGGTGCCCTTTCCCGATGACGCCGGGATCGGCGCCACTCCGCACAGATGCGCGAACGCGGCTTCTGAGTGGAGCCGCTCGGGGTTGTCACCGGCGCTCACCAATAACGCAGCGGCGGTGTCGGGGCCGACCCCGAACAAGCCGAGCAACTCGGGTGCGGTCACAGCGAGAAGCGCGTTGATCATCTCGTCGAGCGCGGCGAGCTCACGCTCGAGTGCCTCGATCCTGTGCGCCAATGAAGAGATGGAGGCCTTCGTCGCAGCAACTACGGGATCACTCGACCTCGTCGGGCGAAGCTTTGCTCCTTCTGCGACCAAAGAGACGACCGTCACCCCCTTTAGCCTGCGATGAAGCTCCTCAGGAGCAGTGATCACCAAGTGGCGAACCTGGGTGAGGGCTTTGACCCGCGCCTGGCGGGCAGAGCGTTTGGCGACGACGAGGACCCGGATCGCCTCGATCGTGCCGTCTTTTGACTTCGAGATGCTCTTTGCTCGACCACTGAGTGCAGCGCGAGCGGCTTCGATCGCGTCGAGGGGATCGGACTTTCCTGATCGACGTCGTTCGGCTCGGTTCGGTCGGTCGACCTCGATGACGTCAACGCCTTGCCGGCACAAGAACCGTGCGAGCTCGGCACCGTAAGAACCGGTTCCTTCGACACCGACCTTGCCGACCCTGCCGAAACTTTCGAGCCATGCGAACAACGCCTTGTATCCGGCGGGACTCACGTCGAACGGCTTCGTTCCGAGGAGAGCACCGAGTGGGTCCAATGCCGCGGCGACATGCACGTCGAGATGAGTGTCGACGCCACCGGTGATGCGACGCGCTGCTTCTAGCATTGTCATTGCCATCCCTTCTTTTTCCTTAAGCGGGATAAGGGGTGGCACGGCCGTCCCGGATCGGAGTGACGGGTGGTCCGGCTTGTTCGTAGCAAGACGGGCCATCACCCTTACTTCGGAACGGGACGTGCCGTTTTCAATGTGCGCCTGGAAGCTCAACCGACGACGACCGGGGTCGTCATCACATCAAGTCAGGTTGAACGCTCCAGCGTTTCCGAAGCTATTGAGAACCAACGATCACGCGGTGGACCCTCAAGGACATTGTCATTGGTTAGGGGCACGCGTCGCCACCTCGACGCCCACCGATCGCCTACAGAACCCGCCCACTTAAATTGCCCCAATGGATCCGAGTCGACTGTCCGTGAGAGAGATGTCGCTTTCGGAGTCCACCGTTCGCATCGACTATTTCCTCGATGCGTCCGACGAGTATCTCCTCACACTTGGAGTCGATCGAGCCGCACTCCCGTCGCGGGCCGATTGGCTTTCCTTCTATGAGGAGGACTACCGCCGACCAATTCGGGAGCGAGTGAACTACTCGCTCCTCTGGGAACTCGACGACGTGATCGTGGGCTTCAGCACGACCGACCGCATCGAGTTCGGCAAGGACGCGTTCATGCACCTCCATATCGTTGATCCGTCGCGCCGACGGAGCGGTCTCGGTGTCGAATTCGTGACCAGGTCTGTGCAGCAGTACTTCGAGGTGCTCGAGTTGCAGCGTCTTTACTGTGAACCCAACGCTTTCAACGTCGCTCCAAACCGCACATTGCAACGCGCCGGATTCCAGTATCTCTTCACCCACGAGACCCAACCGAGCCCCATCAACTTTCCACAGGTCACGACTGTTTGGGTCATCGAGCGTGACGACCTCGTCACCGGTGCGCGCCGACGAGCCGTGGAGTGGGGCGCCGTGACGCGAATGTGAGGCACGAACCGACCGCATCCCAGCGACACTGGCCGGGTTCGAGCGGGGGCGAAACCCAGACGGTCTCAGCGAATCCGCGCAATCGGAGTCAAGACTCGGTCAGAGCCGAGTCGGCCCGAGCAGCCATAAAAGAGGACGGGTACCATGCTGGCCGACCGCAGTGTTTGAACTCGGGGGTAGCAAAGATGCCAGCCCAGCAAGGTACGTACGGCTCGATCGTCGTTGGAATCGACAGTTCGGATCGGGCACAGATCGCCTTTCGAGATGCCCTCTCGTTGGCAAAACTGTCCGGCGCGAATTTGCACGTGGTCCACGTGGTCCACTCTGCTGTTCCAGCGGGGTTCTCCAACTCCTACCAGTCACAAATCGCTCTCGACAGCGCGCGCGAAGAAGCGGATCGCGTCCGTGACAAGGTGCTCGCTGAGGCCAAAGGTGAAGGAGTTTCCGCCGAGGTGCACAACCCCGGCGGCGACGCGGCTAACGGAATCCTCGATGTTGCGGAGGCTGTGAACGCCGATCTAGTCGTCGTGGGAAACCGGGGAATGACGGGGGCCAAGCGCTACGTGCTCGGCAGCGTGCCGAATGCGGTCGCGCACCACAGTCCGTGCAGCGTCCTCATCGTCAACACCGATCGCGACGAGTGAGACCGTTCGCCCACGACTGACAATCAGACGCGCGTCGACCGTCGCGTCGAACAGTCGGCGCAGAAACTCGATCAGCTGAGATCGAAGCGGTCGAGGTTCATGACCTTGTCCCACGCAGCCACGAAGTCACGCACAAACTTCTCCTTCGAGTCGTCGCACGCGTAGACCTCCGAGATTGCTCGGAACTGCGAGTTCGAACCGAGGACGAGGTCGGCGGCGGTGCCGGTCCACTTGACCTCGCCCGTGGCGCGATCGCGACCCTCGAAGACACCTTCGGACGAAGCTGACGTCTTCCACTCCGTGCGCATGTCGAGCAAGTTCACGAAGAAGTCGTTCGTCAACGTCTCGGGGCGGTCGGTGAAGACGCCGAGTTTGGTGTGCCCGAAGTTGGCGTTCAGGGCACGAAGACCACCGATGAGAACCGTCGTCTCGGGAGCGGTCAGCGTCAACAGGTTCGCCCGTTCTACGAGCAGGTGCTCGGCCGGCAGCTTCTCTCCGGCTCGGAGGTAGTTGCGGAACCCGTCGGCGGCCGGTTCGAGCACCGTGAACGACTCGACGTCGGTTTGATCTTGCAGGGCGTCCGTGCGGCCGGGCGCGAATGGAACGGCCACGTCATAGCCCGCGTTCTTCCCAGCCTGCTCGACGGCCGCGCACCCACCGAGAACGATCAGGTCAGCGAGCGAGGCCCTTTTGCCGCCGGACTGTGAACTGTTGAAGTCCTCCTGAATCCTCTTCAGGGTCTGCAGCACGTCGGCCAGTTCGGCGGGGTTGTTGACCTCCCAGTCCTTTTGCGGCGCGAGCCGAACCCGCGCCCCGTTCGCCCCGCCGCGCTTGTCGGTGCCACGGAAGGTGGCCGCCGACGCCCACGCTGTGGAGACGAGCTGGGCGATGGGCAATCCCGAGGCGAGGATCTTGTCTTTGAGGACAGCAATGTCCTCTTCCCGAATTAGTTCATGGTCGACCTCGGGAATGGGGTCCTGAAACAGCTGCGGTTCGGAAGGAACCAGCGGGCCGAGGTAACGCGAGATCGGTCCCATGTCGCGGTGGGTCAGCTTGAACCACGCCTTGGCGAAGGCGTCTGCGAGCTCATCTGGGTGCTCATGAAAGCGCTTCGCGATCGGCGCGTAGATCGGGTCCACCTTCAAGGCGATGTCGGTCGTCAGCATCACCGGGGCGTGCCTGCGCGCCGGATCGTGCGCGTCCGGCACCGTGCACTGTGCCGATGAGTCCTTCGGCGTCCACTGGTTCGCGCCGCCAGGGCTCGTCGTCAGCTCCCAGTCGTAATTGAAGAGGTTGTTAAAAAAGCCGTTGTCCCATTTGACCGGATCGCTCGTCCATGCACCCTCCAACCCGCTCGTGAACGCGTCGTCTCCCTTGCCGGTGCCGAAGGTGCTCCTCCAGCCGAGACCCTGCTCTTCGATGCTGGCGCCTTCGGGTTCGGGGCCGACGTACGGATGTTGCGGACTCGCACCATGGGTCTTGCCGAAGGTGTGGCCACCGGCGATGAGGGCGACCGTCTCCTCGTCGTTCATCGCCATCCGACGGAACGTCTCGCGAATGTCCTTCGCGGCGGCGATCGGATCCGGGTTGCCGTTCGGCCCCTCCGGGTTCACGTAGATCAGGCCCATCTGCACGGCGCCGAGAGGGCTTTCCAGATCGCGGTCACCGCTGTAGCGCTCGTCTCCGAGCCAGGTGTCCTCCGGTCCCCAAAAGATGTCGTCGTCGGGCTCCCAGATGTCCTCTCGCCCGCCGCCGAAGCCGAAGGTCTTGAATCCCATCGATTCCAAGGCACAGTTGCCCGCGTAAACCATCAGGTCGCCCCACGAGATCTTCCGGCCGTACTTCTGCTTGACCGGCCAGAGCAACCGTCGCGCCTTGTCGAGGTTCGCGTTGTCGGGCCAACTGTTGAGTGGGGCGAAGCGCTGGGCCCCCGTGCCGGCGCCTCCCCGGCCGTCCGCGATGCGGTAGGTGCCGGCGGCGTGCCACGCCATCCGGATCAAAAGCGGCCCGTAATGGCCGTAGTCGGCCGGCCACCACTCTTGCGACGTCGTCATGACCTCGAAGATGTCTCGCTTCAGCGCATCGAGATCAACGGTCTTGAACTCTTCGGCGTAGTTGAAGTTCTTGCCCATCGGATTGGACAGGGGAGAGTGCTTGTGGAGAACCCTCAGATCCAGCTGGTTCGGCCACCAGTCCTCGTTTGTCCTCATCCGACCCACCGTGTGTTGCACCGGGCACTTGCTCTCGTTGTCAGACACGTCTTTTCTCCACTCCTCGCTCTTCAATTCTTCTGATGGTCGGTTGCTCTTCGCCTCTTCGATGTGACGCCGATGGCGTGTTCGTCTGTTCGTGTCGGGTGCGGCGCGTCATGAATCACTCGGCGGACTCGGCAGAAAGCGCCGCGACACACTCCGGGCATCGGCCCCAGTAGATGACCTCGGCTTGTTCGATCTCGAAACCCGAGTCATCGCCGATCAGGCGCGGCGTGTCGCTGACCGCGCCGTCGACGTCGACCACCCGGCCGCAGTGTCGGCAGATCAGATGGTGGTGGTTGTCGCCAACCCGGACTTCGTATCGGGCCGGCGACCCAGCAGGTTGGATTCGCCGGAGGAGGCCCTTGTCGGTGAAGGTCCCGAGGGCGTCATACACCGCCTGACGTGAGATCGCACCAATCTCGGCTCGTACGTCGTTAGCGATGTCGTCGGCGGTGCTATGCGGTCGGTCGGAAACAGCCCGCAGCACTGCCAGACGCTGAGCCGACACTTGCACCCCGTGTTGACGAAGAAGTGCAGTCTTGTCAAGGGCGGCTTCCATCGGCACGATCACAGACTAAACCCAATACTGGACTGTGTCCAGAGTTCAGTGCAGGGCAGGCGATGCCGACCAGCAAAGTGACGCCCGCAGGCCTCGCGGCGCGACAACTGCAGAGACGGTTATCGACTTTCCGCTCGTCGGCGACACTCGCCGCAACTTCCGATGAGCTCGATTCGATGATCCGAGATCTCGCATCCCTGTTCGGCGGAAACAGATCGCGCGACCTCACCAAGAGCTCGCTCGAGCTCGAGTGACGCATGCAGATCCTCCACCCGTCCGCATTGTGCGCAGATCAGGTGGTGGTGGTGACCTGACAGCGTTTCGGCGAGCTCGAACCGGGCGTGATCGTCCGCCCCGACAAGGCGATCGATCACGCCAAGGTCGGTCAAGGCCACGAGATTCCGATAGGTGCTGCTCTGCGCCAGCCGTGGCGTCGTCTCGAGGATTTCGGGGACCGTCAGCGGTCGACCTGCCCGCTCGAGGGCCTCGACGATCGCGCGACGCTGCCTCGTGTAGCGCTGATCGGTGTCGGCGAGACGAAGCCCGACCGCGTCATGGAGGGGCGAGTCGAGAAGCATTTTCAAGGTCTGAGATGTCCTAGTGCTCGTCCCAGTGGCCCGCATGCGCCGCATGACGGTGGTCTCCGTCGAGATAGTCGACGTGATCGCCGTGGCGGACTGCTTCGTGGCCGCATTCGCTCGTGTGCTGATGAGGGTGGCCGCCGTGGATCACGTGGACGTCCGGCGCGCACTCGTCCCAGTGGCCATCGTGCTCGTGATGCGCGTGGCCGTCGTGGAGATAGTCCGTGTGGCTTTGGTGGCCGACTGCGACGTGATCACAGCCAGTGCCGTGGGCATGCTCGTGTGCTTGATGCGGCTCGTGCTCGATGTTGATCATCACCATCGATCCTCCTTTTTGAGTCCTTCCTCGCGGTCTCCTGCAACGTGCGAAGGCAGCTCGATCGTCTCGTGACCGTGGGCGACGGCGTCACGGGCGATGTGCGCGACGTGTTCGTCCGCAAGCGAGTAAACGATCTCCTTGCCGCGGCGTGTCCCGATGACGAGGCCACTCGTGCGAAGAACGCGCAGGTGCTGGGACGCGAGCGCCTGGGAGATGCCCATCTGGTTGACGAGCTCGTGTACGCAGCGCGCGCCGCGGTCCAACTCCAACACGATGGCTAGCCGGTTCGGAGTCCCGAGCGCTCGGAAAAGCTCGCACGCCGCCCTCACGTTCTCTTGCGCCGCAGAGTGCGACGCCTCCAATTGCACCATCACATAAACATATTAGCAAGTACTTGTCTGAAGTGCTGCGAACCCGAGCTCCGCGCTGCCGTTTCCTGTGTCCCGGCCCCTCTGCCCGGATCGCCGCGCCACCGAGCGCTACGCGGCGACAAGCTCCACGGGTGACTCCCGAACGAAGTGGTGCTGCCGCCAGAACGAGAATCCACGTCCGACCCCGTAGCAGCCGGCGCTGTACATCCCGACGAAGAAGCCGACGGGCCAGTTCGTCCAGTACGAGGACGCGATCGCGAGCCACACAGTCAAAAGCGCCAGGGCGACGGAGAGACCAATCGCGACGAACGGCCGGTCGGTGATCGAACGGGCGGCGGCTGGCGGGCCGATCATCAGGCTGAAGATCAAGAGCGCGCCGACGACCGGGACGGTCATCGCCGTGGCGAGCGCGAGGACAACGAGGAAGCCCATCTCCAAGCGAAAGGCGCTGACACCGCGCGCCTCGGCGATCTCGGGGACGACCGAAGAAAGCATCAGTGGCCGATAGAGGAAGATCACTGCGGCGATGCAGGCGAGCGCGAGCAGCGCGGTGGGCAGGATCTCGGTCGTGCTGACGCCGAGTACCTCGCCGAAGAGCAAAGAGAAGATCTCCGGCTCGTATTCGGTACTCCTCGAAAGGAAGAGCGCCCCGAGGGCGAGCATCATCACGAGAGCGAGCGCGGTGACGACGTCGTGGCGACCCCGACGACCCATCTGTCCGATACCGAGCGCCGCGAAGAGCGCGAATGCCGCCAGACCGAAGAGGGGATTAAGACCGAGCAAGTTCGCCCCCGCCGCGCCGGCGAAGGCGCCGTTGGGGATCGCGTGCGCGGCGAAGGCCGCACCGCGCAACACGACGAAGAAACCGACGACCCCGGCGACGACGGCCACGATCGTCGCGATCGTCCACGCGTTCATCATGAAGCCACTGGCGAACACTCAGCCACTCCCTTCGATGGGTAGCGCTGCCTTGTCGCCCACGCGCTCGCGCAACACGGCGACCCGCGGCACCGCCATCTTGGGCTGATCACTCGCGCGGCGAATACCACGCAGCCCCGAAGCGAGGTAGCTCACGAAAATGACGGCGACGATGAAAAAGCTCACCGGCCAGCCGTTGTGTGCGCTCCCCCAGTAGTAGCTGTCGTACGCGAGGAGGACGCCGAGCCACGTCGCCCCAACGCCGATCGCCGCGGCCGCCACGAGCGCGAAACCCATCCGCTTTGTCAACCGCAGCGCGATGGCCGGGGGGCCAATGAGCAGAGCCGTGGAGAGGATCGTGCCGATCGCGAGCGAGGAGAGCCCGACCGCCAGTGCGAGCGCCAGCATGTAGAGGACCCCGACGAGCCGCACCGGAACGCCGCGCGCCCTGGCGATGTCGTCGCTGACCGAACTCAGAAGCAGCGGCCGGTACAAGACCACCGTCAGCATGAGGGCGAGGCCACCGAACGCGATCACGTAGGGCACCGTCGAGTTCTGGATGACGAAGATCGAGCCGAAGAGGATTTGCTGACTCGCTCCTGTGGTCGCGCCGGTCGTTGTGTCGAGATAGAGAAACAAAGCCGCAGCTCCCGTTGCCGTGCCGAGCACGATGCCGGCCGCGAGGTCACGTCCGCGCGCCCTACGGATGCCGATCGCCTCCATCACGCCGGAACCCAGAACGCCTCCCGCCACGAATCCGGCGACTGGACTGAGGCCGATCAAGAGCGCCCCTGAGCCGCCGGCGGTCGAGACGTCGGTGAGCGCATGGCCGGCGAACGACTGACCCCGGATGACAGTGAATACGCCGACCAAAGCGGAGACGATCGCGATCAACCCGCCGACCAAAAGCGCGACATGAACCGGTTCGCTCGAGAAGAACCCGGGGCCGAAGATCCAGTGGTAGATGCGCTCCATCGCTAGCCGCGCAAAAGCGTCGGACTTTCTGCGAGCGTCGCCTCGTCGCCACTTCCGTGCCCGGCGACGACGAGGATCCGGCCGTGCACCCGCAGGACATCGACGTGGTGCCCGTAGAGCTCACTTAAGACATCGGGGCGGACGACCTCGTCTACGGTGCCGCTCGCCGCGCGACCTCCGGCCAGGTAGACGATCCGATCCATGACCGGCAGGAGCGGGTTCATCTCGTGCGCCGAGAGCAGAACAGCGACGCGCTGTTCGACGGCGATGCGGTGTAACAGCTCGACAATTTCCTGACCGCTCGAAATGTCGAGATTCGCCAGCGGCTCGTCCAACAACAACAGATGCGGACGGCTGATGAGCGCGTGGGCGATGAGCACCCGCTGCTGTTCACCGCCAGACAACTGGCCGACACGGGAGTCGGCGAAATCCTGTGCGGCGACCGCGTCGAGCATCTCGTCAACGAGTGCCGTTCTCTTCGCCGAGTGAATCGGCATCCCGAATCGGTGTCCGTCGAGGCCGAGCGCGACGAGGTCGCGGGCGCGCAACGGGAAATCGGAGTCGACCAGCGCCTTTTGCGGAACGTAACCGAAGGAGCGATTGCGCCCAGAGCGCGGCTTCCCTTCGACGATCACCTCGCCGGAGCTCTGGCGCTGCAGCCCGAGGATCACCCGAAAAAGAGTGGTCTTGCCGGCGCCGTTCGAACCGATCAGGCCGCTGAACTCACCTGCTTGCAGGACGAACGAAACGTCGTCGAGCACGCGGCGCCCGGCCAGCCAAAGGTCGATCCGCGCGAGACGCAGGACCTCAGTGCTCGCAATGTGCGCCGGGTGCTGGTTTGTCACAGGTGCTCGGTCGAGACCTTGTCGACGACGGCTTTCTGGATCGCTTGAACTTCAGCGAGCATCCAAGTTTGGTAGTCGTAGCCCGGGGTGGGCATCGTCTCGTAAACGCCGACGACGGGAATGCCGGCTTTCTGCGCTGCGAGGCGGAACGACGTGGTGAGCGCGTCGACGACCTGCTGGTTGTAGACGAACACCTTCACCTTGTGATCCTTGAAGAGGCTCTCTTGGAGCGAGATGTCCTGCGGCGAGGGATCGACGCCGTTCATGATGTCCGCCTGCATACCGAAGGGCGTCAGGTTGTCGGCTCCGATCGCCTGCAGCATGTAGTCAGAGACCGGTTCAGTGGTCGCGACCTTCGTGCCGGCGTGCTTGGAGCTGAAGGCGACGATTGCGTTCAACCACGGGGTGAGCGAGGCGTCGAAGCTCTTCAGGTTCGACTGGAAGTACGACGTTGCCGAGGGAACGAGTTGCGACAAGTCGGTGGCGATCGCCAAGGCGACTCGCGGCATCGTCTCCGGGTTGTACCAAAGGTGCGGGTTCGGCGTGTTGTTCGAAAGACCGAGCAAGGTCTGCACGTCGATCACCTTGCGCTTGGAGTTCGGCGAGGCCGATTCGATCTTGTTCATGAACGTGTCGTAGCCGACGCCGTTTTGCACTATGAGCTCTGCGGCACTGACCACACTTGCGACGCTCGGGCTCGACTCGAACGTGTGCGGGTCGGTATTCGGGTTGTTCAGGATCGACGAGACCGTGACGTACTTTCCACCGATTTGTTCGATGACGTTCGCATACTCGTTCTCGGCGCCGACGGCGACGATCTTCGAGGTGCGGCGGGCGGTCGCACCAGAAACCGAGGCGACGAAGGTCGACCCGAGCGCCATCGCGACCAGCGAGATAACGGCACCGAAGAGGAATTTGCCACGAAATCGCCTCGATGAAGGCCCCATCTCGAATCGCTCTCTTTCTTCTGTCCCGCCGCGGGTGGGCCGAGTGGATATAGAGAATAATAACCACTCTCGAAGTTAGCGGACAAGACTGGAGCCAGGTCACCCGTGTGAAATGGGGGTGTGCTATGTGTGGGGAGGGCTGCCGGCGAGCAACGCGAACACCGTCACCATCCCGGCGGTCGGGTTGACGAACGCGTTGTCGCGCTCGAAGAGACCGTCGTCGCGATGCCCCGGGCCGTCCCACCAGCGGTCGGCGTACGAACGGGCCAACGCGAGCTCGTCGCTTTCGAGCCCGAAACCGGGCAGCAAGAGGAGGTTGCGTAGGTAGATCGAGAAAAACGGCGGCCCCTGGCCGTCGATGACGCCCGGCTGACCGAGCCAGGCGAGCGAGGCGTTCGCGGTACGAAGGGCGTCATCTAGATAGCGCTGCTCGCCGGTCGCGTCGTGCAACAGGACGCCGGCACCGATCATCGTGCCCTGGTTGTAGCTCCATTTCTCGGGGTGCACCGTCCCGTTCTGATCGATCCGGTCGGCAAAGAGATCGTCGTTGCCTCTGAGCGTCTCGACCACCCATCCGTAGGCTCGCACCGCCCAGTCAAGATGTGACGGGTCACGCGTCTGGCTATAGAGCAGCGCTGCGATCTCGGCTGCGGGCGCGGTCGAGCAGGTGTTGCGGGTCACCTTTGATTCCGGTACCGCCCAACGAACCCCGCCCGGATGAGCGAGTCGCTCGTCTTGCCACCAGCCGGAAGTGATGAACGCGAAGACCCGAGCGGCAAGCGAACCGAGGCGGGCGTCTCGCGTGATTCGGTGTTGGTGGAGCAGCGCCAGCGCGACCCACTCGTTGTCGTCGTAGTAGACGTCACCGCCAGAGCCGATCGGCGGAGTGACGTGCGACTCGAAGCTGAGGGGCCCCGAGGTCTCGAACAGTCCGGCGTGGCTCTGGTGATAGGCGAGCAGTCCCGTCAACCGGTCGTCGAGATCGCCACGTCCTCGCTGATCGAGCTCCGCGAATGCGCAGGTGGCCGCCCAGGCGTTCGCGAAGGGCCAGAGCCCCTCTGGCGAACTCCCCCACCGACTGATGGTCTGTCGAAAGACGCGGGTCCGGCGGTCGAGGAGCTTCCCGCAGAGGGCTTCGTATGTGCGGGCTGCGCGATCGGCATTTTCCTTGTTTCCACCCGTTTCCATCGAACCCGGTCTAACAGCCGAAGCGTTCCGCCTTCAGTCGCTCGCCGCGGGCTCGTTCGTTTGGTACGTATCGCCTGACGCTCCCTGCCCGTGATGAATCCGCGCACCTATCTCGGTGGTTATTACTCCGAACGCAGGAGCAGGGCGACCCGTGTCCTTGCCGCGATGCGGCCGGGGAACAAAGCGATGACATTCGCGAGGATGAGCGCGCCGAGTGCAACGAGGGTGACGGAAATCGTCGGAACGGTGGGGTCGGGAACGGCGTGGATGCCATGAGCGAAAAGGGTCCACAGCCATCGGCCGAGCAAAATACCGAGCGGCACGCCCACGATCGTGCCAACGATCGCGGCGGTCGAGGCTTGCCAAGCAGTGGTCGCGGCGAGCTGACGCTTGGTAAATCCGAGTGTCTTCAGCAACGCCAAATCTCTTCGGCGACGCCGAACTGAGGCGATAAGGGTAAGGCCAAGAGCGACGACCGCGCCCACGGCAAGCGCCGAGACGAGAATCGCAGGCGTGGCACCCATTGACCGGTAGTTCACGATCTCGGCGGGACGCTGCACGGACAAGACGACGATGAGGCCACCACCCTGCCCGTTCGGAACCGCCGCGAGGTCCTTCGTCGCGTCATCCGCGATCCGCTGCAATGAGGCGAGTCCGGCGGCGCGACTCACCCGACCCCGCAATCGCACGACGAATGCGCCTGGCCCATTGAGCGTCCGATAGGGGCTTGCCAGTGCTTTCACCATCGTGGCTGGTTCGATACCTGTCGAGAGCAGAGCCCCCGTACCCATCGACGGGTGCAAACTCCCCGAGTTTCCCATCGCAGGCATCGTGGCGGTCCCGACGATGAGAAGGCGCGTCGGCGGCACATAAGCGGGAGCATCCTTCGGGGTTCCGTAGGACGCGGTCACCGTGTCACCAACGTGCTTGTGGAGCTGTGCGAGAGTCGCCGCGCCCAACACGATCTGGTTGTTCGCTTCGATCGCGTGTCCCGACAGTATCGGCGGTGTCACGCCAGCGTGGGGGCTTTCGAGAAGGATCGGCACCGTCTGCCGGTCGATCTGGGCATTGGCAAAACTGAACGCGCTCCACGCGGCCACGTCCGGGTCGTGGTTGAGCAACCTCTCAACCTGCGGGGGAACGTTTCCGCCGTTAGCCGATTGCAACGCGTAGCTCCAGTTCCAGCCGTAAAGCGCGGGGTGCGAGACGAGTGTCTGAAGACTGCTCCCAAAGGTGAGCGTCGCCACGACTGTGAGCACAGCGAGCGCCGTTCCGAGAAGAGCCGAGCGAACCGGCACCGAGGTTCGACCGCTTCCGGGATCCAACGCGAAACCGATGCCGATCTTCGCCGGAGCCGGTAGCCCCGACGACATCGTTGCATCGACGATTCGCGAGCCCGTCCTGACGGACTGCTGCTCTCGACGAGCAGCACGGTCGGGCGATCGCCAGTAGGCGAGAGCCAGCGTGACCCCGCCGAGTCCGAAGATGAACACGGCAAGCCCAAGTCCGAGCACCAGCCAGTCAAATGAGACGTGCGGCGCCGGATCGACCTCGCGCACAGCGCCGATCGGCGCGAGCGGTGAAAGGCCAATGGCGACGACTACAGCCAGCAATGAACCAGCCAGTACTGCTCCGAGAATGCCAAACAGCCCGTCTGCTCGCGTCATCTTCGGATCGGCTCCGAGCGCGCGGAGCACGTAGAGATCGTCGAGATTCGTTCGCAGTTCTCGGCCGATCAACTGACCGGCGATGAGAAGCGCGGCAAGCGCGGCGATGACTCCGAACACCCCGAGCGCGACCGATTCGGGCTTAATCGCCGTCTCGACTTCTCCCTCGGCGACTGATGGCACATAGAACTGGTACGTCGTCCCCCGTGGCAGGAGACGGATGACCTCCCGCTCTGCCGCCGCGACATCTCGGCTGCCATGGTCAAGTTTGAGACCGTACGTGAAGTACGGGTAGAAGTCTCCCTTTGAGTAGAGCGCCCGGGTAAGCGCCGGAGTGAAAAGCGCGTAGGACACATAGCGATCGACATCGTCGTGGACGACGGCGTGATTGTTGAAGGCAACGATTCCGACAAGCCGCTCTTCGAGAGGGTGGCGCGTTTTGCCCGTGGGTTCTCCTGTTGGTGAATCGAATTGCGCAACGCCATACGCACCGAACGGAACGACCTCTCCGACGTGCCACCCGACCAGATGAGCGAGAGTTGCGTCCGTGACGAACTCATCCGTCTTATTGGGATTCGGCATTCGGCCCTCGAGCACGGTGACGCGGTCCTGCTCGAAGTACTCGCCATCGGCGCTTCCTATGGGTGCCGCCTCGGCGGAGACGAGGGCGTTTCCGGGATTAGGCGTTCCATTTTTCCGAAGCGGAACGACGAGCAGGTATGTGGAATCGACGACATGTTTCACATCGGGCAGGTGAGCGAACTTCTTCTCGAGAATCGATGAGTACGCCGCGTTTGCAGTGGTTGAGCCGGGCACATTGGGCGAAACGACAAGGTCGGACGGGTTCGTATGCGCGAGGTACGTTGGGTAAAAGGACTGGGTGCGCCGAGCGCCGGCGACGGCGCCTAACGCCACTCCACCGATGAGCGCGAGAAGGACCACTATCGCGAGATAGCCGGGCCACCGCCGTCGTGATGTGGCCCGGAACCGGTACCAGACAACGCCGAGAATCTGCCTCATCTGCTTGTCACGCCATCGGACTGCTTGGTCTGGTCCCGCACTGTCGGGCGCGCCCCCAGATCTCACTATGTCGCATCGCTAACCACCAGCCCAGGTGGCCAGTGGGGTCGCCAGCCTCGTGCTGACACCACGACGGGTCGTTGGCGTCAAGCGAGCCGGTCGCCGTGCTCAGACCGTCGAGCTGGTGCATTGACGGTATGACCTCCCGAAAAGTGTTTAGGGGGCGCGTTCGGCCACGCCAATCGTCGACGGCGGACGACTACAGATCAGGTCCCGTTTTCAAGACTTAGTCTTGGGCTCCCACGACGCACAACGCCTCCGCGGGTACTCGCACGTGAACCTGCTCTCCTACGCGCAGGTCGCAACGCTCGATCTCACGTTGCAACATCAGCGCTGTGATGGGCTCGTCGTCCACGCGTCAGGGGCCTTTGCGAACGGTGGTAGCCTGCTGTTACAGGTCGGCGTCAACGCGCACGCCGTTCAATGCCGTCGTCCACTAGGTCTTTCGGCGAGATTTGCGCACGAAAGGACAACCAGTGGCAACAGGCACGGTGAAGTGGTTCAGCGCCGAGAAGGGCTTCGGATTCATTACCCAAGCCGACGGCGGCCAAGACGTATTCGTGCACCACTCCGCGATCGAAGGCAACGGTTACAAAAACCTCGAAGAGGGCGAGCACGTCCAATTCGAGACGACCCAAGGACCCAAGGGACTTCAAGCGACCGCGGTTCGACCTGCCTAACAAACGCGCGACCGATCGAACGCTCCTGATCGAGTCGTGCCACAGCACGTGGATCTTCGACAAGAGCAACCGCCGTTTTCAGAGGCGGCTTCGTAGTGAACGGTTCGGCCCACCAGTTGTGACCGAGTGGCGCCCATACGACCGTCTGCTCATCGACGATTCATCGGATGTATTTGTGGTCTTCCTCGACCACGCCGGAAGCCGAGTCTTGCGATCGCGGCGTCATGCTGCTCCCTGCGAATGCTGTGGTATGAGCACACGCGAACTCTCACTCGAAGAACTGTCGAGCGCGTTGGCTAGCTGAACTTCCGAGAGCCAGGTGAGCGCTGGCCGTTTTTCGCACTTTCGATTTCAATTTGACCGCGCTCATATCCCGCAATACCCCGACCAATAGTCGGCGTAGAGAGGGCAGTCGCCATGGACCACAACTCGCTTGTGACTTCTTCAAGCCACCCAGCCGGCAGGGGTCGACCGAATTACGTCCCGATCAAAATTGGAACCGAGAGAAAAGGGATTCTTCGGGGCGGTCTCATCGATCTCGAGCTGTCTTTGACAGCAGAACCCGATTCCGAGTGGACAACACTGTTCGAGTCATCACGCCACGCTCGGAACCGTGAGATGGAGTCGCCACAAATCCAAAAAGACAAGGTTCGTATCTCCATTCGCGAGAGCGACCTTGGAGCAGCTTGGACCTATGTCAATGCCTGTGTCGATCACGCGAATGCCGTCTCTCGGCGGTTGTATTACTCAGCAAGTTGAGGAAACACAGACGAATATTTGATCAATTCGCGGCGCTCACGCCAAACGACGTCTCGGCACTTGTCGTGAAACTGCGCGCGAAGAGCGAACGTCGACCCGGATCGGCGCGACTCTGTTTCGAGAGACGTCGATCGAAGTTCTGCAAATAATTTCCCCTGCCCACGGCACTTCGGTGACGTGCTCTGCCGTTATTCGCGCCACGCGTTCTGGGCTACGCCTCACGCGACAGATCTCCACTTACGTGCTTCTCGGAAAAGCTCAGATCAGCAACTCGGTGAGGTTCGCCGGGGCGTCATTGTCGGCCACGACGGCGTTGTCACCAGGCCGAGGATCGAGGAGGGCCCGGGTGTGACCAAGACCGGCGCGGACCACGCTGGGCTCGAACTACTGATTGTCATCCACCCTCGTCTTGACAGCCTGCGTCATCATCGGCTTCGCGGTTACGTTCGTGAACGAACGTGGCTCTCGTCGGCCACGACCGCGGCGAGGCCCTCTAGAGAGGATCCAGGAACCGTCAGCACTGCTGGATTGATCGCCTGGTCATTCCGAGTGCAGGACGAGGGCCGTGGGCGTGCGGGCCGCGATGCGTCCGGGAACGGCGGCCACGACATTCGCGAAGCACAACGCGCCGAGCGCGATAAGGACCATGGACAGCGCGGGCACCGTGGGATCGGGCACGGCTGAGATTCCGTCGGCGAACAATGTCCAGAGCCATCGCCCAAGGGCGATGCCGATCGGCATGCCGATCGCGACCCCGACGGCGACCGACACCGAGGACTGCCACGCCACTGAGGCCCACAGCTGGCGGCCTGTGAGGCCGAGCGCCTTCAATAGGGCGAGCTCCCGACGACGGCGCCGGACCGACGAGACGAGGGTGAACCCGAGGGCCCCGAGCGCTCCTCCGGCCAGGACGGAGGCGAGCACGGTCGGGGTCGACCCGACCGCGCCGTAGTTGGCGATCTCGGCCGGGCGCAGCACGGACACCACGCCCCCGACCGGACCGTCCGGGGATCCGTTCAGGACCTGGTCGACGCGTTGGAGAGAACGCCGCGCCGTCGACGAGCTCACTCCCGGCCGGATGGTGATCAGGAACGCGTCCGGACCTGGCACCGGGCTCCCCTGCGTATTGAGGTACCCGGCCGGGAACAGGGTCGAAGCCATGACGGCGCCGCTGCCCATCTGGAGATCCGGACTGCCCGAGCCTCCGATGGTGGGCAACGTCGCCGTCCCTACGATGCGCAGGTGTACTCGCCGACGCCCTCCGGTGTCGGCGACGACGGTGTCGCCGAGCTGCTTGTGGAGCGCGGCCAAGGTCGCAGGTCCGAGGACCACCTGGTCCGCCGACTGCAGTGGGTGCCCAGTGAGCGGCGTCGGGACGACGGCTGCGTTCGGGCGGACCGCGAGGACGGCCACCTGCTTCCCGTCGATCTCCGCGTCCTCGAAGTACACACCGGCCCAGTGCTCCACGTCGGGGTCGTGGTCGAGCAAGTTGGCGGTCTGCGCGGCGGGCAGGTCCTCGGCCCCGGAGAAGCCGGACAACAGCACGTAATTCCAGTTCCACCCGTAGAGCGGGGGATGGGAGACCAGGGCGGTGAGGCTGGCCCCGAAGATGATCGAGGTCACGACGACGACGACGGCAAGAACCGAGCCGAGGATGGCCGAGCGCGCCGGCGCCACGTCGCGTCCGGCACCTGAGCCGAGCGCCGAGCGGATGCCGGTTGTGGCCGAGGGTCCCAAGCCGGACGCTGCTGCGACGCGCGACAGGGTCGGAGCTCGCTCGGCGCGTCCACGTCTCGCCAGATCGCCACGGTGCGGGGCGGCCCGGTACGCCAGAAGGACCGATGCCACGCCCAGCACCACAACCAGGACTGCGAACCCGACGCCGAGGACAGTCCGGTCGAAGGCGACACCGAGGTCCGGGTAGAGGGGTCGCACGGCGCCGAAGGGGGCCAAAGGGGAAAGGCCAATGGCCACGACGACCGCCAGGCCGGCCCCGAGCACGACCGCGCCGAGGACGCCGACTAGCCCATCGGCCGTCGTCATGACGGGCCCAGCCCCGAGCGCTCGGAGCACCTCACCGTCGTCCGCGTTGGCGCGCACCAGGCGGCCGACGACCTGACCGCCGATCAAGAGGGCGGCCAGGGCGGCGATGAGACCGAATGCCCCGAAGGCGATCGATTCAGGCCGGATGGACCGCTCCACCAGGGCCACGGTGGAGGCGTAGGTCGGGCCTCCGCCGATGGAGCCGATCGCCGGCACGAGCCGCTCGATCGCCCGAAAGACGCTGTCCGCGTGCCGGGTGCCACCGTCTAGCTTCAAGGCGACGTAGGAGTAGCCGGCACAGCACGGCGCCAGCCGCCGTGTCAGGGCTGGGGTGAGGACGGCGAACTGCGACCCGAGGGCAGCGTCGTCGTCCTCCACGACCTGGGAGCTCGACTCGACGATGCCGACCAGCTTCAAGCTGATCGACACGTGGGGTCGGTCGGGTAATACCCCGGTGGCTACGGCCGAGCTCACCTGGGCGTCGGAGTAGACGCCTATGGCGAAGGTCGACCCGACGTGAAGTCCGTACTCGGCGGCGCCACTCGCCGACATCACGAATTGGTTTTGGGCGTTCGGGTCGAACATCCGACCCTGGACGACGGTCGCACGATCGACGGTCGTGTACTCACCGTTGAGGCTGCCCTCGAAGGCGGGCGGGGTCTCGCCCGCGACGGCGTCCTTGGGCATTTTGGTCCTCTGGGTGAGGGTGGGATCAAACCCGATCACGTAGGTGGCTCGCTCGACGTACGGCAGCCGAGCGATGGCGCGGTCGACTCGCGGCGCGTACCCCGTACCTGTGATCGAGATGTACTCGTCGAAGGCCTGCACGTCCGAGGGGTTGGTGCTGGCCAGGTAGACGGGAAAGGCACCCTGGGTGCGCCGAGCGCCAGCCACCGCCCCCATGGCCACTCCACCCAGGATGCCTACCACCAGGATGACCACGAGGTACCCGCGCCAACGGTGAGCGAACGTGGTGCGGAACCGCCACCAGGAGAGCAGCGCCGCGCCGCGCACCTCAGCGTCCCTCGGTCGCGCGTGCCGGCCTGGGAGGCTCGGCGCGTTGGTCGGTAAGTCGACGGGCAAGGGGTCGATCGTGGGGTCGGTTCCGCCCAGTGCGCAGCCCATCGCTTCAGTTGTCCAACATCGGCCGGACCGTGGCAAGGGTGTCAGCCCGCGCCATCGCGGTAGTGGTAGCCCGCGAACGAACGTCGCAAGCCCTCAGCTGGGCTTGTGTCACCTCCGTCCCAATGTCACAGGGTTCGACAGAGTTGACGAAACGGTTCTGCCATAGGTTCGATGGATATGGTGGCGGGCTCCAACCACCACCACCACCCCTTGACGCTGTGCCGGCTCCCGGCTCGCTTCCACGCCACATTCCGAAGCAATGCCCCTCGCCGCCGCGTCGGTGACATGCGAGTTGTCGTGCGACGATAATCCGATCGGTAATCACGACGCTCGGGTCGTGATCCAAAGGCGCTTCGTCCTGAGGGCATGTCGGCGCTCAACTCTCTTTGAACCGAGCTATATCGCTCACCGGCGCGCTGCCCCAACAACCCGGACCGATCCCGGCAACGTCGGTGCTGCAGATCGCCGGATTGGCGCGCGTCCCGCGACGGTACTTCTGCTTGGGCATCCGGACGCGGGTTACGGGCGACTTTGTTTGCAGTGCAGTCCGCCAAATCGCTTCGACAATCACCCCGTTCGGTGCTGGCGGCGTTTGGATCGTATTCAGCCCGTCGGTTTGCCCGCCAAAGCGTCGCTGCAACATCTGAGCCACGTCTGCGGGGCTGGGCAAAGCGGCTGTCTCCACGCGCGGCGGAAACATAGGAAGGGTTGGCGAGGACCGAGCGATCGCTTGTCGGATCGACTCGGGTGCCACCTCGCTTGGGCCAAGGGTCAATGCGGCACCGGCAAGAGTAAGCAGCGAGGCGTTGATGAAGTTGTCCGCCCCCTTCTTGTACGCGTCACTAAACGCCGGTTAGGTCCCGACCTTGTTCCGGTCTCGCCCGCCAGCGGAGGGCTCCAAACTCCGGTAAACGGCCATAATTACGGTCATGGACGTTTCACAATTTTGTGCGTCAGCAAGCGTCGTTATCGAAGCCCCTGCCGAGGCGCTTTACGATTTCATCGCCGACATGCCGAGCGTCGGCCAGGTCAGCCCGGTTTGCACTGGCGGCGAATGGGAAAGCGATGAGCGTGGCGTCGGAGCCACGTTCATCGGGTCGAACACGACCGCTGAACGATCCTGGCAAGCCCGGATGCGAGTCACGGCGTCCGATCGACCGCGTGAGTTCGCATGGGTCAACCTGGGACTGGCCTCGGTTCCACCGTCTGATGAGCTCGCAGAGAATGTTCGATGGAGATACACCTTTACGACCGTCCAAGGTGGAACCAAGGTTGAGGAGTCGTGGCAAATCCTTGAATCGGCCAGCGACGCATTGAAGGCAAGGAGCGAAGAGCAACTGCGTGAGCTAGAGCTTCGAAGCCAATTGGGAATTGAACAGACACTTACGAAACTTAAGCAGCTGTTCGAGAGTTGACCTGAGCTCGGGTGGGATCCACTATTGATCCGCCACGCTCCGCCCCGGTTGCAGGTCGCCAATCCCCTCGCGCTTGCCCCGTCGTCCCCCTCTCCCTCCGGGTGAGGCCGTTTGGTCTCGCTTCGGCGCGCGTGCTCCTCTCTCCCGGGTTTTTGAGGTGGAGCTGATGGGACTCGAACCCACGACCTACTGGTTGCAAACCAGTCGCTCTAGCCAACTGAGCTACAGCCCCGTGCGACTAAGCCTACGCGGGACTCATTTGTGCAAAGCGAAGGGAATTAGTGCGTGCCCACCGCGGCACGGACCGACTGGCGCCACGAAGACGTCGTAGCGGCAACCGCGGATGGCTCGTAGCCGCAGTGCGCCATGCAGTTGTCACAGCGCGGGTCGCGGCCGCGGCCGTACTTGTCCCAGTCGGTCGTCTCGATGAGCTCCTTGTACGTCGCGGTGTAGCCGTCGGCCATTAGATAGCACGGGCGCTGCCAGCCGAAGATCGAGTAGCTCGGCACACCCCAAGGCGTGCACTGGTAATCGACCTTGCCTTCCAAGAAGTCGAGGAATAGTGGCGTGTGGTTGAGCCGCCACTTCCTGCGGTGACCGTCGGAGAACGCCTCTTGGAACACCTGCCGCGCCTGGTCGACCGGAAGGAAGTGTTCCTGGTCCGGAGCCTTCTCGTATGCGTACGCAGGCGAGATCATCATCGAGTCGACTTTCAACTCGTCGTTCAAGAAGTTGAGCACCTCGCGAATCGTCTTCGGCGAGTCGTGGGTGAAGAAGGTCGAGTTCGTGGTCACCCGGAAGCCCTTCTGCTTCGCGAGCTTGATCGCATCGACCGCCGTCTCGAACACGCCTTCCTTGTCGACCGCCGCGTCGTGGCGTGCCTTCAGCCCGTCGAGGTGGATCACCCACGCGAAGCGCGAAGACGGCTTGAAGCGGTCGATTTTCCGCTTCATCAAAACGGCGTTCGTGCACAAGTAGACGAAGCGTTTGCGCGCGATCAGGCCATTGACGATCTCTTCGATCTGGGGGTGCAAGAGCGGCTCGCCGCCTGCGATCGAGACCATCGGCGCGCCGGATTCCTCGATCGCGGCAAAGGCGTCCTCAGGGGTGAGGCGCTTGCGCAGGATCTCGGTCGGGTACTGGATCTTGCCGCATCCCGGGCACGCCAAGTTGCAGACAAAAAGAGGCTCGAGCTCGACGATCAGTGGGTACTTCTCCCGCCCGGAAAGTCTTTGGCGTGTGAGGTACGACGCCATACGAAGGTTCTGTCGGATCGGAATCGCCATCAGATCTCTCCGGACTGTTCGTTGCTCATTGGGACTTCGAATAGCGCTGTCGATTGCTGCATCACGCGCGCTGCTCGTCCGAGCGCTACTGCCGCGCGGATCGCCGCGAGCGGTGTCGATGCTGATCGCACTTCACGACCTGGCGCGTCGACAATCGCCCGGATGACGGCGAAGCGCCGATCACGAGCCAACGACGCGAAGGACCACGACTCCATGTCCACCGCGACGGCACCGTCGGCAGCGGCCTTGGCTCTCGCCTCGTCGCCGACGACGAGCCTACGGGAGGTGACGACGGGAGCGGTCACGACGCGGAGGCCCCGGCTTTCGAGCTGTTTTGCGATCTCCTTGGCGTTTGGCAACGCCACGGTCTCGTCGAGCGCAACAAAACCGAGCTCCGTCGCGACAACGAGGTCTCCTGGGTGCAGCGATTTGTCGAGCGCGCCGGAAAATCCGAACAGGACGACCGGACCGACCGGCAACTGCAAAAGGCGTGACGCCGCGGCTTCGGCTTTGCGCTCCCCCATGCCGAAGGAGATGACCCGCGCGCTCGGAGCGCCGAGACGCAGCGCGAACGCTTCGATCCGCAGAGCGGCGAGGAAGGTCGTCGTCGCGCTCATTAGGCGACTTCCTCGGCGACGGCTCCATCGGAAGCGACGGTTTCGTCCGCCGGCATGTCCTTCGCCACCGCCGCACACCACCGGCCGAGCGCAGACAGCGGGAAGACGAGGCGATAGAGGTGATAGTTGAGATAGAAGTCGCCTGGGAATCCCGTCCCCGTGTACCACGGCTCGTCCCAGTTGCCGTCGTCACGCTGGGTCGTGACCAAGAACTCGACGCCGAGGCGCGCCGACTCGCTGTCGTGACGCCCGGCGGCGACGAGCGCCAGCAATGCCCAGGCCGTCTGGGACGCGGTCGACTCGCCGATGCCGCGCAGCGAGGGGTTGTCGTACGAGCGGATGTCCTCGCCCCAACCGCCGTCGTCGTTCTGATGCTGTTCCACGAACTCGACGGCGCGCAGGATCGCGGGGTCGTCCACCGCAATCCCCGCCGCGACGAGCGCGGGGACAGCGGCACCCGTGCCGTAGACGTAGTTCACGCCCCAGCGGCCGAACCAGGCACCATCGTCTTCTTGCTGCCGCAACAGCCAGTCGACGCCGCCGCGCAAGATCGAAGGCGTCGCCGTCTTCTCGTGCGCCAGCATCTCGACGATGTGCGCCGTGACATCGGCGCTCGGTGGATCGATGACCGCGCCGAAATCGCAAAACGGGAGCTGGTAGAGGATCTCGCGGATGTTGTCGGCGTCAAAGGCGCCCCAGGCGCCGTCCTTCGACGCCATGCCTTCGACCCAGGCGATGCCCCGTTCGACGGCATCGTCGACAGATTCGTCATCACCGACGTCGACACGCCGCAACGCGAGCACGACTTCTGCGGTGTCGTCGATGTCGGGGTAGTTGTCGTTCGCGAACTCGAACGCCCATCCTCCGGTCGGGACGCTCGGCCGGCGCACCGCCCAGTCGCCACGCATCGTCACTTCCTCGTCGAGGAGCCACCTCGCCGCGCGTCGCAGCGTCCAGTCGTCACTTTCTACTCCCGCGTCTGCGAGCGCGATTACCGCCAGCGCGGTGTCCCAGACCGGCGACTGACACGCCTCGAGTCGGCGGACGTCACCCTCGCGGATCAAGAACCGTTCAAGGCCCTCAAAGGCGGCCGTTATCACCGGGTGATTGACGGGGTAGCCGCGCAGATACAAAGCGAGAATCGAGTACACCCATGGCGGTTGGATCCCGCCCCAGCTGCCGTCGGCCTCCTGGCGGCGAACGATCCAGGTCTCCGCGCGTCGGAGCGCCCACTCGCGTACCGTTCGGCGCAGCAACGGCGCACGCAAGAGAACTTGCTCGTAGCGGTGAAGCGCCCGGTCCAATAAGGCGAATCGCTCCGCCCAGGTCCCGAATCCAGGCGTCGCGCGTCGGGCAGCATGCCCCGAAAGGAGTTCGTCGACGCCGAACGCGATCGGGTGGTGCGGGCGGTAGGCGCCGACGACGGTGACAGCCACGGCTGTCTGGCGCGCCCAGCACCCGAAGTCGTAGATGTTGCCTGGGAACCACGCCGGCAACGCGACGAACTCTGGAGGCATCGCCGGGAGGTCGTCCCAGGACCACAGATCGAAGAGCGCCAACCAGATGCGCGTGAAGACGCGGGACTCCTCGATGCCCCCTGCGTCGCGAACAAACGCGGCGGCTTTTTCCATGTGCGGAGCCGCCGGGTCCTCTCCGGCGAGCCGGAGGGCGACGTACGCCTCGATCGTCGTTGAAAGATCGCCCGGCCCGCCGTAGAAGTTCGCCCACGTCCCGTCGTCGCGCTGTTGGGACCGGATCCAGTTCGCCGCGGTACGCGTGTCGTCCTCTGTCCGGAGGCCGAGGAACTCCCGCATCAACAGGTCCTCCGCGTCCATCGTGACGTTCGTCTCGAGCTCGCCCTTCCACCAGCCGCCTTCGTGTTGGAGGTCGAGCAAACGGGCGCGGGCGCGATCACGCGTGACGCTCGCCACGTCGAGCAATGAAGGAGCGGGTCGACGCGCCATCTCAGAACTCCCGCTCGATCACGAAGCGCGCCAGCTCGGAAAGCTCGTCGCGCGCCTGCTCGGTGATCGCGTCGAGCGAAATGGCATCGAGGGCGGCGTCAAGGCGGTGGCCGGCCTCGTCGACCGCGAGCTGGCGGCCGCCCGACTTCTCGACCAACTGCGCCGCGCGGGCGGTCGCATCGTCGTCGAGGTCGTCGCGTCGCAACAGCGCTCGCAATTCGTCGGATTCCGGGCCGCCGCGCTCGAGCGCCGCCACGATCGGCAGGCTCATCTTCCCGGCGCGCAAGTCGCTTCCCGCTGGCTTGCCGGTGCGCGCCGGATCCCCCCAGATCCCGAGGATGTCGTCGATCGCCTGAAAGGCGAGGCCGAGCTCGAGGCCGAAGCGCGCCAGTGCCGTTACGAGTTCGGCATCGGCCCCGGCGAACTCGGCGCCGATCGCCGAGGCACAGCTCAACAGGGCGCCGGTCTTGCCGGCCTCCATGTCGCGACAGGCGTCGAAGCCGACGGCATCGGTGTGCTCGAACGCCATGTCGAGGGCTTGCCCGGCGATCATCTTCGAGGTCGCGTCGGCGATCCGGCGTGCCACGCGGGCGACCGCCGCTTCCTTGGCGTCGGCGGCGACACCGAGAATTCGCGCCGACTCGAGGAGGCACTGCTCGGCGAGCGCCAACAATGCGTCACCGACGATCACCGCCTTGCCGATGCCGAACAGAGCCCACACCGAGGGGCGGTGGCGGCGTTCCGCGTCGTGATCGACGACGTCGTCATGGATTAGCGAGAAATTGTGGACGAGCTCGACCGCCACGGCACCCGGGATCCCGAACTCCGGCGACGCGCCGACCGCCTCGGCAGACATCACAGCAAGCGCCGGCCGTACCCCCTTACCGCCGTCGTGCTCGACGAGCCTGCCCTCAGCGTCACGCCACCCGAAGTGGTACTCGGCGACGGGACGGACCTCGGCCGACAGCGACGCCACAGCACGGTGGAGCGCCGGCGCGACGATTTCCCGCGAACCCTCGAGGATCTCCTGCGCGCTCCTCGGCGTCGTCACGCGAACACCTCCTGGGTACGCGTCGTCGCTCCGATTGGCGCCAAAGAGAGGTGGGAGAGCGCGGAGCTGGCCGCGGCTTTGCCGCTGCGCACGGCGCCTTCCATGGTCGCCGGCCAGCCGGTGTCCGTCCAGGCGCCGGCGAGGAAGCATCCGTCGATGCCGATCTCGGTCGGCGCGCGTAGGCGCCGCGTTCCCGGCGCACCGCGGAACGTTGCTTCATGCTCCCGGCTCACGACGGCGTCGACCACCTTTGCTTCGCGCGCCTTGGGAAACAGCTCTTCGAGGGCGTGGCAGAAGCGCTCGGTCAGCACCTCGGGCCGTTCTCCGTGCTCGTCATCGGCCCCAGAGACCGAAACCGCAAGCACCTGGCCCCTGCTCGGGTCGAGTCCGGCCGCGACCGTCTTGTCGAAGACGAACTGCACCGGCGAATCCACCGCGGCCGCAAAGTTGAGATCGGTGACTTTGCGGTCGTAGACGACGTGGACGTTGATGATCGGTGACGACCCGAGTCCAGAAAGCGCCGCCGGGTCGAAACGCGCCGTCCTCGGCACGAGCTCTGCTGCCTGGCGGTGGGGCACCGCGACGATCACCGCGTCGGTGTCGATACGTCCGGACTCGGTGACGACGGCGGTCACGCGCCGAGTGGCGCCGTCGCCGACCGTCTCGATCGACTTCGCCTTCGTGCGTTGATGGATTGTGCCGCCGAGCTTTTCGACGAGCGCGGCTGCGGGACGGACGTGAACGTCTTCGAGCGGCACGTGTGCCCATCCGATATCTGCGGCGTCGGTCTCATCGAGAAGGCCCGTTTTGAACACCTTCGCAGCCAAGGCGAACGATGCCTCATTGGCGTGAACGTTCACGGTGGGCAACGTGATCAGATCCCAAAAGCGCGAAACAGAGTCTTGGGATTGGCCGTGCGCTGAGAGGAACGATGCGAACGTCTGGTCATCGAGCGTCGCGTCATCGAGTTCGACGCGCTTGATGGCGAGCGCCGCCGGGATCGCGCGCAGACGGTCACGGACCGGAAGATGCCGATAGCGAAGGAGCGATGCGATGAGGTGGGCGGGGGCCGGCAGCGAGTTTCGACGGATCTCCGCGACATCGACGCGACCTGTCGACTCGTCCCGCCGCAACACCGGAACCGAAAGCCGGTCCTGCAGCGACGCGGAGTCGGCAGTGCCGAGCCGATCGAGCAACGCACGGTAGGCGGTGCAGCAGCGCAAAAAGACGTGCTGGCCGTTGTCGAAGCGGAGCCCGTTGCGCTCGAAGGACCACGTCGCCCCGCCAAGGCGCGGGCGCGCCTCAAAAAGGCTGACGCGGGCCCCTTCTTCGGCGCAGGAGATCGCCGCGGCGAGCCCAGCGAGGCCACCACCGACGATGACGACGTGGCGTGAAGAAGCGCTCATGCGGCCGACAACCCAGCGAGGCTTACCGCCGCCACCCAGGCCTTTTCCCAGGTGGGGAGGGAGACCCTGTGGTCCAAGACGGCAATCGGGTTCTTCTCGATCCGCTCCAGCAGCCGCGCGTAGATCCCCGCCATCGCCGAGACGCACGCCCTCGAGCGCCGGTCCAACAGCACAAGGAGACGCAGCCCCTCGCGGTAGTGGGCGCGCGCCCGGTCTGCTTCGAAATGCACGAGGTCAACGAGCGCGTCGAGTGGTCCGGTTGCATCGGGGACGCATCCGAAACGCGCCAAGTCTTCCCCGGGCAGGTAGATGCGACCCATCTGCTCGCGGTCCTCGACGATGTCGCGCAGGATGTTCGTCAGCTGCAGCGCGATGCCGAGCGTGTCGGCGAGCCCCGGCGCCACCTTCTCGTCGCTCGAGCCGAAGATCGAAAGCGACAACCGCCCGATCGATCCGGCGACGCAGCGACAGTAGACGACGAGATCGTCGAACGTCTCGTAATGCTTCTGTCGGCAGTCCATCTCGCATCCGGTGACGAGCTCGCCCAACGCTGCCGTCGGCATCGAGTAGCGCTCGATCGCGTCGGCAAGCGCGATGAGCACCGAATCGCCTGCCGGCGGGTTCCCTGATGCGACCTTTTCGATCTCTTGACGGGTCTTTGCGAGGGCGATGAGTTTGTCCTCGGTCGCACCGACACCGTCACCGATGTCGTCCACCCGTCGCGCAAACGCGTACAGGGCGGACATCGCGTCGCGTTTGTCGTGCGGTAGGAGGCGGATCCCGTAGGAGAAGTTGCGAGCCTCGGCGCGGGTGACCTCCTCGCAGTGCTGGTAGGCGTCGACGAGGTCGCTCATCGTCGTCTCCCCCTCGAGTCCCGCCAGACACCGAATGCGCGACGCGCGACTGAAGTCTTCGGTGCCTTCGCGGATCCCGAAAACACGTCGAAGCGTCGTTGTTCGATCGCGTCGAGCTGTGCGACGCCGCCTCCGACGAACCCGCTGATCGCAACACGTGCCCAACCGTGCAGCTGCGCGGCGAGCTTGTCACCGGATCGCAAAAGACGCCTGGCGCGGGCGCATTCGAACGCCATCAGACGCCGGAACGCGGCCGTCGCGTCGCCTTTCGCGATCGTGCCTTCGTCGACACCGAATTCAACCTGGTCCTCCACCGGCAGGTACACCCGGCCGGCACCGAAGTCCTCCGCGACGTCTTGCCAGTGCTCGACGAGCTGCAGTCCGGTACAGACGTCGTTAGAGAGTTCCACGAGCTCGGGGTCGTCGAATCCGAATATCGCCAGCACGAGCCGACCAACGGGGTTCGCGGAGAGCGCGCAGTACTCCTCGAGATCGGAATACGTCTCATAGCGAGTTACGCGCTGGTCCCGTCGGTTCGCCTCGATCAGGTCGATGAACGGCGAGCGCCCGATCTGTAAGCGCAGGGCGAGAGCCCCGGCGCGGCTGATTATCGGATCGGACGCCCTGTTCGACAGCGCGCGCTCGAACTCTGCCTCGACCCAATCGAGCTCGGCAAGGCGATCGCGCTGTGACAGATCACCGATGTCGTCGACGAGGCGTGCATAGCCGTAGACGGTCGTTAGGTCGTCGCGCAGAGGCCGCGGAAGGAACCGCACCGCAACGGGAAAGTTTTCGGTTCGCGCCTTCGCGTAGACAGCGTCAGGGCGAAAGTCGACGGGCGCCGCGTCAGCGGTGCCGTCGACGCGGACTGCGTTCATCGAGTGACCGTCCCCCCGCCGCCAGGCATCCGGCCACTGCGGGTCGAGGTGCGCTGACGCAGTGTCGATCCGTTCCGCTTCACACTGAGTTCGGTACTGAGCCGGGCAAGTGCGTGGCTGGCGCTCTTCGCAACACCCTCCGCGTCGAGCCCAAGCTGGCTCAAGATCGCATCCGGCGCGGCGTGCGGGAGGTAACGCGTCGGGACACCGAGGCAGACGACACTCGGTGCGGGGACGCCAGCCGCGTCCGCCGCCTCCTCGATCGCCGCACGCAGATACTGACCCGCGCCACCGTGAACGAGCCCATCCTCGGCGGTGACGACGAGGCGCGCCGCAAGGCAGATCTCGAGAAGGTCGGGACAGATTGGGCGCACGAGACGCGGATCAATGACGGTCGCGTCAACGCCGTCGTTCGCGAGCAGGTCCGCCGCCGACACGCTCGCGGCGGCAAGCTTGCCGAAGCCGACGAAGACGACATCGTCCGAACCCTCCCGAAGGACGCGCGAACGCATTTCCCCTCCGCGTGTCCCGAGCGGTGAGCCCGGGCCGGGCGTCTTCGGGTAACGGATCAGCGACGGAGTCTTGAGGCTGAGCGCCGCATCGAGCATCGGCGCGATCTCTGCCGGCTCTGAGGGGGCGAAGATCGCGAGGTCGGGAATCGCCAACCCGAGCACCATGTCCAAAATCCCGTGGTGGCTCGGGCCGTCGTCGCCGGTAATCCCGGCGCGATCGGCGCAGATGACAACCGGCGCGCCGTGCAGCCCGACGTCCAGGTTCTCCTGGTCGAAACAGCGCGAAAGAAACGTCGAGTAGATGGCGACGACAGGCTTCAAGCCGCCGAGGGCGATCCCTGCCGCCGCAGTCATTGCGTGGCTCTCGGCGATGCCGACGTCGAGGAAGCGGTTCGGATAGCGCGCCTCGAACGTGAGCAGACCGGTCGGTCCAGGCATCGCCGCAGTCATTGCGATCACCCGTTCGTCTTTTGCCGCGACGTCCAGCAAAGCCTGGGCGAACGCCTCTGTGTAGTTCTTGTCGGGGCTGCGCGGACCGATCGAGATCGCCCCTTGATCGGTCGCCGTGCCGGGTGACGCGAGCTGGCCCGCCGCCTTGTAGTCGTGCAGACACTGCACCGTGTCTTCCTCGGCCGGCCCGTAGCCGCGGCCCTTGCGGGTCAGCACGTGCAGGACGATCGGACCTTGCCAGGCGGCGGCACGCTTCAGCGCCTGCTCGATGGCGCCGATGTCGTGGCCGTCGATTGGCCCGGTGTAACGAACACCCAGAGCCTCGAAAAAGACGTGCGGCTCGACGAGCTCGCGCACGGCCGCAGTCACGCTGCGAAGCGAGTGTCCGGCGAGATGACCGACGCCGGGAAGATCCTCGAGCGCTTTGGTCACCTTTGCCTGCAGCGACGAGAAACTCGGGTTGAGCCGAAGTTGAGTGAGTGACTCCGAGAGCCGCGAGATCGTCGGGGCGTAACTCCGTCCATTGTCGTTCAAGATGATGCAGACACGCGAGTTCGCGTGACCGAGATTGTTCAGCGCTTCGTACGCCATGCCGCCGGTCAGCGCGCCGTCGCCGACCAGCGCGACGACTCGACGCGTCGCGTCCTCGCCGGTCGACTTGAATGCCGTTGCGAGTCCGTGCGCGTAACTGAGCGCCGTCGAAGCGTGAGAGTTCTCGATCCAGTCGTGTTCGGACTCGGCACGGTTCGGATACCCCGACAGTCCGCCCTCTTTTCGCAAACGCGCGAAACCCTCGCGCCGTCCGGTGACGAGCTTGTGGACATACGCCTGATGCCCCGTGTCGAACAGCAACACGTCACGAGGCGAGGAAAAGACGCGGTGCATCGCCAGTGTCACCTCGACGATGCCGAGATTCGAGCCGAGATGTCCCGTCCCTCCACCCGTCACGGCGTCGACAATGAACGCGCGGATCTCATCGGCGAGCAACCGGCACTCTTCGAGAGAGAGCGCCTTCACATCATCGGGGGAGTTGATCGATTCCAACAGCGGGTACGTGGATTTGTCGACTTCGCTCACGTCGCTCCTCGATCTCGCCGACAGGATCCGGCGACGCTCCGGCGGCTCACTAGCTCGGCACGCACCCGGTCCGCCCGTGCACCCGACCAGTACGCACAATAGCGATGACCAGGTGGTCACCGAAGTTGCTCACCGCCATCCTCCCAAAGGTCGCTCGGGCGGTCAAGGACGGGCCGGCAACTCACTCCGGGCCTTCGGCCATTATCTCTGCGAGGTCGGGCCTTCCGGCGGCGGCACGACGGACCGCCTCGAGCAGTGCCTGTCCGAGCGCGCCCTCGGAGACCACCTCCCGCCCAGCCGATAGCTTCCCCACCGCTTCGGACAACACCTCGCCGACGGTGTCAAGGACCGTCCCGTACCCGGGGCGACGCTGCGCGGCCAACGACGCGACGTCCAAAAAGACGACAAGGTAAGGCTCGACAGCCTTCTCGACCCGCTCCACCAACTCGGTCGCTGCAAGCGGCAAATCCGGAGCCTCGGCGACGAGATCTAGGGCGGCGCGACGGACAGACTCCTCCACGGTCGCGAAGAAAAGCTCCTCTTTTGATGGGAAATGCCGGTAGAACGATCCCTTCGCGATCCCCGCCATCCGGCAGACGTCGTCGATCGATACGTCCGCGAACCCCCGTTTGCAGAACAGAACGACGCCGGCGTCGATCAGTCGCTCCGGAACCGACGGGACGCCCGCAATATGAGACGCGGCGTCGATCAGCTCGCCCCACATCTCGGGATTGAACACGCCGCTGGATGGTTTGTCGTACAAGTCGGGCAACAGCTCCGGCAGCACCTTGCTGATCGCCTCGATCGAGAGCCCGCGCCGCTCCCGCACAACACGAATCAGCCGCAACAGTTCCGCGTGACGCTCGTCGTACAAGAAGCGGTTCGACGACACTCGAACGGGCTCAGGGAGCAGGCCGAGACCGAGGTAGTAACGGATCGTTGCCGCCGGCACCCCGGTGCGCTCGAGGAGTTCCGCCATAGAGAACAGCCGCGGCGTCGGCGGGCTATGCGTAGACATCGACGGGACATCCTCGCACGGGCCTACGAACGGTTCGTCTCGAGCTTCGCGGATCGCGGGACGGTAAGGTCGCAGTCGTGGGCCGGGTGGGCGTGATCACCGACTCCAGCGCGTGCGTTCCAAAAGAGCTCGTCGCGACACTCGGCATCTGCGTGCTTCCGATCAGCGTGTACCTCACCGACGCAGGCGCCAGCGATGTCGAAGCGTTCGCGGACGCGGCGGAACTCCCTGAGCATCTCGCGAGAGAAGAACTCGCGGGAGCAAGTCATCCGTTCGTCACAGAGTACCTGGACGCCATTGAGACCCCGGGCTTCGACGCCGCGGTTCTTGTCACACCGGCGATCGAGTTCGCGACCATGTACCGCAATGCGGGGCTCGCCACGGCGTTGTCGAAGCGCCCCGCACGCTCGGTAGACGCCCGCACTGCGGCGGCGGGCCAAGCACTCGTCGTGCTCGCCGGCGCGGAAGCGGCTGCCGCGGGTGCCGATCTCGATGAGGTCGTGGCGGTTATCGAGGACGCGGCTCGCCGCGTCGAGCTCGTCGCGTCGCTGGCATCGCTGGAGCCGATCCGCCGAAGTGGTCCACTGCCCGAAGGAGTCCTCGACGCGGCGGGCCTCGAAGGAGCGCGGAGCGTCTTTCGGATGCGCAACGGCGTCGTCGAACCGATTGGCACCGCCGCCACATCTGACGAGGCGCTATCGATGATGCAAACAGCGTTCGACGAAAGTGCCCGCGACGGAGTCGAACGGGCGACGGTGTTCCATTCCCAAGCGCCCGATCTTGCCGAACAACTCGTCGAAATGCTCAGTGGCGTCGATTTCGTCAGCGGGTTCAGTGTCGCGATGCAGCTCCACACCGGCGGAGGAGTCGTCGGCGCAGCGTGGATCCCTTCTCAGCGAGTGGAATGATCGGTGGTCGCGAGGTGGTCTGCGCGATAACTTCTGCCAAGCCGGGAAAAGTCCGGGTAGTTGTGGAGCCCCGTTGACGAGCGGAACGGAAGTCGGCGCCGCCGGGGAACCCACCCGCGCGACGGGTCCGACCAAAACACGTACCCAGCCGGAATCGATCGTCGACACCGCAGAGATCCAGCCCGTCGCTTCCTCGCGGCCGCGCAGGATTCCGACTCCTCACGAGCACGCCTACGACGAGCCCGACCGACACGCGCCGGCACCGATGGGCCTGCAAATCGCCGTGTGGTTGCTCTTCGTCGTCTTCGTCGTCGGGCTCGTCGGTCTGGCGGTCGAGCACTTCCACCCGAGCTGGGTCTCCTTCTTGCGCAACACCGCCACAACTTCGAACGGGCACCACCACGGGGCGGCATCGAACTCGAAGACGTCGCCTCCTTCGTCGACGCACTCGAGTGCCCTCACGGCACAGAGTTCGACCCCCACGGGCGCGACGTATTTGGTGCCGTCATCGTCGACGTACACGCTCGTCGTATCGGTCCCGAACCGCTGCTACATCGATGTGGCGTCGCCACCGAATTCGAAAAACTACGTGTTCGCCTCGACGATCGATGCGAGTCAGAGCCCGAAGTCCATTACGGTCCACGGATCGTCTTCGCTCGAACTCGGAGCGCAGACGACCTCGATCGCCGTCGAAGTCTCAGGCAAGCAGGTGGGCGTCATCTCGACACCGAGGGCCGGATACATCTATACCTTCATTCCCTCGACGACTTGACGAACGGCGAAGGCACGCTGCGCGACGCCGAAGAACCTCCCGCGCGCTCGGTGAGCAGCGGCACCGAAGCGAACATCGGGCGGCAGCGGCGCTTTTGGGGAAAGCGAGCGGCGGCGTGGGATCACCACGCTCAACACAATCCTGGACTCGTTCGCGTCGTCGACCGTGTCATCGCCGACGCGGGAGCGAAACCCTCCGATCGCGTCGTCGACCTCGGCTGTGGGTCGGGACAGCTCGCGATCCGCCTCGCGCCAAATGTTGCATCCGTCCTCGGCATCGACGTCAGTGACGAAATGATCGCGTTGCTCGAGGAGAATGCTGATAAAGCACACCTGATGAACGTGAAAGGGCTCGCGATCCCGATCGAACACCTCGCGCTCGAAGAAGAGTCCGTCGACGTCGTCGTGTCGAACTACGCGCTTCACCACTTGCGCGACCCGGACAAGAAAGTTGTCGTCGACCACGCGGCGAGATGGCTGAGCCCCGGGGGTCGGTTGGTCGTCGGCGACATGATGTTCGGCATCGGCGGCGGCGCCGAAGACCGCCGGATCATCACATCAAAACTCGCGCTCTTCGCGAAGAAGGGTCCGGCGGGTTGGTGGCGGATTGGGAAAAATGCCACTCGCTATCTCTTCCGTCTCCAGGAACGACCGATCACCCTCGATCGCTGGATCGCGCTGTTTGAAGATGCCGGACTGACAGGCGTCGAAGGCAACCGCGTCGTCAATGAGGCCGCTGTCGTGCGGGGCACGAAGTCGAAGGCGCCCCCGACAGGGCCCGGCTGAGGCTTTTCTGCCGAGAAGTGGCAAGTGCCTGCAATCATCCGGTTGCGGCGCGTGTGAGGGGCAGTGCCGAGCGTCAAGATGGTGAGGTGCGGATCTCTGCAAAAGCCGACTACGCGGTGCGCGCCGTCGTCGAACTCGCCACATTGGAAGACGAGTGGCCGGTGAAGGCGGAGACAATCGCGGCTGCGCAGCGGATCCCCCCGAAATTCCTGCTCAACATCTTGTTCGAGCTAAAGCACGCTGGGATCGTCGCGAGCCAGCGCGGGAACGAAGGGGGCTTCCGATTGGGCCGCCTGCCGGAGGAGATCAGCCTCGCCGACATCATCCGCGCCGTCGAGGGTCCCCTCGCTCAAGTCGGAGACTCGCGGCCTGACCAGCTCGACTTCATCGGTTCGGCGGAGCCATTGGTCGATGTCTGGATTGCCGTTCGCGAACACATCCGATCGATCCTCGAGTCGGTCTCGGTCGCCGACGTCGCGAACCACGAACTGCCGACGCTCGTGACCGACATCACCGCGATCCCTGAGGCGTGGATGCCCCACACGCCGGGCACTGTTCCCGGTCCGCACGCGCTGCGGGCGACCACCGAACACGACGGCACGACCGTGCCGCCGATCGCCCGCCAGGCGTGAGCGCAACTCCAGATCGCGAGCGCAACGCGCGGCTTGAGCCTCCCGTGATCGATGCGACCGTCGATGAGGTCATCGACAGGGTACGAGCACTTGGCGGACGCGCCACCGTCGCACGTCGTTTGATTCTCACCCTGTTGTTCTCAGAGCCGAAACACCACACTGCCGAAGAGATCGCCGCCTCCGTCCAAGCAGAAGCACCCGATGTTCATATCTCGACGATCTACCGCAATTTGGAGGAGTTGGAGCGACTCGGCGTCGTCGAGCATGTCCACTTCGGCCACGGGCCGGCGACGTACCACGTCGCTCCGTCGACCCACGGACATCTCGTCTGCCAGCAGTGTGGCGCGGTGACCGAGATCGACGACGCGCGCTTCGGGCCTTTCGTCGTGTCGATTCGCGAGAGCTACGGCTTTCAAATCGACGTACACCACTTCGCGATGCTCGGACGCTGCGCAAATTGCGCACTTGTCGAAGCTGCACATTGACCTAGTTCCGCGCGAGCTCCAACTCGTCGAGGACGCCCGGCGGGTAGAGCGGAACATCGGGATCGGGATGATAGAGATCACGCCACACGCCCAACTTCGGCTCTTCCTCGATGCCTTCGAAGACTTCGCGTTCGTACAACGAATCGTCCGCGAACTCGGTCTCGTAGACGAGCATCACCTCGTGACCCGGTAACCCCTCGAAAACGAAGAGGTTCTCGACCACACCGGCAAGTCGCGCCGTGCCGAGCTCGACTCCGAGCTCCTCTTGTAGCTCGCGGCGAAGCGCCTCCTCGCCGCGCTCGCCGAACTCGACGCCGCCACCGAAAAGCCGCTGGAAGCGCACACCGATCACCTCGTCGCGACTGTTGGAGACGAGGATCTCGTTCGTCCCCGGGCGGCGAATCCACGCCAGGGCGACGACGCGGGGCTTGCGCTGTGCCACGTGCCCATCTTGTCCCCAGCGTCACCGCCCGATGAGTCATTCCGGACAACGATCCGCTTGGGCCGCGATCGGCGCACCGATCGCCAACCCGGCCAGGGAATTCATGAGAACACAGCGACCTCTCAAGCGCCTCTCACCTGCGATTCTTCCACGGAAATGGCAATTTTCAGCCAACTAGGCTCTTCGGCAATGGATGCCAACGTCGGCATCGGGCCCCCCGTCGGCTCGTTCGGCAGTCACGTGACGCGGCGCCTCAGCGCCTACGTCGCGCTGACGAAAATCCGGATCATCGAGCTTTTGCTCGTGACGACGGTGCCGGTGATGTTCGTCGCCGCCAAGACCGTGCCTTCGGCCGGCGTCGTCGTCGCAACGCTCGTCGGCGGCACGCTCGCCGCCGCCGGAGCGAACGTCGCCAACATGGTCTACGACCGTGACATCGACGCCGTGATGGGCCGGACAAAGAACCGACCCCTCGCCACTGGCGAGATCCGCGTGCGCTCCGCCGTGCTGTTCGCGCTCGTGTTGGAAGTCGTCGCCTTCACCATCTTCGCGACGACGGTGAACGTCTTGTCTGGCCTGCTCGCGCTCGGCGCCGCCGCGTTCTACCTCGGCGTCTACACGATTTGGTTGAAGCGGCGCTACCCCACGAACATCGTCATCGGCGGCGCGGCAGGGGCGATGCCGCCGGTGATCGCGTGGGCAGCGGTCACGGGGCACGTATCCTGGGCCGCCTTCTTGTGCTTCGCGCTCGTGTTCACGTGGACGCCGCCGCACTTCTGGGCGCTCGCGATCAAGTACCGCGATGATTACGCAGCAGTCTCCGTGCCGATGCTGCCCGTCGTCGCCGACTTGAACAAGGTCACGAGGCAAATCCTCGCCTACACCCTCGTCGTTCTCGCGATCGGCTTCGCGCTGATCCCCGTTGCCCACCTCGGCGTCCTGTACACCGTTGCAGCGAGTGCCGCTGGGCTGTTGTTCCTGCAAAGGGCGGTGGTTTTGCGACGTGACCGCAACACAAAGAACGCGATGCGCATGTTTTCGGCGTCGATCGCCTACCTGACAATCGTCTTCGTCGCAATGGGACTCGACGCGGTAATTCGCCACCCCTGAGCGACACCTGCGACATGCAAGAAACCGGTCTCAACCGCTTAGTGAAGCCAGCGGCGATCGTCGCCGCTTTGGCCCTCTTCGGTTTCGTGACCTACGCGGTCGTTTCGGCTGCAACCGCGACTCCGCGCACGTTCGCCACGGTGCCGCCACCGTCGCGCCTTGGCGCCGGTCGGCATGCACCCTCGTTCACCTTGCACGAACTCGACGAGGCCCGCACCGTCGTATTCCACGGCCGCGCCAACACCCCAGTCATCGTGAACTTCTTCGCGTCCTGGTGCCAGGACTGCGTTGCCGAACTCGATGCGTTCGGCAACGTGTCGAATGAGTCGACCGGGGTTCGATTCATCGGCATCGACTCGCTCGACTCGAACCCGGGCCTGGCGAAGCGACTACTCGGTCGCGCCCACATCGCTTACGCGATCGGGGTCGACTCTGACGGCACGATCGTCGGTCGGTACCTCATCGCAGCGCTGCCCGTGACATTTTTCGTCTCGAAGTCCGGCGTCGTCGAGGGTGAAATTTTTGGCGCGGCGACCTCGCGCGAGCTGACGGCGTGGGTTCTTCGACTCGGCGGATCGGTACACCAGTGAGCGCCGTTTCGGATCACGCTGAGGATTCTGGGCCCTTGTTGAGCGAGGACGAGAGGGCAGCCCAATTCAGGCAGGGACCGCCGAAACTTCCTCGCAAGCTGATCTGGATCGCCATCGGGATCCTTGCGGTGCTCGGCATCGGCGGCGCCTACGCCGATCAGTCGTTCAACGTGCCATCGACCTCTCCCCCAACTAGCAAAGCGCACGACGCTAAAAAGGTCCCACGGACGGTCGCACAATTCGTCAACTTGCGCGTCCTCTCTCGACGGCAGGCGCCACCGATCGACCTCGTTGACCAGTCGGGACAGTCGTTCTCACTAGATGACTTAAAGGGCAAAGCCGTCGCGATCAGCTTTCTAGACCCGAAATGCCGGGACATCTGTCCGGTCGAGTCCGTCGAGATCCGCGACGCAGCTGCCGACCTGGGTGCAACGCGCGCCAAGGTGGCGTTCGTGATCGTCGACGCGAATCCCGGCGACGCCGGCGTGGCCGCCGCACAATCGGGACTCTCGGCATCCGGTCTGTCGTCGCTCCCGGACGTGTTCTTCGTCTCGGGCTCAGTGCACCAGCTGAACAGAATCTGGACGGCCTACGGCGTCACGATCGAATACGCGCCGACGACGGGCCAGCTCGGCCACTCGAACTTGATCGACATCCTCGATCCCTCCGGCCGCCTCAGCTACGCACTCGAACCCTTCGGTAACGAACTGCCTTCCGGGAGATACACGCTTTCGAACGCGCAGATCGAGGAGTTCGCGTCAGGGATCGCCCAGTACCTCGAAAAGGTGTTGCGGTGACCGACAAGAGACAAATGGACGCGTTCGCCGCGTCGATCTACGGAGACCGTGTTCCGCCCACGCGCTCCGAACGCTGGAAGCGGTTCAAAAGGATCGGTCTACCCGCACTCGCGATTGCGGCGATCGTCGCCGCGATCGCGGTGGTCACCGATCTCCCGCAACACCAGACACTGGCGAGTGAGCGCGTCGCGGCGGCGTCGCTCGTAGACGAGGTGAACTCCGACATTGGCCAGTGCACGTACGCGATGACCGAAGCGGCGACGATCTATCGTCGCTGGCTCGAAGGCAACATCTCGGCGTCCGACCGTTCGGAGGCTCCCGGGCTTCTCAGCCAGGACGCAGCGGGCTGCTCGTTCACGTCCGACAACATCTACAACCTCGCGAGCATCGAACAGCCGGGGACCGGAGCAGGAAAGTACCTGTCAAACGTCGTCGGACTCGCGGTGCAGTGGACGTCTGGGGACGCGCTCGCGGTAATGGAGGATTTCGGCCTCCTCATCGCAAACCCGCACGACTCGAAGGCCATCCACTATCTCCGTGAGAACGCGGCCTCCCTCGCAGCTGATCGCAAGAGCGCGCTCGAGGCGGTGGCCGACGCCGAGCGCTACCTGCGCGGCCCGCTGCCCAAGCTCAACTTGCCAGCCGAGGAGATCCCCAGCGCATAGCTCACGACGCCGAAGGTTGCCCGCCAGAGTCGACGATGCGGGCGACTTCGTCGTGCACTTCGTCGTCCCCGCGCAAAAACCGGACGAGGTTCGTGAAGATCACCGGCAAGAACGCGGCGGCCGCAGCAACCCATAAACAGCCTGTCGCGAGCTCCTGGTCGGCGATGACGCTCAACCCTGGCCGTGTTGGGTGTACGGCCGGGTACCAGACCGAATGCGAAAAGCCGACGAGGTAGGCGAGGATCCAGATCACCCACATCGCCACCGCGCACGGAACGATGCGCTGGCCGGCGGTGACGATCGGCGGTAGCGGTGGCGATTGCACGAGTTCCGCAAAGAAGGTGACGCCCACGACAGCGAACGTCACGATCTCCGCGGCGATGAGACCCGGAGAGCGCGACAGCGCATCGACGGTCACGGGCAGCCGCCAGACGATGACCGCTGCCAGGAACACCACCACGCGGGCGAGGAGGCGAACAAGCCCGCGTCGCTCCGTCCGGATCGTGTCGCGCCGGGCGCTCGTTCGGGCGAGCCGACCCGCATCCCAGCGACTGGCGAGCCACTCGAACGGCGAGGCAAGGGCGAGGAGCGCTGGTAATGCCAGCGCGACGAGGGTGAACTGGATCGCCTCCGCAAGCACGTAGCGGCGCGCGTCAGGCTCGAATGGGGGGGTGACTGCGACAACGAGGACGACCGCTGCAGCAACCGAAAACCAGTCCCTTCGCCGGCGCACGGCCGACGTTATCCCTGCAGCGGCGCGGGGTTTTAGCGAGTCGGTCGGCGCTCGAAGTATCCCCACAGGACGACGACAAACAGCGTCCCGATGGGGATCGCAAAAGTGAGGGCCTGCGGTCCCAGGAAGTACGTCGCAATGACCACGGTGCCCCTCGTCTCCTTCGTTATCGCCTTAGACGACGTAAAAAAGAACCCAGAACAACACGCTCACGACGGCCATGTAGCCCCAGAAGTACGTGCAGCTCTCGAGGTTCGCCCGCAACAGCCGACCCTGCGGCAGTCCTGTGCGTGCCGTCCCGCCGTCTTCTTCAAGGGCGCGCCGCAGCCGCATCGCCCGGGCCAGAACCGTCTCCAACCAGTAGGTGCCACCGAGGAGAAAGACGATATTCATCCCCGCCCAGCCGATGAAACACGAGGCATACGCGCTCGATCCAGGGAAAAACGGCAGCTGGGTGAGCTCGAAGATCTGTAGCCCGACCGCGAGTAGTCCGCCTGCGACCGCTGTCCAGCCGGCGACAAGCCAGTCGGTGGTGAGCCCCTTCTTCAACCGCTGGGCGCCGTAGAAGTTCACGAGCGCCGAAGCGACGACGACGAAGAAGATCGCCGCACCGAGCGAGGTCGGCGCGGTGATGCGGTGCGGACGCCACAGGTCCTCGTTGTTCGCCGAGCGGAGGTAGAAGTACGCGAACGCGAGGCTGGCAAAGAAAAACGTGACAATGCCGATGAACAGCCGACTGCCGATGAATACCGCATTCTCATCGGCGCGCAGCTCGTACGCCGCTTCCTCCGGAGTGTTGACGATGTGAACTGGCACGTCAGACACCGGCGGCGCCTCCCCCCGAGCCTCCAGCGATTGACAGCGTCGCCCCGGCTCCGGCCAAATCGGCGACCGGCGGCGGGTTCTGCTCGCCGTAGTGGTACGGGTCGGCGAGGACGACCGGGATTCGCACGAAGTTGTAGTCCGGAACCGGAGTTGGCACCTGCCATTCGAGCCCGAGCGATTCCCACGGGTTCTGAGTCGCGCGCTTCGGCTCGATGAAGATCGACCACACGAAGTTGGCGACGAAGACCAAGAACGACGCACCGAGCACGAACGCGCTCGCCGATGAGATGTCGTTCAGCACCTGCAGATTCGACGCGTACTCAAAGATGCGTCGCGGCATGCCGAGGAACCCGACGATGAAAAGCGGGAAGAACGTCAGGTTGAAGAAGACGAACATGAACCAGAAGTGGATCTGGCCGAGCCGTTTGTTCAAGGTGTATCCGCTCATCTTCGGGAGCCAGTAGTACAAGCCACCGAAGAACGCGAACACCAGCCCGCCCATGATCGTGTAATGGAAGTGGGCCATCACAAAGAAGCTGCCGTGCAGCGTCACGTTCACGGGAACGTCCGACAGGAAGACGCCGGTCACACCACCGATCAAGAAGTTGAAAAAGAATGCCAACGCGAACAGCATCGGGACTTCGAATCGTATCCGTGCTCGCCAGAGCGTCCCCAAGCCGACCAAGAAGATGAACCCAGTCGGAATCGAGATCAACTCGGTCGTCAGCATGAACAAAGGACGCATGTCGGGGTTGATTCCCGAGTTGAACAGGTGGTGCTGCCAAACGAAAAACGATAAGAGGGCGACACCCACCATGCCCGCCGCGCCGACGCGATATGCAAACAGCGGTTTTCGGGTGAACACGGGCAGCAGCTCGAAGACGGCCCCAAAGCCGGGTAGGGCCATGATGTAGACCTCGGGGTGACCGAAGAACCAGAAGAGGTTCTGCCACAAAAAGCTGCTTCCGCCGTGCTCATTGACGAAGAACGCCGTCTGCGCCGTGCGATCAAGCAGTCCGAAAAATCCGGCCGAAATGAGCACCGGTGTCGCGAGGGTGAGGAGCGACGCGACCGAGATCATCCCCCAGCAGAACATCGGCAGTCGGCTCCAGGTCATTCCCGGTGCGCGGTGCGTGATGATCGTGACAGCGATGTTGAATCCCGCCGCGATCATCCCGATGCCGATAATCGCGAAGCCAGCCAGGTACGAGTCCATGCCTACGCTCGATTGCGTCTGCAGCGGCGCGTAGCCCGTCCAACCGGTCGGGAATCCTCCGAGAGGGAGCGCAGTGAGGATCGTGAGGTACCCCGCGGAAAACGTCCAGAAAGAGAACGCCTCGATGCGCGGGAAAGCCATCCTTCTCGATCCGATCATCAACGGCACGAAATAGTTACCGAGAGGGCCGACAACGAGTGATGTCGCCATCATCATCATCATCGTCCCGTGCTCTCCGACGACAGCGATGTAGGTGCCAGGACCCATGAACCGGTTCGTCGGCGTGAGCAGCTGGCCGCGAATTGTCATCGCCAGCAGTCCGGCAGTGAAGAAGAACAACAGCACACCAACGACGTACTGCTTGCCGACGGTCTTGTGGTTCAAGCTGAAGCGGAAGTACTTCGTCCAGTTTTCGTGGTCAGCTTCGGGCGGCAGCTCGAATCCGAGGAGTTTCGCGACCGGGTCGTTCAGCGCGCCGATGCCGAGCATCCATCCGGCAAAGCCAAGCGCGAGACCGAGGACGACCGCGACATCGTTTCCCCCGCTCGCGTTGTAGATGTGTGTGTAGTGAGCAGCGATCGAGTTGCCGATGAAATGCCCGAGGGCGTACCCGCCGACGGCGCCGATGATGGCGGTGCCGAGGTGTTGGCTCAGCCACGCCGGGCGGTTGCGCCGTCTGCCGCGGCTCGGGGGGAGGTTGCGCGGCTCGCCCAGGCCGACAGATGGAGTGGTGTCGATCGCCACGCTCAGGCGCCTCCTCTTTGCTCGCGGCTCTGCACGCTCGTCATGCCTTCGGATTCTCCGCTTGCTTCGGGCTCACCGGCTGGGCGCCGTAGACCTCGACCTTCGAGTAGGGAACGACGTTGTCGGGGTAGTAGGCCCCGTCCGCCCCGTTGGCGTCGGGTGTGTACGTCCAGGCGAACGCGGGCAGAAGCTTCGTGTTGGCGGCGAGCGAGGCCTCGGTGCGATCCGCCCAGGACATGAAGGCCGCCTTCGTCACGACGTGGCCAAAGTTGAACATCGCGCCGTGCCAGATCCCGCAAAGCTCGTCACAACGCACCGCGAACGTGCCGAGCTGCTGGGTCGTCGTGAACGCGACGTTGTCCTGATCGGGGTTGGCGTCCGCCTTCACGCCGAGCTGGTACGCCCAGAAGTCGTGGATGACGTCGAGCGAAGTGACGTGGAAGGCGACCGTTGTGTGATCGGGGATGTAGAGCTGATTCGTTTCGAATCCGCCGAACGTGGGATAGCGGTAGGTGAACTTCCATTGCTGGGCGATCACCTGGATCGGCAGCACGGTCTTGGAGGTCGGCGTCCAGATCGGCGCCGGACCCTCGCCGCCGCCCGAGCCCTGGTCGGTGATCAGCTCCACGGTTCCGAAAATGAAGAGCCCGGTGACGATGAGCGTGGAGATCGTGATCCACGCCGCCTGGACACGGATGTTCGACCGGTAGGCGGGGATCGCGACGGGCTCGGGAACCCCCGGTCGCGCCCGCCAGGTCACCACGGCGTAAAAGAGGTAGAGCACAACCGCGATGACGACCGGAATCGCGAGGACAAAGAGCACGTTGGCGTCGAACTGGTCGCCTGCCGCCGCCGACGCCATGTCGCCCGGAGGCAGGTGCGGACCGACCTCTAAGTAGAAGAGCGGATCGATGACTGCCGAGAGCACCGCCCAAATGAAAAACAGCCGCCAGGCGTGCGTCCGATGTTCCCCGTCCCCGGGCGCCGGGGATCGCGCCATTTAGACGACCTCCAGGAATCCGCCCATGTAGCCGATCGTCGACATCGGACCACCGTTGCCGTAGAGAAAGCCGAGTCCGCACGGGATGAAGCACTGGAAGCGGTAGTTCCCGTTCCCCGGCGTCGTGAAGTGGAACGTCAGTGTTTGGTGCGCGTCTGTGAGCGGACAGGGAGCCGCGCCGCAGAAGTTCTTGGCGTTCGGGTTGTTGCCCGGAAGCGGAACGTTGATGCCGAGTTGCGGAACGGTGAACGTGTGGCCCACGCCGAACCCCGAATTCGAGTTGAAGAGTTTGTAGGTCTTGCCATTCAACTTCGCGCCCTGCACACCGGTCACGAGTCCGAGTTGCTGGTTACGGAGCGGACTTCCCGAGTCGTACTGGTAGATCGTGACGTTTATCCGTGTGTGCGCAGGCAGCTTCCAAAGCGTCGTGTGCACCCATTTCCCGTTCGGCGCTTCAACTAGGTACGAGACCCACGAAGGATGGACCCCGAAGCCGATCGTGCCGACGGTTTGCACCGTAAGGCTCACCGGCTGGGACGCCGGGTGATCAACGGCGAAGTCGACGCTCTCCGGGGTGGACCGGATGAACGCCATCGCCGTAAAGACGACGAGGCCAACGGCCACGGCGAGGAGCGCGAGCACCGTGGCGAGCCGTTGTGTTTTCGACAACGCAGCCCCCCTTACCTACTCACAGCTTGACCACCCGGCTCAGGGTACGCGCGCCAAAAGGCGGCTGTCCCGTCAACGCCTGGACACGGGAAAACTACGACGAGATGCCTCATCGTGCAAGCAACTTGCAAAAGTTGCACGCCTCGTCTCTTTATTTGCGCACCCTGCGCTGCTACATGGATCGGCGTCCAGATCTGCCGGCGCAATCTCGCAGCGCGCCGTTTCCGATCGTTCACTCCGGACGACCGAGGAAGCCCGCCGCGGCGTCCGATCCGGCGTGGTGGAAGACCCGATCGACGAGGTCCGAGAGCGATCCCTCACGTTCGACTTCACGGCGGACCACGTAGATGAGCGCCGGGATCGCCCAGAAGTCGCCGCAGATCCACAAAATGGCCGCGCCGATCTGCTGATCCGCGAACGGCGAAAGGGTCACCCCGGGGAGGTGGTTGTAGACGGAGTACCAGGAATGACTCGTAAAGATGCTGAGCGACATCGCGAGGATGAACATCACGATGTTTGTCCCGATGATCGCTCCCATCTGCAAGGGCACGGAGGTCCGCACTCGGAAGGGGCGGGAGTCGATGATCTGGAGCCAGAACAGCACCCCGAATACGAAAAAGCTCGTGTGCATGCCCCAGATGTGAACGACTTGGTTCTCCTCGGCGGTGTCGAACAGATATGGGACGTGCCAGATCACCATCACGATGTTGAACGAAACGATCGCGACAATTGGTCGCGCGAAGAAACGGCCGACAGCGCGCAACGGACGAATGAGCGCGCTGAAGACGACAGTCCTTATCACCCGACGTCGTATCCGAACCGGAAGCGCGTGCAAAAGCGGCGTCCAAGGCGCTCCGATAACGATCAAGATCGGCGCGAAAAACATGATCAAGATGTGCTCGATCATGTGGACGAAAAAGTAGTAATCCGCCCAATAGTCGATCGGGGAATCGACCGCGATGAGCAGCATGGCGAGCCCGCCATAGAACACGAACGAGCGTCTCCGCCGACCACGCGTCTCCGAAGTTCGAGACCTCTTCGAGAGTCGGTACAACCCGACCTCGTGCGCGACAACGATGACCGCCACGACGATGATGAACGGGTCAAACGACCAGTTGTTCAGGACGTAGTTCATCGAGTGACCTCGTCACCTGCCTGATCCGAGAAGCTACAGCAGCGTCGGGCCGACCGCACTATCGGTGAGGTCCGTCTCGGTCACCGCGAAAATGGCGAGTTCGCGCCGAGACGGCCGTCGGTATGCAAGCCTTTTATCATGCGTCCGTGCAAAGCGGGCCCAGAGCTGAGGCGAACGACCCCGCCCTGCGTCCCGAAGGAGGTGTAAGTGGCCGCTGAGGGGGAACAACCGGCGCGCTCTCGCTCGTTGCGCTCGGTTTTGGGGGTCTCCGAAACGACGGCGATGCTCGAGCATGCCCAGGACGTGCTGGCGTTATTGGTCGGAGTGGTGCTCATCCTCCTCGCCGCGACGCTTCTCGTCGCCGCCTCGGTGGACTTTCTCCGAGACGTCCAGCACCACTCGGTGGCCGTCGCCGGCGAGAATCTTCTCGACCGGGTGCTCCTCGTGCTCATCCTCGCCGAGATCGTGCACACCGTCGTCCTGTCGTTGCGCGCTCACAGTCTGGTCGCCCAACCCTTCGTCGTCGTCGGACTCGTCGCAGTGATCAGGAGGATCTTGTACATCCTCTCGAACGCCATTGTCGTGAGCACCGCGCAGTTTGCCCTCTTGATCGCATTGGTAGTCGTCTTCATCGTTGGACTCGTCGTGGTCAATCGATTCGAGCGCGAGATTTGAGCGCACGCGCTTCGGCGTACGAGCGTCCCGAGCGAACTGCAACGTCCCCGTTCGGGGTCGGGCGCCGCGAGAGCCACGATGCCAGCGACTTTTACGCTCGGTTTGAATCGCCCGAGATCTCGACTTCCGACAGCGTGGTCTCACTGGAGAATCTCGCGCAAGACCCGACCGCTTGCATCCAAGCGGACTCGCGCGATCTCGTCCTCCCGACCGGTGAGCCGGTGCCGGAGGACTGCATCGCGCTCGTCGTCACATCGCCTCCCTATTTCTCCGGCAAGGAATATGAACGCGCACTCGGAGAACAAGGCGTTCCCGCTTCGTATCTCGATTACCTGCAGATGCTGCGCGAGGTCTTCTCCGAGTGCAAGCGCGTCCTCGAGCCGGGCGGCCGGATCGCGGTGAACATCGCGAACCTCGGTCGCAAACCTTTTCGAAGCCTCGCATCCGATGTGGTGAGAATCCTCCAAGACGACCTGCGGCTCCTATTGCGCGGCGAGATCATCTGGCGAAAGGGCGAGGGTGCAAACGGTTCGTGTGCCTGGGGCTCGTACCGCAGTGCTCGTAACCCCGTTCTGCGCGACACGTCGGAGCGCATCGTTGTCGCGAGCAAGGGGCGTTTCGATCGTGCGAAGTCAGCGAACGAGCGGAATCGTCTCGGGTTGCCCCATGTGAACGACATCGCGTCCGACGAATTTATGGAAGCGACACTCGACGTTTGGAACATCCCACCCGAAAGCGCACGGCGCGTGCAGCATCCCGCGCCGTTCCCCGTCGAGCTTCCGGAGCGGATCATCGGCCTGTACACCTACGTCGACGACGTCGTTCTCGATCCGTTCATGGGCTCGGGTTCCACACCCGTCGCGGCAATTCGCCAGGGACGTCGCTTTCTCGGCTATGACACCGATCCGAACTATGTCAGCATCGCCCGGCGCCGTGTGGAAGCGGAGTTGAGGCGCGCGAAACGATTCTCGGTCGCACCAGCAGCGAGATCTTCCTCGGACGGTCCAATTCTCCCAACGACCAGCGACTCAGATGACGGAGGTGACGGCTTCCTCAATTCGGCCGCGATCCGTGGGAAGGCGATTCAGGCGATCGCCGAAGATGTGCTGTCGGATGCGGGCTTCGCGATAGTCACGAGAAATTCGAAGATCCGAGGACTGCGGATCAGAGTCGACCTCGTCGCCCGCGACGCAAAGGGTCACGAGTGGTACTTCGATGTCATCGGCGCGTTCACCACGATTCGAAACGGCCTTTCGCGCACCGACGCGACTTGGAGCGCGGTCGGCAGGGCCAGCGCGCTCGCCGGAACTGGACATGCTCCGGTCGTGCTGCTCACTTCACATCTACCCAAGCTCGGCACCGAAGCGGAGGCGGCGTTGAGGGCAGTCGGTCCGGGGATCGTCTTCGATGCGATCGAGCTGCTCGATGAAACCCAGCGCGCACGGTTGGTCATCTATGCCGGGGGTGGACACGAGAGCCTTCCCGCGACCGGCTTTTGGACGAGTGCTGACATCAAGTCGTTGTAATCCGAGGAGTTTGTGCAACACCTGCAGTTGCCGGATCCGCATACATCGGTCTCTGGGTCGTCGAGAGTCTGCGATGCGCGTCAGCCGGGTTCCTACTGTCGACAGGAGCAGCCGGGCGCGACTCTTTTAACCTCTCCGCGACGAGCGCAGTGAAGTCGCTGCGAACGCGAGCGTGTCGTCGTTCAGGGGAAGCACGAGCTCTGGTTCGATGAGCTGGTGCTTTTCGGCCACGAGTCGCACCGCCGTCCCCCAGCAGATGAACCCGAGGGTGTGGCTGGCGTGCACGAGAGGTCCGTCGAGGATCGAGACGTCGACGACGCCCGCAACCCCCGGGGCGGACGCGGCGCGCTGCATGCGTTCCATGGCGAGCTCGCGTGCATCCTGAAGTGCCTGCGTGAGGTTCGTGAGCTCGACGTTCTGCGCCGTCTGAGCGACCACTTGCCGCAGACGCTGATACGGCGCGGCAACGAAACTCGCTCCGTAGGCGAGATCGACCGGTTCCCACCCTGCCCGCTCGAGCAGCACGAAATCCTTCGTCGACAGATCGGTGACAAACGCGCGGCCCGGGCGCGGGTGACTGTCATCGATTCTCCGGACCGCGGTCCCGCTGAAGGCGACTTTCACGTTCGTCGACCCGATATCGACCTCCACTTCGACGCCGACGACGCCGACTCCTGCCGAGCGATGACAGTCCTCTCGCAGACGCTCCCCCGCCGCGCGAAACGCTTCGAGCGTTGCCTGCGACGCGACTCCCAGCTCGACCGGATCGTTCTGGCCGTAGGGAAGAAAGAACGTCCCGTACGGCATCGACCACACCGCGACGCCGGTGGCGAGATCGACCGGCTCCCACCCCGCAGCGTGCAGCAACAGCGCTTCGTCGATCGAGAGATCCGAGGTCACCGCGCGTGCGGACGGATCCTGTGCTGACCCGAGCGCCTCGAGCGCCTGGAGCGCTTCGTTCGGCATCAGTCGATGAGCCGAACGACGGGACGAGGCGGCGGCAGCTGGTCGTACGCCTTGAAGCGGCGAACCCGGTTGCCCTTCAGCATCACGTCGATCTGCGGTCCCGATCCCATCACCTCCCGCTCGCGGACCTCGAGATGGGCGGCGTGGAGACGATCGGAACCGAGGTGCGCGTGGACGCGCTCGCGGGCGACATGGCGAGCGGCATCGTGCGCACGAGACACCTGGTCGATCTCGCCGCCGACGGGCGCACCCCACCCGACCGCGCCACGCCCCGCCAGGAGATACTCCGTGATGCAGGACGAGAACACCTGGATCGAGATGAACTCCGCCACGACAGAGACTGGCGCGTAGCCCGCTTCGAGCAGCTTGTTCAGCTTCTGACCGGCAAGGAATGTCGTGAAGAGCGCCTTCGAATCGGGCGCTCCCGCCACTCTGACCGCGGTTCCCTCGATGGTGAAGCGATACGTCGCCGTGTCCGGATCGTGCACGACGTGATCGACGATCGCGATCACCCCATGCGCTGAAAGCCGCGCCGCCTCATCGATGAGACGTTGGTAGGACGAGGAGAATCCGAGCCGCCACGCGTCCTCGACCCAGTCCTGTTCGTAATTGAGGCCATACATCCGATGGCCGGCGCCGACGAATCCGTGGGGACATCCGAATTGCTCGCTGTAACCCCGCGTCGCGGTGGATCCGCTCGGGGAGTAACCAAGACCGAGCGGCGTCGTCATCGACGAGCCCCAACCCCACGAGATGACCGAACAGCCTTGAACGAATCCGAGCGGTACATAGCCCGCCTCGACGCACGCGGCAAAATCGTTCGTCGACAACGACGAGGACCAGGCGCGTCCCTCGTTCGTCGCCGTCAAGGTGAGCTCAGTGATCGAGCGAGATGATCGACTGGGGCGAGGGGAGCGCCGACGCGCCCTCAGCAACGCCAACCGCGGTGCCGAGCGCGAGGAACTCGATCGTGTGGCTGCCCCACATGTGGGATTTCTCGACGAGTTTCACCTCGACGATGCCGGTCGCGTTCAATCGCGTCGCCTCGTCCTGCATCCGCGTCATCGCGAGCTCACGAGCGTCGTACAGCGCTTGGGTGTAGTTCGGAAGTTCGGTATTCCGACCGAGCTGACCTAGCGAGCTCTTGATACCGCGATGCGCGATGTGGTACACGCACGTCCCCATCACGAGTCCGAGCGGTACATGACCGACTCGACGCAACGTCCAGAATGCCTGTCCAGAAAGATCAGAGGTAAATGGCTTTCCCTCAACGTTGCGGTAGTTCGTGCCATCCTCCGCCTTGATCGCGGTGCCCATGGCGATGAACTCGGCCGTGTCCGAGCCGAACTCGTAGTAGTTAACGTCGAGCCGGACACCGACGACGCCGTCTGCACCGAGCACCGTCGCTTCTTCTTCCATGCGAGTCATCGCAAGCTCGCGCGCCTCGTACATCGCGGAGGTGAGTTTCGTCAGTTCCTGGCTCTGCCTCCACTTCCGCGTTTGCAGACCCAAGTGATAGATCGACGACCCCATCACGAAACCAAGCGGATGGAAACCGGCGTCTTTGACGAGCAAGAACTCATTCACCGACAAATCGGAGGTGAACAGTCCGGCTTCGAGCTCTCTCAGTCGCTTGCCGGCGTCGGAAGGAAGATCAGCGGGAACCTCGGCGTCAGTCGTCACTGTTGTCCGATCATGATCGATTCGAGAGCCTGGCGGGCGCTCGCGCTGTGCGTCGCTTCTGCCTGGAGTTCCTCCAGAAGTCGACGCGTCCAGCTCGCGCCGTCCACGCGCTCGGTACGGATCCGGATACCTCCCGACATCTGACCGATCACGAACTCAGCAGACGCACCGGAGAGCCGGGCCTCGAGATCGCAGCCGCGCAAGCGGACCCCGACTTTTTCGATGACATTTGAGCGTTTCAGCAGTCCCCCGGCCCGAATGACCTGCAACCGATCGCCGAGTACGCCGGCGAGCTTTTCGGTGAGCAGTCGCAGCATCAACTGCACGTCAGAACCGTCGGCATTGAGCGAGGAGATCGCAAGGTCGAGGTCGAACGCGTCATCATCCATCGGAACGGATCGTAGACCCACCTGCGAAATCGCCATCCCGAGGCTGGTCCGGTCAACTCCGAAAACAGCGCGCGTTTCGACTCTCGCGTTCAAGCGGACGCAACCCTTGAGAACGAAATGGACCCCCACCGTGGCCGGACAGTCGCGCGCCGGCGGTGCAAGATATTGGGCAGTGGTGGCACGACGAGTTGAAGTGGTTCTCGTCCTCGGAACCGTCGTCCTGAGCGCATCGACCGCAAGCCTCAGCGCTAGAGCCGCACCTCACTGGACCGCGACTGCGACGCGGGCGCCAACGGGCTCTCGTCCTCTCTATCCGCTCCCTGCCCCGCCCGTTGAACCGCCTCCGTGCATTCCGTTGCCCCCGCCGACGAGTCCGCCACTTGCGCTACCTCCTCCAGCCGTATCCGATTCCGCGATCCCGAATGTGGGGACTCCCGGGCCGCGCCACGTCTCACTTGAGGCGTTGAGAGGCAAAGGCATCTGGATCACCGAGTTTCCTGGCGGTCAACTCAACGTGTCCCATGTTGTGACTATCGCCCGGAGAGCCGGGATTGATGCTCTGTACGTGCGCACCGGGAGCTCCTTTGACGGCTTCTATGGCGGTCCGATGCTGGCAAAGCTCGTGCCCTTGGCGCACCGCTACGGGATCGCCGTCATCGCCTGGGACTTCCCGACGCTCTCAAACCCTGCGGCCGACGCCGTCCGGGCGGCGGACGCGTTCCGCTATGGGGTGGACGGCTTCAGCCCGGACATCGAAGAAGAGCCCGAGGGCACCTACATCGCGGCCCGCCGTGTCGCTTATTACCTCTCCCTTGTACGAATCGACGCCGGGTCGAAGCCGGTCATCGCAACCGTGCCAAGACCGACGAGCCTCAGCCTCGCCTCCTACCCATACGCGGCGGAGGCACCTTTCATCGATGCCTTTGCGCCGATGGTCTACTGGTCTTGCACCGAGCCCGGAGAAGCGGTCGCGACCGCCATTGCGGCACTCCGACCCTTACGGCCCGTGGTGCCGATCGGCCAGGACTACAACATGGCAAGCGAGGGTGGCCCCGCCGGGCTTCCCTCCGGACTCGAAGTCTGGCGTTTTGTCGACGTCGCCCGGAGAGATGGCGCACTCGGGGTGAGTCTCTACGACCTTGAGTCCGGCGGATCGATTCAGCTCGACGCGCTCGCGGCCTACCCCTGGCAGCAGATCGCCGTGAATCGGAGGTGAGAATCCTTGAGGGGTGCTGCTATCTGGATTTGAACCAGCCGCCTCCCGGCATTATCAGTGCTCTACCTCGCTCACTTGCCACGAGAACGAACGGCATTGGGCTCCGCCGTAAGGGCTGCGCGGTTCGTTCCGCTTCGTTGGTGGTCCGAGACGGACGCCCGCGGCGTCTTGTGGTGTGAAAAGGGTGCGCGGATAGCGACCGAAGCCGCTTATCGGTTCACAAGCGCGGATCACCGTTCTGTGCCGCCGTCCGAGGACGTCAGATCCGTGCGCCGTCCGGACCCCGTGGTGGGATCTCGGAAGCAAGGCGGACAGTTACGAGCTTCTTGACCAACTCGTCCGGCAGTGGCTCGTCGATCGGAAAGTGGAGCGAACCCTTGGTCATGGAGTAACCGACCAAGTCGTCGTGGAGCTGGCTCAGGACCGAGCCGCTGTGGGGGAGATAGCTGAGGTGATGCTTGAAAGCAGCGAAGCCGGCGACGACATTGCCGTTCATCCGGAAGGCGGGCATGCCGTAGGAGATGCCCTCTTCAGCCTCGGGTATCACCTTGAGGATCGACTCGCGCAGCTTCTGCAACGTGCTGCGTTTCGGCCCTTCGATCCCTCTCAGGTATTTGTCAATTTCCCCGGTCGACACCTAGGAAGCGTCCCCGATGACGTCCCGCCGAGTGGTGGAGAAGTGACCTTCGGCTTGGCGTGATCGTAGGCCTCTTGTCGCCGGTTGAAAATTGCGCGATCAGCGACGCGTGATCATCCCCAGAAGATGCACGTCGGGTCGTCCTCGATCTCGTGCAGGAGCTCGTCGACCCTTCCCGGATCGATCATGTCGTAGAGGTGCCAGCGGCTGTTGCGATCGGCCCAGTAAAGGGTCCACAGCTTCGTCGTCTCTTGGTAGCGGAGCTGCGCGATCGGTTGGCGCGACCATCCGGGAAGGTTCGGGTGCCACGGTGGTCGGCAGTCGAAGATCGTCACCGACTTGCCGCGCACTCCGAACTCGACGCGCAACTCGTTTTGCAGTCGCTTTGGGACGCGGCTCTCGCAGTACTTGCGGATCTTTTCGAGATCGAGGTCCGGAACGACGCCCACCGCGCCAAGCTAAGTCCTCAGCTCGCGAGACGTTTCCTTTCGCGTGTCGGTGCCGCAGGGGCGTGATCTTCCAAGCAAAGCAGCGCCATCGAGGTCTCCGAGAGGTAGCGACGGTCGGAGACCGCCCATTCGTCGTGGGTCTCGACGATGACGGCGGTGACGAGACGGTCGATTGCGGCATCGTTCGGGAAGACCCCGACGACGTCGCAACGGCGCTTCACCTCGCGATGGAGCCGCTCCAACGGGTTCGTCGACCAGAGCTTTCGCCAGTGCTCGACGGGGAAGGCGCTGAACGCCAAGAGGTCCTCCCTCGATGAGGCGAGCATCGAAGAGACGCCCGAGAACTGTCCCTCGAGCGTTGTTGTGATCCGTTCGAACTGCTCGTAGACCGAGTTCTTATCGGGCTGGGCGAAGATCGTTCGGATCGCAGCGGCGACCATCTCCTGGCTCTGACGGGGCACACGGGCCAACACGTTGCGCATGAAATGGACCCGACAGCGCTGCCACGCCGCCCCGATCAACACGGATCGAACCGCATTTCTCAACCCCAAGTGGTGGTCCGAGATGACGAGGCGCACACCATGTAGCCCGCGGGACCGGAGCGATCGCAGGAACTCCCCCCAGAAGGCCTCATCTTCAGAGTCGCCGACGGCACACCCGAGGACCTCGCGCATGCCGTCCATCGACACCCCGGTCGCAACGACGACGGCGCGCGACACAACCTGGTTCTTCACGCGACCTTTGAGATACGTGGCGTCCAAAAAGACGTAGGGGAACTCGGCCGAGGAAAGCGGTCTCTGCTTGAAGGCAGCCATCTCGGCGTCTAAAGCGGCCCATATCCGGCTCACCTCAGAGCGTGAGACCCCAGAGGAGATCCCGAGGGCTGCGACCAAGTCGTCGACTTTTCGCGTCGAGACCCCATGCACGTAGGCCTCCATGACGACGGCGTAAAGCGCCCGGTCGATTCTCCTTCTCCGCTCGAGGATCGAAGGAAAGAAGCTCCCTTGGCGGAGCTTTGGGATCTTCAAGTCGACGTCACCGGCTTTTGTCGACAAAAGCCGCTCGCGGTGGCCGTTGCGCCAGTTCGCTCGCGAGAGGTTGCGTTCGTAGCGTTCGGCGCCGATCACCTCCGTCGCTTCGGCGTCGATCAGTGCTTGGAGGACGAGTTCGACGCCTTGGCGGATCACGTCGATGTCTCCGCCGGCGCGGATCGCGTCGAGGAGCTCTGACACGTCAGACTGCGAGAGGGTCACCGGGTTCTCCTTCGGTCGGATTCGTCGTTCAACCGAAGATTTCCCGGTGGCCCACCTCAGTGGTGGACCGCGGCTTCTACACCACTTCAGGTGACGTCAACAGCGTCCCCTCTCCCGGCGTGAAGTCATTTGCGCCATGGCGCCCGACCGATTGCTACCCGCCGTTCGCTGGCGGTGTTTGCACCCCGGCCAGCAACAGGGCCGACGCTGACCTTCCTCCAGTTCCTCTTGAGTCCGGCGGATACGGCGTTCCCGGGCATCTCCTTGTTGGCATCTTCGACCCAGCAGATGAACTCGTTGCGGGAAAGAGGCGTGATGTCCTTCCAAGCATCGAGCGTTGTCGGGTTGGCGACCAGCACCTTGCGCAGGTCTGCAGGAAGGTGGTGCACCACTCCACCGGGCACACGCTGGCTGCTCACCGGGCCAGGTAGCGCTCAAGGGGCGAGCCTGTTCAACGATCTGGATAGGCCCGATCATCGGGGAAAACCCGAAAACAATTTGGCCGCGAGTGACGAGCGAGCGATCTAATTGCACCAGTTGACGAGATTCCCGGACCACGGTATGCAAGCAGGGTGAATCGTCGCGCCAACTGGTCGCCGGGTCAGAAATGGAGACCGCTGCACCCACTTTGGTTGCTGATTCTCGTCACTGGTCTGGTGACCAGCGCCGTTATCGACGCCGACGGGGATCCAACGACTGTTAACTCCCCGTCGGTGGTGCTCACCGCTAAGGAGGCAACTGTCTCTGAAAAAGTCGCCGCGGAAAGCACGGTGACCGAAGCCGATGTCCTCGACGCGGGCGAGCGGACGATACGCCCCCTCCGGCAATTTGCCGCATGGTTAGGACGAACCCGGCAACTCTGGCACCTCCAAGTTGCACCCGCTCGGGGGCCCTGAGCTCCTCCTCTTCCCGTGAATGCAGCACAGCGACTTCGCTGAGCTGTCGACTACCCGAGTGTCACTCTCGCAATGACGCGCGTCGTTGCGTTGAGGCCTTTCACGACCATTACTCCGTGCTGGCCCGACTACGGCGGCCCGGATGAACAGGGAGACGAGATGTTTCAGGAATGCAGCGAAAGAGGAGGGTTGGTGAGTTGACGATTAATGAAGACAAGTTGATGGGCTACGTGCACCAGGCAGTGGGCGACTTCGGGTCGGTCTTGTCGAGTGCGCTGATCAATGTCGGTGACAAGCTCGGTCTGTTCAAGGCGATGGTCGGCGCTGGCGCGATGACACCGGGCGAACTCGCCGAGAAGACGGGCACGACCGAGCGCTATGTGCGCGAATGGGCAAGCGGCCTCGCTGCGGCAGGATATGTCGATTACGCCGGCGCCGGCCGATACCAACTCAACGAAGAGCAGGCAATCGTGTTGGCGGATGAAACGAGCCCCGCCTATGTGATCGGCGGATTCCAGGGAATGTTGGCCGCTACTCGCATCGTGCCCAAGGCCGTCGAAGCCTTTCGCACCGGCGACGGGATCGGCTGGCACGAGCATGATCCCGACTTGTTTCAGGGGACCGAGCGGTTCTTCCGCCCCGGCTACGCCGCCAACCTGGTCCAGTCCTGGATTCCCGCGCTCGACGGCGCCGAGGCAAAGCTCCGTTCCGGAGCCAAGGTGGCTGATGTCGGGTGCGGGTATGGCGCTTCGACGATCATCATGGCCGCCGCCTACCCGAACTCGCAGTTTTGGGGGTTCGATTACCACGAGCCATCGATTCGTCACGGCAATGAGATGGCCGCTGCAGAGGGGGTATCGGGTCGAGTCACCTTTGAAGTGGCCACTGCCAAGGAGTATCCGGGCACCGACTTCGACATGGTGTGCCATTTCGACTGCCTTCACGACATGGGCGATCCCGTCGGTGCGGCCAATTACGCCCGCCATTCATTGAAGGCCGATGGACACTGGCTGCTCGTCGAGCCGTTCGCAAACGATGACGTGGCTGACAACCTCAACCCCATCGGCCGCGTCTTCTACTCGGCGTCTACGCTGATCTGTACCCCCGCGTCGCTGTCCCAAGAAGTCGGCGCCGGGCTCGGTGCGCAAGCGGGAGAGAGCAGGTTGAGCGAGGTGGCGAAAGCCGCTGGATTCTCCTCGTTCCGTCGCGCCACGGAGACGCCGTTCAATCTTGTGTTCGAGGGGCGTCCCTAGGTCAGCCCGACGAGACCTGATACGCAGCCGCGCCGACACCTCGGCGTCTGGATTTTCGCGCCGGGATAGGTGAGCGAGCTGGCGTGCCACTTCCGGATAGAAGTCATCCAAGAATGGAGGCGAAATGAAGTTCGTCCAACTCATCGAATTCAAGACGGATCACATCGATGCGGTCAACCACGCTCTCGATGAGTGGCTAACTAAAACAAAGGGTGTCCGAACTGCGACTCACGCGATGGCGACCCGAGACCGCGAGAGCGCTCGCACTTATGTCCACATCGTCGAGTTCCCGTCATATGAGGCTGCCATGGAGAATTCGAGTCGACCCGAGACAGCTGAGTTCGCGTCAGAATTCTCGAAACTTTGCGACGGTCCTCCGACGTTCCGCAACCTCGACGTTGTCCGAGAAGAACTCATGTGACGCCCAAGGTCTGGTGCGACCCCTGACCCACAGCAGGCGCCACGCCCTTCTCGTTACGCCCGATACTCCGTAGCAGCCGATGGGCTACCTCCCATCGGCCCTTCCTGGCGCGGACGCAGCCGCTTGGTGCAGATCGCCCCGTAACCAGCAGTGGCGCATCGGGCTACAGAATTCAATTTCCGGTCAGACGCAGCAGCGACCCGCGGGAGTGCGAAGGGGCCCATGCCTCCATACGGCACAAATGCGCGCCTCTGTCACTTAGTGGATGGGTGTTGGACGACAGCGAGTTTGCGGACCTTCGCAACCGGCCAACCTGAGTCGCTAATCCGTCTAATCGCGCACGTAGCGCGCACGCTCTCAGAACTCTCGTCAGCTTGGAAGTGTGACCACACGTACTACCAGGGCGAATCAGGGTAAGGCTAACTGGACTTGAACCAGTGACCTCAGCGTTATCAGTGCTGCTTGTCGACACGTGCTCGCACCACTCCGCACGTGCACGCACGTCAGCCCACCACGCGCACTCCGTCGCATCGCCCTGACCCGCTGATGAAGTGACCGGAGCGCACTCTCGATCGGGCGCGCTGCCAGCAGGCGTCGTTCTTTGGGCCCACTCGCATTCGCAGAACCTTGGCGAGGTTCAGCCGACGCGGGCGGCGATCGCAGCAGCGGCGCCGTAGGCGAGTTCGGCGGCGCCAGTCTCATCGGGACGCATGAGGTTCGACATGATGCGAACCAACCATCCCATTGCCGACTTCGAATGCATACACGTCGCGAAGAGGCGCTCCATGACCTTCGGGCGTCCTAGCAGCTGTGTGAAGCTCGACGCGACCTTGAAGTACAGGCCGTAGCGATCCTCGAGATCTGACTCGTACCGCCCGAGAACGAATGGGTCGTGCGCTGCGGACGCCTCGGCGACGTGGGTCGCGGCGAGCCGACCCGTCTCGTACCCATAGGCGATCCCCTCGCCGTTGAACGGATTCACCAAACCGCCGGCGTCGCCAACGACGAGGTAGTCGGGACCGACACGCGGTCTGATCGAGAGCCCCATCGGCAGGCGCCCGCCGGTCGCCGGCGCGCACATCGTCATCGGCCCGAGGCACCACGACTTCGGAGCGTTCGCGACGAACGCTGCGAGGAGGTTCGATGTGTTCACCGCCTTCCACCCCTGAAACGTCGAGACGATCCCGACACCAACGTTCACCCGCCCGTCCCCGGTCGGGAAGATCCAGCCATAACCGGGAAGAACGTTGCCTTCGGTGTCGCGGAGGTCGAGGTGGAACTCGATCGTCGGCTCGAAGTGGCGGGGCGAGTAGTAGTAGCCGCGCAGCGCCATCCCGAGAGGACGCGAGCGATCGCGTTCGGCCCCGAGTGCACGTCCGAAGCGCGAGTTCGCGCCGTCGGCCACGACGATGTAGCTCGCTCGCACCTCTGTCGTGCTGCCGTGGTCGTGGTCGAGGAGGCGCGCGCCGAGAGCTGGTCCGCCGTGTCCGGACATATCGCCGAGCGGTTCGACCGCCTCGACGCCCTGCCAGAAAGCAGCCCCGGCCTTCTCGGCGCGCCCCGAAACGAGGGCGTCGAGCTTCGAACGGGTGATCACGTAGCCGTGAGAGGGGTAGTCGCGATGCTCGGGCCACGGGAGAACGATCTCGCGGCCGAAACCGAGCGCCCTCATGCCGTCGATGCGGTGGCGGCCTGTGATGTCGTCGAATAGACCCATGTCATAAAGCTGGCGGACCGAGCGCGACGAAAGCAGGTCCCCACAGGTCTTGTCCCTCGGAAAGTGCTTCTTTTCGACGACGAGCACGTCGAGGCCGGCCTCGGCAAGCCAGTATGCGGCTGCGGCCCCGGATGGGCCGCCGCCCACGACGAGGACTTCGCACGCAAAGCTGGATGGGCGCCCCGCCCAAGTGCACGTAGAGCACACGGCTGCTTCGCGGGATTTCTCCGTTGCGCGCCATGGCGATTAGTGCCGCCATGCTTTTCCCCTCGTACACGGGATCGGTGAGCACGCCTTCCAGCTGCGCTACCAATCGAATCGCAGCAATCGTCGCGTCGTCCGGCAATCCGTAATCAGGGCCGGCGAAGCGGGCGTCGATGACGATGTCCTCGTCGTCGATCTCGCAACCGAGACCGACTTGATCAGCGGTGGCACGGGCGATCTTGGTGACAGCAGCTCTGGTCATCGCGGCGTCGGCGGCAGTGTCGACGCCGATCAGACGACGCGGCCTGTCTTGCGACTTGAAACCGACGATCATGCCAGCCTGCGTCGAGCCGGTACACGTGGCGGTGATAACCGTGTCAAAGAAAAGGCCGAGGGTTTCTTCTTGTTGCGCCAACTCGTCGGCGAAATGCGCGTACCCCAGGCCGCCAAGCGGATGGTCGGAGGCTCCGGCTGGGATGGGATACGGCTTACCGCCGTGCTGTCTGACGTCGTCGAGAGCGCGCTCCCATGTCTCTTTGATGGCGGTCGAGTAACCCTCGCCTTCAAGGACGGCTTCGGCGCCGAGGATGCGCGACAGGAGGATGTTTCCCACCTTCGTGTAGGCGGGATCGTCCCACTTTGTCCACTCCTCTTGCACCAGACGACACCGGAGACCGAGCACGGCAGCAGCTGCTGCAACTTGGCGGGTGTGGTTGCTTTGGATGTTGCCAATGCTCACCAATGTGTCGCAGCCCTGCGCAAGAGCATCCGCAGTCAGCCACTCCAGTTTGCGAATCTTGTTACCGCCGAAGGCGAGTCCGGAGGATACGTCGTCGCGTTTCGCCCAGATCTCCACACCCAACTCGCGCGACAGTCGCTCGAGCTTGTGGACAGGGGAAGGCAGGAACGCGAGCCGCACGCGGGAGAACCGCTCGTCCAGATTCAGCGCCACGGTGCTCCTCCTTTGTTTTGCGCGATCGTTTGGGCCTTATCATCATTGCACCAGTCGATTACACGTTCGCCTTCTCACCGCGGCTCGACCTTCTCCCTGTGCCGTCGGCCGGTACGCGGGTTCGACGCGGGATCGAGCGAATCACGTTGCTACTTCCAGCACGCGCCGATGGTAATTAGGTGGACATACAACACAGATGCCAGATGGATCAGAACTGATGACCGCAGCACTTCGTCTGCTGCGACTCGCGGTTTTTGGCAAGCCTTTAGCAGGAGTTACGTGGGGCTAACTGGACTTGAACCAGTGACCTCAGCATTATCAGTGCTGCGCTCTAACCAGCTGAGCTATAGCCCCGAGGGCCTCGAAGCTACCCGATCGGGGTCACTCTTCTTCTGCCGCCTCCATCAGCGCGACGGCCGTCACACGCTGGCCTTCTTCGAGGTTCATCACCCGAACACCGGTCGCGTCTCGGCCCTGCGCTGTGATCTCGCGCACAGCCATGCGAATGACGATTCCCGCTGACGACACCACCAAGAGTTCGTCGTCGATCGATGCCATGAGGGCGTCGATCACCACGCCGCGGCGCTCGGTGATCTTGATCCCACGCACGCCCTGTCCCCCTCGACCTTGGCGCCCGAAGCGTTCGAGCTTCGTGCGCTTGCCGAATCCGGCGTCAGTGACGATGACGAGATCAACTTCGGGGCGGGACACGTCGCAGGCGACGAGCCTGTCGTCCACCCTCAGTCGCATGCCGCGCACTCCCGCCGCAGCGCGGCCCATCGAACGCACGTCGGACTCGTGGAAACGGATCACCATCCCCTGCTCGCTCACCATAAAGACGTCGTCGTCCCCACTCGTCGGTAACACGCGGACAAGCTCGTCGTCATCGTTGAGCGAGATCGCGATGAAGCCTTCGCGCCGCGACTTGTCGTACTCGCTAAAGGCAGTCTTTTTCACTTGCCCGGTGCGCGTCGCGAACAACAGGTACTGATCTGGATCGAATTCCTTTGTCGGGACGATCGCCTGGATCCGTTCACCCGGACTGAGCGAGATGAGATTGACGAGAGCCGTTCCCCTAGCGGTCCGCTCTTTCACGGGTATCTCGTGCGCGCGCAGCCGGTACACCTTGCCGCGGTTCGAGAACAACAACAGGTGCGAAAGCGATGTCGCGTAGACCGCCTCACGGATGAGGTCTTCTTCCTTCAGCCGTGCCCCTTGCACCCCTCGTCCACCGCGCGACTGCGTGCGGAACGCGTCTGTGGACACCGCTTTCACGTATCCGGCGCGCGAAAGCGTCACAACGATCTCGTCGTCCTCGATCAGATCTTCTTCCGAGAGGTCACCCGGGTCGTGGACAACCCGAGTTCGGCGCTCCCCCGCGAATTTCTCCCGCACCGAACCGAGCTCGTCCGAGATCACCCGCAAAAGCTTCGACCGGTGCCCGAGGATCGACTCGAGCTCCGCGATCGTCTTTTTGAGCTCGGCCATCTCCTCTTCGAGCTCTGATCGCCCAAGGCGCGTGAGGCGCCCGAGCGTCATGTCCAAAATGTGGTTGGCCTGGTCCTCGGAAAACGAGAACGGTTCGGTCATCAGGTTCGCCCTCGCGTCGGCCCGGTCCTCGGAGCCGCGGATCGCTGCGATCACCTGGTCCAACATGTCGAGTGCCCGTAACAGCCCCTCGACGATGTGAGCTCGCTCCCGCGCCTTGCGCAGGCGGAATTCCGAGCGCCGGGTGACGACTTCGACTTGGTGGGCGACGTACGCAGACAGCGCCTGGGCGAGGTTCACGAGGCGCGGCACACCGTCCACGAGGGCGAGCATGTGGACGCCGAAGCTCACTTGCAGCTGGGTGTGCTTAAACAGGTTGTTCAGGGCGACGTTCGCGTTCGCGTCGCGTCGCAACGTGATGACAAGGCGCGGCCGCCCGCCCGCCGAGAGGTTGTCGATCGCCGAGATCCCGGAGACCTCACCCGCCTCAAGCGCCTCGGCGATTTGCTTCTCGATCACTTCTACAGCGGTCTGGTACGGGATTTCGGTGACCACAATCTGCGGCGCGCCGTTGCGGGCCTCGGTCACCTCGGTGACGGCACGGATCTTCACCGAGCCGCGGCCAGTGCGGTACGCGTCGATGAGCCCGGACCGTCCGAGGATCAAGCCGCCGGTGGGGAAGTCCGGACCTTTCACGAACTTCATGAGGTCGTCCGGCGTCGCGTCGGGGTGGTCGATGAGATGTCGCGTCGCGTCGATCACTTCGCCCAGGTTGTGCGGCGGGATGTTCGTCGCCATGCCGACGGCGATCCCTTGAGAACCGTTGACGAGGAGGTTCGGAAAACGCGACGGCAACACGACGGGCTGCTCGTAACGGCCGTCGTAGTTCGGGACGAAGTCGACGGTGTCCTCGTCGATGCCTTCCAGTAGCGACATCGCGAGCGGCGCCAGGCGCGCCTCGGTGTATCGCATCGCGGCCGGGAGGGCGTCGGGGCCCGGAGCGCCGAAATCACCGTGGCCGTCGATGAGCGGGTGGCGCAAGCTGAAGTCCTGCACCATGCGCGCCAGCGCGTCGTAGATCGCGGCGTCACCGTGGGGGTGGTACCGCCCCATTACGTCGCCGACGACGCTTGCGCACTTCACGTGCGGGCGATCGGGACGCAGTCCGCTGTCCCACATCGAATAGAGGATCCGGCGGTGGACGGGTTTCAGTCCGTCGCGCACGTCCGGAAGCGCGCGCGAAACGATGACCGACATGGAGTACTCGAGGTACGAGCGCTCCATCTCTTCTTGAAATTCGATCGGCTCGATAATCGGCTCGGGCGGCGTTTCTGCGTCCGGCCGAGCGGTCGGCCTTCTCGAACGAGGCGGCATCGCCTCCTACCTTTCTTTAAAACTCTGCTCCGGCACGTCGGATCGCTACCGATCAAATGTCGAGGAAGCGGACATCCTTCGCGTTCGTCTGGATGAAGTGACGACGTACCTCGACATCGTCGCCCATCAGCACCGAGCACACCTGATCGGCGGTCGCCGCCTCTTCCATCGTGATCTGCAACAGTGACCGCTTCTCGGGGTCGATCGTCGTGTCGCGCAACTCGGCGAAGTCCATCTCCCCGAGGCCCTTCAATCGCTGAAAGTCCTTCGAGTGATTCGGGTGCTCCTCCAAGAACTTGAGGCGCGCCGCGTCGTCTTTCAGATACGACTTCGTCGTCCCGACGAGAGTCGAGTACAGCGGCGGCTGTGCGACGTACACGTGGCCCGCCTCGACGAGCGGCCACATCTGGCGCAAGAAGAAGGTCAGCAACAGCGTCCGGATGTGTGAACCGTCGACATCCGCGTCAGCGAGGATTATCACCTTGTCGTAACGGATCTTCTCCAGATCGAAGTCGTCGGCGACGCCGGCACCGATCGCCATGATCAGCGCCTGGATCTCAGCGTTCTTCAGCATCTTGTCGAGCCGGGCCTTTTCGACGTTTAAGATTTTTCCCCGGATCGGCAGGATCGCCTGGGTGTGTGGGTCGCGCGCATTCTTCGCCGAGCCCGCCGCGGAATTGCCTTCGACAATGAACAGCTCCGACTCGCGGGGATCTCGCGAAGCGCAGTCGATGAGCTTGCCGGGAAGGCCGGCACCGTCGAGCGCGGACTTGCGTCGCGTCAGATCACGCGCCTGGCGCGCGGCGACACGTGCCCGCTGCGCGGTGAGGGACTTCTGCAAGATCTGGTTCGTCTCGCGGGGATTCTCCTCGAGCCACTCGGCGAGCTTCTCGTTCGTCGCACGTTCGACGAGCGAACGGATCGTGACGTTGCCAAGCTTCGCCTTCGTCTGCCCTTCGAACTGTGGGTTCGTCAGCCGTACGGAAATGATCGCCGTGAGACCCTCACGGATATCCTCACCTTGCAGATTGCCGTCGGAGTCTTTCAGCGAGCCCTTGTTGCGCGCGACTCGGTTCACGACATTGGTGAGTGCCTTTTTAAACCCTTCCTCGTGCATGCCGCCTTCGACCGTAGCGATCGAGTTCGCGAAGGAGTAGATGCTCTCGTAGTAGCCCGTGTTCCATTGCAGCGCGACCTCGACCTCCTGGTCGTTCTCGGACTGGGAGAAGTACGCGACCTTGCGGAAAAGAGACTCCTTGGACTGATTCAAGTGGCGCACGAGGTCTTCAATCCCGCCCGTATAGCGGAAGGTCTGTGATTGCTCGTGCCCGGGACGCTCGTCTTTGAAGCGGATCTCTAGCCCGCGCTGCAAGAAGGCGTTCATTTGCAGACGCTCGATGATCGTCTGGGCGCGAAAATCGATTTCGTCGAAGATCTTCGGATCCGGCCAGAACGTGACCGCCGTACCGGTTCGGTCGCGCGGCGACGGTCCGACCTTTTTCAGTTTGCCGGTCGGCTCGCCTCCGTTGACGAACGTGATCTCGTAACGGTTGCCGCCACGGTCGACTTGCAGCTCGAGGCGCGTGGAGAGCGCGTTGACAATCGAGACGCCGACGCCGTGCAGCCCACCAGAGACCTTGTAACTCTTGCCGCCGAACTTAGCCCCGGCGTGGAGCTTCGTGAGCACGATCTCCGCGGCAGATTTCGACGGATCGTCGGGGTAAGGATCGATCGGGATTCCCCGACCGTTGTCCGAGACGCGGCAGCCGCCGTCTTTCAAGATTGTGACGTCGATCCGGTTGCCGTATCCCTGCATCGCCTCGTCGACCGCGTTGTCGACGACTTCCCAGATGAGGTGGTGCAACCCCGAAGACGACGTGGAGCCGATATACATCGCCGGGCGCATCCGGACGGGCTCGAGCCCCTCCAAAACGGTGATGTCGGCCGCTTCGTACGACCCCGCGGTGGCGCGCCGGGACCTCTCTTTTTCCTTCGTTACCACGGGCGCGGCTCCTCAACGGCGTCGATGCCAAACGTCGGCTTGCGTGCCGTGAGCGCAAGCCACAGGACACCTTCAGTCTAGGCGGAAATGACCGTCCACTTGGCCTTTCACCCGCTCGACGACACGCCGTCCGAGCAGCTCGGCGAGGCGGTCGCAGATCACTGGAGCGAGGAAGACGAGCTCGGTCACCCGAGCCGGTGTGTCGACGACGACGACGAGCTCGGACCCGTTCACCGCTCGGGGAGCGTTGTGTCGCGCCGCCTCCTCGCCGACGAGCTCTGGCCAGGATCGGGCGATCGTGTCAAGGAGGCGCAGTCCGCTCAGACCCTCGGTCGCCAGGTACGCGTCAAGGACTTTATCGATCGCATAGGGCTCGCGACGAGACTCGCCCGAGCTGTCCTCATCTCGGTGCGTCGCGCGCTTTGGTCGAGGTCGGCGGTCCTCGTCGCGACGCGTGCTCACCCGAGCAGTCTTCCCTGTGCGACACGGATAACGATCGCTGGATCCGCTCCCGTTGGCAACGGTCCTGCCGTCGTGAGGAGCGCTTGGCCCGCGGGGAGTTCGTGAAACAGCGCTTCCGCGGTCTGTTCGTCGAGTTCGGAGAAGGCGTCGTCCAGCAACAACACTGGCGACGTCTTCGCTGCAGCGGTGACTGCGCCGTGCGCCGCGAGGCGCAGCGCCAGCGTCGCGCAACGTTGTCGGCCCTGGGAAACTCGTGTCCTCGCGTCGAGCGTTCCCACCTTCACTTCGATGTCGTCGCGGTGCGGACCGATCGTCGTTGCTTGGCGCCGGACGTCTTCGTCGCGTGAAATTTTCAACGCCTCGGCGAGATCTCCAACGAACGAACGCATATAGGCGAGGGCGAGCGGTTCGTCCGCACGCGTTAAGTCGCGAAAGGCCTTGTCGGCAAGCGGGGCGATCTCTTGAAGAAGCGACTCGCGGGCGCGGATGAGTTCCTCGCCGGCGACCACCAGTTGCTCGTCCCACACCTCCAAGCTCGACGCGGTGTTCCGGGCGAGGAAACCACCGGCTTGGCGAAGCAATGACGCGCGTTGGCGCAAAATCCGTTCGACGTTCTGGCGCAACTCCAAACGCCTCGGATGGGCGGATACGAGAGCGTCGTCGAGGTAATCACGCCGGTACTGGGGCCCGCCTTTCACGAGCACGAGGTCGTCGGGCGTGAAAACGGTCACTCGCAGCGTCTCGAGTAACTCGGCGTTGCGCCGAGGACGGTGATGATTCCGCAGTACCCGGTCCCGTCGGTCGCGATAGATCTCGATTTCGACGAGTTCGATCCGGTCATCGGTCGCGGTTTCGACGCGGATGACCGCCTGAGACGCTCCGTTGCGGATGAGCGCTTCGCGAGGCGTGCCTCGAAACGAGCCGAGCGTCGACGCGTAGGCGATCGCCTCGAGCAGGCTCGTCTTCCCGGCGCCGTTATCCCCCGCAACGACCGTGAGTCCCGATGAGCTTGGGACAAACCGAGCCTGCTCGAGGTTCCGAAAGTCTCGGACCTCGAGCCAGTGAACCTCGCTCAGGAGACCCGCACCGGCATCAACAGGTACCGGTAGTCGTCGTCGCCCTCGGCTCGCACGGTCGCCGGCTTCGACGAGTCGATTACCTCGATGATGACCGTGTCTGACCGCAGTGCCTCGACGCCGTCGAGGAGGTAGTTCGGGTTGAACGCGACGACGAGTTCTTCGCCCTGATACTCACCGGAAATCTGCTCGGCTGCTCTCCCGCTCTCGGTCGTGAGCACGGTGAGATCGGCTCCGTCGGGGCGGAACGCGACACGTACAGGAGTAGCGGCGTCCTTCGCGTCCCGCACCATCAACCGCACCCTCCGGAGCGCGTTCGCGAGCTCGTCTCGCGGCGTGTGGAGCGCGTTCGGGTACGAAGCGGGCAGGAGCCGCTGGTAGTCGGGAAACGGGCCCTTCAATAGCCGCGTCGTAAGCCTCGTGTCGTCAAGTTCGAAGACCGCATCAAGGTCGCTGTGGCGGAAGACGAGCTTCGCGTCGCCTTCTTTTTCCTTCTCCGCCACCAGGCGTTGAATCTCGCCAAGCGCCCGGGCGGGGATCAGCACCTCTGAGCCCGGCTCGAGCGCGGAGAGCCCCGCGAGGTCCTTGAAAGCGAGGCGGTAAGAGTCCGTCGCGACGAGCCGCAAACCGTTATCGACCGCAACCATCAGCACACCGGTGAGTTGCGGAGCTCTCGTGTCGTCCGCGAGCGCGGCCGGCACAACCTGACGCAATCCCTCAGCGAAAGGACCAGCTGGAAGCGTGATTCCCTCCCCGTCGACGTTCGTCAGTCGCATGACATCGGCGCCGACCGGCACCCGTACGTCGAACTCCGCCTTACCGGAGGTGATCTTCACCTCCTGGTCGTCTGATTCGACTCGAACCGCACCTGGGTCAAACGCCCGCACGATGTCCACGGCGAGGCGCGACGGGACCTGGGTCGAACCGTCTTCGCTCCCCGCCACCGTTTGCGACACCTCGATCGAAAGATCGGCATCCGAGCCGACGACTTCTAACTGATTACCGCGCAAGGTGAGCCGTACGTTTTGCGTGCCGAGGCTGACACTTGCTCGTGCCGACGCCGCGCGCGCCGTCGTACTTAATGCCTCGAGAAGAGCGTCCCGCTCAGTTCGGAACTTCACGGATCTCGCGCCCCCTTCTCCTAAATGATTTAAAGAAACCAGAGCAGTAGTAGTAGGTGCTGTGAATTGTGGATCACCACCTGTAGGTGCAGCGTGAAGGCATTATCGTTGCGCGGCGGTCATCCACTGTTCCTCACAGGGGCGACTAGGCCACCGACCCGATCGTGTGAACGAGTGCCGCACGATCCCCAGCTTGGCAGGTCGCAATCCCGTTGCTTTCCACGTGTTGTTCCCTTGCGCGCGGGGTCAATGCCCGCTACGGATCCGCAGCGTTAGCTCGTTGACCTGGTCGTAGACCTGGCGGCGCTCTTTCATCAGTTTCGAGATCTTGTCGACAGCGTGGATCACAGTGGTGTGGTCACGTCCACCGAATTCGCGCGCGATCGCGGGGTACGAGTATTCGGTGAGCTCGCGGAACAGATACATCGAGATCTGTCGTGCCATGACGAGTGGACGCCGTCTGCTGGGGCTGGTGAGTTCGTCGACCGTGAAGCCGAAATGATCCGCGCTCATTTCGAGTATCTGGCGCGCGGTGATTCGACGCGGTTGATGGTCAGAGACGAGATCGGACAGTACGTGTTCCGCCAAGTCTGCTGTGAGTGGCTGCTTGGTCAAGCTCGCATATGCGGTGACTCGGATCAACGCGCCTTCGAGTTCGCGGATGTTCTCCGAGACGAGGCTCGCGATGAACTCGAGCACCTGGTCGTCGACACTCAGCCGTTCGTGTTGCGCTTTTGTCCGCAGGATCGCGATCCGTGTTTCGAGCTCAGGCGGGCTGATCTCGGTGACAAGGCCGGACATGAACCGGCTTTTTAGCCGGTCTTCTAGGGTTTTTATCGACCCCGGCGGCCGGTCGGAACTCAGCACCAACTGGCGCATGTTGTCGTGTAGCGCGTTGAACGTGTGGAAGAACTCTTCTTGAAGGGCTTCTTTACCTTCGATCTGCTGGATGTCGTCGATCAACAGCACGTCGCATTCGCGATAGCGGCGCTTGAAGGCGGACATCGTGTTGTTCTGAATCGATGCCAAGAACTCGTTCAGCATCGATTCTGTCGGTACGTATTGCACGTTGTGACGCGGGAAGTTTTCGGTGACGTAGTTGCGAATCGCTTGGAGCAGGTGCGTTTTTCCGAGGCCGGCCGCGCCGAAGATAAACAGCGGGTTGTACGCACGACCAGGTGCTTCTGCGACCGTCAGCGCGGCAGCGTGCGCGAATCGATTCGACGGACCGATGACGAAACCATCGAAGGTGTACCGACGCGTAATCGAGGTCTCATTCCGCCGGTTCTCGGACTGCGTAACGGGTGTTTCGATGAGTTCTTCGGAAACTTCGGCGTCGTCGGGTACACCCGTCGCGGCCGGGTCGACGTCGAAGCGAATCGGGAACTCCGTGCCGACCGAATCGATGACCGCCGCACGGACCAAGGGCGCAAAACGTGTCTCAAGACGCTCTCTGACGTGGGCATTTGGCACGGTGAGTACAAGAGTGCCGTTCTGGAACCCCGAAGGATGGACGCCGGAGAACCAGGCGTGCCAGACGGCCTCTGAGACCTGGGATTGGATGGCGCCCGCACAGCCATCCCAGAGTTCTTTTGCATCGAGCAAGCTAGAGCCGCCTTCGTGAGCAAGTTGTCCACAAGGGGGTCCACAAGTGTGGATTCGCAGCGCGCGGGCGTCGGCTGTGCCCCTCGGGCGAGCATCGTATAGCGGACCGGTCGCGAACGCTCTGGGCAATTTTCATTTTGAAGAGGAGAGTCGCTCTGCAGTCGCGCTAACATCGACGATCCTCCGATTGGGGTGCGATGAAGCGAACCTTTCAGCCGAACAACCGCAAGCGCGCGAAAAGACACGGATTTCGTCACCGGATGTCTTCACGCGCCGGTCGGGCGATCCTGAAGGCGCGACGTCACCGCGGCCGGGTACGCCTCTCGGCTTGAGCGGACGTCCCCCGAGAGTGCGGGGCCGTGAGCGCTTTCGCGCGCTCGCTGCGAGTCCTCGACGGGCCCGTAACGGGGCGGTCACGGTACACTTCCTGTCGCTGGAGGACGGTGGAGGTGTCGTGTCCGTCGCCTACGCCGTCGGTCGGCATGTCGGAGGAGCCGTCGTCCGGAATCGCTGCCGCCGCCGCCTACGGGTGATCGCGGCGGAGGCATCACCCGATCTCGAACCCGGGGCGTACCTGATCGGTGTCGGCCGCGGGGTCGTCGACCTTCGCTTTGGCGAACTGAGGGAACAGGTGATCGAGACGATGCGGCGGGCGAGCGGGGAGACCCGATGAACCGAGCGACGAGAGCAGGTCGATCGGCCTGCGCCGCCGCCATCCGCCTCTATCAAGCGGCACGTCTTGGAAGACCGTCGCCGTGCCGATTCGTCCCGTCGTGTTCGAGCTACGCCGTCGAAGCGATCGAGACCCACGGCGTCTTCCGTGGCGGATTGCTCGCGCTGCACCGGATCGGTCGGTGTCGTCCCGCCGGCGGGCGGGGCTTCGACCCCGTTCCCAGTTGAGGGGCGCGGCGTGATCTTCGCCTCATCTATCGGAGAGATAGCTCATCCGTTCTTTATCGCGTTCGCCTGGTTGATCGCCGCGTTCTACGCGCTCGTTCCGAACTACGCGTTCGCGATCGCGCTGTTGACGATCGTCACGATGATCGTCGTCTTCCCGATCACGCGACGCGCGACGCGTTCGATGATGAAGATGCAGCTCCTCGCCCCGGAGCTGAAGAAGATCCAAGCCCGCTACAAGACGAATCCGGGCATGACAGCGGCGGAGAAGCAGGAGTCCCGCCAGCACCTCAACGAAGAGATGATGGCGATGTATCGGGAGAACGGCGTCAGCCCGACTGGGGGCTGCCTTCCGATGCTCTTGCAGCTGCCGATTTTCTGGATCCTCTACGGGACGATCCGAGGCCTCATCCACACGAAGAACTTCGCGAACGCGGCGGCGGCGCACGCGTACTGCCACGCACTGAGCTACGGGAAGGTCTGCCCGCAGCCGCTCTACATCAACCGCGGCTCGAAGCTGTTCCGCGCCGTCGAGCACGCGCATGGTCATCTGAACGCGCTCGGAATCAATCTCGCCGACTCGGTTCGCTCCTCGGGACTGTCTTGGGGATCAAAGGTCCCGCTCATCGCGCTGATCCTCGTCGCGATCGCTCTGCAGTACATCCAGATCAAACAGGTGAGCGGTCGTAATGCCGCAGCAGCGGCCGCCAACCCGCAGATGCAGCAGATGCAACGCATCATGCCGATCATCTTCGCGGTCATCTACATCGCGATCCCCGCCGGCGTGAACATTTACTTCATCGTCTCGAGCCTCTTCCGGATCAGCCAACAGGAGTTCATGTACCGGCGCGATCCGCACATCAGGGAGTCGTTGGCCCAGATGCACGCGCGGATGAAATCCGAAACAAAAGTCGTCGAGACCAAAGCCACAGAGACTCGACCGAAGGGCTTTCTCCAGCGGTTGTTGCCGCCAGCGCCAGCACTTGAACCGGCCGACAAGCCGTCGAATGCGCCTCGCGCCGAACCGGCCCCAATGCCTCCGCGTCCCGCGCCGACTCCGTCCGGCAACGGCCGAGGGGCGATCCCGCCTGGCGGACGCGGCCCCGGCGGCTCGCCGGCGCGCGGGCAAACCCGTTCGCGCTCCAAGCGTCCCCGTCGTCCTCGATAGTCATGGAGTGGGTCGAGACCACAGGCAGGACAGTCGCCGAAGCTCTAGACGCCGCCCTCGACCAACTCGGGGTCGACGAGCAGGACGCCGAGGTCGTCGTCGTTGCTGAGCCGCGCGCCGGGCTGTTTGGTATCGGACGTGGGGAGGCGCGGGTTCGCGCCCGGGTGCGCCCGACGATCGTCCGGCCGAAGCGGCCCCAGCGTGACCGCGCCTCACGAGCGTCCCGCTCGTCCGGCGCGACGCGCGCGTCCTCGGCGTCCGGGAGCGCGACGCCGGTGGCTACGAAACGGCGGACGCCCGCCGCGACGGTGGTGCAGACCGAAGCCGACGCGTCGACGCGGACACGTTCGCGGCGGCGGCGTGCAGGACGCGGAAGGACGTCCCCGAGCGGGCGGGCGAGCGAAACCAGCCGAAACGACAAGGAGTCACAAATGAGCGTCGAGGAACAGATCGATCTCGCGTCTTCGTTCGTTCGCGGTGTCATCGAGCGCTTCGGGTACGAGGCGACGACGGCGGCGCGCGCCGACGAAGAGCACATTTTCGTTGACGTCGATGGCGAGGACCTTGGATTGCTGATCGGTCCGCGGGGCACGACGCTCGACGCCTTGCAAGAACTAGCGCGCACGGTCGTCCATCGGCACGGCGAGGACCAGGTCCTTCGCGTCGTCGTCGATGTCGCGGGGTTCCGCAAGCGTCGGGCGGAAGCGCTTGCCACGTTCGCCCGCCGTCGCGCCGAAGAGGTGGTGGCCTCGGGCGTTGCCGAGGCACTGGAACCGATGGGAGCCGCGGATCGAAAGATCGTTCACGACACGGTCGCCGAGTTAGCCGGGCTCGAAACCACTTCCGAAGGCTTCGAGCCGCGTCGCTACGTCGTGATTCGCCCGACAGAGGAAGCGAGCGTCGGCGGCGGCGAAGACGCCGAGTAATTCTGTTGTCCTTGGGCGACTCGTCACCGCGCTTGCCCCGATCTTCGAACGTGCCCAACGGGCAGGCGGCCTCGGCCCAGGCGACGTCGACAGCCACATCGCCCATGCCCTCTCGTACATCGATGCCTCGCCAGGACTCGCCCTCGCGAAGCGCGTTCTTGACCTCGGCAGCGGTGCCGGAGTCCCTGGTCTCGTCCTGGCCCTCTGTTTGCCGAAGTCGACCTTCGTCCTGCTCGACGGGCGCACCGAACGCGCGAGCGACCTCGCGGCAGCGGTTGCCGAACTCGGGCTCCGCAAGCGGGTTTCGGTGGTTGGTGAGCGGGCGGAGGAAGCCGCACACCGTCCCGAGCTGCGCTCAACGTTCGACGCGGTGGTGGCGCGGGCGTTCGGACGACCGGCCGTGACCGCCGAGTGCGGCGCTGGCTTCCTCGTGCCGGGCGGCATTCTCGTCGTCTCTGAGCCACCGGAAGACTCGAAGCGCGAGCGCTGGCCGGAGAAGGGAATCTCCAAGCTCGATCTCGTTCTCGAGTCGACGATCTCGACGCCCTTCCATTTCGCTGTGCTCCGCTCGGTCGCACCACTGGATCTGCGCTATCCGCGTCGGGTCGGCATCCCGGCGAAACGCCCCCTGTTCTAAGAAGGGGGTCTGAAAGGCCCGAATCCCAGCTCCGCGATCCGGGACCGCGTCCGAGTCCCGAGCCAGTCCCACATCTCCTCGGCCGCTGCGACCGCCCGGCGGCCGTTGAGGTTGCACCGAAAAGAGGGGCGGCGTGCTTGCCCACCTGCGGTTAGCGGGCCGGCGTACGGGCCGAGAGCCCGCACGCCGACGATCGCCGCATAACGCTCGGCGAGATCCTGTTCGGTGAGGTGGAGCGCCAGGCGGAGATCGCGTCCGTCGTTCAGAGTGGTGACGGCGCCGAACCCCTCGAAGATCGCGGCCGCCCAAGCCCACTCTTCTGCCGTGGCCACGAGTGTTGTGTACCACAGTGGAACTTGTTTCCCGTGGAACACGTCCACGACGCTCGGAGAGTGGGAAGCGTGAGCAAGCTGAGAAAACCGCTTGACCAGCACGGGAGCGGCGTGCAGGATATGTGGCCACGCCCGCCCGACGTCGATGCGCCGCGGTGGACCACCGCCACCGCGCGGCAGTAATCCGAAGGAGCAGGGCATCTCAGTCTTACGACGCAAGAGCGAGGAGTCGACGAACTCGGAACACTCCAAGCGCAGAATCTTCGCAGTAGCGAATCAAAAGGGCGGAGTCGGCAAGACGACGACGACGGTCAACCTGGGCGCGTCGCTCGCCGAACTCGGTTGGCGGGTCCTTGTCCTCGACCTCGACCCGCAAGGCAACGCGACGACTGGCCTCGGCATCGAAGCCCGCAGCTTCGACAATTCGATCTACGACGTGCTACTTCACGACTTTCCGATCGAGGACTGCATCGAGCCAACGAGTCTGAAAAACCTCTTCATCGTGCCGGCGACGCTCGACCTGGCCGGCGCGGAGATCGAGCTCGTTCCGACGATGAGCCGTGAGCTGCGCCTCCGCCGGGCGGTGGAGTCGCTGGACGACGGCTTCGACTTCGTTCTCATCGACTGTCCCCCGTCGCTCGGCCTGATCACCGTCAACGGCCTCGCCGCTGCTTCCGAGGTTCTCGTGCCGATCCAGTGCGAGTACTACGCCTTGGAGGGTCTCGGCCAGCTGCTCCGCAGCGTCGAGCTCGTCCGGGCGAACCTCAATCCGGACCTTGATCTGTCCACGATCGTCCTCACGATGTACGACTCCCGGACGCGGCTCTCGGACCAGGTGGCGAACGAGGTCCGGAGCCACTTCGGCGACAAGGTCTGCAAGACCGTCATCCCGCGCTCGGTGCGCCTCTCAGAGGCGCCGTCGTTCGGTGAACCGGTCATCGTTCACGATCCGAGCTCCTCGGGGGCCGTTGCTTACCGCGAGCTCGCGAAGGAGGTCAGTGGTGGCGCGCCGTAGTGGGCTTGGACGAGGACTGGGCGCTCTCATCCCTTCGGAAGGCGCGAAGCCCTCCTCTTCTGGGATGCGTGAGATTGCGCTGGCGAAGATCCGGCCGAACAAGCTTCAGCCCCGCACGACCTTCGACGAAGCGGCCCTCGCCTCGCTTGTGGATTCGATCCGCGCCGTCGGCATCCTGCAGCCGGTTCTCGTCCGAGAGGTCGGGGCCGACGAGTACGAACTGATTGCCGGAGAGCGGCGCTGGCGGGCGGCCCGCCGTGCCGGGATGATCGCGATCCCGGCACTCGTCCAGATCGCCGACGACGAGGCGAGCTTGGAACAGGCGCTCGTCGAGAACATTCACCGGGAAGGGCTGAACCCACTCGACGAAGCCGCCGGTTACCAGCAGCTCATCGAGGACTTCCACCTCACCCACGACGCAGTCGCTCATCGGGTCGGCAAGAGCCGCGCCGCCGTGACGAACGCGCTCCGCCTTTTTCAGCTGCCACCGGCGGTGCAGCGGTTCTTGCGCGACGGGCAGCTCTCTGCCGGTCACGCCCGGGCGCTGCTCATGACCCCCGACCGCAACCTGCAGGAACGCCTTGCCCGCAAGAGCGCCGAAGAGGAGCTGTCGGTTCGTGGCCTCGAACAGCTCGTTCACGCCTCCGAACCTGCCGCGCCCGAGGCCGCCCCTTCGGCGCCCACGGTGGCGGTGCCACCGGCCCCCGTATTGCGGCCGCCGGGCGTTGTCGAGCTCGAGGAATTGCTTGCCGCGCACCTGAACACGCGGGTGCGCGTCGAGATGAATCGCAATCGCGGCAAGGTGACAATCGAGTTCGGTGGCCTCGAAGACCTCGAGAGGATCTACCGCCTGATGATCGGGGAACCTTCGATAAACGCGTGAGGGCGTCGGCTGGGAGCTCGCCCACCCAACCGCCATACTTTGGCACTAGTGTGCAAACACTCGTGTCTATCAGGGAAGATACCACGGCGCGACCAATCGGCAACAGCGAGATGACACCGGGTCGACCCGACTCGATTAACGCGACGGTGGAAGTTGATCCACAGCGTCGTGCACAGCATGTGGATCGTGGATTGATCAGCTCCAGTCCGCCTCGAACCAGGACTTCAAGGCGCCGACGATGCTGTCGGAGAGGTGGGCAAGGTGCGTGACCACGACATCGGGGGAACCGAGCTCGATCAGCACCGCCGGCATCCGGGTTTCGCGCAGAATCGGCAAGGCGAGACCGACCACCCCGTCGTCGTCGAGTCCGACGGCCTTCGGCAACTGCTCGCCGATGAGCTCAGCGAGACGGCGACTTACCGCGGATTCGTAGCGGAAACCGTGGTAATAGGCGACCCGGCAGCTAGTCGACCCCGGCACGAGGGAGAACGCGATCACGACGTCGACGCCGGCGTCGTTGGCAGCATGGGCGCTGCGCGACGGATCGCGGTGGGCGAAGGGGAACGCCGTCGAGGCCCCAGCAGCGCGCAGTGCCCGGCAGACCGCCGCCGCCCCGGCTGAGAATCCGCCCGGCTCGACGACGGCGACCCGGCGGCCCTCGACGCCGCGTCGCGGGCCCCCGCGCACGATCGCCAGCCGTTCGCGCACCGGCGTGACAAGACCGCTAGCGCCGTCGCGCACCGACATCCGCTCGAGCTCTTCGAGGCTGCGGCGCCCGAAGATGCCGTCGGCGCGGAGGCCGACGTTGCGCTGGAACTCGGTGACCGCTTGCACGGTGTCGTCGCCGAACATGCCGTCGATCGTGCCGCAGTCGAAGCCGAGGCGGCTCAGTCGCCGCTGCAACTCTGCGATGTCGTCGCCGCGCAGCATCGGCCGGCGCCGGTACAAAAGGCGCGAGCCGAGACGGAAGCCGGCTTCGACGACCGCCGACCACGTCTCGAGGTCGCAGAGGCCGTTTTGGGGAAGGCCACGGTCGGACTGGAACACGGCGAGCGCCACGGCGGTTCCAGGGCCGAACTCACCTGGGGGATCGGCGATCTCAAAGCCGAGCGCGACGAGCCGCTCCTGAAGGTCGGCGACCTCGATACCGCGGTCGCCTGGCCGCAACGGAAGCAGGTGCAAGGAGAGTTCGGCAGGTGCGTCGGGCACCCGGGAATGCTACGGCGGGTGCGCGGCTCGCCCACGTGGGATTGGGCGACGATGTGGTTACAGGTGGCCGTCGAGGTCTGCGAGCAACGCCGACTTCGGCTTGGCGCCGACGATCCGGACCTTCGCCTCGCCGTCTTTGAACAGGATCAACGTCGGGATCGAGAGCACCTCGAAACGCCGGGCTGTCTCGAAGTTGTCGTCGACGTTCAACTTGACGACGCGGACGGCGTCCTTTTTCTCTTCGGCGATCTCTTCGAGGATCGGCCCGATCATCCGGCACGGGCCGCACCACTCTGCCCAGAAGTCAACAAGAACCGGTGTGGCCGAATGCGTGACTTCCTCATCGAATGTGCTGTCGCTCACCGCGAGTGCAGCCGACACCGTTTCTGCTCCTTATTTCGGTTCAACGTGTCTTGTTCAACGCACGGCGACGCCGGGACATTCCCCGGCGTCGTCAGGATCCGCCCTCATCGGCGAGGAATCGGTCGGCGTCGAGCGCCGCCATGCTCCCCGAGCCAGCGGACGTGATCGCCTGGCGGTAGACGTGATCCTGCACGTCACCTGCGGCGAACACGCCCGCAACGCTCGTCGCGGTGCCGTCATGAGTGTGGACGTAGCCTGCCGCGTCCATCTCGAGCTGGCCTTTGAACAGTTCGGTGTTCGGGGCATGTCCGATTGCGACGAACACACCGTCCACAGGCAACTCGCGCACATCACCGGTCGCCGTGTCCTTGATCTCGATGCCTGTCACCTTCGTGTCGCCGATGATGCGCGTGACAACGGTGTCGAACAGAAACGAAATCTTTTCGTTGGCGAAAGCGCGGTCTTGCATGATCTTCGAAGCGCGCAACTCCTTGCGCCGGTGGATGATCTTCACCGAATCGCCAAAGCGCGTGAGGAAGATCGCTTCTTCTAGCGCCGAGTCGCCACCACCGACGACCGCGATCGTCTTTTCGCGAAAGAAGAAACCGTCGCACGTCGCGCACGTCGAGACGCCGTGGCCGAGGAGTTCGGATTCGCCGGGCACGCGGAGCGACAGCGAGCGCGCTCCGGTTGCGACGATGAGCGTGCGTGCGAAAACATCGGGCTGCGATGTGTCGCCGCTGCCCGTCCAAATCGCGAACGGCCGACGTGACAAGTCGACGCGAGTCGCCTTTTTCGTGGCGATTTCGGCGCCGAAGCGCTCCGCCTGTTCGCGCATCAGAACCATCAGATCCGGCCCCATCACGCCTTTCGGGAAGCCGGGAAAGTTCTCGACGTCAGTCGTCGTCATCAACTGGCCACCGGGCTGATCGCTCGTCGAGGACGGTTCGCCCTCGAGGACGAGCGGGCGGAGGTCGGCTCGCGCCGCATAGACCGCCGCGGTCAATCCCGCGGGGCCAGACCCCAAGATGACGACGTCCCTCGGGTCGCGCACCTGCGCCGAGGGCTCTAAGAGTTCCTCAGTCAGCGCTCTCACCTCGCTTCTTTCTGGCGCTGAGCACCCACAACAACGCTCCCGAGCCGCAGAAGATTCCCGCCACTACGAAGTACGTCGCCCAGACTTGGTGGGCAAAGACGTCGGCATCGAAGAGGCGAACGAGGCCGATCACGACGGCCGCGAGGGCGAAAACGACGAGCGCCGCCACGACCGCACCGAGGATCGTCCAGCGGACGACGGCGAAGATCGGCCGCGTCACCTTTTCGAGCGCCGCGGCAGAGAGTGACTCGACGACGCCCTGCAGCTTCGCTCCGAGCTCCCGTGCCGTTGACGCCGATTCCTCGCCCATCGCGTCGAGATTACGGCAGGATCGTGTCAAATGAGGGTTTGGCTAGACGCGCTGGAACGCGACGCCGACGGTGCCCGGTCCTGTGTGTGCGCCGATGATCGGACCGATGTAGGAGACGATGGTCTCATCGGCAGGGAAGATCGGCGCGAGCAGTTTCTCCATCTCGCCGATATCGCTTGCCGCGGCATGCGCGACGGCGAGGCGTTTAAGGGGTCCGGCTTGGCGTACCTTGTCGGCGAGGTACTCGAACGACCGCGCGCGCGTCCGCTGTCGTGACTCCGGCATAACGACGCCGTCGCGTACCTCGACCACCGGCTTGATCGAGAGCAGGGAACCGAGAAGGGCTTGTGCGGCGCCGATCCGGCCACCGCGGCGCAGCCACTCGAGGGTGTCCAATGTTCCGAACACTTCGACCTTGTTCAATATGGACGTCACCGCGCCACCGATTGCCGCAGCGTTCTCGCCGGACGCGGCGAGCTGCGCGGCTTCCAAGACGACGAGACCTTCGCCGACCGTCGCGAGCGTCGAGTCGATGACGACGACTGGGAACCCGTCCGGCGCCGACGCGGCACCGGCAACCGCCGACTGGTAGGTCGCAGAGAGGCCAGACGACAGCGTCACACAGATCGCCCCGGAGCACCCCTCACGGGCCGCGTCGGAGAATGCCGAAGCGAACGCCCCGGGGGCGGGGGCCGATGTTTCGGCGATCGTTTGTTCGTTTGTCGCGAGCTCCCAGAACCGTTCCGACGAAACGCCGCGCATCTCGTCTGCCGACAGCGAACCGAGACGCACGTCGATCGGCACGACAACGATGCCGAACTTCTCGATGAACGATTCGGGGAGATCGCAGCCATTGTCAGTGACTATACGGACGCCTGCCACTTCCCCCCCTTGCCCCGTGGACGCGCGGTGGCGTCTGCCGCCGGGCAGTTTGCCAGGATGCGAACGTCGCAGCGAGACCCGCCGCGCCGAGATACGCGATGCCACCGGCGGCAACGGCGACGAAGAGCCGCAACCACCCGAACGCGCCGAGGCCGGTGCCGACGATCGTGACGGCGATCGCTACGACGAATGCCATGATTCCCGACAGCACGACGTATCTCGCGGTGGCGCTCACGAGTGCGCGCCCGCCGATCGTCCCGAGGCGCTCGCGCAACACGATGACGGAAATCACTGCCGCGACGCTGTACGCGATCGAGTACGAAAGTGCGAGACCGCGTACGCCGAGCGGCTTGTAAAGGAGAAAGGCGGCGAGCACGTTGAGGCCGTTTTCGATGACGTACATGACGAACGCCGAGCGGGTGTCCTGCAGCGCCTGGAATGTCCTTGTCGCCAGGAAGAACACGCAGTAGCCGGGGAGTCCCACGGCGAAAAGCACCAACACCGACGAGGTGACGTCCGCCGCGTGTGCACTCTCCTGGCCGTGCTCGATGAGCAGACCGACCGCTTGTCGCGCGAGCAACAGGTAGCCGACCATCGCCGGCAGGATGAGCGCGAGCACCTGCCGCGTCGCGCGGCCGAATCGCTGGCCGACAGGCCGCCACTCTCGACGCGTCGCTAGGCGCGCGAGGTCGGGGGAGGCGACGTTGATGATCGAGGTCGCGACGACCGCGAAGGGGAACTGGAAGAACGTGTACGCATACGTGTAGGCGCTTACGGCCCCAGGGCCGACATGGAACTCGAGGGCGAGCACGATGAAAAGTGCGAGCTGATTCGCGATCACGAAGCCGAAGGTCCAGCCCGAGAGTGAAATGATCGTTCGGATCGCCGGGTCCTTCGGTCGCCAGATAAAGCGCAGGCGGGTTCGCGCTCTGCGCATCGACGGAACGAGGCAGGCGGCCTGAGCCGCCACACCGAGTGTCGTTCCGATGCCCAGCAGATAGACGAGCGACTGGTGGTGATCGACATAGGCGACCGACGCGTGTCGCGCCATGTCTGCGAATAGCGCGAAGACGACGATCCCGACCACGTTGTTCACGACAGGAACTACTCCGACCGCGCCGAATCGGTCCCTGGTCGCGAGCACAGCCGCCATCAGGCTGATCGCGCCATAGAACAGCAGCTGAGGGGCGAACATTCGCAACAGTTCGACGGCGATCGAATGCTCTTGCGGTGTCGCCTTACCGAAGGTGAACAGCGTGATGAGAACGGGCGCCAAGAGCACGAAGACGACGGTCGCGACGACGAGAACGACGAACGCCAGGCTCACGACGGCAGAGATCGACTCGTTCGCCTCGCGCTCGGACCGCGTGGACACGTGTTCGACAAAGACCGGGACGAACGTCGCGGCGAGGACTCCGCCGAGGACGAGGTCATGGATCATGTTCGGGGTGTTGTTCGCGAGGTTGAAGGCGTCCGCGAGCCGAAGACCCCCGAGCGCGTAGGCGAGGACGATCAGCCGCGCGAGTCCGGTGAGTCGCGAACGCGACCGTTCCGAGTCCCGTGCCGAAGGACGCGCGCTGGAGGCGAGCAGAACGGCTGGTTGTCGATGCCACGCCGGCTGGCGCCGACGGGGGCATCGGATCCGTCACGTCGACGCCGTGCCTGACGCGCTGAGGAGTTCGCGTTCTCGTGCGTGCCGGCGTCGGCGGCGGAGCATCGTGCGAACCCACCAGGCGAGCAAGATGAACAGCGCGATCGCCGAGATGACGACGGCGACGATCGAATAGGCGGTTGATCGGATCGTTATGCCGCCTTGCAGCAAGACCACCTTGCCAACGGGGGAGACGAGTTCGACGTCGAGTGTCGACACGCCGGAGGTCCTCGTCGTCACGGAGACCTCGTGCTCGGTGTTCTTGCGGGCGAGCAAGATCGGCTGGCTGACCTGACTCGGAGAGAGCGCGAACTCGCCACTCGAAAGACGAAGATCTGCGTGGATGACGCTCGGGAAGCTCGAGTCGAGGGTGATGGGAACTCGGGCGTTGTGCTGACCGATCGTGATGGTGCGCGTTCCCGTGAGCGCGAGCGACGCGCGAACGGTGTTGAACTCCAAGTTCGGTGTACCGAGATACCGCGACTCGGCGGAGTTTGCGATCCCGTCGGTTTCGGCGAGCAAGATCGCGTCCCTAGCACGGTTCAGCAACGAGGCGTCGGCAGGAATGACCGATTGGAGATCTGACAGCGTTGAGCGCGCCGAGGCGACCTTCTGTCCGAGGTGGCCGGTCGGCCCGTGAGCTCCCGCGAGGCCGGCCGATCGTGGTGCCGCGTTCGATCCGACCGGAACCGCGGCGTAGAGATCGTCGAGGGTCATCGAGTGGAGGATTGGAGTCGAGTCAAGGCCGCGAAGAACGACCGACACGACTCGTGCCGAACTCGGCAGGAGCAAGGGGGCGACGACGACGCCGCGGGGTCCAGTCGAGAATGGTTCTTCAAAAAAGGTTTGTGCCAAGTCGGCGAGGAAATTGTGCGCGGCGAGCACCGGGTCTGAACTCGATTGAAGCTGTGATGCAAGTCCGGAGTCGGCCACGAACGCGACCGGGGCAGACGAGCCCGACGATCCTGTCTGCAGCATGAACGGAGCGGTCGGCGTTGTCACTTGCGTCGGCGTGACATTCGACTCGGGAACGACAATACGCGTGATGCCCGCCGAGGAAAGCGCCGTCACGCCTGTCGCGTCGAGGTTGCTTGCCGCAAGGTAGGGGGTCCCGGTCTCGGTCGCGCTGACGAGACGGTGCGCTATTGCGTGTCCCGTTGCGAACTGGCGCGTGACGTCACGGGTCAGTCCAGCACGCGCAAGCTGATCCGGGCTGAACTCGGTGAAGGGTGCGTCGAGCATCTCGAGGGTTCCGGTCACTGCGCCGTTCGTGACGAGAGACCGCAAGGAGGTGATCGTCGCCTTCGCGATCTTGTCCCGTGAGCGATCGAGGGCCAACAGGATCTGGGAGTACGCGTTGATGGTGATCGCAGTGTGCGATTGAGCGGCGACCGCCCGGGCGAAGGCATCGAGTGCGACGAGGCGCGGCAGCGAAATCATTGGGTCTCCGTCCGGTGCGAGTCCGAGTCCGGTACCAAGGGAGAAGACGAGCGCGACGTTCAGCGGATAGGTCCCAGCGCTCCCCGTGAGGTAAATGACGTCAGTCGTGAACGATGCGAGCGGTTTGTCCGTCGTTCGGTCGACGATCACGAGTTCCAGGGGATACACACCGTCACAACTGCCCGGAAGGCAGTCGAGCGCCAGCACGGGCGAGGAGAGCTGTGACGAATGTGCCGTCGGGGCCGTTACAACGCGCACCTTCAAGGAGGCCGACGCGTTCGGCGCGGACGCATGGAGCACCTGTGAGAGCGGGATGATCGGTGTCGCACCGAGCACGATCTCGCTCGACGGCTCTTTACCCGTCTCGGAGAGTCCGAACGCGTAGCGGCTCGTCAGCCGCGAGTACAACGCCAGCTTCACGCCGAGGTCGGTCGTCGGAAACGCCGAGCTGACGTGGAACGACAGGTGCATTTCCGAATGCGAACCGACCCAGTTCGACTCGGCGGTCAAATTGACCGACGTCTTCTCCGATGCAGAGGACAGAGCCGGTGATGCGAAAGCTGCGATCCCGGCCGTGGTTAGCGCGAGCAATGTCGCCGCGAAAAAAAGCGTCGCGCGCCGCATGCGCGCGAAAGGTTGGTCGCGACGCGTCGTCGAGCAGGCCAAGAGTGAGACGTCCTCCGTTCGGTCCCCGCTCGCACGGAGCCTACTTTCGGGACAAATCCAGGTCGTGAAGTCTGATCGCCCCATCGGGCCGCGAAGGTCAACCGCTACCGTCGCGCCCGTGATTCCCGAGCGCATCCAGCCGATCGTCGGCGAGGCGAACGAACTCGCGCGCCTTTTCGTCGACGCCGGGTACCGCATTTACCTCGTCGGCGGACCGGTGAGAGACGCGATCGCCGGTGCGCCAGGGGGTGAGGAGCCTTTCGGCCCGGACACCGACCTCGATCTCACGACCGACGCGCGACCCGAAGAGATCGAGCGCCTCGTCGATGGATGGGCCGACGCGGTGTGGTTGCAGGGGAAGCGCTTCGGGACGATTGGCGCATCACATCACGGGCGGCGCTTCGAAATCACGACCCATCGCGCCGACGTCTACGTTCCTGAGTCTCGCAAGCCCGAGGTGCGCTTCGGCGACGATGTCGTCACGGACCTTTCCCGCCGTGACTTCACGGTGAATGCAATGGCGCTCTCGCTGCCGGATCTCGAACTCATCGACCCGTTCGATGGACTCGCCGACCTCGCGTCGCGCACACTGCGAACGCCACTCGACCCAGAGACTTCGTTCAGCGACGACGCGTTGCGCACGTTGCGGGCGGCACGCTTCATCGCGGGGTACGAGCTCACTCCGACCGAAGAGCTGACCGAGGCGGCGCGCCGCCTCGCGGGGAGGCTCTCGGTCGTTTCGGCGGAGCGGATCCGTGACGAGCTCAATCGACTCATCGTGCTCCCCGATCCCGAGGCGGGGCTGTGGTTCGTTGTCAAGACCGGACTTGCCGACCAGTTCCTACCCGAGATTCCCGCTCTCGCGCTCGAACAAGACTCGGTCCACCGCCACAAAGACGTCCTCGCCCACACGATTGCGGTGGTTGGAAAGACCCGCCCCGACGAGGTCTTGCGCCTGGCGGCGCTGCTGCACGACATCGGAAAACCCCCAACGCGCGCCTACGGGCCCGACGGTGTGAGCTTCCACCATCACGACATCGTCGGCGCGCGTATGGCGCGGCGACGGCTCGAAGCGCTGCGCTATCCCCAGAACGAGATCGACTCGATCACTCGACTCATCGAATTGCACTTGCGATTCCACACCTACAAGATGGGCTGGACCGACTCTGCGCTCAGGCGGTACGCGCGCGACGCGGGTCCCCTCCTCGAGCGTCTCAATGAGCTCACTCGAGCTGATTGCACGACGCGCAACGTGGAGCGAGCGCGCGAGCTCGAGGCGCGAATGGACGATCTCGAAGCGCGCCTCGTGGAACTCTCGGCACGCGAGGCACTCGACGCGATCCGACCCGAACTCGACGGCAACGAAGTGATGGATCACCTCGGCATCGAGCCCGGCCCAGCCGTCGGACGCGCCCTCGCTTATCTGTTGGAGGTTCGCCTCGACGAAGGCTTGCTTGGCAAGGATGAGATCACCCGCCGCCTCGATGCGTGGTGGGCCGAAGAGGGGTCGGCGATCCGTTAAGCGTCTGCGGTTCCTGTGGCGAAGCGCTCGACGAGTTCGCGCGCTTCTTCGTCGTGGTATTGGACCGGCGGGGACTTCATGAAATAGGCGGAGGGACCGACGAGCGGCCCGCCGATGCCGCGGTCGAGAGCAATTCGCGCGCACCTCAGCGCGTCGATGATCACGCCGGCGGAGTTCGGTGAGTCCCACACCTCGAGCTTCAACTCGAGATTCAACGGTACGTCACCGAAGTTGCGGCCCTCCAAGCGGATGTACGCCCACTTACGATCCTCGAGCCACGGGACGTGGTCGGACGGACCGATGTGGACCGACTCCGGAGCGATCCCGCCCTCGATCTGGCTCGTCACCGCTTGGGTCTTTGAGAGCTTCTTCGACTCGAGCCGTTCGCGCTCCAACATGTTTTTGAAGTCCATGTTGCCGCCGACGTTCAACTGGTAGGTGCGATCGAGTACCGTGCCGCGGTCTTCGAAGAGCCGAGCGAGCATGCGGTGCACGATCGTGGCCCCGACCTGGCTCTTGATGTCGTCGCCGACGATCGGAATCCCGGCCGCGGTGAACTTCTCCGCCCAGACTGGGTCACTTGCGATGAATACCGGGATCGCGTTCACGAAGGCGACTCCGGCGTCGATCGCGGCCTGCGCGTAGTACTTCTGGGCTTGCTCGGAGCCGACCGGCAAGTACGCGACGAGGACCTCCGCTCCTGAATCGCGCAGCACCTTCGCCACGTCGACCGGCGGTTCCGGTGACTCCTCGACGACCTGGCGGTAGTACTTGCCGAGCCCGTCGAGCGTCGGTCCGCGTTGGACAGTGACCCCGCTCGAGGGGACGTCTGAGAAGCGGATCGTGTTGTTGTGTCCGGCGAAGACCGCCTTGTCGAGCTCTAGGCCGACCTTTTCGGCATCGACGTCGAACGCGGCGACGAATTCGATGTCACCAACGTGGTAGCCGCCGAGCGAGACGTGCATCAGTCCTGGCACGGCCTCGTTCGGGTCGGCGTCGCGGTAGTACTCGACGCCTTGCACGAGTGAGCAGGCGCAGTTTCCGACGCCGGCGATCGCGATCTTGATCTTCCCCTTTGGATGGTTCATCGGGGTTGCCGTTCTCCTTGTTTGGCGCCCGCACCGCTCGCTGCGGCGACGGGCGACTGGTCGTCGTGGCTACGTCGAGTGCGGCGCCGTGGACGCGGCGTTGTCGACGTTGGTGTTTCGAATCGTTCCAGAAGGTGGCGCTCGCGGTCGAGCAGCCGCTCGACCCAGGACAGGTCGGCGGCGATCGTGTCCTTCGCGTGTTCGACGATCGAGCGTTCGTAGTCGTCCATCGGGCGCTTGGGTCGCACGAGTGCGCGCTCGGAGTGCTGAAGGCGTTCGATCAGTTGGTTGCGGCGTCGCTCGAGTAGCCGTACTCGTGACTGGGGGCTCAAGTACTTCGCGAACGCGAGCCGCAACGAGAACCCCTTCGGGTCTTCTGCAGGGCCATCGTTCGACTCCAATAGCTCTTCGAAGAGGTCTTCGCCGCGCTGCGTGATCACGTAGACCTTGCGTGCCCGAGTCGAACGCGCACCTAAAACCGCCGCTGCTTCGCCGAGGGAGCGACGGGCACCCACCGCCGCACGCTCGCCGGCGAGCGACCCCGTCAGGGGGAGCGACTCCTCGCGGCGACGCACACGGCGAGCGGTTTCCGCGGGCTCGAGTGTGCTGAGTGCCCCAGCCGCCTCGAGGCGGGCAAGAGCGGGGTAGAGCGAGCCGAACGACAGGTTCGACAGCACCCCAAAACCCTCTCGCAGGGACTTGCGGATCTCATAGCCGTGCATCGGCCGTTCTTTCACGAGGCCGAGGATGGCGAGTTCGAGCACGGAGCAATATTAGCGTCCGATGTATCGATCCGATATGTCGATTCTATGACGCCTTCTGGAACCTTTCCGGCAGCGTGACACCGAAAAAGCGGCCTTCGCCGCACCACCTGGCAGGTAGCCTGCCGACGTGCATTCCGGACAGGAATCCGAGGCCGAACGCCCCCAAGTGCGGGGACTCGGCCAGATCGAGTATCGCCTCGCCCGCGATTCGGTCGTCCGGGAGCACCGCAAGGGCCGTCTCTCCCGCGTCGACATTTGCGATGCGCACCCCGAGCTGTTGCGAGTGGCGCGCAACTTGGGCCATGTCACCGAGATGGACTGCCCGATCTGTGAGAAGGCGAAGCTCGTCCACGTCGCCTTTGCGTTCGGTTCCCGGCTTCCTCCCGGGGGGAGGGCGCTTCCGATGAGCGGGGGGATCCGTGACCTCGCCAGCCATCGTGACGATGTGGCGTTCTACGTCGTCGAAGTGTGCGTCGAGTGCTCGTGGAACCACGTCTTGCGGATGTTCACCGGCTCCGTCGCGCGGAGGCGCTCAGCGGTCTGACCGCTCGTCGAGTTCCTTTCAGCGCGAGATAGCGTGGTAGTGCCGCCGGTAGCCGGGTGCACTGGACGGCAGGAGGTCGAGATGACCGAATCCGTGACCGTTCCTTCGATCGCGCAGCACAAACGGGCGCGCGGCGACGAGCCGATCGTGATGGTGACGGCCTACGACGAGCCCTTCGCCCGTTTCGCCGACCAGGCGGGCGTCGACGTAATCCTTGTCGGGGACTCTGTCGCCGACAACGTCCTCGGATACGAGAACACCCTGAGTGTCGACGTCGACCAGATCGCACATCATGTCGGCGCCGTCGCCCGCGCTAAGCCCCGCGCGCTCGTCGTCGCCGATCTGCCCTGGATGAGCTACCACCTCGATCCGCTGGACGCGGTGCGCAACGCGGCGACGTTGATCCGCGCCGGCGCGAAGGCAGTGAAGCTCGAGGGGGGGCGTCGACGCCTGCCGGTGATCCACGCCATCTTGGATGCCGAGATCCCGGTGATGGGACACCTCGGGCTGACGCCTCAGTCGCTGCTCGTCTTTGGGGGGTTCAGGATCCAAGGTCGTGCGCCGGAGGCGGCGCACGCGCTGGAACTCGACGCGAAGGCGCTCGACGCGGCGGGGTGCTTCGCGATCGTGCTTGAGGGCATCCCAGACCTGCTCGCAAAGCGGATCACCGAATCCGTCGAGATCCCGACGATCGGCATCGGCGCTGGACGGCATACCGACGGCCAAGTGCTCGTGATCCACGATCTCTTGGGAATGTCGGCCCGACCGCCGGCGAAATTCGTGCGCCGCTACGCCGACCTCGGGCAGGTGGCGAAGGGCGCCATCGAACGCTTCAAGTCCGATGTGCGGACGGGCGCCTATCCCTCGGAAGATGAGAGTTACCACACGGCCCCCGAACTTGCCGCGGCGCTGCGCGAGGCGCACCCGGACGATCCGCGGTAGGAGGCGCGTCAAGCCCAGCCGCGACGATCACGCGGTGGGCGACCGATCGAGCCGCGAGCACGCTCGACTACGATGCCTGCGTCCTAACCACCCCTGCTCCGGCCGTGACCGGAGCCCCGGGCGCTTGTGCTCCGGGTCCGGAGGAGGTGAGCCGCCTTGCGGCCCTACGAAATTGCCGTCATCTTTGATGCCGGCCTCGAAGAGAACGACATCAAGGCGACGACTGATCGAGTCGGCGAGATCGTCCAGGCCGCCGGTGGATCGGTGAACGGCATCGAGCGCTGGGGTCGACGGACTTTCGCGTACGAGCTCAAGCACCACAGCGAAGGCATCTATTTGTTCATCGAGGTCGTCGCGACACCCGAGGCGGTCGCGGAGGCGGACAGGGTCCTCTCGCTGACCGACGATGTCTTGCGCCACCGGATCATCCGCAAACCCGAGATGATCGCTGGCCTGGCGCACGCACCGTCGGTCGAGGCGTCGCCGGCGAGCTAGCGAGCAAAGAAGGCAGATATGGCGAACGGAAACAACGTGGTGCTGGTCGGCAACGTGACCCGCGATCCCGAGTTGCGTTTCACCCCGTCGGGGCAGGCAACCGCGAGCTTCGGCTTGGCGGTAAACCGACGCTGGCAGAACCGCCAGACCCAGGAGTGGGAGGAGGCGACGTCGTTTTTCGACGTCGTCTGTTGGCGCGAAATGGCGGAGAACGTCTCCGAATCGGTGACGAAAGGTGCCCGCATCATCGTGACTGGGCGTCTCGAGCAGCGATCGTGGGAGACCCCCGATGGGGACAAGCGGTCGAAGATCGAAGTTGTCGCAGACGAGCTCGGGCCGAGCCTGCGGTGGGCGACCGCGCAGGTGATGAAAAACGAGCGCCGCGGGCCGGATGAAGGTCGCCCAGCCGCAGCGAGCCCGCCTCGCGGAGCTTCTGCGGCGAACGCAGCGGCCGACGACGAGGAGCCGTTCTGATGGCGAGAAGCAACGACCGCGACCGTACGAGCCGGCGGGCGCCGAAGGACAACGGCCGTCGCCAGAAAAAGAAGGTGTGCATCTTTTGTCGCGACGGTATCGACTACGTCGATTACAAGGACGTGAACATGCTCCGGAAGTTCATGTCCGACCGCGGCAAAATCCGGGCGCGCCGGGTCTCCGGCAACTGCGCCCAGCACCAGCGCGCAGTCGCTCGGGCGATCAAGACGACGCGGGAACTCGCCCTCTTGCCGTACACCCAGCGCACGACCAACGAGCGACCGGGAGGTCGTGGCGGCCGCAGCGGGCGCGGAGGTCCGCGCTTTGAGACGCGCGCGGCGCCGGACGGGGCCGAGATCGCGATCCCTGTTGACGACAGCGCCGAATCCGAAGCGGAGGTGGTCGAACAGGTCGAGGTCGACCCCGTCGAGACTGCGGTCGGTGTCGGCGGCGCCGTGGAAGAACCTGCCGAATGAGGGTCGTGCTGCGCAGCGACCTCGAGGGTGTCGGCAAGCGCGGAGATGTCGTCGAGGTAGCGGACGGTCACGCGCGCAATTTCCTCCTGCCCGGCGGTCATGCCTTCCCGGCGACCGACAAAGTGCTCGAGCAGGCGGGCCGGATGCGCCGCGCGCGCGACGTTGCCGACGAGCGCGCGCGTCAAGCTGCGGAGTCCGTTGCGCAGAAACTCGTGCCCGTGACGGTGGCGATCACCGCGCGCGTCGGTCGGAACGGCCGACTCTTCGGATCGGTCACCCCAGCGGAAATCGTCGCCGCGGTGGAAGCCCAGACCGGCGTGACCCTCGATCGTCATAAGCTCGTCGTCCGCGAACCGATCCGTTCGATCGGCACCCATGAGGTCGGCGTGCGTCTGCATCCTGATGTCGAATTCGCGCTCACGATCGAGGTGTCCGGCTAGCCAATTTCGCGCGCGCTCATCGCACCTTCGGGCGCGGAAAATGGCCCTGAGCAGGGTCCTCGTGTACTCGGCGATATAGCCGTCGTCTAGGTTGCGCGGCGATGGGACGCTCACGACCTCGCGCCATTGAATCCGCGCTAGCGCAATTCACAGGCGCGGATGCGTTCTGCACCGCCAACTCACAGGGTGGGAACGGTTATCCCGAGGGCAATCCGGAACATACGGAGGTATCGCTCCCCAACCCGGGGCGGGCAGTGTGAGCGGCACCATGCTCCAGCCGCTCGAGGAGACCGTACGACGCCCGCGTCGGCCTGCTGTAACTCCGAGTTCGGGGCGCGTCCCGCCGCACAACCTCGAGGCGGAGGAATCGTTGCTCGGCGCGATGTTGTTGTCCCACGACGCGATCGCGATCGGCATCGAGAAGTGCACGCGCGCGGATTTCTACAAGCCATCGCACGCGCTCGTCTTCGACGCGATCGAGACGCTCTTCGGGCGCGCAGAGCCCGCTGACGCCGTCAGCGCCGCGGAGGAGCTTCGTCGCCGCGGGGTGCTCGAAGAGATCGGTGGAGCAGCGGTGCTCGCCACGCTGCAATCAAAGACGGCGGCGATCTCGAGCACTCCGCGATACGCCCGGATCGTCGTTGAAAATGCCCTGCTCAGGCGTTTGATCGGCGTGGCGAACGAAATCGCCGAGATCGGCTACGGCCTTCCCGAGGACGTTGCCGACGCGATCGACCACGCTGAACAGATGGTCTACGACGTCGCCCGCCACCAGGCGACAGACACGATCGAGCCGATCAACGCCCTTTTGGGCCGGACGCTCGACGAACTGGAGACGCTCTACGAACGCGGCGAATCGATCACCGGCGTGCCGACTGGGTATCACGACTTGGACGAGAAGTTGTCGGGATTGCAGCCGTCGAATCTCGTCATCGTCGGCGCCCGTCCCTCAATGGGAAAGACCGCGTTCGCGCTCGGTCTCGCCGCGCACGCGGCGATGCAGGGGACACCAGTGCTGTTCTTTTCCTTGGAGATGGGCCACCTCGAGATCGCGCAGCGCGTGCTGTGCGCGGAGGCAAAGGTTGATCAATCGAATTTGCGAACTGGAAAGCTGCGCGAAGCGGACTGGCGGAAGATCTCGAACGCCATCGGGCGAATCGGTGCGTCGAAGCTCTACATCGATGACAACCCGAACGCGACGGTGATGGACATGCGTGCGAAGGCTCGCCGGATGCGCAGTCGAGAGGGACTCGGACTCGTCGTCGTCGACTACCTGCAGCTGATGCGTAACCCTTCGAACGCCGAGAATCGACAAGTCGAGATCTCTGAGATCAGCCGCGGATTGAAGATCTTGGCCCGGGAGCTGAAGATCCCCGTCGTCGCGCTGAGCCAGCTCTCCCGTGCGCTCGAGACCCGATCGGACAAGCGGCCGGTGCTCGCGGACCTGCGCGAATCTGGCGCCATCGAACAGGACGCCGACGTCGTACTGTTCATCAACCGCGACGAGGTCTACAACCCCGACACCCCCGAAAAGGGCACCGCGCAGATCCAGATCGCCAAGCACCGCAATGGCCCGGTCGGCCAGGTCACGCTGTCGTTCATCCCTGAACACGCCCGCTTTGGCAACCTGGCGAGGGTCTGACTCGACTCGACGCAGCCGGAACGTAGCGGTCCCCACAGCCATCTCAGAGTCTGCACAGCGAACTCTCAGCAATCGGGACGAAAATGTCCCCGTGGTAACGGGGGCCGCCGCTCGAGTGCTCGTCGTCGACGACGAGCTGAACATCACCGATCTCGTCGCGACTGCGCTCCGCTACGAGGGCTTCGAGGTCGCAACCGCCTCGACCGGACGCGGGGCGCTCGACGGCGTGCAAAGTGCCCGGCCCGACCTGCTCGTGCTCGACATCATGCTCCCCGACATCGACGGGTTCGAGATCGCCCGCCGACTGCGACAGGACGGCCGTCGCGTGCCGATCCTTTTCCTGACTGCAAAAGACGCCACCGAGGACAAGGTGCGAGGGCTCACGCTCGGAGGCGACGACTACGTCACGAAGCCGTTCAGTCTGGAAGAACTTGTCGCGCGCGTGCGTGCCGTGCTGCGTCGCACCGTGGACGGCGCAACTGGTGGGGCGCGGCTGTCGTTCGCCGACCTCGAACTCGATGAGGAGACGCACGAGGTCTTTCGCGGAAAGACCCCGATCGATCTCACGCCGACGGAGTTCAAACTGCTCCGCTACTTCCTGTTGAATCCCCGCCGCGTGCTGTCGAAGTCCCAAATCCTCGATTACGTGTGGGAATACGACTTCGGCGGCGACGCGAACGTCGTCGAGACGTACGTGAGCTATCTCCGCAAGAAGATCGACACCCTCGGTCCACCGCTCATTCACACGCTTCGGGGAGTCGGTTACAGCCTGCGCTTGCCGCAGGGCGGGTGAGCGCGCCGTCGCGATGGTGACATTCAGGCGGATGAGATCGGCGATCTCCCGCCCCATTGGGAGGCTGTCGCTGCGGGCACGCTTGAGCCTCGGCATCGTCCTTGTTACCGCGGTCGGGCTCGTTGTCGCCGACGTCATCATCTACGGCCAGATCGAGTCCTACCTTTCCGGACAGGTCGACTCGGAGCTGCAGACGACGCTCAACACCGTCGTTGCCGAGACACGATTCGGGCCGTTTCGCGATCTTCAGTTCAGCAACACCACACCGGCCGGGACTTATGGCGCGTTCATTTCCTCGTTGGGAGCTCTCGGCGAGACCCCCTCAAGTCACCTCGTTGCCCCAGCCCCGGTGTTGCCGTCGTGGCTCAAGAGCTCGTCGCCTTCGGGTGGCGCGCGATACCTCTCGACATTTGCGAGCGGCGACCCATCGTTCCACTACCGCGTTCTTGTGCAGGTCGCGACGCTCAACAGATACCCCCAACCCCCCGTGCACGGCTATGCGGTCGTCGCGATCCCCATTCAGTCGCTTGACGCGACCCTTTCGCGTCTGACGGCCGTCGACCTCCTTGTCTCCGCGGTCGTGCTCGCCGTGCTGGCGCTCGCCGGCTACTTCGTCGTGCGAATCGGGATGCGGCCGCTCGGAGGGATCGAGGAGACGGCGGGGGCGATCGCGGCGGGTGACTTTTCTCGTCGTGTCGAGCGCGACGACGACCGCACCGAGGTCGGTCGCCTCGGCGCATCCCTGAACGAGATGCTCGCCCAGATCGACAGTGCATTCACCGAGCAGCGGGCTTCTGAGGACCGGCTGCGTCAGTTCCTCGCTGACGCCTCCCACGAGCTCAGAACCCCGATCACCTCGATCCGCGGCTATTCCGAGCTCTTCCGACGCGGGGCCTCCGCACGCCCCGACGACCTCGCCTCGTCGATGCGGAGGATCGAGGACGAAGCGACCCGGATGGGAGTGCTCGTCGACGACCTGTTGCTCCTCGCCCGCTTGGATCAGGGTCGGCCGCTCGAACAAAACCCCGTCGATCTCTCGGTGATCGCAAAAGAGGCCGCACAGCAGGCCGAGGTCGTCGCGCCCGGACTCGTGATCACCTTCCGCGCGACGGCACCGGTCGTCGTGATCGGAGACGAGCAGCGACTGCGACAAGTCGTTACGAACCTCATCCGCAATGCGACCGAACACACCCCGCAGGGAACGGGAATCGACGTCTCTGTCGAAGCCTTCGCTGGCAGCGCGCGTCTGGTCGTTCACGACGACGGTCCCGGTGTCCCACAAGCGCATCGTGAGCGGATCTTCGAGCGCTTCTATCGGGCGGACGCCTCGCGAGCACGGGAAAGCGGCGGCGCCGGCCTCGGCCTTTCGATCGTGGCGTCGATCGCCGCCGCACACGGCGGCCGCGCCCTGCTCGAAGCCGACGGACGACCCGGCGCGACGTTCGCCGTCGAGATCCCGCTCGCGCCGATTCCCGACGCGAAAGATGTCGTTGTCGCGCCCGTCACCGACGTGCACGGACTCAACGGCGATTCGTCAGACCTTCTCAGCGAAGGTGACGCCGTCGCCGATCGGAAGTAATACCGAGCGCACACGCTCGTCGGACGCGACGCGGTCGTTGAACACCCGCATCGCAACCACCGCGTCGTCGCTCGCCGCGGCGTCGGCGACGCGACCGGACTGCAACGTGTTGTCGGCGAGCAGGATCCCTCCCGGACGCAATCGCGGGATCAGGGCCTCGTAGTACGAGGGATAGTTCACCTTGTCAGCGTCGACGAAGGCGAGATCAAAGAGGAGGCCGTCCAAGGTCGCGAGCGTCTCGAGCGCCGGTCCGAGGCGGAGGTCGATGCGGTCCGCCACCCCCGCCCTCGCCCAGAACTCCCGAGCGATGGAGGTCCACTCCTCGCTTACGTCTAGGCAGATAAGACGCGCTCCTGGCCCCATTCCTCGGACGATCGAGAGCGCCGACCGACCGGTAAAGGTGCCGATCTCGATCGCGAGTTCGGCGCGCGTCGATCTGGCGAGGATCTCGAACAGCAGCGCCTGGTCGTCGCCGATCGACATTCCGGCGCGATCCCCGGTGAGCGAGGCCGTCGCCCGGCGCAGTTCGAGGGCGACCTCGTCGGGAGGGGAGAAGTGGGCGGCGCAGTAGTCGGACAGCTTCGCATCGATGAATTCATTGCGCGTGACAACGTCGCTCACGATCACCTCGCTCGATTCAAAGCCCTGCGTCCGTCCGCGCGGGCACTGGGAGTCGCCTCGGTACGATCGCCGACGGGTCCCTCTCGTGCAAGTGCAAGTGACCTCTGAACGCTCGACGTCAACTCTGAGGAGGCAGCGATGGAGTATCGCCCACTCGGCCGTACCGGGGTGCAAGTCAGTGCATTGTGCCTTGGGGCGATGATGTTCGGCGGCTGGGGTAACCCGGATCACGACGACAGCATCCGGATCATCCACCGCGCCCTCGACGCAGGGATCAATTTCGTCGATACCGCCGACGTGTACTCCCAAGGCGAATCCGAAGAAATCGTCGGCAAGGCGCTCGCGAGCTACCCCCGCGACCAGATCGTGCTCGCGACGAAGGTCCATGGCCAGATGGGCGAGGGGAGGAACCGCTCCGGCAACTCGCGGCGGTGGATCCTTGCCGAGTGCGAGGCGAGCCTCCGCCGTCTCGGCACCGACTACGTCGACCTGTACCAGATCCACCGACCGGATCCCGCGGTCGACGTCGCCGAGACGCTGTCCGCCCTCACCGACCTTGTTCGCCAGGGGAAGATCCGCTATTTCGGGAGTTCGACCTTCCCGGCCTACCAGATCGTCGAAGCGCAGTGGACGGCGGAACGCCGTGGCAGCGAACGCTTCCTCACTGAACAACCGCCGTACTCCATCCTCGTGCGAGGGATCGAAGCCGACGTTCTGCCGGTCTGTGAGCGCTACGGGATGGGCGTGATCCCTTGGAGTCCGCTCGCCGGGGGCTGGCTGTCCGGGCGCTTCGGTGCCGGCAAGGACAATTCCAGCCGGCGCGCCGAGCGCATCCCGGGCCGCTATGACCTTTCGTTGCCCGAGAACCAGCGCAAGCTCGAGATCGTCGACCGCCTCGTCGAGTTGGCCAACGAGTCGGGACTAAATCTGATCGAGCTCGCGATCGGCTTCGTGCTTGCCCACCTGGCTGTAACCTCACCGATCATCGGGCCGCGAACGATGGACCACCTCGAGCCGCTCCTGAAAGCAGCCGATGTCAAATTGTCATCGGACGTCCTTGATCGCATCGATGAGATCGTTCCCCCCGGAGTGAATGTGAACCGCGTCGACGGGGGATACACACCCCCGGCACTTGAGGAAGCGGCGCTGCGCCGGAGATAGTGCGAGGTGCGATCAGCCCTCTTCAACAATGTGGGAACCGAAGGCGCGATCAACAGTTGTGGCACCCGAACAGATCGCGGATCTCGTCGCGTTCGTAGGTGGCTCTTAGTCGTTCGCGACGCAACCGCGCTTGTCCTTGACGGGGGTCGGACACGCGCTGAGTTCAGTCAGCTCGATGGGCAGGCCCTCGGGTCCCACGACGTGAGAGACGACGAAGCGGACGTTGGTGCGGAAAAATTCGGGTTCGTCGTCGTTGTCGAGCCGGAGCCGCCCTGAGCTGACGGGACCGACGCCGGCGTCGAGTTCTTCGTCGTCGACACGAGCGCCTTGGTCGTCACGTGATCGACTGAGAGATCCGATCCGGCGATCACGCTGATATTCGCGCCGGCGGCTGGTTGACCCTCGGCCATCACCGCAGTTCCCGACAGCGACGAGAGGACGCGTTCTGCCTGCTGAAGATGGCCTTTTGCATAGACGACCGTCGACTCCGAGACCGGACCGACGTAGATTGACGCCGTCGTCGGCACGATCCGGTAGCCAAGTCCACGGAGTTGCGATGCGACAGTCGTGGTGTTCGCTGCCGAATTCGTCCCATCGATCACCGAGACACTGATCGACGATGGGCTGATCGAGTCCCATGTCGGCTTGATCCCGAGGAACTTTTCGATCGTCGCTTGGTCTTGTGGTGCCGACGGGAAGATGACGTCGCCGTAGGGATAACCCTTGTAGGTGTACGGCACGGCGTCGACGACGATCGGCAAGGTGTATTGCGGCGACTTGCTGAAGTCGGCGTCTTTCACGGCGAGGGCAAGGTCGACCATCTCGCGGTCACCGAGCGCGCTGTCTACCGTGAGGTCGGGGGCGATCGACCCGATGATCGCGTTGTCGGTCAGTGGATTGCCGAGTCCGCGCTTTTGAACTGCGCTCGCCACGACGCGCAGAAACTCGTGAACACGGATGATGCGCCCGAGGTCGCCGCTGCCGTCGTACGAACCGCCGGAATCGGGCGTGTAGTCCGCACCCGACACGGTAGCGGCGTTGATTGCTGCGTAGTTAATCTTCTGCCCCTTTGTGAAGTAATAGAGGTGCCGCGAGCGGACGAGCGCGAGCGCCTCGGTTCCCTTCAAGAGTTGGCAACCGGTGTGGTTGATGCTCAGCGGCGGATTCTCGGCATCGTAGAGGCGGTCGGGGAAGTACATCTTCACGCCACCGAGGATGTTCACGATGTTCGTGAAGGTCCCGAAATTGAGATCGACGAAGTGATTGATCGGGATGCCGAAGTCCTCGCTGATCGCTTCGATGAGCTGACCCGGCCCGTCGACGAGCCCGGCGTCGATCTTGTTGTAGAGATCGCCGGCGCGGGCGTCCGGGACGAAGGTGTCGCGCGGGATGGAGAGCAGAGTGAGCTGGTTCGTCTTCGGCACGATGTGGAGGATCATCACGACGTCACTGTTGATGCCGTTGACTCCCGCCGCACACTCCTTTTTGAACACCGGGATGCTCGTCGCCGCGCAACGGTCGGTCGACCCGATCAGCAGGATGTTCTCGGGCTGGTGGAGGACGCCGTGCACCTCGCCCGGTACCTTGATGCGGTTGATCTGCGCGAATCGGTAGATCGTGTAGCCGGCGACCGCGCCGACGATGACGATGATCAATGCGAGGATCGAAAGGCCGGTCCTCGTCAGCCTGCGGCGCAGCGCGCTTCGTCGTGCCTTCTGGTCGCGTCGCCGGATGCGGTAGTTGTGCAGACCCGACCGGACGGCGCGGACGCGCGAGCTGCTGGGAGTCTGCTGAGAGGCGTCGGTTGGGGTCACCTCGGTCTCGGCAGGCGATTCGGCGGACGCGTCCGGCGTCGCGGGCGCGTCGGTTGGCGGGAGATTCTCCGACATTGGCAGACGAGGCTACGCGCTCAGCGGGCGAAGCGGGTGCGCATGCGCTGCAGGCGCCGACCGCACAATGCGCGGCGTCCTCAGATATGGATGTGCCAGTTCGAATCGATGGTCTCGACGATGTAGCGGCCAAGGAGCGCCGTTCCCGCCGGCGGATCGATGTGCACTCCGTCCGCGTCGCGTACCTGAACGACGCTTCCGCCGACCGTCAAAGACTCGGAGTACGCGCCGGTTGGTGTCGAGAAGAGTTTCCATGTCGACGCGAAAGACACTCCGCGGTGGACGCGAGCTTGCGCGAGGTAGATCGCGTTCAGGCTTGCCATGTCAGCACTAAAGCCCGGATCGCCCATGATCGGTAGTCCGACCCACAGCACGCTTATGCCTTTCGAGGTTGCCTCGCTCATCAGCTCGGCGACGCGCTCGTTGTAGTTCTTGATCCAGACCGCGGTGCCGGGCTGCACCGGCCCGCTCGAGGTGTCCATTCCCTGCCAGTCGTTTCCGCCGAGCATCACGACGAGAAGCTTCGGGTGGTCGGTGACGATCTCGCGGCTCAGATTTGCCGGCCAGTCGTAGTAGGACGCGTTCGTCAAACCAGTGTCGCCCACCGCGGCCTGGATGAGATGACAGAGCGGGTCGGCACCAAGCGTCTGTGAGAGACCGTACTGCAGGTCCAAGCCGAGCGAATCGCCGATCACAAGGATCGAGATCGGGTGCGCGCGCGTCGGCTGGGGTATTCGGAAAGTGCTGGACGTCGGCATTTTCTTAACTGGATGACGGGCACGCAGCGACGAGGCGTTCGCGGAGCCCAGAAGTTGCGAGACTCCCGGAAGCAGCGCGAGCGCCACGAAGAGAACCGACACCCCGAGGGCGACGATCGCTACACGCGAGCGCCGGCCAGGTTGGTGGTCCAGCACCGGTTTCATGCTTCCGGTCTCTCCCTTTCACCGGGTTGTCGTTCAAATCGAGCGGCGCGCGGTGACTCGATGAACGTTCCGCGCAGGAAACCTAGTGGCAGCGCGCGCGTGGCGGACTGGCACGCGGCGCGCAGATTGGGAGCGGTGATCAGACGCTGTCGAGCGCCTGTCGCAGGTCCTCAATGAGGTCGTCGCTCGACTCGAGTCCGACGCTGATCCGAACGAGTTCAGCCGGCACTTCGTTCGATGTGCCCGCGGTGCTCGCGTGCGTCATTCTCGCCGGGTGCTCAATCAGGCTCTCAACCGCGCCGAGACTTTCGGCAAGGGTGAAGATCTCAGTCCGCTCGCACACCTGCGTCGCAGCCTTCTCCCCTGCTAGAAGGGTAAAACTGACCATTCCGCCGAACGCTCGCATTTGGCGCTTGGCGATGTCATGGCCGGGGTGCTCGGCCAGCGAAGGGTGCATTACCCGTGCGACAGCTGGGTGCTCGCGCAGCATCGCGACAACCGCGATCGCGTTCTGACAGTGCCGGTCCATGCGCACGGCGAGAGTCTTTGCGCCCCGCTGCACCAGATAACAGTCGAAGGGTGAAGGCACGGCTCCTGCCGCGTTCTGGAGGAAGTGGAGTCGATCGGCGACCGCCGGATCGCGCGTCGCGATGAAGCCGCCTACGACGTCGGAGTGCCCGCCGAGATACTTCGTCGTCGAGTGAACGACGATGTCTGCTCCAAAGGAAAGCGGTTGCTGGAGGTACGGGGTCGCGAAGGTGTTGTCGACCACGACGACCGCGCCAACACGGTGTGCCGCTTCGGCGACGAAGGCAATATCGACGATGTCGAGCAAGGGATTCGTCGGCGTCTCGATCCACACCATGTTTGTGTGTTCGTCGAGAAGTTCCGGACTCGATACGTCGCCGGTGGCGACGACGAGGCCAGACCTTTCGTGGACGGCCGTCGCGAGCCGGTACGTCCCGCCGTAGCTGTCGGTCTGCATGACGAGCCGGTCGCCGGGATCGAGCAACCGCATCACGGCGTCTTCGGCAGCGAGTCCGCTCGCGAACGCGACTCCATAGGACGCCCGTTCCAACAACGCGAGGTGTGACTCGAGGCTTCGACGCGATGGGTTATCCGTTCGTGCGTACTCATAGCCGCGATCGGATCCGACAGCGTCCTGCTCGAAGGTCGAGGTGAGGTAGACGGGAGTGTTGACGGCGCCGGTTGCCGGATCTGGCGGCCAGGCGCCGTGGACGGCGTCGGTCTCGAACCCTCGGCGTTTTCCGGTGTCGTCGGTCACTTCGACCTCACCTCTGACCACTCGCCAGCACCGTCAGGACATCTGATCGGGTGATCACTCCGACAGGATGACCCCGATCGAGAACGAGTAGCGCCGGGGCCTTCTCGAGGCGGTCGACGGCTAGCTGCACCTGCTCACCGATGCCGATCGTCGGCAGCGGTTCGCACATCACGTCGCCGACCGCGCGCTCAAGCGTCGAGGTATCGGAAAAGACCTCGTCCATGAGGTCGCGCTCGGTCACCGCACCGACGACTTCGGCGAGGACGACCGGGGGCTCGTGCTTCACGACCGGCAGTTGGCTGACGTCGTACTCGCGCAGGATCTCGATCGCCTGGCGGACCGTTTCTTCAGGATGCGTATGGACGAGGGGCGGAAGCGCCGGATCGCGTGCCGCGAGCACTTCGCCGATCGTGCGCCCCACGCCGGTCGTGAATCCGTAATCGGCCATCCACGAATCGTTGTAGAGCTTGGAGAGATAGCCGCGTCCCGAGTCGGGGATGAGGACGACAACGAGCGCGTCGGCGGGAAGATCGCGGGCGACGCTCAACGCGGCGGCGACTGCCGTGCCGCCTGAGCCGCCGAGCAGCAACCCCTCTTCCCTCGTCACGCGGCGAGCGGTCGCGAAGCTTTCGGCGTCCGACACCGGGATGACCTGGTCGACGACGGACGGGTCGTAGGTCGACGGCCAGAAGTCCTCGCCGATCCCCTCGACTAGATACGGCCTTCCCGAGCCGCCGGAGTAGACGGACCCCTCCGGGTCTGCACCGACGATCACGACCGAGGGTTTCTTCTCTTTGAGGTAGCGGCCGATTCCCGTCACCGTCCCGCCCGTACCGATGCCAGCGACGAAATGCGTGATGCGTCCGCGCGTCTGTTCCCAGATCTCTCGTCCCGCTGTCTCGTACTGCGCGAGCGGATTGTTCGGATTGTGGTACTGGTCCGGTTTCCAGGCGAGCGGGATCTCCCGAGCGAGGCGGTCCGAGACCGAGTAGTACGAGTCAGGGTGTTCCGGCGGAATTGACGTCGGACAGACGACGACTTCCGCACCGTACGCGCGCAGGAGCGCGATCTTGTCCTGCGCAACCTTGTCCGGACAGACGAAGACGCACTTGTAGTGGCGCCTCGCGGCGACGATGGCGAGACCGACACCGGTGTTTCCGCTCGTGGGCTCGACAATCGTGGAGCCGGGAACGAGGAGCCCCGCACGTTCTGCAGCTTCGATCATCGCCAGCGCGATGCGATCCTTCGAGGAGCCACCGGGATTGAACAGCTCGAGTTTGCCGAGCAGCGTGCACTCGACATCGCGCGCCGTCCGGTCGAGGCGGACCATCGGAGTGTTGCCGATCAGGTCGACGAGCGAGTTGACGGCGTCTATCGGCGGCCCCGGATCGGAAACTCTCCGGACATCCACGCCCGAGAGCGCGCGGGTGTACTCCTTCGGCACCTCGTCGTCGCTGAACAGTTCGGTCGGCAATCCCGCGTGCTGGATGGCGATGGCCACGGGCGCCGCCTCGTCAATCGGTCCGCAGACCCCGACGCGACGCGGGATACGAGCCCTCAACACGCCGATTAGTGCGTCGAGCGAGTCTCCCTCCACGAAACGGCGGACGAGGCGAGAGCGGTCTTCGAGGTGCATCGGCGCCCGTTCGCTGCCGACCACTACAAGGACGTCCATATGCCTCACCCATTCGCCGTGCTTGTTAGCGAAAACGCTAGCTGTGGGTGACCGAAACCGGTCCAATTGGCCACTCTGAAAGGGTCCCGGTCAGCTTCCCGGGGATGGGAATGGGCGACGCCTCGCATCGGGCTGACGCACAACGCCTAATGCCGCACTGAATCGAGCGGTCAAATTTGGCGTAAGGGATGGCATGTTCCCCCTCACAACGGTGGAGTACGCGCAGTGCTCGGCGGACGACGCTTTCTTGCTGATGGACGTTCCCCTGGAGAGGCTGGGCAACCCGCCACACGTCGGGTTCTTGTTCTGCCTCGACGAGGACGGGAAGCACTGGACGGTGGCCACCGGCGATCAGGACATTGTGCAGGAGATCAAGGCGGCCCAGAAGCTCGGGAACAACACGGCGCTCGCGCGGCAACTGGGTCTTGCACTCGACGAGTCGCGGTTCCCGGTGATGCGCGGAGGCTGGCCCGAGGAATGGCCCCCCTCCACACCACCGACAGGACAGCACCATGGCGGGCCGGCGGCTCGTCGCGATCGTCGCCGACGTCACGCGTCGTCCCTCGCGACCTGAGCCCCCATGCCGGCGAGCGTTCAGTCAATCGACGTCGGGGAAGTGCCGCAAGGCGACGCGCTGACGGCGACATCAATCGTGGCGTCGCAAGAACATATCGACCGCCGCCATGTACTCCTCGCGTTGCTCCCAAAACGGCATATGAGACGAGTTTTGGAAAATGATCTGTTCCGTGTCGGGAATCCCGGCGACTAACTCTTGCTGGACCTCCGGCGTTGCCTCGTCGTGGCGCCCCGAGAGCAGGAGAACCGGCGTCAGGATCTGCGCCAATTTGTCGAGGACCGACCAGCTTGTGAACGAACCGATTGTGTGGAATTCAGTCGGTCCGTTTGTCGTGAAGTAGACGGTCGGGTCCTCGTCCAGGTACGCAAAGCTCCGATCGACCTGTTCTGGCCAGGGAACCACGCGGCAGACGTGGCGGTCGTAAAAGACGCGCGCTGCGGCGAGGTACTCGGGGGCATTCGTGGTTCCGGCCTTCTCGTGTCGCCGGAGCGTCGTATCGACGTCCGTGGGGAGGTCCGCGCGGAGCCCGTTCACCGCCCTCGTGAACGATGGGTAGGCGGCCGCAGTGTTCGAGAGCACGGCGGAGCGCAGCCCGCTCGGAAAGGTGAGCAAGTGCTCGAGGGCGAGCATGCCGCCCCAGGACTGGCCGAGTATGTGGTAGCGATCGCCGATTTCGAGGTGGTCGACCAGGCGCGCAAGCTCAGCAACAAAGAACCCGACGGTGAAAAACTCTGCGCCCCGGTCACGAAAGTGCGCCGAACGACCGTTGCCGATCTGGTCGTAAAAGATCACCGCACGACCGTCGCGGGCGAGGTCAACCATCGAAAGCAGGTAGTCGTGGGTCGCGCCCGGGCCCCCGTGAATGGTGACGAGGGGAGCGGGCGCACCGCGAGATCGCGCCGCGTCAAGGTCTCCAACGACCTTGTACCAGGTGCGAAGCTCGCCACTTTCGACGAAGCCCTCGGTGATCGTCTCCGTGCTCGGTTCGTCAATCTCATCCATCTGTCGGATCCCCTAACCACCATCGTCGCGTCGAGCTACCATCATCGGTGCCGTCGCTGCCCTGTGGCGGGAGCGTCTCAATCCACCATCCCTGCTCGATGCGGCTCCTGTCCTGACAGGACACGGTCGCCCAAACCGACGGCGTCCATGAATAGATAGCGTCTTGGTCGAAACGGCGCGCCGCGTCAATCGCTTCGTCTTCGTCGAGACCGTGAACCGCGACTCCTTCTTCGAAGTAGTCCGAGTCGGTGTCGCGTCCGATCGCCTTCCATCTCAAGACGTTCAACGAGTCGAGCTCCGCTTCGAGCGAACGCTGACGTTCCCGATTGGCCTCAAGCGGCAAGGGATCAGCGCCAGGGTTCCACGCGGTCAGCACGTGCACCGGTGCCGGGAGCGAATTCGGCCACGCGCCGACGACTTCGGGCGGCGCGGGGTGGATCCGCAGCGCCTTTCCGGCAGAGAACTCGACATCGACGGTCGTCCGCAGATACAGCGCCCAAGCAGGTGTCGCCACGAGATCCGGAGACTACGCGCGCCCGCCGCGATCGCCAAACGTGTCGAAGGTCGCGAGTCGGCTGCAGTCTTGTCGTCGTCGTCGTCGTCGTCGTCGTCGGCGCCGGCGGTCCTTTGTTACGACGAAAGCCCACTCGCAACGTCGGGCCCGGACTCGTGCGCGACGACGCGCAGCCGAGGCCGTAGCGGCTTTCGTGCGCGGGTTTCCTTCCGCGACGTTGCCCGTGTCGGGCCGTTCCATTGGGTGAAATCGAGGCGCTCGGCAGGCACCGGCAAGCCGATGAGGTTGCCTTGCGCGAAGTCACAGCCGATCGTTCGCAATAGCTCAAGTGTTTGCGTGTCTTCGATCCCCTCAGCGACGACTCGGAGGTTGAGCGCGTGCCCGAGCTCGATTGTCGATCGGACGAGCTTCAGGCTCCGATCGCGATCGGCGGCGGCCAAGGGGACGATGAAGGTGCGATCGAGCTTCATCTCGGCGATGGCGAGTTTGCCGAGATAGGCGAGTGAAGTGAAGCCGGCGCCGAAGTCATCGATCGACGTTTCCACCCCCACCGAACGGAGCTCCGAGACGATCTGCATCGAACGCGCGAAGTTGCCGATGATGCTTGTCTCGGTGATCTCAAGGACGAGCGCTTCCGGTGGGAGCTCGTAGCGAACGAGTCGGCTTTTGACGACGTCGGTGAACCCGTCTTCGAGCAGGTTCGAGGCTGAAACGTTCACCGAAACGCGGATCGGATGACCCTCCGATCGCCACGCCGCACACTGCAGCAGTGCTCCATCAAGCACCAGCAAGGTCAAGGACGGCATCAGCACCGCCCCCTCCGCGAGCGCGAGGAATTGCAGCGGCGGGACGTAGCCGAGGCGCGGATGCCGCCAGCGGATGAGTGCCTCGACAGCTGTCACCGTGCCGTCGGTCAGATCGAGCTGTGGCTGGTAGTGGAGCTCGAAGAGGTTGTTTTCCACCGCTTCGCTGAGTTCTCCGATGAAACGAAGACGATCGCCGTCTTCATCGAGGTTCGAGTTGTAAACGACAAAGGGGACTTTTTTCGTCTTTGCCCGATACATCGCGATGTCTGCGCAGCGCATCAGGCTCGTACTGTCCTTCGCATGCGTGGGCGCGAGCGCGATGCCGATGCTCGCGCTGACGTTTGCTTTGACCCGCTCAAAGCCGAACGGAGCTTCCAAGCTCGCAACGATCCGACCTGCGACCGCCTTCGCATAAGTCGCGTCCGCTCCTTGCAAGACCGCAGCGAACTCGTCGCCACCAAGTCGAACGAGCAGGTCAGAATCGCCGAGGCACGGAGTGAGACGGGGCCCCACCTCTCCGAGCAGGCGGTCGCCCACCGGGTGGCCGAAGGAGTCGTTGATCTCCTTGAAGCGGTCGAGGTCGATGAACAAAAACGCAATCCGGGACTGCGTTGTCCCTGCCTGGTTGTGGAAGTAGGCATCGAGGACTTGGGTCAGGTAGCGGCGGTTGCCGAGGCCCGTGAGCTCATCGATCAACAGCTGCGCGTGGTCTTCGAGGGAGAGCACTCGTGCCCATCGAACGGCGAGAGCGAAACGAACGCCGCAAGTGACGAATGCCGCCGCCGCGAACGCGAGTGCAAGCGGGGCGATCGAATGCGCGGCTCCGACGAGGAGCACGGCGAGTGCCCCGACAGCGGCCAATCCGGGCAGCGCGAGCTCGGGGGCGAGACGCTCTTGGTGCTGTGACGACGAGGGTGATTCGATCCACAGCGCAAGGGAAACGAAGATGAAGACGATGGGCCAGGCGATCGCGTCGACAACGGCTGTCGCGGAGATGCGCCCGAAGTAGGTGTAGAGGAGATCCGAAGGGCTTCCGAAGGGCGTGATGAGAGCGGCGAAAGCGATCAGCAGCAAAGGCGGCTCGCGCCATCGTCGAGAGATCGCCCCAAGGGAAACGACGAGCGCGAAGAACGCGAGATTGCCGATTGGAGAGATGAACCTCGAAAGTGATGCGGTGCTGACCGGCCCGAGGTGAACGACCGCGTGGAGGCCGTACAGCGCGAAGACGGCCGCCGCACCAAAGCCTGCGATTGCGCCGTCGAGCATCGACGAGGAGCGCAGATCGATTGAACGGTCCCTCGCGAAAACGATGACCGCGATCAGGATTAGCGGATAAAAGGCGAGGTGAGCGAGGGAGACATCGGCCAGGGTCGACGAGGAGGCGCCGCGGAGAGCGAGAATCGTGCGCAGACCGTCACTGAGACTCCACACCAGGATCGACAGCCCGACGAGGGTTGCCGTCCACCTTCCTGAGCGCGACGTCAGCGCACGCGCCAGGCAGAGCACCCCCGCGAGGAAGTCGATCCCGTCGGTGATCCCGCTCGCTTCGGTCATTGAGATGCCGAAGTGTCGTTTGACCACCGTTTCCACGGCGTATGCGATCAGCAGTACTCCGAGTGCCCCTTCGGCCATCCACGCGCGGCGGGCGACGTGTCGGAATCGCGCAGCGTCCTCTCGATTCCGAATGGCGATGGCGACCGAGGACATTGGCGGCTTTTCCGTTCGACTCGCGTTCGATCCGGCACGACGAAGGGCAATCCGGCTCGGCCGGTTCAGGCCGGCGCCGATTGCCCCCTATCTCCTTCACAAACGGCCTTTCCGCCCAACAAGTTGAGAAAGGCCTGAGCACGGTGGGTGAGTATTTGCGGTGTCATGCAACAATGAGATCTGCCGCGCCGCCCCACCGACCCGGGGCCGCGTTCGACTCAGCGCTTGCTCGACACCGCCCCGTAAGTGGAGGTCGAATCGCGAGTCGCCGACCGACGCACTCGCGGCTCGACGGATCAGGCGACCGTGGCGTCGGTTCCCCGTCCGGCGAGGCAGGAGCAGATCCCCGCCGCGCAATCCGAGGTGATCACGGGGGTCAGCACGGGCTGCGCGCCCTGCGGCTGCCTTCTGATCGCCGCCTTCGGACGGGGCGAATCGTCGCTGTGTTCCCGGCGAGAGAGGAGGGAGCGATGCACTTTCGAGTCGAGTAGAGATTGGTGTCGAACGATGTGCCGAGCCTCGGCCACCTCGGCCGCCACCTCGAGCTGCCGCTCGAGGTCGCAGCGCAGCGCCTGAGCGAGCTTGTACCGGGCAAGCGACAACATCTCGACCTCCAGAAACCTTGGTAACAAGTAGCTGTATCTCAAGTTACCTGACAGATAGCTTGTTGTCAAGTAACTTGTATCAAAGGAAGTTTTCCGGTACTGTTCAGACGTGGGCGAACACCCCAACGATCGCCAATCAATGGACTCACAGGACTGCGACGACCTCGACAAGCACGCGGCACGTGCCGTCGAGCAGTGGCCTGAGATCGATTTCGACGTCGAGACGATCGTCAACCGGATCTCGAAGGTCGACAGATACGTGGAACGAGCCGCGGTCGACACTCTCGAGGAGCTCGGTCTCGCCCAAGGCGAAGTGAAAGTGCTCCTCTGTCTCGGCTGGGGCGAAAAGCGCAGTCCCGGCGAGATCGCCCAACATCTTTTGGTGTCGACGGGCACGATGACGAATCGCCTCGACAAACTTGAGGCGGCCGGCCTAGTCAAGCGACACCCGGATCCGAAAGATCGTCGTGGAGTACTCGTCGAGCTGACGGTTGACGGTCGCGGGACTCTCGATCGGTACGTCGAGGTTCAAGCAAAACGGGAACGGGAGCTGATGAGCGCGATGTCCGAAGAAGAGCGCCGCCGGCTCACGGCGCTCCTTCGCAAGCTGCTTGCGTCGATCGAAGAGAAGACGGGCTTTTCGATCCACTGATCCCGCCGGCGTTGCTGGCACAGGCTTACGTCGTTCACGGAGCTGGGGCAGTCGTTACTGTCTCCGTCGCAAGAGCAATTGAAAGCGCGAGGAGGACCATGGCTGCGAACCGACCGCCTCTTCCTTACGAGTTCCTTCCGCCGCTGCCGAGCTTCACGGTCGCGAGCACCGATGTGGCAGACGGGGCAGCCTTAAAGCGCGACCAGGTGAGCGCAATGATGGGTGCGGGCGGAGGAGACGTCTCACCGGAGCTTCGTTGGACAGGATTTCCTGAAGCGACTCGAAGCTTCGCCGTCACGGTCTACGACCCGGACGCGCCGACGGGCAGTGGGTTCTGGCATTGGGCCGTGTGCAACATCCCGGCGTCCGTGACCGAACTCCCACGCGGCGCGGGCGCGCCGGATGGAGGAGCCCTACCCGACTCGGCGTTGACCCTGCGCAATGACGGCGGAGTACGTGGGTATATGGGCGCCGCGCCACCAGAGGGACATGGCCCACATCGATACGTCTTCGCAGTGCACGCGGTCGATGTCGACGTGCTCGACGTCGGCCCGGACGCGTCCCCGGCGATCCTCGGATTCAACCTTGCCTTCCACGCCCTGGCGCGCGCCGTCCTCGTGGCGACGCACGAGCGTTGATAATTGGCTCATCTCGACGCGCTTGACCTGTCTCAAAGTCGTAGACGCGCGTCGTCGCTTTAAGCGAAGGTGAGCGCGAAAATCTTGCGCAAGAAATGCGAGCGGGCGACGGGAATCGAACCCGCGTTCTCAGCTTGGGAAGCTGATGTTCTGCCTCTGAACTACGCCCGCAGTTGGGTGTCAGCAAGTTCGCTTTCTCCGGGTCCACGGACCCGACCGCCCGGCCCACAGTACTGTTCGCTCCGATCATGATCCTTTCTGACCGGAGCATTCGCGAAGAGATCGCCGCCGGGCGAATCGTCGTCGATCCGTTCGATGAAGCCTCGCTACAGCCCTCGTCGATTGACTTGCGCGTTGACCGGTACTTCCGTGTTTTCCGTAACCACTCTGAGCGGGTCATCGATGTCAAGGTGGACCAACAGCATCTGACCGAGCTCGTCGAAGTCGTCGAGCCGCAACCGCTGATCCTTCACCCGGGTGAGTTCGTCTTGGGCGCGACGTTGGAGCGGGTCGCGCTTGCCGACGACTTGGTCGGCAGACTCGAAGGGAAATCGAGCCTCGGACGTCTCGGCCTCTTGATCCACACGACCGCAGGCTTCGTCGACCCGGGATTCAACGGCTTCCTCACGCTTGAGCTTTCGAACGTCGCGAACCTGCCGATCACCGTCTACCCCGAAATGAAAATCGGGCAGATCAGCTTCTTGCGGATGTCGTCTCCCGCGGATCACCCCTACGGTTCGTCGGTTCTCGGCTCGAAGTATCAGAACCAGCGCGGGCCGACCCCGAGCCGCTACTTCGAGAATTTCCGGAAGTAAGTCGCGCTCTCAGCCCGCCTGGCGAGAGACCGCCTCTGCTGCGGCGCGGATCGCTTCGGGATCGCCGAGGTAACGCACCGACCGCACGTGGAGCTTGTCGTCGAGGTCGTAGAGGCGAGGCACTCCCGTCGGAATGTCGAGGTCGACGATGTCGTCGTCGGAGATGTGCTCTAAGTACTTCACCATTGCTCGCAGGCTGTTGCCGTGCGCGACGACGAGGACGGCTTTCCCTTCAAGCAAGTCCTTCGCGATGCGGTCCTCGTAGTACGGGACCATGCGCTCGACGACGTCGGCGAGGCACTCCGATGCAGGTAGCGCGTCGGGGGGGACATCGGCGTAACGGAGATCGTTTGCCGGGTGGTACGGGCTGTCGAGGGCGACGGGCTCGGGAGGCGACCGGTAGCCGCGGCGCCACGCCTTCACCTGGTCGGCACCGAAGCGTTCCGCGGCTTCCTTCTTATTCGTGCCCTGAAGCGCCCCGTAATGACGTTCGTTCAGGCGCCAGTGGCGGTGCACCGGCAGGTATGTCTTGCCGGCAACGGAAAGTGCCAGGTCAGCGGTACGAACGGCCCGGGTGAGCACCGAGGTGTAGACGACGTCGATCTTGAGACCAGGTTCTTGGCAGAGCAGCCGACCCGCCTCCTCGGCCTCTGTTTCACCGCGCTGGGAGAGATCGACGTCGACCCAGCCCGTAAAGAGGTTGGCCGCGTTCCACTCACTCTCGCCGTGGCGAAGAAGGACGAGGGTTGGCACGGAGACCAGGGTACCGAGTCGATCGGGCCCCTCACATGGCCTTTCGGTCGATCAGCCCTCTGAGACGCCTATAGAAACGCGGATCTATAGACTTGACAATAGATCACTCAACTTTGCTATATTGGGTGCTGGTAAGTAAATCGAATAGGCCGGTCAGCGGGTTGCTGACGGGTAGAAAACGAGATTACGGAGGCGGCAGCGATGCCAAAGGCGGTCGGAATCGACCTCGGGACGACGAACTCTGTGGTGAGCGTGCTCGAAGGTGGCGAGCCCACGGTCATACCCAACGCGGAGGGGAATCGGACGACGCCGTCCGTCGTCGGTTTCGCGAAGTCCGGCGAGGTGCTCGTCGGCGAAGTCGCGAAGCGTCAGGCGATCACGAACCCCGATCGCACGATTCGCTCGGTGAAGCGCCAGATGGGGACGAGCTGGACCATCGACATCGACGGGAAGAAGTACACCGCCCAGGAGATCTCCGCGCGGATCCTGCAGAAGCTGAAGCGGGACGCTGAAGCGTTCTTGGGTGACACCGTGAACCAGGCCGTGATCACCGTCCCGGCGTACTTCGACGACGCCCAGCGGACCGCGACGAAAGAGGCGGGACAGATCGCCGGGCTCGAGGTCCTGCGCATCATCAACGAGCCCACTGCGGCCGCACTCGCGTACGGACTCGACAAGGAAGGCGCCGACCAGACGATCCTCGTCTTCGACCTTGGTGGCGGCACGTTCGACGTCTCGATCCTGGAGATCGGCGAAGGGGTGTTCGAGGTGAAGTCGACGTCGGGCAACACCCACCTGGGTGGTGACGACTGGGACCAGCGCGTCATCGACTGGCTGGTGAAGACCTTCAAAGACACCGAAGGTGTCGACCTTTCGAACGACAAGATGGCGCTGCAGCGGTTGAAGGAGGCCGCCGAGAAGGCGAAGATCGAGCTCTCCGCGGTTCAGGAAACCACGATCAACCTTCCTTTCATCACGGCGACGTCCGAGGGGCCGAAGCACCTCGATTTGAAGCTGACGCGCGCAAAGTTCCAAGAGCTGACCGAGGACCTCGTCCAGGCCTGCCGTGGTCCTTTCGATCAGGCGATCAAGGACGCGGGTCTTTCGAAGTCTGATCTCAACCACGTGATCCTCGTCGGTGGCGCGACGCGCATGCCCGCGATCCAAGAGCTCGTCGTCGAACTGACCGGCAAGGAGCCGCACAAGGGCGTCAACCCCGACGAAGTCGTCGCCGTCGGCGCCGCGATCCAAGCGGGTGTGCTGAAGGGAGAGGTGAAAGACGTCCTTCTGCTCGACGTGACGCCCCTCAGCTTGGGCATCGAGACGAAGGGTGGAATCATGCACCGGCTGATCGAGCGTAATTCGACGATTCCGACGAAGCGCTCGGAGGTGTTCACCACCGCTGAAGACAATCAACCCTCCGTCGAGATTCATGTTCTCCAAGGAGAGCGCGAGATGGCGATGTACAACAAGACGCTCGGCAAGTTCCAACTCGTCGATCTGCCTCCGGCGCCGCAGGGCGTTCCGCAGATCGAGGTGACCTTCGACATCGACGCGAACGGCATCGTCCACGTCTCGGCGAAGGACCGCGCGACGGGCAAGGAGCAGTCGATGACGATCACCGGCCAGACCTCGCTGCCCCGCGACGAGATCGAGCGCATGATCCGCGACGCGGAATCCCACGCGGAGGATGACCGTCGTCGCCGCGAAGAGGCCGAGATCCGCAACAACGCAGACACCCTCGTGCACCGGACGGAGAAGCTCCTGAAAGACGAGGGTTCGAAGTTCACGGGCGAGGAGAAGGACCGCGTCGAGGGCGCATTGAAGACATTGAAGGATGCCCTCGCGGGCACCGATATCGAAGCGATCAAGTCGGCGTCCGATGCGCTCCTTTCCGCATCCCAAGCGTTTGCTCAGCGCCTGTACGAGCAGGCGTCGCAGTCAGCCGCAACACCGGGATCAGACAGCTCGAGCGGATCTTCCGGATCCGATGAGGATGTCGTCGACGCCGAGGTCGTCGACGACGCCGGCTCCGGCGGGGCATGAGCCCGAACCGACGCCTCGCCGACCGACCAGACGAGCCAAGCCCCGACAGCGAGGCGCAAGAAACTGCGGGCGAACCCGTTGAGGACGAGATCGTAGAAGACGAGGCGAATGGATCGGCTGTTCGCGAGGACGCGCTAGCCGACTCCGTCGCCAAGCAGCGCGACGAGTACCTCGAGATGTTGCAACGGCTGCAAGCGGAGTTCGAGAACTACCGCAAGCGGACGATCCGTCAACAGACGGACCTGCTGCAGCACGCGACGGAGGGACTGATCGAGCGGCTCCTCCCGGTCCTCGACGCGCTCGACCTCGCACTCGCGCACTCCAAGAACGATGGATCGAACGGCGGGCAGCTGAAGGCGGCTCTTGCTCAGATCGACGCCTTATTGCGCAAGACCCTTGCCCAGGAAGGCCTCGAGCGGATCGACGACTCCGATGTCGCGTTCGATCCGGCGATCCATGACGCCGTCGCGCACGTGCCCGCAGAGCCGGTCGACGCGGACGGCGAGGAGATGAAAGAGAAGATCGATCACGGACGCGTGAGCGAGGTGATGCGCGCCGGGTACCGGCTGCACGGCCGCGTCCTGCGTCCGGCGATGGTGAAGGTGGAGGGCTGAGGCCCGCGTGACCGCGCAGCGCGAGTGGTTCGAAACTGATTATTACAAGGTGCTCGGCGTCCGACCGGAGGCGACCGAGAAGGAGATCACGCGCGCCTATCGTAAGCTCGCGAAGCAGTATCATCCCGACGCGCACCCCGGTTCCGAGGACCGATTCAAGGAGATCTCGGCCGCGTACGACGTGCTCGGTGACGCGGAGAAGCGCAAGGAATACGACGAGGTCCGCCGGCTGGGCGCCGCGGGTCCGGGCTTTTCGCGTGCCGGCGGATTCGACTTCAACATCGGCGACCTGTCCGACTTGTTCGGCGGAATCTTCCGTTCTGGCGGCGGCAACAGACGTTCCTCGACGGTTTACGGACCGCGCCGCGGTGACGACGTCGAGGCCGAACTCCACCTGTCGTTCGACGACGCGATCCAAGGCGTCGTGACGACGGTGAACGTGACGACGCGGGTCGTCTGTCAAACGTGCGGGGGCAGTGGCGCGCGACCAGGCACGAGCCCGATCGTTTGCCCGCGTTGTGGCGGGGCCGGAGTGATCAACGACAACCAGGGGATGTTCTCGCTCTCGACCACCTGCCCCGAGTGCGGAGGGCGCGGCACGAAAATCGTCGACCCCTGCCCGACGTGCTTCGGGACCGGCTACGAGCGTCGTGAGCGCAGGGTGAACGTCCGAGTTCCGGCCGGCGTCGACGACGGCAAGCGGATCCGCGTGAAAGGGCGTGGAGAACCGGGCCAAGAGGGCGGCCCTCCGGGCGACCTCTACGTCACCCTGCACGTCGCACCGCACCGTCTCTTCGGCCGGCGCGGACGCAATCTGACGTTGACCGTCCCGGTCACGTACCCCGAAGCCGCGCTCGGTGCGACGATCACCGTGCCGACGCTCACAAAGCCGGTGTCGTTAAAGATCCCGCCTGGCACCAAGACTGGCCAGACACTGCGGGTGCGCGGAAAGGGCATCCACCAGGGTTCACAGGTCGGCGACCTTCTGGTCAGCGTCGAGGTCGCCGTGCCGAACGAATTGTCCGAACAAGAGCGCAAGGCGCTCGAGGCGTTGCAGCAGGCGACGGTCGCATCGCCGCGCGCCTACCTAGGGGTCTGACGATGGCGCGACGCATAACACCGCACGACGGTCCCCGGGCGCTTTACGTCATCTCGATCGCGGCGGAACTCGCCGGCGTGCACCCTCAAACGCTTCGTATCTACGAGCGCAAGGGCCTGCTCGACCCGGAGCGCACCGGTGGCGGCAGCCGCAGATACTCCGACGAGGACATCGCGCAGCTGCAGCGGATCAACGCGCTGACCGCGGCGGGGGTGAACCTCGAGGGCGTACGACGAATCCTCGCACTCGAGGCGGAGGTCGCCGGGTTGCAAGCGCAGCTCGAGGCGCTGCGCGTGGCGGCGGAGGAGGCCGTGCAGCGCGCGCATCGCCAGTACCGGCGCGAGATCGTGCCGGTGCGGCCCGCCCAGCCGCCGGCCGCCGTCGTGACCCGTCTGCGGAGGCCGTGAGATGGCGATCGACCCGAACCGCTGGACGTTGAAGACCCGCGACGCGATCGAACAGGCGCAATCGCTCGCGAGCGAGCAGCACCACGCGCAGATCACCCCGGCGCACGTGCTGCTCGCCGCGCTCGACCAGGTAGATGGGATGGCACCGTCTCTTTTGGAGCAGATGGGCGTTGACCGGCTCGCGGCGCGCAATCGCTTGTTGAACGAGCTCGATCGCTTGCCCCGCGCGATCGGCGGAAGCGCTCCCGAGCTCGCCCCGCCGACGCGCGAGGGGCTCGAGCGCGCCGACGCGACGCGCTCTGAGATGGGCGACGACTTCTTGTCGATCGAACACGTTCTGCTGGCGTTCGCGAACGAGCTGGGCGTCGATCGGGGCGCGCTCTTGGACGCGATCCGTCAGGTCCGCGGCTCGCACCGGGTGTCGAGCGCCAATCCCGAGGAGACCTTCCGCGCCCTCGAGCGGTACGGCCGTGACCTCACGGCCGCGGCGCGTCAGGGAAAGCTCGACCCTGTCATCGGTCGCGACGAGGAGATCCGCCGCGTCATCCAGGTGCTGTCGCGGCGCACGAAGAACAACCCGGTCTTGATCGGTGAGCCGGGGGTCGGAAAGACGGCGATCGTCGAGGGTCTCGCCAACCGCATCGTCGAGGGCGACGTCCCGGAATCGCTGCGCAACAAGCGGATCGTCGCGCTCGATCTGTCGGCGATGGTCGCCGGCGCGAAGTACCGCGGCGAGTTCGAGGAACGCTTGCGCGCCGTGCTGCGCGAGATCGTCGACTCCGAGGGCGAAGTGATCAGCTTCGTCGACGAGCTGCACACGATCGTCGGTGCCGGTGCCGCCGAAGGGGCGATGGACGCCGGGAACATCGTGAAACCGATGCTCGCCCGTGGTGAGCTGCACCTCATCGGAGCGACGACGCTCGATGAGTACACGAAGCACATCGAAAAGGATGCGGCGCTCGAGCGGCGGTTCCAGCCGATCTATGTCGGTCCGCCCTCGGTCGAGGACACGATCGCGATCCTGCGCGGGTTGAAAGAACGCTACGAGGTCCATCACGGCGTGCGCATCCAGGACGCGGCCCTCGTCGCGGCGGCTGTGCTCTCTGACCGCTACGTGACGGGTCGGTTCCTCCCCGACAAGGCGATCGATCTGATCGACGAGTCGGCGAGCCGTCTCCGCATCGAGATCGACTCGATGCCGACCGAGATCGACGTCATCTCGCGCCGGATCCGCCAGCTCGAGATCGAGCGGGTCGCGCTGCAGAAAGAGACCGACGCCGCGTCGAAAGAGCGACTGGGACGGATCGAGTCCGAGCTCGCCGATCTGCGCGAGCAGGAATCGGCGATGAAGGCGCACTGGCAGGCGGAAAAGGACGCCATCGCCTCGATCCGCGCGCTGAAGACCAGGCTCGAGGAACGACGCGGCGAGGCCGAACGCAAAGAGCGCGACGGTGATTTGGACGCGGCGGCCGCGATTCGCTACGGCGAACTCCCCTCACTCGAACGCGAGATCTCCGAGGCGACTGAGAAGCTCGCCGCATTGCAACAGCGCCAGAAAATGCTGAAGGAAGAGGTCGACGCCGAAGACGTCGCGGAAGTCGTCGCGCGCTGGACGGGGATCCCGGTCGCGCGGCTCTTGGAGGGTGAGGTCGACAAGCTCGTCCGCATGGAGGACGTTTTGCGCGAACGCGTGATCGGACAGGAACACGCCGTCTCGGTCGTCTCGAACGCGATCCGGCGCAGCCGTGCCGGGCTGTCGGACCCGAATCGGCCGATCGGCTCGTTCCTTTTCCTCGGCCCGACTGGCGTCGGCAAAACCGAGCTCGCTCGGGCGCTCGCAGCCTTTCTGTTCGACGACGAGCGGGCGATGGTGCGCATCGATATGGGCGAGTACCAGGAAAAGCACACCGTTGCGCGGCTCATCGGCGCCCCGCCAGGGTACGTCGGTTACGACGAAGGCGGCCAACTCACCGAGGCGGTGCGCCGACGCCCGTACGCGGTAGTCCTCCTCGACGAGATCGAAAAAGCCCACCCTGACGTGTTCAATGTGCTTTTGCAGGTGCTCGACGACGGCCGCATGACCGATGGCCAGGGCAGAACGGTCGACTTCACGAACACGGTGTTGGTGATGACTTCGAATCTGCGCGGCGAGCCGATCGATTTCTTCAAACCCGAGTTCGTGAACCGCATCGACGAGATCGTGCGTTTCCGGCCGCTCGATAAATCCGATGTCGTCGCGATCGTCGACATCCAGCTGAAGGCCCTCGAGACAAGGCTCGCGGAGCGCAACATCAGACTCGAGGTGGCGCCGGAAGCGGTATTGCTGCTCGCCGAGCGCGGCTTCGATCCGCAGTTCGGGGCGAGGCCGATCCGCCGTGTCATCCAGCGCGACATTGCCGACCCGCTCGCGCTCGCACTCTTGAAAGGCAAGTTCACCGAAGGCGCGCTCGTGCACATCGGGGTCGAGAACGGCGAGTTCGTCTTTTCGTAGGAGCTGGAAAGGGGAGTTCGCCACTTCCGCGACGCACGACCGGCGGCGAGGATCTCAGTGGCGCTCGAGCGATCGGAGGTGGTCGCTATGGCCGGGCCGCTGCGACGTCCCGCGATTTTCATCCACGAAGTGGTGAATGCCGCCACGATGCCGATCGGCGCGCTCGCCTTCGCCGAGACTGCGGTTGAGGCGGCGAACCTCGACAGCTCCGACCGCGTCGTCGATCTTGGATGCGGACCGGGGACTGCGTCGCGGGTCGCGGCGCGCAAGGGTGCGACGGTCGCCGGAGTCGACCCGACCCCGGTGATGCTGAGATTTGCCCGCTTCCTCACGCACGGACCCGAGCGCGCTCGGATCCGCTGGCTCGAGGGCCTCGCCGAGGCGATCCCGCTCGACGATGGCGAAGCGACGGTGGCCCTCGCGATCCGCTCCGCTCATCATTTCGACGACCACACGGCGGCGTTCAAAGAGATCCGGCGTGTGCTCCGGCCGGGCGGCCGTGTCGTGATCGTCGAAAGGTCGCTCCGCCGAAGGGCGCGGGTTCATCGCGGGCACGGGTTCACCGCCGAGCTCGCGAACGAGATGGCGGAGGAACTCGAAGCCAGCGGGTTCGATCATGTGAGGGTCGACTCCCGGGGCCCCGGCCGCCCCCGAGTCGTCCTTGTCAGCGCCGTTCGGTCGTAGCCGACGAGGGGGCCGCTCGCGCGTGCAGCTGCGTTCGAGGTGTCGACATGTTCAGACGCGGATCTTGGCGCGGCCGAACTTCTTCCACCGCCCCACCGTCCAGCGTTTGCCGGCGACGGCGGTCACCGCGGGCACGATTGCGAGCCAGATGGCAATCGTGCAGATCATCGATTCCACGTAGCCGAACGGCCGGATCCCCACGTGGGTCGCCACGATGCCGGCGAAGATCATCAAGAACCACGCACTGAGGAAAAAGAGCAGACCAGCTGCGGGGAGCCTCAAGAATGCGAACATTGTCGCCTCCATTTCCAGAGCCGCCTCTTGGCGCCGTCATCGCCGGGCGAGACCAAATCGAAACACGAATCCCGTGTGCGCCGCCAGGTCGGTCGCGGCTCCCCCCGATCAACGAGCCCAGGACCAGCGAGACCTCGTAGGTAGGATCGGGTTCGTCGAGCGAAGGGAGTCGGGTGCCCGCGACCGTCGTGGTCGGGACGCAGTGGGGCGACGAGGGGAAGGGCAAGCTCACCGATCTCCTCGCGAAGGACATGCGGCTCGTCGTGCGCTACCAGGGCGGGCACAACGCCGGACACACCATCGTCATCGGCGAGGAGACCTTCGCGTTGCAGCTCGTGCCGAGCGGCGTCTTTTACCCTGAAATCGTCCCGGTGATCGGCAACGGTGTCGTCGTCGATCCTGCCGTCCTTTTGGAGGAGTGTGCCGCGCTCGAAGCCCGCGGCGTCGACACGTCGCGGCTTGTCGTGTCGGGCAACGCGCACCTGATCATGCCGTACCACTACGAGATCGACCGGGCGACCGAGCGTTCCCTCGGCAAGAACAAACTCGGCACGACAAAGCGCGGCATCGGTCCCGCTTACGCAGACAAGGCGACCCGCATCGGGCTTCGAGTGCAGGACCTGCTGGATGAGAAGATCTTCCGCCAGAAGCTCGAAGTCGTGTTGCGCGAGAAGAACGCCATCTTGACCAAGGTGTTCAATCGGCTGCCGATCGATGAACGGGACATCACAATGCGCTATCTCGGCGAGATTGCTCCGCGCCTCGCACCGATGATCGGCGACACCGTCGGGCTCGTGCACCAAGCGCTCGAAGCTGGCGACAACATCATGCTCGAGGGCGCGCAGGCGACCTTCTTGGACCTCGACCATGGCACCTACCCCTTTGTGACGTCATCGAATCCGACGGCGGGAGGGGCGTGTGTCGGTACCGGCGTCGGGCCGCGCGACATCGACCGCGTCATCGGCATCGCGAAGGCGTACATCACGAGGGTCGGCTCCGGCCCGTTCCCGACCGAGGTCGACGGTGAGGTCGCGGACGTGCTTGTCGATCGCGGTCGTGAATACGGGACGAACACCGGTCGGCGTAGACGACCGGGCTGGCTCGATCTCGTCATGTTGCGTCATGCGGTTCGTCTGAACTCGATCTCGGAGATCGCTCTCACGAAGCTCGACGTGTTGTCGGATCTCGATCAGGTGAAGGTGTGCGTCGCCTACGAATACGACAACGAGCGGCTGACGCGCGTCCCGTACCACCAGTCGATCCTCCACCGGGTGCGGCCGGTGTATGCGGAGCTTCCCGGCTGGCAGTCGGACCTTTCCTCGGTTACGAAAGCCGACGACCTTCCGGACCGGGCGCGCGCGTACGTCGAGATGATCTCGGAGCACGCCGGTGTACCCGTCACCTACGTCGGCGTCGGTCCCGAACGCGATCAGTACGTCCGTATCGACGCATGAAGGTTGTCGTCGTCGGGTCCGGCGCGAGAGAGCACGCTCTCGCGTTGGCGTGCGCGCGCAGTGCCGAAGTCGTCGTCACCCCCGGGCGCGCCGCGATGACAAGGCGCGCCGGCGCCCTGCACGCGATCAAAACCTCGACGACGCCGCCCGAGGAGATTGACGCGGATCTCGTTGTGATCGGACCCGAAGCTCCACTCGTCGGCGGGCTTGCCGACCGTCTGCGCGGACGAGGACGCGTCGTCCTCGGACCGGGACAAGACGGTTCGCGTCTTGAGGGATCGAAGGCGTACATGAAAGAGCTCTGCGCGGCGGCGAACATTCCGACCGCCGCGTTCGCGATCTTCGATCGCCTTGACGAGGCGATCGATCATCTCCGGAGCTCGAAGGGGCCGTACGTGGTCAAGACCGACGGTCTTGCGGGCGGAAAGGGCGTATTCGTCACGGAGGACCTTGCCGAGGCCGAACGCGACGTGCAAGACAAGCTCTACGGGGTCGCGTTCGGCGACGCGGGACGGCGGGTCGTGATCGAGGAGGCGATGGCCGGTACGGAGCTCTCGTTGCTCGCGCTTTGCGACGGCCGTAAGGCGGTGCCCTTGCCGGTGTCGCGCGACTACAAGCGCGTCGGCGACGGGGACAATGGACCGAACACCGGCGGGATGGGGGCGTTTTCTCCGGTGCCCGGGGTTCCCGATGCCGTGGTTTCCGAGGCGATGGACCGAATCGTTGAGCCCACGCTCGGGGAACTTGCGCGACGCGGGATCGAGTATCGCGGTGTCCTGTATGCGGGGTTGATGCTCACCGATGACGGCGTGAAGCTCATCGAGTTCAACGTGCGCCTCGGGGATCCGGAGGCCGAGGTCGTCCTGCCGCGGGTCGACGGCGACGTCGCCGAACTGTTCCTGGCTGCAGCGAGCGGGCAGGTGCCCGACTCGATTGCGACCTCTGATGACGCCGCGGTATGTGTGGTGATCGCGGCGCGTGGCTATCCGCTGTCACCTCGCACGGGGGATGTGATCGAAGGGCTCAAAGCAGCGGCGAGGGTCGACGGCGTAACGGTCTTTCACGCCGGGACGGCGCGCGATTCCGGCGGCGTCGTCCGGAGCGCCGGCGGGCGGGTCCTTGCCATCACCGGCTGTGCGCCGACGCTCGAGTCCGCCCGCGATCGTGCCTATGTCGCGGTCGGAAAGGTCGAACTCGCAGGTGCGACGTACCGGCGCGACATCGCGAGCGATGCCTTGCCGACCGAGGCGCGGCCTCGATGATCGATCGCTACGCATTACCCGAGATGGCGGCGCTGTTCACCGAAGAGGCGCGCCTTTCAGGCTGGCTGGAAGTCGAGCTGTTAGCGGTTGAGGCGTGGGCGGACCTCGGGGTCGCTCCCGCCGAGGCGCCCGGTGCGACGAGGCGTCGCGTCCCCGTCGTCGATGCGTCTTTCGTCGCGCAAGTCGCCGATCGGGAGAAAGTGACCGACCACGACGTCGCGGCGTTCGTCGACGTGGTCCAGGCGGCGATTGGCCCGCCGGAGTCGTCGTGGATCCACTACGGCCTCACCTCGTCAGATGTCGTCGACACCGCGCTGTCGGCAACGCTCCGTCGTGCGGGGGAGCTATTGCTGCGACAAAGCGGCGAATTCGTCGCCGTCCTCGCACGCCGCGCCGAGGAGTTTTCCCTGACGCCGGTCACCGGGCGCACCCACGGGATGGCGGCCGAGCCGACGACGTTCGGCGCGAAGCTCGCGCTCTTCGGTCTGCAGGCGCTGCGGGATCGTCGGCGCCTCGAAGACGCGGTTGAGGCGATCTCGGTCGGCAAGCTCTCGGGCGTCGTCGGCACCTTCTCGAATATCGACCCGGCTGTCGAGACCTACGTCTGCGCGGCGCTTGGCCTTGTTCCGACACCGTCGAGCCAAGCCATCGCGCGGGATCGGCATGCACAACTGCTCTACGCGATCGCGGCGACGGGAACGACGCTCGAATCCCTCGGAACCGAGATCCGCCACCTGCAGCGGAGCGAAGTCGGCGAAGTCGAGGAGCCGTTCGCCGCAGGCCAGAAGGGCTCCTCGGCGATGCCGCACAAGCGCAACCCGATCGTGTCTGAGCGACTGGTCGGGATCGCGCGCGTGCTACGCGGGTACCTCGTCACCGGCCTCGAGAACGTCGCGCTGTGGCACGAACGCGACATCTCGCACAGTTCCGCGGAACGGGTGATTCTCCCCGACTCCATCCAGCTCTGCTACTACGCGCTCGTGCGGGCGACGCGCCTCGTCGAAGGGCTCGTCGTTCACGAGGATAAGATGCGCGAGAACTTGACCGAGCTCACGCGCGGTCTCGTGTTCTCCCAATCGGTGCTCCTCGCGCTCGTTGCCGCGGGGATCGAACGCGACGACGCCTACCGCATCGTCCAGTCGGCCGCGCAGCATTCGGCCGAGTCGGGCCGATCATTCCGTTCCGTGCTCGAAGATGATCGTGCGCTCGCCGACGCGATCGGTCCCGAGAGGGTTCAAAAGCTGCTCGACGAAGCGTTCGATCTGGATCGCACCCTGAAGAACACCCGTCGAGGGATCGACGCTTTGCAGGAGGCGCTCAGGTGACCCTGCCGCTCGTGTACACCGGCAAGGTTCGCGACATCTACGGCGTCGGATCCGACCAGTTGTTGATGGTCGCTTCCGACCGTGTTTCGGCGTTCGACCATGTCTTTTCGACTCCGATCCCCGACAAGGGTCGCGTGCTCACGGCGATGACGAGCTTTTGGAGCGAGCGGCTCGCGTCGACCGCCAGCACGCACCTCGTCTCGACCGACCCCGGCGACTTCCCAGAAGGTGCTGAAGCGATCGCCGATGTCGCGGGGAGGGCAATGCTCGTGCGGCGTGCCGAAATGCTGCCGATCGAGTGCATCGTGCGCGGCTATCTCGCCGGTTCGGCGTGGAGGGAGTACCGGGCTCACCAGACGATGCACGGCACAGCCCTCCCGCCCGGACTCGCCGAGGCGTCGCGGCTTGCCGAGCCGGTCTTCACGCCGTCGACGAAGGCGACAACCGGCCACGACGAGAACATCTCGTTCGAAGCCGCCGTCGATCTCGTCGGAAAAGGCGTCGCGGAGCAGGCGAGGTCGATCTCGCTCGCGGCGTACGAAGCCGCGAGAGACCTTGCCTCGGCACGCGGCATCATCGTCGCCGACACGAAGTTCGAGCTGGGCTTCATTCATGGCGAGCTCGTGATCTGCGATGAAATCGTCACGCCGGACTCGTCGCGGTTTTGGTCGCTCCAGACGTGGCACGAAGGCGCCGCGCCTCCGTCGTTTGACAAACAGCCGCTGCGCGACTGGGCGGCCTCGACGGGGTGGGACATGGAGGCACCACCACCAGAGATCCCCGACCAGGTCGTGAAAGAGACGAGTGAGCGCTACGTCGCCGCGTACGAGATGGTCACGGGGCGGAGATTCGCCGACTGGTGGGGAGTCGGATCGTCATAGTGATCTTCCCCGTCTCGGTTGAAATCCGCGGGCTCGAGGGTCTCGCCGATCCCGAGGGCCTGGCGATCGAGCGGGCGCTGCCGGCGCTCGGATTCGACGCGGTCCGCAAGGTGCGCGTCGGGCGTGTCATCCGCTTCGAGATCGAAGCGGATGACGAAGGTTCGGCGCGCGATCGCGCCGAGGAGCTCTGTGCGCGCTTGTTGGCGAATCCGGTCACCGAGCGAGCCGAGGTCCACGTCGAAGCGCTCTCTATGAGGACCCGATGAGTGCCCTCGTCGGCGTCGTTTGCTTCCCCGGCACGAACTGCGAATACGACGTCGCGCAGGCAGTGACATCACTCGGTGCGACGGCGCGGATCGTCTGGCACCAGGAATGCTCGCTCGACGGCGTCGACGCCGTCGTGATTCCCGGGGGCTTCGCCCACGGCGACTACCTGAGGCCGGGCGCCATCGCGCGTTTCTCACCGGTGATGGGAGCGATCCGGGCTTTCGCCGATTCGGGCGGGCCGGTCGTCGGGGTTTGCAACGGGTTTCAGATCCTGACGGAGGCCGGAATGCTCCCGGGCGCCCTCGTTCGCAACAGCGGATTGCGCTTCCTTTGCCGTGTCGTCGAGTGCGCCGTCGTATCGACCAAATCGGTGCTGACCGCTTCGGCGGATGAGGGAGCAGTGCTTTCGCTGCCGATCAATCACTACGAGGGCCGATTCGTCTGTGACGACGCTACCCTCGCTGATCTCGAGGCATCGGGCCGCGTCGTTCTCCGTTATCTCGACAACCTGAACGGATCGCTGAATGCGATCGCCGGCGTGGCGAACCAAGCCGGCAACGTCGTCGGGTTGATGCCCCATCCCGAGCGCGCGACCGACCCGCTCGGCGTCGGCACCGACGGCGAGGTCCTGTTCGCCTCTCTTATCGCGGCGGCGACGTCGCGGCGGGCGGCATTCGCCGAAGTTGTCGGTTAGTCGTTGCTTCCGCGGTGAATGCCCGCTCGGCGCAAGACGTCGGCAGGAACGCCCGCCTCGCGCCAGGTCGCGTAGTGGATCCCCTTGCGCCGTCCGTATTCGGAGGCGGCGGCGATAAAGCCGCGCTCTAAGTCGGAGATGTCCTCAGCGTGGTTGTTGGCGTTGAGCCGCGCTTCAATCGACTTGCGCTTTTGGATGAGGTGCAGTCGCTGTAGCGCGTCGGAGTCCTTGAGTCGCGTCTCGACGTCGGCGAGCTGTTTGCGCAGCGACTCGGCGCTCGGGCGCCGCCCCCGCCGGGGCCGGCTCCGCTCGATTGCCTCGAGATATCGCCGGACGGCGAGGCCCTGGGCCCGGCCCGCCGCGAGGGCCGCCTTGTGCTCGGATGTCATTTTCGTGCGCTGCCGCTCGGGTGCCATCCAGACACTATGGTCCCCTTTTTCCCTGGTGGCAATCGCGCAATGAGTTCTGACCGATTTCTGCAGTTTCGCGGCGGGCAAGAGTTAGCGAAGCATGGCCGCTGACACGCCGTTAACAGGCGAATCCGTCCTCCCCGGTGAGCACCGAAACCTCGGGCTCACCGACGACGAGTACGCCCGCATTGTCGAAATTCTCGGTCGGGCCCCGAATCCCACCGAGCTCGCGATGTATGCGGTGATGTGGAGCGAGCACTGCTCGTACAAATCATCCCGCATCCACCTCGGCCGTCTGCCGAGCGAAGGCGCCCAGGTCATCGTCGGTCCTGGGGAGAACGCCGGGGTCGTCGACGTCGGCGATGGAATCGCGATCGCGCTGCGAATTGAAAGCCACAACCACCCGTCGTTCATCGAGCCATATCAAGGTGCAGCGACGGGGGTCGGTGGGATCTTGCGCGACATCTTCACGGTCGGCGCCCGACCTATTGCGCTCATGGACGCGATCTTCTTTGGCCCGCTAGAAGACGACCACAGCCGGTACATCGCGGATGGAGTCGTGCGAGGAATCGCCGGATACGGCAATGCCGTTGGCGTGCCAACGGTCGGCGGACAGGTCACTTTCGATGCGACCTATCGGACGAATCCGCTCGTCAACGTTTTCTGCCTCGGTGTCCTGCCGATCCCCCGCCTCGTCCTTGCCAGGGCATCCGGGACGGGCAGCAAGGCGGTGCTGCTCGGCTCGCGCACAGGGCGCGACGGGATCGGCGGCGTGAGCGTTCTCGCCTCGGCGGGGTTTGGTGGCGGCGACGAGTCGGCTACGTCGGCGAAGCGGCCGAATGTGCAGATCGCCGACCCGTTCGAGGAGAAGCGGCTCATCGAGGCGTGCCTCGAGTTGCTCGAGTCCGGCCTCGTCGTCGGCATCCAAGACCTCGGCGGCGCCGGACTTTCCTGCGCGACGGCAGAAACCGCCGCCCGGGGCGGCGTCGGCATCGACGTCGACGTCGCGTCTGTCCCCCGTCGGGAGCCGCAGATGACGCCTGCCGAGGTGATGACGAGCGAGAGCCAGGAACGGATGCTGGCGATCGTCGCCCCGGAGTCCTTGGCGAGGGTCTTCGAGGTCTGCGCCCGCTGGGAAGTCGAGGCGGAAGAGATCGGCACGGTGACCGACCCGGACGCGAACGGCACGGGCCGGGTGCGCGTCCTCGACGCGGAGGGGGGCGAAGTGTTCGCTGACGTGCCGGCGGCGTCGCTCGCCGACGACGCCCCCCGTTACCGGCGGCCGCTCGCGCCTCCCGACCTGGAGGCGTTGCGCGCCGATGACCCGGACGCGCTCGACGTACCGGTGGACGGCAGCGCCGATCTGTTGGCGCTCCTCGAGGACCCAGCGCCGATCTACACCCAGTACGACCACCGGCTCTTCCTCAACACCGTCCTCGGTCCAGGTGAGGCGGACGCCACCGTCTTGAAACTCGCCGCTCCGGACGTGCCCTTCGCCGGCAAGGGGCTCGCACTCTCGGTCGACGCCAACGCGAACTGGTGTCGCGTCGATCCGAGGATCGGCGCCGCGTCGACGGTGGCAGAGTCCGCACTCAACGTCGCGTGCGCCGGCGCTCGTCCGATCGCGCTCGTCGACTGCTTGAACTTCGGAAATCCGGAGCATCCCGAGGTGATGTGGCAGCTGAGCCAGGCGATCGACGGCATCACCGAAGCCTGTCGTGCGCTCTCGATTCCCGTCGTCGGCGGCAACGTCTCGCTGTACAACGAATCCTCGGGCATCGACATCGACCCGACTCCGGTCGTCGCGATCGCGGGTTTGATCGACGAACTCGAGCGGAAACCCCCGTCATTGGTGTGGGAAGAAGGAGACACGATCGTCCTTCTCGGGGATCCGGTGCTGTCGCTCGCCGGCTCCCGGTGGGCCAGTGAGCGAGGAGGGCGCCGTGGGGGACGCCTGTTGCCGGTCGACTGGAACGCGCACCTCGCGCTGATGGGCTTGGTCCGCGGGCTCGTCGCCGCGGAGAGCTCGCCCCGGACAGCGAGTGGACTCGTGTCGGCGGTCCACGACGTCTCCTCCGGCGGCATCGCCGTCGCTCTCGCGGAGTGCGCGCTTGCCTCCGGCATCGGGGCGCGCATCGAGGGGACATTCGGCCCCGTGCAGCTGTTCTCCGAGACGCCGTCACGAGCCCTGGTCGCGACAAGAGGTCCGCAGTCGCTCCGTGATGCCGCAAAGAGCGTCGGCGTGCCGACGCGAGAGCTAGGCGCAGTTGGCGGTGGTCGATTCGTCGTCGGCCCGGCGATCGATCTCGACATCGTCGAGCTTGCGCAGGCGTCAAGACGGATCGCACGTTCGCTCAGCCCCGAGGCTGCGATCTAGGAACGGCCGAAAAGGCGCTGCGTGCAGCCCGAGGTCTTTATCCAGGCTCTCGCGAACTGCCTAATTGCCGCACCACGAAGTTCTCCACAGGTTTATCCCCAGCTGGGGAGAATTACAAGTATGTGGTATTCCAGTCACGCACCGCGGTCAGGGTGAATTACGGAACTGTGATGCGCCTCAGCGGTAGCGGGTCGACAGCAGCGCGGCCGACAGGATGCAGATCAGGCCGCCGAGTGTGTACCAGTTCGTCGGACTCTTCGGGAGCGCGTCGATGTAGTTGAGCACGATGAACAGCACCCCGAGGAGCAGCAACGTGAGCAGCATCCACGGGTACCAGCGTGGGCTGCGGCGGACCTGGCGGGGAATCGGTGGCGTGTAGCGGCCGGCGGCCGCTCGCGGCTTCGCCGTGACGCGTCCTCTCGTCGCGGCTTTCTTAGGCACCGCCGAAGGATACCGGGGCTGGGACGAGGGCCCGGATCGATCAGGTCGTAGGCGTGCCGGTGTTTCCCGTCGGACCCGTTGTACTCGTCGTCCCGGTCGTGCCCGTCGTCCCCGTCGTCGGCGATGAGCCTTCGAACAAGGTGATGGTGCGGCCCGGCCGGACGAGGGCGCTGGAAATCGGCGCCTGCCGGATCACCGTGCCGACCTCGCCGGGATTCGACGTCGGCTCCGGGACGACCCTGGAAGTGAATCCATCGGCTTTGACGTTCGCTTCGGCGACTCCGATCGGTTCTCCGAGGAAGCTCGGCAGCGAAACGAGGCTGCCCCCCGAGACGACGAGGTTGACCGGAGTATTCGCCGGCACCGAGACGCCGGGAGCGGGCGAGGCAGAGAGCACGGTTCCTTGCTGGGAGCTGGTCTGGGTGTAAGTGGTTCTTATTTTGCCGGGCGTCAGGCCAGCATTCTGCAGGTCGGACACGGCTTGGGTTTCGCTCTCGCCGACGATCGAGGGCACCTTCACCTTGCCGTAGCCCTTGGCGACGTCGATCGTCACCTTCGACCCGGGCTTCGCCGGGAATCCTGCGTTCGGTGACTGGTTGATTACGTTCCCTTGCGTTTCGCCACCAGCGGTCACTGGGACGAAGTTCACGAACCACCTCAGTCCTTGGTGCTTGAGGGTCGCCTCCGCCGTGGTTTTCGTGAGACCGGTGACCGAAGGCACCGCCGTGGTCGGCGCCGCGCCAGCCACGGTGAGCGTGATCGTGCTGCCACGCTGCACGGTGCCGGTCGACGGACTCTCGCGCAGCACCGTGCCGGCGTTCGAAGCGCTCGCCTTCACTTCGTGGCGGGCGGGGACGAGACCTTTGGCGGTCAGCTCGGCGACGGCGGCCCCCTGTTTCATTCCGACGACGTTCGGCACGTGGATAAACGGCGCACTTCCGAAGTAGCCGAGCGATCGGCCGCCGAAAAAGATGATCAGCGCGATCGCGACCGCGAACACGCCGCCGCTCGCGACCCAGTACGGAGTAGTCCGTCTCGGACCTCCTTCCGCGTCACTCGCGAAAGTCTCCGCGCCAGCGGGCGCGAACTCCGCTGCGGTGGGCACCGCGAGGGTCGCCGGCTCGTCCGGGGCGGGCGGCGCGAGGACCGGCTGGCCGTGGGCGAATCGATCGAGATCGGCGCGCATGGCGTCGGCACTCTGATAGCGGTCGGAGGGAGATTTCGCGATCGCCTGCAGGATCACCGCCTCGAGCGACGCCGGAATCTCCGGGTTGACGAGGCTCGGGGGCTGCGGGCGTTCGCGCACGTGCTGGTAGGCGATCGAGACGGGAGATTCGCCGCTGAACGGCGGCTTGCCGGTCACCATCTCGTACAGCACGACCCCGAGTGAGTAGATGTCGCTGCGCCCGTCGACTGCGAAGCCCTGCGCCTGTTCGGGCGAGAAGTACGTCGCCGTGCCCATCACAAGCCCGGTCTGTGTGACCTGTTCATCCGCACCCATCGCCCGCGCGATGCCGAAGTCGGTCACTTTCACCTGTCCGTCGGCGGTGATGAGGACGTTGCCCGGTTTCACATCGCGGTGGACGACGCCGTGGCGGTGTGCGTAGGCGAGCGCCTTCGCTATGTCGGACGCGATCGACGCGGCTTGAGCGGCGGGAATCGGAGATTGCGTGCGAATGATCGACGACAGCGCCTCGCCGTCGACGTACTCCATGACGATGAAATACGTCGACTCTGCTTCGCCCCAGTCAAAGATCGGGACGATGTTCGGGTGGGAGAGGTTTGCTGCCGCTTGAGCCTCACGACGGAAGCGCGAGACGAACGCCGAGTCACTCGACAGCTCGGAGATCAGGACTTTCAGGGCGACCGGGCGGCCGAGCAACAGGTCGCGAGCGACGAAGACCTGTGCGGTGCCGCCTCGCGCGATCTGCTCGCCGAGCTCGTAGCGGCCGCCGAAGACTTGGCGCGTGCCTTCGGTCATCGGTCCGTGAGCCTAGGCAGGCAAACATCGTTCGCTGCGTGCAGCTTTTCGCCCATCACGAGTACCCGAGAGCCGCGTCCAGCACGGTGCGGACGACCGGGCCGGCGACTGCGGCACCTGTTCCGTCACAGATCCCCGGGGGTTGGACGATGACCGCCGCGACGGCGACCTTCGGGGTCTGGCCGGCACCGGCAGGCGCCGTCGCGATCAGCCAGTCGTCGGTGCAGGCGCTGACGGCGGTCTCTGCGGTGCCGGTCTTTGCCGCGACCTGCACCCCGGCCGGCCAGCCGACGCCGGCCGCCGTGCCGTCGCCGGTGGTCACGCCGAGCATCAAGGAACGGACCGAGTTCGCCGTCGATAGCGACGTCGCCTGCAGCCAGGGGTGCGGCTTGTAAGTCGCGACGACGGAACCCTGCGAGTTGATGGCTCGCGTCATCAGATGCGGCGTCATGATGATGCCGTTGTCGGCGATCGCCGAAGCGATGAGCGCGTCCTGCAGCGCGGTCTCCGAGACATCCTCTTGTCCGATCGCCGAGTACGCGACGCCGGGCAAGTCCTGCTTGAAATCGCCTGGAGGTGGGAAGACCGACGCGACGGCCTCGCCGGATGGCAGGTCGATCGGTGGCACCTTGTTGAAACCGAACGCGCTTGCCTCCTCATAGAGATTGCGCGCGCCGAGCTTCAGTCCGATCTGCGCGTAGGCAGTGTCACAAGACACGGCGAGGTCGTTCGCCAATCCGCCGCCGCACGACTCGTCGGCAAAGTTGTGGAAGCGCAGGTCCGTCTCAGGCAGAGAGATCGACGACGCGTACGGGATTTTGATCGATTCCAACGAGGGATCGCGGTCGAAAATCGTCGCGGTCGTGACGACCTTGAAGGTCGAGCCGGGCGGGTAACGCTCGCCGATTGCGCCGTCGATGAGCGGCGAGGTACCACTCGAAGGATTGAGCGAGTTGTAGTACGCGTTCGCCGCTTTCGTGTTCGGCTGGGAGAGTTCGTTCGGGTTGTATGTCGGGTTCGAGTACATGGCGAGGATGTTCCCGTTTTGCGGATCGATCGCCACGACCGCGCCGGTGTACGAGCCGAGCGCCTCGCGCGCGACCTTCTGCAGGCTGTCGGAGATCGTTGTCACGAGCGAGTCCGTGCCGCTTCGTTGGGTGAGGATGCTCTGCAAGTTCGTGATCGACGGCGTGTGCGGGATGAGGAAATGGTTGTACTGACCCGTGATCGAGTCGAGTCCGTACGGAGCTGCGGACGCGGTGACGTCCCAGTACCCCGTGATGTCGGCGAACAACGACCCTTCGGGATAGTGGCGTAGGTACCCATAACCGTCCTTGGTCGGATACGAGTCGGCAAGCACGACTCCGTCGGAGCTCAAGATGTCGCCGCGGTTTTGCTCGAATGGGTCGCCGTTGGAGGTGAGAGCTTTGTTCTCGTAGGTGTTCTTCAGCGCGGGAGCTTCGCGGACCTGGAGATTGGCGAGCTGCAGACCCAACAGGGCGAAGCACGCCAGCGCGACGAATGCGACGCTGCGGATGCGGCGGTTCACCTCAGCCGCTCCCTGTCGTCGGTGCCGCGGACGGAACGGGGCCGAATGACCCCTTCACGTGCTCGATCGCCTCGACCGCCTTTTGCGCCGCCTTGTACGACGGCTCCAAGAGTCCCTCGCGCAGCACCGGGCGGTCCGGGGGGTAGACGGAGCCTTCAGGAAAGGACGTCTTCTGTTTCACGGTCGGTTTGAACCACAGGAATCCTCCGGGACGGCCCTCGAAGATCGCGACGCTCCCGTTATTGAAGCCGACGTAGTACGTCGCCTTGGCGTACCAGTCGATGAACCCCACCGCCACGACGAGCGTCGCGAAAAACGCCATCACGAACAACACAGAAAACGGTGTGACGAGATGTTCGCGCCGAATCCGCGTAAGCGGGGTCGCGGGTGGCGCCGCGGCCGCTCGCGCGGCAGTCGTCGCGCTCCCGGCGGCCCCGTTCGTGACGATGACGTTCGAGACGACGACGGTGACGTTGTCGCTTCCGCCGTTGCGCAGCGCGCGGTCGACGAGCGCGTGAACGGCATGTTCAGGATCGGCATGATCGCGCAGCAACTGCGCGATCTCGGGGTCCTTGCATTCATTGGTGAGCCCGTCGCTGCAGAGCAGCAAGCGGTCACCGTCGCGGACCTCGATCGTCCAGGCGTCGACGTCGACGTCGGGTTCAACGCCGATCACCCTTGTAAGGATGTGGCGGTGGGGATGGGTTGCCGCATCGTCCTCGGAGAGCTCGCCGCGGCGCACCATTTCTTCCACAAGGCTGTGATCCTCGGTAAGCCGGCTGAGCCGTTCCCCGCTGTAGAGGTAGGCCCGGGAATCGCCGACGTTGATCAGCGCCACCTTCGGTACCGCTGATGCGTCGATCAACGCCGCGGCGGTCAGCGTCGTCCCCATGCCGCGCAGCGCCCGCACCTTGACGCCGCGCCGGTAGACGTCGGTGTTGGCGCGTTTCGCGGCGTGGATGAGGCCCTCGGCCGACCGGTCGGAGCCGAAAGCGTGCTCGACGCTCTCGACGGCGAGCTCGGCGGCGACCTCTCCGCCTACGTGGCCGCCCATGCCGTCGGCGACCGCGACGAAGTCGTCGGCCACGATCGCCCGGTCCTCGTTGACGGTCCGGACCCGCCCGGCGTCGGTCGCCATCGCCGACTTGAGCTCGGTCACCGGTGCACCTCGAAGATCGAGTGCCCGATCGTGAAGCGGTCCCCGCGGCGCAGGCGGGCCGGTCCGGAGATCGGTGCGGCGTTGAGCAGAGTGCCGTTCGTTGATCCGAGGTCCTCCAGATACACCCCGTCCTCCAGGCGGAGGATGCGGGCGTGCACCGCGGACGCGAATTCGTCGTGGGGGAGGCTGATCGTGCACTCTGGCGAGCGTCCGATCGTCGCCTCATCGTCGACGCTGAAGCGGCCGCTCTGGTGATCGGGTGACTCGACGATACGGATGTGGATCTTGCGACGCACCGGAGGGCGTTCGAGGCTCGTGATCTCCTCTTTTCCACCGACCGCGGCACGTTCGAGCTGTCCTCGGCGGATCTCGACTATCACCATCCGTGCCGCATAGAGCAGGAACAGCCACAGCAAGATGAGCAGGAAGTACCGGAGAACCTCGAGAAGCCCGTGATCCATGGAAAGTCGCGGCGCGCTACGAGCCTTCGAACCGAAGCGCCGTCCGCCCGACGGTGATGACGTCGCCGTCGCTGAGCTGACGGTGGTGGACGGGGGAGCCGTTCACCCTGGTGCCGTTCGTCGAGCCGAGGTCCGTGACGATCACCTCGCCGCCCTCGCGGCGCACTTCGGCGTGGTGGCGGGAGACGTTGGCGTCCGAGAGCGCGATCACGCAGTCGGGCATGCGCCCGATCGACACCGGCTCCGAGGTCACGCCGATCCGGCGACCGTCTGGGAGGACCAGAAACCCGGCGACGGCCTCGGCGTTCTCGTCGACTTCGGCGGAGATCTCGAAGGTGCTGGGGACGAGGTTCGAGTCCGCGCCGATCCCGACGCTGATCGGCCCGAGCAGCGTGTATCGCTCGTTGCGGGCATGCTCGCGCGCGAGTTCGGTGAGTTCTTTGAGCATCGCCTCCTGGAAGGTGGAAAAGCGCTCGTAGTCCTCGTCGGATAGCACCACGACGAAGGCGTTCGGGGCGACGATGCCGCGCACCGATACCGAGCGTCGCAGGTCCATCTCGCGGGTGAGGCGCCGTCCGATCTCGATCGGCTGGAGCTCCCCGCGGAACGCCTTCGCGAACGCGCCCTCCACCATGCGCTCGAGCCGGCGCTCGAACTGCTGCAGTCCCATGGCGTTCGAAACACTACCTGGGAAGGGAAATCGTGCTCTGGTGGCCCCGGATTAACATCGCGCCCTCGTCGCGGGCGAGTGGCGGAATAGGCAGACGCGCAGGATTCAGGTTCCTGTGTCCGCAAGGACGTGGGGGTTCAACTCCCCCCTCGCCCACGATCGACAAGCCTTCGGTCGCCGCGGCCGACCTTCGACTTCGGTCGGTTGAACGCTGGCAGAGGGATTCGTCTTCACGCATCGTCGCAGTTCAGCTCGCTAATCGTGGCGGCTAATTCGTTCATACTCAAACAGTTTGATGACGGCATAATGCGCTACGATGCGCTGGTGGCGCCGGTCCCGCGGGTCCCGATCGGCGTGCAGCTGACCTCGGCCGCCCGCGCCGTCGAGCGAGCGTTCGAGGCCGTCCTCGCCGAGAGCGGCGGTTCGATCCCCGTCTGGCTCGTGCTGTTCAACCTCAAGTTGCACCACAACTCGAGCCAACGTGAACTCGCCGAGGCCGTCGGGGTTCAGGCCTCGACGCTGAGCATCCACTTGTCCCAAATGGAGCGCGAAGGTCTCGTCGTCCGTCGGCGGGATCCGGACAACCGGCGAACCCAGCTCGTCGAATTGACCGCGATCGGCGAGGCCGCGTTCGCCCGGATCCGCAGTGCCGCCGGTGCCTTCGACTCCACGCTGCGGCGGGGACTCTCGGAGGAAGAAGCGCGGTGGCTAGGACAGCTCTTGAGGATGCTCGTCGCCAACGCGACGGGCGCCTCCGAACTCGGAGCAACGGGCGGCGTCGACGTCGACGGCGAGAAACGTCTCGACATACTGGGCACGTACCCGGCGGAAGGCACCAGTTAACAGCGGTGTTCGCCGCGTGAACAGCAAGGAGTCGGTCGTCGGTGAAGGACTCGAGCGTCCGCGGCGTCCTCAAATCGGTCCGCGTCGACTTCGCGCCGACCAAGAGCCAGCCGGTGCCCTGGCGCTTCGCGCTGGCGACTGGGCTGGCGATCGCCCTGTCGCTCGCGGCTGACGTCGGCCTTGTGCACGCGGGGGTCGCGCTCTTCCCCTCGACAAGAGGATTCAGCCACTTCCGATTCTCCGACTACGCCACGCTCACCTGCATCGGGGTGATCGTCGCGTCCGCGGGCTGGCCGCTCGTCATCCGGGTCAGTTCCGCGCCGAGGTGGCTCTACCTGCGCGCGGCGGTGGTCGTGATGCTCGTTGCGTGGCTGCCAGACATCTGGCTCGTAGCGAAGGGGGAGACCGGACGAGGCGTCGCGGTACTCGCGGTAATGCACCTCGCCGTCGCTGTCGTCACCTACAACGCTCTCGTCCACATCGCGCCACTTCGCGATCTCGCTGATCGGGAAATTCCTACGACCAACGAAGAGTTCCAGGACCCGAGCACGCTCCGCGAGCGATTACGCGCGTGGTGGATCGCGATGATCGTTGTCATCTCGCTCGAGTTCCTGCTCGGCATCATCGCGATCGTTGAGGTGCCGGTCTCGAGGCCGACTGGATGGGTCCCTTCCAAAGGAAAGCTCGTCTTCGCGCTGCACGGCGTCGTCGGCCTCGCGTCCTTCCTCGGCGCGTGCATGCTCGTCGTGCTCGCGCATCGCGCCGGACGGATCGCGCGCATCGCATCGTTCGGCGGGTTCATCGGCGTGATGCTCGGTGGCGTTGGTGGCCTTCTCGCGGTGGATCATGGTTTGCGTCTCGCGGGAATGGGCGTGATGTTCGTCGCGAGTGGGATCGCGTTTTTCGCATACCTCGTCCCGCTTATCGAACCGGCGACCGGGGCGACACCTGACGAGGTGCGATCTCCAGGGGAGGCTTCGGACACGGGCGACGAACCTGCACTCACCTGAGGCGGCGCGCAACGCGACAACCCGCGGCTTGCCGGTCGTCGCCGGCTGGGGCAAGGATGGTTGCCCAATCCGCCACTGTGCGGGGTCGGACCGCGCCCTGGTTCGAGCCGCGCAGGAGCACGTGACCGAGATGAAGGAAGGGATCGCCTGGTGAGCACGGCACCGACGAGCAACCGAAGGCTCCTCGAATGGGTGGCTGTCGTCGCGGAGATGACGACGCCGGAACGCATTGTGTGGTGCGACGGTTCACGCGCGGAGTGCCAGCGGCTCTGTGCCGAGCTCATCGATGCCGGCACGATGATCGCCCTCGATCAGCATTTGCGACCCGACAGCTTCTTGCAGAGGTCGGATCCTCGCGACACTGCCCGTGTCGAGGCACGCACATTCATCTGCTCCAAGCGCGAGATCGACGCCGGGCCGAACAACAACTGGGTCGACCCGAAGGAAATGCGCGACCAGCTCATGGGTTTGTTCAGCGGCTCGATGCGCGGTCGGACGATGTACGTCGTCCCGTTCATCATGGGGCCGATCGGTTCACCTCACGCAAGAGCCGGTGTCGAGATCACCGACTCGCCGTCGGTTGTCGTCAACATGTCCGTTATGACACGCATGGGGACCGCCGCACTCGAGGCGATTGGAAGCGAAGGCGGTTTCGCCCCGTGTCTTCACTCGGTCGGCGCTCCCCTTGATCCCGGCACAACAGACGTCGCCTGGCCGTGCGACCCGGACAACACCTACATCGTCCATTTCCCGGAGACGCGTGAGATCTGGTCGTACGGTTCGGGTTACGGCGGCAACGCGCTCTTGGGAAAGAAGTGCCTCGCGCTACGAATCGCCTCCGTGCTGGCGCGAGACGAAGGGTGGCTCGCCGAGCACATGTTGATCATGAAGGTGACGGCCCCAGATGGTGAGGCGCGCTACATAGCCGGAGCGTTCCCGTCGGCGTGCGGGAAGACGAACCTCGCGATGATGATCCCGACACTGCCCGGCTGGAAGATCGAGACGATCGGCGACGATATCTGCTGGATGCAGATCGGCAGCGACGGACGGCTGCGGGCGGTCAACCCGGAATCGGGGTTCTTCGGCGTCGCTCCCGGCACCGGGAGTAAGACGAACCCGAACGCGCTCGCGATGCTGTCGCGCAACTCGATCTTCACGAACGCCGCCCTCACCGACGGCGGCGACATCTGGTGGGAGGGCCTCACTCCTGAGGCGCCAGCGCACCTGATCGATTGGAAGGGCGAGGATTGGACGCCGAAGTCGGGGACAACCGCCGCGCACCCGAACGCCCGCTTCACCGTCCCGATCGCCCAGGACCCCGCCATCGCACCCGAGTGGGATGACCCCGCCGGCGTGCCGATCTCGGCGGTGCTGTTCGGTGGGCGCCGCTCTTCGGTCGTGCCTCTTGTGCACGAAAGCCTCACTTGGGAACACGGCGTCTTTCTCGGAGCGATCATGACCTCGGAGACGACCGCCGCGGCGACAGGAGAGGTCGGCCGGCTCCGCCACGACCCGTTCGCGATGTTGCCTTTCTGTGGCTACAACATGGCGAATTACTGGGCGCACTGGCTGTCGTTCGCGACGCGCGTCGACGAGTCGGCGTTGCCGAAGGTCTTCTACGTCAACTGGTTCCGCAAGAACGCCGAGGGCCGGTTCTTGTGGCCAGGCTTCGGTGAGAACTCCCGCGTGATCGCCTGGATCTTCGAGCGCTGTCGGGGACGCGCCGAGGCGGTCGTCTCACCGATCGGATGGTTGCCGGCCCCGGGGGCGATCGATACGAGCGGACTCGACCTCCCGCCGGGCGTTCTCGACGAGTTGTCCGCGATCGACGCCGGAGACTGGCGCTTAGAGGTGAAGCACATCCGCGACTACTTCGGTATCTACGGTGATCGCGTCCCAGAAGCGCTGCACGAAGAACTCGATGCGCTCGAAGCGCGTCTTGAGGCGACGTAGCCGCGCCCGCCAACCGTCGGCGGACCCTGAAGAGGATTCCGAGCGAAGCGAATCTGAGTTCGCGTATCACCGACCCCGGTCGGCACGTTGGCCATCCCCGGGTCGGCGAGTTGCGCGTTGACTACGAGTCCGATTCGGCGATTCCGAATGCGGCGCCCACCGGGTCGAGCGCGCTCGCGATACGGCCGCCCTGCGGCATGTCCATCGTCATGTTGATCGAGCCGCCGCGCTCGGTTATCAGTTTCGATGCCGCGTCGAGATCTGGAACGACGAAATAGGCCTCCCAGAACGACGGGACCTCGGCCGGCACCTCGTCCGGCATTTGCATCCCGCCAGCCACAGCGCGCCCGTTCACCTTGAAGCTCTTCGAGTTCATCTGCTGGTCCTCTTCGGTTTCCCAACCAAAGACAGAGGTGTAGAAGGGCACAACCTTGTCGAAGTCCCGCGACATCAGGTGGCTCCAGGTGTACGCGCCGGGTTCGTTGACGAGCAACGCGCCTTTGTGCACGCCGGGCTGCCACACGCCGAATGGTGCACCGGCGGGGTCGATCGCGATGACCATGTTGCCTTGGCCCATCACATCCATCGGGCCCATCACGACTGTCCCGCCTTCTTTGGAAATCCGTGCCGCGATGTCTTCGGCGTCGTCGACGTTGACGTACGTCGTCCAGCGCGCGTGCCCGCTGCCGTCCATCAGCGGTCCGATGCCTGCGACCGGGAGTCCCTTCAAAGTGCACATGTGGTAGTGCCCTGCCTGTTCGCCCTGGTCCTCCGCATCCCATCCGAACAGTTCTGTATAGAAGGCAACCGACTTGTCGAGATCTGTCGTCCCGTGGTCCACCCAGGACGGCACTCCGTGTTCGTACCCGTCGACTTGCATTGGGCGCTCCTTTAGTCGGCCGCCTTTCGGCCGCGCGCGCACCGTAGTGGAGGGTTGTCGCGCCCAAAAGCGCGCGCAGATGGCGATTCGGTTACGAAGCCGCCCTGCGATCAGCGGTTGCCCCATCTGAGACGACGACGCCGTCGCAAAGGGTGATCGATTTTCCCGCCGCGGTCGCGACACGCGGCACGCCGAGGATGACACCGGTCAGGTTGAGAGGGTCGGCGGCCGAGATCCGGATTGCCGACCCGTCGGGCTCCCGGCACGCCACGCGGTGGAGCGCGTCGGCGGCTTCTCCGAGCGCGAACTGCTCCCCGGAGAATCCGGTGACGAAGCGTCCGCCGCGCGCGACGCCGCGAGCTTCAAGGCGCCGCAACCCGTAGAGGACTTCGCGCCAGTTCGAACAGATCGGCTCGCGCACGACGAGGTCCCGGAAGACGATTCCCCAGCGCTCGAGGAGCTGGGTCGCGACCGCGTCCCACAAGTCGTCGCGATCGAATTCGGACGCGACGGCGGTTTCGAGCAGCGACCACCGCCCTCCAGACAGTGCTGGTGGGACGCGACGGCGTTCGGCTGAGTGCCGCGGGCCGATCCTGCGCGGCGAGCGCGAACTCGTCGAGCGGTAGCGACCGGCGAGCAGGGCCCGAACCGCCGCGAACCCGTCGGAGGTCAACAGGCCATGCGCGACCCCGTCCCAGAGGGCGTCGGCGACGTCGGTCGGCAACCGTCCGATCGCATCGACGAGGTCGGAGAAGAACAGCGCGCCACGAGCGCGCAGCGCCTCGACGATCTCGCCGGTCGGCCCCGCGCCGGGCGGGGCGATCGGTTTCTCGCCCCGGGCCGCGGCGAGGAGCCATGCGAGGTCGTCGCGCCGCACGAGTGCGACCGGGGTGGCCCGTGACGGAACAGCACCTTGACGCCTCGGCTCGGGGCCTTCTTGGGAAGCGTCGAGCCGTCCCCACGCGACCTCGCCGTGCGCGCACAACTCGTCGAGCAGCTGCGGGCTGTAGGCATGCACCCGCGCGGCGAGGACCTCCTGTTCCCAGGCACCGACCGGTGCCTCGACTCCTTGTAGCTGACCGAGCACCTCGGCGAGTCCGATGACGCCACGCAGCTGCGTTCCGGGCGCGACGTGGTGCCACTCGAGCAAAAAGCGCATCAGCTGCGCCGCGCTGACGGCGGTCACGTGACGCCGTGAACGGTCGCGCGCTCGGGCGTGGGCGCGGGCTACAAGCCGCTTGGACCACCAGCGACCGTCGGCGAGGCGCATCGCAGCTCCGCGCGCTTCGACACGAGCGAGCCCGCTTGCGACCGAACCGGCGCTGACACCGCCGACGGCGACGGCGAGTTCGGATTCGGTCGCCGGTCCGTCGATTTCGAGGTGGCCTTCGACGGCCAGTGTGATCGCGTCATCGGCGCTCGGCGGCGGACTCGAGGCGATCGATTCTGGAAGCTGAGCGTCCGGGACGAATCGCGATGGTCCGAGCAACGCTTCGACTTCCCGCTTCCTTTCCGTCGGACACCAATGGCGCTCGGTCACTCCCGCCCGTTCGCGGGAAGCCTCCATCGCGCGACCGTCTGTCGCGAGCTTTTCGAACAACGCCTGCCAAGCCGCGTTCGGCGGGAGGATGATGGCCGCGTCGAGGAGATCGTGGAGTTCCTCTGGGTCTCGCGGATCGGCGGCGATCTCGGCACGGACTTCGTCGATCACCGACTCATCGATCAGCGAGAGGTCGCGTGCCTCGATCGGGACGCCGCGGCTCAACGCCACCGCGCGCGTGCGGCGCTCCTCCAAGGGCGCGTCGTCCAGGAACGTGTACGGACGTCCGTTCAAGATCTCGTGGGTGAGGATCGATGGCTCCGTTGTGTCGCGGGTGACACCGGTAACCCGCTCGTCACGCAAGCGCGCGAGCAATGACGTCAGCCCCTCGAGATCCATCGCCTCGGTCATGCAATCGTCGATCGTCTGACGGACAACCGGTTGGTCCGGGATTTCGATCGGGCCGGAGACGTTTTCTTGGCAGGCGGCGAGCATCGGGAAGATCGCGGCCATCAAATCGTCCGCTTCCATGCGCTGGATCGCCGGTGGAAGATGCCGCGCCCCGCGAAAACGCGGCGAGACGAGTGAGCGACCGAGGTTCCACCGCCACCTCGAGGTGAAGATCGGCGTCGGAAGCACCGCCTGGATGAGCGTCTCACGAACGTTCTCTGGGGAAATGAAGCGCAGCACGCTCTCAAGCGGAAAGGAGTGCTGTGGGCCCAGCGAAAGCACGACCGCGTCGTCATTCGCCGCCGCCTGCAGCTCGAAATCAAACGTGCGGCAAAAGCGCTTCCGCAGGGCGAGGCCGAGCCCGCGGTTGATGCGTGCACCGTAGGGAGAGTGCACGACGAGCTGGGCTCCCCCGGCGTCGTCGAAGAAGCGTTCGACGACGAGGGTGTGTCGCTTTGGAAGCGTGCCGAGCTGGGCAAGCGCGACCGCGAGGTAGGCGACGCACTCGGAAGCGACCCGCAGGTCGACGCCGGCGGCCGCTTCGACCCTCTGAGCGGCGAGCGTCGTCCCGCCCGAGGCGATGGCGTCCTCGACGAGCTGGCGAAGGTCAGACACGGCGCCCGACAACTCGTCGGTCCTCGCCGGCGCCTCGCCGAGCCAGAACGGAATCGTCGGTGCCGCGCCCTGCGCGTCGGTGACGCGCACGACCCCTTGTTCGACGCGTCGTACCCGCCAGGAATGCGACCCCAACAAGAAGACGTCGCCCGTCATCGCTTCGACCGCGAAGTCCTCGTGGACGCTTCCGACGAGGGACTCGTCGGGGTCGACGACGACGCGGTAGTCGGCAAGCTCGGGAATGGCACCGCCCGAGGTGACCGCAGCGAGCTGCGCGCCGCGCCGCGCACGAAGGACGCGGTTGACGCGGTCACGGTGGACGTATGCCCCGCGCACGCCCCTGCCGGTGCGGACACCTTCGGAAACGAGCGAGACGACGGCTTCGAAGTCGTCGTCGGTCAGGTTCTCGTACGGTGCGGCGTGGCGGACGAGGCTCGCTAGTTCGCGCTCGTCGATGCCATCGTCGCCCGATGAGGCGACCTCGGCGACGATCTGTTGGGCGAGGATGTCGAGTGGCGCGATCGGCGGGTGCACGGCATCGAGAGCACCCGATCGCGTCGCGTGAAACAACGCGATGCACTCGACGAGCTCGTCGCGCGTCATCGGGAAGACGCGGCCTTTCGGAACACCGTCGCGGCGGTGATCCGCCCGCCCGACGCGCTGCAAGAAGGTGGCGATCGCCCGCGGAGAGCCGAGCTGGCAGACGAGGTCGACGGGACCGACGTCAATCCCGAGCTCGAGCGAAGCTGTCGCGACGACGGCGCGCAAGCTCCCCTCGCGAAGGCGCGCCTCGACGGACAAGCGCCTTTCCATGGAGAGACTGCCGTGATGAGCGGCGACGGCGTCGTCGCCGACTACGGCTCGCAAGAGGTGGGCGACGCGTTCTGCCATCTTGCGGGTGTTGACGAAGACGAGCGTTGTGCGGTGCGACTCGATTTGCTCGGCGAGCGAGGCAACGATCTCGTCGAGTTGCTCAGTGGTCATCACCGCGCCGAGCTCGTCGGTCGGCAGCACGATCGCGATGTCGAGATCGCGGCGGTGGCCGACATCGACGATCGCGCAGTGTGGCGTGCCGTCCTCAGCGACTCGGTCCTCGCCACTACCGACGAGCAGTCGGGCGATCTCCGCGATCGGTCGTTGTGTAGCTGAACAACCGATTCGCGTCGGCCGACGGCGACCCGACGACGTCACGATGCGATCGAGGCGCTCCAGCGTCAGCGCGAGATGGCTGCCGCGTTTGTCGCGGGCGAGCGCGTGGATTTCGTCGACGATCAACGTTTCGACCGTCGAAAGCACGGCGCGCCCGCGCCGTGATGTCGCGAGCAGGTAAAGCGACTCCGGCGTCGTGACGATGATGTCCGGCGGTTCGCGCACCATCGCCTGACGTTCGGATTGCGGGGTGTCACCGTTTCGCACCGCGACCCGAAGCGGACGGACGGGAGCACCGATCTCCTCACCGAGAATGGCGATCTTCTCCAACGGTTCATAGAGGTTCTCGGCGACGTCGACCGTGAGTGCCCGCAATGGCGACACATAAACGGCGGACGTCTTCGGACCGTCGTTGACCTCGCGTCGTAGGCACTGGTCGATCGCGACGAGGAACGCGGCGAGGGTTTTCCCCGAACCCGTTGGTGCCGCGATCAGTGTGTCGTCGCCGCGGCTGATCGCGGGCCAGCCGAGGTCCTGCGCCGGTGTCGGTCCCTGCGGGAAGGTGCGCGCGAACCATTCGGCGACCGCCGGGTGAAAAAAGGAGAGCGCGTCTGTCCGCGTCACAGGGGGCGAGCCTACGAGGCGGCTATCTGACTCCGACCGGGCGCTCCACGCGGACCGCGATGGAGGCGGAAGAGCTATCAGCCAGGCCTTTCGCGTCGCAATTGGATCGGCGTTGCCCACGACCGGCTGGCGAATCGCCACGAGCGACGCCCGCCTCTCGGCCACCCCGACGAAGGGATGCCTTCCTCCTCTCCCCTCGGCCAGGCGTTTTCGACCGCGATCTCGATCGCCCGCCGGATCTCTGGCGAAGGTTGGAGTGGCGGCGTGAGACGTGGCTCGCTCACAGCGGCACGTTGCCGTGCTTGCGCTTGGGGAGGTCTTCGCGTTTGGTGGCGAGCATCTGCAAGCTCCGAGCGAGCACCTTGCGCGTGTCTGCCGGGTCGATGACGTCGTCGACGTAGCCGCGCTCGGCGGCGATGTAGGGGTTCGTGAAGCGCTCGGCGTACTGGGCGACGAGTTCGGCGCGTCGCTGCACCGGGTCGGCCGCTTCCAGGAGCTCTCGACGGTGGACGATCTCGACTGCGCCGTCAGGGCCCATCACCGCGAGCTCGGCGGACGGCCAGGCGTACGAGAGGTCGGCTCCGATCGACTTCGAGTCCATGACCAAGTACGCGCCCCCGTATGCCTTGCGGACGAGGACCTGCACGCGCGGCACTGTCGCTTCGCAGTAGGCGTACAGCAGTTGCGCGCCGTGTCGGATGATTCCACCGAACTCCTGGTCGGTGCCCGGCATGAAGCCAGGCACATCGACGAAGGTGATAAGGGGGATGTTGAAAGCGTCGCAGGTGCGGACGAAGCGTCCGCCCTTTTCTGACGAGTCGATGTCCAACACCCCTGCGAGTACTTCGGGTTGGTTGGCGACGATGCCGACGACTCGCCCGCCGACGCGACAAAACCCACACGTGAGATTGCGCGCCCAATACGGGAAGTATTCGAGGTACTCGCCGTCGTCAACCACCGCTTCGATCAATAGCTTCATGTCGTAGGGCTGGTTCGGCCGGTCGGGGACGAGATCGCGCAGCTCTGGGATCGACCGCTCGGTGTCGTCGGCGCTCTCAGACGAAGGCGGCTCTTCTAAGTTGTTCGACGGCAGGAACGACAACAGATAACGCACGTCGTCGAGGCAGGACTTTTCGTCGGCGGCAACGAACGCCGCAACACCAGAGCGCGTCGCGTGCGTCATCGCTCCGCCGAGCTGCTCGGTGCTGACGTCCTCGCCCGTCACAGTGCGCACGACGTCCGGTCCGGTGATGAACATGTGACTCGTGCCCTGAACCATGAAGACGAAGTCGGTGAGCGCCGGCGAGTAGACGGCTCCGCCGGCAGATGGTCCGAGCACAACGCTGATCTGCGGAACGACTCCCGACGCCCGCGCATTGCGATAAAAGATCCCACCGAAACCGTTCAGCGCGGCGACGCCTTCTTGGATGCGCGCGCCGCCGCCGTCGGTCATCCCGATCAGCGGCACGCCGGTGTCGAGCGCGAGATCCTGGATCTTGTGGATCTTCTCGGCGTGTGCTTCACCAAGAGATCCGCCAAAGACGGTGAAATCCTGGCTGTACAGACAGACCCGCCGCCCCATGATCGTCCCGAAGCCGGTGATGACGCCGTCGGTGTACGGGCGGAGGTCGTCGAGACCGACCCCGTGCGCGCGGTGGCGGACGAGGGCGTCGACCTCTTGAAATGATTCGGGATCAAGGAGGTACTCGACGCGTTCGCGCGCCGTCATCTTGCCCTTTTGCAGCTGGGCTTCGATCGCCCGCTCGGTGCCCGGTCGGCCCGCTTCCTGCTTACGGCGCGAGAGATCCTCGAGTCGTTTGGCGCGCAGGCTGCCAGAGGCCTCTGACATGGGTGAAAAGGCTAGTTGGCGGCGGGCTGCGCCTCGTTGGTGGCTACGAGTCGAGCGTCCGACGGCCGTCGAGCGCCCGCCCGAGGGTCTGCTCGTCGGCGTACTCGAGGTCGGCCCCGACGGGGATCCCGCTCGCCAGTCGGGTGACCTTCGGGCCGAACGGTTTCAGGGCCTTCGCCAAATACATGGCGGTTGTGTCGCCCTCCAGGTTCGGATTTGTGCAGATGATCACCTCTTGGACGTGGTCCTTCTCGACCCGCTCGAGCAGTTCTTTGATGTGCAGCTGCTCGGCGCCGACGCCCTCGATCGGACTGAGCGCGCCGCCGAGCACGTGGTAGCGCCCGCGGAACGAACTCGCCCGTTCGACGGCGACAACGTCGCGGGGATCCTCGACGACGCAGAGCAACGAGGCGTCTCGCGTCGTGTCGGCGCAGATCGCGCACTGGTCGCCGACGGCGATGTTGAAGCAGATCGGGCACGTCGTGACCTTGGCTTTTACTTCGACGATCGCCCGAGCGAGCCGCAACGCGTCCTCGTTCGCCACGCGCAGCAGATAGAACGCGATCCGTTGGGCGGACTTCGGTCCGATGCCCGGCATCCGACCGAGCTCGTCGACGAGGTCCTGGATCGGGGCGTCGAAGAGCGGCATCGATTAGCTCAACGCTCTTCGTCCGCTACCGGGGCGAAGAGGTCGTCGATCATCGTCCGGATCGCGGCGGTGACGCGCTCCGTGCGGCGCGCAGTCAGACGCGCGGATGCGTCCTGGATGGCCGCAGCGACGAGCCGCTCCAATTGCTCGACGCGTCCGGGATCGACGAAGTCTGGGTCGATCTCGACGGTCGTGTCTTTGCCGTCATCGCGAACTCGAACCCTGACAGCGTCGCCGTCCGCGACACCGACTACATCATCGCCCGTCGCGTGCCAAGCCGGACCGTCGATCTGTCGCTGGATGTCGGCAATCTTCTCGATGAGGTTCTCCGTGAACGGGGACGTCACCTAGACCTCCTCGGCGCCCGGGAAGGCTTCGAGCAATCGATCTTCCGCGAGATCAAGACCGCTCAACCTCTCGTTAGTTGCGGGCGACGGGCTCTCCTCACCCTCGGCGGAGCGTGCCTCGGCGACAAGCGCATCCTCCTCGCTCTCGTCGTGCCGATCCGATTCGGCGTGCTCGGCCTCGTGTGCGCCTCGCGTCGGCGCTTCACGTACCCGTCGCGCCTCCGGAGCGGCCTCGGTGACGAGGCGAACGGAGACAGGACAACCGAAGTGCCGGCTTAACGCGTCGATGATCTCCTCGCGCAGCGGCTCGGCGTGTTCGAGATGCGCTTGGTTGGGAAGGGCCAGCACCGCGCCGGCGTCGTCGGCGGAGACGAACCTGCCGACCTGGTAGATGGCTCGCAACTTCGGGCGCAGCCTCGGGAGGATCTCGTCTCCCCACGCTGCGACGAGATCGTCACGACTCGGGGCCGTTCCGACCCCTTCGCCGCTCGGAGAGGCGCTGACGGTCGCTGGCTCTGGTCGAGGTTGTGCGACGGCCGAGTCCGAATCGCTGCGATCGGGCGCGGGTAGGACCACCTCGTTCGCGGCGATCGCGCTCGGCACTGTCCTGCGTGGTCGCGATCGTGCCGGCGGTGCGTCGGGCCTTTGGCGCTGCGGGGCCCCGGCTCGCAGCGTTTCCACCTCTCGTTCGAGTCGTTCGAGCCGGTCGAAGACCGCGTCGGGCATCGTGTCAGCGTCCGGGCGCGCGGCGCGCAGCAGCGCGATTTCAAGCGAGACGCGAGCGTCGGGTGCATCGCGCATTGCGGCGACGGCAGAGCCGATGAGATCCATCGCGCGCACACACCGCGCGGCGCCGAGTTCCGCCAAGACTTCCTCAGATTCCGCAGGGGCGATGCCGACCGAGTTCGCGCCGACGAGCGTCAAGAAGTCTGCGCGCAACCGCTCGATGAGGTCGACGGCGAGCTGCGCGGGATCACGCCCCAGCCGCACCGCGTGATCGAGCGCGGCGATAGTCCCGCCAACGTCGCTTCTTGCGAGGCAAGCGACGACGTCGGCGAGGGCGATCTGGTCATCGGTCGTTTCGGCTCCCGTCGCGATCTGGTCGAGGACCGAGAGCGCGTCGCGCGCCGAACCGCGTGCCCGACGGACTACGGATGCAACACCGGATGCATCGACCTCGAGTCCTTCGGTCTTCGCGACATCGCTGACGAGCGAAGAGAGCTCGTCCTCGTCGATTAGATGGAACTCGAAGTGCTGGGTGCGGCTGCGTATCGTCGGCAGGACGCGCTGCGGATCGGTCGTTGCGAGCACGAAGACGACGTGATCGGGCGGTTCCTCGAGCGTCTTCAACAACGCGTTCGAAGCGGCATTCGAGAGCATGTGAACTTCATCGACGATGTAGACCTTCCATCGTCCGGGAGTCGAAAGTGATGCCCGCGCGACGAGGTCGCGCATCGCGTCAACACCGTTGTTCGACGCCGCGTCGAGCTCGTGGACGTCGAACGACGCGCCTTGCGCGATCGCGACGCAGGATTCGCAGATCCCGCACGGCTCGCCGTCGACCGGTGCCGCGCAGTTCAGCGCCTTGGCGAGTATCCGCGCAGTGGAGGTCTTACCAGTGCCGCGAGCTCCGGAGAACAAATACGCATGCGTCGTGTGACCGTCGCGGACGGCATTTCGAAGCGCCCGCGTCACGTGGTCCTGGCCGCGCACCTCGGCGAACGTCTGCGGACGGAAGCGCCGATAAAGTGATTGGTAGGGCCGGTCTTCGGTGACGGGTTCAGCAGTTCGCGAGGGTTGGCGTGGCACGGCGACAATCTAGGGGGAGGCAGCTCTAAGGCCCCCAGAGCAGCTGCGCTCGCGGGCGCAACGGCCAGGTCGCCTGCGGCACCCGAGACGATCCGCTGAGAGCTGCTGTCTTCCGACTCTGACTCGGTTCACGGGGTCCCGTCGCGCAGAACCCGGCCGCTGCGCTCGCCAGCGCAACAGGGGCCAGAGGATAGCGTTTCGGCCTGCTCGGAGGGGTGCGAGAGCGGCCGAATCGGCACGACTGGAAATCGTGTGTCGGGCAACCGACCGTGGGTTCGAATCCCACCTCCTCCGCCACCTGACCTCGGAAAGGCTGCGCGTGATGGCGAGCGGAACGACCGCTGACGAGGACGCGATGCGCGTTGCGCTCGAAGAAGCCCGGCGCGCAACCGTCCACGGCGATGTGCCGGTCGGTGCGGTTGTCATCCGCGAAGGATCGGTGATTGCGACCGCGCACAACGAGCGCGAACGCGCACAAGACCCGACCGCCCACGCCGAGATCCTCGCGTTGCGAGCGGCGGCCGCGGAGTCGTCGAGCTGGCGATTGGAGGACTGCACCGTCGTCGTGACCCTCGAACCGTGCGCGATGTGCGCAGGTGCGCTCGTGCTTGCCCGGGTTGCCCGACTCGTCTTCGGCGCAGCGGACGAGAAGGCGGGCGCCTGCGGATCGCTCTACAACTTGCTCGCTGACCCCCGCCTCAACCACGAGGTGCCGATCACAAGGGGAGTGCTCGCAGGCGAGTGTGCACGCGTGATCACCGAGTTCTTTGCAGATCGCCGATAGAAGAAGGCGTACGAGCTGATCCGGCGGGTGCGACGGTCGTATAGCCTCGCCGCCCGGAGGGATGCGAGAGCGGCCGAATCGGGCGGTCTCGAAAACCGTTGTGCGTCATGCGTACCGTGGGTTCGAATCCCACTCCCTCCGCAAAGCAAAGGGGTAGTCGACAACTTCGGTTTACAACTTCGAGCCCACGCCGTTTCTGTTTGCCCTTCCGCGAAGGCGCAGGCTCGCGGTCGACTGGTATGCGTTGAGTGTGTCCAGCGGCCCTGGTCGGCCGAGGAAGTAGCCCTGGCCACATTCGACGCCGAGTTCGCGTAGCGCTTCGAATTCGCCCTTCGTTTCGATGCCTTCGGCGACCACGGTGGCGCCCAATTCAGGCGCGAACGTAACGACAGCACCCACGAGGCTCCGTCGAACAGGGTCGACGTCGACGTCACGGATGAGCTCCTTGTCGACTTTGATGATGTCCGGAGCGAGCTTGACGATGTGACTGAGGCTCGAGATGCCGCTCCCGGTGTCGTCGATTGCGAGACGCACGCCGCGCGCGCGGATGGCCCACAAGGCTTCCCGAAGTAAGGGGTAATCATCGACGTAGAAGTGTTCGGTGAGTTCGACGACGACACGGTGCGCGTCGAACTGGTCCAGCGTCGTCAAAAGCTCCCGACTCTGGATCGCCTGGGGACCGGCGTTCACAGAGAGGTAGCAGTCGTGAGGAAGCCGGTCTCGATAACTGAGCGCTTCGCGCACGGCGGCACATTCAAGTTCGATGCCGCGTCCCACGCGGTGCGCCTCGCCAAACCAGACGTCTGGTGGACGGTACGGTTCGGATTGGAAACGCGCGAGCGCTTCGACGCCGACGAGTGCACCAGAGCGCAGGTCGATCAACGGCTGGAAGACCATCGTGAACTCGTTCCCCGCGAGGACGCGCTCGACACGCTCTGAGGCGTCGGCGTCTGACGCGGCACCGGGATTCAAGACGGTCGTCACGAACTTGGCGATCCCATTGACATCGGGGCTGGCGTCAGACGCCGGGCCGGCGTGGATTTGAGCGAGCGTCGCGCCAGCGATGCTGCTCAGCTCGAATGCGGTCGTGATCGTGGCCGTGATGATCTCGGCCAGGGCGGTCAGGGTCGCGACGTCCCGGTCGCTGAAAGCCTCGGCGCACGACGAGGTCACCATGAGCGCGCCCAACGGGTGAGTCCCTCGCCGTAGCAGGGGTACACAGACCACCGAGACCGCCCCGACTCGGCCCGCAGCCTCGCGGTCGACCCGGAGGTCGGAGGTAGCGTCGTCGCAGCGGAGCGTTGAGCCGGTCACGACCGCGAGTCCGGAGAGGCTCTTGTCGACCCGGAGCCGTAACCCGACTGCGCTGTTGAGCGAGCCCGCTCCGCTCACACAGACGAGTTCGTCTCCGTCGACGAGCTCGACGAACGATCCTTCCGCCCGCGGGATCAGGTGGAGCGCCTCCTCGGCGATCCGATTCATCGTCGGCACCGGGTCGATCGAGTTCGAGGTCGCCACGCTGAGGTCTTCGCTGTTCGACACCCGAACGCTCCCTTCCCCCCACTGGACTCATTTCTCCGGGAGGGTTATGGCACTGGCGGTGACTAACGGCAGCTCAGCCCGCCTATTCAAGTGGCGAAGAGATGAAGACTTTTTGGGTCGGGCCGCAAATGTGAGCGAAAACAGCAAGACGGACGTCCGGTCATCCCGATGAGTCGGTTACCGGGCACGCGGACACCGATGTCGCGAAGAACTCCAACTGTGCGGCGGGGTCGACCTGACGCGGCACCGTTCGTTCGGGCGATGCACCGGGGTCGACTTTTCGCGACACGTCGCCGAACGCTCGGGCGACCGTCGACTCGATGTGGCGTTGCACAGCTGTCGGCTGATAGGAGCCGTTTGGGAATCGGCGCCGGTAGAGGGCGGCCAGGTCGGGCCGTCGCTCGGCGAGGAAGCCGAGATAGTGCTCGCGAACCTTCGGCCGCAGATGCAGAGCTATCGGGTGAACCGAGATTGCACCTGCGTTCTTGCACGCCCGGGCGATCGCTTTCAGGTGCTCGTCGTCGTCTGAGAGTCCGGGGACGACGGGCGCGATGAGGACACCGCAGGGGATGCCCGCCTCGTTGAGCCGTCGGACCGCCTCGAGGCGTCCCGTCGGCGGCGGGGTGCCGGGTTCGAGAAGTCGCCAGACGTCGGCATCGAGCGTTCCGATCGAGAAGTTGAGCCCGACCTCGGTGCGTTCGGCGGCTGCGCGCAAAGAATCGATGTCACGCAACACGAGCGTCGATTTCGTCAGGATGCTGAAGGGGTTGGCTGCATCGGCGAGCACTTGGATCAGCCCGCGCGTGAGGTGATACCGAGCTTCCGCCTTCTGGTACGGATCGGTGTTCGTGCCCATCGCGATCCAGTCACCGCGCCAGTGACGCGAGGCGAGCTCAGCGCGAGCTCGCGCGACCGCGTTCACCTTCACCACAATGCGCGAGTCAAAGTCCTCGGCGATGTTGAACCCGAGAAATTCGTGCGTCGGCCGCGCGAAGCAGTACCGGCAGGCATGCGAACAACCGCGGTAGGCGTTGATCGTGTATCGGAAAGGCATGCGGCTCTGGTCCGGGACCTTGTTGATGATCCGCTTCGCATTGACTTCGTAGAACGTGAGGCCGCGGTACTCGCCCACGCCGACGCGGCGCTCGATGTCGGAATCGGGATCGAAGAGGGCCGGAGTCGCCTGCTCCTCTTCGGCCAGACGCCAGCGCAGCGGACCGGTCATGTCGGCAGACCATAATCGAACGTACGTTCGTGCCCAAGGGCGCGCGGCTGCGGGCTTTCGAGTCAGGAAAAGGGCACGGCGAAGTCACAATCGGGTTGGCTTCCCTCGACGACTGGGCCATTCGCCAGGAACGTCACCCGGACTCCGAGATCGTTCGGGCGCACGCCGTGTTCGTCGCTCCAGGCGTGGAGCGAATCCGACACCAGCTGCCATTGGGCCGCGCTGAGCTGGCCCCCGAGTCCAAGGTGGACGACGGCTTCTTGATGATCTGGCTCGCCCCGCAGGGTCAACTCGGGGATTTCGCCAGCGAGAGCCGTGGCGAGGTCTGCGGGGACGGGCCGGCACCACTCGATTGGCCCGTCGCTGTCGTCATTCACTTCACCCCAGTAGATGCAGAACGTCGCGCCCGTCCGTCCCTCCATTGAAGGAAGGTGATGCTTGCGCAAGAGCGCGACGAACTCCTTTCCGAACGCCCATGCTCCGGCTTCCCCGACGACGGTGCGCTTCAGACAGAGCAGCGAGCGTCGCGGCATCGCCCGTGTCGAGACCTCGTACATGATCGAACTCCTTCCGCTCAGGCGCTCAACGAGATAGCGGGCGAGCTCCCGACGATCGGCATACTGCGACTCGACGGCGGCCCAGTAATGCCCGATCTGTACCGCCGCCTCTTTCGGTGGAAGCGAGAGGAGTTCGCGGATCTCGGAAAGCGGAACTGCAGTTGGCGCAGGGCGGCCACGAGGCGCGCCGGCTCGAGTTGTGCCCCGTCGTAGTAGCGATATCCCGAGCCCGTGTCCACTCGTGCCGGCTGAAGCAGACCCAGCTCGTCGTAGAGACGGAGCGCTCTCGGAGACAAGCGTGATCGTCGAGCGAACTCGCCGATGCTCATTTCGGCCACAGTTCTGCTCTCCCATCGACAAGGTGTTTGCCCTGCACCATCACCATGGACTCTTCCCCAAGGTAAAAGTCAAGGTCTCGGGGGCATCGTGGCCCAATCCGATCGTCACGGAGCGCCGTATTTCTTCTCGAAAGCAAACAACCTGTCTCGAATTGAGGTGCAATGACGCAGTCATCCAATCGGAGATTCCCTGCAGGGTTCGCGACGGCACGGTTTCGTGTCTGGACCGCGGCCGCGCTCGTCACGTTTGCCGCATTCGGCATTGCGTTCGTCGGCGTGACGACGTCTGGCGCCCGCGTGCACGCGGCGATGTCCACGAAAGTGCACGCAGCGAGCGTGAGCGGCGTCGGCAGCGTGCTCGTCGATTCAGCAGGAAGGACCCTCTACGTCTTCTCCCTGGACAAGCGTTCGCGCGTTAGTTGCTCCAGCACGTGCGAGAAGTACTGGCCACAGCTCGTGGCGGACGGTTCGGTAGTCGCGGGCTCGGGCGTCAAGAAGTCGCTGCTCGGAACGATCAAGGCACCGAACGGCAAGGAGCAAGTGACCTACAACAAGTGGCCGCTGTACACCTACGTCGGTGACACCAAGGCCGGTGTTGCGACCGGCGAAGGCGCCACCGCCTTCGGCGGAACGTGGCACGGCATCCACCCGAACGGTTCCATCGCGACGAAGCAGTCCTCAAGTGGTGGGGGCGGCTACGGCTATTGATAGCAATCTGCCCTCCTTCTCGCGCCGTATCTTTCTGCGTGCCTCGTGACCGACTTCCTGTCGGTGAGCTCACGGACGAAGCCCTGCTCGCGGGGTTCGGAGCGAGCGACGAGGAAAGCACGCTCGCTTTCGTCCGCCGTTTCCAGGCAAAGGTCTTCGGTGTGGCCGTCGCTGTGTTGGGCGACGGCCACACAGCGGAAGACGTGGGGCAGCTCACCTTCGAACGGGCTTGGCGCCACGCCCGGACCTACGACTCGCGTCGGGGATCCGTGTCCTCGTGGTTGACCTCCATCGCTCGTAACGCGGCGATCGACGCCTCACGGGTGCGCGTCGCGATCCCGACCGATGCGATCGACCTCTTAGAGCGCGCGAGTGGTGGGGGCGACGCGCCCGAACGAGCGGCTCTGGCCAGCGAATCCGCCCGCGAGCTGCGCGCCGCGCTGACGACGTTGCCGCACGAACAAGCGCGTGCGATCGTGCTGGCCGGCATCGGGGGCTTCTCGGCCAGCCAGATCGCGAGCGTCGAGGGAATTCCGCTTGGTACGGCGAAGACGCGGATCCGCACCGCGATGCTGCGACTGCGTGTCACGCTCGAAAGACCAGGTGTCGACCGTGAGTGAAATGACGTGCGCCGAGTTCCGCACGCTGAGTGCCGAGTTTGCACTGGGCGTTCTGGAAGCACGCGAGCGCGCGCTCGCCGTCGCGCATCTCGAGCGCTGCGCCGAATGCCGGGAACAAATGAGCGAACTTGCCGAGATCGCGGACGGACTCGCCGCGCTCGCCCCGCTTGTCGAACCGCCGAACGGATTCGAGTCGCGCGTACTCAAAGCCCTTCGGACAACTCGACGCGAGCAGACGGCGATGCCTTGGCGTCGGCGGGCGCCGTTCATCGCCATGGCAGCGGCGGTCCTTTTGGTCGCGGGATTCGGCGGGTGGGCGTTGCGGGGAAGCGGGAAGGCCGGTCAATCGGTCGTGCATGCGCAGCTCACCGCTGCCGAGCTCGAATCGTCGCATCGGGTGGTCGGCGAGGTCGTGATCAGTCGTACCGGTTCGTGGGTCTCGATGGCGGTCGATCTGCATCAGCAGAACGTGTGGGCGACCTGCGAAGTGGTCACGAAGGGCGGTCAGGCGGTGGTCGTCGGCTCGTTCCGCATTGTCCATGGCCACGGCTATTGGGCGGCGCCACTTCATGGACCGATGACAATCGACGGTGCCCGCCTCGTCGCCTACAACGGGAGCACGCTCGCTTCATCAACGTTTTCATCGGTGCGAGTCAGCAGGACGAACTAGCGCCGAGCGATCTCGCCAGAGGACACAATCTCCCGACGATTCGGACCGTGCGAACGGCGCCGGCAGACGGAATGATGGCGCGGGCTGTCGATCCGATGACTCCCGTGCCTCGAGAGCCGGGGCGGAATGAACGGCTCGGGGAGAGGTGATTTCCGTGCGACGACTCGCGCTGTCCGCGGCGTTCACGGTCCTTTTTGCGTCAGCGATCGGCGCGCAAGCTCCGCGCAGCGAAGCGGCGCAAAAGAGCAGCACCGAAGGCTTGCGGGCAGACTGCGGAAGCATGTACCCGGCGCATCCGCGCACCGGTGAGCCGGTGCGGCTCAGCGCCGAAGTTTTCGGCGACGAGGCGACACTCAGCGGTACGTACGGCGGCTCGTACATATCCGAGATCTCGAAAGCGTCGTTGATGATCCGCGATCACGGCCGTGTCGTCCTGTCGAAACGCCTCGGGCAGGGTTCGCCTTTCTTCAAGGACTCGATCTCGCTCGGGTTTTCGTTTCCCGTGTACAGGGGCCGCGCGAACCCTCCGCAAGGTCCGCTCTGCGTGGCGCAACTCGCGCCGCGCGAACAACCCAGCGTGCTACTCGATCTCTACACCGGCGGCGCGCATTGCTGCACGATCCTCGACGGATACCGCTTCGGGTCCGGTCGGCGGGAGCTCACCTCACTCGATCTCGGGAATCCGGACGCTCAACTCGTCGAAGAAGGCGACAGGTTCGTCATCATCACGGCAGATAACTCCTTCGCCTACGCCTTTTCGTCGTTCGCCGGGTCGGGGATGCCGGTCGAGGTGTTGTCCTTCTCCGGCGACTCGTTCACCAACGTCACTCGCGACTACCTCGGCATCGTCGCCGAGGACTCGAACCTATGGCAGAGCCTCTACTACGAGAATCCGTCGACGGCGACGGGGCTCTTGGCGGCGTGGGTCGCCGATCAGGATCGCCTCGGCGAGTCCGCCTCGGCCTGGGAGTTCGTCGAGGGTCTCGTGCAGCACCGTCAGCTCACCGTGACGCCCTGGTTTAAGAACGGCGCGGCGTACCTGATGGCTTTGCGCGCCTTGTTGGTGAAGGACGGCTACCAAGCGTCCTGACTAGGACAGGACGAGCGCCTGCCGCTCGTGTCAGGACGCGAGCGGCAGGGAGCCTCCGTCGATTTCCGAGTCCGTCGCTAGCGCGACGGCGAGCACTTCGTCGATCGTCTCGGCAAGGGTGAAGTGCATCTTTGAACGCACGTCCTCTGGGACGTCTTCGAGATCGCCGCCGTTTCTCGACGGCAGGATCACGTGGCTCAATCCGGCGCGGTACGCCGCGAGCACCTTCTGCTTGACGCCACCGATCGGAAGTACACGACCTTGCAGCGTCACCTCTCCGGTCATGCCGACCTTCGGGTTCACGGGCTTGTCTAACAACAGGCTCGAGAGCGCTGCGACCATCGTCACGCCCGCTGACGGACCGTCCTTCGGAACGGCGCCCGCCGGAACGTGCAGGTGGAACCGATTGCCCTCGAAGGTCTCCGCGTCGATGCCGAGCTCCGCAGCGTGCGATCGCACGTGTGAGAGCGCAATCTCCGCGGACTCCTTCATGACGTCACCGAGCTGTCCGGTGAGCGTGAGCCCTTCTGGTCCGCGCATCTTGGTCGCTTCGATGAAGAGCACGTCACCACCGGCCCCGGTGACGGCGAGTCCTGTCGCGACGCCCGGCACACTCGTGCGGTCCGCCGCCTCGAAAAAAAACCGCGGACGGCCGAGCCAACCTTTTACGTCGTCCTTGTCGACAACGACCGGCGCGACAAGCTCGTGCGAGGCGATCTTCGTCGCGACCTTGCGCAACAGGCGCCCGAGTTCGCGCTCGAGATTGCGGACGCCCGCCTCTCTCGTGAAGTCGGCCGAGATTTCTCGGATCGCGTCGTCACTCACGTCGACCTCCTCGGAGCGCAGCCCTGCGCGCTCGAGTTGGCGCTTCAAGAGGTGGTGGCGCGCGATCGCGACCTTCTCCTCTTCGGTGTAACCGTCGATTCGGATGACCTCCATCCGGTCGAGCAACGGTGAAGGGATCGTCTCGATGACGTTGGCCGTCGCGATGAACAGCACGTTCGAAAGGTCGAGTTCGACTTCGAGGTAGTGATCGCGGAACGTGTGGTTCTGGGCCGGATCGAGGACCTCAAGCAGCGCCGACGAAGGGTCACCGCGGAAGTCCGAACCGATCTTGTCGACCTCGTCCAGGACGATCACCGGGTTCATCGTTCCGGCCTCGCGTAGCGCCCGCACCAATCGGCCCGGTTGCGCGCCGACATAGGTGCGCCGGTGCCCGCGGATCTCCGCTTCGTCGTGAACGCCACCGAGTGCGACCCGGACGAAGCGGCGTCCGAGCGCGCGCGCCACCGACTCGCCGAGCGAGGTCTTGCCGACGCCCGGGGGCCCGACGAGAGCGAGGATCGCCCCGGCACCGCGGCCCTGGCTGGGGGCGAGGCCGCGTTCGGCCTTCAGCGCGCGCACCGCGAGCTGCTCGACGATGCGCTCTTTTACATCGGTCAGTCCCTCGTGGTCCTCGTCGAGGACGCGCGCCGCCGCATTCACGTCGGTCGAGTCCTCGGAGGTGATTCCCCACGGCAGCTCCAAGACGGTGTCGAGCCACGTCCGCACCCAGCCGAACTCGGGGCTCTGTTCGCTCGTGCGCTCGAGCTTGTCGATCTCGCGTTCGACCGCCTTGCGCACCATCTCGGGCAAGTCGCGCTCGGCGATCTTGGAGCGGTAGGACTCGGGGGAGCCGTCGTCGGTTTCGCCGTCGAGCTCGCCGAGCTCCTTACGGATCGCGTCGAGCTGTCGGCGCAAGAGGAACTCGCGCTGGGTCTTCTCCATACCCTCTTCGACGCTCGTCTTGATCTGCTCGCGCAGCGTCAGGTCGGCGAGGATCTCGCGTGCCCAGCGCAGCACGAGGCGCAGTCGCGCCTCGACGTCGAGCGTCTCGAGCACCTCGACCTTCTGGGCGAGGGTGAGGTCCGGCGAGTATCCCGACAGATCAGCTATCTCGGCGGGGTCGGTCACGTCGCGCAGCCGCTCGGCGATCCGGCGCGCACCCCGGGTGAGGAGGATGTTCTCGAGCACCGCCCGGTACTCGCGGGCGAGCTCGCCGATCGCCGGAGACTCGGCCCGCTCCTCAACGGAGTCCACCTGCACCCAGAGCGCCTGTCCCGTCCCGGGCACGGCGGTCCCGATCGAGACGCGGGAGATGCCGTGGATGACCATCGCCCGGTGCCCTCCGGGCAGTTCGCCGATCTCGAGGATCTCGGAGACGACGCCGATCGATGAGTAGCGACCGTCAATGTGAGGCACGAGGACGAGCTTCCCGCCGACGGAGCCGGCGGCGTCCAAGGCGGCCTTCGCCTCGTCGGTCTCGAGCGCCATCGTGAAGACCATTCCAGGCAGCACGACGCCCGAGGTCAGGGGCAAAAGCGGGAGCGTTTCGGTCGTCACCAGCTCGGCCATCAGGATCCTCCGTTCGGGGCGACTCCTGCCGCCCACTTCTTTGCGCGTACAACAATTTACGGCGAACCCGTGTTCCCCGAGCGCGTCAGAAAGGTGCCGAGAACGGCCGGTTAGCCCGGAGGACCTGCTCAGCGCGGTGGGAAGGGCAGCGCGGTCCGGGAGATCTCGACGTCGAAGCGCTGATCGTCGGTCGACGGCCACACCATCGCCTCTGTGTCAGACATCTCGTCAGCGGCGAGGAGTGGCTCGGTCGCAAGGTGATACGGCCGCAGCGCCGAAAGGCTCCACCGCGACGGCGATGCCGCCTTCGCCTTCAGCCCGCGGTGCGCGAGAACGATCGCGGCGAGTGCCGCCGCGGCGATGACGAAGACTGACGCCCGGTCGAGGCCGACCGACTCGCCTGAGGTCACTCCGGTACCGATGATCGCCGCCGTCACCGCGACACCGATCGCCGCTCCGACCTGGCGGCTCATGTTGATGAGACCGCCGGCGAGGCCCTGCTCGGAGTCGGTGATGCCCTGGGTGGCGGCGACGGTCGCGCCGAAGGCCCCAGACGCTGTGCCGTAGCCGGCGAACATGAAGCCGATCACAAGGAGCGGGTAGCTGCGGAAGGCGACGAAACCCGCCAACATGCCAAGCCCCATCGCCGCCGCGGTCCCCGACAGCATCAGGTACCGGCGCGTCCCCACCCGGCGCACGATGCGCGCACCGCGTGAGGCGCCGACGAAGCCGAGCACGCCCTGGGGCACCATCGCGAGCCCGGTGACGAGCGGCGAGTAATGGAGGACGAGCTGCAGATAGAGCGGCATGACGAGCAGTTCGCCCGCGCTCCAAGCCCCGAGCATGATGGTGAAGACGTTGGCCGCCGCGAGCTGGCGGATCTTCAGGATCTCGAGACGAACGAGCGGGCTGTGGTGGCGTTGCTCGACGGCGACGAATCCGGTGATCAAGACGAAGGCGAGAACGAAGGCAAGCGCCGTTCTGCCGGAGAGCCAGCCGTTGATCGGGCCTTCAGAGACCGCGTAGACAATGGTCGCGATGGCGCCGGTAATGAGCAATGCGCCCGCGACATCGAGCCGACGGCGCTGCCGTGCGCGCTCGGCGGCGGGGATGAGCGAGGGCGCGAGCGCCGCGGCGATCAGACCGATCGGCACGTTCACCCACAGCACGGCGCGCCAGTCGAAGAACTCGACGAGGATGCCGCCGAGCACGAGTCCGGCGACAAAGCCGATCGAGGCCGTCGCGCCGTAGAAGCCGAGGGCGCGGGTGCGCTGCTGGCCCTCGGGGAGGCTCGTCGTGATGAGTGATAGCGATGCCGGGGCGACGAGCGCCGCTCCGACTCCCTGCACCGCGCGGGCGGCGACGAGGACGGCGATGCTGTGCGCGAGCCCGCCGGCGAGTGACGCGCCAGCGAAAATCACAAGCCCGACGACGAACGTGCGCCGCCGTCCGAAAAGGTCGCCGATGCGTCCGCCGAGGACGAGGAGACCGCCGAAGGTGATCGCATAGGCTGTGATCACCCACTGCACGGCCGTCGCGCCGACATGCAGCTCGCGCTCGATCGAGGCGAGCGCGACGTTCACGATGCTGAAGTCCAAGACAACCATGAACGCCACGGACAAAAGGAGTGCGAGCGCAGCCGCCGGGTGGGCCGCTCCGCCGTCGCTGTGACTCGGAACGCGGCCGCGAATCTGCTTGGCGGACATTCCGAGGCGCTTCAGGGAGGCGCCGAGCTGGCGGGAAGCAAAGCCCCGCCACGAAATCGGGTTCCCCGTCGCTGTCGCCCCTTCCATCTGCTCCTCCGTCAGCGAGCCCACTCGCCAGGGCTCGAAGCTCTAATATCGTAAACGATACGTACCGTTTCGAAAATCGGTCCACCAGGGTCAACGCAAGGGGGTGAGCGGTATTCCCGAGCTCTTGGTTGGAGCCCCTGCGGCGCGCGGCCGCGGCCGGCCGATGAGTCCGCAGACCGAACAGGCGATCCTCGACGCGACGACCGTGCTCCTCGCCGAGCGGCCGCTCGCCGGGATCACGATCGAAGAGGTCGCAGAGCGGGCGCGGGTGAGCAAGGCGTCCGTGTACCGGCGGTGGCCTTCGAAGGGCACCCTCGCCTTCGACGCTTTCGTCGGTGAATTCCTGAAGCGCCTTCCCACTCCCGACACCGGCAGTCTCGAGGAGGACCTGCGCATCTCGCTTCGCGGTTGGGTGCGCGTTGTGCGCGAGACGACGACGGGCAGGACCCTGCGCGGCCTCATCGCCGAGGTCCAGCGCGATCCCGAACTTGCCGAGGCGTGGCGTGACCGCTTTATCAATCCACTGCGCGCCTCGCGCGCCGAGATCGTGCAGCGCGCGATCGATCGCGGTGAGCTCGGCCGCGACGCCAACGTCGACGTGTTGCTCGACCTAGTGTTCGGACCCGCCTACCACCGCTTTTTGCAAGGTCACCGACCCCTCGACGACGCGTTCGTGAAAGCCGTCGTCAAAGCGGTGATCGGGGCGGTGCGCGAAGGCGCGATCTGAAACGCGCGGCTACGGCAGGATGAGGTGGCTGTCGCCGAACTCGTGGAACAGATAGCCCTCGCGGATCGCCTCGTCGTAGGCGTTCTCGAGCAGGTCGCGACCCGCGATCGCTTCCAACAGCAAAAGGTGAGTCGCCTCGGGTTCGTGCCAGCCGGTGACGATCCCGTCGACGACACGCACAGAGCTCTCCGGGGTGACCATGAGGTTCGTCCAGTCGTCAAATTCCTCGACACAGCCGGACTCGCCGACCGCTGACTCGAGCGCGCGCACGACGGTCGTGCCGATCGCGACCACCCTTCCGCCTTCGAGTCGCACCGTATTTACCCGGTTCGCTGTGGCCCGCGAGACGACGAAGCGTTCTGGATACGGAAGCTCATCGCCTTCGAGCGACGCGACGCCGGTATGCAGCACGACCGGCGAAATGCCGACCCCCTTCGCGACCAGACGGGTGATCGTCTCGGGTGTGAGCGGCCGCCCGGCGCTCGGCATCGTCGCACTGGTACGCGGAGAGCGGCCAGTCCTTGTTGTGGAACCCGTAGTGGATCGGCCGGCCGCGCCGTTGGAGCCACCTCGTCGTCGCCATCGGCAGGGTCACCCGGGCGAGGTGGAGCCGGGTGCTTTCGGGGAAGTGCTCGAGCAGTTCGATCGTGCCGCCGTCGGCGACACGAAAGACAGACGGCGGCTCTCCTTCTTCCTGCCACGGCGCCGATCGCTGGCCGACGGAGGCCCGCGGCTCGACTACCCAGAAGTCGTCTTCGATCTCGGTCGAGAAGTGGACGAAAAGGCGCGTCCCGTTCAGGGACTCGGCGTCGACTTCGGCCGGGATCGTCGCCGACGTATTGATCACGACGAGATCGCCCGCCGATAAGAAGTCAGGGAGGTCGCGAAAGCGGCCGTGCACGATCGCTCCGGTGGCGCGGAACGTCGCCATCATCCGCACCGCATCGCGCGACAGCCCGCGCGCCTCGGGTGGATCGAGCGCCTCGAGTTGTTGGGGGAGCGCGAAGGAAAGACGCGTCGGCGTCATCCTGAGGCTCCGAGGAAGTCGGCAGCCCGGTATCGACCGCTCGGCGGGCGCGCTTCTAAGAGGCGTAGCAGGGCCGGTGCAACCTCTTCGGGCAGCGGCCTGTCAGAGATGTCCTCGCCCGGGAACGCCGCCTGGTGCATCGCCGTGCGGAGGTCGCCCGGATCGAACGCGTAGATCCTCACCTTTTTTTCCTCTTCGCCGAGCACCTTTGAGAGTTGTTCGAGGGCGGCTTTGGTCGCGCCGTATCCGCCCCAGCCCTCGTATGCCTCGACTGCCGCATCCGACGTGACGTTGACGACCACGCCGCCGGAGGCTTCCAGCAGCGGCAGCGCCAGCTTGATCAGGGAGAGGGGGGCTTCGACGTTGGTGCGAAACGCATCCGACAGTGCCCCGACGTCGAGGTCGCGCAGCCTTGGCAGCGGGCTCGGTCCGAGTGTGCCGGCGTTGTTTACGAGGAGGTCGATACCGCCGACGCGCCTCGCTGCACCGATGAGGAGACGGCGGTGCGCGGCGTCGGTGACGTCGCCAGGGACCAGGTGTGCGGAACGCCCGAGCGGGGCCGTCGCCGAGACGAGTTCGTCCTCGTGGCGGGCGTCGACGACCACCTGCCAACCGCCCCCGACGAGGGCGCACGACACCGCGAGGCCGAACCCTTTGGAAGCACCGGTGACGATCGCAGCGGCCATAGCGTGACCGTAGCTATTAAAGTTGACTTTAAGTCAAGGGGTGAAGCGTGGCGCAGCTGCTCTCGATCGGCGAGGTCGCCCAGCGCGCCGGCATCGCCGCCTCGGCGCTGCGCTTTTACGAGCGCGAGGGCCTGATCGAAGCGGCGCGTTCTGACGGCGGCCAGCGCCGCTACCGACGTGAGGTGCTGCGGCGTGTCGCGTTCATCCGCGCGGCGCAGAACGTCGGTCTCAGCCTCGATGAGATCAGAGCGGCGCTCGGGTCGTTGCCGAACTCGCGCACGCCGAACGCCGAGGATTGGAGCCGGCTCTCCGCGTCGTGGCGACCACGGCTGAACGAGAAGATCGCCGAACTCGAGCGCCTGCGTGATCGCCTCGACTCGTGCATCGGCTGCGGGTGCCTGTCGCTCAGCGAGTGCCGGCTTTCGAATCCCGACGACGTGGCGGCGAAGCTCGGGCCGGGGCCGCGATGGCTGCTCGGAAACACCCCGGCGTCGAGAACCGCCGGGTGAAATCAGGGGTCGTCTGTTTCGAAAAGACAGTTCGGTTGTCGCTCGATCGGGGCGCGCTTTCGCCGATACGTGGTCGCAGCGATGCGCAGCGAGATTCAGCTTCCGTGAAGCCCTCGGCGGTCGTCGTCCCGGTGTCGGAAATGCAACACCGGGTGGTGCGGGCGCGGCCGATTCTTGATGCGGCGCCGGACATCGACGAGCGCTCCTTGGAGGCGGTCCCGGCCCGTCATGCCGTTCGTCCATTCGGCGTCGTGCGACAAGTTCACCGCAGTGTCGATCAGCTCGATGTGGGAGAACGCCTGGGGGAAATTACCGACAAGGCGCTTCGCCACCGGGTCGTACTCCTCGGACAGAAGCCCGAGATCGTTTCGGAGCGACAACAGCCGATTGAACAGGTCCACCGCATCGTCATGCCGCCCCATCAATTCGTAGCAGTCTGCGAGCCAGAACGAGCACGGCAAAAAGGCGCCTTCCCGCGACGAAAGCCCATCGACGCCGACCTGGCTCTCGCTCGTCGAGTACCGCAGCACGTAGCCGTCCGAAGTCAATTCGCGCTCGATCGCCTCGACGGTGCCGACGACGCGTTCATCAGTCGCCGGGAGGAAGCCGACGAGCGGAATCAAAAGGACGCTCGCGTCGAGCTCTTTTGACCCGTAGTACTGGGTGAAGGTCTTGCGTTCGGCGTCGTAGCCCTTTTCGCACACCTCATCGAATATGTCCTGGCGCAGCGCCTTCCACTTGTCGAGCGGCCCCTCGAATCCGAAGTCCTCGATGTCTTTGATCGCGCGGTCGACCGCCATCCAGGCGAACGCTTTTGAATGGGTGAAGTGGCGTCGCGGTCCGCGTACTTCCCAGATCCCGTCGTCCGGTTCGCGCCAACCGGTCTCCAAGAAATCGAGCAATTGGAGTTCCAAGTCCCAGGCCGGGCCGGCGCGGTCTCCTGTGCGCCGTGACTCGTGCAGGACCGACATCACGTCGCCGTAGACGTCGAGTTGGAACTGGCCGGCGGCCGCGTTGCCGGTGCGCACCGGCTTCGAGCCCTCGTATCCCGACAGCCAATCGAGCTCGCGCTCGAACAGGTCGCGTTCGCCGCCGACGCCGTACATGATCTGGATTTTCGAGACATCGCCGGCAACGGCGCGCGAAAAGCCAGTCGCGCCAGGCGAGCGCCTCGTCGTGATATCCCGCAGCCAACAGCGAGCTCAACGTCAAAGTGGCGTCGCGCAGCCAGCAGTAGCGGTAGTCCCAGTTGCGCCCATCGCCGATCGCCTCGGGCAGCGAGGTCGTCGGGGCGGCGACGATCCCTCCAGTCGGCTGGTAAATCAGCGCCTTCAGCGTGATCGCTGAGCGCAGGACCGCCTCGGCCCAGGCATCGTTGCCCGTCAGCGCGAGCGACGACCAATCGTTCCACCATCTCTTTGTCTGACGGGCCGCGTAGGTCGCGTCGGTCGGTCGCGGCGGCGGGAGATGCGAGGGGTGCCACGCCAGCACGAAGGGGACAGAGTGCCCCTTGCTCACGCTGAACTCGGCGACCGTTGTCATTTCCTTGCCTTCGGTCGCTACTGGCGTCCAAAAAGCCAGCGCGTCGGGGCCAGCGATCGCCGAAAGCACCGCGCCGTCGCGCCGGACCCACGGCGTCACACTCCCGGTGTAGAAGCGGAACGCGAGGTCCATCCGCATTTCCACGGTTCCGGAAATGCCCTCGACGAGCCGCACGACTTCGGGGAACTGATCGCGAATCGGCATGAAGTCGGTGATGCGAACGGTGCCTTTCTTCGTGTCGAACTCCGTCTCTAGCACCAGCGTGTCGTCGACGTATTTCCGTCGCTGGGCGAGCATCGGTTCTCCCCGGCCGGGCGGCGGACTCTCCTTCGGGGCGATCCGCCAAAAGCCGTTCTCCTCGTCACCGACGAGGCGGGCGAAGCACGCCCCGGAGTCAAAGCGCGGCAGGCAGAGCCAGTCGATCGATCCGTCGCGCCCGACGATGGCGGCGGTGTGGGTGTCCCCGATCAGCCCGTAGTCCTCGATCCTCAGCGCCACGGCGTCCTCCCGCATCGCTCCGATGATGGCGTCATATCCTCGTCGCTCCGTTCAGTCGATGCACTGGCCCGTACCGACCGCGGTGTCGTATTTCTGCGCTTTGTCGATCCGTGTCTGTACGCCCGGTGACGTGAGCGCATAACCGATGTCGCTCGTCGTCGTCGAGCGCGAGAAGACGACGCCGAGCACCTCTCCCGAGGGCGAGACGAGCGGGCCGCCGGAGTTGCCTGGCCTGACGATGCCGCGGATCTCGTAGACCTGGCGGATGGTGAGCGACTCGTCGTAGATGTCGCGCCCCTCGGCGGTGAAGCTCGAGACGACGCCGGCGGGCAGTTCGCGAAGCGGCCCATCTTCGGGGTAGCCGAGGAACACGACCCGCGTTCCGCTCGGGACGTAGCCGTCGTCGACGCTGAGAGCGGGGATGCTGAGATTCTGGGTGCGCAACACGGCGAGGTCGAAATACGGATCGAAATAGACCGGGACCGCCCGCGACGTGCGACCGTTCGGCGCAAAGACCGTGATCGAGTGCGAGCCGGCGATGACGTGCGCGTTCGTGACGATGAACCCACCGGCGACCTCGAATCCGGATCCTTCGGTCTCCTCGTCACAGCCGACCGAGATCACCTTCACGGTCGACGCCGCGGCAGCGCCGGTCGCTTCATCGACTTGTTGCTTCGTCGCGAGGGGAATCTTTCCGGACGGACCGGGAACGAGGCCGACGACGACTTGGGGAAAGCCGCTTTCTGCGAGGTAGGCGTCGATGCGCGCGAAGGCGTCGGGCACCGGTGGCATCACCTTGTCGATCCCCTGCAGGATCGCCGAGTTCTGGATCTCGTTCGCGAGCAGCGTCGACGGTGCGTTGTAGAACACCGAGGCGAAGAGCCACAGCAGGACACCCATGCCGGTGACGGCGAACACCAGGCCGACGACCGCGTCGAGGGGACCGAACCGGACGCGACGGATCGCGCGCCATAAGCGAACGCCGCCTTGGCGGCCGAGGCCGCCGAGGACCGCAGCGGGAGCGACGAGGAAGACAATCGCAACGGCCGCCTTCGCGGCTGTCCCCGACAGGTGCGGGTCGACGTTGACGATCAGCACGACGCCCAAGGTGACGCCGGCGAGGACACCGATGATCGTCGCGACCTGTACCGCCGCACCGACGCGCAGTCCGTGTGCCGCCGCGCCGACGAGGAGGACGATCAGGATCGCGTCGAGGAAATCCACCTGCTCCTGGCGTCAGTTCGAGGCGCCGGCGACGACGATCGGCTCGATGCCGACGTCGCGATACGTAAGAACGCTCGAGTAGCTGACGCCGAGCCTCGAGAACGCGGCGGCGGCTTCGTCGCCCCGGTCGAGCAACGCGCAGGCGTGGACGACCGTGACGTTGGCGTCGTGGAGGACCTCGTAGGCAGAAAGGATCGAACCGCCGGTCGACGCGGTGTCCTCGATCAGCACGACGCGCGCGGCGGAGAGGTCTGCACCTTCGATGCGCCGCTTCGATCCGTGAGATTTCTCGGCCTGACGCACCGAGAACCAAGTCGTGGGCCGCAGCAACGCGACGGCGTGCGCGAAGGGATCCGCGCCCATCGTCATCCCGCCGATCGCGTCGTAGCTGACGCCCAATTCGTCGAGGTGCTCGATGAGGGCGCGGGCGGCGATTGCCAGATCGGCGCCGTTCGCCACCGCCCGGCGCAAGTCGACGTAGTCGTAGCTCGTCTGGCCCGACGACAGCCGAAAGGGCTCAGCGGACCGGGTGTACGCGCGTCGCCGCACGAGGTCGAGGAATGCCACCCAGATCGGCGTTCGCGGCTGCTGGCGCTCCGGCGAATCTCCGCGCCAGGTCGGGTCGTCGCGTGCCATCTGACCCGCGATCCTAGGTCGGGGGTCAGGAAACTCCCTGGTCGCTCAGAGCCGGTCGTTCAGCCGGTAACCGACGCCGCGGATCGTGACGATGTAGGTCGGGCGGTCGGGATCGCGCTCGACGCGGGCGCGCAACCTGCCGATGAGCGTGGCGACGATGCGCGGGTCGCCCTCGTACTCGAGTCCCCACACTCGCTCCAACAGTTCGTCGCGCGTGACGACGCGCCCGGCGTTCGCCAGCAGCTCGCGCAGCACCTGGAACTCGCGCAAGGGAAGCTCGATCTCCGAGCCGCGCACGGTGACTTCGTGACGGGCCGGGTCCATGATGATCCCACTCGCGCTGAGCTTTGCCACCGGTGGCGGCAAAGCGTCCGGATTCGCGCTTCCGTCCAGCTGACGCAACTGGGCGCGGCGCAGCTGGGCGCCGATGCGCGCGACGAGTTCGCGGATGCGCAAAGGCTTTGTCAGGTAGTCATCCGCGCCGACTTCGATGCCGACGACCACGTCCACTTCGTCGTCGCGTGAGCTCACGATGATGATCGGAGTTGCAACCCCCCGGTCACGCAGCTGACGGCACAGGTCCACGCCAGACGACCCGGACGGCGTCGCCTCGAGCAGGATCACGTCCGGGTTGACGGCGTCGTAGGCACCGAATGCCTCGCGCGCGTCTCGGATCGCCGTGACCGCGAGACCCTCGTGCTCCAGCCCGACGGTGAGCGCGAGGGTCTGGTTGTCGTCGTCGCCCACGAGCAGGATGCGGGGCCACTCGGTCCGGTCACGCTCGGGCGCGATCGCACTCGTCACATGCGCTCTTTTCGGTTGCCTCCGTCGTCACGATCGTTGCCGCGCGCGGTGACAACCGCGTGTTGTTGGGGTGAACAGTTCGTGACGCCGCGGCGAATTTTCGGCGTCGAGGGCGTGAACCGACCGAGACTTGCCTCCTGATAAGGGCGGTAACGTGAATCGATGGGCCCGACCGCAGCCGCGTCGCGTCGGGTTCGTCGCATCACGACCTTCGGTCGCCATTACCGCTGGCGGGTCCAGGCGGCGCCGGAGTATTCGGGCCACCGCGACTCGCACCGCGACGTGCGAGGCGGAGGGCTGCGCGCCGCGGTCTTCGGGATCAGCGACGGACTCGTTTCAAATGTGTCGCTCGTGCTCGGGACTGCCGGCGCGCACCCGGGCGCCGGCGTCGTGCGGCTGGCGGGGCTGGCGGGCCTGCTCGGCGGGTCGTTCTCGATGGCCGCTGGCGAATACATCTCGATGCGTTCCCAACGCGAGGTGTTCGAATATGAACTCGGCGTCGAGCGGGACGAGATCGCGAGGAACCCCGCCGCTGAACGCCGCGAACTCGAAGGGATCTACCGGTCGCGGGGGATCGACGCCAACACGGCGCGCGAGCTCTCGGAGAAGATGATGGCCGATCCGGCAACGGCCCTCGAGGTGCACGCCCGCGAGGAGCTGGGCATCGACCCCGGTGAGCTCGGTTCGCCGGTCCAGGCTGCGGGGGCGTCGTTCGTCACGTTCGCGGTCGGCGCCCTCATCCCGCTGATTGCTTTTTTGGGTGGCAGCTCGGGTGGTTCGGCGGTCGAGCTAGCGATCGCGCTCACCGGAGCCGCGGCGCTCGTCGTCGGGGCGTCGCTGTCGTTCCTCACGCGGCGCAACATCGTCTACTCGGCATTGCGGCAACTGGTGATCTGCGCGATCGCCGGTGCGATTACCTATGGGATCGGTTCAGCGATCGGCGTCACGACGGGCTCATGACGTGGTGAAGAAGAAGCGCCCCGAGCAACGTCGTCGCGTCCTCGTCGTTCGTCACGCGCAGGCGCGATCGCGTTCGGCCTGGAAGCGTGACGATTTTGAGCGTCCGCTTTCCGAACAAGGCCGTCGCCAAGCAATCGGGATCGCCGAGCGGTTCTTTTCCGAGCCGATCGCGAAGGTGTTGTCGAGTCCCGCTGAGCGCTGCGTCGCGACCGTCGCGCCTTTGGCCGAAAAGCTCGGTTGTGAAGTCGAACTCGTCGACTACCTCGCGGAAGGCTTCGACGGAATCGAGTCGCTCGAGATGCTCATCGGAGTCGCAGATGGTCTCGACGAGATGGCGACGCTCGTCGCGTGCTCGCACGGTGACATCTGTTCGGAGATCGTTTCGGGACTCATCGACTCGGGGCTTTTGAACGGCAAGCCGTCGGAGGTGAAAAAGGGCGGCGCGATCGAGATGACAATCGCAGACGGAGAGGTCGCGGAAGGGGTGGTGCTAAGCCCGGGCTCGCTCGTCCGCTGAATTTCAGTCGGCGGACTCCTCGATCGTCACTGATTCGATCGCGACGCGTTCTCTCGGCTCCCCCGACGCCGAACCGGCCGCCTCGATGGCGGTGATCACCTCAAAGCCGGCGACCGCCTTGCCGAACAGCGAGTACAGCGACGGCAACGAGACCCCGTCGGGTCCCGAGATGATGAAGAACTGGCTTCCGTTCGTGTTGGGGCCGGCGTTCGCCATCGCAAGCGAGCCGACCTCGTAGCGTCCCGGTTTCGGCAGCTCGTCGTCGAAGCGGTAGCCGGGGCCGCCCGTGCCCTTGCCGGTCGGGTCGCCGCCTTGGACGACGAAGCCCGGGATGATGCGGTGAAAGGCGACCCCGTCGAAGTAGTGGTAGCGGGCGAGGAAGACGAAGCTGTTCACCGTCAAGGGCGCGCCGATCGGGTCGAGCGCGAAGCGCAGCGTGCCTTTCGTCGTCGCCATCTCCGCCAAGTAGCGGTGCTCGGGGTCGATGCACATCGGCGGTGGCCCCTCGAAGGTGATCGTGCGCTCGGCGGATCCGTCGACGGGTGGACACGGGATGGTCACGGCGTTCTCCTTTGCAGGTCTCAGCCGGCGGTCGCGATCGTCACCGACACCATGTGGTGTGTCACATTCGGGGTGCCGCTCGACGAGCCGTCGGCGGCGATCTTTCTCACGACCGCGAATCCTGAGATCACCTTGCCGAACAAGGTGTAGTCCGGTGCGAGCTGATCTTGCCCGCCGGGAAGCACAATGAAGAACTGGCTTTCATTCGTCTTCGGCGTCGAGCTGCTGTTCGCGTAGGCGACGTCGTAGGGCGCGTAGCAATCCTTCGCCGCCTCGCAGGACGCTGGCGGCTCGTTGCCGGTCCACTCGTACCCCGGTCCGCTCACAGTGGTGGACGGCTCGCCTCCTTGAACGACGAAGCCCGGGATGACACGTTGGAAGGTGCTGCTGTTGAAGAAGTGGTAGCGGGCGAGGAAGACGAAGTTGTTGACGGCGCGCAGCTGCGCGGTCGGGAGCAGCTGGATGACAAAAGTACCGACGTCGGTCGCCACCGTGGCGTCGTAGGTCACCCCCTTCGAGATGCAGATCGGCGGTTGACGTGTGAAGGCGATGACGCGCTTCGTGGCGCCGGCCGCGGTCGCCGGCGGGCACGTCGGCGCGACGGCGGCGGCCAGGGTGGTGGTCGTCACCGAGGTTGTGGTCGAGGAGGCTGCCTTTTTCGGCTTCGGCGAAGGCTGACTGACGAGCACGATCACCAAGACGACGAGCCCAGCGACGACGAGGGCCGAGGCACCCTGGCGCAGCCGACGGACGCGCTGGCGTCGTCGCTGCACCTCGGAGAGCTTCGCCTCGCGTTGGGCGCGTTGGCGAGCCCGCTTGTCACTTGGCATGGCGCAACAAGGTAGTGGTCGAGCGGAGGGCTGACGAGTCAACGACAATGCGACGTGAGCGATTCCGAGGCGAGCTTGCGCCCTTTCGAGCCCAGCGAGCTCGCCGGGCTGCTCTCGACTCTCCGCAGCGGCTATCTCGCGGATCTCGAGCGGTCCGGGATGTCACGCAAGGAGGCGGAGGCGAACGCCGATCACAGCCTGGAGCGCATGTTCCCCGGTGGCGTCCCCGCCGAAGGTCAGCACATCGGTCACGTCGTGGTCGACGGCCAGGACGTCGGCGTGTTGTGGCTCGGGTTGACTGGCGATGAGCCCGACCGCTGGTACGTCTATGACGTCGAGATCGACGAGGACAAGCGAGGCCGTGGGTTTGGGCGACAGGCGATGCTGCTCGCTGAATCGTTCGCGCGCGAACACGGAGCGATGACGCTCGGTCTCAACGTCTTCGGCTTCAACTCGGTCGCCCGTTCGTTGTACCGCTCCCTCGGTTACGAAGAGTCCGCTGTCCAGATGCGCAAGACGCTCTGAATCGCCCGCGCGCGGTCGTACTTCGTCATCGAGTGGCCCAAGTAACTTGTGTCCGTGCCGCTGGTCGTCCAAAAGTTCGGTGGAACATCCATCGCGGATGCGGACCGGATTCGCGAGGTCGCGCAACACATCGCGTGGACAAGGAGCCAGGGAGACGTCCCAGTCGTTGTCGTTTCTGCGATGGGGAAAACGACCGATGACTTGATCCGGCTCGCAGAAGAAGTTTCAGCCATCCAACCTGGGCGCGAGCTCGACATGCTGCTGACCGCCGGGGAGCGCATCTCGATGTCGCTCTTATGTATGGCGCTCGCCAATCTCGGAGTCGAGGCGGCGTCGTTCACCGGAAGCCAGGCGGGCATCATCACCGACACATCGCACACGAACGCGAAGATCGTCGAGGTCCGAGCGGAGCGGATCGAGGACGCGCTGAAGCGCGGGATGGTGCCGGTCGTCGCCGGATTCCAGGGTGTGTCGATGGAGCGCGACGTGACGACGCTCGGTCGCGGCGGCTCGGACACGACCGCCGTCGCGCTCGCGGCCTCTCTCGGCGCCGACCGGTGTGAGATCTACACCGACGTCTCCGGCGTCTTCACCGCAGACCCGCGCTACGTGCCGACGGCGAGGCGGCTGTCGCGGGTTTCATTCGAAGAAATGCTCGAGATCTCAGCAACGGGTGCGCGTGTGCTCTCGCACCGCTCCGTCGAGTTCGCTCGTAACCACCACGTGGCCGTCCACGTGCGTTCATCGTTCACCTGGGAACCCGGGACATGGATCACCGAGGAGGACCCGTCGATGGAACAACCGATCGTCTCCGCTGTCACGAGCGACTCGACAGAGGCGCGCATCACCGTCAGCGGCATTCCCGACCGGCCGGGAATCGCCGCCTCCCTCTTCCGGGCACTCGCGAATGCCTCGGTGAACGTCGACATGATCGTGCAGAGCAGCTCGATCGGTCAGTTGAGCGACATCTCGCTGACTGTCCCGCGAACCGAGCTCGACAGAGCGCGCGAGATCGCGCAGTCTCTGCTTTCCGAGCTCGGAGGTAGCGAGGTCAGCATCGACGACAAGATCGCCCAGGTGTCCGTCGTCGGAGCGGGTATGAAAACCCATCCCGGGGTGACCGCGGCGATGTTTGAAACGCTTGCTGCCAACGACATCAATATCGAGATGATTTCCACGTCTCCGATTCGCATCTCTTGCACGGTGCGCGAAGATGCCGTGATCGCTGCGGTTCGGGCGCTGCACGAGACGTTCGGGCTCTCAGAAGTCCAAGGCCACTGATCGGCGCCGGTAGGGTCACGAACGTGCGCGTCGCCGTCTTTGGAGCCACCGGCCAAGTCGGCGCATTGATGCGCCTGCTGCTCGATGAACGCGGCTTTCCCGTCGACTCCATCCGGTTCTTCGCGTCCGAGCGTTCGGCGGGTTCGAGGCTTTTCTGGCGCGAGGAGTCAATCGTCGTGGAGGACGCCGGCCGCGCGGACTTCGAGGGTATCGACGTCGCGTTCTTCTCGTGTGGACGCGTCGCTTCGAGGGAGCTCGCTCCGAAAGTCACAGCGGTCGGCGCCACCGTGATCGACAATTCCGCCGCCTGGCGCATGGACCCTGACGTTCCGCTCGTCGTATCCGAGGTCAATCCGGAGGCGCTCAAGGACATCCCGAAGGGCATCGTCGCCAACCCGAACTGCACGACGATGGTGGCGATGCCGGCGCTGAAGCCGCTCGACGACGCGGCGCATATCCGGCGGCTCGTCGCCTCCACCTACCAGGCCGTCTCCGGAGCCGGCGTCAAGGGGACCGCGTTACTCGATGCAGAGATGCGCGCTGTCGCGCAACGCGCTGTCGCGCTCGCGTTCGACGGCCAGGCGGTGGCCATGCCGACCACGAGCCTGTTTCCCGCACCGGTTGCGTTCAACGTCGTGCCCCTCGCTGGTGCCCTCGTCGACGGTGACAGCGGCGAGACCGAAGAAGAAGTGAAATTTCGCAACGAAACCCGCAAAATTCTCGGCCACCCCGACCTCCCAGTGACGGCAACCTGCGTGCGCGTGCCCGTCTTCACGGGGCATTCGCTCTCGCTCAACGTCGAGTTCGACGAGCCGATCTCGCCGGGCCAGGCGCGCGCGCTCCTCGAGCACGCGCCCGGTGTGCAACTCGCCGAGCTGCCGACGCCGCTGCTCGCGGCTGGAAAGGACCCGGTCTTCGTCGGGCGGATCCGCCAAGACGAGACGGTGCGGTCCGGTCTTTCGCTCTTCGTTGTCGGCGACAACCTGCGAAAGGGCGCGGCGGGCAACGCCGTCGAGATCGCGGAGCTGCTCGCGCGGACGACCTCCGCGGCCTAGTAGGCGCGGGCGAAGACGATCCGCTTCCCGTAGGCGGAGGGCTTGTCGCAGATCGGGCAGATGCCCTCGGCCTCCGGCTCATCGCGGGGGATGCAGCGGGGAGTGGCGCCGGTTTGTTCCTGGAAACGGCGCTCGCACCCCTCGTCACCGCAGTGGAACGAGTAGGCGAAGCCGTCCTGGACCGCGGCGACGAGCTCGTCGAGGGTGTCGACCCGCTTTGTGTGGTTGTCCCGGAACGCGAGGGCGCGCTGAAACAGTGCATCCTGGATCGCGTCGATTCGTTCGACGATCCCTTCGACAAAGAGCAAAGTCGCCTCGGTTTGTTTGCTCGCCTCGAGCCGATCCACGACGACGACGGAGTCCGATGCCAGGTCTCGTGGACCGAGCTCGACGCGGATCGGTGCGCCGCGCAGTTCCCAGTCGTTGAACTTGAACCCCGGGCTCACGTACGAGCGCTCGTCGACGTGAACGCGCACGCCCTTCGCGACCAGTGATTCGGCGAGCTGGCGCGCCGCCTGCGCCGTCTTTGCGAACTCGCCGTCCCTGCCGATCGGGACGACGACGACCTGGTACGGCGCAACCCGTGGCGGCAGGATCAGCCCGCGGTCGTCGCCGTGGACCATCACGATCCCGCCGAGCACGCGCGTGCTCATCCCCCACGAGGTCGTGTGACAGTGCGTACGCACCCCATCGGGCCCGGTATAGGTGATGTCGAATGCTTCGGCGAAGTTCGTGCCGAAGTAGTGCGACGTGGCGGTTTGCAGCGCGCGGCCGTCGCGCATCATCGCCTCCAACGTGACCGTGCGCACCGCTCCGGGGAAGCGTTCGGTCGGGGTCTTGTCGCCGACGATGACGGGGATCGCGCAGTGGTCCTGGGAGACCTCTTCGTAGAAGCGAGTCGCCACCGTCACTTCTCTCGTCGCGTCCGTCACGTCGACGTGCGCGGTGTGGCCTTCTTGCCACAAGAACTCCGTCGTGCGCAGAAGCAGCCGCGGTCGCAACTCCCAGCGGACGATGTTCGACCACTGATTGATGAGCAGCGGTAGGTCACGGTAGGAGTCGATCCAGCGCGCGTACGCTTCGCCGATTACCGTCTCCGAAGTCGGCCGGACGACGAGCGGTTCCTCGAGGTCCTCACCGCCGGCGTGGGTGACGACTGCCAGTTCAGGCGCGAACCCTTCGACGTGGTCGGCCTCTTTTTTCAGATGCGCCTCGGGGATGAGGAGCGGGAAGTACGCGTTCTGGTGACCGGTCTGCTTGATCTTCGCGTCGAGCTCGGCGACGAGCAGCTCCCAGATCCGGTAGCCGTAGGGGCGGATGACCATCGTCCCGCGCACCGGCCCGCGGTCGACGAGCTCGGCTTTCAAGACGAGCTCGTTGTACCAAGCAGAAAAGTCTTCACTCTGGGGGGTGACCCCCCGGCCCTCCGCCTTCGCCATGTGGTGTCCGGTCTCCTTTTGACGCCGTCGGCGTGTCGAGACGGTAGCGGCTTTCCGCCTTCGAGCTGGGCGAACGTTGCCGACATCGAATCGTCACATAATCCACCTTGCGGCATGGGCGTGCCATTTCCTACAGTCCCCCGGTCACTTGAGCGGGCACGGCTCGCGACCTCGCAGGCGCTTCACCGACGAGGTCGCGGCCGTTTTGGTTTTGGAGGGGTCGGTGGTAAGAGGGCGTCGTCGCGCGCTCGCGTGCGCTTTCGTCGCGGCCGCGGGCGGTCTCGGGGCCGCCGCGCTGATCGCTCCCGTCACGGTCGCCTCTGCGCAGCCGATGCCTGGCACGACCGCCGCCTGGTGCACTTCGAACGGCGCGCAAGTTGTCGGATGGACGGGCACATCGCCGAACATCCCGATCTGCGGACCCGCGCCGAACGACGGTGGCACGTGGCAGTACGTCACATTGCCAGGGCCGTACGGATCGCTGGGTGTCTTCTTCAACGCGACGACTGGCTTCCAGTGCGTCGAGCTCGCCGAGCGATTCCTCGCCGTGGCCGACGGGCTCGCGCCGGTGTTCGCGAACGGTCAGCAGGTCGCCGAGAACTACCACTCGGCCTACTCGAACACGCAGTTGTATGTGAACGGCAGTTTGCAGGCGGTCGGTCACGCACCGATCTCGGGTGACGTGATCAGCTTCTCAAACGCGCCGGACTTCGAGGCGTTCAGTGACGGTCATGTCGCGGTTGTCTCGTCGAGCTCGGTCAACGAAAGGACCGGGGATGGGACGGTGACCATCGCCGAGGAGAACGTGAGCCCGGGGTATCAGCTCTACACGATCACGTTGCAGCACTGGCGTCTCGTCGATCCGAATTCGCCGCCCGACGCGCTCTTCGGTTTCCAATACGCGGAGTGGCTGCACGTGACGCCGTATCGCGCCGCCGTTGGAGCCGCGCAGACGAGCATCGTCAGCGCGCCGAGCGTCGCGGGCGTGATCGAACCCATCCAAGGCATCATCGGCAGCGTGTCGGTGGGTCTTGGTCATCTTTCGCGCACCCGGGGAGCGCGCTTTGTTCGCGGCGCTGAGGCCTACGCGCTCTCGAGAACCTCTTCGAGCCGGGCGGCCTGCCAGCTGAGCTCGGCAGCCTGCGCCTCGTCGCCGCCGCGGTCGTGCGCGGCCTCCCGCGCCCGCATCGCTGCGTCGCGCGCGGCGGTCCACGCCGACACGTACGGCGACTGGTGCTCGGCACCGAAGGCGATCGGTCCCCACGGCGTGATGACGAGCGGAGTCGACGCCGGCGGCTCAGCGTCCGGATGCTCGTCGACTGCCTCCTCTCTCGAACGCACATAACGCGGCAGTGCGACGTTGCGCACCGCTTCGAGCGCGGCGAGCACCGCTTCCTGGCTCGCAGCGAGGGTCGCCCACCTCGGATCGTCGACGGTGTCTAGGTCGTCGCCCAGATCCACAGCGGTCGAGGCGAAAACCGCCTCCGAGAGTGAGTCGCGCATCTTGCGCAGCCGGCGAACCGCGGCGAGTCGAGCAAGGAATCCGAGCCTCTCGTCGGACCCGCGTTCGTCGCTCTCGAGCACCAAGCGCGCGCTAGCGAGGATCGACGCGAGTTCGTTGCCGTCCGGGAGCGAGACCTTCTCTGAGTCTTCGAGCGCGTGCCCGGCGCAGTCGATCGCAAAGCGCGCCGCGAGACCGGTGTCCCAGCGCGCCCTCGAGACCAGTCGAGCGCTCGGCGTCTCGATCCTGTCGCCCAGGTCCTTCGATTCGCCGAGCGCTTCAGCCCGGAAGACGTACTCGTCGAGTGCGTCGAGCAGTGCCGCAGCGCGGCGCAGCACAATCGGAACCCGAGCCGTCGTCTCCCCCCCGGGTTTCCCGCTCGCGTCGTCGGGGAGTTTCCAGGCGATCTCGCCCGAAGATGAGCGTTCAATTCCGTCCGCGCCGGTTGCCACGTAGAGATGATCGGTCATCGCTCTCCTCGGTCGGGCACGGGCGGCTTCGGGCGGATCGTTGAGTCGGGAAGGCGGGATTCGAACCCGCGACCTCAGCGTCCCGAACGCTGCGCGCTAACCAAGCTGCGCTACTTCCCGTCCGAAGCCGGTTGATCGGCGTCGTTCGGCGAAAGCGTAGCGGAAGGCACCTCGACCACGACTTTGGCAATTCGTCGACGATCCATCCGGGTGATGCGAAAGGTCGTGCCCGCGAGGTTCACGCTCTCGGATTCCTGGGGAATGTGGCCGAGCGCATCGAGCAGATAGCCGCCCAAGGTGACGTACTCGCCGGGCGGGATCGATGTCCCGATCTCGTCGTTCAACTCGTCGACGTCCGACGCCCCGTCGACGAGGAACCGATTGGCGTCGATGCGCATCACGGCCGGGCTCGTTGTGCGGTCGAATTCGTCGTGGATGTCACCGACAAGCTCAGAGACCAGGTCGTTGATGGTGAGCACCCCGGCGAATCCGCCGTACTCGTCGACGACGACGGCGAAGCCGCGCCGCCCGCGGCGCATCTCCGAGAGGATGGCGAGCGCCGCCCCGGACTCGGGAACGATGAACGGCTCGCGCAGGCGGTCCGTCTTGTTCTCGTGGGCAACGATCGCGCGCCCTGAATCGGCGGCCGGGGACTCCCGGCTCACGAGGTCCTTCACGAACAGCACGCCCAAGAGATGATCGAAATCGTCCTTGTAGACGGGAAAGTGGCTGTGTCCCGACCGTCGGACGGCGCGGGCGACGTCCGCCAAGGCGACGGGCGCCGCGAGCCCGACGACGTCGACGCGCGGCGTCATCACCTCTTTCGCCGTCGACTCCCGCAAGCTGCGCAGGCCGTTCGTGATCTGGATCTCTTGTTCGGATGGCGCATGCTCGAGGGTCGGAACGTGGCGTCGGAGCCGTCGACGCAACCGCACCGTCGAGACCTCAGGTCCAGGCGACCGTGGGCGGCGCGAACGATTCGTCGATGAACCGCCCGCCCGCCAACAGCGCCTCTTTTGCTTTGCGCAGCCGGATCGGATCGAGCGGCTTCACCAGATAACCCTCGACTCCCGCCCGCTTCGCGAGGAACACATCGGCGCGCCGGTCAAGCAGCAAAAGAAACGGGATGTGCGGCAGGCGCCCGCCAGTCTCTTCGTGGACGAGATCGAACGCCAGCGCGACTCCTCCTCGCGACTGGATCTGGCTGTCGGCGATGACGAGGTCCGGTTCGTACGTCGCGGCGAGCTCGAGTGCCTCCTCGCTCGTGAGCGATTCGACGAGCTCGGTGTCATCGTCGTCGACGCCGGCGCTGATTTCGTTCAGCAGGCCGTGTTCGTCGGCGACGATCAAAATCAATGACATAGGAAAAACGTACTGATCAAGGCTCGAGGTGGCGAACGAGCTGCAAGAGCCCCTCCACATCGTGGACGTCGCGCTCGAGGAACGGTACGTGCACCACGGGCGCTGGGTCGACGGCTTCGGCGAGACCGGCGAAGGAGTCCTGCTCGCCTCGGCGCAGCTCGGCGAGCGCGGCGAGGTTCATGACGAGCTCGCCCCAGGCGTCGTCACCGACGGACATGTCGGCAGGTGCTGGTCCGAAGTCGGGCAGGACGCGATTGACGACGAGCGCGTCGACGCGCAGCGAGCGCTCCTTGAGGGCCTGCGCGAAAAAGGCGGCATCGCCGATCGCGTCGACGTGCGGCGAGGCGATGAGGACGAAGCCGGTCTCTTCTTCGCCGAGCAGCTTCTCGACGCGCGCCGCGCGCTCTCGAAACCCCTCTTCCATGCCCTGGAACGCCTGGAAGAACGCGACTGTGTCGTCGACGATCTCGGCGCCGGTCGCTTTCGCGATCGACCGCACGAGCACCTGGCTCGCGACGTTCGCCGCTCGCAAATACGAGCCCTTCGGCGCGACGAGGGCGCGGAAGATGCGATTCGACAAGAACCCGTCGAGCCGCTTTGGCGCGTCGAGGAAGTCGAGCGCATGGCGCGTCGGTGGTGTGTCGACGACGACGAGGTCGTATTTGCCGGAGTGGTGGAGCTCGAAGAGCTTTTCGGTCGCCATGTACTCCTGCGTGCCCGAGAGGACCGACGCCAGGTTGACGTAGACGCGGTTATCCAAGATGCGCCGTGCCTGATCAGCATCGGTCGCGTAACGCTCGATCAACGCGTCGAACGTCGTCTTCGCGTCGAGCATCACGGCGTGCAGCTCGCCCGTCCACGGCCCCGAGACCTCGGTCGGTTCGGCCGTCTTGTCGTGGCCGCCGAGGGCGTCGGCGAGTCGACGGGCTGGGTCGACGGTGACGACGCAGGTGCGCCGCCCGGCGAGTGCCGACGCGACGCCGAGCGCGGCGGCCGTCGTCGTCTTGCCGACGCCGCCCGAACCGCAACAGGCGAGGACGGCGCGCTCGCGAACGAGCACTTCGATGGGGCCGCCGCTCATAGCGTGGCGACTCCCTTTCCGAACGCCTCGACGAGCGGAGCGAGATCGTGCGGACCGTGCAGTCCCCCGAACAGATATGGCAACTCGAGGTGGGCCAGAGGGAGGCGGCGGGCAAGCCGGGCGATCTCATCGCCTTGGGCGCGTTGGCGGGCCGCGCGGAAGACCGCCGCCTTCTTGAGGCGTGTCGCGAGCTCGGGTGCCGGTGTGGCGGCTCCGGCGGCGCGGGCGGCTTCGGCCGGATCGTCGTCGAGATGGTCGAGCACCGGGTAGCAGGCGTTCACGACCACCGGACCGAGGGCGACGCCGAGTCGGTCCTCGAGCTCGAAGGCGGTTTCAACCGCCTCGTTCACTGGGAGCTCTTCGGGGATCGTGACGACGATCACCTCGAAGCGGGTCGGGTCGCTGAGCATCTCGGCGACCCAGGCGGCCTGGGTGTGGAGCGGTCCGGAGCGGGCGGCGTCGGCGAGGCCACCGGCGCTCGAGAGGAACGAGAGCGCGTGGCCTGTCGCCGGGGCGTCGACGACGATCAGGTCGTACTCGTCGGCTTGCTCGAGCTGGCGGATCTTGCCGAGCACAAGCACCGTCGGCAGCCCCGGCACCGCAGTCGCCACGACCTCGAGCGCCCCGGAGGCGGAAAGCCGCGTCGTCAACCGCTTCAGCCCGTGGGTGGAGAGGTAGTCCAAGAGCGCGGCGTCCGAGGTGATCATCCGGCCGCGGATGCGGCCCGAACCAGCGCCATCGCCCTTTTCGACAAGGACGGCGTCGTCGTAGCTGAGTGGGTCCGGGTAGCCGAAGAGCTCCTGTGGACCGTTCGCGTCCTCCAGGACGACGAGGCCGACGTCGAGTCCTTGGCGGCGGGCGAGCTCTGCGAATGTGGCGGCGATGGCGGTCTTGCCGACACCGCCCTTGCCGACGACGACGACGACGTGGGCTTGCCGGCAGAAGTCGCCGAGGTCCATGGCTCGCCGACCTTATCGACCGCGGACTGTTTCGGCCCGTGCGACCAGGGAAGTTGTGGCAAGGCCCCTTGTCAGGGCAAAGAGCCGGCGGTAGCCTCCGCGCAGTCGCCGGCCCAATCGGCCAACCGCAGGAGCGGTGCCGCCCGCCGACCCGGCGAGACGAGCCATTGCGCTGGGCGAGGAGGAGCCGTGTCGGCCGCGGTGCGATCCGAGGAGACCTGGCAGCTCAAGGCGCTGTGCCGAGGGCCGCAGGCCGTCGTTTTCTTCGCGCCCGCCCATGCGGAGACCAAAGACGAAAAGATCGAACGCGAGCACCTCGCGAAGTCGATGTGCGCGTGCTGCCCGGTGAAACGGCCGTGCCTCGACTACGCGCTGAGGATCCGGGAACCGCACGGTATCTGGGGCGGACTGAACGAGGTCGAGCGGAAGCAGCTGATCGAGCGTGTGAGCTGATCGTTCAGCTAGCAGGGCGGGAGAGCCTTTCCTCGACGCGCTCCAAAAGACGCGCACTGCAACCCGACATCTCGACGATCGGGGCGACGTCGTTTGCGATTCGCGTGGCGATTTCGTCGAAGGCTTGGCCGGCGGGGCTCTCCGGGTCGAGCCCGGCGAAGGCCCCCCCGTCCCCGGCCGCGGAGATCGCTTGATCGATCGGCAGCGAACCGAGGAGCTCGACGCCGATCGATCGGGCGAGTTCGGCACCTCCGCCTTCACCGAAAAGCGCGTGTCGGTGGCCCTGCTCGCATTCGAAGGCCGACATGTTCTCGATCACTCCGGCGACGCGCACGTGGCCCTTGCGCGCCATGTCCGCGGCGCGCCGGGCGACCTTGGCGGCAGCTGACGACGGCGTCGTAACGACGATGAACTCAGCGCGGGGCAACATCCGCGAAAGCGCCATCTGGACGTCGCCGGTGCCGGGTGGCATGTCGACGAGCAGGTAGTCGATGCCTCCCCAGTCGACATCCTCCAAAAAGTGCTGCACGGCGCGGGCGAGGACGAGGCCGCGCCACATGATCGCTTCTTCCTCATTCGATAAGAACCCCATCGAAACGATCTTCAACTCGGAATCCCCGACCGCCACGCGCTTTGGCACCATTTTCTTGTTGCGCACCGCGAGCGGTCCCTGCACACCCAAAAGTCTCGGTATCGAGAATCCCCAGATGTCCGCGTCGAGAAGTCCGACGTTGAAGCCCTTGCGGCTGAGCGCCACCGCCAGCGCGGCGGTGACCGACGACTTGCCGACGCCACCTTTGCCGGAAACGACGGCCAGCACGCGCGTTGATGAGGGAAACCCGGTTGCCACCGCCTTGCGCTGCGCGAGACGACGCGCTGTCGACATCACCTTTGCCCGCTCGTCTTTTTCCATCTCGACAGTCGTCACTTCGACCTCGTCGACGCCGTCGAGCGCAACGAGGTGGCGCGTGACGTCGTCGCGCAGCTGGGTGCGCAGCGGGCAACCGGCGATCGTGAGCGCGATCTCGACGTGGGCCCGGCCCCGTTCGAGGGTCACCGAGCGCACCATGCCGAGGCTGACGAGGTCTTCTCCGAGCTCGGGATCGACGACGCCGTGCAGCGCGGCGAGCAGCTCCTCGTTCGTCGGCCCGCTCCGCGGTTCGCGGTCGGTGGGCACCCAAGCGATGTTAATGAGGAACGATTCGCTGACCCCGGGCCGGGGACGTGCATGATTCGACCGGGTGGTTGGTACGATCAGGGTGGTTCACACAGAGGAGATGGCAATTGAGCATCGTCACTGACGTGAAGATCGGCCAGCGACCGAGCCCGGTCAGCCTCACCGACTCCGCCGTCGACAAGGTCACCGAACTGCTCTCCCAAGAGACAGACGCCGACCAGCTTGCGCTGCGCGTCGCCGTCCGGGCTGGGGGATGCTCGGGATACAGCTACGACATGTTCTTTGACGCCGAAGTCGCCGATGACGACATCGTGCGCACCTTCGGCAGCGTCCGAGTCGTCGTCGACCCGGAGAGCGCGCAATTCATCAAGGGATCGACCCTCGACTACCGAGACGGCCTGCAAGGCGCCGGATTCCACATCACGAATCCCTCCGCGACCCGCACCTGCGGCTGCGGGTCGTCCTTCTCCTGAGCGAGACTGCCCCGGCTTCTCCGCCCCCGTACACGCCGGTTGTTCGCGCCGGCGACCTCCTGATCTGTTCGGGACAGCTCGGGATGCGTGAGGGCAAGCTCGTCGACGGGGGCCTCTGCGCGGAACTCTCCCAGGCGATTGCCAACCTGGCGAAACTTCTCGAAAAACACGGACACACCCTCGCCGACGTCGTGAAGACGACCGTGTTCATGCTCGACATGGGCGAGTACGCGGCGATGAACGCCGCCTACGCGGCCTGCTTCGGCGATCACCGTCCCGCGCGCTCGGCAATCGGGGTCAAGGCGTTGCCCCTTGGCGCGAACATCGAGATCGAAGCGTGGGTGTACGCGCCGGAGCAATGACGACGCGGCGCACTCACCGGCCCCGCCTCGCCGCCCTCCTCGCGATCTGCATCGCTCCCGTACTGCTCGCCGCCTGCGGGTCGAGCCCCTCGGCGCACTCGACGACGACGACGCTTCCACCGCTACCGCCCGAGGTCGACGGCCTCGTGACAGTGATCGGCAGCGGCGCGGCTGCTGGGACCGGAGACCGTGTCGAGCGCATCCAGCTGTCGAGCGTGCCGCCCGAGGTTCTGCCTGCCGTCCATGTGGGCGAGTTCCCCGACGCCGTTGCCGTAGCGCCCGACGGCAAGACGGCGTACGTGACGAGCTACACCGCCGACACCATGACGCCGATCGATCTGAAGACCGGCAAGGCCGGCCGTCCGATTTCAGCGGGTAACGGTCCGGCGGGGATCGCGATCACCCCGGACGGCAAGACCGCCTACGTCACCGATGCCGGCACGTCGCCGATCGGCGACACCGTCACGCCCATCGATCTCGTGACCAAAAAGGCAGAGTCCCCGATCACCGTCGGCGACGGACCACAGGCGATCGCGATCACCGCCGACGGGAAGATGGCCTACGTGACCGATGCCGGCGCCATCGTGACCGGCCAGTCCGGCCCGATCGGCAACTCGGTAACTCCGATCGACCTCGGCACCGGTCACGCGTTGCCACCGATCACCGTCGGCAACGCCCCGATCGCGATCGCGATCTCGGGCGGAACCGCGTTCGTCGCGAACGAGGGATCAGAAAGCGTCTCGACGATCAGCCTTGCGACGCGCACTGCCGGAGTGCCGATCCCCGTTGCCGGCGCACCGGAGTCGATCGCGTTCTCAAGCGACGACGCCTGGGTCGCGGTCTCGAAGACTTCGCTTCCGTCGGCAAACTCGCTGACGCCGATCAACCTCGTCTCACAGGCGGCCGGCACACCGGTCCCGGTCGGGAGCGGGCCGACATCGGTCGCGATCGAGAACGGGACGGCCTGGGTGGTCTGCTCGGGGTCGTCTTCGATCGTTCCTGTCGATGTCTCAGCCAAGCATCCCCACGCCGAGGCGGCCGTCGCCGTGCCGGGCGGTCCCTACGCGATCGCCGCCTACGTCGAGCGGGCGCGCTGAGAAAAGCGCCGTCAGGGCGACCAGCGAGAGGTTCCGAAGCGATAGCCGACGCTGCGCACCGTCTCGATTAGGTGCGCGTTCTCCTCGCCGAGCTTGGCGCGCAGACGGCGTACGTGGACGTCGACCGTGCGGGCGCCACCGAAGTAGTCGTAGCCCCAAACCGCTGAGAGCAACGCTTCGCGCGTGAAGACTTTGCCGGGGTGGGCGGCAAGGTAGCGCAGCAGTTCGTACTCCATGTACGTGAGGTCGAGCGGACGACCATCGACGACGGCTTGGTAGGTCTCGAGGTTCAAGGCCAACGGCCCGTAAACGATGACGTCGGCACGTTTCGCCTTGCCCGAGCGCCACAACAGATGAGAGAGCCGCGCGTCGAGTTCGTCCTCGAGCGACGACTCGAGGGTGAAATCGTCGAAGAGCTCGCGGTTGCGATCAAGCGCGCCAATCGAGTCAGCCTCGACGACGAGCAAGATGGGGAACGAGCTCATCTCGCGATCGCGCAGTGCACGAACGAACGCGAACGCACGATCTGGCGAATCCGCCGGGGACACGATTGCGCAGGAGAACCCGTCGGGCGGTTCGGCTCGTGAAGCGACCGCGACGTCGGAGGCCGCCGACCACGGATAGCCCGAGAACGCGAGCGCCTTCTGCAGCTTGGCGGACGGCGGATCAGGGAAGCAGAGGATCGGTTCCATCGACTCGTGTCATCACCCGATTCGTTGTGCGAACCATCGCTTAGAGCGCCGGCAGGTAGCGGACGAGCTCGAACGGTGTGATCTGACGCGTGTAGTCGTCCCACTCGCTGCGTTTGTTGCGCAGGAACCACTCAAAGACATGCTCTCCGAGCGTTTGTGCGACTAGCTCGGAGTGTTCCATCACGCTCAGCGCCTCGTCCAAGGTGCGCGGCAAAGGCGGAATTCCGGCCTTCGCCAGGTCCTCGGCCGTCGCTTGGAAGAGGTTCGTATCGGCTTCGGGTGGGAGTTCGTAGGACTTCTCGATCCCTTGGAGCCCCGCCGCCAAGATGACCGCGAACGCGAGGTACGGGTTGCACGCCGGATCCGGGGAGCGGTACTCGACGCGCGCGGAGTCGGTCTTTCCTTGCTTCACGATCGGAACGCGCACGAGCGCGGAACGGTTGTTGTACGCCCACGAAACCGCGAACGGCGCTTCGTAACCCGAGACGAGCCGCTTGTAGGAGTTCACCCACTGGTTCGTGACGGCGGTGATCTCCCGCGCGTGCTCGAGGAGCCCGGCGATGAACTTGCGCGCGGTATCCGAAAGTCCGCGCTCGCCGTTCTCATCGAAGAAAGCGTTCTTGTCGCCGGAAAAGAGCGACACGTGGGTGTGCATGCCGGAACCCTGCACGCCGGCGAGCGGCTTCGGCATGAACGAAGCGAAGACGCTGTGTTCCTGTGCGATCTCTTTGATGACCAGACGGACCGTCATGATCGTGTCGGCCATTGTCAGCGCGTCGGTGTAGCGGAGATCGATCTCGTGCTGGCTTGGAGCGTCTTCGTGCTGCGCGTACTCGACGGGGATCCCCATGTCCTCCAAGGTGAGCACGGTGCGTTTGCGCAAGTCGGTCGCGAGGTCCGCAACGGTGAGTTCGAAATACGAGCCCGAGTCCAACGGCTGCGGGGGCAAGTCTGCGTTCGCGAAGTAGAAGTACTCAAGCTCGGGCGCGGCGAAGAATTCGTAACCGCGGTCGTGGGCGCGCCCGAGCGTCCGGCGGAGCACTTGGCGGGGGTCGCCTTCGAAGGGGCTTCCGTCGAGGTTCGTGATGTCGCAAAAGACGCGCGCGATCGTCGAATCGGTGCCGCTTTTGAAGGGCAGGATCTGGAACGTCACGGGGTCGGGTCGCGCGAGCACGTCGCTTTCTTGGACGCGGCTGAACCCGTCGATCGATGAGCCATCAAAGGTCATACCCTCGTCGATCGCGTTCTCGAATTCGGCAGGCGGGATCGAGAAGGTCTTAGGTGTCCCCAAGACGTCGGTGAACCAGAGCTGGATGAAGCGCACGCCGCGTTCTTCGACCGTCTTCAACACGTAGTCGCGCTGACTTTCCATCGATCGTCCTTCCGGCTCGCGGCGTCCTCGTGCGGCTCTTCTCATTCTCGCAGGTCCCGCGGAGGTCCTCGTTGGTCGCCCTCTGTGATCAGGCAATCGATGAAAGCCGCCTCGATACCATGAAGTGGTGAGTTCGCTTCGCGTCGCACTGTGCCAAATCGACGCGGCAGTGGGGGACTTCGAGCGCAACGTCCAGCTCGTCCTGGAACAACTCGAGAAGGCAGACGGTCTTGACGCCGACCTCGCCATCTTCCCGGAGCTATGCCTGACGGGGTACCCGCCGGAGGATCTCATCTTGGAGCCGGGCTTCGTCCGCGCTAGCGAACAGGCTCTCGAACGCGTCGCCTCGCGATCCGGACGATGCGCGGCGATCGTCGGATGTGTGCTCGAAGACGGCGGATTGCGCAACGCGGCCGGGGTGGTCGCGCACGGGGAGGTGTGCGGCCGCGCCTACAAGCAATGCCTCCCGAACTACGGCGTGTTCGACGAGGGCCGCTGGTTCGTCCCCGGACGCGGCGACTCGCCGCTCTTTGTGATCGGTGGCGTCCCCGTCGGCGTCGTGATCTGCGAGGACGCCTGGGAGCCAGGCCCAATCGGCGGGCTCGCCCGTCGTGGAGCGGCGCTGATCACCGTCTCCAACGCCTCGCCGTATCGCGTGAACGCCAAAGCTGAGCGGCTCGACGTGTTGCGGGCGAGGACCGCTCAGGCGCACCGACCGATTGCGTACGTCAATCTCGTTGGGGGGCAAGACGAGCTCGTCTTCGACGGCGGCTCGGTGATCGTCGATCAGACGGGGGTGCTCGTCGCGACTGCCCCGCAGTTTCGCGAGGGGATCGTCGCCGTCGATCTGGAACTCGAAGAAGAGCTCATCGCCGGCACCGAGAGCGTCCTTGTCACCGAGACCGCCAGTGATCGCCGTCCGATCGCAGCACCCATTTCCCACGAGCCCCTCGACGCGGACGCAGAGGTCTACGCAGCGCTCGTACTTGCGACGCGCGACTACGTCGAAAAGAACGGCTTTCGTGACGTCGTCGTAGGGCTTTCGGGAGGCATCGACTCCTCACTGGTAGTGACGGTCGCGGCCGACGCGATCGGCGCAGACCACGTTCACGGAGTCTCGATGCCGTCGCGGTTCTCGTCCGAAGGCTCGCGAAGCGATGCACAAACGCTCGCCTCGAGACTTGGCATCGACTACCGCGTTATCCCGATCGAGTCCGTTCACGCCGCGTACCTCGAATTGCTCGCGCCGAGCTTCGCGGGGCTCGCCGAGGACCTCACCGAGGAGAACCTGCAAGCTCGCATCCGCGGAACGCTGATGATGGCGCTGTCGAACAAGTTCGGGTGGCTCGTGCTCACGACCGGTAACAAGTCAGAGACCGCGGTCGGGTATTCGACGCTGTACGGCGATACAGCCGGGGGATTCGCTGTGATCCGCGACGTTCCGAAGATGCTCGTGTACGCGCTCGCGAACCGACGGAACAAGGTCGCCGGCGAGGCCCTGATACCCGACTCGGTGTTCTCGAAGCCGCCCTCCGCCGAGCTGCGGACCAACCAGCGCGACGACGACTCACTGCCCCCCTACGAAGTGCTCGACCCGATCCTCGAGGCATACATCGAGCACCACCGTTCGGTTGGCGACCTCGTCGCGGAGGGCTACGACCCGACGCTCGTCGAGCGGGTGTTCCGACTTGTCGATCTGTCGGAGTACAAGCGGCGACAGGCACCTCCGGGGCCACGGGTGACGACTCGCGGTTTTGGGCGGGATCGCCGGATGCCGATCACGAATCGTTTTGTTGAACACCGCGAACTGGCGAAATCCTGAGCGCGGTGCTCTCCCTCCACGGACTCGCCGAAGTCGTCGATCGCGCACTCGGCGCCGAGCTGGCGGGCTTTCGCGCACTCGGCGCCCGCCCGACTGGTAACGACGCGCCGAGTGCGGTCTTCCTTTCCGGCGCAAGTCGCGCTCACGGCTTCCGAGCCGGATTGCTCGAGTCGTGCATTCCGGTGGCTTCGGGATTCGCTGTTCAGGATCCTCTGTCGAACCGGCACGAGATCGATGCCGTGTTCGAGGCGATCTGCGCCGACGGCGACGATCGAGACGTCGTCGATGCGCTCGCCGAGGTCTTCTACCCGGCGCTTCGCGACGCCTACGACGAAGTCTTCGTGGTAGCGAGCGGTCCCGGTGACACCTTCGTGCGCCGGACGTTCCGACGTTGTCGCGATGACGTCGCCGGAACCTTGGAGGAGGCGCTTGCACTCGGAGCGACGCGTGCCGGCAGCGTGCGCGCGCGAAAGGTTCGCGCGTTGCTCGACGAAGTTGGCGGAGCTTTCGGATCGCTCAGCGAGATACAGCGACGCGTAATCGCCGTATCGCCTGGTCAGACCGCCGGAGGAGCCGCTTGACGGCATCGTTACACTGAACGCCAGAGCCGAACGGGTCGTAGGGATAGCGGGGGTGCGGTGGCCCGGCGGCTATCGCCGCTGACGAGGCCGCTTCGCTCACGAACGACGCGAAGGGCCCGCTCGAGGCGGCCCGGACATGAGTACGGAGGGACCGGACCGCATTGGCAAAAGAGCGCGTTGAACGCGACGAGGAAGACCTCGTTCGGTTGTACCTGACCGACATCGGTCAGTACCCCCTGCTCACCAAAGACGATGAGGTTCGACTGGCGCAGGCGATCGAACGCCGCGGCGAGGCCGAACAGGAGATCGGCGCAGGCGGCAAGAAGCTCACTCCGGCGCGCCGACGTGAGCTGAAGCGGATCATGCGACAAGGCGACGAGGCCCAACGCACCTTCGTCCAGTCGAACCTCCGACTCGTCGTCTCGATCGCGAAGAAATATCAAGCCTCCGGCCTGCCGCTCCTTGACCTGATCCAAGAGGGCAACCTCGGCCTGATGCACGCCGTCGAGAAGTTCGACTGGCGAAAGGGCTTCAAGTTCTCGACCTACGCCACGTGGTGGATTCGACAGGCGATCACCCGCGGCATCGCGAACACCGGCCGGACGATCCGTCTTCCGGTGCACGCCGGCGACACGCTTGCTCGCGTGCAGAAAGCGCAAGCGCGTCTCGAGTTGAAGTTTGGCCGTCCCGCCACCCTCGCCGAACTCGGCGCGGAAGTCGAGCTCCCCGAGGACAAGCTGATCGAGGCGCTGCGCTTCCGCTCTGAGCCACTCTCATTGTCAGAGCCCTTGCGAGAAGACGGCGATGCCGAACTCGGCGACGTGGTCGAAGACAGGTCTGCCGAGTCACCCTTCGAAATGGCGGCGACGGCGCTGCTGCCCGTCGAGATCAATCGCTTGCTGGCGCCGCTCGACGAACGCGAGCGCGAGATTCTGCGACTTCGCTTCGGTCTCGACCGGGGAGAGCCGCGCACCCTGGAAGAGGTCGGCGAGCACTTCAACTTGACTCGTGAGCGGATCCGCCAGATAGAGGCGCGGGCGATGTCGAAGCTCCGCCACCCCTCGAGTGACACCGGCGCGCGCGACCTCCTGACGGTCTGATCCGGCATCCGATCGTTACGATGAAGAGGCCATGAAAAAACTCATCATCTTGTTGCTGCTCGTCGGCTGTGTCGCGATTGCGGCTCGGCGACTGATGCCCCGATAGCCGCTTAAAGCGCGCGCAGGGGCGGTTCGTCGCCGGGTATCCCGCGGCGGGCGTGGATCCACCAACCAATCGCGCCGACAACGAGTCCGAGGGCGATTGTCCCGGTACCGAGTGCGATCGCTGGTCTCGGTGGTACCGCGCGGACACGGTCGCGCACCCGGTCGCGCAATCGGACCGGCCGGACGAAGGTGCGGGTCTCCCAGCCGCGCTCGGCGGCGACGCGAGCGAGCGCGCGATCGGGGTTCACGGCGACGGGGTGGCCGACGAGCTCGAGGAGCGGCACGTCGGTGAACGCATCGCTGTAGGCGAAGGACCGCTCGAGATCGATCTGCTCGCGCTGCGCGAACAGCCGCACCGCGTCCGCTTTCTCCCGGCCCGTGCAGAAGAAGGCGAGCTCACCGGTGTAGCGGCCGTTGTCGTCGATCGCCGCTTCGCTCGCGATGACGTCGTCGATGCCGAGGTGGAGTCCCAACGGGCGCACGAGCTCCGACGGGGACGCCGAGACGATTACGACCCTGCGACCCGCCTGGCGGTGCTCGTCGATGAGATCCATCGCCTCGTCGTAGATGATCGGCTCGACGACGGACCCGAGTGCGCCGGCGACGATGGCGTCGACGTCAGCGCGCGACCATCCCCTCGTGACCTTCAGGGCGACGTGGCGGATCCGTTCCAGGCGCTGTTCGGTCGAGCCGAGGATCAGATAGATGACCTGGGCGAACCCGAGCTCGACGAGCGATCGCCGGCCGATGAGTCCGCCCCGGCGCATCGGACCGCCGAAGGCCGCCATCGCGTCCTTGGCGATCACGGTCCGATCGAGGTCGAAAAACGCCGCCTCGCCCATCGCGTCGAGCGCCGGGTTCTCAGTGTCTTCAGCGAGCGCCGTGCTCATCGCCTCTCATCTTCGTCGCGCGCTTGGCGCGCTCGGGGTCATCGCCGGCGACTCGTGCCGTGCACAGTCGTTTCGGACGCGGATCGCCTTTTTCCGACGAGAGAGATAACGGCCGTCAACAGGCCATTTTCCAGTCATGGTTGGTGGGCGAGGGAGTGCCCCGTTAACCTCCCCCACCGATCTGCAAGGACGCCTTGATGCCAAAACCCCTAGTCATCGTGGAATCGCCGGCGAAGGCGAAGACGATCGCCCGTTTTTTGGGCGACAGCTACGTCGTCGAGTCGTCGATCGGTCACATCCGCGACCTGCCGCGCTCGGCGGCGGAGGTGCCCGCTGCCTACAAGGCTGAGAGCTGGTCGCGCCTCGGCGTCGACGTCGACAACGGTTTCAAGCCCCTCTACGTCGTCGCGTCCGAAAAGAAACCACAAGTCTCCAAGCTGCGCTCGCTGCTGAAGAACGCGAGCGAGCTATACCTCGCGACCGACGAGGACCGCGAGGGGGAGTCGATCGCCTGGCACCTGTTGGAGGTTCTCTCGCCCCAGATCCCGGTGAAAAGGATGGTCTTCCACGAGATCACGAAGCCAGCGATCGATGACGCGATCGCGCACCCTCGTGATCTCGACCGGCGGCTCGTGGACGCGCAGGAAGCACGTCGCATCCTCGATCGCCTCTATGGCTACGAGCTCTCACCGGTGTTGTGGAAAAAGGTGATGCAAGGTCTATCCGCCGGACGAGTGCAAAGCGTTGCGACGCGCATCGTCGTCGAGCGCGAGCGGGAGCGGATGCGCTTCCACTCGGCGACGTGGTGGAGCCTCACGGGACGGTTCAAGACCGACGCCAACGAGTCCTTCACCGCCGACCTCGACGCGATCGGCGGGCGACGCGTCGCCGCCGGCACAGATTTCACGTCCGACGGCGTTCTCGGCGATCCGTCGGGACCGGTGTTGTTGGATCAGGCGGGAGCGAATGCGCTCGCGCCGGCGCTTGCACCTTCGAGTTATCGCGTCTCGTCGGTCGATACGAAGCCGTACCGGCGATCGCCAGCTGCGCCTTTCATCACTTCGACGCTCCAGCAGGAGGCGGCGCGAAAGCTTCGTTTCTCCGCGTCGCGCACGATGCAGGTCGCGCAGCGGCTGTACGAACAGGGATTCATCACCTACATGCGGACGGACTCGACGACGCTGTCGGATACGGCACTGACCGCGGCTCGCGCGCTGGCGGAGTCCCTCTACGGAAAGGACTCGGTGCCGGGTCGTCCGCGCACCTACGACCGCCGCGTGAAGAACGCCCAGGAAGCACACGAAGCGATCCGGCCCGCAGGCGACGCGTTCCGCGCACCCGCCGAGGTCGCCGCGGCGCTCGGCGGCGACGGACAACGCCTCTACGAGCTGATCTGGCAGCGCACGGTTGCCTCCCAGATGATCGACGCGACCGGAGTCACGGCGCGCGTCCGCATCACCGGGACGCTCGAGGTCGACACGCCGGTCGCGCCGAAGGGGACCGCCGCAGAGTTTGGCGCGGCGGGAACCGTGATCACGAGCCCGGGCTTCCTCGTCGTCTACCGCGAGGGAGACGACGATGAGGACGAGCGCGGCGAGGAAGGCCGGCTCCCGCAGGTGAGCGAGAACGACGCGCTGACACTCGAGGAATTCGAGCCCGAGGAGCACGCGACGCGTCCTCCGGCTCGCTTCACCGAGGCTTCACTCGTGAAAAGGCTCGAAGAGCTCGGAGTCGGTCGACCCTCGACCTACGCGAACATCCTGCAGACGATCGTGGATCGCGGCTATGTCTGGAAGAAGGGGACCGCGCTCGTTCCATCGTTCCTTGCTTTCGCCGTCGTGGGATTGCTCGAGCGCTACTTCCCTTCGCTCGTCGACTACAACTTCACCGCTTCGATGGAGGACGATCTCGACGAGATCGCGCGCGGCGACGAGGAAGCGCTCCCGTGGCTCGAACGCTTCTACTTCGGGATGGATGGCCAGGACGGCAACGGCTCGGGTGACCTCGTCGCCACGGTGGAAAACGGCCACGGATTGAAGCGTGCCGTGCTCGAGCACCTCGGCGAGATCGATGCCCGAGAGGTGAACTCGATTCCGATCGGGGCAGACGAGAACGGCGAGATCGTCGTCGTGCGCGTCGGACGTTACGGCCCGTATCTCCAGCGTGGAGAAGAGCGCGCCTCGATTCCGAATGACCTCGCGCCCGACGAGCTGACGATCGACCGTGCCACCGAGCTGCTTGCCGCGCCGTCATCAGACCGGGAGCTCGGCATCGATCCGGAATCCGGGCTCGTCGTCTCGGTACGAACCGGCCGCTTCGGCCCCTATGTCCAGCTCGGCGAGCAGGAAGACCCCAAAGCGAAGCCGCCCCGCGCCTCGCTGTTCAAGTCGATGTCGGCCGAGACGATCACCTTGGACCAGGCTCTCAAACTCCTCCGTTTGCCGAGATCCGTCGGTGTCGACCCGAACACGGGTGAGGAAATCGTCGCGAGGAACGGCCGATACGGGCCGTACCTGCAGCGCGGCACCGACACGCGAAGCCTCGAAAGTGAAGAGCAGATCCTCGAGATCGGACTCGACGAGGCGGTCGCGCTGTTCGCGCAACCGAAGCAGCGACGTTTTGGACGCCAGGCGGCGTCACCGGCGCGTGAGATCGGGATCGACCCCGAAACGAGCGTGAAGATCGTGCTCCGCGAGGGGCGCTTCGGCCCGTACGTCACCGACGGCACCGTCAACGCGTCGCTGCGACGCGGCGACGACTTGGATTCGATCTCCCTCGAACGGGCGGCCGAGCTGCTCGCCGAGCGACGCGCCGCCGGACCGGCGAAGCGTCGTTCGCCGCGGGCTGCGAAAAAGCCCGCGAAAAAGCCCGCGAAAAAGCGCGCCGTGGCGAAGAAGCCCTCAGCGAAAAAGGTCGCCGCGAAAAAGAGAGCGCCGTCACCTGCGCGCGCCACCGAAGGCGCCGACGACGACGCGACGCAGTGAAGACTGCTCGTCGCGAGATGAGCTGATTTGGCTATGACTCGGCGTGGGCGGTTCATCGTTCTTGAAGGCGGCGAGGGCAGCGGAAAGTCGACGCAGGCGAAGCTCCTCGCCGATGAGCTTGGGGCTGTCGTGACGCGTGAGCCGGGTGGGACCGCGCTCGGCGAGTTGTTGCGTGAGATCCTCCTCGATCGACGAGCCGGGCGTGTCGTCGCCAGTGCGGAGTTGCTGCTGATGCTCGCGGCGCGCGCCCAACACGTCTCTGAGCTCATCCTTCCGACGCTTGACCAGGGTCGCGACGTCGTCTGCGATCGGTTCTCGCCGTCCACACTCGCGTACCAAGGTTTCGGTCGGGGACTCGACCTGTCAGCGATTCGTGCGGCCGACGAACTCGCCCGGTCCGGGCTAGAACCCGACGTGGTCGTCCTCCTCGATCTCGCGCCGGAGATCGCCACGACGCGGCGCACCCGTGCACTCGACCGCATCGAAGGCGAGGACTTCGAGTTCTTCGCTCGCGTCCGCGACGGCTACCGCGCGCTCGCCCAGTCTGACCCGCGGCGCTATGTCGTAGTCGACGCCGATGGTTCGATCGCCGAGGTCCGCGACCGGGTGCGAACGGCGCTCGGCACGCGTGCGCCGGACGCGGTAGAGGCCGTCGATTCGTGAAGGCTCGCACCGGCGCAGCGGACGTCCTCTCTGCGCATCCCGTGCTTCGCGGCATCGTTGGTCAGCCCCGCGCACGGGCGATGCTCGCGAGTTTCGTCGACTTCCCGGTCCACGCGTACCTCTTCGTTGGTCCCGCCGGAACCGGAAAACGTGCCGCGGCACGCGCCTTTTCCGCGGCGCTCATTTGCCCGAACGGCGGTTGCGGCGAGTGTGCGGTGTGCAAGGCAGTGCTCGCGGGTCAGCATCCGGACGTCGTCGTCGTCGAGCGACAAGGCGCGTCGATATCGATCGAAGAGGCGCGCGACATTGTTCAACAGGCGCAGTTGACGCCCCGCGCCGCCGAGCGACTGGTGCTCATGCTCACCGAGTTTCACCTTGTGGATGAAGCGGGGCCGGCGCTGCTGAAGACGATCGAGGAACCTCCCGACACGACGGTGATCATCGTCCTTGCGGACGTCAGGTCCCGAGAGCTGGAAACGATCGCGAGCCGCTGCGTCGAGGTCGAGTTCGTGTCCATCGACTCTGAAACGATCGCCGAGACGCTTCTTGAGGAAGGAGTCGTCCGTGACGTCGCGTTGGCCGCGGCGACCGGAGCGAGAGGCAGCCTCGAGCGAGCGCGACTTTTGGTCGCGGATCCGGGATTTGTTGAGCGTGAGGCGCGATGGCGCTCGATCCCTGATCGCCTCGACGGAACAGGCGCGGCGATCGCGCAACTCGCCGGCGAAATCGTCGACGCCGGCGAAAGCTTGGTCGAGGTGTTGCGCGCCCAGCAGGAAGCCGAACTCGAGGCGGCGGACAAGGCGGCAAAAGATGCCGGGCTGAAGCGGACCCCGAACCGCAAGGCGATCGAGGATCGCCACCGCCGCGAGTTGCGGCGCGTACGGACCGACGAGCTGCGCGCCGGTCTGGCGTTGCTTGCTGCGACGTTTCGTGCGCGCCTCGGCTCGGATCGCGCGGCACCTTCGAGGATCGCTCAACTCACAGACATCAACAAAGAGATCGAGGATGCGTCCTCGCGGTTGCGGCGCAACGTGAACGAGCGATTGCTCCTCGAGTCCCTGTTCCTCAAGATCGAACGAGCGGCCTGAAGGACGGGCTCGTTCAACCTGCCGGCGGGTCGCGCAGGTCGATCAAGCGCGTTTTGATCGGCGGCCACTCGGCTTGGAGGATCGAGTAGTACGCGGTGTCGCGTGTTCCGCCGTCGACCGCTGGCGAGTGCACTCTTCGGACCCCCTCGAACACTGCGCCGATCCGCTCGATGGCGCGACGAGACCGCTCGTTCCGAGAGTCGGTCTTCAAAGTGACCCGCAAGACCCCCCAGACCTCGAAGGCGTGGCTCAGCAAAAGGAGTTTGCATTCGGTGTTCACCACTGTCCGTTGGGCGGACGCCGAGTACCAGGTTCCTCCGATTTCGGCGACGCTCGGCGGCCGGTCATCGCTCGGCGCCGGGCCCTGCGTCACACCCGGCGGCCACGGAGGCGGCCAGCAGAAAACCTCCAGGTCCATGAACCTCGTCGAACCGACGATTCGATCGTCGGCGAGGCGGCGCACGGCGAAAGGGACCTGCCGGGCGCTTTCGGCGAGTTCGATGTTGTGCGTCACATAATCCGCGACCGCGGCTTCGCCTTCGGGGACTGAGCTGAAGGCGAAGCTCGATCGACCTTCCGCGGCAGCCTCCACGAGGCCGTGGGTGTGCTCGACACAGAGCGGCTCGAGGCGAACAAAGAGTCCCGTAAGAGTCGGCGACGTCAGCACCTCACCATTTTGGGGCTCAGCGTGAGCTCCGGCCGCAGCCGCTCGGACACATCACCCGGCCCCGTACCGTGGTGGGGTCAGCCCAGGCGCCACGCGGACGCGTGGCGCGCGGGATCGGCGAGGCGAGGGAAGCGGCGGTTCTTCTGCGATGTCGAAACGCGCGTGGTTCTCCTTCGCTGCCGTAGGGGTGATCTGGGGGCTTCCGTACTTCTTCATCCGGATCGCGCTACGCGAGCTCGATCCCGGGACGCTGATCTTTTTGCGTACCACGCTCGCCGGGTTGATTCTGCTGCCGGTTGCGCTGTACCGCCGAAACTGGGCGAGCCTTCGTGGCCACCTGCCGGCGCTGGTTGCATTTACCGCAACAGAAATCGCGATCCCGTGGTTGCTGCTCTGCAACGCGGAGGAGAAGGTGACGAGCTCGTTTTCCGGACTCGTCATCGCGATCGTCCCGCTGATCGGTGCCGGGATCGCCGTCGCGATCGGCAGCGAGCGGCTTGGGCGCCGCCGGACAGCGGGGTTGGTTGTCGGCCTCGCCGGCGTCGTGATCCTTGTCGGAGTCGACATCACCGGCACGAATCTCGCCGCGGTCTTCGAGCTCCTTGCCTGTGCGCTCGGCTACGCGACGGCTCCGGCAATCGCCGGCCGGAAGCTGAACGATGTTCCTTCGTTCGAGATCGTGACGTTCGCGGTGGTATTGACGGCGGTTGCGTATCTTCCCTTCGGGGTGACCCACCTCCCTGCGCATCTGCACGCGGAGATTGCCTGGTCGGTCGTGGCGCTTTCCTGTGTCTGCACGATCGTCGGATTCATGTTCTTCTTCTTGCTCATCAAAGAGATCGGGCCTTCGCGCGCCGTCGTCATCACGTACATCAATCCCGCCGTCGCGTTGCTGCTCGGCGTTCTCGCCCTCAACGAGCCGTTCACGCTCGGACTGGCGATCGGCTTCCCGATCATCCTGGTTGGCTCGGTGCTCGGCACTTGGAAGCCGAAACCCGTGTCCGAAGGAGGGGCCGTACCCGCGGGGATTCCGGACGTCGCGTTGGCCGAGGCGCAGTCCGCCTCGCGCTCATCGGGCGAAAAATCCAGCTTCTCCTAGTGGTTCTTCGTCGGTGAGATCGATGGCGTCGACGCGCGCCCGCGGCGGTCCGTTTCGGCTCCACCGCAACGCCGCATCGACCTGAGCGGGCTCGCCTTCGAATACCGCCTCGACTCGACCGTCGGGTCGGTTCCTCACCCAGCCGTCGATGCCGAGGTCGCGCGCGATATCGGCGAGCGAGGCGCGGTAGAACACGTTCTGCACCCTGCCGGAGATCACGACGTGGACGCGCCGGCGCTCCGGCGCCGGGTCCGGCATCGGTGGCTCGGGAATGCTCGCTCAGCTCGCCTTGGCGAGCAGCTCTTCGTGGTAGGAGTCGTCGAAGCGCGCGAAGAAATCCGTGAGGACCTCTTCCAGTTCGGTCGGCGACGAGAAGCCGTACAACAGCGGCTGGTAGTGGGTGATGTCGTAGTCGACCGTCCCCATCTCGACGATGTCGACCGGTCGGACCGTCGCTGAGCGGAACGTCTCGGTCTCGCCGACCGACGACAAGATCCCCGCTCCGTACGCTCGCAGTTCGCCTCTTTCTTTGACGACGCCGAACTCCATCGTGAACCAGAACACCTGAGACAAGAACTTCAGGGCCTCTTCGTTGTTCGTCCGGTGGACTGCCTCTCCGACGAGTCGGTAGATGTGCGCGAACTTCGGATCGGCGATCTGGTTCGCGTGGCCGATCACCTCGTGGATGATGTCCGGCTCGGGCGTGTACAGCGGGACCGAGGGGTGACGCAAGTACTGGGTCGACCAGAACACGCCGTCCGAGAACGACCCGTAGAAGTCCCGCACCGGCGCGAGGCCGGCGATCGGCTGGTAGCGGAAATGCACGAGCGGTTCGAGCCCCGCGGTCACCTCCCCAAGGCCGGGGATGTACTCCGTCGTCAGCTTGAGGTCGGCCTTGCCGCGTTGGAACGACTCGGTCGCGTACTTCTCGTGGAGGTCACCCAGCGCATCCGAGACGATCCGCCACACTTCGTGTTCCTGGCCGGTGTAGTCGGGGTTGGGGATCGGCTCGCCGGTATGCCAGCTCGCGGCGATCGAGGCGAGCTCGTCGCGGCGTTGCCGGTAGAGGGGGTCAGAGACTCCGGGGTGGTCCTCCGAGAGCTCGACGTGACTTGAGCCGTCGTCGCTGACGGTGACCGGTGAGTACGCGGAGTAGCCCATCGTTCGCTCCTTTCGGCTGAAATTCTGCCGGATTCGTTGCGATGCGTCGATGACATGGCGGTTTGCCAAGACAAAATGGTTTAGAATGTCCGAAATGGCATCAGATCGTCCAGAACAGGGGTCCGAACAGCGGAGCGGGCGAGACGAACCGCTCGACGCCGTCGACGAACGGATCGTCGAGAGTCTCGTTGCCGACGGCCGACAGTCGGTGAACGAGCTTGCCCGGTCGGCGAACGTCTCGCGGGCGACCGCGTACCAGCGGCTGACGCGACTTCGGCAGCGTGGCGTGATCGTCGGTTTCAGTGCCCGGGTGGATCCGATCAAGCTCGGAAAGGCGCTCTCAGCGCTCGTTCTGATCCGCGTCGAGCAGCCTCGCTGGCGTGAGGTCGTCCCTGAGCTGCTTGGCCTGCCCGGTGTCGAGTGGCTCGGCGTCACGGCTGGTGAATTCGACTTCGCCCTCGTCGTGCGGGCGCGCGACGTCGCGGACCTCAGGGACGTCGTTCTTGAGCGACTGCAGGCGATGGTGGCCGTTCGCTCGTCCGAGACGGTGCTGCTGCTCGAAGATCACCGGGTCGCGCTTGACAGCGTGCGCGGATAGGCCGAATCGGCACACCCCTGCGGCCGGAGTCAGAGGACACCACCGACGGTTGTCCAGACGATGCCCATGGTGTGCGCGATCGTTGCAAAGTGGATCAGCGTCTTTCAGTTGTGACTCTTGGCGCCACCGACGTCCGCCGCGCCAGTGCCTTCTACGAAGCGCTTGGTTGGCGTGGCGAGTCGCCGGATGGGGAGGTCGTCTTCTTCCAGGCGGGCGGGATGATCCTTGCGCTGTGGGGACGAGACAAGCTCGCAGCGGATAGTTCCGTGGTCGACAATGGTGGATGGGGCGGAGTGACGCTTGCTTACAACGCGTCCTCTCCCGAAGCCGTTGATGCTGTCCTAATCGAAGCCCAGGCAGCTGGCGGGACGATTGGTCGGCCAGGAGCACCAACGTCGTGGGGCGGCTATTCGGGAGTGTTTGTCGATCCCGATGGTCATCCTTGGGAAGTTGCTCACAATCCTGGCTGGATTCTCGAACCCGGTGGGTCAGTACGACTTCGCTGAGGTTTGCGCGTCATTCGCCGTGTCACTCATCACGCGTCAGAGGCACAGGACGACGATCGATCAGCTGAAGCCGCCGCGACCGAGGCGGCGATCTGTGCGCCTATCCGGGCGGGCTCTTAGGCGAAACCCCCAGTCGCCGGCTCGATCTCGTCGGCCTCGTGCGTGACGAGGTGGAGGCTGCGCGGCGCAATCGGCATCGATAACAAAAGCGACGTCGTCGTGCGCGTGACACCGGGGACCTCGAGGATCTCCGCGATCACGCGACCCAAATGGTCGTTGTCGCGTGCCACCACGCGACAGAGGAGGTCCGACGAGCCGGTCGTCATCCAGGCCTCGATGATCTCGGGGATCGCCGCCAGGTGTTCATCGATCGCGCCGCGCCGGCCCTGGGCGATCTCCAACGAGACGATCGCCGAAACCGCGTACCCGACCCGGCCCAGATCGATCTCTGGTCCGAAGCCGACGATGACGCCCGACTCGATCATCCGGTCGAGATGGGCTTGGGCGGTGTTGCGGGCGATGCCTGCCCGACGTGCGACCTGGACGAGCCCGGCGCGCGGCATCTCGGCGAGGGCGTCGAGCAGGCGTCGATCGATGCTGTCGAGCGCGCTTTGCTGACTCATATGCTCAACAATCTAGTTGTCACTTGATCAATATGCGCAGCAAGTTCCCAAGGTATTGACCTCGGCCGCCGATGCCGGTTCGATAGCGGCATGACCGAAACGACGACGAAGAACGACACCTCGACTGTCGCCTCGCAGATCCTCGGGTGGGACCACCTCGAGTTCTGGGTCGGCAACGCGAGGGCTGCGACGGCGTGGCTCTCCTCGGGATTCGGCTTTGACGTCACGGCCTACTCCGGCCCAGAGACCGGCGTGCGTGACCGTGCCTCGTACCTGCTCGAGCACGGCGACATCCGTTTCGTGGTCACCGCCGGCCTGTCGAGCGACTCCGAGGTCGGCAAGCACGTCCTCGAACACGGCGACGGCGTGCGCAACCTCGCCTGGCGGGTCCCGGACCCGTTGGCGGCGCTCGAGTCCGCGGCGCGCCGCGGCGCGCGGGAGGTTCAAGAGCCGCGGACGGTGGAGCGCGACGACGGCGCGGTGACGACCGCCGCCATCGAGGCCTACGGCCAGACGCGCCACGTCTTTGTCGATCGGTCGCGGTGGAGCGGCACCTGGGCTCCCGGGTTCAGCTCCGAGCGCCTGCCGGTACGGCCCGTCGGCCGGCCAGCTCGCCTCGAATACATCGACCACGTCGTCGGCAACGTCGAGGAGGGACGCCTCGACGAGTGGGTCGAGTGGTATTCGAACGTCCTCGGCTTCGAACAAATGAAGCACTTCGACGCGGAGCAGATCTCGACGAAGTACTCGGCGTTGCGCTCGACGGTGATGTACAACCGCAAGGGCATCACGATGCCGATCAACGAGCCCGCCCCTGGGCTACGCAAGAGCCAGATCACCGAATACCTCGAGGCGTATGGGTGCCCGGGCGTGCAGCACATCGCGATGGGGACGAGCAACATCCTCGGCGCGATCGACTCGTTGCGCGATCGCGGTGTTCGCTTCTTGGACATGCCGTCGACGTACTACGAGGACGCGAAGGTCCGTTGTGGCGAGTTCGACCTGCCGTGGGGCGACCTGCAACGGCTCGGCATCGAGGTCGACAAGGACACCGGCGGCTACCTCTTGCAGATCTTCTCCGAGAACTTCGCCGAACGGCCGACGCTGTTCATGGAGGTCATCCAGCGCGAGGGCGCGACGGGGTTCGGTGAGGGCAACTTCAAGGCCCTCTTCGAGGCGATCGAGCGAGAGCAGGCGCGGCGCGGCAACCTGTGACCGAGAACGACAGACGCGCGCCGCGGGCGCGCCCCTCGGTCGAGTCGCTGCCGTCGTACCGGCCGGGTCGATCGGCCGAACAGGCTGAGGTTGCCTACGGAATCAGTGGCGCGATCAAACTCGCGTCGAACGAGTTGCCCTTTATGCCACTTCCGAGCGTCGCGAAGGCGATCGCGTCGGCGATCGACGCGGCGAACCGCTATCCGGACCACCTTGCGAGGGGACTGCGGGAGCAGATCGCGAATACCCACGGTGTGAGCCCGAGCCGCGTCGCGGTCGGTTGCGGCACGGTGGGCCTGTTGCAGCAGCTCACGCTGGCGTTCGTGTCCGACGGCGACGAGGTCGTCTTCGCCGATCCGAGCTTCGAGGCGTACGCGATCTTCGCCCAGCTTTCGGGCGGAACCGCAAAGCGCGTCCCGCTCAAGCGGCTGACGCACGACGCATTCGGACTCGCTCGCGCGTTGAGCAAACGAACCCGCCTGGTGCTCATCGCGCAGCCGAACAATCCGACGGGCACGGCGATGTCGGATGCGGATCTCAGCCTGCTTGTGGACGCGGTCCCGAAGGACTGCGTCGTCGTCGTCGACGAGGCATATTCGCACTTCGCGACCGGCAGGCACCTGCGGGACGCGACGACGTTGCTCTCGGAACACCCGAACCTCGTCGTCTTGCGGACCTTCTCGAAGGCGCACGGACTTGCGGCCTTGCGCGTCGGCTACGCGCTCGCTGATGAGTCGATCGTCGTCGAGCTCGACAAGGTGCTGACGCCGTTCGCCGTCAACCGATTCGGCCAAGTGGCAGCCATCGCCTCCCTCGAGGCCGGCGAAGAACTGAACGGCCGCGTCGACGCCGTGCTCGAACAGCGCACGCGTCTTGCGCGCGAGCTGCGCCACCGCGGATGGTCGATCCCCGACACCGAGGCGAATTTCGTCTATCTCCCCGCCGCCGAGATGAGCGCCGAGCTCGCGCGCGAGCTCGAACGAAACGGCGTCGTGACCAGGCCATTTCCCGGTGTTGGCGTGCGCGTGACGGTGGGCGAGGCCAAAGAGGTCGACCGCTTCCTTTCGGCGTTCGACGAAATCGCATCGAGCGGATTGGGAGAACAGCTGCACGCGAACTGGAAGCTCCCGACGGGCGTGGAGGGGCGCGCCGTCGCGGAATGGCTCGACCGACTCGACGCCGTCGAAGAGCGCCTCGCTGCGCTCGCGAACAAGAACCGGCGACGCGGCCTCACCGACCCCGATCCCGGTGGCGAAGAGCGCTGGGACGAGGGGCAGGTCTGGGCGCACATCGCCGAGTTCGGCGCGTATTGGATCGCCGAGCTGAAAAGAATCATCGACAGTCCCGGTGAGGCACCGGCGGCATTCGGGCGGACGAAGTCCGACGAAGGCCGGATCTCCGCCATCGCGATGAATCGCTCGCTGACGCCCCATTCGCAATTCGAAGCCGCTCAGATCGCGATGGACGAGCTGCGAGCGCTGCTGTCGACAATGGACTCCCGCGATTGGGCGCGGATCGGCGAGCATCCGACGCTGAAGGCGATGGACATCGGTCGCTTCTTGCAAGAGTTCCTCGTCGGCCATTACGAGCAGCACGCCGATCAGCTCTCAAAGCTCGATGCCTGAGGCATTGGGTCCTGACAACTTGCGCTACGGCGTCGACGAACGCGGTCACGTCGTCGTTGCCTTCGAATCGCAGGCGATCGACGTCTCGTCCTTGAGCGGACTGAGCATCTCGCGCGACGTCTTCGAGTCGGGCTCGTTGAACGCGTTCATGGCCCTCGGGCGTGAAGTTTGGGAGCGTACGGGTACCGAGATCGCCGCTCGCGCCGACGCACCCGGAGCCGCGCGCATCCCGATCGGCGAGGTCACGCTGGTGCTCCCCTTCGAGGTCGCCGACTATGTCGACTTCTACGCGTCGGAGGAGCACGCATCGGCAATGGGTCGGATGCTTCGCCCTGATGCCGATCCTTTGCCGCCAGCCTGGAAGTACCTGCCGATCGGTTACCACGGCCGCTCGGCGACCATCGTCGTCTCCGGATCGCCGATCTACCGCCCGTCGGGCCTCGTGAAGACCGACGCCGGTCCGAGGTATCTGCCGAGCGCGCGCGATGGACGTGGAGGTCGAGCTGGGCTTCGTCGTCGGTGTCGGTTCAGCGCGCGGTACGCCGATCGCACCCGATCGAGCCAGGGATCACGTCTTCGGGGTGGTGTTGGTGAACGACTGGAGTGCCCGCGACATCCAGGCGTTCGAGTACCAGCCCTTGGGGCCGTTCCTTGGCAAGTCCTTCGCGACGTCGATCTCTCCTTGGGTGGTTCCGCTTGCCGCCCTCGAGCGGTACACGGTGAACGGCCCGCACCAAGAACCGCCACCAGCGCCGTATCTCGTGACCGATGAGCCACGGAACTTCGATGTCTGCTTCGAGCTCGCGCTGAACGGCACCCCGATCTCTTCGATGAGCGCCGGCGGCTTGTACTGGTCGATGGCCCAGCAGCTCGCGCACCTAACCGCGAACGGAGCTGCGACGAGGACGGGTGACCTTTTCGCGTCCGGGACGATCTCGGGAATAGAACCGGAGAGCGCGGGAAGCTTGATGGAGCTCACGAAGTTGGGGCGAGAGCCGGTCAAACTTGAGAACGGGTCAGTGAGGACCTGGATCGAAGACGGCGACGAGGTCCTCATCCGGGGCTGGTGCGGCGACCGCGACGGCGCGCACCTCGATCTCGGTGAAGTTCGTGGTCGCGTCGTCGCTTCGAAAAAGGAGGACAGACCGTGACGTACTACCTGCGGATCGGCGATGTACCGAAGAAGCGGCACACGCTGCACCTCGGACCCGAAGGGAACCGACTCGCCGAGGAGCTGATGGGCGAAGAAGGCTTCTCGGGCGCCTCCTCACTCCTTTATCACCGCCATTCGCCGAGCGCGATCGTCGGCGTCGAGTCGATCGAGATGAAGCGCTCCGAACTGACGCCGAACGTTCCGGTGCGCCCGATGCACCTGCGGTCTTTCAACCTGACCGAAGGCGGCGACTTGGTGACCGGTCGGCGGAATCTCGCGGCGTCCTCGACGGTGACGCTGTGCGTCGCCGCGGTTGACCAGTCAAGCGAGCTCTATCGAAACGGCGAGGGCGACGAGCTCGTCTTCATTCACACGGGTCGTGCGCAGCTCGAAACCGTCTTCGGGCGGATCGCCGCCGAAGCGGGCGACTACGTCGTCATCCCGCGCGCGACGACGCACCGCTGGATCCTGAGCGAAAATGACTCGCCGGTGCGCGCGTTCATCTTGGAGTCGACCGGCCATATCGGGCCGCCGAACAGGTACCTGACACCGACCGGTCAGCTGCACGAAGGTGCGCCGTACTCCGAACGCGACCTGCGCCCCCCAGGGGGCCCCTTGGTCGTCGAGGGCGAAGCAGTGCGCGTGCTCGTGCGGACGCGTGGCGGATGGAGCGTGCACGTCCACGAACACCACCCCTTCGACGTCGTTGGGTGGGACGGATGCGTCTATCCCTTCGCCTTCTCGATCAAGGACTTCGAGCCGATCGTCGGCCGGATCCACCAGCCACCGCCGGTCCACCAGACCTTCGCCGGAGCCGGCTTCGTCGTCTGCAGCTTCGTTCCGCGCCTGTACGACTTCGACCCGAACGCCATCAAGATCCCGTACCACCACGCGAACGTCGACTCGGACGAGGTCATCTACTACGTCGACGGCGACTTCATGAGCCGCGCGGGCGCGGGCATCGGCAAGGGGTCACTGACGGTCCACCCTTCCGGCTTCGTCCACGGTCCTCAGCCAGGAAGCGTCGAGGCGTCGATGAACGTCGACCGGACCGAAGAGACCGCTGTGATGGTCGACACCTTCGAGCCGCTGCTGATCAGCGACGATGCCCGCTCCATCGCCGACTCCGCCTACGAGACCAGCTGGGCGTCACAGAAACCCTGACTGGGGTGACGCCCAGCGTGCACCTTTAGGCGCACGCGCTATGAGAGTTCCTAATCGACCCACAACGAATTCACAGACTCGATCGGCACGATTGACGGTGAAGCCAAGGAGCACCTGAAGATGGAAGACGAACCGACTGCGCCGATCCCTCCGGCCGCGCCGCCCGAGGGCGCAGCGCCGCCGCCGCCGCCCGGTGTCGACGCCCCACCGCCAGCAGCGCAACTCCCGCCCTCGTGGCCGCCGCAGCCCCCGCCCTCGTGGCCGCCGTCCGGCGCCAGAAAGCCGAACCGGGCCAGCCGGGTTCTCGGGCATCGGGCGACGGGTTGGTTCGTCGCCGCCCTGCTCGTCGGTGCGGTGGTCGGGCTTTCCGTCGCACTCGCCGACGCGCCGACCGTTGCGCGCGCGACCGTAACGTTGCCCAGCCGCGCCGCGGTGCGGCCACCGAGCGCCTTCGAGGTGCCCGCACCCGCGACTGGACCTCGAACGTTTCGTTTCGGCAACTTCACTGCCGGGAAAGTGACAGCGGTTTCGGCATCGAGTTTCACCGTCTCGACGGTTTCGGGGTCGGTCGTGACCGTCGACGAGCAGTCGTCGACGACCTACCGCAGCGCCGGCTCCTCGGTCACGAAGGCGTCCGTGAAAAAGGGCGACGACGTGTTCGTCACCGGCTCGAAGAGCGGCTCGACGGTGAAGGCGAGCGAAGTGATCATCGGCTCGATTGGACGCGCGTTCTTCTTCCCGGCCGCTGGATCGAGTGGCGGCTGACCCACCAGGCGCGCTTTAAGTGGTGAGGTTGAGCTCGAAGTAGAGCGCTCCTTCGATCGGGTTGTAGCGGTAGCCGCCGGTTTCTTTGAATCCGAGTGATCGGTACAGGCCGATCGCCCGCGTCATCGAAGGAACCGTGTCGAGCTTCATCTTCGTGTACCCGTCATTCTTTGCGAAACGAATGACGGATTCGGCGAGCGCGCGTCCGAGCTGCCGACCTCGCGAGTCGGGTCGGACGTAGAGACGCTTCATCTCGCAGGTCTGCTCGTCGATGCGCCGGAGTGCCACGCACCCGCCGTCTGAAAGCAAGATCGCCGCGTAGATCGCGAAGGGATCTTCGAGCTCGGCCTCGAAACCTTGGAAGCAGAGATCGAAGTCGAGGCTCTCCCCGTACTCGCGAAAGAGCGCGCGGATGGCGTCGGCCTCCCCTGTGGTTGCACGATGGATCGCGTGGGTGTCGTTCATTCGACGGTCGACGTCTAGATCCGGTCTGGTCGAAATCGGCGACCTACGCTATCGCCGAGCCGCCCGGCGGTAGATGGCCCAAGCCGGCTGGGATCGCTCAGCGGGGGGAGGGTGATGAATGACGCGTCTATTGATCCTCGGCGCAGGCGGCGTCGGGTCCGCGGCGGCGCGCACCATCGAGCGCTGGGGTTTGTTCGAGCGCGTCGTCGTCGCCGACTACAGCCCCGAGCGCGCCGGGCGCGCGACGAGTGGATTGTCTGATCGCTTTACAAGCGTGGCGATCGACGCGACCGATGAATCCTCGATAGTCGAACTTGTCCAACAGGAGCGCCTCAGCGCGGTCCTGAACGCAGTCGACCCGCGCTTCGTGATGCCGATTTTTCGTGCGGCGCTTCGATGCGGGATCACCTACCTCGACATGGCGATGTCGCTTTCCAAACCCGATCCGGCTGATCCGTATCACAACGCCGGCGTCAAGCTCGGTGACGAACAGTTCGCACTCGCCTCGGAGTGGGAGAACAAGGGCGCGCTGGCGCTCTGTGGAATGGGCGTCGAGCCGGGGATGTCCGACGTGTTCGCGAGGTATGCGGCCGACGAACTGTTCTCATCGATCGACGAGATCGGCGTACGCGACGGCGCGAACCTCAACGTTGCCGGCTATGACTTCGCTCCGACTTTCTCGATCTGGACGACGATCGAGGAGTGCCTCAACCCCCCGGTGATCTGGGACCGCGAACGCGGCTGGTACACGACTGCGCCGTTCAGCCAGCCGGAGGTCTTCGATTTTCCCGGCGGCATCGGCCCGCTCGAGTGCGTGAACGTCGAACACGAGGAGGTGATCCTCATCCCGCGCTGGATCGACGTCGGCCGGGTCACCTTCAAATACGGGCTCGGCGAGGAGTTCATCGACATCTTGAAGGCGCTGCACAAGCTCGGACTCGACTCCACAAAGCCGATCCGCGTCGGGAAGGTCGAGGTCGCTCCCCGTGATGTGATCGCCGCGAGCCTGCCCGATCCTGCCACGCTCGGCGAACAGATGTCAGGTGTGACGTGCGCCGGAACGGTGGTGCGCGGCAAGGGCAAAGACGGCCACCCGCGCTCGATGTACCTGTACCACCTCGTCGACAACGCCTGGTCGATGAAGGAGTTCGCCAGCCAGGCCGTCGTCTGGCAGACCGCCCTCAACCCAGTCGTCGCCCTCGAGCTGCTCGAGTCCGGGGTTTGGTCGGGAGTCGGCGTTCTCGGACCGGAGGCCTTGCCGCCGAAGCCTTTTCTGGAGCGCCTCGTCGAACACCGCGCCCCGTGGGCGTTCGACGAACGCGCCTACCTCACGACGAACTGATTCCCGGTCGCGTCGCGTCGATTGCGACGCGGACGCGCACGGGTCATGATCCCGTGATGGAGCACGCCGCGGGCGAGCATGTGCGTCCGTCGGGCGCGCACCGCTGTGTCGTGATAGGTGGCGGCTTCGCCGGCATCAACGTCGTGAAGGCGCTCGACGGGGCGGAGGTCGATGTGACACTCGTCGACCGGCACAACTATCACCTCTTCCAACCGCTGAATTACCAGGTCGCAACCGGATCGCTCTCTCCTGCTGAAATCGCCACGCCGCTGCGCAAGATCTTCCGGAACAACAAGCGGGTGCACGTGCTTCTCGGAGAAGCCACCGATTTGGACGTCGCGCAGCGCCGGGTCCGCGTCGAATCACAACTGCCGAGTGTGGACCCTCTCGAGGTGCCCTACGACTCTCTCGTCGTCGCCGGCGGATCGAGCTATTCGTACTTCGGCCACGAGGACTGGCAATCGCTCGCCATCGAGGTGAAGTCGCTCGACAGCGCGCTCGAAGTGCGCGGCCGGATCCTGCAGGCGTTCGAGGCGGCGGAGTTCGAGTCGGTTCCCGAAAAGCGCACCGCCTGGCTGACCTTCGTCGTGGTCGGCGGCGGACCGACGGGCGTCGAGATGGCCGGCCAGATCGCCGAGCTCGCAAGAGACACCCTTCCTGCTGAGTTCCGAGTGGCGAATCCGGCCGCTGGCCAGGTGATGCTCGTCGAGACGGCGGATCGCATCCTGCCCGCCTTCGTCCCGTCTTTGTCTCGGCGTGCCGGCCGGTCGCTTCAGCGGCTCGGAGTCACGTTGCTCACCTCGCGCACCGTCGTCGAGGTGCGCGACGGTCATGTCGACATTTCGGCCAAGGACGGTGCAACGACACCGATCCCGACGCGAACGGTCGTCTGGGCGGCGGGTGTCACCGCGTCGCCGCTCGCCGCACTACTCGGGCATGCGACGGGTGCAGAAGTCGACCGTGCTGGACGGGTCGTCGTCGAGGCCGACCTCACGCTTCCGGGCCACCCCGAACTGTTCGCGCTCGGTGACATGGTGAGTGTGCGTGACGCTCACACAGGCGAGGCTCGGATCTTTCCCGGTCTGGCACCTGTCGCCATCCAGCAGGGCAAGTACGCGGGGCGTCTCATCCGCGCCCGCCTCGAGGGAGGTTCGTCTGAGCCCTTCCGCTATCACGACAAGGGGACGATCGCGACGATCGGCCGGGCACGCGCCGTCGCCGATATTCGCGGGATCCATATCAGTGGGTTCGTCGCGTGGTTGACGTGGCTCGTCGTCCACATCTTCTATCTGATTGGCTTCGAGAACCGCATCATCGTCATCTCGCGCTGGTCGTACAGCTTCCTGTCACGTGGCCGCAGCACCCGATTGATCACGGACGTCGCCTCATATCCGGGAGTGACGACGCGACCTCCGAAGAATGGAACGACGGGCGAATAGCCGGGGCGCACGCCACGTTACCCAGAGCACCGAATCCGCTTGGTGGTCCATACTTCACCTTGTGGCCTTCACTCGATGATGCGGCGCTTCGCCTCGGCGATGAGACGGTCACGTATGGCGAGCTTGTGGTCATCGGATCATCAACCGGACTTCTCGATGAGGCGAGAATTGGCACGACCCAAGCGAAGCGTGCGCTGAAAGCGAACCCCGACGCGATCGGAGACGACGACCTGCGACGCGAGGCCGAGGCGTTTCGCAGGCAGCGAAGGCTGCACAGCGGCGACGATCTCAGATCCTGGCTCGAGCGCCGCGCTGTCGACGAGGCGGAATGGAGGGAACACCTTCGCCGTTCGGTCGCGCTGCAGTCACAGCTCGAACCGCTGGCCGGGTCGGTTGCCGACGACGAGGTCGAGGGGGCGCTCGTCGTTGACCTCGCCTGCAGCGGCTGGTGGAGCCGCGTCGCCGATGAAGCGGTGCGACTCTGGTCGGCTGAGCGCGCGCCGAGTCGTCGGGGCTCTCACTCACCCGAGGAAGCTCGCGCGCAAAAAACCGACGACGGTTATGGAATCGGCACCTCTTTCGAGGCGATGGCGAAACGCATTGCCGAGTGCGTTCCATCGCTGGGCACGCTCGACGTCGAATGGTGCGCCGATCGGTTGAGAGCGCTCGAATCGCGCCGTCAGGATCTCGCCGACGTAATCGACGCGTGCAGCGAGCCAGAAGCTGTCGCACGGCGGATCCGCGAACGGAAGGTCGATTGGACGGTATTCGTCTACGACGAGATCGTTCTGCCGAATCTCACGTTCGCAAACGAAGCGCTCATGTGCGCCCGCGACGACGGATTGCCGCCTGGCGACATCGCAGCACGCGCCCGAGTCCCACTCGAGCGTCGCGAGCTGCGCCGCGATCAGATCTCGACGGGCATGGCCGCGATGCTCACTGGCGCCGTGGTCGGCGACGCACTCGGACCGTTCGACGAGGACGACGCGGTGCACGTCATCTGGCTACACGATCGACGCGTGCCGTCGCCCGACGTCTCGAAGTTGCGCGAGGCGGCGATCGCCGAGTTGGTGAGCGAGCGACTTGACCGTGCGGCGGCGGGAAAAGCGCTCGTGGTGGGGTTGCTGTGAGCGTCGCGGCGGGCGAACAGGAGGTGCTGCTTCGTCTGCCGCTGTTCGCGCGCCTGCAGCCGACACTTGCCGATCTCGTCGCCCGCTTGTTCCAGGTGCGGGAATTCGAATTTGGCGAAACGATCTTCTCCGAAGGAGATCCCCCGGACGGCATGTACGTCATTGTCGAGGGCTCTGTTCGTGTGCTCGTTAATCACGGCGGCAACGAAACCACCCTCGCCCGGTTCGGCGTCGGCGACTGGTTCGGCGAGACCGCTTTCCTTGACGGCTCGACCCGGACGGCGTCGGTTCGAGCGTCCGAGCACGTGCGAGTTCTCTGGCTCGACGCCTTCGTGTTCGTTTCCTTGCTCGAGCTCCATCCCGAGATTCGCGAAGCCTTTGGCGATCAGACGAGGATCCAGACGCTGCACCGTTTCCTGCGCACGCATGCCGCGTTCGAGAATCTTTCGCTGGAGGCGGCGACGGCGATGTTCCCGGTCCTTGAGCCGATTACTTCCACATCAGGAACCGTTGTCGTTCGAGAAGGCGAGCCGGGCGGGGCGATGTATTTCGTCGAGGAGGGCCGGCTCGAAGTCTCGGTCGTCTCGGACTCGGAGCCCCGGGTCACCGGGTTTCTCCGCACCGGTGACATTTTCGGTGAGCGATCACTCGTCACCGGTGAGCCGAGGTCCGCGACGGTGCGCGCCCTCAGCGAAGTCCGACTCTTGAAGCTTGAGCACAAGGACTTCACCGATCTCGCGGCTCGCTTCGACGGGCTCGCTAGTCGCGTGGAGGAGCTCGTGACGCTGCGTGACCGCCAAAGTGACGCCCGCGTTCCGCTCGACATTCATCGCGAGATCCTGCCCGGAGGAATCTCAGACTCGCCCGTCGTCGAGCCCGAGGCGGCGGCCGCGCTTCCAAAATTCGAGACCGAGACGCCGAGAGGGCCGCGTCGCCAGAGACGGTTTCCCTTCGTGCAGCAGCTCGACGAAATGGACTGTGGCGTCGCGTGCTTGTCGATGGTGGCGAAGTGGTATCGCATCGACGTCTCGATTTCCTGGCTGCGCGATGTCGCAAAGGCCGGGCCTTCGGGCACCACGCTGCGGGGATTCTCAGAGGCAGGAGCGCGGATCGGGCTCGACGTCGTCCCTTACAAGGTGTCGCGTGATCGGCTGGCAGAGCTCGGCACGCCCGCCATCGTCCACTGGGACAAGAACCATTGGATCGTTCTCGTAGGCGTCGATGCGCGCGGCGTCGAGGTCGCCGATCCTGCGCTCGGCGTCTACCGGATGAGCGAAGAAGAGCTTGCCGCGCACTGGGACGGTTACACCGCTCAGATCACGCCGGCTGTCGTAAAACCCGAGGTGCCCAGCAGCGCGCCGAACCTGCACTGGCTGCGGCCGTTCCTTGCGAAACACCGTCGTGCGATCACCGCCGCCGCGGTACTCGCTCTCGGCGCTGCGGGAGCCGAGGTCGCGTTGCCGCTCATCGTCGAAGCTGTCGTGAACGGCGTGGTGCACCGTACGTCGGACACGACGATCGACCTGTTCGGGCTCGGCATCCTCGGCCTTGCGGTGGCCGGAACGGCGGCGGGTCTCGCCCAGAAGATGCTGCTTTCCAAGACGAGTTCGCTCTTCGATGTCGAGACGCTCGGATTCATCACGGAGCGATTGCTCGGCTTGCCGATGGCGTACTTCGAATCCCGGCGGATCGGTGACATCGAGCGCCGCCTGTCCGGCGCGCGCGAGATCCGCCGCATCATCGTCCAAGAGGGCATCGCGACGTTGTCCTCGGCCATCCAGGTGGTCGTCGGGCTCGGGATCATGTTCGTCATCGCGTGGAAGCTCGCCCTCGTGTTCCTCGTGGTCTCGCCCGCATACCTGCTCGCGATGCGCTTTTCGACGAGCCGCCTGCGACCGCTCTACGCGGGCATCGAGGAGAGCCTCGGCCGCTACGCGTCAGAACAGATCGATCTTTTGAAAGGGATCGAAACGGTGAAATCGACAGGCGCGGAGGACGGCCTCCGCCGCCGGCTCCAGTCCGGCTTCGCCGCGCTGATGAGCCGCACATCGGAGTCCCGCAGGGTGATCGCGCGCTTCGGTTCCGCCGTCCAGCTGATCTCGCTCATCTCTTACGGATTGTTCGTCTTTTTGGGCGCGCTGCTGGCGCGATCGGGCGGAGTCAGCCTCGGCGGGTACGTCGCTTTCACGTCACTCGTCCTTTTGGTCTCGGGCCCGCTCGTCTCGGTCGTCGACGCCTGGGACGACGTTCAGATCTCCGCTGTGTTGTTGAACCGGATCGCGGACGTCTTGGAGCACGAACCCGAGCAAGGCTTCGAAACCTCGGAGTTGTTGCCGGTGCCGACGCTCGAGGGCCGCGTGCAGCTTCGCCACGTCTCGTACCAACCGCCTGGCACTGACGAACCGATCCTTTCTGACATCGATCTCGACATCGCGCCGGGAACGACGGTCGCGATCGTCGGGCGGAGCGGTTCGGGCAAGACGACCCTGCTTCGGTTGCTCGCGGGATTGATCGAGCCGACGTCGGGCGTCATCTTCTACGACCGGGTCGAGTCAAAGACGCTGCGTTACCAAGACCTCAGGCGACAGGTCGGCTTCGTTCTGCAGGACCCATACGTGTTTGCCGCTCCGATCGCGGACAACATCGCCCTCGGCGAGGACCGCATCGACTTCGATGCCTTAAACGCCGCCGCCCAGATCGCCGACCTCGCCGAGCTCGTCGAACGCCTTCCACTCGGATTCGATACCCCGGTCGGAGATCGCGGCCTGCCTCTTTCTGGCGGGCAGGCGCAGCGTCTCGCGATCGCCCGTGCGCTGTATCACCAGCCGCCCGTTCTTTTGTTCGACGAAGCGACAAGCGCCCTCGACGCCGAATCGGAAGCGATCGTCAAGCGGAACATCGACAGGCTGCTCGAGGGGCGCACGGCGTTCGTGGTCGCGCACCGACTGAGCACGATTCGCAACGCCGACCAGATCGTCGTGCTCGAGCGGGGTCGACTCGTCGAGCAGGGGACGCATGACGAACTTCTCGAACGTCGGGGCGTCTACTTCTATCTGTACAGCCAGCAACTCTCTTCATCGGATGGGAACTGATCTGTCATTGTCGAACGCAGTACGCAGAACGTGCGACACTTGCTGTGGGCAATATGTCGAGGTCAGAGCGAGGGGTGGTACTCGTACTCAGTGTTGGGGGCTTCGCAAGGACATCCCTCGCACTTACTATGTGCTCAACGGGTCCAGACAAGTGCCCAGAGGCGGGAGGTAAACCCGATGGCCGAAGAGCGTGACGAAAAAGAACTCACCGGCGATTTAGCGATCGACGATGAGAGCGCAAACGAAGTGACCGGCGGAGTCGCATCAGAGACAGCGTCGGAGTCGTTGTCGGAATTCGCGACTGCCGCATTGGCCCCGCGGAGAACGAGCAGATGGCACACGCGTCTGCACTCGCGCAGGACATTCAGGGATCGATAGAAACGAGCGCTGGTCGGCACTATCGGACCCAGGGAGATTCCCTCCGCCGGCGACCGAAGAGGAAACGTAAGCCTCAGAGGTGTGTCGCCGGCGGGGGAAGATCCAAGATTTGGATCCAGCTCCGGTCGGACTTGACAAACGAAGAGCGAGGAAAACGCCCCTGACGGAGTCAGAGGCGTTTTTCATTGTGCCGCTTTGTCTTAAACGCCCAAACCTTCGCTCGGATCAGTCGAGAAGACCGTACCGCAGCGGCGTATCAGCTGATCAAGGTCGAGCGCGACGCGGGCGTGATCTTCACCGCAACGCGCGGCTGCAGAAGTTCATGAACGAGATTCGAACACCCGTGTATCGTGGCCCCTTCGTCGAGGCCTACCAATCGGTCGTTGCATCGATAAAGCACGACCGTTCGGCGTGCGTTGCCAACGTTGCGCAAGCAGATCCTGAGGCGAAATGACCGAAGCGAACACGGCTGAAGATCACAACTTTCTGCGCCGCCTCACCAACAAAGAGCAAGCGGCGTTCGCCGAACACAGTCATCGGAAGAAGTTCGAGCGCGGCTCGGCGCTGTTCCGCCAGGGTGATAGTGGTGACGAGGTGTTCATTGTTCGTTCGGGTCGGGTGAAGGTCAGCGTCAGGCGTGGCGGACGGGAGGTGATTCTGGCGGTCTACGACTCCGGTGCACTCCTCGGCGAGCTCGGCGCGGTCGACGGAAACGCGCGATCCGCGACGGTAAGTGCCCTCGAGGAGGTCGAGATCGACGTCATTTCTCACGACGAGTTCATGGCGCTTTTGGAAGAGCATCCACGCATCGCGACCGAGTTGCTTCGCCTGGTCGCCGGCCGACTGCGGAGCACTTCGTTGCGGCAGCTCGAGTTCGGCACGATGGACGCCCTCGCGCGACTCTGCGCAAGCCTGTCGGAACTCGCTAGCCGCTACGGCACCGCGCGGGGCGACGAGATCGAGATCGAAACTCCGTTCCACCAAGGCGAGCTCGCCTCGTGGTCCGGGATCTCCCGCGAAGCGGTCGTGAAGGGGTTTCGCCAATTGCGGGGACTCGGCTGGCTCGAAGTAGAAGGGCGAACGTTGATCCTGCGCAACCCGGAGGCGATCAGGCGGCGTGCGAGAGGTCTGTGAGGTGCGTCGAATGAGTTCGTCGCCGAATGACGCGTGCGCCTTCATTGTCTGAACCCGATGCGCCCTGTCTCGTTTGCCGCGAATTGCGCGGGGCCGTGGCGGTTCCGGGTGCGCTCCTCGAGTCCAAAAAGTTGGTCGGGGTCTTTCACGCGCCACCTTCGCCTGCCGGGACCGCCTTTCTTGGTCGCTTGCTCGTCACTCCCCGTCGACACGCTTCGGATTTCGCCGGGCTGAACGTTTCAGAAGCAGCCGAGGTGGGCGTCCAAATCCATCGGTATTCGGCTGCCCTGAAGGCGCTCGGAGCTCCGCGGGTCTATCTCGCGACGATCGGTCACGGTGTTGATCACCTCCATGTTCATCTGTTGCCTCGCTGGCCGGAAACTCCGGACAGCATTGCCTGGCATGCCGTTGACGAATGGCCGGGAGCGCGACGAGGAGACTTCGACGGGGCCGCAGCGGTCGTTGAGCACATTCGATCGTTGGTGAACTGAGGCGAACGAAAGGAGGTGACGAGGATTCGTCGGCGACCAAGCTGAGAATCGCACCATGAACGTTCTCGAGCGCGGTGTTCGACGGATCGACGCATTTCAGCAGCGCCACCGCGCTTCGGCGTTTTTCTTCGGAGTCATGAAGAAGTACGGCGACGACAACGGGGGAGGACTGACGGTCCGCCTCACGTTCGCGGTGTTCATGACGGTCTTTCCCCTGTTGCTCCTGCTCGCCACCGTGCTTGCGATCGTGCTTTCGGGCGACCCGTCGGCTCGGCGCGCGGTGCTCCACTCGACCTTCGTCGAGTTTCCGATCGTCGGGAAGGACCTCCTCAACAACATTCACGTCCTGCGGCGTAACTCCGCTTTCGGACTTGTGATCGGGATCGTCGGCCTCGTCTATGGCGCCACAGGGCTGGCAGGAACCGGTCTGTATGTCATGGAGCAGGTTTGGAACGTCCCGGCCGTGGTGCGACCGGGTTACCGGGTCCGCATAGCGCGCAGTCTCGTCTTCTTGCTGGTGCTCGCGGTCGGACTGATCACGACGACCTTTCTCTCGAGCTTCGGAACCTTCGGACGTCACAACGTCGCACTCGGCGTCGCGGCGGAGGCAGTCGCCGGGATCGAGAACGTTGGAGTGTTCCTCGCGGCGTTCCGCGTTCTGACTCCGAAGCAGGTCCGGACTCGGAACCTCATCGTCGGTGCAGCGGTCGGCGGAGTGCTTTGGACAGTGATACAAGCGTTCGGGGGCTACGTCGTCGGCCACTACCTCAAGAACGACAACGCGGTGTACGGAACGTTCGGGACCGTGCTCGGGCTAATCGCGTGGATATCGATCGGGGCGCAGATCACCGTGTATTCGGCGGAGATGAACTCAGTGATCGTCCGGCGCCTGTGGCCGCGAGCAATGGTGCAGCCTCCGCTCACCGTGGCAGACCAGCAATCGATTGCGCTCCAGGTGATCGAGAACCAGCGGCGTCCGGAACAGGAAGTGATCACGCGCGTGCAGGGTCGTCCGATGACCGAGGACGAGTACCGGGTTGCCGGATGGGTGCTCGATCACTCCGTTGTCGGAACTGTCATGCGTGTCCCCGAAGAGTCCCCTAATCCTGACGACGACGGTGAAGCGTGGGCGAGCGCACGAGGAAACGGCGGCTCGCCGGGTCCGTGAGATCGGGTGACGAGCGCATCCGAGTGCTCGAAGGGCGCCGTGCATCGTGATCACGAATTCGCTGGCAGGTAGATCTCCGCTCGCCACTTCTCGATACCGGCTGGAGGGCTGAGGACGCGCAAGGCGTGTAGTGCCCAATCGAGCACGAGCTCGTGGGGTTCAGAGTCGGGGACAAACAGCACCAGCCCTCGTTGCGGGTGGTCTTGTTTGATGACCCAGTTCCCAGGGATCGCGATCGGAGGCAGTAGCGCACTGAACCGACGACCGGTCGCGTGCGATATGCCGAGGCTCACCTGGCGCCGACCGCTTTGGTCTGCACGTTCCGGCTTCCATGTGCACATCGTCACCCCGGTGTTTCCGCCTCCAAATAGCGCCATGAATCCGAGTGTCGTCGAACGCTCCTCATCACGCACCTCGGGTATGAGGTTGATCCACCCGTCTCGAGCATCGGCGATCAGGCTCATGTAACCGACGAGTTCCGCAGGTTCTTCGACGTTGAACTCCACTCGCTTGCTGACTCGAACGGTCTTGGCCACGAGTTCAGTCTCCCAACACGCACTCGGGGACCACGGGATTTTCTGTTTCGGCGTTGACTCTGCAAGGGAGGGGGTGGACGGTGTTCCCAATGGCAACTCTGCTGCGAGCGGAGGGTCTTCGCGCCCCACCCGTGTGAACGTAAAGGCTCCTACTACTACTACTACTACTACTACTACGAAGGTGCTGGCCCTCGACCCCGTGATTCAGAGCGCGTGCCACACGCCTGGCTCGGTCCAATGCTGAGCGGCGGCCACGCGGTACACATCGCCGGCTACTTCTATTAAGTGATATCGTATTAATATCAATTAATAGAGCCACTCTTGCGAGGAATCATGAGACACTCTGTCGAGCCGTACAGCGGCGCTGAGGCGACATCGTTCGACCGCCCCGCTTCCCGAGTCGAGATTCGAGAGCGGCATGCGTGGAGGATCAGCGGCTGGTTTGGTGTCCTGATAGTCGCCGGCTGTGTCACCTCTGCAGTCTTAATTGCCCAGAGTTCGGCGAAAAACTTCACCGTCGTGCCCATCGTGGTGGCCGTTGTCATCTTGGCCTCGCTGGTCATCGTCCAGCCTGGCCAAACCAGAGTCGTGCGGTTTTTTGGCAGCTACGTCGGCACCGTGCGTCAAACCGGTCTGTCCTGGATCGTGCCTTTCAGTGACCGACGGAATGTGAGCGTTCGAGTCAGGAACTTTGAGACGAACCACCTCAAAGTCAACGACGCTGACGGCAATCCCGTCGAGATCGCCGCAATCGTCGTGTGGCAGGTTGCCGATACTTCACGCGCGCTCTACGCCGTTGAGGACTACCTCAATTTTGTGCGCGTGCAGGCTGAATCGGCGTTGCGTCATGTTACGACCACGCATCCCTATGACGACCCCGCCGACAATGAAACATCGCTTCGTGGATCGACGGACGTTGTCGCCGGGGAGCTAGCCGAAGAGATGGCTCAGCGTGTCTCCATCGCTGGGCTGGAGATCATCGAGGTGCGCATCAGCCATCTTGCGTACGCGTCTGAAATAGCTCAGGCCATGTTGCGCCGGCAACAGGCCGGCGCTGTCGTTGCGGCCCGCTCTCGTATCGTTGATGGCGCCGTCGGAATGGTTGAGATGGCGCTAGCGCGACTGAGTGAACGCGGCATTGTCGACCTCGACGAGGAGCGCAAGGCGGCAATGGTAAGCAATCTGATGGTCGTGCTTTGCGGCGACCAACCTGCATCACCGGTCGTCAACACCGGGACGCTCTACTCGTAATCCGTGAATGACCGCAAGCAAGTACTGATTCGGATCGATCCCGCAGTCCATGATGCTCTCGCCAGGTGGGCAGCTGATGAGTTTCGCAGTTTCAATGCCCAGATCGAAGTGCTGTTGCGCCACGCCCTCGACGAGGTGGGACGAATGCCGAAAAGGGCTGGGCCGCTTCCCAGGCGGGGTCGACCGCCCACTGCTTCACCCGCGATCGTCGAGATGCCGACAGAAGTTCCATCGAGAGGGCCATAACCGAGTCCGAACTAGACGCGGCACGATTTCCCTAGCAAATCGACGTTCCGTCAGCTCGCTGTTGTCGCGGCGCGTGCCATCGTGCCTCCACCTCTAAAGATGCGGAAAAGTCATGCCGTTAGTGACGGAGTCCGGATGGGAAGAGGTTGAGAGTGGATAACACAGACGAACTCGCTCTCAACTCAGCAGGGTTGGGACCTCGCCGTCGCCGGGTGCTTCAGGTGTCGTCGACTAAATGGAACGGGTGACAACAATTCGCAGACTTATGAGCGTCGTTTGTGCCGTACTCGCGTTGGGTATCGCCTCCTACGGAGTCGCTGGCGCGGCTACGGGCCAAGTTCGGGTACCGTCGAAGCGCGTCGTGATCAAACCGTCCAAGCGCGTCGTGATCAATCCGCGGGCTGTGAAGGCCGCCTGCAACGCGGGCGCATCGGCAGTCGCAAGTGTCGTCAAGTCGTACACGGCCGGGAATTCCGGAGCACCGCCGAGGTCTGTCGCGGTGCTCACACGCCTACCCTCCGTGGAGCCGTATCTGAAAAGTGTGCTCGGCAACACGTCGTACTACACGATCAGTATCGGAAAGAACGGTGTCGTGGACGTGACTCCGGCGCCTGGCACCCCCGGCTACAGCCTCGGTACTCGTGCCTACGAAACGTACAGAGCGCCCGGTGGCGGGAACATCTGCTCGACGGTCTGAGGACTCAAAGCCCGAAGCGTCGCTGCCCCGGACCAAGCGGGCGCCGTCAGGCATTTGCGCTGCCGTCCACGAAGTTGGGTTTTCAGTTGGGTGGAGGGATATCAGTGGGGTGTGACGACGGCAGAAAGTCTCTGATAACTGGTAGGCCGCCCGGGTCTCGATCCCGGCGCCTTGGCCGCAAAAGACGGGTCCGAAGCGTCCTATCCGTCCGCTAGATCCTGCGTTGGCAGTTCAAGTCCAGCTCGGCGTCCCCCCGTACGCGAGATTCTGCTGCAGTCACTCGATTTCAGTCGCAACGTCAGTAGCGCCAGCTCGCAGACTGTGGAGAGGTCGCCACCGGCCGGCCGGTCGATATCACCGAGGGTCGGGCGGACATCCGCGCTCGGATGCCCGTTTAAGTACTCACTCACACTCCGTTCGACCGTTGGGTCGGTCACGAGATTGAAGGCACGGCAGTCACCGACGTCGTGATCGCGCAACCGTTCTGGCGAGTCTCCTCGACGTTCGTCCCACCAATTGGGCTCTACTCAGCTGTCACGTATACTGAAGAGTGGCTTAAGACAATCGTCGGGGGGTCCGATGACGTCAGAGGGGATCCGCGGGTCTTCTGATCGCAGCATCCTCGTGCTCACGAGCCTCGCCGGCGGCCCAAAGCACGGCTACGCGCTCGTCAGGGACATCGAGAACTTCGCCGGCGTGACGTTGAGAGCGGGCTCGCTTTATGGCTCGCTTGCAAACCTCGAAGAGGCGGGTTTCATCAGAGCCCTTCCCGCGGAAGGGCGACGCTACCCCTACCAGATCACCGCTCGTGGTCTTGTATACCTGCAGGGGCGACTTTTCGAATCGGCGAGAGTCGCGAAGGTCGGACTCGCACGAATCGCCGGAGCGAGGCGATGAGAAGTGCCGCCGCGATCGTGCTCAGCGCTTACCCGCGTTTCGTACGAGTCCGGTACGGCGCTGGACTCGAGCTGATCGCGGCAAGGGCTCAAAGCGTTGGGCCGACAGCACGAAGTTCAGAAGCCGGATCAAGCGTGACGCCAACCACGCTCGGATCTAGCGGATGAGACGCCCCATCCACTTCGCGCTGCGCTGTTACCCGAAGTGGTGGCGTCATAAGTACGGAGATCAAGTTTGCGACCTCGCCGAAGAGTTGATCGACCTCGGTGAATCATCGACGCTGCTTGAGGCGGCGAGCCTCGTTCGAACGGGCACAGTTGAGAGAATCCGTTCAGCACGCCGACAGAATCCCGTTGTACTGAATTCGAGTCACGCGCTCGTTATCGCGGTCGTCGCCCTCGCTGCCTTGTTCTCTCAGAGTCCGAGCCGTCTTCTTGAAGGCTCCAGTCATCAGGGAGACATTGTCGTGACGCCTACCCCCATCATCATTTCGAATACTGCAGTTATTTACGACATCAAGGTTCACACTCACTCTCTCTGGAGGTCTGGATCTCTTCAGAGCAGCATGGCAGGGACTCTCACCAAGTCCACCGGGACCTACCTCTAGTTCACGTCTAAGAACGCGCCCCAAAGAGGCGGCCATCTCGCCTGATGTAGCAGTTCTGACGAACGTCAGCTCGCGAGGATGAGGCCCGAGGTTGACGACTCGGCACCGCCGTGACGGCGATCGCATGAGGGAGCGACGCGGACAGGAGCGCAAAGTTCTCTTCGTTCACATCGAGACCGCCTGCCGCGATCTCGGATGCAATTCGCGCTCGGTCACGGAGAGCTAGCAGCGAGTCCAGTTTTCGGCTTGGTTTCCGTTGTCAATATACTGTAAAGTGACTTACGGAAAGTGTACTAGCGAGAAGATTGCGGGCCGCCGATGACGTCAGAGGCAATCCGAGGAGCCTCGCCGGAGAACCGAAGCGCGGCTACGACCTCATCAGAGTCGCCAAACAACTCCGCCGGCCCTTGCGAGATCGGTAACGATTACCTCGGGATGGCCGGTCGTCGTTCGAGCGACGATGCAGGAGCCCTCGAGCGTTTTCATGCCCGCCGAAGGAGGACGCGCGCTCTCGTCTCCCGTGAGCAGGACCCGATTGCTCCAACCGTCTCGACGACATGAAAGCGTTCGCTCTCACATATCAGATCTATCTGTCCCGGGTGATCGGTTGCCACTCCAACGCTGATGTCCGTCGAAAGCGAAGTTGAAGTTATGGACCAGCGACGAAGCGTCATCTGCCTTGTTTGTCGGATGCTCTCACGAACGGATTCATCCCTTCGCCGAGCCATCGCCCAGCGGGAGCGCTGCGTCGTCTACGCCCTCCAGCGCCGCGATTCGGCACTCCCGCTGGACGATGGCTGTGTTCTGGTTGTTACGCCTGCCGTCTTGAAGGTAGCGAAGCAGTGTGCAGGTCTTCGGCCGATTGATTGTTGAAGGGCCTCAAAAGGAGGAATGGGAATCAACCCGTTTGAACGTTGTGCGAGATCAGTCACACAGGGGATGTGCCTGAGAGACGAGCTCTTCGGGCTCTGAACAGGAGGGGAATAGGTGACAACACGAACGAATGGCGCCCGCAAGCGATGGCTCTGGCGCGCGGGGGCGGGCTCTGTCGCGGTGGCGATGGTGGTCACGCTGGGGCTCGCGAACATTGCCTCGGCTTCGAAGAGTCACGTCGGGAAGCCGCACGCGATCGTTGGTGGAGTCGTGAAGTGGGCGGAGGCACCGAGTGCCGTCCCAAACTTTATCTTCCCGTATACACCGCCCGCGTACTTCTCGGCGACGAACGGCGCGCTGATCGACACGATGTGGCGCCCGTTGTACTGGCCGGGCTCGAACACGGACGTGAACATCGTTCCGTCGCTCTCACTCGCGACGATCCCGGTGTACAGCGGCAACACCGTGACGTTCCACACGACGGGCTACAAGTGGTCCGACGGTGAGTCGGTCGATGCGCAGGACGTCGTGTTCTGGCTGAACATCATGAAGCTCGAATACACGAGCTACGGCGGCTGGTTCCCGGGTGCGATTCCGGCGATGGTGAAGTCGATCAGCACGCCGAACGCGACCACCGTCGTGATGACGCTCAACAAGCACGTGAATGCGCAGTGGTTCACGTACAACAACCTGGCGATCGTCACGCCGCTGCCGATGGCGTGGGACGTGACGGCGCACGGTCAGAAGGCGGGCTCACAGTCCTGCGGGACGGCCTCTTTCGCCTCGGTCGCCGTGAAGACCGTCAAGGGCGTCGCGGAGCCTGCGAACGCCGTCGCGAGAAACTGTGTGGCGGTCTTCAACTTCTTGGAAAGCCAGGCCGGCTACGACCCGCTCAACCCGAAGAAGGCGAACAACTCCTACGCCACGTACGCGACGAACCCGCTCTGGCAGGTAGTCGACGGTCCGTTCCACTTGACGGCTTTCAACTCGACGGGTTACGTCGCTCTGAAGCCGAACCCAAAGTACTCGGGCCCGGTGAAGGCGAAGATCGCCGAGTTCGAAGAGCTGCCGTTCACCTCGGACTCCGCGGAGTACAACGCGCTCGTCGGAAACAAGCTGACGATCGGGTACATCCCCTATTCGGACACCACGGTCAATGCGAAGAGCGCCACCGTGCCGGGGCCGAACCCGACACGGATCGCGGGCAGTTTCAACCTCATCCCGTGGGTTCTGTTCTCGTTTGACTACTTCCCATTGAACGAGAACTCGGTCGGTGACGGCGGCTACGCGGGCAAGATCTTCCAGCAGCTGTACTTCCGCCAGGCCATCCAATACATGATGGACCAGCCGTTGTATTTGAAGAAGCTGTACCACGGCTACGGCGTCCCAAGTTACGGCCCGGTACCGCTGCTTCCGAAGAATCCGTACTCGGATGCCACCGAGCAGAACAACCCGTACTCGTACAACCCGACGAAGGCGGCGGCGCTGCTTAGCGAGAACGGCTGGAAGGTCGTCCCGAATGGGACGGACACCTGTATTGACGCGTCAAAGTGCGGCGTTCCCGCCGGCACTCCGCTCAACTTCACCCAGATCTACGCCACCGGGATCACCGCGTTTGAAGCGCAGGTCGCAGCGTTCACCTCGGCGCTGAAATCGATCGGGATCAACGTCACGTCGACCGGTGAGACCTTCGACACCGTTCTCGGCACTGCGTTCCCGCCGTGCTCGGGCCCGTCGTGTACCTGGGAGATTGCTAATTGGAGCGGCGGCTGGGTGTACTACCCGGACTACATCCCGACCGGTGAGGAGATCTTCCTGCCGACGGCGGGGTCGAACGCCGGGGGGTTCACCAATTCGAAGCTGATTAGTCTGATCAACGGCACCGACTACGGGAACACTTCGATTCAGAACTACGAGAACTACGCGGCGAAGATCCTTCCCGTCGTCTACCAGCCGGACGTGGACTACGCGCTCACCGAAGCGGCGAAGGATCTGCAAGGTGTCTCTTCGTTCCAGAACGCCTTCGGGCTGTACAACCCGGAGTACCTCGCCTACGCGTCCAAGTAGGAAAAGCCGGGTGGCAAGGATCGGCCGGCCCCTCCGGGCCGGCCGATCCGCTGCCTTCGCGGCGCGTGATGATGCGGTCTCTGAGTTTCATTAGGTCTCGATCCCGGCACCTTGGATTAAAAGTCCAGCTCAGAGTGTCTGTTCAGGACAACTTCGTCTGCATGTCCAGCTCATGTCGGGCGCTCTGCCTACCGTGTCAACTAAATCCACTCCGTGGACCACGTTTCAGTAGCAGCTTCGCCTGGGACCAATCTCGTTACTCGATCGAGCTCGCGCGTATCGGGTTCGGGGCAGTGCGGATGGAGATCTCGCCGCGCAACTTATGGGACTGTCGCTCCTTGCTGTCCCGAACCGACGATCTGCTCGCCTTCCGGGATCAGGATCGGTCACAATGCGGTCGTGACGGGCCTGGCTTGATACTGCTATGGCGCACCGAAGTCTTCGGGCGAGACGCGGGTTGAGCCGTCTCCGGTGGGACCCGTCCAGCGTGGAAGAGATCACCTCGTCACCGTTCTTCTGGTCTCGGAGCAACCCAGAGCCATGAGCTACGAGTTCCCAGTCGACACCGACGCGCTGATGTCCGAGCGCTTCCCTCAGTTCGTCAACCTCGGTATCCCTGCTGCGGACCTCGAGCGGGCGCGGGAAGGCATCAAGGCGATGTGGGCTGACGAGCCCGGTGGATGGACGTACGAGCTGGCCGAACTAGCTGACGCTTACGCCCGACAAGGCCAGCACTATCTGGCGTCGGTCGCCTACGGGCTAGCGAAGTTCCCCGTCTTGGCGACCGAAGCCCGCCGGCGTGCCCAGCGACGCCAGCGCGAGGAGTACGAGAAGGCCTCCTCAGGTTTCGCGGTGTGCTTCCAGCGCCAGATCCTTGAACTGGCCGGCCGGGACGCAACGGTGCAGGTACCAGTCCATTTGCTATGGCCCGCTGGCGAGGTCTCCGACACCGCCGTGATGCTGTTCAGCGGCGGGATCGACACCTGGAAAATGGACCTTCACCTGCTTGCGGCCGGCCTGGCCGCCGCCGTGCCGAGGCTCACTGTGATGGCCTTCGACCTTCCCGGCACCGGAGAGACTGAAGGACCCCTCGACGGCGGCGCCGACGTGGTCATCCGCGGCCTGATCAGCACCGCTCGCCGGATCGGCAACGGCAAGGTTGCGCATTTTGGGTTGTCCTTCGGCGGGAACTTCTCAGCCATGTCCGGCCTGACCGGCCTGGTCGACGCTGCCGTGGACCTTGGCGGCCCGGTCGACGCCGCCTTTACCCCGGCCAACTTCCGCAGCCTGATGTTCGGCATGGCCGACATCGCGGGCAACGCCTTCGGGTTCGCCAACCCGCCCCAAGAGCCGGAAATGCTCGCCGCCGCCCAACCGTTCGTGCGCCGCCCGCTGCTCGACCGGCCAGACAACGCCCCCATGCTGGTCATTAACGGAGCCGACGACGTCCATGTCCCCCAAGCCGACACCCGAGTGTTCGACGGGCGTCCAGACACAGAGGTACACCTACTTCCGGGCACGGGACACTGCGCCGCCTCCCGTCTACCTGAGGTATTCACCATCGTCACCACTTGGCTCTCCAAGGCGCTGACCACGTGAGAGTGAACCGTGTGCGCCGCTCGGCAACGTATGCGTCCCGAACTGGCACTGGCTCAGCCGGGAGAGTGTGGTTCCCCCGTCACCAGAAGCGGTGAGTCTCTACCAAGACCGAGTCCTTCCCCGGCTAAACGACGTCGCGCTTCGTGGTCGCGACTTCGCTCGGATTCGCGAACGCGTAGCAGCTGGTCTTGCCGGCGAGGTACTGGAGGTTGGCTTCGGCTCGGGTCTCAACGTTCCCCACTATCCCGACGCGGAGAGTCGTGCCCAAGCTGTCGACCCGGCGACGGTCGGCCGCGAGCTCGCGACAAAACGTGTCGCCGCCAGCACCGCGCACGTCGTGTACGTCGGCACCGATGGACAGAGCTTGCCCATCCACTCGAGCAGCATCGATCATGTGCTTGTCACGTGGACGCTTTGCTCTATCCCCGATGCCGATCTCGCCCTTCGCTCGATTGAAGCACGCTTAATTTCGCGGGTCTCGGCGAAGCTGACCGCTGGCGATTGGAACCCTCTTGCGAGCAGCCAGACCGCGAGGACCATCTCCTGCACGCCGATTGGAACGCTCATAACGACCTGGGGCGCCGACATGTACCCGGTGACACGGAAGAACGCCAACAGCCCGGCGATGAGCCCCAAGGCGATCCCGCCGATTCCCCAAGCTGACAACCATCGCGGGATGAGCTGGGATTGCCAGAAGACGAAGTAATACATGAGCGCGCCCGCGCAGAACGCCAGTACTCCCGCGAGACCCGCCTGATCACGGAGGGCGCGGAGTATCCCGCCAGAGTTCTGAAAGTACGAAGAATGTGGCGAGCCAGCCCGAACGAATTGTTGGCTCAGCGTCAAGAGCAACAGGGCGTCGATGGCAGCGACGACATAGAGCGCTCCCTCAATCGTGCGGAAGCTGACCGATCCGAGCGAGAGACCCTTGCTGTGTCTTCTCAGGACTGGGTATAAGGAAATGGCGATACCAGCGCTTGCAAAGCCGGAAAGCAATAGAAAGAACGCTCCGGCCAAGATGCGGTCTTGATTCGAGAAGGTCTTCAGAAGGTAGTCCGAACTGTTCAGCACAGGATTCAGAAGAACCGTGCTCAACAAGCTGACAACGGTTGCTGTGATGAACAGTGCCCCGGCCAGCCGCGCGGTCGTCTTGTCCGATCCCATGGCCACACCACCTCGCGAAGCGCCGGCACTGTTAGTTCGGCGGACTTCCCTCCGCTTGATCATCTGGTGCGTCGTCACGTGCCCGAAAGGGCCACAGGTCCCGACCCTTGGCGCGAGCCGCGCTTAACGAGGATTCACGCAGTCAGACCGGCCCGCCCGTTCCCAGCGGTGAGTGACACCTCTCGAATGCTCGATGTCTTGCCGCACGAAGTGCTCTTTGTGGACGACGTGAAGGAAAACGTCGATGCGGCACAATCGGAAGGCTGGTCGGCGATTCACTTCGTCAGCGAGCAGCAAGCCGTCACGGATGTCATGACTCGGTTGCGAAAGGACGCGTGAACCCAACCGGCAGGGATAGTTCGGAACGGCGCCTCCTCTGAATATTTAGGGTCAGTCTGGATCGGAGCGCGTGTATTGGAGGCCGAGTTCGGATCGCCGACTCAGCCGCTGGTGGTGGGGGACGGTTCGCCAGGGCTCCGAGCTAACGAGACGGCTACGCGGTAGCCGCGACCCACGAGCGCGGCGCGCACGACATCAACGGCCTCAGCGTCGATCGCGAGCACGAGCACGCCCCGTTCGCCCTCGGCCGAGTGCGCGACCTCGAGGTCGTAGATGTTCACACCGCGCTCGGCGAGGAGGGTTGTGACTTCGGCGAGCGCTCCGGGACGGTCCAGAACCGGAACTCGGCACTCGACAACGGACTCGGGTCGCGGAATGCGCGGCGGGAGATTGCGGCGCGCCGCGCGAGCGTGATCGAGCAACGTCACGAGCGCGCCACGGTCCTGGTCGACGAGAATTCTGCGGGCCTCGTCGAGACGCACAAGCAAGTCGTCGAGCGCTTCGATGACTGCAGCCGCATTGTCTCGGAAGATGTCCGGCCAGATCGCCGGGTTGCCAGCCGCGATGCGGGTCATGTCCCGAAAGCCGCCCGCAGCAATGCGGAGCACCACCGCGTTGTCTTCGGAGGCGTCGGCCGCGAGCACCATCAGATTGGCAGCGATGAGGCGCGGAAGGTGCGAGACGATCGCGACGACGGAGTCGTGGCGCGCCGGCGCGAGCTCTACGACGTCGGCTCCAAAGGACGTCACCACTTCCCGGACGCGCTCGTACGCGTCGTTGTCCGTCGCCTCCGTCGGGGTTAGCACCCACGTGGCCCCGAGGAACATGTCCCGGTCCGCCCCGTCCGGGCCTTCCTGTTCCGATCCCGCCATCGGGTGGCCACCGACGAAGCGGGGGTCTTCGACCGCGTCGACTACCTCGCTCTTCACGCCACCGACGTCGGTCACGACGAAGCTCGAGTCACCTTCGCGCTCGCGCAACAGCGCCGTGGCCACCTTTCCGATGGACGCCACCGGCGTCGCGACAAAGGCGAGCGTTGCGGACGTGTCGTTCGCGACCTCGTCAATGACGCCGAGCTCAAGGGCCCGGGACATGCGCGCCGCGTCCGCGTCGATTCCACTCACGTGCCAACCGGACGCTCGGAGCGCAAGGCCAACGGAGCTGCCGATGAGACCGAGACCGATCACCTGAGCGCGATCAGCGCTGCCATTCGCCGGTTGGGGGTGATGAGGAAGATCTGTGGACATGGAGCTTCCAATTCTGCAGATGGACGCGAACACCACAGCAACTCAACAGTTTCGCGGGCGGGAGGTGCCACGCATTGGTTGGTGCAAACTCACGATTATGGCGGCCAGACTTCGGGTGCCTCACCAGTCAGACGTCAGTGAAAGTGGACCTCGTGCGGGGATTTGACAGGCCGTTTATCGGCTCCATTCGCCGCTCAAAGCGAATGATCCACGAAGAAGCGGATGCCGGGGAGCCGGCCGTTCCATGCTGAATCAGTGTCACTCAGAAGTAGCGACTCCGACGCGCATTATGGGGCGCCCGCTGCTCGCGTGAACGGGCGGGGGTGGCGTCTCGGCAAGATGAACTGTTGTTCGAGCCAAGTTTCGCCCCAGGAATCGAGGAAGTGGTCTGCAAAGTGGGAGAGGCTCCTTAGAGTCCGGCTCGAAGGGTGTTTCACGCTGAGGGCGTGGGCGCGGGTCGGGGCGGACTCCGCCCAGAGCGCCATCCGGATGGCGAGCAGGGCCGGGCCCTCGCTATGCCAGGGCCACATGACGTCGTCGAGCGGCGACCGTACCGTGCGGTAGCTGGCGGCCGGCAAGTTCTCGAGGAACACGGCAATCTCAGCCATGTCGTCGCGCCGATGGGCTCGGAAGCTCTCGACGAGTGCGGTGAGGACGTCCTCTGCCTCCTTTCGATGCTCCTTATATACGTCGTCTGCCCCAACGCCACCCGTTGTGAGCTCGTTCCAGAACCGTTGAAGCAGAGCGTGGTACACGAAACCTTCGTGCAGTCGAGCGGCGAGGGATTCCCCTCGGGGTGCGCGCTTCAGAATCGGACAGAGGATGCCGCTCTCGACGGAGTCATGGATGGCAATGGCAGCCATCAGCCGGTGTGCTGCCCCGCCGCGCTCGACATCCGTCGGCGCGGACTTGAGTTCGGCGGCAATCGCGTCGATCGAATCGTCCCAGGCTTCGAGCACTCGACGGGCCGAAGACGGGGAGGCGTCCGCTTCACGCTTCAGCACGTTGACGAGCTCGGTGCGCGGAGAATGAACCCTTCGGCCGTGGTCTGGCCAACCAAAGTGCGAGTCGTCCCAATCACTGACGCTGTCGAGCACTCGTGGGCAGAGATCGCAAACGGCGGATGTCTCTTCATCGGCGTGCTCTCTGAGACTTAGGTGCAACCCGTCGAGGACGCGCTCGACCTCCGCCCCGGCGACCGGGTAGACGTTGTGGGGGGCGAAGTGGCGGCTCACCGCCTCGAAGCGCTCAAGTAGCTCGGCTCGCTTGTCAGATCCGCACCGCACCCTGTCCGCAAGCGCCGACCCGCCGGACAACCCACTAAGGATGGGGCATACGCCCGCTTCCAGCACGGCATCGTGCGCCACAACCGACGGCCGCACGGCATTGTGCAGCGCTCGCACGAGGTCGAGGCCGATCGTCGACTCAGTTGCCTCGCCAATCATCGGCGAGCCGAATGTGGGGGCATCGATATCGCCGAGCTTGGCCCACATCTCCTCGGGCGCGCTAGTCAGACGGGTTTCTTCTCGGTCGAGAGCGGCGGGCTCTTCGTCGTGATGCGAGCGGAGCACGTGGTGCCGATGAACGTGTAGGACGAGCACCACGAGGCCAAAGATCACAGCGACGAACAAAGCGCCAGGAAGCATCAGCGGCGCGAACACGATCGCAAGTGCTACCAACGCCACGAACAGCACGACAAATAAAGCCATCTCACATGATGGTCGATCTTTCGAAGGCCGCCCCAGGGCCGAAGTACCCGAATAGTGCCCAGGGCTTTGCGAATGCCGCACCGTGTGGTGCCCTGCCCTGCCCGTTCCGACCGGCCAGTCTGGCCACAGGCCGCGTCCCGTTCCGCCCATAGCAGGATGTTCTGGTTCCGGCGCCAGCAAACCTCGAGCCGTCCGCGACGCGCCCGAATCGGCGATACGCGCGTTCATGAGCGTCACATAATGCACGCCAATTTCGTCTACCTCAATCCGTCCGAAGCCGCGCTCGTGCTGTGCGTCGATGAGAAATCGCAGATCCAAGCGCTCGACGGCACCCAACCAGCGCTCCCGTTGCGCCCGGGTATTCCCGAGCGACAGACCCACGACTACGTGCGGCACGGCACAACGAATCTCTACGCGGCATTGGACATCGCGTCGGGCAAGGTCATTGCCGATCTCACCGACCGACATCGAGCCGGCGAGTTCAAAACGTTCTTGAACCTATAAACCGCTCGGTGCCTGACCATCTCGACGTGCACGTCATCGTCGACAACTACGCGACACACAAGACGCCGGAGATCCATCGTTGGCTTCTTCGCCACCCGCGCTTCACCTTGCATTTCACGCCGACTTACTCGTCGTGGACCCGCCCCGAGGTGCCCGATGTGACGTTCTAATCAGCTCATGAGTGGTCAGCCGCCGATCCTCCCTTCCAAGTGATTCAAGGAATGCGGTTGTCGATTGCAGTCCAGGCATTGTCTTCCTCCGATCGTCGAGGAAGACAGCGAACGACGTGTCGAGGAGCCGGCGGTCGGGCTCGGTCGCGAGGACCTTTCTCGACGAGCATTAGGTGTTCTACCCATAGACCTTGTTGACGCGGTTGATTCTCAAATGAAGTGAGTCCCCGAGGCAATGTGGAGCTGTTCACACCCACACCGCCAAGGAGACTCGAAATGCACCGTAATGCTCCGTTGACTCCACAAGGTCGACTTCGCCTATGCCAGCGCATTGAAGATGGCTGGACGATCGCCTCAGCTGCGGAGTCGATGAATGTCTCGCGCCAGACCGCCCACAAGTGGTGGCGGCGCTATCGCGAGCTGGGATCGATCGGCCTCGAGGATCGGTCGAGTCGACCTCGGAACTGTCCAAGCAAGACCCCGGCACGAACCGAACGGCGAATCGTCGAGATGCGCCGACGTCATCACGACCCTGTGAGCGTCCCCGGATCTCCCTGCGGCGTGTCCAAAAAGTTGGCAGCTAGCCGCCTGAGGGTACCTATCGACTACTGACGAGAAGGCTCCGGGGGCATTCAGCATCAAGGAGGAGACGGTCGTCCTCGCGCCGGGTGAGACCGCCTACTTCGGTGTCGTGTACCACAACCAGACCGGCTACGCGAACTCGATCTGTCCGACGTCGGCAGCCCTGAGGTTCACCGTGCCTCAGACCACGCGAACGATCACGCTGCACGGGTCCCAAGCCCAGATCGCGCCCTACGGCAGCTCGAACGGGCACCTGCACTGCGGGATCGTCCGGATGACGGCTGTCACGGCCAAGCGCTTCCAGTAGGGGTAGCCGCACAGCACCGATCGGGACGGCGGTCTCGGTCTTCTGGCTGACTCGACCGGTCCTATTGGGAAAGGCGCGTCGCTCTGGAGAAGCCGCAGATGAGTCTTTCGACTCTTAGCCAAGTGCCATGGAACGCCCACATGCTTTTAGTGGCAGACGAAGGAGGGGGCCAAATTGGCGGTGGTGTTGTCCACTCTTCTCATCGCTGCCGGATTGGGCGTGCTGATTCTGATCGCTATTGCGCACGCGCGAAACCGAGTCGCCTCTGTCCCCGCCACCGCCTCGACGGAACCCCCGCCCATGTTCCATGTCATCGAAAGTGACGAGCCGCGCGCAGCACTGGTACGAGCTGTGCGGGAAGAGCGTGCTGTTGCCGAAGCGCGTGCCACCGAAGGTGCCCCGGAACGCGCACGCGAAGGTAGCGAGAGTGCCGATCGGGGTCACATGGCGGCCGTATGTAGGTAGTGCCACCTGCCCGGCGATCCGAAACAGGGCGCAGTTGTCGGCCAGATGGCCCTTGTCGTGGAGAGTCGCCTCCTCCGATAGTGGTCACGTGGACAGTTTCAACGTCGATTCGCCTGGTGCGGCGATCTCGGTCCGACAGAGCAGTGACTCTGGCGAGCCACTCCTCCTCCTGCACGGCGGGCCCGGCGTTCCGGACTACATGCTCGCCTCGACGGCCCCGATGGCCCCTCAGTTCCGAAGCATCAGCTTCGACCAGCGAGGCGTCGGCGGATCCAAGTGTCTTGAGGTTTGGACTCTTTATGAAAGTCATAGGGCACTGGTGCGCGCGGAGGTCTGACTCCACTCGGTACGCGTACAGTCCGCACAGTTAGCCTTGTTTAAGTGATACCGCACCTCGTCGTGAACGACGCTGGATCTGCCGAAGGTCGTGGTTCGAACCGTTCATTCGACGACCGCCCGCTTTTGGTGTTCTGGGAGACGACCAAGGCCTGCTTGCTCACCTGCCGCCACTGTCGGGCAAACGCCCAGCGCGATCCGGGTCGAGATGATCTCTCGACCGCCGAGGGATTTGCCCTCATCGACGATCTCGCGGCGATCAGCAGGCCGCGTCCGATCATGATCCTCACTGGCGGCGACTGCCTGATGCGCAAAGACCTCGTCGCTCTAGCAGCCCATGCAAAACAGATGGACGTTCCGGTTGCCATCGCCCCATCGGTCACGCCCAAACTGACGTCGACGACCTTGCGCCAGTTACGAGCTCATGACGTCAATACCGCATCGCTGAGTCTGGACGGTGCGACACCGGATGCTCACGAGGCGGTGCGCGGTATCAACGGCCACTTCGATGCCACCTTGCACGCGATCAACAACTTGAAGGTGCACGGGTACACCGTTCAGGTCAACACAACGGTGATGCGGCGCAATGTGGGAGAGCTTGCCGACATTGCCTCGCTGATGCACAGATCCGGTGTGAATGTGTGGGAAGTGTTCTTCTTGATCGCGACCGGACGCGGTACTCGTGTCGAGCCAGCGAGCGCGCGAGAAAACGAAGACATCTGTCACTTCCTCGTTGACGCATCGCGCTACGGATTCACCGTTCGCACCGTCGAAGCGCCCTTCTTCCGGAGAGTCGTCGTCGATCGCCGTCGCATTGGTGACGTACCTCCCAAGCACGCATTCGCCCTCGGGCCTTTGTACTCACATCTCCGCGACCGCCTCCATGCGCAATTGGGATCACCCACCGCTCCGGTACGTGCCCCGAGTGCTGCAACTCGCGATGGCAAGGGCGTCATCTTCGTCGCTAACAACGGCGACGTCTTTCCGTCGGGATTTCTACCTCTCCGACTCGGCAGTGTCCGCGAACAAAACATCGTGGACATCTATCGAGACCATCCGCTATTGCATTCGATCCGGGATGCCAGCTTCGGCGGAAGGTGCGGCACATGTGAGTACGCAGATCTCTGTGGTGGATCGCGCGCCCGGGCTTTCGCGGCCACCGGAGACCCGCTTGGAGAGGATCCCGGGTGCATCCGAGCATTCGCCCATGTCGGCCACGAGTGTGACATCTTCGGGGAAAGTCCACGTCTCGACGTCTGAACCTTCCGACGCGCATCCCTTATCCCGCTCATGTCCAAAGAACCGCCAAACCCGGATCAAATAGGCCTTTGACATTACGTATTCACACTGTTCCGGCACTCTCCGGGCGACTCGAACGCAGGTTGTAGCTTGCTGTCGGTGACGGTTCGACACGAGCGACTCGCGTCGGACCTGCCGCCGGTAATCCAGGGTGGGATGGGAGTGGCGGTATCGGGATGGCCGCTCGCCCGCGCTGTGGCGATTCTCGGCCAGCTCGGTGTCGTGTCGGGTACCGCCTTGGAGACGGTCCACGCGCGACGGCTCGGCGACGGCGACCCGTGCGGCCACTTGCGGCGGGCTTACGCTGCCTTTCCTGAGCCCTCTCTGGTCAAGCGGGTGCTCGACCGTTGGTTCGTCGCCGGGGGGCGCCTGCCTGGCGAGGCGTACCGGGCTGTGCCGATGTTCCGTCTCGAGTCCCCACGGGCGCTGCGCGAGCTGACTGTCCTCGCCAACTTCGCCGAGGTGCAACTTGCCAAGTCGGGCCACAACGGCCCGATCGGCGTCAACTACCTGGAAAAGGTCCAGATACCGACGCCCGACGCCCTCTACGGCGCCTTGCTCGCCGGCGTCGACTACGTGCTCATGGGGGCGGGGATTCCTTCAGACGTGCCCCGCCTCCTCAACGATCTGGCCCGCGGCGAGCCGGTCGCCTACCGCGTCACAGTGACGGGCGCGGGACCCGAGGACGGTCACGCCGTGCGTTTCGACCCGGCGCAGTTCGTCGGTCGCCCCGCCCGACTCGTCCGACCGCGCTTCCTCGCCATCGTCTCGTCCAACACCCTCGCCTCGTTCCTCGCAAAGAACCCCGTGACGCGCCCCGATGGCTTCGTCGTCGAATACCACTGCGCCGGCGGCCACAATGCCCCGCCGCGCGGTGCCGCCGTTTTTGACGAGCGCGGCCAGCCCGTCTACGGGCCGCGAGACGAGGTCGATCTCGAACAGATCGCCGCGCTCGGACTGCCGTTCTGGATCGCCGGGAGCGTTGCCTCTCCGGCGAACCTCGTCAAGGCGCGCGCCGCTGGAGCCGCCGGGATCCAGGTCGGCACGGCCTTCGCCCTTTGTGCGGAGTCTGGCCTTGCCCCCGAGCTGAAGGCCCGGCTCGTCGCAGCGGCGCGCTCCGGCACGGCTCTAGTCCTGACCGATCCTCGTGTCTCGCCGAGCGGTTATCCGTTCAAGGTCGTCCAGCTCAACGGCACGCTCTCCGAGTCTGACGTCTACATGGGGCGCGAGCGGCGATGCGACGTCGGATTGCTGCGCTCACCGTACGTGCGTGCCGACGGCGGCATCGGCTACCGATGCCCGAGCGAGCCGGTCGGCGCCTACGTGCGCAAGGGCGGCAGTCGCGACGACACCGTCGGGCGGAAGTGTCTGTGCAGCGCGCTCCTGGCGACCGTCGGACTGGCGCAGCTGCGCGATTCGGGGTCCGAACCGCCGATCGTGACGAGCGGCGATGACCTCGCTCGTCTGGTCGGCGTTTTGGGCACGAAGAGTAGTTGGACGGCAGCCGACGTCGTCGCGTACCTGCTCGCCGAGGCGAGAGACCCAGAGCTGTCCATCATCTGAGCGCGGTTGGCGCCGGTCGCTGTGACCATCGCACTCCCACGAGGCGAGTGGCGGGACGCCGACGGATTAGGCGGCTGGCATGGGGAGCGGCACGGGGATTGCGACCTGCCCAAACTGATCCTCGGACCTACGTCCGTTCCTGCCGGAACGGTTGCGCGCCAGAACGACAGGCGGGCCGAACGTCAGAGGCGTCATGACCGAGCACCGAATCGGCAGGCATCTGTACGGGTGGCCCCGAACGCGCGCCATAGCGTGCGCCAAGGACTCGCCCGAAAGTGCCTGCCACGGTTTGGTACCGGGCTGTCGCGCCGTTCGGTTCTCCAACCGGCCCCGTCAGCGTCAGGTCGGCGCGTCACGCCTTTCGGGATGAAAGACGGCAACCAATTGGCGCGTCCCCTGCCTAATCCGGTTCAAATCGTCTGTTCGATGAGGTGTTGTCCGCGTAGGCGTCTCTACTCGGGGGAATTGGTCTCCTGCGTCCGACTCTCAAGCGTCGCCGCGGTTCAGTAGCGGTTCAGTAGCGAGCCTGGCTCAGACTTGAGCGCAATTCGCGCGAATCATCGCGTCTAGCAGGTACTTCTTGTGGGCCGCCCGGGTCTCGATCCCGGCACCTTGGGATTAAAAGTCCCCTGCTCTGCCCGATGAGCTAGCGGCCCGAACGCGTAGTGACAGTGTGCAACTTATTTCAGTCGCGCTAAATCCCTCGTCCGCGAGGCGCCATGTCCGAGTGCTGCGCGACGCGCAGAGAATTGGCGGCGGAGATTGGCCCTTATTGGTCTTCGTAATCGAAGACGCTGACCGCACCAGAGGGAGCTGACTCTGTTTGCGCTCTGCTGCGCGGCGCACCGGCATGTGACGAGACGGAAATCCTCTCTCGATGCGCGCGCACCAGTCGAGCCGTCTCGATGCCATGTTGATCGCCTGCGTCCAACGTGATTGAGTCGAGCAGCGAGTCGATTCCGTCAAGTTCTTGCGCAGTGAATAGGTCTGGATCGTCATCGGTATCGCGGATCGGTAGTCGTCCGGGATCGGGACCCATCTTCGGAGCGGACTTCTCCGCGTCCGGCGCGGGAGTCTGCTGGGAGGACCCGCGCGGACGGAGATCGGCGGACACTTCGGCAATCGTCGAGTCGATGACCTCACGGATCCTGAGAAGTTCCGAGACGGCGTTTTTTCGTTGCTCGTGAAGGTAGGTGAGCTGGGTAGCGGCGTGCGACCGATCTACGTCGAGACGCTCGAGCTCTTCGCGTCGGCGACGTCCCGTCTCGAGATCGATCTCTTCCGCTTTCTTCCGAGCGCCGGCGACGATTGAACGGGCTTCGGCGATCGTCTTTTGGCGCAGGTCTGCGAGCTCAGCTTCGGCGCCCTGTCGCATTGCCTCGGCGCCATCACGGGCTTCCTCGAAAATGCGCTGAATGTGGTCGCCGACACCGTCGAGCCGAATGGCCTGGCTCGGACGCTGCTGATTCTGCTCGAGGACGCCGACCCGTCGATGCAGCTCGCGCAGCTGGCCGACTGCAGCAGCGAGCTTCCGCTCGGCCTCGGAGGCCCGTAGTTGCGCCTCATCGAGTCGGCGCTGCTGGTCCGCCACATAGCGATCGACCTGCTCGGGATCGTACCCGCGGCGGTACGCACCGAAAATCGGGGTCGGCTCGGCGATCTGCGACGCCCGGGGTTGTTGCATCGTCATCCTCCCAGCGCCTCCCGGCGCGTAGCCCATTGGGTTCGCGTGCCTGTTCTCGGCACCACGCCCCTGTCCGGCCGATCGTACCGAGGGGGTATGGCGGGAACGCGGATGGCGCGTCACCACCGCGAGCGCCTGTATTAGGACGTCGAACGCTCAAAGAACGCGAACAGGGGCGTCGCGCGCCGTGCGTTCTCGAGCAACGGGAGCCCGAACGCGTCTTCGATCGTCGCGAGCAGCGAGTAATGGGTGTAGGCGGTTCCGACTCGAAGGCCGCGGCGAACGTTCGGCGCGATGACGAACGTCGCGATCTGCCCGCCGCCGCAGCAGGAGACGATTCGGTTCGGCGCTACGACCGCCGCGTCGGAGCTCGCGGACTCGTCCCAGGTCACGAAGAGGACACCGTGGTCTCGCCACGCGGCGCTCTTCGTGACCATGTTCACGAAAACATCGAGCCATGCCGCGGCAGTGGCAGCAGGACAGTCGTGACCGTCGTGACAGAGATTGGGCGTCACCCAGACGAAGCGCGGGACGCCGATCGAGGGTCCGGCGAGCAGGCGTGGCAATTCTGACTCTGGACGGATCGCGTCGCAAAGCTGCTTGCTCGCTCTCACATCGTCGTAATAGCGGAAGGGGTTGTGCTTCGCTGCGTAGTCGTTGCCGCCATAGTCGGCGAGAAAGCATGGGGAGGGTGCGCCTTCCATGTACGCGGCGAACGAGATGCGCGCGGCGTACAGCTGCTCAGCGAGGTTCGGCGCGTTGACGAAGCACTCCACGCAGTCGCTCGTAATCCCCCACGTCGAACCGCTCGTTAGCGCCAAGTAGTTCGGCAAGCTCGGGTGGGCAACGGAGTAGTAGTTCGTTGCGAGTGCGTAACTTTTCGCGAGCATCGCGAAGCCCGGCAACGCGAGTGCTGTTTGGTAATCGAGATTCTCCATGACGACGACGAAGACATGACGAAATGCCGGAATACCACCGCGTTCTGCGGAGTGTCGAGACACCTGGCCGTGACCGGCCGGTCGCACCCCGTGCACTTCGTTCGCGCCTCCGGCGGGGGGAAGTGACAGGGCGAACGAGATCGCGACGGCCAGCGTGACGATCATCAAAGATCGGCGAATCTGAGTCAATGTCGCTCAGGGTGATCTCGTTCTGGCGGTGCGGAATTGCTGATCGAGGTGGCTCGTTCAGCCATCATCGCCACGATAAACCGGGCTGGTCGTCGAGTCGCGAGCAGCGGGAGATCGGGCGCACGTTCATGTTCACCGTCGCGAGCGATCGAGCGTGGCGGGGCCCGCTTCTACTTCGTCGCCGCGGCGTCCGTCTTCTTCGCAGGAGCGGGGGAGGGCGTGGCGCCTGATGAGGAATCAGGTGTGCTCGACTTCGACTCCGAGTTCGGGGTTGCGTCGTGCCCGTTCGAGGTCGTAGCTCCGTCGGCCATGGGCTTCGTTGACGATGACGAGCGGTTGTCGGTCTTGTAAAAGCCAGAACCCTTGAAGACGATTCCGACCGCTCCGTAGACCTTCTTCAACGCGCCGCCGCAGACATCGCAGGTCGTCAACGGGGAGTCCGAAAACGCCTGCACGGCCTCGAACGCCCGCCCGCAGGTCTTGCACTGGTACTCGTACGTCGGCAAGACGGTTCCTCCGCGGGTTCGCGTCGCTAGCACTCGCTGTATGAGAGTGCCAGTATAACTGGAACGACCCGCTCAGAGGCCCATGTCGCCGGTGTCACCCATCCGCAGTCGACGTCACCCCCGCGTAGACTTTGACGGTGACCGATCGGAGCCTCGCCCGGTTGGATCCCCTCGGGCCGGCGAGGATGGGCGATGTCGCCCCGAGGGATGCGACCCACCGTCGGGCCCGGGCCGGCTGTCGCGTTTCGATGCTTCCCGAGACGACGGCGAAAGTGGCGTCGAACGCGATCACCAAGGGGGACGTGCTCGGAGCGGCACGTGTGGCTGGAATCCTCGCCGCGAAGCGGACGTCGGAGCTCATCCCGTACTGCAACTCCGTGCTCATCTCGAGCGTTTCGATCAACTTCACGATTGGCGACGACGCGGTCGACGTCGAAGCGACGGTCGAAGCGTTTGACCGGACAGGCGTGGAGATGGAAGCGATGACGGCGTGCGCGGTAGCCGCACTGACTGTGTATGACATGTGCAAATCGTCGGACCGCACAATGTCAATAGGTGAACTCCAGCTCTGGGAGAAAAGTGGCGGGAGATCGGGCACTTGGCGCCGCGCCGGAGCTGTCGGCGGTGCGTTGCCGTTCTGACATTCCATTGCTGGATGAGACCGCGTAACTCACAGCAGTAAACACCACAAATCCACACCGTAAATCCACGAGCGCATTCGCGCCCCCGAGTACCCTTGTTCTGCAGACGCGTGCGTGCACTCGCCGGCGAATTGAAAGGTAACGAGTGGTCGTTCTTGTGATTGTGCTTGTGTGGCTCGTTGCTTTGATACCCGTAGCACTTCGTCGGCATTCCGCGCATCAAGTGACTGCGTCAGTGGCTCGCTTTCGACGTCAGCGTCGTCTGCTCGAGCGCGCCTATCGGTCGAGAGTCGGGAACGATGACGTCACGCTTCCCGCGATACGCGGCGTAGAGCCGCACGCGAGAGAGAACGTTCGGCGCCATTCGCCGTGTGCAACCATTTCCGATCTGCATCTGAGGAGGAGAAGGGTCCTCTCGGCATTCGGTGGGGCGTTGGTGATCTCTCTCATTCTCGGTGCAGTGCCAGGATTGAGCGCCTTTTGGACGATCTCGATGGTGCTTGCGGCGTCGCTCACCGCGTATGTCGTGTTGCTCTCACGGTTTGCGTCAGCCCAGGCGTCGTTGCCGCGCCGCCATCGCGCAGACGGCAAACTCCGCGTCCCGGAGGATTGGGTGACCCGGCAGTACGGCGAGACGGGCGACGTGCTGGATCGCGACGTGCCGCGCGTGCCATGGGTCCGCCTGCTCGTCGAAGAACAGAGCGCGTAACAGCGGTTCTCGTCGGGGCGGTTCCTCGTCCTTTCGGACGAAGCGAGACGCGGCACTAATCTCGACGCGATCCCGGCTGCTCTTTTTCGGCCCCGGGGGTGTAGCTCAGCTGGTAGAGCGCCACGTTCGCAACGTGGAAGTCGGCGGTTCGAGTCCGCTCACCTCCACTGCGGAAACCGCAGCTAGACCCCTGACTTTCTTCTGGCGCCGTACGCTCCTGTCCTGCTCCGTGCGCGCCGCGTGCGCGAAGGCTGGGAAGAACCGGTTTCCAAGGAGGTCCGCGGCTGAGCGGTCAGCCTCCGCTACGGCCTGGGCATAGAGCCCAAGCGTCAGTCGAACGTCGGAATGTCCGAGTCGACTTTGAGCGGTCTTTGGATCGACCTTGTCGAGCACGAGCAGCGTGGCAGAAAGTCGCCGAAGGTCGTGGAAGCCCACTGAAGTGAGACCAACGGACTTGCAAGCGGGCAGCCACACGCGGTTGCGCCAGTTTGCATACCGGATGGCCCCACCGTCCGGCGCGGTAAATACGAGGGCGTCGGCGTTGCTGGCGTTGAGACCCTTTCGGTGGAGGTGGTCGGCCAACAGGTTCACCAGGTGATCAGGTATCGCAATCGTGCGGCGTGACGCGTCCGATTTCGGCGGGCCGTGCACGGGTCGCCCCCTGCTGTCGCGGGTGACCGTCTCGGCCACGTCGAGTGACCGATCAAGCAAGTTGAGGCGACCCACACGTAATCCGATTACCTCTGAGAACCGGAGGCCGAGAACCGACCCGAGCCAAACCATCGCCTGGTATTCGGACCCAACGGCCTCAGCCAGCGCGATCACCTGGTCGATCGCTGGGAGCGTTCGCGCGCGTGACCTTGACCGGGGCAACTTCGTGCTTCGACAGGGTGAACGTCCGAGCAAGTCGCACTCAACTGCGTAGGCAAACATGGCTCGCAAGACCCCATGTCCCCGGGCGACGGTGGCGGGGGCCAAACTGCTTGAAAGGTCGGTCACAAACTGCTGTACAGCCCTAGGAGTGACGTTCCTGATCTGGCGCGCGCCCATGGCAGGGATGATGTGTACTCGGATGTGGTAGTCGTCTGTTGCCCACGTGTCGGCACGCTTCGCGGGGTTGATCGCTAACCATTCAGCGGCCAGGTCCTGGACCGTCATACGCCCGCCGCGAGGGTCGATCCACGAACCCCGCCCGATGTCAGTTTCAATGTTGGCCAGCCACGCCGAGGCATCAGCTTTGGCGGCGAAGGTTTCCTCCGCGATGAAGCGCCGTCCTTCGTGCCAGTAGCTCGCCTGGTAGCGACCTGATGGGAGTTCGCGGGTGTTTCCGAAATGCCGACGCCGCACGGCTGCCTCCGCTGTCAGGCCCGTGCCGATGGGAGGCAGCCCATCGGCTACGGGCTCGACAGAAGATTACGAGCAGGGTGCGCGCTGACCCGTCCGGCTGGTATGTAGCCAAGATGCTGATAGCGGCCTGACACCGCCGCAGTTGGACCTATCGAGGAACTCGCAAAGTTTGCCTATCTTGCCCGAGCTCAGCGAAGGAACCCGACGTGGTTGGTGAGCGAAGCGATCAGCATGAACAGTCCAAAGCCACCAAACAGTGTGAAGACAAGTAGCCACACTGAGGAACGCAACTTTCTGAACGGCCGGTATAGACGCATCACCTTGGGGTCAGTCGCCTCGCGGCGATCCCTCCAAGGGAGTCCGTGGGCCGCCACGCTTGGGCCGCAGTTTTGACGTTCGTACTCAGCCAGCCACTCAGAATCGGTCAATTCCGCTTGTCTGTGGCGCACAAACATCTGTAAAGCCATGATCGAGATCAGAAGGACGAGAGCGGACGAAATCGCACGCCCGGTCCGAGACGTGCTGGCCGACAAGATGATTGTGAATAGGAAGGATTGGGCGGCCAAACTGAGTGCTGGCACCTGCCAAACGAGGGAATCGAAGCTGGTGCGGCGAGCAGCTACTGCGCTGTAAATCTCTGGCGGTATCCCGCGCAGGTTGTTGGCTTGCTCGTCCCCCACTGGTCAGCGGCTCTGAAATGGATCTCTGACAGCGACATGTCTCACGGTCGCGGGATACCAACAACGTCCTCCCTGCGCCGTTGGCACGTTCTCATCGTTCAGCTCCTTAGCGATCGACGCCCAAGTCGCACCGTTCCGCCGCGAACGGACGATTCGCTTAACCACATCATCCGACAGCGTTTGCGGGCGACCTAGCCGAGCACCCTGCGATCGGCGCACCGCGAGAGCCGCCTTCGTCCGCTCGCCTATCAGTCGGCGCTCCAGTTCAGCGAACACCGCGAGCACTTGTGCCATAGCGGCTCCTTGCGGGGTCGTGGTGTCAACGGGTGCGTCGAGTGCGACGAGGCCCCACCGGCCCCGTTCTGAGGCCGCCATGAGGCCTGTGGCGTCGTGCACCGATCGCGTGAGCCGGTCGAGCTTCGCCACCATCAGCACCGAACCCTCGCCAGCGTCGAGTGCGTCTAGAGCGGCCTTGAGCGCCGGTCGTGCGAGGTTCTTTGCCGATAGGCCTGCGTCAGTGTGGACAGCGAGCAGGGGCAGCCCGCGACGTTTGCACTCGCGGCGAATGGCCGATTCCTGTGCCGCAAGCCCAAGGCCCGAGACAGCCTGTTCCTCGGTGCTCACCCGGCAGTAGCCGAGGACGCCAGTCCTTCGGGAGATGTTCCGAGCAGCTCTAGTCATGGGTGGACTATAGCAAAGGGTCGTATGCTATATCTGTCCGGAGCGAGTTCTCGCGCCAGTGCGGCAGACTGTTCGGACTGCCGAAGCGCACAAGCCGCGAGCAAGCGAGTCACGCCGAGGCCGAAGCCCGGCAACGCGCATTGCGCTCTCGCTCGACAGCCCGTAAAGCCAGGCATCGGGGTCTGGTCGGTGCGTTCGGCTGTGACCATCGTGGTCACACGTGGAAGGGATGAGATGCAGGACATCAGAGTTGACGAGCAAGGCGAGTTCCGCTGTTGGAAGTGCGGCAGCAAGAACTTCAACAACAAGCGGACGGCGCGGGCAAAAGCGCTCGGAGTCGCGACTGGCGGCATCGGGCTCATCGGTACTGCGATGACGCACAAGAAGCTCAAGTGCCAGGCGTGCGGCGAGTACAACCAGACGGGCAACGCTCAGCCGTTCGACCCGGAGAAGATCGGTCAGTTGCCGACAGCCCGTGAGTCATTCGACAGGTCGCTCCACAAGACGTGGGCGTCACTGGAGGCCGTGCCGAGTATCAAGTTGTACCGGCGCATCAAGGCGAAGCGTGAGGCGAAGTGATGGCGAAGGACTTCATGGACAAGATCGAAGCGCCGTTCGTCAATCAGACTTAACTGGCTCTCGTATTCCCAGCGCACTTCGCGGAGATCGTCCGAGCGCAACCTCGAGTGCGGCAATCGCGCCTTCGATCGCTCCCTCTGATCCCATTTGATGACCTGACGCCTTGGGTCGATGACGTAGACGCCTTTACAGTTGTTTGGACGTGTCGCCATGACGCGGCGTTCGAGTCTTCTGTCGACGCACCTAGACCCGTGCGGATCACATACTTCTTCCACCGCGGGGCAAGGTCGTCATGAGAGCATTTCACGGGCTGGTCGTCGTCTTCGGCACCTTGTTGCTTGCCTTCGGAGGTGTTGTCCTTGGCGCGGGCGTAGCCGGTGCCCAGACTCCAACCTTTCCCTCACAAAGTGTCACGATCCTCCAGGGCGTACCCGCCACCGGTAACTCGGTGACGCTGACGGGTTCTGAGCTTCCGGCGAGCTTCGACAGCAGCACGGCGAGCCTCACCTTCTCCGAAGCTGGCCTAGAGGGCTACGTCGACTCGGCGACGAGCACCTCGATCACGATGAACGTCCAAGTTGAACCTTGGGTTCCCACCGGATCAGCGAGTGTCACCGTGGCGGGTTCCGACGGTTCGGTAGCGACTTGTTCCCAGTGTCTTGCCGTGACGGGCGACAGTGCGGGGTGGTCGTTCGAGCCGAGCCCGAGTAGTGAGCCCGACTGGCCGGGTGGCATCGACCTGGATGCGAAGGCGCTGCCCGTCAAGGTGGGCGCGTTCACGGGAACGGGCAGCGGGGGCGGGGAGTGTCTAGAGGACGCCAGCCAGAACACGGTGTATGCCGACACGGCCTCGCACCTGTGTCTGGATATGAGTGCCACGTGGGAGCAAGGAGCGACCGTCAGCGTCTACGGAGCCCCCGACCAGTTCGAGGTCTCGAACTATCCAGCTGAAGGTGAAGTTGAGTCCGGTCCGACCACTCCGAGTGGACCGTATGTCGACCTCACAGCTGAGAGCACCGGCGGGAGCACACTTCCCGTCGACCCGACGCTCAACGCCATCGTCGTTGACAACCCCGATGGAACGGTCGCCATCTGTAGCGACTGCTTCGCTGTCGGATCCAGCGCACCGACAACTTCGGGTCTCAACGTCGGCTACAGCTTCGATCCCTCGCCGTTGGTGCAGTTCGGTTCGCAACTGCTCGTTGACGGCACGGTTACCTGCTCGACGCCGGTGACGCTCTGGATGGACTACACAGTGTCGCAGGGATCCACCGACGACACGGTCTCGCGCTGGGTGAACTGCCAAGGAGCGACCTACGTCTCCGATGCCGTCTCGGCGATCGGGTTCGCTCCCGGAGCAGTCAGCCTTGAGGTGCTCGCCCAGGGCTGGGAGCCGCAGGGATCCGCCGATCCGCCAGGAGATGTCTGGGGCGTCAACGAGACAACAACGGCCACCTACTCGGCACCACTTCTCATCGGCATCACCCTCGACTCCACCGGCTTCCGAGGACCCGGCTATGCAGAGTTCGGCGCGACGGTGACCTGCAATCAGGCGGTATCCGGCACGGCTTCGGTTGCCTTCACCCTCGACGACTCGACGGTCGACGCAAGTTCAGCGGCGACCTGTGGCTCGAATGGGCTTGGCTACGTCGTCTTCCAAGTGCCGGGGCCGTGGGGACCCGGGGCAGCTGGGGTGAACGCCTCGTTCAGCGCGGACGGAAACACCGGGACGACAACGGGCGTCGTAAGCATCTCGTAATCGCGATGTCAGCGTCTCTCAGCAGAGGTCGCTTCGGTTAAACCCAGCGCACTTCGCGGAGATCGTCCCTGCGCAACCTCGAGTGCGGCAATCGCGCCTTCGATCCGATGACGCATCGCCGCTGAAGCTTCGAGTTCACCCGACTGGATCGCCGCCAACATTCCCTTGAGGTCGTCGGCGAGAGAGGCAATCTCAACGCGCGTCATCGGCTTACTCATCGGGCCCCATCCTCTTCCTTCTCGGCGTGCAGTGTGGAGGCGATCGCTTGCAGGTGCGTCCATGCCTCGTGCGCGGTCATCTCTTCTTGCTCGTCGTCCTTGCCAACGAGCTCGTGGCGCGTCGTGTAGTCGTCGCGCTCGCGGTGGGTGAGGTACCAAGTCGCCGCTCGGAACGCGAGCGCCCGATCCTCGTTCTGCGTCGCGGTCGCGTAAACGATCTGCTGCATTCGCACCGTGCACTCAGCGAGAGCTTGGTCGAGCACCCCACAGAACTCGGCGAATCTGCGCTCCGTCGGGTTCCTTCTTCCAGGTGGGACCGCCTGCGCGGCCTCTCCCTTACGACGCCATCGTCGCAGAGTCTCATCGCTTATCCCGGCCGCGGCGGTGGCCGTGTGGAGCGGCGAGCCAGAGCGCACCGCATCGAGCATGACCTTGACTTTCGCCTCGTTGAGTTGGTCCGGGCGACCGACACGTGCAATGACCGGCTCTGCCTCTGCTGATGCTGTACGACGAGGAAGCGATCTTTGCGTCACTTCTGGTCCTCCCCCATGCGATTCATCGCCGGGCAGTGGTCCTCATGGAGAACGTCGAGCACCCAAACGCCTGCGCTCACGAATCGCACCTTCTGGACTGCGTTGCACTCTGCGCAGCCGCCAGGGATCTCCGCGCCATCGAGAGGACCGAGTGCATTCACCAACGGATCGCTCATCGCGCACTCGCCCCATGTCCGAGAATGCGCACGCACGGCGCACACCTAAAGGTGTGTGCGCAACATGCGCATTCGCACTTTCGAGCCTGCGCACAACTGCGCACGGAATGCGCATGCGCAACATGCGTCCTGCTATCGAGCATCTTCCGGCTCCGAATCCAACTCAATGCGCACGCCCCCGGAATGCGTACCGGACTGCGCACGCCGCCACCTGAGGCCCGCGCTCCCAAGCGTGCCGTCGACTTCAACAAGCTCTGCCTCAACGAGTGTCTTGCAGGCGTCCTGGATGGTTCGCACTTTCAAACCACCGAGACCCGAATCGTCAACCGCGACCGCGTCGCCAATCGCTCCCACGTCGAGCCAACCGTCAGCGGATTCAACCGCCACGAGGACTCGCCTCGCCGAGGGCCGCAATCTTGCGAAGCGGGGGTCGTCGTCGGTGCTGGCGTCGTCGGGGAGCACCTCGACGCTGTAGAGCATCGCGGAGTTGAGATCGTCGGGATCGAGCGCGCTCACCTTGCGGCGCAATCGAAACTCGGTGTCGGCGACTTCATCGCCGACCACCTCGAGGGCAAGCACGACGTTCGACTCACGCGTCGCCGGATCGGTCCGGCTCGATACGACCGTCGCCGAGATCAGGAATCGCCCCCACTCGGCCGGACCGGCACCGGACATGCGAACCGCCCCACGACCTTCGCCCCTGTTGTGGTGGTGAACGATCAGGAGTGCCGCGCGGTGGCGCTGGCAAAGAGACTGGATCGCCTCGAGATGGGCGCCCACGTCATACAGCTGGCTCCCCTGCGCCCCCCTGGCAGCGAGGTACAAGGGATCGAGCACGACGAGCACCGGCCGCGTCGCGTCGATCTCCCGCCCCACTTGCTCGAGATGGTCGAAACTCGCGAGGTGCGGAGCCCTGAAGCACAGTCGGAGCGGCAGCTCGGCAAGCTCGAGGTCGTAGTGATCCGCGATTGCCTTCAGTCGGCGCACCATCTTGCGAGGCCCACCTTCGCCAAGGAGTAACAAGACGGGCCCAGGCAACTCGATCGCATAAGCACCGAGCCACGCCTTCGCTCCCGACACGGCGACTGCGAGATCGAGGGCGATCCACGTCTTCCCGGCCTTCCATGCGGCAGCCAGCACGCCGTAGGCGTCGGAAGGGATGAGTGGGCGCGCGAGGTAGCGCGCGGGAGGTGCGTCCGCGATAGACCGGAGCACTTCGCGCAAGTCGTGAAACGCGAGCGAGTTCAGGACGGCACTCGCGTCCGGCTTGCCGTTCGGTCCGACCGCACCCGGCTCGTCGCGCACCCAATCTGGCTCGCGAGAGGTCACCTTCGCTGACGTGTCACGGGGCTCCGGATGCGACCTGCTCCACTCCGTGCGACTTGCTGACGACGCCGCGGAGTCGTTCCCCGAGCCATCGGCGTGTTCGCCCATGTACTCCGCTTGCTCGAGCGCGTGTCCGTCGTCACGAGATCGAAGAGTGCCGTCAGGCCAGTACAGCTCGTCGTAGGTCAACATTCGGGCGAGTGGGTCAAGCGAGCCACGTGGTTCCCAGCGAGTGTCGCGTCGAGCGTCGTCCCTCATCGGACCGACTCGACGCGGTGACGTTCGATGTAGGCCAGCAGGTCGGCTTCGGTGAACCGGACAGCCCTGCCAACCTTGACGCCAGCAAGTCGGCGTTCTTGCCAGAGGCGGCGAACGTGCCGTGGCGAAGTGCAGAGAAACGAGGCTGCCCCATCAAAGTCGCGGAGTTGTTCGACTGCTAGGTCGTCTTGACGGCGCTTGGTTTGCCGCTGAGTCGTGGCGCGGCCCGTTATCGCGGCTGCTGTTTGGTTGCCCACTGGTCATCAACTCCCGGCCCGCTTCCGAAGAGAAGGGGCAGTGCCGGGGGTTCGTGCGGATAGCTCCGGCGTCCAGTGGTTTGATCCCTAGCGTATTGGGATGTGAACGACGATGGGTGGATGACGCCGTTTGGTGATCCGATCGTGCAGCTCGACTGTCCGAAGTGTGGCAAACGAGTTGCTGACGTTGCGTACCTTGGCATGGACCTTGCATTGGTTGACCGGGCTGAGCTTCGGCGTGGTCGGACCCGCAAGGGTACGAGGCCCCAGCAGGTTTATACGGAGGCGGGTTTGTCCCCCGCGGCTCGGGAGATCGACGTGGGAACGGTGAAGGCCTCTGAGCTTTGGCGCTTCGAGTGTCGTTGCGACGCAAGACCCGTCGCACATCCCGATCGGCTTCTCGCCAAGGTGAGAGACGCAGTGAAGCGCGGCGAGCACCACGTCCGCCTCGACTGATCGACCGTGCGCGCTGTGTGCGCGATCATGCGCGAATGATCGGTCGATCGGGGTCATGAGCGGTCGCCAGTGGCGCACATGATCCCGAGCTCACATGGGGTGTGCCTCGTCGGCCCAGGTACTACTCAAGACGTGGTTCTACGTTCGCAACGTGGAAGTCGGCGGTTCGAGTCCGCTCACCTCCACCGACGAATCCAGAATCAGACAGGATAAACGTGTGACAACGTGGGAATACTTGATCGTCTCGCTTCCCCGGTTCGAGCCGCCTACGCACTCACCTGGCGCGTCTACCGCAGTTCGTGCGTTGAACGAGGAAGGTGAACGAGGCTGGGAAGCGGTGGGAATGACCACCCTGGAAGACGGAAGCCTCGCCGTACTTTTCAAGAGGCCAGCAGCAGAGTAGATGCACCGCGGCGCTTGCAGCGAGGATTGAGTCACGCACTATTGCCGCTAACGAGGTGAGCCGGGAGGATCCTTCACAAGAGCGGCTCCCCTGGAAGGAGAGCCGCTCTTGTTCGACTAGGACTTCACGGAGGCCAATACCGGGGCAACGGGCTTTGCCGCGACCTTTGCGTGGACGATCTTGACCTTGCGGGGCTTCGCCTGTGCGATCACGGGAATCGTGATGGTGAGCACGCCATCTTCGTAAGAGGCCGTGATCTTGTCGCGATCGAGGCTCTCTCCGAGGAACAGCTGGCGGGTGAAATCGCCCTTGGGCCGCTCCGTAATCGCGACCTGGTCGTCATCGAAACGGAGCCAGGTGCGCGTACCTCGCACGGTGAGCACGTCGTTGTCGACGCTCACCTCGATCGAGCCCGGATCGGTGCCCGGTAGGTCGAACAGCACCCTGTACTCGTCGTCCCGCCGGTATGCGTCGACAGGGATCTGCCAAGGGCGTTCGCTCCTCAACTGCTCAGTGATCCGGTCGAACTCACTGAATGGTTCGAATCGCATCAACATGGCTGCATCCTTTCGCTGACTCTCGAGCAACTCGGTGTCGGCGACAGGAGGGCTTGGGGGTCTGCAACCTCATTCTACGCTAGTTATAGATAACTAGCAACTCACTTCTAGAAATAGCCTGCTACACTCTGTCTCATGGCTGAGTGGAGCTTCCTCACCAACCATGCCCGAGCCCTCGTCTGCATCGCCCACGACCCTGGGGCGCGGTTGCGCGAGATCGCCGCGATGATCGGCATCACCGAACGCAGCGCCTTCGGAATCGTTACCGACCTGATTGCATCCGGCTACGTCGTCAAGGACAAAGAGGGCCGTCGCAACCGTTACTCCATCCAGACCCACTTGCCCCTCGGAGAGGCCATCGGTCGAGAACGAACGATCGGTGAGGTTCTAGAGGTTTTGGTCGAAACGAACGCCCCCAAGGGACCTGGAAGAGGCCGCCGATGACGAAATATGGACAGAAGCGTGCGCGTTCAATCGAGTTCGATTAAACGCGACAATCCGCGAGATGCGGTTTGAATCAGCGGCCCGTTGTGCCGTCACCCTCTAGATATTCGAGCACGCTCTTGATCGGCATCGGGCCGCCCCTCGGCGCGTATCGTCAAGGGCAAGAGCGCGTGAGGGGGTTCAGATGAGAGGGCTAAGAGGGCTAAGAGGGGCACTCTTTTTTGCCGCGTGCGTCTGTGCCCTCATTTTCGGTATCGAACTAGAGCGAGGCGTTGCGCACACGACTGTTGGTTGGTGGGCGATCGCTGGGGCGGCCTGCGCACTGGCGGCCTCCCTGTCATCACTTGTTGCAAGGCGTTCGGGCTAGGACGGTGACCGTTAACGACCCACGGTCCGAGGACGAGCTTGCAGTGGCAGCGCGCCGGTTGGGGCGGTGCGAGGTGTGCGAATACCCGCTCGACTTCGATAGCGAGACGCATGAGGTGTACTGCCCAGTTGGCGCCGACGTGCACCCTGATCGCTCCGTGCGCCATCCTTTGTGACCGATCTCGCCGGGAGCGACGGCCTGACGGACCCATTTTGGCCGTTCGGGCTCAAGTGGCCTGCCGTTTAATTCTGTCCTATTAAACGCGAGTCCCGTTCTGGCGAGTCACTGACCCGGCGGTTGGGCGCGAACAAACTCTTGCACTGAAACGCGCTTTACCAAAATCCGAAAGGCGGCGTCCCTCTTATCAGGGGATTTGCTGTGGTCGTCCTTAATCTGGGCAAAGCCCAAATCCATCAGAATTGGTGCCGTACTGCATGCCAGCGGATCGAGCAGATAGCGTTTTTGCGTTAGTTCGCGAATCCGGTCGCGCCGTTTTGTGACGCTCATGGGGCTCGCCCTGTCGATCCACCGAAATCCGCAATCCGCGAACTTCGATTCGCCGACAAAGAACGCGCCACCCCCGGCTTGGGGGTGGCGCGTATAAAAACGTCAGACGGTCGTGAGGAAGAACTCCATGTCGAAGGCCTCCAGGCCCTCGAGCAAGAAGTATCCGAGCTCCGCCAGCTTGACCCGCGCCCTGAAGGCGTTCTCTGGGGTCGTGTACTCGGCCACGGCAATGAAGTCGTAGTGGCCGACGGTCGCCCACACTGACTCGACCTTGCCACCGAATTGCTCGGCGACTCCGGTCATCTTGATGAGAATGTCCTTGGCCTCGGGCAAGTGCTCGCGGCCCTTCGGTGTCAGGTTCAGCAACGTGATGTATTTCATGGCTGCATCCTTTCGCTGACTCTCGAGCAACTCGGTGTCGGCGACAGGAGGGCTTGGGGGTCTGCAACCTCACTCTACGCTAGGTATAGATAACTAGCAACTCACTTCTAGAAATAGCCTGCTACACTTTGTCTCATGGCTGAGTGGAGCTTCCTCACCAACCATGCCCGAGCCCTCGTCTGCATCGCCCACGACCCTGGGGCGCGGTTGCGCGAGATCGCCGCGATGATCGGCATCACCGAACGCAGCGCCTTCGGAATCGTTACCGACCTGATTGCATCCGGCTACGTCGTCAAGGACAAAGAGGGCCGTCGCAACCGTTACTCCATCCAGACCCACTTGCCCCTCGGAGAGGCCATCGGTCGAGAACGAACGATCGGTGAGGTTCTAGAGGTTTTGGTCAACACTGCGTTTTGAGGGCAAATGACTCAAGCGAATCGCGCGGGCGCGAACGGGCGCGTCAACCCGGCAGCACGGTGAGTTGACTTCCAATCGGTTCCCAGCGCTTTACCAGGTGAGAACCAGTCGACGCGCAAAACGCAGATCGCAAGGTTGCATCCGACCATTTTCGCAACGTGGAAGTCGGCGGTTCGAGTCCGCTCACCTCCACCGAAGAACCCCCAAGTCAGACGGAATGAGTGGCAGCGTTGACTCACTGCCTGCGGCACTCGGGCGCGCGGCGGGCGCGTGAAATCGAATCCTAAAGTTCGGACTGATCGTTGGTTTCAACTCTGCGCGCGAAACGCGGAGTCGGCGGTTCAAGTCCGCTCACCTCCGCCAAAGAGGGTTGGGAGAGAGAGGCCGGAGCACGAAAGCGGGACGAAACCGCCGCGAGGAGAAAGCCGAGAGTCGAGAGGCCGGGAGCTAAGCAGCCGGAAGCACCGAGGCCGGGAGGAACCGGGCGACGGCGGCGCCACCAAGCGCCGACCGGCGACCGGGAATGGCAGCTACCAGTCGCGACCGAGCGCTGTTTTGGTGGTCGGATTCTCGTGAGTCAGGTAGCAACCCTGCCTCGCAGCCGGCCAGCGCAATCTCGGTAACCGGCGGCCGAGGTTCGGCTACTGATCAGATAGCTCTGCCTCGACGAGCGTGACCTCGTCGGCACGACGAATCGTGCCGGGGGTGACCACCGATGACCAGACCCCGAAGGTGCCGTCGTGGCTCTTGGCGAGGGCGCGGTAAACGTCGAGATCCCGAGCTAGACCCGGTTGTGGTCGGGTCACCATTGTGCAGCGCTCACATGGTGCTTGGCATTCGAGTTCAACTTCCCCAAGTCGTACGCGCTTGCCAGTCCACCCATCCTCCACCCACCCGACGGCGTCCGCCTCGATCACCACGTTGGGTCGGAACCGCCGCACATCCCACGTGCCTCCGGGATGAAGTTCGGCTCCCTGACGCAGGCTTGAAGTGGTCAACAGCAGAAGCGGAAACGCGTCAACGAAATGACCGGCAGGCATGGTGAAAGTCAGCGCCTGGCTGGTGTCGTTCGTGGCGTCCTCGAAGTACTCAGCGACCCGGGAGCCCGAGCCGACAGCGGATACCAGCCGCACCCGACGGCCCAGCCACTCCGAGAGAACTGTGTCCGTCTCGCTGCCCGGACTGGTGAGAACGCGACCATCGGGAAGCGTGATCTCCGCTTCGCCGCCGGTCGTTAGCCGAGACGAAGCCAGCAGCAGCGGCGGCTCTCGCCGTCCGGTGAGGATATTCCCAGTTGTCTCATCGCGAATTCCCCATTCGCGATCGCCGATCGCGCCCGATGCCTCGACCACCATCTCGGTGAGCTGCTCGCCCCGCAGCGACTTGACTGGATGACGCCACAACTCGATGACCTGCATGGCCGCCCCCTTTCAAACTCGACTCCTTTGGCGTACCTGCCGACCGGCGACCGACGGGAAGGACAGTTCGTGCGACAGTTCCCTGTCCATAAACGGCACCTTGCGGGCGCGTCCCACATCGTTATTGCCGCGCAATATGTGGCACTTCGCGAAAGCGCGTAACACCGATTCTGGCGCGTCGTCAACGCCTGGAGTTGACCCGGTTCCGCGGACACGCGGTTATTAAGCAACTCTCTCCTCGAACTCTATTGGGCTCAGGTATCCAAGCCTCAGTTGGATGCGTTGCGGGTTGTAAAAGCCCTCGATGAACTCGAAGAGCGCGGTGCGCAGTTCCGTTCGGGTATTCCAACGTTTGGTCGCGTGAATCCACGCGAGCTCTCGCTTCAGAGTCGCAAAGAAGGATTCGACTGCCGGATGACGTCCCGCCGAGTGGTGGAGAAGTGACCTTCGGCTTGGCGTGATCGTAGGCCTCTTGTCGCCGGTTGAAAATTGCGCGATCAGCGACGCGTGATCATCCCCAGAAGATGCACGTCGGGTCGTCCTCGATCTCGTGCAGGAGCTCGTCGACCCTTCCCGGATCGATCATGTCGTAGAGGTGCCAGCGGCTGTTGCGATCGGCCCAGTAAAGGTTCCACAGCTTCGTCGTCTCTTGGTAGCGGAGCTGCGCGATCGGTTGGCGCGACCATCCGGGAAGGTTCGGGTGCCACGGTGGTCGGCAGTCGAAGATCGTCACCGACTTGCCGCGCACTCCGAACTCGACGCGCAACTCGTTTTGCAGTCGCTTTGGGACGCGGCTCTCGCAGTACTTGCGGATCTTTTCGAGATCGAGGTCCGGAACGACGCCCACCGCGCCAAGCTAAGTCCTCAGCTCGCGAGACGTTTCCTTTCGCGTGTCGGTGCCGCAGGGGCGTGATCTTCCAAGCAAAGCAGCGCCATCGAGGTCTCCGAGAGGTAGCGACGGTCGGAGACCGCCCATTCGTCGTGGGTCTCGACGATGACGGCGGTGACGAGACGGTCGATTGCGGCATCGTTCGGGAAGACCCCGACGACGTCGCAACGGCGCTTCACCTCGCGATGGAGCCGCTCCAACGGGTTCGTCGACCAGAGCTTTCGCCAGTGCTCGACGGGGAAGGCGCTGAACGCCAAGAGGTCCTCCCTCGATGAGGCGAGCATCGAAGAGACGCCCGAGAACTGTCCCTCGAGCGTTGTTGTGATCCGTTCGAACTGCTCGTAGACCGAGTTCTTATCGGGCTGGGCGAAGATCGTTCGGATCGCAGCGGCGACCATCTCCTGGCTCTGACGGGGCACACGGGCCAACACGTTGCGCATGAAATGGACCCGACAGCGCTGCCACGCCGCCCCGATCAACACGGATCGAACCGCATTTCTCAACCCCAAGTGGTGGTCCGAGATGACGAGGCGCACACCATGTAGCCCGCGGGACCGGAGCGATCGCAGGAACTCCCCCCAGAAGGCCTCATCTTCAGAGTCGCCGACGGCACACCCGAGGACCTCGCGCATGCCGTCCATCGACACCCCGGTCGCAACGACGACGGCGCGCGACACAACCTGGTTCTTCACGCGACCTTTGAGATACGTGGCGTCCAAAAAGACGTAGGGGAACTCGGCCGAGGAAAGCGGTCTCTGCTTGAAGGCAGCCATCTCGGCGTCTAAAGCGGCCCATATCCGGCTCACCTCAGAGCGTGAGACCCCAGAGGAGATCCCGAGGGCTGCGACCAAGTCGTCGACTTTTCGCGTCGAGACCCCATGCACGTAGGCCTCCATGACGACGGCGTAAAGCGCCCGGTCGATTCTCCTTCTCCGCTCGAGGATCGAAGGAAAGAAGCTCCCTTGGCGGAGCTTTGGGATCTTCAAGTCGACGTCACCGGCTTTTGTCGACAAAAGCCGCTCGCGGTGGCCGTTGCGCCAGTTCGCTCGCGAGAGGTTGCGTTCGTAGCGTTCGGCGCCGATCACCTCCGTCGCTTCGGCGTCGATCAGTGCTTGGAGGACGAGTTCGACGCCTTGGCGGATCACGTCGATGTCTCCGCCGGCGCGGATCGCGTCGAGGAGCTCTGACACGTCAGACTGCGAGAGGGTCACCGGGTTCTCCTTCGGTCGGATTCGTCGTTCAACCGAAGATTTCCCGGTGGCCCACCTCAGTGGTGGACCGCGGCTTCTACACCACTTCAGGTGACGTCAACGACTGCCGCGTTGTCATAGCAATCGCCGGTCTTTCCAAACGACTGGTCGAGTCCGAGTTCTGTGACTCTTTCTGAGAAAGCGAGCGACGTATAGGCAGATCCTCTGTCTGAGTGATGGACGACCCTCTGGTCGCGGCGCCGGCGCTCGGCAGCCATGACGAGGGCGTCTGTGACGAGCTCGGTGCTGGCCGAAGGACCCATCGACCAGCCGATCACCCGGCGCGACCACAGGTCGAGAACGGTGGCGAGATGGAGCCAGCCTTGGCCGGTCCGGAACTGGGTGACGTCTGCGGCCCAGATCTCGTCGGGCCGAGACGGGTTGAAGTCGCGCCGGCACAGGTCCGGAGCTCGTGCCTCTCCGGGCTTGGACCTTCTCCAGCGCTTCCTCGCATGCACGCCGACCAGGCGGTGTTTTTTCATGAGGCGGGCGACTCGCTTCCTCCCGCAGCGAACACCTCGTTGAGCGAGCTTGGCGTGGATTCTTGGGGCCCCGTAGGTGCTGCGTGAATCGAGGTAGATCTCGCAGATCGCCTCTTCTAGGAGGGCGTCTGTCAGCGACCTCTTTGACGGCGGCCGGAGCGTTTGGGCGTAGTAGCCCGAGCGTGAGACAGAGAGGACCCGGCAGAGCCGCTTGACTCCGTAGCGGTGTCGGTACTCGGAGACGAACCGGAAGCGGCAGAGCGGATCGTCTCCCGCGCGAAATACGCGGCTGCATCTCTGAGGATCTCCTTCTCCATCTTGAGTTCTTTCACCTCAAGACGGAGTCGACGAAGCTCCTCGAACTCAGAGGGACTCACGGCCAAGGGATCGGCTGCCCTTGCTTCCTCAGCGAGGTGATCCTGGATCCAGTTGCGAAGCGTGGTCTCGTTGACCCCGAGTCGCCGAGCCACAGAGGCTCGCGATCCGTCGCTCGCCAAAGCCATCTGCACCGCTTCCTGACGGAACTCCTCTGGATACTTCGACGGTCTCGCCACCGGACACCCTCCCTTCGGCTTCAGCCGAAATTAGGTGTCCACGAAAGCGGGGCAAGTCCAGCCTCCGAAATTTATGAGGTCGCGACTCAGAACATCCCGGTGTGGGCGGAACGAAACGCGACCTGTTGTCAAGGGCGCGAGCGGCGCCCGCGAAGGCGAGCGCCCGGATTCCCCGGGGCATCAGTGGCTGTAAGGCAACCCCACAGGAATCAGCTTCCGGCAAGTCGAAAGCGCCCGTTGAAAGATCGGCGAGTTCGTGTCGATGCTCTTCGGCACCGCGATGTGGACATTGCCACCCGTGAACGTCGGATCGGGAATACTTGGGAAGCCGTGGGCGTGCATGCACGCGACGGCCTTCAAGTACTCAACCTCGTCGGCCTGGGGTATCCGCTGCATTCCGGGCGGGAGATCCGGGGACACGAGGTTCTGAGCGGCAAAAGGAAGATATCGCTCGCACGCGTCTACAGCGCCCGCGTATCGCGGAGTACCGATCCCGAGACTGGGCGACACCGTGAACCCGATCGTGTCGCCGTTCGCGGTCGGGTTCTGAAACTGAGGCTCGTCGTGCGAACGCATGCAGGAGCCGAACCGTGCGAACTGCGCATTTTCCGACGTCGAAGACGGCGAACTTGTGGTGGTCGGCGGGCCAGCGTTCGCGACCCCCGGTGTGGACGACCCTCCACAGGCGGCAAACAGCACCGCGATACTCACCAGCGCTAGCCAGATCGTTACGACATGTCGGACGCAGCGAGGGCTGGTGCTTCGCTCAGGCGTCACGGGTAACCACCATTCGGTAGGCCAGTGCGACGAGGGCTGCAGCCAACACAACGAATACCCCGGTCTCGATTCCCTGGAAAACCCAGAATCGGTCGGCTGGCTGGTATATGAGCAAGCCGCGCCTACTGATCGAAAGCAACCAGGCGCCAGCCGGCGCATTCATGCTTACAGAAGCCGGTTTTGAAAACGGGCTCATGTAATGCGGACGGACAAGGACGGCGATCACGATGCGCACGGCGGCGAACGCTGCCAAGGTTGTCGCCATGGCGGGTAACACTCGTCGAATCATCGAACCCACGACGATGCCGAGCACGACGGCAAAGACCGAATACGCCACCGGAACGATCCCTTGGATATCGAACGGACCGGGCGCTAGGCGGGAGAGACCGAGTGAAACCTTGGAGAGACTCCCCCAGGTGACCACCGCGGTCACCGCTGCACCCCACACGGCCGCAGCGAGGATCGTCCAAAACAGATTGCTGCTCAACCAGCGACGTCGCGTGACGCATTGGGTCCAGGCGAGGCCGTTCGTTCCGTCCTCGAACTCCTTGGCAAGCGTTGGCGCACCCCAGAAGAGTCCGAGGAGAAGCGGCACGACGATCGTGGCTAAGTCGATCGCCTGGATGGCGTGGGTGTCGGCTTTCGGAATGAGCAACAGCGCGGCCGTGAGAGCGATCAGGGACCCTCCGGCGATGAGCAGCTGACCTCGATGAAGGCGCCACATCAAGTGGGTCATCGCGCACGTCCGAGCTCGACAAGCTGACCCTCCGACAGAGCTTCCTCTTGTTCCATGTAGGCGAGCACGATGTCCTCCAATCCCACCTCGGACACCTCCCAGGACGGGTCGAGGACCGGACCGTGCGCGCGCACGAGAAGGCGCGTCTGTTTGGTCGTCTGGGTCGCCTTGACGACTGCGAGGCGGGGTTCGAGCTCGTGCAGACCCCGGCGCGGGCCGACGAGGGCCCGGTGTTGGTCGAGGAGCTCACCGATGTAGCCGCACAGCTGGGTTCGCGAAGCGCTTAGGAGGATCAAGTGATCGCAGACACGCTCGAGATCGTGGAGCAGGTGCGACGACACGACGACTGAGAGATTCTCCTCGGCGACCGCCGCGGTGAGCGACGCCAAGAACTCTCGACGGGCTAACGGGTCCAACGCGGCCATCGGCTCATCGAGCAGCAGGAGCTGGGGACGCTTAGCCAAGACGAGACTCAGGCCAACTTGGGCCCGCTCGCCACCTGAGAGTGTGGCAACCGGTCGGTTCAATGCGATCCTCAACGCGTTGAGTCGAGCGCGGGCTGCAGGGGCATCCCAGTCGCGATTGAGGTGCCCGCCGATCTCCAGGTGGTCGTCGGCGCTGAGCCGCTTGTAGAGGGGCACATCTTGGGCGAGGTAGCCGATGCTCGCTAAAAACTCCTCGCTCTGTTCTGGTACTCGGCCGAGTACCTCGGCTTCACCCGCACTCGGCGCACACAGCCCGACGAGGAGCTTGAGCAAGGTCGTCTTTCCCGCTCCATTCGGCCCGACCAATGCCGTGACGTGACCACGCGGTACCGACACCGAGAAGTCCTGGAGTGCCCAATTGGAGCCGTAGCACTTGCCCAATCCAGTCGTGTGGATCGCCGGTGCGTCGTGCATGTTCACGCTGTTCTCTCAACCCGCGAGCTGGACAGCGTTGCGCGCAGCATCGCCTCTATGGACTCGTCGTCGAGACCCTCATCCCGCGCCGACTGCACCCACCGTTCGAGCCTCCGGGCCAAGCGTGCCTGGATGTCGGGCGGCGGGCCCGAAGGACGCCGAGAGACGAATGTGCCCACACCTTGGCGGCCTTCCACGAGGCCTTCGTGTTCGAGCTGCCAATAGGCCTTCATGACCGTGTTTGGGTTGATGGCCACCTCCGCCACCACCTCTTTCACCGTCGGCAGCTTGTCGCCAACGTCCAAGATCCCCATCCGGATGGCCTGCTTCACCTGTTGTGCCAGCTGCAAGTACGCGGGCACTCCGGAGTCCGGGTTCAGCTGAAAGCTGATCGACTGCGTTAGTACTTCTCTACTCATCTAGAGAACACTAGAAGAGCGTACTGCAAGAGTCAAACGCTGCGATTGGCTCGCGTGTCCTATTAACGCGCGCCTGCATTGGCGCGCCACAAGCGAGTTGCGGATATTCGCCGCCACGGCGCCAGCATGGCTGCGTTTGTCCGGAAGGGGTCGCTGACGGCACCGTCGCCAGCGTCGAGTCCGTGGCTGCTCTGGTTATGAGCGGCACTCAGTCGGCACCGCAGCCGCGCTTCGGCTGCTTCCCAAAAGCGCAACGGGAACGTTGCGCTTTTGTATTGCCAGGCGGAAAGTGGCAGTTCGTCGAGGCGCACGCCGCGTCAGGGCACCCGCTGCGTGACCTGCGGGGCTCGAGCCGGCGGGGTTCTCTCTCCACCAACCCCCGACCCCAACCCGACCGTCAACCAAGCCCAGATCTCGAATAGACGTCGCGTGAGCAGTTACGAGAGGTCCCCTGCGGTCAGATACGTTCCAGTGCTCCACCGTCGAACAGGGGCACGACGCCGAATAACGCCTCGTCCTGCTCCAATTCGTCCTCCTCTGGAGGCGGTTTAGGAGTAGCCGCTGCCTTGAGAACGCTACGGAGAGTTGTGAAGTCGGAAGACGAAATGAGGAACAGATCTCGCCGCGCGAGCACGTAGCTCACCGCGCGCCCGATTGCGCCTTCATCGGCGAGAGGTTCGTACCAGCTGAGACGGTCCTCGCTCGGGGTGTTCGAGTACGGCCAGCGACGTCGCGCGATCGCCTTGATCGTCTGCACCGCGATACCCCGTTGTTCGCAAACGGCAAGGACTCCCTCGAAATCGCTTCGGTACGTGCAGTCCGACATCAGCGAGTAGTTGTACGGCAGAAGCACTGAGTCGTAGTCGAAGCGCTCGAGACTGCGCAGATGCATGCGCGCGATGCGCAGGCCGTGGCCCGTCACGCCGATGAACCGGGTCAACCCTTCATCCCGCGCCCGAACGAGCGCCTCGAGTGCACCGCCTGGACCGTGCGCCGTTTCCCATTCGTCCTCTTCGACGAGGTTGTGATGTTGAATCAGATCGACGCGTTCAACGCCGAGTCTCGCGAGCGAACGTTCAAGGCTCGCTCTCGCCCCGCCCGCGGTTCGCTCGTCTGTCTTTGTCGCAAGAAAGAAGTCGTTCCGGCGGCTCCGCAGCCATGGTGCGAGCCGCAATTCGGCATCGCCGTAACTCGCTGCGGTGTCGAGGTGGTTGATGCCAAATTCGTCGAGGACCGGGAGAAGGCGATCAGCAGTCGACTGGTCGACCGCCGCGAGGCCCGCCGATCCGAATATGACGCGGGAGCTTCCATGGCCGGTGCGCCCGAACGGACCACGCTCGATCACGCCGTCATCGTAAGTCGGTCATCACCGACGGGGGATCGCGAACGGGATCGTCGTCTTTCGCTAGCTGTGGCCGAGACCTGTGACTCCCGCGATCGGCCGCGCTGAGAAGCAGGCACCAACGGCGCGCTCGATGTCGTCGACCCCTGTCGAGGGCGCGCTTCGCGGGTTGTGCTCCGGATCGCGGCGCGACTTCCCGATATCTACGAAGTCGGAGCGGTACCGGGTGGACGGGGTGGAAACCGTCCCATTTCGGCTCCGACCTTCTTGCCGATGTTTGCCACGTGGAGATGGATTTCGTCGAGAAGGTCCGTACCCTTCTTTACTTCCTCGGTGAGTGTGGTGTTTTCGCCGATCAAATTCTGGACGTCTTGAATAAGCGTCTTGATGTCATCGGTGTTCTTCTCAGTGTGGACGGCGATCTCAGACGAGATCGAATCGGCGCGTTTCGCCGCGATCAGCAGTGCGGCTGCCTGTACGCCCGCCAGCATCGAAAGGAACAAGTTCAACAGGATGTAGGGGTACGGATCGAATGCCTTGTGGTGGAGAACTCGCTGCAGAAGAAACGTGTTCACGAGCGCCCAGAGGATCATCACCGCGAAGAAACTGAAGACGAAGGGCCACGAGCCCATCATGTTCCGCATCCGGTCGGCCGCCCGCTCTCCAAGCGTGAGCTGCTCGCCGGTGCGGACTCCGGGGTGTTTGTGCCAAATGCTTTGCCAGCCGGCCGCGGGCATGTGGCGATGGTCGCACACCGTCGTCGAGCACCGTGGGATTGTCCGAGGATCGATCGAGGCGGCCAAGAGACATCAATGGCGCGAACAAGAACTAACTAAAGGAACCGAGGACTTCCGACGGCCTCGTGGTTGGACCGGCCCGCTACGTTGCGGAGGTGCCAACACAGACGAGGTCTCGCAGGCTTGAGACTTCCCGCCTCGGCAACGGCCTACGCGTGGTGATAGCGCCCGACAGCGCTGCGCCCCTCGTCGGGGTCGCGGTCGCGTACGACGTCGGGTGGAGATCCGAGCCGGAAGGGCGGACCGGTTTCGCGCACCTCTTCGAACACATGATGTTTCAGGGTTCGCGCAACGTCGGAAAGGTCGAGCACATCCGGCTCGTCGAGTCATCGGGCGGAGTGTTCAACGGGCACACCCTCGCCGACCTGACGGCCTACTACGAGACGTTGCCGTCGGCGGCGCTCGAGCTCGCGCTGTTTCTCGAGGCCGACCGGATGGCGGCGCCGGCGATCACCGAGGAGAACCTTCGCAACCAGATCGCTGTCGTCGAAGAAGAGATCAAGGTCAACGTTTTGAACCAGCCCTATGGCGGATTCCCCTGGGTCATGCTTCCGGAACTCGCCTTCGACACGTACCCGAACTCGCACAACGGCTATGGCGACTTCTCGCAGCTCGAGGCAGCGACCGTCGAGGACGCGATCGACTTCCACAAGCGCTACTACTCCCCGGAGAATGCGGTCCTCGTGGTCGCGGGGGACTGTGAACCTGGCGAGGTCATGCGTCTTGTCGAGCACCACTTCGGCGCGATCCCGCGGGTCGCGACACCGCCGCACGGGCCGTGGCGCGAACCTCCGCTCGCAGAATCGCGCCGCAAGGTGGTCAATGATCCGCTCGCCCCGCAGCCGGCGTTCGCGATCGGGTTGCGCACGCCCGATCCGATCGCCGAATTCGACCACAACCTCGCGTACTCGATCGTGGCAAGTGTTCTCGCCAGCGGCGACGCGAGCCGACTGCGCAGCCGACTCGTGCACAAGGACCGCATTGTGACCGACGTCGGTTGTCTGCTCGGCGAATTCGGCGACGACGCGATCATCATGCGCGATCCGGTGCTGTTCCAGGTCGTCGTTCATCACCCGGGTCTGAAAAAGACCGAACAGATCGTCCGTGTGATCGACGAAGAGGTCACCAGGCTCGCCGAAGAGGGCCCGACACAAGATGAGCTCGATCGGGTGGCGATCGGGTGGCGATCGGGATTCTGGCGGGCGCTCGATTCCCTCTTGCAACGCTCAGTGACGCTCGCGAGCCTCGAGGTGATCCACGGACGCGGCGCGTTGATCGACGAGATCCCGGAACGAATCGCTGAGATCACCGCGACAGAGGTCGCCGCGGCGGCGGCGGATCTCGCCGCACAGCAACAGGCGATCGTCGAGATCCGCCCTTCTCGTGGACGCGGCCGATGACGACGATCGAGCGCCCGCCGATTCGCGATCTTGTCCCACCGAAGGCGCCGGCGATCGCTTCGACCGACGTGTCGGGTGAGCTGCACCTCGTGTCGGTGCGCCGACCGAGCGTCCCGCTTGTCGAGGTTCGCATCGTCTTCCCGCTCGGATCTGAGCAGATCTCGAATCCCGCCGAGCCGCTGATGCTTTCGGAGTCGTTGCTCGCCGGCACCGAGGATCGCGACCGAGACGAGATCGCGTCGGCCGTGGAACGACTCGGCGGTTCGCTCGGCGCGCACCTCGATCGTGACGCCTTCATCATCGGCGGATCGGCAATCTCGTCGAACGTCGTCGAACTTCTGCAGTTGATCGCTGAGGCCCTTGCCGGCGCGACGTACCCGGCGTCAGAGGTGAGCGCCGATCGTGCCCGCACCGCGGACGAAATCGCGATCGCGCTCAGCCGTCCAGAGGCGATCGCCGGCGAGATCTTCGACGAGGCGCTCTTTCCGGGACATCCGTATTCGACTCGCATCCCGCGACCGGCTGCGATCCGTCGCGTCACGAGCCCCGCCCTTCGCGATCTGCATCGCAAAGTTCTCTCGGCCCGTGGAGCGAGCCTCGTGGTCGTCGGGGACGTCGACACGAAGAAGGTGCCCGGCATCGTCGAGGACGCGCTCGGTGAGTGGATCGCCCACTCCCGTCGCAAGGCGACGAGGCTCCTCCGAATCCGAGCCATCGCACCCGGTCCACTCCGCCTCAGGAACCGACCGGGTGCCGTCCAGAGCAATCTGCGCATCGGCGGAATCGCTCCGGACCGGATATCGCCCGATTGGCCGGCGATGGTGCTCGCGACGTTGGCGACGGGGGGGATGTTCACCTCTCGTCTCGTCGAGAATCTCCGCGAACGCAACGGGTACACGTACTCTCCGCGACTTCGGGTGCATCATGGGCGCGCCGGTTCGGTGTCGACGTTTTCCGCCGAGGTGGCGACCGATGTCACCGCTGCGGCGATAGTCGAGACGCGCTACGAATTGGGACGCGTCGCGACCGTCGGGATCAGACAGGACGAACTCGATGCGGCGCGGCGCTACGCGATCGGATCCTTCTTGTACTCGACCGCGACGCAAGCAGGCCTGGCCTCGACGCTCGCGCGGCTGCTCGCCGACGACGTCGGGCCGGGTTACCTCGGTGCGTACCCGGCACGTTTGAGCCGCGTCACCTTGGCCGAAGTGAACGAAGCCGCCCAGCGGTACCTTGCGCCGTCGAGACTCTCGACGATCGTCGTCGGCGACGGGGATCGGGTGATACCGCAGCTCGACGTGGTCGAGGAGTCGATCGAATCCGTGTAGTGCGACCGAAGCGTCTCTCGCGACGTGTGTGAGCAGGTGATCGAGACGGGGGCGGCCGCCGCGCCGCGAGATGCCACGATGCTTTGATGCCCGAGTCCTCCGAGCGCATCCCCGGGAACATCCGCGTCCTTTTGGCGGCGAACTTCGTCTCGGTGCTTGGAAGCGGTCTCACCCTGCCGTTCCTTTTGATCTACCTGCACCAGGTCCGTGGGATCTCCCTAGGGATCGCCGGCCTGCTCATCGGCGGGACGGCCGTCATCAGCCTCCCGGTCGGACCGGCGACCGGGATGCTCGTCGATCGGATCGGTCCGCGCATCGTCTGTGCCTCGGCGCTCACCTTCGAGGCAATCGGCACGCTGGGCCTGATCCTGGTCCGCAGTCCCCTCTCGGCACTGCCGGTGATGGTGATCTACGGAGTGGCGAACGGCGCGACATGGCCGTCGTGGAACGCGCTCTTCGCCGTCCTCGTCCACGACGAGCATCTCCGTCCGCGGGTCTTCGCGCGCAACTTCCAGCTGTTGAACCTGGGCCTCGGTACCGGGGCGATCGTCGCGGGGTTCATCGTGCACGTCTCTAACCCGCGATCCTTCGAGCTCATCTACTTCGTCGACGGGATCACATATGCCGCGATCGTCGGCGCGCTGATCGCGATGCCATCCTCGATGTTCACCCGCCCGGGGGTGAGCGCCCACGCCGCACCCGCGCACCCCAAGGGCGGGTACCGGGCGGTGTTCGCGGACCGTCGATTCGTGCGGTATCTCGTGGCGATGGCGCTGATGATGTTCGCCGGGTACGCGGCGGTTCAGACCGGGTTCGTCGGCTACGCGACCTCAGTCGTCCACTCCGGGCCGCGCGTGATCGCGTGGGCGTTCGGCGTGAACACCGGCTTGATCGTCGCGCTGCAGCCGATTGCCTTGCGACTCATCGGCCGGATGCGCCGCTCGACCGCGCTGTCGTTGTGCGCGGCGCTCTTCGGGAGCTCCTGGGTCGTGCTTGCGATCGGAGGACTCTTCCCGCGCACCTTGACCGGCAGCGCCCTCGTCGTCACGATGTTCGGCCTGTTTTCGTTGGGCGAGGTGTTGCTGGCACCAGTCGGTGCACCGATCGTCGCGATGATGGCGCGGCCCGAGCTTCAGGGCCGCTACATGGCGACCGCGTCGAGTGTCGTCACGGTGACGAGCGTTCTTTGCTCGCCGATCGCCGGCGTGCTGCTCGGCGCGGGACTTGACGACATCTTCTTGGGCGTGCTCATCGGCTGTAGCGCGGCCGCGATCGCGGCGTTCGCTTGGATGCGGCAGTCACTCTCTCCCGAGATCGACAATGTTCTCCCGCTCCCGGCCGCGGCCCCGGTTGAGGCGTGACGAAGCGCCGATGGTGCGTGATTCGTACGGTGCGTACTGTCACCGCTACGGAACTGACGTCGCATCTTCGACCCAACGGTCCTGACGGAGCCGTCGACGCCGCACCCGGCGCGCGCGCTGGAAAAGAGACCGAACGCCCCTGCGCGGTCGTCGCGGCGGGGAACTGATGACGAACTTGCGATTTTGCACGGTCGCCACCCGGCGCCAGCTTGCGCATGTGCGGGTCCTCGCGCGCACGCTGCGCGAACAGGAGCCACGCGAGCGCCTCCAGGCACTGATCCTTGATGATCCGTTCGACGTGGAGAAGCTCGATCCCGGCGAATTCGATCGCCTTCGCGCGATTGACATCGGGATCACCGAAGAGGAGTTCCACGTCGAGGCGGCTCACCTTTCGGCGGATGAGCTCTCGCTCTGGTTGCGGCCGAAATTGATGCTCGCCTTGCTCGCATCGGCGGACAGCAACGAGAAGGTGCTCTATCTCAGCCCGGATTCGGTCGTGCTCGGTCCGCTTGACGTCGTCGGAGAGCTCCTCGAAAAACACGCCGTTGTGCGCGTTCCGCTCGCGACCGCGTCCGGACCAATACCGAGCGCCAGACGGCACGCCGAGTCCCCGGGCGAGCTGCGCGTGTGGGTTCCAGGATTCCTCGGCGCGAACGGCGCGGCGCGTGGCTGGCTCTCTGTCGTGCACGAGCGCGCTCGCGTCGGCGCGCACCCACAGGTCATCGTGGGAGATGGACTCGACGCCGACTGGGATGCGCTCGGGATCGGCGAGGTAGATCTCGGCGTTGTTGAGCGACCCGGCTTGGCCGCGGGTCATTGGCACCTGGGCACGCGCCGGCTCGCGCTGCGCGACGAGCGATATTTCGTCGATGACGATCCACTCGTAGTGTTCCAATTCGCGGGATTCGATCCCGCGCGTCCGTGGGCACTCGCCCCCGAATCAACCGGCACCGGTGGGCCTCTTCTCGTGGACGACGAGGCGACGAGATCATTGAGTCGTTGGTACGCCGCCGCGTTGTTTGGAGCGGGCCTCGAGGAGGCCGCGGCCGCCCAATATCGATGGGCGACCCTGCCGGACGGCTTTGCGATGAACCGACGGATCCGCCAGGCGGTGCGCGACGCGATCATCGGGGACGTCGAGGGGTTGAAGTACGAACCTCCTCCTGATCCGTTCAACGCCCAGACGCTCCCCGCGTTCTATCGCTGGCTCTCGTCCCCAGAACCGGCGAACGAACGCGCGCCGAGCACGGCGCGCCTGTATTTCGGGATCTACCAGGCGCGGGCGGACCTGCGCGCCGCGTTCCCTGAGCTCTCGCTGGCCGACGCGCCGGCATTCCGACGGTGGGCTATCGATTGGGCACACCATGAGTACCGGATTCCGCAGGCGGTCATCGAAGAGGCGTTCGAGCGCGGCGCGTGGCCGCACATCGAGCCGCCGCAGTGGGCTGCGCCCGATGCTCTGCGTGACGGGTTCCTCGTGACGGGGTACCTGCGTGCCGAGCTCGGGATCGGCGACGCGGCGCGGCGCATTCTGACCGCGTTCAAAGGGACGCGGATTACCAGCAGCGGATTTTCCTTTTCGCTCACAAAGAGCCGCCAGCACGACGTCTCGGTCGAAGAAGACGCGGTCGCGACGAATCTTGCGGCGAACGTCGTTTGCGTGAATGCCGACCAGTTCGTCTACTTCGCCCGTTTCGTCGGCACCGACTTCTTTGACGGGCGGTACACGATCGGGAGCTGGGCGTGGGAGACGGAGAACCCGCCCGAGCAGATGGGCGGGGTGGCGCGCTTTTTCGACGAGCTCTGGGTACCGAGCGCGTTCTGCGCAGACGCGATCCGGACCATCACCGACGTCCCGGTCCTCGTCTTCGGGTATCCCGTCGACGCGCCGAGAATCGATCCCTCGATCGACACCCGTCGACTCGGCATGCCGGAGGGGTTCGTCTTTTTCTTCATGTTCGACTTCCTGAGCACCATCTCGCGCAAGAACCCGATCGGCCTCGTCGAGGCGTTCAGCCGCGCCTTCCGGCCCGGTGAGGGACCGACGCTCGTGTTGAAGTCGATCAATGCCGACGAACGTGCGGTCGAGGTGGCGGGTCTGCGTGACGCCATCGGTGATCGAAGCGACATCGTCTTCGTCGATGACTATTACTCCCAGGCGGAGTGCGCGGCGATGCTCGCCCGCTCGGACTGCTACGTGTCATTGCACCGTGCGGAGGGTTTCGGACTCACACTCGCCGAGTCGATGGCGCTCGGCGTCCCGGTCATCGCCACCGCCTACTCGGGCAACCTGGATTTCATGGACGACGAGTCCGCGTTCCTCGTTCCGGCGGGGAGGTCACGCGTCGGGCGCGGCTCCCCGCCGTATCCGCCGGACAGCATCTGGGGAGAACCCGACCTCGATGCGGCGGCGGAACAGATGCGGCGCGTCTTCGAGTCTCGGGGGGAGGCGTCCCGGCGCGCGGCGAATGGACGCAAGCGTGTGCTTCGGGAGCACGGTTACAAGACAGCAGAGAAGTTCCTGCGGGATCGCGCGAAGGACATCAAGCGTCGCCGGCGGGCGGGGATCACCGGTACAACGGCGCGGCTGCTGCATGAGGGCCAGGTGATCCCAGACTGGGTCGGACTCGTCCACCAGATGATCGACTACCCCGACCCGTAACGACCTCCGGGATATCGACTGCGGCGGACTCGGGGCTGTCAGCCTGCTCCATTGCCGAAACGGAGGACGGCGCGTTCCCCGATCCCCTTGAAGCCGATCGACTGGTAGATGGCATTCGAAGTTGGATTGGCGAGGTCCGTGAAAAGGACGACTCCCGACGCGCCGAGTGCGAGCGCATCACGCGCGCACGCGTGGGTGACCGCCGACGCGTATCCACGGCGCCGTGATCGCGCCGGCGTGTAGACGGGGCCAATCCTCGCTACGCCCGCCGCGTCGGGGGCGCGGCTAGCGAGCGAAACGACCGCACCGTCAACCTCCCACAGCCAGACGAGCCCTCCAGAGATCCGGCGCCGAACGAGGTCACTCTGATCACCGAGGATCCCACCGACTTCGGACCGCATGTCGTTGAAGAAGTCGAGACACAATTCGAAGTCCTCATCGTGCGCGAGGCGGGCGGATCCTTCGGCAGCGCTCGGGGGTTCAACGAGTTCTTCGATGCGGTAGAGCAGCATCTGCGTTCCGAGCTCGATCGACGCGTCGGAGTCCTCTAGGTAGGACGCACAGAACGCCTGAGCGACGTCGGGTTCGGCGTTGATACCGGGAACGGCGAAGTCATCGAGACGGAGCTGGCGGCCGAGCTGCGAAGCGCTGCCGGGGCTCGCCGTGACGATCAGCTCGTGCGGCGGCGTGATGAGGAAGGCGCCGTCGACCGACGACCCGCTGATTCGCCAACCGAACATCGGCGATGGGTCGCGGAATCGCCCCGAGAGGACGGCGTCGAGAACGGTGATCGCGAGCGTGTTCCGGTCGGGATGGATCTCCAAAAAACTGCGCGCGACCGACGCGAACTCGTCCCAGTCCCTGCTGGTCTGCCAGGCGGTTGCACGTTCGATGTTCGGCATCAATCCGCGTGAGACCCTCGTCGGTGCTGCGCGCTCAACGGTCGGGCAGGAAGGGGAAGCGCTGTCGGATCTCCTCCACGTGGGAGGGATCGATCTCGGCCGAAAGGACGACCTCATCGGATTCCGCTTGGACGATGAGCTCGCCGAACGGGCCGTACACGACGCTGCCGCCGGTGTATTCGAGGCCGCCGCCGACACCGACGCGATTCACCCCTATGACGTAGGCCTGGTTCTCGATCGCCCGAGCCCGCAAGAGGTCGTCCCAGTGCGGCTGACGCGGGCGCGGCCAGTTGGCGACGACGGCGTAGCAGTCGGTCGACTCGGCGACGTCCCAGAACCAGTCGGCAAAGCGCAGGTCGTAACAGACGAACGGGGTGAAGCGGACGCCATCGATCTCGAACGACACCGAGCGATCACCCGACGCGTAGTGCTCGGACTCGCCGCCGTAGCTGAAGGGGTGAATCTTGTCGTAGACCACCTCCTCGTGGTCCGGACCGGCGAGCAGGAAGCGGTTCGTCGGTTGCGCGGATCCGGGTATTCGGCAGGCGAACGATCCGCCAACGAACGCGCCGGTCTCTTTCGCCGTTTCGTGGAGGAAGCGGGCGCTCTTTCCGTCGGCGTCCTCGGCGACCAGGTCGGTGTGCATCGAGAACCCCGTCGGGAACATCTCTGGGAGAAGGACGAGCCGGGCACCGTCGCTCGCCGCATCCTCGACGAGCGGACGGAGGTGCTTGAAGTTCGCGTCCTGGTCCTCCCAAACGAGATCACACTGCACTCCGGCGACCTTCATGGGCACGCCCCCTCACCTGTCCAGCCAAAAGCGTACGAAAGCCAGCTTGTCAGCACGTCGCCGGATCGGCGCGCCCTGTTCATGCGACGATGAACCTGTGAACGCGGTACGCGTCGACCGGTACCTGTGGGCGATTCGGCTCTTCTCTTCCCGGACCGAATCGACCGAGACTTGCCGATCGGGCCATGTGCGGGTGAGCGGGTCGCGGGCGAAGCCGGCGACCGAAGTGCGAAGCGGTGACCGCATCGAGGTGCGAGCGCCCGGCCGCCCACGCGTCGTCGAGGTCGTCGACCCGATCCCAACTCGCGTCTCTGCAAGCCTCGCGGTGCTCGCCTACCGGGACCTCACGCCTCCGCCTCCGCGAAAAGACCGGGAGCTTCCCCAGGCGGTGCGGGAGCGCTCGACCGGTCGACCGACAAAACGCGATCGTCGGCTGCTTGATCGGGCGCGCGGGCGTTGACGTGTCCCCGTCGGCCAAGCTGGGCCTTCTGGTGAGGGCGCTCGCTGGAACTGGCGTTCACGAACTCGAAAGTGTCGGGCGATGACGAATCGTTTCGGAGACGAACAGAGATCGGCAGTCGCAAGCACTGTCGTCGACGACGTGATCGCGCAGATGAATCGGCACGTCCTCTCCGAAAAGGCGGTGCTCGAGCGTTATCGCAACCTCGCGAGGGCGACGACACGCGACGACGTGCGCTACCTGTTGACGATGATCGCCGAAGAGGAGGAGCGTCACCACGCCCGCATGTCTCAAATTACGAACGCGATCCGGCGCGATTTTGATGGCGAGATCTTCGAGCCCGCCGTCCCAGATTTCAGCGCGCTGCCACTGCCGTTCGACCTCGATGAGGAGACGCGCGCGATGCTGGAAATCGAACGGCGCGACGAAGAGGAGATGCGCGTCCTCGCGCGCATGTTGTCGGGGATCGACAATGGCGAAGTGTGGGCGATGCTCGTCGGGACCCTGATCGCCGACACGAAAAAGCACCAGACGATCCTCGAATTCATCCTCGAGCACTCAAAAGGCGCCGTACCGAAGATCGCGGATGCCGAGTGAAATAAAGCGCGCCGGTTCGTAATCGCCGTAGCGTCCGGTCAAAATTCTCCCTCGTGCCTGAAACCGTTGCCCCCGGCGTCCTCGAAATCGACACGTTGCTTGGCGGTTGGAAGCAGACGACCGCCGGCTACCTCCTTCCCGGGCCCAACCCGGTCCTCGTCGAGACCGGCAGCCAAAGCTCCGTCCCGGTCATCCTCGAAGCTCTCGCCGAGCTCGGTCTCGGCCCGAACGACCTCTCCGCCGTCTTGGTCACGCACATCCACCTTGACCACGCCGGCGGCGTCGGAGACGTCGCGGCCGCGTTTCGCTCGGCGGTGGTCTACGTCCACGAGCGCGGTGCGCGGCACCTCGTCGACCCGCAACGGCTGATCGCGTCGGCCGGTCAGGTTTACGGCGGCCTGCTCGACAGCCTCTACGGACGCTTGGAGCCGACCCCCGCGGACCGGGTGCATGTCCTTTACGACGGCGACGCCGTCGACCTCGGCGGGGGACGGACGCTGACGGCGATCGACTCCCCGGGCCACGCGAAGCATCACCTCGGCTTCGTCGACTCACAGAGCGGGCTTCTGTTCGCCGGGGACGCCGTCGGGGTGAAGCTGCCGGGCGGCGGGGCTCTCCGTCCGGCGACGCCGCCACCGGACTTCGATCTCGACCAGGCGCTTTCCTCGCTCCGACGTTTCGCGCGGGCCTCGCCGACGCGCATCGCCCTCGCGCACTACGGGATCATCCCTACCGATCCCGCGGTCCTCCTTGACGAGGCCGCCGAGACCCTCACCCACTGGGCCGAAGAGGCGGAGCGTGCCTTTGTCGCCGGCGAGGACATCGCCGGCGCGTTGGCGAAGCGCTTCTCTGAGGACCTCTCGGGAGTCGACCCCGACCAGCGCGAGCGGCTCGAGACCTTGAACGGGATCCACTCGAACGCGGCGGGCCTGCAGCGGTGGCTGACAAAGCGAGCAGAACACGAGCCGGGCGATCACGCCCACTGAGCCCGTCGCCTCACTCGACCAGGGCGGATCTGCCAAACGTTGCCGTGGTATGAATATCCGGTTTCGATTTCATGGAGGTCAACGTGCGGATCCTTACTCGCCGTCCACTCCTCGCATTCGGCTCGGCGTTCATCGCCGCGGCCTGCGTCGGAGCGCTGTTTGTCGCACCCGCGGGTGCGAGCCAGATCCCTGTGGCACCGAAGAACGCGAAGCTCGCTGCCGAGGTTCCGGCGGGGCTGCGTTCGAAGACGCTCGTGGTCGCCGCCGATGCGACGTACGCCCCGGACGAGTTCGTCGAGAACGGCAAGGTGGTCGGCATGGACGTTGATCTCGCGAACGCGATCGCGCAGGTGCTCGGCCTGAAGATCAAGATCGTCAACGCCACCTTCGACCTGATCATCCCCGGGATCCTTTCTGGCAAGTACGACATCGGCATGTCGTCGTTCACCGATACGAAGGCGCGAGAAAAGCAGGTGACCTTCGTCGACTACTTCAGCGCCGGTGAGGCCTTCTACGTCCTGCACAACTCCAAGATCGTCCTGAACGGCCTGCCTGGACTGTGCGGTCACACCGTCGCCGTCGAAAGCGGCACGACCGAGCAGTCGGACGCGATGAGCCAGGCGAAGAAGTGCAAGGTGACCGTGGATCCGTTCAGCACGCAGAGCGAGGCGAACGTCGCCGTCTCGAGCGGGCGCGCCCAGATCGGCTTCGCCGACTCGCAGGTCGCGGCGTACATCGTCGCCCAGTCGAACGGCGTCTTCAAGCTCTCGGGCAAGGCGATCGAGGTAGCACCGTACGGGATTGCGCTTCCGAAAAACCTCGGGCTCGTCCAGCCCGTTCTCGGCGCGGTGAACGCGCTGATTAGCGACGGCATCTACTTAAAGATCCTCGACAAATGGGGCATCGCGCCAGGAGCGATCAAAAAGGCGGTCGTCAACGGCGCGACGAGTTAGCGGCAACGGCTTCGCGAGGGCCTGAATCGGCGGGCGCTGGACAAAGGCCGCGCGAATGATGGGGGGAGCACCGACGGGCGCCGATGATCGGCGCCCGTCCGGTGGTTCGATCACCGCCGTCCCCGTCCGGCACCCGGGTCGCTGGGTGGCGTCGGTCGTCATCGCGGTGCTGGCCGCGATGCTTGTCCACTCACTGGCGTTCTCGTACACCTATCGCGGTGGTGTCCACGAGAGACGCTTTCGCTGGTCGATCATCTGGCGCTACTTCTCGTCGCGATACATCATCGAAGGCGTCGTCGTCACCCTCGAGCTCACCGTGCTCGCGATGGCGATCGGCATGATCCTTGGCGTCATCGGCGCGACGATGCGACTCTCTCCGAACCCGATCCTTTCGGGTGCGAGCTGGACCTACATCTGGTTCTTCCGGGGCACGCCGGTGCTCGTGCAGCTGTTGTTTTGGTACACCTTTGCCTACCTCTACCCGCAGCTCACCTTCGGGATACCCTTCGGCCCGGCGTTCGTCCACGTCAGTGCCAACTCGATCACGGCGTTCACGGCCGCAGTGGTCGGCCTCGGCTTGAACGAGGGCGCCTACATGTCGGAGATCGTCCGCGCCGGGATCATCTCCATCGATGAGGGACAGACCGAAGCCGCGCAGTCGCTCGGGATGAGGCGACCGCAGGTCCTGCGCAAGATCGTCCTTCCCCAGGCGATGCGGGTCATCGTCCCCGTGACGGGCAACGAGACGATCTCGATGCTGAAGACGTCGTCTCTCGCGAGCGTCATCACCGTCTACGAGCTCACCGGCAGGGCCGAGCTCATCTATTCGAGCAACTACGATATTCCCGAGCTTTTGATCGTGGCGAGCCTGTGGTACCTGATCGTGACGACCGTGCTCACGATGGGACAGTTCTACGTCGAACGGCACTACGCGAAGGGTTCACTGCGCGAGCTGCCACAGACTCCCAGGCAGAAGTTGATGGCGATCGCGCGGTACGGGATACGCCAACGCGCGAGGGTGATGGAGAGCGAGCCCCTTCTCGAATCCCTCCACCGATGAGCTTGGCGGCGAGACGCGTCGTCGTCAAAGCCGAAGGTGTGCGCAAGCACTTCGGCCGCATCGAGGCGCTGCGGGGCATCGACCTCGAAGTGAATGAGGGGGAAGTGATGTGCCTCATCGGCCCGTCGGGCTCGGGCAAGAGCACGTTCCTCCGTTGCATTAACCACCTCGAGAAGATCGACGGCGGCCGGCTCTCAGTCGACGGAGAGCTCGTCGGGTACCGCCAGCACGGCGGCAAGCTCTACGAGCTGCGCGAAAGGGAGGTCAGCGCAAAAAGGGCAAAGATCGGCATGGTCTTCCAACACTTCAACCTCTTCCCGCACATGACCGTGCTCGAGAACCTCAAGCTCGCGCCCATCTTGGTGAAAGGTGAGCCGAAGGCGGCCGTTACCCAGCGCGCTCGAACGCTGCTCGAACGGGTTGGCCTCGGCGACAAGATGTTCTCCTATCCAAACCAGCTCTCCGGTGGGCAACAACAGCGCGTCGCGATCGCCCGCGCGCTGTGCATGCAACCGAGGCTGATGCTGTTCGACGAGCCGACGTCCGCCCTCGATCCAGAACTCGTCGGCGATGTGCTCGATGTGATGCGGGGACTCGCCGAGGAGGGGATGACAATGGTCGTCGTCACCCACGAGATGGGGTTCGCCCGCGAAGTCGGCGACGCACTCGTCTTCATGGATTCGGGCGCGGTCGTAGAAAGCGGCTCCCCGCGCGAGGTGTTGGCCAATCCGAAGCACGAGCGCACGCGCGCCTTTCTCGCGAAGGTCCTGTAGGACGCGTCGCGGCGTTCAGCCGCCGGGCGGGTCTTCGAAAGTCGCTCGCGTCGGTACCGCTCGAGCCTTCACAGCTTCCCATGCGGCGCGGCCGGCGCGCCGTGGCCGAATCCAGCTCCCCTGCACGAGAGCAACACCGACCAGAACGACGATCGCTCCGACCGGTTCGTACCACGCCAGCGTTTCGGAAAGGATCGCCGCGCCGAAGATCGTCGAGAAAATGGGAATCAAAAAGGTCACGAGGGACGTGCTCGTCGCCCCCGCTGCACGGACGATCGAATAGCTGAGCAGGTAGGCGACCCCAGTGCACAGCACGCCGAGGGTCGCGACGCTCGCCCAGCTCGCGCCGCTGACGTGGTGCGGGGCGCGGACAAAGATCGGTGCGACGAGTGCCATCTCAACCGTCGCGCAGAGCAGCTGTCCCGCCGCGAGCGCCGTGACGCTTTCTTTGTCCGTCGTGACGAAGCGCCGGGTGTAGGGGAGCCCGATCCCGTAGCAGAGCGCCCCAGCGAGACTGGCGAGGTATCCGGCGACCTTCCCGTTCGGCAGGCCGTGCCATGCGCCGAGGACGACCACGACCCCCACGAAGCCGAGGAACAGCCCGGCGAGGCGCGACTTCGTCAGTCGTTCGTTCGGTACGAGCGCGAACGCGAACACCAGGGTGAACAGCGGCGTCGTCGCGTTCAAGATGCCTGCCGCGATCGATGAGATCCGCACCTCGGCCCAGGCGATCAGGGTGAACGGGAGCGCGTTCATGAACAATCCCGCCACCGCGAGGTGCGCCCAACGTGTTCGACCGTGCGGCAGGTGACCCCCGGTCGCGTAGAGCACGACGAGGAGCGTGACGGCGGCGAGCGCAATGCGACCGCCGGCGATGTCGAAGGGAGCGAACGAGCGATCGCCGACCTTGATGAATAAGAAGCTGCTTCCCCAGATCGCCCCGAGGAGGACGATCTGGGCCCGCCACGGCCAGCTAGTCGGAGAGACCCGCGCCCTTCCCGGCAGGTTCGTTGGCGTTCTCACGAGGTCGACTGCCACGAGGGCACCTCCCATCGTAGGTTGTACCGAGAAGAGAACCCCGGCGACGATCCGACGTTGCGCGGCCTTCCAGCGCGACCTGATCGGCGACCGAATTTCGGTACAACAAAAGGGTCAGGCGCGATTGCGACGTCGTCCCGGCAGTGCGCATTCAATGGATCGCGCAACAAGGAAACGAAAGGGATACGAGGTGCTTGACGAAGAAATCGTGAAGCTCGCCAACGGGAAGAACTTCGCCGCGTTCACGACGATGCTCCCAAACGGCATGCCGATGACCCACCTGATGTGGGTTGATGCTTCTCGGGACCACGTTCTTTTGAATACTGAGGTTCATCGACGCAAATACAAAAATGTCGTCGAGGATCCACGCGTGGCCGTGACGGTGATCGATGCGACGAATCCGTACCACTACGCGGAGGTTCGCGGTCGCGTGGTCGAAGAGGTCCGTGGCGCAGAAGCGCGCTCGCACATCGATCGACTCTCAGAGAAGTACACCGGCGCGCCATACGCGCCCGAGATCCAAAGCGAGCGCGTGATTCTGAAGGTCGAACCCGAACGCCAGCTCGTTCACTGACGACCTCGCGACAAGCCCCGCTTCGGGGTCCTCCACCGGCGTTTGGTCGACGCGACAGCGTCGTCGTTACGCTGCCGAGGATGGACATCGCCGAGGCCACCGGTTTCATCGCCGCCAACCACCGGGCGGTTCTTGCGACGTTGCGCGGTGACGGCAAGCCCCAGCTCTCGCCGATCTCTGCCGGCGTCGATGACTCGGGGCACGTCGTCGTCAGCTCGCGGGAAGCCGCCATGAAGACGCGCAATCTTCGGCGGCAACCCTTCGCGTCGCTTTGTGTCTTCAGTGATCGGTTCTACGGGGACTGGGTGCAGGTCGAAGGGACCGCAGAGATCGTTTCGCTGCCCGAAGCGATGGACGGCCTCGTCGCGTACTACCGAAGCCTTGCCGGTGAACACCCGAACTGGGACGAGTACCGCGCCGCGATGGTGAGCGAGAAAAGGGTACTGATCATGCTCAGCGTGGAACGTGCCGGGCCGGATCGATCGGGGTGACCGAAACGGTGCCGGCGTGAGTCCGGCGGATTCGCAGGGAGCAATCGCCGCGACCGCAAACAGCGAATCCGAACCTGCCGATCCCGCGCTCGCTCGGCGGCTCGAGTTGTTCCTCCGGGGTTGGCTTGGCAAGTGGCCGCCGTCATCTCCGCTCGACGTCGCGTCCTCACCCGCTAGGTCTGAGCCCGGATGGGACGGAGTCATCCGGTTCGTTGTCGGCGTCGCCACACCGTCGGGCGCCGTCGTCTCGGTGCCGGCGTCGGCGCTTGATGACGCCCAGCATCTCGCCGGACAAGGTGAGAAGGCGTTTGCGGCGAATGTCGGCGCGCTCGTCGGGCTCGAAGGCGCGCAGCTTGTCCGCGCCGTCTTTCGCTACTCGGAGCACCGGGTGGTCCTGCCAGACGCCGGGGCGTGGATAGACCGCGAGGATCCTCGGGTTCCGCAGTGGCTGAAACCGTTCAACGGCGACGTCTTAGTCGCCTTCGCAGAAGACGGCTCCTACGCGGCCGGCGTCGGATTGAAAAAGCACGACGAGCTCGGGAGCGAGCTCGCCGTCGGGACGGAGCCGCAATACCGCGGGCGGGGTCTCGCAAAACGCCTCGTCGCCCAGGCGGCGCGCGCGGTGATCGACTCCGGTGCGGTGGCGATTTATCTCCACGCCGCCTCGAACGTCGCATCGGCGGCGGTCGCCGAAGCGACCGGTTTTCCCGACCGGGGTTGGCAGGTGCTCGGGCTGTTCTATGACGAGCACGCGGAGTCGGATCGCCGCCACGTATCGCCCTAGGTCGATCGCGAAAGACGCGGCGCTCAGTCCTGTAGGACCGTGTCTCCTGGTGAATGGGAGCCGGAAGACGGCGCCATCGCGAGCACCGGGGACACCGGTTCGCGCGCAACCTCGAGGGGGCGGGTTGCACCGGCACGTCCCCAGACGAACACGGCGGCGACGAGCGCGGCGGCGAGCGACGCAAGCCCGCCGATGTAGAGGCCGGCCCGGGCACCGAGTTCCTGGCATGACCATCCGATGAGCGGCGCGCCGATCGGTGTCGATCCGAGAAAGACGAGCATGTAGACGCCCATCACGCGCCCGCGGATTCCCGGGTCCGAGGCGAGCTGGACGATCGAATTCGCCATCGTCGACATCGTCAAGGCGAAGAACCCGATCGGAACGAGCACCACCGCGAAGATGGCGTAGTTCGGCATCACGCTCGCCAGGCTTTCCGCGACCCCGAACGCCAGCGCCGCCAGGACGAGCGCTCGGGTCGAGAGTCGCTTCCGCTTCGCCGCGGCGAGCGCGCCCGCGAGCGAGCCGACGGCGAGGATCGAGGTGAGCAGCCCGTAACCCGAGGCCGAGCGGTGGAAGACCGTCTTGTCCATCAGCGCCAGCGTCACGGGAAAATTCAACCCGAGCATGCCAACGACGCCGACGAGCGCGATCGCGATCACGAGCTCGCGACGCTCCGCGACGTAACGGAACCCCTCGCGGATCTGTCCCTTCGCGCGCGCAAGGCGGGGAGCGGGGAAGAGCTCAGCGTTCCGCATCATTGCGAGACTGGCAATCACCGCGATGAACGAGATCGCATTCACGATGAACACCCATCCGGTGCCGACAGCGTCGATCATCACGCCGGCGACCGCCGGCCCGACGAGGCGCGCGCCGTTGAAGGTCGCGCTGTTCAGTCCGACGGCGTTCGTGATGTGCTCGTGTCCGACGAGCTCGCCGACGAAGGACTGACGTGTGGGATTGTCGATCGCGGTCGCGCAGCCGAGCGCGAAGGCGAACCCGTAGACCTCGTACAGCGTCGCCGCGCCGGACAGCACGAGAAGGCCGAGCGCAGCAGCCAGCAACATCATCGACGTCTGCGTGCCGATGAGCGTCCGTCGCTTCGGTAGCCGATCGGCGAGCACTCCGCCGAAGGGAGCGAACATCAAAAGCGGCAGGAACTGCAGCCCGAGTGTGACACCGGCCGCCGAACCGCTGTTGTGTGAGAGGCGCAGAACGAGCCAGTCCTGACCCGTGCGCTGCATCCAGCTGCCGACGAGGGAAACGAGTTGCCCGGAGGCGAACAGCCGGTAGTTGCGGACGCCCAGCGAAGAGAACGTAGGGCTCGTCGAGCTCACCCTCCGACGAGGCGCCCGATCACGGGGAGCACCGCAGCGATCGCCGCCCGATCTTCATCGCTCAGTTCAGCGAGCCGCTGCGCGAGCCAGGCGTCCTTGCGTCGCCGCTCGTCGGCAACGGTCACGTTGCCTGCTGCAGTGAGGGCGACGATGTACTGGCGCTTGTCCGTCGTGTCGGCGCTGCGCGACACGAGGCGGGACTGCTCCAGGTGGCCGAGGATGCGGGTCATCGAAGGCGGCTGGACGCGCTCGTGCTCGGCGAGCGTGCTCGGGGTCATCGGACCGTGGGCGTCGAGAGTCGTGAGCACCGAGAACTGGCTCGGCGTCAGCGCTCCGACGGCACGCTCCCGCCGCAGCCGGCGGGAAAGGCGCGTGACGGCGAGGCGGAAGTCACTCGCGAGCGTGCTCACCGGGGCGGTCGCGGCCGTTGGCATGAAGTTAGCTTAGCAAATTAGCTCAACTAACTGTTCACCTCGGGCTGACTCGTTGCGTGGCAGCCAGCTCGGCGAGGACCTCGGCGATCGACGCGGTGAGCGCCTTCACGGTCGGGATGTGCAGGCTCTCGTCGATCCCATGCGCGTTCGAGTCGGCGCCGAGGGCCCCGGTCGAGAAGAACTGCGCGTTCGGGTACTTGGCGCCGAGCGCCGCCATAAACGGGATCGATCCGCCGACGCCGTATCCGGACGGCGGGTGCGCGTAGTAGGTCTCGGAGGCCCGGGCGACAGCTGCGTCGAGCCACGGCGCGAGCTCGGGCGCGTTCCACCCCGGTGATGAGTGGCCGAGAGTGAATGTCACGTGTGCCCTCTGCGGTGGATCGGTCGTGAGCGTCCCCGCGAGCGCGTCACCGACCGCGACGGCGTCCGCGGTGGGCGGGATGCGCAGCGACAGCTTGACGGTCGTTTGCGCGCGGTACAGGTTGCCGGCGTTGACGACGTGCGGCAGGCCCTCGGCTCCCGTCACTTCCAGCCCGGCGCGCCAGGTTCCCCGCTCGATGAGCGTGCGCAAGTCGTCGGCTTCGAGCCGCAGGCCGTCGACGATCGGCAGGGACCCCACCTCGCTCAGTCCGGACTCGGCGAGCGCTTTCATTTCGTCCGCTCGCTGGGGCGGGATTTCGACCCAGCACTCGGGAAGGCGGACGTCGCCAGTGGTCGAGTCGTCGATGCGGTCGAGGAGCTCGCGCAGGACCCGAAACGACGACGGAACGACACCTGATCCAATTCCGGAGTGGATCGAGTCGGTAAGCACGTCGACGCGCAAGACGCCGTCGACGAGTCCGCGCAGCGACGTCGTCGTCCATAGCCGGTCGTAGGTTGGCCCTCCCGAATCGAGACAGCTGATCAGCGCCAGATCGCCGAAGCGCCCCTCGAGCGCCTCAAGATATGCGTCGAGGTGCTCGCTCGCCGATTCCTCGCTCGACTCGATGAGCACGAGGACGCGGCCGTGCGGGAGCCCGGCTCGGGCGAGCGTCTCGAGCGCGCCGACGGCCGCGAAAACGCGTAGCCGTCGTCGACCGACCCCCTTCCGTACAGCCGGTCAGGTTCGCGCACGGGCGTGTACGGGCCGAGACCTGCACGCCAATCGCCGAGAGGTGGTTGCTTGTCGAGATGGCCGTAGACGAGCGCGGTGTGGTCGTCGTGACCGGGGCTCGTCTCGATCTCGAGGAGGACGCACGGCGTGAGCCCGGGAAGCGTCACGATCTCGACCGACTGGTTTCCCAACGGGCGCGAACGAGCCCAGTCGGCGAAGAGTCCGGCGGCTTTCAACATCTGCCCGTTCGATTCCCAATCGGGATCGAAGTCAGGCGAAAGGCACGGGATCGTCACGTACTCGCTCAGGACGTCGAGCGCGCCGCGTTCCCAGTACTCGTCGACTCCGGATCTCGTAGCTGCCGGGTCCAGCTGGGTCATCGAGTCGTCTCCACCTTCTCCTCAGCGCCCGGTTCGCCGAGCGATCGTCCAGCACGCATCTCCCAAGGTTCCCGAGACGGTAGCGAAGCGCGCGTCACCGTAGGCGACGAGCGCTTCTGTGACGTTTGCCGGCGAGAGATAAATGGGCGTTGCCATGCCGCTCGTCGAGATGAAGGTGATCGCGCCGTCGTCTTTGAGCACCCGCGTGTACTCGCCCGGAAAGAGGAACATGTTCACGCACACAATGAGGTCGGCGCTCTCATCGCGGATCGGCAGCGATGAAGCGTCGGCCCGCACGAGGTCGGCGCCGTTCCGTTCGGCGAGCCGCAGCATCTCGGCGGAGAGGTCGACCGCGACGACGTGGTCGAAACGAGAAAGCAGCGTTGCCTCGTGCAGCGAGGTGCCAGAGCCGACGTCGAGACACAGGCCGCCGCGCGTTCCAGCCGCGTCGATCACCTCGGCGAGCGGCCGCAAGTACTCCGGCGATCGGTGGGTCCACCACGTGGCCGCACGTCCGTCGAAGATCGATGCGACCTCGAGGGCGAGCCCCTCGTCCCATGCCCGAGGGTCGAACGCGACCCTGTGTGAGATCTCGTGCATCTTCGCAATGAAGGCGCGGCGTTCCGCGTCTTCCAGGTCGAGCCGTGGTTCAGCAGGTGCCGCACCGGCGGGCTCGGTGTCCACGGAGGCGTTTTATCGCGATGCCACCAATCCTCAGCGCGGGCATGATGGGGACGTGCCCCGTCGGCTTCTCTCTGCGATCGTCCTCGCCGCCGGCGAGGGGACGAGGATGCGCTCGGCGACCCCGAAGCCGCTCCACCGGATCTGTGGGCGGCCGATGCTGCTCCACGTCCTCGATGCCCTCGCCGAGCTGCCGGTCGACCGTGTCGTCGTCGTCGTCGGATTCCGGGCTCCCGACGTCATCAAGGCGGTGCAGGCGGAGATTCCCTCCGACCTCCGCATCGAGTTCGTCGAGCAGATCGATCCACTCGGGACTGGCGATGCCGCCGCGGTGGCGCTCACGGGCTTCGAGTCCGGCGCCGATCTTCTGGAGGGGGATCTCGTCGTACTCCCTGGCGACACGCCGCTCGTGCGGCCGGCGACCCTCGCCGGGCTCGTGCGGATCCACCGCGCGACCGACGCGGCGGCGACGCTGCTTACGACGGTGCTCGAGAGTCCGACTGGCTACGGGCGGATCGTGCGCTCGAAATCCGGCGACGTCGTCTGCATCGTCGAGGAGGCCGACGCGAGCGACGAAGAACGAGAGATCACCGAAGTCGCGACATCGATCTACTGCTTCCGCCACAGCGTCCTCGCGCCGACTCTGCGGCGCATCGCTCCTTCGAGTTCGAGCGGTGAGTACTACTTGACGGACACGATCGCCGTCCTGCAGCAGGCGGGATACACGGTCGCGACGATGCAAGCGCCAGAACACGTCGAAGCGGCGGGCGTCAACGACCGCGCGCAGCTTGCTGCCGCGGAAGCGGTCGTGCGCGCGCGGATCAACGAACGCTGGATGCGAAGGGGCGTGACGATCGTGAACCCCGAGGACACCTACGTCGACACCTCGGTCGATCTCGCGCCAGAGGTAGTCCTTCGCCCGGGGGTCACCCTCGAAGGCTCGACGAAAGTCGAATCGGGCGCGGTGATCGGACCGAACTGCCATCTCGTCGACTGCTCGGTCGGAGCCGGCGCGCGTATCGAACAGAGCGTCGCGATGCAGTCGGTGATCGGAGAAGATGCCGTTGTCGGACCGTTCGCCTACCTCGAGATGGGGACCCGTGTCCCCTCTGGAGCGCGCGTCGGAGCCTCGCCCCTGCGGGCGCGAGAAGAAAGGTGAGGACGTGACCGGAGACGGAAAGACGATGGAGCTCGTCCCGCGCCGACGGCTATCGCTGTACTCCGGCCGGGCACATCCCGATCTTGCCGTCGAGGTCGCGCAGCACCTCGGCGTCGAGCTCGGCGAAGCGAATTTGCGGGAGTTCGCCGACGGTCAGATCCACTGCCGCTACGACACGTCGATTCGCGGCTCCGACGTCTTCATCATGCAGACACACGCCCACCCGGTGAACGACTCGATCATGGAGCAGCTGATCATGATCGACGCGGCAAAGCGCGCCTCGGCGAATCGCATCACCGCGGTTTGTCCGTACTACGGCTACGCGCGCCAAGACCGCAAGTCCATCGGGCGCGAGCCGATCACCGCCAAGCTCGTCGCCGATCTCCTCACCGCGGCCGGCGCGACCCGGGTCGTCAGCGTCGACCTGCACTCCGGCCAGATCCAGGGCTTCTTCGACTTCCCCGTTGACCACCTGACGGCGATGCCGATCCTCTGCGGGTACCTGCAGGGCAACGATCCTTCCAACCTCGTGATCGTTTCGCCCGATGCCGGACGGGTGAAAGTCGCCGAACGCCTCGCGCAACAACTCGGCGCGGACCTCGCCTTCGTTCACAAGCGGCGCGAAGCCTCGCGCATGAACACCGTTGAAGCGCGCGAAGTGATCGGTGTCGTCGAGGGACGTCGTTGCGTGATCATCGACGACATGATCGACACCGCCGGAACGATCGCCGCCGCGGCGGAGCGCCTGATGAACGCAGGCGCGACCGACGTATGGGCGATGGCGACCCATGCCGTGCTCTCGGATCCGGCGCTCGATCGCCTTAAGGCGGCGCCGATCAGCCGGATTGTCGTGACTAATACCTTGCCTCTGCCGGAGGAGCGACTGATCGACAAGATCGAGGTGCTCTCTGCGGCATCGGTCATTGCCGCGGCGATCGACGCCGTCTTCGAGGACACGTCCGTCTCGCACATCTTCGGCGGCCAGAACCTCGTCTGAACCGCGGCGATGTCAGCCCTTTCGGCGCGCGTCGACGAGGTGGGCAATCGCCGTGCCGACGGCGTCTGGGCCCGGAAGAAGCTGCGACAGCTCGGTCCCGAAGTGCCGCGTCCATGCGCGCAGGAACGACGAGCCGATGAGCAAGGTTGCAACGGCGTCCGCATCGAAATCGTCAGCGGCCCGTCCTGACCGCTGCATCGCATCGAAAAGCGCGGCGAGCAGACGGATGCCGCGATGCGGACCGAGGTCGCGCTCGACCAGTCCTTGTGCGAACTCCTGGCGGAGCTCCTTGTCCCCCTGCACCGCCTCGGTGATCGGCAACGCCTGATCGAAGAACTCCTCGAAAGCCCGAGCGACATCAACCAAGGTCCGTTCCAACGGTTCGGAGGCATCATCGGACAGGTTCGATGCGTCAAAGCGCTCGAGCGGCGAAAGCCCGGCGAGCACGACGGCACGCAGCAGACTGACCTTGTCACCGAAGTGGTAGAAGACGCTCGCCTCGGAGACCCCGGCGCGACGCGCGACTTGCTTCGTCGTCAGGTGGGAGAGGCCCTCGCCCTTCACGATCTCCAATGCCGCGGCGATGATCGCGTTGTCCGCGCCGCTCGGCGGCCTGCCGCGTTTCGCCACGGTCGGCATAGGGGGGTCGTAGTCCATCGGTCCCTAACGGCCGTTTCGGACGATCCCGGCCGATCGCAAGTCGCCGCGGCGAATCGTCCTCATTTGGGAAGCGATCGGCGTCGGCTCGTGTTGAAACATCGGCGTCGTACCTTTCGTCCGATTGAAACGCAACTTGCGTCGAGCCCGGGCGCCTTGAGTGTTCACTCAGAAACTTCTTTATCCTGAGCGTACACTCAGAATCCGCCGGGACCGAGATTAGGAGCCGAGGATGAACCACAAGTGGTGGGCGCTCGTGGCGGTCTGCACGGGGGTGTTCATGCTCCTCTTGGACATCACGATCGTCAATGTCGCCTTACCCTCGATCGAGCGGGACTTCCACGCGTCGCTTTCGGACCTCGAATGGGTGGTGAGCGCCTACGCCCTGACGCTCGCGGCCTTCTTGCTGACCGCCGGATCACTCGCCGACCGGTTCGGGCGCCGGCGGCTCTATGGGGTCGGCATCGTCTGGTTCACTGCGTTCTCGGTCCTGTGCGGGGTCTCGACGAACCCGCTGTTTTTGAACCTCTCGCGCGCTGCGCAGGGTGTCGGCGCGGCGATCATGTTTTCGACCTCTCTCGCGATCTTGGCCGACGCGTTCAGGAGCGGGCGTGATCGCGGCATCGCCTTCGCCGTCTTCGGGGCGGTCACCGGGATCGCGGTCGCAATCGGTCCGGTGATCGGCGGCGCGCTCACCTCAGGGTTGTCATGGAGATGGATCTTCTTTGTGAACGTCCCAGTCGGCGTGTTCGCGCTCGGCGCGACGGCGTGGCGCGTGCAGGAGTCGCGCAACCCGCAGGCGCGCCGCATCGACCTACAGGGATTCGTGGCGTTCTCGCTCGCGCTCGCCGCCCTTGTCTACGGGTTGATCCTCTCGGTATCTGACGGCTGGTCCGATGCGCTCGTCGACGCGTCCCTTGTCGTCGCGGTGGTGCTGCTCGTCGCGTTCATCTTCATCGAGCGGCGCAGCACAGAGCCGATGCTCGACCTGTCGTTGCTGCGGGTGCCGACGTTCAACGGCGGACTGATCGCGGCGTTCGCCATCTCGGGCGGACTGTTCGCCTTGTTCACATATATCTCGATCTATTTCCAGGACATTTTGAAGCTGTCGGCGATCGGCACCGGCGTGCGGTTCCTGCCGCTCTCGGGTGCGGTGTTCGTCACCGCCATTCCCGCTGGACGGATGACGAGCCACGTGCCGCGCAAGTGGATGATCGGTCCCGGCTTCGTCCTGATCGGCGTGGGATTGATGTTGATGCGCGGGCTCACTCCGGCATCGACGTGGTCCCACTTGCTCGTCGGGATGATCATCGCCGGAGTCGGGACGGGCTTCGTCAACGTGCCGCTCGTTTCGACGGCGGTCGGGGTTGTCGCCCCGCAACGAGCCGGGATGGCGTCGGGTATCAATGCCACCTCGCGACAGGCCGGGATCGCGACCGGGGTCGCGACCTTGGGCACCATCTTTGCCTCCGAGGTTCGCTCAGGGATCTCGTCTCACCTCGCAGGCACCACGATCGCCTCTAAGTCCGCGGCGATCTCGCACGCGATCACGAACGGCTCGATCACGAGTGCGGTGACGCTCGTCCCGCACGCGGCGCGAGGCGCCGTCCTCGCCGCGACCAGGGCGAGCTTCGTCGGCGGGCTGAACACGATCTTCCTCATCGCGGCGATCGTCTCCTTCTTCGGTGCGGTGCTCTCGTTCGTTCTGGTTCGGGAGGAGGACTTCGTCGTCGTCCCCCACGAGGTCGCCGAGCCTTCAGAGCCCGCGGCGGCGCTGGCGTAGACGACGCCGCCTGGGGTCGCCGCCCTGTCCGCCGCCTACAATCGCGGGGCTGGGAGCGGCCTTTTCGACGTGGCCGCCCCTTGTCGTCCTAAAAGTCTCCGAGGAGCGCGCGCAGATGCCAGAGATCAACCTCGCCGCCGAACGGCGCGCGGACGCCGGGTCGGCGAGCAGCCGGCGGTTGCGCGCGGCCGGACGGGTGCCGGCCGTCGTCTACGGGCGTGGGGTCGAACCGATCGCCGTCTCGGTCAGCGAGCGTGACCTTCGCTCCGCATTGTCGACCGACGCCGGCACGAACGCGCTCATCGACCTCCGCATCGGCAGCCAACGCCACCTGGCGCTCGCCCGCGAGCTGCAGCGTCACCCGGTTCGTCTGAACGTCTCCCACGTCGACTTCGTCGTCGTCCGTCGCGACGAGGTCGTCGCGGCAGATGTCCCCGTCGTATTGATCGGCGACGCGATCGCCGTCCACCGCGCCGGCGGGACCGTCGAACAGCTCGAGTTCAACCTGCGGGTCCACGCCAAGCCGGCCGACATCCCGCACTCGGTCGAGTTCGACATCTCGGCGCTCGAGATCGGCGACACGATCCGCCTCGCGACGGCGGTCGTTCCACAAGGGGTCAGCTTTGACGCCGACGAGGACACGCCGATCGTCGCTGCCCACGCGGCGCGCGTCGAAGTGGAAGCAGAAGAGGAAGCCGCCGAGGGCGAGGAAGCCGCCGAGGGCGAGGCTGCACCCGCCGGCGAAGGAGAAACTGGCGCTGCTGAGCCGTCCGCCGACGACTCTTCGGGGAGCTGACGACGCGGCTTCGTGCCCGACGCGACGAGCGCACGGGAGCCGCAGCCGAGCTGCTCGTCGTCGGCTTGGGCAACCCCGGAGTCGAGTTTGCGCATTCGCGCCACAACGCCGGTGCCGACGCAGTGGCGACGGTCGCCGAGCGCAACGGTCTCGCCTTACGTCCCGAGCGCGGGTTGTCCGCGATCGTGGCCGCGAGATCTTTCGGGGGGAAGCTGCTGGCGCTCGCCATCCCGGCGACCTACATGAACGATTCGGGGATCGCCCTTGTTGAGCTCACCCGGCGGTACTCGGTCGCCGATGCCGAGCACCTCGTCGTTGTCCACGACGAGCTCGACCTGCCAGTCGGCTCGGTGCGCGTGAAGAGCGGCGGCGGAACAGCGGGCCACAACGGTCTCCGCTCGATCGCCGAGCGTCTCGGCACTTTGAATTTCATCCGCATCCGCATCGGGATCGGAAAGCCGCCCGGTCGCATGCCGGGAGCCGACTACGTGTTGCGGCGGCCGACGCCCACCGAGGCGCCGGTGCTTCACTCGGCGATCGAGCTCGCCGCTGATGCCGCGGAACTGATCTTCGATCGCGGGATCGCCGCCGCGATGGACAAGGTGAACACCTCGTGACTGGCCCGCCACTCGCGCCGCTCCTGCCGGCGCTCGCCGCCGAGCCGGCGCTTTCTGCGCTGCTCTCGTCCGAGGACGCGACGGTCGCCGTCGCCGACGCGGCTCGCGCCTATGTGCTCTCTGGTGTGGCGTCGCTCTCGTCGTCGTCGGTGATCGTTGTCGCGACACCGACGGCCGCTGAGGCCGAGCGTCTCTTCCACGATCTGCAGTGCTTCCTCGACGAGGAGCATCTCGGCTACTTCCCGTCGTGGGAGACGCTGCCGTTCGAGCGGGTCTCCCCGTCGGTGGAGACGATGGGACGGCGCCTCGAAGCGCTCTGGCGCGTCGCCCGGGCCGCGGCGACCCCTGGCGCGACGCTGCTCGTTTCCCCGGTGAAAGCACTCGTGCAACGGCTTGCCGCCAAGCCGCAAGAGGCCGCGCCGATCGTCGTCAACGCCAAGGGCGCCATCGATCCCTACGAGCTCGTCACGGCGCTCGTTCTGGCTGGCTATCGCCGGGAATACCAGGTCGAACACCGCGGAGAGGTCGCGGTGCGCGGCGGGATCGTCGACGTCTTCCCGTCGACGGGCGACGCCGGCATCCGCATCGACTGCAACGGCGACGAAGTCGAACGGTTGTGCAGCTTCGACGTCGCCGATCAGCGCAGCGTCGCGGACATCGATTCCGTCGAGATCTTCGCCTGCCGGGAGCTCTTGCCAAACGACCGGCGTCGCGCCCGCGCGCGATCTTTCGTCCTCGGCACCGTTCGCGCGCGACCAATTCAGCCGGATCGCGGACGGGGAGCTCTTCGACGGCATGGAGTCTTTCGCGCCTTTCTTGGACGACGAGCTGCTGCTGTGCGATCTGCTCGCCAAGGACGACCGCGTCGTGCTCACCGAGCCGCGACGCATGCGCGACCGCGTCGTCGAACTCTTGGACGAGGAGGCCGCGCTCGCCACCTCTCTCGCCGAGACCTGGCGCGAGGACACCGAACGGCCGATCGACCCACTCGGCATTCCGCGCCTGCACGCGCCGTTCGAGCGTCTGTTAGCAAGCACCGACGCGCGGGTCGCGTCGGTGCTTGCTGTCACAGAGAGCCCGGGACAAGAGGCCGTGCGCGTCAGCGGCTGGCCCGCCGCGCTCGGCGACGCGGCGCCGATCGCGCGGCGTGTCGGCGAGGTCGTCCGCCGCGGGTCCTCGGTCGTGGTCGCGGCGTCTGGCGCCGGTGCGGCCGCGCGTCTTGCCGAAGTACTCGAAGGCGCCGGCGTCGAGGTCAGCGGGAACTTCGACCCCGCGGACGCGGCCGCTTCCGACTCGTTGCGGCGCCGTGGCGTGCACGTCGTCATCGCGGCGTTGGACCGCGGCTTTGTGATGGAGGAGATCCCGGTCGCCGTCTTGGCGGAGGGCGACCTCACCGGACGGCACCGGCCGCACCGAGTCCCGAAGGCGCGCAGCCGTCCGGTCGAAGGATTCTTCGACGACCTCGCGCCGGGCGACTTCGTCGTCCACTACGTGCACGGCGTGGCGCGTTACGGCGGCATGGTCACTCGCGGCGACGCCGGTCAGGCTCGCGACTACCTGTTGCTCGAATACCGCGGCGGCGACCGGGTGTACGTCCCGTCGGACCAGATCGACTTCATCACTCCGTACACGGGCGGGGAGAACCCGACGCTCAGCCGCCTGTCGGGCAACGACTGGCAGAAACAGCGCGCCCGGGCGCGACGCGCGGTGCGCGCCGTCGCCGAGGAGTTGATCGAGCACTACCGCCGCCGCCTCGCTTCAGAAGGCCACGCCTTCCCCGATGACACGCCGTGGCAGTCCGAACTCGAGCAGGCCTTCCCGTACCCAGAGACCCCCGACCAGTTGCGGGCGATCGTCGAGGTGAAAGGGGATATGGAACGCCCCGTCCCGATGGACCGCCTCGTCTGCGGCGACGTCGGGTTCGGGAAGACGGAGGTGGCGCTGCGCGCCGCCTTCAAAGCCGTGCAGGACGGCCGCCAGGTGGCGGTGCTCGTGCCGACGACGATCCTCGCCCGTCAGCACTTCGAGACCTTCGCCGAGCGTTTCGCGCCCTACCCGGTCGCAGTGGCGATGCTGTCGCGCTTTTTGACCCCGCGCGAACAGTCCCGCGTCATCGCCGGCATCGGCGACGGCGCGGTCGACGTCGTCATCGGCACGCACCGGTTGCTGAGCGAAGACATCTCCTTCAAACGCCTCGGTCTGTTGGTCGTCGACGAAGAGCAGCGCTTCGGGGTCCAGCACAAAGAGGCGGTGAAGAAGCTTTCGATCGGTGTCGACGTCCTTACGTTGACGGCGAGCCCGATCCCGCGGACCTTGGAGATGGCGCTCACCGGCATCCGCGACCTGTCGCTCATCGACACCCCGCCTGCAGAGCGCCAGCCGATTCTCACCTACGTCGGCGAGGAGGACGACCGCGCCGTCGCAGAGGCGATCCGCCGCGAGCTGTTGCGTGAAGGCCAAGTCTTCTTCGTCCACAACCGAGTCCACGACATCGAGCGCGTCGCGGCGCACGTACGCGAGCTCGTCCCGGCGGCGCGCGTCGCCGTCGCGCACGGACAGATGGACGAGGGAACGCTCGAAAAGACGGTGCTCGATTTCTCCGAAGGGGACTACGACGTCTTGGTGTGCACGACGATCATCGAGTCGGGCATCGACATGCCGCAGGTGAACACGCTCGTCGTCGACCGCGCCGACCTGCTCGGGCTTGGACAGCTCCACCAGCTGCGCGGCCGCGTCGGACGATCGGCACAGCGTGCCTACGCGTACCTGTTCCATCCCCGCGACCGCACGCTCACCGAGCAGGCGTACGAGCGCCTGCGCACGATCGGGGAGCACACCGAATTGGGCTCGGGCTTCAAGATCGCGATGCGCGACCTCGAGATCCGCGGTGCCGGCAGCCTCGTCGGCACCGACCAGTCGGGCCACATCGCGGCCGTCGGCTACGACCTGTATGTGCGGATGGTCGCCGAGGCCGTCGCCGAGGCGAAGGGCGAGGTCGTCACCGAACCGGTCGAGGTGCGCCTCGACATACCGATCGAGGCGAACCTGCCGACGGGCTACGTCGAGCGCGAGGACCTCCGCCTGGAGGCGTACCGCCGCCTCGGCGCGGTACGCGACGACGCCGAGGTCGACGACATCGCGGCGGAGTGGCTCGACCGATACGGCCCGCTGCCGAACGAAGCCGGGGCCCTCATCGACGTCGCGCGCCTGCGCGCTGAGTGCGTCCGGATCGGCATCCGCGAAGTCGTCGTCGTCGCCCACCGCGTCGGCGCGCCGGGGCCGTCCCGACCCGGAGAGGTCGTCGCGCGGCTTTCGCCCGTGCACCTCGCCGCCTCGGCGAAGATCCGCCTGCAGCGCCTCGCTCCACGCGCGCTCGTCCGTGACGACCCAGCGCGCCTCGTCGTGCCGTTGAAAGCCGGCCAGTCGGTGCCGCGCGAACTCGCGGCCTTGTTGGGAGAGCTCGTACCCGACGACGACAAGATCGCCGACTCGGGCTAGCCGAGGTGGCCCCGATCGTCGATCGCCCATATCCTCGCCTCTTCGTGCGTTCGTTCCTCCCCGCCCTCGCGCTCGTGGTCGCCGGCGCCGTCGTTCTGTCGGCGTGCGACGCGCAGTTCCTGCCCGAAGCGGCGCGCGTCAACGGCGCCTTCGTCTCCCAGTCGACGCTGAACGCGGCGCTCGACTCCGTCGCCTCTGACGCCGGGTACCGCTGCCTGCTCGAGACGGCGGCCGGCAGCGCCCACGCCGTCACGGGGGTTTCCAATGGCACGTACAACACCTCGTTCGCCGCCGGTGCGCTCTCGCTGCTCATCGAGGCAAAGGCGGCCGACGTCGCCGTCGCCCGCGATCACCTCGTCGTCACCCCGCTCGCCCAACAAGTCGCCCGCGCCGAGCTGGCGACGTCGTTCACACCGAGCTCCGGCTCGACGTGCACCGAACCGGGTGCAGAGGTGCTTTCGTCGCTCAGCGGCGGTTTTGCGGAGGCGCTCGTCAGTTTGCAAGCAGATGAGGACGCGCTCGCGGCGCACGCGGTCGGCTACAGGCTCACCACCTCCGGTGTGCGCGCCTACGCCCAGCACCACGCCGCCGCGGCGGCGCTCGATTGCACCGAGGCGATCGAGGTGGCTTCGCGCGCCAAGGCCGAGCAACTGGCGATCGCGATTCTCCACGGCGCCAGTTTCGCGACCGTGGCGGAGAAGAACTCGCTCGACGCTTCGGCGTCGCGGGCGGCGCGCTCGGTTGCATCACGCCATCGGCGCTTACGAGCCCCCTCGGAGGAATCGTCTCGACGCTTCCGGTCGGGCTGCTCTCACCCCCGGTCAAATTCGCCGGCGAGTGGATCCTTTTCGAAGTGACCGCTCGACGCGCACCGACGCTTTCTGAGGCGGCTTCCGCGCTCGTCCACGCGGGGTCGGCCGCCGCGTCGAAGGCGCTCGCGCGCTTTGTCGCCAAGGCCCATGTCGAAGTCGACCCGCGCTATGGGACCTGGAAGAAAGTCGGCAGCTCGTACGAGGTGAAGGCGCCGACCGGTCCACCGCTGCACCTGTTGCCGAATCCCACCGCGGTCGGCGCGTAGTCGTCGTCGTGATCGCGCCCACGACAACAACTGGGCGCGCCGGGACGCTGACGGTCGTCGGCCTCGGCCCGGCGGGGCCGGAACTGCTTACCGGGCAGGCGAAGGCGGCGCTCGACGGCGCATCGACGATCTACCTGCGGACCGCCTGCCATCCCGCCGCTGCGGCGGTCCTCGAGATGGGCGCGATCGCTCTCGACTGCCACTACGAAAGGGCGGCGGATTTTTCGTCGGCGTACAGGGCGATCGTCGCCGAGGTGGCCGATGCCGCGATACGCGAAGGCGGCGTCGTCTATGCGGTGCCCGGCTCGCCGAGCGTGCTCGAGACGACCGTCGAGATGCTGATCGCCGATGAGCGCCTCGAGTTGGCGCTCATCGAGGGACTCTCGTTCCTCGACCTCGCTTGGTCGCGACTTGGCGTCGATCCCTTCGCAAAAGCCGTGCGCCTCGTCGACGGCGAGAGATTCGGGATCGACGCGGCGAGAGACGCCGGGCCGTTGTTGGTCGCGCACGTCTGGAACGCTGAGACGCTTTCGGAGATCAAGCTCGAACTCGACGACGACGGTGGCGAATCGGCCGAGGCGGTTGTGCTCCATCACCTCGGGCTCAAAGACGAACGCGTCGAACATGTCCGCGTCGCGGAGCTCGATCGTGTGGTTCCGGACCACCTCACCTGCGTCTACCTGCCGGCGCTTCGATCACCGGTCGGTCGCGAGCTCGCCGCGCTTGAATCGGTCGTCGCCGAGCTGCGTGAACGCTGCCCGTGGGACCGCAACCAGACGCACCGCTCGCTCACGCGCCATCTCATCGAGGAGTGCTACGAGACGATCGAGGCGATCGACCGCCTCGGCGACCCGCCGGACCCGGCCGCATCGGCGGCGCTCGAAGAGGAGCTCGGCGACGTCTTGTGCCAGGTGATGTTCCACGCACAGCTCGCCAAGGAGGAGGGTCTTTTCGCACTCGCCGACGTCGCCCGCACGGTGCGGGAAAAGCTCGTCTACCGCCACCCGCACGTCTTTGGCGGGCGAGAGGGCGTGACGACCGTCGAGGCGGTGTTGTCGCAGTGGGAGGAGCTGAAGCGTCAGGAAAAGGGCCGGACGAGCTTGATGGACGGGATCCCCGCCGCGCTGCCGGCGCTGCTGTTGGCGACGAAGCTCGAACGCAAGGCCGCCGGTGTCGGACTCAGTGCGATGATCACCGGCGGCGCCGCCGGTCTTCCTGCCGAGGTCGAGTCGGCGCTCGTCGGCGACGCCGACGCCCTCGGCGAGGCGCTCTGTTCCCTCGCCCGGGCGGCGGCCGACGCCGGCATCGACGCTGAGGCCGCCTGCAGGGTGGCGGCTGAGCGCTTCCGGGAGCGCTTCCAGGAGGCCGAGCGATCAGCGGTCGACGACGGTACGACGTTGGCGGCGGCCGCCGAGGCGGACCGACTGCGCTACTTCGCCGGAGCGGTGCGCGAACAGCCTGGTCAGGGGGACTCGTCCCTCATTTGATAACTTTGCCCACACCTGCCACTCCAGTTACAGGCCGCCAGCAAGGAGAGACGTGATGAGCGACGTCGTCGCGCTCGACGCACTCGAGGTCCTCGACTCACGTGGCAACCCGACGGTCGAGGTGACCTGCCTGCTCGAGTCGGGCGCGTCTGGTCGGGCGATCGCCCCGTCTGGAGCGTCAACCGGTGAACACGAGGCGAGCGAACTGCGCGACGGTGGCAGCCGCTATCAGGGAAAGGGCGTCCAGCAGGCGGTCGACAACGTCCGGCGGGAGATCGCCGGCGCCGTCATCGGACAAGACGCCACCGACCAACGCGAGATCGACCTTTCGCTGTGCGACCTCGACGGCACGCCGACCAAGGCGCGTCTCGGCGCGAACGCGATCGTCGCGACGTCGCTCGCCATCGCCAAGGCGGCCGCCGACGACGCCGGTCTGCCGTTGTTTCGCTACCTCGGCGGCGTCGACGGGCACGAGTTGCCAGTGCCGATGATGAACGTGTTGAACGGCGGCGTGCACGCCGACAACAACGTCGACTTCCAAGAGTTCATGATCGTGCCGCACGGTGCGGTCGCCTTCGAAGAGGCGCTGCGCTGGGGCGCAGAGACCTACCACGCGCTGAAAGCCGTCCTCCACGAGCGCGGTCTTTCGGGCGGCGTAGGCGACGAGGGGGGGTTCGCGCCGAACCTCGAGTCGAACGCCGCGCCCTTGGAGGTGCTGCTCGCCGCCATCGAGCGCGCCGGCCGCAAGCCCGGCGAGGAGATCTCGATCGCGCTCGACCCGGCGGCATCGGAGTTCTTCCGCGACGGGCGCTACGAGCTCAGCGCCGAAGGGCGGTCGCTGTCGCCGCAGGAGTTCGTCACCTACTGGGAGGCGATCGTCGCGGACTACCCGATCATCTCGCTCGAAGACCCGATGGCCGAGGACGACTGGACCGGCTGGGAGGCGCTCAACGCCGCGGTCGGTGACCGCTTGCAGCTCGTCGGCGACGACATCTTCGTGACGAACGTCGAGTTCGTCGCACGCGGCATCCGCGAGAAAGCGGCGAACGCCGTATTGATCAAGGTCAACCAGATCGGCACGTTGACCGAGACCTTCGACACGATGGCGCTCGCGAGGAGCGCCGGGTGGCGTTGTGTCGTCTCGCACCGATCAGGCGAGACCGAGGACACTTCGATCGCGCACCTCGCCGTCGCGACGAACTGCGGACAGATCAAGACCGGGGCACCGGCGCGATCGGACCGCACCGCGAAGTACAACGAGCTGTTGCGCATCGAGGCAAGCCTTGGCGAGGGAGCGCGCTACCCGGGCCGGTCAGCGCTCGCGCGCGCGTCGTGAAGAAGTACCGCAGGGCGCGTGCCGCAGCGATCGTCGCCGGCATCTTCGCCGTGCTCACCCTCGCAACGGGATTCCCCCTGGCGACGTTGTTGCACCAGCGCGCAGAGATCGCCGGCGCGGTGCGCGAGCTCGAACACGTCCGCTCGCACAACGCGGCTCTCGGGCGTGAGGTGAAGAGCCTGTCGAGGCGCGCGACGATCGTCGGGCTCGCCCAGTCCGACTACGGGCTCGAGTTCAAGGGCGAGCGTGCCGTCGTCATCCTGCCGAGCAGGAACGCACGAACCGCTGAGGGGACAACCCTCACGCCGACGAAGCTGCCGGCATCGGACTTCGTCCCGACGGCCGCGACGACCTGGGAGGCCTCCGCTCCTTCCGGCTCTGGGCGGTCGGGCTTTTGGGGACGCGTCCTGCGCCACCTCGAGTTCTGGAGGGGCGTCTTCTAGGAACGCTCAAAGCCCGAGGATCGCCGAACACGCCGGCCAGGGCGCCCAGCCGCTCTGACGGTAAAGGGTGTAGGCGGCGGCGTCTTGGACGTCGGGCGGCGCCTGCGACGGAAGGCCGCTCTCGCCGAGACCGTCCCAGGTCGAAAGCGAGAACTGGTAAGCGCCGTAGTAGCCGTTGCCGGTGTTGTCCTCGTAGTTGCCGCTCGACTCGCAGCTGCGCAATGCCGCGAAGTCCGAGGCGAGGGAGCCCGGCGCGACGAACCCGAGGGTGGTGGCACTCGGCGCCGGCGGCCCGGCAGGGTCGCGCTGGGCTGCCGCGGCCGCAGCGGCGGCAGTCGCAGCGGCGGCGCGTTGCGCGGCGAGCTTTGCCGCCAGTTGCTGCGCGACAAGCTGGGCGATCTCTCCGTTGATCGACTTTTCGAGCTGCTGTTCGGATGCCAGCGTCGATAAAACCGCGGCGCGCTCGTTGTCCGCCATGACGAGCGCCGCCCGCGCGGCGGCGACGTCTTGCTGTTCGCGTCCGAAGGCGGCCCTCCAGTTCGCCTGGGCGCGGGTGTAGTCGGCGGCCGCGGTTCTGAGGATAGAAAGCGCCGAGTTCAGGTAAGCCTCGCTCGTCACGAGCTGGTTGGGCTTTTGTTCGAGGTAAACACCGATATCGGTCGAAGAGCCCGCCTCGACGTAGGCGGTGGCGGCGGCGACCGACGCTGCGCGGCGATCCGTCGCGACGAGGCCTCCGAGCCGTCGGACGGCGGCCGCGGAGACCTTGGCCGCAGCGCCCTCTTTCTGCAGCTCGGCACGATCGGCGAGGTAGGACTCGCCGAGTGAGTTCAGATCCGCGTCGTCCTCGGCGATCTTCGCCGCGATCGCTGCCGCCCTGGCCCTAAGCGTGCCAGTCGAAGTCGACGCCGAAGCCGGCACCGAAGAAGAAAGGAGGACCGCCAACAGCACGCCCGCTGCCGCGCCGGCCCCGATCCGGCGGCGGGAGTAGGGCGGTGCTTCGGCCCGGCGCGGGCGAGCCGCCTCCGAGCGGGCGTGAGGCACGGAAAAGACGTTACCTGCAGGACAATCCCCGCCCAGAGAAATTGGCACCGCCACCACGGCTGCCGGTACGAGGCCGATAACCTGCGCAAATGGCCGATGTGGCGGTGCTGATCGCGCCCCGATCGGGCGCGCGCACGCCGTGGGCGACGATCGAGCGAGCCGCCACGGCGGCGAAGGCGGCCGGGTTCTTCGAAGTCATCCTGGTACTCGCCGAGGGGCATCGCGTCGACCGGGCCCCGACCGGCGTGATCGTCGTGATCGACGGCGCCGAGCCCTCAGACGACGCGACCGCGCTGCAGGTGGCGGTGGACGTCGCCAATCGGATCCGGGCGGCGTCGGTCGGCGTGGCGCTTGAGAGTGCTTTCAGCAACGAGGACACCGTCACCGACGCGAAGGCCTGGTCCCTTTTGCTCGCACGGTCGCCGCGGCCGGTCGTCGTCGGCACCGTCGACCACAAAGAGTCCGGGCTCGTCCGGATCGAGGCGGTGGCATGGCCGCTGTTGCCGCTTAGTGGCGGCGTCGAACGGCTGTGGACCGGCCGCAGCGAATCCGCCGAACGTCGCGATCTCGCCCCGGTCTGGCCGGGTCGTGAGGAGGCGACGGCGTCGAAGGACGACCGCGCCCTCGTCACGGCGGCGCTTGGCCGCCCGCCCGCCGCCGGGTTCCAAGTCGTCGTGCGGGACCCCTCCGGTGAGCCGGTGGTGATCAAGAACGCGCCCTTCCTCGACGACGGCACGCCGATGCCGACGAGCTACTGGCTCGTCGGACGCAGGGCCCAGTCGCTCGTCGGCCGGCTCGAGTCCGCTGGTGGTGTGCACCGCGCCGAAGCGGCGATTCCGCCCGGAGAGCTCGCCGCCGCGCACGAGCGCTACGCAAAGGCCCGCGACGCCGAGATTCCCTCCGACCACAATGGCCCGCGACCCTCCGGGGGCGTCGGAGGCACGGCGCAAGGCGTGAAGTGCCTCCACGCCCACCTCGCCTGGTACCTGGCGGGCGGTGGCGACCCGGTCGGGCGCTGGGTGGCACAACAACTCTCCGGCGAGCTTTCCGGCTCGGTGGCGGCGGTCGACTGCGGGACGAACTCGACGCGACTGCTCGTCTTATCGCCGACACGCGAGATCCTGCGGCGCGAGATGATCATCACCCGCCTCGGTCAGGGGGTCGACAAGGCCGGCACCCTTTCGGACGAGGCGATCGACCGCACGCTCGCGGTGCTCCGGCGGTACCGGAAGGAGATGGACGACTTCGGCGTCGTGCGGGTGCGCGCCGCGGCGACGTCGGCGACGCGCGACGCCTCGAACTCCGATGCGTTCTTCGACCCGGCAGAGGCGATCCTCGGCGTCCGCCCGGAGCTGTTGGAGGGAACCGAGGAGGGTCGCTTGGCGTTTCTCGGCGCCACCGGGGCGCTCGACCCCTCGGGCGGCCCCGACCTCGTCGTCGATCTCGGCGGCGGATCGACAGAACTTGTCGCGGGTGGTGACGACCCCGGGGCGGCGCCGGTCGCCGTGGTCTCACTCGACATCGGCTGTGTGCGGGTGACGGAGCGATTTCTCGCCCACGACCCACCCGAAGCGGCCGAGCTCGCTTCGGCGCGGACCTACGTGCGCGGCGTCGTCGATGGGGCGCTCGACGAGATCCCGGCTCTCAAGGTGCCGCGCCGCATGGTCGGTGTCGCGGGAACGATCTCCACGCTTGTCGCCTTGGCGCTCGGTCTCGACGGCTACGACTCCGAGAAGGTGCACCTGGCGCGGCTCTCGCGCGACACCGTCGAAAGCTGGCTCGCCACCTTGGCCGCAGAGACCGCCGAGCAGCGGCGGGCACGCGGAGCGATCGAGCCCGGTCGGGCCGACGTCATCGTCGGCGGCGCAGCGGTGCTCGCCGAGGTGATGGCGGCGCTCTGTTTCGACGAGCTCGTCCATTCCGAACACGACATCTTGGACGGGATCGCCGAGGAGCTTCTCGTTCCGATCGCCCGCTGAGTCTTGCGGGCGGGCTTTGCATCGAATCAGCGCGGTGCGGCGACCTGTGTGCCCAGAACGAGCTCGGCGCTGCGGGCGACGAACGTGTCCATGTCGCCGTGTTTCGCGAGCGCGTAGCGCTGGGCTCGACGAGCGAGATTGCGGCCGAGCGGCGTGTGGACGATAACGCGTGCGCCGTCGAACAACTCGCCGACGTCGCGGTACCAAAGGCCGCCGTTCGCCGTCGCGACGTGTGCTTTCGCCGCCGTGTCATCGGGAACCAGCACGGGCACCCCGTACAGCATCGACTCGATCGCCAGGCGGCCGACGGGTCCTTGCGGACGGACGTCGACGGTCAAGGTGGCGTGCGCAACCAGCCGGGAGAAGTTCACGCGGTTGTAGTTGACCTGTAGCGGCAGTGCATCCCTTTTGTTGGAGGCCCACCACCGCACGCCGTCGACCTCTACGACGGTGATCCTGCCGAGCACCTCGCGCAGGACTTCTCTTGTCACCGGTCGCGGCGCGCGCGGGGTACGGGGAGGCCAGTCACGCACCAACAGCACGTAGCGGCCGAAGCGGCCGAGACCCGCCAGAGGCCCGGAACGGGCGTGGATGTTCGAGGAGAAGGCGAGTTCGATCGGCACCACGTCGGTCGCTCTTGATGGGTCGATGCGAATGATCGCGTCCGGCTCGTCGGGATGGATCGTGCCGATCGCGTCGGCGGCGTCGATCAGGCGGGCGAGATCCCCGGGCACGAGATCCCGGTCCGAACAGAACGGGATCGCGACGACCCGTGGCCGTCCCGGATCGCCCCGCCGTCCGAGCGCGTCGAGGTCCCAGGGTTGGTAGGAGCCGACGAGCATCACCGCCTTTGGCGCCACCTCTCGCAGCACTTCGGCGACGCCGGGTGCCTCCCCGTCGTACTCGCGCAACAACGTCAGCGCCGCCGCCGACACGTCGCCGCTCGTCTGGTCCCCGCCGATCGCCGAACGCAACAGCGCGGCGCGAGTCGGCTGCGAGCCCAACAGCGCGGCAGGCCGCACGTCAAAGACGCTGTCGGCGTAACGGCCGAAGACTCCGTCGCTCAGATGGATCACCGTCACGTCGGCGTGACGGGCAAGGGCGCCGGCGAGCAGGCGGGTGACGCCGACGACTTCGATCGGCGGTTCGCCCCAGTACGGCGTGACGATCGCGACAGCTGGGCGGCGTCGTCGCGGCCGCTGCGCGATGCCGGTCACCGTCTGTCGGTCAGGCGTGCTCTTCGCGCTCATCGATGCGGTCTTCCAAGTGACGGGCGAGGTCCAGTAAATCGGCGCGGACCGCTTCGAGGAGGTCGCGCTCGTCGCGGAACGAAACGTCGTCCAACCGCCTGGCGATGTAGTCGATCGACTGTGCGAGCGCGGCGCGGTAGGCGTGTTCCTTGCCGAGGTAATCGCTCAACGCGACGTTGACGACCTTGTACATGATTCGGTGGATGAGCGTCTTCGGACCCCAACCGCGACCGCGGAAGTTGAGCGCGTCGGACATGTCCCAGTGCGCGTGCAGGTGGTCGATGCTCTCGATGAGGAACGCGGGCTCACGGTTCTGGTGGCCGGGGAGGCTCTCGACGCTTGCTTGCGGGGCCCACGTCCGCGGGTAGCGCTCGCGCCCCTCGGCGACGACCGCCCTTATGCGGTCGACGATTTGGGCGGAGTCAACACCGTTGTCGTGAGGTACGTCTCCCACCTCGCGTCCTCCTGTGCGTTCGAAATCGGGCACCAGTCTCTCCATTTGCTCAACAGCGCGTTGTGGTACGGATCGCCTGTCGCGATCATCTCGCCCCAGCGGTCGAGGATCATCCGCACCGCGATCGCCTCTTCGACGTGGCCGCGGGTGCGTGACTCATGGTGCACGAGCTCGCAGAGCGGCGTGTACACGACGAGGTAGCCCTCGGCGCGCAGGCTCAAGCAATAGTGCACGTCGTTAAAGCTCGCCGGCAGCGTCTCGTCGAAGCCACCGAGTGACTCGAAGCGTTCTCGTGGCGTCATCATGCAGGCGCCTGTCACCGCGGTCGCGTTGCGCGTCGTGACCGCCATGCCGAGGTAGCCGGGCTTGTCCTGGGGAAGGCCGCGCATGACGTGCGCCGCCAGTCCGCCGAGGCCGACGACGACTCCGGCGTGTTGGATCGATCCGTCGGGGTACAAAAGCCGCGCCCCGACGGCGCCGACCTCGGGGCGGGTGGCGTGGCCGACGAGCGCGTCGAGCCAGCGGGGCTTCCTCGCCTCGATGTCGTTGTTCAAAAACAACAGCATCTCGCCGACGCACTCGCGCACGGCCTGGTTGTTGATCGCCGACCAGTTGAAGGGCCCGGGCGCACGGATGAGCCGGACGCCGGGCTGTTCCAAGAGCCGGTCGATGAGGGCGAAGGTCTCGGGAAGTTCGCTGTCGTTGTCGACGAGGACCAGCTCGAATCGGCCGTAGCCCGGGTTGGCGCGGATCGAGGCGCAGCACGTGGCGAGCAAGCCCGGCTCGTCGCGAAAGGGTATGACGATGCTGACGAGCGGGGATTTCGTGATCGGGTGGCGGACGTTGCGAAAACCGCGCACCGGGCCCTCCTCGATGATCGCGGAAGGCTCGCCGCGACGTTTCAGCGCGTCGGCGACGGCGCGCGCCGAACCCGGCTCGGCGGAGAAGCGGTGAGGGCTTCCGTCGCTGCGGCGGTGGTATGCGATCCGCGCGAGGTGCACGATGCGCCGCGCCCGCTCGGTGACGCGCAATGCGAGGTCGTGCTCGGCGGCGATACCGAAACCGGGCCGGAAGCCACCGAGCTCCTGGACGAGCGCGCGGCGGTAGGCAACCGAGCGACCGAGGTAGTCGGTGCTCAACAACAGATCTGGTGACCAGTCCGGCTTGAGGATCGGCGAGGATCGCTCGCCCTCTTGGTCGATGCGGTCCTCGTCCGCGTAGACGACGTCGACGTCTTCGCCGTCGATGAGCCCTTCTTCGAGCACGGCGAAGCAACCGGACGCGAGCGCGTCCCGCACGCCGAGCAGCACGACGAACTCGCCTTCGGCGATCCCGATCGCCTCATTGAGCGCTGCCTCGCGCGTGTCTCCGGCGCTGACATTGCGCACGCGCCGGTCCGTTTGCATCAGCGAAGTGAGCACGGCCGCCCGCACGACGTCGCGTCCGTGATCGGCGACGATCAGCTCCCAATTCGGCATCGTCTGGTGGAAGACCGACCCGGCACTCAGCGCGAGGGACGCGTCGGACCCCTCGGGCGCGTAGGTGATCGCCGAGATGAGCGGGATGCGAAAGCGCGGTCGGCGCGTGCGGGGGGTGCGGCGCGGCGGCGGTAGCAGGATCGCTTCGCCGCGGCGACGGAGCCAGTGGTGATAGGCGAGCGTGTCCTCGGCGGCGTCGAGCGGGTAGCGGCCGTTGTTGAGGCCGTTGCCGATCGGGTTCGACACCTCGGTGGCGGAGGCAACGTCGGGCGACTGGATCCGCGAAAGTTCGAGTTCGGCCCACTCGACCGCCGACGCGATGCGGGCGCGCTCTTGCGGATTCGAATGTGTGCGATCTTCAGTCATGACCTCGACAGCCGCCCATCGCGGATCGGCGCGGGCGGGCCGCAGCAAGTGTACGTGGCGATCTGCGAGCATTAACGGGTGGGGAGAGCGCCGTGACCAGGTTCGCAAGAGATCGGTGAGGGCGTCTGCGTCATGGCGGAACTGAGCGTCGCTGAGGCTGGGCCCGAGCTCGTCGGTCGCCGTGTCGTCTTGCGGCCGCTCCGGTCAGACGACTACCGGGCATGGCACGCGGTGCGGTCGCGCTCGCGGGAGTGGCTGATCCATTGGGAGCCCAGACCGGCAGGCACGTCGTTCCCACCGGAGGACCGCGCCACCTTCACGGCTCGTTGTGCGATGCGCGAGCGCGACCGGCAGCTCGGCACGGCGTACGGCTTCGGCATTTTTGTTGGGGGCGAGTTCGCTGGCGAGATCAACCTCTCGGGGATCTCTCGGGGTGCCTCACAGTCGGCGACCCTCGGCTACTGGATCGACCAAAAGCAGGCGGGTCGCGGCTACATGCCCGAGTCGTGCGTGGTGGTGCTCGGCTTCGCGTTCGAAGAGCTCGGGTTGCATCGTGTGCAGGTCTCGATCATCCCCCGCAACATAAAGAGCCGACGCGTTGTCGAAAAGCTCGGACTGCGAGAAGAGGGGATCGCGAAGGGATACCTCGAGATCGACGGCGTCTGGGAAGACCACATGTGCTATGCGATCACCGCCGAGGAGTGGCGCAAACGACGCGCTCGTTATCGCACGGAGTGGATCGACTGAAGTTGGCGTCGCCCTCGGGCTACGGCCGGCCCGCTCCGACGAAGCCGTAGTAGTACATCGGTGAGTACGAGACGGCCTCGCCGGTCTCGGGCGCCTGGATGATCGTCTCGGAGCCGTACTCTCCGGACCCGACGTACATCGCGACATGCGTGACGGGATCGGGGCCGTCGTTCGGGAACGAATAGAAAAGCAGATCCCCGGGCTCGATCTGTGACAGCGGAACCGGCTGCGACTCCCGGTACTGGTACCAGGCGCTGTGGGTGAGGCTCACTCCCGCCGCCGACCAGGCGACCATCGTCAATCCCGAGCAGTCGAAGCCGAGCGGCCCAGCGCCTCCCCACACGTAGGGAATCCCAACGAACCTCTCTGCGGTCGCGACGGCGAGGTCGCCCTGTGGCGTCGAACCGGCGGCTTCGAGCGGCGCGTGGCCGGCTTCGCTCGCGAGGGCGGCCTGTGCTTGTGCCGCCTCGGCAGCTGCTGCAGCCTCCGGGTCGAAACTGCCGAACAGACCAGCGACCGCCGCGTCGTTGGAGGCGGCGAGCGCGCTGGCGTTGCGGGCGGCGGCGGAGCGCGCCGCCGCGGCCGCTTCTGCGGCGGCGAGGGCGGCCGCAGCCTCCTGCTCGGCGATGAGGCGGGCAATGCGGCCCTTCACCGCCCTCAGCGTCGATCGTGCATTCGCCGCGTCGGTCGCGGCACTTGCTTGCGCGCTCGCGGCTTGCACTCGCGCGGTGTTCGCGATCGAGATCTGCTTGCGGGCGTTCGCTTCGTCGGTCTCGAGCTTTGTTTCTGCGGTGCTGAGCTTCACCACCGCGTCGTGGAGGTTGCGGGCTGCGATGCCGGCGTAGGTCGTGAGGGTGCCTTCGTCAGGAACAGAGGACGTGATCGCCGCACCGAACTGTGCGACGGCCGAGGCGCCGAAGACGTACTCCTCGACCGCCGCTGACATCACCCGTCGCTTCTCTTGCGCGACGGCGACGTTCTCGCGCTGCACGTCGATGCGAATCACGACGAATCGCGCCTTCGCCTGCTCCTCGACGACGCGGGCCTGGTCGTAGTGCTCGCCGGCGATCTGTTGCTGTTCGATCTCTGCAGAGATGAACCGTGTCAGGTGCGCGGCGCGTTGTTTTGCGGCGCGGATCTGGGCGTTCGTCGGCGCGGTCGGATTCCCGGCCGCCCCCGACTCGCCAGCGACTCCGAAGAGCACGCTCATACCAACCAGGAGCACCGAGAAGCACCTGGTCACCACAGGGATCATTTGTTCACTTTGCCCACATTGTGCCCAAGTGTAAAGCCAGGACGGCGAATCTCCTGGTGAGCGGTGTGGTGGTGCTTGCTAGCGTCCACCAACGTTCTGCTGGGTGGCGTCGGAGGGGCTGTGGAGAAGCAGACGGTCGTCATCGCGTCGGGCCTCGTAAAAGGGCGCGAGGACGACGGCGTCCTCGAGTTCCTCGGCATCCCGTACGCCGCGGCGCCCTCTGGCAACCTGCGGTTCCGCCGCCCAGTGCCGCCAGATCACTGGTCGGGCGTGCGCGACGCCAGCGAGTTCGGACCGGCCGCCCCCCAGGCGACGGCCGCGCTCGGTGCCTATGTCCCAGGCGATCCCCTCGAGCAGGGCGAGGACTGCCTCGTCCTCAATGTCTTCGCGCCAACGGGCGTCGCCCGGCCCGCGCCGGTGATGGTCTTTGTCCATGGCGGGGCGTTCTTCAACGGCGCCGCGTCGAGCCGTTTGTACCGCCCGCATGCGCTCGTTCGTCGCGGCGTTGTCGTCGTGACGTTCAACTACCGGCTCGGCGCGCTCGGTTTCCTTGCCCACCCGATCCTCGCCGCCCCCGGTGAGCGGGGATTTGGCAACTGGGGATTGCTGGACCAGATCGCCGCGTTCCGGTGGGTTCAGCAGAACATCGCGGCGTTCGGCGGCGATCCGCACTGCGTCACCGCGTTCGGCGAATCGGCGGGCGCGATGTCGATCTGCGACCTGATGACCGTCCCCGAGGCCCGAGGCCTTTTCCATCGAGCAATCGCTGAAAGCGGTCCCGCACTGGCGGTGCCGGCGCGAGCCGCCATCGACGTCGCCGAGCGGCTGTTCGCGTTGCTGGGCTTGTCCGAACCGAGCCGACAGCAGCTCGGCGCGGTCCCGACCGAGGACTTTGTCGCCGCGCAGGCGGAGGTGAACCTGGCGATCGACGCTGGTATCGGAGTGCCCTTCCCCCCTGTCGTCGACGGTGGAGTGCTGGCGATTGCGCCGGAGGATGCGATCGCCAGCGGAGCTACCGCTGGTATCGATCTACTCGCCGGGTGGAACCGCGACGAGTTCAAGCTGTTCTCATTCGCCGCACTCGCCGGCCGTGAGTTCTCGCGGGCGGACCTCGGGGCCTACGTCGGCCGGTACCTGCGCGGCGGCGGGATCGAAGAATCGTTCGCCGACGAGCTCATCGCTGTCTACGAGAACGCGCGTCACGCGAAAGGCGATCCTGTCACCGATCGCGAATTGCTCGACGCGATCATCACCGACTGGATCTTTCGTATCCCGATCACGCGCCTCGCCGCAGCACACTGCCAGAGTTCTACCCGCACGTACCTGTACGAGTTCGACTGGCCGTCACCGTTCGCTGGCGGCGCGCTCGGCGCATGTCACGGGATCGACCTTCCTTTCGTCTTCGGGACGGTCAACGACCCGATCATCGGGCTCTTTGCCGGCGCCGGTGAAGAGGCCTCCTCGCTTGCCGAGGACGTGCAGTCCGCGTGGGTCGGGTTCGCTACAAGCGGCGACCCTTCAAATGAGCGAGTCGGCACATGGCCGGCGTACACATCCGCCGGGCGGCGCGTGATGCGCCTCGGTCTCGAGCGGGCAGTCACCGTCGATCCGCATGGTGCAGAACGAGTCGCCTGGGAACGGCGTCTTGGAAAATATGGTGCGGGCGGCCCCATTGAAGGAGCCGTGCGCCCGAGCGTGGACCTGCTCGCCCCAGAAACGGGGGGTCGCCCGGGGACGTAGCCCAATTGGCAGAGGCAGAGCGCTTAAAACGCTTCCAGTGAGGGTTCGAGCCCCTCCGTCCCCACACGGTCAGTTTCTTTCAACGAAGTTTCGGCAGCCTCAGGTGCCCCGGTAGGGTAAACGAAAACTGTGGCTGAACCTTCGATGTCTCCGCGACGAGTCGACTTACGAGTTGCGCAGCTCTTCGCCATGGTCACGGAGGCTCTTGCCGCCGCGACCGACTCGTTGTTATCGGTCGAACCGGCGAAGGCGCAGGCGATCATCGAAGCTGACCGCGAGATCGACGATCTCACTGTCGAGGTCGAACGGATCGTCTGGCAAGAGATCGAAAAGCCGCGCGTTACTCGCGATGAGCTTCGCGACCTCGTAGCGGTGCTCTTGATCCTGCCCGAGCTCGAACGGAGCGCCGATCTCGCCGAGCATGTTGCGCAACGCGCCGCGCGCAGTCTCGGAGCCCAGATGAGTCCTGCAAGCAGAGGACTCGTCCAACGGATGAGCGAGGTCGCCCTCGAAATGTGGCAGGCGGCGGCTGACGCCTTTGCGGAGCGAAGGGCGGTCGCGTTCGCCCTCAATGAGGCCGACGAAGAGATGGATTTTCTGCATGCCAAGATCACAGACGAAATCGTGCACGGAGAGATGTCGAGTTCGGTCACGACCGAGGTGACGCTGTTGGCGCGCTTTTACGAGCGGCTCGGGGACCACGCCGTCAACCTCGCGCGCCGGGTCGCGAGATTGACCGAGAGCACGGACGCGCCCGCTCAGTCCTTCTGAGCAGCGGACTACAACGTCGTCTTCTGCGCACCGCGGCGCACGGCGACTCCTGCCAACACTTCGAGCACGACGCGGTGGGCATTGTTCACGGTGACGTCCGCCCAGTCGTACGGCGGCGAAACCTCGACGACGTCGAGCGCGACAAGGGGTGTGTCGGTCGCGAGTCGGCGGACCGCGCGGAGCAGGTCGACCGGCGCCATTCCCCCCGGTTCCGGGGTTCCCGTACCCGGCGCAAACGCCGGGTCGAGCACGTCGATGTCAACCGAGAGATAGATCGCCTCGCAGCCCTCGAGCGCTTCTTGGACGGCGTCTTCGATCACGGCGTCGAGACCGCGTTCCCAGACCTCCTGCATGAAGTGATACCGCATGCCCTGTTCGCGCATCCACGCGAACGTCGCCGCGTCGGGCCAATAGCCACGCAGACCGACTTGAACGAAGTTCTTTCCCATAACCGCGCCGGATTCGATCAGTCGTCGCATCGGTGTTCCGTGACTCGCGAGGTTGCCGTCGATCGAGTCGGCGGTGTCGGCGTGCGCGTCGAAGTGGACGATCCCGATCCGGCCCCAACCGTGGGCTTGTGCCACCGCGCTCGCTGACGGCCAGGTGATCGAGTGGTCTCCGCCCAAGACAACCGGGAAGATCTCGCGTGACGCGACTGCGCCGACGCGCTCTCGAATCGCCGCGTGTGACGCTTCGACGAGGCCGTGAGGGCAGTGCGCATCACCGAAGTCGACGACTTCGAGCGAATCGAAGATCTCGATTCCGAAGTCGAGGTGGAACGTGCCCGGCACATACGCAAGTGCGCGAAGCGCTCGGGGACCAAAGCGCGCCCCTGGACGGTTCGTCGTCGAGTCGTCCCAGGGTGCTCCGACGATTGCGACGTCCGGCGCCCAGCGATCGAGTTCCTCAGGTTCGGTGAGCAGCGGTCGTTGGGCGAAGGTCGCGATCCCCTCATAGGAGAGTCCAGAGAGCTGGGCGCGGTAACCGGGAGAAAGGTGTCTGTCGGGGTCGCTCACAGCTGTGACATTGAATCGAGCACGATGTCGATGTCCTCCTCGGTCGTCAAGGGATTGACAATCGCAAGCCGCGCAATCGTCTCTCCGAGATGCGTCGACGGAGTGACAAAGGCGACGCCGTCATTGCGGAGCCGTTCGGACCACACGTCGTACTCCGCACGCGACCATCCTTCGCGTCTGAAGCAGACGATCGAGAGCTCGGGCTCTCTGAGGAGGGAAAGGTAGGTGCGCTCGCGCACGGCTTGAGACGCGTAGCGCGCGACCGCGAGCGTGCGCTCGATTGCCTGCGCGTAGCGATCGGTGCCGTAGGCGGCGAGGGAGAACCAGAAAGGGAGCCCCCGGGCGCGCCTCGTCAACTGGATCGCGTAGTCGGCAGGGTTCCACCCGCCTCCCTCTTCGAGCGGTTCGAGGTAGCTCGCGTGCTGCGTGTGCATCGCGCGGGCGAGTTCGGGTTCGCGATACAGGAGCGCCGCGCAATCGAATGGAGCAAACAACCACTTGTGTGGGTCGACGATGAAAGAGTCCGCTTGTTCGACCCCTTCGAACAGGCGTCTTGCGCTGGGAGCCGCGAGCGCCGCAAGTCCGTACGCCCCGTCGACGTGAAACCAAATGCCGCGAGTCCGGCACACTTCGGCGATCGACGCGAGGTCGTCGATGACACCGATGTTTGTAGTGCCCGCGGTGGCAGCCACAGCAAAGACGCGGTGCCGACCCTCGGAATCGACTCGGTCTAGGAGGTCGGAAATGTCTCTTCCCCTGAGCTTCCGGTCTTCATCGATGTTCGCGACGACCAGATCGACATCCATGACGCGCGCCGAATGCGCAAGAGAGGAGTGCGCATCGGGGCTGACGGCGATCGCCCACCTTCGCGAATCGATTGGATCACGATCCTTTGACGCCATCGCGTGTCGAGCGGTCGAGAGAGCTGACAGGTTCCCTATCGTGCCGCCTTGGACGAAGACTCCCCCCGCTGTATTGGGAGACCCCGCGAGGTCCGCGATCCATCGCAGTGCCTGGTTCTCCGCGAATACTGCTCCCGCGGCTTCGAGCCACGTGCTCCCGTACATACACGAAGCGCCGACGACGAGATCGAACAGCATCGACGCTTCCGTCGGCGCACATGGGATGAATGCGAGATATCGAGGATGGTTCGCCGTGATGCACCCGGGGGCGAGGTGATCGGCGAATACTTGCAGCGCCCGTGGGCCGCCGATGCCCTTCTCCGTGATCGTTTGACCGACGGCCGCCTCGAGGGCGCTAAGGCTGATCGTGTTATCGAGAGGCAACGGGTCGAGCTCGAGGCGCTCCTTTGCGAACGCGAAAACGTCGTTCGCGAGCTGATCGACTTGGTCGGACCACCCGTGCACGATTGGCGAATATAGGACCGATCATCAAAACACTGCACCTATTGTCTTCGAGCTCCGCGGCTACAAACTCACCCAGCCGACGTGGCCGGTGTCCTGACGCGACGGTCGGCGGGGTCCACCGATTTACGCGACGCATGGACGATTATGTTGCGTGACCCTTTCGTCACAGTTGTGTATCGCGCCGAAAAGTCATTCTGACGGTGGACGTCCCCTTGGCTGAAGAGCAGTTCGTGCTCGCAACCGAGAATCCGAACGGAAGTCCGATCGGCGCCTCCGACGCATTCGTCGTTGAACAGCGCACCGACGTGGTCGGTTCGCATGCAAGCCACGAAGGCCGGTGGTCCTTTTCCCGCCTCGGACCGGTTGCGCTCGTGCTCGCACCAATCGTCTTCAACGCCGTCGAGCTACGGGCGGAAAGCCGCTACACCCCGTACCTGAACGATTCGGCCTTCCACTCGGAAATGGTCCGCTATGCCACTCAGCAGTTCCGGTTGGGCCATTTCCCGCTCGATGGATGGTTCCCATATCTGAACCTTGGCTCGCCCTTATTCATGCACTATCAGAGCCTCGGGGCGATGATCGCCGGAGCCCTCGGCCTCGCCATCGGTCCAAACCAGTCTTTCAGTCTCTGTCTCTATCTGTTACTTGTCACTTGGCCGCTGAGCGTCTATCTCGGCGCTCGGCTGTTCGGGCTCTCCCGTTGGACCTGCGGATTCGCGGCCCTTGCTTCCGCATTCGTGGCGAGCGCGCCGAGCGTGGGATTCGAACAAGGTGCGTACATCTGGATCGGCTTTGGACTGTGGTCGCAGCTCTGGGCGATGTGGACGTTGCCGCTCGCGTGGGGCTTTACCTGGCGCGCGATCCACGACGGGCGGAACTTTCTCTGGGCCTGTGTGTTTATCGCGCTGACCGCAGCCTTCCATTTCGAGATGGGATACCTCGCATTCCTCGCGGTCCCCTTGTGGACAATCGTCCAGCCGAAGAACATCGTTGCGCGATTGAAGCGTGCGCTGTTCGTCGCTGTCGGAAGTCTTTTCCTTTCGGCTTGGGTCATCGTTCCTTTACTCGTTTACAGACCTTGGACTTCGATTAACGAGTTCCTGCAATCGTCTCCAGACGTCAATTCGTATGGAGCGCGGCGCATCTTGACCTGGCTGTTCATGGGGAAGCTCTTGGACTTCGGACGCTTTCCGGTGATCAGTCTGTTCGCTGGCGCTGGATTCGTCGCGTGTCTTGTGCGGTGGCGACGCGACGCGCGGTCACGGGCGCTCGTCGTCGTCTTTGTTGCAAGTCTCGTCCTATTTTTCGGTCGCACGACGTGGGGCGCCGCGATCAATCTCCTGCCCGGAAACAAGGAACTCTTCCTCCGACGTTTCCTTGCTGGCGTGCAAATGAGCGGCATCCTGCTCGCCGGCGTCGGTGCGGTTGCGGTCGGTCAGCTCATCCGATTCGCAGCGCAACGATGGCGCGGTGCATATTTCGAACGGTGGTTCCTCCGAACGCCAAAGCGCCTCGTTGCGCGAATCGTGTTTGCTGGAGTAATCATCGCTGTCAGTGCTCCGATGTGGATCGAGCTCGCCCACACCGATCAATCGAACGCCGCGTTCGTCGCCCTGCAGCGTTCGGATTCCGCCGCCCAGTCGCAAATCAATCGCCTGGTCGCGAAGATCAAGCAGATCGGCGGGGGGCGTACCTACGCCGGCCTGCTCTTTACTGGCTGGGGATCGAGCATTTACGTCGGCAGCATTCATGTCGTCGAGGATATTTCTGCGGATCAGGTCGATGAGATTGGTTTCACCAACCGATCGTCGTCGCTGATGAGTGATCCTGAAGCTGACATCGAGGACACAAACCCGGCTGACTACACGCTCTTTGGCATCCGATTTGTGATCACTCCAGCCTCCCGCCGTCCGCCGGGGGGCGCGAGGCTTATTGATCGTGCAGGTCCTTACTTATTGTGGTTCTTGCCCAATAATGGCTATGTCCAGGTCGTCGACACGATTGGGCCCCCACTTGTCGAAAACCGCGCACACGTGGGCGCGGACAGCTTGTCGTTCCTCGATTCCTCCGACGCCAGCGACGGTCTTTATCCCGTCGTTGCCTTCGGAGGACGGCCTGCGGCAAGCCCTACGCTTACGACGCGACATCGGCCGTCCGGAACGCCCGGGTCGGTTCTCGCACAGCGAAGCAATCTGCAAGAGGGTGAATTCTCCACAACGATCCGTGCGAATCGAACGGCAGTTGTCCTCTTGAAGGTCTCGTACGACCCCGGTTGGACCGTGACGGTGGATGGGAAGCCCGCGAAGACGGAGATGATTGCTCCGGCCTACGTGGGAGTCCGCGTGAGCCGTGGGATACATGTCGTGAAGTTCCGTTATCGGGCGTTCCAGTACTACCCCGAGTTGTTCGGACTTGCGGGGCTCGCACTTCTCATTCTGGTCTTCGGTTCGCGAAGGCTGTCCGGTTCGCGACGTGATCGTGGATAGACCGCGTCTGGGGCGGTCGCTTCCCGAGTCGCGGTTCGCCCGTTCAAGCGATTGTGCGTCTGACGCGGCACATCAACGATGACGGCACTTTCATCTCGGAGATGGGTGCGAGTACCTCTTCAAGCTTGGGTCGCGAGGCGCGCAGACTCTTTGCAAGCACTGCCGCCCTTCTCCTTTCCTGCCGTCGAGTCAGACTCAGCTCAGTTTTCTATGAAACGCGATTGCGGCGTCGCGACTTGGTTCCGCATCGCGAACATTTATTTCCAGAGAAGTTTTCGTATTTCTCAGCGGGGAACGACGGAAAAACCGTGTTAGTCGCGCTCATCGTTGGTCTCGCAGTGTTCGGTCTGGTCATTGGTTCCTTTCTGAACGTGGTCATCTACCGCTTACCACGCGGTCTTTCGATCGTCGGCCCAAGATCCTTCTGCCCGAACTGCCACGAACCCGTCGCGGCCAGGGACAATGTCCCGCTCGTCTCTTATTTCGTGTTACGAGGGCGTTGTCGCAGTTGTGGTGCTCACATATCTCGCCGATACGTGGTTGTCGAAGTTGTGACGAGCGCGCTCTTTGCCGCTACCGCGGCCAAGTTCCGGTTCTCCCTTGCGCTGCCCGCGTACGAGGTGCTCGCTGCCGGCCTGATCGTTCTCGGGGCGATCGATCTCGAACTCCGCGTGCTTCCAAAACGGATCGTTGCAGTCGTCGGAGGGGGGGTGCTGGTGTTGCTGCTCGCCGCGAGCTCAGAGGACGGAAGCTGGCACCGTTTCGTCGTCGCGTGCGCGAGCGCGGCAGGTTGGTTTCTGTTTTATGACCTCATCCATAGGATTGATTCGCGCTGGCTGGGATTCGGAGATGTCCGACTCGTCGCGGTTCTCGGGTTCGCGCTTGGGTGGCTCGGGATCGGATACGTCATAGCTGGTTTCGTGATCGCGAACTTGATCGGGGCTGTGGTTGGATTGGCACTCATCGCCTCTCGGCGGGCAACGAGGAAAACCCAAGTGCCTTTTGGTCCGTTTCTCGTTTCCGGTTGCGAGGTGGCCGTCCTCGCGGGGTCCTTCCTACTCTCGCCCTTTCACGGGTTGTGATGGTTCGGAGGATTCAGAAGTGCACCGGACCGCCGAAAGTACGAGGCGCCAAAAAGCGTCGCGTTGCTGGTCTAGATGTTCACCGAGTTACAGATAGGTTGATTGAACATCCAAGGCGGCCTACGCCCTGGAGCGGGCAAGTTCTTTCGGGTAGATCGTGACCTCGAGCGCCGATTCGTACGAGATCGTGCCCGATTCGAGGAGCTCGATGAGGCTCATCTCGAGGGTTCGCATTCCCTCGCTGACCGAGGTCGTCATCACGTTGCGGAGCTGGTGCGTCTTTCCGTCGCGGATCAACGCCCGGCAGGCAAAATTTGCGAGCAGCATCTCGATCGCCGCGACTCTGCCGCCGTCGACGCGATTGACGAGGCGCTGGGCGACGACCGCGGCGAGCGAACCGGAAAGCTGCATTCTGACGAGGTCCTTCTTGTCCGCTGGGAAGACGTCGATGATTCGGTCGATCGCCTGCGGCGCGTCATGGGTATGCAAGGTGGCGAACACGAGGTGACCGGTTTCCGCCAGCGTGAGCGCGATCTGGATCGACTCAAGGTCACGCATCTCACCGATCAGGATGACGTCTGGGTCTTCTCGGAGAGACGCTCGAAGGGCATGCGCGAACGATGGCGTGTCGACGCCGACCTCTCGCTGGTCGATCACCGCGAGGTTGTGCTCGTGGAGGTATTCGATCGGATCTTCGATCGTGACGACGTGGACAGGGCGCGTATGGGCGATGTGATCGACGAGGGCCGCGAGCGTCGTCGACTTGCCCGAGCCTGTCGGACCAGTGACGAGCACGAACCCGCGCGGAAGATTGGCGAGATCGAGGAGACTTTTTGGCAGGCCGAGCTCTTCGACGCTCGGGATCCGCATCGGAATCATCCGCATCGCCAAGGCCGCACTGCCGCGTTGGTTGAACGCGTTCGCCCGCATGCGCGCCCTGTGGCCCCACGAGAACGAGAAGTCGACGTCCTTGCGGTGCTCGTAGATCCCTTGGAGTTCGGGATTGAGCAAAGAATGGATGACCTGTTCGATCTCTTCGGGTGAGAGCGGACCTTCGCCGGGAGCTTCGACGAGAGCCCCGTCCACCCGAAGCCTCGCCGGCGAGCCCGCGCTGAGCAGTACGTCGGAGCCACCCTTGTCCCAAAGCGACTCCAGCCAAGCGTCAACTTTCGAAGTGTCGGTGCTCACTTAAACCCCTTTTCTTTGACGCAGTTGCTCGTTCGCATCGAACACGAGCTCCAGGCCCGGCAGGCGGCCGGACCTGGAGGCTCGGTGAGTTTGAGGCAGAAGCGGTTCCGCTAGGCCCCTGCGCAAACGTTGAGGGTGGCTGGGTTGCTGTATGCGGTTCCACCGGTTGCCAGGGTGGCATCGCTCCAGTTCCAGGTGTCGTAGTTCTGTCCGGCGCTAAACGGCGGGTCAGCGTTGTTGTAGTTCTTCGCCGACGGGTCGTTCGCCGTCAGTTGAATGTCAACGGTGGTGCCAGTGATGGAAATGATGTAGTAGGACTTGTTGCCTGGCCAGTTGTGGATGTACGGACCACCGTTCGCGGCGCCCGTGAGTTCGCCACTCGTTACGGTGGATGTACCGGTGTTGGTGGCCTGGTACGCAGCGACCGCGCTCTCGACGGTCTTCGCATCCGTGTTGCACGCCGCGACCGCGCTCGTGCTCGTGAATGCTCCGACCGCGAACGCGACGATCGCGGCGAGGATGCCCAAGATCAGGACGACGATGAGGAGTTCGATAAGGGTGAAGCCACCCTCCTCCTCGCCTTCTTCGGCTTTTGTTCGGTGACGCTTGATGAAGGATTTCAAGGCGGTTGCCCCCTTTATGGAAGTGTGATCCGTCGTAGACCTAACGGCACTCGCCGCGCCGATCATTAGGAATCGGGCTGTTGAATTTGGGATCCAATCACTGGGCGTGGCAATGGGCGAATCCGGCGTCACCGAGAGCGGTGAACCCGCACGCCGCAGGGTCAGGCGGGGTGAAACTCGTTAGCATCTAAGCGCCCGATTGGACCGAGTCCCGATGTGGTTTTTCTGGCGAATTCGACCGGTCGTGCTTGGTTCTTACGAGGATGTAGAAGAGCTTGCATTGCTCTGCAACTTCAGCGCTGCCGCCTCGACGGGAAACAGGCGCCCGAGCGAACTACGTGCCCGAGGAGACGTGCACCTGGTTATAGATGCCGTACATCGCTGAGATGAGGGCGATCGCCACGAATCCGACGACGACGCCCATGGCGACGATGATGATCGGTTCGAAAAGGGCCGTGAATTTCTTCAGCTTGAAGTCGAGCTCGCGTTGGTAGTAATCCGCGGCGACATGCAGCTGGTCCTCGAGTGTGCCTGTTACCTCGCCAACCCGAATCATCTGGCGCGCCGCCAGCGGGAAGATACCGGACGTTTCCACCGGCTCGGCGAGGCCGCGCCCTTCGATCATCTCGGTTCGGACGTGGTCGAGCCCCTTTTTGAAGACGTCATTCGAGACGGATTCAGAGGTGACGGCCATCGCGTCGGGGAGGGGAACGCCGGTCTCGGACATCGAGGCGAGGATTCGACAGATGCGTTCAACCAGGATGTGAACGACGAGGTCGCCGAGGACCGGGATCTTCAACACAACGGAGTCGAGTAAAGCGCGTCCCCTCTTCGAGCGATATGTCGCGATGGAGCCGATGATGAAAGCCGCGATTATCCCGAGGAGGATCAGGTAATGATCCGATATGAAATTTGTCATTGCCAGGAGCATTCGTGTCACTAAAGGCAGCTTCGCGTTGAGCTGGGCAAAGAACGTCTTGAACTTCGGCAGGACGAACGTGGCGAGCACGATGACGACGATGATCGCCATCACGAGAACGATGATCGGGTAAATGAGCGCGCCCGTGATCTTCTTTCTCGCCTCCTGGTCTCGCTCCATGTACTCGGCGAGTTGGATCAACACCGAATCGAGATTGCCGGAGAGCTCGGCAGACTCGAGCATGCCGATGAAGTAGAGGGGAAACGCCTCGGGATGTGCCCGAGCAGCGCTCGCGAACGAGTCACCCGCTTGGAGCGACGCACTCATTTCTGAGAGAGTTCGCTTGAAGAGCTTGTCCGAAGTGTCGTTTTCGATGATCTCAAGTGCGTCGATGATCGGGATACCCGATCGGATGAATACTCCGAGCTGGCGCGAGAAGGACATCACGAACTGCGGCTTGACTTTCTTTCGCGTGAGCTCGAATTCGAGAAGAGTTTTCCGCTGTTCGATTGCGACGGGTTGAAGACCGAGACCCGACACCTCGAGTCGGGCGATGCCTGCGCTCGACGCAGAGAGCATCCCCGTAACGCTGTTTCCGAGCTTGTCGATCGCCGTGTACTTGAACTTGTGCGCCATCGTCAGTCCTTACAGCGTGTAGATGCTTCGCATGACTTCGCCGACCGTTGTCACGTCTTGCGCTACGAGGTCGATCGCCTGCTGGCGGAGCGACCGCATCCCTTCCTCACGGGCGACCTTGCGGAACTCGTCGTCGGTCCCGTTGGAGATGATCAGCCGCTTGATCGCCGGCGTCACCCTCAGCAGCTCGTAGACGCCGATGCGCTCCAGGTACCCGGTCTGAGCACAGAAATTGCAGCCCGATCCGCGCAAGAAGACGTTCTTTTCGGGTCCCTCGGACTCTTCGTAGAACGCGAGCTCCTCTGGTGTTGGCCGGTACGGCGTCTTGCAGGACGGGCAGGTCCGGCGAACGAGGCGCTGGCTGACGACGGCGATCATCGAAGCTGCGACGAGGAAGGGCTCGACCCCCATGTCGTAGAAGCGGAGCAGTGCTGTAATGGCATCGGTCGCGTGCAGTGAGGAAGCCACGAGGTGACCGGTCATCGCCGATTGCACGGCGATGCGGGCCGTCTCGACGTCTCGGATCTCGCCGACAAGGATGACGTCGGGATCCTGTCGAAGGATCGACTTCAGGCCGGTCGCGAACGTCAGGCCGGCCTGCTCGTTCGTCTGGATCTGGTTCATCGAGGAGAAGACGTATTCGACCGGGTCTTCTATGGTCATGATGTTGCGGGACGACTCGTTGAGCTCGCTCAAGGTGGCATAAAGCGTCGTCGTCTTGCCGCTCCCAGTCGGGCCGGCGCAGACGATCATGCCGAACGGCACCCGGATGACTTCCGAGAACTGATTCAGGAGATCGTTCGGCATACCGAGGCGAGTCAAAGTGAGGACCGACTTCGTCTTGTCGAGGATTCGCAGGACGCACGTCTCGCCGAAAATCGTCGAGATCGTCGAGACGCGGACGTCGACCGAGCGGTTGTCGATGTTCGTCGTGATCTGGCCGTCTTGAGGCCGGCGCTTTTCGACGATGTTCATGTCCGCCATGATTTTGATGCGATTGACGAGCCCGACGCCCATTGCCGGCGGCAGAGCCAACATGTCCTTCATGACGCCGTCGATGCGGTAGCGGACACGCATCCCGTCTTCCTGTGGCTCGAGGTGGACGTCAGAAGCGCGATCGCGAAGCGCCTGAGTGAGAATCCTGTTCACGACTCGCACGACGGGCGCGTCGTCGGCGATCGTTTCGACTTCAGGCGTCTCGGGGCTGCGACGGCGTCCCGTTTCGATCGTCTCGAAGACCTCGACGAGCGACCTGACGTCGCCAAGCGCGAGGTAGCTCGTGTCGATCGCCTGGCGGACGTCGCTCAGCGGCACGAGCATCATGTGGATCGACTTGTGCGTCGTCTCGGCCAACAGGCGCTCGAGGGCGTCACTCGGCTCGGCGACGGCGACGAAAAGGTCGTCGCCGCTCAGGCTGACGGGCAGGGCGAGCTGTTCGCGGGCGATCGCGTCGGGCACGAGGGCGAGCGCCTCTGGATGAGGCGCCTGGGTGCGCAGGTCGCACTCGGGCATGTCGAACTTCCAGGCGAGCACCTCGGCAAGGGCGCGTTCGCGGACAACGCCCATGTCGACGAGAATCTCGCCCAGCCGGCCGCCGCGCTCTCGTTGGCGCGCGAGGGCTTGGTCAATTTGCGCCTCGTTCGCGAGGCCGCGCTCTAAAAGGAGCTCACCGATGCGGACGGTCGTCTTTTCGACGGTTTCATTGAGTGTCAAAGTCGAGGTCGCGCCCGAAAGCGCGGCCTGGGAGTAGCCGTTCGAGCCTGGCGACGCGGATTTCGAATCGCCGAGCGCTCTGTCAACGGTCGCGACAGCGCCGGGATCGTCCCAGGGGCGCTCTATGTCGCGCTCGTTCGCCTCTTGTGCCACCTTCTTGCCGCGGCGGAACTTCATGGCGGTCCTCTCGCGCCGATACCCCGTCCCCGGCGCGCTGTTTGCGCCGAGAGATCTTCACCGACTTCTCTTCTTTGAGATACGACCAATTCGTGGGGGCGATTTAGTCTTTTCTTGGCACGGAATTGACGGCATCTCCTGTTCGCTCTGTCGCGCAGCGGTGGCAATGAGCGGCGCGAATCGCCTAGGCGGAGCTCGAACATCGGAACCTTGAGCAGGGCGACAGCGCGAGGGCGAGCAATACGCGCCCTGCCTGCGCGAGTTCCTCGTCGACTCCTTATTCCGTGGAGCGCTCAGTGTTCGCGATCTCGGCGGCTCGGGCGTTCGGCGCGGCCTCCTCTGTCTGCCCTGGCGACCCACGCGAACTCGCGGAACCATCCCGAGCTTCCGGGTCGATGTCTCCTGGCACGGCGGAGAGGTCGGTGCCCTTTGTCTCGGGCACGAACCACCACAGCAGCGGTACTGCGACTGGGAGCAGGAACGCGAGCGTGCTCACCGCGCCGCCGACGCTTCCGATCAGCCCGCCGCGTTCCCCGAGCAAACCGACGAGCGCTGGCCCGCTGAGCTCGCCGGTGTTCGCGAAGCCGTTCCCGACAACGGCCGAGGCCTGGGCGCGGATACGTGTGGGGAAGGATTCCGCCGAAAGAGCCGACAGTGCTGGGCCGACCCCGAGGCCAAAAAAGACGGCCGTGAGCAAAAGGACGAAGTTCGCCGGCTTCGAACCGGTCTGGAAGAGGCTGAAGCCCGCTCCGAAGGCGGCGATGACGAAGATCGAGGCGATCGGGCGGCGGCCGAACCGGTCGATCAGCCAGCCACAGGCGTAATAGCCGCTCGTCCCGAGCCCGAACGCGACGCCGAGGAACAGGGCGACGAGCCCGGTCGAAAAGTGGCGCTCGTGCTCGGCGTAGTAGACCCACCACCCCGCTCCGGCGGTGACCGGGATTTTCACGAGCAACGAGACGACGCCGAGACCGAGCACGCGTCGTCGCCAGGGCGGTTCGAACACGGCGCGCACCGGTTCGCGCTTGGGAAGGTGCCCCCGCGCGGCGGTGAAGGTCGCCGTCTCTTTCATGTACCGCCGGGCGACGCCGATCACAAGGGCCGGGACGATCCCGATCAGGTAGAAGGAGCGCCAGCCGAGCGCGGTGTGCAGCAAACCGGCGCCCAATAGACCCGCCGCCGCGACGACGCTGATCGCTTGGGCGACGAGCAGACCGCCGAGGGCGCGTCCGCGTCTCGCTGCAGGGAACTCCTCGAGAACGACGATGACCGCCAGCGCGTACTCCGTGCCAGCGAACATCTGGCTGAAGAACTGGAAAAGGGCGAACATCCAGACGCTCTGCGAAGCGGCGGTACAGCCGGTAAACGCCGCGTAACCGAAGAGCGAGACGAGTAGTAGCGGTCGCCTGCCGATGCGGTCGGCGAGGCGGATCGCGAAGAAAGCGACGAACTGGCCAGCACCGATCGGGATGTTTGCGAGCCCGATCGTCGCCAGGCGGACGTGGAAGGTGTGCTGGAGCTGGGGGAGCAGGAGCGACCGCAGCTCACCGTCGAAGCCATTGAAGAACGCGGCCGGGAGGAGCAGGACGAGCAGGATGCGGAGATACCGCTGCGAGCGCTCTCCGTCGTCCACCGCGCCCAGACGCTACTTATTGCGTGGCCGAAAACGAGGCCGAACCGGCCCCAGACGCGGCATGGTCCCGGGTAGCCGTTCGGCCGGAGCCGTCCGTACTTCCCGGGACCACTGCCTGGCGACAGGCGCCTTGCCGTTCGCCTTTCGGCTCCAGCCGGCAGGCCGCCTCTCGACGGCCCCGCGACGCCGGTGCCTCCCGAAGGGGGTCCGTGCCCCGCGTCCTGCCTACCTCCTCGGCTCCGTTGGCCCCCGTTTTCGGGCCGCTCGTCCACCCTTGCGGGAGGGCCGTTCAACCCGTCCGTATGAGCCATCTCGGCCTTGGTGACGTGCACTTTGCTCCGGTCGCGCGAAGAGGTCAAGAGATTTCGCGAGATCCACGATTTATCTACAGGGAAATTTTGCCGTACCCAGTTGATCCCCAAACGGTCCCCAAAATGCGAACACGTTCATCCACAGAGGCGGTCGCGTGAAGCGAGCGTCGTGCGCCGCGACGCGCCCGGCGCAGACTTTGGTGCGTCTCGAAAAGGCGATCAGGTTCGCTCGGTTGGCACCTTCGAACCAGGCGCCAAGTGCTCGGTGACGCGGGCACCGATCCGAGAAAGGCAGTCGAGCTCGTCGGGGCTCAACAGATCGACGAAGTGTTCGCGCACGGATTGAACGTGCAACGGCGCCGTTTGTTCGAGCACCGACCGCCCATGCTCGGTGAGCGTCACCGTCGCGCCCCGCCCGTCGTCAGTGCTGGGCTCGCGCGCGACGAGACCGCGGGCTTCCATCCGGCCCAGGTGGTGCGCGAGCCGACTCGTCGACCACAACAGCCGCGCCGCGAGGTCGCCGATGCGCCAGCGCGTGTCCTCGCGTTCGGTGAGTGTCGACAAGACGTCGTAGTCCGGTTCGGACAGTCCGGAGTGCCGGTCCAGGTCGCGGGCGAGCTGGAGATCGAGGAGCTGTCGCATCCTGCGGTAGTTCCGCCACGCTTGCTGCTCATCTGTGCTGAGCCACCTCGGCACGGCACTTGTTGACGTGTCAGGCACCATGGCGGTATATTACCTGACGTGTCAGTAATACGGATGGACATCGTCACCTCAGCGATCTCCCCTGGGGCGCGGATCCGGTGCAGGCTCTGGCGTCTCGCCCGTCTTTATCTCGGCCTCGCCGGGTTCGGTTGCAGCCTTTCGCTGATGGTCCGCGCCCGCCTCGGGCTCGGCCCATGGGACGTCCTCCATCAAGGACTCGCGCGGCGTCTCGGACTGCAAATCGGCTGGGTCGTGATCATCGTCAGCGCCGTTGTGCTCCTCGCCTGGATCCCCCTCCGATTGCGCCCGGGTCTCGGGACGGTGAGCAACGTCGTCCTCGTCGGTCTTTTCGCGAACCTCTTCCTCGACCACCTCTCCGCGCCACGGGGACTAGCGATTCGGACGATCTGGCTCATCCTCGGGATCGCGCTGAACGCGATCTCGACGGCTCTCTACATCGGCGACGGCCTTGGACCAGGCGCTCGCGACGGGCTGATGATCGGCCTTTCGGAGCGCGGCTACTCGATCCGCGTCGTGCGGACGGTGATCGAACTCACCGTCCTGGCGATCGGATTCGCGCTCGGGGGTACGGTCGGGGTCGGCACGGTCGCGTACGCGTTGACGATCGGGCCGGCCGTCCATCGCCTGTTGCCGCTGTTCGGATACGACGTGAAGGCCACGGAGGCGTCGACAAAATGAGCGAGTTGCTCTTCGGACTCGACGTCTCGATCTCTGCCGCGCACACATCTGACCCGGTACGCGACGCCCGCCAAGCCGAGCGCGCCGGTTTCGACTTCGTCTCGGTGAACGATCATCCGGCCGCGGGCGGTCCCGTTTCGGAGGCGTGGACGCTGCTCAGTTGGATCGCGGCGAGGACGGAGCGGATCTCAGTCGCACCCCGCGTCCTCGCGGCGCCTCTGCGTATGCCGGCCCTCGTTGCGAAGGCTTGCGAAACGCTCGATCGTCTGTCCGATGGTCGGGTCATTCTCGGTCTCGGGTCAGGCGGATCTCCCGAGGAGCTCTATCGGTTCGGGGCCCTGTCGGTGTCGGCCGCCGAAAGAACGACGGCGCTCGACGAGGAAATCCGGATTATCCGCGGTCTGTGGGCCGGTGAACCCTTCTCGTTCTCGGGCGAGGCGTATCGGGTCACTGACCTGCAGCTCGAACCGAAACCCGCTCGGAAGATCCCGATCTGGCTCGGCACGTTCGGGCGGCGGGGCCTCGCGCTCGCGGGGGCCTTCGCCGACGGTTGGTTTCCCTCCCTCGGATACGAACCGGAAGAAGAACTCCCCGTCATGCGAGCCCGCGTCCTCGAGACGGCCCGAGCGGCGGGTCGGAGCGAAAAGGACGTGCGCTGTGTGCTCAATCTGAAGGTCCATGTCGGAAAGGGTTGGACCGCCGATGCGGGTTCACTCGTCGGCGAGCCGTCCGTGTTGATCGACGGGCTCACCCGTTTCGTCGAGATGGGATTCGGAGGATTCAACCTGATTTCCGAGGGCGACAATCTCGATCTGCAGGTCCAAATGCTTGGCGACGGAGTACTTCCAGAGGTCCGAATGCTCGCGGATTCTCTTTCAGTGCAAGGGTGACGTCTCGGTTCTCACGACTGCTGGTCGTGTCCTCCGCAAGGGGTCGAGTCGATCGCCACCTGGGCGAGCCGGGCGACGAAGCTGACCTAGTTTGAGCTGATCTCCGGCGCGACGCCGCGTCGGGCCCCAGGCGTACTTCGGGACGATGACGACTGAGGATTCCAAGCGATTCGCGCCACATTTCGGTCGGCGGCGCGCGTTGCGTTTGCGTTTGCGTTTCGGCAGGATCGCGTTCTCGTCTCCGCGATCTTCTCCATTGCTAACGGCGTCGAGCGGACATTGAATACACGTTGCCTGTCCAACAAGACGCGAGTCTGCGCCGGCAACGCCAAAGTTCGCCCAGAGGAGAGGAAAAGACATGCCGGGATTCATACAGATCATCGAGTTCTCGACGGCGAAGATCGACGAGGTAGACGCGCTCGTCGAGGAACTGATGACCGAGATGGAAGGGACGATGCTCGCAAGGCGGAGCATTGAAACAGCGGATCATGACAAACCGGGTCGCTATATGACGATCGTCGAATTCGATTCGTACGAGGAGGCGATGGAGAACTCACGCAATCCCACCGTGATGCAGTTCGCCGAGCGATTCGCGAGTCTCGCCGAGAGCCCGGTGAGTTTCCGCAACCTCGACGTTCGCGGCACGTATGAGAGCGCGACCTGATGTCATCGTCGTACGGGAAGCGACACGGTTGACTCTTCGGCGGGCCGCGAACCGCTGACTTCGATTCGATCGGCGCGCCGCCGGAACTAATCGGGGTCTTAGAGCTCCACTCAGCTGGTGGTGCTCCGCGAGGCTGAGGCGGACCTCGAGCGAGCGGGCGGGCGCTTTCTCTCAATGTCGTGAACATTTCCTTGCGCGAGCAGATGAACGCCGCCTGGGGCGGCGTTCGTGCGGATATCGCCGCCATCGAGAGGCCCTCGGTCTACGCCTCCGACGGCGGGTGGAGGAGCAGCTCGCGCGCGACGAATTGTCATCTGAGGCGTTGTTGATCAAACACAATCCGAGGATCCTCTCCGACCAGGTTGCTGAGATGGCGAAGATTCGTCGGAGCGTCGGTTGCTGTCGGATTGGTGGTCGGGTCGACCACATAACCGGGGCCTGAACGTCGTCGACGAATGTCAAATGGGGATTCCCTGCACGGGTGGCGGCCTCCGCTCTGGCCTAGATCGATCGTTCACCTGAGCAAATTGGCTCAATTCCGGTACTCAGAGTGACGTTTGTTATCGAGAACGCCGTTTGACAAACGCGGCGCGTGACGTCCGGAGGAGGTGACCGGGCGATGGGAGATGGCTCATGGCATCGCTGACGGTTTCCACCAAGTCGAAGTCGAACGACGCGCGCAGCGACGCATTCCTCCGGCGGCTCGTCATGACCGACGCCGCGCTTGCCGCACTCATCGTGGCGTACATGTTGTCGATTGTCCTCCGCTCGACACTGAGTTTCGTTCCGGCCGTCGACGGATGGATGGTCGATGGTTTTGAGCTGTTGACCGCGGGATGGTGCCTTTCGCGGGCGTTCGTTCACCGACCGGGTCGACTTGTCGCGCTGCTCTTTGGGATCGCCCTGCTTTCGTGGTGCATTGGCGACATTTTCCTCACGATCGAGTCGCTCGGTGGAGCGACCCCGCCCGCGGTGTCGGTGAAGGATATTTTCTATCTGAGCTTCTATCCATTCGCGTATGCGGCGATCGTCGTATTCATGCGCCGTCAGATGCGCGGCTTGTCCTTTGCCAGTTGGATCGACGGTTTGGTCGCTGGGCTCGGCGCCGCCGCGCTCTGCGCCGCGTTCGCATTTCACGGCGTCGAGCGACTGAGCCGACTCGGTTCGAAGTCGGCGGCGACGAACCTCATCTATCCGGTAGGTGATCTCGTCCTGTTCGGTCTTGTGATCGGCGCCACGGCGCTGATGCGTGATCGGCGCCGGCTTCCCTGGGTCTTGATCGCCGTTGCTTGCTCGGTGAACGCTGCAGGCGACACGCTCAACCTCTTTCAGTCGTCGTCATTTGGCGCAACCCGGCTCGCGGTCCTCGCGAACTCGATCGCCTGGCCGATCGCCTTCGTGCTGATTGCCAACGCCGTTTGGGTGCGACAGCCGGTTTCGGATCCAAAGCTTTCCGAAAGGCCGACGGGGTTCGTCTTGCCTGGGATCGCGGCGATCACCGGACTCGCGATTCTCTTCGTCGGAACGTCGTATCACGTCGGTAAGCCGGCGATCGCGCTTGCCACCGCGACGCTTGTCGTTGCTGGTATACGCCTCACGTTATCGGTACGGCAGATGCGCACACTCACCGCTCAACGACAGCTGCAGTCGATCACCGACGAGCTGACTGGTCTCGGAAATCGGCGACGTATGACGCAAGTTCTCGACAACTTCTTCGCGGATTCCGATGCACAGGCAGGGGGAAAGCAGCAACTTGCCTTCCTGTTCATCGACCTCGACCATTTCAAGGAGATCAACGACTCGTTCGGCCACGCTGCAGGCGACGAGCTGCTCGGCCAACTCGGGCCGCGCCTCACGCGATCGCTGCGCAGCACCGATCTGCTCGTCCGTCTCGGTGGTGACGAGTTCGCGGCGGTGTTGTTTGGTGCCGACGGCGACTACGCGCGTGTGATCGCCCGACGCGTCGCGGCGAGCCTTAAAGAGCCGTTCATGCTCGACGCCGTCGAATCGCACATCAGCGCGAGCATCGGGATCGCGCTCGCTCCTGCCCACGCGGTCGACGGTATTGGACTGTTGCGTTGCGCAGACAGCGCGATGTACCGGGCGAAATTACGTAGCGAGCCATTCGAGATGTATGACGCCGCGCTTGACCACGACGGCAATTTGCTGCAACTCGTCGAGGAACTACGCGAGGCGGTCGACAAGAAGCAGTTTGCACTCCACTTCCAGCCGCAGCTCGACCTCCGCGACCACAAGGTGAAGGCGGTGGAGGCGTTGGTGCGCTGGCGGCATCCTCGGCTCGGCGATCTGCCACCGGTCCAATTCCTGCCGCTTGTCGAAGATGCCGGATTAATGCCGGCCTTGACGCGCCTCGTGCTTGACGCCGCACTCGCCCAGTGCGCGACGTGGCGCGCTTCGGGGGAAGATCTCGTCGTATCCGTCAACGTCTCGGCGAGCAATCTGCTCGAGGACGGATTCGCCGAAGCGGTCAAGATCGCCCTCGCGCGGCACAACCTTCCGCCTGAGAGCCTCGTTCTTGAGATCACCGAAACTTGCGTGATTTCGGATTACGACCGATCGAAGCGAGTGATCGAGGATCTGCGCAGCATCGGTGTCGTGATGTCGATCGACGATTTTGGCGCTGGCTTCACCTCGCTTGCGTACTTGAGCAACCTCGCGGTCGGAGAGTTGAAACTCGACCGCAGCCTCATTCTGAAGCTCGGAGGGGACGAGACTGGTCGCGACGAGAACCTCGTGCGATCGACGATCGAGCTTGGCCATGCCTTGGGAATGCGAGTGGTCGCAGAAGGTATCGAAGACCGAGCGACGCTTGAGGAATTGGCAGAATTCGGTTGCGACTTCGCGCAGGGGTTTCTTATTAGTCGGCCAAAGCCTGCTGATGAACTCGACCTGTCGGACAGAGATCCCCTTGCTGCCCCCGCCGCCACTCGGTCCTCTCTCTCGCAGGAGCCCGATCCCGTAGGGAGCGGATAGGTGCCCACATGACTCATTTTGGCACTCAGATCTCGAAGGCGGTTGACTTGGCACCCACCGGTTCGCAATCATTCGGACCCGTGCTGGTGGGGCGTCTGCATTTCCCGCGCGCCGGGACCGTTGGTCGACTGAGCGCGGTCATTGCAATCGGTGCCCTCGCTCACCCGGTTTTCGCGATCCACACAGCAACCAGCGCACAGCCCCAACAATCGGCGGCGGCGACCGTAAGTGGAGTGGTTTTCAACCGCATCAATGCCATTCGGTCTTCGTTTGGACTCCCACGAGCGCAGCGCACGACGGCGTACAACGCGGTGGTAACCAGAGCTCTCGAGGCCGATCAGGACCCGTCGTTCACTGCTGTGGCTGGGGTCGTCACGGAATTCAGCGTTTGGGGAGTTGTCGCGGGCTCGTCGGAAATGAGCGCGGCCGCGATAACAGTCGTGAACGCGTGGGTCTTCCGCGACGGCTGGGAGGGTTCGGTGCAAGCGACCTGGAACCGCGACTGCACGTCGGCGGGCGCACCGGGTTGTAATGGTCACCGACGCGCCATTTTGAGCTCCCCGCCTGTGCCGGGGGCGCGTCTTTTTATCGATGTCGCCGACGGTGACGTCGACATCGGCGGCATCCCGGCTACAGGAGTTGCCGCGCTGCTGATTTGGAAACTGCCGACCAATGCTCAGGTTGATTGATCAACCCGACGACGTAGTCCTTCACGAGGGGCGTCGGTAGGACCGATCATCCGACTCCAAGCGGCAGCGTCCGATGACTTCCATCGTTGAGCCTACCGGCGGCGCGATATGAGTGACGGACGATCGCGATCGTTGCGTTGCCCGCTTTTTAGCGACGGAAGCTCGAATGTGAAATGCTCGGCATGGTGACGCGAGCGATGGTGATGCCGCCGGAGGAACAAGGCGCTCCCGGCCGATCCGTACGCGGATCGAACCTCGTAATCGGGGAGTGGCCGATTGAGGGGTCGCGGACGGAGGTCGCACCGCTTCACGTCCATCACGCCGACGACGAGGCGTGGCACGTCGTCTCCGGTGCTCTTCGCTTTCGATTTGAGGACGGAGAGCTAATTGCCGAGGCGGGTTCGACGGTCATTGCGCCTGCCGGCATCGCCCACACTTTTGGGAATGCAGGACCCGAGCCGTCGCGCTACATCATGATCCTTCCCGTGAGACTGGACGACCTCATCAACGAGCTGCACAAGACGGTGCGAGAGTCGCACCCGCCCGTGTATCGCAAATACGAATCCGAACTCGCGGAATAAAACGAAGCGCGGACGCGAACGGGAGCGCGTTTCAGGTTCGTGCTCGGATCCGACATATTCGATTCGGAAGCATCTCGGGTGTTCGAGATCGCGGCGCGTCCACAGAGGCGCTGTGCTGTCGAACAGAATCGAGCACATCGCGTGATGCCGAAATCACTTGGAGCGCGACGCGGGCGTGAAAAGACCCGAATTGAGCGGTCTGGAACAGATCTCTCTATTCCGTTCGCGTCGCATCAGCGCAACGCTTATGAGTTGAGTCCACCTCACAAGAGGCTGGACATACCGCTGGGGTGGAAGAACCTGATGAGTGAGATCAATCGAGTCACTATCTTGCTGATGGTCGTAGCGCTCGTCGTTTTTGGAGCAGCGCTGATTACGTTGCTCGTCGTCGTCGGGGCGCAGCAAAGTCACATCGATGCCCTCTACGAGCATGTCAACTTCCTGCGTTCGTACGACAATGCGCTCTTGACTGAGCTTCACTCTCTTCTCGTACACGCGGGGATCGGCGGCGCTGCGTGATGACACGAGTGGGGGCATGATCGTGATCGCCCGCGCTCGATAACACGTTGACCGATGTGGAGTAAGCGCTGGCTCAACGAGCGGTGCCGTTGCGAAGACGCCAACACTGCGTGCGTGTAACACCGAGGGTTCGATCTGAAGGCTCGGTGATGACGTGATGTGGATGAAGACGCCCGTTCTCAAGTGAGGGAAGAGTCCACCTCTTGATCCCTACTTGACGCGTGGGGGTCGGGTCACTGCAGATTGTGGGTGATTCGCGAAGTCTCGATTCATCGCAATGAAATTGCGGTGGTTGAGTTCCGCGATCCGTAAACCTTCACGTCCGAAACGCTCTCCCTGCGCTTTGACCGCGGGACGGCCAGGCGCGGTGGCCCAAGGGGCTCGCCTTTAGGTCGCGGGGCAGCTCGACGATGTCGTGCCGAGGAGAACGTTGGAGCTGCTGTAGACGCTCACCGTTCCCGTGCCGTCATTGGAGACCGAGAGCCAGTAGTGGCCAGTGCTGACGGGGAGTGTTTTGAGCCACGGTCCTGACGTGCCGGCTGTCGCAACCGTGTTCGGGCTGGTATTGCCCTGTACCAGCAGCTCCGATCCCGTTCCGCTGGTGGCGGCGGCGGTGTTCTGGCCAACCGGGTCAGAGTCGGTCGCGGGGAGGGCGGCGTTGCCCCCGTTGGACGAGGTCGCGTTGGGGAAGCCACCCATCTCTGCTTTGTAGGCCTCGGTGGCGTTCTGTACGACGCGGAAGGCGGTTTGGCAGCTTGTCTGCGAGGTGGTGCCGCCGAGGTTTCCGAACGCGAGTAGCGCGATCCCGGAGAGGACGCCGAGGATGACCACGACGATGAGAACCTCGAGGAAAGTGAAGCCATCTTCGCCTCGGTCCGCTCGGCGCAACGGATGCGAGAGGTGTGGTCGAATCATTCGGGGATGTCCTCTTCTGGACGCGATGCTTCGCATCACGGCACCGTGAAGACCGGGAAGTAGCTGCTTTGACCCACCAGGGGGATGGACACCGTCACGAAGTAGGTCCCGTTCGACAGCGGCGGAGGCACGGCGGTGATCAGCACAGAGGAGGTGTAGGTGACGCTCGTCGCATTGACGGTCCCCGAAGTGTTGGCGGTGCCGTTGGTCTCTGGTACGAACGACACCACCGCGTTCGACTCGAACCCTGTTCCGTAGATGGAAATGGTCGTGGAGGAGGTGCCGCTTGTCGGACTGATGGTGTTTACCGTCGGCACGACCGTCTGGTAAGTGAACACATTCTGGGTGCCGTTGGTTGAGGACCCGTTGTTCGGTGAGGTCACCGATACGAAGTAGGTGGTCCCGACGACGCTGGGAGGAGCAAGGGCGGTTATCTCCACGCCGTTGGCGCCGGTTCGCAACACAGTGACCGCAGTGGCGCCCACGACTGCGCCGTTTGACACCGGCACGCCCGCCACCTCCTGCACGAAGTTGACGGTGTCACCGGTGACGAAGTTGTTGCCCGAGATCGTTATCGCGGTACCCCCGGTACTGGGGCAGCCGGCCGAACTACAAGGGGGGTTGATCGTCAAACCGGTGACTACCGGGGTGAAGGCGTTGAAGGAGTACACCGGGCCGTAGGCGCTGGTTCCTTCTGGGGTCGACACCGTCACGAAGTAATTGCTGCCTTCGACGATCGAAGGGACGGTGGCTTGCACCTGGGTGCCCGAGGCGCTGGTGGAGGGGACGGTGATGACGACGTTGTCGGTGGTGGGATTTAAGCCGGACTCCTCGACGAAGTTGACGGTCGCATTCTGAGAGAAGCCGGAGCCCGCAATCGTGATCGTGTTTCCCCCGGTGACCGACCCGGTGGTCGGGGAGATCACCGTCACGGCCGGAACGGTGGGGTACAGCAGCCAGCTGTTGACTGTCTGGCCCGAGCCGCAGTAGACGGCGCACTGCCCGTACGACGGCTCGCCCACTCCGGCGGGATAGTCATCGAAGGTCACGACGGACTGGAGCAGCGGGTTCTGGGCGCAGGCCGCGTTCGATATCACGGACTGGCAGGCCGAGATCGTCACCACTCGGGTGTTGGCCGAGGTCGGGAACCAGGCGGTACTGCACCAGACCGCGATGTCGATCCCGTCCGGCGTGACGTTTTTCGAAGCGTCGGTCGAGACGTACGTTCCGCCCGGCCCGGCGGCCCAGCACGGCTCCGGTGGGCTGGCGTTGAGGGTCTGGCCAGGGCTGAGCAGCGGGGTGTAGCGGATGGACTGGATCGCCAGGTTGACCGCCGTCGAGGCGTCGTATTGGAGCGACCGGGACGAGGCGAAGTTGGTGGAGTTGGACAGGTCGGCCCGCAGTGCCGTGAGCAGGCCGCCGACGGTCAGGCTGGCCACGAGCGTGAAGACCAGCACCAGGATCAAGCTGGCGCCCTTTTCGTCTCTCTGAAGGCGGCGGTGGTCGGCGGTCACTCCCACGTCATCACCCGACATTGAACGAGTTACTTGTCGCGGACGTGAAGGTGCCGTCGGTGGCCTTGAGGGTGTAGCCGCTGCCGGCGTCGTTGATTTTGCAGCCCGCGAAGCTGGAAACACCACTCACCGCGGCCTTCGGGTTGGTGGTGCAGGTGAGGGTGCCGCCGGAGGGATTGGTGCCGATTGCGAGGGTTACCGACGAGGTATTGGAGGTCACAATGTTGCCCCCGGCGTCTTCGATCGCGACCTTCGGTTGGGTGGGGAACGCCAACCCGTGGTTGATCGTCCCGCCGGGCTGCTGGGTGAAGGCGAGTTTGGCCGCCGGCCCGACACTGACGGTGAAGGAAGAGCTGGTCGCGGACGTGAGGCTGCCGTCGGTCGCCTTGAGGGTGTAGCTGCCGGCCGTGTTGATGGCGCAGCCGGAGAAGGTGGCGACACCACTCGACGCTGTCACCGAGTTGCTGTTGCAGGTGAGCGTCCCTGAGCCCGAGGCGATGGCAAGGGATACGGTCGAGGAGTCGGTTGTCACCGTGTTTCCCTCGGCGTCTTCGACCGTGACGACCGGTTGGGTGGGAAACGCCACCCCGCCCGTGATCGTTCCGCCCGGCTCCGTGGTGTAGGCGAGCGTGGTAGCGGACCCGGGGCTGACGGTGAAAGCGGTGCTGGCCACGGTGAGGCTGTCGGTGGCGTCAGTGGCGGTGAGGATGTGGCTGCCTGTCTTGTTGATGGCGCAGCCGGAGAACGTGGCGACACCGCTCGACGCCGTCTTCGGGTTGCTGGTGCAGGTGAGCGTCCCGCTGCCCGAGGTGATGGCAAGGGTTACCGCCGAAGAGTCGGTTGTCACCGTGTTGCCCTCGGCGTCTTCGATCGTCACGACCGGTTGGCTGGTGAACGCACTCCCCGCGGTGGCCCCGCCGGGCTCCGTGGTGAAGACGAGTGTGGTAGGGGGCCCGGGGCTGACGGTGAAGACCGAGCTGGTCGCAGACGTGAGGCTGCCGTCGGTCGCCTTGAGGGTGAAGCTACCGGCCTTGTTGATGGCGCAGCCGGAGAACGTGGCGACACCACTCGACGCTGTCTTCGGGTTGGCGGTGCAGGTGAGCGTGCCGGTGCCCGAGGCTATGGCAAGGGATACTGCCGAAGCGTTGGTTGTCACCGTGTTGCCGCCGGCGTCTTCGATCGCAACGACCGGTTGGGTGGTGAACGCACTCCCCGCGGTGGCCCCGCCGGGCTGCGTGGTGAAGCCGAGTTGGGCCGCCGGCCCGACGCTGACGTTGAAAGCGGGGGAGCTGATACCCGCGGTGAGGCTGCCGTCGGTGGCGGTGAGGGTGTAGCCGCTTCCGGCCAAGTTGATGTTGCAGCCAGAGAATGTCGCTACCCCAGCCGACGCGGCCTGTTGGTTCAGCGACTCGCTGCAGGTGAGGCTGGCGCCGGCCGTCCCGGAGTTCGAGGTAATGCTAATGGTCACCGTCGAGGTGTTGGATGTGACCGTGTTGCCGCCGACGTCTTCGATCGTCACGACCGGTTGGGTGGGGAAGGCCACCCCGCCCGTGATCGTCCCGCCGGGCTCTGTGGTGAAGACGAGTTTGACCGGCGACCCGACGACGATGCTGAAGGAGACACTGACGGCGGCGGTGAGGCTGCCGTCGGTCGCGGTGAGGGTGTAGCCGGACCCAATCAGGTTGACGGCGCAGCTCTGGAACGCGGCTACGCCAGCCGACGCCGCCAGCCGGTCGTTCGAAGGGTTGCAGGTGAGGCTGGCGCCGGCCGTCCCGGTGCCAGAGGTGATGGCGAGGGTTACCGTCGAGGTGTTCCCCGTGGCGGTGTTGCCGAAGGCGTCCTCCAAGGTCACGGTCGGCTGCTGGGTAAAGGCGCTCCCATCTGTGCCTGCCTGGCCACCAGCCACCGCGACGGGCTGCTGGGTGAAGACGAGGTGGGTAGCCGGCCCTGGGCTGACGGTGAAGGTCGGGCTGGTCGCGGATGTGAGGCCGCTGTCGGTCGCGGTGAGGGTGTAGCCGCTGCCGGCCAAATCGATCTCGCAGCCGCGGAAGTTGACCACTCCATAGAACTCGCTGCCGGTGCAATTGGCGAGTTGAGCCCCGGGTGTCCCCGTGCCCGAGGTGATCGTGAGGGAGACCGGGGACAAGTCGGTGGTCACGATGTTGCCGGAGGAGTCCTCGATTGCCACGAGCGGCTGCTCAGGGATCGCCGAGCCGGCGGTGGTATTGCTCGGTCCGCCGGATGACAAGAAGGCAAGCTTCGAGGCAGTCCCGAAGGCCGGGACGGGTCCCGCCTGGGGGTCCTCCACGAGGAAGGTTGCATGGTTTGTGGACGTTGCGCTCCCCTTCGTGAAGGTGGTCGTGAGGGTGATCAGCTGGGGAGCCTCGGAGGTGCAGGCCGCTATGGCGCCTCCGTCGACCCAGTACTGCTGCGCGACCTGCGCTGAATATCCGGCGGGGAGGCCGGACACGGCATAGACACCCGTGTTCGGCGCGTCGGCGGGGCAGCCGAAGGCAGCCGCCGGGTTTTGCTGCATTTGGGTGGTGACACTGTCGACCGCTGTGCGGAGAACCGTGTCGGCGTTGGCGACCGACTGGTAGACCGATGAGGTCGATATGGAAGTGAGGAACCCGCCGAGCAGGGCGACACTAACGATGCCCAGGATGGCGACCGAGATGAGGATCTCGATGAGGGTGTCACCCGCGTCTGGATCCCGCATGCCCGCCGGGGTCGGGGTTTCAGGCGCGCTCATGGCAGCAGCAACCCGACGAAGAGGGCCTCGAGCCCAGCACCCTGCATGAAGACCGTGAGGTTCGAAGGGGTCGGCGCCGAAACCATGACGGTCCCTGTCTTGTCCGAATCGACCGTGGCGAAGCACTGAACCGTGTTGGTGTTGGACCCGGACGTGCTCCCCGTGAAGATGTTGGTGTACTGCACCCCGGACAGGCGGAAGTTGGCGTAGCCCACGCTGGTGCTCGGGTAATCCGGAGCGAAGCAGGCGTTGCCGAACGGCGAGCTACTGCTGTTGGGGAGCAGCGTGAACGCCGGCGCCGACGACGAGGTCGTGCACGCCGAGTAGTTCGGGTTCCAGTTCAGCTCGCCGTTGGCGTCGAAGCCGGGATTGGTCACCGAAGAGCAGGTCGTCCAGATCATGCCCTCGTTGTCGTCGGTGGACTCGGCGTCACCGGTGACGAGCGACCAATTCGACGCCACGTTGCCGTCCGAGTCGAGGACCTCGATCTTGGTGAAGGACACGGTCGTGGTACCGCCTTCGGTGTTCTGGTAGAGCGCCGGTTCTCCGGGGATGCCGGCATAAAACCCGTTGTTGCCGAGAAACGCCTCGCTGGTGACGCCGCCGCCATAGTTGGTGTACGGGTAAGTGGGGATGACGCTCGGTACGACGGTGGACCCCGACGCCTGCACACAGAACTTCAGAGTGAAGGGACTGTTCGCCACCGCGGCGTCGATCTCGGACTGCCCCGAGTTCGGGCAGTAGGAAGTGGGATTGCCGGCCATCTGGAAGCCGGTGAAGTCGACGAAGCACAGCGTCGACGCGTACGTTCCGGTGCCCGGGCTGGCGAACCCGCAGGTCGTGTTGTGCGGGACGATGGAGTCACCACTCGGGTTGTTGGTCGCGTTGACTGCTGGGTCGGCGAGCAAGGTGTAGGGATCGTCGCTGCCCGGAGGGGTGATGGAGAGCGTGACGCTCGTCACCCCCTGGGCGTTCACCCATCCAGCCGCGGCGCCAGAGCTCTCGCTGGCGGGGAGGATCGCCGGAGGACCCTGATTGGATGGGATGTCGGCCGCGACTTCGTTCTGGGTGGAGGGGTTGGTCAGGTTGGTCGACCCTCCGACGCAGTAGTTGCGCCACAGACCGTAGGTGCCGTTGTGCTCGACGACGTACGAGACGGTCGTCTGGTAGTTGCCCTGGGAGTCCAAGTTCCACCGCAGGCTCAGGATGGCAGTGCCCTGCCCAGTGGTTTCACACGGGGACGCCGTGGAATTGGTGGTGATCTGGGTGGCGCCGTGCACGTCGGTCTCGAAGTTGCTCGAGACGATCTGTGCATCGCTCGAATTGAGGATCCGGCTCGCGACCGTGTTGCGGCCCGAAAGGATCATGATCAAGGCCAAAGTGATCGCCCCGATGACAATCGGAAGCATCAGGCACACGACGACGAGCTCGATGAGGGTGAAACCGCCGTCGCCCCTCGTTCCCTCGAAGCTGGTCGCAGACCGCGGCCTATCCCGCCCGTGCAACGCCGGCACAGTTCGCAGTTGCACTGCCTCCACCTGGCCCACTCGTTAGGGTTCGAAGGCCTTAGGCCTTCTTTTCCTCTTTGTCTTCTTCACTTACGACAGTCAATTCGCCAGGATTTAGGGCAAGGTCAGGGCAAAATGGAGCTGGTCACGCTCGGTGAGTCATATGCCACTCAGAGTGGTGCCGGTCGGATGAGTGAAGAGAGAACTCAGAAATATTGGAACTGCGCGTCGGACTCTCGAGCCAGTACTCGTAAATTCAGCAGTTCAGGGGCGGTGTTCGAACCCTCGCCGAGACCAACGGAGAGTTCACTTCTCCCGATCGCGTTTCGGCGTGCGCAGCAATCGCGATATTCGATTCCTTTAGGAGTTTTGAACGCGCAAATGTCGGATCGAAATGCTGGGTTTCCCGCCTCTCTTTTTGAACGTTGAACGTGGGCAATAGACCGCGGTCTGTCCGTCAGAACCTCACTGGTATCACTGCCTGACTTAGGAAACATCCCCATCGAACTCGCCCCGGGAGGAATCGAGAGCGGCTCAGGAATGATGACGTCTGTCAGCCAGCCCGGAGGTACTCGGCGACTACGAAACGGGGTGTTTGGACAGGCACCGACGGCTCATTACCGCGGATCGAATCGTTATTCGACCTGCGTGGTTGTGCGCCGTTCGTAACGCGCGCTACCAATCGCCTGAGTTCGCGGGTCAATCGCTCAATGCGGACTAAAGCTCGGCTAAGCCCGCGCCATCCGAGCTCGAGTATCGATGGATTTCGTTGCTCCCGGCTCTGTTCCTTGCGAACGCGGCCGAGTGCGTTCGCGTGAACACGTTTCGGAACGCGGTCGGCGTGTTGAACCCTTCGAACGCGTTTTAGTCTTCGCACCTCGGCCCAGGCATCGCCGCAGTCTTCATCTTCAGATCACGAATCATTCGCAAATACATTGCGATCAGATGACGGAACCGTAACAGGGGCTCCCTAATTGGCACACAACTGGCTGCCAGATTTACCAGTGAGCCCAGGCGGACTGGGTGCTACCCAAAGGGGATTTCGCATGAACACTAAGCGTGTACTTCAAGCGGGACTCGCTGTTGTGACGCTCGTGGGGGGCTCCTTCTTCGCCTTAGCGAGCATCGCTTCAGCAGCGCCGCCACAGAAATTCCAAAATGCGCAGAAGAAACTTGAGCAGCAGCTAGCCAACCGTGTGTCGCAACTCGGCCGTCTGTCGACGGATGTCACCGCGGCAAAGACTCTGACGACTTCGCATGCGACGATCCTGTCGAACAATGTTGCGACGGCGACGGGGAACATAAACGACCTGGTCCTCAAGGTTCCAAACGACACAACCTGGGCCGACCTGCACGCCGACCAAGAGTCGATGTACAGGGACAACCGGGTATACGCGGTCCTCACACCACAGGTCTTCCAGACGATTGAGGCGGACGCGATCGCATCGCAGGTAACGACCTTTGAGGCGAACGAGTCGACTCTGCAGTCTTCGGTGAATGCCCTCGTCGGCCAGCCGGGCTACAAGAACGCAGTGCTCCACTTTGCGGCGTTCGTGAAGTCGGTCAACAACGCAGCGGAAGACTCGAGCAACGTCGACACAGCTGTTCTTGCCCAAGTCCCCGCGGACTACCCGGGCGACACGTACGTCTTCATCCACGCGAACCACGAATTGTTGAACGCCGACATTGCGCTGGCGCACGCGGCTTACGACGAGACGATCATCGGCCTCGCATCGGGCGGCTACACCGGTTCGTAGTCGGGGGAAAATGTCGGCCGAGCGATCTCCAGCGGCCGTCGACATAGACAAAGGCCGTTCCCGACGGGCACGGCCTTTGTCGCGCGTTTCGATCTCCACGAGGCGCGGATTTCCTGCGGGTTTAAGAACATCTGCAGGTGTCGCGCAGTCAGTGCTTACGCAAAAAGATCGTGGAGATGCCGATGACCCGGCCGCTCGCCAGTTCGACAACGGCGGCTGACCTGCGACCTGCACGGCGACCACGACCCGAACCGTACGCGCTGCAAAACGGAGAATCCGCGAAGCCACCACTCGTCCACCGGCAGACGGGGGCCCAGACCTCAACTCAGCCCGCATCGGTCGTGGCCCACAAACCCCCGGTCCGCTCGGCGGGACCGGGGGTTTGGCATGGGTTCAAACGGTCAGGTTTGGTTGCTCTGCCAGGCGGAGACCACGGACGGCAGTTGGTCGAGGGGGCTCGGCCCGGCGATCGCCAGGTGGTCGGCGTAGCCGATGATCCCCCAGCAGGCCGCGGTCTGTTGGCTCTCCACGCCCGGGTCGAGGGAGTCGTTGGCAAACTCCGCTCCCCACAGTTCGTCCTTTATCTGCTCGGCCAGGTGGTCACGAGCGTCGTCAAGCGCGGTGAGGTCAGAGTCCATCTCGGTGTAGGTGAGGTCGCCCGGACTACTGCTCTCGATGGCGTGAGTCGACGCTTCCAGGGTTGCCGTACCCAGTTCTCCGACGCTCGAATTGAGCTGCTTGTAACAAACGCCGAGCGCGGTCGCCGTCGGCGAGTTGAGGCCGTTGGGCACGGGGTGGGCCAGGATCTGGGTAATGACGCGGCCGTCCTCGATGTAATCGTCCTTCAGCCCCGTTAGGTACATGAGGGTGGGCCGGATGTCGGTCTCGTCCACCCACGTGCCCGTCGTCCCGCTCTCAGGCACCGTCACCTGGCCGCTGTTGATCCCTGCCGAACCCGGGAAATCGTTGGGCTGGTTGCCGTCCAGGCCCAGGTTGGCTACACCCGGGCCGACGAACCCGACCCAGTTGGTGTTTATCTCGGCTGCGTAATCGCCGTGGTCCCAGGCGTAGGAGTCGTCTTGTTGGACACAGTCGGTCGACGACGTGGTGGGCAAGAGGGACGTTCCCGGGGTGCACGTGTTGGGCCCGGTCTCGACGTAGTAGTCCGGCTTCGCGAAAAGCGAGAACGTCGGCGTGCGAGCTGGGTCGGCGTTGACCATGTGCAGGATCGCCTCTTCGGCCGGGTCGGCCATGTAGTTGACGATCTGCTCATGGGTGTTGCCTGAGTACGGGTTATCGGCGGTCAGACTGGCCACGTCGTGTTCCAGGCTGCGCACCTCGGGGGTGTCTAGGCCCGGTTGGCCGGTGACGTAGAACTCGGGCGCCGTGTCGGGCTCGATGCTGAACGGGGTGGTGTTGGTGGTCTCCTCGCCGAGCAGCCCGTTGATGTTGGCGGCCAGCTCGCCGAAGGTGCCCGCCGGGTAGTTGCACAAGACATCGGGGGTGACCGTGTCGCCGGAAACGGTGGCCCCGTCACAGTCGGCCGGGGTGGGCTGGACGGCCCGGCCCACGTTCGCCCCGGCCTCGTGGTCGCCCTCGTCGTTGCTGAAGATGAAAAGCGTGTTGGCCGGGGTGATCCCGTCGGCGGCCAGGCGCTTGAAGAAGATCCCGAAGGCCTGGTTGTAGTACTGAGCCTGGGCGATGAAGCAGGCTGACCCGCTCGCCAGGGCACCTGGGGCGTCGTAACACGGTTCCCCTTTGCCAGAAAGGCTGGGGACGTAGTCGTTGCCGTGGATGTCGCTCATGTAGAGGTCCACCACCTGCACCCCGCTTTCGAGCATGTCGGCCGTATAAGCGAGCGCTTGGGGGGCCTTGATGTCGCCGTAGCCGGGGAACCCGGGGTAATCCGTCAGGTACTCCCCGTCGATCTCGTTGCCGTCGAGGTCGACGATGTTGCCCTCGGAATTGGTGATCTGGTAACCGTTCCTCGTCAGGTTGGGCGTCCCCGCCCCCAGGACCGGGTCGATGTACTTCGCCCCGAATAGCGCCTGGTAGCCGTTGTATCCACCCGGTTCGTCAGGTAGGAGGTCGGCCACTGCGGTGTGGCTCGGCGTCGTCTGGCCGTACTTCAACGCTTCGGCGTTCGCGCAAACGGCGTTCCTCTTGGCGCAGTGGATGGCCAGGCCGATGTAATCGGCCGTCTCCGGGTCCTTGTACGGGTCCGGGTCGGCGGCCAGCTGCTTCGCCTCGGGGGAATCAGAACCGAAAGCTTTGACGATGTCGGCGGTCGTCTCCAAGTCCTGGTCAACGGTGGCCACCTCGCCCACGTTGCACCCGGCCCGGGTGAGCGGCACCCAGGGGGCCGGGGTCTCGGTGTCGGCGGCCGGAGCTGGCGTGGTGGTTGCAGGCGGGGTGGCCGAGTACACGAGCAAAGGGTTGGTGTCGTGCCCCGGATTAGGTGTGCTGGCCGTGTCGTCCACCGGGTCGGTCCAGTAAGCGAACGAGTCGGCCGGGTCGGTGGTGCCGTCCTTGTTGTAGGCCTGGTAGGCGTTTGATATCGGCATCCCTTGGCGGTCGCCGTAGAGGCCAGTGAACGTCGTCAGCAGATCGTCTCCCGTATGGGCGATCAGGGGAGTGTGGTTATTGGACAACAAGGTCCCGTTCTGCTCGATGAAGTTGAGCAGGTTGGGAATCATCTCCATGTCCGAGGGGACGTTGGGGTTGTCCCTGAAGTAGTGGACGTTGTCGAAGCCAAGCTCGACGACGTGCTTGATGCCGTTACCGAGCTGGCAGTTGCTCGGGGCCGGACCGGAGTTGCCCCCTGAGGTGTCGAAGCTGCGGTCCTGCGCGGTCACCGACATCGCGGCACCGGGCGTGGCCACCGAGACAGCACCGCTGCCGAGAAGAGTGGTCATTCCGGCCAGCACGGCAGCTGCTCCGAAGGTCTTCACGGCGCGACGTTTCGCCATGTTCTCCTCCTCTTTCTTTGGGCGCGGCCCTGCCGCGCCTCGGTGATGGGGACGTTAAGCACTCATCTTGAACTGACGATGATGGCGACGTTAAGCGTCGATCTTGAACTGACGGTGACCACCAGCGGGCCGAGAGCTGAACTTTTGACTACGGATCGTGCGCATCTCGTCGTCGGTCGGTCGACTGTTCTTCGCGCGGTCGTGGCCGAACTCCTCCCACCGGCTGCCGCCGATCAAACTGAGGTTCCCTTCGCGGCCCACCGAGACGAAATGGACAACTATGTGACGATCCTTAGACCCAGACGTCGTCCCGGACCGACAACTGTCAACGTAAGACAGAACGGCACGCCGAATCTCGAATCACCACGCGATCCGAAGCCGATGAATTCGCGGGAGACTCGATTTATTTCAGCGCGCTCGGAGGTGTGAACTATGGCGCGAGACAGGTGCGACTTGTGTCTCGCTACAGGACATTTTGCGCGCTCGGAGGGACTCGAACCCCAACCTTCTGATCCGTAGTGCCATCCCGACCTTCCAGCGCGTTAGTACCTCTCCATAAGAGCAGCCCGTGTTGGGTGTCGAGTCTTGCGGGTGCGGCCAGATCCACGCCGTACGCCGTGGTTCAGTAGCAGGTGGGTAGCAAGACGGGCGGGCGGAGAAGGAGGCTGTTTGCTGCCTCAAGTCGCTACGTGACCCCCGAGAGTTCTAACGAACTCTTACCTCGTCCACTTTCGTTGTCGACAGTCGATAGGAGCAACGGTCAGGACACTCGAACTTCGGGTTCCGGTGAGCCTTACTCGCACCGCGAATTGTGGTGCCCCAGCGTTTGGCTGCTCACTGGCGAGACAGTCGATGGGGCGCCTTGACGTGTCATTCCTGATTCCTCCCAAGCGAGGCACCGCCGCGGCGGGCAATGATGTCGCGGTGCCGAGCTGCCGGCGCTGCCGTGCGGACAATCCGGAGGGCGCGCGGTTCTGCATGAGCTGCGGAATCGCACTTGAGCCTGCCGGGCAGACCCAACGTCGGCGGATGGTCACTATGCTGTTCGCTGACGTTGCCGGATCGACCGCCCTTGGCGAGCGGCTAGACCCTGAGCCTCTCTCGTCGATGCTCGGCTTTTATTTCGGAGCGGCTCGCGCCATCATCGAAGATCACGGAGGCGCGGTCGAAAAATTCATCGGTGACGCGATCGTTGGCTCGTTCGGTTTGGGGGTGGCCCACGAAGACGACGCCATTCGAGCGGTGAGGGCTGCGTTTGAAATTCAACAGGCCATCACTGCGATGAATCCGGGACTGCAACAACAATTCGACGCGACGATTGCTGCGCGCATCGGAGTCCATACCGGTGAGGTGGCGGTCGATGGAGCGGAATCGAGCGAGAGTCTCATCTTCGGTGACGCAGCGAATACCGCAGCCCGCCTGGAGCAACGTGCCGAACCAGGCGAAGTGTTGATCGGGCAGAGAACCTACCGCTTGATCCAAGACCACGTCGAGGTCGAGCCGGTGGCACCGATGATGATGAGAGGAAAAGCCGAAGCGGTCGATGCCGTGCGGCTCGTCTCCGTGCATCCGCCGGGGCGTGCGACCGACCGGGCCCGCCCACCCATTTTCGGACGGGAGCTCGAACTCGCCACCCTGACCGACCATTTCAAAACTGCCATCGAAGGCCGGGGTGCGCACTCGGTATCGATCATTGGCGAAGCCGGTGTGGGCAAGTCGACTTTGGTGCAGTCATTCCTCGAACTCGTATCGGACGGGGCGATGGCGCTGACTGGTCGCTGCCTTCCCTATGGGGCAGGCATCACTTACTGGCCGATCGCCGAGATCTTCCGACAAGCCGCGGGGATTCAACTGGAAGATCCGCCAGACACGGCGCGCGTGAAGCTGCGCGCTCTCGCCGGGCAAGACGAGGAGACCGTCCGGGCAGTTGAGTGGATCGGCCAAGCAATTGGGTTGGTCGACGCGTCCGCCTCCGCCGAGGGAATTGCGTGGGCCGCCGTCACGTTGCTGCGTCATCTGGCGGCGAGAGGTCCAATCGTCGTCGTCTTCGAGGAGCTGCACTGGGCCGAACCCACACTCCTTTCTTTAGTGGAGCTCATATCAACCACTCTCGGCGATTCGCCGGTTGTGGTTGTCTGTAGCGCGCGCCCCGAGCTGTTGGAGAATCGACCGGAGTGGGGTGATGACACGCGCGGGCTCATCCTTCGATTGAGTCCGCTCTCTCGTCCCGCCGCGGCCCAGCTGCTCGCGACCTTGCTCGACGAACGCCTCGAGCGGTCCCTCGAGGAGCAATTGATGGAGGCGTCGCAAGGCAATCCGCTGTTCTTGACGCAGATCGCCTCCATGCTCCTTGAAGAAGGCTTGGTCGAACGAGTGGGCGGACGATTGGTGGCCGCCGTGGACGTCGCAGCGACCGTCCCGGCGAGCATCCAGGCGTTGCTTGCGGCACGCATCGATGCACTGCCGGACGACGAGGCGACCCTGCTCACAAGGGCGTCGGTGCTTGGATCCGAGTTTGACCTCTGCGACGCGATCCACCTCACTCCGGATCGATTGCACTCGGATCTCCCGCTCCTCGCCGAGTCGCTGAGGAGGCGTGGCTTCCTCTTGCCGCTCGACATCGGAGCGACCGTATTCCGCTACGCCAACCTCTTGATCCGAGACGTCGCGTACGAGCAGCTCACCAAGACAACGCGTGCCGAACTGCACGCGGCGACCGCCGATCGGTTCCGAACAATCTCCAGAGAGCGCGCAGCCGAGTTCGACGAGATAATCGGCTATCACTTCGAGCAAGCCTTCCGCTACCAAACCGACATCCGACCGATCACCGGTATCGACCGTGCGCTAGCGGACCAGGCTGCCGAACACTTAGTCCGCGCTGGGCGGAGAGCTTTGCTCCGCGACGACGCGACGGCTGCCGCTCGGCTGTTGAAGCGGGGCGAGGCGCTGCTGTCAGACGACAACGCGGACCGGGCGCGTGTGCTGACTGAGCTCGGCGAGGCGCTTTTCGCCGGAGGCCGGCTACGGGAGGCTGATCAGCGTTTCGCCGAGGTGCAGGCCAACGAAACTGCAGATCAGTTGACGCGCACGCTCGCCCGACTTCGTCGCAGCGAACTGCGCATGCAGATGGAGTCGCCGCGGACGAAGGCGACCCTTGCGATAGAGCGTGAAGCTCGCGAGGCGATGGACCTGTTCACCGCTCATGGAGACGACCAGGCGGTCGTCCGGGCCGGTTGGTTGCTCTTCATGACGAGCATGAAGCTCGGACAAGCAGCAGTCGCGCAGTCCGCTGTGGACCAACTTCGCGAATCGGCGCGGCGTCTCGGAGTGCCGAATACGGGGCGCTTGCCGGGTGCGCAGGCGATGATCATGGCCTGGGGCCCAACCCCGGTACCCGAAGCGCTTTCGCATACGGCTGAACTGCTGTTGGCGGTGCGCGGCGACCCGTCGGCCGAACCACTCGTTCTCGCGGTGCACGCCTTCCTTCTCGCCCTCGACAACAGGCTCGCGGAGGCTCGGCAGGCGCTCGTTCGCCAGCGCGAAGCCCTCGAGAGCAGCGGCCAACGAGTTTTGATGTGGGCGTCATGGGGACAATCGACCGGGCGGGTCGAGCTCGCCGCCGGCGATCCGCTCCGCGCAGAAGCGGCGCTCCGAGAGAGCTACGAGGCGCTCCGGGACATCGGCGAACGCGGTTTCGCGTCCACGCTCGCTGGCCAGCTCGCCCACGTTTTGATCGCTGGTGGCCGCTATGCCGAGGCCGCGCCGTTCGTCGCGGAGTGTCGGCGGGCAGCTCGCGGAGCCGACGCCTACTCGGAGGTCTTGTGGCGCACGGCGCAGGCGCGCCGGTTGGTCGCGTCCGGGGATCTTTCCTCGGCGCGGCAGATGGCGGCAAAGGGCTCGGCGTTGGCGCTCCGCACCGAGTGGCCGAACGTGCAGGGGGATGCATTGCTCGACCAATGCCACGTTCTCACCGCGGTCGGCGATCGGGGGGCTGCCGCGGAGGTGGCTCGTCACGCTCTCGCGATCTATCAAGGCAAGGCCAACCGGCCCGGAGTCGAACGCGCGTCCAAGCTGCTCGGGGAGCTCAGCGGTACTCCTGTCTTGACGTCGTAGAACTAGGAGCGATCGCCAAGGCGGCGCTGAGCTGAAGTGTGCGAGGCTACCGATCGCGGCCCGAGAACCGCCGCAGAAAGGAGAACCAATGCCCAGCCCAGGCGACGGAATCCTCGTCTATGGGAGCGACGGCACTCCCTACCACATACCGACGAACAGCCTCGCTCAGTTCGAAGTGAAGGACAGTGAGCGAGTCACGTTGGAAGAGAGCGCGGCTGGCGGTGCGCTTGAGAGCGGGACTGTCGCCGTCAAGGCCTACCACGTGCAGTCCCCCGGTCCGCCGGCCTGGCCGATCGGCGCAAGGTCCTGATCCGGCGAGGACCCCCGAGTCGACCGCATTGCTGAGACGACGCCGAACGCGTCTCGGGTAAACGCGGCGCTGGGCACGGCAACGTTCGTTCCGAAGGCGCACTTCGACGGGGCGCACCGATCGGTGGTGCCCCGCGAATCACTCACCAGGCTCTCGCGCTTGACGAGCCAAGTCGGCATCACCCGAGTCGGAGTAGTGACTGGACTCGACACCATTGGGATACCGGTTGTCATGGTGTGCCGGCCAAACAGCCGTTCACTTTCGGTGTCCCAGGGCAAGGGAGTCGATTTGGTGTCGGCGAAGGTGTCCGGACTCGGCGAATCGCTCGAAGGGTTCCACGCCGAGAACATCCTTCTTCCCCTCCGACTAGCCAGTTGGCGCGAGATTCGGCGAATCGCGCGCGTGGTTTCGGTCGCGGAGCTCGCTCGCCGGGAATCCTCACTGTTCCACGAGGACCTCTCGATCTTGTGGGTGCAAGGCACCGATCTCATCTCGAGCGAACGAGTCTGGGCGCCCTTCGAAACCGTGCACACCGACTTTCGCGTCCCGGGTCCTCAAGGAACCGGGAGCTTCCTTTCGACTACCAATGGACTCGCCACGGGCAACCACCTGCTCGAGGCGCTGAGCCATGCGCTTTGCGAGGTCATCGAACGCGACGCCCTCACCTTGTGGTCACTGACCGGAAACGAGGCGCGAGCATCGCGGCGGGTCGACGCGGCAACGGTCGATGACCCGGTCTGTCGTGAGCTGCTCGATCGCTTCGAGTCGGCCGACGTCGAGGTCGAGATCTTCGACATCACGAGCGACGTCGGACTTGCGGTATTCACTTGCGCCATTGTCGGCCGGCATGCAGACGCGCACCGGCGGCTCCCGGCGGCGAGCGGCCACGGGTGTCACCCGAGCCGAGCGGTGGCGCTCTCGAGGGCGCTGACGGAAGCGGCCCAAAGCCGGCTGACGATAATCGCTGGCAGTCGAGACGACGTCTTGCCTCGCTATTACCACGAGCACCGCGACCGCGATCAACTCGAGAGACTTCGGCGAGAGTTCGCAGGCGGCCGCTCCCGTCGCTCGTTCCTGGACGTCCCCGATCTCGCCGCCTCGAGCTTCGAAGAGGACGTGGCGACCGAGCTCGATCGCTTGCGGTCGGTTGGCATCTCCGAGGTGTTGTTTTTCGACCTCACGCGACCCGATCTCGGACTACCGGTGGTCCGCGTCGTCGTGCCGGGACTCGAAGGCTTTGGCGGGACGATTCCCGATTACCGAATCGGACACCGCGGGCTCGCCTTCGCAGCCGCAACCTCGTGACTGCCGTGTACGACCGCGCGGTCGTCGTCTTTCTCGGGCCAAGCCTTTCCGTCGACGTAGCCCGACGGGTTCTTCCAGCGGAATACCGGCCACCCGCGGCGCAAGGCGACGTGTTGACCGCCGCCCTCGCTGTTCCGAGCGCGATCGGCCTGATTGATGGCGTATTTGACCGCCAACCAGCTGTTTGGCACAAGGAGATCCTCTGGGCGATGTCCCGCGGCATTCTCGTTTACGGCGCCGCCAGCGTGGGCGCCCTGCGCGCCGCTGAACTCGATGAATTCGGGATGCGCGGCGAGGGTGAGGTCTACCGCGCTTTCCGCGAGGGCAAGCTCGAAGACGATGACGAAGTCGCCGTGGCGCACGCCGGTCGTGAGGACGGCTACCGCTCACTTTCACAATCAATGGTCGAAATCCGTGCCACGCTGAAGCGGGCGATGCGTGAGGGAGTTATCGGCTCGAAGACGGGGCGCGCATTGGAAAGACGGATGAAAGAGACCTTTTACGCCGAACGGCAACTGCGCAGTGTTCTCGATACGTCTAATGATGAGCATGAGCGGCTCCGTGGCTTCCTCAAACAGGGATGGGTGCACGTGAAGCGAACAGACGCCGTTGCAATGCTCGAGCGCATCGGCGCGGACCTGTGTCAAGGCTTGAAACCGAAACTGCCGAGCTGGGACTTCCAGCACACGGTCTTTTGGGATGAGGCGTACCAGGCGGGCGTCGCTTCCTTCGCAACTGCGAACGACGAAGGCGCAATGGACGCATCGGTCGATGTCGATCCCGCTGACCACGATGCAATTGGTCACGTCCTCGACGAAGCCCGCCTCGACCCAGTTGGCTACGAGACGTTGTGGCACCGTGCGTTGGCAGACGTGCTTGCACTCTCCGAATCTCAGCGATTCGGGCCCGACCGCGCTGCATGGTCCACCAACGCCTTCGTAGAGCAACTGCGACGTTCGGAAGGCCTTTTTGGCGCGGACCAACTTGAGGCGTGGCTCGCCAAGCGAATGGCTGACCGAGACGACCTCGATGGTGGCGGTTGGCGCGCCGCCGCGCTCGAACGCGCCGCTCGGCGTTATCGACGGTCGATCGAGGAGGAGGTGCTCTTCATCCTCCGATCATCGGGAGCGCTCGCCGCACTCGCCAAGCGCGCCGCCAACAAGGAGCGGGCGCTGGGTGGACATCGGCGCCTGACAGCCGTGCCCGACGACGAGTCGCTGATCCGGTGGTATTTCACAGAGCGCCTGCATCGGGAACCTCCAGCGATGCCGCAGTCTTGGGCGCGAGCCCACGGCTGGCTTGACGTGGGCGACTTACTGAGCGCGCTTCGCCGAGAGTGGAGCTACATCGAACAGCGCGAAACCGAAGGCCTGTGATCGGAGGCGCGTCGAGCGCGTTAGCGATCAGTTGCTACTCGATGGCTTCCTCTGGCCGATTGTCCGGCAGATCGTCCGAGTGCCACCACCTATCACGTCGTCGAGTGATCGCGCAGAACCACAGGTACCCCGAGACACGCCAGCTCCCCAATCCCCACACCGTTGTGGACGATCCGGAGAGCGTGGATTCGAAGACTGAGTAGCGAGCGGTCGCCCGTAACGATGTCAGTCTGCATGAACGCGGAGAGCGGGGTGGTCGGGAGGCGAAGAACGAGGACCGTTAGGCGGGATCGTGCCGCACGCGAGCGCGACGCCGTCTCCTGACGAGCAGGCGTACAACGATGAGCCCCGCCAGCATTGCCAAGGTCTCGTTTATCGCTGAGATCCAACGAACCTCTTCTCCATTGACGACGTACACGCCGAGAGGCACGACAACACCTCCGAATCCTCCTCCCGACCCAGACGACAGATTCGGCGAGGTACCCTCCCCTTTGGCCCCGGACGAGTCATTCGGCAGATCGTCATGCGATGAGGGGCGACCGGCCGGGTACCCAAAACCCTCGCCTCCGCCTCCGCCTCCGCCGCCGGCGACCAACGCAACGGGAATCACAAACAAGCCGCCCTGTTCGTACGGTTCGCCGAACGCTCGGCGCACCGACAAGTTCTCGGCGATTCGACCCAACAGCTGAGCAGCGTTCATCTTCGGTAGACCTCCTGCAGAGATTCTCGTCTGACCCTTGAGCGCGGGAGTCGTCTGTTTGCAGTCCGGGCATCGTCTTCCTCCGATCGTCGAGGAAGACCGCGACTACCGCCGTGTCGAGCATCGATCTGAGACACCCTCACTTAAGTGTTTCGACTGCACGATCGTGACCGAGATCTTCGACTGCTCGGCTGCCCCGGAAGAGCTCCGACATGCAGTCCAGAACGGCCAGATTTGGATTGACGCCATGACCGCGACCCTTGCCCGATTCGACTCACTCTGCAGCGCGCACCACACGTAGCTCGGGGTGTCCCGATAAGACGGACGCGACACCTGGTGCGCATAGCTCATAGGTGCCGATCGGCCGCATATAGGTGGCGCGACAAGTCCGGCGTTCCACACGGTCGCGGGCCGGGCCTCCTGCCAGTGCACACTTAGAGCCGGAATCAGACGCCGTTCGTCCATGTGGTCCGCTCGAGTTCAGTCGAGTTCGCCCGAGCAGGTCGTCTGCAGCGACACCGACCCGATCTCCTACGGCCTTGCTACTGATTCCCGCGGCGTACCGGAAGGCCCCGCGATTGTCTGCGAGCCTCTGACCAGGTGAATTGCGCGCGCTCGGAGGGACTCGACCCCCAACCTTCTGATCCGTAGGCTTAAGCCGAGCGTTCAGAGCATCAAAGAACGCTCACACCATTCCCAGGTCAAGAGCGCATTGCCGATAAGCGCTCATCGCGTGAGCCGAGTTCCAGCTCACGACTCTGTTGCTCTCGTTGGCCCCGGTTCTGGTCCCTCCGGAATGCCGTTGTGCGTGTCCGCATTGCTGAGCGCCATCCATCCTTGGATGGCAAGCATCCCGACTCGCGCCGAGGTGCGAAGCTGATGCGCGTTGCCGAATATCGCCAGCCTCGCGGAAGGAGGTAGAGAGTGATCGACTGCGATCGAATCGCGCAGGCAGTGGCGGATTACGACCCTGACGCGCAAGAAGCGAGCATCGTCAAAGCCGAAGAGCAACGAAATCAGTTCCTTGCTCTCTTCCCACGCGAAGCCTGGCCCGCAATGACACTCGATCGCTACACGTTGGGGCAGAAGGACCATCCCGACAACTTCGGCCGCTGGATGGAGTTCGTCACAACCGAGTTCGGAAGCATGAAAGGTGGGAGCGCCCGGAAGCACCTCATCTACTTCCAAGCGGCGCTGGAGCGTTGGTGGTTCGACGAGAAGCTTTACACCACCGTCGATGAGGCGTGGCGGGCCGTACATCAAGGGTTCCTGGACGCGCTTGCTTTCGCAGAGGCTGGACAGTGGAGCGAGATTGAACATATTCAATCCCTCCGTTCCGGACCGGCGCTTCTAAACAAGACCCTGTCCGTCTACTTCCCGGAGGAGGTCCTTCCGATCAACTCCGAGACGCACCTCAGGCACTTCCTGCGAGAGCTTCGTGAGCCGAAAGCAGACGATGCGAGCCTCCGCACGACGACGCTTAACCGGCTTCTGCTCGAAGGGCTCCGCGCTTGCCACGAGCTCGACGGGTGGACGACAAAGCAGCTCGAGCGTTTGTTGTACTCGACATACCTCAGTCCGTTCGAAGGGACGAAGGGCGGCCCAATCGAGGACGTTGCCGAATTCATCGCGAAGACGCTCGAGGAGGATGGCGACACACGTCTCGAAGTGCGTCGCGAGACCGAGGATCAGGCGCGAAAGCTCCTCGACGAGTCCGCGGGGCATATGACGGACCAGCAGGCGATGGATCTCTTTCGCCTCTTCAACACCGACTTCAGCAACGGCAAGCACGTCTTCAACAGGTTTCAGCCCGCGTTCGTTGGTCATACAGCAAATGGCCTCACCTCCAACTTGGACTTATTGAACCAGTGGACGAATCGGCTCTGGAAAGGAAGCGAAGAGGCAGCGATCGCAGCGGCGGGAGAGTTGCTCTCTAATCGCAAAGCGTTGCCATCGGCAGGAACGTCCTATCCCACGATGCTTCGATACCTCCGGAGTCCGGAAACATCCGCCGTGTGGCTCAGCATCACAGACCGAGGCCTACAGCGGCTGACGAATTTCGCACCCACCAAGACTCCAAGCAACGGCGGCCCTGCCGACTACGCGGCCTTTTGTGAGGTAGCTCATCAACTGATCGTCGACTACGAGATCCCGCCAGAGCTCCTCGACTTCGTCCTCGCCGCCGCTGGTCGACATGAGCCCGCAGGAGAGGGAAAGGCCGGCTCGGAGGGCGCGGGCGCTTGGATATTCCAGGCGAACCCGACCATTTACGACATCGATCAGGCGCTCAGCGAATCGAGCCAGGTGACCTGGGTGGTGCGCCAGTACAGGACCGAGGTGCACAAAGGCGATCGCGTCTACCTCTGGCGCTCCGGCGCCAACGCTGGTGTGGTCGCCACCGCGACCGTAGAGGATGAGCCGGCGATCCTGCCCGGAGATTCCGGCGATCCGTATGTCCTTAAGCCAGAGACGCTGTCGAAGCCCGAACCTCGAGTTGTCCTCCGAATCAACTCGGTTTTGTCATCACCAATCCGGCGAAGTGATCTGCAGAATCACTCGGTCCTTAAGGATGTCGGCGTCATCACGTTCCCAAACGCGACCAATTTCAAGATCAGTAAGGAACAAGACGTCGCGCTCCAGGCCCTTGTTTCTGGCTTCCATATTCCGACACTTACCGCCGAGATCGAAGAACGCGTTTACCTTCCGCGAGCTTGGCTGCAAGAGGCTCTCGACTTGCTTGTCGAGAAGGGTCAGGTTGTCTTCTACGGGCCACCAGGTACCGGAAAGACGTACGTCGCACTCGCGCTTGCCGAGGAGATGACGCGCGATGGCGGTGACTTCCGCATCGTCCAGTTCCATCCCTCGTACAGCTATGAAGATTTCGTCGGCGGTTTCCGCCCCGTTGAGGATGACGGTGCGCACGGTGTCAAATATGCCCGGACCAACGGCCCACTCCGAGACATGGCTGCTGCCGCCGCGGCGGACCTTGGACACCCATATGTTCTCATCGTTGATGAGATCAACCGAGGAAACATCCCGAAGATCTTCGGTGAGCTTCTGTTCTTGCTCGAGTACCGTCAGCAAGCCGTTCGTCTTCCTTACTGGCCTGAAGAGCAATTCCGGCTTCCCAGGAACCTCTTTTTGATCGGAACCATGAACACGGCCGATCGGTCAATCGCGTTGGTCGATGCGGCGCTTCGCCGGCGCTTCTACTTCGTGCCGTTTATCCCGACAGAGGTTCCGGTCAGCTTGGTCCTGAGGAGGTGGCTCGAGAAGCATGGGCACGACGATCTCGCCGCGCGCTTACTTGACCTCCTGAATGAAGAAATTTCGGATGATGAGGTCGCAATAGGACCTTCTTACTTCATGATCGACCCGAATGGCGGGCCGGATCTCGATCGGATCTGGAAGCGGGCGATCATGCCGATGCTTGAGGAGTACTACTACGGGACTAGGTGGGATCGTGCCCGTTTCGGTCTCGCGAAGCTAGAGGCGCGTCTACATGGTGAGCCAGTCGAGCAGTCACCCGGAGAGGAGCATTCCGGCGACCAATGACGACGCTTATCGAGATGGAGGCATGGTCGAAAAGCGTCGCCGAGCTCACGCACGATCAGGCGGCGGAGCTCGCGCGTCTCGACCTGGTCGATGTTGTTGCACGGCCGCCAGCAGATTCCTGGTTGCTCATCGCTGACTCGCGAATCGGAGTAGCCACCGGGAGGGGCTGGGAACTCCGTGTCAGGCCAAGACTCGTCGTACCGAAGCTCTTCTTCTTGCTCGCATATGCGGCGGACCCCAAAGGATGGAAAGACGAGTCTGCCCAGTTCGCGGTCGAACGAGATTTGCTCGACGTGATCGCAAGTGGGTTCTCGTGGCACGCATTGGCGGCACTCGAACGCGGCATCCTTCGAGGTTACGTTCGCATCGACGAACGGCTAACTGGGATCCGTGGGCGGGTGCGGTTCGGTGACCAAATCGCACGAAACGCGAACTTGCCACTTCCCGTCGAAGTTTCGTATGACGACTACATCGACGATATCTTCGAGAATCAGATGCTGAAGACCGCTGCCGTCAGGCTGCTCCGGCTACCTCGGCTGCCTGGGCTGGCACGAAAGAGACTCCTGAAGCTGCGTGCGCTTCTTGATGATGTGTCCCTGATCGAGCGCCCACGCGAGGTCACCATGCCCGCGCTCACCCGCCTCAATGAGAGATACGGGCCATCACTTCGTCTGGCCGATCTGGTACTTCATGGGTCCTCCATCGACGCGCCGAAGGGCGAATTCGTCGCCACTGCGTTTATTTTCGATATGAACAAGGTCTTCGAAGACTTCGTCACTGTGGCGCTGCGTGAGGCAATGCAGTCATCCGGTGGGGGAGTGCGCGCGCAGTGGACTGGCTGGCTTGATCATGAGCGGGGGCTCGGGATCAGGCCGGACATTACGTGGTGGTTGGACGACAGGTGCGTTGCAGTTGTGGACGCAAAGTACAAGTCCATCGAGCTGAAGGGCATGCCAAACGCAGACGCTTATCAGATGCTCGCCTATTGCACGGCTCTTGATCTGCCACGCGGGTTCCTTGTGTATGCCAAGGACAGCGGAGAACCGGCGAGGAGGCACTCTGTCCGTAACAGCGGATGCGTTATCGAAGTCCGAACGCTTGATGTGGAGGCGGAGCCTGAGCCATTGCTAGCTCAAGTAGAGCGGCTCGCACGCGACATCACGAGAAGCGCGCGTCCTGCACTGGCGGCGTAGTTTGGCTTGTGACGCTCACAGAGGACATCGGGATGACCTCGTGCTTATTGCCTTGACACTCGGCGTCGGCGCGTTGCCGACCAAGAAGAAGCTGCGATGCGAAGCGTGCGGCGCGTACAACCAGACTGGCAACGCCAAGCCCTACACTGGCCCGGCTGGACCGACGATTCAGCGCCGGTTCGTTCAGTCACACACAAAGAGTTTGCCGACACTCATCAAAGAGGCAAGGGCACGGAAGGCATCCAAATCGTGACGTTCAAGTGGACTCGACGGGTGCTGGTTGTGGTTGCCAGGGGCCGACCGGCTTCGATGCGCGCACTCCCTCATAGATACGCTGACCCGCCGACAGGTACTTGATCCAAAGTCGCCACAACAGTTGCCACTGGTCGCTCCTCGGATCGGCCGCTATGACCGGAAGGCCGAGCGAGACCGCATCCGCAATGCCGAGACTCGCTCCGTGACTCCTCGGGACCTCGATTAGCGGCTGCATGAGCGAAGCACACAAGGAGTCGATCTCGGCTGGCGTTCGGTCCGGCTGACTTTTGAGCGCCTCGCGCATGACATCCCCGCTTCGCGCAAGCGCCGAGCGCGCTTGTTGCACCATCAGAGCTGTCACGTCTGCGAGCAAAGCGGCGTGGAGCGGAAAAGTTGCGGGGCTTGCTTGAATCGCGGCCTCTGCGGATTCGAGTGCTGCGATGATGTCCTTGGCTGATACGAGGTCCTGGCCCACTTGGAACTGAGGGTCAATCGGCCCGAGATCGCTCGTCGGGCCGAGCAAGATGTGGTGCGCGCCAAGCGCGAGAATGGTGCCCGCGCTTTTGGCCATGTCGGGGATGATGACAGTCAGCTCGCGGCATCGAGATTGCGCCGACCGCACGAGGCGAACAGCGGTCTCTCCGTCACCTCCCGGAGTTGCCAGCATCAGATGCAGGTCCTGCGATGGGTCAGCATCGAACACCAGATCCTCGAACAGGTTGATGCTGTACGGAAACAGCATGTCGAAGACGACGACAAGTCGACAGTCGTACGCTTGCTCGTAGGTACTTATGAGCGCCTGGCGGTCGTATCGAGGCGCATTCTCAGCGTGGTAGAGCGGCGATTGGGTGGGGTGGACTATCCCTTCGCCTGCTGCAATGACCAATTCATCGGAAATACCGGGGACTTGTCCCTGCGGCTCGCTTGGGTCTCCTTCCGCACCTGCTTTGCTAGCTCGATCTTCTCGCGCCAGTTCGGGTCGATCTCCGGGGGCTGAGTTAGCGGCCCTGGAGCCGTCGTCGTTGGTTGTTCCATCGTGGCCACCTCCTTTCGCCTCGACCATCAGCGTAACCTCGACCCTCAACGAATGGGCGCAGGATGCTATCGAATTAGGGATACGGCTACGCCAATTGTGACCTAAAAGTCTGCACGATTACTGCTTAGCGCGCTCGAAGGAACTCGAAATCGGCGCGGTCAGTCCTTTCGGAAATAGTGGCGACGAATCGTCGCTGGAGCCCACCCATGCTCGCGCCTCGTGCCGCCGACGACCTGTCTTGGCCTGTAGACCGGACGCGTGAGCGAAGGTCCGACTTCAGCCGGTGAAAGCGCTCGGCGAATGGCTCGGGATGCAAGAAGGGCGGCCCGATTTCGCTCCTTTCTCGGACGGGCGCTCGGAGAACATACGACTGAGCGAGCTTGGAGACGGGGTGCCAAGGGCGAGGAGATGGTCGGAGCGCAGCTCGCGCGTTTGCCGGATTCCTGGCGAGTCAAACACGACATTCGTCTCGATGACAAAGGTCACAACGTCGATCATCTCGTCATTGGACCCGGTGGCGTCTTCTCTTTGAACGCGAAGCTCCTTTCCGGCCGGGTGTGGGTCGCTGAACATGCCTTCTATGTGAACGGGAATCCGACCAAGTATCTGCACACGGCTCGGTGGGAAAAGCGGGAAGTGACGAAGCTGCTCTCAGGGTCGGGTGTGCAGTTCGAGGTCACACCGGTGATCGTCGTGATTGTCGAAAAGTTCACCATCAAAGCGCAACCCCCAGACGTGCCGGTTATCGGACGCCGAAAGATCACCGAATGGTTGATGAATCAGCCGACTCGGCTCGCGCCAGACGAAGTGGAACGATTAGCTGCCTGCGTGTGAGACGACAGCATGAGTAGTCGTCCCAGATCGCCGGGATAGCCCACCGATTGGCGCGCAAAACGACAAAAAAACGTAATCGCCCTCGATAACTCGTTCAATGAATCTGTCTTGGGTGATTCGCTGCTAGCGGAGCGGGCTTCGCGGCCGTCCCAGTACGGCAGAGGGCGGGTCCACTAAGCCGTCGTCTGCCGGGAGTACATATTCTGCTCTTGTGCCCGGGGAGATGCCGCGCCTTGATGTCGTGGCCGATGCCGCAGTCGCCGGCACCGCGGGCTTGTTGGCGACAACTTGCGAGATCACTGTCCCGCACGGCTTGTGCGCGTGAGAGGACGAAGAATGAGGAAAGCCATCGCAACTATCGCAACATTGCTGATCGCGCTGATCGGCCCGGTGGGGCTGGTGAGCGCGGCAACGCGGCCGATCCCATTCGGTCACACTGCGGTCGTGTCAGGCTGGCGGATCAAGGTCACGGAGGTCTCATCTGCCTCGGAGTCGAGAGTCCCGAAGGGTTACCACGCGTTGACAGTTACGGTGCGAGCTACCCGCGTTGCGTCATCGCCTCAATACACCGCCTACATCGACGAGGGCGTGCTTGGCTCGAACCGGGTGGAACTGGATAACACTTCGTCACCGAGCTGTTTAGCGCCGTTCTCGGCACCGAACACGAGCGGCGAGGTAGGTGCCAGCTCAAACGCCGTCCCAAGCAATATCGAGACCAATCGGAGCTTGTCAGGCTCTCGGACTGGTCCCGGCGTTGGCCTCTGCGTTCCTGTCCGCGACGGACAGTGACCTTCGATGCCCATTCACAAGGAAGTTCTTCGCGCGCTCGGAGGTCTACGAGTTCAGGACATAAGCGAATTCTGACCCCGTGATGTGTCAAGACATCGGCGAATCTTCTTGAGGGGAGTTCGCCGGTGGACAAGGCACGGTTCCTGGTCGAGGCACACTTGCGCGAGGGCCGGCCTGTCCTCGAGCTCGCCGCCACACACGGCGTCCATTTCTCCTGGATCTACCGCCTGCTGTCCCGTTACGCGGCCGAGGGCGAAGCGGGCCTCTTGCCGCGCTCGAAGCGCCCGAAGCGCTCTCCCACCCAGATCCCACTGGCAATTGAAGACGAGATCGTCCGGCTGCGGAAACGCCTCAGCGACGAAGGCCTCGACGCCGGGGCGCAGACGATCGAGTTCCACTTAGCGCGTCAGCTGGGCTCTTCTCCGTCGGTGTCGACGATCAACCGCGTCCTCGTCCGACGAGGGCTCGTCACCACCCAACCGAGAAAGCGACCGAAGTCCTCCTATGTGCGATTCGAAGCGGCACTGCCGAACGAGTGCTGGCAGTCGGACATGACGCATTGGACAATCGGCAATGGACACAAAGTCGAGATCGTGAACTTCATCGACGACCACAGCCGGCTGTGCATCGCCTCGGTGGCACTTCCGGTGACGAAGACCACTGACGTCTGCCGCATCTTCCATCAGGCACGCAGGGCCCATGGCACGCCGTTGTCGGTGCTCACGGACAACGGCGCGATCTACACCGGCAAGTACCGCTTGGGTCGGGTGCTGTTCGAGTCGGAGCTCGAGCGCTTGGGCATCGTCTTTAAGCACTCCAAGCCGAACCATCCCCAGACCTGCGGAAAAGTCGAGAGGTTCCACCAGACGGTGAAGAAGTACTTGGCTCGACAGCCCCTCGCCCGCTCGATCCCCGAGCTCCAAGCACAGCTCGATCGCTTCGTCGCCTACTACAACAACGAACGCCCACACCGATCACTTTCCCGGCACACTCCCCGCGAGGTCTACGAAGCGAAGGTGAAGGCGCACCCCGAGAAAGACGACCCCGACACGCACTTTCGGATCCGTCACGATCGCGTCGACCGCTTCGGCAAGCTCACCGTCCGTTACGAGTCAAAACTTCGTCACATCGGAATGGGAGTCGCTCACAGGAACCGCCGCGTCGTGTTGTTGATCGCCGATGCCGAGGTGCGGATCGTGTCGACCGAGGGCGATCTCCTACGGAAGCTGAGCCTCGAGCGGCACCGCGACTACCACCCGCTAAGCCTCGGATGGGTCTCTACGATGTCTTGAAACACCTTCGCCGATGTCTCGAGACATCGCATTCGCGCGCTCGGAGGGACTCGAACCCCCAACCTTCTGATCCGTAGTCAGATGCTCTCTCCAAATTGAGCTACGAGCGCCGGATTGAACTGCCTGCTAGATGCCTAGATTTTCGGAGCACAGCTCGGCAGCAGCGTCCACATGGTACCGAAATGCCCCCGAAGTGCCCCCGAACACTATTTAGCCGTCGATTGCCGCCGCGATCTGTGCCGCCGCCGCACGGTCGACCTCTCGGCGGACGTGGCTGTAGATGTCGCCGGTGATAGCGATCGACGAGTGTCCGAGGCGCTCCGAAACGACTTTCAGCGGTACGCCAGCCTCGAGGGCCGTCGTCGCGTGACCGTGTCGCAGCGCGTGGAACCTGACAATGGGAAGCCCAGCCGCTCGAGCCCGCACCGTAAGCGTGCGCCCGAGCCACTGCGGATGCAGGCCCTCGCCGTCTTCGCGGGTGAACACGAAAGTGTCGTCGGTGCGCTGCTTGCCGAAGCCCAGCATCTCTTTCGTCTGAGCGGCTCGATGCTGGCGAAGCGCCGCCGTCGTTGCCGGATCGAGCTCGACCGTGCGCCGTGACTTCTCCGTCTTGGGCGCGCATTCGACGACCTTGTACGCGACCGCGACGCGGGTCTCGCGTACGTCGATCGTGCCGGCTCCGAGGTCGACGGCACGCCACCGGAGTCCGCAGAGTTCGGAACGTCGGAGTCCCGTCATTGTTGCGAGTCGCCACAACGCGAAGATTCGATCCCCGCGCTGGGAATCGAGGAATTTGCGCGTCTCTTCGGCGGTCCAGACGGTCGGGGCCGCTGCCTTCGCCTTTGGTCGCGCAGCGCGAACGGCCGCGTTGTCGGCCGCGTTGCGGAAGGTCAGCTCACGATCGAGCGCGGATTTCAAAATCTTGTGAGCGGTGATGCCGGCGATCTCGACGGTGCGCGCGCCCGTGCCCGCCGACTTGAGATCGTCGAGCCAGGCACAGAGACGCGTCGGCGTCACATCGCGCAACCTGAGCGAGCCAATGCGGGCCAGCAGGTAGGTGCGAGTCGTTCTCTCATACATCTCGACAGTCGACGGGCGCAGGTCGCTCGCCTTGATCGAGGGGAGCCATTGGTCCTCGACGAACTCGCGCAGCGTGATCGCCGACTGCTCGACGACACCGCCCTTGTCCGACCTTGCGAGCAGCTCAGTGAGGCGCTTGTTCGCGGCTGCCCGGGTTGGGAATCCCGACTCCCACACGCGACGGCGCCTCTGTACCGGCGCCTCAAGCGACGCCCCGCAGCGCGAGCACGTCATCGGACCGGTGCGCTCGATCCAGACCGACCCGCGGCATTTCGGCGTTGGGCATCGCCGCCACGGGTGGTCGCCGTCGGGGACGACGACGCCAATGCTCTTTCCTCGAACCCTGAGTTGCCCTCTCCTACGACTTGCGGCCATGACTTCCTTCCTTTCGTGCGCGTGACTTGATCGGACTCTTCGGCTCGCTCGCTCCGGCGACACCGGCGCGCTTCGGGTAGCCGAGGTAGCCGAGTTCCCTCGCCTTGCGAACCCACTTCGAGGCCGCTGCACGGCTGACGCCCCAGCGCGTCTGGATCGCCTTGAGCGGTGCGCTCGGGGCGCTGCGGTAGGTCTCCGCGACCTCTCGGTAATGGTCGTCAGGCCACGGTTCGCCGGGCGTGCGCTCGACGCTGAACGGTTCGAGCCAATCTCCCGTCCCGTCCCCGTACTCCGCGGCGGCTGCCATAGCCCGGAGCTGGCGAAGCGGCAGGGACCGGAGCAGATCGGCCGTGATCGTCGGGTCGACGTCTTTAGGGCCGTTCCACTCCAAGCGCTGACCGTCTTGACTGATGCGAATGAGCGATCGCGACAGCCGCGTCGGTGCGCTGTCCTTCGTGGACTTCGCAAGCCATACGTACTGGGGGTCCAGTCGCAGCCCGACGATCTGCGGGACACCGTCGACTTCGACGACGAGAATGTCGACCTGCTGCGGGATGCCCGGGAAGAGCACTCCGATCCAGCCGTCGTCATAACTGACGGCGAACACGGGGCGTCCGAGCGAAGCAGCGGACTTGCGAGCCATAGTTGGTGGTCCCCTTCGTGCTAACTGTATACGGCGCTCGTGCGAAAGTCCAAGGTCGCTGAGCAGGGAGAATCCGAAACTGTGCCCTCAGGTGTAGCATGCTAAGCCACCGGGGTCTACCTTTCGTTTAGTGCCCTACGGACCGATGTTGAGCCCCGACGAGCTCCGCGACCTCGAGCTGGCGCGAGCGCTAATCGCCGAGCGTTCCGAGCAAGGGGTGAGCGCCGCCCAAGAGCTTCGCGAGGCCAGTGGTCGCTCCCGGCGTGAAATGGTCATCTCGAGCGGCGGCGCGTTTTCAATCGGAGCGGTCCGCATGTGGGAATCGGGGAAGCGGCGACCTCGCGGGCGTGCCGCTGTCGCCTTCGGCCAGTGTCTCCGGCAACTGTTGGCGACCGATCTCGAGGCCGACGCCTAATGCCTCCGCCGAAGCTCACCCTCGACGACGTCCGCCATCGCGCAACCATCACGATCGAAGAGACAAGCGTCGTTCTCGGGATCGGCAGGACGCTTGCCTACGAGGCCGCTCGTCGCGGGCAACTTCCTGTGCTCGCCCTCGGTACGCGCCGATTGGTCGCTGTGCCCGCTCTGCTCAAAATGCTCGGCGACGGCGCCGACGACGCGGCGATCGAGCCCGAGAGCTCCTCGTTACTGGCTACCGCGGTAGCCAGTAGCCCCCGGACGGACCCTGACTCGACCGGCCCTCGGCGACACCTGCGCCAGGTCCCCGGACCGTGAGCGCGTCGCCGGTCGTCGACTCGGTGTCGAAGCGCCGCACCTTCGGCCGGAGGCTGAGCCGTCGCACCATCAACCGACACTTGAAGCGCGTCCGTCGTCGCAAGCGCGTCGCCGATATCGCCGAGCGACGGCTGCGTGCGGCCTACGACGCGCTCGTCGAGGCGGAGGCTCAGTGAGCGCCCTCGGCCGCGCCGCGCTCGCCTACGCGGCGCGAGCCTGGTGCGTTTTCCCGCTCGGCGAAGGATCGAAACTCCCCAAGATCCCGAAGGTTGTCGGGGGCCGCGGATTCCACGATGCGACGATCGACGCCGACCAGATCGAAGAGTGGTGGTCGCGATGGCCGCGGTCGAACGTCGGCATCCGTACCGGGTCGGCTTCGGGCCTGGTCGTGCTCGACATCGACGCGCGACACGGGGGTAAAGAAACCTTCGCGCGACTAATCGACAACAAGAACAGCGTGCTGACCGACAACAAGAACAGCGCGCTGACCGACAACAAGAACATGGCGCTGATCGACACGCTCAGCGTGCACACGCCGTCTGGTGGCTTGCACCTCTACTTCGGGTGGCCCGGCATCGAGCTGCGTTGCTCGGCTGGTGTCCTCGGCGAAGGGCTCGACGTGCGGGCCGAAGGCGGGTACGTCGTCGCCCCACCGTCGAGACTTCGAGTCGGCGATTACTCATGGCAGGACGAGACCGCGCCGGTCGCGCCCGTCCCCTCATGGCTCGTCGATCTCACGCGCAAGCCTGATCCTGTCGTGAGCGCGCCGCCCACGGTGACGCACGGCACCTCGTACGCGAGAAGCGCGCTTCGACGCGAGTGCGAGCTCGTCGAGTCCGCGATCGAGGGTCAGCGAAACGGCACTCTCAACGTCGCCAGCTTCAAACTCGGCACGCTTGTCGGCGCCGGTCTGCTCGACTCGGGCGAGGCAGACTCGTCGCTTTTGGCGGCCGCGCTCGCGTGCGGCTTGCCCGAGGACGAAGCGCGTCGGACCATCGCCGGCGCCCTGCGGGCGGGAGCCTCGCAACCTCGACAGGTGGCGTCGTGACTGACGCGGCGCGCGCTGATACCGCTCGGCCGCGCGCGGACGTGCTCAGCCTTCGATGGATCACTGACGCGGTCGCGAACCCGCCGCCCGAGCCGCCGGTGTTGATCGAAGGGATGATGCGCGCCGGCGAGCTGCTCGTCACGGCGGGCCAGCGCGGGGCGAACAAGAGCTTCCTTGCGATGAACGGCGCCATGCTCCTCGGCCGCGGAGAAGGACTCCTCGGCGGAGCGCTCCGTGTCGCGAGGCCGGCTCGGGTGCTCGTCTGTCACGGCGAGGTCGACGAGTGGGAGGCGTCGCGACGGTGGCGGATGCTCGCCGGCGAGCAAGGCGTGCCCGATGGCCTCGTCGAGACGTTCGATCGTTGGCGATTGCGGACGACGCGCCGGCGCTCGAGCTCCGGGGGAGGCAGCGACGACGGGGGGAGCTGGTCGGAGATCGACGAGTGGGTCGACGCCGTGCTCGATCCCCGCGTCGAAGAGACCATCGTCGAGCACAAGATCGACGTGCTGATCGTCGACCCGTGGGCCGTGTTCTACGCCGGGGACGAGAACTCGAACAGCCAGACCGAGGCTGCGCTCGACAAGCTGCGCGACCTTTCACTCCGCCACGGTCTCGCGATCTGGTTGATCCATCACTTCGGCAAGTCGACCGACGCCCGCGAGCCGGAGGATCTCTGGCGCGGCGCCAGCCGCCTCGCCGACTGGGCGTCGACGCGGATCACGCTGTTGCCGCATTGGACCGAGCAGCAAGCCGCCCGCCAGGGCATGACACGCCAGCAGTCGCGGCGCTACGTCGACGTGAAGTTCCTGCGCCGCTCGATCCCGACCGACGACTTCTCGATGTGCTTCGACCCCGAGAGCGGATGGTGGAACCGGTGGATGCCGCCCGAGGCCGCAGCGGACATTCGTCGCACGCATCTCGACGTCGTCGACGTTGTCGACGCTTGCCGCGCCGCCGGCGGTCAGTGGGCGTCTCAGCGGAAAGCAGCCGACGACCTCGGCGTGGCGGAGGCGACGGCGCGCAAGCTGCTCGCAAGCGCGGTGCGCACCGGAGCGATCGAGACCTCGCCCGGCCAGCGCGGCGCCACGATCTACCACCTCCCCGGCGCACACCTCGAGGACGGAGTCGGCTCGTGAGCAAGCACGGCCGACGCCGCCGTCGTCGATCGATCGTCATTGCCCCGCCGATCCCCGACGACGCCAGCCCCGAGGTGAAGAACGGGCTCGCCGTCCGCAACGCGGCGACGCGCTCGGGACGGTGCCCGAGCTGTGGGGCGCTCGCCGAGATCGTCACGCCGCCCGCGCCGGGGAGCATCGGCGAGGCGCGGATGACACACGAGCCCGACTGCCCGGCGTTGCTCAAAGGAAAGCGATGACTGCGCAACTGACTGCGCAGAGTCAGTGCGCACGATCCCCCCTGCGCGGTCATCGAAAGTGGCATCGAGCAGGGATGACGGGTCCTAATCGACTGCGCATTAGGCGCACTGCGCAGACCTCGTCTTGCGCAGCCCTGACCAGGACTTATACGACCGCGCACTGCGCACCCCTACGGGGGGAGCCCGACTCTGCGCAGTCGGCTCTCCCGCCCGGGGGTGAGGGGGTCAGTGGTGGTGGTTGGCAGTCATTACCGGGGGAGGTGCCGAAGCGCGTGGACGCCGGCGCATCACCTCGCCTTGGACCTCGGTCGCGCACCCTCGTCTGATGTCCGATCAGAAGCCCCTTACGAAGCCGCAGGTCAAGGGCACGATTAGTCGCTCATGCCCCCGAGCTGCCCCCGGGATCCGACCATGCACTACCCGTCGCGGAACCAGGCGCGGAACGGGCTCGAAAGGACGCGCTAGGTGCGTTTTACCTGCTCAGACTGAGGATTTCGCCCGTTCCCAAAAGCGCGCGCAGAACCCGCGCTTGGCGCATTTCGGAATCGCCACCTCTGCGACTTCGGGGGGAGCGAGCCGGAGGTGCGGGATCTCCTCACCACCGCGGTGGTGAGGAGAGAGGAGCTTCCGTGCTGACTGACTCCCAACGCTTCGAGGCCGAGTGCGCCCACAAGCGCGCCTACCGAACGCGCAAGGACGCGAAGCGTTCGCTCCGCCACGGGCTCACCCTCTACGGCGGCCCGATGCTGCGGCCCTATCGCTGCACCTGGTGCCGGCGCTGGCACATCGGCCACTCCAACAAGGCGAAGTGGCTCACTGAGGCGGCGTCGTGACGCGCGACCGGACCAGAACGGCCGTTACGCCCGGTAGCTCCGCGCCGTTGGCTACCGCGGTAGCCAACGGCCCCCGCACTTGGGCCTCCCGCCCCGGTGAGCGAACTCAATCCCCACACACGATCGGAGTCCCCGTGACAACGAACATCAGCACTGATCTTCGGAGTGACGTCATCACAGGCGCCGTGCTGCGTGCGATCGAGCGGTACGAGCGGGCTGCCTCGTACCGACGAGAGGTCGAGGCGAGACTCACCGACGCCCGCGCCGAGCTCGAGCACGCCGGCGCCGCTGGCGACGTCGAGTGGGCTCAATCGGCGAGCGGCCGCGTCCGCGAGTGCGAGATCCTCGTCGACGCCGCACCACCGCCCGATTTCGACATTGAAGCCCGGCACGCCGTCGAGGACGCGGTTCGGACCGTGCTGCGCCGGTTTATCGCCGATGTGAGTAGCCCGCGCTCGCACGAGTACGTCGAGCAAAGGGCGCGGTTGTCCCCGGCGTGGCAATCCCTCAACGCACAGTTGCGACGGTGGACGCCGACCGGGACACCGCCCGAGTTGGCTTTCGCGATGCTCCGCGCCGCGAGCGAACTCGACGATCAGATCGACACTTACCTCGAGATGCACCCGGTTCCGCCCCGCGCAGAGGACTCACTCGTGCACGCGGCTCCGCGGCCGGAGCGCACCATCTCCGATTTCACTCTCTTGAACGAAAGGACACGACCATGACCAACCTCGCCTGGTCCGCAGAGGACGACGTTGCGACCATTGCTCATTTCGCCCGGCTCGAAAAGGCGGGCATCCGCCCCCCGAAGGCCGGGTCGCCCGACGCCAAGCGCCGTGATGGTGCGCTCGTGCGGCAGGCCGCCCGCGAACGCGGCGAGCGATTCGCGAAGGCAGTGACCGAAGCCAGTCTCGCTCCGGCGAAGCCACAACTTGACCGCGCCGAGCGCGAGCAGCGTCGCCTCGGTGACTCGCCTCAGAGTCCGCCGCGCCCAAGCGTGCACGCCGAGGCCCTTCTCGACCTCGCCGATCGGCACGCCGCCGAGATCGTCCGAACAGGCGGCACCGGAACCATCCCGACCGCATTCGATCCACGAAACGCAAACGATCCGAGCTTCTTTTTGTCGGAGGCGAACGACCAGCGGCAGCGAGCCAGTTTGGCGGTCGGTCTGGCGCGGGTCGGGAGCGAGCAGGCACTCGCCAAGCTCCAGCTACACGAGCGTCTCCGCCGTGACCCGATTGCCCGGGCGGCGATGGCTCGCGCTGAGCGGAAGGCAGCGGCGAAAGGACGTCCCGCTCGGCTCAAAGACTTCTTGCGCGCGTATCGGAAGGTCGCACCGAAAGGCGAAGTGGTGAAAGGCGGCGCTCTCGGTGGAATTGTCGAGCGCGTCGTTGACCTCCGGGTGCCGCGATGATCATCGACCACCACGATCCGGTGCAGAACGAGCTCGTCGCCAAGCAGTACGTAGACGAGATGACGTCCGGTCGCGCTCCTCATCCCGAATCACCGCGCGGTGCTGCACTTTCGAGCGCGTACAGAGCTTGGCAGGATCGACAACGGAGCGGGCAGGTCGCGGTTGCGAAGGCCGCCGCGATCGCCGCCGTCCAAGTCACGTCGGACGAGCGGAAGAAAGCACGGAAGAAAGCGGCGAGGAAGGCAGCCCGAAAACTAAAGCGCGCGCGGGCGGCGGTGGCACTGGCGCCGGAGGCGGTCGAGGAGCGGGCGCAGCGTCGGTCCGAGCGGCGAATGCGGAAGATGGTCGAGGCTCGCATTCCGGGTGACCCGCTTGCAGTCGGCTTCCTGACTTACCAAAAGGAAGGCGGCAAGCTCAGCCGAGCCGCTTGGAAGCGCCGGACGGCGCAGCGAACGCCATAGATGGGCCGGCCCTGCGACGCTTGCAACTCCCCGAGGCGTCCCGGTATCGATGCCCGGCTCGCCGCCGGTGAGAGTCCTTATGCGATCGCGCGATGGGTCAGGAAGGTCTCGCCACGCGATTTTAAAACGCCTTCGAACGACAGCATCCGGCGCCATCGGAAACACTTGTCGCCTGCGCTCGCAAGCGTCAGCGTCCAGTCGGTTAACGCACCGGCTGGCGAGGAGGACAACGAGGACCGCATCGAGTGGCTTATCGGAGTACTCAGAACGTTCCTCGTCATCGCCGAAGAGCGAGGAACTCTGATGGCTGCGGCTCGTTTCGCGCAGGAGTTACGCCAGTGTTACGAGCTGCAAGCGCGCCGCAGAGGCGAGCTATCCGAGCGGACACAGAATGTGACGGTCAACGTGCTCTCGACGCCCGAGTTCACGAGTGCCGTCGGGATCATCTACGAAGAGCTTGAAGCCGTGGCACCGGAGGTGCGAGCCCGCATCGCTGACCGCCTCGGACCCCTTGGCGCCGAACTTCCGGCGCCTCGGTCGGTTATCGACGTCGAGGGGGTCGCATAAGTGAGCCTCCGCTCGCACCTCGCCGGCGCCCTAGACCCCGTTCGTCTGGCCCAGCAGCTAGGCATGGAGCCGGATCCCTGGCAACGCGGCCTACTCCGGTCGACCGCGAAGCGAATCCACGTCAACGCAGCGCGACAGGTCGGAAAGTCGACCGCCGTGTCGATCGTCGCCCTTTCTCGAGCGATGTACCGGCCCGGCTCGCTCGTGCTGATCGTCTCCCCGACGCAGCGACAGAGTGGCGAACTATTCCGACAAGTGCTCGTCCGCTACCGACAGCTCGGCAAGCCGGTCGACAGCGAGTCGGAGAATCAGCTCAGCCTCACGCTCGAGAACGGAAGCCGCGTCATCTCGGCGCCTGGAAGCGAGGCGGGGATCCGCACTTACGCCGTCGACCTCTTGCTCATCGACGAGGCGAGTCGCGTCCCGGACGAGGTGTTCGCCTCGCTGTCGCCGATGGTCGGCGTCACCAAGGGGCGCATCATCGCCACGTCGACGCCGGCCGGCAAGCGCGGATGGTGGTTCGAGGCGTCGCTCTCGCGTCACTGGCAACACGTCCTCGTGCCGGCAGCCGAATGTCCTCGGATCGCTCCCGAGTTTCTCGACGAGGAGCGTGAACAACTGGGCGACCTCGCCTTCCGTTCCGAGTATTGCTGCGAGTTCGTCGCCGCGCTCGGCATGGCTTTCAATGGTGACGATGTCGAGCGCGGTGTTCGCCAGGACGTCGCCGCAGCCGGCTCCCACTCCCGTCGCCCCAGAACCGCCGAGCGACGCCGAGCAGTTTGCTCTCGAGCGCCAGCGCGTTGAACGCGTTCTCGGCAGCCGAAGGCGGCAACTCGAGGCCGAACTGCGTCGCCGGGAGCGCGCCTGCGAGCACCGCTGGCGCGTTGGCTCGAGCGCCCGTCAGTGTGTTTTCTGCGGGCGCGTCGAGGAGGTGATCAACGCGTGCTGACGATCGGAGTCGACCTCGCACAAGCCCGCGACCGCACAGCGATCGTCGCGGTCGAGAGTTATCGGCCGGAACGACCCGCCCCTTGGGAAGAGGACGTCGCCGAGGTGATCGCCGCGACACCGATGCGCGAGCTCTTGCGTGGGCGCACCCGCACGCCGCACCGCGAGCGCGGCCGTCATCATGAGATCCGCTACATGCACCGGTTGCATCCCGGGACGACCTACCCCGAGCAAACGTCGATCATTGTGCAGACGGCGGACTCTCTTGCGATGGACGAGCGGCCGCAGCTCGTCGTCGACGCGACCGGAGTCGGGCGTCCGGTCGTTGACATGCTGCGCGAGGCGAGCCCGTACCCGGTGAAAGCCGTGACGATCGGCAGCGGCTCCGAGGTGACGAAAAGCGGACGCCTCGACGTGACGGTCCCGAAGGCGGATCTCGTCGGCGCTCTCGAAGTCGTGCTCTCGACGCGTCGGCTTCACGCCGTGCCGAACCTCCCGTTGGCCTCAGAGCTCGACAAAGAGTTGCGCAGCTTCGGCTACGAGCTGAGCGCCACGGGGCGTCCGAGGTACGAGGGGAAGGGAAGCCACGACGACCTCGTCACGGCTCTCGCGTTGGCAGTGTGGGGCGCCGAGCGCGGCGGGAACATCGGGGCGAACTTCATGGAGTTCATGCGACGGGATATGGAGCGGCGGCGCAGTGACCCCAATAATTACGGAGGCTTGTTTGGCGAGAGGGCCTTCAACAGCCAATAGTGCTCAAAGGCGAAGGCAGCCCCGAGAAGCCGGTCTCGCCCCCAGTCGCGTTCACAAGCTTTCGGTGCCCACAGCGACTAGCCAGATGTTGGAAGGGTCAGCGTGACCGTTCCGCTGGAAGCCCCGTATTCCGGCGTCGCCTGGAAGGAGACCGTGACCTCGAGAACCAACGGGTAGCCGTAGTTGAACACGGAGAAACTTGCGACGTTTCCATCGGTGGCTAGGTCCTGGATACCGCCGAAGCACGCGGGTGCGGCCGTCTCCCCGTTCGTGCTGGAGAAATCGCAGCCAGCGTCGGCGGTGCCCACCAGCGTCCAGTCCCAGGTAAACGTACCCGGGGTGACGTCCGGGGTCTCGAAGTTGGGGTAGATGACCGTCTGCGGGTCGTCGTCGGCATAGGTGTCGGCCGTCAGTTCGACTTCACACGAATCCTGGCACCCAGGGCTCCCATTCGGGATGACGGCGGTGGCGACAAACGTCGTCGTCGGCTCGGGGGCGGGAGGCGTCGTCGGCTCGGGGGCGGCGGGAGGCGTCGTCGGCGTCGGCGTCATTGTCGGCGTCGCTGGTGCGACTGGTTCGGTCGCCCTTTCGGGCGGCGCCTTGTAGATGCACTCGACGTAGTGCACGAGGCGTCCGTGGACTCGGTGGGAGCGGACGTGTTTGTGGTAGTCGGCCCGGCAACTCGCCCGCGTTCCGAGTGGGTAGCTCGGGTGGGCGGTGGCGGCACCGACCGCAGAGGCGGTGGCGCCCACGAGGATGAGCGCCAGCCAGATTGCCGTTGCGCGTCTCGTCGCTACGCGCGCGAGTCGATGATGTTGCTCGGATGAAACGCGTGCCACTGGCTGCCTCTGCGGGGGCGTTCCGACGTCACGCGCGCACGAGGTCCAGATGCGCGAAGGCGATTTAGTCTAAATCGCGTTCGAGCAGATACCTCGAAGCACCAGCAATCAGATGTGGTCACCGAATCACCCGTCGCTCACGCTCTGTGCCGAGCGGCGGCGCGGCCACCCCGCCTACTTCGGGGTAAGCGACCGTAGCCCACAGATTGACCTATACCGATGCTGTACGTATACTCCCATTGTCGGTATCAGCCGACCGAGGGGCCCACGAATGCCGAAGGTGACCATCTACCTGCCCGACGACCTCGCTGCGCAGGTCAAGGAATCCGGGATCTCTGTGTCTCCCGTCTGCCAACGGGCACTTGAACAGGAGGTACGGACGATGAAGGCGACGACGATTGCCGACGAGGAGATCGCGACCGCGGCCAAGCGGCTGATCGCCGAGGAGGGCAAGGAAATCACCCGAGCGCGCGCCGAAGGCAGCCGCGACGGCAATCACTGGGCGCTGAGGTACGCGTCGCCCGCTGAGTTGCGGCGCATGGATGCACTCATCCAAGAGCACGATTACATCGGGGGAGTCGACGAGCTGGTCCCCTACTACATGGGCGGGCAGGGGGCGGGGCGTGACGAGCCGGCGTTCGAGAGCATCCATCGGTGGCTATTCGAGGACGAGGGCGGCTTGGATTACGACGAAGAGGCGATGTCTGTGTACTGGGAGGCGTTTCAGGACGCAGCGATGGAGGCTTACGACAAGGTCCAAGAGGCGATGCGTGATGCGTCGTCCTAGCTGGGCACGCTTTCTCGGGCAGGGCGCGGGTTGCGGTGGTTCCCTCCCGAGCCCTGTCCGGGAACCCGAGAAGGCCGGCCGAAGTGATCGTTTACCACCGACCGATAGTGCCGACGGCCTTCCCTCATGCTGTACGTAAAGCGTCAGTGTCGTGGTGCGACCCTGAGTGGAGGATTTCTTCGATGGCCGACTACTCCCGCCGACGAGAGATGTCCAGTTACAACCCGATCGGCTGGGTCGGTGCCGGCGCCGTCGTCGCCGCTATCTTCGCGTTCCTTTGCTGGCCCGAGCTGGTGTGGAAGGGCGCGCTCCACTGGGGAGGGCCGTGGGGCTGGATCTTCACCTTCTTGTGGTGGGGGCTATTGCTGCTCTGGCCCTTCATTGTCGTTTTATGTCAACCCGTCACAGAAGAGGAGATCCAAGAGGGAGCCCGGCAGGTCGGAGAGAGGGTCAAGGACAACCAGGAAAGAAAGCGCGCTGGCCTTTCCAAAGAACAGTGGCAAGCCAAGAAAGAAGCCGACGAGGCGCGGGCGAAGGCCGACAAGCTGGCGGCCGACCTCGAGGCGACACTCGCCGAACTAAAGGCGCAAGTGAGAATCCGCCGGTGAATCCCGGTCTGACGCTCGCTTTTGCTTGCCGGCCTGTCGTCAGCGGGCATACCGCCGGCGGCACTCAGCGAGCGCCCCGTGATTCGGCCACTTTGTCAACTACCAAGCGCGGCTCGGGCGTCCGGCGCTTGGGCGACGGTCGTATTCCGAGCAAACATCGGCATCTCGACCTTCTTGCCTGCCAGCAATTCGCCGACCGTTAGGAGTTGGAGGCGCGGGTACCGCTGCCCCCAAGCATCGGTGTAGAACCCCGCTTCGGCAGCTTCCTGACGCATGGGCCGTGTCGGTTCCTGCATCGTGATGAGGATGCCCAATGCGGCGTTCTCGCGCTCAACGACTCCCCGGAGGTCCCGAACGTGATTGACCCCCGTACCCCCCGCCTTCACTGAGAACACGATCTGCTTGGTTTCCCCGCCCGTCTGTTCATGGAAGTAAAGCCGTCCGTCGATACCGTGGTCAGCGCCCTTCTTTTGCTCAACAGGACGCGCGCCGACCAGCCCAAGTGCCCACCACTGGAACTGATAAGGGTCCGACGCTGCAAGGTCGGACGCGCTCGCAACGTCTGTCGGTTCGCCAATCACCGTGAACTTGATTGTGTCGCCATACGAATCGAGCAACCGATGGCGGATGAGGTTGATTGCCAGGTGGGTGATGTCTATGCCGATCCATCGACGGCCTAGACGCTGTGCGGCGTCGATCGCTGTTCCGCACCCACAGAATGGGTCCAGTACGACACCGCCGACCGGGCAGCTCGACGCGACCACGCGTTCCAATAGAGCGAGCGGTTTCTGCGTCGGATAGCCGAGGCGTTCGCGGGCGGACGGGGCAACGATCGGTATCTGCCACACGTCATCAGGGTGCTTCCCTGCGGGGTTTAGGGTCTGTGTCCCATAGTCCGCAGAGCCCCGGACATTGCCTATGTAATGAGAGAACCGCTCTTTGGTCGAGTCGGCGTACGGATCGCGCACGGGATCGGGATCAAAGAACCATTCGTCAGACTTTGAGTACCAAAGAAGTACGTCGTGCCGACGGCCCCAACGCTTGGGCGAGATGCCAGCGCCCTTGTAGTACCAGATGATCTCATTTTGGAAATTCTTTGGTCCGAAGACAGCGTCCATGAGCATCTTCAAGTAATGACTGGCGGTCGGGTCACAATGAAGGTAGATCGAACCCGTTGGATTGAGAACGCGCCGCAGTTCCACGAGGCGCGGGGCCATCATCGACAGGTACGCGAGCATGTCGGAACCGCCGAGAAACGTGCGCATCGATCGAAGGGCGTCGGCCACTCGACCACCCTGTTGCACCGCCTCTTCGTAAGAGAGCACCGCGGCCTGGTCCCATTGCCAGGTGTCCTCGAACGCTGTCACCTGCGCCGCGGCGCGCGAACCGTCCTGCTCTGCGAAAAGAACGTTGTAAGTCGCGTTCGACTTGAACGGCGGGTCGAGGTACACAAGGTCGACCGATTCATTCGGCAAGTACCGCCGCAAAATGTCCAGGTTGTCGCCGTAATAGAGCGTGTTCGGCACGTCGGCACGATACCTAGCTGGTGCGACGCTGACGTGGACTACCGGCGCAGCGGAGGCTCTAGTCGATCTCCTCGCCGTTCTCGTCCTTCACGCTGACACCTGGCAATCGACTTTTGATTGCTCGGACCGCGCGCTTGATCGGCTCGTCAATCGTCTCGTCGAGAGCCTTGCCTGCCGCGTATGCGACGAGGAACCGGATGATGGATTCGATGCCGATCGCGTGCCGATATTCCGTCGGCCCCTCGTAGGAAACCTGAAGCTCTTCATCCGCGAGCGCCTTGGCGAGTTCGCTCGCGAACTCCGGGGGACCTTCGTAAGTAATGGTCGCCTCAGTGTCCGACACCGCTCTCCCTCTAGCAGGACGACGTGTTCCCGAAGCTGTTGACGATGCAGTTGAGGTAGTCGCCCCACTGCGCTGCGTTGGCGGCGATGATGTCCGCCGAGTCGTTCGCCTCGACGAAGTCTCCCGCCTGTGCCTCCGGGCTGAGGATCGACCACGCCTTGCCCTCGGCCCCGAGGCGCTCCTGCTGTTCCTGGGCGGCGTCGAACTGGACCACAAACTCCTGCGCCTGTCCCGCCGGAAGGGAGCTGCTCCCCGTCAACTGGGCTGCAGCCGTGGCGAGCGCTTGGTACAGGACGGCAGAGTCGGTCAGCACGGGCGTCGGGAAACATCCGTACTGGGACGTGCTGGTGGCGTACTCGTAGTTGCAAGGGAGGGTCGTCGTGGTGGTCGAGAGGTACTGGTCCATCTCCTTCCGAGAGGACGTCAGGGCGGACCGCGTCGCGCGCTCCTCGATCTTGCTCTTGGACAACATCGCCCTGCTCGAGGCGAGTTGGCGCTTAACGCTGCTGAGCTGCGAACGGGTCTTGACAACCTGCCATGCGCCGACGCCGACCACCGCGGCCAGGAGGAGGCTTGCGACGGCAGCGAACAATCGTCTTGGCATAGGGGGAACCTCCTGCGCACGGTTCGCCCGGGGCCTCTGGTGACTACACGGCGCAGCATCTCGGCCCCTTTAGGCCCCGAGTCAGAGGTGCTGGAGTCTGCCCCCGAATCTGCCCCCGAACTGTTTGTAATCGCCCGTCAGCGGCCGTCATAGACGGCCAATCGAACACCCGCTGTATTGCACCTGAGCAGGAAAGACGTCAGCGAACGTCAGCGAGCGTCAGCGCAGAGACGAGTTCCGTAGTCAGATGCTCTCTCCAAATTGAGCTACGAGCGCGTACCGACCCGTCCGAACGCCGTCGCGAGCAACGGGGCGAGGGTCTGGATGTTAGTTGGGCGACCGCGTTCGGTTGCCCGTGGCGACTCTCGCGAGAAGCGTGTCGCCTGCACCGGAACACAGGCGATCACCGTTTTTTCGGCGGAGAGGGGGGGATTTGAACCCCCGGACCCGGTTTCCCGAGTCAACTCATTAGCAGTGAGCCCGATTCGGCCGCTCTCGCACCTCTCCCAGGGTTTTTGTTCTCAGTTGGCCTACCGTTGGCCTACCTTCCCATTCTGACATGAGCGGAAAGACTCAGATCGACTGCCCGGACGCGAGAGATTCGAGGGTTCGCGGGTCGGGATCCGACAGGAAGGCTGAAGAAATATCCGTCGATCTGGCGCGGCAATTCATTCGAGCCCTGTCGGCGTTCGGTGCGGCGATCTGTTCGCGACCGCCCATAAACGAATCCTCTATGCGCGCTCGCGAGTCGCGAAAAGGGGGGCGTCCGGGGCGCAGTGGCGCAGTGGGTGTCAGGTGTCCTGGAATCGAAAAGGGCGAAGCGGTCACGCCGGATCCGCTGATGCCCATCCGGGTAGAGGCGAGGCGGACACGACACTGCGTGTGCAGCGGATCAACGCGCCGGCGTTCGAGCCGGCCGCGAACCGATACCAGCACGCCGAACACTCACAACCTTCCACCAGGCTGGACGGTCCTGGTTTCTAAGCTGTTGCTGCGGAGACCCTGATCACCTTCCTCTTCACCGACATCGAGGGCTCGACCGAGAAGCTCACGCGCCTCGGCGAGGCCTACAAGACGGTCCTTCGCGACCACCACAGGATCATCAGGGAGAGCCTCGCCGCCCACGATGGGAGGGAGGTGAACACGGCAGGAGACGGCTTCTTCGCCACCTTCAGCTCGCCGGGCGCCTGCGTCGCGGCCGTGACCGAGATGCAGCGGCACCTCGCCTCCCATGACTGGCCGGAGGGCGAGGGAGTCCGGGTGCGGACTGTTGGAAAGTCCGACTGACGGAATATATGATTCTATCTATGTCAAGGACCACTCTGCGGGGGAAGGGTCAGCTCACTTTGCCCGAGGACATCCGGAAGGCCGCGCACTTGCGAGAAGGGGACCTTCTCGAGGCGGAAATCACCACTGACGGCATCTTGCTACGACCTCAAAAGCTCATCGACGCCACCCAGGCCTGGTTCTGGACGCCCGAGTGGCAAGCGGGCGAGCGCGAGGCCGACGCCGACCGCCTTGCGGGAAGAGGTGAGGCCTTCACCTCGGGCGAGGAACTGATCGCAGCGCTCCGCTCCCGCACTAAGCGCCGTGGTGGACGGGTCTCGTCGTAGCGGAACTTGTCGACCTACGCCTGGCTGGCCCGCTTCGCGGCCGACTTTGACTCACTGTCCTCTGCGCAGCAGCGAGCGTTCTTGACCGCCGTCGCGCAGTTCGTCGACGATCTGCGCAACGGAAAGGGATTTCGCAAGGGGCTGCGTGTGAAAGGCGTCGAAGGTGCAGCCGGGATATTCGAAATGACGTGGGCCGACAACGGTCGAGCGACCTTTGAATACGGTTACTCGGTCGACGAGGGCGAGCCGCACGTGATCTGGCGGCGGATCGGAACCCACGCGATCTTCAAGAATCCCTGATATATGAAGCGTCGCACTGCCCCCGAACGCGCGCCCACGAATTCTGCGCGACTTTCACGAATCGCAGGGCACGAGACGGCCAAAACGACGCCCGAGGCAGCCGTTGGGCGGGTGGTTACGTCGCACCGGGCATTCGGTATTGCTTATGCGGCCCCTCTTAGGTCCTCGGCCTGGCGGGTTCGGGATCCCGTTCGGCGCGCCGCCGCCTCGGAAACGCTAAAGCGCTTGCGGAATTGGCGAGCGCACATTTTTTTGGCCTACCCTTTGGCCTACCAATCGGGCGAACCGCGTGGATTCGAGGGCACCAAGGGGAAATTTCCGCCCCGACACCGCAGGTAGCAGGCACCGAGAAGGATTCTGGTTTGCCCGGTGGACGTTCTCTTGACCTTTAGCAGTGAGCCCGATTCGGCCGCTCTCGCACCTCTCCCAGGGTTTTTGTTCTCAGTTGGCCTACCGTTGGCCTACCTTCCCATTCTGACATGAGCGGAAAGACTCAGATCGTCTGCCCGGACGCGAGAGATTCGAGGGTTCGCGGGTCGGGATCCGACAGGAAGGCTGGAGAAGTATCCGTCGATCTGGCGCGGCGATTCATTCGAGCCCTGTCGGCGTTCGGTGCGGCGATCTGTTCGCGACCGCCCATAAACGAATCCTCTTTGAGTCAAGAGGCTGTTCTGACCGTCTTCCGAGCGCGTGAGTCCGAGCCGCGCAGGTAGGTGCGGCTGCGTAGGCTTCCGTCGGGTTCGGGAGTGACTTCGCCAAAGAGCCGGTGTTCAGGGATGGAAAGCCGACCGCGCTGGCTATCGAGTCGCTCCCTAGTGTCCTCCCGGACCCACTATCTCTTCGTGCGTTTCGCGTCGGTGAGCAGCTTTTTATAGACGGCGTTGCTCACGTGGCGCTTCAGCGCTCGAAGAGCTTCCCTCCCTGTCTTTCCTTCGGCGACACGACGGTCGAAATAAGCGCGGCCGTCGGAGTGGGGCTGGCGGAGCTGGCAGACCGCCGCCATGTGGATGGCGTGGCTCAAGTTGCGGTTGCCGCGCTGCGAGACGCGGTGCACGACCCGTCCCCCAGAAGAGAACTCGACCGGAGCGGTTCCGTTGTATGAGGCGTAGTGGTCGCGGTTAACAAAGCGGGTGACGTCACCCGAGTAGCCGATCAGCATCGCGGCGATGATCGGGCCGATCCCGAAGATCTCTGTGAGCGAGGTTCCCGACGCCCGCACGGCGTCACGGATCCTTTTGTGTGAGACCTTCAGCTGGGCATCAAGACGCCGGATGTCTCCTAAGAGCTCTTCGACCAAGTCGAAGCGCACCTGTTCGACCGCGGACTCTGCCTTGTGGTCCAAAAGGAAACGATCGACGTCGGAGGCATAGATCTCCTTGTCAATGCCACCGCCAGAGAGCTCGGCGAGCATCGCGTGGAGGCGGCAGACGACCTTGCACCGCTGGTCGCCGAGGTCGGTGTTGCGCTTGGCCAAGAGACGGAGCACCTCGGCGTGGCCGACCGGTTCGACCCGGCGAAGGTCTCTCGAGCGGAGCGCGGCGACAGCGACGGATAAAGCGTCGTTTGGGTCGTTCTTGTTCGCTCAAGACGGGCCAATCACCCTTGCTTCGGAACGGGACGTGCCGTTTTTCAATGTGCGGCTGAAAGAGCTCAGCCGACGACAACCGAAGTCGTCATCACTGCTAAACGCTCCAGCGCTCCCGAAGCTATTGAGAACCAACAACGACGCGGTGGACCCTCAAGGGCATTGTCATTGTTATGGGCTACCCGCTCCGATACCCAGGGCTGACTCTGTGCGTATTTCGTTAGACGTTCAACGGCCCACGTTGGCGTCGTTCTGGCGCGTCGCGGAAACAAGAGCGGTCTCGCGGTGTTTGGCGAGATTGCGGAGCGGAGTCCTCGGTGGGTGGTACCGGAGTCGGTTCATAAACCGCGACAAAAAATGCTAGGTGCCCTTCTTTTGCCAGTGGAAACCTCCGCGCTTGGCTCGATCCGATGAGGAACCTTCCACTTTGATTGGAGTGACGGGCGCGCGTTGCGGTAGGGCTGAAGGTCCGCAAATCTGCCCCTTCTCAGACTCGTCGCCCGAGGGGGACCCTTCTGTCGTGGGACTGACGTGATAGCGGCTTCGATAGGCGATATAGGCGAACGGCCCGAGGAGAGTCGGCAGCCAGTAGGAGACGAGTCGGTAGGCCAGCGTGGAAAGAGCTGCGCTCGACGCGGGCACCGCTGCGAGCACGAGTAAACCCGTAAGGCTTCCTTCGACGACCCCAAGGCCGCCAGGCGTCAGCGGCAGCAGGGCCAGTACAGAGGTCGCGGCGTACGCGATGAGGATCAGCCAGGGTTCAGGATTGGCACGAGTTGCCGCCAGCATGGCGAGCAAACAACCGAAGTCGAGCCCGACTTTTCCAATCGTGAAGAGCAAGGCTTGCCACCACTTTGCTCCGAGGGCGGCCCGAGTGGAGTTCCGCTGTGCGACCAGTCGATCAGCCAAGCCGAAAATCGATTCTCGGTGGCGCAGCAGGCGGTTGTGAACCTGCTCGACAAACCGTCCGACGAGCTGCAGCGGCCAGTTGGTCGTGAAGATGAGGACCGCGGCGACGACCAAGAAGGCGAACATGCCGAGCCCGAGAAAGGCGAGGTGAACGAGACCTCGGCTGATCGGTACCCCCGCGAGGATCGCGGGAAGCGCCAGGATCGGAAGCGCGAACAGGCTCCCCGTCTGGAGCAGCGCGGTAGCGGTGAGGCCCCCGATGGTGGCACCGGCGCCGACTCCCGCTGATGAAAGCATGCGGAACTCGACGGCGGCACCGGTTGCGTCGCTCCCAGGTAGGACGTTGGTAACTGAGTTTCCGACGAGACCGCTGGTGACGATGGCGAAGGTGGCTTTGGTGTGGAGTGCTATGCGCTTCAGCATGAAGGTGCAGGTGAAGGACCCCGCCTCGGCGAGAAGACCGAGCGCCGCCCAAAGCGGCAGCAGCGATGAAAGTCGCGGCCAGGCGGCGAAGACCCGGGCAAGAACCGGGGCAAGGACGTAAATAACGACGCCGCTCACGAAGACGGGCAGGGCTCTTTTTGCGATCGCGCGCCACGTCGGTACCTCGCGCTCTGGCGCGGATGGAACCTTTGACGGTGAGGTGCTGGTCACGAAGCGCCGCGTTGAATCACGACGATGCCTATCCGATCACACGCAAAGCGTCGCTCACTCAACCGATGTTTACCGTTGGCGCCCTGCCTCCATCCCGTCCTGAATCGGCAGATGGCGCGAGGTTCACTTGCCCGTTTTCGGGCCACAACCGGGCCGGGAAGCCGATCAGCCGAATCCCAGAGGCTCTGGGAAGCGGCCCGGCTGTCGAAGCCAGCCGCGCCGACAACTATGCGCCAACCCGCATTTCGGACGAGTGGGACGTACTGGAGAATCGCGCAGGTTCCGCTCCCCTTGAGCCGTTCGACCCTGGGAATTTCCTTGTGCCATAGATATGCCTCCGACAGGAGGGATTGAGCACCGGGGGTCGCGCTGCGGAACGGCTTGTGCCTTCGACTGCTGAATTCTCCCGCGAGCGAGGAGGTTCCTATGGCAAAGGAAAAGGATCTAGCCATGTACGTCGCTGTCTACGACAGCAACGATTCGGCTGAGGCCGACCTCGACGCCTTCGAGCACCTGCACAAACTCGATCTCATCGGGACGTTCGACGCAGCAATCATCGAGAAGAGAAACGGCAAACTGCACGTCGCCAAGCGACTGGACCGGCCCATGGTGCACGTCATCCCAGACCAACTCAATTTCGGACCTCTGTCACGCAAGGAACTGAAGAAGGTGGCTGTGGAGCTTGACGCCGGCGAAGTGAGTCTGATCGTCGTCGGAGAGCCAACACTCGAGAAGGCGTTTGGCAAAGCCGTCACGCACGCGACAAAGACCGTTAAGCAGGTCTTCGATGCGACAGCCGACGAGCTAACCAAGGAGCTGAGAGAGGTCGCCAGCAGCTAAACGCTCCGGGGGTTCGAGACTCGGATCGAGCTTTCAGACTGACCTACAAAGGCCAGCATTTGCGCGTCTGTCGTTCACAAACAGTTTCGAAAGCGATGTGAATAAGAAGAACGAGGAGGGAGCATGTTCGCTACGACGTACGGGGTTGGACAGGTCGTCTACACGATTCTCTGGTTCTTCCTCTTGTTCATCGAGGTCTGGCTCTCGATCTCGATCTTCATCGACGTCTTTCGGAGCCACGACCTGAAGGGTTGGCAGAAGGCTCTCTGGATCTTGTTCGTGCTGGTGATTCCGCTGATCGGAATCCTCGTTTACTTCATTGTCCGAGGCGACAAGATGCGCGCACACCAGATCCAGGCACAGCATGAAGACCAAGCGTTCCGCGACTTTCAGCAGGGCGGATTCGGCGGGAGTTCCCCGGCAAGCGAGCTGTCCCGACTGTCCGAATTGAAACGAGACGGAGTCATCTCCGAGGCGGAGTTCCAAGAGCTGAAATCTCGAATCATCAAGGGGGATGGCGAGGCGAACTCTCACTAACAGCCCATTGATCGGGTCACGCCTCGAAGGCGCGGCGAAGCCGCCTGCGGAGCCCAGTACTTATTTCTCGCGTCGCTCGCGGTGATGACGCGTATCGAGGACCACTACCGCCGCGGCGATGAGACCCAAGACGAATCCGCCGGTGCCCCACTCCAGCCGTGCCCGGACCGAGTGGCTGAGGAGGATGATCACGATGGCCGCCGCGATCAACGCGACGATCACAGCATGAGTGCGGAAGCGCTTCATCAGCGCAACCGATGGATCGGATTCTGGTACAAGACCCGGAGCCTATGGCGCTTCTGATCCGCATCGCATGCGGCAGACGTATAGGAGCCCGGCGGTGATCTCCATGCTGCAGCGCAACAAGGTTCTTCATCCCACAGTTCTCCCCTATCCGCAGGTGGGTTTCGTAGGCTGACCGTCCCGGACCGCCGAGCGTGTCGCACTATCTATATGCGACCGTACGGCATGTCTGAAGGAGCGGGGCCGTGTCAATCCTCGCGACAGGCCTTTCTTCCTGTTCAACGCTCTGCAATCCGATTGCACAGCCTGAGTGAAGGCGCGCGCCATCGCGGCGTCGGGGTCAAGGTGGAGCGCCCACAGCGAAGCGAGGACGAACGACCTTTTCGCCGGCGCCGAGTGGCGCAGGATTTCTCAGGTTGTGTAGCGACGTCAAGCCGCCTGAGTTCACACCAAGTTCTCTCGCGTCAGAGATCGTGAGAGGGGCAAGCTCGGTTGCCGAGGCATGTCTTCGCTGAGTCGCTCAGCATGGTGTGTTCCGGCCGCGAACGGGCGGGCTCAATCACTTAGCCGGCCGCGCCACTCCTTCGAGTGGGAGCCCTGCCGTATCCCGAGCTCGCGCCCGTCCGCGTCCGAGCGTCACGCCGCTTTCGGGCTCTTGAGACAACGGATCTCTCCGTCTCTGAGCCCGTAGTAGACGAGCGTGAGGACTTTGCGGGCGATCGCGACAACAGCCTTTTTCTTGCCACGTCGCTCTGCGATCGCCTGGAACGATGCCTCGAAGATGCCGCCGTGGTAGCGGGCGACTGTCTCGACCGCCGCCCAGCGCACGAGGCGCGAGCCCTGTTTGGTGATCCGACCACGGTGCACCTTGGTGTCGGACTCGCGATGAATCGGCGTCAGCCCCGCCCACGAACAGAGCGCTTCTGGTGATCCGAAGCGCGAGACGTCGCCGATCTCTGAGACGAAGATCGCCGCCATCACCTCGCCGACGCCATAGATCGCCTGCACGGCGTTGTAACCGGGATCGTCACGCAACAACAGATGCGTTTGGCGGTCGATCTCGATGATCTCGCGGTTGAAGAAACAGACGAGGTCACGTAACACCTCGATGCGGTGTGAATAGGCACGAGGGATCTCGAGTGCATCGAACTGCGCGGCACCTCCGACACCCCACATGTCGTTGCGCACCGGCAGCACGCCACACTTCGCGAGCACGGCGTGCGCCTGTGCCTTCACGCCTGTTCGCATGCATGAGAGCTTGTTGCGGAATCTGACGAGCTCTCTTAGCTCGCGGAGCTCAGGCGGTGCGATCCAGGCCTCGGCGAGACGGCCGAGTCGCAACAAGTCGGCGAGGTCGTGCGCGTCGCGCTCGTCGTTTTTCACCCGCCGGTGCCCCCAGTCGTTGCCCTTCGGGTTGGCGAGGTGGACGACGTAACCGAGGTCGGAGAGAAGGTCCGCCGCCCAATACCAGCCGTAGGTGGCTTCGAGGATCACGTCGCTGCCGGCCGGTGCTGCCAACACCGCGGCCGCGAACTCACCTGGGTCGTTGTCGATCCGCACGCTCGAGCGCTGCTCTCCGTCCGCGCCCATGCGCACGATCACCGAGCGGCGACGGTGCAGATCGATGCCGACGTACTCTCGCTCCATAGGGGCCTCCCTTGTCGTGAGACTGCTGTGAGAAGCCCCAGTTTCGAGGTTTGGAAACTGGAACCCTCACGGGGAGCGGAGGCCCCGCTCCTTCATCGCACTTATGCCGCGCGGCCGGGAGTTGTTCGGCCACGCGTTTGGGGTCACAGACACAGATCGCCGAATCGGGGCCGATCTGAGTTCGAGGAGGCCAAGTCCAAGATCCTGGCAGCCTGATCGTCATTGATCCTGGCTCGGAGAGGGTCCTGGTCGGTCTATAGGCCTGATTTGACGGTGATCCGGCCACTAGCCTCTGCGGCTTTGAGGGCCTCGTAGTCACGCGCGTTCTGGTCGGCATAGGTCTCCGCGAACTCGGCGATCGCCCCGTCGAAGGTGGGTCCGCTTCCTAAGTAGCTGGCAATGGCGACGCAGTCGCCCGAGCGGGCATGAGCCCGTGCGAGGGCCTGGGCGCAGACACCGACGTACTTGGTCAGCTCTGGCGGGAAGGTCCTTTCGACCTCGAAGGAACCCTTCCAATCCCGGAGTTGTCGCACGTAGAAATCACGGTTCACACCGTCGGGGCCCTTTACCTGTTGCCAGCCGAGGAAGATGTCGCTGGCGGCCTGCATGAGGTGCTGGCCTGCCACCACCCGCTCCCCGTGGTTTGCGTAGTCGCTCTTGCCCACGAACTCCTCGAGCACGGACGCCTCAGCTTCCTTGGCCTGGAGGAAGAGGGGATCGTCGTTGCCCCGGCCAACCAAAAGGAGAATCCAGGTCCGGGTGCCGACGCTGCCCACGCCCACCACCTTGCGGGCGATCTGGAAGAACTGGAACTCCTCGAGCAGGTGGCGCCGATCGGTCTGGAGGCTCCGACGGTAGCCAAGTACGAGCCGGTGGAAAGACTCGCGGAGCGCGTCGCTCTCGAGCTGGGGGAACAGCTCCTCGACCGGCACGATGAGGGGCGGGTTGCTCACGATCCGGAGTTGGCCATCGACGACGGTGGTGAGCTTGCCCAGGGCCTGGAAGCTGTCGCGGGTGCGGGCTTTGGCGATCTCCTTGGTAGTGCGTTCGGCGATTCGTTTGTCGGCCTTCGACCCCGTCGAACCGCCTCCGGCCTCGAGTTCGGCGACGATGGAGGCCACGTCGACAGAGGAGTACCACACGTCCAGCGTTGTCATCGCGGCCAGGCGTGCCATCTCCTGGCGGTAGCTGGCCCCGGCCTCGAGGGCTGCTGTTCGAGCCTCTTTCGCGGTGAACTCCCGGTCGCGTGCGGCGATGACCGCGCTTGCAGCCAGGCGCTTGACGTCCCACTCCCAGGGGCCGGGGAGGGTCTCGTCGAAGTCGTTGACGTCGAACATCAGCGCCCGTTCAGGCGAAGCGAACAGTCCGAAGTTGGACAAGTGGGCATCGCCGCAGATCTGGGCCTTGAGGCCCGACCGAGGAGTTGTCGCCAAGTCTGAAGCCATCACGAGCGCCGCACCCCGGAAGAAGGTGAACGGTGAGACGAGCATTCGCCCGTAGCGGATAGGGACCAGTTCGGGCACCCGGGTGGTCGCCTGGCGATCGAGCAGAGCGACGGGGTCCGGGCGGTCAGCCCCTGGGCTGAACTGCGCCTGGGATGAGCGAGGAACCCGGGTGCGAGCCTCCTTGCCGATCTTCGCCCTCTCCTCGATAGAGAGGTGCTGCACCGATCGGCCTGTTGGGCCGGCTGTCTGTGCCTGATTCGCCATGGGCTCGCCCGATCCTGGTTGGAGCGCTGTTGGTGTACCGGATCAACCATTCTCCCGTCGTTGCAGCCCGTGCATCGTGGAGGACCCGGCCTCGCCTGGATAGCCGGTGGACGGTGGAGAACACGTGCTGCGGATCTTTGCGTCTCGGCAGCTCTGGCGAGGACAAGCGCGCTACGAGCTGTCTCGCTGGGGTAGAGGGAGTCGGGCGAGGCGTCGGGCCTCGTTGGCGCTTAACCCGAGCAGGCGAAGGCAGGCCTCGACGAGTTCGTCGACGGCACTTTCGGCTACCCGTTCGGGGTGGCGCTCGTGGAGGCGAAGCAGGCCGAGGAGACCACCGGCAACGGCGCTGAGTGCGATCTCGGCATCAGGCACGGTGAAACGCCCGGTTGCCTGGCCGGCGCGTATGTCGCGAAGGGCGCGCGGTGCGAGCCCTCGCGGTGCGTCGAGGAGCTCCAGACCAGCGCCGGTGATGAAGCCGGCGACCTCGGGGTGGGTCCAGGCGAGACGGCCGGAGATCCGCAGCGAGACGGCGAACACCTCGGCGGGGTCGTCGAGACCGACGCAGGCGGCGTCGAGCATCTGCGCCCAGCGTTCGAGCACCTCTTCCGAGGCTGTCTGGAACAGTTCTTCCTTGCTTGTGAAGTGGTTGTAGAAGGACCCAAAGCCGATGTCGGCCACTTCCGTGATCTCTTGGATGCTTGCTCGGTCTCCTCGGCCCTCGGCGATGAGCAGGACGGCGGCGTCGATGAGTGCCTTCCTCGTGCGGGCCTTCCGGCGATCGAGCCTGTTGGCCAGGGCGGTCCCGTTTGTCGTTGCCGCGTTCATTGTTCTCTCCTCTTCTGAGGGCCTGCATCACTACTGATTCCATGCTACAGAACTGTGGTTTCTCGCCGACGTGGCCTACGGCGGGCGCCTATCTGGCGCCCGCCGGGCTCGGGCCGGTATGGGTTCAAGCGGCTGCCTTCGTCTCGGTCGGCGGAGTTAGGGAGTGCAGCCTTGCGTTGGTCCGGCGCAACTCGATGCCGCGGACGAACATCGAGCTTCCGGCGATCAAGTTGAACAGGCCGAACAAGAGGGCAAGGGAAATAGCGCCCATGCCGGGGCGAGCGAAGAGCACGACGCCGAACGCCGCTGACACCAAGCCACCGAGGATGAACATGGCCCGGGTGCCGGCCTCTTCTCCGCGGCGAAATCCGGCGACGATTCCGAGCACGCCGGTGACGATGGCCCAGCTTGCGACGACCAACACCAGGACGAGGGCGGTGGGCGCCGGCCAGGCCAGGGCGACCACGCCGGCGCCGATGTCGATCAGTCCGAGCAGCAGGTGCCCGAAGACCGGCCCGGCGGTTCTGCTGCTGAATGCCTGCATCGCCTGCAGGCCGGCCGCGATGAAGGCGTAGACGGCGAACACGACGACGAGGGCGAAAACGGTGACCCCCGGCCAAGCGAGGGCCACGACCCCGATGCCGAGGGCGAGCAGGCCCCGAAGGATCAGGGAGGTGCTGAGTGACTTGAGCATGACGGCGTTTCCTTTCGTGTGGAGATGATTGGCGCGACGAGCCGGCGCCTGTATTGATGGACGCCTACAGACTTGATGATTCATCACAGAAGTGATTATGATGTCGGTCAGTCGGTCTGTCAAGGGCCGGCCCAAGCCTCCCGAAAGGAAGTGGATCCGTGTTCATCACCCTCTCGCTGCTCCTCGCAGTCGCCTGCGTCGTCCCGGCCATCGGAAAGATGCTGAGCCACCCGAAGATGGTGGCGTCGGCCAGCCACTTCGACATCCCCTGGGCCCAATACCGGCTCATCGGCGTCGCCGAGCTGGCGGCCGGCGCCGGGGTTCTCGCCGGGCTGGCATGGAGACCAATGGGCATCGCCGCGGCGGCGGGCATGGCAGCGCTGTTGATCAGCGCCCTGACCGTTCACCGGAGGACGGGAGACGGCATCAAAGAGGCGGCGCCGGCAATCCTCGCTCTCGGTATCAACCTCGCCTACCTAGCCGCAGCCGTTACTCGCTGACGGCGCGGAACTGTCGAGAAGCAACTCGGGTGAACGGTGGTTCACTCGGGAAGTCGCCGAGCATCGCCGAGGTCAGGTTGGAGCGCTCGGCCGGGCGGCGAGCCCGACGACAGTGTCTTCGCCCCTCTTACCGGCAGCGGTATCCCAAAACGCCCCGTAACGCTGTATCGGAGTGCCCTCAATCGCCGGCGGGCAGGTGACGGTCTCGTAACCGCGGCGCAACCGCTTTCGGCGTACAACGTCGGTGAGGAACGAAAATGCGAGCCGTCGGGAGCCGATGGTGATGCGATCCTCCAAAAGGACGAATCAGCGTGTAATTGGGGTCGGGCTGGCGCTTGCCGCCGTCGCGCTGTTTTTTTCCGCCTGCGGCGGTTCCGGTGGTTCGGGCGTTGCGAGCATCACCGGCTCCTCCACGTCCACCACGACCGCGGGTGGAGCCGCGGGCAGCAGCGGCGGTCCGCCGACTGCACAACAGCTCGTCGCGATGACGAAGTGGGCGGCCTGCGTGCGCAAGCACGGACTTCCGAACTTCCCCGATCCGCCGTACCAGAACGGTGAGCTGAACAAGTTGGGCTACACGAAGTTCTCACCGCAGATGATCAAGGCGAACAATGCCTGTCACGCGCTTGCGGTCGCGGCCGGCGCGGTCTTATCGAAAGCGGAACTCGAGAAGGTCATCGCTCAAGAGCTCAAAGTCTCGCAGTGCATGCACGCCGACGGGGTGGCGAACTTCCCAGAACCAAGTGCAAACGGCGGGTTCGTGCAGTCGGTGTCCCAGTCGCAGTCCATCGAAAGCAACCCCAATTACTCCGCTGCCGCGAAGATCTGCGGAGCACCGCCGGCCGCGGGTGGTTAGTGGGTAACGACGGTTAGGCAAATCAGCTCGCGTCCCATAACGCGGGGCGCTCTGTGCGCATACTGCCCCCGAACGCCGGATAGGCGCGAACCTGAGGCAGTTCAGATCCCGCCGCTGTGGCCTACCGAGTGTCGCTGAGGAGGTATTCCCGCAAACTCAGCGGTCCGAAGACGACTCCTTTCCCGATTGCCGCCTGCCGGCGCGCCTGGGCTGGTTCGATTTGGGCTTCCATCGCCGCTCTGTCTTCGAAGCTGGTGCCGACGTATCCCTCTCCGGTGGCGCGATTGACGATGTTCCGAAGGGCGCAGAAACCCGGCGCGGCCTTGATCTGAGGAGCCATCTCGCGCTTTAAGTACTCGATGGTGTCGTCGATTGTCGCCGGGTCCATGCTGAAGGGCCCGACCATGAGCGCATCGCCGGGTTCGGGGAGTCGCACGACTTCGCGTGCCACCTCTTCGAGCCACTCGATCCGGAGGGTGCCGCCGATCACCTCTGCTTCTTCGTCTCGCGTCTTCGCCAACGCGGCGTCGGTCGCCGCCCGGTCCGCTTCGGTCTCCCACTCGGAGAGGATCGAGAAGGTCCCGTTCGATCGGTCCAGGTTCGCGCTCAGGCTGTGGTAGCCGTGCTGCTCGCGGATGAAGGGCAGCGCCACGTCGCGCAAGTAGACGAGTCCGCCCTCGACGTCTCTGGGGCCCGTCCAGGTAAGCAGCCGTACGTACATCGAGACTCCCACGCCCCGCTCGCGGCGCGGACGGTACACGGCGACAAGACGTCGTGCCAGGACCGCGAACTACAGCGCGGAGTGACCCGAAACGCCGGGAATGCGCCACCCTTCGGCACCTTCGGGCAAGACACAGGCGAGCTAACGGGGCCGCGTCGTCGTATCGCTCTCGATGAGCGTTTTGTCTCGGCATTTTGAGCGTTTCGACTATCGACGCGTCCAATGGTCTTTGACAGGGTAGGAGCAGTGCGATTCACACCCGAAGGACCGTTCGTGGAACCGGACGGGTCCGACTTCACACCGATCGAGTCCAACGCCACCGAATTGCGAAGAACCGTCCCGAGGCTCCCAGTCGATTGGACCGCTAGGTACAGACTTCACGGCGACCCGATGGGACATTGGCGCCCGTGTCGCATAACGGACATTTCGTCGGCGGAAGCCGGATTGCGGCTGTTCGGCGTGACGCCCGATGTGGTCGAAGGCCGGAAAATCGAAGTCTCGGTTCAGTTGTGCGGCGAAGTCCGACACGCCGGTCCGGGTACGGACAACGACGTTCGAGTCGGGATCGCATTTGTCGATCTGGGGGACGAAGTAGAAACCTTCGTCGACGCGCTGAAACGCTCCAGCAGACGCTGGTAGTTACTAACTGGCCTGAAGCCCGCTAGGTGGTTCGGCCGCCTGATGCAATAACGCGAGCAGCTCGGCCTGGGAATGGACGCCGAACCGCTTGAAGATCACCGATAGGTGGTTGCGAACGGTGCTTTGGCTTACTGACAGCGCGGCGGCGATGGTCGACACGCGTTCGCCCTTCAGCAGACGGCTCAGCACCTCCCACTGGCGAAGGCTGAGTGAACGAATCTCGGGGAAGCGCCCGGCATCCGGAAGCGAGCTGAGTCGGACGAGGATGCCACTCGCCTCGACCTCAGCGGCGATGCGCCGGAGGTGCACCTCGAGCTGCTCAACGCGATTGCTGGCGGCCCCGGCATCTTCCAGGGGCGTATCGGGAAAGAGCATGAAGCACCGCTGGGCTGAACCGGCTAGTGACGTGAGTACACAACGCAGCTGCCTCCATGTCCCCGAGCCGCTCCGAAGCCGCACCCCGAGGGCTACCGATGAGATCTCCCGCGCCTGAAGATCGGCGTCGAGGAGCCTGCCTACGTCGTGCTCCTCGACTGCACCCAGCAATAGCCGGCCGACGAGGTCATCGGGGGCGATGTCGAGCAGATCGACAACCTCGCGGCTGATGGCGGTGATCGTCCATCTGGAGTCGACGATGCCGATCGCCATCGTCAACGGTTCGTGGCCCAAATATTTCCCCAGTGGGCTGGTCTTCGCTTCGGCGCCTGGGGCGACCTCGACAAAAGCAAACGGCTTGTCACCGAAGCGCACGGCCCGTACCCATTGGCGGGCAGGCAACTCGGCGCCGTTCGGAGCAGTCCCCATCAGATGGCCGCCGTAGAAATCGATCGCTCCGTCACGCATGGCTTCCAACTCGGCCGTGGCCCTCGACCGGTTTGACTCAGGTAGGAGATCGAAGACCAGGTGGCCGACAACTGAGGTTGCCGGGCGACCGAGGTACTTCAATCCTGCGTCGCTGACCGCCTCGACGGAGAAATCACTCAAGTTGATGAGGGCGAGCGGCAATTCCAAGGCCCCGACTGCATCAGCGACGGCGTCCCAGTCGTCGAGCGTCCCCTGCGTCGCAGTCATATTCACAGCTAACCCTTCCCGCGATCGTACCGAGCTATAGCCCCCTCGACCCGGTCTCCCATAGACATGCAGCCGGCACGGATCAGGATCGTATGGAACCTCGTTGAGTGACTCATCGCGCCCCACGGGGGATCAGGGGTCGCGTTCCACAATGCCGCGTCCAGAATGCCCTCCGAGGGTGACCTCAACCGCCGGGACCCGGCGCTCCTATGGTTAGCGCCAAAGTGGCCGAAGTTCGATTTCACCTCACAGCTGATATCAGCACGGACAGCCCGGACAAGATCGGCCCGATGCTGGGTCGGCTCGTCGGTGGCACGATTACGCGAACTCCCGAAGGCTTCCGCGTCGAGGCTTCGATGCGAGGTACGGACCCCCGTGAGCTCAACCGCGAACTGTTGTCAGCGATGCGTCGGCTTGAGCGCCGTACCCGCCTGCGAGCCGAGTGGACCGGCAACGGCATGACTCACCGGTTCTTCGACTACGTCCCCAAGGGAACCCGGCCAGCCGCGAACCGGGGTGCGCCGCCAATCGAGGCGTGACCAGAAACCTGGGTGACCCCGAACGCCGGGTCGGTGACGGTGTCAGCGATTGTCCCCGACGAGGAACGGCCCCACTAGGAGCCTGCAGAACAAACGCCATTCGCGGGCCTTCATCGAGGCGTAGCGTTCGCCCGGGCCCTCGGGGAGATGACCGACCGAAGAGCGACGCCGAACTGGAGATCGCCAGTGCGCGCTGGGCGATCGACGTGATGACCCTTCCTCGTCGCCTGACGTTGCTGCCCCGGATTGCCGCGCCTCTGACCATGCGATCAGGGATGCGAATTCGGCGCGATCGGGCGCCCGCCCGGTTCACTCGACCGGGCTGGGGGCGCACGTTTTGGACCTGCGTCGTCCTGGTCGGATCAACCTTCGCTCCCCTCGGCTCGCGGGCATCTGGCGGCGCGATTTCCACGATGATCCAACCGGGTGTCCAGAGCACGCTCAATGCCGTGTCCTGCCTCCGCGACGGATGGTGCACGGCAGTCGGCTATTCCGGTGACAATACGTTGATCGAGTCCTTTAGCGGGACTCGCTGGACGACCGCGCACAGCCCGAACCGCGGAGTGAACAGCGGGCTCGACGGCGTGTCGTGCGTCTCGAAGAAATGGTGTGTGGCGGTCGGCTACTCCTTTACAGACAGTGTCGTCGCTCAGCCGCTCATCGAGTCGTGGAACGGACATCGCTGGACGGTCGCGTCGGGCCCGAGACTTGGAGCGCAGGCCGGCAGCTTCGCCTCTGTTACCTGCCCGTCGGCGCGGTGGTGCACGGCCGTTGGCGAAAGCGATGGAGGGACCCTCGTCGAGACGTTCGCCGGTGCTTCTTGGTCGCTCACCCCAACGCCGCTGCTTGGCCCCGCTCTTAGCTCCTTGAACGGAGTCACCTGCGCGTCGCCGACCTCGTGCGAAGCCGTCGGCAACGACGGCAGCGCCACCCTCGCCGAACGCTGGGGCGGCAGGTCGTGGTCCGTTCAGTCGACACCGACACCGGCGAGCTACGGCGGCCTCGACGGTGTGTCATGTCCCGAGCCGGACAGGTGCACGGCGGTCGGGTATTACAGCGCGGGCACGGGCAGCGGCGCCAGCATCCTCCCGCGAACATTGGTCGAGTTGTTCAACGGCGCCACTTGGGCGGTGACGACGAGCCCGAGCCCCGAGGTCGCCTACCTCGAAGGCGTGTCCTGCAGTTCGACCCGTTCGTGTCAAGCCGTCGGTTACTACCGCGGCCGTGCGGCTCTCGACTTCGCCCTCGTCGAGTCGTACGTCGGCTCGAACTGGTCGATCACGCTGGTACCGAGCCCTCCGGTCGGCTTTCTCTACGCCGTGTCCTGCGCCTCGTCCAGCTCATGCAAGGCGGTCGGTCAGCATTCGGATACCTCAGCCGACACCCTTGTCGAATCGTGGAACGGCCACGCCTGGACCGCCTCGAGGCTCCCCGCTTTGAATTGATGGCACCCGTCGCCGATCAAGCCATCTTGGCAACATTCGGGACGGTCGCCAAAACGGTCGATGTACAGCAATTGGACAAAGCCCTTTCGGGCTAAGCGAGGGTTGCGTAGCGTCTGGCTCGGGTCCTCGGGGGTAAGCCCGCACCGAAGAGCCGGGGTTGAGGGTGAGATCCGGCCGCGCTGGTAGGTCTCTGGACCACAGGTGTCGTTCCCTCCCTGGGACGCTCCCGAGGGCCCACTATTCCGAAATGCGGCAAGAGCGCGATCGGGGAGGCAGTTGCCGCGCGCTCCCAACCGCGCCGCTCCCCGTCGACCCGATCGACGCCGCCCTCGTACGGGGTCCTCGGCGAGCCCATCGTCGGGGTGTGAAAGCAGAGCCGGACCATCATGAAAGCGGTCGAAAAAGCGTCAGCCCTCCCCGTGGTACCCAACCTTTCCCTTCACGAGGTGGCGGATCAGCAAGACTGTCGAGGAGACAACAAGTACAAACAGACCACGGAAACCGTGAACGAATGCTCGCAGAGGCGCGTCTAGATACACGGGGGAGCCGAGCTAAGGCGCAGTGCGGCGGAAGCCTCAGTAGGGACGATTGGGTTGCGGGGTGCTATCGGGTCGATCCGCAAGTAGGGCGTGCCGAGCGGGGCTCGTTGGTCCGGTTCGCCGCGATTGGGCCACATCGCCATTGCCCGTTCTGCTTGCGCAGTGATTGTGAGCGCTGGATTGACACCGAGGTTGGCAGAGATCGCGGCACCGTCCACGACGTGGAGACCGGGGTAGCCGTAGACCCGGTGGTACGGGTCGATCACTCCGCTCTCAGGGGAATCGCCGATTACAGCACCGCCGAGGAAATGTGCCGTCATCGGAATATTGAAGATGTCGTTCCATCCTCCAGCGGGAAACCCGCCGATGCGTTTGGCAATGCGTCGCACAGCGTCGTGTCCAACCGGGATCCATGTCGGGTTGGGTTCACCGTGCCCTTGCTTCGAAGTCAGCCGTGGACCGAACAGTCCTGGTTTCGTGTAACAGGTAATGGAGTTGTCGCGTGTTTGCATGACGAGGGCGATGATGGTCTGCTCTGACCACCGATGCATATTGAGGTTGCGCGTCATCGTCACCGGATGACGCGTTATTTCGAGCGCCCACCTGAGCAGTCGCGATCGCCCGCCGCCATCAACAAGCGCTGTGGACAACAAACCCATGGCATTGCTGCCTCGCCCATAGCGCACGGGTTCAATGTGAGTTTGATCGTCGGGATAGAACGACGATGTGATGGCTACGCCTCGAGTGAAATCGACGTTGCGCCGAAATGTGCGCGCCCCAAGAATTGCTTCGGAGTTTGTGCGAGTGAACTCACCGAGCCTGTGAGAAAGATTGGGCAGGTTCCCTACGTCGCGCATGAAGTGCAGAAGCTTCTGGGTGCCTATCGTCCCTGCTGCCAGTACGACATGCGGGGCAACGAACGTACGGCGGTGCTTACGTACCCACCCAGTTGTGCGTTCGGTCGTGACCTCGTAGCGACTGTCAGCCCGCGGCCGGATGCTGGTGACCGTCGTGAGCGGGTACACCTCGGCACCTCCGCGTTCGGCGAGGTAGAGATAGTTCTTGAGAAGCGTGTTCTTCGCGTCGTGGCGACAGCCGGTCATGCACTCACCGCACTTGGTGCATCCTTTGCGGGCTGGGCCGGCGCCACCGAAGAAAGGGTCGTCGACTTCGACGCCAGGCTCGCCAAAGAACACGCCCACCGGGGCAGGAGTAAACGTTTCGGCGACTCCCATCTCCTCGGCGACCGCGAACATCACGTCATCGGCCGGCGTCATGGTCGGGTTTGGTACCACGCCGAGCATGCGCGTTGCTTGGTCGTAAAACGGTGCGAGCTCGGCGCGCCAGTCTGTGATGTGACCCCACTGAACATCGGTGTAGAAGGACGGGAAGGGTTCATAGAGCGTGTTGGCGTAGACCAGTGATCCTCCGCCGACACCAGCACCAGAGAGAACCATCACGTTGTTCAGCAGCGTTACCCGTTGGATGCCGAGTAGCCCGAGCTTGGGTGCCCAGAAGAACGAACGCAGCCGCCACGATGTTTTGGGCAGCGTCGCCTCATTGAAGCGGCGCCCCGATTCGAGCACCGCTACTCGATAGCCCTTCTCGGTCAGACGAAGGGCCGCCGTGCTTCCGCCGAAGCCGCTGCCGACTACGAGGACGTCATACTCCTGGCACTCCACGCGGCGACAATAGGTGTCGCGTCGCGAGCCGCTAAACGAATCTGGTTCGCTCTCGTGGCGAACGCGGGAAATCTGACCGGCGCCAACCGAACCGGTCGATAGATCCGCGCGCGTGACCGATTCACGGAACCGAACGGTCGTCCCATATCGCTCAGCGCCACCCGACTCTCGGGGTAGCTCATAACACCGGGAGTGTCGCACGATCTATATGCGGCCGATCGGCACCTTGGGGCGTGGGGCATTGTTCAATCGCGCCGCGCATTATGGGTCACTCGTCCTGACGCCGATTAAGCGCTCCAGTCGACGACTCGATCACCGGCGGCGGTGGCACACGGAGCACCCGTTACGTGCTGTGGGTCAGTAGGTCCTGCAGCATCTCGGCCAGATGACTAAAGGCCAGCAGATGTCCCTCGCCCTCCCACATCACGAGTCGGGCAGTCGTTAAGTTCTTGAAGAGGCCATCGCTATCTTCGAAATATGGCCGAACTGCACCCGCTTGACTGCCGATTCCGAGCGGCTCGCGACTCGTCGCGACGAGATGGACCGTGGAACATCGTCTGAGAATGACGTCGGCGATCTTGGCGCAGGCTCCGATCAAGTGCTCGCAATTGTCGAGGACGATGAGCGAGCGCTGGTGTGCAAGCGCATCGAGCAGCGTCTCGAGGGGCGACCGTCCCACTTGGGTTGTCATGCCAAGCGTTTCATTGATCGTTGAGGCGACGATCTCGGGATCAGTGACCGTGGCGAGTTCGACGAGCCAGACCCCGTCACCGGATCCGTCAACCAGCTCCGCCGCCACTTGGAGGGCAAGACGGGTCTTGCCCGATCCTCCAGACCCAGTGAGCGTCACAAGGCGAGAGGATTCGACGAGGCGACGGACTTCTGACACTTCGATATCGCGCCCGACGAAGTTGGAAGATTGTGCGGGAAGGTTGTTCGCGAGTTCCGGGTTGTCGAGGGATCGGAGCGGAGGAAAATCTGATCTCAACCCTGGACTTGCCCCGCTTTCGTGGACACCTAATTTCGGCTGAAGCCGAAGGGAGGGTGTCCGGTGGCGAGACCGTCGAAGTATCCAGAGGAGTTCCGTCAGGAAGCGGTGCAGATGGCTTTGGCGAGCGACGGATCGCGAGCCTCTGTGGCTCGGCGACTCGGGGTCAACGAGACCACGCTTCGCAACTGGATCCAGGATCACCTCGCTGAGGAAGCAAGGGCAGCCGATCCCTTGGCCGTGAGTCCCTCTGAGTTCGAGGAGCTTCGTCGACTCCGTCTTGAGGTGAAAGAACTCAAGATGGAGAAGGAGATCCTCAGAGATGCAGCCGCGTATTTCGCGCGGGAGACGATCCGCTCTGCCGCTTCCGGTTCGTCTCCGAGTACCGACACCGCTACGGAGTCAAGCGGCTCTGCCGGGTCCTCTCTGTCTCACGCTCGGGCTACTACGCCCAAACGCTCCGGCCGCCGTCAAAGAGGTCGCTGACAGACGCCCTCCTAGAAGAGGCGATCTGCGAGATCTACCTCGATTCACGCAGCACCTACGGGGCCCCAAGAATCCACGCCAAGCTCGCTCAACGAGGTGTTCGCTGCGGGAGGAAGCGAGTCGCCCGCCTCATGAAAAAACACCGCCTGGTCGGCGTGCATGCGAGGAAGCGCTGGAGAAGGTCCAAGCCCGGAGAGGCACGAGCTCCGGACCTGTGCCGGCGCGACTTCAACCCGTCTCGGCCCGACGAGATCTGGGCCGCAGACGTCACCCAGTTCCGGACCGGCCAAGGCTGGCTCCATCTCGCCACCGTTCTCGACCTGTGGTCGCGCCGGGTGATCGGCTGGTCGATGGGTCCTTCGGCCAGCACCGAGCTCGTCACAGACGCCCTCGTCATGGCTGCCGAGCGCCGGCGCCGCGACCAGAGGGTCGTCCATCACTCAGACAGAGGATCTGCCTATACGTCGCTCGCTTTCTCAGAAAGAGTCACAGAACTCGGACTCGACCAGTCGTTTGGAAAGACCGGCGATTGCTATGACAACGCGGCAGTCGAATCCTTCTTTGCGACTCTGAAGGTTGACGTCTCTCAAAGTGGTGTAGAAGCCGGGATCCACCACTGAAGCGGATCACCGGGCGATCTTCGGTTGAACGACGAATTCGACCGAAGGAGAACCCGGTGATCCTTACGCAGTCTGATGTGTCCGAGCTTCTTGACGCGATCCGCGCCGGCGGCGACATCGACGTGATCCGCAGAGGCGTCGAGCTCGTCCTCCAAGCGCTCATCGACGCCGAGGCGACCGAAGTGATCGGCGCCGAACGTTACGAACGCAATCCATCCCGTTCGACCTGGCGCAACGGGAGCCGTGAACGGCTCCTTGCGACCAAGGCCGGCGATGTCGACCTGAAGATCCCAAAGCTCCGCCAAGGGAGCTTTTTCCCTTCGATCCTCGAGCGGAGACGCCGGATCGACCGGGCGCTCTACGCCGTCGTCATGGAGGCCTACGTGCACGGGGTCTCGACGCGGAAGGTCGACGACTTGGTCGGGGCGCTCGGTGTCGCATCCGGGGTCTCGCGCTCTGAGGTGAGCCGGATCTGTGTCGCGCTCGATGCCGAGATGGCAGCCTTTAGGTCCCGTCCGCTTTCTTCAGTCGAGTTCCCCTATGTCTTTTTGGACGCCACCTACCTGAAAGGACGCGTCCAGAACCAGGTCGTCTCGCGAGCGGTCGTCGTTGCCACCGGGGTCTCGATGGAAGGCATGCGCGAGGCCCTCGGGTGCGCGGTCGGTGACTCCGAAGACGAGGCCTTTTGGACAGAGTTCTTGCGGTCGCTGCGCGGTCGCGGGCTTCATGGGGTGCGCCTCGTCATCTCGGATCACCACTTGGGACTGAACAAGGCGATCGGATCGGTCCTCATCGGGGCGGCGTGGCAGCGCTGCCGAGTTCATTTCATGCGCAACGTGTTGGCGAGGGTCCCGAGAGCGAGCCAGGAGATGGTCGCCGCCGCGATCCGGACGATCTTCGCCCAGCCCGACAAGGACACGGTCTTCGAGCAGTTCTCCCGCATCACCAAGACGCTCGAGGGGCAGTTCCCTGACGTCGCCCGAATGCTCGCCTCAGCGAGGGAAGACCTCTTGGCCTTTTCTGCGTTCCCCGTCGAGCACTGGCGAAAGCTCTGGTCGACGAACCCATTGGAACGGCTCCATCGCGAGGTGAAGCGCCGCTGTGACGTCGTCGGGGTCTTCCCGAACGACCAATCGATCGACCGTCTCGTCACCGCCGTCATCGTCGAGACCCACGACGAGTGGGCGGTCTCGGACCGGCGCTATCTCTCGGAGACCTCGATGGCGCGCCTTCGCCTCGAAGAGCACGCCCTGACGGCGCCGACGCGCCAAAGGCGGCGCCTCGCCAGCTGAACTCCTAGCTTGGGCGGCGTGGGCGCCGTTCCCGACTTGGACGTCGCGAAGATCCGCAAGTACTGCGAGAGCCGCGTCCCGAAGCGACTGCGCGACGAGTTGCGCGTCGAGTTCGGTGTGCGTGGCAAGTCGGTGACGATCTTCGACTGCCGACCACCGTGGCACCCGAACCTTCCCGAATGGTCGCGTCAGCCGATCGCACAGCTCCGTTACCAAGAGGCGACGAAGCTCTGGACTTTGTACTGGGCCGATCGCAACAGCCGCTGGCATCTCTACGACATGATCGACCCGGGCGGCGTCGACGAGCTTCTTCGCGAGATCGAAGACGATCCGACGTGCATCTTCTGGGGATGATCACGCACCGCTGATCGCGCAGTTTTTCAACCGCCGACAACAAGACCTACGATCCCGCGAAGCCGAAGGTCACTTCTCCACCACTCGGCGGGACGTCATCCTCTGAAGCGAGAGCTCGCGTGGATTCACGCGACCAAACGTTGGAATACCCGAACGGAACTGCGCACCGCGCTCTTCGAGTTCATCGAGGGCTTTTACAACCCGCAACGCATCCAACTGAGGCTTGGATACCTGAGCCCAATAGAGTTCGAGGAGAGAGTTGCTTAATAACCGCGTGTCCGCGGAACCGGGTCAACTCCACCCTTCAGCTTCGAGTTGGAACAGTTGTTCTGGATGACCGAGGTCCTTTAGCCGATGCGCGCCGAGATCTCGAAGCGAAGCGCCCACAGGGAGTGAGTCCCGCACGAGCCCACCTGCGGCCAACGAGACGAGAACCTGGCCCCCGTGGGCGACGGCCGCGACCCGCGCCGCGCGGTGCACCTCGAGTCCGACGAGACCGGATGCCGTCTCCGCGGCCTCACCGCTGTGGATGCCCATCCGCACGCGGACGTGCTCGTCGGCTGGCCACTCGTGTGACGACAGTGCCCGTTGCGTCTCGAGAACCGCCGACACGCAGGCACTCGGCGAGGAGAACACCACGAAGAACCCGTCTCCTTGGGTGCCCATTTCTTTGCCCTCATGGGCGGCGATGCCGGAACGGATGATCGAGTGATGATCGGTAAGGACGGCTGCGTAGGCGGCCTGACCGATGCGCCGCAGCATCTCGGTCGAGCCTTCGATGTCGGTGAACAGAAAGGTGAGCGTTTCCGTGGCCCAAAGCGTAAAAGGTCGGAGGCTGGGTGTGCGGATGCGGCGCACCGAATGCGGCGCTCCGGCGGAGTTCATCAGAGATGTCCTGATCACGCGCTCCGATCACCACGGCGATGGCTGGCTACAGGACCGTTCTGCAACCTTGTTCTCCCACCTTTGCCAAATGGATTCGCGCGCTCCACTTGCTGTCGCGAAGTCGAAGTCTCGCGGGAGGAAAAGTGTGGTCAAGCGAGGCGGTATCGTCTTTTCGCCCAGGTCGGAACCGGAATCGCTCGATTGCGGTTGTTGACGTCGCGAAGCCGCACCGCACGCGGCGATATTCGGTGAGGCGCGTCGGTGCTTCCTTCCACAAGCCGCCATCAACGTGTAGGCCGTGAGATGGCATTCGCCGCGGCTGCGCTGCTCGCGGCCGCCGGCGGGATCGGGTTCGCCTCATCGTCGCGAGTTGGCGCCGCGTCGATGCGCGCCGCAACGCTGACGCCGATCGGAATTGCTCCGCGCGTTCCGATCGGCCTCGAGCCACTCGGTGCATTGTCCGCGCAACGAGAGCTGTCGATCGCGGTGGCTCTTCGACCGCGAAATCCAGTTGCACTGCACAACTACGTGAGCGAACTCGCGCAGAGTGGTTCGCCCACCTACCACCGCTATCTCACTCCGGGTGAGTTCGCATCAGAGTTCGCACCTTCGATGAACGTGGTAAATGCGGTCGAACGTCTGCTACGCGCTGCGCACCTTCAAATAGGCAAAGTTGCCGAGAACCATCTCGTCATACCCGTTCGAGGGCATGTCTCCCAACTCGAGCGCGCGTTTCATACCCGGCTCCTTGGGTTTCGGGAGCGTGACGGTGAACTCGGCTGGGAAGCCGCCGGCGCGCCGCGTCTTGCCCGCGAGGTCGCCTCGTCGGTCTCGGCGGTCGTCGGTCTTAACAACGTGCTGTCGCCCCATGCACTTTCCTTTTCCGTGCAGAAAGACGAGAACAGCGCGAGGGGAAAACTGCCGGCATCTGTCCCTCCGGTCGCCGGCGCTCCGTCGGCGTGCTCGGCAGCGCTTGCCACGGCGAAATCGGGGGACGGATGGACCGAGGACCAGATCGCCCAGGCGTACGGCTTGAACCGGTTGTACGCAGAGGGCGGACTCGGTGAAGGACAGACGATTGACGTCTTAGAGCTCGAGCCGTACAAGCGAAGTGATCTCGCGTCTTTCGATCAGTGTTTCTTCGGGGCTTCGCACACAGCCCAGATGAACGCCGTGCACGTCGACGGCTTCAATGCACTCGGCTCGGGGTCGGGTGAGGCGCTGCTCGACGTCGAGGTTCTGAGCGCGCTCGCGCCGAAGGCGACGATCGACGTGTACGAGGCACCGAACACCTCGTACGGAGCGATCGACGCGTACGACGCGATGGTGAGCTCAGACAACGCCAACGTGATCTCGTCGAGCTGGGGAGAGTGCGAAACCGACATCCAGCTCGCCGCACCCGGGACCCAACAGGTCGAGAACTACCTCTTCGAAGAAGCCGCAGCCCAGGGACAGACGGTCTTTGCAGCATCTGGTGACACCGGGTCCGACGATTGTGCAGGCACGCAATTCCACACCGACAAGGCGGAGCCGCCGTACCTCTCAGTCGACGATCCAGCCTCCCAACCCGACGTCGTCGGGGTTGGAGGCACCTCACTGCTTTCCGATTCGCAACCCCTCGGCATCGACGACGAACGCGCCTGGAACGACGGACCGAACGGAGGGGGCGGCGGCGGCGGAATCTCCGACAGCTGGGCGAGCCCCGCCTGGCAGGCCGATTCCGGCGTGCCCGGGATCGCGAACCCGACCGGCAGGCTCGTGCCTGACGTGAGCGCCGATGCCGACGAAGACCACGGCATCACGATCTACCAGGCGAACCCCCAATCTGGGGCCGGGGTTCCATCCGGTTACGAGGGCTGGCAGACGATCGGCGGCACGTCGGGGGCAGCGCCGATATGGGCGGCGATCGTCGCCGACATCGCGTCCTCGGGTGCCGTCTGTCCGGGATTGCCGTCGCGCCCCGGAGGCGCGGACCTGGGGTTCGTCGCGCCGGAGCTCTACGCGGTCGCATCGACCGACTACTCGGCTGCGTTCGACAACGTCATCATCGGCAACAACGACGTCTACAGACTGGGTCTCGGCTACTCAGCGACGCCTGGCTTCAACCTCACGGCGGGTCTCGGATCTCCGAACGTGACGAACCCTTCCGGACCAGGACTCGCGCAGCTGCTCTGTCAGGTGGCGACGAGCCGGATTGTCGGGCTGCCGGACCCAGTCACATCCGGGCTGTCACCGTCGGCGGTCGGACCGACGAGCGGAGGAAACACCGTCACGATCGCGGGAAGCGGCTTCCAGCCGACGGCGAACGCGAAGGTGGCGGTCAGCTTCGGATCGGCCGTCGCGACCGTGCAATCGGTCTCTGCGACCTCGTTGACCGTGACGGTGCCCACATCCCCCCTTGCGCCAGCGAGCGCGACGAACGCCGCCGCAGGCACCGTCGACGTCGTCGTGACGGTGTCCGACGCGGCGGGGACATCGTCGAGCGCCACTTCGCTCGCGACGCAGTACCAGTACGTCGACGAACAGCCCTTGGGCACGCTCACGCCGAGTGTTTCGGGCATCGGACCATCGGGCGGCAATGTCTCGGGTGGGAATCAGGTCGCGATCTACGGGAGCGGATTCGCTCCGGGAAGCGTCGAACGGGTGACCTTCGGAGGTATCCCGGCAGAAAGCTTCACTGTTGTCCGCGCAGACATGGTGAGCGCCGTGGTGCCACCCGAGTCCTCGACGACCGCGTGTGCCGGCGGCATCGGATTCGAACCGACGACGGTCTGCCAAGTCGAAGTCGTGGTGACAACGACAGCTGGCGCGAGCGCGACGGACCCCATTCTGCCGTCCGAGGTGGGTCCCGTCGTCTTCGGTCCACAAGGCGTCTACGAGACGACGCGCGGTTTCGAATCCGCCCCGGCGTCGACCGAGTACGACTACGCGCCGTCGCCGGCGATCACCTCGATCAGCCCGAGTCCGACGCCACCTTCTGGGCAGAGCCCCATCGTCATCAATGGCTCGGGATTCTCGTTGGTGACATTCGATTGGGTGAACTTCGGCCCGCCGAAAAACGTCGCGAGCCAAGCGCTCCGCATCTTGTCGATCAGTCCGACGGAGATCACGATCCGCCCGCCCGGCGCCCCGGCGAGCGATGCGAACCCGACCTCTCTTCCCGGCGGCGTCAGCGTCGAGACCGCTTCGGGAGTGACGAACGTGGCGCAGCTGTTCTACGCCGGCACGCCGCAGCTAGAGAACCTGTCGCTGTCCGGGGGCTCGACTCGTGGCGGCACGAGGCTTCAGCTCGACGGATTGGGACTGGGAGACGTGACGTCGGTCGCTTTCGTCGGCGAGCTTGAGGGTGCACCGTCGGTGACGGTGACGACGTCGGGCATTCGGCATGACAGCGCGACGAAGCTCGATGTCGTCACACCGCCGCACGCCTCGGGTCCGGTCGCCGTCGTTCCCTGCTCGGCCGCCGGCTGTGCGCATTCGCGGCGAAACATCGACACATTCGTCTTCTATTCGCCGTCCGGTCGCACACTGTCCGGCTTCGCGCCCTCCCACGGCGGTGCGGATGGTGGAACCGTGGTCACCGTGTTCGGAAAGGACGTTTCGTCGGCGGGCGCGGTCAGGTTCGGCAGGAACTCATCGACCGAATTCGTGCAGAGCTCGACGTACTCGACGAACGACCCCGACGTGATCGCTGTTGTCTCGCCACCGGGGCCAGCTCGCGAGATGGTGGCGGTTTCGGTAGCCGTGCGCGGTGGAAGAGCGCGCTTGGTGGCGCCGAGACGTTTCCGGTACGAACCGAGCACGCCGAGCGCGCCAGCAGATGTCACCGTCTCGAACACTTCGTCTGGTCTCGCGCTCAGTTGGCGACCACCGCTCAGCGACGGGGGATCGTCCTTGACTGGATACGTCATCACCGCGACGACCCGAGGCTCGTCGCCTGAGACTTTTAGGTTGTCCGCGAAAGCACGATCGTTCGAGCTGGCGAAGCTTTCCCCTCGACACACGTACGAACTCACGGTCGCGGCAACCAATGCCGATTTCGGGCGCGGTCCGGTTTCGACCACATCGGTGACGATTCCCGGCTAGCGCTCGCTCTCGTGACGCTCGACCCTGTCGAGAAACGACCCGCTGCGTACACTCGCCGTTGCAGTCCTTTCCTGTCGCGCTTGGCACCCAATGAGTTCAGGAGGTCGATTCGTCGATGAAAGGCGAGCTGTGTTCAGAGATCGTCAGCCTCGAAGGCTTCAACGAAGACGCGATCGAGGCCTACTTCACGCGGCCCGTCGGGGAGGGCTCCGTGCCCGGTGTCGTCGTCGTCCATCACATGCCCGGCTGGGACGAGTGGACCGCCGCGGTCACGTTCAAGCTCGCCTTCCACGGCTATGCGGCGATCGCGCCGCACCTGTACTCGCGCCTCGGTCCCGGACGCTGGGACGACCTCGCCGCGGCGGCGCGGGCGGATGGCGGCGTCGCCGACGATCAGGTCGTCGGGGACGTCGAGGGATCGGCCGCTTTCTTGCGCAATCAGCCCGAGTCGAACGGCAAGGTCGGAATGATCGGCTTCTGCTCCGGGGGACGCCAGGTTTACTACGTGGCCTGCACGTCCGAAGCCCTCGACGCGGCCGTCGACTGCTGGGGCGGACGGGTGATCATGCCCGCCGAGGAACTTACCGAGAAGCAGCCGGTGTCACCGTTCGATCTCACCGCCGAAATGCACTGCCCGATACTCGGTATCTTCGGCAACGACGACCAGTACCCGACGCCGGCCGAGGTCGACGAGATCGAAGCGGCTTTGAAGAAGTTCGGCAAGGATTACGAGTTCCACCGCTACGACGGAGCGGGGCACGGATTCTTCGCCACCGACCGCGAAATGTATCGACCGGTTCAGGCCGTCGACGGCTGGCAGAAGGTGTTCGCGTTCTTTGAAAAGCACCTGCAGAACACGACCAAATCCTGAGTGACGAACAGCCTCGGAAGGAAGATCTCGATGTGCACATCGATAACCGAACGGATCGACGTCATCGCCCACGGGCGCGGAAGGAGCGAATGGACTCCGCTCTTGTCTGCCGTCGTCTATTACGACCACCCCGCGCGGGCGACGTCTGAGCACGCGATGGTGATCGACCTGCGCGGCGCAGAGGATTCGCCGTCATCTCGGGTTGTGATCGAGATGAGCGCGGCGTCGGCCGCCGAGCTCGCGCGGACGATCCAACGCGTGCTCTCGACCGAGCCCGCGAGTGGCGATCTCGCCCGTGCCTCTGCCGGCGTCTGAGTCCTCGTCGACATCCGAAAATACGACCTCGTCCGCGGGGAGTAGCTTCAGCGTCCCTCGACGAGTCGCGGCACGCTGACCATTGTGGAGGGCGGGGACTCGACCAGTTCAGTGACCGCAGACACGTACCTCGCGTACCATGCCGTCGTGACGAAGTCAGCAAATTGCTCGGCGTCGCTCCAGTACTCAAACAGATAAGAGGCTTCTCGCTCCGTCGCTGAGGTGGACCACGCGATGAACTCTCTTCCGGTCGCGCTCGTGTTGTCGAGAAGCATCTCAAACAGATGGAAGAGCTCTTCGCGTTTGCCGGATCGGGTCACGTATTCCGTCATGAGCGTCATCTGGCTCACAGTGACCGCGTCGATTCGGAGATCGGCAGTTCGCCCTTTGCGCTGTTGCTTGTGGCGACGCGGCGAGCCGCGAGCGCGTCTCGGGTCGGCCACCGCACCTGCGAGACCCTGCCGGTGAGCTCGAGCACTCGAATCAGACGCGCGGTCGAATCGAGTTGACCTCGATCGACGCCGTGGCGAGCATACGTCGGGTTGGAGTGATGAAGATTGTGCCAATTCTCTCCGAGCGAAAGAACGGCCAAGGGGGCGAAGTTCGACGCGCGATCCGCGCGACGTGTCTTGAATGGGCGTGTGCCCCATATGTGACACGCAGAGTTGACGGCAAACGTCGCGTGCTGGAGCACGAATACTCTGACGAGCCCGCCCCAGATGAATCCCCCGAGCGCGCCCGCCGCGGTCCCTGTTATCGCCCAACCGGTGAGAGCCGGCACTCCGAGAGAGAGGACGCACATGACGGGGAAGAGTCGGTCGATGATGACGAGATCGCGATCGATGACGAGGTCAGGCGCCCAACGGTTGACGTCGCATGACTTCTTGGTGAAAAACCAGCCCATGTGGGCGTGGAACACGCCCTTGGTTCGCGCCCAGGCGCCAGGCGCGACGAGATACGGCGAGTGTGGGTCACCCTCGACGTCGGTGTAGGCGTGGTGGCAGCGGTGGTTGGCAACCCAGCAGATCGCCCCTCCTTCGAAGGCGAGCGAACCCGCCAGGACGAGGGCGATCTTGGTGCCTCGTGTCGCAACAAAGCTCCGATGGGTGAGCATCCGGTGGTAGCCGGCGGTCACTCCGTGGCCGACGAGGACGTATGACACGACCGCAAGCACTAGATCGAGAACCGTCACGCCGCGGCCGAACAGCCAGACGATTGCCACGGCTACGCCAACGAACGGCCCGAACAAGATCGCCGCGGTGACGAGCCTCTGACTGCGTGACGGAGGTCGCTCGACGAAGGTTGCGGCGTCATCGCCATCCTCGAGAGCTTCCGCTTCGTCGAGGAGCTGGGCGCTCGCCGTCACTGAGCTGTCCTATGCGAACGACGACCTTGTTGCGATCCGCTCACATGCGAGGACCGCGTCGAATTGGCGGCATGAGATATGGGGAGGTTTCCACTGCGCACAGGGCATCACTCTGGTCGGTCAGCGCGCCTGTGCACGACCAGAACGTGCAACAACGCTCCCGGAGGATGCCAACGGTTCGGCAGGGTCCAACATGGTTGGGTTCTCAGTCCATGCCGCGGGTGATGTTACTCACGAATCGCCCGAGCCTGTGGGCAATCGGTCAAAGCGTGTGGTCGCGGTTGACCGATATGCATGTGGGCGCGAGGATCCGAACAGCTCATGGGCTGGTGCGGGACACCGAGTCCCGTGCGAACACAGTGCGTACTGAGGTTATGCGCATGCACGTGCATCTTCTGACCACCCGTGAGCAACACGACGGCGCTCGCCACGGGAGTGTGGAGTCGGACGAACGTGTTGACGCACAAGTACGAGCTGGTGTTGGCGCTGAAACAGAACGGGTTCCGTGGTGGGCAGTGGTGGCGGCCGGGGCTGCCCCAGCACTGCTTATCGGTGGCTTCTTCGTAGCGGCCAGCCTCCAACCGGCTTCGTACAGCCCGGTTCGCGACACGATCAGCAAACTCGCGGCACGGGGAGCAACCGATCCCTGGGTCATGGCGACGGCCTTGGGCGCGCTGGGCACCTGTTATCTGCTGGTCGCGTTCGGACTTCGGCCCGCTCGGAACGCCGGTCGTGTCGCGCTCGCCGGTGGAGGGGTTGCCACATTGCTGATCGCCGCGTTTCGCCAGCCGCATCACGGATACTCGATCGCGCACGAGGCCGCCGTTGTGGCGGCGATCACCACCATGTGTTTTTGGCCGGTACTCGGATCACGTCGACGGAATCGGGCACCGCTTTTGAGGTTTCGTGCGAGCGTCTCGGCTACCGCGGTGACGGTGGGACTGACGCTGTGGTTCGTGTTTGAGCAGCACCGAGGAGAACTCGGGCTGGCCGAGCGCTGCGCCGCCGTGTCAGCCGCTCTCTGGCTTTTGCCGGTCGTGCTGACGACTAGGTGGGCTCTCGCGCCAGGTGCACTGCCCGCGCGGTGGCACCAGCAACCGATGCGCTCGAAGCAGACTCCGCGTTTGGGTGCTGCTCACCCGATCGCGGTCGGCGTCGACGCGAACAATGGTGTCGATGTGGCGATGGAGACCGAGTCGCGAGGCGGCTTCCGATGCACAGACGGTGGCTAGGACATCCTCGAAGCGCCTACACGCTCCCATCGTTGAACGCGGACCTTGAATCGCGCCCCTTTAGCGCCCCGGGAGTGAGTTCTTTCAGGACGTAGTTCGCAACGACCCAAGGCGCGCCTTCGTTGCCTCTAGTCCGTGCCGACGGCTCCCGCGATTGTCGTGAAACATCCGATGACAGTCGGCCAGCCGTTCGCGTAGCCATCGCGATTTTCTCTGGCGAACGCGCCGAGCCGCTCCCACGATCGATGCTCAAGCTCTACTCTCGTGATGAAAGCCTCCTCGGCGATGAACCGGACCTCGACTTCGGTCGCCGCAACCCAGTCGTCGTGTTGCCAGGTGAAAGCGAGGACGGTCGGCGGATCCCACTGCAAGACGAGCCCGATCGTGTGCTCATCGCCGTCGCTGTACCGCTCGAAAAACCTCCCGCCGACGAATGGCTCTAAATGGATCTCGAACGACCGATTTAGATCGAAGCTGAAACGATCGAGGGGCCACCAGGCGGTCAAGTTGTTCGCGAAAAGGTCGAACGTGTCGTCAATATTGCGTCGCACACGTGTCGAGACCCGGACGGGTTCGATGGTTTCCGGAGTGGCGCTGGAACTCGTCACGCCGATGAACTTTCATCTTCACTTTCGGCAAACGCCTTAAAGCTGCTCAGTGCCTCGGTCCAGAACGACTCCACGAACCGCCGAAGCTCGACCAGTCCGTCCGGGTCGACCGCGTAGAGCCGCCGGTTCCCCATCGGTCGGTCAGTTACCAGCCCGGCGCGTTTCAACACCTTGAGGTGCTGGCTGACGGCCGGCCGCGAGACTGGCAATCCGCGAGCTAGGTCGACGACCGAGACCGGGCCATCGCCGAGCCGGCTGAAGATGCGGCGACGGGTTCGATCCCCGAGCGCGTCGAAAATCAGGTCCCCGCGAGGCGCCGGTAAGTCTTGACTTACGGTGCGTACAGACTTACGCTTCATGTCCTCAAGCTATCAGCGATGGTCTTCGAGAACCTGCACTCGATGCCCCGCGAGCGATCCGAGGAGGGTTGACATGGCGATGCCTGTTGTTGGGTGGTTCGAAGTCACCGGCAAGGACGGGCCGGCTTTGCAGAGTTTTTACTCACAGCTCTTCGGTTGGACCGTGAACGATGCCGGCGGCGATTCCGGATATGGGCTTGTTGAAGCGGGCGACAAAGGGATCGCCGGCGGAATCGGAGCGAGCCAAGACGGCGGACCGGGTCAAGTGACTTTCTACGTGGAAGTCGACGACCCCGCGGCATACCTCGCGAAGGCAGAGAAGCTTGGCGGCCAAACAGTCGTACCTCCGTCGAAATTCCCGACTTCGGTCTGACCTTCGCTTTCTTTGCCGACCCTGAAGGACACGTAATTGGCCTCTCCAAAGGAGCGGTTCGGAGTTAATCAGGGGGCGAGCGGCGGTGAATGACACGCAGTGCTTTCTCTACAAGCTGATGCCACCACGGCCGACCTTCTTCGCTGTTCAGACTGAGGAAGAGGCGGCGATCATGGGGCGCCATATGGCCTACTGGGCGGACAACCTTGCCACTGGCAAGGTTGTTGCCTTCGGCCCGGTCCTCGACCCCGAAGGGGTATGGGGCCTCGGTGTCATCGAAGTCAACAGCGAGTTCGAAGCCGAACAGATTCGAGACGCCGACCCCGCCGTAACCAGCGGTCTCGCCAAGGCAGAGATCCACCCCATGCCCAGAGCCGTCGTGCGGCCGCTACCCGCCTGATAGCCCTCGGCTGCTCATCACATCGAACGAGGAGATGAGAGGAACCCATCGAATGACTGACACTGAACAACCCTCCGCAACGCGAGAGGACGCGAACGCGAACTATGAAAAGACGATCCGCGTGAAGGCATCGCCTGGAACGCTGTTCGACGCAATCACCACCGCTTCCGGCCTAACCGCCTGGTGGACCCGTGCCACGGGATCGGGCGACGCGGGCGGCGAACTCAAGTTCTTCATGAACTCCCCTGAACCGCTCGTGATTCATGTCGATCAGGCAACGCGGCCCACATGGGTGCAATGGACCGTGACCGACTGCCCCTTTCTCCCTGACTGGGTTGGGACGCGTCCGACCTTCACTGTCACACCCGTCGATGGCGATGCGTCTGAACTCCACTTCCGCCACTACGGTCTTAACGCAGAGTTGGACTGCATCGAGATGTGCACCAACAGCTGGAACCACTTCATCGCGAAAAGCTTGCGTGACTACGTCGAAGTCGGCAGTGGCCATCCGTTCGGAAGCGACGCCGACAAAGCCTGGCGCGTTTAGAGAACCTCCCGACTACCCAACGACTCGAACGGAGGTGATCACTCCGTAAGGACTCGATTTCGCGGCCGCGAACTAACGGATAGGCAGCGGGCGGGACCTGGCGTTGTCGCTAAGTCGTGACGCGTCGATGGACGATCGAGAGGTCCTCCTCGGCGAGTGCCTCCTGTGTTGCGTCCGAGAGCGGGACTCGCGGCTGAAAGAGCTGTTGGGCGACGAGCGTCGGCACGAAGGCGGACAGGATCACGACGGTCACCAGCGCGGTGTACTGCTTCTGGTCGATGAGATGGTGCGTGAGACCAAACAGCGCCGCGATCGAACCGAAGGTCAGTCCGGTCGCCATCAGCAGGGTTGTGTAGGCGCGCTCCCGGCTGGGGATGCCAAACCCGGCTGAGGTTGGCCACACGCCGATCAGTTTGGACAGCATCTTCACTGCGAACAGTCCTCCGATGATCCCCGCACCCGACACGAGGGCGGGAGCCGAAATGAGGGTTCCTGCGCGGAGAAAGAAGAACGGCGTCAGCAGCGCGAACGAGATCGTCCGAATGCGGTCGAGGACGACCCGATCTTGCATGAAGACGCCAGCCACAACGAGTCCGGCGACATAGGCGGGAAGCACTGCCTCGCTCCCGGCCGCCGTCGCGAGTCCCCCAAGCGCGAGGAGCACAACGAAGAGGAACTTGACCTCGGGTTCGCTGACGCGGTGCCCGACAAGTGCGATGACGAACCTGGTGGCGCGAGGAAGCACGAATAACGCGGCAACCGTCACCGCGACGAAAACGAGGAGCAGCCATCCATAAGTGGCGAAGAATCCGCCAAGTGCCATCACGGTTCCGAGGTCGGTGACGAAGCACGCGGCGAGGATGAGCTTGCCGATGTCGTGTCGGTTCAGACCCGTCTCCACCATCACGGCGTAGACAACTGCAACCGAAGTCGTGCTGAGAGCGATCCCGCCAATCTCAGCCGCGTGCAGGCGCCAGTCGAGGACGAACTTGCAGATTGCAAACGCGCTGGCGAACGGGAGGACGAACGACACGAGACCGATCGAGAGGCTCGCTTTCCAATGTCGTTTCAACGAGACGGGATCGATCTCGGCTCCGGCAAGGAACGTCAAGAGCAGCGAACCGACACCCGCGAGGAAGGTCGTAAATGCGGTCTGCTCGATGTGCTCTTTGATGCCCGGGATGTTGCCGAAGACTGCTCCTATGAGTATTTCGACGAGAGCGACGGAGACGCCGATGCGGATGCTGATGAACGACGCAAGCAGCGCCATCCCGAGCCAGATAGCAGCGATGTAGTAGATGTTCACGCGCACTCCCTTGATCGGCTGGAAGGAAGTGCGGTTTCAGTCCGCTCCTACCAGCAGCTTCTCTTGTGCTGGTAGAAGCCATCAGCCGAGCGATGCTCGGCGAATCAAGGAGCGGGCTTCATCGCGCCGGGACAGACGTTACCGAACGCAGCCTTTTGGTGCTCAGCTGCGTCCGGGCGGTCGCCGAGAACTAAATCCGAAAGCAAGGCCCCCGGCAGGACTCGAACCTGCGACACGCGGTTTAGGAAAGCCATTTGCTGGGTTTCACCGCTGGCCGACGTTCGCCGATAGGCGCGTCTACCAGCGCGACGCTCCCATCGTTCGCCACCTCTCGCGGGCGTTTGCTGGGAGTAGTAGTCACGATGTAGCCCAGGCCACGACTCGAGCGTGTGGTTTGGTGTCGGAGGACGGACGCGCTCGTTCTGCTACCAAGCACTGGCGGCTTGATGAGCCGAGCTCGTCGGCTGATTCCGGGCCGCGGGTCTGCGTGCGAACCTTCGACCACGCGCCGCAGGTCACCGGGGCGCACCCGTCCAATCCAGCACGGTCGTCCCTCGAGGCGGCACGCCGTGGGGCTCGCGTAGGACAGCCGCGGACGACAATCTCGCACTGGTGGCTTGCCGTGGGCAGCGACCGACCGGCAGTGACGGTCCCCCAGTGGGTGATGCGCATACTGATGGGGTGAGCAGTAAACAGACGGTCGACCTGCCCTGCAGTCGATGCGGGGATCTACGCGAGTTCTACCTACACGACCTCACTGGTTACGAATTGCCGACCGGATTCTCACGAATCGGAAACCGAGTCGAGATTCACGTTGAGTGCGCCGGTTGCGGAAGCAACGGACCATTCATCGTGGAGGTGCCGCCCCCTCCAGCGCCAATTCGCACTTCAGCTGACCTGAAGCGCCTCGCTCCCTGGCCACGGACGCCGCCGCCAACAGACCGGTAGTTCGGTCAGGTTGCCTGATTGTCACCTATCCCTGGATGCGCGGGTTTGAATCGCTCAAACGCTTCCGTTTCCGAGAGGAGCCCGGAGGGATCTGTTGGCGCGGCGTCGCGCCGCCCGGTTCAAGGCAGTAGGCCGGGCGGCGAGTAGCCGCGCAGCGTTACCTCGTCGAGAGTGGCTCCGCCTTGCTCGCGTGAGCGAAGTTCAGCGGTGCGTTCGACTTCGGACCCGACGACACGCTGACGTATGAAGCCGTGCCTGTGACGCAAATCGCGTACACGTAGAAATCGTCCGTGGAAGCGGCGAGGTCGATATCCGCTTCCCACTGGTTAACTTCGGGTTGACCGGGGCCACTGTCGACGGTCCGGTCAACTGTCGACGAAACCTGCACTCCGCCGCCAGTCAGCACGTCACCGGTGGGACAGGTCGCCGTTGCACCATAAACGCCAGCGGTCCCAGTTGTCGTCCAGGGACCGCTGTAAACAATCTGTTCGCTCAGCGACTGCGGCCCTGCCGGGCCCTGCACGCCCTGCACGCCCTGCGGACCGGCCACTCCCTGCGGGCCTTGCGGCCCTGCAGGGCCTGTCGCCCCACGCGGTCCACGCGGACCCCGTGGACCGCGCACGACGCTGGTCACCTTGTCCGTCGCGTGATGTGCCTTCGCGGCAGCCGCGGGTAGCTCGATCGCGAGGAGGCCCCCGGCAAGACTGAGGACCATGGCAGTGCACAAAACAATGCGCTTCATATTCCGCTCCGTATCTGTTGGGATCTATTGGGTCTGCTGCCCTCCTCGAGTGCCGGGGTAGGAAATGGTTGGCGGTTCGGCTCGCCGGCTCGTGCCGCCAAATCCACATGGCGCTCTTGGAACCGGGGCCGCGGCGTTCAAGGTCCCTGTGCTTTCCAGGTGATCGTGAAGTCTTCGCCGGACGGATCTAGCGCTCCGGACTGAGCGAGCACCGTCGAGTCCGCATTGTTCACCATGTTGTTGTTAGTGCTGGTGTAAGCAGAAATCGGGCTCGGACTGCCGGTCGTTCCAGCTTCCGCGCTTGAGAAAGTGACACTTCCGAAGTCCGCGAGCGGAGGCAGCGCGCAGTTGTTGCAGATTCCCGGCCGCTCGACGATCCACTCGGCCGACGACTGGGCCGCGCCCGTGAAGTCGATCGTCGTCGAGAAGTTCCAGGTTTCGGTCGGATCCGCGAGCGCGAGGGTCCAGACCCCATCCGATTCGCTGACCGAGGCGTTGATCACGTCACCGGGAAGCAGGGGATGGTTGACCACGACCGTGTCACCCCCGTTGACGCTGGTGTCGCCGTACATCTCGTACCAGGCGTAGTAAGAAGGCGAGCCATCGAGGCAGTCCGATTCGGTTCCGTCCTGTTCTACCGTGGGGCTCGTGTTCCCGTCGATGCCGACCCACACGGACGAGTACTGATCTGTGCTCCCGGTACAGCTGACCGTTGGCACAGTCCAGCTCGCGGACACCGAATCGAACTCCGCGCAGGGGTCAGTAGCCACGTAACCCGACCAGTTCGTGGCGGCTTCCGGTTCGGTGGAGACCGTGAGGGCGGCGGGGTCAGTTGTCGTTGAACCAGCCGAGTTCGTAAACACGGCTTCGAATTCGTCCCCGTTTGCAGAACTTGGGGCCGCAAAGGAGTAGCACGACGAGGTAGCGTCGCCGACCGGTTGCCAGGTGGTTCCGCCGTCTGTCGACAGCCGCCATTGCACCGTCGGAGTCGGTAACCCGGAGGCGATGGCGAAAAATAGGGCGCTTGTGTTCTCGAGCACTGTGTCATCTGCCGGCTGCGTCGTGACCGCCGGCGCTGCGTCGACGATGAGGGTGGCGGCAGCGGTAGTTGCTGAGCCGACCGCATTCGTGAAGACAGCCTCGAACTCATCACCGTTGTTCGAGGCGGTGGCCACGAACGAAAAAGGTGCCGACGTCGCGCCAGTGAAGGGGACCCAAGTTGCGCCGCCGTCGGTCGAAATCTGCCACTGCACCGAGGGCGTCGGCGTCCCCGTCGCGCCCGCTTCCAACGTTGCGATCGCGTCTGGGGCGACGGTCTCGCTCGAAGGCTCGAGGGTGATCACCGGAGCGCTCCATCCTGGGGGCGTACTCGGACCCGGCGAGGCGGGCCGTCCCTCCTCGACTACCGAAAGCGACCTCCTAGTCGTTCTGTGGCCATTGACCGCGACCACCACGAAACGGTAAGCAAGCGACGAAACAGCCGAGTTCTTCGGAATTTGGACAACGATGCGACGCGATCCCGTCGAGCACGGAAGAGTCCTCGAAAGGTGGACGCTCGCCGACGTGAACCGGCACGTCGTCGCGCCTGTCACGACCGCGTGAACGTAAACGAGTCCGCCGTCAGCCGTCAGCCGACTGGGGGTCACGAAGAGCCCAGTGATTCGGAGCGGCTGGCGTCGCCTCGGAGAATTGAGGAATGCGACGACTCGACTCGCGTTGACCGAGTGGTTCGGTTTGCGGGCGGTAGCTGCACCAACGGGGGCAGGCGTGAAGAGCACACTGACACCAAACACACAAGCTAGGAACGCCACCCATCTGAACGTCGGGCGAATCCGGCGATTCGGCCGCGGCCCGGACCGACGGGACACGGTCGACATTCTGACAGTCGCGACTCGCGTTTTACGGCGGAGCAATAGAGAGGCTGCACTAATGCTGCACCAAGGAGGACGTCTGCCCGACGACTGGGTCATCCACATCTCATGACTCCGCTGTCGGAAATCTAAATGGTGCGTCCGTTGAGGAATCGGGGAACCGAGGATCAAATCGGGTCTGTTCCCGAGCAAATGTGGTCAGCGAGATGAATACCTTGAACGGCATCGCGGTCATGGCGTGGGGTTCTTGTCGGAGGGCCGACGTCCACAATCTCCGACTGGCGACTTGAGCCGTGGGCAAGGACCTAAACCGGCGTTTGGGTATAGCTGATTGCTGCCATCTGTCGCTCTCTGATTCGTAACGCCTTGAGTCGATGACCTAGACGCCTTTACGGTTGTGCGGACGTGTCGCCATGACGCGGCGCGCGAGTCTTCTCTCGGCGCACCCCAACGCAGCGGTCAGTCGGCTCACTAAACATCAGCGGCCGATGACCACAATTGATCGGTACTTAATCGCCTTGATCGGTCCCTTCGATTGCCTCTCCGAAGGGCCGAGGCGAAGACTTTCGTTTAGGCGCAGCCCGGCCCAACGCCGCGCCGTAGAGCGCCGCCTTGCACCGTGACCGCGTGCTCGTAAGGCGACCGAGCCAACAGTTCACTTGGAGCCAACAACAATGAGCAATCTCCGCCGGATGCTCTCCGCCGTCGCCGTCACGGTCCTGGCGCTGGGTGGTGTCGGCCTCGCTGCCACTGCGGCGTCAGCGTCGACCCCGACCTTCTCCTCCCAGAGCGCAACCATCCTTCAAGGTGTTCCGGCAACCGGTAATCAGGTCACGCTGACGGGATCGAACCTCCCGGCGAGCTTCGACAGCAGCACAGCGACCCTCACGTTCTCCGAGGCGGGACTTGAGGGCTACGTCGACTCGGCGACTGCGACCTCGATCACGATGAGCGTCCAAGTCGAACCCTGGGTGCCAACCGGCTCGGCGAGCGTCACCGTGGCGGGGTCCGACGGCTCGACGGCAACCTGCACTAACTGCCTGTCAGTCACTGGCAGCAGCCCGGGATGGGCGTTCTATCCACCCGCCAACAGCGAACCGAACCCCAGGGGTGGAAGCGACGAGCTTGCGGTGTGGCTGCCAGCAACGGTCTGTCCGCTCGTCTCTGGCGAACCCGAGGGGTGTGGCCCAGACACGAGCCAGACGACGCTCTATCTGGATACACCAGCGAACCTCCAGATCCTTCTCGGGGACACTGCTTCTGAGGAGGTCGAGCCAGGGGCGACGATCAACGTCTATGGGGCACCGGGACAGTTCGTCGTCGGCCAGCAGAGCGGCAACGACGTGGCGGTCACCGCTGAGAGTACGGCGGCGAGCGCCTTGGCGGTCGACCCAAACCTCACCGCCATCGTGGTTCGAAACCCGGACGGCACTGTCGCGATCTGTAGCGATTGCGTTGCTGTCGGATCATCAGTACCGACCTCGAACACCTTTTATGCCGGCTACAGCTTCGACCCGTCCCCGATTGTCCAGTTCGGGAACCAGCTGCTCGTGAACGGAACCTTGACGTGTAGCACGCAGACCGCCATGTGGGTCGTCTACTCGCTCACACAAGGGGCACTGAGCGAGAACGGCGCGAGGTGGGTGGACTGTGAGGGGGCGAACTACGTCTCGATGGCGTTTCCCGTTTCAGACTTTGAACCTGGTTCCATCAGCCTCGAGGTCATCGCGCAGGGATATGACCCGCTCACCACGTCGACGGGCGCACAAGGCGTGGACGTGAACACCACCGCGACGTACTCCCTACCGCTTCTGATAGGCGTCACCCTCGACTCGACCGGCTACCGGGGACCAGGTGAGGCGATCTTCGGTGCAACGGTCAGCTGCAACCAGCCCGTCTCGGGAACGGCGTCGGTCGCGTTCACCCTCGATGGCGCGACGGTCGACGCGAGTGCACCGGCCACCTGTGGCTCTAACGGACTCGGATATGTCGTCTTTAACGTGCCCGGGCCGTGGAGTTCTGGACCGGCGGGGGTCAGCGCATCGTTCAGTGCGGACGACAACACCGGGACGACGACAGGCGTCGTGAACATCTCGTGATCCCGGCACCCTCAACAGTTACTGACCGAGAACGCCAGTCCGCTCTCGCCACACCTCGACCTCGTGCGGTCACAGGCAGTTTCTATCCGCACCGGGAAGGGTTGCAATGAAATCACTTCGTTGGACGTTCGTCGTCCTCGGCGCGCTGTTGATTGCCTGCGCAGGGCTCGGGCTCGCTGCGACAGTGGCCTCGGCAGCAACTCCGACCTTCTCACCACAGAGCGCAACCATCCTCCAAGGGGTTCCGGCAACCGGGAACTCGGTGACGCTCTCAGGCACAAGCCTTCCGGCGAGCTTCGACAGCAGCACAGCGAACCTCACGTTCTCAGAGGCAGGTCTTGAGGGCTACGTGGACTCGGCGACTGCTACCTCGATCACGATGAACATCCAAGTCGAGCCGTGGGTGCCAACTGGCTCTGCGAGCGTCACTGTCGCAGGTTCGGACGGTTCGGTGGCTACGTGCACGAACTGCCTCTCGGTGACAGCGAGCAGCCCTGGGTGGTGGTTCTACCCGAGTGCGGCGCAGGAGTACATCGGGAACAACGCACAAGTGAACGTTCCGGTGGCCATCTGCCCGGCGGAAGTCGTCGACGGAAACCTCGTCGATGAGTGCGAGCCGGAGAATCCGCCTCTCGGGTACACAGCAACAACGCTCTCCGTCGGTACAACCGCGGTGGCCTACATTCAGTTGGACGGACCTACCGGTGTCGGTGACGTCGAGTCTGGCGACACCATTTCCTTCTACGGCGCGCCTGGGCAGTTCGAGACGAGTGGTTCGCCATTCCTCGGGGGCTCGGCCATCGGCGTGACCGCCGAGAGTGCTGGGGCGAGTTCACTTCCGATCGACCCGAACTTGACCGCGGTTGTCGTTCGCAACCCGGACGGCACTGTCGCGATCTGTTCTGACTGCATCGCAGTGGCCCCTTCGTCACAATCCACGTCGGGAACTGGCTATATCGGCTACAGCTATGACCCATCGCCCATCTATCAGTTCGGCAGCCAGCTCCTTGTCGGTGGAACCGTCACCTGCACCTACCCCGTGGCCATGTTCCTGCACTACCGGTTGCAGCAGGGTTCGACCACGACGACGGCCTCCCGATGGGTCAACTGTGAGGATGCGACCTACGTCTCGATAGCGGTGTCCGACACGGGTTTCGTTCCAGGTGGGATCCAGCTCGGGGTGAGTGGCGGCGCGTATATACCCGCGCTCAGCCAGCTCGCATCGAACGCGAACGGAGTGACGACCACCGCAACGTACTCACCACCACTTCTCATTGGCATCACCCTGGACCAAACCGGCTACCGCGGACCGGGTTACGCAGAGTTCGGCGCAACGGTGACCTGTAACGATGCGGTCTCGGGCACGGCATCGGTGGCCTTCACTCTCGACGGTGCGACGGTCGACGCAAGTTCGGCGGCGACCTGTGAGTCGAACGGGCTCGGCTATGTCGTATTCCAGGTGTCGGGTCCGTGGGGATCGGGGCCAGCTGGGGTGAACGCCTCGTTCAGCGCGGACGGGATGACCGGGACGACGACAGGCGTCGTAAACATCTCCTAATCGCTAAGGCGCATGGCCGCCCAAGAGCGATTCGTTGGCTAGGCCGTCACATAAAGCCAGCCGTTTCCGGCCACGCACCACATGACCTCAGTCTCGTTGGGGACGATGTCAGCGGCGCGCCCGAATAGTCGGTCATACCATCCGATTGCCGTGTGAAGGTCCGCTACAGGAACACTGGCGAAGAGAACCTCCATAGTCATCCCGCCAGAGTGTCCGATTTCGATGGGACATGTCCACACGCCTGCATCTTGTTGTTGCTAACCCGGCGACGCTCTTATCAGTTGTCAAGTTCCGAAGCGCGATTGGGAATGAAAACAACGGGCAGACCAATGAAGAGCCACTCCGTGCTGGAGGGCACGCTCTTATTAAGCCACGTGTTTTCGAAGGGGTGCCCGGCCGTGGGTCGGCGAGTCGCCGGAAAGTCAGCCCGCGAGGGCGACAGGTTAGGGGTGAGCCAGACCCACGGCCGCGGACTCAGCCGCGAGGAAGGTGGCGATAGACCTCGCGGGCGACGTAGCGCTTCAAGATGCGGATGACCTCGGGCTTGGTTCGTCCCTCTTTCAAGCGGCGCTCGTAGTAAGCCGTCGTCTTCGGGTCGTGGGCGATGCGCACCATGACGATGCGCCACAGCGCGCTGTTCGCTTGACGATCACCACCGCGGTCGAGTCTGTAGCGTCTGGTGCCCTTTCCCGATGACGCCGGGATCGGCGCCACTCCGCACAGATGCGCGAACGCGGCTTCTGAGTGGAGCCGCTCGGGGTTGTCACCGGCGCTCACCAATAACGCAGCGGCGGTGTCGGGGCCGACCCCGAACAAGCCGAGCAACTCGGGTGCGGTCACAGCGAGAAGCGCGTTGATCATCTCGTCGAGCGCGGCGAGCTCACGCTCGAGTGCCTCGATCCTGTGCGCCAATGAAGAGATGGAGGCCTTCGTCGCAGCAACTACGGGATCACTCGACCTCGTCGGGCGAAGCTTTGCTCCTTCTGCGACCAAAGAGACGACCGTCACCCCCTTTAGCCTGCGATGAAGCTCCTCAGGAGCAGTGATCACCAAGTGGCGAACCTGGGTGAGGGCTTTGACCCGCGCCTGGCGGGCAGAGCGTTTGGCGACGACGAGGACCCGGATCGCCTCGATCGTGCCGTCTTTTGACTTCGAGATGCTCTTTGCTCGACCACTGAGTGCAGCGCGAGCGGCTTCGATCGCGTCGAGGGGATCGGACTTTCCTGATCGACGTCGTTCGGCTCGGTTCGGTCGGTCGACCTCGATGACGTCAACGCCTTGCCGGCACAAGAACCGTGCGAGCTCGGCACCGTAAGAACCGGTTCCTTCGACACCGACCTTGCCGACCCTGCCGAAACTTTCGAGCCATGCGAACAACGCCTTGTATCCGGCGGGACTCACGTCGAACGGCTTCGTTCCGAGGAGAGCACCGAGTGGGTCCAATGCCGCGGCGACATGCACGTCGAGATGAGTGTCGACGCCACCGGTGATGCGACGCGCTGCTTCTAGCATTGTCATTGCCATCCCTTCTTTTTCCTTAAGCGGGATAAGGGGTGGCACGGCCGTCCCGGATCGGAGTGACGGGTGGTCCGGCTTGTTCGTAGCAAGACGGGCCATCACCCTTACTTCGGAACGGGACGTGCCGTTTTCAATGTGCGCCTGGAAGCTCAACCGACGACGACCGGGGTCGTCATCACTTCAAGTCAGGCTGAACTCCTAGCGCTCCCGAAACTATTGAGAACCAACGAACACGCGGTGGACCCTCTGGGGCATTGTCATTGGTAGGTGATAGGGCAGCCCCGAGATCGTCCGGAGTTATTGGGACACTTGGTGATCTTCAAAAATCGGGCATGGCGTAGAGAAGGTTCGGCGCTCGACACAGGGTCATTGGCCCCACTGTCGGCAGGCGAACCGCGAGCTGGACCGAGGAGACTCGAGTTTGTCTCGCGTACGCTCGCAGACAATGGATGAAACAGATAGCGATGAAATTCGCGAGCTCGCGAGGAACCTGGCGAAGGTATTCAGCGAACTGCACCACTTCGCTGAGGAAAACGCCGCAAATGACTTGGTCGATCGTTTGCACGCGCACCTCGGGTCCGATCCCCGGCAGCTTCCCGTTGTCAGCCAGGAGTTTCCTCCCTACCAACTTGTCGACGTCCAAGTCGCGCTCGAGTCCTGGAGGGAGGCGAAGAGCAATCGGACCTCGGAAATTGTTGGCATCACAGGAGAACAACGGCGATTTCATCCGCTCAGCGAGCTGTTGGCTGGTTACGCCCACGGAGTAGGAATCGGGCCGGTCGATTACGTCGATCTCGCTGATTCCCCGGACTCGACGCGAAGCTGCGTCCGATTCGGCCTCTTCTTATTGCGCGACGCTGATCGGGCTGCTGCCGCCCTGCTTCGCGGTGCCGATCCCCACGGGCCGATGCAAGAGGTGGCGATGCTCGAACTCGTCACCAGCGATCGTGACTACGGGCGCGAGGTCCTTTCTGAGTTGCGACGGCTCGCCGTCGAGCACAGCGTGCTCCGGGGCCATGTGCTCGCCCTGGGGCCCGGAGAGGGAAACCAGTACGGCGGTTTGCGCTTCGTTCGACGCCCCGATCTCGAGCGCGATCAACTGGTGCTTCCTGACGCCACTCTCGCCCAGATCGAGCGTCACGTAATCGGGATCGCCGTCCACGGTGAGCGCCTGAAGGCGGCCGGACAACATCTCAAGCGCGGTGTCCTGCTCTACGGTCCGGCCGGGACTGGCAAGACCCATACCGTGCGGTACCTCTTGTCGCATCTTCGTTCAGTAACCGCGTTCGTGTTGTCCGGCCAGTCGTTGCGCATGATCGGTCAGGCATGTGGACTGGCGCGGTTGATACAGCCCTCTCTCGTCATTCTCGAAGACATCGACTTGATCGCCGCCGACCGGTCCTTTAGCCCGATGGGTGCCAATCCGCTTCTCTTCGAAGTGCTCAATCAAATCGACGGGCTCGGCGACGACGTCGACGTGACTTTCCTCCTCACGACGAACAGGGTTGACATTTTGGAAAGGGCATTGGCGGAGCGACCCGGGCGAGTCGACGCCGCCGTGGAGATCGCCCCACCCGACGAGGCGGGACGAAAGAGGCTCTTTCAGCTCTACGGGGCTGGGCTCGGCGTGGGCGAGCTCACCGACCCAGATCTCGCCGGGGCAATCGCTGCTACAGAAGGGCGAACAGCCACCTACCTTCGAGAAGTGGTTCGCCGAGCAGCCCTCCACGCCGCGGAATTACAAGCGGAGGGTCAACTTCGAGTCACCGGGGAGATGCTTGCGGCTGCCGCTTCTGATCTGCTCGAAGATCGCGCTGTTCTCACTCGCTCATTGCTCGGAGGCTCAGAAGAGCCCGACGCAGAGCCGCCGATCTCTGGTCCCGGCGGTTTCGCACCAACGATCGCGGTTGCTCGAATGATGGCCAGGAGAGGTTGGGTTGGCGGAACGGCAGGGAACGAGCCTGCGCCATTTGGCCCCGAAGACGGGTAACAGCGTTTCCAGTACCGATCGAAACTCCGCGACCGCTGACACTTACCCGGCGCGCCCTCAAGAGGTCAACGCAACGGCGTTGGCGAATGCCTGAGATGGTGTCATCCATCCGAGTGTCTGTCGAGGTCTGGTGTTGAGCGAACGAGCGATGGCGTCGAGCTCCCGCTGGGTGCACTGGGAGAGATCAGAGGACCTCGGCAAGTACTGACGAAGCAGTCCGTTCGTGTTTTTATTGCTCCCGCGTTGCCAGGGGCTCTTCGGGTCACAGAAGTAAATCTGGACACCGGTGTCGATCGTGAACTGCGCGTGCTCGGACATCTCGCAACCCTGATCCCAGGTGATCGAACGGCGCAGCTGGACGGGCAAGGTGAGAATTCGCTTGGCCATGACCTTTCTCACCTCTTCGGCTCGATGCCCGTTCGGGAGCTTCAGCAACATCACATAGCGGCTGTGACGTTCGACGAGCGTGCCGATCGAAGTCATCTTCTTGCCGAAGATCAGGTCGCCTTCCCAGTGCCCGGGCACCGCCCGATCGGCAACCTCCGCCGGTCGCTCGGAGATCATCACCATGTTGCGGATCTTTCCCTGACCGACTCCACCTTTTGTATAGGCCTTGGCCCGGCGCATCGCCCGACCGGTCCGCAGGCACGTATGCAGCTCTTTTCTCAGTGCCCCGCGACTTTGGACGAACAGCGACTGATAGATCGTCTCGTGGGACACCTGCATCTCCGGGTCATTCGGATAGGAAAGAGCCAACCACGCGGAGATCTGCTGGGGCGACCACCTGGCCTCGAGCTTTCGTTCGACAGCTCCCCGGAGTCGACGGCACTGAGCGAGCTTTGCCCGCTTGGGGCGCAGCGCCCGCCGGCACGCTCCTCTGTCTGCCACGAGCGCTCGATATCTCGATCTCCCGCCGTTGCCATTCACCTCGCGGCAGACCGTTGACGGTGCCCGACAAAGACCTTGCGCAATGGAACGGACCGAATGGCCGGCAGCCAGTCCGCGCGAGATCTCTTCTCGTTCTTCTAAGGAGAGTCGGAGCTCAGAACGTTCCCTCGGGGTCGGCCGCCTTCCGCCGGCATCGGCGATGAACTTGCGAAGCGAGACATTCTGGCGGCCGAGATGACGGGCAATGCGCTTCACCGGCACGCCCGCCTCGCGCATGTCCCAGATGGTTTGCCTCTCGGCGTCGGTGAATCGCTTGCCCACCTCGACACCTCCTGATCGACGACATCAATGTTCGCCAATCAGGGTGATGTTGCGATCACCAGTTGAGGACACAGGCGATCTGGGACAGTGTTCGCTCAGATGGGATGCGTCGCCGACCACGCGGCGACTCGTTCTGTTAGTTCGACTTTATTTGCCTCGAAAGAAAGTCTCATGTTCGGGTTGGCAGGGGATGGGTGCGGGAAACCGCCGAGGACCCGCTGTTGATCGGGACGTCCGATAGCCACCAAACGCGACACAGCGCGGTTGCCGACATCTTCACGAGAAACACGCTCGTTCCTAGTGGCGGACTTGGGGAGGTGCAGCAGGGTCGGCCCTGTCTGTGTCCATGTGTGGCATCGGTTAGATGAGTGCGAAGAACGGCCGTTGCGCTCATTTGCGTGCGCTCCGAGGATCGAGGTTCCGGCGTGTGCGTGGGTGTATGTGTTACCACCGATCGCGTTCGCGTCTTCGGGTGACGCACCAATCGTTTCAAGAGTTGTACTCGGCGACCTCATCAATTGTGCTGAACACGAATGCGATTCTGCTTTGCGCCAACGCCTTCCCGAGGCTCGCGGCTAGTTCCCGATCTGGTTGCTCAACTCATGAAACGCGGGGTCGCCTAGTTCCGCGGTCAGGGGCGCTTGGTGCCTGACCCGCTAACCCGGACACCGAATCGGAGACGATCATGGTCTCTGAGAGGAGCATCCACACTTGCCCAGACTGACGCGCCGGATACCCGCCCGAGTCGTCGCCGGCCTTGTGGCCCTGATGGCGCTGGGCGCGGGAATCACAGCCGCGATCTCTCCGTGGTCGACGCCTGCGCCGCCTTCCCCGACGCAGGCTCACTACCTGGCGTTGGCCCGGCAAGGGGTTGCGCAGACGTCACGGTGGTGGGACAGCAAGCTCGGCTGGTACGTTGCCGTCCTCGACGATCACCAGCGGCGGCCCCTCGCGACGCTGTGGGACACGAACGGTTTATTCGAGGCGCTCGACGAGATCGCGATCGCTCAGCCGACGCCTCGGAATTTGGCTGCCGTCACGTCGTTCGCGAACGGCTCCGAGCGGTACTGGAACCGTTATCTAAAGCCAGTCCCGGGCTACGCCCCTTATCCGGGAGACGGCAGCGCGCAAGAGACGACGTGGTTTGACGACAACGGCTGGATCGGTCTGGCCTTCCTCGACGCATACAAGGCGACCGGGACCCCCCGATACCTGTCTGACGCCGAGCGAGCGTTCACCTTCATCGCTGCCGACGGCTGGGACGCGCGGCAGGGAGGCGGGATGTGGTGGAACACGGCGCACCCATTGCGATCGGGCGAAGCGCTAGCCGCCGCGGCGGACCTTGCTGCGCGCCTATACCAAGCGACCGGCGAGGCGACCTACCTGAACGCCGCCGACAAGTACATCGGATGGGCGAACAAGCACCTGCTGCAGGTGCACGGGGTGTACCTCCGAACCGCGAGCACGCCGTACCCGTACCTGATCGAACCGAAGACACCGCAAGAGCCGACGACACCGACGCGAAACTTCGTCGGTAAATGCCCGCCGGGACCCGGTGGCTGCAAGCAGGGAAGGGTCATCTCAAAGCGGCTCGGGAGGCATCATCAACCAAGCAACAGCAAGCCGACGATGGTGGCCATGCCCCACGACGGCGAAGGGGCGATGCTGGCGGCGATAACTACGCTCTGCGAAGCAACCGGCAACCAGTCGTGGTGCAAGGCCACAGAGAAGCTGGCGGCTGCCGAAATCGTGTGGCTGGCCCCATTCTCCGACGGACCGCAGTACGACTCCGTGTTGGTGCGCGGGCTGTTGACGCTTTACGCGCACGACCACAACGCGCGCTGGTATCGGTTCGCCGTGGCCATCGCCCAGCTGATTCAAACCCACGCCAAGACCGCCCCGGGCGTCTACCTGCGCGGGTGGGACGGTCGCCCGGTCCCCAGCTCAGCACCGGAGATGCTGCGGACCGACGCGGGCAGCATCGCCGTGTTCGCCGACCTGGCGACGGTCGCTCCTCCCTCTTGAGCGACCGCTGAGCGCCTGCCACACCTGGCGGGGGCATCCACAAAGTGCCGATCGGTCGCATATAAGTAGTGCGACCCACTCCCGGCGGTATGGGGCACCCGACTCAACACTCGCCGGCGTCGGTATGGGACACCTCGCCGAGCACGTGTCCGCCGAGCTACCGCCGATAGCAGCGGTCTATTCCACCTCTTACGCTTTGCCCACGGAGACGCTCACCTTCCTCTTCACCGACATCGAGGGCTCGACGGAGCTGCTGCAGCATCTCGGACACGACGTCTACGTCACTGTCCTCGCCAAGCACCACTCCCTCATTCGGTCCTGTCTCGCCGCACACGACGGCAAGGAGGTCAGCACGCAAGGAGACAGTTTCTTCGCGGTGTTCACCTCGCCGAGCGCGTGTGTCGCGGCCGCCGTCGAGCTGCAGCGGGCGCTTTCATCCCACCCGTGGCCAGGAGGCGAGCAGGTGTGCGTGCGGATGGGCATTCACTCGGGCGAGGTCGAAGAGACGACGACTGGGCTCGTCGGCCTCGAGGTTCATCGCGCCGCCCGCGTGGCGGCCGTCGGTCACGGTGGCCAGATCCTTTGCTCGGCAGCCGCGGCCGCCCTCCTGCGCGACAACCTCCCTTCGGGCGGGTCCCTCCGTGATCTCGGTCTCCACCGCCTGAAGGACCTCGGCCGCCCAGAGCAGATCTTCCAGCTCGAAGGCGAAGGGCTCGAGGTCGATTTCCCGCCGCTGCGCTCGCTCGACAACCCGGCGCTGCCAAACAACCTGCCTGCGCAGCCGGCGAGCTTCGTCGGGCGGGATGTCGAAGTGGCCGAGGTCCGGCGTCTCGTCGAGTCCGCTCGGCTCATCACCCTCACCGGGGCCGGGGGATGCGGCAAGACCCGGCTCGGTCTGCAGGTGGCGGCGGAACTGTTGGACGGGTCCGGCGACGGGGTCTGGCTCGTCGAGCTCGCCTCGGTCTCAGAACAAGGTGCCGTCCCGTCGGCGATCAGCGAGGTGCTCGGAATCACGAGCCGAGCGGGTCGGCCGGTGCTCGATACCCTGGTCGACGCCCTCGAGCTCCAATACGTGCTGATCGTGCTCGACAACTGCGAGCACCTGATCGGGGCGTGCGCAGAAGTCGCCAACGCCATCTTGGCGAGGTGCCCAAGAGTCCACCTGATGGCGACGAGCCGTGAACCGCTTGGCATTGGCGGCGAGACCATCTACCGCGTGCCTTCGCTTTCGCTCCCCGATCCCGACGACGGCGACACCTTCGCGACTGGGGAGTCGGACGCGGTCGCGCTCTTCGTCGATCGGGCGAGGACACAAGGCGCCGAGTGCATCCTCGACGAAGAGACCGGCCCGCTCGTCGTCTCGATCTGTCGGCGACTGGACGGGATGCCGCTCGCCATCGAGCTCGCCTCCGCCCGGTTGCGGTCGATGTCACTCGAAAGCCTCAACGACCGACTCGACCAGCGCTTTCGCCTGTTGACTGGGGGCAGCCGAAGCGCAATGCCGCGCCAACAAACCCTGCGGGCAACGGTCGAGTGGTCCTATTCGCTTCTCAACGGCCCCGAGCGGTCCCTCCTTCGTCGCCTTTCGGTGTTTGCCGAGAGCTTTGACTTGGAGGCCGCCGAGGAGGTCTGTTGCCTGCAAGACATCGAGGAGATCGACGTCGACGACTTGCTGGGGTCACTCGTCGACAAGAGCCTCGTCGTCACAGAGCCGAGCGGAGGAAGGGCCCGCTACCGGCTCCTCGAAACGATCCGACAGTTCGCAGCCGAACGCCTCGTCGAATCGGACGAGGTCGAGGCGGCCGCCGTCGGCGCGGCACACGCCTCGTACTACCTATCGCTTGCCGAACTCGCCGCACCGCACCTCTTCGGACCCGAACAGGGCCGGTGGTTCGCACGGCTCGACGCCGACCAGGCGAACCTCCAACGCGCGCTGGAGCACGCGACCGCCGAACGCGACGGGACCGAGCGGGTGCTCCGCTTCGGCGTGGCGCTGCAGCGCTATTGGCGGGTGCGTGAGCGAAACGAGGAAGCGGTCAGGCTGCTCACGTCCGTGCTCGAACGTCCGGAAGCCCAAGTGGACCGCAAGCTGTTCGCCGCGGCCCTGACCACCGTCGCGTTTCTCTCCAGCGATATCAGAAAGGCACTGTTGGCCGGCGAACGGGCGGTCGAGATCGCCCGCCAGCTCGATGACGACCGATTACTCATCTGGTCGCTCAGTTATCTCTGCTCGAAGTGTTACTTCGCCGGCGACCCTGAGAGAGGGTTTCCATTCGGGAAAGAGGCTGTCGAGCGCGCCAGGGTGCTCGGCGACGAGGTCTTGTTGGCCAACAGCCTGAGGATGTTCCTCCTCTGCAGCAGCAGGATCGACGACCGAGCCCGCACCGAAGAGATGTTCACCGAGGCCATCTCGTGCGCCGATCGCTCAGGCGATCAGTTCTGCATCGCACATATAGAGAACAATGCTGGTGTCTTCGCGCTGCAGGTGGGAAACATCCCTGCTGCGCGATCACACCTTGAAGAGGCGGTTCGAGTCAGTGATGCGATCGGGTACGTAAACCACTATCAGCCGATCCTCAACCTGGGCCGAGTGCTGCGTGAAGAGGGCGACCGCGACGGTGCTCGATCCAAGTTCCAGGATGGGTTGCGCATCAGTCGGCGAGCCGGAGACCGTTCCGGGATTGCCTCCGCGGACCTTTGGCTCGCCTATCTCGCAGTTGACTCGGGCGACTGGCACCGGGCCGCCCTGCTGCACGGTGTCGCGCAGGCATTCATGGACCAGCTGGGTGCAGAAGTACACGAGGCGCACAATCGAGAGATCAGCATCACCGAGGTGCGTGCACGCCTCGGTGATGCGGAGTTCGAGCGCGCCTACGCCGAGGGTATGAGGCTCAGTGCTGAGGACGGATTCGACCTAGCGCTCGGCACAGCGCGATCAATCTGACGTTGCGCGAGGGTGCCACATAACACGCCTCTGCAAGGGTCGCCGAGAGTGACATCGAAGTGCCGGTCGGTGACACCCCGAGCGTTGCCGATCTGGGTAACTGCGCCCTCACCTCACGCGTCGGAGGTTCGTAGCTAGGTTGCATCCGGCGTTCGGGGTCAGTCGCAGCGCATCACGACTCGCATTATGGGACGCGTGTTGGATTCCCGAACCGTCGATCTGCTGGGGGTGCGCGGCTGCCCGCCTCCACTGCGAAAGAAGGCACCCCGATCCGGGCACTATGTGACGACCGGAGGTCGGATTCGATGCCCCTTTCCCGGCGGATGGCGAGGTTCAACCGGCGCTTCACGAACCATCTCACGCGCCACTTCGCCAGCTGGGCACCTGGCTTCGCTCTACTCGAGCACGTTGGCCGTCGTTCCGGCCGTCTGTACGAGACTCCTGTCAACGTCTTCAGGGCCCAGGGGCGTTACGTCTTCGCGCTGACCTATGGCGAGAGTGAGTGGGTGAAGAACGTTCTTGCAGCGGGCGGATGTGCCATCCGAACTCGGCGACGCACGATTGAGCTAGCCGAACCAGAACGCTTTCGCGACCCGAGCCGCCACCTCGTCCCGATTCCAGCGCGATGGATCCTCAAGCTTGCCGACGTCGATGACTTTGTCGCGCTTCGGCCCGCCCAGAGCGCCGACGCGCGGTGAATATTCGGGCTCATAAGTGTCGCACCCTGAGCGGCAAACTCGGGTCGGCTGGAGACCGGCAGCGAGTCCCGATTCGGCGCGTCGCTGTCCCGGCGTTCTGGGGCGATCAGTCTCATCCGGTCTGGTTTAAAGCAGGCGTTTGCCGGTCAAATAGGCGGTCCACTCATCCACGCAATTCTTCGCAATGGCGAAGGCGTCGCCAACCACGCTTCCCCCAGATTTGATCTCGTACTGAGCTGAGATCGTGTCCGGTGACTTCGATGGCGGAGTGCTGTTCGCTGGGCCGAGGTGAGCACTGAGATTGACAAACACCTGTTGATTGCCAAGGTCAGCTTTGCGACGGGGGTGGGTTGGAACAAGATGCTTTGAGCCGTTGCAGAGGTCGTGGCATAGCGGCACGAATGTCGAATTTTTGATCCACGTTTCGACATCTGACACTTGGGATTTGACTGCATGATCCGATTTGAGCCAGTCCTTTAGGTGGTAGCAGTTCTGGAAGAAGGCGTAAACGTCGTCTCGACAGAAGTTTGAGTCAGTAACGTCGAGGACACGTCCATTGGTCAGTGTTTCAAAGCGTTTGAACCATCGGCCTACACGATCCCATTGTTCTCGCCAAGCGTCCATGTCAGCACGCTACAGGTGAGCATTTTTGCTCTTCGCAACTATCCACAAAGTGCCGGTCAGTGATACCCCGATCATCGCCCGAAGCCGTACTGGCGCTACGTCGCCGGGAGCGCGAGCACCTTCCCGAGGCTCGTGGCGAGTTCTCGATCTCGTCGCTCAACGGCATGCGAGTACACACGGAGGGTGATCGAAGGGTCGCGATGTCCGAGGCGAGCGCTGACTGTCACAGGGTCGAATCCAGCTGCCATCGCCTGCGTAGCCGAGAAGTGCCGCAGAGCGTGGAGGTGCGTGTCGACGCCCGCTTGCTTTGCAACGCGCGTGGTGAAGTTGGTCACGACCCCTGGTCGGATCGGCTCGAGTCCTGAAGGTGATCTCGAGAAGACGAATCCGTCCGGCGCTAATGGCACGCCCAGTTCAGCTGCGAGGGAGTCGACCGAAGCTCGGTGCAGCCGCAACACTGCAAGTCCGACTTCGTCAAGTCCTATGCGACGGACCTGGTGGGTCTTCGTCGGCTTCTCGGACCAACCACCGCCTTCGAGTTCGTACACGGACCGCGCAATGCGAAGGGTGCCTGCTTCCCAGTCGATGTCGTTCCACCGCAAGGCGCACAGCTCGCCTCTGCGAGCACCGGTCAGCGCTGCAGTGATGAGCAGCGCCGCAAGTCCCGGTTCGATTTCTTCGGCGACCTTGATGATCCGCTGAACTTCCTCTGGTTCGGGAGCATGGACTTCTGTCGGGTTCACTGGGGGAGGGGTCGCGTGTCGTGCCACGCTGCGGTCGACCATGCCCCATCGTTCGCCTTGGTGGAGTGCGGCGGCGATAAACGCGTGGATATGGCGCACAGATATCGGCTTGAGACCGTTGTCTCGGAGTGTGCCGTAGAAGCGGTCAAGATCCCGGGCCGTCAGCTTCGAGAGCTTCAGTCCGCGTAGTTCAGCTGAGACCACCTTCGTGGCGAAGCGGCGGTACTCCCGCAGTGTCGTAGGTGATCGACCGAGCGATTCGAGGTGCTCTACGAATGAGTCGAGCAACTGTCCGAGTGTTTCGGCTCCAGTAGCGGTGTTGCCTCTAGCGACCTCGGCGACCATCTTGGCGAGTTCCCGCTGGGCGATCCGCCTGCCTGCGCCTGGTCTTGGCTTGCCAGGAGCGTGGATCGTCTTCGACCGCATCACCGGCATGCCCTTGTTGTTTCGCCCGATGTAGACGCGAAGACGCCACGTTCCTGGCGAGATTTCTTTCAGTTGGCCATTCATGGTGTTGGACATGTAGCCATGAAGTAGCCCGAATAGCCAGTATTCCCGCCACTTAATTTCAGAAAGTGGCTTTGTGCTGCGCCCCCGGCAGGACTCGAACCTGCGACACGCGGTTTAGGAAACCGCTGCTCTCTCCTCTGAGCTACGGGGGCTGGCGGACACGCGTTTCTGCGCAAATCTCGGCGAGGCGCGCGGCCCCTCATCGTATGAGGTGCGCCTCGCCGCGCTCGAGATCCGACTCGTGGGCATCCCGGATGCAACGGCGGTCTTTGCGGCGGGTTCTCAATGATGGCTGGGCGACTCGGGATGTCAGATCGGGGTGCCGAGAGTGACTGAAAACTTACGGGTAATGGCATATCTGCCACTCGTCAGGCCCGCTCATCAGGAGCACCATAAACACCGAGGAATGGCTCAATCGGAAAGGTGGTCGAAGTGATGATCAATCCCTCGCTCTTTGGACGTGACATCGAGCGCCAGACCCTGGAGCTTCGGGCGCTGCACGAGAAAAGGCGGCGGGTTCTGCTGGAGAGAAACCCTCGTCATCGGCGGCCGCGGCGACGGTTTCGCACCGCCATTGGAACGCGGATGATCGCATGGGGCGAGTCGCTCGCGAGTGGTTCGTGCGCCGACCCGGTCGGACGATGGATCGGGTGGTCGGATCGGCTGAGCTGACTGGTCAGGACCCTTCAAGGTGGCAGAATAAAGGTGGCATAATACTTATGATTATCGGTATGCCTGCCAAGCGTCGCCCGCTCCTGGTCGTTCTCGTCGCCGACCGACTCAGCGTTTTCGAGTTCTCCTCTGCCTGCGAGGTGTTCGGTGACGCAGACGGCCTTTCGGATCTCGGCGTCGCTTGGTATCGGCTTTCCATCGCGTCGGCGGGCGCGACGCGAGTGTCGACCGACGTCCCGGGAGTCGAGGTTGGCGCTGATAGCGACCTATCCGTGTTACGCGAGGCGCACACGATCATCGTTCCGCCCTCGTCGCTTCAGAATCACCTGCCCGATGAAGTCGCGACGGCGTTACGACGCGCGCATGCGCGTGGGGCGCGCATCGCGTCGTTGTGTACCGGCGCGTTCACTCTCGCACGAGCCGGGCTGCTCAATGGTCGTGAGGCGACCACCCATTGGGACCATGCCGCGCGCCTCGCCGAGGAGTATCCCGAGGTGTCGGTGAATCCCGGCGTCTTGTACATCGACAGCGGCAACATCCTGACGTCCGCGGGTAGCGCCGCTTCCATCGACCTGTGTCTGCACATCGTGCGGAAGGACTTTGGTGCGGAGGTCGCGAACGTCATCGCTCGGTTGATGGTGGTCCCACCGCACCGCGATGGCGGTCAGGCACAGTTCGTCTCGCATCCGGTCCCGATCTCCTACGAAGGGGACCCCTTCTCCGATGTGCTGTCGTGGGCCGTGGACCATCTCGATGAGGACCTTTCGGTCGATCTGCTCGCGCGTCGTGCGACGATGAGCCCGCGGACCTTCGCTCGCAAATTCCGCGACGTCACTGGGACGACGCCACATCAGTGGCTCACCTCGCAGCGGATCGTCCTTGCACAACGCCTGCTCGAGACGACGGATCTATCGATCGATGCCGTCGCCTGGACGAGCGGTTTCGGTTCGGCGACGAACCTACGGATGCAGTTCCAGCGCGCCGCGGGAACTGCGCCGAGCGCATACCGACGGACCTTCCGAGCGGCGTCGTAACCCTCGCCATACACACGATGACCGCCGATCTGGCGGTCGGTTCTATGTCGATACGGAGGCTGCGAGTGCGTTTTTTTGGCGCGCGATCGCGCCACATTCCGATCGATGCGCGATGAGCGTCAGCGGATTCTCCGCGACGTGATGCATTCGGTCCCGTAGTCGAAGAGGATCTCGTCGCCGTAGTGCTCGAGAACAGTCGATATATCCGAGATCAGCTCCGACCGCTCCTGTTCTTCCATGACGGCGATCTCGCTCCACGTGAGCCACATCGCGAGCCAGTGCTCCTTCGTGAGTAGCCACTGCCAGGAGTAGGAGTGGATCTCGCAAGGCGCGAACCGCCCTGACTTCTCGATCGCTTCCGCGTGCTCAGAAACATCGTGGTGCTCGCGCCAGTCCTTCGGCCTTTCGAAGTGATCGCCGGCGCGCCCTGCCGCGGCCGTCTGTAGCGCCTTTTCGAGCTCCGGATCGTGGGGATGGTTGTGGTTCCAGAAGACGGCGATGCGGCCATCTCGGACGAGGACGTCGGCGGCTTTCTGCGACGCGACTTCGGGGTTGAGCCAATGCCAGGCCTGACCAGAGGTCACAAGATCGAACGTGCGGCCGTCTGCCGCCCACGACTCGAACGGCGCGACCTCGACGCAGACGCCGTGGCTTCGTGCCTTCTCCGCCATGCGCTCGTCGATCTCGATTCCGAGCACTTCACAGCCACGCGCGACGAACAGCCGCGCCGCCTTCCCCGTCCCGCAGCCGACGTCGAGGACCCGGGGCTGGCCGCCGGCGCAGAGATCGTCGATCATCTGCTCGGGATAGGTCGGCCGGTACCTGTCGTACGCGTCGGCTCGAGCGCCGAAGGACTCGGCCCGGACGCGGTTCTCGTGGGCGCGGCCTTCTTGGGCCACGAGGGTCATCCTTTCGGTCTCAGGCGCGAGCTCGTCGCGCGTGCTGCTCGACCATACGTAGCCCAACGCGACGACGTCGCGCGCGTCGATCGGCGAATCGGCTTGCGGGGCGATCGCGACCTATCTTGGAAATCCGTGACGACGATCGCGGGCCCGCTGCACACCGACTGTTACATCGGCGGTGGTTGGCGCGCGGCGAGCGGATCGAACCGGTTCGAGGTGCTCGACCCGGCGACCGAGGACGTCATCGAGACGGTCGCCGACGGGTCGGCGTCCGACGTGCTCGAGGCGGTCGCCGCGGCGCACGGCGCCCTCGGCGCATGGACGGCGACCCCGCCGCGCCGCCGCGGCGAGATTCTGCGGCACGCCTTCGAGCTGATGGTCGAGCGCAGCGACGATCTCGCTCGTCTGATGGTGCGGGAGAACGGCAAGGCGCTCCCTGACGCGCGCGCCGAGATCACGTACGCGGCGGAGTTCTTCAGATGGTTTTCCGAAGAGGCGGTGCGCAACGTCGGCGAGATCGTTACCGCGCCGGCCGGGACGAACCGCATCCTCGTGCTCCGCCAGCCGGTCGGCGTGGCGCTGCTCATCACGCCGTGGAACTTCCCCGCGGCGATGCTGACGCGAAAGATCGCCCCCGCGCTCGCGGCGGGAACGACCGTCGTCTGCAAGCCGGCGAAGGAGACGCCGCTCTCGGCGCTCGCCATCGCGGCGATCCTCGTCGAGGCGGGCGTGCCACCGGGCGTCGTAAACGTCGTGCCGTCCTCGCACCCTGGGGCAATCGCCGACGCGGCGCTCGCCGACGATCGCGTCCGCAAGCTGTCTTTCACCGGATCGACCGAGGTCGGCCGGATGCTGCTCGAGAAGGCCTCGGCGCGGGTGGTCTCGGCCTCGATGGAGCTCGGCGGCAACGCGCCCTTCGTGATCCTCGCTGACGCCAACCTCGACGAAGCGGTCACGGGGGCGATGCTCGCAAAGATGCGCAACGGCGGCGAGGCCTGCACGGCCGCCAATCGCTTCTACGTCGAGGCGCCGATCGCCGACGAGTTCGTCAACCGTCTGACGGCCCAGATGTCGTCGCTGCGGATGGGGCACGGACTCGAGGAGGGCGTACAACTCGGTCCCCTCGTCAACGCCGACACCCGCGACAAGGTCGCCGCGCTCGTCGATGACGCCCTCGTCGCCGGCGCGCACGCGACGACCGGCGGTTCACTTCCGCCCGGCCCCGGCTACTTCTATCCGGCGACCGTGCTCGACCGCGTGTCGCCGGGATCGTCGATCCTGCGCACCGAGATCTTCGGCCCCGTCGCGCCGGTCGTCACCTTCCACTCCGAGAAAGAGGCGATCGAACTCGCCAACGACACGATTTTCGGGCTCGTCTCCTACGTCTACTCGGGCGACCTCGCCAGGGGCCTGCGGGTCTCCGAGGCGCTCGAGACGGGGATGGTCGGGCTGAACCGCGGCCTCGTCTCGGATCCCTCGGCGCCCTTCGGTGGCGTCAAGCAGTCCGGCCTCGGCCGCGAGGGCGGCCATGAGGGGATGAACGAGTACCTCGAGACGAAGTACATCGCCACCTCGTGGTAGGCCGTTCCTGGTAGGACAGCGGACCGGAGAGAAAGGACGCGGCGTCGAGTGAGCGACGAACTCGATCTCGAGCAATTCCGCCTCGGCGACTATCAGTCACGTCAATGCGAGAAGTGGGCGCGCGACGCGCCCGAGAAGATCCCACTGTGGGTCGCCGACATGGACTTCCCGATCGCCCCGCCGATTCGTCGCGCCCTCGAACAGGTGATCGCGCAGAGCGACCTCGGCTATCCGCGCCCATCCTTGGAAGAACGCTTGATCGGCGCCTTTGCCAGGTGGTCGAAAACGCGCTACGGCCTCGAGGTCGATCCGGATCTCACCGTGGTCGCGACCGACGTCATCCAGGCGCTGTACTTCGCCATCGTCACCTTGACCGAACCGGGCGACGGCATCCTCGACCTCACGCCTGCGTACCCGCCGTACTTTGTCGCCCACGAACAGACAGGCCGGCGGATGGTCGCCCACGACCTCGCGCTGGTGGACGGCGTCTACCGTTTCGACGTCGAGGCCGTGCGCGCCCTCGTGCGCACAGAGCGACCGCGGATGATGCTGCTCTGCAACCCGCACAACCCGACGGGTCGGGTATTCAGCCGCTCAGAGCTCACCGAACTCGCCGGGATCGCCGAAGAGTTCGACCTCGTCATCGTTTCCGACGAGGTCCATGGCGACCTCGTCTACCCCGGGGCGATCCACGTCCCGATCGCGACGCTCGGTGCCGACGTCGCACAGCGCACGGTCACGCTCACCTCGGCGAGCAAAACCTTCAACCTGGCCGGGCTGCGCTGTGCGGTCGCCGCCTGCGGCTCACCGCGGCTTGCCGAGCGGATCACCTCGATCCCGCGTCGCCAGCGTGGAAGCATCAACAACTTGGGCATGCTCGCAGCTCTCACCGGCTGGGAAGAGGGCGGGCCCTGGCTCGACGCCGTGCTCGCTTACCTGGAGCGCAACCGCGACCGGCTCATCGAGGCGTTTTCGGACGTGCCCGGAGTCTCGATCGCGAAGCCGCAGGCGACGTACCTCGCCTGGCTCGATCTCCGCAGCTCGGGGCTCGGCGACGACCCGGCCGCCATCTTCTCAAGACACGCCGGCGTCACGCTCCTCCCCGGCCCCGACTTCGGCCCTGCCGGCAAAGGACATGCCCGGCTGAACTTCGCAACGACGACCGAGGTGCTCGAGGTCGGCATCGAACGCCTCCGCACCCTCTTGTCGGCGCGGCGTTGACGCCTCGAGCCGGCTCCGAGAACGGGGAAGGCCAAGTAGGGTGCGCGCGTCGCGGGGACTGGGGAGCGCGTGGGACAACTCGAATCAGGTGACAAGGCGCCAGCCTTCACGCTCGCAACGGACGAAGGCGGAAAGGTCGCGCTGAGCGATTACCGAGGCAAGCGGGTCGTCGTCTACTTCTATCCAGCCGATGACACGCCGGGCTGCACGAAGGAGGCGTGCCAGTTCAGCGACCTCCTCGACGACTACGCGGCGTTGGGTGTCGACGTGATCGGCATCTCGCCGGATCCGATGGACTCGCACCAAAAATTCCGAGCGAAGTATGGATTGAAGATCCACCTCGCCTCTGACCCGTCGCACGCGACGATGGAGCGCTACGGCGCCTGGGGTGAAAAGACCCTCTATGGCAAGAAGTCGGTCGGCGTGATCCGTTCGACGTTCCTCGTCGGGCCGGACGGCCGGGTCGAGCGCGCCTGGCACCACGTGCGGGCCGATGGTCATGCACAAAAGGTTCTCGAGGCATTGGGGGCGGACCGTGCCACCTGAAAAGCCGCAGTGGAAGGAACTCTTTACCGAGGTCGTGACCTCGGGACTGTGCACCGGCTGCGCGTCGTGCGTCGTCGCCTGCCCCTACGACGTCCTGGGCTACGACGCGGAAGGCGGCCGGTACCGCCCCTTCCACGTCGACGAGGAGGGCGGCCGAGAGGACTGCACGCACGGCCAGCGCGGCTGCACACTGTGCACGCGCGCCTGCCCGCGCTTTCGTTCCTGGGAGAGCGAGATCGACACGTATCTGTTCGGTCGCGCCCGAGAGACCGAGGAGATCTCAGGCGTCGCCAAAGAGACGCTGCTCGTCCGGACGACGGACCCCGAGATCGCCGGGGTCGGCCAGGACGGCGGTCTTGTCTCGGCGATGTTGATCTGGGCGCTCGAACATGACGTCGCCGATGCGGCACTCGTTTCGTACCTCGAGGGCGACGGCTCGGCGTGGAGGGCCGTTCCCGGAGTCGCTCGCACCCGCGCCGATGTGCTGCGCGCCGCTGGCTCGCGCTACACGTACTCAGCGAACCCGCTCGCCTACATGGAGGCGACCGATGTCGGTGCCGAGCGGATCGCACTCGTCGGGATGAGCTGCCAGGCCTCGGCACCGGCGGTCATGGCGGCGCGCAAAGCGGGCAAGGTCGCGCGGCGATTCGTGCTCTCGATCGGGCTCTTGTGCTCGAAGACGTTCAACGACTCGATCTTCGAAGAGTTCCTCGAGCCGAGCTACGGATTGAAGCGAGAAGAGATCGTGAAGATGAACATCAAGGGCGCGCTGTTGATCTGGACACGCGACGGCAACGAGCACCGAATCCCGCTCAAAGAGGCGCACGGCTGGACCCGCGAAGGGTGCAAGCAATGCCCCGACTTCGCGGCCGAGCACGCCGACATCTCTGCGGGAGGGATCGGCGTTGACAACGACTGGACGCTCACGATCGTCCGCACCGAGCGCGGCGCCGAACTTCTCGGCAAGATGCGCGACGACGGGGCGATCGAGGCGCGGCCGGCGTCGGAGGACGAGACGGTGCTGCCGTTGCTCGCCAAGCTCTCGCGCGTGAGCCGCCGACACTGGCCCGAGACCGCCGACCTCGCTCCGGGCCGCATCCCGGTCACCGCCGGCTGACCGGATTCTCCGGGCGTCGCGCCAGCAGCGCCTTCGCGCGGGCGAGCACCGCGTCGAACATCGCTGTGGTGAGCAAGCCGGTGAAGACGTTGCGCTGACTCGGGTGGTACGAGCAGATCACCGTGACGGCACTCGTCGGTTCTCGTAGCGAGACCTCCATCCCGTGGGCGAATTTCGGCCTCGGCGCGCGACGTCCGGAACCGAGTGCGCGCATGGTGGCGTCGTAGGCGAAGGACCCGAGGCAAAGGATGACGCGCTTTTCGCCCAAGAGCGAAAAGACGCGCTTCAGATACGGAAAGCAGTTGTCGCGCTCTTTTGTGCTCGGTCGGTTGTCCGGCGGGCAACACCGCAGCGCGGCGGTGACGAAACAGTCGCTCAGCACGAGACCGTCGTCGATCGCCGAGCTCGTCGGTTGATTGGCAAAACCTGCCCGATTGAGCGCGGCGACGAGGAAGTCACCCGATCGGTCCCCGGTGAACATTCGCCCGGTCCGATTTCCGCCGTTCGCCGCCGGCGCGAGTCCGACGACGACGAGGCGCGCGCCGGGATCGCCGAATGAGGGGACCGGACGTGCCCAATACGTCTCTCCGCGATGTGACGCTGGTGGAGAGGCCGCGATTTCCTCGCGCCAAGCGACGAGACGCGGGCAGCGCCGACACTGCGAAATCTCTCGCTCGAGCAGCCACAACCGGTTCTTGCCGGGGCGTGGACGCGGGATTCGTGCGACAGGCAGGGCATTAGGTTGGCGCTCGTGCCTGGTGTTCGCAAACCCCCACTGTTCACCTACATCTGTTTTGTCCGTCATGGCACGACGCCGACGACGGGCAAGGCGATGCCCGGCCGCGCGCCCGGTCTGCATCTTTCGGAGCTCGGCCGCGACGAGGCGAAAGACGCCGCCGAGCGCCTGGCGGCGCTCGGGACGGTGCGGGCGCTGTACAGCTCGCCGATCGATCGCACGCGTGAGACCGCGGAGGAGATCGGGGCGCGCATCGGACTCGCGCCGACGCTCGACGAGGCGTTGTTGGACTGCGATTGCGGCGACTGGACTGGGATGTCGCTCGCAGCGCTGAGGAGAAAACCCGAGTGGCGCGCCATATCGCAGAATCCGTCGGGGTTCCGTTTTCCGAACGGCGAATCCTTTCGTGAGCTCGAAAACCGGGTCGGCGAGGTCATCGAACGACTGGCGGAAAAACACCCTGGTGAAGTCGTCGTCGCGGTGAGTCACGCCGATCCCATCAAGGTCGCCGTCGCGCGGGCGCTCGGCAGCCCCTTCGACCTGTTCGATCGCGCCGCGATCCGCCCGGCGTCGACGACCGTGATTGCCTACGGTCCCGGCGCGCCGAACGTGCTCACCGTCAACACCTTTGGCTCCCTCGGCCAAGTCGGCGTGCCCTCCCTCGACAGCTCGGCGCGTGCGAATGCGCATCGAGGAACAGGCCCCCGCCCGAAGACGAGATGAGCGCGGTGTTCGAGCTTGATTCGCCCTCCCGGATCACCTTTGGAGCGATCGGACCGGTCGGCCAGCGGCTCTTCGTCCTACAGGCGCGACAAGACGAGAACCTCGTCACCTTGAAGCTCGAAAAACAACAGGTCGCGGCGATCTCGCGGAGCCTCGGCCAGATGCTTGAAGACCTGCCGCGGCCGGGACAACTCCCCGAGGAGCCGGAACTCGAAGTCGAGAGCTTCGACGAGCCCGACTTTGTCGTCGGCACGCTCGCGCTCGCGTACGACTCTGAAGACGACCGCGTCGTGATCATCACCGAGGAGGCGACCGGCGAGGACGAGCCAGCCGGTGAGACGGCGCGCATCTCGTGTACGCGCGAACAGGCGGGTGCCCTCGCGATCCGGGGAGTACGCCTCGTCGAGGCTGGGCGGCCCGCCTGCCCGCTCTGCGGCTATCCGCTCGATCCGAGAGGCCACACGTGCCCGCGCACGAACGGCAATCGCGCCCCACTGACCTGAGCGACGAGGAGTGGCTAGCGCTCCTCGGATCCGGGACGATCGAGGTCGAAGGGCGCATCGCCTGGAGTTCGAACGCGATCTTCCTCGTGAGACTGTGCCTCGGGGACCGCGAGGGTGGGGCCGTTTACAAGCCGGGCGCGGGGGAGCGTGAGTTGTGGGACTTCCCGCGGGGGCTCTACAAGCGGGAGGTCGCGGCCTTCGAGCTCGACCGCGCCATCGGCCTGCACGCAGTCCCAGCCGCGGTCGTGCGCAAGGACGCGCCGCTTGGTGAAGGATCGCTGCAGCGCTTCATCGACGCTCGTTTCGATCAGCACTACTTCTCGTTACGCGAATCGGACGCGCACCACGACGCACTGCGTGCAGTCGCAGCGTTCGACCTGCTTGCCAACAACGCCGATCGCAAGGGTGGCCATCTCCTCATCGACGCGCACGACAAGTTGTGGGCGATCGACAACGCGTTGACCCTTCACGCCGAATGGAAGCTCCGAACAGTGATGTGGGACTTCATCGGCGACGCGATCCCGGAACCGATCATCAAAGGCGCCGCTGGCCTCGTCGACGCGATTCCAAAATCGCTTGAGGCGCTGCTCACAGCTGACGAACAACAGGCTCTTCAAGCCCGCGCCCGAGCAGTCGTCGAGGATCCGTACTTTCCTGAGCCGGACGACGAGGCACGGCTGCCGTGGCCGCTCGTCTAGGGCTGGTCGTACAGCGATGCCGCGCCGCGCCGATTGCTCGAGCGTGGCCGTCGGTAACTTGCAGTCATGACCGAAGAGCACGCGAGCACCGAATCCGAGCGCATCGAGCTCACCGACGCCGAATGGCGGGCGCGCCTTTCCGACGCCCAGTTCAAGGTGTTGCGGAAGAAGGCGACGGACGTCCCATTCACCGGCGAATACACCCATCCCGGACATCGCGGCGTCTTTCGTTGTGCCGGCTGTGGCGCGGAGCTCTTCCTGAGCGACACCCAGTTCGACTCCGGCTCGGGGTGGCCGAGTTTCACCGCACCGGTCTCATCCGACGCCGTCGAGACGTCCGCCGATCGCAACTTCGGGATGGTCCGCACCGAAATCACCTGCTCACGCTGCGGCGGCCACTTGGGCCACGTGTTCCCCGACGGCCCAGGCCCAACAGGCGAACGCTACTGCATCAACTCGACCGCCTTGGCCCTGGATCCGGGGGACACCGCGTTGCGAAAGTCCGAGTAAATCGCTCAGATTTTCACGCGACTGCAACACACACGCTGCGTGGTTGTCGCTTCACGCGGCGATGATGAACCCATGTCATTCCCTCGCAGCCTCGTCACCACGATCCGGGAGGCGCGTGGACGTGGCGGTCGCAAAACGACGGTTGGGTCAGTCGTCGAGCTCGACCTTGCCTCGCGCCATCCCGAGCGCTTCATAGTCATCGAGTCGTGTCATTCGACGTGGCTATTCGATACCGTCGATCGCCGGTTCTGCCGAGTGCTGCGCACTTCGCTCGAACCCCCGAATGTGGCGACGGACTGGCGCGGCTACGACCGACTCGTCGTCGAAGACGACACCGAGGCGTTCGTCGTCTTCTTGGACTCTTCCGGGACGCGGTTGCTGCGTTCGTGGCGCCATGGTCCACAGTGCGCGCACTGCGGACGTGACTTCACCGGCGAGCTTTCGCTCGAGGATCTCCGCAAGGTCGCGCGCGCCTGAGCGGCGCATCTCCCCAGAATCCCGCCGCCGCGCGCCTCCCCCGGTGCCCGTAAGGGCACCGGGGGAGCACCATCTCTGGGGATCATCCGCGAGAATCGCGACGTGACCGATACCCAACCCGATGAACCTCAGCCGCTGATCATCGTCACCTCGCCCCAAGGCGCCCCCGCGCTCGGGAAGCCGGGAGAAAAGCCGAACGACAACGAGTCGGTGGAGCGTCCGGCGAAGGTGATGCGGATCGGCTCGATGATCAAACAGCTCCTCGACGAAGTCGAAAAGGCGCCGCTCGACTCGGCAAGCCGCGCCCGGATGAAGGAGATCTATGAGCGCTCGGTCGCCGAGCTCGCCGATGGCCTCTCCCCCGAGCTCGTCGAAGAGCTCGACCGACTGGCGCTGCCCTTCGAATCCGAAGAGCCGAGCGATGCCGAGCTGCGGATCGCGCAGGCCCAGCTCGTCGGCTGGCTGGAAGGGCTGTTCCACGGGATCCAAGCGGCGCTCTTCGCGCAACAGATCGCTGCGCAGTCCCAGCTCGAAGAGATGCGCCGCCGCAGCCTGCCAGCGGGATCGAGCGAGGAGACGCCACAACAAGATCGCCCGGGTCCGTACCTCTAAACGACCTCTTCACCGCGCGGCGCCTCGCGGTAGAGTCGCCGGGGTTCGAATGACAACCCTGTAGTTATCCACACACGGGTGTGGACGTCCTGTGGAGGCGCAGAATGACGAGGTCGGATGCCGAGGCCTCATTCGTCCACCTCCACCAGCACACCGAGTTCTCGATGCTCGACGGCGCGGCGCGCGTCAGAGACCTCGTCGAAGCGGCGGTCGCTGATCACCAGCCGGCGCTCGCGATCACCGACCACGGGAACATGTACGGGGTCCTCGACTTCTACGCGGAGTGCAAGTCGAAGGGCATAACGCCGATCATCGGCATCGAGGCGTACATGGCGGCGAACTCGCGCTTCGACCGCCCGCTACGCCGCGGCCGTCTCGATGACACGGGCGGCGAGGGCGAGCGCGGCGAGAAGTTGTACTACCACCTGACCGTGCTCGCGGAGACGACGACCGGCTACCGCAATTTGATGAAGCTCGCCTCCGACGCGTACTTGGAGGGCTACTTCTATAAGGCGCGGGCGGACTGGGACCTGTTCGAGCGCTACCACGAGGGCCTGATCGCGACGAGCGGATGCCTCGGCGGGGTCGTCGCGCAGGCTTTGTTGCACGGCGATGAGGCCGAAGCGAAATCGCTCGCCGGTCGTCTGCAGGACATCTTCGGACACGACAACTTCTTCATCGAGCTGCAGGACCATGGGATCCCCGATCAGCGCAAGATCAATCCGCATCTGGTCGAGATCGCCCGGGCGCTCGACGCGCCGTTGGTCGCGACGAACGATGCGCACTACTGCCGCAGAGAAGACGCCGTCGCGCACGACGCGCTGTTATGCGTGCAGACAGGAACGACTATCGACGACCCGAAGAGATTCAAGTTCGAAGGATCCGAGCACTACCTGAAGCCGGCCGCGGAGATGCGCGACCTGTTCCGCGACCATCCCGACGCATGTGACAACACGCTGTGGATCGCGCGGCGGGCGAATGTCGAGATCGAGCTCGGCAAGCCGGTGCTGCCCGAGTTCCCGATCCCATCCGAGTTCCAGGCGGCTTCGCAAGAGGCCTCGGCGATGGCTTACCTACGCCATCTCGCCATCCAGGGCGCAAAGGAACGCTTCGGCGATCCGTTCCCGGACGAGGTCGAAGAGCGCCTCGACTACGAACTCGGTGTCATCGAGAACATGGGGTTCGCCGCGTATTTCCTCGTCGTCTGGGACCTGATCGCCTACGCGCGCTCCGAGAACATCCGCGTCGGCCCCGGCCGGGGCTCTGCGGCTGGATGCCTCGTCGCCTACTGCCTGAGGATCGTCGACATCAACCCGATCCGGTACGGACTCGTTTTCGAGCGGTTCTTGAACCCGGGCCGCAAGCAGATGCCCGACATCGACATGGACTTCGACGAGCGCTACCGCTCCCAGATAATCAAGTACGCCGCCGAACGATACGGCTACGACCATGTCGCGCAGATCGTCACCTTCTCGCGCATCAAGGCCCGGGCCGCCGTGCGCGACGCGGCGCGCGTCCTCGGACTGCCGTACATCGTCGGTGATCGCGTCGCGAAGGCGATGCCGCCGCTTGTGATGGGAAGAGACACACCGCTCGACGCGTGCTTCGTAAAGCAGAAGGACTTCGAAAGCTCGTACGCCGCGGCAGCCGGGCTGCGGGAGATGTACGAAGCGGACGCCGACGCGAAAACGGTGATCGACGTCGCCCGCGGACTCGAGGGATTGCGCCGCCAGGACGGCATCCACGCCGCTGCGGTCGTGATCACGAAAGAGCCGCTCACCGAGTACCTGCCCATCCAGCGCAAGCCGGAGCCCGGACAGGATCCGTCTGAGTCGCCGATCGTCACCCAGTACGAGATGCACGGCGTCGAAGCGCTCGGGCTGTTGAAGATGGACTTCCTCGGGCTGCGCAACCTGTCTGTGATCGAGACGGCGCTCGACCTCATCGAGCAGGCGACGGGTGAGCGACCCGACATCGACAACGTGCCGCTCGACGACGAAAAGACCTTCGAGATGCTGCGGCGCGGCGACACGATTGGTGTCTTCCAGCTCGAAGGCGGCGCGATGCGAACGACGGTGCGCGCCCTCGCGCCGACGACCTTCGATCACGTCGCGGCGCTAGTTGCCCTCTACCGGCCCGGACCGATGGCCCAGGGATGGCACCGCGACTACCCCGAGCTGAAGAACGGCCGGATGCCGATCGTCTATCTGCATCCGGACATGGAACAGGTGCTCGGAGACACCTACGGTCTGATGCTCTACCAGGAGTCGGTGATGCGCGTCGCGCAGCGCTTCGCCGGCTACTCGCTCGAGGCCTCCGACAACTTGCGCAAGGCCGTCGGAAAGAAAGACCGCGACCTGATCGAGGCCGAGCGCGAGAAGTTCATCCAGGGTTGTGTCCACAACGGATACGGGGATCAGCTCGGCAACACGCTGTTCGAGCAGATCAAGCCCTTCGCCGACTACGCGTTCAACAAGTCCCACGCCTACGGCTACGGGCTCGTCGCCTACCAAACCGCCTGGCTGAAGGCGAACTATCCGGTCGAGTACCTGGCCGCCTTGTTGTCCTCGGTGAAAGACGACAAGGACAAGACCGCCGTCTACTTGGCCGAGTGCCGCAATCTCGGGATCAACGTGCGCGTGCCCGACATCAACGAATCGTCATCGAACTTCACCGCGAAACGATCCGAGGATCCGTCTTCTGGTCCAGGGACGATCATCTTCGGGCTCTCGGCGGTCAGAAACGTCGGCGAGGGAGTCGTCGCGCAAATCGTCTCAGAGCGCCTGCGCAACGGTCCGTTCGCCGACTTCCACGACTTTTGCTGCCGGGTCGATCCGTTCGCGTTGAACAAGCGATCGGTCGAATCGCTCATCAAAGCGGGCGCCTTCGACAGCGTCGGCCATCCGAGAAAAGGGCTCTGCCTGGTCTCAGAAGAGGTCATCGATCACGTCTTGGAGCGCCGCCGCGAAGAAGAGCTCGGCATCTCGACGCTGTTCTCGGTGCTCTCCGAGCCGGCCGCAGACGTGGCTTCCACACTCGATGAAGCACGGCGGGAAGTGCCCGACCTCGAGTTCGACAAGACGGATCGGCTGGCGTTCGAAAAGGAGATGCTCGGCCTCTACGTCTCGGATCACCCGTTGATGGGACTCGAGGGCGCGCTCCGCCAGAAGACCGAGATCTCGCTGCGCGAGCTGTTGGACCAGGCGTCGGCCCCCGACGCGGTCGCCGACCTCGGCGCGCCGCGCATCGTCGGCGGCGTCGTGACGGCGCTCAACAGGCGACGGACGCGCCGCGGTGAGCTCATGGCGACCTTCGTGCTCGAGGATTTGGAGTCGGCTATCGAGGTGTTCGTCTTCCCGTCGACGATGCGCGAGTACGGCATGCGACTCGAGGACGACGCGATCGTCATCGTCCGGGGCCGACTCGACCTGCGGGAGGACACGCCGAAGTTCGTCGCGATGGAGGTCACCCGCCCGGAGATCTCTCCGGGCGACGGGCCGGGCCGCATCGAGGTCGCCGTCCCGGTCTCCTCGATAACCGACTCGATCGTCCAGAAGCTGAAAGAGCTCGTCACCGAGCACCCCGGCTCGGTGCCGGTTCACATCCGGCTGGGGCCGAAATTGATCCGGCTTCCTTCCCAGTTCAACGTGGAACCCGGCGCCGGTCTTGTCGGCGCCCTGAAGGAACTCCTCGGCCAGAATGCGGTCAGCGCGTAGTCACACCCATTTCACCTGCGCTTGAGCAAGGGCGCGCTGGCGCCTCGTAGAATGGGAGCGTCCACATCGCCCGTTTGGGCGGTTCCGCCTGCCCGGATAAGGACGGTGGCCCAGATTCTGGGTCGCCACACTCGAGCTGTGAGGGGTTGTCGAGAGTGATCGACGTCGTTACGAAAGATTGCACGGCGCTCAGCGATGCGGAAATCGCCGAGCTCGCAGACCTGTGCGCCGAGAACGACAACGGATATGAGATCGGGTTCCTCTCGAAGGTCCGTGAGGAGTGGGTGCTCGTCTCTCAGGCCCGCGAGAACAACAAGCTGCGCGGCTTTGCCTTCTCCACCCTCGAGCGGATCGGTGGTACGCCGAGCCTGCTCGTCGGTGTCGGGGCGTTCACTCGGATGAACGCCTCCGACCAGGCGCTGCGGGCCGTGATGCGCGACCTGTTCCGCCGGGCGGTCCTCGCCTTCCCCGACGAGGACGTCCTCGTCGGCACGCGGATGATCGACCCTTCGTGCTTCCGTGGCTACGGCGGGCTGTCCGACGTCGTGCCGCGCCCGGGCCACAAGCCCTCGGGCGAGGAACGGGCGTGGGGCCGCCGTCTCGCGAAGCGCTTCGGCGTCGACGGGCGCTTGGACGATCGGATCTTCGTCGTGAAAGGTGACGGCAACGCGACCGGGATGCTCGACTATTCGCCGCGCAAAAAGCCGTCGATCGCCAACAAGCTCGACGAGCTGTTCAAGCCGGTGACGGCCTCACGTCGTGACACTCTCGTCGCGTTCGGCTGGGCGATGGCCGAGGACCTCTCCGCTGGTTCCCTCCCCAAGTAGCGCTCGCACCTGCTTCTTGCCGCGGCCGGGGATCCGGCGCGGCAGCATCGCGACGACGACTTTCGGGGCGTGTCCCTCGCGTACCCGCCCCAACACGCAGACGAGGTAGCTCGGCCGGAAACCCAGCGTCTCAACGAGCGCGCCTTTCGTGAGCGGACCGGGGGAGCAGCCGAGGGCGCGCCCGGCGAGCGGATCGATGATCGGGATCTCCTGGGTGATCCCCGACCACGAGACCGACGCCACGAGTGTCCCGTCGAGGCGGGCCTGCAGCGCCAGCTCGCGCGGCGAGGTCTCCACGATCGCGACCGACTGCTGTGACCCGTCGAGGTCGGTGTAGGCGATCGAGGGTCCCGAACTGGCGAGCAGCGTCGCCCCTCGGCGCTGCGGCGCGGCGAGTTCGCGTAGCAGCCTCCGCACAGGTCGGAGGCGGGGGCGTCCGACGTAGGTCGGCATCTCAGCGATCCCGATCGCCTCGGGGCGAGCCGGGTCGATCGTCTCGTCGTCGTTCGCGATTGGCACCGTGACGACGTCGAAGCGCGTCACGCGCCGGTCTCCTTCGGCGCTTTGAACGCGGAGGAACCTCGATGCCTCGTCGGGGCGGGACCGCAGCACCGCGCCGGTCGTGCAGTCGACGCCGACCCATTCGCTCGACCCGGCGAACAGAACGAGGCACGTCAGCCCGGATCCGGCGACGGCACGAGGCCGCACGCCCGGGTGGATCCTTCTCGGCAGGCGGACGTGCGCCCGCGGCTCTTTCATCTGGCGCTGTCGATCGCGTCGCGCGCCGCGCTGGCGATCGCCCCGGCGACGCGTGAAGCGTCGTCCACCGGAGCGAGGCAGGCGCCCATCCGGCAGACGTAGACCCCTTCTTTTTCCTTGTCGCTCGCCAACGGACTCTTCGTCGACGAGCCGAGGATGACGACGCGCTCTGGCGCGTATGGCCGCGCCGCGGCGCGGGTGAGCTGTTCGTCGCCACCGACGACGACGACTTCGACGGCGCCGACCTCGACGAACAATGCTGCCTCGACGAGCTGGGGAAAAGCGATCGGTGACTGCTTCAGCGCCACACCGGCCGCGTCGATCGTCGCACGGGCGCGTTCGGTGAACGTCTCGTCTCCGGTGATCGCGCCGAGTCGGGCGAGTGCATAGGCGGCGATCGAGCCCGCCGCAGGAGTGACGCCGTCGTGCAGCTCGCGTGGCCGCACGACGAGTGGCGTCGCGTCCAAACCGGTCTGGTACCAGCCGCCGTCCTCGGCGGAGAACAGCGCCATGAGGTCGTGCGCGATCGCCGTCGCGGCGACGAAGTCCTCGGCGTCGCCGCTCATCTCGCCAAGGCGCGTGTAGGCGTCGACGAGCCACGCGTAGTCGTTGGCGACGGCGAGTTGTTCGGCGCGGCCTCGTGCGAAGCTGCGCAGCCACCGCCCGTCGGGACGGCGGAGGTGACCGCGCAGGAAAGCCGCGATCGCCCGCGCACCGTCGCGAAGGCGCGCGTCGCCCGTCGCACCGGCTGCTTCGGCGAGCACGGACACCGTCATCGCGTTCCACTCCGTGATCACCTGGTCGTCGAGTGACGGTCGGGTGCGCTTTGCGCGCGTCGCGAAGAGCTTCGCCCTTGCTTGTTCGATCGTCTCTGGGCGGATCCACTCGCCGCGCACCGGTCGGTGTAGAACGTTGCGGCCTTCGAAGTTCCCCTTTTCGCTGACGCCGTACCAATCGGCCACGTGCGGGACCGCATCCCCCAGGACCGCGTCGAACTCGGATTGGCTCCAGACATAGAAGCGACCCTCTTCACCCTCCGAATCGGCGTCCTCGGCGGCGTAGATCCCGCCGCCCGGCGCGGCGAGGTCTCTCAGCACGTAGGAGAGCGTCTCGTCGACGATCTGGCGGTAACGCTGCTCACCGGTGGTCTGCCAGGCGTGGAGGTAGAGGCGGGCGAGGGCGGCCTGGTCGTAGAGCATCTTTTCGAAGTGCGGCACCTGCCATTCCCGGTCGACCGAGTAGCGGCAGAAGCCGCCGCCGAGATGGTCGTAGATGCCACCCGATGCCATCGCGTCGAGCGCGGCAAGCGCCATATCCGCCGCGCGGGTGTGACCGAGACGACCGCCATGGAGGGCGAGTTCGAGGATCGGAGCTTGCGGGAACTTCGGCGCCCGTCCGATGCCCGGGTGCTCTTCGTCGAACAGTTCGGTGAAGCGTTCGACGGCGCTGTCGGCGAGGTCGAGCGCCCGCGGCTTTGAGGCCGACGGTTCGGTGGCGTGCAAACGGCTCGCGACCGCGCTCGTGAGCGCCAACGCGTCGGCGTCGATCTCCACTCGGCGGTTCGCCCAGGCGTCGGAGATCGCGTCGAGCACGTCCAGAAATCCGGGGGAGCCGTGGCGGGCGGTTTTCGGGAAGTACGTGCCGCCGAAGAAGGGCCGACCTTCGGGAGTCGCGAACACCGAGAGCGGCCAGCCGCCGTGCCCGGAGATCGCCTGCACGGCTTCGAGATAGATCGCGTCGATGTCCGGCCGTTCTTCGCGGTCGACCTTGATCGGGACGAACGTCGCGTTCAGCCGCTTCGCGACCTCGTCGTCTTCGAAACTCTCGTGCGCCATGACGTGGCACCAGTGGCACGACGCGTAGCCGATCGAGATGAAAAGCGGCCGGTCGAGGTCGCGGGCGCGCTCGAGCGCCTCGTCGCCGAACGGCAGCCACTCGACTGGGTTGTCGGCGTGCTGGCGCAGATAGGGGCTGGCCTCGTCCTTGAGGGCGTTCATCCGCGTTGCCCAGCGAGGAGCTGGCGGACCGCGTCCCGCCGGACCTTTCCGATCGCGGTGCGCGGCAGGGCGTCAATGACGACGACCTCGCGCGGTGCCGAGGCTGGGCCGAGAGTTTCAGCGACGTGCGCGCGCAGTTCGTCGAGACCCGGGGCTCGGTCTCCTTGTGCCTCGATGACCGCCACGACACGTTCTTGCCACTCCGGATCGGCGACTCCCACGACCGCGACGTCACGCACGTTCTGGTGCTCGCGCAGGCGCTCTTCGACCGGCGTCGGCCACACCATCTCGCCACCGGTGCGGATCACCTCCGCGATCCGGCCGAACACCTCGAGGCTGCCGTCTCCGCGCAGTCGGCCCGCGTCACCGGTCTTGAACCAGCCGTCGCGCTTCGGGTCGGATCCGTCGCGATAACAACGGAAGAGCATCGGGGCGCTGATCGCGATCTCGCCGCCGTCTTCGACGCGGAGCGAGACGTGATCGAGAGGCCATCCTTCATAGACGACGCCGCTTCCGGTCTCGGTCATGCCGTAGGTCGCTACGGCGTTCGCGGGTTTGTCCTTCGGGATCGCTCCGCCACCGAGAAGGATGGTGCGAAAACGCGCGGCGTCCGCTCCGAGACGCCGAGAAGCCGTTGGAACGAGCGATACCAGAGTCGCGCCGCGTCGCGCCGCGTCAATGACGCGATCGGAGTCGAAAGAATCGTGGATCTCGAGCGGCGTCTTCGATGCGAGTGAGCGCGTGATCACGGAGAGCCCGCCGACGTGCGCGACCGGGAGGCAGCACAGCCAGCGGTCGTGGTCGGGATCGACACCGAGTCGCGTATTCGATGCCTCCGAGGAAGCCGCGATCGCGTCATGGGTAAGTACGACGCCGCGCGCCTCGCCGGTTGTCCCTGACGTCGCGATGACGAACGCATCGCCATCATCAACGGGATTCCCGCCGTCCAACGGCGTCTCGTTTCGTTCTTCGGCTACGACTGCGGCAGGTCGTAGCGTCTTCACGAGTCGGCGCTTCGCGCTTTCGGGCAGGCGCTGGTCGATCGGAAAGACGGCGTCGCCGCCGTCGTGTGCCCTGGTCATCGCCTCCACAAAGGGCGCGCCGCCGGGGAGATCAAGCGCGACCAGGCGATTCACTACTACTAGCCTAACTGGGCGATGAGTGCCTCTGACCTGGACCTTCCGGTGTGGAAACGCGAAGGCGACTATCGCGACATCATCTACGAACACGCCGAGGGGATCGCGAAGATCACGATCAATCGACCCGAGGTTCGCAACGCCTTCCGACCGCAGACGATCTTCGAGCTTTCCCACGCCTTTGACGTCGCGCGGGACGACTCCGAAATCGGCGTCGTCGTCCTGACGGGTCAAGGCACCGAGGCGTTCTGCTCCGGCGGTGACCAGCGCATCCGAGGTGACGACGGTTATCTCGGAGACGACGAGATCGCGCGTCGTGGCATCGGACGACTGAACGTGCTCGATCTGCAGATCCAGATACGGCGGCTGCCAAAGCCTGTCGTCGCGATGGTTGCCGGCTACACGATTGGAGGCGGTCACATCCTGCATCTCGTCTGTGACCTCACGATCGCAGCGGACAACGCGCGCTTCGGCCAGAACGGGCCGCGGGTAGGCAGCTTCGACGGGGGATTCGGCGCAGGGTTACTCGCTCGCACGATCGGCACGAAACGGGCGAAGGAGATCTGGTTCCTCTGTCGCCGCTACGACACGCGGCGCGCCTACGAGATGGGACTGGTGAACATCGTCGTGCCACTCGACCGACTCGAGATCGAGACGGTGAACTGGTGCCGTGAGATGCTGCGTCTCTCGCCGACCGCGCTCAGATTGCTGAAGGCAGGCTTCAACGCCGCGGAGGATGGGCTCACCGGCATCCAGCAACTCGCCGGCGACGCGACGATGCTCTTCTACATGACCGAAGAGGCCCAGGAGGGCCGCGATGCATTCGTCGAGAAACGAGACCCAGACTTCAGTCGGTTTCCCCGGCGTCCGTGAGCGCGCAACGCGCGCCTGACCGCTCCTTCGACGTGGCGAGCACCTCGGACTGGATCTCCGCAGCGCGGCCGCGCACTCTTCCGGTTTCGCTGTCGGCGGTCGCGGTCGGTGTCGGGGTCGCCCGCGCGACCGGCTATGTCGACTGGTGGCACGCGCTCTTGGCGCTCGTTGTCGCGTTCTCAATGCAGATCGGCACGAACTACGCGAACGACTATTCCGACGGCGTGCGCGGCACCGACACCCGGCGTGTCGGGCCACTGCGACTCGTCGCCTCGGGCCGGGCGAGTCCGGCGGCGATGAAGCGCGCCGCAATCGTCACCTACGCGCTCGGCGCGGTGTGCGGCCTCGTCCTTTCGATCGTCACCTCTCCGTGGCTCATCGCACTCGGCGCGGCGTCGATCGCCGCCGGCTGGCTGTACACGGGCGGCCCGCGCCCCTACGGCTACCTGGGGCTCGGGGAGGTGTTCGTCTTCTGCTTCTTCGGCCTGCTGGCGGTCGTCGGGACGACGTACGTCTCTTCGGGGACGATTCCCGGGTTGGCCTGGATCGCCGCTTCGGCCGTCGGGTTCATCGCCGTCGCACTGTTGGTGGTGAACAACCTGCGAGACCGGATTACTGACGAGGCGGCGGGGAAGCGCACCCTCGCGGTCAAGATCGGCGATCGAGCGACACGGCTTCTCTACGTGGCTCTCCTCGTCGGCGCATTCGGACTCGCGGGAGCGGCGACGGGATATCGAGGCTTTGCCGCGCTCGCTCTCGTTGCGGTGCCGATCGCTCTCCGCCCGGCGTCAATCGTCCTCGGCGGAGGAGAGGGCAAAGAACTGATTCCGGCGCTTGCGATGACCGGGCTCGTGCAACTGGTCTTTGGCGTCGCGTTGGCGATCGGGATCGCGATTTGATGCGCGAACGGGATTCAGTCGCCGTGTTCACGCATCCAGGCGTCGAGCAGGGAAAGGAAGGCGCGCGGGTTCTCGAACGGCGCAGCGTGTCCCGACGATTCGATGACCGCCGTCGTCGCGTTCTCGCCGATGACCCCCGCCAATTGATCTCCGAGCGCGCGGTACTTCGCGTCTCGCTCACCAGCGACGAGGAGGATCGGCATCGAGAGGTCGCTCAGCCGCTCGGCGGCGTGGCGCTGGGTTCCGGTTCCGAGATGGCGCAACGCCTGGGCGAGTCCGGCCGCCGAGTTCTCCTCGCGTGCTTCACGGCTCTGCGACGCCCCCGGCAGGTCCGCGAGAAGCGGTTGCGAAAGCCACTCGTCGAGGAATTCGCTGATCGGAAGCGCCGCCCCCCCGATGCCCTGCAATCGGTCGGCGAGCGCCTCGTCGGCGCGCCGTCGATCGGCGCGATCGCGTTCGTCCGGGATGCCGGGCGAGGCGCCGACGAGCACCATCGATCGCACCGACTCGGGCGCCTGGAAGGCCGCGTGCAGGAGGATCCGGCCGCCCATCGAATATCCGACGTACGTCGCCTCGCCGACCGATTCGGCGAGCATGCGCCCGGCGACGTCGAGGTCTGCCGCCTCGATCGCCGCCGATCGACCGTGACCGGGAAGGTCGACGGTCACCACCTCGAAGCGCCCACTGAGGTCGTCGACGATCGTTCGCCACGACCTCCCGGTTTGGGTGAAGCCGTGCACGAGCGCGACGCGGGCACCCGATCCGAACCGCTCCGTGGCGAGCGGGCGCGACGAGTCGCCGAGTCGTTGATCGGACACGATTCGTGACCCTACAAGCGACGTTCGCGGTGACGCTTGTCGACGAGTGGGTGCGCGCTGGGGTTCGCGACGCGGTCGTGTCACCAGGGTCGCGTTCGGGCGTGCTCGCGACGGCACTCGCCGGCGACGGTCGGATCGAAACCCACGTCCGCGTCGACGAACGCTCTTCGGGGTTCTTCGCGATCGGCATCGCGCTCGTTTCGGAGCGTCCCGTCGTCGTCGTGACGACGAGCGGCACGGCGGCAGCCGAATTGCATGCCGCCGTGATCGAGGCCGATCTCGCTGGAGTGCCTCTTGTTGTCTGCACCGCCGACCGCCCTTTCGAGCTGCAGGACGTCGGCGCCCCGCAGACCGTCGACCAACGGCACCTGTACGGGAGAGCTGTCCGCTTCTACGCCGATTTCGACGTGCCGAGCGAGGAGGCAAAGCCGCTCTGGCGGTCGCTTGCCGCCCGGCTCGTCCTCGAAGCAGAGCACTCGGTGAACGGGCCGGGCCCGGTGCACGCCAACCTGCCGTTCCGAGAGCCGCTCGGCGGCGAGCCGGAAGAGTTGCCGCCGGGACGTCCAGGCGCTCGCCCCTTCCACGAGGTCGTCGGCGCGTCGCCGCCCGCCGAGCGTGCCGTCGGCAACCTCGTCGGACTCGTCAATTCGACGAAGCGGGGAGTGATCATCTCCGGTCGCTCCGGAGCGGGCGCCGAGGCGGCGCTCGCCTTCTCGAGAGCGAGCGGCTGGCCGATCCTCGCCGACTCGCTCTCCTTTCCCCGCGAGACGAACGACGGACTCGTCGGCGCCTGGGAGACGATCGTGAAGTCCCCGCTCGCGACGACGGCGCTGCGGCCCGACGTCGTGCTGCGCGTCGGCGCGCCGCCGGCGTCCCGCCCGCTTGCGACCTGGCTCGCGAGGTGCGCCGAGGCCGGCACCCAACACGTGTTCGTCGACCCGTACGGCAAGTTCGCCGATCCCGGTCGCACCTCGGCAACGGTGCTGCAGGCAGGACCCGAAGAGCTCTTGTTGGAAGCGGGGCGTCGCCTCGGTGGCGCCACCCCGACGCGGCCGCTGTTCGACGCGTGGACGGCCGCCGACCGGTCCGCGCAGCTCGCGATCGACGAGGTACTCGGCAATATTCCCGAGGCGAGCGAGCCCGCCGTCGCCCGCGATCTCTTCGCGTTGATGCCCCACCGCTCGGCGATCTTTGTCTCGTCGTCGATGCCGATCCGCGACATCGACGGCTTTGCTCGGCCGCGCTCAGGTGCGCCGATCGTCTACGCAAACCGGGGGGCGAACGGCATCGACGGCGTCGCGTCGACGGTGCGCGGCGTCGCCACCGCTCGTGTGGCGATGGCGCCGAAGGCGCCGCCGACCGTCGGCCTTCTCGGAGATCTCGCTTTCCTTCATGACCTCTCGGCGCACGTGCAGGGCGTCGATGAACAGCGCGTCGGGGTCACCTACGTTGTGATCGACAACAGGGGCGGAGGTATCTTCTCGTTCCTCCCGTACGCGCCCGAGCTGCGTCGTGACGTCTTTGAGCGTGCCTTCGCGACCCCGCAGTCGACCGACATCGCCGCTGTGGCTACCGCGTTCGGATTCGGCGTCTTCGACCTCGACGAGCGTGCCGCGTTCACGCCGGCAGTGCTCGCGGCGATCTCGACAGGATCCGACCAGCTCGTGCTCGTCCACACCGATCGCGCACGCAACGTCGAAATCCACGGAGAGCTCGACCGCGCCGTCGAGGCTTCGCTGGCGAGCCCGCTCGCCAGCCGCGGAGGAAAACCGAGATCTACGCGTCCTCGCCGGCCGCGCTGAGTACGGCGTGCGCGCGTCGTGCCATCGGTTCGTCGATCATCGAACCGTCGATGCTGATGGCGCCCTGTCCTTTTTTCTCGGCCGCGCGATACGCGTCGACGACGCGCCGCGCATAGGCGACCTGTTCCGCGCTCGGAGTGAACGCTTCGTTCGCCAGTGGAACCTGGCGCGGGTGGATGCACATCTTGCCGGAGTACGACAGTCCGCGTGCGAGGGTGGCTTCTTCGCGGAAGCGATCGTCGTCTGAGTAGTCGGCGACGATGCCGTCGAGGGACTCGATACCCGCGACGGAAGCCGCGAGCGCGACTTTCGAGCACGGCGTAGAGGACTTCGAGACCCTTTCTGCTGCGCTCGCCACCGATGTCCGCGGCCAGGTCTTCGGCGCCGAAGTAGACCGCCGCGACCCGCGGGTGTGACGTGATGGCGCGGGCGTCGAGCACACCGCGGCCCGTCTCGATGCCGGCGACGACCAACAGGTGACCGAGCCCGAGGCTCGCGAGCAGGTCATCCGTCTCGTCGAGCTGTGACGCCTGCTCAACCTTCGGGAGCACGATCCCGGCGAGATCCGGAACGAGGCCACCCGCGAGGTCGTCGTGGAAGTGCACCGACGCCACCGAATTCACACGAACGAAGAGCGCGAACAAAGGAGCTTTGCTGGCAACCTTGGCCGATACCGAGCGCGCCTGTGCCCGAGCCTCGGCCTTTGCGGATTCGGCGACGGCGTCTTCCAAGTCGATGATGCCGAGATCGCAGCCGAGCTCGGGGAGCTTGGCTGCCCGATCGGGCGTCGTCGCCGGAGTGAAGAGCGCACTGCGCCATCGCCGGACGATCGGCGCACCCGTGCGCGCGTCGATCATCACGTCGCCGGTGTCGGCCGATTGCGGTCGGGCACGTGGCCGCGCTTGTAGATCATCGCCGTTCGCTTGAAGCTGATCACGACCTCGCCGCGTTGGTTGTACCCGGTCGTACGAACGGTGACGATGCCGGCTTCGGGGTGCGATGCCGACTCATGTGCCTCCAAGACCTCCGAACGCGAGTAGATCGTGTCGCCGTCGAAGACCGGATGCGGGAGCTTCACCTCGTCCCATCCGAGGTTCGCAACCACGTTCTGGGAGATGTCGGGAACGCTCTGTCCGGTCACCAGCGCCAGTGTGAAACACGAGTTCAGGAGGGGACGGCCGAACATGGTTTGCGCGGCGTAGTGCTTGTCGATGTGGATCGGTTGAGGATTCTGGGTGAGCAGCGAGAACCAGACGTTGTCGGTCTCTGTGACCGTCCGCCCCGCCGCGTGCTCGAAGACGTCGCCCACCGCGAGGTCCTCGAAGAACGGACCGGCTGGCACTTCATGCAGCACCACGTCGCCTCCCTGGATCGGAACCGGGTCGATCGTAGAAGGAGGCTCGGCGCGCACGCTTCAAAAGGTGCTCGAGACGGGCACGCACGACGGGTGTCCGTATCTCTGGAGGTGCACGAGCCGTGCAAGGAAGGTGCAGCGCAACCCATGGGGTCGTAGCCTTTCGGCGAACAGTTGGGGGTGACTGATGCTCTGCTCAAGCTGCGGAGTGGAGAACGAACCGAGCGCGAAGTTCTGCTCGGAGTGCGGGAGTCCGCTGGCTCGCGCCTGCCCGAACTGCCACTCCGCGGTCCAGTCGACGGCGAAGTTCTGCAGCGAATGCGGGACGACGCTCGCCCAACCGGGACCGCCGATCGCCGCCGCAATCCCCCAAGCGACCGCCCCGATTCTCAGCGCGAGTTCGCCATCAGAACTGCGCCATGTCTCGGTGCTGTTCTGTGACCTCGTCGGATTCACTCCCCTTTCGGAGGCGAAGGACCCCGAGGACGTGCGGGAGCTGCTTTCCGGTTACTTCGACCTCGCGCGATCGATCGTCGGCCGAACCGGAGGCACCGTCGAGAAGTTCATCGGTGACGCCGTGATGGCGGTGTGGGGCGCGCCGGTCGCGAAAGAGGACGACGCCGAGCGCGCCGTGCGCGCCGGGCTCGAGCTCGTTTCGGCGGTCGCCGCCTACGGTGATGAGCATTCGGCGGACCTGAAGGCGAGGGTCGGCATCGTCACCGGTGGCGTCGCGACGACCGAAACTCCAGAAGAAGGCATGGTCATCGGCGACCGGGTGAACATGGCGGCGCGGATCCAGTCCGTGGCTCCTCCGGGGTGTTGCTACGTCGACGAAACAACGCGCGCCGCGACGGCCGCCGCAATCTCTTATGTGGACGCCGGTGAGCACGAACTGAAGGGGAAGGCAGAGCCCGTCCACCTCTTCCACGCGACGCGCGTCGCTGCCGCGCTCGCCGGCGTGCAGCGTTCGAGCGGCCTCGAGGCACCCTTTGTCGGCCGGGACCACGAGCTGCGACTCGTTAAAGAGCACTTCCACGCCGCCGCCGATCGCCACTCGGCGCGGCTCGTCCTTGTCTCCGGGGTCGCCGGCGTCGGCAAGTCGCGCCTTGCGTGGGAGTTCTTCAAATATCTCGACGGCCTCGTCGAAGACACGCTGTGGCACGCCGGGCGCTGCCTTTCCTACGGCGAGGGAGTGAGCTATTGGGCGCTGTCCGAAATGGTCCGCGCCCGGCTGCAGATCAGAGAAGAGGACCCACTGGACGTCGCCGCAGAGCGGTTGCGGGTCGGACTCGAGCGCTGGATTCTCGATCCCGCAGATCGCGAGTTCATCGCGCCCCGCCTCGGCCAATTGCTCGGGCTATCGGCTCCCCAGCTACTCGCCAAGGAAGAGCTCTTCGCGGGCTGGCGACTGTTCTTCGAACGCCTCGCCGAGCACAGCACCGTCGTGATGCTCGTCGAGGACCTGCAGTGGGCCGACGCCGGTTTGGTCGATTTCTTGGACCACCTCTTGGAGTGGTCGGGTGATCATGCGATCTTCCTGCTCGTCCTCACTCGACCTGAAGGGACCGAGAAACGCGGCCTCGGCCTCAGTCGCCGCAACGTCACCACCCTCTCACTTGACCCACTCGCCGACGAGGTGATTGGTGAGCTGCTCGACGGCCTCGTCTCCGGTCTTCCCTTGTCGGCACGCGCCAGCATTGTTGAACGCGCCGAAGGCATCCCGCTTTATGCCGTCGAAACCGTCCGGAGCCTTCTCGACAAAGGCGTGCTCGCCAAGGGACCTGACGAGGGTCTGCGCCTGGTAGGCGAGCTCGGCACGTTGGAGATCCCCCCCGGCTTGACGGCGCTCATCGCCTCGCGACTCGACGCCCTTTCGCTCGAAGAAAGGCGTCTTGTAAAGGAATGCTCAGTGCTCGGGTCATCCTTCCCGCGCCAGGCGATCGAGGCGGTCACCGACACTCAACCCGGCGAGCTCGACTCGTTGCTGACTTCGCTCGTACGGAAAGAGGTGCTCACCGTTCGGGCGGACAAGCTCTCCCCCGAACGCGGGCAGTACGCCTTCACGCAGTCGCTCATCCGGTCCGTCGCCTACGACACATTGACGAAAGCCGAGCGGAAGGCCCGCCACCTCCGCACCGCCGAGCATCTTCGCAACGCCTTCCCGGACGAGGGCGCGGAAGTCGCGGAAGTGATCGCTGCCCACCTCTACGACGCCTACAAGGTCGCCGGAGACGATCCGATTGCCGACGAACTGCGCGAAGACGCGAAACGTGCTTACGTGACCGCGGCTGAGCGGGCCGAGTCGATCGGTGCTCCCGAAGCCGCGGAGTCCGCCTTTGTCACAGCCGCCGAGCTGAGCACCGACGAAGCCGAACGGGCGGATCTCACCGAGAGCGCGGGGCGAATGGCGAGCCTCGCCGGCATCCACCAACGGGCGCGAGCCCACTTCGAGGCGGCGATCGCCGCGCACAGGGCTGCTGGGCGCGTCGTCGAGGCCGCCCGTGCGACTGCCGGGCTCGGCCGGACCGTCCAAATTCTCGGCCACGCCGAGCAGGCGATCGTCTTACTTCGCGAAGCGCTCGCTTCTCTTGACCCGGACTTATCCCCGCCGGTCGTCGTCGCAGAGCTGCTGGAAATGCTCGGCAACGCCCTTGTCTTCGCTGGCCACCTGCGCGACGCAATTGAACCGATCGAGCGGGCTCTTACGATCTCCCAGCACTACGAACTCACCGAGACCTTCGCTCGTGCGCTCGGCGTCAAAGGCGTCTCCCTGACCTTTCTGGGACGCGTCGAGGAAGCCCGCATCAGTTTCGAAGCCACGATTGATGTCGCCCGTCGGCACGGCCTCACTGAGCCCGAAATGCGCGCCGAGCTCAACCTCGGCAATCTCTGCATGAGCTACGACCTGCCGAGCGCTGCGGAACATTGTGAGGCGGTGCTCGTTGTCGCCCGTCGCTCGGGAGCCCGTCGTCACGAAGCCACCGCGGCCTCCAACCTGATGCACGTCCTCGCGCTGATCGGGCGATTCGAAGAGTCCTACCGGCTCGGGACAGAAGCACTGCAATCCGTTGGCCACGCTGTTGAAAGTTCGTGGATCCAGGTGCACCTCGCAGAGGTCGACGCGCTCCTCGGTCGCGCCGAGAGCGCCCGAGAGCATCTCGCCCGTTGCGAGGCAATGGCATCAAGCGACGACCTGCAGGATCGAGCGACCTACGCGGCGTTTCAGAGCGGTGTCGCTCTTGCGGAGGGAGACTTCGGCGGTGCGGTGGAAGCGGCAACGCGAGCGATCGCCGAAGCGTTCGGCGGTGAACTCGGGGTCGTCATCGAAGCCGTCCGTGTGGCTTTCCCGAACGCGATCGATGCCGCCATCGCCATTAAAGACTTCCAAGAAGCCGAGCGGATCGTCGACCTGCTCTCCAGTCGGCCGCTCGGCGAGGTGCCACCGTTTCTCAAGTTGCAGATCCGGCGCGCGCACGCCCTGCTGAGCGCTGCGAGAGGTGACGACGAGGATGACGACGAGGGCCTTCTCGCCGCGGTACAGGGAATGCGCGATCTCGGCTACCCGTACTGGACGGCTCGATGCCAACTCGACCTGGCGGAGGCGCTCAGCCGCCAAGGACGCACGGACGAGGCGTCGGTGCAGGCGAGCGCGGCCGCGAAGACCTTCGAACAGCTCGGGGCTCAGCCGATGCTCGCGAGGGCGCGGGCGGTTCTCGCCTCTGATGGGGTGACGTCGCTCCGAGGGTTTGAGGTGCAACCGACAGGCTGACCGCTCGTCGCGGCGAAGCGCCTTGGGATACCCGAACGTCAACGAGCCCGACCGAACGGCCTTCCTTCAGGAGATTTGGCCGGATCGATCCCGCGTGCGGAGTCAGATTCGGCGGTGTGCTTCCGCGTCTGCGCGCCCTTCAACCCGCGAAACGACGCGCGTCACGCGCTGCGTAGCGCGCGACGTCGTTGTCGGTGGACGATGCCTGCTCGATCAAACCGACGATCTCATCGAGCGAGTCAGCCGGGAACGCGCACGTCATCTCGTCGGGCGACATTCCTGTGCGAGCGCGGGACAATGCGCAGCCGACGCTCGCCGCCGGCACGCGCTGTTCCTTCGCAATCGCGACGATGTGGCACTGCGGCTTGCCGCCGATCGAAAGCGACGGGATGGCGTCGGAGATCACCATCATCTGGCGGCCGTTCACGCGGATAAGCACGACGTCGGGCTGGACGTCTTCGGGGAAGTCCCTGAGCGGTCCGTAAGCGATGGCTTCTGGTCGCATCGAAACAGCGGGCAACCCCGCGATGTCGTCCTCGCCAACCCAGTGCGCGCCGAGGAGAGTGTTCACATCCTCGTTGTGCGCGACGTCCACCCAACTGGCGAGCCCGTGCGTCACACGACCGACGGAGCAGTTGCCGTGATCATCGGGCAACGTCGTGAAGACGCGGTCGGCTGCCTTCATCCAGAAGACACAGCCCGCTGGGACCCGTCCACGGCGTCCGTCCACCGCCGGCTCCGACATCGGTTCGTCGAAGGCCGGCACCGCGGCCGGCGTCGTCGCACAGAACGCGATCGCGATCGGCGGCGACTGCAGATGGAGCGCAGCGGCAAGCCGCCGTGAGGTCTCGGACCAGTGGGGACTCGCCATGGTGATCGTTTTATCGCTTCGAGGGCCCGAGTGACACCTGTGGCAGGCTGAATTGGTGGTGACGGCTTCTGACGATCTCGCGTTCCGCGGTCTTGTGCATCAGGTGAGCGACGCCGCGCTGCTCGGACGTCTCGACCGCGCGCACGAGACCGTCTACGCGGGTTTCGATCCCTCAGCCGACAGCCTGCACATCGGCAATTTGCTCCTTTTATGCACGCTCCGGCGTCTGCAGAGCTTCGGCCACCGGCCGATCGCCGTCGCAGGCAGTGGTACGGGGTTGATCGGCGACCCGGGAGGGAAAGACGTCGAACGTCCCCTCATCTCGAAAGACGAGCTCGCTGCGAACATCGAAGGGATCCGGCCGCAACTCGAGCGGTTCTTGGACTTTTCCAAGGCGGCGGGTGAGTCGCGGGCGGTCGTCGTCGACAACGGCGCCTGGCTCGAGAAGCTCGGAGTGATCGACTTTCTTCGCGACGTCGGCAAACACTTCACCGTGAACCAGATCGTCGCGAAGGAGGCGGTGCGGGCCCGCTTCGAGCGACCTGACCAAGGGATCTCCTACACCGAATTCTCCTACATGCTCTTGCAGGCCTACGACTATCTCCACCTGTTCGACGAGTATGGCTGCCGCCTTCAGATCGGCGGCAGCGACCAGTGGGGGAATATCACCCTCGGCGTCGAGCTGATCCGGAAGGTCCGCGGCGAGACCGCGTACGCGCTGACGACGCCGCTCGTCACGAAGCCCGATGGTACGAAGTTGGGCAAGTCCGAAGCGGGCGCGTTCTACCTCGACAAGCGGCGCACGAGCCCGTTCGATCTCTACCAGTTCTTCTTCCGCACCGACGACTCGATCGCGCCGACATACCTGCGCTTTTTCAGCTTCCTCGACCACGACGCGATCTCGGCGCTCGACGAGGCGACCGCGAAGCACCCCGAAAGACGCGAGGCACAGCGCGCGCTCGCCCGCGAGGTGACGACGCTCGTCCACGGAGAACAGGAGACCGAGCGCGTCGAGCGGGCATCGGAGGCGCTCTACACCGAGGACGTCGCCGGCCTCGATGAACAGACGCTGCTCGAGGTGTTCGCCGACGCACCGTCCTCGACGCTCTCGCGGAGCGCGATCGACGGCGCAGGACTAGACCCGGTCGAAGCCTTTGCCGCGTCGGGCCTCGTGCCATCGAGATCGGGGGCCCGCTCCGCGCTCGAACAGGGCGGCGCCTACGTGAACAACCGCCGACTCCAACCGGGAGAGCGGATCATGCCCGATCGGCTCATCGCCGGTCGGTATCTCGTCCTGCGCCGGGGACGTCGCGAGCTCCATCTGCTTCGGTTCGAGTGAGCAGGTCGCGTCTCGTCACAGCGGCGGCCACCATCGGCATCGCGTTGATCGCCTCGGCTTGTGGGGGCTCGCATGCGACGCTCGCCGCGCGCCTGACGGCCTGGAAGTTGGGCTCGTCGTACTCTTCGGATCAGGGTCTCATCTCGACCGACATCCGCGAGATCGCGACCGGGATTCGCACCGGTCCGGTCGAGGCGCTCCACACGGCGTGCGACGGTCTCGGGGTCGACGCGGCCGACGCCTACGGCGAGCTGCCGACGCCGGACCAGAGATTGACCGACGACCTCAACGACGAGTACCTGACGGCGGAGAACGCCGCGGAGTCGTGTTCGACGGCGGCGAAGCTGCACGGAGGACGCGTCGATCGCTACCTGACGCTGATCGCCCGCGCCGAACACGACTTCCACGCCGCGCAGGCGCGGATCCAGACGATCCTGACAGCGACGCCTTAACCGCCCTCGAGGAGTGCCCTTTCGGCGAGGGGGATCGGCAGGGTGCCGGTTCCAGCGATCAGGTCGTGGAACTTGCGCAGGTCCGAAGGGGCCTCGGCCAGGAACCGCTCGCGCATCCGTTCGATCTCGAGGCAGCCGGTGAGGTACGACGGCGCCTGGGTCGGCCACTGGCAGTAGCGCCCGACCTCGGCCCGGGCGACCGGTTCGGTGAGGCCGACGCGTTCTCGCATGTATGTGACGGCGTCGTCGAAGCTCATGTCGCCGATGTGCAGGCCGGTGTCGACGATGATGCGCGCCGCGCGCCAGATGCGGGCGTTGACGTGACCGAGCAGGCTCGAGTCATCGGCGAAGTAGCCCTGCTCGCGCATCATCTTCTCCGCGTACAACGCCCAGCCCTCGGAGAAATACGAGGAATGGATGAGCTGACGCACTCGCCGCGGGTTCGCCTTCATCCACGTGAGGTGCCAGTGGTGACCCGGGTATGCCTCGTGAACCGTGACCGTCGGCACCGACTGGAAGCTGTTTGCTGCGAGACGGCGCTCGTTCTCCTCGGGCGTCGAGCCCTGCGGTGGCCAGGGGACGTTGAAGTGTCCGCGTCGACCGGGACGGAATGCCGGCGGGGCGAAGTAGGACGCAACGCCGAGGATCGGCCGCAAGACCTCTGGTGTCGGTTCGACCACACACACCTCGTCATCGGGGAAGCTGACGAGGCCGTGCTCGACGAGGTACGCACGCGCCTTTTCCGATTCGTTCTGATAGGCGATGCGCAACCCTTCGAAGTCCGCGGCGTGGTGCGCGAGGTCCCGGTTGAAGACCTCGATCCACGACGTTGCCGAACTGTCGATGCGCGCCGCGATCTCGTTCGCCTCCTCTTCGAGCTCGGCGAGCACGCGCCGTCCGCGTTCGCGCAGCTCTCCTGCTGCGAAGTTGAAGAGCTCGCGTTTTTGCAACAGATCCGAGTACCGCTCCTCGCCGAGCGCGTACGACCCCTTCGCGGACAGCGCGAGTTCACCGAGGTGTTCCCCAAACGTCGCGCACGCTTGTGCGGCGATCCGTCCCGCCTCCGCGACGGATTCGCGCAACTCTCCGTCGGAGAATTCCAAGGGAAGTGTTTCTTCGAAGTACGAGACGGCGGCCTCGCACTGTCTTTGGGCGCGGCCGACGATGAGGGGACTGGCGAGTTCTGGTTCGAGTGCGGCGCGTCCCGATTGGAGCGCGATCGGGACCGCGCGCAGGCGACTTTGCAAGTACCCAGCGAGCTCTGGTTCGGGGAAGCTGCGGTGGACGACGAGCGCCAAGATGCCCTCGAAGCACGGATCGACGTAGGTCATCGGGTCGCGTCGCCACGCCTCCCACGGCTCGAGGACGACCCGTCCCCGCAACGCCGACAGCACGGCGTCGCGATCGACACGTTGCGCGGCAGACAGTCCGTCGTCGCCGACCGACTCGAGGCGTTCGATCCACTCGTGATTTGCGCTGCGCCTTCTGGCGAACGCTTCTTTGCTCAGGTCGTCGATCTCGCCGTGCGCGCCGTCCGCGCCGAGCGCAGTCGCCAGAATCGGTGCGTCGGTGAGTTGTTCCTGCAGCCAGTCTTCGAGGACTCGGTCGAACGCGTAATCGCTCATGATGTGACCTTACGCGCCAGCTCACTACCGGCGCTTTCGCATATCGGGCACTCCGGTATCGTCGACGCGTGCCAAAAGAGAGTGGGCCGGCGAGCAACGCTCCCGCCCACGAGGGCGACGAGGCGTACGACAGGCTGCGTCGTCGAGTCTTGTGGCTGATGCCGACGGGGCTCTATCTGATCGGCTCGCTGGCCGGACAGGAGCGCAACATGATGACGGCGAGCCTCGTCACCCAGGTGTGCGTCGACCCGAAGCTCGTCGGTGCGGCGATCGAGCGCACCTCGCGTACCCACGATCTCATCGAACGTGGAAAGGTGTTTACGCTGACGATGGTCGAACGAGATGAGCGGGCGATCGTCCGGAAGTTTGTGAAACCCGCGGCGGACGACCGTGAGGCTCGAACGTTGAACGGATACGAGTACATCGACGCGCCGGTCACCGGAGCTCCGATCCTTACCGCGGCGATCGCGTACCTTGATTGCCGGCTTGAACATGCCCTGCCACTCGGTTCGCACACGTTGTTCGTCGGCGAAGTTGTCGACGCCGCGTTCGGGCCGACGGAGACGAAAGACGATCGCAAGGTGCTGCGCGTCGAGGACACCCGGATGAGTTACGGCGGATGATCGCTCCCATCGGGGGGCACACCGAATCAGCACGCGCACAGCAACAGACCCCGAGCGATCGGGTGACGGCATGAGGACGTCGCACGGTTCGGGTCCGCGCTCAGAACGTCGCGGTCGATCCCCGCGCCTTGAGGAGATCGCAGTCCGCTTCATCGACACCGACGCAAATCTCGAGATGGCCGTCACCGAACTCGACTCCATCTCGGATTACGCGATCGACACGGAGTTCCACCGAGAGCGGACGTATTTCGCGCAGTTGGCGCTCGTGCAGCTGGCCTGGGACGGGGGCATCGCGGTGATCGACCCGCTTTCGGTCGATCTCGTGCCGTTGGCGAAGCTGTTCCGCAAAGACGCCATCGCCGTGATCCACGCCGCCGATCAAGATCTCGAGGTCCTCGAACGGGCGACCGGCGCGGTGCCGACGCGGATGTTCGACACGCAACTCGCGGCGCGCTTTCTCGGCATGTCATCGCCGTCGCTCGTCTCCCTCGCCGAAAAGATGCTCGGTCTCCGCCTCGAAAAAGGCGACCAGCTCGCCGATTGGACGAGGCGGCCGCTGCGTTCTGAGCAGCTGCAGTACGCGGCGCACGACGTCGCCCACCTGATCGAATTGAAGAGCGAGATCGCCGCCGAGCTCGGGCGCCGCGGCCGGCTCGAGTGGGCGGAGGAGGAGTGCGCGGCGCACCTCGAGCGGGCGCGTTCTCTCCCCCCGCCGGAGCAGGCGTGGTGGCGACTTCGCCAGGCACGCCAGCTTCGGGGCACCGCGCGCGGCGTCGCCCAGAGCGTCGCCGCCTGGCGGGAGCGGCGCGCGCAGGCGATCGACCGACCGGTTCGCTACGTGCTCTCTGACCTCGCAGTCGCCGCGATCGCGCACCGCCCGCCGCACAGCCGCGCCGAGCTCGAACACGTCCGCAACCTGGACATGCGCTCGTTGTCACAGGGTCTTGTCGCCGAACTGCTCGGGGCGGTCGCCGAGGGGGAGTCACTGCGCCAGTCGGCGATCATGCTTCCTCCGGGGCCCGACGGCGCCGTGGTGGCGAAGCCCGCTGTCGCGCTGGCGCTCGCCTACGCCGGCGAGCTCGCAAAGGCACTCGAGATCGACGCGTCGCTGCTCGCGACACGCGCCGACATCGTCGACTTTCTGCAGGCGCCGCCGACTGGCCGGCTGACGAAATCCTGGCGCCACCAGCTCGTCGGCGAGCCGCTCGCCAGGCTGGCGGCGGGGAATGCGGCGCTCGCCCTCGAGGACGGCGGCCTTGTCATCGAAGAGCGCTCGCACCGACCGATCGCGAGCACCTAAGAGGGCGCCCGCGTCGGCTAGGACTCCGAGTTTTCGCGGTCCTTCCCGTCTGTGGCCGGGCGAAGGTCGACGCTCAGGGTGAGGATCCCGTCCTCGAGGCTGGCCTCGGCATCGCCGAGCATGGCGAAGTCCATGTAGTCGACCTCCATCTGCTCGACGAACCGGCGGCGCTCGGGGCCCTCGATCGGCGGAATGCCCCGATTACGAACCGCCGCGGCGCGCTCGCGAAAGCGGGCCACCATTCCCTTTGGGTCGAAGACTTCTGGCACAGAGCGGACTGTATCGGGGCGTCCTCGGGCTTGCGGTGCGGGATTCGCCCACGTCGACGGCGTTATGCTCGCTGCGAACGCTGACGAGCCGAGGCTCACGCATCAGGACGCGCCGTGCGCCCGGCGGAGGGGGACGGCGCGTTTCTCGCTGGATCTTCAGGAGTTACCCGTGAAAAAGGGACGTCATCGCCGCTTCGAAGAGGCACGCAGTCTGAAGCGCTCGATCGAGGTCGTCGTCGAGCCCTGTCCTGAGTGCGGTGCCGGTCCCGAGGACGACCACGCCAGCTGGTGCCTCTACGAACCCGAAGAACTCGAGGAAGACGAAGACAGCGAGCGGGCCTGATCGCGTCGCCGCACGACGGGATGGGGGAGGACGGCGCGTGCCCCCGAGCGCGTCTCCAAGTACTCGACGAGCATCCGATAGACGGTCGTCCCGATCATCTCTTTCAGCTCGTTCGCATTCGAGACGTAGACGGGTTCTTTGCCGACGAACGCCTCGGGCGCCTCGGTGCACCACCAGTGGAACTCCTCACCCGCCGGTCCCCAGTGGCGCCGGTCCCATTGGGTGACCGTCGAGGTGACGTGGCCGTCGTCTTCTTCGAAGTCCTCCCGTCGCAGCGGTAGCTGCCAGCAGACCTCGGGCTTCGTCGTGAGCGGCGTCACGCCGGCCTCGAGCGCCATGCGGTGCAGGGAACAGCCCGGTCCGCCGGGAAAGCCCGGCCGGTTCAAGAAGATGCACGCCCCGTCGACGAGGCGCGTCTTCCATTCACCTTGGTGCAGGCGATAGAAGCCGAGCTTCTTCGCCTTGTCGTAGTGCTGGAACTGTTCGGGCGTCAGCTTCGACGCCGCCTTTTCGACGCGTCGGAGATCGGCTTTGTCCGCCAGGTGTGCGCCGTAGCTGCAGCAGCCCTGGACGAGTTCGGGCGCCGGACCGGTGAGGACGCCCTGGCAGCCGGCGCCGTAGATGCACATCCATGGGCTCGTCAAGAACGTGAGGTCGAGCACCCACGTGCGCTCCTCGTCAGGATCCTCGAAGCTCACCCATTCGTGCGCGTCGTCGATTGCGGACACGGTGCGGAAACCTACTGGCTGATCGAGCGCGCGGCGGACATCGCGACCGGCATGACCGCATCGATCTGCGCGCGGGTAGGTTCCGCGCAACAGAACCACGCCTCGGTGAGGTGTGGTCGCAGTTGTGCAGGGGGACCGAGCGGTTCTTGAGCGGCGGGGCGACCCCGATCGGGACGTCCGAGCACGGTGAATACCGTCGCGCGCACGGCGTCGTACGTTTCGGCTGCACTCGTTTCGAGTCCGCCCTTCTCCTCGATGATTGTGGCGAGCTCGTTCTGCAGTTCGTCGAGGGCCGGATCCGGCGACTTCCATCTGAAGCTCAGCGCGTCGGGGTCGAACGCGCCAAGAGCGGCGTGAAACGTCGCATCCTCGAGATCGAGGAGCAGCGACCCGGGCGGGATGAGGAGACGGATCGCATATTGCACCGCGTCGACGTTGTCGATGAGATCGTGGGTTGCGACGAAGTCCAAGATGTCGACGACGTCGTCGCGCGTCGTCCACGGCGTGAACGGGAGGAACGAGGGCCGGATCTCCACACCGAGCGCGCGCAGCTCACGCACGGCGAACGCTGCGTCGTGCGCGTCATGCCCCTTGTCGAGTTTTTCAAGGATCGTGTCGCTCATCGATTCGAACGCGGAGACGACGAACGCCAGGCCGAGTTGCGCGAGCTCGGCAACCGCATCGCGATGACGCAGAAGGTGTTCGACCTTGATCGTCGCGTCGAAACTTATTTGCGGGTGGCGCTCGTGCATTCCCTGCGCGACGCGGACAGCGTGCACTGGGCGGTTCAAGAAGTCGGGGTCGGCGAAGCGGATGTGCCCCGCGCCGAGGCCGACGAGCTCGTCGATGTCGGCGAGCACCGCGTCCTGATCGACGACGCGGGAGCGACCGCGGTACACGGCCGGCACCGGGCAGTGTCGGCAGCGGTGGTTGCAGCCCCTCGTCGACTCGACGGTTCCGACGAGGTGCTCGGCGTCGCCGGCGACGAAGCGCGCGTAGCGCTCGAGCGGAGAAAGGAGATCTCGCCCCGAGACCGATCCGCCCTGGCGTACGTTGCCGAGCTCGACGACCGTCGCGTCGCTTGAGCCTTCATCCCCGTCGAGCCAGGCGGTGATCGTTCCGAGCGCTTCACCCGCAACGAACAGGTCTCCCGGCTGCGCGACGCCCGAGATTCGCGCCGCGTCCGCATAGAGACCGAAGAAGCATGCCGGCACCTTTCGCCGTTGTCCGATCCGTGTGCGCGCCGCCAGCGCGAGGCGCAACGCTGTGTGCATCGGTACCGAGAAGCCGACGGCGTCTGGCCAGTCGAGATCGACGCCGTCGAATGACTCGATCGCGATGTCGGTCGTGCGCACCTCGTGACCTGCAGACCGCAGCGACCCGGCGATCGACGCGAGGCCGAGTGGCTGCGCGCCGAGCTCATAGGTCGAGACCAAAAGGACGCGGCTCACGCGTCGAGCTCTTTTGTGATGTGAAGCGACAGCTGTGCGTGACCGGCGCGCAGCGCCTTTTCCACGTCGTCGGGGTCGTCCGCCCGCGCGAAGAGGAAGCCGAGATAGCGGTCACCTTCCGGCCACGCCGCGATCGTCCGGCCGGTGGGAACAGTGATCTCGAGCTCGGTGACGTGCTCGACGGCGAGCGCCTCGTCTCGTCCGTCCACGCCTTCGAAACGCCCAGCGCTCGGGATCGGGATCATCATCACGCCGGAAGCGCCGGATTCCCGGGCGAATGGGACGTCGTCCATGCCGAGCGCGTGCGCCAGCACGAGCTCTTCGAGCGAGCGATCCGATACGAAGCGGAGCGCCTTCGAGCACTTGCCGCCGATCGTGCGCGCCGCGGCCTCGAGAACGATCACCTGCGCGTCCGGATCGGCACCCGACGGCGAGAGCCGCGCTTCGGCGTGCACGGGACCGTCGACGAGCCCGATCGCGCCGCAGGCGCGCTTGATCTCGTCTTCGACGCGCACCAAGACGCCCGGGTGATGGCGCGACGGGGTGACGTAGATCGTCTCTTCGAAGTACGGACCGGTGAGGGGATCGGGCTTGTCGAAGATGGCGAGCGTCGAAAGCGCTCCATCGGTGAGCATGCCCTCGAGCGCGATCTCGTCGCCTCCGACGTAGCGCTCGACGAGCAGCGGCTCGTCCGGCGCACACCCGGCTGAGAGCGCGACCCGGCGCGTCCGCGCCGCAGCTCGGCGCGCACCGCCCGCGTCGTCGACGCGTTCGACGCCGCGGCTGGCAGAGAGCGAGACGGGCTTGATGACGACCGGGTAGCCGAGAAGATCAGCCGCGTCGGCGACATCCACGTGCTCGTTCTCGCCCGCATCGATGATAGCGAACGGTGGCTGGCTGACGCCCGCTGTTGCGAGCAGTCGGCGCATCGTCACCTTGTCGCGCGTCGCCTCGATCGCCGAAAGAGGGTTCTTGTCGATCCCGAGTCGCTGCGCGGCGTACGCCGCCGCGAGCGCGCTCTCGTCGTCGACGGCGACGACGGCGTCGATCGGCGTTGACTTCGCGAAGCGTTCGACGATTCGTGCCGCCGTGCCGGGTTCGTGCAGGGGGAGCGCGACGAAGCGCTCGGGAAACGACGCCGCCATCGCCTGAGCGGTGTCCGAGGCGGAAACGACGTCGACGCCGAGACGCGCCGCGGCGTCGAGGAACTCCTTTGCCCGGTATGTCTGTGAGGGCAGGAAGAGCATCACCCGGGGCACACCTCATTGTGCCGGGAAATGGCCAGTTCGCCGTCGCTTCGGGTCGCGCGCCGGCTGGCCATACGATGGGCGTGTGGCTGATTCGGGTGACGGTTCTAGCGCGACTCCCCAGCTCAAGCTGACCGAGGCCGCCCGCCAGGCGGTCCTGGAAGCGCGCGCGGGTGAGGCGAGCGCGGAGAGCCTGGCGCTGTTTGTCGAGGTGACCGGCGCCCAGAACGGTACTTACACCTACGAGATGTGGTTCGAAGCCCTCTCCGACGCGACCTCACGCGACGTCGTCAACGACTTCGACGGCCTCGCCGTGGTGGTCGGCGGGGACAGCGTCGACAAGCTCACCGGTGCCACCTTGGACGCCGGCGAGCACGGGCTCGTGATGTTGAACCCGAACACGCCACGCACCCCGGCGCCGACGTCACCGGCCCCCCAGGGCGACACGACGAGCCCGATGGCACGCTCGGTGATCGCCGTTCTCGAGGAGCAGGTGAACCCACAGATCGCGATGCACGGCGGCCGGGCGGATCTCGTCGCCGTCGACAACGGCATCGCTTACCTGCGGCTGTCCGGGGGATGCCAGGGATGTGGCCTCGCCGCGCTCACGCTTTCCCAGGGGATCCTGGTCGCGATCAAAGACGCGGTCCCCGAGATTGTCGACGTCGTCGACGTCACGGCGCACGCCGAGGGTACGAACCCGTACTACGAACCGGCAAAGAAGTAACGCGCCGGGCGTGCTCCGTTTCCTCACCGCCGGGGAATCGCATGGGAGGGCCCTCGTCGTCATCGTCGAAGGGCTCCCTGCCGGACTGCGCGTCTCCGCCGAAGCGATCTCGGACGAGCTATCCAGGCGCCGCCTCGGTTACGGCCGCGGACCGCGCATGCGTTTCGAACGCGATGAGCTGACGCTCCTGGGCGGGGTGCGCCATGGGCGCACCCTCGGCTCGCCCGTCGCGATCGAGATCGCCAACACCGAGTGGCCGAAGTGGGAACAGGAGATGTCTCCGGCGCCGGGCGCGCCGACGCGCGAGCTCAGCGCACCGCGTCCCGGTCACGCGGATCTCGCCGGCATGTTGAAGTACGGCTTTTCCGACGCCCGCGACGTCCTTGAGCGCGCCTCGGCGCGCGAGACGGCGGCGCGTGTCGCGGCAGGGGCACTGGCGAAGGTGCTCCTCGAAGAAGTCGGCGTCGCGGTTTTGAGCCACGTCGTCGCGATGGGCTCGGCGAGGGCCGCACCGGGGTCGCGGCCCGCTCCGGGAGATCTCGACGCGGTCGACGCTGTCCGAGGTGCGCTGTTTCGACGCCGCCGCCGAGCAGAAGATGATCGCCGAGATCAAAAAGGCGGCAAAGGCGGGCGACTCGCTCGGCGGCGTCGCCGAGGTGCTCGCTTACGGGGTGCCGGTCGGCCTGGGAAGCCACGTCCAATGGGACCGCAAACTCGACGGATTGCTCGCTCAGGCGGTCATGAGCATCCCGGCGGTGAAAGCGGTCGAGATCGGCGAGGCGTTCGCGATCGCCGAACGGCGCGGCTCGGAGTCGCACGACGCGATCGAGTGGGACGGCTCGACGAAGCGCTACTCGCGACCGACGTCGCGGGCGGGTGGGATCGAAGGCGGGATCTCGAACGGCTCGTTGATCGCCGTGCGCGCGGTCATGAAGCCGCTCTCGACGCTGTCGCGGCCGGTCATCGCGACGGTCGACACGAAGACGAAGGAATCGACGGTCTCTTTCAAGGAGCGCACCGATGTGACGTCGGTTCCGGCGATGGGCGTCGTCGCCGAGACGATGGTCGCGCTCGTTCTCGCCTCAGAGGCGCTCCGCAAGTTCGGCGGCGACTCGGTCGCCGAGTTCGTCCGCAATCACGCGAACTTCGAAGCCGCGACGCACGAGACGCCGTCGGCGGCGCGGGAGCTCACCGTCGCGCCAGAGGTCGGGACGTGATGACGTTTGCCGATCCCCACGGACGCCGCCACATCGTGCTCGTCGGCATGATGGGCGCCGGCAAGACGTCGACTGGTCGCCGCCTCGCCGCGCTGTTACAGCGGAAATTCGTCGACACCGACGCGGTGATCGAAGCAGAGTCGCAGATGTCGATCGGTGAGCTGTTCCAACGTGACGGCGAGCAGGCGTTCCGGGCGATCGAGAGCCGGGTGTTCGCCGACGCGCTCTCGTCAACCGAACCGTCGGTGATCGCCACCGGCGGCGGCGCGGTCTTGGACGACGAGAACCGAAAGCGCGCCATCCAAGAAGGGGAGGTCGTGTGGCTGCGTGCGCGGACCGCGACGCTCGCCGGGCGGGTCGAAGGGATCCCGGAGCGACCGCTGCTCGGCGACGACGCGCACGCCGCCCTGGCGGACTTGGAGCCCCAGCGCCGGCCGCTCTACGAGCAGGTGGCGGGTTCGGTCATCGACGTCGACGACCTCGATCCCGAACAGACGGTGATGGCGGTCATCCGCGCCATCCAACGGCGCGTCGACGTCGTGACGGCGCAGCGGAGCTACCCGGTCATCGTCGGCCCCGGTGCCCGTCATCTCCTCAGAGAGTTCGTCCCGAAAAGGGCGCGCACGGCGGCGATCGTCACCCAAGCCGGACTGAACGTGACCGTCGTCCCCGGCATAAAGGAGGCCGAGTTCGTCATCGGCCTCGGCGAGGACGCGAAGTCGCTCGAGACGATCGAAGAGCTCTGTCGGGGCTTTGCCCGCGCGGGGATGCACCGTGACGACGTCGTCGTCGCGCTGGGTGGCGGCGTCGTGACCGACGTCTCGGGGTTCGCCGCGGCGTGTTTCCACCGCGGCGTGCCGGTGATCCACGTCGCGACGACCCTCCTCGCGCAGATCGACGCGGCGATCGGCGGCAAGACCGGCGTCAACCTGCCGGAGGGCAAGAACCTCGTCGGCGCGTACTGGCAGCCGCAGGCGGTCATCTGTGACACCGATCTGTTGGCGTCGCTCTCCGATGCCGAGTGGCGCTCGGGATTGGGCGAGATGGCGAAGTACGTGCTGCTGGGGCTCGGCAATCTCGACGATCTGCCGCTCCCCGATCGGGTCGCGTCGTGCGCGGCGATGAAGGCGGAGTACGTCTCGGCCGACGAACGCGACGGCGACAAAAGGCGGCTGCTCAACTACGGCCACACGCTCGCCCACGCGCTGGAGGCCGAGCACTTCGGAGACGAGGGCGGTCACATCCGCCACGGTGAGGCCGTCGCCATCGGGCTCGTCTTCGCGGCCCGGCTCGCCCGCGTCTTGGGACGCGTCGATGATGACGTCGTCGCGCACCACATCGCCGTCGTCGAGGGCTACGGGCTGCCGAGCGCGCTTCCCACCCGGGTCGACCTCGACCGGCTCGTCGAGTTCATGGAGCGCGACAAGAAGGGCGGCGAGGGCCTCACCTTCGTGCTCGACGGTCCGCAAGGCTTCACGGTCGTGAGCGGGGTCAAAGAAGACGCGGTGCGCGAGGCGCTCATCGAGTCCCGGGCGGACGAAGTCGTCACCGGACCGTCGGGGGGATCGCGGTGAGCCTGCCCGTCGTGTTGTTGTTGTCGGGGCCCAACCTCGCGCTGCTGGGCGAACGCGAACCCGAGGTCTACGGATCAGAGACCCTCGCCGAGCACGTCGAACGGGCCGAGAAGGTCGCCGCCCGCCTCGGTGCGGCGCTCGAACACGTCCAGTCCGAGAGCGAAGCAGGGCTCATCGAAGCCGTGCACCGTGCTAGGGATCGCGTGGCGGCGATCGTTGTCAACGCCGGGGCGCTGTCGCATTACGGTTGGTCGCTGCACGACGCGCTTGGCGCGTTTTCCGGGCCGATCATCGAGGTCCACCTGTCGAACCCGCTCGCGCGCGAGCGATGGAGACACGCTTCGGTGATCGCTCCGGTGGCCGACGGGTATGTGGCAGGTATGGGGGGGTTCGGCTACGAGCTGGCGGTCATGGCCGCAGCTCGGATGCTCGGTCTGTCAGGAGAGGATTCCTAGTGGTCGTGGAAGTGATCGCTGATCCAAAGCGCGCGCGCAAGAGCGCACCCGGGCGCGAGCTGGCACCGATGGAGGTGTCAACGCGCCTCAACAAGTTGCGCCAGCGTCTCGAACAGGAGCACCTGGGTGGGTTGCTCGTCACGGCGCTAGCGAATGTCCGATACCTGACGGGGTTCTCGGGGTCGGCGGCGATGCTGCTCGTCACTTCGTCGCGGGCGTTGTTCCTCACCGACGGCCGGTACAAGGACCAGTCGGCGACGCAGCTTTCCGCGGCGGGCGTCGAGGCGGACCTCGTCGTCGGCAAGAACGCCGACCAGCTGAAAGCGCTCGGACGCGCGACAAAGGCGCTGAAGCGCGTCGGGCTCGAGGCCGACGCAGCGTCGTGGAAGTTCGCCACGCGCCTTTCCGAGGACCTGGTGCCGGATGTATCGGCGACGTCTGGGGTCGTCGAAGCGCTCCGGCTCGTGAAGGACGCCGGCGAGGTGGCACGCATCGAGCGTGCCTGTGATATCGCCGATATCGCCCTCGCGCAAACGAAGGAGCGACTGAAGTACGGCGTCACCGAATCGGAGTTCGCCGCCGAGCTCGATTTTGAGATGCGCAAGCGCGGCGCCGAGTCGCTGGGATTCGACACGATTGTCGGCTCCGGTCCGAACGCCGCGCTGCCGCACCACCAACCGACCGATCGGGCGATCGTCGAAGGGGAGCTCATCGTCATCGACTTCGGCGCCTGTTTCGACGGCTATCGGTCAGACATGACTCGCACCGTCTGCATCGGCGAGCCGAAAGGAGCCGCGGCGGAGATCCTCGACGCGGTCGCCGCATCGCAACGGGCCGGCCTGCTCGCCGTGAAAGCGGGTGTGCGCGCCGGCGACGTCGACAAGGCGTGCCGTGAGTCCCTCGCCGAGGCCGGGTATGCCGAGGCATTCAGCCATTCGACGGGCCACGGCGTCGGCCTCGACATCCACGAGGCGCCGAGCGTCGCCGACGGCAGCGAGGAGGTGTTGGAAGCGGGAACGGTGATCACCGTCGAACCCGGCGTCTACCTCCCCGGCGAGACGGGTGCGCGTATCGAGGACACCGTCCTCGTGACGACGTCAGGTTGCCGCCCGCTCACGAAGACGACGAAGGACGCAGTGATCTGATGGCGATCTCGACGAACGACCTGAAAAACGGGATGGCGCTCGATCTCCCGGACGGTCTGTACGCGGTCGTCGAGTTCCAGCACGTGAAGCCCGGCAAGGGCGGCGCGTTCGTGCGGACGAAGCTGCGCAATATGCGGACGAAGGCGGTTTTGGAACGGACCTTCCGCGCCGACGAACGCGTTGAGCAGGCGGTTATCGACAAGCGCGAGATGCAATATCTCTACCGCGACGGCACCGACTTCGTTTTGATGGACAACGTCTCGTTCGACCAGATGACGGTCCCCGAGTCCTCTGTCGGCGAGGCGGCGAACTACTTGAAGGCCGGCGACTCGGTGATCGTCGTGTTGTACGGCACCGAGATCGTCGACATCGAGCTGCCCGCCGCGGTCGAACTCGAGGTGACCGAGACGGAACCGGGGGCGCAGGGAGATCGCGTGTCGGGAGCCCGCAAACCGGCGACGACCGAGACCGGACTCGTCGTCCAGGTCCCGCTCTTCATCAGCATCGGGGAGCGCATCAAAGTCGACACGCGCTCTGGTGAGTACCTCACGCGCGCGTAGGGGACGCGAACCCACCCCCGGCGAGCGACGCGCCGCGCGCGAGCGCGCGCTCGACCTTTTGTACGAAGCCGAGGCAAAGGACACGACGCCGAGCGACGTGCTCGCTTCCCTGCCGGTCGAACCGGATCCTTTCGCCGAAGAGCTCGTCCGCGGTGTCGAGGGCGACCTCCAGACGATCGATACGTTGATCGCGAAGCACGCCGAAGGTTGGGCCGTCGATCGCATGCCGGTGGTCGACCGGCAGCTGATGCGGATCGCGACCTACGAGTTGCTCGCGCGCGACGATGTCAGTCGGGCCGTCGTCATCGACGAAGCGGTTGATCTGGCGAAGGACTTCTCGACGGCGGAGTCCGGTGCCTACGTGAACGGCGTGCTCTCCGCGATCGCCGACGAGCTCGGCCGATGAACAGCAACGACGCCTACTCCGACTCGGGCGTCGACTACACGGTCTTGGACGAGGGGAAGCGCCGGGCGCTCAGCGCGGCGCGGGCGACGGCGCAAAACCCCGCCCGGCGCGGGGCGGTGGTCGAACCGTCGAGCTACGGCGAACCGGCGGCGATCGTCCACGTCGGTGACGAGGACCTCGCCTTCGTGCTCGAGTGCCTCGGCACGAAGTCGCTCGTCGCGAGCGAGGTCGAGGCCGAGCTCGGGATCGACCGTTTCTGTGACGTCGGATACGACACCGTGGCGGCGGCGGCGAACGATTGTGTCTCTGTCGGTGCTCTTCCGTTGGTCGTTAACGCCTACTTCGCGGCCGGGGCGGACTTCTACAAGAGCGGGCGCCACGCAGCGCTCGTCGAGGGATTCCGTCTCGCCTGTGACGAAGCGGGCGCGGCGTGGGGTGGAGGTGAGTCGCCGACGCTCGCTGGACTCGTCGCCGACGGCGCCGTCGACCTCGCCGCGGCGGTTTTCGGAAGGGTGCCGAGGGGGCACGCGCCGCTGCTGGGCGGTGCGCTCCAGGCGGGCGACGAGATCGTGCTCGTCGCGTCGAACGGTCTCCACCAAAACGGCGCCTCGCTCGCCCGTCGCGTCGCCCGGGAGGACCCGGCGTCGTGGTCGGCGAAGCTCGCATCTGGCCGCGCGCTCGGCGAGGCGGTTTTGGACCACGGCTTGTTGTACGTCGGACTGTTCGAAGCGCTCTACGCGGCAGGCGTCATACCGCACTACGCGAGCCACATCACCGGGCATGGATGGCGCAAGCTGATGCGTGCGGATCGCGAGCTCACCTACAGGATAGAGGCGCTTCCCGAAGTGCCCGAAGTGCTCGCGTTCCTCGTCGAAAGGGCGGGGCTCGAAGCGTCCGAGGCCTACGCGACATTCAACATGGGTGCCGGCCTGGCGCTCTATGTCGCAAAAGGCGCGGCTGGAGAAGTGATCGACGTCGCGCGCTCGGTCGGGATCGCCGCGCAGGCGGCGGGTCGCGTGCAGGTCGGCCCGCGCCGGGTCGTCATCGTCCCGCTCGGCGTCGAGTACGCAAAAGAGAGCCTCGAGATCCGCTGACGAATCGGGTCAGATCTAGCCGAAGGGAGAGCCAAATGGCAGAGACGAACTACGTCATCAACATGGAGCCGCTCTTTTCCTCGCTTGAGCGGTTCGACGTCGACGAGATTGCCGCCGGTGTCGACGAACCCTGGTGGAACCAGACGTTGATCGGGATCGGCGACGACCTCGTCCGTCTCGGCGTCTTCGAAGGCGAGTATCACTGGCACAAGCACGACGACCAGGACGAGTTCTTCTTCGTACTCGACGGCGCGATGCGCATCGAGCTCGAAGGTCATGACCCAGCCGAGCTCGGAAAGCACCAGGGCTTCTCTGTCCCCAAGGGCCTCAAGCACCGACCGGTCGTGCCGACGCGCTCTGTCGTTCTGATGATCGAGAAGGCGAGCATCGTTCCGACCGGAGACTGATCAGCTCGCGCGGCGGACCTCTCCGGATTCGTCCTCCCGCGGCGCGGCGATGCCGTGGCGGGGCACGATGATCTCGTCGATCAGCCCATAACAGCGTGCTTCTTCGGGCGTCAAGAAGTAGTCACGATCGATGTCGCGCTTCACTTTTTCGACGGGCTTGCCGGAATGGAAAGCGATGATCTCTGCCATCCGCTCGGTGAGCGAGAGCACCTCGCGCAGCTGGATCTCCATGTCGGTCGGCGCGCCCCGCGTTCCAGCATGTCCTTGGTGGATCATCACCTTCGACGAGGGCAGCGCGAAGCGCTTCCCCTTTGCGCCGCCGCACAACACCATTGCTGCGGCGGACATCGCCATGCCGACACAGGTCGTCGAGACGTCGCAGCGAACGTGCTGCATCACGTCGTAGATCGCCATGCCGGCGTATGCTGCCCCGCCCGGCGAGTTGATGTAGAGAGTGATGTCCTTTTCGGGGTCTTCTGCTTCGAGGTAGAGCATCTCGGCGATGATGAGGTTGGCGACGTCGTCATCGATCTCGCTTCCGAGAAAGACGATGCGTTCTTTCAACAGCAACGAGAAGATGTCGAAGACGCGTTCACCGCGACCCGAAGACTCGATGACCGTCGGGATGACGGAACGGAGTTGGAAAGAGTTGGCGGAATCCCGTGTGGTTGGCATCTCGGTTATGATATCTCAAATATGAGATACTCGACCCGGCAGGTGCTTCGTGGCTGACGCAGAGCGCAAACGCCGGCTGCCCGGCTTCAAGGAGATGGCCGTACGCCAACGTGAGCTCGGCACCGAGTTCGCGCTGCGACGCCAGGCGCTCGGCCTCTCCCAGACCGAAGTCGCGGCGCGGATGGGAACATCGCAGTCAGCCGTGGCGCGTCTCGAAGCCGGTGCGCTCGACGTGCGGCTTTCGACGCTCGCTCGCTATGCGCAGGCGCTCGGCGACGACGTCGACGTGCACCTCCTCGGCGGGGAAGCAAAGCGCCGATGAACACGCCGGAATTTCCGGACGCGATCCGCGGGCGGCTCTTTGAAGAACGCGTCATCTCGCTTTTCGGTCCGCTCACCGACGAGGCGGTGTCGGACGTCGCCGCCCAGCTCTGGACGCTCGATGCGGCCGGAGATGACCCGGTGACGCTGATGCTGTCGTGCCGGCAGGGATCCGTGCGCTCGACGTTCGCCCTGGTCGATGCGTTCGACGTCGTCGATGTCGAGGTGCACGCCACCTGCCTCGGAGCACTCGAGGGTCCACCCATCGGAATCCTCGCCGCCTGCTCTCGCCGGCGCGCTGCGCCGAACACGCGCTTTTTCCTGCGGGACGAGCCGACATCGATCGGCGGGTCGTATCGGACCTTGCAGCAATCCGCGGAGGTGCTCTTCGAGGAGCGGCGCCAGCTACTCGAGCGGCTCGCCGCCTCGACGAACGGCCGGCGATCGCTCGGCGACCTCGTCGCCGACTTCGACAAAGGTCGCACCCTCACCGCCGAGGAGGCGATCGCCTACGGGCTGATCGACGAGGTGACGCCCGATGTCGACCGGATCGTCGCCTTGCGACGGCAGAACCCGGGGATCGGTTTCAAAAAGCCGAGGCCCTAGAGCCGGGCCCGGTTCTGCGCGTGCTGGTTAGTTCGCGCTCGCCGGGCTCGGCACGACACGCGGTTCCGTTGCCACCTCGGGAACCTCCCGCCGCGAATTGCGGATCGTCACCAACGCGAGCAGTCCACCGGCCGCGCAAGCGCCGGCGGCGATGAGCACGGCGTTGCGAAATCCGGAGTTGAACAGCAGCGGCTTCAAATAGGAACGCCCGCCGATCCCTGCTGCTGCGGGAAGCACGGCGACGGCGATCAGGCTCGCGGCGCGCGCGACGGCGTTGTTCACCGCCGAGGCGACGCCCATGTTCTGGTCGGGTGCCGAGCCGAGCACGGTCGCGGTCAGCGGAGCGACGGTCAGGCTGAGACCGAAACCGAAGACCAAGATCGCTGGGAGCACGACTCCCTGATACGTCGCGCCGGGGCTGATGCGCGCAAAGAGCGCCAGCCCACCCCCGGCGATGATCGGTCCGAAGCCCATGAAAAAGCGCGGTCCGAAGCGCGACGAGAGGGCGCCGAATCGCGCGGAAAAGAAAAAGAGCACCATCGACGCCGGTAACAGCCCGCCGCCTGCTTCGAGCGGTGTGAAGTGCAGAACCTGTTCGAGTTCGACCGGTGCGAGGAAGAACGCGCCACCGAACGCGGCGTAGATGAAAAATGTCGCAAGGTTGGCGGCGCTGAACTGTCGCGACGAGAAGATGCGAAGAGGAACGAGCGGATTCGCCGAGCGCCGCTCGATGAAGATGAAGGAAACCAAGACCGCAGCGCCGCCGATGATCGCGACGAGCTCGCTCGGTGACGTCCAGCCGACCGACGGTCCCTCGATCAACCCATAGGTGAGGCCGACGAGGCCGAAAGTCGCCGCCGCCGCTCCGGTGAGGTCGACGCGCCCTGTCTCGAGCGGGTTGCGGGTCTCAGGGACGTGGCGCTGTGAGAGCGCGACGACGGCGATGGCGATCGGGGCGTTGATGTAGAAGATCAGTCTCCACGAGACGGCGTCGATCAGGTAACCGCCGAGGAACGGCCCGATCGCCGCCGCGATGACGCCGAGCCCGGACCAGGCGCCGATGGCGCGCGAGCGGTCCTCTTTCGCGAAGACGGCTTCGATGATCGCCAGACTGCCCGGCGTCAACAGCGCACCGCCGACACCTTGCGCGGCGCGCGCCCCGATCAACACGCCGGTATCGGGAGCAACCCCACAGACCATCGAGGCGACTGCGAACGCGATGACGCCGATGACAAAGATCCGGCGGCGCCCGTAGCGGTCGCCGAGTGCGCCCCCGAGGAGGATCAATCCGGAAAGGGTGAGCATGTAGGCGTTGACGAGCCACTGGAGATCCGCGACCGAGGCGTGGAAATCCTTGCCGATCGCGGGCAGTGCGATGTTCACGACGGTGCTGTCGATGAAGGCCATCCCGGATCCGAGGACGGTCGCGGCGAGGACGAAGCGCCCCTTCGCCGTCGAATAGCGGATTGGTTCGAACCCGGCCGTGGCGGCTCCGGTCTGCTGAATCGCCATCGCGCGGCCCCTTCTGAATGCTCTGAATGCGGAGAATATGGGCGTCGTCTTGATTGCGCGTCGGGTGGTTCACACAAAGACCTCGAGACGTGGCATTGTGGGAGCTACGTGAAGCGGGTCCCGTGAGGCCCGCACGGACGGAGAGGGAGCACGGTGGCGGAGCGTGAGCGGCGGCTGGCGCGCCCGACGGGGCGCGTCTTTGTTCCCCGCGCTTTCGTGATGGACCCCGAGGACGTCCGCCGCGCCCTGACGCGCATTGCCCACGAGATCCTCGAGCGCAACCACGGCACCGACGACCTCGTCGTCGTCGGTCTGCAGACGGGCGGCGTCCCCCTTGCCAAGCGCATCGTCGCCGAGATCGCCCGTATCGATGGTTCCAAGGTCCCCCTTGGCACGATCGACGTCGCCTTTTACCGCGACGACTTCGGGCTCCGGCCCGTGCTACTCGAGGAGGCGACGGAGATCCCGGTCGACCTCACCGGGCGCGTCGTCGTCCTGGTCGACGACGTCTTGTTCACCGGCCGCACGGTGAGGGCCGCGCTCGACGCCCTCGCCGACCACGGTCGTTCGCGGACGATCCAGCTCGCGGTGATGGTCGACCGCGGACACCGTGAGCTGCCGATCCGGCCGGATTACGTCGGCAAGAACCTGCCGACAAGCCGCAAGGAGATGGTCGACGTGAGCGAAGAGGGCGTCGCGCTCGGCGACTTGGTTGAAGGGTGATTGCCGTGAACCGTCGCCATTTGCTCGGCATCGAGGACCTCGATCGCGCGGAATTCGTCGAGCTCTTGCAGCTTTCGACCCGATTTTCCGAGGTCGCCGCCCGCCCGATACCCCGCGTCCCCGCGCTTCGGGGCAAGACGGTGGCGACGATGTTCTTCGAGAACTCGACCCGCACCCGGCTCTCTTTCGAAGCGGCGGCGAAGCGCCTCTCCGCCGAGACGATGTCGTTTTCTGTCAGCACGTCCTCGGTCGCGAAGGGGGAGTCACTGCGCGACACCGTCGAGACGATCGAAGCGATGGGCGTCGACGCGATGGTGGTGCGCCACCACTCGGCCGGCGCGCCGCACCGCATCACGTCTTGGGTCGACGCGTCTGTGATCAATGCCGGCGACGGCCAGCACGAACATCCGACTCAGGCGCTCGCCGACTGTTACACGCTGCTCGACGCGCTCGGCGACGGTCGTCTCGCGCGAGGAGATCTTAACGATCTGTCGATCGCGATCGTCGGTGATATCCGCCACAGCCGCGTCGCGCGATCGGACGCGATCGCATTTCGGCTCCTCGGCGCACGCGTCACGTTCGTCGCGCCGACGACGCTGCTGCCGCCGTCGCTCGAGGGTTTCGATGTCGATGTCGAGCACGAGCTCGATCCGATCATCGGTGACCTGGACGTCATCTACGCGCTGCGGCTGCAGACCGAGCGGATGGCTGAGTCGTACATCCCCTCGATGCGCGAGTACGCGACGCGCTATGGGCTCAATGCCGATCGGGCACGTCGCATGCGCAAAGGGTCGTTCATCATGCACCCCGGACCGATGAATCGCGGCGTCGAGATCGAAGCCGAGGTGGCATCGGCCGAGAATGCGCTCGTCACGCGCCAGGTGACGAGCGGAGTGGCCGTCCGCATGGCGGTGCTGTTCGCACTGTTGGCAACCCCAGGCGCAGTCGACGCCGCGGCACCGAACTTCGGCGAGCAGGGCGCCGAGATCGAGGAGATCGAGCACTCCGGACGGCGGAGTGCCTGAATCCCAGGACGCGAACTCGAGACGGCGTGTCGTCATCCGGGGAGGGACGCTCGTCGACGAGACCGGCGAGCGCCGCGGCGACGTCGCCGTCGAAGGCGGCCGCATCGTCGAGGTGGCGCCGTCGATCGAGCCGCCGAAGGGCGCGACGGTGCTGGACGCCGAGGGTTGCCTCGTCTCGCCGGGACTCGTCGACCTTCACGCGCACCTTCGCGAGCCGGGTGGCGAGACCGCAGAGACGATCGAATCCGGCACGCGAGCCGCGGCCCTCGGCGGATACACGGCGGTCGTCGCGATGGCGAACACCGATCCGCCGATCGACTCGGCCGCCGTCGCCCGCGACGTCCTGTCGCTCGCCGCGGATGCGACCTGCGAGGTCGCCGTCGCCGGTGCGATCACCGTCGGCCGCAAGGGCGAGCAGCTCGCTCCGCTCGCCGAAATGGCGGCGCTCGGAGTGCGGATGTTCTCCGACGACGGGCGCGGAGTGCAGGACGCGGGCGTCATGCGGCGCGCCCTCGAGTACGCCTCCGACCTCGGTGTGGTCGTCGCGCAGCACTGCGAGGACGAGTCGCTCTCCAAAGGTGGCCACATGCACGAGGGAGCGATCTCTTCGCGCCTCGGTATCCCCGCCCAGTCGGCCAGCGCAGAAGAACAAATGGTGTTGCGCGACATCGAACTCGCGCAGCTGACCGGCGCGAGAATCCACTTCTGCCACCTGTCGACGCGGCGATCCGTCGATCTCGTCGCGGCGGCGAAACAGATTCGGGTCGCGGTGACGTGTGAGGTCACTCCGCACCACCTGTCGCTCACCGACGCCGCTGTCGAGTCGTTCGACCCGAAGTTCAAGGTCAATCCACCGCTGCGCACCGGCGACGACGTCGAGGAACTGCGCGCCGCCTGCGCGGATGGGCGCGTCGACGCGATCGCGACCGACCACGCGCCGCATTCCGACGCGTCGAAGGAAGCGACCTTCGACGAGGCACCGTTCGGAGTGATCGGACTCGAAACGGCGTATTCGGTTGCTTACTCGGTGCTCGTCGCGGATCGCGCCAAGGACCCGACACCGATCGAGCGCTTGGTCGGGTTGGTCTCTTCGCGCCCGGCGCGCATCGCCGGATTGCACGCCTCTTCGGGACAGGGCGGGCCGATTGCGCACGGTGCGGTTGCACACTTGTGCGTCTTCGATCCGACCGAGCGCTGGGTGGTCGACCCGCAGGGATTCGCGAGCCGCTCGCACAATTCGCCATTCGCCGGCAACACGCTCACCGGACGCGTCCGCCACACCATTTATCGCGGCGAACCGGTCGTTGTCGACGGACAGGCGACCCGATGAGCCCTCGCACCAAACGGAGTCCCGCCCACCTCGTCCTGGCGGACGCCGCGGTCTTCGAAGGCGAGGCGATCGGTGCTCGGGCGACCGACGCCGCGTCGGTGTTTTCCGGTGAAGTCGTGTTCAACACCGCGCTCTCCGGCTACCAGGAGATCCTGACCGACCCTTCGTACGCCGGTCAGGTGATCGCGTTCACCTACCCGCACATCGGCAACTACGGGGTGACGCGGCGAGACAACGAGGCAGCGCGCCCGCACTGTCGCGGTGTCGTCGTGCGCGACCTCGCGTCGCGGCCGTCGAGCTGGCGGTCAGAACGCGACCTCGACCAGTTCCTTTCCGCCCACGGCATCGGGGGCATCTCCGGGGTCGACACGCGGCGTCTCACCCGGCACATCCGTGAAGCGGGCGCCATGCCGTGCGCGTTCGGCTCCGCCCCCTTGGAGGACCTCCACGCGGCGGCGCGATCAGAGCCCGGGACGCTCGGCCAGGATCTCGTCAAGCAGGTGACGACGGACGAGGCGTACACGATCGAAGGCGGGCCGTACCGCGTCGTCGCCTACGACTACGGGATCAAGCGCTCGATGCTCGACCAACTGAGACAGTTCGCCGCCGTCGATGTCGTCCCGGCGACGACCCCGGCGACAGACGTGCTCGCCCGGCGTCCGGACGGGGTATTCCTCTCGAACGGCCCCGGTGATCCCGCCGCGCTCGGCCACCTCACCGCTGAGGTGCGCACGCTGATCGGCGAGGTACCGCTGTTCGGTGTCTGCCTCGGCCACCAGCTCTATGCGAGCGCCCTCGGTGGACGGACCTGCAAGCTCGCCTTCGGTCACCACGGCGCCAACCACCCGGTGCGGCGCGTCGCGACCGGAACCGTCGAGATCGCCTGTGAGAACCACGGCTACGCCGTCGAAGAAGGGAGCGTGAAGGACGCCGCTGTGACGCACGTCAACTTGAACGACGACGTCGTCGAGGGGATCGCCACCCCGTCCACGCGCGCCTTCAGCGTCCAATACCACCCGGAAGCCGGACCCGGTCCGCACGACGCCCGCTATCTGTTCGCCGAGTTCGCTCGGCTGATGGATACGGCGAATGCATCCGCCACCTGATGGGGAGACGGACCGATCTCGAGTCGGTGCTCGTCATCGGTTCGGGGCCGATCGTGATCGGACAGGCGTGCGAGTTCGACTACTCGGGCACCCAGGCGTGCCGCGCGCTGAGCGACGAGGGACTGCGGGTCATCCTCGTCAACTCCAACCCAGCGACGATCATGACCGACCCTGACGTCGCCGATCGGACCTACGTCGAACCGTTGGTGCCTGACGTGATCGCGGCGATCCTCGAGCGCGAGCGCCCGCAAGCGCTCTTGCCGACGATGGGCGGCCAGACGGCGCTCAACCTGGCGATGGCGCTCTCGCGCTCTGGGGTCCTCGCCGCTCTCGGCGTCGACCTGATAGGCGCGAACGCGGAGGCGATCGCGACCGCCGAGGACCGAGAGCTGTTCAAAGAGGCGATGACCGAAATCGGCCTCGAGGTGACGGCCTCGGGATTCGCGCACAGCGTCGAGGACGCGCTGCGCGTCGCCGATGAGATCGGCTACCCGGCGATGGTGCGCCCGTCGTTCATCCTGGGCGGTGGAGGCACGGGGATCGCGAGGTCCCGCGAGGACCTCGCCGAGCTCGCGCGGCTCGGCATCGGGGCGAGCCCGATCGGCGAGATCCTCGTCGAGCGATCGATCGCCGGCTGGAAGGAGTACGAGCTCGAGGTGATGCGCGATCGCCTCGACAACTGTGTCGTCATCTGCTCGATCGAGAACGTCGACCCGATGGGGGTGCACACCGGCGACTCGATCACCGTCGCTCCCGCGCAGACGCTTTCGGACGTCGAGTACCAGAAGATGCGCGACGACGCGTTCGCCTGCATCCGGCGCGTCGGTGTCGAAACGGGCGGATCGAACATCCAATTCGCTGTCGATCCGCAAACCGGTCACCAGCTCGTCATCGAGATGAACCCGCGCGTCTCGCGATCTTCCGCGCTCGCGTCGAAAGCGACCGGCTTCCCGATCGCGAAGATCGCGGCGCGGCTCGCGATCGGCTACACACTCGATGAGATCGACAACGAGATCACCCGCGCCACGCCGGCGAGCTTCGAGCCGACGATCGACTATGTCGTGACCAAAGTGCCGCGTTGGGCCTTCGAGAAGCTGCCCGGTGTTCCAGACCGGCTCGGCACGCGCATGCAGTCGGTCGGCGAGGTGATGGCGATCGGCCGGACGTTCCCCGAGTCGTTCCAAAAGGCGCTGCGCGGACTCGAGCAGGGTCGCTTCGGCCTGAATTGTGACCCGGGCGAGGTGGCACTCGACGCGCTGCGCAGCGAGGAGTTGCTCGAGCGCGCCGCCCAACCGAGCCCGCTGCGTCCCTTCGAAGTGGAAGCGGCGCTGCGCCGCGGTGTGACCGTCGACGAAGCGGCGCGCGCTACAGGTATCGACCCGTGGTTCTTGGACCAGATCGTCGCGATCTCCGAGGCGCGGGCGGTGCTGGACGAGGCGTTCGACGCCGAGCAGCCGCTCGCCGCGCTCGACCGCGCCGACTGGCGCTACCTGAAGCGGCTCGGTTTCTCCGACGCGCAGGTAGCTTGGCGCCTCGGCGTATCCGAGGACGCCGCGCGCGCCGCGCGTCTCGTCGCCGGGGTCGTGGTGACCTTCAAGACCGTCGACACCTGCAGCGCCGAGTTCGAAGCCGAGACCCCCTACTACTACTCGACCTTCGAGGATGAAGACGAGGTCCGCCCGGCAGAAAAGCCCCGCATCGTGATCCTCGGTTCGGGCCCGAATCGCATCGGCCAGGGAATCGAGTTCGACTACTGCTGCGTGCACGCCAGCCTTGCGTTGCGCGACGCCGGATACGAAACCGTGATGGTGAACTGCAACCCCGAGACTGTCTCGACGGATCACGACACCTCCGATCGTCTCTACTTCGAACCGATCACCGAAGAGGACGTGCGCGCGGTGATCGACGCGGAGAACACCGCCGGTACGGGCGGCGTCGTCGGCGTGATCGTCAGCCTCGGCGGACAGACGCCCTTGAAGCTCGCCGACGTGTTGCCGGCGGGCCTCGTCTTGGGGACGCCGCCTCCGTCGATCGACCTCGCCGAGGATCGGGCACGCTTCGGCGCGTTGTTGCGCTCGCTCGAGATCGCGCAGCCTGATGGAGGCACGGCTCGCACGACCGATGAGGCGTACGACGTCGCGCGGCGGGTCGGCTACCCGGTTCTCGTCCGGCCGAGCTACGTGCTTGGCGGACGGGCGATGGAGATCGTCTACGACGACGCCGCCTTGAAGGACGCGATGGCGGCGCTCATGCACAGCGGATCTCTCGGGAAAGAGGGTGGGCTTTCCGCGGCCCGTCCGGTGCTCATCGACAGCTTCTTGGAGGACGCCACCGAGGTCGACGTCGATGCGGTGCGCGACCGCTCGGGTGAAGTGCTCATCTGCGGCGTTTTGGAGCATGTCGAAGAGGCGGGGGTGCACTCGGGAGACTCGGCCTGCGTGATCCCGCCGCCGTCGCTCGCCCCGAGCGTCGTCGCCCAGCTCGTCGAACAGACAACGAAGATCGCCGACGCGTTGGGAGTCGTCGGTCCGATCAACATCCAGTTCGCCGTGAAACAGGACGACGTTTACGTGATCGAGGCGAATCCGCGCGCTTCGCGCACCATGCCTTTTGTCGCGAAGGCGACGGGGCGACCCGTCGCGAAGATCGCCGCGCGGGTGATCGTCGGAGCGACGCTCGAAGATTTGCGCAAAGAAGGGCTCCTCGACGGGAACGATCCGACCGAGATGAAGCGAGTCTGTGTGAAAGAGGCCGTGCTGCCGTTCGACCGTTTCCCCGAGGTCGACGCGCTCTTGGGTCCCGAGATGCGCTCGACGGGGGAGGTGATGGGCACAGCGGCGACCTTCGGCCTCGCCTTTTCCAAGGCCCAGGCCGCGGCGGGCAACCGGCTGCCGGACTCAGGCGAGCTGTTCTTCTCGCTCGCTGACCGGGACAAACCAGCCGGCGTCGGTGCGGCGCGGGAATTCTCCCGCCTCGGCTTCCTGATCGCTGCGACCGAGGGGACCGCCGCCTACCTCCAATCGGCGGGAATCCCTATCCACCGCCTCGTCGCGAAGGTCGGATTCGAATCGGCGCGCGCCGACGAACTCGCCGATGCGGTCGAGCTCATTTCCTCGGGTGCGATCTCGTTCGTCGTGAACACCCCCCGCGGCCGCGGCGCTCGCGCCGATGGCGCTTATATCCGACGTGCCGCGTCGGCGAACGGGGTGCCGATCGTGACGACGACGCGCGCCGCGCTCGCCGCGGCGCGCGGCATCGCGGAGTCGCGGGATTCCGGCGTGACTGTCGAGAGCCTGCAAGAGCTGCACGCCATCGCGCGATGAACACGTCACGCGCCTCGGTTCTCGAGACGCGTATCGGTTCGGTCGTCCTTGCGAACCCGGTGCTCGCCGCGAGCGGAACCTCGGGCCACGGTGCCGAGCTCGGCGCGTACTTCGAACTGTCGCGGCTCGGCGCGATCGTCGTGAAATCGCTCGCCGCGTTCTCGTGGCCGGGGAACCCAGCGCCCCGGCTCCGGCCCGTCGAGGACGGGATGCTGAACAGCGTCGGCCTGCAGGGCCCGGGGGTCGCGAGCTGGCTGCGCGCTGACCTCCCGGAACTGCTGCACGCGAAGGCGCGCGTCGTTGCGAGCATCTGGGGCCGCACGGTAAGCGAGTTCGCACGAGCGGCGCGACAGCTGGCCGACGCACCCGACGCGGTCGTCGCGGTCGAGGTCAACGTCTCGTGCCCGAATCTCGACGATGGCGAGGCGATGTTCGCTGAATCCGCCTCGGCGACCGCCGCGGCGGTCGACGCAGCCCGTGCCGCGGGTCGTCCGTGCTGGGCGAAGCTGTCGCCCGCCGCCACGGACCTCGTTCTCGTTGCCAAAGCTGCGGTCGATGCGGGCGCCGAAGCGCTCGTCTTGGTGAACACGCTTCCCGCTCGAATCTGGAAGCCGGGCTTCGATGCCGCGCTCGGCTCCGGATCGGGCGGCCTGTCGGGTCCCGCGTTGCGGCCTGTTGCACTGTCCGCGGTGCGGGCGGTCGCCGAGAATATCCCCGACTTCCCGATCGTCGGCGTTGGCGGGATCCAGACCGGTGCCGACGCGCTCGGGTTCCTCGACGCCGGCGCGGTGGCAATTGAAGTCGGGACCGCGACGCTTGTCGAGCCCCGGGCGCCGATGCGCGTGCTCGACGAACTCGAAGCCTTGTTGCACGCCGGTCACGACCGAGTCGATCCGAAAAGGACGACGCGTGGTTGACCACGCGTCGCGCTCGCCCGCGCGTGATCGCCTCGTCCTCGCGCTCGACACCGACTCGCTCGAAGAAGCGCGCCAAGTCGCGCGCTCGTTGCAGCCTTGGTTCAAGACGGTGAAAGTCGGGCTGCAGCTTTTTTCTGCGGTCGGACCTGACGCGGTGCGGCGTCTTCGCGAAGACGGCTTCGAGGTCTTTGTCGATCTGAAGCTCTACGACATCCCCCAAACTGTGCACCGCGCCGCGGCGGCCATCGCCGGCCTCGGCGCCGCCTACATGACGGTGCACGCGACGGGGGGCGCCGCGATGCTCGAGGCGGCGGCCGAGGGTCTCGCCGAAGGCGCGGAAAAGCGATCCTCGGGCGCGTCGACGATCGGTCTCGCTGTCACGGCGCTGACGAGCGAGGTGCCGCCAGCGTCGCTCGTCGCGGAACGGACCGGCTATGCAAGGAAGGCCGGCTTCGGTGGCGTCGTCTGCGCTGTCGGCGACCTTGCCACGGTGCGTGCCAGGGCACCCGGGATGCTCACGGTGGTTCCCGGTATCCGCTTCCAGCCCGTCGAGGGGGACGACCAGCGGCGAACGGGCACGCCGCAGGAGGCCGTCGCGGCCGGTGCAGACCTGCTCGTCGTCGGCCGACCGGTGACGGGGGCTGCCGATCCGGTTGCCGCGTCACGGCAGGTGGCGGAGGCCGTCGAGCAGGTGGGATGAATGGAAATGCTGGTCAGCGGGGGCACCCCGCGCTAGCGTGCTCGATATGCCCCAACCTCCCATGCTGACACCGGAACAGCGCGCGAACGCCCTGGCCAAGGCGGCGCAAGCACGCAAAGCCCGGGCGGAGATCAAGGACCAGCTGAAGAACGGCCACGTCACCTTGAAGGGACTGCTCGGCCGGGCAGAGACGGACGACATCGTCGGCAAGATGAAGGTGCTCGCCGTCTTGGAAGCCCTGCCAGGGACCGGCAAGGTGAAGGCCCGCCGGCTGATGGAACAGGTCGGCATCAGCGAAACCCGACGTCTACAGGGCCTCGGCGCGAAACAACGTGACGCGCTGCTGGAGGCTGTCGGCCGTCCCTGATCATCACGGTTTCCGGCCCCGGAGGGGTCGGTAAGGGAACAGTCGTCCGCGAGCTCGTCGCTCGCGACCCCAACCTCGGTCTGTCGCGTTCGTGGACGACCCGGCCACGCCGTCCGAGCGAGGCGGCTGACGCATACGTCTTCGTCGACCGGCCGACGTTCGAAAAGCGCATCGCCGCAGGCGGATTCCTCGAGCACGCAGAGATCCTCGGCGAGTGCTACGGCACGCCGATGCCCGATCCCGACGATCCCCGCGACCTCGTCTTGGAGATCGACGTACAGGGCGCCCAACAGGTGAAAAAGGCGCGCGAGAACGTCGTCTGCGTGCTGCTCGTCGCCCCCTCTGACGAGGAGCAGGTCGCGCGGCTGCGCGCCCGCGGCGACTCGGAGGAAGCGATCCGCGCCCGGCTCGAGCTCTCCCGCCACGAGGTCGAGGTCGGACGGCGATTCTGTCAGTTCGAGGTTGTAAACGACGACGTCAATCGGGCTGTCGAGGAGATCGCCGGTATAGTGGCAGCCGCGCGACGCCGCGAAAGCGCGCCGCCGACCGCCTGAACCACGAGGTCGCGAAGCTCGCTCTGTGGCGTCGGTCGAGCGCGTCCTTGACGGAGTGGACTGAAGGAGCGATGACCGAACCCCGCAACACGATGATCGACCCCGAGATCGAGGACCTCCTCGACAAAGTCGATTCGAAATTCACCCTGGTGACCTTGTCAGCCAAGCGCGGCCGCCAGATCAACTCGTATTTCAACCAGCTCGGCGAGGGACTCGGCGCGATCGTGCCGCCGCAGGTGACCTCCGTCGCCCGCAAGCCGCTCTCGATCGCCCTCGAAGAGATCGCCGCCGACAAGGTGCGCGCCGGCAAGCCGGTCGCCGAGCCGGAGACGCCCGAACTCGTCGAGGTCGAGGACGTCGTCGAGGCCGACGACGGGCTCGAGAGCTCTTAGACGGCCCGATCGGTCGGTCCGCCGGTGAGCGACGACCGCGCTTACCAAGCTGATCTCGCCGCCCTCTTGGGCCGCGTCGTCATCCTCGGCGTCACCGGCGGCATCGCCGCCTACAAGGCCGTCGAGGTCTGCCGCCAACTCGTCGACGCCGGCGCGACGGTCGTCCCGGTCATGACCGAGGCGGCGACGCGTTTCGTCGGACCGATGACCTTTTCTGCGCTCGCGTCCGAGCCGGCGCGCACCGACCTGTTCGACGCGCACGACCCGCTCGCGCACACGCGCCTCGCACGTCGCGCCGATCTGATCGTCGTCGCGCCGGCGAGCGCGACGTTTTTGTCCCAAATCGCGCTCGGACTCGCGCCTGACCTTTTGTCCGCGACCGTGATCGCGTCGAAGGCGCCGCTGCTCGTCGCGCCGGCGATGCACGCCGAGATGTGGACGAACGACTCCGTGCGCCGCAACGTCGCGACGCTCGTCGCTCATGGTGTGAGGCTCGTTGGACCCGATGAGGGTCGACTCGCCGGCGGAGACGAGGGAACGGGCCGGCTCTCTGCACCGGAGGTGATCGTCGCCGAGGCGGCGCGAGTGTTGGGTCACGGCGGTGACCTCGCCGGAATCTCGGTCCTCGTCACGGCGGGGGGAACCCGTGAGCCGATCGACCCGGTCCGGGTGATCACCAACCGTTCGTCCGGCCGGCAGGGCTACGCGATCGCCACCGCGGCACGAAACAGGGGCGCCAAGGTGACGCTCGTTTCGTCGGCGGAGCTGCCTTCGCCAGACGGTGTGGAGGTCGTCTTCGTCGAGACCGCCGCCGAGCTCGCGAGGGCCGTGTTCGCTCGGTCAGACGGCGCCGACGTCGTCGTCATGGCGGCCGCCGTCGCCGACTTCCGGCCGAAGGTCGCCGCCACAGAAAAGCTGAAAAAGCGCGAGGGCCTGCCCGAGATCGTCCTCGAGCCAACCGAGGACGTCCTTTCCGAGCTTTCGCAGCGGCGTCACGGCGGCCAGATCCTCGTCGGCTTCGCCGCCGAGACCGCCGACGCGCGGAACGAAGGCGAGCGAAAGCTCACAGAAAAGGGCGTTGATCTCCTCGTCGTGAACGACGTCACCCAGCCCGGCGTCGGCTTTTCTCACGAGACGAATGCGGTGACGATCCTTGGACGGGACGGATCCGCCTCGGAGGTCGCAAGGGCACCAAAGCCTACGATCGCGGACGCCATCCTCGATGCGGTCGCCGCTTTGCGCGGCTAGTGACCGGACGAGACGACGAGTTGAGTCAGGGGTTCGAGTGAGCACGCACACCTTCACGTCGGAGTCGGTGACCGAGGGCCACCCGGACAAGCTCGCCGACCAGATTTCCGACGCGGTGTTGGACGCGATCTTGGAACAGGACCGCAACGGGCGCGTCGCCTGCGAGACGCTGCTCACGACCGGTCTTGTCTGCGTCGCCGGGGAGATATCGACCACCGGCTACGTCGAGATCCCGCGCATCGTGCGCGACACGGTGTGCGGCGTCGGCTACGACCGCGAGGAGTACGGCTTCGACGGCAACACGTGCGGCGTCATCGTCGCGATCGGCGGTCAGTCTGACGACATCGCCGTCGGCGTCGAGACCTCGATCGAAGCCCGCGCCGGCGACACAGACGAGCTCTCGGCGCAGGGTGCGGGCGACCAGGGGATGATGTTCGGCTTCGCCTGCGACGAAACGCCGGACCTGATGCCGCTGCCGATCTGGTTCGCGCACCTGCTCGCCAGACGGCTCGCAGAGGTACGCAAGGGCGGTGTCGTTCCGTACCTCCGTCCCGACGGAAAGACGCAGGTTTCGATCCTCTATGACGACGGCCGCCCGGTCGCACTGAAGACGGTCCTCATCTCGACCCAGCACAAGCCCGGCATCGATGCCGCATCGTTGCTGCAACCGGATCTGGAGGATCACGTTCTCCGCCCATTGCTCACGCGGCTGCCGACGAGCTTGGACACGAACAACTGGAAGCTGCTCGTCAACCCGACTGGCGTCTTCGAGCTCGGCGGCCCAAGAGCCGATGCGGGGTTGACGGGGCGCAAGATCATCGTCGACACCTACGGCGGCTCGGCGCATCACGGCGGCGGCGCCTTCTCCGGAAAAGACCCGTCAAAGGTCGATCGCTCGGCTGCTTACGCGGCGCGCTGGGTCGCGAAGCACATCGTCGCCGCCGGTGCGGCGCGCCGCTGCGAGATTCAGGTCGCCTACGCGATCGGAAGGGCGCGTCCGATCTCGATCTCGGTCGAGACCTTCGGGACCGAGGCCTGCGACCCCGAGCGCATCGAAAAGGTGGTCGCGGAGCTGTTCGACTTGCGCCCGGCGGCGATCATCGGCGAGCTGCAGCTCCGACGACCGATCTACCGACCCACCGCCGCCTACGGGCACTTCGGACGCAACGACAAAGACTTCACCTGGGAGGCGACCCCGAAGCTTGACGAGCTCCGCTCGGCGCTCGGGCTGTAACCGGCCTTGAGCACGGGCGAGGACCGCTCGCCCCGCCGGATCGTGGCGGTTGTCCCCGATGTGACGGGGATCGATCGCAGTTTTTCGTATGCGGTGCCGGCTGCGCTGTCGCAAGCGATCAGCGTCGGATCGATCGTCTGGGTGCCGCTGCAGGGCCGCAAGGTGCGGGGCTGGGTCGTCCACGAAGGGGGAGACGACCAGGCGTCCGTGCGTGAGCTCGATGCCGTCGTCTCGCTCGGTCCGAGCCAGGACGTCGTCGAACTCTGCGAGCTCGGCGCCTGGCGCTACGCGGGGAGGCTCCGGCCTTTCTTGCTCGCCTCGTCACCGCCGAGGCTAGTGAATCGATTGGCGCCGAAAAGGCGCGGCGAAAGACCCTCGCTCGTCGACGAAGCGAACGGCGATGTCGTCTCGCTGGCGAAAGAGGCGCTCTCGCAAAAAGCCTCGGTGCTGCGGATCCCGCCATCTGGCCCGCGCCTCGACGTCGTCGTCGCGGCGATCGAATTCGCCGCGCCACGCGACGTGCTCGCGCTCGTTCCTGAACTCCACGACGCCGACGTGCTGGCGCGTCGGTTGAAGCGACTCGGACTCGACGTCGCCCGCTATCCGGACGCGTGGTCCCTCGCCGCGGCGGGTGGTCGCGTCGTCGTCGGGACGCGTAGCGCGGTGTACGCGTCGATGCCGGATCTCGGCGCCATCGTCGTCATCGACGCGCACTCCGAGTCGTATGCGGAACAACGCGCGCCGACGTGGGACGCGACAACGATCGCGCGCCTGCGCGCGCAGCGTTCCGGCGTGCCGTGCGTGCTCGTCAGTCCGTGTCCGCCCGTCACGCACCTCAAGGGGGCACGCGTCGTCGCTCCGCCGAGAAGCTCGGAACGCGCCGGTTGGGCGCGTGTCATCGTCTTCGACCGTCGCGAGGACGACCCGCGATCGGGATTGTTCTCGCCCAAGCTCGCTGAGACGATCCGCTCCGAGCGGCTGCGCGCTCCTGATCGGCCGTTCATCTGCCTCCTCAATCGCAAAGGTCGGGCGCGCCTTTTGGTGTGCACGCGTTGTGAGGAGATCGCCCGCTGTGAACGTTGCGGCGCCGCGGTCCACGAACGCCTCGACGAGACGACGCAGACTGGCGAGCTTTTCTGCGAGGTGTGTGGCCTGACGCGTCCCGTCATCTGTGCGCACTGCTCGTCGACCGTGCTGTCGCGACGCCGTCTCGGCACCGAACGTGTCGCCGAGGAGCTGGCCGCCCTGGTCGGCGAGCGGGTGGCCGAGGTCACGGGGGATCGCCCAGAGGTCGACCTCGACGGGTCCGGCGTGATCGTCGGGACCGAAGCGGTTCTGCACCGCGTGCGGGTGGCATCGTCGGTCTGCTTCTTGGACTTCGACCAGGAACTCGTGGCGCCGCGCTTTCGTGCCTACGAAGAGGCGTTCGCTCTGTTGGCCCGGGCGAGTCGGCTCGTCGGCTGGCGCGGCACGGGTGAAACAGACACCGGCTCGGTGTTCGTGCAGACGCGTCTTCCCGGACACGAGGTCCTCGTCGCGGCGCTGAACGGAGATCCGGCGGCGCTCGCGAAAAGTGAGATGGCGCGCCGGGTGGCGCTCGGTCTTCCTCCGGCGCGCGCCCTCGCGACGGTCGAGGGCGACGACGAAGGCGCGATTCGGGAAAGCCTCGTCGAGCACGGGGTCGACGTCGGCGAGCTGCCCGATGGTCGCCTGCTCGCCCGCGCCGCCAGCTCGGCGGATCTCGCCGAGGCGCTCTCGCGGGCTGGACTGCCAAAAGAAGGCGTGCGGGTCGTCGTCGATCCCCTGCGGCTTTGAACCCAAGGCGACCGGGACCGCAACGGCGGCCCTCGCCCGGTGTTCTTACCGCTGTGGCGACAGCTCCGACCGACGCCCTTTTGGACGACGCGCTCGTCGCGTCGATGATCTCCGACATCGATGCCGGCTTCGCGCGCCTCGTCGAGCACTACGCGCCGGTCGTGATCTCGGTCGCCGGTCGGACCTCCGGTCGTGCCGAGGACGCTGAGGACCTCGCCGCCGAGACGTTCTTCCGCGCCTATCGCGCGCTGCGCTCCTACAGCGAGAAGCGCCTCTCGGAGCTGCGGGTGCGGCCCTGGCTCGTCACGATCACGCTCAACCTGGCCCGCAACTCGGCGCGCGATCGTTCGAGACGACCACGAGAGAGCACCATCAGCGAAGTAGGCGAGCCGCGTTCGTCGGCGCGCGAGCCGTCGGAGCTCGCGCTCGCCAGTTCCGAAAGAGACGACCTCGCCGAGCGGCTGTCGGCGTTGTCGGCGAACGAGCGCGCGGCGGTCGTTCTGCGTCATGTCGTCGAGATGCCGGTCGCAGAGATCGCCGAGGTGCTCGGCTGCAAGGAAGTGACCGCCCGCTCGCACATCGCGCGCGGGCTCGCACATTTGCGAGCCTCGTACGACGACGAGCGGCCGGTCGTGAAACAAACCCGTCGCGCTCTCGCGGCTCGAGGAGGTGAACGATGAGTCCTCATCATGAAGAGGCGCTCGAGGATCGTCTCGGCGCGCTGAAGCTGACGCCGTCGCGCGCCTTTTTCGAGCGCGTCGTCGCGCACTGGGCGATCGTTCCATCGCCGATCGGTGACGTGTTCGTCTCTTGGACGACAGAGGGGATCTGCGCTGTCGACTCGGCGCGTGCCGGGACCGACGCCGAAGGTTTTGTCGAGTCGGTGCGCGCCCGACTCGATCGGCCGTTGCTGCGAGCCGGGCAGGCGCCTTCCGGTGTCGCCGCCGCGGCAAAGAGCGGCAAGGCGACCCAGCTCCGCTTCGATCTACGCGGCCTGACGCCGTTCGAGGCCGACGTGCTGCAGGCGACGCGCCGCATCCCGCCCGGCGAGATCCGGCCGTACGCGTGGGTGGCCGCCGAGATCGGCCGGCCGAGGGCAGTGCGCGCCGTCGGGTCAGCGCTCGGTCGCAATCCGGTGCCGATCCTCATCCCTTGTCACCGCGTCACGCGCTCGGACGGGGCGGTCGGCAACTACGGCGGCGGGCCCGACATGAAAGAAGAGCTCCTGCGACTCGAAAAGGTCAACCTCGACGAGGTGATCGAGCTCGCCCGCCACGACATCCACTTCGTCGGCAACACCTCGACGAAGTTCGTCTGCTTTCCTTCGTGTTCGGGGATCCGTCGTTCTAAGCGCGAGAACCGCGTCGGATTCCGGTCAGTCGGCGACGCCTTACAAGGGGGGTACCGACCGTGCGGCCTTTGCCGCCCGAGCCTGTCGCTTAGCGCCTAAAGGGCGGTTGTTCCCGAGGGGAGTACTTTGTCGGTTCGTCGTCCCGGTGTCGACCCCGCTGTTCGAGAATCCGATGCGACACTTTCGAGATGCGCGTTCACTTGCTCGACGGCACCTACGAGCTCTTCCGGCAGTTCTTCGGGCAACCCTCGAGGGCGGCGCTCGACGGCCACGAGATCGGTGCGGCGCGAGGTGTCGTCTTATCGGTCCTCGTCATGTTGGAAAAGGGCGACACCTACCTCGGCGTCGCCACGGACCATGTCATCGAGTCGTTCCGCAATGATCTGTGGCCCGGGTACAAGACCGGGGAGGGCGTCGCAGTCGAACTGCGCTCGCAATTCGAGATCCTCGAGGACGCGCTCTCCGCCCTCGGCGTCACCGTATGGCCGATGGTCGAGCTCGAAGCAGACGACGCCTTGGCGTCGGCCGCTTCAGTCGCTGCGGGCGACTCGAAAGTCGAACAGGTCGTGATCTACACGCCTGACAAGGACCTCGCGCAGTGCGTCGAAGGTGAGCGCGTCGTGCAGCTCGATCGACGGACGAACACGCTGCGCGACGAGGCGGGCGTCTGGGCGAAGTTCGGCGTGGCGCCGCGCTCGATCCCCGATTGGCTGGCGCTCGTTGGGGATTCCGCGGACGGTTTCCCCGGTCTCAAGGGGTGGGGGCCGCGTGCCGCATCGGCCGTGCTCTCGCACTACGGCGCGCTGGGCAATGTGCCAGACGAGGTCGCCGACTGGGATCCGACGGTTCGAGGCGCGCTGCGCGGCGCGGAACGGCTCGCTGACACGCTTGCGGGTCAGCGTGAGCTGGCCGAGCTTTTTCGCAATCTCGCGACGCTGCGCGTCGACTCGACGCTGCTGGGCGAGGTCGAGGCACTGCGCTGGCGCGGCCCGACGAAGGAATTCGACGAAATCTCCCGGCGGTTTCGCGACCCTTCGCTGGCGGCGCGCGCCGGCGCGCTCGTGCCCGGCTGAGAAGCGCTCAGCCCGACGTGCCGAAGACCTCGCGAAGCTCGCTCGGGACCGGGGTGTCGAGCTGGTCGTAGGTGCACGAGGAGGCGACGCGGTCCGGGCGCCAGCGAGAAAAGGTCGTGGCGTGGCGGAACCGGTCGCCCTGCAGATGGTCGTAGGCGACCTCGGCGACGAGCTCGGTTCGAAGGGGTTCCCAGCTCAGGTCCTTGCCGGCGCTCCAACGGCTCTGGCCTCCAGGGATGCGCCCCCCCGCTGCCCCCTCGGCGAGCCAGACGTGATGCACGGCGGCGTTTTTGCGATAGGGCTCGAGCAGCTCGACGAAATCCTTCCTCCGAGCGGTGCTGAACCCGGAGGCAACCCCGACGTGGTGCAGAAATCCGCCGGCGTCGAACAGGCCAAGCAAAAGTGAGCCGACGCCGCCGCCGTCCTTGTGCCAGCGGAACCCGCCGACGACACAGTCCGCCATTCGCTCATGTTTCACCTTCTGCATCACGCGCTTGTCGGCTTCGTAAAGCAACGTCGCTGACTTCACGATCACCCCGTCGAGCCCTGCTCCCTCGAAGCGGGTGAACCAGTCGCGGGCGACTACCGGACTCGTCGTCACCGGTGTGAGATGGATCGGTGGTTGCGCGCCCGAAAGCGCCTTTTCAAGGGCGGCCCGCCGCGAGGCGTAGGGCTGGCCGCGCAGATCCTCGTCGTCGAGGGCGAGCACGTCGAAGGCGACGAAAGAGGCGGGTGTCGTCTCGGAAAGCAGCTTGATCCGCGACGCGGCGGGGTGGATCCGCTGCGAGAGCACGTCGAAGTCGAGGCCGGTCGGCCCGGCGATCACGACCTCGCCGTCGAGAACGCAGCGGTCGGGAACGTTCGCCCGCAGAGCTTCGACGAGCTCGGGGAAGTACCTGGTGAGCGGCTTCTCGTTGCGGCTCCCGAGGATGACGTCTTCGCCGTCGCGAAAGACGATGCACCGGAACCCGTCCCACTTCGGTTCGTAGAACAGGCCCTCTCCTTCGGGCAGGTCACGGGAGAGCTTGGACAGCATCGGTGCAACGGGCGGAACCACCGGGAGCACCACCGACTCATCGTAGGTCTGCGGCAGATGACGACTGGCTGGTCAAAAGGAGTGACTCGTCGTCCAGGCAAGGAACTCGTCCATCGGCCGCGTGTTCAGGATCCGGTTCGCTGGGACTCCCGCTTCGGCCGCTTTCTCGCAGCCGTGCCACTGCCATTCCAGCTGTCCGGGTGCGTGGCCGTCGGTATCGATGACGAAGTCACAGCCGAGGGAAAGCGCCAGCTCGAGCAGCTCGCCGGGGGGGTCGAGCCGTTCGGGCCGCGAGTTGATCTCGACGGCGGTGCCGGTCTCGGCGCACATCGTGAAGACCGCCTCGGCATCGAAGTGCGAGGGCGGTCGGCCGCGTTCGCTAAGGAGGCGACCGGTGCAGTGCCCGAGAACGTCGGTGTGCGGGTTCGCGACCGCAGCCAGCATGCGCTTGGTCATCGGCGCGCGCTCCATGCGCAGCTTGGAGTGGACGCTCGCCACGACGACGTCGAGTTCTCCGAGGAGATCTTCGTCTTGATCGAGCGACCCGTCGTCCAAGATGTCGACTTCGATGCCGGTGAGGATGCGGAACGGCGACAGCTCGACGTTCAGCTCGGAGATCACATCGAGCTGCTCGCGGAGCCGCTCGGCGCTCAAACCGTGGGCGACGGTCAGGCGCGGGCTGTGGTCGGTGAGCGTCCAGTAGCGGTGCCCGAGCTCCTTTGCGGTCTCGGCCATCTCGCGGATCGGGCTTCCCCCGTCGGACCAGTCCGAATGGCTGTGACAGTCACCTCGCAGGCGAGCACGCAATCTGGTGGCCGCGTCGCTGATGGCGGGCGGCGGGCGCGCTTCGAGCTGCGCGAGGTATTCGGGCGTGCTGCCGCCGATCGCTGAGGCGATGACCTTGGCACTCGTCGCGCCGACATGTTGAATCTCTGTCAGCTGTCGAAAAGAAAGCCTCTCGAGCTCGGCGAGTGGGATCGCTTCGATGGCAGCCGCAGCGTTGCGGAACGCGCGCACTTTGTAGGTCTCCGCGCCGTCGCGCTCCAGCAGATACGCGATGCGGCGCAGCGCAGCTCGCGGGTCCATGTCTCAGGCGCGTCGCGCCCTGCTCGGCGCGACGCGCGCCGGCTCGTCAGGTTGCTTGGGATACTGCGGCGGCCAGGGCGCGTCGTGCAACCCGCTCGCCTTGTCCCGAGCGGCGAGGTCCAGCAGCGGTTGCAGGGACTGCGGCTGATCGGCGATCTGCGACCAAGGGTCTCCCCGCCGGGCGAGGAGTTCGGGCACCGTCCGGATCGTCAACTCGTCCGGCTCGACGTCGCCTATCTCGTCCCAGAAAAGTGGCGTCGAGACCTGACCGCCGACGCGCGGGCGGGCAAACCAGGCGCCGAAGACCGTCTTGTGGGGCGCGTTCTGGTTGAAATCGACAAAGACCCGTTGTCCGCGCTCCTCTTTCCACCAGTTGGCCGTGATCTCGTCTGGATAACGACGCTCGAGCTCGCGGGCGAGCGCCACCGCAGCGGCCCGAACCTCGTAGCTGTCCCAGCGTTCCTCGAGACGGACATAGACGTGGAGCCCGCGGCTTCCCGTCGTCTTCGGATATCCGGCGAGGCCGAGCTCATCGAGCAGCTCGCGTACGCGACGGGCGGCGACGCGGACGTCGTCAAACGAGACGCCGGGCTGAGGGTCGAGATCGATGCGGAGCTCGTCGGAGTGTTCCGGGTCGACGGCTCGATACGGCCAGAGGTGCAGACCGAGGCAGCCGAGGTTCACGGCCCAAACTACGTGCGCGATGTCCGCGACGACGAGCGCGTTCGACATCGTGCCATTCGGGGTGTTCACGACGGTGGTTTCAAGCCACTCCGGAGCATGAGAGGGGACCCGCTTTTGGAAAAAGGACTTCCCGCCGGCGCCGTCGGGGAAGCGCTCGAGCAGGGCCGGGCGGCCTCGAGCGGTGTTCAACAACGCCGTCGCGACCTCGAGGTAGTACAAGACGAGCTCGAATTTCGTGGCGCCGAATGCGGGGAAATAGACCTTGTCCGGGCTCGAGATCTCGATCGCGCGACCTGCTGCTTCGACGACGCGGGCGTTGGCTGCGGACACTCAACCAACGATAGGTGGTGGGTCGAAGGAGACCCCGGGCCGGTGGAGCGGGCGATTTCGCCTGCTAGCCTGCGTTTGTCGGAATTCGCCGGCAGTGGCGCGCGGCCGTGATTCGGTTAGATCCCAAAGCCGCAGGCGCCGAGGACGAGAGCTTTCGAGGATTCGCACAATCATGTCCGATCACCAGGCGACGATCGCCGAGTACCGGCTGCACGAGACCGATACGGGTTCACCCGAGGTCCAGGTCGCCATACTCTCCGAGCGCATCAACGCCCTGACCGAGCACTTGAAAGTGCACCGTGGGGACCACCACACCCGCCGCGGGCTGATGAAGCTCATCGGGCGGCGCCGTCGCCTCCTCGACTACGTGAGGGGAAACGACGTCGAGCGTTACCGGTCGCTTATCGCGCGCCTCGGCATCCGCCGTTAGAAGCAGGCGCCGCCGGGCGAAGGCCCGCGCGGTGAATCGGGGCCGAATCCCCGAACGAAAGGCCGCACCCGTGATCCCACGGGTGCGCTGACATAACCACGGGCGCCCTGCGCGCCAGCTGCCAGTCGTCGGGGCCTCGGTGATCCGGGTGCTCGACGACTGGGAACTGGCCGGGTTGGTGCCCCAGGCACCTAGGAGTGACATGGCCGAGGCCATCTCAGTTTCGGGTCCGATCTCGGACACCGAACGCCAGCTTTCTTTCGAGACGGGCAAGCTTGCGCCCCAGGCGGACGGCGCGGTCGTCGTCCGCATCGGCGACACCCTCGTCCTCGTCACCGCTGTTGCGGCGCGAAAGGTCCGGGAAGGACAGGATTTCTTCCCGCTCACCGTCGACGTCGAAGAGCGGATGTACGCCGCGGGCAAGATCCCCGGTTCGTTCTTCCGCCGGGAGGGTCGCGCGACCGACCAGGCGATCCTGACCGCCAGGCTCATCGACCGCCCGCTGCGTCCGAGCTTCCCCGAGGGCTTCCGTAACGAGGTACACGTCGTCGCCACGATCCTCGGAGCCGACCAGGAGAACCCGCACGACGTCGTGTCGATCAACGGCGCGTCGGCGGCGCTGATGCTGTCGGGGATCCCCTTCGAGGGACCGATCGGCGCCGTGCGCATCGCCTACACATCCGAGGGGAAGTGGCTTCCGCACCCCTCTTACCAAGAGGGCGACGCGGCGACTTTCGAACTCGTCGTCGCCGGCCGCGCCCTTTCGGACGCGCCCGACGCCGAGGTGGCGATCATGATGGTCGAGGCTGGCGGCACGGAGAAGGCGTTTGAGTTCTTCGACGCCGGTGCGCCGAAGGTCACCGAGGACGTCATCGCCGAGGGCCTCGAATCATCGAAGCGTTGGATCCGCGAGTCGATCGAGTTGCAGCGCGAGCTCATCGCGAAGGCCGGCGCGAAGCCGAACATTGCTTACGAGGTCTTCGTCGACTACGCGGACGAGGTGCTCTCCCGCGTCGTCGAAGTCGGTGGCGAGCGGATCGAAAAGGCGAACGCGACGCCCGGAAAAGCCGAACGTTCGGCCGCTCTCGACGAGGTGACCGACGCGATCGTCGCCGAACTGTCAGATGAGTTCGAAGGCCGCGAGCGAGAACTGCGCGCTGCGATCCGTTCGCACACGAAGTCCGTCGTCCGCCGGCGCATCGTCGAAGAGGGCGTGCGCATCGACGGCCGCGGGCCAACAGACATCCGTCCCCTTTCGGCCGAGGTCGGCATCCTCCCGACGGCGCACGGCTCGGGGCTGTTCCAGCGCGGCGACACCCAGGTGCTCAGCGTCGCGACGCTCGGCATGCCGCGCATGAACCAGATGCTCGACACGATCGGGGTCGACGAGACGAAGCGCTACATGCACCACTACAACTTCCCGCCCTTTTCGACGGGCGAGCCGGGGTTCATGCGCGGGCCAAAGCGCCGCGAGATCGGCCATGGCCTGCTCGCCGAACGGGCGCTTTTGCCGGTGATCCCCTCCGAAGCGGAGTTCCCCTACACGCTGCGGGTCGTCTCCGACGTGCTGTCTTCGAACGGTTCGACGTCGATGGCGTCGGTGTGTGGATCGACGCTCTCGTTGATGGACGCCGGCGTGCCTGTTCGCGAGCCCGTCGGTGGGATCGCGATGGGTCTCGTCTACGCGGAGGGTCGCTACACGACGCTCACCGACATCTTGGGCGCCGAGGACGCATTCGGTGACATGGACTTCAAAGTCGCAGGCACCCGTGACGTCGTCACCGCGCTGCAGCTCGACACGAAGATTGACGGCATTCCGGCCGACGTGCTGGCGCAGGCGCTCCGTCAGGCGCGTGACGCTCGCCTCTTGGTGCTCGACGTGATGGACAAGGCGATCGACGCGCCACGGGCGACGGTGAACACGAACGCGCCGAAGATCGTCACCTTCGAGATTCCGCTCGATCGGATCGGCGAGATCATCGGTCCGAAGGGCAAGGTCATCAACGCGATGCAGCAGGAGACCGGCGCCGACATTGCCGTCGACGACGACGGCACCATCGGGCGCGTGACGATCGGCGCGAAGGAGTCGTCGTCGGTCGAAGATGCACGCCAGCGCATCGAGTTGATCTTGAACCCGCCGGCGGCCGAGATCGGAAAGACCTACGACGGCAAGGTCGTGAACATCACGAAGTTCGGGGCGTTCGTGAACATCCTGCCGGGCCGCGACGGTCTTTTACACATCTCGCGCATCGGAGGCGGCAAGCGAATCGACCGCGTCGAGGACGTGCTGTCGCTCGGCGATCCCGTCAAGGTGATCGTCGAGGACATCGACCCGCAGGGCAAGGTCTCGCTCTCGCTTGTCGGCGAGGACGGGGAACCCGTCGGCGGATCACGCGAGCCCCGATCAGCTGAAGCTGAAGGCGAACGCGAATCGCGTCGTTCGCCGTCGCGCGAGCGCGCGCCACGCGCCGAGGTGGAAGAGCCATCCGACGGAGTGCGCCGGGTCTCGTTCGAGGACGAGTTCGCCCGCGAGATCGAGGGCACGTTCGGCAATCTCGGACCAGGAGGAGTGTCGGGCGGCGGCGAGTCGCGCTCTTCGGGACCGCGCCGGCGCGGACGTCCGCGACGCTGAGCACCGGCGCCGAGCGCCCCGCCTCGGCGGGACGCCAAGACGTCACGGTCTCGACGCTCGAAAGCGGCATCCGACTCGTCACCGAGTCGATGCCGCACGTGCACTCGGCGTGCGCCGGGTTCTGGGTCGGCACGGGCTCGCGCGACGAGTCCCCTGAACAGGCCGGGATCTCGCACTTCTTGGAGCACCTGTTGTTCAAGGGCTCTCCGACGCGCTCGGCACGATCGATCGCCGAACAGATCGACGCGGTCGGCGGCGACATGAACGCCTTCACGACAAAAGAGTTCACCGCCTTTTACGTCCGCACGCTGGCGAGCGACGTCGAACTGGGCCTCGACATCTTGTCGGACATCTTCTGGGACCCGGCGTTGCGCGTCGACGAAGTCGACTCCGAACGCCAGGTGATCCTGGAAGAGGTACTGATGCACCGCGACGAACCCGCCGACGTCGTCCAGGAACGCTTCGCCGACGCGTGCTTCCCGGGTCACCCGCTCGGTCGCGAGGTCCTCGGTGATCCGGAGGTGATCACGAACGTCACGGTGGACGCGATCCGAGCATTCCTCGCCGAGCACTACCGGCCGGCGAACGTCGTCGTCGCCGTCGCGGGCGACATCGATCACGATCGGATCGCCGACGGCATCGAGCGGCGCTTCGCGGGTGTGGTGGGTGGCACCTCGCCCGTACGCACCGCACCTTCGGGCGATGTGCGCCGTCTCGACGTGACGACGCGCGACTCCGAGCAAGCACAGGTCGTCCTCGGCATGCGCGCCCCCGATCGCCGCTCGCCGAGGAGGTTCGCGCTCTCGCTCTTCAACCACATCTTGGGCGGCGGCATCTCCTCGCGCCTTTTCCAGACGATTCGCGAAGAACGCGGACTCGCTTACTCGGTCGTCTCCGAGCGGCTCGCCTTCGAGGACTCCGGCGCGCTAGCGATTTCGGTCGGAACCGCGCCCGAGCGGGTCCACGAGGTCCTCGACCTGATCTCAGAAGAACTCGACCTGATTTCGGCGAAGGGCGTCACCCAAGACGAGCTCAACCGGGCGAAGGGACACGTCCACGCCGACACCTGGCTCGGACTCGAGGACTCCGGCACGCGCATGTCGCGCATCGCGTCGGGACTGTTGTTGATGGACGAGGTGCCGAGCGTCGACGAGCAGCTCGCGAAGGTCGATGCCGTCAGCCTGGAAGAGGTCGCGCAACTCGCCCGCCAGGTCTTTGAGGGAGAACACGTCTGCGCGGTCGTCGGCCCATTCGAGGAGTCGGACTTCTCCGGCGCCTGACCGGCGCGGCTGTCAGTCGGTGGGTTCGAGGAACTCGGGGTGGGGCTCGCCTGTCGTTGCACTTCCGATGATCCGGGCGAGTGACACCCGTGAGTGGATGTCGAGCTTGCGGTAGATGGCGCGCAGGTGTGAGTCGACCGTGAACGGCGACACGTAGATCTCGTCGGCGATCTCTTTGATCGTGAGGTCACCCGCCGCGAGCCGCGCGACCCGGCGTTCGGCGGGCGTGAGCGTCTCCCAGCCTGCAATCGCCTCGAGATAGTCAGCGTCGGCCGCATCGGTGCCGCGGGATGCGAGCGAGACGATGATCCCGACGGGCAAATCGCCGTCACTGACCGGATCAAATGTCGCGCGCACCTCGAGACCCGAAGGAAGTCGAACCGGCTCGGTGACGCGCTTGTGCAAGGGGCAGCCGTGCGCCTGCGCGCGGCGTCGTAGCGCTTCGACATCAGCGGAGCCGAGTCGCCCCTCGATCTCGGCGCTCAGCATCACGAGGTTGCCGTGCACGAAAAGCGAAGGATGCTCGTTTTTTACCTTCTCGGCTTGAAACAGCGTCCTCACTTGTCGCAGGTACGGGCTCGCGCCCGCCGCCAAGCGTTCGGTGATCTGCCTCGCGACGCGCTTCGCGTACGGCAGCATCATCGGGCTCGCGTCCTTTGTCTTCGAGCTGAGGTCGATCACGCCGACGAGCCTGCGGGTGAGCGGATCGCGAAGCGGCACCGCGGCACAAGCCATTTCGGTCAGCTTCTCGGCGTAGTGCTCGTTACCGAAGACCACGCTCTCTTTGCCTTGCGCAAGAGACGTGCCGACCGCGTTGGTGCCGAAGAACCGTTCTGCATAGGTGTACCCCGGCGCGAGCTCGATACGGTCCAATGTCTTTCGGATCTCGTGACCGGAATCAGAACGCGCGAGCACGCTGCCGTCTTTGTCGGAGAGCACGACCGAGACCTCCGTCGAATCGAGCTCGTCGGAGAGCTCAGCGAGTAACGGCTCTGCCGCGTCGACCAGTCGTGAACGTTCGTCGCCTCTAATTTCGGGGACCGCGAAACGGTCGGGTCTCAGACCGGAGCGCACGCTCCGCCGCCACGACTGCGCGATCTCGGGACGAATGCCCCGCGGCAGTCGTCCGGACAGTACGTCGTCGAGCGCCTTCTCGCGGCTTTTCGAAGGAAGACCCTCGATCCGCGATCCAACCGGCACGTTGTCGCGGACGCTGTCTGCGCTGGAGATATTCCTCACGACATGCAACCTTTTTCGACAGCTCCTGAAGCCTCGCGCCGATCCGTGGCACATGCTGTGCAGGAGTCAAAATCCCGCGAACGCGGGACCAGTTCGCGGCCTCATTTCAGTGCACCCTTTCTAAGGTGCGTCACATCGAAGTCAGAGTCGTGGCAGCTCAGCTGGGAGCGGTTTCGCCCGACCGGCTGGCCGGAAGGAGGTGTGCGGCAATGACTACCTATCGAATGGACTACGCGGAGGAATTCGGAAACGTCTCCGAGGAAGAAGTCGACCGCGAGTCTCTCACAGCGCGTCTCGCACGGATCGTCGCTAACAGCCCGCTCGTCGTCTGCTTCGTCGACCTCGCGCAATCCCGCTGCCTCGCTTCGAGCTCACGCGCGAAGAAGCACTTTCACGGTCCCGGGAGCTCCGACGGGCAGCTCCTCCACCAGATACGCGATCGCGTCGCGCTGATCCGTGCGCAGGGATTGACCGGACTGCATTTCACCAAGTCGATCAAGCTCGCGACGGGCGCGATCACAGACGTGCACCCGCCGTTCAGGTTGTCCCGAAAGCCGAGCATCTCGCGCTCGTGCTCTGCCAACTCGACGACGGCGAGCGCGTGCCGGTGTCGATCGAATCGCTGGTACCAGTGTCGATCCGCTCAGAGCCGGTCGTGTTCGGAGCGGCCGACGACGCGTTCCGCGTTCTGCGCGTGAGCAGTGACACCTCCGCGCTGTTGGGATTCGATCCGATCGATGTCGTCGGAAGGTCCGTGCTCGATCTGTTGGATGAGCGTCTCATATCGAGTTTCATCTCGGCGGCGCGCTGGGTGAGCGAGCAACACCAAGCGGTCACTTTGACCGGCGCAGCGCGTACCGCGCGCGGCCGGGCCGTCGCCGCGCAGATCGTGCTCGCAACGGCGGACGCTGCGGCGAGCGCGGAGGTTTTCTTCTTCACGATTCGGCCGGCGAACAACGGCGACGTGCGCTGGAGCGTCGAGCGTGTCCACGAGCTCGAAGAGCGGATGTGGCGGATCGCGATGGAGGTGCAGGCCGCGGAGGTCGCGACAGCGTTTGGTCAGTCGACCGGTGCGCTCGACCCCGCCAAAGTCGCCGACTTGAGTTCCCGCCAGTTCGAGATCCTCACGCGACTCGCCGCGGGGGAGCGGGTCACGACGATTGCCCGCGACCTTTTCATCTCTCCGAGCACGGTGCGCAACCACCTCTCGGCAGTTTTTGCGAAGTTCGGTGTGCACTCCCAGTCCGAGCTGTTCGAGGCGTTGCGCAACACTGATCAGGAAGGCTGATTAGCAAGTCGTCGCAGTGGTCATCAAATGCGATCCCTGCCAACGGCAAGCTCAGAACCGGCGTTCTCAGTGCAACCGAACTCGGGGGTCGAGCACCGCGTATCCGATGTCGACGAGCAGATTGGCGACGACGACCGCGGCGGCCGTGACGATCACAACGCCGATGATGACCGGCAGGTCCTGATTGGTGATCGCCTGGACGGCGGTCCAGCCGAGCCCAGGAAGACCAAAGACGACCTCGGTGATCACCGCCCCGCCGAACAGCGTGCCGGTGTCGATCCCGAGCTGGGTGATCACTGGCACGAGCGCGGCGCGCAGCCCGTGGCGGAAGGTGATCCGCGACTCACGAAGGCCCTTGGCGCGCGCCGTCCGGATGTAGTCCTCGCCGAGCACGTCGAGCATCGACGTGCGCGTGAGGCGTGTATAGGCGGCCGCCGAGACGAGGGCGAGCGTGATCCAGGGAAGGATCAGGTGCTGAAACCAGCCGAAGGGGCTCTGGTTCGGCGAGACGTAACCCGATGCCGGGAACCAATGGAAACCGTGCACGCTCAATTCGAAATAGAGCAGCTCGAGCAACAGCAAGCCGAGCACGAACGAAGGCATCGAATAGAAAAAAAGCGCGAGGACCGTAAAGACGCGGTCGAGCACAGAACGCGGCCGGACCGCCGAGGCGACGCCGGAGAGCACGCCGATCGTGAACCAGATCGCCGCTGCGCCGATCACGAGCGAGAGCGTGATCGGGAAGGCTTGGGAGATGATCGAGTTCACCGATTCCCCGTGGTAGTAGTCGTAGCCGAGGTTGCCGTGCACGAGTTGCGACACGAAGTGCCCGTACTGCACGTACCACGGCCGATCGAGCAAAAGCCGCTGCGCGATCAGCTTCACCGTCGACGGCGGCGCTTCGCGCCCCGCGAGCGCCCGGGCGACGAACGAGGGGCCGGGCCCGACGTAGAAGATCAAAAAGACGATCACGGTGACGAAGAACATCACGAACACCCCGAGCGCGACCCTGCGGGCGAGGAAGCGGATCATCAGACGTTGTACTCCCGAGCGACCCCGGCCCGTTTCTCAGCGATCAATCGGCTGGCGCGAGGGTCGAAGGCGTCGCGGATTCCGTCCCCCAAGATGTTGAACGCGACCGTGGTGATCAAAAGCGCCAGGCTCGGAAACAGCACGTACCACCAGGCTTCCTGGTAGTACGGCTGGGAAGCGGCGATCATCGAGCCCCAGTCGGCGGTCGGCGGCGGGATTCCGACCCCGAGATACGAAAGCGTCGCCTCGGCGACGATGCTCAACGGGATCAACAGCGACGCGTAGACGATGATCGTCGCGACGACGTTCGGCACGACGTCGACGATCAGGACCCGCGACGCGGACGCCCCGAGCGAGCGCGCCGCTTCGATGTACTCCTTTTCCCGGATCGCCAACACCTGGCCGCGCACGATGCGCGCCACCGTCGACCAAGAAAAGATGCCGATCACGATGATCACGATCGCGATCCCCTGATGGAGTGTGATCGGCCCGAAGTGCAACGGCGTGATCGAGACGACCGAGGAGAGCGAGATCGCGAACAACAGGAACGGGATGGCCAGCATGATGTCGACGAGGCGGGAGAGGACTGTGTCGACGATGCCGCCGAAGTAGCCGGCGAGCAGTCCGACGATTGCCCCGATCGTGACGGTGAGCAGCGTGGAGACGACGCCGACAAGGAGGGACACCTGTGCGCCGTAGGCGATGCGCACGAGGAGATCTCGGCCCAAATCGTCGGTGCCGAGGAGGAAACGCGCCGACGGAGGTACCGGTAAGCCGTCGGCGCTCGTTCCGTTGGCGTACTGGGTGTTCGGCGGGTGGCCGGTCAGGATCGCGACGACCGGCGCCAGGATCGCCAGCAGCGCGATCAGGATGACCACGCCGAGAGCGATCAGCGCCACTCGGTCGCGCACGAGCCGCTCCAGGGCAAGTCGTGTCGGGCTGCGCGCTTCGACTCGGCGTTCGACGACGGGCGCTTCGATCCCGAGCCCGTCGAGTTCTCGGCGTTCGTCATCGACGAGCGCCGTGGCGACGACGCCGTCCTCGTACTCGATCGGCGCGGGTACGTTCAGGCCGCCCGGGATCACTATCGGCCCTTCTCGCTTGGCGCGGCGCCACCAAACGACATCGCCCGTGAGCCGGCGCTGTTGCTCGCCGACACGAGGGTCTCACCGTTCGCGAGCGGGTAGTGGCATGCGGCCACGTGCCCGGACGGGTCGCCGAGCTGAGGTTGCAGCATCGGCTCCTCGCTCCGGCAGAGATCGGTGGCCCGAGGGCAGCGGGAGTTGAAGCGGCATCCCTGCGGCGGGTGGATCTGAGAGGGCAGATCTCCGGTGAGCACGATCCGGCGTTTGTGGTCGACGTAGTCCGGGTCGGGGACCGGAACCGCCGCCAGCAGCGCCGCGCTGTAGGGATGACGAGGCGAGCGGTAGATGTCGCCGACCCGTCCCCGCTCGACGACCTTGCCGAGATACATCACCTCGACCCGATCACTGACGTGGCGGACGACGGAAAGGTCGTGCGCGATGAAGACGTAGGTGAGGCCGAACTCGGCTTGCAGGTCGGTGAGGAGGTTGAGGATCTGGGCCTGAATGCTGACGTCGAGGGCCGAGACCGGTTCGTCGCAGACGACGAGCTTGGGTCGCAGCGCCAGGGCTCTCGCGACTCCGATTCGCTGGCGTTGACCGCCGGAGAACTCGTTCGGGAAACGGTTGTAATGCTCCGGGTTGAGCCCGACGCGCGCCATCAACTCCTGCACGCGCCGCCGCCGTTCCGCGCGCGAGTCCTTCGTGTGGATCGCGAGCGGGTCGGCGATGATCGAGCCGACCCGCCGTCGAGGGTTCAGCGCGCCGTAGGGGTCCTGAAAGACCATCTGCATCTCGCGACGCATGGGCCGCAGCCGTCGTGCCGAAAGCGAGCTGATCTCCCGGTCGTCGAAGAAGACCTTGCCAGCAGTCACCGGGTGCAGGCCCAGCAGGCATCGCGCGAGTGTCGACTTGCCCGACCCGGATTCGCCGACGATGCCGAGGGTCTCACCGCGGCGGACTTCGAAGCTCACATCGTCGACAGCGTGGACGACCTCGCGCTCTCCGCCGATCCGGCGGGCCCCCTGAACCGGGAAGTGCTTCACGACGTGTTCGACGCGCACGAGCGTGTCGCCCGAAGTACTCGCGTCGGTCCTAGCGGCGACGCCGACCTTGTGCCGCGGCTCCGGCGACGCCGCCAGTTCGCTCACCGCGACTCGGCGTTTGGCTCGGTCGAATCCACGGGCGATGCCGTGGCGTTTTCGCTCGCGGGCGACGTGGTCGCATCATCTGCTTCGAGCCAACAGGACGAGACGTGCGCGCGGGCCGCGTCGGCGCCGCTGCTTGATTTGCTCGCGCCTTGCGTGTCTGTCGCGCCAGTGTCCGGCTGACTGTCCAGTTTGAATCGGGTCGAACTGCTGGCGATTGCGACTGCCGGTGTCGCGCCGACGGTGAACAGCGGTGGGCGTTGACGCGCACATCGTTCCATTCGGTATGCGCATCGCGGCGTGAAAGGGCACCCCGCCGCCAGCCCGAGCAGGCTCGGGGGTTGACCCGGGATCGAGTGGAGGTGGCGGCGCGCGAACGGGTCGACGATCTCGTCGCCACCCGTCTTCGTCTCTGCGCTGGTAACGGCGGTTCCCGCCGAAGGTGCCGCGTCGGGCGTAACCGTTGCGGAGGCGTCGTCCACGAGTTCGCCGAATGCAGAGAGTTCGTCGTAGCTCGGAAGCGATTGCAGCAGTCCGATCGTGTAGGGATGACGGCTGTCGTAGAAGAGTTCTCGGCGCGCCGCGCGCTCCATCACCGAGCCGGCATACATCACGACCACCTCGTCGGCGACCTCGGCTATCACACCGAGGTCGTGGGTGATGAGGATGATCGCCATCGCGAAGGACCGCTGCAGATCCTCGAGGACGGCGAGGATCTGCGCTTGAACGGTGACGTCGAGCGCGGTTGTCGGCTCGTCGGCGATGAGAAGTGACGGGTTGAGCGCCATCGACATGGCGATCATCACTCTTTGGCGCATCCCGCCCGAGAACTGGTGCGGGTAGTCATCGACGCGCCTCGCAGGCTCGGGGATCCCGACGAGGCCCAACAACTCGATTGCGCGACGCCGTGCCGCGTGACGGCCCACTGAGCGGTCGTGGGCACGCAACAGCTCGATGATCTGCCAGCCAACCTTGTAGTACGGGTGCAAGCTCGAGAGCGGGTCCTGGAAGATCATCCCGATGCGGGCACCCCGCAGCGCCCGCAGCTTCGCGGGCGGCATTCTGAGGAGGTCGTCGCCCTCGAAAAGCGCCTGTCCGCTGATCCGTGCCGAGGCGCTGCGCGTCAGCCCGAGGATCGTCTGCACCGAAACGCTTTTCCCCGAGCCGGACTCTCCGACGATGCCGAGCGTTTGGCCGCGTTCGAGCGAAAAGGAGAGATCTCGCACCGCTCGCACCGAACCGTCAGGCGTATCGAACGCCACGTTCAGCCCGTTCACCTCGAGCAGAGACATCCGCCCCCATAACGAACCAACCGTCTTCGACCGCACCGCTGCTTTCGGCGGCTTTTCGTGCCCGATGGCGCGTTCACGGTAGTTGGCACGGCGGCTCCGAAAGCCTGCACCCGCGAGGGGCGCAGGCTTTCGGGAAGTGTCGTCGTGGCGCGAACCTGTTGGCGAATCCGCTCAGGTGTTCTGCCGGTCGTTCGGCGAGAGCCAGACGTTCGTTGGGTCGATCGCCTGGATCTGCGGCACGAAGACGGCGTTGTGCACCTGGGTCCCGTAATAAGTGGCAAAGGTCGGGTCGTTGATCGGATAGGCAGCGGCGTCGGCCATCAGAGAATGGTCGACTTCGCCCCACAGCTTCGCCGCCTGCGCTGTCGTCGGGGCGACGATCGCCTCGTTGATCAAGGTGTTCGCGGTCGTGTCGTTCACCCAGCCGAAGTCAGAGCCGGCCGGCGGAAAGGCGTCCGCGTCGAAGGTCGGTTGCAGGAAGCTGTCCGAGTCGTTCGCTCCGTACCAGTCGGGGAACCACTGCCCGAAGCCGAGATCCCAAGTGCCGCTCTTCGCGACAGTCGGCACCTCGTAGTACTTGGCATAGATGTCCGCCGACGGAACGCCGACTCCCGAGACGCTCACCCCGACCTGTGAGAGTTCGAATTGGATCGTCTGGAACATCTTCACCTGGGTTGGATTGTCCGCCTGATAGAGGAACTTCAGCTTGAGGTGCATCGGCGCAAGGACCGCCTTCGCCTTCGTCGGGTTGAAGGGGTAGTCGTCGAAGTTCGAGTACCCGATCGCCGACGGCGCCAGCAGCTGGCTCAGCGCCGGGGACGCTTGCGGGCCGCCGGCGTCTTTGATCAGCGCCGAGCGGTCGATCGCGTCCGAGATCGCTTGGCGGACCTTGAGACTCGCCATCGCCTTGCTCTCGTTTGGCGACACTTCGTTGAACAGCACGTACGGGTCGAGGCCGTACGTTGATCCCAGCACGACCTGCTTGCTGTGGCTGGCGAGCAGCGCCGGAAGCTGCGCGGGCGGGATCGGCGTGTCTCCCCAGGCGAGATCGGCGGTCGACGAGTTGGTCTCAAGCTGCTGCTGCACCGACGTTGCGCTGACGGTCTCGCTGATCTTGATCTCGTCGACGTACGCCTTGCTGATCGGATCGCTCGAGGCATTCCACGCCGGGTTGCGAACGAAGACGATGCTGCGCGTCGGGTTGTAGGACTGGATCTCGTACGGGCCGTCCGAGATCGTGTGCTGGGCGAAGGCGGCGCTCGCCGGCAGGTAGTTGAGGTCCTCGACCGGCGCCGGGTTGAACGCTTCCATTGCCAGCAAGTCGTCGAAGTACGAGACGGGGTGGACGAGCTTGTAGCTCACCGTGAGACCGCTGGCGGTGATCCCGGAGATCGAGTGCGTGGCGAGGAAGGCCTTGATGTTCGCCACGCTCGGCTTCACCTTTAAAAAGGCGGTGCAGAAGCTCTGCATCCCCGAAATCAGGAACTCGAAGTCGGTCACGCCACCGAAGGGCTCCTGCGGGTTGCAGGTCCGCTCGATCCCGAGCTTCGCGTCGGCCCCGGTCACCTGCCTGGGCGGCGAGGTGTTCCACATCGCGCCCTTGCGGATTGTGACCGTGTAGACGAGTCCATTGTCACTGACCGACGGCATCGCTGTCGCGAGGTCCGGCACGACGCTGGTCGTCTTTCCAGTTACGGCCGGGTAATTGAGGATGCTCCTCGAATACATACGGATCGCCTCGTAGCCGACCGTGTAGTACGAGACGTTCGGGTCCATGTAGTCGACGTCGCCGTTGCCGAGCATGTAGAGGATGCCGCCGTACTTCGAGCTCGTCGCCTTCGATGAGGCGTGCTGTGACGCTGCCGAGCGCGACGCCTCTCGACGCACCGCCGCCGAGCTGGTCGCCGGGGAAACGCTCAGCGCGCCGAGCGACGCGGCCGCCAGTATCGAGAAGGTCAGCGTCGTTCGCCGCCATCTCGAATGAAGGTTGCTGATCACTTCAATACCTCCCTCGTGTCTTCGGGCCGATCTTCCCGCTCCTCGCTTCGCAAACCACGCCGGCGCGCCGAGCGCGACGACGTGGGCAAGAGGTGAGGGTTCTCCGGGGTGAGCTGGTCCGATGCGACGCTGATCCGCGCTTTGTCGCGCGCGCAGACTGCGTTGTCGCGACGGAAACTGCCAACGCGGCTGAACTGCGAACCGTCGATCCCCCGTTCCCCAGAAACTCGAATTATCGAGCGCCAGCATCGTACCCAGCTGGCGAGGGATCCGAAGGCTGGCAGCGGGCAGCGCAACAGGACTGGCTCAGCACTGAGTTGTTTGCCTCCACGACTTCGAAGTCGTGGCCTTCCAATTCGAAGCCGCCCCTCTCTTCTGTTGGCGCGACGTCGCCTCGTGCGAATTGGTAGCGGATCTGTTTGAGAAATGGTGCGCGGGCAGGCAGCGGGGTTGCGTTGCTCTCTCTTGGTTACTCCAGTAAAGTCACTGATTCAGTGGACTTCGCACCCTCAGCCTTCGTTGCCGGCCTCGGCGTCGGCCTCGTCGTCGGGCTAACCGGCTCGGGAGGCGGCGCACTGTTGACGCCGATCCTCATCCTCGCCTTGGGGGCGAACGCCAAGTCGGCGGTCGCAACCGACCTCGTCGCGTCGTTGGTGATGCGCCCCGTCGCGGCGGTCGTGCACCTCCGGCGGTCGGTTGTCAACTGGCCGATCGCGAAATGGATGGTCGTCGGGTCCGTGCCGGCCGCCTTCATCTCGGGCGCGCTCTCCGGGGCGTTCATCCCGACGAAGTCCGCCGACGCGCTTCTCGAGCCGGTAATCGGAGCCTTGCTCCTCATCTCGGGAGCAGGCGCGATCGCCCGCCGATTCGTTCGGACGCGCAATGCGGTGACACCGCGGGTCGACGGAGCAGTCATCGTCGCGCGGCCGCTTCTCACCGTGGCGGTCGGAGTCGCCGGCGGAGTCGCGGTCGGAGTGACTTCGGTCGGTTCGGGCACCTTGATGCTCGTGGCGTTGGCCTTCATCTACCCGGGGCTCAGCGCGTACGAGCTCGTCGGCACCGACCTCGTGCAGGCCGTGCCCCTCGTGCTCGCCGCGGCAGCCGGACATCTCGTGGCAGGAGGTGTGCACATTCCCCTCACCGCCGCGGTTGCGCTCGGCGGCATCCCGGGCGCGCTCTTCGGCGCCTGGGTATCGAAGTTCTTCTCGGCGCGAAAGCTCGGTGCGATCGTCGCCACCGTGATTTTCGCTTCCGGTTGCGCGCTGATCGGATGGGTGCCCGGTGTGATCGTCGGAGCGGTGACTGCGCTGATGACGGCGGTGGCGGTTGGCGCTACCCGGCGTCATGGTGCGAGCCGTGACGCGACGGTGGCACCAACCGAAGCGGTTGTGACGGCGACCTCGGAGGTCTAGCGACCGCAGAGCAGCTTCGCATCGCGAGAGTCGGCGCTCGTACGCAACCTCGGACGCTCGCCTGCATGTTGAATGCGGCCGCGACCCTCGCGAAGTGCTGCTTCGCGTGGCGATGTACGGTCAGACGCCGTGGGTGCGCGCGAAGGTGCGGTCCGGCCTCGCCTCGGACTGATCGCGCACGCGCTCAGATGGCGGTTCGGGTCGTCGGTGATGCTTTTCGTCATCGCGACGCTCGCCATCGCAGGGGCTGCGGTCGGACCGATCTTCCTCTCCTCCTCGGCGACCTCGGTCCTCGCGACGACGTTGTCGTCGTCGCCGTCGGGGATCGCGGACGTGTTGTTCCTGGAGAGCGGCCCCGAATCGATCGTGCGCCAAATCGATGCCGCCGCAAAGACGGCGGACACCGCCAGCCATGACCTGCTCGGAAAGCCGATCTTCGTCGCCGACCTCGGCACCGGTTACCTGAAATCGCGGGTCTTGTTCGTCGAGGATTTGTTGTGGCGGACGGACATCTGTCAGCACCTCCGCATGATCCAAGGGGTCTGCGCGACAAAGAACGGCACCGTGTCGCTCTCCGCGAGGAGCGCAAAAGCCCTCGGCGATCACGTCGGTAGCCGACTCCACCTGAGCCTCGCCAACAACCCGAAACGCACCTGGGTGACCGTCGTCGGGATTTACCTGCAGCCGCCGACGGCGAACACGTCGTACTGGCGGGGGATCAATTACTTCCAGTACGGCTCAGGCAGCACGGTCGGAGCGAACGCCGGTGCGAAGGCTGGTGCAATCGCATCGATCGTGCTCGACCCGTTGGTCACATCGCGGGCGACGGTCTTTTCCGCCAGCACCTCGAACGAACAGGTTCAGTACTCCGCTGACGTCCCCTGGCGACCGAAGGCGTGGGTGATCGGCAAGGGCGCGCTCCAAGGCGCGCTCGCAAGTGTCAAATCCTCGCTCGCAAAGCAGTACCAGCTGCAAGTGGAGTCCGGCTTGCCTTCGATCATCGCCTCCGCGCAGCACAACGTAAACCTGATGAGCGCAATCGTGCTTGCGATCGTTTTGCAACTCGTACTGCTCGCGCTCGTCGTGCTGTACGGACTGGGGCGATCGACCGCTGCCGGACGCCGAGTCGAGGCGGACTTCGCCCGTCGGCGCGGATTCACGCGTGCCGGATTGCTGTTCCTCGCCGTCTCCGAACCCGCGGCCTTGATCGGCGCGGCGCTCCCCGTCGGCATCCTCGTTGCCTGGGGAGCGATGCGCATCTTTGGCGCCACCTATCTCTACCGCGGCGTATCGGTCGACATCACCTGGCTCGCGGTCGTCGCTGGGATCGCCGCGTTCGTCGCCGCGATCGTCGCGACGGCGCTGGCTTCGTACGGGCTGTGGCGCCACGCGTCGCGTCAAACCCGTAGGGCGGGTACGACCGCGGTGATGGTCGATGCGTTCGGCGTGGCACTCGGCGTCGCCGGCCTGCTCGCGCTGGCGACGAAGGGTGCGTTGAACGGCACGCACGCCAACCCGCTTGCTGCTATAGCTCCCGGTCTGCTCGCAGTCGGCGGCGCCGTCATCGGGCTGCGCCTGACGGCGCTGTTGGCTGGCGGGCTCGTTCGCTCGACCCGCGCGTCGCGCCATGTGGCGTGGTTCCTCGCGATCCGACAGATCGGTCGGCGTCCGGATGTGCTGCGCCGGCTCTTCCCGCTCGCCGCAGCGGCGTCGGTCGTGATGTTCGCCGTCGGGAGCTACGCCCTCGCGTCGGTGAACCGCACCCGTGTCGCGGACTTCGTTACCGGCGCCTATCGCGTCGTCGACGTCACCCCTCCGCTCGGTACGAACTTCCTCGCCGCGGTGCGCGCGGCCGATCCGAGCGGCAAGCAGGCAATGGCCGTCGCCTACGACTACGCGGAGAACGGCGAGCTCTTGGCGGTCGACTCGACTCGATTCGCGAGCGTCGCGTCGTGGCCATCGGGGCTGACGCGTCAATCTGCAGCGTCGGTCATTCGTCGCGTCGAGGTGAAGTTGCCCCGCGCTGTGACGTTCGTCGGCTCGACTTTGAAGATGACGCTCGAGATGCCGAGCAAGACCCCGGCGATTCTCGCCGCCGTCGACGTGCTGAACGAGGCGTACATCGGGCAGTACTACCAGTACTTCGGCCCGCTGCGACAAGGCACCCATTCCTACGTTGTGCCGCTCCAAGGTGACTGCGTCGAGACATGTCGTCTCGCCGGCCTTGACTTCGCGTTCTTGAACTCGAACGACTTCGGCGGAAAGCGCGTCATGATCCGACTGGATTCGCTCTCCATCGACGCCGCAGGATCGGCGTGGAAGCCGATCGCCTTCGGTGCGCGCTCGCGTGATTCGTGGACGCCGGAGACCGCCGGGGTGAGCGTCGCCTCCTTCGTGCACGGCGTGCCCGGCGTTCTGTTCGAGATCCCGTCCGAGTATCTGATCTCGGGTGTCGCCGCCGCCCCGGCATACCTGCCCGCCGCGCTCCCCGCCTTCGAGACCAGGCAGTTGGGAAGCGTCAATCCGCCTTCGCTCTCTGGAGACTTCCCCTACGAGGGCCTCGATGGGGGCTCGATCACGCTGCGAGACGTGGCGAACGTGCCCGCGCTTCCTGAAGTCGGCCGCGACGGGGCGCTCGTCGATCTCAACGTGGCGCAGCAGGCGGAGACGCAAGAGGCGATTTTCACCTTCTACCAAGTCTGGTTGTCGCGGTCGGCGAAGCCGGTGATTCTCGACCGCCTGCGTCACGAGGGCTTCGAGATCGGCGCGTCGAGTTACGCGTCGCAGCGACTGGCAGCGCTCGACCACACCGGGCTGGCGCTCGCCTACGACCTGTCGCTGATCGCGACGCCCATCGCCGTCGTGCTCGCGGTCGGCGCGGTCGTCTTCGCGATCGCGGCAGAGGGCCGCCGTCGCCGGCATCACATCGCCTCGCTCGGCGCCGTCGGCCTTCCCCGCAGCGTCATCCGACGTTCGCTGATGCTCGAGAACACGACGCTCCTCATCGCCGCATTGGTCGTCGGTGGCGCGATCGGATTCGCGGCCGACGCGCTCGTGTTGTCGTCGCTTCCGGAATTCTCCGGCGGGACGAACGGGTTGCCGCTCGACACCGGGCTGCCCTACGTCGCGCTGCTCATCGCGTTCGCCATCCTCGCCGCTGTGCTCGTGGTTGCCGCCGCCACCGCCTCGCGCCTCATCGTCCGACAGGCGTTCGTCGGCGAGTCGGTCGAGGAGCGCTGACACGTAACAAGCAATTAGTGGCGCGGCGCGTCCTGTAGCGAAGATGCTCAAGAGGTGCCGCCGGACGCGCTGATCGACGAAGCAGAGCCGAAACGTCCAGAGAGCTGGCGGCGGTTCTTGTTCGTCGAGCCCCGTCGGATCGAAGCGGTGCGCGAGCGCCCCAACGCCTACTGGTACGCCGTCGGCGCGGTCTGCATCGGGGCGTTCATGGGCCAGCTCGACGCGAGCATCGTCACGATCGCTTTCCCGACCTTGCAGCGCGCCCTCCACGTCGGCGTCGGGGCGGTGACCTGGGTCGCGCTCGGTTACTTGATCTCGCTCGTCGCCTTCGTGACGATCGTTGGCCGGTTCGCCGATATGGCAGGGCGCAAGCTCCTCTACGTCTACGGCTTCGCGCTCTTCGCCGCGGCGTCGGCCGGCTGCGGATTGGCGCCGGATCTGCAGGTGCTCGTCACCCTGCGGGTCGTCCAAGGCGTCGGCGCGGCGATGTTGCAGGCGAACAGCCTCGCGATCATCAACATCGCCGCTCCGGAGGGGAAACTCGGCCGCGCGATCGGCGTTCAGGGTGCCGCGCAGGCTCTCGGGCTGGCCCTCGGTCCTTCGGTCGGCGGCGCGCTGATCGCCGCGGGGGGCTGGCGGCTCATCTTCTACGTGAACGTCCCCGTTGGCATCCTCGGGATCGCAGCCGGACTTGCCTTCATCCCCCGCAGCCGGCACCTGCGCCAACGGACGCCGCTCGACTGGTCGGGCCTCGGCTTGTTCGTGCCGGGAATCTGTGCCCTTCTCATCGCGATCTCGTTCGGCGACTCGTGGGGCTGGGGCTCGGCGGTTGTCATCACGCTGTTCGCGCTCAGCGTCGCCTTCGGCGTGACGTTCCTTGCCCGTGAGCGGGCGGCGCGCGTTCCGATGCTCGACTTGACGTTCTTCAAAAGGCGCACCTTTTCGGCCGGGATCTCGAGTGGCCTGCTCGGCTACCTGGTCACTTTTGGAACCCTCCTCGTAATGCCCTATTTATTGGAACGCGGGCTTCGGCTCTCGACGGGAACCGCCGGCCTCGAATTGATGGTGATGCCGCTTCTCCTCGGCGTGGTCGCTCCGATCGCCGGCCGGATCGGCGACACGATCGGCGTCCGGGTGCTCACGTCGGGCGGCATGGTGATCGTCGCCGCGGCGCTGTTAACGCTCGGCTTGACGGGGCCTTCGATCGCTGCGGTCGCCGTCGGCCTGGCGTTCGTCGGGGTCGGCCTCGGCTGTTTCACACCGGCGAACACTGCGGCGGTGCTCGCAACGGTCCCCCGCGACCAGTCCGGCGAGGCGTCGGGGGTAGTGAACGTCACGCGGGCGACGGGGACCTCGCTCGGGCTCGCCCTCACCGGCCTCGTTTACGTCATCGGCAGCGGCGCCCGTGCGCGCGTCGTGGACGTCACTGCCGGATACCACGACGCGCTTTTGTTCTTGGTCGGAGCTTCGCTCATGGCGGCGCTGTTTTCCCTCTCCCGGCCGACGGGGCAACGGACGCGGTCGTCGTTGGTGGGAACGAGCACCTTCGAATAAGGCGCGGGAGTCAGAACAACGAGGACGTGTCAGCGATCGGCCGGCCGACGAGCGGATCGGCGTCTGGCGGTCGAGACCAGCGAGAATCGGTGCTGCGGGCTCAGTGAACGGCACTAGACATTTCGAAGACGCTACTTTTGGCGGACAAGTCTGAATCCCGCAGTTTGTGGGATGGTGCCCGAAGATGCCTCTTCGGGCTGGCGCAGGAGGGGGCTTGACCATGAACGTTTTCCAGGGCCGGAAGCGTTGGCTCTGGCGCGCAGGGGCGGGTGCGGTCTCGGTGGCGATGGTTGCCACCCTCGGACTCGCGAACATCGCCTCCGCGTCGAAGAGCCACACGACCACGAAGCCACACGCGATCGTCGGTGGGGTCGTGAAGTGGGCCGAGCCGCCGAGCACAAGCCCGAACTTCATCTTCCCGTACACCCCGCCGGCATATTTCTCGGTCATCTCGATCGGCAACTTCATCGACTTGATGTTCCGACCGCTGTACTGGCCGGGCCAGGGATCGAGCGTGAACATCGTGCCGTCGCTGTCTCTCGCGACGATTCCGGTCTATACGGACGGCAACAAGGTGCTCACGTTCCACATGACGGGCTACAAGTGGTCCGACGGTGAGACCGTCGACGCGCAGGACGTCATGTTCTGGATGAACATGATGAAGCTCGAGTATGTCAACTACGGGGGTTGGTTCCCCGGTGGCATCCCGAACAACATCAAGTCGGTCACCGAGCCGAACGCGAACACGATCCAGATGACCCTGGACGCGCCCGTGAACCCGCACTGGTACACGTACAACAACCTGCCTGACATCACACCGCTGCCGATGGCGTGGGACGTCACCGCAAGGGGTCAGAAGGCCGGCGCGCAGGCCTGTGGCACTGGCCAGTACGACAGCGTCGCCGTGAAGATGGTGAAGGGTGCCGCAACACCTGCGAACGCGCTGGCGAGGAACTGCGTCGCGGTCTTCGACTACCTCGAGCAGCAATCCGGGTACGACCCACTGAACCCGAAGAAGGCGAACAACTCGTTCTCGACGTACGCGACGAACCCGCTGTGGCAGGTCGTCGACGGTCCGTTCCATCTGGTCGCGTTCAACTCGACCGGATACTTCGCGATGAAGCCGAACCCGAAGTACTCGGGCCCGGTGAAGGCGAAGATCGCGGAGTTCGAAGGACTGCCGTTCACCTCCGACACCTCTGAGTTCAACGCGCTCGTCGGTGGGAAGCTGACGATCGGCTACATCCCGACTCAGGACATCACCTCGAACGCCAAGAACGCCACCCAACCCGGGAAGAACAACCCGCGCGTCGCGGCCAGCTTCTACTTGCAGCCGTGGAACCTGTTTGCCTTCAACTACTTCCCGCTGAACCAGAACTCGGTCGGTGACGGTGGCGAGGCCGGGAAGATCTTCCAGCAGCTGTACTTCCGCCAGGCCGTCCAATACATGATGGATCAGCCGCTCTATTTGAAGAAGCTGTACAAGAACTACGGCGTCCCGAGCTACGGCCCGGTTCCGCTGCTCCCGAAGAACTCGTATTCGGACGCGACCGAGCTTTCCAACCCGTACGCGTACAACCCGTCGAAGGCGTCCGCCCTCCTCACGGCGAACGGCTGGAAGGTCGTCCCGAACGGCACGGACACGTGCTCGGACGCCTCGAAGTGCGGCGTGCCGGCTGGAACCGCGCTCAGCTTCTCGATGGTCTACGCGACGGGGAACACGGCGTTCGATGAGTACATCGCCGCCTACGTCGCCGCTCTGAAGACCGTCGGCATCGAGGTGAGCGCGACGGGCGAGACCTTCAACACCGTCCTCGGCACCGCGTTCCCGCCGTGCTCGGGATCGGCCTGCACCTGGGAGATGGCGAACTGGGGCGGTGGCTGGACGTACTTCCCGGACTTCGAGCCGACCGGTGAGGAGATCTTCCTGCCGACCGCCGGTTCGAACGCCGGGTCGTTCAACAACGCCAAGCTGAACCAGTTGATGCACGGCACCGACTTCGGGAACGCGTCGATCTACAACTACGAGAACTACGCGGCGAAGATCCTCCCCGTCGTCTACCAGCCGAATGCGACGTACCAGCTGACCGAGGTTCAGAACAGCCTCCAGGGAGTGAACGACTTCCAGAATCCATTCGGTTTGACGGCTCCGGAGTACCTCTACTTCACGAAGTAGCTCGTCGTTTCGAACCGAGTTCCGGCCGGCCCGACGAGCTGGCCGGGCTCGGGTTGCGAACGCGCAGAATTGCCCGGCGCGAGTCGCCGTCTCCTGGGTGTGAGGATGTTCCCGTGCGGACCGCACGTTGGTCGTCCGAAGATAGGACGCCAGCAGATCGGACCGTCGGGCGCCAGGTGGAAGGCGGTGACGCGAATTCCCTCGTCAACTTGGGTGACGTGAGGGTGAACTACGCCTCTCACCGGGTTGACGGCGTGCATTCGACATTACAAACGCGCTACTTTTGGCGTATTCGCTGTACCCCACAGGTCGTGGGGATCGTGCCCGGGGAGCTCTCTTCGGGCTAGCGCAGGAGGGGGCTTTGGCAATGAACGTTTTCCAGGGCCGGAAGCGGTGGCTCTGGCGCGCGGGAGCGGGCGCGATCTCGGTGGCGATGGTTGCCACTCTGGGACTCGCGAACGTTGCCTCGGCGTCGAAGAGCCACGCCGCAAAGCCGCACGCGATCGTCGGTGGGGTTGTGAAGTGGGCGGAGGCGCCGAGCGCCGTCCCGAACTTCATCTTCCCCTTCACGCCGCCGGCGTACTTCTCGGCGACGAACGGCGCGCTGATCGACGTGATGTGGCGTCCGCTGTATTGGCCGGGCTCCAACACTGACGTGGACATCGTTCCGTCGCTGTCGCTCGCCACGTTGCCGGTGTACAGCGGCAAGACGGTGACGTTCCACATGACGGGCTACAAGTGGTCCGACGGTGAGACGGTCACCGCGCAGGACTTCGTGTTCTGGATGAACATGATGAAACTCGAGTACACGGACTACGGAGGCTGGTTCCCGGGTGCCATTCCGGCGACCATCTCCTCGATCACGACACCGAACGCCAACACCGTCGTGATCACGCTCAACAAGCACGTGAACTCGCAGTGGTTCACGTACAACAACCTCACGATCGTCACGCCGCTGCCGATGGCCTGGGACGTGACGGCACACGGCCAGAAGGCGGGCTCGCAGTCGTGCGGGACCTCGTCCTTCGCCTCGGTCGGCGTGAAAATGGTGAAGGGCGTCCCGACGGCGACGAACGCGGTCGCCAAAAACTGCGTGGCGGTTTTCGACTTCTTGGAGAGCCAGGCCGGCTACGACCCGCTCAACCCGAAGAAGGCGAACAACTCCTACGCGACGTACGCGACGAACCCGCTCTGGCAGGTCGTCGACGGCCCGTTCCACTTGGCAGCGTTCAACTCGACCGGTTACGTCGCACTGAAGCCGAACCCGTCGTACTCGGGTCCGGTGAAGGCGAAGATCGCCGAGTTCGAAGAGCTGCCGTTCACCTCGGACACCTCCGAGTACAACGCGCTCGTCGGCAACAAGCTGAACATTGGCTACATCCCGGCACAGGACCTGACGGCGGACGCGAAGAGCCCGACCGTTGCCGGTGCGAACGCGTCGCGTGTCGCGGGCAGCTTCAACCTGACCCCGTGGGTGCTGTTCGGGTTCAACTACTTCCCGATGAACTTCAACTCCGTCGGTGACGGCGGTCTTGCGGGCAAGATCTTCAGCCAGCTGTACTTCCGGCAGGCCGTGCAGTACATGATGGACCAGCCGCTGTACCTGAAGAAGCTGTACAAGGGCTACGGCGTACCGACCTATGGTCCAGTGCCGCTGCTGCCGAAGAACCCCTACTCGGACGCGACCGAGCTTTCGAACCCGTACTCGTACAACCCATCGAAGGCGACGGCGCTTCTGACCGCAAACGGCTGGAAGGTCGTTCCCAATGGGACCGACACCTGCGTCGACGCCTCGAAGTGTGGCGTCCCGGCGGGGACTCCGCTCAGCTTCTCGATGATCTACGCGACGGGCGTGGCGTCCTTCGAAGAGCAGATCGCGGCGTTCACCGAGGCGCTCAAGTCGGTCGGGATCGACGTCACGGCGACCGGTGAGACCTTCGACACCGTCCTCGGCACCGCCTTCCCACCCTGCTCGGGTACCACCTGCACCTGGGAGTGGGCAGACTGGGGCGGTGGCTGGGTCTACTACCCGGACTACATCCCGACCGGTGAGGAGCTCTTCTTGCCGACCGCGGGTTCGAATGCCGGCTCGGTGAACATCACGAAGCTGAACCAGCTGATCAGCGGAACCGACTACGGGAACACCTCGATCCAAAGCTACGAGAACTACGTGGCGAAGATCCTGCCCGTCGTCTACCAGCCGAACGCGGACTACGCGTTGACCGAGTCATCGAAGAATCTGCAGGGCGTCGCGACGTTCCAGAACGCCTTCGGCCTCTACAACCCGGAGTACCTCTACTACACGTCGAAGTAGAGGCGACGAAAAAGTGACAAGGATCGGCCGGCCCTCCGGGCCGGCCGATCCGTAGCCCGACAAGCTGGTCGACAAGTTGTCCCTATCTTCTGAATGCCCAGGTCGGACGGATCGACCGACCAGAGGCGCAGGAGCGCTTGGCCGAGCTGCCCGGCGGGTGCGAAAATGGGCGTGGACAGGCGCTGGGGACGCAGGAGTTGCAGATGACTGAGGTTGGCAACCCGTGACCGGCTACATCATTCGGCGCATCGGTCAGGCGCTGATCGTCATCTTGGGTGTGACGCTGCTCGTCTTCCTGCTCACCCACGTGATCCCCGGCGGTGAGGCCCGCGCCGCGCTCGGCGCACGGGCGACGCCGCAGGCGATCAAGCAGTTTAACGACGCGAACTGGTTCAACCGGCCGTTCTACGAGCAGTACTGGCACTACCTGTCTGGCCTCGTCACCTCGTTCAACCTCGGCTATTCGTACAAGTACAACCAGTCGGTGAATGCGCTCATCCAGGAGCGCCTACCGAAGACACTCGTCCTCGTCGGCATCTCGACGGCGTTCGCCCTGATCGTCGCCGTGCCCCTCGGGGTCCTCCAGGTCGTCCGCCGCAACCGACCCGTCGACTACGCCCTCACCGGCGCTTCGTTCATCGGCTACTCGATGCCCGGCTTCCTCGCCGGCCAGCTGTTGATCCTCTACTTCGCGATCAACCTCCACTGGTTCTCGGTCGAAGCCCCCCAGGGCGCGACGGTCGGCGCGATCCTGGCCGATCCCCGCGGGCTCGTGCTGCCGATCCTCACGCTTTCGGCGTTGACGATCGCCGCGTTCAGCCGCTATATGCGCTCTTCGATGATGGAGGCGATGACCCAGGACTACATCCGAACGGCGCGGGCAAAGGGCGCCAGCTCGGCTCGGATCCTCTTCCGTCACGCGCTGCGTAACGCGTTGATACCGATCGTCACCCTTATCGGTCTGTCGCTGCCGGGGATCGTCGGGGGTGCGCTAATCACCGAGACGGTCTTCAACTTCCCAGGGATGGGGTTGCTCACGACGCAGGCGGCGCTCCAGACCGACGTGCCCGTCCTGCTCGGCACGACGCTCGTCGCGACGCTCGCCACCGTCGTCGGTTCGTTGATCGCCGACGTCCTGTACGCGGTCATCGACCCCCGCGTCCGTTACGCATAGGAGCGCGATGAGGAAAGGAGGCGAGTCCAGATGACCGTCGGACTTCCGCTCGGAGAAGTTGAAGTTGTTGAAGAGGCCGACCTCGCGCTGGTACCGACGACCGGCGGCCAGGCATCCGGCGGCGAGGTCCTCTCTTCCGGCGGGATCGCCCGCCAGTTCTGGCTCGTCTTCTCGGAGAACAAACTCGCCCTCATCGGAGTCGTCGTCATCGTCTTTTTCGTCCTTTTCTGCTTCTTGGGACCCGTCTTCTACTCGACGAACCAAACGAACGCGCAGACCGCGCTTTTGTATTCGACCCAAAACTCTGCGCCATCGGCGGCACACCTGTTGGGCACCGACCCGTCCGGGTTCGACATGTTGGGCCGCGTGATGTACGGCGGACAGACCTCGCTTGAGGTCGGCTTCGCCGCTGCGGCCATCGCGACGGCGCTCGGCGTCGTTTGGGGTGCCGTCTCGGGCTTCTTCGGTGGCTGGATCGACGCCTTGATGATGCGCATCGTCGACGTGCTGCTGTCGGTGCCGATTCTTTTCCTTCTCATCGTGCTCGCCGTCATCTTCCATCCGTCGCTGCCCTTGCTCATATTGGTGATCGGCTTCGTCGCATGGCTCGTGCCCGCCCGATTAGTTCGTGGAGAAACGCTCTCTTTGCGTGTGCGCGAGTACGTCCAGGCGGTTCGAGTGATGGGTGGCACCGGAAAACGCATCGTCTTCCGTCATATCATCCCGAACACGATCGGCACTATCGCCGTCAACGCGACTTTCCAGGTCGCCGACGCGATTTTGTACCTCGCGGCACTCGGCTTCATCGGGCTGGGCGTTCCGCTTCCCGGGACCGACTGGGGATCGATGCTCGCACAGGGCGTGAACTACGCCTTGAACGGCTACTGGTGGCAGATCTACCCGACAGGCATCGCGATCGTCTTGGTCGTCGTGGCGTTCAACTTCATCGGCGACGCGATGCGCGACGCCTTTGAGGTGCGGCTGCAGCGTCGATGATCCCGGCGTCGCCGGGGCGGGGAATGCCCTAATTCGACGCCGACGTGCGCGATGCCGGCGCGAAGTCTCCTTCGAGCGGTGTCTGCAAGGGGAAGTGACAGGCCGCGAGGTGGGTTTCGCCGAACAGGCGTAGCGGTGGTTCCACTTCGGCGCAGATGTCCTGGGCGAACGGGCAGCGCGTACGGAACCGGCAGCCACTTGGCGGATTGAGCGCCGAGGGCAACTCACCCCGGACAACCTTATGGCGCATCTGCTTCGCGACGATCGGGTCGGGGATCGGGATCGCGTCGATCAGAGCCTGGGTGTAAGGGTGGGCGGTCTTCAGATAAACGTCGTTCGCCGGACCGATCTCGACCAACTTTCCCAAGTACATGACCCCGATCGTGTCGGAGAGGTACTTCACCACCGCGAGGTCGTGGCTGATGACGATGTAGGTGAGGTCGTGGCGCGTCTGCAGGTCGCGCATCAAGTTCAGGATCTGGGACTGGATCGAGACGTCGAGTGCCGAGACCGGCTCGTCGGCGACGATCAGCTGCGGGTTGAGCGCCAGCGCCCGGGCGAGCCCGATGCGCTGGCGCTGACCGCCGGAGAATTCGTGCGGGTAGAGATCCGCCGAGCGGGGCGACAGACCGACCTCGGTGAGCAGCTCGACGACGCGCCGATCCTGCTCCTCGTGCGTGCCGATCCTTTGGACGACGAGCGGCTCGCGGATGATCGATCTCACGCGCATGCGGGGGTCGAGCGACGCATAGGGGTCCTGGAACATCATCTGCAGGTTCTTCCGCTCCGCGCGCAGCGCGCGACCGCGCAGTTTCGTCACGTTCGTCTTCTCGTAGAACACCGCACCCGACGTCGGCTTCTCGAGCGCGACGACGAGCCGGCCGATCGTCGTCTTACCGCAGCCGGACTCGCCGACGAGGCCGAAGGTCTCGCCGCGACGCACTTGGAATGAGACATCCGACACCGCATGGATCGTGCCGACCTTGCGTTGGATCACGGCTCCCGAGGTCACCGCGTAGTTCTTCACGAGCTCGCGAACATCGAGCGCGACGTCGCGCTCGCGCTGGAGGCTCGCGACGTGCTCGGCTTCTTTTCTCACCGCGCCCGCCTCGATGGTCGTGCCTTCGTCGGAGACCTTGATGCCGCGGGCCGCCAGCCGTTCCTCGCGCGTTGCCGTTACTGGGTGGAAGCAGGCGTAGAGGTGGTCGTCCAAGTTCGTCGTGTCCGGCGGCGCGTCGTCGCCGCTCGGGACGGTCACGACCTGTGCGAGCGCTTCCTCGCCGTTCACCGGCGCCAGGGGCGGTTCCTCGGCGCGGCAGATGTCTGTCGCGTAGCGACAGCGTGGCGCGAACCGGCAGTTCGTGATCTGCTGGGAGAGGTCGGGAGGCAATCCTGCGATCGAGTAGAGCTTGGCCGCGCGGTCCTGTTCGAGGTGCGGGATCGACTCGAACAGTGCCTCGGAGTAAGGGTGGCGCATCGAGCCGAAGAGGTTCTCGGTCGAGGACGATTCGACGATCTTGCCCGCGTACATCACCATCGTCCGGTCGGTGCGAGAGGCGATCACGCCGAGGTCGTGGGTGATGAGGATCACCCCCATGCCCAACCGCTCGCGCAGATCGTCGATCAGGTCGAGGATCTGGGCCTGGATCGTGACGTCGAGCGCCGTCGTCGGTTCGTCGGCGATCAGAAGCTTCGGGTCGCAGGCGAGGGCCATGGCGATCATCACCCGCTGGCGCAGCCCCCCGGAGAGCTGGTGCGCGTAGGAGTTGAGGCGCTCCTCGGGCCGTGGCATGCCGACGAGTCGGAGCACCTCGAGGGCGCGCTCGTACGCGTCTTTCTTCGAGACGTCGCGGTGCAACAGCACGACTTCGGCGATCTGGCGGCCGATCTTCCACGTCGGATTGAGCGACGTCATCGGGTCCTGGAAGATCATCGCGACCTCGTTGCCGCGGATCTTCGTCATCTGCTTCTCGCTGAAGTCGGCGATGTCGCGACCGTTGAGGACGATCGTTCCCTTCGTCACGTGCCCAACGGCGGGCAGCAGCTTCATCAGTGACAGCCCCGCCGTCGTCTTGCCGCAACCGGACTCGCCGACGAGCCCGACGCACTCGCCCTGGTCGACGTGGAACGAGACGCCGTCGACCGCCTTCACGTTCGACGTGCGCAGGTGGAATTCGGTGTGGAGGTCCTCTACTTTGAGTACGGCCGTCCCCGGTGCGGTCTCGGTCGCCGGCGATGTCATCAGCCCCACTCCTTTTCACGGCCGCGCCCTTGCTTGCGCGCGGTCGCGGCGCGGGCCGGGGATTCGGCCCGGATCTGCCGCCGCGCAACCGACTCCGGATGCGGCGGCGCCGGGCCATCGTACCTGGTCAGGCGGCATCCGCCCAAGCGGATTGCGCCGTCTCGGCGCGAATCGACCAGGTAGCGTGACCCGTCGATGATCCGCGTCGGCGTCCTCGGTGCACTCGGCAAGATGGGCACGACGGTGTGCGACGCCGTCGACGCGACCGAGGACCTCGTGCTCGTCTGCGCGGTCGACAACAAGGCCGAGGGCGTCCATCGTCGCGGCCGATCGGGATTGATGGTGACGGGCGAAATCACAGCCCTTTCCGAGGCGAAGACCGAGGTGGCGGTCGATTTCACGGCCGCACACGCCGCGGTCGAGAACCTGCTGTGGTGCGCGGAACACGGGATCCACGCCGTCTGCGGGACAACTGGGATCGACGCGGCAGCGATGTCGAGGCTTGCCGACGCCTTTGCGCCCCCGGAGCGGCCGAACGCGATCATGGCGCCGAACTTCTCGGTCTCAGCAGTCGCGATGATGCGTCTCGCCGAGATCGCGGCGCCGTTGTTCGACGCCGTCGAGATCATCGAGCTGCACCATGGCCGAAAGCTCGATGCGCCCTCTGGGACCTCGATCGAGACTGCACGGCGCATCGCCCGCGCCCGCGCCGGATCGCTCGCCGGTCCGTTCGCGCCCGATCCGACGACGACCCTCGCGCTCGAGGGCGCCCGAGGCGGGGCCGGCGAAGCGAAGATCCCGATCCACGCCGTCCGGCTTCCCGGGCTCGTCGCACACCAGGAGGTGATTTTCGGCGGCGAAGGCCAGACACTGATCATCCGCCAGGACACCTACGACCGGTCCTCGTTCATGCCAGGCGTGCTGTTAGCGGTCCGCAAGATCACCACGACGCCGGGTTTCACCGTCGGACTCGACGAGCTGCTCGACTTTTAGCGATCCAGCTTCGACGACGGCGACATTCTTTTGCCGCGCGATCCTGTGCGCATCGATGCGACCGGGGGCGCAGCGCAACTGATGCCGGCGGGAGGTTGACATGAGTGAAGTCATCGGGCGACGTCGGTGCGATTTCTGGTCTTTTCGGCGTCGCTTCGCACGGGCTTGCTGAACGGTCAACTGGCCCGGCTGGCTGCCGATTGCATCGAGGCCAACGGCGGTGAGGTCGACCGCGCGTCGATGTCCGACTTCGACGCTCCCTCATACAACGCTGATGTCCAACTCGAAGGGACGTGGCCGCCAGGATCAGAGGAGTTCCGCCGACGCCTCGTCGGCTGCGATGCCTTCGTCATTTCGTCACCCGAATACAACGCGTCGATGCCGGGAGCGCTCAAGAACGCCATTGATTGGGTCTCGCGATTCAGCCCGCAGCCGTTCAACGAGCTCCATGGCATTCTTCTGTCTCCGTCGATGGCGGCGGCAACCGTGGCCTGTGGGCACTTCGGGTGCCTTTTGAGCATCTCGGGGCGCGCATATTCCCCGACACGTTCTCCTTGGCGCAGGCGCACCGAGCCTTCGACGACTCGGGGCGGATCGCCGACGCCGAGCTCTTTCGCCGCTTCGACTCGACGGTGATCAACTTCATGAATCTCGTGGAGGCCTCCAAGCATTATCCGTGCGCGAAGAAGGCCTGGGTCGAGTATTTCGGCGAGCACCCCGAACCGGCGCTCGATTGGGTCGAATGAGGTTTGCAACCCATTTATGTCGTCGAAGACGGCGCTCTCTGATGCTGGGTCACGGCGGTCATCTCGCTCCGTATGCTGAAGTGGTTCGCACGATCTCCTAGTCCCGAACGTCGACTCGAAGCAGCTGTTTGTCGGGTTCTCGCGCGCCGTGATTACGGAGACGATCAGGAGACGAATGCGAGCATCGCCGCGCGACGTTCGGACGTCGTGCACGATTGCGACAGCCAGAGAGCGCGTGGACAGATCCGAACGACAATGGAGCACCGGTGGCGACAAGGGATGGACTGAGGAACGTGGCGATCATCGCCCACGTCGACCACGGCAAGACCACGCTCGTTGACGCGCTTTTACGCCAGTCTGGGACGTTGTCGGATCGCAAGGAACCGATCGATCGGATCCTCGATTCGATGGACCTCGAGCGGGAAAAGGGCATCACGATTCTCGCCAAGCAGGCGGCGTTCGAATTCGGCGAGCGGCGGTTGAACATCGTCGACACCCCGGGTCACGCCGACTTCGGCGGTGAGGTGGAGCGGGCGCTCGCGATGGTCGACGGGGCGATGCTGCTCGTCGATGCAGCGGAGGGGCCACGGCCCCAGACGCGGTTCGTGCTCCGCAAGGCTTTCGCGGCGCGCCTGCCGGTCATCGTGATCGTGAACAAGGTCGATCGGCCCGACGCTCGGATCGCGGAGGTCGTCGAAGAGACGCTCGAGCTCTTCTTGGAGCTCGGTGCGCCCGACGAGCAGTTCGACGTCCCGTTCCTGTTCGGCAGCGCCCGCGACGGTTGGGTCGACCAAACCGAGCCGACGGGTCCAGGTGCACCCGCGCCCAGCCGAGCGAGTCTTGATCCGCTCATCGATGCGATCTTCGACTACTTGCCACCTCCGTCATTCTCCGATGGTGCGCCCCTGCAGGCTCGCGTCACCAACCTCGACGGGTCGCCCTACCTCGGGCGCCTCGGGATCTGTCGGATCGTCGAAGGCACGTTGCGACGAGGCGAGGCCGTCGCCTGGTGCCGCCGCGACGGCACCATCCAGCGGGCGCGCTGCGTCGAACTCCTCGTCGCGTCGGGACTCGAACGCGTCAGCGTCGATGAGGTCACCGCCGGCGACCTCGCCGCCGTCTCGGGGATTCCCGAGGTGATGGTCGGCGAAACCCTCGCAGCGCTCGATGATCCGCGCCCGCTCGACGTGCTCACCGTCGATGAACCGAGCCTGTCGATGACCTTCGGCGTCAACTCGTCGCCCTTGTCGGGCCGCGAGGGGACGAAAATGACTGCCCGTCTCCTGAAGGCGCGTCTCGAGGCCGAAGCGCTGGGCAACGTCGCGATCCGCGTTCTCGCGACAGGACGCGCCGATACCTTCGAGGTGCAAGGGCGCGGTGAACTCGCCCTCGCCGTGCTCGTCGAACTCATGCGGCGAGAAGGTTTCGAGCTCACCATCGGCAAACCAGAGGTGCTGCTGCGAACGATCGACGGCGTCGTCTCCGAGCCGATCGAGCGGCTGCTCGTCGAGGTTCCGGAGGAGCACTTCGGTACCGTCACCCAGCTCGTCGCGCCGAGGAAGGCTCGCGTCGAGCGGACGGTCCATGAAGACAACGGCTGGGTGTTGATGGAGTACCTGATCCCGGCGCGTGGGTTGATCGGCATCCGCGGCGACGTGATGACGGCAACACGAGGGACGGCACAGTTCCACCACTCTTTTGACGGCTACGCGCCGTGGCAGGGAGAGATCCGGACGCGCTCTTCGGGGAGCATGGTCGCCGACCGGCCCGGGAAGACCACCGCATACGCACTCGCCGCACTTTCCGAGAGGGGAACGATGTTCATCGGCCCCGGTGAGGACGTCTACGAGGGAATGATCGTCGGCGAGAGCTCTCGACCAGTCGACATGGACGTCAATCCGACGCGCGAGAAAAAGCTCACGAACATGCGCTCATCGACGGCCGACGAACTCGTCCGGCTGCCTCCCCACCGCGCCCTCACCCTCGAGCAGGCGCTCGAGCAGGCAGACGAAACCGAGTGCGTGGAGGTGACCCCCGGTTCCGTGCGGCTCCGCAAGGTCGAGCTCGCAGCACAACAGCGCGGCCGCGCCCGGGGACGCGATCGGATTCGCGTCGGCTGAGCCCTAAGCGGAGCGAGGGCGGTGCTCAGGACCCCGCGTCTGCCGGGCGAACGAAGCGGTTTGCGTCGTAGCGCCAGAACGCCGGCAGCGTCACCGCCGCCACGCCGACGCCGAGGACACACAGGATCCCGCCCGAGGCGATCGAGGCACGCACGCTCGCCAGCGAGGCGACGATGCCGGACTCGAGGTCGCCGAGCAACGGTCCCGTCGAGTACGAGATCTGCTCGATGCCGCCAAGCCGCCCGCGCAGCCCGTCAGGGATCGTCTCGTACCAGATCCGGCCGCGGAAGATCGCGCTGAGCTCGTCGAACAGTCCCGCCACGGCGAGAGCCACCAGCGCGACGCAAGGTCGGGTGCGAACGCGAGCACGACGATGCCGAGCCCCCAGCCGATGGCGGCGAGGCACACCGCCGCCCCGTGGCGGTAGACGCGGATCGTCCAGCCGCCGAACAACGACGAAACGAGCGCGCCGAGCGACGGCGCGGCGTAAAGGAACCCGAGCGCCCGCGCGCCGCCGAGGTGCGTGGCGAGCGCCGGCATCAGCGCGAGCGGCATGCCGAAGAACATCGCGACGAAATCGACGCCGTAGGTGCCGAGTAGTTCGGGGCGGCGGCGCGCATAGCGCAGGCCCTCGAGGACGCGGCGCACGCTCGGGGGCTCCGCGTCGGAAGGCGGCGGGGTGGCGCGCATCGCGGACAACAGCGCGAGCGAAAAGGCGAATGTGCCGAGGTCGAATCCGTACGCGGCGGGTAACCCGACGCCGGCGATCAGCACACCTCCGATCGCCGGCCCGGCGATCGCCGCGGCGTTGGAACGGATCGAATTCAGCACGGACGCCTGCGCGATCTCGTCGCGATCGACGAGCCGCGGCGTCAGCGCGTCGAGCGGTGGACGCTGCAAACCCTCGAGACCGGCCATCAGCGCGCCGATCACAAAGAGCAGCCACAGCATCGGATGCGCAAACGTCGCGTTGACGAGGAGCAGCGTCGAACAGATGGCGAACGCCGCTTCGGTCAGGCGGACGAGCAAGCGTCGGTCGACCGCGTCGGCGAGCGCACCACCGAACAACGCCATCGCGACGAGCGGCACGAGCTGTACAGCGCTCACCGCACCGACGATGAAAGACGAATGACTGATCGCGTAGGCCTGGTAGGGGATCGCGACGAAGGTCACCATCGAGCCGAAACCGGTGATCGTCTGCGCGGCGTACAACAGCCGGTACTCGCGATGACGCCGTAGTGGGCCGATGCCGACGAGCGCGCCCCTGAGGCGTGTTGCGGCCGACGCGTCGGCGATCGGTGGCGCCGGTGTCAGGCGCTCTGGTTCGTGTCGGTCGTCGTCGGTCATTGCTCGGGTTCGTCGATCGGCGGGGCACTCGCGCCTTGGACGCGCGCGTAGCAACGGTGATTTCGTGGGCCCCGGGCGACCACGCTACGCGGCGGCAGCGAGCTCGAAGCCCTGATGGCGGCCGCGGCGAGCGGCGGCGTCCGTCCTTGCGAGTCGAGAGTCCCGGGACCTACGGCCCTCTTGAGCAGGACATTCGCCCCTTCTCCCAACCGCGTTTGGACGGCACGCTGGCGGGAACGTACGCGTCGACCAGACCGGTCGGAGCGTTGACAGAGGGAGCATCGAATGCGTAGGAAGACGTTCGACCTGATCCTGACGAGTGGGGGCGCGCTTGTGGTCGTCGTCCTCCTCGCCGCAGGTGCACTGGCGATGTGGGGCTACTCGTACTCGAACTCGTCGGTCCACAACCAGCTGGCAGCCCAGCAGATCTTCTTCCCGTCGAAGGCGGCGTTCGCCGGAGTGAACGCCTGCGGAACCCCGAAAGCGGTCGCCGCGGTGTGTCACCCGAAGACGTTTGCCGAGATCACACCGGCGATGGTGAAGACGGTCGAGCCGTACGCGGGTCAGCAGGTGTTGAACGGCCAGCAGGCCGCGGTGTACGCGAATGACTTCATCGCCGTCCACCTTTCCCAGATGCCGTACCACGGCGTCTACTCGCTGGTGAGCGGGGCGGCATTGGCCGCCAAGCCCGGCTCGGCCGCAGCGACAACGCTGAAGGCGGCGGAGACGACGATTTTCCAGGGCACGACGCTTCGTGGTCTGTTGCTCGAAGCGAACGGCTTTTGGACCTTCGGTCAGATCGCCCTGTGGTCCAGCATCATCGCCTTCATCTTCGCTGGCATCATGGCCGTGCTGACCGGACTTGGCGTCTGGCACACACGCCGGGTGTCGCCGGCAGAAGAGTTTCCGAAGCTGCTCAAGGCCGAGGCCAAGGCCGCCTAGGGATCAAGTCCCGGGGGCAAGAGGCTCCCGGACCGGGGAGGAGGGCCCCCCTCTTCTTCTCGGATCTGCTGCGCCGGTTTCGAGCGAGGCTCGGACCGGCGCAGTGGCGCGTCCAGCCTCGGTGTCCAGAGGTGCGCCGCGGGAGACCTGCGGTAACGTCAATGACAGATGGCTGAACAAGCAAGCCCGCGCTTCGGCGCCGTCCTCACCGCGATGGCGACGCCGTTCGACGAGCGTGGCGAACTCGATCTCGACGGCGCGGTGACGCTCGCCCGCTACCTCGTCGACCACGGATCGGACGGGCTCGTCCTGTCCGGAACAACCGGCGAGGCGCCGACGCTCACCGATCACGAAAGGACGGCGTTGTGGAGCGCCGTCGCCGACGCCGTTGGCGCGCCGGTCATCGCCGGCGCCACGACCGCCGACACGCGCCATTCGGTAGAGCTCACAACCGCGGCGACCGAATGCGGCGTGGACGGCATCTTGGCCGTCGTTCCGTATTACAACCGGCCCTCTCAATCCGGCCTCGAGCAGCACTTCCGTGCCGTCGCGGCGGCGACGCCGCTTCCGGTCGTGCTGTACGACATCCCGATCCGCACGGGGCGGAAGCTCTCCTCAGAGACGATCCTCACACTCGCACACGAGGTCGACAACATCGTCGCAGTGAAGGACGCCGCCGGTGATCCCGCCGCGACGCTGAGGCTGCTCGGGCGCGCGCCTTTTGGGTTTGAGTGCTACTCGGGCGACGACGCGCTCACGCTGCCGCTGCTCGCGGCCGGCGCAGTCGGATTGATCGGTGTCGCGACGCACTGGTGTGGGGACGAGTGCAAGGAGATGATCACGCGCTTTCGATCAGGCGACGTCGACGGTGCGCTCGAAATCGGCCGCGCGCTCGCGCCCAGCTTTTCCTTCGAGACCGGCGACGAGGCGCCGAACCCGATCCCGCTGAAAGCGATGCTGCGGGTCCTCGGTTTGCCGGCCGGCGAGTGCCGGCTGCCGATGGGTCGGGCGCCGTCGTTCGTCGAGGAGCAGGCGAAGTCCGTCCTCGCCGAACTCGACGCGTGGCGCCAGACGCGCACACTTCGTGGCTGAACGCGTCCGGATCGCCTTCCTCGGCGGGCTCGGCGAGATCGGCCGCAACTGCGCGGTCGTCGAACAACACAAACGCCTGCTCGTCATCGACTGTGGGGTGATGTTCCCCGACCCCGAGATGCCCGGTGTCGATCTCGTCCTGCCGGATTTCACATACCTGAAGGAGAACGCGGAGCGCCTCGACGGCATCGTGCTCACCCACGGACACGAAGACCACGTCGGCGGGCTGGGCTTTCTGCTGCGCGACATCTCGACGACCGTTTACGGCTCGGCGCTCAGCCTCGGGCTGGCGCGCAGCCGTCTCGAGGAATCGCACGCCGCGGCGGGATCAGAGCTCGTCGAGGTCCACGACGGCGAGCGCCGGACGATCGGTGCCTTCGACGTCGAGTTCATCCCCGTCACCCACTCGGTGCCGCAGGGATTCGCGATCGCGATCCACAGCACCCAGGGGGTGATCCTCCACACCGGCGACTTCAAGCTCGACCTCACCCCCGTCGATGGGCGCCGGACCGATCTGGCGCGCATCGGCGCGCTCGCCGATGCGGACGGCATCCGCCTCGTGTTGGCGGATTCGACGAACGCCGAGGAGCCCGGTTTCACCCGCAGCGAGCGTTCGGTCGGGGAGACCTTCCGCCAGATCTTCGCCGAGCACCAGCAACGACGCGTCGTGGTCGCCTGCTTCTCGAGCCACATCCACCGTATCCAGCAGATCGCCGACGCCGCCGTCGCCAACGGTCGGCACGTCGCATTGTTGGGCCGATCGATGCTGCGCAACGTCGCGCTCGCACGCGAGCTCGGTCTGTTGTCGATCCCCGAAGACGCGCTGATCGAAGTCGAGACCGTCGAGGGACGCCAACCCGGGTCGGTCTGCGTGATCTCGACAGGCTCCCAAGGTGAGCCGATGTCGGCGCTCTCGCTATTGGCGGCAGGCGAGAACCGGCGCCTGTCGATCGAGGAGAACGACGTCGTAGTCCTGTCCAGCCACGCCATCCCCGGCAACGAGTGGGCCGTCGGGCAGGTGATCGACGGACTGTCGCGACGGGGTGCGTGGGTGATCCACTCCGGCGTCGCGCACGTCCACGAGACCGGCCACGCGAAGCAGGGCGAGCTGCAGACGCTCTTGAACGTCGCCCGCCCGAAGAGCTTCATCCCGGTCCACGGCGAATACCGTCACCTGCTGCGCCACGCCCGACTGGCGATCGAGATGGGCGTCCCCCAGAGCGCAGTCCTTTTGTGCGAGGACGGTGACGCCGTTGAGCTCACCGACGAGGGGATCGACTTCAACGGGGAGGTCCCCGCCGGCTACCAGTTCGTCGACGGCGTCGTCGGCGACGTCGGAGAAGCCGTGCTGCGCGACCGGCGCGTCCTTGCCGAGGAGGGCGTGGTCGTCGTCGTCGTCACCGTCGACGGACGCTCCGGCGAGATCGTCACCGGTCCGGAGATCATCACGCGCGGCTGGGTCTACGCGAACGAGGCAGAAGAGCTGATCGAGGACGCGCGCACCGAGGTGACAAAGGCGATCGCCGAAGCGACCGGGGCCGGCGCGCACGACGTCGAAACCTTGCGCCGCGTCGTTCGCCGGGCGACCGGTCGACTCGTCAACGAAAGGACGCGTCGCCGTCCGATGATCGTCCCCGTCGTGATGGAGGCATAGCGTCGATTGACGCTTGATCGTCGTCGACCGCGGATGACGGACGCGTCTTTTGGTATCCGAGCCCTAAAGCTGTTCGCCGGCGAAGACGTGATCAGTGATCCGGTTGCCCTCGTCGGCAAGAGGACACGTCCATGCCGCGTTGTAGCGACAGGACGGGTGGTACAAGAAGTTGAAGTCGACCACGAGCCGCTCTCCATCTGATCCGAGGTCGGCGCCCTTCGCGGTGTCGAGCAGATAGCGGCCGCCGCCATAGCTCGTGTCCCCGGCGGTTCCGTCTCTTATCGGCAGGAAGAGGCCGCCGGCGTAGTCCTCGATCCACCACAGCGTCAGCGTCGAGGCGCGGAACCGCGGTGGGAGCGCCAGCTCACCGATTGCGCGCATCTTGACGACTCCCCCGATGCCGGTGTCGACCGAACGGCGACTCGTCTTCGGCGTTGGTGCAACTGCGATCGCGAAGCGCAGAGACGGGTCGTAGGACCAGTACTGCGGTCCGGCCTCGCGCATCGGATCGTCGGGCGCGAGCGGGCTTTGTGGATGGTCCCGGAACAGCGCGCGGCGTCCTTCGCGCCATACCTCGTGCGCCGCTTCGGGATCGGCTTTTGCGCGGACCCGCTGATAGAGCGAGGCAACCTGACGCCGCCAGTCGGCGAGCTCGATTTCAGCGAAGGCCGTCATTTTGGACGCCAGTCGGGGTTTCACCCCGAGGGCCGGGTCGAAGCGCCGGAGGTGCGGTTAGAGAGCGGGTGTCGAGACGAGTTTTTCGTTCACGGCGGTGAGCGTCAACCGCAGCGACTTCAACGCTTCGGATTCGATCTGGCACGCCCGTGACGCGGTGACCCCGAGTTGCTTTCCAACCTGCTCGAAGGTGAAGCCGTGGAAAAGGTGCAACTGGACGACGATCCGCTGACGCTCGGGAAGGTCGTCGACCGCTTTGCGCAGCTCGTCGATCTCGCTCGAGCCGACGACCGAGTCCTCGGGACTCACCGACTTCTCGTCGGACAGCGTCTCGACGAGACGCACCGACCCGTCGGGCTCTTCGACTTCGACGATGTGGTCGAGGTGCAAGAGCTGCGAGGAGCGGATCCCGGACATCACGGCGGTCCGCTGGGTGCCGGTGACACCCATCGCGTCGAGCACCTCTGAAGATCCGGGCGTCCGTCCGAGCTGGTGGCCGAGGTGATCCGCCGCCGCCTGGTACTCGGTGACGTGGCGGCGCACCCCGCGGGGCAGCCAGTCGAGCCGGCGGAGCTCGTCGAAGATGGCGCCCTTGATGCACATCGAGGCGTAGGCGGGGAAACGCTCGATCGGGGAGGACGCTTCGAAGCGGTCGATCGCTGAGATCAGGCCGATCAGCCCGAAGCTCGCCAGGTCCTCGCGCTCCCAGTACGCCCGCACGGCGTCAGACAGCTGGGAGACGACCATCAAGACGAGCGGCTCGTAAGCGAGCAAGAGGTCGTTGCGGTGCACCAGGTCCGGCTGCGCCCGGTACTGCTCCCACATTCGCGCGTACGTGGCGTCGGTGAAGCTGTACCGGCGCGTTGTGTTCGTTTGCCCGTTCTGCCGCGACGGCTTCGCGGGGTCGGCCGCGCTGGCTCGGTTCGCGGGAACGTCCTGCTCAGAGGCGCGTGACGTCATCGTCATTGGGTCACCTCTGCGCGCGCTCGGTGGTCGGACGGACACAGCACTTGCGCATCATAGGCACCATTCGCCACATTCCGATAGAGGAAATTGTCGCGGCGAATGGGTGCGGTCATTTCACCAAAAAATGCCGATGGTGCGCGCTGCCGGCTCGCGGATCGTTGCGGCTCGCGATCTCCCGCCGCCGATCGTGCAGCGCGTTCCCGCTGATCACAACGGCCGGTGATCGCGCGGAGCGCGGCGAACGGGGGACTGTGCGCGGGAAAGGTGAGAGCTCTATCGCCACTATGAGTGACTATTTTACCACAGAAAGTGGTGATCGTCATTTACGCCCGTTTCCCCTTGTTGTGCCACTAAATGGAGCCCCGTTCCTCGTCGTTAGGAAGCGCGAACACCGAGCGAGGGAGCGGAGCGGTGTCCGAACCGACAGTGGCGTTGCCAAAACTTCGTGCCGAAAATCGGGCGCGCCGTTTGCGTCGACGACTCGTCGCGCGCCGCCATGTCGTGGTCGGATCGATCTTCGTTCTGCTCGCGGCGGCTGTCGTGCTCGACCCGACAGGCTTCATCGTCATCGCCGCTGGATCGATCGGCTCTCTGATCGCCGTGTGCGTCGGTGTTTGGATCTACCGCCCGGCACGCCTTGGACCGTGGCTGTTGGTCATCGGCGCGCTCGTTCTGTTCCTCGCCGACGGCGTCACGCGCGACCTGTACTCGTCGCTCGGCAACCTGACGTGGCACCGGACCCTGGTCCCCGACCTCCTCGCCCTGGCGGGGTCCGTGTTCTTGGGGAGTGCGCTCGTCGGCTTCGACCGCGCTCGTCACGACTCTCGAGCGAGGCGACGCGTGATCATCTACGACGGCGTCCTCGCCGCGCTCGCCCTCCTGGCGCTGTCATGGGTGTATTTGATCGAGCCGATCGTCTCGCTCCACCACACTCCGCTCTTGGTACGGATCAGCCTCGTCTGCTATCCGGCCGTTTCGCTGTTCCTGTTCGTACTGATCGTCCAGATCGCCTACGGAGCCGGTCGGGTGCGCGGCGCAGCGGACCACTATTTGATCGGCGCGGTCTTGGCGATGTTCGTCGGCGACGCGATCTACATGCTCGCCGAGATCCACGTCGTACCGGACTCGCGGCTGATCGAACTTCCCTACTTGATCGCCTTCGGTGCCGCGGCGGCCGGCGCGCTCGATCCGTCGATGCGGCTGCTCACCGAACGCGGCAGCCTTCCCGGCACGCGCTGGACGAAGCCGCGCTTCGCGCTCGTCGTCGTGGCGCTGCTGATTCCGCCATTCTTGGTCCTCGCCACCCACAACGATCCGCTCAGTGAGCGGGCTGTGCTGTTCGGCATCGTGCTCCTACTGGCGTCGACGGCGATTCTCGAAATCGTCCAGGCGCTTAGGGCGATGGAGCAGTCGGAGTCCCGCCTCACGCACCAAGCGCTGCACGACGATCTGACCACGCTCCCGAACCGACGCAACCTCGGCAGTCACCTGACCCGGGCGCTCGCCAAACTCGAAGACCCGGACTCCCAGATCGCGGTGATCCTCTTCGACATCGACCGCTTCAAGCTGATCAACGACACGCTCGGCCACGGCCACGGCGACGAGCTGCTCGTGCAGATCGCGCGCCGCCTACGCGTCTTCTGCGACGACGTCGATTTTGTCGCCCGCGTCGGCGGAGACGAGTTCGTCGTCGTTCCGGCGAGGGTCGTCGACGACGGCGAGGCGCGCAGCATCGCGAACGAGCTGCGCGCCCAGCTGAACGAGCCCTTCGTGATCGCCGGCACCGAGCTGCACGTGACGGCGAGCGCCGGCGTCGCCTGCTCCGGTCCACACGGCGGGCGCGCCGGTGCGGAGCAGTTGATCCGCAACGCCGACACCGCGATGTACCAGGCGAAGGAGGCGGGCCGCGACGCGGTCGCGCTGTTCGAGGACTCGATGCGCGCCCAGCTCAGCGAGCGCGTCGCCATCGAGCGCGAGCTGCACCACGCCGTTGAGCGCCACCAGCTCCATTTGGTCTTCCAGCCGATCATCAGCTACGAGACGGCCGACGTGGTCGGGGTCGAGGCGCTGGTGCGTTGGGCGCATCCGACGCTCGGGGTGATTCCGCCGTTGCGGTTCATCGGGATCGCCGAGGAGACCGATCTGATCGGCGAGATCGGCCTGTTCGTCTTGGAGGACGCGTTGCGCACGCTGGCGCTCTGGCGGGCGATCCCCGGCTACGAAGACCTCAACGTCTCGGTGAACCTTTCGGTCGTGCAGCTGAAAGACGACCTCCTCGTCCAGCGCGTGGCGCGCGCGTTGCACCTACACAAGGTGCCGGGATCAGCATTGACGCTCGAGATCACCGAGTCCGAGATGATGCGCGATCCGGAGTTGTCGATCGCCGTGCTGAACGAGCTGCGCCGTCTCGGCGTGCGGATCTCGGTCGACGACTTCGGCACCGAGTACTCCTCGCTCGCCTACCTGCAGCGCCTGCCGATCGACGAGCTGAAGATCGACCGCAGCTTCGTCGTCGGCATGGGCTCCGGCGACCCGGCTTCACAGACCCTCGTCGCGGCGATTGTCGCGATGGCGAACGCGCTCTCGATCCGGACCGTCATCGAAGGGGTCGAGACTTCCGATCAAGCGATCAAAGTCGCCGAGCTCGGATGCCACTGCGCCCAGGGGTTCTTGTACGCGCGTCCGGCGAGAGCCGATCAGGTGATCGACATCATCGGTCTGCTCAAGCGCTGGTTGCCCTCGGCGCTCGCTCCTGAGAAGGCGGGCGAGGAACTTGTTCCACCGACTCTCGAAGTTGTTCAAGGTCAAGTGAAGTGAGGTCCTCGGTCGGTCGCAGCTCGACGTAGCCGGCGATGCGCCGCGCCGTCGCCGCCGCGGCGAGCGGTGAGAGTGGTGCCATCGCCGGTTCGAGGCCGACGCCTTCGAACATGATCCCGTGCATCGGCGGGTCGACGAGCGCCAGCTCCCGCCGGTAGCCCGAAACCGAGAGGTAGACGGGCAGGCACTCCGAGCCGAGGTACGGCCGGCCCTCGGCGAAGGCGATGAAGGGCTGGTGAAACCGGGCCCGCGACATACGCAAGACGGCTAAGTCGATGATCGCGATCATCCATTCGAAGCCGAGCTCCGCGGCGGTGCGCAACCCCGACTGGTAGAGGCCCATCGAGACGAGTCCGGTTGCAAACGGACTGCGGTACTCGGACGCGACCGCGAGCGTGGCGATGTCCCAGGTGCGCTTCAGGTCGCACGGCAGCGCGTAGCGCTTCAGGTAGCCGTCGGCGGTCTCGTGCCAATCCCTCGGTAGATCGTTGACCGTCTTTAGTCCGGCGCCGCCCTCGGTCGGCAGGATGATGCGCACCGCGCCGGCCGGTACCTCGCGCCGGTGGTCGAGGACGCAGAAGAAAAGGCTCGACGACTCGTACTCGCCGTACTCGGCGCGGATCGTCTCGGGGGTCATGCCGTAGCTCTGCAAAAGGATTGCTGACTCGACGGCGCGGGCGAGTTCGGCGGCGGGGTCGAACGGACCGAAGCAGTAGGCGCCGAAAGGCTGGTTGATTCCTCGCGGAATCACCGAACGGGCGAGACCCCGCAGCCGCTCGGAGGCGAGATCGACCGGTTCCATCGCGACCCCGCTACGCGGCACGCGAGAGCGCCGAGTGGTACTCGCGCTGCGCTTCATCGCTGGTCGGCGCGTCGTCGTCGCCCTCGAGGACGAGGCGCTGGCGGCGGATCGACGGTGTGAGCTTTCGCGTCGGTCCGTGTAAAAGTTGCACGCGAGACGAGTGCATACTCCTGAGGTTAATGAGGGATATCGCGCTAGGACAAATGAGCAGGTGTAATGACGAATTTAGACCATATCCACAGGCGGTATAGCCGTTGACGTGCGGTCCGATGCCCCTTGTGTACGACTCGGTGAATTCTCTGCGCTATCGCCTAGGTTCTCGCAATGCAGATTCCGCCGATACTGCGGTGAAAAATGGCTGAGCCGATCGACGTCGGACGGCCTGTCCGCTGGGGGATCGTCGCCACTGGCAAAATCTCTGCAACTTTTGTCGACGAACTGCGTCTGATTCCCGACTGCGAGGTCGTCGCGGTCGGCTCCCGCAACGCCGCTTCCGCGCGAGCCTTCGCCGACCGCTACGGGATCGCCGCCGCGCATCCCTCGTACGAGGCGCTCGTCGCGGACGAAGACGTCGACGTCGTCTATGTCGGCGCCAGTCACAACGCGCACTTCCGTGCCGCCAGGGCCGGGATCGAAGCCGGCAAGGCGGTGCTGTGCGAAAAGCCGCTCACCGTCCGCGCAAAAGAGACCGAAGAGCTCATCCGCCTTGCCGCCGAACGCCAGGTCTTTTTCATGGAGGCGATGTGGATGCGCTGCCGCCCGGGCTTCGCCGACTTGCTGACGATGCTCTCTCGTGGGGAGATCGGCGAGATCCGCGAGCTGCGCGCCGATCTCGGCTTCGTCGACACCCCCGAGCAAGCGGTGCGCCTCGAAGACCCGAGCCTGGCGGGTGGCGCGCTGTTGGACGTCGGGGTGTACCCGATCACGCTGGCGTACGCGACGCTCGGACCACCGAAGGAGTTCTACGCCGTCGCAGATCTCCGCGACGGCTACGACCGCAGCGTCGCCATCGCAATGTCGTGGCCGAACGGAGTGGTGGGCCGGCTCGGCGCGTCGATCGGCGCCCCGCTCGAACGCACGGCGGTCTTCGCAGGCAGCCTCGGCAAACTGACGATCCCAGCGGCGTTCCACGAGATACCCGCCCTCCACCTCGATCTGATCGACGGAACAGGGCGCGAGCTCGTCCCCGAGTCGACCGGAAGGGGCTATTTCCACGAAGCCGAAGAGGTCGTCCGGTGTCTTCGCGAAGGCCGCATCGAAAGCCCGCTCGTGCCGTGGGCCGATTCGCTCGCAATCATGCGGATCCTCGACGAATGCCGTGCCCAGATCGGTCTCGAATACCCCGAAGCGGTGTATCGCTAAATCGATCGCGTCAGCGTTCGAGTTTCAGCGATTGCGTGCGATGGGACCGCCGCTGTCCGATGGCGTCTGCGCCGATCGGTCGAGTCAGCCGACAGATACCGGTTCGATCACTCTTCCCGCACAGCGGCTTGACCAGGCTCTATGGCCATCGCGCTTGGTGTTAGCTTTGTGCCCACTGTGGCTGTTGTGAAACGTGCGGCACCGCCGCGGAGCCGCGCCCCGCGGTCAACCTCGTCGGGGTCGCGGCCTCGGACGGCGACGAAGCGGTCAGCCGCGCACGGCTCCGCGCATCGCGCACCGTCGCACCGCAAGATCCGCGCCGCGGAGGCTCAGCGTCACGGGGACGACGTCTACGGCTGGCTGCTCCTCGTCCTCGGCGTCCTCGGCGTGCTCGGCGCCTATCTCGACCTGCTCGGACCGGCGGGCGGTGGGATCCAGCGCTACGGCTCGTCGGCCTTCGGCTGGGGCCTCGACGTCGTTCCGCTCGGGCTGATCGGCATCGGCTGGACCCTTATCGCGGCACGGGCGCGACGAGGGGCCGGCTTCAGCCTGGCAGCGCTGCTGATCCTCGTCCTGTCGGCGGCCGGACTTGCCGACCTGGCGGGCGGCCACCCGTCTTTGTCGGCGACGGCGAGGATCGTCGGCGGTGCCGGCGGCTACACCGGTGTCGAGATCGGCGGCGGACTGCGAGACATCCTCGGCGCCGCGGGTGCCGGCGTCGTGTTGGTCGCGATCGCCGTGTTCGCCTTCTCCGCCTGTCTGGCGCGCACGATCCGCGAGACCTTCATCCTCCTCGGGCGTATCGGCGGCCTGGTGTGGCGCGGCGTCCTTGCCTTTTTCACCATTCCCGAAGTCGACGACGAGGCGACCGAACAGGCGCCGTCTGTCGCCGACACCCAAGTCGTCGATTGGACCTTGGACAGAGAGGACGCGATCGGCGACGGCTCGGCGCACTCCCTCGCGTCACTCGTCGCTGAGACCCGCAGCGGCCGCTTCCTCAGTGAGGCACTCGACGAGCCGTCCGAACCCGTGGCGGCAGAAGCCACGCAGGCGGCATCGGCTGTCCCGGCGGTGCACGAATACGTCGACGCCGGATCGTCGGTAGAACAGCTGGGCCTTGGTGTCGTTCCCGCGCCGAGCAATTGGACGCTCCCGCCGGCGCGGCTGTTGAAGCGCTCCAAAGAGCTGGCGACCGATCGCAGCGGCATCGAAGAGCGCGGCCGCGTCCTCGAACGGGCGCTTGCCGCGCACGGCGTCGACACGCGGGTGACGGGCTTTACCGTCGGTCCGACGGTGACCCGTTTCGAGCTCGAGCTCGCCGCCGGAGTGAAGGTCGCGCGGGTGACGAGTCTTTCGAAGGACATCGCCTACGCGATGGCGTCGCCGGACGTGCGCATCCTCGCCCCGATCCCGGGGCGCTCGGCGATCGGCGTCGAGGTCCCGAACCACGACCGGCGGCTCGTCACCCTGGGCGACGTGCTCGCCTCGAACGACGCGCGGCGCGCCGTGCACCCGCTCGAGGTCGCCCTCGGACGGGACATCGCCGGCCGTCCGGTGATGATCAACCTCGCCGAGATGCCGCACCTGCTCATCGCCGGGGCGACCGGTTCGGGCAAGTCGTCGTGCATCAACTCGATCGTGACGTCGGTGATCATGCGCTCGACGCCCGAGCACGTCCGCCTGATCCTCGTCGACCCAAAGCGCGTCGAGCTCGGCCACTACAACGGCCTTCCGCACCTGCTCACCCAGGTCGTCGTCAATCCGAAGCGCGCCGCCAACGCGCTCAGGTGGGCGGTCGACGAGATGGAGCGCCGCTACGACCTGTTAGCCGAAGTCGGCATGCGCGACATCACCGGCTACAACACGGCGATCGAGCGCGGTGACCTCTCCGACGGCCCGTTCGATGAGCCGGTGCCCGAGAAATCAGAGGGCACAGACGACCTCGAGATCGACGACGAGCGGCGTTCGCGTCGCCACGCCCGCCTCCCTTACATCCTCGTCATCGTCGACGAGTTGAACGACTTGATGATGGTGGCGGCGCGCGACGTCGAAGAGTCGATCTGTCGGATCGCGCAGATGGCGCGCGCCGTCGGCATCCACCTCGTCATCGCCACCCAACGGCCGTCGGTCGACGTGATCACCGGCGTGATCAAGGCGAACATCCCCTCGCGCCTCGCGTTCTCGGTGTCGTCGCTCGCCGACTCGCGGGTCATCCTCGACCAGGCCGGCGCCGAGCGCCTCGTCGGGCGCGGCGACCTGTTACTGCTCGGCGCGTCATCGAACGTCGCGCGGCGGGTCCAGGCCCCCTGGGTCTCAGAAGACGAGGTGCGGGCGGTCGTCGGTTACTGGCGGAGACAGAGCGACCCGCTCTATGTCGACGGCATCGTCGGAGAAGACGCCGCAGACGGCGGGGGGATGTTCGCCGGTGAAGACGATGACGACGAGCTGTTGAAAAGGGCGATGGAGCTCGTCGTGCGTTCCCAACTCGGCTCGACGTCGATGCTGCAGCGCAAACTCCGGGTCGGCTTCGCGCGGGCAGGCAGGTTGATGGATCTCCTCGAACAGCGCGGCATCGTCGGGCCATCGGAGGGCTCGAAGGCCCGCGCCGTGCTGATGACGCCGGACGAGCTCGACGCGCTGGCGCGCTGAGTCGGCGCGCGCAACCAGCAGGGCGTCAGTCGCTGGCGATCGGCCGGATCTCGAGCACCATCCGCTTCGCGAGCGGGTGAGCGGCTGCGACTTCGATCGCCTCGTCGAGGCCACGACATTCCAAAAGGTCGAATCCCAAGAGCGTGTCGCCGACGTCGAGATGGGCGCCATTCGAAACCTCGACCTTGCCGTCGCGCACCCGAACGGCGACGGCCTCGCCCGGCGGGGCGAGCGGATCGCCGGTAATACGCACACCGCGCTCGTCCATCGTCCGCACCCACTCATCGACATCGCCACCGGCGGGCGCGGAGCCCTTTTCGACCGGCCGGTTGTCCCTGCAGACCAGCATGAGAAAACGCATCGGCTTCTCTTCTTCAACCCATCGTCTTTGCGCCGTCGAACGACTCGCGGATGATGTCGGCGTGCCCGGCGTGCTGGGCAGTCTCGGCGATGACGTGCAACAGGGTGCGACGCGCCGTCCAGCGGGCGCCCGGTTCGAACCATGGCGCGAGCGGGAGCGGCTGTGAGTCGTCGAGGGAGCCCAACGACCGCACGAGGTTGTCCGTTTCCTTCGCGACGTCGTCGTAGCGACCGAGAAGCACCTCGAGCGTCTCGTCCTCAGAGGGACGGAAGCTGTTCTCGTGCGCGGCGATGGGGTCGTCGCTCGATCCGCCCATCGCGTCCGGACCGCGGACGATGAAGTCGGTCCACTGGCGTTCCTGCGCGGCGGCGTGTTTGAGGATCCCTGAGAGCGAGAGCGCGCTGGCGGTCGTGGGCTGTCTCGCCTGTTCGTCGGTGAGATCGCGGACCGTGTAGCGCAGGAATCCGCGGTGTGCATCGAGGGTTTCGATGAGGTCGGCGCGCTGCAGTGCGTCGTCGCGGGAATCGGTCGTCACGGGGACCTCCTATTTCGCTCGCGGCCGCGACGGTACACAGTCGGTGTCTCACCAGCCGGGAGCTGTTGCGGCGCCGGGCTCTGTCCTTGGAGAGACCCGGGCTCTTATGGCTCCCAGAACCCTCGAAGCGGGCTCGCAGGCAACCGCCGAGCGGCGGCGATGTGCAGCGGGTGGTCCCAGACGAGCAAGCGGTACGTCCCGACGTCATAGATGTGGGCGGGTTCGCCGAAGGTCGCGTTCGCGGAGGCAAGGTCGACTCCGAGTTCGGGACCGGTCCGGTTATAGACGAGGAATTCGAAGCTCTTGCTCGCGTACCACGACGCGTCCGACTGCCGGTCGTAGCGGACGATCCGCCCGAGGTTGTCGGCGACGACAGGCCGGACGAGGACCTGCTCGCGACTTTCGACGGTGACGATCGACGAGCTCCAGTAGTCGCCGATCCCTTCGGTCAGCCCCTTTTGCTTGAGAAAGGCGGTCAGCGCGACGGCCGGCTGCGAAGGGCGAGACGACTTCAAGAGTTCGAACGGGCCGAGCGCAAAGAATGAAACGAGCGCGAGGGTCAACGCGCCGACCGAGAGCAACGCGCGTCGGTCGCGGATCGAGGCGACGAAGCGACCGACGAACCGCGCACCAAGGATGGAACCGAAGATCACGGCGGGGATGAGGTAGCGGGCGTTGTCCGCATTCGGAGCAGGCGACACGACGACGAACGTCGTGAGATCTGCGAAGAACGCCACGACCAACAACTCGTCGACTCGGAACGATGCGTCTGAGATTGCCCGCGGGCGGGCGATTCTCCGTATCAGCTGCACGAGCGCGGTCCCGACGCCGAGCGCTATCAGGAGCACGGCGACGAGTCGCGCGACCTCGAAGAGCACAGAGACTCGCGGTGTCCCGACTTCCAGTGTGCCGACGCCGAAAAGCGCCGAGAGGATCGGCACGAGGTGGACAAGATTCCAGACCATCTGTGAGGAGCGGATCGGGTCGTGGCGCGATACCACCGCGAAACCACCGGACGCGTACGCGATGGCGCGCACGACGAGCGCGACTGCGACGCTTGCGCCGACCGCGCAGACCGGCCGCCATGTCGCCGGAGCTTCGGTCCTGTTTCGGGCGCCGACCAGACCCCAGAAAAGGATCGGGATGCAGCCGATGACGAGCGTCAGCGGATCACCGAGGAGTCCCGCCGCCAGCAGCACCACCGCCGCGACGAAGTTGAGCCGCGTCGGCGCACGACTCAGCGCAAGGAAAGCGAGCAGGCACCACAAAGTCGTTCCGACGTGCCAGGGGCCTTGGAGGAGGAAGTAGGCGAGCACCGGCCCCGGCAGGCACAACAGCGCGAGAACGAAGGCGGCGGCGGGGAATCCCGCCCGCCGACGCAGCCCGTAAGCGGCGAACGCCGCGCCGACGGCGATGATCAAGGCTGCGATGACCGACGGCACGGCGTTCATCAAGACGGCGCGCACGCCGACCACCAGCGTCGCGATCGCATAGAAGACGGCGTCGACGCTCCAGAACGAATCGGCGGTCATCGACCAGCCGTGTAATGCGACGTGGCCGTGGGAGATCGCCGAGCCTTCCAAGACGACCGTCGCGCTGTCGGAGTTGCCGGGGAAGGCATGCAGAGACGCCACGAGTAAGAACGCGCTCAGCGCCGCCAGCCCGAGCGTTGCGCAGACGACAAGCAACGCCGGACGGATCGTCCGGTTAGGTGTCGGAGCGACTGTCAACCGGGCTATCGCCCTCCTCGCTTCGGCGGTTCAGTCGTTCTCTCTGACGCTCAATCCTCGTTCGAGACGCCAGCGGCGACTTCTGAGAGCCCTTGCTCGAGAGCGTTCCAAGCGAGCGTCGCGCACTTGATCCGGACAGGGAACTTCACGACGCCTTGCAGCGCGGCGAGCTCTCCGAGCGACTCGGGGTCGAGTGGGTCGGCGTCTTGCCCGTCGGAGCCGTCCAGCCCGGCCTCGTGAATCGACATCATCGATTTGAAGGAGTGTTCGAGGGCGCGGATGTCGCCGACACTTTTTCCTTTCACGGCTTCGGACATCATCGAGGCGGAGGACTGGCTGATCGAACAACCCTGTCCACCGACGCGGATGTCGGAGAGGGCGCCGTCCTCGACGTCGAGGTACAGGATGATCTCGTCGCCGCAGAGCGGGTTGAACGCCTCGACGCGGTGCGCGGGCGGGACCGGGAGGTCACCGCGGTTGCGCGGCGCCCGGTAGTGGTCGAGGATCACCTCGCGGTAGAGGTCTTCGAGTTCGTTCACCGATGCAGTTTCCTTATTTGAACATTGCCCGGACGTCGTCGAGCCCCGCGACGAGCGCGTCGACGTCCGATTCGTCGTTGTACAGGTAGAGCGACGCCCGCGTGACCGCCGGGACGCCGAGCACGCTCATCAGCGGCTTCGCGCAATGATGACCGGCGCGCACGGCAACGTTCTTTTCGGCGAGCACCTGCGCGACGTCGTGGGGGTGGACGCCTTCCAGCTGGAACGACACGACCCCCGCCCGCCATTGTGGGTCGGGCGCCGGTCCGAAGATCCGGATGTCGTCGCCGCTTTGGCTCAACCGCTGCATCGCGTAGGAGGTGAGCACGTTCTCGTGGGCGTGGATGCGGTCCAGTCCGATCAACGAGAGGTAGTCGACCGCGGCGGAGAGTCCGATCGCCTCGGCGATCGGCGGCGTCCCGGCCTCGAATTTCCAGGGGAGCTCGTTCGGCGTGAAGCCGTCGAAGCGGACGTCGGAGATCATGTCGCCGCCGCCGAGGAACGGTGGCATCGCCTCGAGCAGCTCGGCGCGCGCCCACAGCGCCCCGATGCCCGTCGGGCCGACCATCTTGTGACCGGTGAGCGCCGCGAAGTCGATGCCTTTGCGGACGACGTCGAGCTTGCGATGAGGGACCCACTGCGCCGCGTCGACAAGTACGAGAGCGCCGGCGGCGTGTGCCGCCGTAGTGACGCGCTCCAAGTCGACGACCGTGCCAAGCACGTTCGACGTCCCGGTGATCGCGACGAGCTTCGCGCCGGCGACGAACTCGTCGAGGCGGTCCAAGTCCAAGTAGAAGTCCTCGCGCATCGGCAGGTACCGGAGCTCGATGCCGAGCGATTCTTTGAGCATCAGCCAGGGGACGATGTTCGCGTGGTGCTCGATCTCCGACAAAAGGACGACGTCGCCAGCGCGGAGATTTTGCCTGCCCCAGGCGTTGGCGACGAGGTTGATCGCCTCGGTGGCGTTCTTCGTGAAGACGATCTCGCGCAGCGGATCGGGCGCGCCGATGAACTGACCGAGCGCCGCGCGAGCCGCCTCGTACTCGCGCGTCGCTTCCTCGGCGATCGGGTAGATGCCGCGGTGCACGTTGGCGTGCGTCGTCTCGTAATACGTGTCCATCGCATCGAGAACGGACTGGGGGTGTTGGGACGACGCGGCGGAGTCCAAAAAGACGATGCGCTTGTCGCCACCGTGCGCGAGCAGCGGGAAGTCCTTCTTGATCGTTTCGACGTCGATCGGGTCGGTCAGCTTCTCCACGATTCGTACCCTTCACGGTCGAGCCGGGCGGCGAGCTCGGGGCCTCCAGTGGCGACGATACGTCCGTCGATCAACACGTGGATGACGTCCGGCTTCAGCTCGTCGAGGATCCGGCGGTAGTGGGTGACGATGACGACGCCGAGGTCGGGACGGCGCGAACGCACCTCGTCGACGCCGCGGGCGACGACGCGCACGCCGTCGATGTCGAGGCCGGAGTCGGTCTCGTCCAAGATCGCGAGTTCGGGGTCGAGCATCGCCATCTGCAGGATCTCGAGGCGCTTTTTCTCGCCGCCGGAAAAGCCCTCGTTCAGGTGCCGCGAGGAGAACGAGCGGTCCATACCGAGGCGGTCGAGCCACTCGCGCAGCTGGACGCGCACCTCCATCACCGAGATCTCCGAGGCGCGCCGGGCGCCGATCGCCTGGCGAAGGAACTGAGCGATCGGGACGCCGGGGATCTCCTCTGGGTACTGGAAGGCGAGGAACATCCCGGCTTTCGCCCGTTCGTCGGGCTTCACGGCCGTGACGTCGTTGCCTTTGTAGAGGACGCGGCCGCTCGTCACGACGTAGCCGGGCTTTCCGAGCAGCACGTTGGCGAGCGTCGACTTTCCCGAGCCGTTCGGGCCCATCACGGCATGCAGCTCGCCGGTCCCGACGACGAGGTCGACGCCGCGCAGGATCTCATGTCCTTCGACCTTGGCGTGGAGGTCCTCGACGACGAGGAGCGGAGGCAGCGCAAGAGCGCTCTCAGGCGCGGGCGCGACCTCGAGTTCGGTTGCCATCACTTCGATGATATTCGAGCCGTCGGATTTCCACTACCACGGTAGGAGAAATTCTTCACCAGCCCCTTTGGGCCCATTCTTCGAGGTGGGGACGTTCGTCTCCGATGGTCGTGTCCTCACCGTGGCCGGGGAGAACGAGGGTCTCGTCGGGGAGCGCCGCAAAAAGGCGCCCGTCGATCGACTCGATGATCTGATCGAAATTGCCACCCGGAGTGCGGGTGTTGCCCGGTCCTCCGGGGAACAAGGTGTCGCCGGAGAAGAGAACCGGCGATCCCTCGAGGAGGAAGCACATCGATCCCGGAGTGTGGCCGGGCGTGTGGATCGTGCGGATCCGCAGGTCGCCGATCGAAATCACCTCGTCGTCATCGAGGATCAGGTCGTAGGAGGGGAGCATCTCGGCGTCTGCTGCGCCGACCGCGACTTCGTAGCCCGCGTCGCGCATCTCGGGCACGGCCTGGATGTGATCCCAGTGGCCGTGGGTCTCGACGATTCGCCGGACGCCGAGGTCCTTTGCGGTGCTCAGCAACAGCTCCGGCTCGTTGGCCGCGTCAATCAGCAGCGCGTCGCCGGTCTGTTTGGAGCGCACGACGAAAACGTTGTTATCGATAGGACCGACGACGAGTCTGTGGACCGCCGTCTGCGCGTCTTCATAGTGGAGGGTCACAGTTCAATGTACCGAATGTGAGGTAGCCGCTTCCGACGAGAGGTCGAGCGGTAATCGTGCACTCCCTCTGCTGGTGTCTCAAGCGTTTCGTACTGCGCGGAGTAACAAATCCATGCGGTCGAAATTTGACATACATCGTTCACCGATATGCCCGGTACGTTCCCGTCGAAGCGACATCTCGAAACCGACAGGCTTGAGATCAAGCCAGCGATCCCCGCGGACTTGACCAGAGAGGAGTTTCACCGGTGGGCGGAGCGAGTACGAAGCGGGAGAGGAGACGTCACCGTCGCGCGCTCATCGTCCTTACCGTCATCGGGACATTCGTCATTGGATCTGCGAGCTGGGTTTTATCCGCGGTTGCTGCGGACAGTTCCAACTTCGCTGTCGTCGCCGGCAATTCGACGAGTTCGACAACGCCAACCCCAGACGGCAGTGCAGCACTCTCGACTTCTTTGTACGGACCGGACGACGTGGCTGTTGACGCCGCAGGCAACTCAATTATCTGTGACACGTATGACAATGAGCTCGAAGTCCTCGCCACAAGCAGCACGAATCCCGGCTATGCACTAGGCGGTGGCGCAAGTTGGCAACCCGGGAACCTGTATGTGATTGCTGGCGCCGGAACAAGTCCGAATGCTCCGACGAGTTCTGGTTCTTCGGCGCTGTCCACGGGATTGAACGCGCCCGAAGGCATCGCGATCGATCACGAGGGCAACATCGTCGTAGCTGATACCGACAGCAACCTCGTTGCCATAATCGCGGTGAACCCAACGAATCCTGGTTACGACGTCTCTTCGTGGACGCGCGGCAACATTTATGCAATCGCGGGCAATGCACTCACGGACCCTGCCCCTTCGTATGCCGGATCGTCCGCGACCACAGTTGGCCTTGATGCTCCCGCCGGGGTCGGAGTCGATGCGGGCGGCAATATTGTGATTTCTGACACTTTCGCGTCCGAACTCGCCGTCCTCGCAGTGGCAGGCGTCAACCCCGGTTACGAGGTCGCTTCGAACTCAACATGGACAGACGGGGATCTATATGAGATCGCGGGAGGTGGTTTCTCGAGCCCGGCATACGCGGGGGTCTCAGCCCAGAGCGCCGCTCTGAATAGTCCCGAAGGCATCGCGATCAGTCCAAGCGGAGACGTTGTCTTTGCGGACGCGCACGACAACGAGGTCGATTTGCTTTCGGTTGCCTCGCAAAACTCGGGCTTCGCTTCGATTCTGTCGTGGATTCCCGGCGACGTGTACGTCCTGGCTGGAGGAGGAACCAACTCTCCAACTGCGAACGGGGTAGCCGCAAGATTAACAGCACTTGATGCACCCACGAGTGTTGCAGTTGATAGTGCTGGCGATGTTCTTATCGCGAACTCGCATGCGAATGAGATTGATTTGTTGGCCGAAGGTTCGTCGAACCCGGGTTACACGTTGGGGTTAACGAACGATTGGCAACTGAATTCAGTGTATCTGCTCATAGGCGGCGGCACGACTTCCCCGAGTTCGTCAGGAGGCAACGCGATTTCTGTCGCACTCAGCGATCCAGAGGGAGTGGCAACTTCCACTGACGGGTCCGTCTTCGTCGTGGATACGAGTCGCGCGGAAGTCGAGCATCTCATCATCGCTCCAACCGCTCCCGCCCTAGCTACCTCGAGCGCGTCGACGGATACCGTCACGATCTCTTGGTCGTCTCCGACCCGAGATGGCGGCCTACCCGTTTCGGGTTACCAGGTCCTTGTCTTTAGTGGCTCCGCAACTCCAATCGCCACGCTCGACGCATCCCCAGGCTCGAACGACGCGACTGTCACCGGACTTGCAAGCGGTACCACCTACTCGATCGAGGTGGAGGCTTCGAATGCCGTTGGTGTCAGCGAACCGTCGAACCCGATCACCTTCACAACTGAGAACATTCCCGAGCCGCCTGGAACGAGTCCGCCCCCGAAACCGTCAACTGCTCCCAATTCGAATCTCTCCCCAACGAAGGGAAATGCGCGAACAACCGTCGTTCTGAAGGTGAGCAGCGTACGAGCTCCTTCGTCAGCTGGCTTTGTCAGCTTCCTCGCGCGCTGCAGTGATCAGAGTTGTGCCGGCACGGTGACCCTCAAAGGAATCGTCCGTGTCGACGACGCTACGGGTGGGGCGACCCATTCGATCGAGCAAACCTTCGTCGCTGGATCGAGTCACTTTTCGATTCGCGGGAGGCGACTCGCAAGAGTTCTCGTTCCGCTCACTCAATACGCTCGACGCGTCGCCGCATCGGGAATGACGATCGACCTACGCGGAGTCGTGTCGCTCGACAACGGTCGCAAGAGTTTCTTTTCCGTGCTCGTCGCGAAGAGGACGACGGCCTCCGGCGCCGAGGTCCAAAGAAGGGCTGGTCAGGCTATCCATCCGCATCTCAGAAGCAGTCGATAATCTGAGGCCACCAGAGAAAGGAGGTGGTCCAATCGATGCATGATCAACGCGTTGGGACCCTGGAGGTGGCGGTCCGCTAGGCGGCCTCTGGACCACCTGGTGAATTCCAACCACAAGCCCTCGAAGCTTCGGTCAGGAGCCGGTCCCCCCTGATGTAGTCCGGACTTCGAGCCTTTCCAGAAATGTGTCGTCCCGAGAGGGACAGATCGAGGGGCGCTTGGCGCCCCTCGATCGCGTCCTGGATGCCTTCGCTAACCGACCTCGTCGTTCTCGATCGCTGCGCGCAGCCGGCGCGCCGCTGACTCCGGATCGTCGGATTCCGTCAGAAAGCGGACGACGACGAATCGACGGGCGCCGGCGCGCCGCAGCTCGGGAATCGACTCGGGGCTCACTCCGCCCGTCACGAAGATCGGAAGCCAGGTTCGGTCGGAATTATCGACCGCCGCGGTCGCTACGACGATGTAGCCCGACCCGGTGCCAGGCCGACCCGGCTTTGTGGGAGTGGGCGTCACCGGGCCTGCGGAGACGTAGTCGACGTCCTCTTTGAGCGCTGCTTCGAGTTCGGACGGCGCGTGCGTGGATAGTCCGACAATGCGATCTGGACCGAGGATGCGCCGCGCGAGCTCCGGTGATGCGTCGTCTTGTCCGACGTGGACGCCGTCGGCATCGCACTCGAGAGCGAGATCAGGACGGTCGTTCAAGATAAAGGGGACACCGAGATCGCGACAGACGCGGTTCGCGATTCGTGCTCGTTCGAGGAGCGGGCGTGCCTCAAGCGTCTTTTCGCGCAATTGCACGACGTCGACGCCGCCTTGAACACAGCGCTCGATGAATCGAGCGAGATCCGGTCGATCCGGGGTGCAGAGGTAGAGAGTTCGGTCGCCGAGCCGGCGGACACTCACCTCTTTGATGCTTTAGCCGACCTGCTTCCGCTCGCCCGGATCACCGATTTCGCTGCCGCCTTCAACTGGCGCTTGTGATCGCGGACCGCGAGTAGGGATTCGGGGCTGTCGATGTCCGCGACCGACATCAACGCGCCATCCGCTCCGTACGGCGCGGTGGCTTCTTTCCATCCGATGGGTCGGACTCCGAATTGTTTCGCCAGCAACGCGGCAAAGATCTTCGCCTTCTGCTTCCCGAAACCTGGGAGTGTGGCGAGGGTCTTCACGAGCTCGTCGCCCGTCGAGGCCGACTTCCAAATCGCTGTGGTGTCACCGCCGTATCGATCGACGATGACGTGTGCAAGCGCTTGCACCCGCGTCGCCATCGACGACGGAAATCGATGCAGCGCCGGCTTCTCCGCAAAGAGCGCCACCAGACGCTCCGGATCGGTCGCCACGACGGCTCGAGGATCGAGGCGACCGCCGAGCCGGTCCTCGAGCACCTTCGGCGCGGCGAAGGCGAATTCGATGCGAACCTGCTGGTCGAGGAGCATTCCGACGATCAGGGCGAAGGGATTCTTCGACAACAGGGCGTCGGCTCTTGCGTCTCCTGTGATCGACAGGGTCACGTCACGAAATTATCGAAGGCGGGCTCCCTGCGCGCTCGGAATGGCTCCGAAAGCGTCTAGACCACCCTCGGGTCCGGAAGCTCCGGGTCGATGCCGTACTCCTCGATCGCCCGTGTCACTTCCTCTGGCTTCGCATCGCCTTGTCTGGCGAGCGCGGCGAGCACCGCGACGACGACGTGCTCGGCGTCGGTCTCGAAGTGGCGACGGAGCGCCTCGCGGGTGTCGGAGCGCCCGAAGCCGTCGGTGCCGAGCGGCGTGAACGGTGCCTCAACGAACCGGGCGATCTGGTCGGGAACAGCCTTCAAGAAGTCGGTGACCGCGACGATCGGACCGGATGCCGTCGCGAGGGCTTGCGTGACGTACGCCACCCGCTGCTCTGCGTCGGGGTGGAGCCGGTTCCAGCGCTCGACCTCGAGCGCCTCTTCCCGCAGCGCCTTATAACTCGTCACCGACCAGGTCTCCGCAGAGACGTTCCAGCGCTCGGCGAGGTACTTACGCGCTTGCTCTGCTGCCTTCCACGCCGTTCCGGAAAACAGGATTGTCGCTTGACGCGGCGAGCCGTTCTCGATCTCAATTTGAGCAGGAGGCGCGAAGCGATACAGGCCGCGAACTGTTCCTTCGATGATCTGCATGCCCTCGTCACCACCGGGCAGCATTGGCATCGGGTAGTTCTCGTTATAGAGCGTCAGGTAATAGAAGATGTCCTGTCCATCAGGCCAGTACATCTTTCTGATGCCGTGTTCGACGATCGTCGCCACCTCGTAGGCGAACGCCGGGTCGTAGGCGCGCACGTTCGGCACCACCGACGCGAGCAGTTGCGAGTGGCCGTCCTCGTGCTGCAGGCCCTCGCCCGACATCGTCGTGCGGCCGGCGGTGCATCCGATGAGGAAGCCGCGGCCGCGCGTGTCGGCGAGTTGCCAGATCAAGTCGCCGACACGTTGGAAGCCGAACATCGAATAGAACATGAAGAACGGCAGCATCGGCTGTGACCAGGTCGCGTACGACGTAGACGCGGCTTGGAAACTCGCCATCGCGCCGGCCTCGGTGATTCCCTCTTCGAGGATCTGGCCGTTCGTCGCCTCGCTGTAGCGCATCAGCAATCCGGCGTCGACGGGCGTGTAGCGCTGGCCCTCTGGTGAGTAGATCTGCACTTCGGAGAAGAGCGCGTCGAGGCCGAAGGTACGGCCTTCGTCCGGGATGATCGGCACGACGTAACTGCCGATGTTCGGATCGCGCAAGAGATTGCGCAAAAGGCGGGCGAAGCCCATCGTCGTCGAGACCGACTGTCCGCGCGATCCGTCGCGGAACTCGGCGAATGCCTCGTCGGATGGCGTCGGAAGCCCGGTCGCGCCGGCGTCGCGCACGACGCGATTCGGCAGCGATCCCCCTTGGGCGCGGATGCGGCTCATCAGGTACTCGTATTCGGCGGAACCTTCCTTCGGTCGGAAGTACGGCGGGCGATCCTCGTCGAGTGACTCCTCGGGGATCTCCTCGTGCAGGTAGAGGCGGTCGCGCAGCGTGAGCAGCTGCGCCTTTGTCATCTTCTTGATCTGGTGCGTCGCGTTGCGGGCCTCGATCTCTGGCCCGAGCGTCCAGCCCTTGACGGTCTTCGCCAAGATCGCCGTCGGAGAGCCCACGTTTTCGGTCGCCGCCTTGTACGCCGCGTAGAGCTTGCGGTAGTCGTGTCCGCCGCGGGGAAGGGCCTGCAGCTCCTCGTCAGAGAGATGCGCGACGAGCGCCTGCAGGCGCGGGTCCGGGCCGAAGAAGTGCTCGCGGATGTAGACGCCGGACTCGGTCGCGTACTTCTGGAAATCGCCGTCGAGCGTCGAGTTCATCTTGTCGACGAGGACTCCCTCGGTGTCTTTCGCCAAGAGCTCGTCCCAACGCGAGCCCCAGATCACCTTGATCACGTTCCAACCGTTGCCGCGCAGCTCCTCTTCGAGCTCTTGGATGATCTTGCCGTTGCCGCGCACCGGCCCATCGAGTCGTTGCAGGTTGCAATTGACGACGAAGATCAAGTTGTCGAGGAGCTCACGGCGTGCGATCGAGAGCCCGGCGCGCGTCTCGGGCTCGTCGAATTCGCCGTCGCCGACGAAGCACCAGACCTTCGAGCCGCTCGTGTCGAGGATGCCGCGGTTTTGCAGGTAGCGGTTGAAACGCGCCTGGTACACGGCGGTAAGGGGACCGAGCCCCATCGAAACGGTCGGGAACTCCCAGAATCCCGGCATCAGACGGGGGTGCGGATAGCTGGAGAGTCCGTTGCCGCCGGTTTCGAAGCGGAAGTTATCGAGTTGCTCCTCGCTGAGCCGTCCCTCAAGGAATGCGCGGGCGTAGATGCCCGGCGAGGCGTGACCCTGGAAGTAAACCTGATCTCCCGGCCCGTTGTCCTTGCCGTGGAAGAAGTGGTTGTAGCCGACCTCGTAGAGCGCGGCGGAGCCGGCATAGGTGGAGAGATGGCCGCCGATCCCCGAATAGCGCTCGTTCGCACGAGTGACCATGACGGCTGCGTTCCAGCGGATGAAGGCGCGGATGCGTCGCTCGATGAACTCGTCGCCGGGGAAGTCGGGCTCTTCGTCGGCCGGGATCGTGTTGACGTACGGCGTCGAAACCGTCGTCGGGAAGTTGACCTGCAGGGCGCGGGCGCGATCGAGAATCGCCGTCAGCAGATAGCGGGCGCGCGACTTTCCTTCCTGGGCGACGACCTCCTCGAAAGCCTCGGTCCACTCGCGCGTTTCGGAGGGATCGGAGTCAGGAACCTGATGAGTGAAGCCCTCGTGAACCACCGGACACGTCTCCTATCACGGCGCGGACCAGCCCACGACGCGGAGCGCCGTCGCGAAGATTATCGGTCGTCCAATGCTCTATACGGCCAAGGCAGACTGCAGCTGTGGCGAACGCGGACCGGACAGTCGTCTTCACCGACGGGGCATGCATCGGCAATCCGGGCCCCGGCGGATGGGCGTGGGCGACGAGCGAGGAACGCTTTGCGTTCGGGGCCGACCCGGAGACGACGAACCAGCGCATGGAGCTGACGGCCGTCATCGAGGCGGTCGCCGCCCACGAAGGCCAGCTCGAGGTGGCGAGCGACTCCGAGTACGTCGTCCGCTGCTTCAAGGAGAAATGGTGGGCCCGCTGGCGCCAGAACGGCTGGAAGAACTCCAAGCGCCAGCCAGTCGCGAACCAGGACCTGTGGAGAACCTTGGTCGCCGAGGTGATTGACCTGCGTGGCGGCGACATCGAGTTCCGCTGGGTGAAGGGCCATTCCGGGGAGCCGCTGAACGAGTTCGTCGACGAGCTGGCGAACGACGCCGCCCGCACCGGCTCGGCCGGAGCCTCCCACCACCGAGCCTGAATGACGTAAAGGTGGGGGAGACATAAGAATCGTGAGGCGCAGCAACCTCCACTAACTCGACTAATTTGATCAAGACACTATGAACTATCAGCTGACGCACCTCGACACCTTGGAGTCCGAGGCGATCCACGTCATCCGCGAGGTTGTCGCGGAGTGCGAGCGTCCAGCGCTGCTGTTCTCGGGGGGCAAGGACTCAGCGGTGCTTTTGCACCTGGCGACGAAGGCCTGCTGGCCGCAGCGGGTTCCCTTTCCCGTCGTGCACATCGACACCGGCCACAACTTCTCCGAGGTGCTTTACTTCAGAGACGAGCGAGTCCGAGAGCTCGGCGTCGAGCTCGTCGTTTCCTCGGTTCAAGAGGCGATCGACCTCGGCGAGGTCGTCGAGGATTCGACGCCCGGAGCGTCGCGCAACCGCCTGCAGACCTTCGCCCTTTTGAAGACGATCGCGCAGTACCACTTCGACGGGATCTTCGGCGGAGGGCGCCGCGACGAGGAAAAGGCGCGGGCGAAAGAGCGAGTCTTTTCGATCCGCAACGAATTCGGCCAGTGGGACCCCCGCGCCCAGCGTCCCGAGCTGTGGGATCTATACAACACCCGCCGCCGTCCCGCCGAGCACTTCCGGGTCTTCCCGCTGTCGAACTGGACCGAGCTCGACGTCTGGCAGTACATCGGCCGCGAGGGGCTATCGCTCCCGTCGATCTACTTCGCGCACAACCGCGAGGTCTTCCGCCGTGACGGGATGCTGCTCGCCGTCGGGCCGTACGCCGCGCCGCGAGACGGCATCGCTGGCGAGGAGTCGTTCCACGCGACGGTGCGCTACCGCACCGTCGGCGACATGACCTGCACGGCCGCCGTCGAGTCGACGGCGACGACCATCGATGAGGTCGTCGAGGAGACGGCGGTCTCGCGCGTCTCGGAGCGGGGCGCGACGCGGGCCGACGACCGCTTTTCGTTTGCCGCCATGGAGGACCGCAAGCGCGAGGGCTACTTCTGATGGAGCTCTTGCGTGTCGCGACGGCCGGGTCGGTCGACGACGGGAAGTCGACGCTTATCGGGCGATTGCTCTACGACTCGAAGCAGGTCTTCGAAGACCACTACGAAGCGATCGAGCGGGCGAGCCTGCAGCGCGGAGACGACGAGGTCGACTTGTCGTTGCTCACCGACGGTCTGCGTGCAGAGCGCGAGCAAGGCATCACCATCGACGTCGCGTACCGCTACTTCGCGACGCCGAAGCGGAAGTTCGTCATCGCCGACACGCCCGGGCATTTCCAGCACACCCGCAACATGGTGACGGGGTGCTCGACAGCTGACCTCGTTGTGATCCTCGTCGACGCCCGCAACGGCATCACCGAACAGACCTGCCGCCACGCTTCGATCGCGTCGCTGCTCGGCATCAAGCACCTCGTGATCTGCGTGAACAAGATGGATCTCGTCGGCTACGACCAGCGTCGCTACGAGGAGATCGCCGACGAATTCGCCGCGTTCGCCTCGGGACTCGACGTCGCCGATGTGACCTTCATCCCGCTTTCGGCGCTGCGCGGCGACAACGTCGTCGAGCGCTCGGTCGAGATGCCGTGGTACGAGGGAACGGCACTCTTGCACCATCTCGAACAGGTCCAGGTGGGCTCGTCTCGCGATCTAGCGAACGCCCGGTTCCCGGTGCAGTTGGTGATGCGACCGCAGGCGGGGGATTTGAACGGGCTGCGGGGCTACGCAGGAACGGTCGCGGGAGGGGTGCTCCGCGTGGGTGACGTGCTGGTCTCGTTGCCGAGTCGGCAGCGTTCCCGCATTGCCGCGATCGAGACCGCCGATGGACCCGTCGATGCGGCATTCCCGACGATGTCGGTCGTCGTTCGCCTCGCAGACCAGCTCGACGTCGCCCGCGGCGACTTGCTCTGCGCGCCGTGGAGCGAGCCCCATGTGGCGAACGAAGTCTCGGCGACGATCTGTTGGATGTCCGAAGAGCCGCTCATCCCCGGTGCCCTCCTGCAGCTCAAGCACACGACGCGTTGGGTGACAGCCAGAGTCATAGACGTCACGGACCGGATCGACGTTCGCACCCTCGAGCGGAACCTCGATGCGAACGACCTCGCCCTCAACGATCTTGGCCGCATCGAACTCCGTCTGTCGGCGCCGCTGTTCTTCGACGACTACCGCCGCAACCGCACGACTGGGAGCTTCATCCTGGTCGACACCGCCTCGGCGGCAACCGTCGCCGCGGGGATGCTCGCCAACCCGATCGCATAGCCGGCCCGTCGGAAGTTCGCGAACCTTGCACCAGAGGTTCGGCGGGGCAAGGTCGCCTGCGCGGGGGATTCGTTGACGCACCAGGCCCCTGGAGTGAGACTGAGCCGACGGGGCGTCACAACGTCAATGGGCACGAGCTATTTGCATCGAGCTGCCTCGGGGATCGCGCCCGAGGGCCTTGACCTGGAATCTACCCACGAGAGGGTCGCTTTTGTTTAGGCGGGGATTAAGCCGTAAAGAACGAGACGGGAACGCGGAAAAACCGAGGAAAACGCCTGCACCATTAGTCTTTCCGTCGCAAACAGATCGCCCGGAGGTGGGTACGACGACGGATTCAGAACAGCGCGACGAGGAATTCGACGTCGTCATCATCGGTGGCGGACCCGGCGGCTACGCGACCGCGCTCTACGGTGCAGCAGCCGGGCTCTCGATCGCAATGGTTGAAAAGGACAAGGTCGGGGGCACGTGCCTGCACCGCGGCTGCATTCCCGCCAAGGAGTTCTTGGAGACGGCCTCGGTTTTCCGTACCGTCGCGACGGCGAAGGAGTTCGGCATCGACGCCCGCCAGCCGTCGATCGATTTCTCGGTGAGCTTCGACCGCAAGCAGAAGGTCGTCGATCAGCTGTTCAGGGGCTTGAGCGGATTGCTCAAGCACCGCACGGTGACGACCGTCCCAGGTGTCGGTCAGCTGCAGGCCGATCATTCCGTGCGCGTGACGACGCCGGAAGGCGAAACGACGGTGCTGCGCGGAAAGCACATCGTTTTGGCGTCAGGATCCGTGCCGCGCTCTATCCCCGGATTCGACGTCGACGGCCAGAGGATCCTCACTTCTGATGAGGTGCTCGACTTGTCGAGCCTGCCGAAGTCGGTCGCGGTGATCGGTGCCGGTGCGATCGGGTGCGAGTTCGCTTCGATGATGTCGGACCTCGGCTCGCAGGTGACCTTGCTCGAGGCATTGCCGTCGATCCTCCCCGGATGCGACAAAGAGGTCTCCGATGTCGTCGTGCGTTCGTTCAAAAAGCGCGGTATCGACATTCACGTCGGCGTCGCCGTCCGGGGCCACGATCCGAAAAAGCGCAACACCACTGTGATCTTCGGCGATAACGAGCGCGTCGAGGTCGACGCGGTGATCATCTCGGTCGGGCGCCGTCCGCTCTCCGACGGTTTGCTCGCAGAGGGGACCGGCGTCGACGTCGACGAGCGCGGGTTCGTGCGCGTCGATCCGTTCATGCGGACGAGCGCGCCGGGTGTCTTCGCCGTCGGTGACCTCGTCGAAACGCCGCAGCTCGCGCACGTCGGCTTCGCGGAAGGGATACTCGTGGTCAAAGAGATCCTCGGCGAAACCGCGATCCCCGTCGACTACGACAAGGTGCCGTGGTGCATCTACTGCCACCCGGAGGTCGCCTTCGCCGGCCTCAGCGAGGAAGCAGCACGCGCCCGCGGACTCGACGTCGTCGTGCAGCGCGATCCATACGGCGGCAACGGGCGGGCGCGCATCTTGGGCGAAACCGACGGCCTCGTGAAGGTGATCGCGGAACGTGGCGATGACGGTCGCGCCGGCAGATTGCTCGGCGTGCACATGGTCGGGCCGTGGGTGACCGAGCAGCTCGGTCAGGCGTACCTTGCGGTGAACTGGGAGGCGACTCCCGACGAGATCGGACAATTCATCCAGCCGCACCCGTCGCTGTCGGAGACATTTGGCGAGGCGGTGCTCGCGCTGACCGGGAGGGGACTGCACGTTGGCTGACATCACGATGCCGCAACTCGGTGAGACCGTCACCGAAGGGACGATCATCCGCTGGTTGAAGCAGATCGGCGATCCCGTCGCGCTCGACGAGCCGCTCTTCGAGGTCTCCACCGACAAAGTCGACTCCGAAGTGCCGTCGCCGTTTGCCGGCATCCTTTCGAAGATCTACATCCAAGAGGGAGAAACCGTCGATGTCGGCACGCGGCTCGCCGAGGTCGTGTCGTTGTCTTCGTCGACCGCAGAAGTGCCGGCCGCCGAGCCATCGACATTCGCGCCGCCAGCGGAGGCGCCGCCACCGCCCGCAGTACCCGAAGTGACGTCCGAGTGGGCGGCACCACCTCCACCTCCACCTCCTCCGCCGCCGCCACCTCCACCGCCGCCTCCGCCACCACCTCCTCCGGCGCCCGAGTACATCGCTTCGCCGCAGGTGCCGGAGCCGGCGTTCGCATCTGCGCCTCCGTCGCCACCTCCCCCGGCAGCCCCCGAGGCGGAACCGGCGACTGCGGAATGGGCACCACCACCTGCGCCGGCAGCCCCCGAGCCCGAACCTGTCATCTCGACCGCGGCATGGGCGCCACCACCTGCGCCGGCAGCCCCCGAGCCGGAACCGGCGACTGCGGAATGGGCACCACCACCTGCGCCGGCAGCGCCCGAGCCCGAACCTGTCATCTCGACCGCGGCATGGGCGCCACCAACTGCGCCAGCAGCCCCCGAGCCGGAACCGGCGACCGCGGAATGGGCACCACCACCTGCGCCGGCAGCGCCCGAGCCCGAACCTGTCATCTCGACCGCGGCATGGGCGCCACCACCTGCGCCGGCAGCCCCCGAGCCCGAACCGATCGTCCCGACAGCGGCATCGGCGCCACCAACTGCAGCCGCGTCTCCGGCGGTGGAGCCCGATTTGTTAGAGGAACCCGAAGTTTCAGAGGAGGAGGAAAAAGAAGAAGAAGAAGAAGAAGAAGAAGAGCGCGTTCCGGTGGGTGCGGTTGCCACCACGGAAGTCTTGGAACGCGGGCACTCGTGGCGCGCGAGCGTGCTCTCTCCGGTCGTCCGGAAGCTGATCCGGGAAAACGACCTCGATCCGGGTGCGATCGCGGGCACCGGCGCCGGCGGTCGGATCACTCGCGACGACGTGCTCAGCTACCTTGCGTCTGCTGCGACGACGACGGCGGTTGCGACCCAAGCGGCTACCGCAGCTCCCGCGCCCGCGAATGCACCGTCGCCTCCACAGGAGGCGCCGTCGCGCCCTTTGTATGCACCGTCGCCTCCACAAGAGGCGCCGTCGCGCCCTTTGTATGCACCGGAACCTCCACAAGCGGCGCCGTCGCATCCCGTGTATGCACCATCGCCTCCACAGGCGGCACCGGCGCGTCCCGCGGTCGCGTCGCCGCCTGCGCCGGTCGGCGTGCGGGACGAGATCGTTCCGTTCTCCGCGGTTCGACGGGTCACCGCCGAGCACATGGTGCGCTCTGTCCAGACCTCGGTGCACACGCTTGTCGCGATCGAAGCGGACTTCGAGAACGTCGAGCGCGTTCGCAACGAACTCAAGGACCAGTTCCGTGTCGAAGAGGGCATCGGCCTGACGTATTTGCCGTTCGTGGCGCGTGCGGTGATCGACGTCCTTCACGACTACCCGAACCTGAACGCCTCGGTCGGCGACGACGCGCTCATCGTCCACCATGACATCCACCTCGGTATCGCCGTCGACCTACAGCGCGAGGGACTGATCGTTCCGGTGATCCACAACGCAGATGGCCAGTCATTGCGCGGCATCGCGCGATCGATCTCCGATATGGCACGGCGCGCTCGCGAAAAGCACCTGTCGGCAGACGACATCACCGGCGGCACGTTCACGATCACGAATCCCGGGCCGTTCGGGACTTTCATCACCTCGCCGATCATCGCCCAGCCGCAGGTCGCGATCCTCTCCACCGACGGTGTGAAGCGGAAGCCTGTCGTGATGACCGCACCGGACGGCACCGAATCGATCGGCATCCACTCGGTCGGCGTTCTGGCGCTGGTGTTCGACCATCGGGCCGTCGACGGCGCCTACGCGTCGGCGTTCGTGCGCGACGTCGCCTCGGTCATCGAGACACGCGACTGGCACGCCGAGCTGTAACCGAGGTGCGCGAGCTGCGCGTGCGCGGACCACTGCGGGTACGCGAACTCGGGCGCGTCGACTACCGAGACGGGCTCGCGCTGCAGCACGCGCTCTTTCGTCGCAGCGACGAGGACTACCTGCTGCTGCTCGAGCACCCGCACGTCTACACCTTGGGGGTGCGGGCGAAGCCCGAGCACGTAATCGACGATCCTGACGCCGTCGGTGCGGAGGTGTTTCGCGTCGATCGCGGCGGCGACGTCACCTATCACGGTCCCGGCCAGCTCGTGGGCTATCCGATCGTTTCGGTCGAACTCGGCCCGGGCGCGATTCCCGCGTATGTTCACGGTGTCGAACAGCTGATCATCGACACGCTCTTGGACCTCGGGCTGAAGGATGCCGGCCGTGTCGACGGCCTGCCGGGGGTGTGGGTCGAGCCCGACGGTGGTAATCCTCGCAAGGTCTGCGCGATCGGTGTGCGCGTCAGCCGCCAAAGGACGATGCACGGCTTCGCTCTGAACGTCGCGCCGGACCTTGCGATGTTCGACCACATCGTCCCCTGCGGGATCCCGGACAAGCCGGTGACCTCCCTCGTCGCCGAGGGGGTCGAGGTGTCGATGCGCGACGTCATCGAAGCGCTCGTCGAGCGGTCGCGGCGCGCGGCGATCTTTTCGGGTGGAGAGCACGAGCGGTCAATCGAGCGCCAGGGCGCGTCTGAGCGCGCCCTCGAGGCGAGGTCAGTTGAAGCGCCCTCTGGTGATCGGCCGCTTTTCCGGCGACTCGAGGCCGCCGGGGTCGACCGGTCGGTCGCTGTCGAGATAAGAGCGCGCAAGCCGAAGTGGATGCGGGTCGAAGCCGAGATGGGGTCTCCCTATCTCGCGCTGAGAAAAACGATGCGTTCCTTGGACCTCGTCACGGTCTGTGAGGAAGCGGGCTGCCCGAACATCTACGAGTGCTGGGCGGACGGAACGGCGACCTTCATGATCAACGGGTCGCGTTGCACGAGGGCATGCGGGTTCTGTCTCATCGACACCAGTCACCCGCTTGCGCTCGACGCGCACGAACCCGAACACGTGGCAGAGGCCGTCGCGAAGATGCATCTTGCGCACGCGGTCGTCACCGCTGTCGCCCGGGACGACCTCGCAGACGGTGGCGCCGCCGCTTTCGCGGAAACCATCGCTGCGATCAGAAAGCGCATGCCGAACACCCGCGTCGAAGTCCTTGTTCCTGACTGCAAGGGCGACCCTTCCGCGTTGAGATCGCTGTTCAACGCGAAGCCGGACGTCTTCAACCACAACCTCGAGACAGTTCTCCGACTGCAACGTGCCGTGCGCCCCTCCGCCTCGTACGCGCGCAGTCTCGCGGTGCTTGGCGCGGCGCGCGCTGCGGGACTCGCGACGAAGTCCGGTCTGATCGTCGGCATGGGCGAGACTGCCGACGAGGTCGACGGCGCGCTCGCAGACCTTGCCGCGGTCGGCGTATCGATCGTCACGGTCGGCCAGTACCTGCGACCATCGGCGGCGCACCTCCCGGTGGTGCGGTGGTGGACGCCCGAGGAGTTCGAACAGCTGCGAGCGCGCGCCTCGCGGCTCGGGTTCGCGCATGTCGAGGCGTCTCCGCTCACCCGCTCGAGCTATCACGCCCGTCAGTCGGTCGAGGCGGCGACGGCGCTCACGATCTCGGCGTGAGCAGGACCGATCTCCGCGCGGCTCGCCGCGAACGCGCGGACAAGGTGCGCGCTCGGATCACCGAGCTCGAAATCGATGCGCTGCTGCTCTCGATCGGCGCCGATCTGCCGTGGCTCACCGGCTACCAGGCGATGCCGCTCGAGCGGCCGACCGTGTTGGTGTTCTCATCCGATGCCGAACCGACCTTGGTTGTCCCGAGGCTCGAGGCGCCGCGTGTCGATCACGACGAGACGCTCTTTTCACTTCGCCCATACGAGGAGACCGAAGACGCTGTCGGGATCGTCGCCGACCTCGTCGGCGAGCCCGACCACGTGGCGTTCTCGGACCGCGCCTGGGCGGGACTGATCTTGGAGTTGCAGGCGGCGTTACCCGACGCAATGTTCGACTTGGCGTCGCAGGTGACCGGTCCGCTGCGAGCCGTGAAGGACGCCCACGAACAGGAGGCGATCGCGCAGGCGGGCGCGGCAGCAGATCGCGTCGCCGAGGCGCTCCTCGGCGGAGAGATCTTGCTCCTGGGCCGCAGCGAAGCCGACATATCGAGGGAGATCGGCGCGCGGCTGTTGGCCGAAGGCCATCACAGCGTGAACTTCGCCATCGTCGGGTCGGGTCCGAACTCGGCGAGCCCACACCACGAGGCGGGGGCGCGAATGATTCGCGAGGGCGACGTCGTCGTCTGTGACTTCGGCGGCAGCTATTCGCTGGACGGAGACGTCGGCTACTGCTCTGACACGACGCGCACCGTCGCCGTCGGCGAACCGGGGACGGAGTTCCGCGCGCTCTACGAGGCACTCGAGATCGCGCAGAGCGCCGCGCTCGCCGCGGTCGAACCCGGCGTCACCTGCGCCGAGCTCGACCGGGTCCCCCGGGCACTGATTGACGATGCCGGCCTTGGCCCGGCGTTCATCCACCGCACGGGGCATGGGATCGGCATCGACGAACACGAAGAGCCCTACATCGTCGAAGGCAACGAAGATGCCGTCGTCAAAGGAAACGCCTTTTCGATCGAGCCGGGGATCTACCTCGACCGGCGTTTCGGGGCGCGGATCGAAGACATCGTCGTCGTCACCGAGGACGGCTCGCGCCCCTGCAACACGACGGAGCATCGACTGGTCGTGCTGGACAAATGAGGGCCAGACGGCCCATCTGTTGGCGCCGATCCGCCGTTAGCGTCGAAAGGTGACGTTTGCCAGGAAGCAGCTCCCGATCGAGCTGCCCGAACGTCCCGTCCTTGTTGTCGCGCTCGACGGCTGGATCGACGCCGGCTTCGCCGCCGCGACGGCGCTCGCCGCGATCGTCCCGGACATCGAGTCGGAGACCTACGTCACCTTCGACCCCGACGAGCTCATCGACCAGCGGGCGCGCCGGCCCCGGCTGCGCATCGACGACGGCGTGCGGACCTCGATCTCCTGGCCGGAGCCGGCGATCATCGTCGGACGCGACCGGATGGGAACCGGGGTTGCGTTGCTCATCGGTCCCGAGCCCGACTATCGCTGGAAGCCGTTCACCGAGGAAGTCGTCGGCATCGCGAAGGAATTGGACGCGCGCATCGCAGTCGGCCTCGGTGCGTTCCCGATCGCGGCACCCCACACCCGGCCGATCAAGCTCACCTCGACGGCGTCGAAGCCCGAGTTGACGAAGAGGGTCGGCTTCATGCACGGCTCCGTCGATGTGCCGGCGGGGATCGGCGAGGTCATCAGCCATGCCTGCGACGAGGCGGGGATCCCCGCCGTCGGGTTGTGGGCGCGCGTGCCGCACTACGTCGCGGCGATGCCCTTCGCGCCCGCCGCGCTGGCGCTCGTCGAAGGACTCTGTGAAGTCGCCGGTCTCGTCTTCGGCACCGACGCGCTGCGCGAAAGTGCCGACGAGGCTCGCCGCCAAGTCGACGAACTCATATCCCAGTCCGACGAGCACAAGACGATGGTCAAACAGCTCGAGGAGCAGTTCGACGCCGGCGCGGAACCGGTGATCGGCTTCGAAGGCGAGTCACTGCCGACGGGGGAGGAGATCGCCGCCGAGCTCGAGCGCTATCTGCGCGGCGAGAACGGATGACCGCTGGTCCAGCCGACAGCGCGAAGAGCGCGGCTGCGGTCATCTTCGACATGGATGGGCTCCTCGTTGACACCGAGCCGATCTGGAATCGCGTGCAGGCCGAGACCTTCGATCGCGTCGGCGTCGACATCCGGCCCCTTCTCGGTGCGGGACTCATCACCGGCATGCGCGCCGACGAGGCGGTCGCGTTGTTCCGCCAGCGGCTCGGCTTCGACGGGGCGACGGACTCCGAGCTCACCGAGGCGATCGTGCTGGGCGTGATCGCCGGGATCTCGGACGAGGCGTGGTTGTTTCCGGGCGCGATCGACGCGGTGGAGTTCTGCGAGGCGCACAGCCTGCGGCTCGCCCTCGCCTCGGGGTCGGTGACGCCGGTGATCGACGCCGTGCTGGATCGCTTCGATCTCCGTAAGCACTTTGACGTCGTCGTCTCGGCGGAGCGCGTGCCGCTCGGCAAGCCCCACCCCGCAGTGTTGCTGGCAACCGCCGAGGAGCTCGGTGTCGACGCCCGTCGCTGCGTTGTCGTCGAGGATGCGGTGAACGGCTGCATCGCGGCGAAGGCGGCGCGCATGACGGCCATCGCCATCCCCGAGCCCGGTACCGAAGGCGATCCACGCTGGGCGATCGCCGATCTGGTTCTGGACTCGCTCGCCGAATTCCCGTCTGCAACTGTCGCCGCGTTGCTCGACGATGTGACGCGCGCCGAGGTGATTCGAGCGGCGATTCGCTGAGGTTGTCCGGCCCGCTGGTCGGTTCGATCAGACGACGATGTTGACGAGCCGCGGTGGCTTGGTGACGATGCGGCGCGGCTCGTTGCCACCCAGGTGGTGGACGACCGCCGAAGAGGCGAGGGCCAAGTCGATGAGCTCGGCTTCGGAGATCGTTGCCTCGACACGGATCCGGTCGCGGACCTTGCCGTTCACCTGGATGACGAGCGTCACCGACTCCTCGGTCAAAAGCTCGGGATCAGCGAGGGGCCAGGTTTGCTCATGGACGTGCCCGCCGTTGCGCTTCTCCCATGCTTCGGCCGCCAGGTGCGGTGCCATCGGCGCGAGGAGCTTCAACAGCACATCGATCGATTCATCGACGACGGATCGATCGACATCGGAGCGCAAAGCCTGCACGATCGCCCGGCGCAGTTCGCGGACGCGGGCGACGGCGGTGTTGAACTCGTAGCGAACGAAGTCTGCGGTGACGGCGTCGATCACCCGGTGCGTCTCTCGCCGCAGCGTCTTCTCGTCGAACGCCATCGCCGAGCGGCCATCGACATCGGTCCCCCGCGCGACCGAATCGGTGTCCGTTGCGAGCTGCCAGACCTGGCGCAGAAAGCGCGACCCGCCGTCAATGATCTCGCTCGATTGGTCGCTCCAGTCGAAGTCGTCGACCGCCGGCGCGACCGAGAGGTGAAACAGCCGCAGCGCGTCGGCGCCGACAGTTTCGAAGTACTCGTTCGGGTCGATGACGTTTCCCTTCGACTTCGACATCGCCCGCCCGCCGAGGCGGATCATCCCTTGGCAGAAAAGCTGCGTGAACGGCTCGCGGATCTCCGCTGGCGCCAGCCCCAAGTCGCCGAGTGCCTTTGTGTAAAAGCGCGCGTAGAGGAGGTGCAAGATCGCGTGGGTGATGCCACCGATGTACTGGTCGACGGGCATGAAATGGCGCGCCGACTCCAAGTCGACGGGCTCTTTCTGATCCTTCGGCGAGCACATCCGCAGGAAGTACCAGGACGAGTCGACGAAGGTGTCCATCGTGTCGGTCTCGCGCCGCGCCGGTCTGCCGCATCGCGGACAGTCGACGTGAAGGAATCCCTCGTGATGGTTGAGCGGTGACTCGCCGGTCGGCGTGAACTCGACGTCGTCGGGCAAAAGGACCGGGAGCGCCGATTCCGGCAAGGGGACGACACCGTCGGTGTCGCAATAGACGATCGGGATCGGACAGCCCCAGTAGCGCTGCCGGCTGATCAGCCAGTCGCGCAGGCGGTACTGGACGTGGGGCTCACCGGCGCCCCGGCCGACGAGCCATTCGACGGCGGCTTCTTTCGCCCGTGCGATGTCGAGTCCGTCCATGAAGCCGCTGTTGACCTTTTCCCCGGTACCGGTCCAGGCGCCGCCCACGAAATCGTTCGGCGGCTCGACGGTGTGGATGACGGGAAGGCCGTGGATCGTCGCGAACTCGAAGTCGCGCTCGTCCTCGCCGGGTACGGCCATGATCGCGCCCGTGCCGTAGGTCGAGATGACGTACTCGGCGACGTAGATCGGGATGCGCTCGCCGTTGAAGGGATTGATCGCGAAGCTCCCCGTCGGCGCGCCGCGCTTTTGCGCCGCGTCGTCGGCCATCCGTCGGACGTCCGTCTCGGTCGAAGCGACGCGTCGCAATTCTGCGACCTGCTGCGCGTTATCGGGCGTCGCCAGCTCGTCGACGAGCGGATGCTCGGGCGCGAGGGCAAGGAAGGTGGCCCCGAAGCCGGTGTCGGGGCGCGTCGTGAAGACCTCGATCGCAAGCTCGTCGTGGCCATCGACAACAAAGCGCAGACGCGCGCCCTCGGATCGCCCGATCCAGTTGCGTTGCATCGTCTTCACGCGCTCGGGCCAGTCGAGCCAGTCGAGCGCCGACAGGAGATCGTCGGCGTATTTCGTGATGCGCAAGAACCACTGCTCCAACAACCGCCGCTCGACGAGGTCGCCGGACCGCTCACAGGTGCCGTCGGGGAGGACCTGTTCGTTGGCGAGCACGGTGTGGCATCCCGGACACCAGTTGACAGGAGCCTCTGCGCGGTAGGCGAGGCCCGCTGCCAGAAAGCGCAAGAAGATCAGCTGGTTGAAGCGCATGTACTCCGGATCGTGGCTTTTCACCTCGCGGCGCCAGTCGTAGACGGCACCGAGCCGGATCACGCTCGAGCGCAGCTCCTCGATGCGGGCTTCGGTGTACTCGCGGGGACTGCGCGCCCCACCCTTGATCGCCGCGTTCTCGGCGGGGAGCCCGAACGAGTCGAAGCCGAAGGGGGAGAGAACGCCGTATCCCTGCATCGTGCGAAAGCGGACGAGGGTGTCGCCGAAGGTGTAATTGCGGATGTGGCCCTGGTGGGCAGGCCCGCTCGGGTACGGATACATGCAGAGCACGTAATAAGCACTGCGCGGATCGTCGCCGTCTATCTCGTAGGTGCCGTCTTCGGCCCAGCGCCGCTGCCAGCGCTCTTCGACCGACTTGAAGTCGTACGGCTCGACCATCAAAAAATCGTAGCTACCAGGAGAGATCCTCCAACTCGCCGCTCCCGTGCTGAAACAAAACGTTCCTGAGAATCAGGTTGTCGCTGGTAGATTGCGTCGGGCAGCGGGGGCGTAGCTCAGTTGGTAGAGCGCTTGACTGGCAGTCAAGAGGTTCGAGGGTTCAAGTCCCTTCGCCTCCACCACAAAATCCGCAGGTAGAGGCATAGAATGGCGCTGCCGAGTTCGGCGGTCATTCGAGCCTCATCCCTACAAAATCCCTACAGATTCCGGCGCCGCCGGTATCTGAAGGGGTAATCTGATGTGAGTCGGTTGACGAATCGCACGATCCGAGCACGGTTCGGCCTCACAGTCCCGTTGCGGTGCAGCGCCGAGTGACAGAGGTGAATCGAAGATGGATCGGACGAAGTAGTCGACTGTAGCATGGTCCGCATCCCGAGGAAGCGATTCAGCGCTGCGCACCGAGCGTGGGATCCGAGAGATCGCACCGGATGTCTTTCGTGTCCGCGTCAGCACCGGCAGTCGTGATCCGCTGACGGGAAGCCCGAAGCAGCTCGAGCGGATCGTCCGCGGCGGTATCCGCGAGGCGCGGCGCGTGCACGTTCCGAGCTCAAGGCCAAGGTCAAGCGGGGGCGTACGCGGCGTTCCGTCGATGACGGTCGGCGAGCTGCTCGACGCGTGGCTCGCGCGTGCGCGAAGCGCGCTCGGCAAACCCGGCCGTGGTGGCCTCGAACAGAGCAGCTACAACAACTACGAGCTCCAGGTGCGGACATTGAAGGCCACGCAGCTCGCCCCATTCGTCTCGACCAGATCACGTACTCGCCAGCCGGTCGAGGAGACCTACGAGGCGCTCGAGGAGGTCCTCGGTCCCGCTCGTATGTCATCCAGGTGCACAAGGCGCTGCGCTCCGCGTTCAATCACGCGATGGGTGAGGGATGGATGATCCTTCAATCCGGCAGCGCTCGTCCGGACGCTTCCAGCCTGAGCCAGAAGAGCACGCCGCGCCACGCCGACGCGGGAACAGGTCGACGAGGCGTACGCTGCTCGCGCAGAAGCTCGACCCAGACCTCGATGTGTTCGTCGCCACTGCTGCACTTACTGGACTGCGCCGCCAGGCGCTTTGTGGTCTTCGGTGGCGTGATATCGACTTCGAGTCACAGTCGATCTTCATTCGTCGGGTGGTCAACGTGGTCGGTGGGAGAGTCAGGAGTCGTCGACTACGCGAAGCACCGTCGCGGCAAGCCAGCACCGCCCCCGAAGTTCCTCGACGCGCGCGCTTGCTCCGAGGCTGCGAGGAGTTGCGCGAACGGCAGCGAACGACGCGCAGCGGATGATCGGCACCACGACTTCCGGACGGATGGGTGGCTGTTCTCGAGCGATGGCATGGGACTCGAGGTGGCGAACCCCGAGTACTTCGGCCGACGCTCTCGAAAGCTCATGAGCTCGTCGGAGTCTGACGCGACGCTTCACTCGTTTCGTCATCACCGTGGCAGCAAGCTCGTCAGCGAGGGAGTCGATCCGGCGATCGCGGCACGTGAGCTCGACCACGCATCGCTCAGCTACTTCCTGAACACCTATGTGCACCCCGTGCGGAGCACGGTCGATCCGACGACTGTCGAGGATCGGTGGTAGTACGCGATCGGTGGCGACGTCGAACAAGTTCGCGGCAGGACGCCTCGCGACGATCGACGGAGGCACGATCATCCAGCATGAACGCACTAGCGAGTCGAAAGCCAGCGCTCGAACGCCTCGCGCGAGACGATCCAGCGTCCGACCGAACTTGAACGCACCCGGGAGCTCACCGCGTTTTGCTTGTCGGTAGGCGGTCTCGGTGCATACGCCAAGTTCCCATGCGGCTTCGGTGATCGAGAGCGTTGCCCGAGCGTGGGACTCCTCGTATTCATGCAGCCGACGGTTTAGGTGGTCCCGAGCGTTCTTCCATCAGAGCGAGGAAGCGTCGGCGGTCCCGTTTGGCATTCACGTGGGGCCGTTGGAGCGATTGCTAGACTCGTCATTCCTCCCATCCCGCTAGCCGTCTATCTCGACGACGAACGCGATCGTGCGCAGGTGTTCCTCGAAGGACCCTTGGCCTGTCGCGAGGCGCACCGAAGTGAAGAGGGGGCGAGAAAGCCCCGAGCGCGAAAGCCGTGAGCGCATTGCGTGGCTGGATTCGACACCCAGTGAACCCACTGTGCGATTCGCTCCTCCGCGAAGTCCTCCGCGGCGAGAGATTTCTCCGAAGTTTCTGACGGCGCGGAGGTATCCATCCTCCGCGGCCCAGGTCGTCGCGCATCTCATGCCGGTGAGTATGCGGAATCGATGTCCGCGAAAAGGTCCGCGGAATTGTCCGCGAAAAGGTCCGCGAAAACATCCGCGGCGCAGGTAGGCGGCACATTCTGAGAGCCGCAAATTTTTTTCAGGACGGCAGACACCTGTCGTCGTTCTCTCGTTCGCGCTGACCGTCGTCGACATGCGAATCAACCTCCGCGACGGAGCATGACGGATGGGTGTCGACGCGAACGTCGACGCGAACGTCGACGCGAACGTCGACGGCCCAGCTCAACGCACGAAAAGAATTTCTGAAGGCTCCGGGCGTCGCCGCACGTCGTTTCAGGAGAAAGGTGCCAACTGTGGAGCCCAACGATCCGGCTACCACCGGCCTCGACATGGGCGGCCCCGATGCCTCCAAACGAGCCCTACAACGCTCAGACGCCTGTCAGTCGGCGCAACAGAGTTCCTTCCTGCGGTCCTTTTTACCGACCCTCATGCGCGGTCGCCGCAGGCACGTCTGAGGTACGGACTCACGGCTCCGCGACAGCGCCTCGGGGCGCGCTCGTCACGTCGGTTCACGGTGTCGACGAAATTGTCGACGGAGGGGCTCATCGGGCAGCACACCTGATGCACAAGAGTGCCGAGGGGGTCGCGTCGACAACTTCGCGGAGGTCGTCAGCGCATCCTCCGAGCGTCGACGCGGACAATCATCTCAGTGTCCTCCGCGCGTCGACGCGGAGCACTTCAGGCGAAGGGCTCGTGATAACTCAGTCGGCCCACAGATTGTCCGCGGCGGGAAGCCTTGGCACCTTGTGCATAAGGTGTGCTGCCCGATGCGCCCCTCGCGGACATCTAAAGCTGCCCCTCTCGCCAGACCCTATCGACAGCGACGAAGAGCGGCCTAGGTGCGCCTCCCTGGAATCTCTCGGAGCATGATCGAGCGAATCGTGGAGCCCACAGAGATGCACTGGGGCAAGGTGACAAGTCAGTGAGACAGCCCGATGGCATACTGTGATTACAGGCGCTGAGGACCGCACCTGCTCGTAGGTCATTGGCCGATCACGGCCGAAGAAGCCTTCCTCTCTGAAATCGTTAGGTAGCGCTGCGCGCTTCCAGGAGGCTGAACAGATGGAAGGACCTAGACCTTCGAAGTCCCTCAGACAACGCGAAGCGTCCGCGTTTTTCGGGGCTGACCCGCGTAGAGTCGCCGGTGTGTCTCGCGGAATAACAACTCACTTACCGCTGGCCGAAATGAATTTCACTCCACATACGCCGCGGCGCGAATCGGCATGAAGACCAAAGATGCAGTTACTGCGGACAAGCTTCGAGGCGGGTTCTATTCACCGGACGCGTTGGTGGACGTTTGCCTCGATCGGCTGACCAGCCTGTTGCGGAATTCGGACCGCTTGAGTGTCTTGGAGCCGAGCGCAGGAGACGGAGCCTTTCTTCGGCGTTTAGCAATAAGTGGTCTATCCGACCGCGTGAATTGGATCACGGCCGTAGAAGTACTCCCGAGCGAAGCTGCTGAGTGCGAAGTTGCTCTCGAAGCGACCGGTATCAATGGCGAGGTCCTGGCGTCAAGCGTTGTGAACTGGTTTGTCGACAACGAACGCGAATACGACGCTGCGATTGGTAACCCGCCCTTTGTGCGATTTCAATTCGTAGATAATCACACCAAGCTTGCGATTGAGCGTCTCGCGAAACAACTCGGCATTGCTCTTCGCGGAGTATCGAATCTTTGGCTTCCAGTCTTGCTCGGAGCCATCGACAAGCTGCGATACGGCGGCGCCTTCTCGTTCATTGTTCCGGCGGAGTGTTTTACTGGAATCTCTGCCGGCGTAGTTCGTCACTGGCTCCTAACTCATACCGAAGGTTTGTCATTTGATCTCTTTGCTCCCAACTCTTTTCCTGGCGTTCTTCAAGAGGTCGTTGTCTTAAGCGGGAGACGAGTCAAGGAAGACTGGACCCCCTCCGTCGTGACCATCACGGAGCATCGCGAGTTGAGCCGACCGGTTCGCTGGAAACATCGCGTCGAGGTATCGCCAAGATCGTGGACTCGCCTGCTGCTCTCGCCGCGTCAGTTAACCGCGCTCGATTCTGCGTATGCGACAACTTCGGTACTTCCACTCGGCTCTGTCGCCCGATTCGAGGTCGCGACCGTCACCGGTGCTAATGAGTTTTTCTCGGTAGATGCGGAGTCGCTCAGCACGTGGGACCTTGAATCCTGGCAGCGACCACTCTTACCCCGAATACGCAACGCAGCCGGCATTGTTTATGACACGTCGGACCATTGCCAAACGGTTGAAGCTGGTGCCCGTGCATTCATGCTGGACTTCAGTCCAGCAAAGAACGATCCGGAACAGTCAACTGGCGCATCTGCATATCTTGAGATGGGCGAGGGTCAAGGTCTACATGAACGCTTCAAATGCCGCATCAGAACGCCCTGGTATCGAGTCCCCATAGTTCCACCTGGACAGCTAATGATGTCGAAGCGTTCGCACCGGTACCCGCAGCGTGGTGGTTAATGAGGCAGGTGTTGTAACAACGGACACGATCTACCGTGGTCGCATAGTTGACCCCGTAGTCAGCTCCTACGACATCGCCGCCATTTTTCACAACTCGCTCACTTTGCTCACGGCGGAATTGGAAGGTCGCAGCTTCGGAGGTGGGGTGCTCGAACTCGTGCCGTCCGAGGTGAGCCGCCTGTGCTTGCCCTTGATCCCGAAGTTCGGTGACGAAATCGGACGACTTGATGCCATCGTGAGGTCAGCCGGAACGGACGACGACCTGCTAATCGACGAGACAGATCGTCTTATTGCTAAATCGCCCATTGGCCTGGACCTCGATCTTCTCGCGGAGCTGCGACAAGCGCGTGATCTTCTGCTCCAACGACGGATGGACAGGAACTCCGCCTCCTAGAACTGAATACTTGAGGCCCCCAACATCAAGGCCCCGACTCATAGTTTTCCGCGCCCAGCGTGCACCAACCTCCGGGCCGCGCAACACTGGCGGGCATGCACATCCGCCTGATTGCGCAACCATTTGCTGACGGCGAAAACCTTCATGACTTCTTCCGGCAGGTGGCTGAGGAGGGCTATGCGCACCTGACCATCGTGGTTGCCTGGGCCAAGCGAAGTGGACTCGATCGAATCGGTCCTTACATCGAGCAGCTTCGTCTCGATGGTGGCCACGCTCAGCTCATCGTCGGAATCGACGAAGGTGGCGCTACGAGACAGGGTCTTGAACTTGCGTTGGAACTGTTCGACACGGTCTATATCTTCCATGACCGACAGGCTCGTACGTTTCACCCAAAGCTGTACTCCGCAGCCGACGAACATCGAGCTCGCGTTTTCGTTGGATCAAACAACCTGACTGCGGGAGGCGTCTTCTATAACTATGAAGTCGCAATAGCGTGCGAATTAGACTTGTCGATTGACGAAGACTCCGCCTTCCTCGACGAAATCGATTCGTATGTACAACGTTTGATCGCAGACGAGGCGATTTGCCTTGAATTAACGCCGGAACTTTTGACCCAACTTTCAAAGGATGGTCGATACCGGATTGCCGACGAAGATCACTCCAGACATGTAGCTGTCGACGAAGCGCCATCCTCTCCCGACTCCGAAGTGGACCTGGATGACGAACCTGGCGCGTCCGTATTTGGCCGAAGCGCTGAGTCCAAGCGGTCGACAGCTACGTCACGAGCTAACAATGAGTCAGCGGCGCGTAATGTTCGTCGAGTAGGAAGGTCGCAACCGCAGACACCCTCTCCGGCCGACGACGCCTCGGAATCTGCAGTCATCAGACGATGGTTCAAGTTGATGCGGCCATCGGATGCGCAACACCCACCGACGCCGGGGAGCAACGTCACAGGTGTCCTGCGTTTGGTCAAGGCCGGCCACGAGATTGACCAAACCACATACTTCCGCCACGAGTTTTTTGGAGGGCTCGGCTGGTCGTCACGCACAACGAGTGGAGGAGAACTCGAAGAGGCCGCAGTTGACTTTTACGTGACCATCGACGGCATGGTGCACGGACTGAAGCGCCTCCGCGTAGATTACGGCGCGTACCGAGAGGCCGGCCAGAACAATCACACGACCGTCTTGCACTGGGACGAACTTGGTCCACTATTGGCCCAAGCTAACTATTCAGGCCAATACGTCGTCATGGCATTACATGAAGACGGGTCCTACTCACTCGATATCACACCGGAGACACCGCCTGATATGTCCTTCATCCGTTAGCTCACGTTTTTCGTGCGCTGACACAGGGTCATCACCGTTCTCTTCGGTCGTGTGAAATTGACCCGTGTCCCGATAAGAATGCGAGAGGATGCTTCTGTGACGAACTCCCCGCTTGACGGAAGCGACGCTGATTCGGACGCGCGACTGAGATCGAGTGAAGTTGAGGCTCCTAACATCTCGACAACGATCCCTCCTGAACTAGATGAAATCCGACCCGAGATTGAACAATGCCTGAGTGATTCCAAGGGACAGATCGGCCTCGTGATGCAGTGCCTGCTATCCGGCCTGTCATCCGCCCGAGAAATCACTGACGCGGGGGCAGCCGCAAATGCTGGCGCAGCGAGCAATCTTCTGGTCCAGATCCGAACGATCCGCGATGGCTACATCCCGCCTGCGCCAAGTAGAGCGGCGCAATCTCTCTCGGCAGCCAGGAGCTTCTTGAGGCAACACCGGGGCAGGCTGTCACCAGCTGCGGAGGCGCACGTTACAGCTGTTATCGACCGACTCGACGAGCAGGTGAATGACCGAAATGCTCAGGAGCGCGAAGAGCAGACAATTCAACAGCAAGGCGATGCACTTGAAGAATCGCTCGTTCAGTTAGGCGGCATTTACGTCTACACGTTTCCCCACTACTGGAGGTATCCGACAGTCGAAGGTACCAACCGCACCCTTCTTAAGGTGGGGATGACTACGCGCACCGCAACCGAGCGCGTACGACAACAGGCACGTCTCACAGGTCTTCCAGAAGACCCCTTACTCCTTCGCGTCTATCAGCATCCGACACGGGACCCAAAGCAACTCGAGCACGACTTTCATGTCCTTCTGGATTCCGCTGGCCATACCCGGAGCCCGTCGCGAACCGGTGGACGCGAATGGTTCGAAACGAGTATCGACTTCCTGGACGCCGTTGCAAGCGTGTTGGGACTCACGATCTCCGGAGCTGAAGTCGAGTAGCGCTTTTGCTTTCGCCCCTGGTGATCTCGCCTCGCTCATTTGTTGTTGTATGGGAAGGGAATCGATCTCGCTCGTCAGTCATCATGGGGTGATGAATCAATTCACTGTGACCAACGTCCGGCGAAATCTGGACTTGCTTTCACGTTTCCGACGACTCTGTCGATAGAGCGATTGGAGTTATGGAGGAACTCGGAAGGGTGTCCGAGTCGCGAGGACATGAGACATGTTTCGAGGTGGACGGAAGTCCGGGATTCTGGATAACCGTTGCGGACATTCCTTGGAGGCTGTTGATCAGCGAAGAATTGGACAAGGCCGAGCTTCCCGTGCGAGAGGAAGTGGAAGAGGCCTCCTACGATTGGAAACGAATTCCGTTACGGATCGAGCCTGTGCCATCGGGACGGCTCGCAATCGAGCTCTCTGATGATCACCGTTTCTCGGGACGCAAGCGGAGATGGGCAGACCGGAGACGCTGGAGCTTGGTTAGCAAGATTCCGGAGATTATTTCGGAGCTTGAGGCACGTAGCGCGACACTGCATGCGAGGGAAGTCGAAGAGCACCATTTGCTCGAACTGCGTCGTCGAGAGTGGCAGCAAGCGATGGATGAAGCGCGTTCTCAATTCCACCTCGATCAAAAGCGGAGAGCACTGTTGGACCAGGTTGCGATGTGGAGGCAACACCAGGACGTTGTTGCATTCTGTGATGTCCTCGACAAGCTCGTGTCCGAAGACGTGAATCAAGATCGGGCGGGACGGTTACGCAGTTGGTTGGAATGGTGTCGTGGCTATGCCGCTCGTGTAGGTACCAACGTCCCAATGGCACCTGAGGAGAAAGAGCCGACGCCCAATGAACTAAAGCCTTACTTGGGAAAGTGGAGTCCCTACGGTCCCGAGAACTGAGTTACTGATCCAATTTCTTCGAGGATGCACGCAATTGATCCAATGGAATGCCGAGCTCGCGTTTGAGCTCGTTAGCTTTTCGCTGATCGCCCGCGGCTTCGAGGGATCGGATTGCACGTTCCGCAATACCTCCGATACGAGCAACCTCTTCCCTGAGTGCAACCAGCTCATCAAACCGTCTTCGAGGTTCTGCTCCACACCACTCACGTGCAAGCTCATAGGACGGTTGCCAGCGCGCATCGATTTCCGCACACTGCTCCGCGGGGATGAAGTGGCTCTCGCCTTTTCGAAATTCGTAATACTCGCCGTGCATCGCACGATCGCGCTTCTTGTCTTCCTCTCGTCGCACATAGGCGAGGACCTTGTCGGCGACGAGAGGAGCGGCAAGGAGCACCACCTTGTGGGCGGTTGACCACGGAGCGACGTAAGTTCCATCGTCGTCGAAGAAGGCGAGGGGCTCTTCAGTCAGTTCGCTAACCGAAAGTCCAATCTTCTCGGCAAGGCTGTTGACGTCGGAAGCCATCAGGACTCCGACGTTCTGATTAAAGCCAAGTTCGACGCCAAGGTCGCCAAGCTCAGACAAGACGTATTCGGCAGCCCAGTTTTCGGGCGTGTCGCTCACATGCCACGACGCGCTTCGCACGGCTTCCCAACGCTGCTCACGGGCAAGCCACGAATCGATGTCCGACCACGTCACCTTGAGGCGAGCTGGCGGGACCCAATCCTGTTTGCCCTCATAGACGTCGTCGACGAATCGGATTTGAACTCGGAGCGGCTTTGCGGTTCCAACCCGCAAGACCTCGACTTGGGCAACCGGATCGGATGACCGTTGCTCGATATGCCCACATCTCGCCGGCCCGGATGTCTGGTGCCGTCGGCAAGGCCCTCACCTCCTCGCAGAGTCTCGCTTGCGTTCGATGGAAGCGACCTTGCCTGCAGCCACCGGCCCTTCCAGCAATTGCCACGAGCATCCCATTGCGTGCGCGATTCGTACCAGCGTCGACTCGTTTGGAGCGATGACGCCGCGCTCAATGCGGGAAAGGTCGCCCTGGTCAATATTGGCCTTGTCAGCGAGCTGGGCTTGAGTCCAACCCAATTCCAGTCGACGTTGCATCACTTGAACGGCAAGTCCATAAGCATGTTCGACGACTTCGGCCTTGCCGCGGGCTTCCGGTGGGAGGCGTCCCCGCGGCTCAGAACTTGCGTCGTTGTAAATGCGCGTCATAGAGACCAGATTATGGGTTTTGAGCCATAATCTGTCAATCTGGTTTCCAGGCTCGCTTACGAATTAATCAGCTATGCAATGGCCATTCTTCGAGCGAACAGTGTTTGATACACCCAGTCCGTACGCTGAAAGGCAATTGGTTACTTTGATATCGCGCATGGAAAGGCGATGGGCATGGCTCTCGTTGGACACTCGGAAGTCGCATCATTTTGCGCGGCCCGGGTCAACTTGCCAAAGGACGTAGCGGATAAGCACCGCGCCCAAGTCAACGCGCTTCGGGAACGCCTAGAGAAGAAGATCGCCAGCGATTCGTCGTTTGATCTGGTGAAGATGCTTCACGCCGGTAGCGTTGCGTAGGGCACGGCATTAAGGACGGTCAACGACCTTGATGTGGCGGTATACGTCAAAGCGGGTTCAGCACCGAAAGCCGACGCCGAGCTTCAGCCCTGGCTCGCCGAGCGGCTTCGTGAGGCAAACCCGAATATGGCTGATGATCAATTCACGCCTCAAGACCACTGCGTGAAGGTCAGTTTCAAGGGCACTGGGCTAGACGTCGATGTGGTGCCGGTGTTGTACGAGGGTGAGCCGAACGATTGTGGCTATCTTGTCCGCAAGCACACCGGACAACGGATCATGACCTCCATACCGCGCCATTTGGAGTTCATCCGCGTGCGCAAGGCGAAGTATGGCGATGACTTCAAACAGCTGATTCGGTTAGTGAAGTGGTGGAAGAACGTCGTCGCCAAAGACGACGCAGACTTTCGATTTAAATCCTTCATGATCGAATTGCTTTGGGCGCGGCTCGCCGACAACGGTTTTATTCTTTCGGACTATCCGGAAGCTTTGGAGGAGTTCTTCGCGTACCTCGTGAAGACGGAATTTTCCGAACGTGTCGCATTTACTGACTACTACTCAACTTCAAAGCTTCCAAGTGCGACTGGTAGTGCGATCGAAGTGTTCGACCCCGTCAATCCGGCGAACAATGTTGCAGTCAATTACACAACTGCGGGTCGAACGAGCATCGTCAATGCGGCGCAGCGCGCGCTTGATGCACTCGGCGAGGCTCGATACGCGACGACGAAGGTTGACACGATCGAGTGCTGGCAGGATGTACTCGGCCCCGGATTCCAAGGATGACGATGAGCTATACCTTTGCAACTTCCGATACCTTCACGCTTGCCAACGCAAAGAAGTTGGCCGCAAAGGTCGCGGCAGATATGCACCAGTGTCGACGTTTCTATGGCAATCCAAGCGAATCTGATGTGCTCGCGTATGACGATGAGCTTGCCGTCATGCTCGCGGGCAAATATGTGTCGTCGTACGAGTTCGGTTACAAGTCTGACGACAAGCGAATCGTGTCTTGGTTCTACACAGTGACCGCTTCTGGTGATCTAGAGGGTGGTCGCTCTGGAGGGCTGTACGCAAAGGCTGAGGTGAATGGCGCATCGTGGTTCAATTTCATGACCACGAACTCCGCATGGTCAAATCTCACGGAAACGGGCAGAGATACGGTACGCGCGAAGCACAACATCAATCGTACGACCGGTGAGCCCCCACGCGACGGCTCGGGTCGATGGATTGTCGATCGTACCTACACGTCTGGAAATACCGCCATGCAGAGAAAAGAGTTTAGACCTTGGTGAGCTTGGACCTCCTTTTCGGTCAGATCGTTGAGCTCCCGGACCCGTATGCCCAAGAGCGGTTTGCGGCTCTTGTCGGTATCGATGACGTCAAAGATCGACTGGTCACCGAGGCAACCATTCTTCTTGACCCCGAGATTGTCGAGCGATGGAGCAAATCCCATCATGGTCACATGTCGGTCGCCGCCGCGGAAGTTTCGCACCGTACTCCGCTGATTGTTCTTGGTGGCGACGTCGGTACTGGCAAGACGGAAGTCGCAGAAACGTTCGGCGATTCGGTAGCTCGTTCAATGAAGGTCGATATCACGTTGTATCCATTGGCCTTGTCTGCCCGCGGAAAGGGTGCAGTCGGCGAGATGACGTCGTTGCTCACGGAAGCCTTCGCCGAAGTGCGCAAGTCCGCATCCTCAGCGCGAGACTCTAAAGGCCGGATAAAGCGTGGGCTTATCTTGCTAGTAGATGAGGCAGACGCTCTTGCGCAGTCGCGGGAATTGGCGCAGATGCACCATGAAGATCGAGCAGGTGTCAACGCCCTCATTCGGGGCATTGATGGTTTACGAGATGACAAGCTCCCGGTACTGACAATCCTGTGTACCAATCGTCCCGATGCTCTTGATCCCGCTGTTCTGCGCCGCGCCGCCGCGTTGCTTGACTTTGCACGACCCAACGACGATCAGCGACGTCAGCTTTTTGACCGATTGTTGGACGACTCGCACGTCGATCAAGCCGCGATTGACAAGCTAGTTTCACTGACTGGTCCTAAAGCCGGTACGGCCTACGGCTGTACTTATTCCGACATTCGCCAACGACTTGTACCCGATGCCGTTCTTGAGGCAGTTCGAAACGACGTGCGACTCACTGGAGACCGTTTGGTTGCTCTGGCCGAAACTTTTGTACCAACGCGTCGTTTTGAAGAAGGAACTCCATGACGGAGGATCGTCGATTCAACCTCCACGACGCCTTCGTAGGCAAAGAGGAAGAATTAATGGCTGCGTTGCGCACCGGCAAACGCAACGCAGGACACTCCGGAGTACAAGGTGAGGGGACCGAGACGCATTGGCACGAACTGTTGGGTGACATACTCCCTGCCCGCTATCAAGCAACCCGAGTCTTTGTCGTGGATTCGCGAGGTAGCCAAAGCGAACAGATTGATCTTGCGATCATTGATCGGCACTTTTCGCCGCTGTTTTGGGAGTGGGGTGGGCATCGATATGTCCCCATCGAAAGCGTGTATGCGATTTTTGAAGTGAAGCCGGAAATAAATCGCGAGTACGTCCTTTATGCCGGTAAAAAGATTGCATCGGTACGGTCATTGCACCGAACTTCCGCTTCATTCGGTTGGGCCTTGGGCACAATGCCATCGAGAGAGTTGCCCCCGATACTTGGTGGTTTTCTCGCCGGTGCTTCAGGATGGGCAACTACTTTCGGCGATCCATTTCGAAAAGCACTTTCGGATATCGAGCAAGGTGGAGAGATTGATCTCGGTTGCGTTCTTGGTGACGGTTCGTTCGAGATACTCGCCGGAAGCGATGCGGGCGAAGTTTTAGCGAGTGATCCCAACAGGGCGCTTGTCTCGTTCACGCTCACTCTGCTCAAGCGCCTGCAGGGGATTGGAAGTGCTCCCGCCATCGATTACGACGCATACGCGAACTGGGTTGAAGCCGAAGGAAAGAATACGAGCTGAGGTCGGTGACGCTCCCATCCCTACAGAATCCCTACAAAGCTCGCGGCGAGTGTCGCAGCTTGCGAGGATTGGATCAACGAATGTGCAGCTCAGGACTGGTGCGGTTGTCTCGATTTGTGCAGGTAGAAAGAATGTCTCTGACTGG
>CAWHOY010000007.1:0-228772 GCA_963831155.1 uncultured Acidimicrobiaceae bacterium
CGGACGAGCTCGGCGGGGCTGAGGGTTCCGGTAGCTTCGACCTCGATCAGTTCGACCTCGAGCGGCACGTCCCCTGGTTCAACTATCGCTTCGGTTTCGGAGGAGACGGACCGGTCGAACGTTTTCAATATCGGTCTGCTCGGCGGCCGACTTGTCGGGGTCACGAGGTGGTTACGTGAGCAACGGGAAACGACCCGGCTAGAAATCGGATACTTCGGCGCCAGCACCGGGGCCGCCGCGGCACTTTGGGCGGCCGCCGAACCGGATGCAGGGGTCATGGCGGTCGTTTCCCGAGGAGGGCGCCCCGATCTCGCCGCGGACCGACTCGCCGCGGTCGTCGCTCCAACTTTGCTCATTGTCGGAGGCGACGACGATGTCGTGCTCGGCCTCAATCATGACGCGCAGGCGAAGCTGCGCTGCGAGAGTCGCCTCGTCGTCGTGCCGGGAGCGACGCACCTGTTCGAGGAGTCGGGCACATTGGAGGTCGTCGCCGAAACGTCTCGTGACTGGTTCGTGACCCATCTGCGGAGCACAGCGACGTTCGAGGGTTGAGCGATGAAGCTCACGCTCGTCGGTGACACGGTCGCCAAAGCGTCGATGTGAACAGAATTCAGGCCTGGTGTCGTCAAAGGCTTCGACTGAGCTGGTGCGCTCATTGCTTTAATCGACGCCCGGCTTCCGCGGATTCGCTTTGACCACCGTAATTGGCGGCCCTGAAGTGATATCGCCTCCGACACAGGGAGGGAATAAGTAGGACAGGTGGGCTGATGCGTACCGAATTCGAGGTAACGGCTCGTGCTCGATCTCCAGCCCAGAGAACCCGGAGAATGCGTCTTAGGACCCTATCCGTGCCGACGTTCTGTCATTAGGTATCGACTTGGCTCTCGATGGGTCGTATCGGAAGAGGGACAGACATGAAAGCGATCATCGGTGACAAGATCGTGGTGAAAGGCCATCGCGTCGGAGATCCTTCGCTACAGGCCGAGGTCCTTGCCATCAAGGGAGAAAACGGCGAACCGCCGTACCTCGTTCGGTGGGCGTCGGACGGTCACGAGGGTCTCCTGTTTCCTGGGCTCGATGCTGTAGTCGAACACACCTCATTTAGGGGCCAGCAAGAATCCTGAGCAACGACTCCTCGGGAGGGTGGATGACCTCGGGGAGTCCAGGTGATCGCGCGTAGATCCGTGCTCCCAACTTGCGCCACACAGCCTTCGTGTGCTCCTTCAGATCCTGTCGATGGTGGCGTTGTTCGCCAACTCGTAGGTCGTCGTCGCCCGCTTGAAGCGTGGAGCGGTGACGAGCATCCGACGCGTGGCTGAGGAATCAATCGGCGGGTGAAGAGGTGACCTCGGACCCTGGGCGTGTGCGGCCCGCTGCTGCACGTTCGCGCTGAGATCTCTCGGAGAGACAATGAAGGGCTCGCTGCAGGTTGGGAAGATTGCCGGGATCCCAATTCGTCTGCACTGGTCCCTCGTCTTGCTCGTGATCTTTGCCATGGGGCCTGGCGTCGGCGTATCAGTCGTGCTATCCGAGTTGGCGTGGATAGCCGCCATCTTTGCTTGCGTACTCATCCACGAACTCGGCCACAGCATCTTTCCGCGCCACCGCGGCTACAAGGTCCGCGACATCGTGCTCCTGCCACTCGGTGGCGTGTCGGAGATCGTCGGAATTTCGAACTCGAGCGCGTGACGAAATGACGATCGCGCTTATTGGTCCGTTGACGAATTGTGCGATCGCTCTTTTGCTAGTCGGCATCGCCGCATCGCGAGGGTTGGAGCTCTGGCCGCCAACGCTCTTCGGCCGAGAATGGCTGGTGCGGGTGATGTGGGCGAACGTGATGCTCGGAGGCTTCAATTTGTTGCCGGCTTTGCCCCTCGACGGCGGACGAGCACTGCGCGGGTTCCTCGCGCGTTCGCAGAACCGCGCGACGGCAACGACGACTTCCGCCCGGATCGCAACCGCGATCGCCGTCGCGATGATCTTCGCCGGCCTGCTCGTCGATTTCTGGCTTGCGCTGATCGGAGTCATCGTCCTTGTCGGGGCTCGATCAGAAGAGCGAATGGCGTTGGTTGGGGCGACGCTTCGGGACGTCAAGGTGAAAGACGTCATGGTCGCCGATCCTTCAGGGCTCCAGGTCACCGAGCCGGTCGCGAGTGCTGCGCCGTTTCTCCGGGCCTTTCCTCACCGGGCGTTCGCGGTCTTAGATGGGACCCAAGTTGTCGGCATCGTTTCCGTGACCGACCTCGATCACGCTCCGATCACCGCGACACTGCGAGACGTCGCCGACACGACGGCCGCGCGCCTCGACGCCGACGACTTCGTCTACCCAAAGGCGCTGGACGCTTTCGCCGAGTCTCGACGCTCGTCGCTCGTCGTCGAATCCGACGGGAGATCGGTCGGTGTGCTCTATGCATCTGACGTCGAGTCGGAACTGCGGGATCGGACAACCCGGGCAACGGCCAGCTCTCCCTGGGTCGGACCGAGGTCGTGAGCGCTGCTCTTCGTGCCGAGCACACAGGCGTCGTGGCGTGACCAGTGGCGCAATCAAGGAATGGGCGGGATGCCCAGCGTGGACTTGGCTGCGAGTCGTTTTCGAACAGGAGGTCGTCGCTCACAGCCTCGAGCCCTTCCCGAACGGACCTCGCCTCTATCGAAAGACGCGTTCCGACGTCCCGCCTAGAGCAAAAGGTCACCTCGACTGAGGGCCACCAAATAGCAACGTCGACGACCGCGATCGTGAGCCTGAGGCCGTTTGGCTCTACTGCTCGCGAAGCCATCAGCGAAGACTGCGGGAGGAACATTGCGGCACCGGTACGTGCCGGCGATAGGAAAACGACGACGCAGCGACCACGACCCTCGCCTGCCCGACGGCGTGATCAGCTCGGCGCTTAAAGGAAGAAGTCGGCGCAACAAGACCGTGTGCGGCGCTGTTTGAGGAGGCACCGGAGATGAGACTCGATCGCGACGAGGGCGACAGTTGGACTTCCCGGGCGGGCACGCTTTTTGCCAACGAGAAGGCGGCACTGCTCGAAGCGACGCCGCGTTCGCGTGCCCTATTTGAGCGGGCGCGCCAGTCGATGCCCCTCGGGGTTGCATCTTCGTTCCAGGCGATCGACCCGTATCCGATCTACCTCGCCGCGTGGCCAGGGCTCCGAGGTGATTGACGTCGACGGCCGCCATTACGTCGACTTCAACAACGGTTTTGGCGCGATGGCCGTCGGGCATGCCCATCCAGCGATCGTCGCCGCAATTGACCGGGCCGCACGCACCGGCACGCACTTCGCCGTCACGACCGAGCGCACTGTGCAGCTCGCAGAGGAGCTCTGTCGGCGCTTCAAGATGGAACGCGTCCGCTTTGGCAACTCAGGCACCGAGGCGACGATGGACGCCATTCGTGTCGCCCGCGGCGCGACCGGTCGGAAACTGATCTGCAAGATCGAGGGTTCGTACCACGGCCACCACGACGCGGTGATGTTCTCGGTGACCCCGAGCCTCATGCTCATCGAAAAGGTCGAAGCGGATGGAGCACAGATACCGGCGTCAAAGGGGATCCCTCCAGAGATGGCGGACTGGACCCTCGTCCTCCGGTTCAACGACCTCGCCGCGGCCGAGAGCCTGTTTGCTGAGCGCGGCGAGGAGATCGCCTGTCTCATCATGGAACCGGTGATGATGAACATCGGAATCGTTCTGCCGAAGCCCGGCTACTTGGAGGGCCTGCGCAACCTCTGTCACCGCTACGGCACTGTCCTCATCTTCGACGAGGTGAAGTGCGGCGCGACGATCGCCGCCGGTGGGGCGACCGAACGCTTCGGCGTGCAGCCTGACCTCATCTGCCTCGCCAAATCGGTCTTCGGCGGACTGCCGGGAAGCGCCTTCGGTGGACGGGCCGACCTGATGGACCAGATCGGCGCGGGGATCGCCCAGCAGGGAACATTCAACGGCAACCCGCTCGTCGCGGCCGCCGCCCTCGCTGCGTTGACCGAGGTGCTCACCCCGGAGGCGTACCGGCGCTTCGACGAGCTCGGCACCCGGCTTGCATCGGGCTGCCGCTCGGCGATCATCGAGCACGAGCTTCCGGCGCACGTCGTCGACCTCGGCTGCAAGGGCTGCATCTCGTACCGGCGCGAGCCGCTCGTCGACTACCGGAGCTTTCTTGAGACGAACGCCGAGCTCTTCGATGCCTCGTGGGCGTGGCTCCTCAACCGCGGGATTTTCATGACGCCGGGCAACGAGGAGCAGTGGACGATCTCCGCCCAACACGGCGAAGCCGACATCGACCGCTTCATCGAGGTGTTCACCGACTTCTGCGCGGCGGTCGCGCAGTGACCGACCGGAGCCGCGCCGGACCAGCGATGAGTGCGCGAACAACAACTTCAAAGGATCTCAGTACAAGATCTCGATCCCTCGACTCCCGCCGTCGGCTGTAGCCGACGCGGGTGCGGAGCTGAGATGTGTACCCATTGAATCTGATCACGTTCGCAGGAACGAAGGGACGTCACCGTTGCCCACCGAACTTCTTTGGGCCGACCATCGCGTGTCGGCGGCATTGAACGCTGTCCGCGAACAGCGAGCGCTTGTCCACTGCCTGACGAACATCGTCGCGGCCAGCTACACCGCCAACGTACTTCTCGCTGTGGGCACGTCGCCGGCGATGATCGACCACGCCGAGGAGTCCGGGGCCTTTGCCGCAATGGCTGACGCGGTGCTCGTGAACCTTGGGACGCTGTCGGCTGAACGCGAACTCGCGATGCGCTTGGCTGCGACGGAGGCGGACGAAGCTGGCCGACCGTGGGTCCTTGATCCAGTCGCGGTCGGAGTGCTGTCTCACCGCACCGCCTTCGCCAGTGAACTACTCAAGCTGCGCCCGACCGTCGTACGCGGGAACGCGTCCGAGGTGATGAGTCTTGCCGGCTTCGGCGAAGGCGGTCGGGGGGTCGATTCCCTCGCCAGCAGTGACGAGGCGCGTCATGCCGCTGGCGAACTCGCCCGCTCTCAATGTTGCGTCGTTGCCGTGAGCGGAGTCGTGGACTACATCACCGACGGAGTCGATGCGGTGAACGTTCCGGGCGGGAGTCCTCTGATGACGAGAGTCACCGGACTCGGATGCGCGCTCGGCGCGCTCATCGCGGCGTTCGTGTCGGTCGACGAGGACGTTCTGTTCGCCACCGCCGCCGCGTCTGCGGTTTTCGCCACAGCAGGTGAGCGCGCAGCGCAAGGGAACCCCGGCCCCGGCACGTTTGCGGTCTCGTTTCTCGACGAGCTTGGTGCTCTGACGGACGAAGCGACGACCTCTGGGCCGCCGTGAAACGACGTCAGCTCGACCTGACCCTGTACCTCGTCGCGGACAGCGACGCCTGCCTTGATCGTGGTTTGGTTGAAACAGTGCGGGTTGCTGTGCAAGGCGGGGTGAGCGCGGTGCAGTTACGCGATCACCGGGCAACGACAGTTCAGCTCTACGAAGCGGCGCTCGAGTTGCGCGCCGTGCTCGAAGGCTCGAGTGTGTGCTTCCTCGTGGACGACCGCCTCGACGTGGCAATGGCGGCCGGTGCCGACGGAGTGCACCTTGGCCAGTCGGATCTCCCGGCCGAAGCGGCACGAGCGATCGCCGGTCCGGAGTTCGTGATCGGCTGGTCAGTCACGAATATCGTCGAGGCAGCGCGGGCCGCTGCTTTTCCGCCCGGGACGATCGACTATCTGGGTGTCGGGCCGGTCTTTCCATCTCGCACGAAGGTTGATGCTGCTTCGCCAATCGGCATCGAGGTGTTACGCGCCACGTGCGCACTCTCAGCCGTTCCCTGCGTCGCTATCGGCGGCATCACGGCTGATCGCGCGTCGGAACTCGCCGACACCGGTGTAAGCGGAATCGCGGTGGTGTCGGCGATCTGCTCCGCAGAGGATCCAAGAAAGGCTTCAGCTGAGCTGCGCCGATGGCGTGGATGATCGCCGGCGACGCTGTCTCGATTCGCGGCGGGCGCGACGTACGCGGCGGCCGCGCGAAGAATTGCAGATCGCTTTAGAGCTACCTCGGAACCACTCCGCGTCTCAAGACAGAATAGACGATCGCTTCGATCGCGGGAGACGGATACCAATCAACGGACTGATCGCCAGAAAGCTACGCCGGCTTCAAGCTGATGTTGTCGAGGCTGGTTAGGTTCGATCTTGGCGGGCCGTAGATCCGACGCACCCTAGAACCGTCAATTAGTTCCGGAATGCTGCGGTCATTGAAACAAGTCAGGAGCGTCGCGCGGACGCTGCCGACCTGAAAGTGCCCCAGAACGCCGGGACCGAGCGGCACCTTCGGGCGAGAGCCCTGCCATCAAATCGCCGCTCGTTTATGTTCACGACTGCGCGTAACGCCGAATCGGTTCACGTGCACAGCAAAGCGATATGGGTCACGGCCATGACCAGATCGTCCTGATGTGTTTCCTAGGGCGGGCGTGTCCGAGACCAGGTGTCAAGTTGCCGGGCCGTAAGCCGCAGAACATTCGTTCTCGGCCGACTCTCGAGCGCCGCCGATGCGTTCTCATCCCGCTCGGGTTCTCCAAGCAGATCTATGACGTTGCGCACTACCGGTGGGGCCGCGCTCGGTGCACACTGACGTCAGGCAGGTGGTTCCCGTCTCACGTCGGGTCGGAACGTCTGCCCGAAGCGCGAGTCGGAGATGGTACTCCGAGCGGATCAGGCATCGGAACTCCCCGGTAGGCACGAGGGAACGGAGAGAGCGGGGAGTCCGGCACGCTGGCCGCTGAGGATTGGCTTGCTCGTAGCCTTTCTGGCGCTGATCGTGAGTACGTCGGTCGTTGCCACCATGCGGCCGACGCCGCCGGCGAAATCGACATCTTCGTCGAGCACTCCGGCGACGACCGCACCAGCAACATCGACGACCGTCGCAACACCGACTACCACCACGATTCCGGCTGCCTTTTCTGGCCCGACCCGTGTCACGCCGGTAGGGCATGGCTGCAATTTCGCCCTCGGCTCGACGACCGTGACCGTGCGGTCGCGAGTCGTCGGGCGCTGCACCGTCCTCGAGATCGGCGACTCCCTCGGCGAAGATCTCGGTTTTGGCCTTGAGCAGGTCCTCGTCCCGTCGTCCGGGCTCAACCTCGTGATGCTGGACAAAGTCTCCACCGGGCTTGCCAACCCTTGGTACTACAACTGGCCCGTCCACCTCGCTGCCGATCTCACGCAGTACCGCCCGCAGTTGGTGGTCGTCATGCTCGGAGGCAATGACCAGCAAGGGATGATGGTCAATGGCTGCGCCGTAGCCTGCGGGACTGCAGCTTGGGAGAAGGCGTACCTCTCCTACATCCGCGAGATCATCACCGAAACGACTTCGGTCGGTGCATACGTGCTGTGGATCGGCCTACCGATCATGCAGCCCGTCGCCTACAGCCAAGGCGCGGCGCTCCTCGACTCGCTCTACAAGGTCGGAGTGACCACGGAGGCGGACGCGACGTTTGTCCCGACGTGGTCGTTGTTCTCGAATCCCGAAGGACTTTTCGAGAGTGCCGCCGCCGTGAACGGTGTCGAGACGACGCTTCGCGCGAGCGATGGGATCCATTTTTCCCCCGCCGGTTGGGACGTTCTCGCGACCTATCTGAGTCGCGAAATGGCGCTCATCTATCACGTGAAGCTCGTGCCGACGGCGCCGGCGGTGATCACGCACTGGGGCTGAGGAGGACGGGGCGACTGTACGGCGCTGCTTGATAGATCTCAGACCTCCAAGCCGATCGTCCTGATCTGCGCTCTCCCAGCACCCTGGAGTTGACCCGGTTCCGCGGACACGCGGTTATTAAGCAACTCTCTCCTCGAACTCTATTGGGCTCAGGTATCCAAGCCTCAGTTGGATGCGTTGCGGGTTGTAAAAGCCCTCGATGAACTCGAAGAGCGCGGTGCGCAGTTCCGTTCGGGTATTCCAACGTTTGGTCGCGTGAATCCACGCGAGCTCTCGCTTCAGAGTCGCAAAGAAGGATTCGACTGCCGCGTTGTCATAGCAATCGCCGGTCTTTCCAAACGACTGGTCGAGTCCGAGTTCTGTGACTCTTTCTGAGAAAGCGAGCGACGTATAGGCAGATCCTCTGTCTGAGTGATGGACGACCCTCTGGTCGCGGCGCCGGCGCTCGGCAGCCATGACGAGGGCGTCTGTGACGAGCTCGGTGCTGGCCGAAGGACCCATCGACCAGCCGATCACCCGGCGCGACCACAGGTCGAGAACGGTGGCGAGATGGAGCCAGCCTTGGCCGGTCCGGAACTGGGTGACGTCTGCGGCCCAGATCTCGTCGGGCCGAGACGGGTTGAAGTCGCGCCGGCACAGGTCCGGAGCTCGTGCCTCTCCGGGCTTGGACCTTCTCCAGCGCTTCCTCGCATGCACGCCGACCAGGCGGTGTTTTTTCATGAGGCGGGCGACTCGCTTCCTCCCGCAGCGAACACCTCGTTGAGCGAGCTTGGCGTGGATTCTTGGGGCCCCGTAGGTGCTGCGTGAATCGAGGTAGATCTCGCAGATCGCCTCTTCTAGGAGGGCGTCTGTCAGCGACCTCTTTGACGGCGGCCGGAGCGTTTGGGCGTAGTAGCCCGAGCGTGAGACAGAGAGGACCCGGCAGAGCCGCTTGACTCCGTAGCGGTGTCGGTACTCGGAGACGAACCGGAAGCGGCAGAGCGGATCGTCTCCCGCGCGAAATACGCGGCTGCATCTCTGAGGATCTCCTTCTCCATCTTGAGTTCTTTCACCTCAAGACGGAGTCGACGAAGCTCCTCGAACTCAGAGGGACTCACGGCCAAGGGATCGGCTGCCCTTGCTTCCTCAGCGAGGTGATCCTGGATCCAGTTGCGAAGCGTGGTCTCGTTGACCCCGAGTCGCCGAGCCACAGAGGCTCGCGATCCGTCGCTCGCCAAAGCCATCTGCACCGCTTCCTGACGGAACTCCTCTGGATACTTCGACGGTCTCGCCACCGGACACCCTCCCTTCGGCTTCAGCCGAAATTAGGTGTCCACGAAAGCGGGGCAAGTCCACCCCGCTGACGGTAACGCCCGGGGGCGCATAACGACGGCTCGGGAACGTGTGACCTGACCCATAATGCGCGGCGAGAACGCCGGCGAGACCGTCCCCAACGATGACGTCCCGCCGAGTGGTGGAGAAGTGACCTTCGGCTTCGCGGGATCGTAGGTCTTGTTGTCGGCGGTTGAAAAACTGCGCGATCAGCGGTGCGTGATCATCCCCAGAAGATGCACGTCGGATCGTCTTCGATCTCGCGAAGAAGCTCGTCGACGCCGCCCGGGTCGATCATGTCGTAGAGATGCCAGCGGCTGTTGCGATCGGCCCAGTACAAAGTCCAGAGCTTCGTCGCCTCTTGGTAACGGAGCTGTGCGATCGGCTGACGCGACCATTCGGGAAGGTTCGGGTGCCACGGTGGTCGGCAGTCGAAGATCGTCACCGACTTGCCACGCACACCGAACTCGACGCGCAACTCGTCGCGCAGTCGCTTCGGGACGCGGCTCTCGCAGTACTTGCGGATCTTCGCGACGTCCAAGTCGGGAACGGCGCCCACGCCGCCCAAGCTAGGAGTTCAGCTGGCGAGGCGCCGCCTTTGGCGCGTCGGCGCCGTCAGGGCGTGCTCTTCGAGGCGAAGGCGCGCCATCGAGGTCTCCGAGAGATAGCGCCGGTCCGAGACCGCCCACTCGTCGTGGGTCTCGACGATGACGGCGGTGACGAGACGGTCGATCGATTGGTCGTTCGGGAAGACCCCGACGACGTCACAGCGGCGCTTCACCTCGCGATGGAGCCGTTCCAATGGGTTCGTCGACCAGAGCTTTCGCCAGTGCTCGACGGGGAACGCAGAAAAGGCCAAGAGGTCTTCCCTCGCTGAGGCGAGCATTCGGGCGACGTCAGGGAACTGCCCCTCGAGCGTCTTGGTGATGCGGGAGAACTGCTCGAAGACCGTGTCCTTGTCGGGCTGGGCGAAGATCGTCCGGATCGCGGCGGCGACCATCTCCTGGCTCGCTCTCGGGACCCTCGCCAACACGTTGCGCATGAAATGAACTCGGCAGCGCTGCCACGCCGCCCCGATGAGGACCGATCCGATCGCCTTGTTCAGTCCCAAGTGGTGATCCGAGATGACGAGGCGCACCCCATGAAGCCCGCGACCGCGCAGCGACCGCAAGAACTCTGTCCAAAAGGCCTCGTCTTCGGAGTCACCGACCGCGCACCCGAGGGCCTCGCGCATGCCTTCCATCGAGACCCCGGTGGCAACGACGACCGCTCGCGAGACGACCTGGTTCTGGACGCGTCCTTTCAGGTAGGTGGCGTCCAAAAAGACATAGGGGAACTCGACTGAAGAAAGCGGACGGGACCTAAAGGCTGCCATCTCGGCATCGAGCGCGACACAGATCCGGCTCACCTCAGAGCGCGAGACCCCGGATGCGACACCGAGCGCCCCGACCAAGTCGTCGACCTTCCGCGTCGAGACCCCGTGCACGTAGGCCTCCATGACGACGGCGTAGAGCGCCCGGTCGATCCGGCGTCTCCGCTCGAGGATCGAAGGGAAAAAGCTCCCTTGGCGGAGCTTTGGGATCTTCAGGTCGACATCGCCGGCCTTGGTCGCAAGGAGCCGTTCACGGCTCCCGTTGCGCCAGGTCGAACGGGATGGATTGCGTTCGTAACGTTCGGCGCCGATCACTTCGGTCGCCTCGGCGTCGATGAGCGCTTGGAGGACGAGCTCGACGCCTCTGCGGATCACGTCGATGTCGCCGCCGGCGCGGATCGCGTCAAGAAGCTCGGACACGTCAGACTGCGTAAGGATCACCGGGTTCTCCTTCGGTCGAATTCGTCGTTCAACCGAAGATCGCCCGGTGATCCGCTTCAGTGGTGGATCCCGGCTTCTACACCACTTTGAGAGACGTCAACGTCCCCAACCAGTGACAATGCCGAAGGCATCCGCCGCGTGGTGACCGAGCCTCAATAGCTTCATCGACTGCTGGCGAACCAGCGCACAGAAACGGCACGTCCCGTTCCGAAGAAGGGTGAGTGGCCCGGCTTGGACAAACAAGCCGGAACCGCCCTCGCTCCGAAGCCGGGACGGCCGTGCCACCCCTAACCCATTTAAGGAAAGAAGGGATGGCAATGACCATCGTAGAAGCGACGCGCTCGGTGACCGGAGGCGTCGACACTCACCTCGACGTTCATGTCGCCGCTGTGCTCGACCAAGTCGGCAGGTTGTTGGACACCGCGTCGTTCCCGGTGAGCTCCTCTGGCTACGAGTGCCTCTTCAACTGGCTGGAGGACTTCGGAGAGATCGCTCGTGTCGGCATGGAGGGAACCGGCGCCTATGGCGCCGGCCTCGCCCGCTACCTGCAAAACCGTGGTGTTCAAGTGATCGAGGTCGACCGGCCGAACAGAGCCGAACGCCGCCGCTCTGGCAAGTCCGACACGATCGATGCGATCGAAGCCGCACGATCAGCGATCGGTGGCCGAGCGAGAAGTCTCGCGAAGACCAAGGACGGTGGTGTCGAGGCGATCCGCGCCCTCCTTGTCGCGAAGCGGTCTGCCCGCCGCGCCCGGACTCAGGCGCTCATCCAGATGCGCAACCTCGTCGTCAGCTCCCCAGAGGAACTGCACGACCGATTGACCGGCCTCACGATCTATCGCCTGGTCAACGCGTGTTCTCGACTACGTCCCGACCGCTCCTTTGACCCCGTCGTCGCCTCGACGAAGACCGCGCTCACCCTCCTCGCCCGCCGGACACAGGCGCTCGAAGAAGAGCTCGAGCGACTCGAGCGGCTTTTAACCGAGCTCGTCGAACGGGTTGGCCCCGATCTCTTCGAGCGCTTCGGCGTCGGGCCCGACACCGCAGCGGCGCTTTTAGTCACCGCCGGCGACAACCCTGAACGGCTCCGCTCGGAGTCCGCCTTCGCCCACCTGCGGGGTTGCTCCGATCCCGGCGTCCTCGGGCAAGACGAGCGGGCGGGTCCGACTCGACCAAGGCGGCGACCGCCAGGCCAACGCGGCGTTGTGGCGCATCGTCATGGTCCGCATCGCGCACGATCCTCGAACCACCGAGTACTTCGAACGCCGCGTCTCAGAGGGGTGCTCGAAGCGCGACGTCATTCGCATCTTGAAGCGCTACGTCGCCCGCGAGCTCTATCGCTATTTGCCTCGCGGATAAAGACCGCGACCGTGGGTCTGGCTCATCCCTAATCTGTCGCCCTTTCGGGCTGACTTCCCGGCGACTCGCCGACCCACGGTCCGGGCCAAACAGCGTGGCGTGCGTGGCTTAATAAGAGCGTGCCCTCGATCGAGTGGCTCATCACTGATCTGTCCGCACACTCACGCGTCTGGACCTTGACAACTGATAGGAGCGTCGCCGGATGGGTGCGGGTTGCCTAACTCGGGGCCAATTTTGGAGCTGTCAGAGGAGAGCGCTCGCGCCTGACGGGTCGCTCGGATGTTCGCGACGGCCAACCGGCGTCGTGAGCTTGTCCCGGTTCTCCGGACAGGTTTGATGTTGCCCCGGTTCGACGGAGTCACGTTGAACGGACTCCCGCCACAACGGGGAAAGCTCCACACGATGAACTCCCAGCTAGGGCAGTTAGTGTCCGCAATGAGAGGAGGCTCTATGCCCTCAACGCCCGAGTCCGTGCACCTCAACAACCATCACCGCAACACTTTGTCGCAGATACTGCAGCACCCTGTCGGCCACAACATCGAATGGCGAGACGTTCTGTCCCTGTTGGAAGTGGTGGCTTCTGTCGAGGAGAACCCTGACGGGAAGCTTCTTGTCACCCTCGGAACTGAGACCGAGACTTTCGAACCTCCGAGATATAAAGACATCGACGCACAACAGGTGGTCGATCTGCGTCGGATGTTGCGCAAGGCGGGTTACGGACCTGCCGATGAGGATATCGAGAGCGAAGGAAGCCGAACCTTATAGCGGGCTCTTCTCAATGAACCGCGCTCAAATCACGTGATTGAGCTCCAGTAAGTATCCGGCGCTGTGCGGGTTAACAAACCCAGCCTGGCCGCTTGTCACCTGGCGGGTCTTCAGGTAGCCGCCTGGACTCTGGTTGTCCTTCAGCGGTTTTTCTGCTAGGGCTGCTGGGGAGGGTTCCGGTGCTTGCCCCTGCGAAGGATCGACCGCCGCCTGTCCCGGACCCTGCTCAACCGGCTCGGGCGTGGTGCCCCCCCTTGCTCTCGAGTCGGCTCTCGAGTCGGCTCTGGCTCCTCTTCCTCCTCCGAGCCTTCGGGCTGCTGCTGTTCGTTCGTCATAGCCCCCGCCTCCTGTTCACGGCGCTGTCCTATGAGGAAGCTGGCTCCGGTTCCCCTTCCTCATCCGGGTTCGGCCCGGTCTCCATCACCAGCTTGATCGCCTCGTCAGGGGGCAGGTCGATCTTGACGCGCTCGTCGCGCTCCTCTGGCGTGGGGTGGTGCTGGTTGCGTGGCATCTGAGCGTCCTGAGTCGCTAGGTGAACCATCGTCGGCGTCACCGAGATCAAGGCTTAGCTAGTCCCGGCCCACTGCTCAAGCCGCCAGTCGGAGATCGTGGACGTCGGTCTCCGACGCGAACCCCAACGCCGATCTCCTCCGTCTGGATCAGCATCCCTGAACATTCACTCGACCACCGGCGAGGAGGTGCCCCTGATCGCCGGTTACGCGGCTGACCCAAGGCGCGAGCCGCCAGTCGGAGATTGTTGAAGTCGGCCCTCCGACGCGCGACCTCAGTGCGTCGCGTTGAATGCCTTTCGGCACGGCCGCAGGGGTTCAGCACGTCCTCCCACGGCGTTACATCGGGAATCATCTGTTCGGTAGTACCCCCACAAAGCAGCGCGCCAGTCACGTCCGCGCGTAGGTGCCACCTCCGAACCGGCGCGCAACCTGCCGTAGTCAGGAATCCGATCCGCGGGAGGGCCGCGGCGACTGAAGTCTCTTCGCGCCAAACGGTAAGTCCGGTCGGGCTGTGGTCATCTCACTTCATCCTCGGCGACTGATTCGCTCGCCACGTTCAACGACGAGCAAGAGCGGACGCGTCTAGTCGCGATCAGGCTCTGACCAATCGACGATGCGTTGTCGCCTCCGTCCCGGTGCCACCGTGATTCGCGTGTCGCAATGGCAACGATAGGTCGTGTTTTGCAATAGAAGCGGTATGCGAAATGTCTCGCTGCACACAGGGCAGGTGTGACGCCGAGGATGCATAAAGGTATTCGCCAAATCCGGGGTTGCTTCGCCCGTTCGGACTCCGCGACGGAACGCCCGCCAAGTTCGTCTGAATCGCTGACCGGTCATGGCTCGTGGCGGAGCGTCTCGCCGACCTTATGTCCCAGGGCTATCGAACAGGAGTGAAGCTCGTCGAGCAGGTTGCGTACTTTCTGTCGGCGACGGCCGCCACCCTTCGGCGGCGGTGACATTCCTTACAGCATCGTTTCGGTCGGCCGTTCTCTCGTCTATCTCGGCACTGCTACTAATCCGGGGGTGTGGGCAATCCGCGACGACTTCAAGGGAAGACCTCGTTTGCTCGGCGATGCAGCGGAATTCGCCCCATCAGCGATCCCAGATCACGTCTGGCTGGTGTACTTCGGCAACTACACAGAGGCGCTCGGTTGGGCAGAGAGCGTCCGTTCGGTGCCGGTGAGCTCGGGTTGGCTCGGGCCGACGATCAGACTCCCGAAGGGAACAAACCTGATCGAAGGGACCGTTCGTGGGCTCTTGCTCGACTCCAATAAGCCCGAGTTCGAGCTCTGGCAACCCGGCCACAACCCGACTCGGCTCGGTTACGTCGCCCAAGGAGCCGGGGACCTGATGACTGCCAACCCGAACCTCATCGCGTACGGCACCGGCTGCAAGAACGCGACCGCGACATCGGGTGCCTATAGCGGACACCCCACTAGCTTCAGGTTGTGCAAGAGCCTCCGTGTCATCGACTTTCGAAGTGGTAGGCGTTTTGCCGTCCCCGCGCCTTCGGGCACGCTCGGTTGGGAACCGGTTGGGTGGACTCCCATCGCGGCGACGGCGATCGCGCCGGGCAACACCATGCTCGCCGCTCAGGTGGGTCTCGCGCCTGCTCGGATGGGTATCACCCGGCTCTACGTCGTCGACCTCAACAGACGCGCGATCACTGCTCGTCCTGTTCCAGAATCATACGGTCCACCGGGTGTCACTACTTGGTCGAACGATGGATCCTGGTTGCTCTACGCCGGCCTAGGCTGTCCACTTCGTGCCTTTCAGACCACCACCGGGCAGGTGCGATCGCTCGATCCCCGCGTTGGCCAGTTAGCGCGGGCGCTCGATCAACGCGTTGGCCAGTTAGCGATGGTGCTGGTCAGCGTTCCCCGTTGATTGCGTCCCAATAACGCGATTCGAGTGCGGGGCGGATTGACCTGAACGCCCAGTCAGTGACGCGAGGACATGCTGCCGATCGGAACTCCGCGTTTTAATAGAACTGGATGAAACGCGACACCGAGGTTCCGGTGCTGCTAAGCGAGCGAGCCGACTCAATCTCGCTATGGCCTGCAAGAATCCGTGCGGGATACTCGTGAGCGCGCCGACGGACGCGTGATTAGAGAGATCCGTCGAAACCAGCTCTCCGCTAAGTCGCTCGTTGTCTTTGACCACCCATGAAGAGACGCGCCGCTCGTACGCGCCAAACCCTCGGTTAGCGCGTCCTCTTTCGACGGTTGCGGAGTGATCGGTACTCAGCCCACCGCTCGCCACTTCAACTGGACACGGCTTCCGCATCGCTGGGCCGGAGCTTGGAGATCAGCCGCCGGTAGCGAACTTGGATATCGTCACGATCGCTCGGTTCTGACACTGACTCGTCCGCGCTGCGCTCGATCGCCTCAGCCTGGCGAAGGAGGACGTCGCGTTGGACAGATGAGGTGGTTTCATCAGCGATCGTGGCGAGTGCGTCGACCATTCGGATTATCACTGCAGGCATGCCGCGTGCTGCCTGGCGGACCTTGTCGAATGCTCGGTTGACCATCCGCGCATAGGACGGATCCTTCTCGATCAACCGGATGCGCCCCTCGCGGTCTCGATAGACGCCTTCTACAAGCGTTCGGGTCGAGACGCGGCTGAGTCCGGCGGAAAGCCAGTCGATGCAAGTGAGCGCCGTAAAGGTGTCGTTGACCGCAGGTGACAGAGCGCGAATCGCGATCTCGACCAACTGGTCGATGGCGAAGACGGGGTCCTGCATCAGAGTCCGATGTGGGCCGGTCACGTGTGCCTTGCCGAGAGCACTCGCGACCTGGCCAGCGGCACCTCGGGGCCACACCATTGCCAGAGGTCGGCCGGCGACAACAAAATGACCCGGGCGGTGCTCGAGGCGGATGACTGAGTCGGTTCGAGACGCAATATCGACCAGCTGCGCGTAGCTGACGAATTGGAGATACCCGCTCACGTTTGCGGCAACAGGTGCGCCGCGCTCTTCGATCAGACTCTGAAGCTCCGAAAGTGACTTCCCGATTCCTTCAGACGTGGGCCGCTCTTCGTGAACGACGGTTGGGAATTCGGCGTCGATTGCGCGCAAAAGATCGCGGGCAATGCCGGCAATCACCTCCGGGAGTTGGATGGACTTCGCTATGTGGTGGATGAAGTAGATGAGCACCGCGAGGTCAACAAGCAGGAGCGCCTCGGAGATCGTGATCGAGAGATGCGGTACGAATGTCCCGTGCGAGTCATTTGTTATCGCGACGAGTGTCAGGACCGAGTAGACGAATGTGGAAACGAAGACGCCAAGGGTGACCTGATTGCCGAAGTCACGGACGAAGTTCCGCATCATCCGTGGGCCGAACTGCTGCGAGGCGAGCGTGAGCGACACGATTGTGATCGAGAACACCACGCCAACAACGGTGATAACAGCCGCCGCGATCGCGACAAGTATCTCGCGACCCGCATCCGCACTGCCCGTGACGATCCAAAACGGGAGGCTCAGGTGCTTGTGGTAGACGGCCCAATCAATCTCGAGACTGAGAAGGAAAAGGAGACCGGCGACCAGCACGAGAACGGTTGGTACAAGCCAGAAGGTGGTGCGAAGTGCTTCCCACCGCCAGCTCGGTAGCCGCTGCTGTCCGCTTCGCCCGCGTGCCCCGGGGGACATCGCGGTCGAGCGCTCAGGATCGGTCATCGGGCTCGGTCAGATCAGGAACCTCAGACGCCGACTCTTCGGCACGGCCCAGCGAATTCGCACGGCAACCCGCCTCGTCGGGCGCGACTTCGTTCCGACGCGCCCACCAGTCCATCATCCTGATTGCCCCGACCATCACGATGGCGACAAAAGCGAGCGTCGTGCCCACAACGATCGCGGTATTGGTGTTCACGACCCAAGAGCCCGGCGATGTCTTAGAGCCATCGGCAGGTCGGTGGCGAGAGGATGCATCGCGAGCCCCCGGTAGTCCTACCGCAACAGTCGTCAGCGTCCACCACAGGGGTACGAACGAAATCCTTTAGACGCGTCGCGGGGGAAAAGGCGCAATGCGCGCAGCTGGTACGTACCGCCGTCACTGGTCGGACCTCTTCTGCCGACCAGGCTTCCCGGCGCACCTAAGTTAACGAGAGAGTACCAGGCAAGGCGTTCCCGTTGAATGGAATAGCCACTAGAGCTGTGACCGCGAATCGCCCGATCATCCGGGTAGTTGGGTAAAGCTGCGACCGCGTCAGACGTCCCCAAATGTTCAGGCGGTGTGGGGCAAGGGGTATCCCATACCGCCGGATCTGCGCGCCGCAAAACGGCAGGTTCAGCGACCGTTTGGCCTGCGCGTTGGGAACGCCGTGGAGCTGTCAGCGGGCCCGGCGACTGTAATCGAAGAGGTTGAGGAACCACTCCCTCAGCTTTTCGCCTGCGGATGAGCCAGCGCCGCCAGCGCTGGCAGGGTTGTTGAGTTGCTCACCCAGAGCCTTCAACGCCGGAGCGAGCATCGGACCGGCCATCGGTCTTCCGTGGCCCGGCACCAACACGCTCGGTTCCAGCCGGGCCAGTTCGGATACAGACCTGGTTGCTGCTCGCCAGTCCCAAGTGGCGAAGCGCGGTGGCCCGCCCAGGGTGTGCCTTAGCGACAGGGCGTCGCCAAGCGAATTGAGGTTGACGGTGAGGACGGCGTCGCCCGGGATGAGGACTCGGTCTGCCTCCCGAAACAGTGCGATGTGGCCAGGGGTGTGACCGTGCGTGGGGATGACCTGCCAGTCCGGCAAGCCGGGAACGCCGACTTTCGGGTCGATGGGGCTCAGCACGTCCTGCCCGGAGGCGAACATCCAGCGCCGCTCGACAGGGGCCAAGGCGCCGATGATGCGGCCAGAGGGGGGCAGTGGTATTTCGTCGGGGTGCACGTACACGGTGACGTCCCACATGTGGGCGAGTTCGGAAGCCGAGCCAGCGTGGTCCGGGTGCACGTGCGTCAGCACGATCGCTCGTGGATTGGCGCCGACCCCGAACAGGGTCTCCGCCGCGCCCTTGATCAGCTCGGCTCGGCCCCGCCACCCAGTGTCGACCAAAACCCAGGTTTCGCCGCACTGCACGAAGTAGACGTTCGAGTCTCGCCGTTTCCCAGTGACCAGGCAGTAGACCCCTGGGGCGACGGTTTCTTCGAGTGTGGCGCCGTGCAGGTAGCTGTCCACGTCAAATTGACGGCCCCCGAACCAGTCATTTTGTGACGTTCCCATAAAGCGAATATCCACCAACCCTGGACCTGCAACCAGGGTCGTTGGCCATCGCGGCAGCGAAGACCCTCAAGATGCAGATCAACTCATCGGAGTGGACAAATCTCACGTCGCCCTTGGACCAAAAACCACACGGATCGACGGTTCGGGTATCCAAGACGCGTCCGATAATGCGTTAACGCTCCGGTATCGAATGCGTGCCCGATCGCCAGGCCGGTGACGTTCTTACCGACCCCACCCGAGACCCGTGCAGTTTGGGGGGATTGAGTTCAGGTGGTCGACGCAGAACGCTCGCTGACCGATGCGATAATCCCCGCGTGAGCCGACGGCTCGCCGGATTGGCGGCAGTTCCCGTTGCTGCACTCGTCCTCGCATCGCCGCGGCCGGAGGTTGCGCGAGAAGCATCAGTGCCCATGTCCCGCGTTAGTGCGCGCGCTCCGACGCTCTCGGCGAAGCCCTCTCCCGCGCGGTTTGCCTTCACCGAGAAGAAGGTCTCAGCCGTACCGTCGGGGCCCCGCCCGAGCTACGTCGCGTTGGAGACTGCGTTGTTCTCACAATGCCCGTGGGCCCCGGGCAAGACATCAATCTCGATCAAGCAAGCCGCTGCGGAGCACTGCGACCTGCTCGCGCACGGCCAGACCTTCGGGTTGTTGGAATCAACAATCGGAGGTGCCAAGTACCCGAAACAGTCTGGCCCGTTGACGAGCGACGTTCGGTTCGCCCGCCTCGACAAAGCCCGCGGTGTCATCGAGGTTGGACCGGTCCTCATGAAGTACGGCGAATATTCGGGAGGCGTGGTTCCCGATGCCGTGCGCTATGGCAATTCGATTTGGCTGTTCGATTGCGCAACCGAGCGGGGGCCCGAGGTGCTTCGTCTCTCAGCGACTACCGGAACGATCCTTCAGCGCACCTCGATGCCCGACATCTCGCGACCGGTCGTGGGACTTGACGACAGCGGATTCTGGATAGGTCAGGCGGGAAGCAGCCTCGTCGGTAGCAAGGTGAAGCTCGGGGTCTGGCTGGCTCCGCTGAACGCCCCTCACGGAATCCTCGTTCGACCGACAGAAGACGTGATCTACACGATGACCGCGGCCGGAAGCTCCATGGACATCGTGGTCGGACCGCGGCCGGTCGGTTCTCCCGGCTTCCTCTGGAAGTTCACGCCCCTCGCTCGAATGATCCAACTCGACGGGAACGGCCTCGGCGTGGTGAATTTCGGAGCTACAGCCTCCTCGGCGACCAAAGCCCTCACAGCAGCACTCGGCAAGCCGACCGGCCACCCCTCCGCTGGGTGCTCTAGGGCCTACGCCGAGACGGCGTGGCACGACCTCATCGTCCAGTTCGTCTCGGGTCGCTTCAGGGGGTATCGGTACGTCGATGCTCCGCCGTACGGTATCGCCCCGTCGCCCAAACTTCTGCGAGCCGTGTCTCCCAAGTTGTCAACCTCGGCGGGGATCACTCTCGGAGACACCTTCGCGGAGGCGAAGCAAGCGTACGCGGCACTTCGACAGACCGGCAGTGAATTCTGGAGGACACCCGCCGGAATCGTCTTCGCGTTTTACCAACTCAAATCCCCATCCTTATCGAGCGAACCCATCTACGAAGTCAAGAACAGCGTTTGCCCGGGCTCGCTCTAAGTTGCACAGCCCGCGGCTCGTGCCACCAGTCGGACATTGTCGACGTAGGCCCTCTGGCACGAACCCTCACGAAAACGGCTCTCACTCGGAGCGAGCCTTCGTTGATTTTCCTTTGTCTCGCTACTGAGTTGCTACTGAACGTCAGTCGACGGCATGGAGTAACGCCAACGCGAGAGACACTGCACCAGATCTGAGCAGCCCGTGGGGACCCGAAACGTCAGAACAGACGTGCTGAGCCGGAATTCGGAGCAGACATCGTTTTTCTCTTCGCGTGGACACCTCTCGCGATCGGCGGTTCGGGCCGGCGAGCACTCGATGCTCTCTATGCGGCTCGGCGTCGAAATGCTCGTAAGGGAAGCATCGCCGCCGCAGCGCGTAATTCCTCCCTCGCGCGGCGCCGACCTGGTGAGATCGAACGGCGCGTGATCCTGCGGCGATTCGTCGCCATGGGCACACTCGGGGCGATCGATGCAGCGCTCGGTGGCATCGTCGCTGGTCTCGGCCGACTCGTCGCTCCGTCGGCTCCGACGACCGTCAGCGATCCCCAGTTCGGCGGATCACCGACGTCGGCATCCAGCGCGTTGACCACCGCAGCGCCGGGCGCAACCGGAAACACGAAGGGAACCCGACTCGGAACGGCGAGCGATTTACCGGTCGGTGGCGCGGCATCGTTCACCGACCCGGCGCAGGGCATCCCCGCATTCTCGTCCCAGCCGGCGAGGGGCCAGTTCCTTGCATTCTCTACCATCTGCACGCGCGCGGGATGCCGGGTGCAGTTCGACTCGCAGAACGACGCGTTCGTCTGTCCCTGCCACGGTTCGATCTTCAGTGCCACGACCGGAGCGGTGCTGGGTGGCCCCGCGCCCTCGCCGTTGGCGTCGATCCCAATCGCACTCGGCCCGGCAACGAGCTCTATGTCGATGGCTAAAAGCCATTGTTGCGCCACGTCCTCGGGTCAGCTTCAGGTCAGACCACAACTCTCTGGAAGAACGGGTGTGACCGGCGGGACGGTATACATGGCCCCCACCGCCGGTTTGCGATCGCCGTACGCGACGAAGCCAGCTCCGATGCGCGCGTTTCGAACCGACAGCCGGAGGAATCGAATCGAAGTGGCGGTTACGAGGGTGAGTGCCTGCTCGTCCGTCCCGTCAAAGGGCGATCGGTGTTGGGCAGTCCGCAAGAGCAGGAAGAAGCGCTCGTCTACGCGAATCGCTTGATAGAGGGCGACGGCATCTCGCTCGGGGTTGCAATGATCGCCGGCGCTTTGCACCATGAGCAGCGGAAGGCTTGGATCGGGAGCGCCGTATGGGCCGAGTCCATCTTCGGCACCCGAGAAGATCAGTGCTCCGCGAAGCGAAAAGCCTGCGCGGAGGGTTGACTCCGGAACGCTTTGTGGATCCGATCCGGTCCCGAAGGCGAAGAGCGCGGCCGCGGTCGCGCCGTCTGAGTGTCCGGCGATGACGAGCACGTGCGGATCGATCATCCCGAACACTCCGGGACACAACCTACTGCGATGCCCTGATGCTTGTTCCAGCGCGTGCGCGACGTAAGCGAGGTCGGCCGGCTCGTTCGCTAGGTCTCCCTCGGTGTTGGCGCGCTGGGCTACAACCTCCGCTGGGTTTTCGTCGGGAAACGTCGGAGCGGCGACGACGAAGCCCGCTCTTGCCCACGCTGTTAAGAGCGGCGCATATACGCCGGGGTAGGAGTCGTAACCGGCAGCGAAGAGAACGAGCGGTCGAGTGTGGGCGGGCGCGCTGGAAGTTGGGAGCCAGATCGTGGTCGGCAGTGAACGGACCTTCGCGGCAACGGATGGTGGTTGGGTCGCATAATCGGGTACTGACCGCGATGAATCGACGAAGCCGCAATGGATCTCTGTCGGAGCACTCGATGGCCGGCGTACAGCGGCAGGCGTGGCCGCTGCCGGCAAGATGTCGGTGACGAGAAAAGCAATCGCGCAAAGCAAACCGAGCCGGACCTGAAGAGGCGGACGCCGAATACGCTCTCGACGCGAATGGGCGACGCGGCCCAACGCACCCGTGTCGAAGGGACGTCGTATGCGGTGTTCGCGATTTCGACGGAGGGACACCCGGGTGAAACCTAGCCCCTGCCGCAGGACGCCTCGTAAACACAGTGATTTGGACATTGCGTTCGACGGTGCGCCGATGGCTCAGGCTATTCATCGATCTTCCAGGAGACATTGGAACATGCTCGGGCATCAGTGCCGGAGAGTTGTCTCGCCGTACGCCCGAGTTCCCTTAGTGGAACGGAACGGTGATCGGGCCGGGTAGGCGCCGATAGACGGCGAAGAAGTCACGATCGTCGGGAACGAGGTAGCGGTTGGGGGACTGATTGGGCTGGGGTTCGACCATGGTCGGGGTGAGACCGTGCGCATGGGTGTACGTAATGAGGGTGTGCCAATAGGGGTTGATGTCGAACTCCATCGCGTCCACCGCGCCCACATGTTGCAGGATCTGCGCGAGTGAGATCACGGTCTGGTCGTTCGCGACGACAAAGATGAGGTTCCCGTGACGGTCGATGCCGACGCCGGTACGCCAGACCTGAGTGACGCCGCCCAACGTGTAGCCCCACTGTGGGCTGTTCGGGTTGGTGTTCAGCGTCGGGTTCAGCTGTCCATTCCAGACAATCGGAGCGAGGCTCTGGCGCGCCCAAGCGACGTTCGGCCCGGGGTTCGGACCACCACTCCACTTCACGATCGCGACGGTACCGTTGCGATAACCAATCAGCGTGGCGTTGCCGTCGGTGAGCGGTTCGTTCACAAGGCCGTTGTCGGCGGACCCGTTGGTGCCGTCTGCGTAGGTGAAGCCGGCATTGAAGGTTGCTAGCAGTCGGTTGCGCTGGTCGTACGGGACCATCATCGGTCCTCGAACGGCGGCGTGAGGTGGCTCGTAGCGACCCGGGTAGTACGCGAGCGCGGTGCGCGAGTGGTCGAACCAGGCGACGTAGGCGACGATCTGCGGGTAGTCGAGCTCCGGCCGGTAGGTCGTCACGAGCACCGGTGGGCCACCGTCGACGGGCGGCCCGGTCGGCTTCCAGATTCCTTCACCAGGAAGCGGGTGTAGGAAGACCGGCTTGATTGGCGGCGGCCAGGGCGCAGTCTGCGTCGATGGCGTTGTCGTGGTCACCCGATGCGCTTGACCGGTTGTCGGTTCGGAGAGCCCGACCGGGGGAAGTCTCTTTAGTTGCGGGCCGCCTGGCTTCGGCGCCTTCAAGCCGTAGTAGTAATGCTCGGCCTTGTCGACGATGTAGTTTCCTCCTGGAAGGCTCCGCACCCACTCGGCGCTGCGCGCGCCGAAAGACTCGCTCGTTGGCGCCAGCATCCAGCTCGCATAAGAGACCGCGAGCCAGACCACCGGTATTAGGACGAGAACGGCCGCTGTGAGCAAGGGGCGGCGATGTCGCCTCCGCCATTGCTTTCGCGTCTCGCGTCGCTGTGCTCGACGCGCGGACCTCCGGGCGAATGGTGCTGAGGCGGATGTGTCAGCAGCATCCGCCTGAAGCCGTGGGTGGGTCGAGCGTCTCCTACGTCCAAGGGCACTACTCATGATTGCGTTGCCTTCGAGCGCGTGCGTGCGTTGCCGAGATCGCCCCGTAATGCACAGGCTTCGCCACGACCACAGGCGTCATCCGGTCGCGGTGTGCGTCGGCGTGACACCGCCAGACGCGAGGAGGTCGAAGCCGTCCGGGGTGTCGAGGAGGCCGGCCGCAGTTCCCGCGACACCCGTCGTGCCGTACTGCCAGACGAGCGCGCCCGTCGATGGGTCCACTGCGACGATCCGGTCGTTGTAGTCGTCGTTTGCCATGAGCACTCCCGAAGGGAGTTGTTCTACGAGCGAAGGATGGTTGAGTGCGCCCGGACCGGAGGCCGGGCCGTAGCGGTAGAGGACGTCGCATTGCCGGTTGAACTCGACGAAGGCGCCCGGGCTCTCGTAGTCAGCAACGAGGTAGCGATCGGGACCGATCTGCTGTGGGTCAGAGACGTAGCCGACGCTTGACAACTGGCAGTCCCAAACCAGTCGGCCGGAGGTCGTGTACTCGTCGATCCAGTCTCCATTGATCTCTGAGATCAGCAGGTTCCCGTCAGCGAGCGGGGTGTCGCCGTTCGGTGAGCCGACCCCCGACGGCGGGTTGTGCGCGCACGAGCCCGTCGTGCCGATCTGCGTGAGGACCGCCTTCGTTGTCGGGTTGATCACAAGGACGCGGCAGTTCATCGGGTCGGCGACGGTGACGTCGCCATTGCGCAGCAAGTACGCGTCATCGGGGTTGTAGAGGTAGCCGGGGCCTGACCCGGAAACGCGCGGGTGGCCGTACTGCCAGAGGATGCGCCCAGACGGATAGGCGATCTCGACGATCGTGTCGTTCTCCTCCTGATTGGAGATGATCGCGGTGCCATGACGGATGAAGAACGCATCGTCGGGGAAGTAGAAGCCTCCCTGCGGCGCCAGCTTGTTTTTGGACGGATAAGTCCAGATCACCTGGTTGACATCGTTGAGAAGAAGGAGTCGGTTGTTGCCGCGGTCCGCGATGAGGAGCTGTTCGCCAAAGAAGGGCGAGCCGGCACCGAGTTCTCCTGCAAGGCCAAACTTGCGATTGGGCCTGAGCATTTGCACAGCACCGCTCGGCGAACCGCCCGCTGTTTCGCCGCCGACGATCCAAAGGCGCGTTCCCAGCACGGCCGCACCACCATTTGTGACCGCAACGGGCAGCGATCCGGCGCGAAGAAAGGTGGCATCTGTCGCCTGAAACGCGTAGACGTTTGCGATCGGTTGTGGCGCGGCGGATCCGCTGGTCGACTCGCCACCGGCGAGGTAGATAATGCCTCCAACGTTTGCCGCCGACGCTCCCGATATAGGAATCGGCAATTCGCCGACGACGCGGGCCTGACGCGTGCTCGGATCGATGACCTGTACCGTTCGAACAGGTAGTCCGTTACTCCCTTCACCACCAAAGACGTAGATCTTCTTGTCCAGCGCGGCTACCGCGGGATAGCGCACCGGCACGGGGAGAGCGACTACGCCGCTGAACCGGATCCCGTCGTTAGTCGCGAGTACCTCGGCATCCATCGAGGGGCCGTCATAGCCACCGACGATGAACGCGGTCTTGCCGATCGCCACCGAGGCGGCGTCGGCGCGAGCTTGTGGCAATGAGCTAGAAGCGAGGACGCTGCCATCTGTTGCGAATCCCTGCGTTGTCGCGCTCGGCGACGCCCTTCCACCCCCGAAGACCAGCGCGTGCGTGCCGAGGAGGGATCCGGCGGCGTCATGGGTGGCAGTTCCGAGACCGCCGATCAGAGCGAGTTGGCCGTTCTCCGTGTCGAGCGCGTAGATGCCCGAATCTGAGGAACCCGATCCGCTGAGTCCTCCGGCGATGAGCAGTTGGTTCGGCCTCGGACCGGGCACGACCACTTCACGACTGATCGGTGCAGCGAGCTGCCACGGGAGTTCGCCCGATTCAACCGCGGCCGGGCCTGTCGCAGCCGAAGGAGTTGCGTCCGTGCTCGTACCCGGCTGAGTCGAAGGTCGCTTTGTTGGATGTGACGAGACGGCGGCGGAGATCACGACAACGGCCAGCACCAAGATGAGGCTGAGCACGAGTCGACGACGCCGAACCTGTGCGCGTCGACGTGCCCGTTGCGATGCGATCCGTCGTGTTGGACGCGAATCGGAGCCCGGCCGGGACGCGGTCGATGTGGTTTGCGCGGATGCGAACGTCCCTGTCGTACCGTCGACCAAGGAGCGGGGTCTTCGTTCGTGGCGTGATGGGTCTCGTCGATCATCTGCTTCCGTCACAGCTTTGCGGGGTTTGGTGCTGCGGTTAGAGCAGACCGCGGGTGCGAGATGACCGTCCGTGCCCCGCGTCTCTCACCGCAGGAACGGTAAAGATCGAGCCTTACGGGGACATGAACGACGCCATTGATCCCCAGAGGGATCGAGTTCGACGCCCTCGCCATGTAGGCGCCCGTGCTCAGCGTCCGAGGACGAGCCGTTGGCGCGTACTCCCGACGAGAATCAGCGCGAGGCCAAGCACGCCGACGTCACGCAGCACGAGGTCGGACAGACCACCAGAGGCGATGAGCGAGACGACAATTTCGAAGAGCAAAACCGCTGCGATCCCGGCTGACACCCGCAGAGCAAAGCCGAAGATGAGCGCCGCGGCCAACACGAACAGCGCCCAGCCGTGGATGAGGACGAGCGCGACGCTCAGGTTCGACCGGGGTGAGAGGATCGGTATGTACCCGGTCCACAGGCCGGGCTGGACGAGTTCGTGGTATCCGAACCACGCAAGCACCAGGCCGAGCAGTACCCGACCAAGAGTGGGCGCCCAATCGCCAAATGTGAGGGCCGCCTTTTTGACGACGTCCTCGAGTTCCAAGGACGCGCCACCTGTGACGTGCCGCCCGAGGTTGGCATTGCTCGAATCCTCGGAGATGGCGAGCGGTGACGCGATCGCGGGGGTCACCGCGGCTCGCGGTCGGCGGTCCGTCCGGCGTCGCGCTCTTCTTCCTCTACTCACCGCTTCCCGCTCAGTTGTCGAGGCTCATTGGACGATGTGGCCCGACGAGTCGGTCGCGATCAGCCCGTCGTCGCCGTAGCTGTAGTCAGAGCCGCCCGAGTCGTCACCGAAGGTGGTGTCGACGAAGTAGAGCTTGTCGCTTGAGGGGTAAGCCTTCTGCAGCGCTGACTGCCCGCTTCCGGATGCGACGAGATTGATCGCGATCTCGGAGCCGCGATGGTGGATCGAATACGTAAAACCAGAGAGCGCCAGCTGTGCGGACGCCGTCTCCTTCGACGGGTAGATCTCGTACGCGTACGGTGCATATGGGCTTCTCGACAGGACCGGTCCGCGCGTCTTCGGTGGCGACGACGGTGTCGACGTCGCAGGCGGTGGCTGACTTGTACTGGCCGTACTGTTGTGTGCCGGCGGATTGTGATGAGCGCGAGCTGGACGCTTCGCGGCCAATTGTTGCGTGACGGAGGACTGGCTGTTGTTCCCGCTGACGGACAGGGCGCCGGTCACCACGCCTGATCCACGGACCGACCATCCGTGGGCTCCGAGCGCGACGCCGACAATTGCGACGAGGACCATGAGCGCAAGTGGTGCTCGCGACCGGTTCGAGCTGAGGCGATTACGGTCGATGTTCGCCCTGTTCGTTCTCACCACCGGACCACCTTGGCAACGCTGGCGTTTTGGGAGCGAAAGAACGTGTTTGGGTCGGGTGGGGCTGTTCCGGGCTTACAGCACAATTCGTGCCGAGCAGCCTGAGACGGAATGGAGATGAACTGCGTTCGAGCAGCGAAAAGTTCCGCACGTCGAAGGTAAGCCTTTACCAACGCATGTACCGTGGCGCCGATGTGCTCCTTTCCTTCTTCTCGGGATTGGGTCTCGTGGCCAGTAGGCACTGGAGTAGGAAGGACGCGATACGCACGGCGCGAAGACCAACGTCTGTTTGTCATCCTCCTCCTCGGTCTGTCGGTATCGAACCGCGGCGATGCCACGACCATGAAGTCGAGGGTACGAGCCGGACCTTACGCAAACATGAAGCTGACGACCGTGCCCTGAGTGAAAGCGATCCTGCGCCTCCTGGAGCTCGAAGGGTCGGCCAATGAAAAAGGGGTCGCTCAGCGGATCGTCACGTTGCAGTGAGGCCGCTCGTGTCACAGGTGCCGGCTCCAGAACCCATCGCGACGTAGAGGGCGATTCGGCAACGTGCGCGAACAATCGGGAACTACGTAACTGGCACTGACGAGTAAATAACCACTGATTCCTCACTTGGCACTTCCAACGCGTCAGTCCCTCGTAAACGTGAATCTGAGGTGTCGTGGCGTTTGTACAACGACTCCAACGAATCTCCGTCTCATTTAGCGAGAGGTGCACTTATGGGTGTGTCAGATGGGGCATCATCAATGAAAGGGCGCGTCGACGGCAGCAGAGTGCCATCTTGGACGGTCGGCGTATCGATCCCGTCTTCTGCTCGAAACCGTGGCCACGAGACTTCGATATGTGCGCCTCCGAAGCGCGCGGTGGCCACGCTCAATGTGCCGCCTGTCGCTTTGACGACCGCGTTCGCGATTGAGAGGCCGAGGCCGGCACCTCCGGGGACGGTACTCGCGCGGTGAAACCGCAGCATGATGTGCTGGCGTTCCTCCTCGGCGATCCCCGGACCGCTGTCGTCGACGGTGACCGTCACGCGATTCTCCGTCGAGGCGACCGTCACCTCGACGCGTCCGTCGGGGTTGGTGTACCGACAGGCGTTGTCGAGAAGAACCGAGACGAGGCGATCGAGCCAGTCCGCGGGAGCGACGACGATCGGAGCGAGCTCACCCGACTCAGCGAACGAGATGGTGAGCCTCTGGCGAGAAGCGAGGGCGCCGAAACGCTCTGAACACGCCCTCGAGATGTTCGCCACGTCGACCGGCTCCTGCGGCGGACTCACGGGAAGTGCATCGAGACGCGCCAACCACAACAGGTCATCGACGATGCTGCGCAACCTTTTGGACTCATCCGCGACCCGTTCCAGCGCGATCCGATAGGCGGGAGCTGTCCGATCGGAGCTGAGCGCGAGGCCGACTTCCGCCTCAATCACGCTGAGCGGCGTGCGCAACTCGTGTGAAGCATCTGCGGTGAACTCGAGCTGGCGAAGGCGCGCCCGCTCGATCGGCGTCGCGGCACGCCGACCGATGATCGTTGCTGCGAGGAACAAACTGAGCAGGATGATCGGCGCGAGTACCCCCTCGACGAGCAGGAGCGTCGAGCGCACGCTTCCGACTTCCTCGGTGCTCGTGGCGACCACGATCCGGCCACTCGGAATCTCGACCCCCTCGAGTCGAAACGTTCGACCCCCGAACCCTTCGTTCACGGGTTCACCAGCCCGCAAATCGGCCACGGGAAGCGAGGGGGCACCGGCGCTGAGCCGACGGGCCTTCGTCGCACCGGCTGGCACGAACCAGGCGAGGATCGGCGCGTCATCGAAGTCACCCGCCGAGCTCGGCACTGCGGTGGTGACCGGACTCCCCGCACTTAGCTGCTTCGGGAACCCATGTGTGAGCGAAACCAGGCGCCCTGCTAGGCGAGCGTCGATCGAGGTGTAGAGGTGATCAACGACGACAAGGTCGGCAACCGTACAGGCCAAGAGGTAGACGACGAGGGCGAGCACGGTCGCGCTGAACGCGACACGTCGGGCGTGGAGGCGAACGCGTCCGCTCGAAACGCCAGATCCGAGCTTCTCTGCGTTCACGAAGCCACCAAGCGGTATCCCGCGCCCCGCAGCGTCTCGATCCTCGCGTCGCAGCGGGCGAGCTTGGCTCGAAGACGGGCGATGTGTACGTCGATCGTGTTCGAGCCGACGGCGTCGGCCTCTTCGGGCCATGCTTGGAGCGCGATCGTGCTGCGTTGAACGACCGCCGGACTCTTTCTGAGGAGCAGCTCGATGATGGCGAACTCCCGGGGAGTGAGCTCCGCGGGTGCACCGCCTACGAGCACCTCTCGGGTGGCTGGGTCGATACTGAGCGATCCACACCGGAGGAGAGGATTGCGGTCGCCGCTTGGTCGGCGGAGCAAGGCGCGAAGGCGGGCCAGCAGTTCGCCGTAGTCGAACGGCTTGATCAGGTAGTCATCTGCGCCCTCGTCGAGGGCCCGGATGCGGTCAGGAGGGGCGTCTTTTGCCGTGAGCATGAGGAACGGAGTGCGGATACCCTGCCGGCGTGCCCAAATGATGATCTCGAGTCCGGAAGCTCCCGGCATGCGCCAGTCGAGAACGCCAACACAGTATTCATAGGCGCGTAGGTACTTGCGGGCATCTTCGCCGTTCGTAACGGCATCGACGACGTAGCCGGCTTCGCGAAGCCCACGTTCGAGCACGTCTCGCAGGCTGGCATCATCCTCGGCTACAAGCACCCGCATAACAAATAGTGTCGCAGCCTCAGCCCAGCTCATCCTGCAAAGCGATGCGCTCGAGCTTGAGCTGTCGTAGTCGGTGGACGATGAACACAATCCCGATGACGACGACCACTCCGACGGCGAGATAGCCGACGTAACTGAAGTCCGTGACGATGCGGTGCCAGCTCGAACCGAGCGCGAATCCGATGCTCGCGAGCCCTCCGCACCAGATGGTGCAGGCGGCCAGGGTAAAGGTCACGAATTTCGCGAGCGACATCTCGCCGATCCCCGCAGCGATCGAGATGAACGACCGTACGAACGGTATGAAGCGACCGAAGAAGACCAGCGGTTCTCCTCGGCGAGCGAACCATCCCTCGGCGCGATCGAGGTCCTTATGGGTGAGAAGGACGTACTTGCCGACCCGATCGACGAGATTGCGACCTCCGTAGCGACCGATCGCGTACCCGACGGACGATCCCGTGACCTCACCGATGGCTGCAACGAGGATGACCAGCACCAGCTGAAGGCGGTCGTGGTGACCGGTGACCACTTGACCGCTGGCGAGCACCCCGGCGTAGCCGATGGCGATCTCGGAGCCAACTGGTATGCCGAGTGCCGCGAGCGCCGCGATGCCGAAGAGCGCGAGATAGCCCCAAGTTGCCAGGATGTGTTCCATCGTGCCTCTCTAGACAGACGATCGAGTTAACGATGGTCCGCGAACATGACGCCTACATGAAGGTCCTCGGCGGCTCGTCATCACGGTGCCGAGCAAAAGTCACCCGCGTCAGTTGCTGGCCGTGGTAGAGCACGATACGACGGGCCCGAATCAGATGGACGCAATGGACGAACCGACGAGCAGGAGCGCACGTCAGCGATTTATAGGCATCTGCCTGGACTTTCTCCCTCGCCTTGCCAAGGTGAGGGTCGCGGGTTCGAGTCCCGTCGTCCGCTCCAGAAAATAACCATGCCAGTGGGCCTAAATCGCCTCTGAATTAGGGCTCGGCGAATCGGTAGAGCGTGCGAGGCGTCCGTCCGCTACTCCTCAGCCGCTCGTCAGGTAGTTGTGCACCTCGAAGAACTGCATCTCGGGTGGGCCGGGTACGCCGACCTCCTGGGTGATGGGACCGATCTTCTCCGCCGCGAACTTCTCGAACGTTTCGCGCGACTCCCACACGTCGGTGACGCGGATGCCGTTGTCCGTCTTGGTCACCCAGTGGAACAGCAACCCCGGTGCGCCGGGTCCGCCAGGCGTGAACCCCATCTTCTTGACGACCTGGTCGTACTGCTCGAGAGTCGTGCCACCCTTGAAGTCAATTTGGACTCCGACTGCCATCACGGCCTCCTCGTTGTGAGCGCTGGCGCGCGCTGCGGCCACTATCGCGCGGCCGGGATCGTCAGCGCCCCGGATGGTCCGCGAGCCGAGCAGATCGACGGCCATCGCGGAAACTCTCGGGAGAACGGGAAACGGCCCCGCCGGAACTGACGGGGCAGTCTCTGAATTGCAATTTCCTTTACGGCACGCTCGACCGCGAGGACTTAGAGCGCGCGCCGATAGGCACGGTCAGCCGTTCCAGCGATCCGCCCACTTCACGAGCTTCACGGTGAGGATGAGGACGATCGCGAGGTCGAGGGCTGCGACCCGGTGGATCGAGTAGCGGTCGGTGTTGCGACGTAGCTGTCCGAAGTTCGAGAGCCAGGAGTTGGTCCGCTCGACGGGCCAGCGTTGACCGAGCACGACCTGGCGCTTCTTTAGCTTTGTGTGCTTTGGCCCGTGCGGTCGGATCTTTGGGATCACCGAACCGAGCCGGCGAGCAGCACAGTCGTCCCGGACGCGGTCGAAGTCATAACCCCGGTCGAGGTGGACGACGTCGACGTCACTTAGCAGCCCGCGCGCTTCCAGGGCATCGAGTGTCGGGGAGAACAGCATGCAGTCGTTGGCGTTCGCCGAAGCGGGAACCCAAGCGACGGGGATGCCGTTGGCATCGGTGGCGATCGACCACTTCCAGCCGCGTTTTCCCCGGTCAACAGGGCTCGGACCGGTCGCCTCCCCGCCGAAGGGCGCCTTGTGCTGGGAGCCGTCGACTGAGAGATCGGAGAGCTCGAGGCCGACAATCTTGTCGTAGCCGGCGATCGCCTCTTCGACGAGGGACCCGAACACGCCCGCTTTCATCCACTCGTCGCGCCGACGTCGAAGTGTCGACTCCGAGGTGTTCGTGATCCGTCCGGCAACGTCCCAGGAACAGCCCGTGACGAGCCGGACGAGCATGCCGAAGAAGCATTTGCGGTCGCTTGTGCGGACACGATGACAGCCGAGCGGATGGTGATCCACCATCCTCGGGATGCGTCCTTCGAGCGCCGAGAAGACAGCATCGACCACGCGTGGTTGCAACGCGAGCATGATGGGGACCTCCACCGGTTCGTTGTTGGTTGGGTGCACCCGAGATCCTTCTCGGGCCTCCACAACGACCGGTGGATGCTTTTTCGGGCGATAACTGAGTGCCTATCGGCGCGCGCTCTTAGGCGACGAAGTCCTCCTTCCAGGGTCCATGAACTGCAGTGCCGCACTGTGTTGCGGGGCGTCCTAATTGGGTTCTATTAGGCGCGGAGGCGTCTTAGACCTTCAACACGGTGGGACAGCTCCAGCTGCCTGTCATCGTGCTAGCGCTCGAGCGTGCGACCGTGGTGCCGTCCGACCATGTCATCTTGAAGCTGAACGCGCCGGTCTTCCCCCCGATCGAGATCTTTCCGGAGGTCGCGTAGAAGGAATTCGCGTTGATCAACACCTTCTTCGGATTGAAGGGAGAGAGAATGGCTGCTTTCGACTCGGGAATGTCGCTCTGCGAGAAGGTCCCGCTTCCCTTTTCCCCGGCGATGAAACTCCATTCGCCGTAGCTGAGCCCCGCGAGCTTGCCGAAGTAGTACAAGTTGACAATGTCCTCACCCTTGTACCCGTCGAAGAGTTCGTGGCAGTCCTTCGCGGGGTTTTCGAGCTTCAATGTGCCGGCATATTTGCCGGTGACGACGATGGTGTTCGTCGCGACACTTCGCGCGATCGCCGCTCGCAAGCTGGCTCCCGCGGTGTTGCCGACGACAAGTCCGACGGGCGCGATGACGAGCGCACCACCCAACGTAATCGTCATCACCCACCTCGGAAGCCTCATGTGCAGCAGGCTTTGTCGCATCTCGTCCTCCGTTCGTCGACCCCGTCGGCTCTTTCCGCGATCACCTTGTGAGAGTAACGGCGCGTGCACCGAACCGAAATAAGGACGAAGCGAGGAGGCTCGTCCCACTCCACTCTCTGCTGAGCGAGATCGATTCCGAATCACATATCCGAGACGCTACAGAACGACTCTCGAACGGACCGACGCACGGCTTGATCGAACCCTCGGCAAGAGTTGGGCGCGCACTGGCGCGACCCAGTTTGCCCTACGTACTTGTGCAGATATATACGAGTTCTTCTTCTTATTGCTGCGCGCCACCCCCAAACTGGAGGTGGCGCGGCGCAAAAGATACGTCAGACGGTTGTGAGGAAGAACTCCATGTCGAAGGCCTCCAGGCCCTCGAGCAAGAAGTATCCGAGCTCCGCCAGCTTGACCCGCGCCCTGAAGGCGTTCTCTGGGGTCGTGTACTCGGCCACGGCAATGAAGTCGTAGTGGCCGACGGTCGCCCACACTGACTCGACCTTGCCACCGAATTGCTCGGCGACTCCGGTCATCTTGATGAGAATGTCCTTGGCCTCGGGCAAGTGCTCGCGGCCCTTCGGTGTCAGGTTCAGCAACGTGATGTATTTCATCGTTTCACCTCCCTTCCGCGCGAATAATGCGCCTGGACCAGCACCCCAGATAGAAGTGAGGAGGTGAGAAACCTCTCGGTTACGGGCTAGTGCTGGGGCTCAAGGAAGGTAAGAGGCGAAGGTCCTCCAACGAGGAAGTAGTGCGAGAAGAAGCAGCTCGTGGTCCCTCGTTGGTACGCAGTGCTTGAGTTCGATTAAGCAAGGCCGATCGAGCACACCGTGCACCGCCATGCGGAAAGGTGGTCCTGCGCGACCGCAGTCAGTACCCTGCGGTCTCTTGCTTCCCGCTCAGCTACTGGGCAAGTCCCTGGTGATCATCGACAGATCACCTTTCGTCCTCGCACGTAGGGCTTTCTCCAAACGCTCATTGAGATCGTCAAGGTTCAGCCTCCCAGTGGCAAAGTGATCGCGCAATTCCAGCGTTACCCGCTCTCGGTCCGCGTCGGAAGCAAGGTCGTTCGACGAGTGGTGTGCATCCAACTCGTGTAGCCGAGGGCCAAGATCGAGTGCTGCAGCGCCTCCTCTTCTGAGTTCGGGGGGTACAGCCGTCAGATAGACAATGCTCGCCACGATTCCGCCCGGGTTGAAGAAAATGCCCAGCGCCGCAATGCCTGCGATCCATCTGGTCTTGCTCTTGCCGATTCGCAAGAACGAGCGGGCAGGGCGACGAGCAGCGTCGATGATTGCCCACAAAGGGACGCCAATCGCAATGGCCACACCTACGCCGATAAGTGCGTCTGAGAACATGCCCACCTCGAAGCGGTGCGCGGTTTCGGCAACTGCTCCTTCCGTCCGCAAATGACATCTTCGCACGGCAAATGAAGTCGAATCTGGTGGGACGATAGGGGTGCCGTCGCTTGGATCCCTCGAAGTTCTTGAACCCCGAGTAATCCAGTTCAAGTAATTGAGATCAAGTAATCGTCAAGATTTACGGGGTTCTACAAAGCGCGGGGCTGGTCAGCAAAAAAGCTGCCCGCCGCGTCCGGGCGTCGACGAAGACCCTTCCTCTTGATCTTGAATGCTCGCCGCCACGCGGGCAAGGAAGGAGCGAACGGTCGAGGCGGCGACGTGACGCATGAGTGCGTGATCGAGACGAACCCCGAGTTCGCCGAACGGTGGCACATACGAGGCCGAAAGGGTGATCCGGCAGTGATCCGGACCAAGAGGGGCAAGCTCCACGTTGCCATCGAGCGACGGGATCATCGAATGAAGACCGATGACCTCCCAAGCGAGTGGAACGATGAGCGCGTCGCCACGGTCCCAAGCTGGTCGAAGGACAACTCGCACCGAGCGGGTCGCCCGACCACCTGCCCACGTCGGTCCAATCCGCATGCGAAGCGAGATCCGCATGCGAAGAGACTCGCCGTCTTCTTCGGCTGCGCTCGCGAGCGGCGTGAGCCAACTGCCGTCTCCAAGAAATCGCTCCTGAACCTGTTCGAATGGGCGTGCTAGATCGACGAAGTCCTGGATAAAGATGCGTTCTTGTTTTCCGCGCGGTTTGTCCCCCTGGTCCCCCGTGACCATCACGCGATGGTGACATCTCACCCGCCTCAGAACAGGGCCGAAGGTCCCCCGCTGCCTGCGGAAGGGACAGATCCGCTTAGCAGGTAGCGTGCCCGTGGCGATGACATACCGTCCAGTACTCGGGTCTCAATTCCAGATCTGTGAGAGCTGCGGCAGCCTCGTCGTCGAGGATTCGAAAGCGGTACATGACGCGTTCCACGAATCGCTCGGATCGTCGTCGCCCGAGCAACCGGGTAAACCCGCATTCTTCGGCGCGCCGCCGCTCGAAGTCAAAGAGGTCCACAACCCACACGGCAACGGACGCTCGAGGTGGTCGATCAGCACTCGTCATCGACCCGACGAGCCGCAGTAATTGTTTTCGATTACGCAAGGTTTCGGTCTGAACAAATGAAGCGTGATCGAACCCGGCTAGTGAGTAGCGCCGCTGGAGGTGCAAATGGTCAAGATCAAAGACCACATCGTCGTCGAGTCCGAAAAGGTCGGAACCCCGCCCCGCTCTGGGGTGGTCATCGCCACCCGAGGCTCACTCGCGCGAGTGAAATGGGACGACGGAACCGAATCGTCGTTCGTTCCCGCTGCGGGATCTCTCACGATCATCCCGAAAACCAGCGAGAAGAAGTCCGCTTGATGTTGCAACGAATTACGAGGCGAACGATGCCTATACGAACCATCAGCTGCCGAAGTCGGTGGCAGATTACGGGTCCGGCTGGCGAATTGAGCGGCACAGCCGCATGGCAGATCGTTGAACGGGTCGTAATCCGACGAAATCGAAACCTTCATCCTGCGTTTCGCTTGGCTCTCAGAGTCATCGCTCCACTCGTCACGTCGGCACTCGCCGCTGTGTCTGCTGGCGTTGTTCGAACGGCGCTGCGCAGTCGTGAAGTACAGCAGTTGAGATCCGGATCACGACCTCAGCTCGGTCGAGGAACTTCTTCGAGCATCACCTGAAATAGCAGTTGGTCCGCCAGGAGCTACGCCACCTCCCGACGTGTGCCCGTTGCAGATCGGGATCCCTGGCATGCCGCAGCGATCCTGAACGAGCTAAGAATTCGATCGCACTTGCTCGTTCACGTATGCGTGGTATGTGCTCAACATCTCCAGAGGTCCGGGTCGACCAAGGAAGTAACCCTGGCCATAATCGACTTTTAGCTGACGAAGCGTGCTGAGTTCGGCCTCGGTCTCGATTCCCTCGGCGACGATCTTGGCTCCGAGTTCGGGAGCGAAAGCGACGACCGCAGCGACAAGGCTTCGACGGACGGGGTCGAAATCGATCCCTCCGATCAGCTCCTTGTCGACCTTGATGATGTCGGGTGCGAGCTTCACGATGTGAGACAGACTCGACACGCCGGATCCGGTGTCGTCGATCGCCAGTCGAACTCCACGCTCACGGATGGTCATCAACACTCTTCGCATTTCCGGGTAATCGTCGATCTCGACGTGTTCCGTGAGTTCTATAACGATGCGACGAGCATCGAATGAGTCGAGAACCCGTGGCAGCTCTGCGCTCTGCAGCGCCTGAGGACCGACGTTGATGGCGACATAACTCTGAGTTGGCAACTTGTCTGCGCTGCTCAGTGCTGCACTGATAGCTGCGTGCTCCAATTCGACGCCCTTGCCGACCCGGTGTGCCTCGGCGAACCATTCGTCTGGCGGCCGGTAGGGACCGGAAAGGAATCTGGCAAGCGCCTCGACACCGACCAGTTGGTCAGATCGCAGGTCTATGACCGGCTGGAAGACAACCGTGAAATCACGTGTCGCAAGGACTCGCTCGACTCTCAGAGCGGCTTCGAAGTCACTGGCGACACCGGGATGCAACACGTTGGCGACGAACGTCGACATCTCGAGGCTGTCCGGGGCGGCACTTTCGCCACCCCCTACGAGTAGTGCGCCACTGACCTTGCTCATTTCTGAGGCGGTCGTGATCGCAGTCGTGATGAACTCCGCAAGTCCGGTGAGCGTGGCGACGTCACGGTCGTTGAACGCTCTTGGGGATGAGGAGATCACCGAGAAGACTCCGATGGCGTCATTCCCACGCCGCAACGGCACACAAACCTGCGACGCAGCTCCGACCAGTCGACATGCGTCACGATCCACTCTCGGATCCGTTTCCGAATCGTCGCCACGAAGCGTTGCACCGGTGCTAAAGGCGAGTCCGGAAAGGCTTCCATCAATTCGGAGCCGTAATCCGACCGCCGTCGCCATCGTGCCCGCTCCGCACACGCAATCGAGGTCGTTTCCGTTGGCGAGTTCAATGACCGATCCGCTGGCACGGGGGATCAAGCGGAGCGCCTCTTCGACGATCCGCCCTATGACGAGCATGGGATCGTTGTGGTCCCGGATTGCTTCTTGCAGGCTCAATCCTTCGCCCATCCGGTCGGCTCCTCTTGACGGCGCCCAGTCCGCGGCCACTTTCCGTGGCCTAAGTAGCACTATCTGTGACTAACGGCGACTCCACGTCGTTACTTGAGTGGGACGGGTTGGACGCACTGATTGACGCCTTCACCTGGACGTTTCGCCCAGAGACGAGTTGATTGAGCACGACGAAGCCACTTTCCTCGGCGCTGCCGCAGCACTCGCACGCTCCTCCGTTTCCGAACGAATCCGATCAGACGGCAGAGGATCGGCAGCGTGCAATGTCATTCGTACGAAGTCGCCAGCATCCGGATCCCACTCCGTTAACCGCTAATTACGGCTTCGGCCTCGATTTCAATCTTCCAGCGAGGGTCGAGCAGCGCCGCAACGACGATCATGCTCGCCGCTGGCCGCACTTCATTAAAGATCCCCCCGTGCACTTGTCCGACGGCGTCGGCATCGGCTGCCGACGTCAAATACATCCGGGTTCTGATTACGTCGCTGAGTTCGGCGCCGAGCTGATTGAGAGCGTCGTTGATGATCTCGAAGCAGCGTCGGGTTTGCACTGAGACGTCGCCCGGACACTCGCCAGACGGCCAAATCGGTGCGGTTCCAGAAACGACGATCCGGTTACCGACACGAACGGCACGACTGAAGCCGATCGACGATTCGTACGGAGAACCTGAGGAAGCTGACGATCGAGACCGAGTCACCGTGCATAAGTATCACGGACGCCACAGACGATCGACGGCATCTACGACTCCCCCATCATCAACAAAGTTCACGGTTCCTCACGTCCGGCAGGAGGTAAACAGCGCCGAATCGATACGCGATCGGTTAACCCACTTCCAAAGTGTTTTGACGCCACTAAATGCGCGCGCTTCGATCACGACATCATTCAATCTCAGGTCAGTTCAAGTTCCTCGGATCGATGGGTAACTACCTTGTCCGAACCGGAGATACGTTCAACGGCCGGGCAGCGAATCTACGTCAAGGAGTCAATGGGTTAGGTCGCGACGGCTCTGTGACGGACTTGTTTGAAATCTGAGGCTTCGCTCGCATTCGCTTCTGCCGGCAGCTCTTGCACTGGCTCGTGAGTCCATCGGGCTTCTCCTTGTGGCTGCCGAATTCATCGAGGGGAAGCACCATCTCGCACTTCGTGCACCGTTTCATTCCGAGTGGAGCACGAGCTTGGCGCGCTTGCGTTTGAGCGGAATCCGAACCGGGCGTCCGTCTTCGGACATCGTCCCTGGGAACGGTCGCGACGGTCCGTCGTGACGCTCGATCGCTACTCCGTATTCCCATTCGTCGGCCAGCTAGTCGTGCCTTTCGGCGCTTGATTAGACGATCCGAGAATCAGCTTTCGTCCATCGGCGATCTCAGACGCTGGCCGAGTCGGCTAGAACCAGTGCATCCAGGGATGACCGTGTCGCCAGATGATTACGACGACCTTTCCGATGACGTTGCCTGCCGGAACCGTTCCCCATGAACGACTATCGCTTGAATCGCCCCGGCAGTCACCCATCACGAAGTATTGACCTGCGCGAACTCGCTGCGGTGTGATGTCGAGCGCGCGCTCGGCACAGAGTCCTTCGAGCTTTGGCAACCAGGATTGTTTGATCGGCCTTCCATTGATCAGCACGGTGTCGCCAACGGACGAGATCGTCTGACCCGGCAAACCGATCACCCGCTTAACGAGGTCTGCGAACTGGTGGTCTGTGTCGGCAGCTACGCGGTGGAAGACGACGATGTCGCCGAGATGGATCGGACCCACGATTTTGTTAACGAGGATTCGGTCTCCCGCCTGCAAGGTCGGTGACATCGACCCGGAGGGGACAACGAACACCTGAGCCGCGTACGCCCGGATCGCAATCGCAAACACGAGCGTGAGCGCCACAGCTATGGCGGCGGGGACAAATCGACGCAGCTTCACGTTCTCATCGTTGCACGCAAGACAACAAGGTCACATCGATAAGGGGCATCATCTTGAAAAGGTGAGGATCATCTGATGTCGGCTTCTATCAATACGGTTGATCCTTACAGCGAATTTCGTCCGTTCCGAGAAATGGCAGCTCAATGGATAGAAAGAGGGCTCCAGGAGCCCTCTCGTCGCGTCGAGATCTATTCGTGCCACATACGTGCCACGCCGCCTTCGTAACAGTTGTGGGCAGCCAAGGCGAAGAACGCGAACCTGGGGGGACGCTTCGTACGGCCCTTCGTGCTCGACGCCGATTCGCCCACCGAACGGCGCGAGCCGGCTTCACACGGTGTCGACCGATGAGAATTGAGGGGAAGTTCTGGTCGTCCGCGCTAAGCAAGGCGCGGTCAAGTCAGTCGGTCACCCGCATTCGTCACGTCGGATGAGTGCCGGCGATCGTTCTCGTCAAGACGCCGAAGCAGCGTTACGGCCCCGATCTCGGTAAGCCGCTTCCTCGCCTCCTTTGCAGCATTTACGCCTGCTGTATGGGAGCCGAGCAATAGGGCCGTGTCAAGGTCACAGAGAGCCAGGTCCAGCGGCGACCGGAGATCGCTCCACGAGCGACGCGCGCGCTCGTACATCGCGGCTGCGTCGTCGAGCTCGCTTCGCAAGGCAGCGAGCCCGGCCTCGGTCGTGGCGCGCGTCGCCGCCATCCATCGACCTCTGAATCCGCGCATTCCCGTAAGCGCCAACGTCGCTCGCGCCGGGTCATAGAGCCAAAGAGCTGCGTGGGCTTGAACTGCGAGCGCATTCGGACTGTTGATGCCCTCGGGGTCAGCCGCCACCGCCATAACCGCTTGTTCGCACGACGATTCAAGGTCGCCGGCAAGCAAACTGACGAGCGCGCGGGTCTCCAAATACGTGGCGCGGGTGTGGACAAACTCACTCGAGGCGACCGCTTCAGCCAATTCGTCGAAGACCGCGATTCCGCCGGCAATATCGCCTCGAAAAGTGCGCACCATGCCTTGGATCATCGATCGAAACATCGATCGACCTCTCGGGAGGTCTCGCTCGTCGAGCTCAGCGAGGATTATCTCCGCTTCGTTCAGTTCGCCAAGGAAGACAGCGCCTTCAGCGGCGTTCAACAGGCTCGTCGTCTCGGAGTTTCGGGCCCCTGCTCGCCGCGCCACCTCGACGGCGCGCATCAGCGCGGCGAGCGACTCTCGTGGATCGTCATCAAGGAGGTAGAGACTGAGGCCCATCAGTTCTGAAGCCTGCTCGGCCAGCAGTCCGGAGACTTCGGAGATCGCGACGACGCCGCGGGAGAGCACGATCGCTTCTTGGTGCCGCCCGAGATCGAATAATGCCCCCGCCTTCGCCCGTAGCCCGCGGGCGAGCACTTCTCGGTCATCTGTTTGCTCCAGCGGGATGAGTGCAGCCTCCGCCCACTCGAGTGCTCGCTGCGGCTGACCAGAGAGCCGGTACATGATCGCCAAGGTCGCGGCGAGGTCGCCACGCACGCGCGTCGTGGCGTCTTCAGCAAGACCCGCATAGGCACGCTCGGCTCGATCGGTCGCCTCGGAGTACCGATTGAGACCGATGCCCATGCTCCGCGCCCAAAGCGCTACGGCTCGGCCCACGGCGGTTCGGTCACCGGCGCGCTCGTGATAAACGATCGCGTGCTCGAGGTGCGAAAGGGCCTGCTCAAAAGAAGCGGCGAGATCGGCTGCCTCTCCGGCGAGCTCCCAGAGTTCGGCGCGCTCGATACCGGGTGCGGCGATGCCGAGCGACTGTTCGAAGTACGACAGCGCTTGCTCGGGTGAACCGAGTGACATCGCACGGCGGCCAGCGTCGGTCAAAGTGTCGCGAGCTCTCGCTCCGAGCGCCTCGCGCTCAGGACCGTCAGGAGACGCCTCGTACGCCTCGAGGTAGTGCGCCGCGACAACACCCGAGAGTTCGTCATCTGCGAGAGACTCGAAGTGATGCGCGGCGGCAAGGTGTTTTGCGCGCCGCTCCTTCCTTCCGATCGTGCTGTGAGCGACCTCGCGGATGAGCCCTTGGAGGAAGCCGTACTGGCCGCGCTCGGGCGATCTGGGGTCGTTGTCGACGAGCAGCAGCTCTTTTCGAACGAGATCGCGCAGCGGCATCTCTAGCTCGTTCGGGCTCGTCCCTGTGAGAACCGAAAGCGCCTCCGTCGTGAAGCTCTTGCCGAGAACCGCGGCGTCTTGAAGGAGGGCTCGCTCCTCTGTCGGAAGAGAATCGAGTCTCGACGCGATCAGTGAATGCAGACTGTCCGGTACCTCGAAATCTGAGAGCTCCTCAGAGGCTTCGTACGCGCCGTCTCGTTCGACAAGGAGACCCTTTCCAGAGAGCATCCGGACGATCTCGACGGCGTAGAGCGGCACGCCTTCTGCTCGTTCGAGGATGCGATCGGATAGCTGCGCGGGAAGATCGCGCACGAGCCCCGAAAGGAGCTGGTGCATCGCATCTCGAGACAGCGGATCGAGGTGGATGGACGTAAATGCGCGCTGGCCCGCCCCCCAACTTGGCCGGCGTTCAAAAAGCTCTGGCCGCGCGAGGCAGAGGACAAGGATCGGTTGGGACCGCGACCACTCGAGGATGGACTCGATGAAGTCGATGAGACCGGGATCGGCCCATTGGAGGTCTTCGAAGACCATGACGACGGGGGCGTCCCGGGCGATGTGCTCGAAGAAGCTGCGCCAGGCGGAAAAGGTCTCGTCGCGATGTCCGGGCGACGCCTCGCCGATCCCGAGCAGGTGGGAGAGGCGGGGCTCGATCCAGCCCCGCTCATCGGTGTCGAGCACGAACTCCGACAGCGTCGCGGCGAGCTTCTGTCGTGCAGATGAGGCGTCCTCGTCATCGCTGATCGAAGCGCGCATCCGCACCATCTCAGACAACGCCCAGAAGCTGATTCCTTCGCCGTACGCGGGGCTGCGACCGTGGTGCCAGTAGATCGTCTCGACAAGCCCGTCGACGTACTTCTTGAATTCCCACGCAAGCCGGCTCTTTCCGATGCCGGGGATCCCAGTCACCGAAATGAGCCGCGCCCTTCGCTCGCGTGACAGGGCGTCCAGAGCCTCTTTCAGAGCCCGCAGCTCCTCGTCGCGTCCGACGAAGGGCGCCTCGATGCCCTCGGTGCGGCCGACACCTTTCCGCTGTGCGACGACTCGTAGCGCCCGCCAGGCACGGACCGGTTCATCCTTTCCCTTCAAGGTGAGCTCACCGACTTCGGCGAACGCAATTGCTTGATTCGCCGCGTGATAGGTCGCTTCGCCGACGTAGACCGTGCGCGGCAGGGCTGCGTTTTGCAACCGCGAGGCGGTGTTCACCAAGTCGCCAGCGATCATTCGCTCTCCCGTCGTCCCGAAGGTGACGGCGGCCTCGCCGCTGAGCACGCCGGCGCGGGCGGAAAGTCCCGGCGCGTTCACTTCGCTACCGAGGCCGGCGATCGCCTCTACAAGTTCGAGTCCGCAACGTACCGCCCGTTCGGCGTCGTCTTCATGGGCCGTCGGTGAACCCCAGACCGCCAACACCGCGTCGCCGATGAAGTTCTCGACGATCCCTCCGTACCGCTCGACAGCGACGCGACAGATCTCAGAAAAGCGCGAGAGGAGGTCGCGGACCTCTTCTGCGTCGCGGGTCTCCGAAAGGCTGGTGAAGCCGACGAGATCAGCAAAGAGAACAGAAACGAGGCGACGTTCAGCGACTGAGGCGGTGACCGGTTCGTCGGGGACTGAGACGGGAGGGGCGGCGATCACGCTGCCACACTGCCCGCAGAACCTCTTGCCTGGCGTCGCTGACGCCCCGCAGTTCGAGCAGGCGAGGGTGAGAGACGAGCCGCAATCCTCACAGAAGCGAACCGAGTCAGAATTGTCGGCGCCACAAGCTGGACAGCGCATCTCTCGCCCCCAATCAGCGCGCGTTGACAGTAGCGAGTCCCACTCGGACACGGCGTTTTCCAGAGATACGCCGTTTCAGGATCTCGCGGTTCTACTCGGCATTCCTGAGATCCGGGGTCGCTTCGAAACTCGGGAGGAAGGAGAGGGCCAGGTGTCCATAGCGGTCACTGGTGGCGCGAACCGTGCGTTCCGCGTTTCCGAGTACGCGAAAGCTGGCTCTCGGGGCTTTATAAGGAGTGGACGAACATTTCTCGACCGAGGGAGCTCAGTTCACCATGGGCCACGCCATCCGAAGAGACCTCACCAGTCCCGCGGCGTTGATTGTCGGAGCCGCGGTCGTCATCGGTGGCACGTTCGGCGGATTGTTTCTCGCAAACACGTCGGCGGCAAGCAGTCGCCAGGCGGTTGCGACAGATGCGACCATCGACGTCACGGGAACGGGTGTGGCGAGGGGTACGCCTGACACGTTGACGATGCAGATCGCGGTGTCCACGATCGAACCCACCGCCGAGGCGGCACTCGAAACGAACAACGCCAAGATGACCGCCCTGCAAGTGGTATTGCGTCGTTCGGGAGTGACACCGGAGGACCTGCAGACGACGGGCCTCAACCTCTCGCCTAACTACGACTCGAGCGGCTACGTGACCGGGTTCAGCGCTGAGGACGACCTCGCCGTCACGATGCACGACCTCGCGCGGGCGGGAGCGGTCATCGACGATGCCGCAGACGCTGTCGGCAACGCCACCGAGATCGAGGGCATCTCGTTTTCGATCTCCGATAGCTCGGCATTGGCCAAGGTCGCGAGAACCGAGGCGATGGCGAACGCGAAGCGGGAAGCTTCGGATCTCGCCTCGGCTGGCGGGTGTGCACTCGGTCCCATCATGAAGATCACCGACCATGAACAGGCGAGTACGCCACCCCCGCCGATCTTCGCCGGCACCGCGGCGGCGTTCGCGAAGTCCGCTGTCCCGCTTCAGCCCGGGAGCGAACAGCTGTCGGTTCAAGTCGACGTCGTCTACGAACTCAGGAGCTGAGCGCAATGACACCCGAAGACAGAGAGCTCTCACACTTGCTCGATCACTCCGATGTCCCTGCGTCGAACGCGACTCTTCGCTCGATCGTGTCTCGTTCGCAGCGTTATCGGGAGCGAAGGTTGAAGGTCGTCACCGCGACCGCGATCATGCTGGCACTCGCCGCGGCGAGCTTCGCGGGGATCACCGGCGCGAACTCCGGTTCCAATTCGGCTTCCAGATCGAGCAATGCCTCGACCATTCGCAACCTCGCTGTTGGTGGCACTGCGTGGACCAAGCAACACCGGGCTCCCGGCACAGCGCCGAAGGGACTCCGTTGGTCGACCGCGTCTGAGACAAATTCAAAGGCGGCCTCTCCTGCCGCTGGATCCGCTTCGTCGAGGAGCTCGGCCGCCGCGCCCGCCTTTTGCACGGTCAACGGCTGTCCGGGATACCTCTACTCTCCGGGTGGTCCCCTGAACCGTCTGTTCATTCGAACCGTCGGCGACGTCACCGTCCGGGCATTCACCGAAACAATGACCCCGCAGCCAGAACCGCTCATCTCGTCCTCGGGGAGCGCTGCGACCGGGTCGACGGTTGCTCCTTCGTCCTCGTCGACGACGACCACAGCACCGAACTCGTCGACGGGTTCGGGTGAGGGTTCGACTGGGACCGCCCTTCCGGTGATCGAATCGTGCGACGAGAGCCAGGCGCTGGTCGTCGAGGTGTCGAATCCCGGTGCGATCGGCGAGGTCACCGTTCCGCTCCCGGGCATCGTCGTTTCGAGTGCCGATCAGCCCTTCGATCTCATCGACAGCTCCGTCGTCGGCGTCGCCGAATCCTCACCGATCGAGGTGCTCGCCGTCTACGTCTCGCCAAATGTGAACAGCGTTCAGGCGGGCTTTGCTGATGGCTCTTCGGATCAGATGACCGTGAACGATGGCTGGGCGGTGCTCGTCGACGACGGGGGTGCGCCGCTCCCGGCGACTCTCACGGCGTTCGATGCCTCCGGAAACGTCATAAGTAAGGCAACCGTTTCGAGTGACGACGCGATCGCCGAACCTGAGCAGTGCCTCTCGCCGATTGCTGTCGAGCCGAACTCGGCCGCAGCCAATGGCGGCTCGAGCACGACGTCGAGGTGAACCTCGCCTCGGGTGAGCCGATCGGTGCGGACCGTGCTCATCTATCCGTTGTGGATGAAGTCCCGCCTGGCGACGATCAAGGTCCCGGAACTGAGGCAAATGACGGACCGCAAGGCGTCGACCTTCCGAGTTCCACCGGCGTTGACGAGGGCTTCGTCGCGCTCTACGAGCAGCACTACCCACGCCTTGTCCGCGCGCTCGAACTGAGCGGCGCCAATCGGGAAACTGCCGAGGACGTCGCTCAGGAGGCCTTCTCGCGAACCCTTGCGCGCTGGCAGCGCGTCCGGCGCGGCACGAACCCTGCGGGCTACGTCTACCGGGTCGCCTTCCGCCATCTGCGACGACGCCGCTACCGCGAGTACCTCGTCACCGACGAATCCACGACGCCGGATATCGCGACCGAGGTGACCGTATCGCTCGCCGTCGAACGAGCTCTCCAAGCGATGCCGCCAGCGCAGAGGCGATGCGCCGTGCTCTGTCTCGTCGCGAGCGTTTCGACGAAAGACGCCGCGCGGTCGCTTGGGATCGCAGAATCAACGGTGCGAAAACAGATCGAGCGATCGCGTCGCGATCTCCGACACGTCCTTGGAGATCATCCGTGATGCGACGCCATGAGGACGCGTCGTCAGGTCGAGACGCACGACGAATCACCAGTGAGGACTGATCGACGGTGTGACCGGCATCGACCGCACCCACACCGAATGACCTTGCAATGTCCGAGCAGCGACGCGATGAGCTGCGTTTAGCTTGATCTGGTCGACCCCGGGAGTCCGAGCACCCGAACCGGAAGGTCTCGGCTGAACAGCGAGTCGTTACCGAGCTGCCCATAGGCGTCGTCACCCCACGCCCAAAGACTCCCGTTGCGTTCGAGCGCGTACGCCATGGCGCCTCCTGCGGCAACCTGTTCCACGTCGGACAGGCCCTTCACTTGAACCGGAACGCTGCGCGTCGAGTACTCGCCGTCACCCAGCTCTCCGTACTCGCCGTTTCCCCAGGCCCACACGGTGCCGTTGCGCAGCAAGGCGTAGGCCGAGCAGGCGCCGGCTGCGATCGCGTCCACGTTGCTAAGACCGATCACCCTGACCGGCACGGCCTCGTCGAGGCGCCGCACCCCATTGCCGAGTTCCCCGCATTCGTCGTCACCCCAAGCCCAGACGGTCCCGTCGCGTCGCAACGCGTACCCCGAGTTCCCACCGGCCGCGATCGCCACGACGTCGGAGAGATCCTGAACCTTATGGGGGACGTTCGATGGGAGGCAGATACCGCGGGGAGGGATGGTCGTGGTGGCGCACTTACCACCACCAAGCTGCCGCGCACTGTCGGCGCCCCACGCCCAGACCGTCCCATTGCCGAGCAAGGCGTACCCATCCGACGTGCCGGCTGCGACCGCGACGACATCCGCGATACGGGGGAGCTGTTTTGCCAAGCTGAAATCCGCGGTGGGCGAGCTGGTTCCGAGCTGCCCAAAGCCATTGTCGCCCCAAGCCCATGCTGTGCCTTCGCTCCGGATCGCGTAGGCGGAGAACGATCCGGCGGCGATGCGTCTCACCGCGGTCAGATCTGCTATCAGACGAGGGATTTGCGCGTCCGCCGATCGAACGTCACCGAGTTCACCCTCGCTGTCATCGCCCCAGGCCCACACCGTGCCGTCACTTGTGAGGGCGTAGACGCTGTTCGCACCCCCAGCGACGAAGACTGCGCCCGGAAGACCACGCACCTCGACCGGAACCGTGCGTACGCTTCGCGGTCCCGTGTCACCAGTTTGACCTTCGTAGTCATCGCCCCACGCCCAGACCTCACCGTTGGACAGGATCGCGTAGCCGTTGTACGCACCCGCGCCGATGCTCTGGATCGAGGCGACTCGTCCGGCCGACGCGCCAACGGGCTCGCGTGCGAGCTGAGCGCGCGTCCCAACGACAGAACTCGCCAGGACTGCGACGACGAAGAGCCCGCGATGCGAGCCAAATCGCACGAAACGGCAACCTAGCCCGGCTTGTGCGGTCGGGACGCCGCGTGCCGATATTGGCGGTCTGCCAGTCGAAAAACTCTCCCACTTGCATTGGGGAGACAGTGAGTTAATCTACAACCAAATGGTTGTAGAACTTTGGACCGACGGGGAAGCCGATCGCATCTTTCAGGCGCTGGCCGACACGACGCGCCGCGACATCCTCAGCCGCGCGATCCAGAACGAGCAGTCGGTGTCAGCCCTCGCTCGCCACTACGAGATGAGCTTCGCCGCGGTGCAAAAGCACGTGGCGGTCCTCGAACGAGCCGAACTCGTTGCCAAGGAGCGACACGGCCGTGAACAGATCGTCCACGGAAATGTCGGCACGCTGCGCAAAGCAGCGGCGCTACTCGCTGACTACGAACAGCTTTGGATACATCGAGCCGAACAGATCGCCGACATCCTCGCCGGCGGGGAAGGAAACACACGATGACCGTGATCAGCACAATCACCGACGCCGAGGCGATGCAGCTCATCCTGGTCGCCGAATTCGACGCAACTCCCGACCAGGTGTGGGAAGTGTGGGAGGACCCCCGAAAGCTCGAGCAGTGGTGGGGACCTCCGACGTATCCCGCGACCTTCACGCGTCACGACTTCGTAGCCGGCGGCGAGTCGCGCTACTTCATGACCGGCCCCGCGGGCGATACCCCGCACGGCTGGTGGCGCGTCGATGCGCTCGACAAACCTCGGCGCCTCGAATTCGCGAACGGACTTGCTGGTGACGATGGCGAGCCGGTCCCCGGTGTCGAACCGATGCCGAGCTACGTGATCTTCGAGGCCACCGACACCGGCACTCGCATGACCGCGGTGACCCAGTTCGTAAGCGTCGAACAGATGGAAACGATGCTCGGCATGGGGATGAAAGAGGGCTTCGAAGGGGCCGCCGGTCAGATTGACGCGGTCCTCTCGCGGGCCAACGTCTGACTGGTCAACCAAACGCATCAGAACGAGAAGGGCGGCGCGTTCAAAACTGAACGCGCCGGCGTGTGGCGACCGCTCAGCGACTGGGTGTCGAGGCGCGTGAAATCTTTCCTTCCCGACAGACACGTGGCTGTCGGTTGGCGTCGCGAACCTTGCGGGTGTTCCCTCGGCACCTCGAACCCGGCGGGCGCGGTGACGAGATCTCGAGTTGGATGCTGCGTGAATCAGGCTCCGAGTGCAGCCCCGGCGCGCTCGTAATCGGCGGTGGCGACCCAGACGATCATGCCGAAGTGCCCGGATCCGTCGCACACCGCAGCATCGGCGGTGACGTTCACGCCGGCCGAGGCGAGCTTCCCGAGCGTCCCTTCCACAGCCCCGATGCGATCGTCGCCTTGAACCAGGAACGCGTGTCTCGCCCCGCTGAGCCTCAAGCCTGCAGTCTCTGCCGCCGCCCGCAAGGCGGCGGGGTCCTCCGGCACAAGATCGACTTGCGTCTGACCTCCTGAAGCGGGAAAGCCGAGGACGGCGAGAAGGTTGACACCCCCGTCGCGCAGCATCGAAAAGATGCGTTCCCCCTCCCCCGGCCTGTCCGGGAGGGTGACGTAGTAGTACTCAACGCGTCGTACGGAGTCCGCCATCGCCTTTCCCCTTTCGATTTTCTCGTTTCGCGCGAACCATACGCCCGAAGGAACGACTTCGCGACGTGCCGGTCCGACGGGTCAGGAACGCGAGGCACGTCTCGACCTGGGGAAACGGTCGCCGCGATCGGCTAGCGTCAATCACCTAGATCGGCACAGCGCGCACGCCGATTCTCGGCCGTCGTCCACTTGGTCCTTCGGCGAACATTTTGCGCATCGAAAGGAAGACCAGTGGCTACAGGCACCGTGAAGTGGTTCAACTCGGATAAAGGCTTCGGATTCATCGCGCAAGATGACGGTGGCGCGGATGTGTTCGTCCATCACTCCGCAATCGAGGGAACGGGATTTCGCAGCCTCGAGGAGGGTCAGCACGTGGAGTTCGAGACCACGGAGGGACCGAAGGGACTCCAGGCGAGAGCCGTCCGTCCTGCCTAGGACCGGAGGGAGGCCCGACTTCCGTCGAGGTTCTCGCGAAGGCCGCTCCGGTGAGCGACCGCCTTCGTCTCGACCGCCAAAACGACACAGCGACGAGGACGTGCTCGCCCTGCGCAAGACAGGGCTCTCGTTCGCGGCGATCGCGTCCCGCCTCGGTCTCAAGCGGTCGAAGGATGCGTTCGAAGCCTTCCACCGGGCGTTGAATTCGAGCGCCGATACCGACAAACCCGAGCTGATCCGCCAGGAAATGGAACGGCTCGAGTCACTGGAAAGTCGTATCCGTACGCGCGATTCCGCGGCGCCCGAAAAAATGGAACATCGGCTGCAGGCGCTCGAGCAGATGCGCCGCCGGCTGAATGCGCCGCGCGGCGAGGAGTGACGCCCGGTCGGCAGGTAGTCGCGTAGCCGCGGCTCGCAAGTAGCGGAGCCCTGCTGATCGGTCGGGGCCTCAGCCACTCGGTCCGAAGCGCTCCACACGGATCTGATCGACGGCAATCCCACAGGAGATGACGATCTCCGAGGCAGCATCACAAAATGGCGACGAACCGCAGATGTACGCCGTCGCGGCGGGATCGACGAGCGGCGCGACGTCGTTTCGCGTCATCCGACCCGTGGGACGAGGCGAATCCACCGGGCCCACCCTCGTGTAGATCACCGAGGTCTCCTCACCGGAAAGCTCGGTCGCGTAGTAAAGGTCATCGGGCCTACGCACTGAGACGAGGAGACGGGCACTCGAACTGCGTCCGAGTCGGCGCGCGAGTCGCAGCATCGCCATCAGCGGCACGATGCCCGAACCGCCGCCGATCAGCAGGGCGGGCGTGTCCCCCCGCCAGACGAACCACCCGCCGATCGGGCCGCGCACCTCGATGACGTCGCCGACGATCACTTCGTCATGCAGGAAGAGCGAGACCTCCCCATCGGGTAGGCGCTCGATCGTGAGATCGAGCTCGCCCGAGTCGTCTGGCGCGGACGCGATCGAATACGAGCGCGACGCGCTGTAACCGTCCGGCGCACTGAGCCGGACGATGAGGTGCTGTCCGGCGAGATGCGGAGTCGGTCGCTCGAGACGAAAGGTAAAGGTCTTCGCTGTCGGCGTCTCGACGCGGATACGCGTGACCGTCGCCGACTGCCATCCACCGGTCGGTCCAGGTTGCGCCGCGGCGAGATCAGTCACCCCAGTAACGCTGCTCGAGCCAGGGATCGCCGCGGTTGTGGTAGCCGTTCTGCTCCCAAAAGCCCGGCTCGTCGTGATCGAGGAGCCGCAGTCCCGCGATCCACTTCGCGCTCTTCCAGAAGTACAGGTGCGGCACCAGAAAGCGCGCCGGCCCGCCGTGTTCGGCCGGGAGCGGCTGTCCGTCGACCTCCCACACCACCCACGCCTGCCCGCCAGTCACGTCGGCGAGCGGAAGATTCGTCGTGTAACCGGTGTGCGAGAACGCGACCACGTGGGTCGCGCTCGGACTTAGGCCCGACGCGTCGAGGAGCGTGTCGACCGAGACCCCTTTGAAACTCATGCCGAGTTTCGACCAAGTCGTCACGCAGTGGATGTCTCCTTCGTAAACCGACGAAGGAAGAGCTTGGATCTCCGCCCAGCTCCAGCGGGTGGGCCGTTCGACGAGCCCCTCGGTGGAAAACGACCACGTCGTCACGTCGAGGTGCGGCGTCGGCTCGGCGGTGAGAATCGGCCAGGTCGCGCCCGCGTCGTATTGGCCGGGTGGCAGGCGCGGGTCTCGCGAGGCGCGGCGACTGCCGAATCCACGAGTGATCCTCGCCATACGCCCGTCCGATCTGCGCGGTTCAACCTGGACTGTAGGGCCCGGCGCCGCGCCCCGCTGCAGCCGCTCGGATGATCACGTCGTCTGTCTGCAAATCGCGCGTCAGAACGACAAGTGACGTCTTATCTGCCCGAGCCGTGGACCCTCACCGACAAAGCCGGCTGGAGCACCTGGCGCGACGCCGAACGCGTCGCGGCATCGATCACATCGAGGCGGTGACGTTTGTCGCGTCGATCTCGCCCATCTCGAGCGGACCTTTGACCGTTACAGTGTCGCCGACTTTCAGCGTCGTGAATTTGACGACCTTGTCGTCGAGTCGAATGTGCGTCATGTCGTCGATCTTCACGACGTAGTCGTGCTTCCCGACCGCCATCGTGAAGGAGGACTTCGAGTCGATCTTCGTCAGTTTCCCCATCTGACCGGGGTCATCGTCGTGTGTTGAACGGCCGCCCCGCTGAGCAACACCGCCGCGATGCTCGCCGCGCCGATGCCGACTGAGGCCGCGAGAAACAACGGCACGATCCTTTTCCCCTTCATCGGTGCTGTCCTCCTGTTCGTTGTCGACTGACGACGCGAGCTGTGCGTGACCCGTTCACTTCGGCTCGCTGTGCGGCGCCATTTCGGGCACCCTTTGCGTCCTCTCGAGCGGCGAGCGCCCATGCCGGAGCGTGACGTTTCGCCCAACGAAGACTGACGCGACCGCTCACCATCGAGCGAAGTGCTCCGGGATGAGTGAGGGCGAACACGATGTGGCCGAAGATCAAAGCGGCCAGAAAGACCGCGAACCAGTCGTGGACGAAGGTGGCGCTCGTGCGCCAGCTCACCGAGGCGAAGTTAAAAAAGCGCATGATGAGCCCGGTGAGGAGCAGCATCGTCAGCAATGCGCCGACCCCGTAAGTGTTGAGCTTTTGGCCGGGGTTGAACTTCCCGAGGGACGCATGGCCACGTGCGCCGAAACTACGCAGCCAGGAGAGCTCGCCCTTTGTGAATCGATTCATCGAAGCGAGATCGCGTCGAAGAGCGCGCCCCCACGGACCGATCAGCGAGACGATGAGCGGCACGAACATCGCGATGCCGACGTAAACGTGAATGTCCTCGATGAGGAGGCGCCGGCCGATTGCCACGCTGAACGACGGGATGTACAAGATCGCACCGGTCACGATGAGGACGAGGACGAGGGCCGCGGTGAGCCAGTGCGCGACGCGCTCGACCCGGTCGAAGCGGATGAGTTGCGCGCGGTCGCCGCGCGTCTCAGTCGATCGGGGCACCCGAAAGTCCGTTCGAGCGACCGACCCAGGCGTTGACGGCGTAACCCTGCTGTTCCCAGAATCCGGGGATCGCCTGCGGCACGAGTGAGATCGAACGCAGCCACTTGATCGACTTGTAGCCGTACATCGGGGCGACGTAGAGACGCACCGGACCGCCGTGCTCGGAGGTGATCGGACCACCCAGCATCTCGTAGGCAACAATGACGTCCGATCGGTGCGCCTGGTCGAGGGTCAGGCTCTCGGTGTAGACGCCGTCAAACGAGGTGAACTCGACGGCGTGGGCACCCGATCGCGGCTTCGCGAGATCGATCAGGTCGGCCAGGTGCACGCCCGCCCAGTGGACGTCGGGAACCCGCCATCCCGTCACGCACTGGAAGGGGAAGACGAGCTCGGCGCGCGGCAGGGCGCGCAGTTGATCGAAGGTGAGCTCCATCGGTTGCTCGACGAGGCCTTCGACGCGCAGGCGATAGCGCTCCTTCGGTATGTCCGGATAGGAACCGGTGACTGTGTAGAGCCGGAAGCGATTCGCCCCGGGAATGAGCGACCCGAGACCAGAGCCATTCGCGTTCGTGAACGGCGCGGTGATCGCGCCAACGATGCGCTGCAGCGTTTTGCCGAAGATGACACCGAGCGCGCCGAGTCCGAGGATGCCCAAGAACAGACGCCGGCCAATCGGCTTTCCCGACGCCTCCTTGACGCCGGCCGAGCCGGACTCGTCCAGCGCGCCGACACCGCTCGGCTGGGGGCGAGTCACGTCCATAGTGACACTCGATCGGACGATCGGATTGCGCCCTCCTGGGACCGCTTTCGGGCGCTCATATCAGGTGCAACCGGACGGCGACGGCGGGCAGCTCGGCGGCTGGCATCTTCGCCATGACGAGCATCGACTCGCCGTTGCGATCGTGATTCATGCAGAACACCCCGAGGTCGCCCATCGACGCGAGCCAGCTGCGCGACGACGAACCGCTTTCGAGCTCGGAGGATGCCACCATCGGGAACGGCGTTCTTTCGGTCGCCACCGTGACGACGAGATGATCGACCACGAAGAACTGCACGTGCATTGATTCTCCATCGACGGTGAAACTTCGTTCACTCGGAGCCGACGACGCCGACGACATCGGTTCGGCGATCGCGGCCACGGCGGCAACCTGCGCCGGCATGCCCGGCGGCGAGGACCCGCTGGCGAACACGAGACCGAGGGCCAAGCCCACCGCGGCAGCGGCGCCGACGGCCACCGGCAGCCATCGGCGCCGGCGCGCCGTTCCGGGTCGTTCGTCGACGTCGCCGAGGACGCGGCGCAATCCCCGACCGTCGTCGGTGCGGCGGGAGGTTCGATCCGGCGCCATCTCGGTGAGCAGTGCGATCCGATCGGAAAGTCCAGCGGGAGCCGGTTCACGCAAGCTTGAAAGGGCGGTGCGCGCCGCCCGGTCGGCGCGCACCGCGTTCCAGCACACCTCACAGCTCAGGAGGTGACCGTCAAACTCGCGCGCTTCGTCGACAGAAAGTTCGCCCGCCAAGAAGGCGACGAGCCGATCCTCAGAACATGTCATGGCCGAGACCTCGCTCGACGAGCAGTGTGGCAAGCCGGCGGCGACCCCGATGGACGCGAGCGAGAACGGTGCCGCGGGGACAGCTGAGGATTGCTGCGACCTCCGAGGCCGAGTGGCCGACGAGGTCCATCAACACGATCGCCAGCTTCTGTTCGGGAGGAAGCTCGTCGAGTGCCGCTGCGATCTCGTCTCTGCTGAGCGCAGTGTGCACCTCGTCGAAGACATCCTGGCCGAACACCGGTTCGCGCGCCAAGCTCTCGACCGGCACCTCCTCGAGGCCGCGCGAGCGGCGTCGCCATTCGCTGCGGGCCAGGTTGAGACAGATCGTGGTCAGCCACGCCTTCGTGTTCTTGACCGAACCATCCTCGTAGTGCGTGAAGGCACGGAGATAGGTCTCTTGCACGAGATCCTCGGCCGCCTGCCGATCGCGCGTCGACCGGCGCGCGAGGCGATAGATGGCATCGAGGTGCGGCAGTGTCGCGTCGAGGAACGACCGCTGTCCCTCTCGCATTGGCCTCGCTTCTCTGGTCGCCCGGCAGGTCCACCGCGTAATAGACGCCGAACCCGCCTCAATGATTGCATTGACGCCGCCTCAATCCAGGGTCGGCGGGCTCGCTCGCCCGAGTCCGCGATGACTCGGTCAGGCGGTTCGACCAGCGGATGGTCGCCGACGTCAGGACTCGAGGGCCGCGAGGACCGCCTCCTCGGTGGCGTCGACGACTGCCGGCATCCCGACTTGGCTCACCGCGAGGTCCGGATCCTTCAAACCGTGCCCAGTGAGCACGCACACGACTCGTAAGTCGGGATCGACGCCGTGCTGGAACAGCCCCGCCACCGCCGCGGCCGATGCTGCCTCGCAGAACACGCCCTCTTCGCGGGCAAGGAATCGCTGCGCGGCGAGGATCTCCTCGTCGGTGACGGCGAGAACGATCCCTTTGGACTCCGCCACCGCCGCTGACGCAGCGGACCACGACGCCGGGTTGCCAATGCGGATTGCGGTCGCGACCGTCTCCGGATGCTCGACGGCACGACCAATCACGATCGGCGCGGCTCCGGCAGCTTGCGCGCCGAGCAGGTGCGGCAACGTTGCCGCCATGCCGGCGGCTGCGTACTCACGGAATCCACGCCAGTAAGCGGTGATGTTGCCCGCGTTGCCCACCGGGATACAAAGGAGATCCGGCGCGTCGCCGAGCACATCGACGATCTCGAACGCCCCGGTCTTCTGACCCTCGATGCGGTACGGGTTGATCGAATTGACGATCGTCACCGGATGGCGCCCGGGAAGGCCCCGCACGATCTCGAGCGCACGGTCGAAGTTGTCGCGCACCTGCAGGACCTGCGCGCCACAAAACAGCGCCTGAGCGAGCTTGCCGAGCGCGACGCTGCCCTCGGGAATAAGGACGAGACACCGAACACCCGCACGCGCCGCGTAGGCGGCGGCGGATGCCGAGGTGTTGCCCGTGGAGGCACAGACGATTGCCTCCGATCCCTCCTCGACAGCCTTCGAGACCGCGACCGTCATTCCGCGATCTTTGAATGATCCGGTCGGGTTTGCCCCCTCGATCTTGAGGTACACCTCCGATCCGACGCGGTTCGAGACACGCGGAGCAAAGAGCAACGGCGTCGCGCCTTCGAAGAGCGTGACCACAGGTGTCGATGCGGACACGGGGAGGAATTGCGCGTAGCGCCGAATGATCCCTTTCGGTTCGTTCGGCGTCGGCACGTGCGCAACCTACCGCCTGTCTTCGGACCGCTGATGGGACCATCGACTCCGAGAGGCGTATCGGCTTCCAGCGCATGCGAGGGTCGTTGGTAGTCTCAGCGAATGTTGGATGGGAGACGCCAAGCGCGACTGTCCAATCCCCTCTCCTGATCGGCGATCATGCGCGCACGGTGCCCCGCCTCGGCCGCCAATCTCGGTCCGGGTTTCGACGTCCTCGCGATCGCGCTTTCGCTCTACGTAGAAGTCACTGTCGAGCCCGGGGCGGGTTTCGAACTGTCAAGCATCGGCGAAGGATCTGAGCTCCCCGCCGATCGGGACCACCTCGCCGCGCGGGTCGCTCGCAGCATCCTTGGTCACGATCGAGTCACAATCACCGTTTCATCCGAGATCCCCGTCGGCCGTGGACTCGGCTCGTCGGCGGCGCTCGCGGCGGCGGCAGCTGCTGCCTGCGGAAACACCGATCCGTTCTCGGTGGCCGCCGAATTCGATGGTCACGCGGAGAACGCCGCCGCGTCAGTCTTCGGCGGACTCGTGGCCGCGACCGTAGATGGCAAGCGGGCGTGCGCTGAACCGCTCTCGCTCGATTCGAGTCTCGTGTTCGCCGTGCTCATCCCTGATCACGAGCTCCCCACGGAAAAAGCACGGGCCGCGTTGCCGACCGAGGTCCCGTTCCGCGACGCCGTCACGAATCTCGGCCACGTCGGGCTGTTGATCGCCGGCCTCGCCGACGGCAGGCGCCTGCACGGCTTCGCCGGAGATGACCGACTCCACCAACATGCGCGGGCGTCACTTTTCCCCGCGGCAGAAGCGCTGCTTGTCTCGATGCGAACGGCGGGCGCCGCGATCGCGTGCTGGTCTGGCGCTGGTCCGAGCCTCCTCGCGATCTGCAGGAACGAGGACATCGCGAGGCACGTCGCTTCGACCGGCGAGAAGGCGATGCGCGACCTCGATGTGCCAGGCCGCTCGCTCGTGCTTCGTGCCGACACGAAAGGGCTCGTCACGACATAGAAGCGCCGCGCCTCGCGAACGACCGTAAACACGAAGCGCTCCTCGCGCAGTGATCGTATCTTGTCGACATACCTAACGCCTGTCTCACCACTCACTAACAACGAACCCGCATACTCGGCAGCAAGGACTCGACGGAGTCCGAGGACCGCCACCACCTCAGGGGAGAGAAGGCGTAGCGAAATGCAAATCCGCCTCCAGTACCGCAAGGTGATGGCGGCGTTCGCTCTGGCGACGGCCCCGCTCATCGGGGCCGCGCTCGTCGAGGGCCCGATCGCAGGAGCGGCGACGCACGTTCAGGTGCATTCGACACGCACCGCCTTCTTTCTCCGACCCCATCTCGCAGTGAACAGGGCGCGGGTGGACACCGTTGGGACGACATCGTTCACCGTTTTGACGCGCCGCCGTGTCCTCACCATCAACGTCCTGCCGGGAACCATCTTTCGCGTCTATGGCCAGACGGGTGCATACGGCGACATATCGGCCAACGAGGAGGTCCGGGTCTTCGGCACCTACGCCGGCGCGAATGGGACGGTGAACGCTTCCTTCGTCAATGTGCTGGCGTCGGCAAAGGTCGTTGCGTGGGGAACGGTGCAATCGATCGGTTCGACGTCCTTCATCATCCTACGCGGCGGCCAGATGTGGACGATCGACACCACCGACTCGACGCAGTACAGGCTGCAGAGTGACCAGACCACGACGACCTCTAACGAGCTCGGCGTCGGTGACTCGGTGCGCGTCTTCGCCACCCGCACGGCGACCGCGGGAACCTTGACGGCTCTCGCCGTCGCGATCTTGGTCCAACCGATCGAGCACGCCGCCGGGTTCATCACGTCGATCGGGACGAACAGCTTCACGGTGCTGCACGACCAGGCGAACCTGACTGTTGACGTCAACCGGTGGACGAAGTACCGAATCTCGGGGATCCTCAGGGCGAACCTTGGCGATCTTGTCGTCGGGGACCCGGTGTCGGTGACCGGGACCGCGACGTCGACCGTCGGCACGATCGAAGGTCACGTCGTTCTCGTCATCACCAAGCAGCCCCACGCGGTCATCGGCGAGGTGTCGTCGATCGGGACGGGAAGCTTCACCGTCGTCCACCGTCAGGCGAATCTCAACGTCGACGTCACCTCGGGTACGCAGTTCTTCGCGTTGTATTCGGGCGCCACCTCCTTTGGCGACCTCGCGACCGGCGACCGGGTGCTGCTCTCCCTGGCGCATAGCGCGATTGCCGGCACCGTCAACGCCAACTGGGTCCTGATCCTCGACTCGTAATCGCAGGCGATCGTTTCGAGCAGCTGACGCTCTCGACTGCGAGAACAAGCCCGGCGACCCCGCCCGAGACCCCCCGGGCGGGGTCGCCGTTTTTCGCGACGCGGCGCCGGTAGCCTCTGCCGCCACAGTCGACTCTGGGGAGGATCCCCGTCACCATCTCGGGAATGCGCCAGAAAGGAATCAGCGATGCGGATCGCGATCGTCGGCACAGGACATATCGGCTCCACGCTCGCCCGGCACTTCGTCGATGTCGGCCACTCGGTCGTTCTCAGCAACTCCCGCGGCCCCGATTCGCTCTCCGAGCTCGTAAACGAGCTCGGCCCCGGCGCGACGGCCGCCGCTGTCCGCGATGCGGTTCGCTTGGGCGATCTCGTCGTCGTGTCCGTACCGTTGAAGAACTACCGCGACGTGCCGTCCGAAGGGATCGGTGACAAGGTCGTCATCGACACGATGAACTACTACCCCGATCGCGACGGCACGTTCGCTGCGCTCGAGTCCGGGGAGACCGGTTCCAGCGAAATGCTTGCTGCACACCTCGGTTCGGGTCGCGTCGTCAAGGTCTTCAACACGATCGTCTGGGATCGTCTGCGCGACGGCGGGAAGCCGGCGGCATCGCCCGATCGAATCGCGCTCCCAGTGTCGGGCGACGACGCCGAGGCAAAGGCGATCGTCGGCGAGCTCGTGTCCGCGATCGGATTCGAGCCCGTCGACGTCGGCTCCCTCGCCGAGGCGGGCCGCAAGCAACAACCCGGCGGGCCGCTCTACAGCGCCGATCTGTCTCCCGCCGAGCTGCGTGAGGCGGCACGCAGCTAGGAAAGCTCGCGAAATGTACGCGGCGGTGCTGTCGGTTGAGCTCTTGATCGACGCGAGCCACTCGCTGAAGGAAAAACGTTCTGTCGTCAAGCACCTCGTCGAAACGGCACAACGTCGCTATGCGGTGTCAGCGTCAGAAGTCGGTCACCATGACCAGTGGGCACGTTCGACGATTGGTTTCGCCGTCGTCGCGGCCGATGCCCGCCACGTCGAGGACGTCCTCGACAACGTCGAGCGATTCGTCTGGTCGCACCCCGAGATCGAGGTGACGTCCTCTGCACGCTTCTGGATCGACTGTTTCGAATGATCCGATCCTCGCCGCGGTGGCGAAGGAAGCGATGGATCGACCGCGAACGTTCGATACTGGCGATCCCTCGGGACTTGACATTCAGTCCGTGAAGGTCAAGGCACGGAAACGCTCAACCACCGGCGCCAATTCGCTCGGAACGCGGAGCTCGATCCGCCGATAGAGCCAGAGCAGGAGATCGGACGACGAGGCGCGCACGGTCAGCTCGTCAGCCAGTGTTCCGTCGATCACGCTCAGTGTCCCAGGCTTCGGGCCGTCTTGAATCGTCCACGCCGCGTCGCTGTCGCTCGACGCGATGACGAACGCGCCGCCGAGCGCGGCCGGTGGAGGGTCCGCGGGGTCGTCCGCGCTTGCGAGCGAGAACGTGAGGAACTCAGCGACCGCGTCGGTCGCCATCGGCACTCCGAGCTCGATCTGCATTCCTGCGGCGTGGGCGGCATCCCAGTGGTGCACTGCCGCTTCTTGCACCTGGTGACGAGAGACGAACGCGACGTCGCGTTGCGCAGGCGCCCATGTCCACACTCTCGCGTCGTCCGGGGCGCGCTCGAGAACCTCGACGAGGCGGTGTGCGCCGGTCCGGAACCGATCGACGAGTTTGTTGTCGCCGGGTCGCTCCGGGCGGAGGGACTCGTCAGGAGGGGATTTCAGGCGCTCCTCGACGATCGTCGCCCAGAACCAGTGCACGCCGGTGAGATGCCAGACGAGGTCGGCGACGTTCCAACCTGGGCAATGCTCCACGCGCGCCTCGAGGTTGCCTTCAGCACAGGTCGCGAAGCCCTCGCTGTGCTCCGTGATCGCTGTCAGGTGATCGAAGTCGAACATCGACACGACATGACCGTATTGCACAACAGAGCCCGCAGTGTGCTCACGAACCCGCGCGGCTCTTTTACGGTCCTGTGCGGGCTACGGCATGAACAGGCCGCCGTTGACGTGCATCGTCTGGCCGGTCACGTAACGGGCTCCCTCACCGCAGAGAAAAACGACCAAGGGTGCAACGTCGTCGGTCGTCCCGATCCGCCCGAGCGGTATTCGGGTAGCGATCGCGTCGAGATCCGCTTCGGAGTAAAAGGATCGGGGCTGTGCGGTGTCGACGAGCCCGGGAGCGACGGCGTTCACGGTCACGCCGTACGGGGCGAGTTCGAGCGCCATGACGCGCGTAAGCGCCGCGATTCCCGCCTTGCTCGCTGCGTAGTGAGCGCTGTTCGCCGTCGGAACCCAGGCTGCTCCCGATGTGATGTTGACGATACGTCCGCCCCGGCCTTGGTCACGCATCATCCGCGCCGCCATTTGCGACACGAGGAAGGTTCCCTTCAGGTTGACGCGCAACACGTCATCCCACTCCGGCTCGGCGAGCTCAATGAACTGGGACCTCGGAAAAATGCCGGCGTTGTTGACGACGACGTCGATCCCACCTGTTGCCGCAAGGCGGGCGAACACCGCCTCGATTTCGTCGCGATCGCCGACGTCGAGCACGAGTCCGTCAGCGAGGCCCCCCACCACTTTGATCCGGGTCGCGATGCGCTCGGATTCAGCCTTTTCGATGCCGCTGCACGCGACTGTTGCTCCCGCTCGAGCGAGCGCGATGGCAATCGCCTCTCCGATTCCCTGAGTCGCGCCCGTCACGAGCGCGACCTTCCCTTCGAGCTCGCTCAATCGCCCGGCGCGCCCTGATCGAGCATCAGGTCGTGAGTCTCGGGGACGAAGAGCTCTTCAGGAGTGAGCCGACGCGCCGAGATCCCTTGTTCGCTGCTGTACTCGCACATCGCGTTGAGGATCTCATAATTCTCTTTGAACCCGTACGGCCAAAACGCGGGCCCCATCAGCGCGTTGATCTCCTCGATATCCCGCATCAGCCAAGGGACCATGACCGCGAGGGCGCCGAACTCGTTCATCCGGCGCCAACCGAGTGCCTGCGCCTCGACGAAGGCCTTCGTCATCGAGGCCGCGACCCACGGGTGCGCCTCGTATAACGCGCGCCGAACCACCGTGAGATGCATGATCGGGAAGAACTTCGTCCGCTCGTAATAGGCACGCTCGACTTCGGTGTAGTCAGGGAACAATCGCCGCACGCGGCCAGAGCCGTCGCTCAATCCGGCCGGGATGTGGGGGCAAAGCACAGCATCGATCTCGCCGGTCGCCACCATGTCGTGCAGCGTGCGGTCCTCGGGGATGACGCCGACATGCACGCCCGGCGGGAGTTTGAGCTCGACTCGCTGGACGAAGCCCGGGGAGAACTCGCCCCCTTGGTACCACTGCATCTGATCGGGCGTGACGCCGAAATCGTGTTGGAGGAACGCCCGCTGCCAGAGCGCGGCGGTCATCTCGTAGTCCGGTACACCGACCTTTCGCCCGACGAGGTCTTCGGGCCGGGAGATATCGCTTGCCCCGTGGATGAAGATGTCTCCGTGGCGGAAGCGCCGTGACAGAAAGACAGGGATGGCGACGTACTTCTCGTCGCCGCGCGCCACGAGCGCCATGAACGTCGAGGCCGACATCTCGGCGATGTCGAACTCGTCGCCTTGGGCGACTTTTTGGAAGAGCTGGTAGGGCCCGAACCGGACGCACGCGAGTTCGACGCCCTCGGGCTGTACCGTGCCCTCGGAGAGCGCCCGGGTGCGATCGAGGTAGTCCAGGCTGGCGAAGCTCAACTTGAGCCGCGTCTGTGGGCTCAAGTTGCGCACTAGCAGGGATCTCGAGCTGTCTGCTGCATAGTAGTATACAACATACCAGTTGACGCGATCGAGGAGGATTGCATGAGCACTCAGACGGCGCCGCTGCCGATCACTACCGACGTCGTCTCTGAAGGAGATTCTGAGGCGTTCATCCCCTATCCGGCGATCGGTGAGCACCTCGAGTTCATTCCGATCTCAGCCCGCCCGGAAGTTCACTACTACATCTCGCGCATGGCCTTTCTGCCGAACGCGATCAAGATGTACCTGCACAACCCGTGGTCGGCCGAACATCTCATGCGGTTCAACAACGCCGTCATGCGGAGTGAACAAGGGTCGCTTTCCGAGGAGTTCAAATACCGCCTGGCGATCGTCGCGAGCCGCGACAACGAGTGCACCTACTGCACTGCCCACCATGCCGCCACCCTCAAGCGACGCTGGCAATACTCCGAGGACGACCTCGACCGCGTCCTCAGCCTCGATCAGCCGGCCGACGAACGCGAAGCGGTCGCCTTCGAGTTCGTCCATCAAGCAAGCCTCGATCCAGCTGGCGTAACCGACGATCTGCGCAAGCGCCTCGCCGAGCACTACACGCCTTCCGAGGTGATGGAAATCGTGCTCGTGATGGGCTTTTGGAAGATGTACAACACGATGCACACAGCGATGGGCGTTCCCCTCGAGGATCCCGTCTCCCATGAAGCGGGCTGGGTGAAAGTCGGTCCGCACTCTCGTCATTCATAAACGCGAGCGGTCGGCCGGCGCCAAGTCGCTGGCCGCCTGAAAGACTCGCGAGCTGTGGAGCGGCGAAGTCGGGCGGACGATGCAAACCGATGAAGTCGCGCTCCCGCAAGCGGTTACCGCCCTTCTCGACGGGGCCGATCCTGGTCGACACGTCGGTTTCACCGCCGAATTGGTGACGGCCGATCCAGACGGCTGGCCCCGCGTGGCACTGCTGAGCGCCGGAGAGATCGTCGCCACCGATTCGCGGCGCCTGCGGATCGCCCTCTGGCCGGAGTCGCACACGAGCGCGAACGTGACTCGCACTGGCAAGGCGACGATCACCTTCGTCCTCGAGGGCGCTGCCTACAGCGTCCGTCTGCAGATGTGCCGCGGCGAGGATCTCGGAGAGCCGGCGCGCCTTGCGTTTTTCGAAGGTCGTGTCGTCGAGGTGCGCCGAGATGTCGCTCAGTACGCGGTCCTCGAGTCCGGAATTCGCTTCCGACTCGTCGACGAGAATTCCGTCGTCGATCGATGGCAGATGACGACCGCTGCGCTCTCTTCGCATCCCGGCTGCCAACCCAACGGAGATCGGTAGTGCGGCTCATCGTCGGTATGTCGGGTGCCTCCGGCGTCATTTACGGCATTCGGCTGCTCGAGGTGCTGAGGGATGTCGACGACGTCGAAACCCAACTCGTCCTGAGCCCCGCGGCACGACAGACGATAAAGGTCGAGACCGACTGGGAGCCGAAGAATGTCGAGTCGCTCGCCGATGTCGTCCACACGTTCGGCGACATCGCCGGTTCACCTTCAAGTGGATCGTTCCCATTTGATGCCATGGCGGTCGTCCCAAGTTCGATGCATACCGTGGCCGCGATCGCCTACTCCATTAGCGACAACCTTTTGGTCCGTGCTGCCGACGTCGCCCTTAAAGAACGGCGCACACTTCTCGTCGCGCCAAGAGAAACGCCACTGCATCTCGGGCACCTGCGCGCTTTGACGCAGCTGGTCGAGATGGGTGCACTCGTCGTGCCGCCGATGCCCGCCTTTTACCACCGTCCCGAGACAATCGATGACCTGGTGAACCAGACGGTGAATCGGATTTGCGACCTGCTCGGCATCGTTCTCGCAGAGGACCTCTTCGAGCGTTGGCGTGGGTCGAAGGGTCGGCGTCGCACCTCGACCGATTGAGGAGGTTTGCCTTTCAGCCAACCATGAATCCGCCACCGTCGACGACGAGCACTTGTCCCGTGATCCAGGCGCTCATCTCGCTGGCGAGAAAGAGCAGCGGGCCGACGAGGTCTTGCGGCGTGCCGAGTCGTTTGATGGCCATCCGTTCCGTCATCCGGGCAACGACACCCGCATCGATATCCCCTTCGTCTCCGACCGAGACCGGGCCCGGTGCGATGGCGTTGACGCGGATGTGGTCGGGAGCCAACTCTCGCGCCATCGAGCGCGTCATCGGCAACAACGCGCCTTTCGCGACGGTGTAGTGGATGCGCCCCGGGGAGTTCTGCCAGATCGCCGGTGAGGATTGATTGATGATCACTCCTCCACCTCTTGCTCGCATCAAGGGAATCACCGCGCGGCTGACGATGAGGACGCTTGTCAAGTTGATCGCCAGAACTTTGTCCCATAACTCGAGCGACATCTGCTCGATCGGATCGGGAGGCGGGAGGGGCAGTCCTTGGAACATCGCCGCGTTGTTGACGAGGATGTCGGCTCCACCGAATTTCTTCTCGACGTTCCTCGCCATGTCGCGGGCGCTCGCCTCGGAAGTCACGTCGGTCTCCACGAGCATCGCTTCGTGACCCGTTGAGCGGATCTCCTCGAGCGTTACCTCACCCGAATCGCGGGAGTCGGCGACGACTACGTTCGCACCCGCTCCCGCGAGGCCGACGGAGTAACCGGCCCCGAATCCTCCCGGGCCGGTCACGATGGCGACCTTGTCCTCGAGCCCGTACGTCACGATGCTCCTCCTGCGGTGCCTGAAGCCGCGCCGACGCGTCACCGAGGTCGCTCGCCATCAGGGGGCGTTCCGGGGCGAAACTCGCATGTAGCATACTAGTCGCATGACAACGCCGACTAGGCCCGACCCGGTGCACCGATGACGAAGCCGACTCTCGAGTTTCATTCGCCGGGCGGCGATTGGGTGGAGACCGGGATCAAAGGTCAGACCGAGCAGATTCTCGCCGCGGACCCGGACACGAGCGTCCACACTCGTCTCCTCAAATTCGCGCCGGGCACCGACACCTCCCCGGCGGGCACGATCACCCACGACTTTTGGGAGGAGATCTTCGTCGTCTCAGGGGAGATCGTCGACACGCGGCTCGGGCTCTCGTTCACGGCAGGTCACTACGCCTGTCGACCACCGGGGATGGAGCACGGTCCCTGGAGGTCCGAGACCGGCGCGTTGCTGTTCGAAGTCCGTTACTCAGCTCGCTAGCAGCGTTCGGCGGACGGCTGCCGCTCTCACCCGACGAGCGTTGCGAACTCCTGGCGCAACGCTGGCGCGCTTTTGAACCCAGTGACGAGCTTTGCCGGCTGGCCGTCAACGAACAGACAGACCGCGGGCAGGCTCATCAAGCCGTAGTCGTCGGCGATCGCCTCGTCCTCAAGGCTGACCTTCAAAACGGCGACGTCAGACGCGAGGTCCTCGACGAAGCGCTCGACGACACGAGCCATCGGTCCGCATTGGACACACCATGGCGCCCAGAACTCAACGAGCACACGCTTCTCGCTACCGATGACGCCATGCAGGCTGTCGCGATCCACCTCTCGGATACGGCTCGGTGCCTCGGCTCCCGTCACAGGTAATCCTCCAACCTGACCGTCTGCCACTCTGGCGGCCACGCCCGCTCGTAGTCCGACCGCTCCTTGCGATACGGGACGGGTTTTGTGGCGTTGATCCCCCAGCGTGACCCGACGGAGGGAAAGCGGGATGCCGCCGACCCCTGACTTGCGTCGACCTCCGGACGCGCACGAGGGTCGAAGATCCATCCCCGCGTCCCATCGACGACGATGACGTCGCGCGCCGGGTCAACTCGGGTGGCGAGGGCGTAGACGATGTCGCGGTAATCAAAGATGTCGATGTCCGGATCGACCGCGACCACCATTTTGTTGTTGACGAACGATCCCATCGCGGTCAACAAGGCGTCCTTCGCCTGGCCTTCCTGAGTCGGCTCGATCTGCATCGCGAGGAAAAGTGCCGCTCCACCGTTCACGTAGGCGATCTCTCGGATGGCGACGCCCATCGCCCGGATCCGTTCGAAGAGAATCGCTTCCTGCCACAAGCGCGGCAACTGCTGATGATCGGTGAACGGTGTCATCAAATGGTTGCGGTAGATGGGGTCGCGACGCATGGTGATCGCCGTCACCTCGAAGACCGGCTGTTGATTGGCGTACGGCGTGAAGAGCATTGTCGGCCCGGGCGATGGGCCATCTTGCGCGGTGCGCACCGGATCGATCCATCCCTCGATGACGATGCTCGAGTCAGCCGGGACGGGTATCCCATTGGTTTCAGACTCGACGAGCTCGCCAGGCTGGCCGGTAAGCGCCTCGAACAGCTCGAGCTCCCACCATCCTTCGTGGATGTAGTTGTACGCGGCGGCGAGCTCCCATGCCGGATGAACTCCGATGGCGATCGACTGCGCCATCTTCGTGCCGTCGGCTCGATGCGCGCCGAGGATGCGAATGGCCGTCGAGGTGACAAAGGATGTCACCATTTCGTTTCGCGCGAGCACGCCCGAGCGCGGGTACATCGAGTTGAAGCTTCCCGTTTGCGGATCGCGATGGACGGCGAACGCCGTGGTGTATGGGTACGGGTCCTTGTCGGTGTGCGTGACGATCGGCAAGGCCGAAAGGTCGACATCGTCGCCGAGCAGCTTGATCTCCTTGCACGGAGCGTCGCTGACGGTCTTCAAGGGCTTCGGTCCGCGCGACAGCGCGGCGTTCATCGTGCGCAAGACCTCGTTCGGCGCGCATCCGAGCACCCGCGCTTGTGCGGCACGGTCGATGAACAGTCCGTCGACGAGCGGCATCTGGAAGCCGTCGATGTTCGAAAACAGCACTGGCTGACCGACACGCGCTGTTAGGGCGCCGACGGCGTCGAGTGGCACCGGTTTCGCGATTTCGACGAATTGCTCCCGATTCGCCTCGACGAATTTTTGGAGGTCAAGGATCACGACGCCGTCCTCCCGGATAATTCGTATGTAGCATGGTACGTACACCGTATAGTGACGCGGTATGTCGATCGAGCGCTCCGAAACGATGCAGCCAACGATCGCCTCGCTGCCCCGAGCCGAGACCCTGGCGCGCCAGGCGTACGCGGCGATCCGGTCGTCGATTTGGTCTGGCGTGATCGCCGCCAACTCGTTTTATTCCGAGGTGCAGCTCGCGGGAGCGCTGAAGATCTCGCGAACGCCGGTGCGTGAGGCGCTTATCCAGCTCGCCCGCGAGGGCCTTGTCGAGATCGTTCCTCAGCGAGGGTTCCGCCTCCGGTCGATCTCCGAAAAGGAGCGCCGTGAGGCGTTTGAGCTGCGCGATCTCGTCGAGCAGTACGTCGTCGGACGGCTGGCGATGGAGATCACCGACGAAGGTGTCGCCTCGCTGCGCGCGATTCTCGATCGTCAGGCGAAGACGCTTGACAAGCCGGAGTTCATCGACATCGATGAGGAGTTTCACCTGGCGATGCCAGAGGCGCTCAATCTCGAACGCACGCGGCAGATCCTGCTCACGCTGCGCGGCATTATTTGGCTGTCGGGACTCGACGCGCTTGCAACGCCGGCTCGCAGCGCCGAAGTACTTGAAGAGCACCGTGCGGTCGTCGACGCGATCGCGATACATGACCCGAAGAAGGCAGAAGAGGCGATCCACCATCACATCTCTGCGACACAGCGCGCGACGAGTGAACGAATCCGCGAGATGCGCGACGCGCATCTAGGGGCGACCGACGACAGCGAGGCACCGCTCGATCGCAGCCGCCACCGTGAGGAGGTACCCGTCATCTCGCGCGAGGATCTGCAATCCCACGGGAAGTTCGCCGCCCGGGACCGGTAGCGATAACGCTGGCACGCCTGTGACGTTCGCGAGCCGCGTGTAACGGACAAGAAGCGAAGAGAGCGCGGTGTCTCCTGATGCCTCTTCGAGCAGCGGCGCCACGATCGGCACCGTCGGACAGACGATGGCGTCGACGTCTTCGAGACGACGGAATAGGTCTGCGCGCAGCTGCGCGATCGTGGCGGAAGCGGCGACGTAGGCGGAGGGGCTGATCGCGGAGCCGAAAACGAGCCGTTCGCGGACATCGGCGCCGAACTCGCGGGGACGCGCGAACAGTCGAGCCGAGTGCGTTTTCGCGGCCTCGACGAAAAGGACTGCCGTGCTCGCCGCGTCGATGAGATCTGGGTCGGGGAGGTCGACGCTCGTAACTTCGAAATCGCTAAGGCTGCCGAGGGAAGCTTCGATCGCAGATGCCACTTCGTCACTCGAGCTCTCAAGGCCTACGTGATCGAGCGCGATGACGCGCCGAAGTGTGTGATCGACAAGAGGGGCGCGGCGAAGCACGGCGAACGCTGAGGCGACGGTCGCAACGTCTGCACCCATCACGCCGACGTGATCGAGGCTCTTGGCAAGCGGCTGGACTCCGCGCAAGCTGAGACTTCCAAACTGTGGTTTGAATCCCACCACCCCACAGAACGCGGCCGGAATGCGGATTGAACCGCCCGTGTCGGTTCCGAGCGCGAAAACCGCCGATCCCTCGGCGACCGCGGCTGCGGAACCGGAACTCGAGCCACCGCAAATTCGCTTTGGGTCGTGCGGATTGGCGGGCGTTCCCTCATAGACGTTGATCCCGGTGGTTCCAAAGGCGATCTCGTGCAGAGCTGTCTTGCCGACAATCGAGGCGCCGGCACCGCGCAGAGTCGCCACGACCGGCGCGTCGTGTGGCGCTGGTACTGCCCCATGGAAAGCAGCAGAGCCGGCACGCGTCGGACAGCCGGCCACGTCAATCAAGTCCTTGATCGCCACCGGAATGCTGGCGAATGGTCCATTGTCCATGAACTCGGGGTGAAGAATCTGCGTGTAGGCACCACCCTCAGCGACCGAGCGTCTCATTTCGAGCGCCCGCGAGTGCGTCCCTTTCGGATCGCGCCGCGCATCGGCGAGCGAGATCAATCGAGCAAGCGCTGTTCGAGCGCCTCGAGACGTGCACCGAGGGCAGCGGCACGATCTTCGCTCAACTCGACCCCGAACGCGCGTGCCGCCGCATCGACCCTTTCGGTGCCAGTCGACTCGCTCAGTTCGTTCCTTGCATCGGACGGAGCGAGGTACGAACGCACGTCGATCCGGTAACTGAGCTCGAGCGCCGCTCCAGTCTGGCGGTCGGAGAGTTCGGCGCGGAACTCAGATCCTCCGCGCAGGCCACCAATCGCGGGCAGCGTCCCGCAGAGCACGACGAACGAACGCGGTCTCGCCCTCCATGGGATCGCGCCGAGAATGTCGACAGGCGACAACAGTGCTTCGGTTGAACCGTCTTGATAGAGGTCGTTTGTCTCGGTGCCGATCCAGCTGCGGAGCCACAAGCTGTCCCAGTGGTCGGCGACGTCGGACAGCGTCCACGCGTGCTGCGCGAGCACTTTGTGACAAACGCCCTTCGACAGCGCGACATCGATCCGCTCAGCGGCACGATCTGTGTGGTCTGAGGCGATGGTGACATAGACCTCGTCGCCCGCGACGAGCAGTGCGACCTCCGCCTCGCCGGACGTCTCTTCGGCAGTCGTGATGAGTTGCTGGCTTTGGGTGAGCAGCGCAGGCGGAAGCGGATAGAAACACGGCACCGATTCAGGCGGCTCGATGCCATGCTCGGCAAGTTCGCGAACGTGGGAGAGGACGGCCTCGTGATCACGTCCGGTGTATCCCGCGACAATGAGAATCTCCGGCTCGAGCGCGACGTTGCCGCCCGTCGGTTCGAGCTCGAAGCGCAAGAACCGATCGGCCAGATTCTGCGTGGGCTGTTTCACCTTTCAGCGCCGACCCGCCGCAGGGCGTGTTGACTCCGCCGCTGCCTTCCCGTCGCCCTCAACGGCGCCCTTTTCCGAGCGCATCTCGGTTCCCAGTTCCATTTCGATCCTCACCCGGCCGGTAGTATACTACATGCTACATCTGTTTCGAGAAATGGATGCTCCCTCATCACCGGACCGATAGACCCCAGACATAAGGCGCGACGGGAGGGCCCCTTGGCCCTCCCTCCGAGATCCAAAGCGAGGTCGACCGAGTAAATGTCCAGCTACAAGACCGTGAAGATCGAGCGGGAAAACGGCGTCTCATTCGTCGTGTTGAATCGGCCGGAGAAGAAGAACGCCATGAATCCGACGATGCACTACGAGATGCTGGAGGTGTGGGACGAGCTCGAATTCGACGCTGAAACCCGGGTTGTCGTCCTCACCGGCGAAGGCGACAGCTGGTGCGCCGGCCAGGATCTGAAAGAGTCCTTCCTCGAAACCGCCAACAATCCGCTGGAGCTACGGCGCTCCTCCTGGGCGGCGTCGGAGTGGCGGTGGCGCCGCCTCTATTACTTCCCGAAGCCGACGATCGCGATGGTGAACGGCTACTGCTTTGGGGGCGGCTTCACCCAGCTGATCGCCTGCGACTTCGCCATCTCCGCCGAGGAAGCAACGTTCGGGCTCAGCGAGGTGAACTGGGGATCGTTCCCGGGCGGACTCGTCAGCCGCGTCCTTGCCGAGGTGCTGGGCACGCGCGACGCCCTCTACTACATCATGACCGGCGAAACCTTCGACGGCCGGACCGCGGAGAGGATGCGCCTCGTCAACGAGACGGTTCCGCTTTCGGACCTCCGCAAGACCACATTGACGCTCGCCGACAAACTCCTCAGCCTCAATCCGCACACGCTGCGCGCCTGCAAAGAGGTGTACAAGCACGTGAAGGACATGGACTACGAAGATGCCGAGGACTACATGTGGGCGAAGCTCGACATGCTCACGGTCCTCGATCCGGGCGGTCGCCAGCGCGGGATCAGACAATTCGTCGAGGACAAGAGCTACAAGCCTGGATTCGAGTCGTACGAGCACGATGACTGACGAGCAGCCGACGCCGCTGCTCGAGGGTTTCACCGCGCTCGACCTGTCGGGGAACGAGGGACAGTTCGCCGGACGTCTGCTCGCCGACCTCGGGATGCGCGTAATCAAGGTCGAGCCACCGAGCGGGGATGTCGTCCGCAGCATCGGGCCGTTCAAGGACGATCTCGTCGACCGCGAGGCGAGCCTTCGCTTCGCATTCTTGAACGGCGGTAAAGAGAGCATCACCCTCAACTTGGAGAACGCCGACGGCCGAGCGATGCTCCTCGATCTCGTCACCCACGTCGACGTATTGATCGAGAGCTTCCCCCCCGGGTTCCTCGACCATCTCGGCGTCGGTTTTCGGCGCCTTCACGAGCGCAACCGTCAGCTCGTCATAGTCTCCATCACTCCGTTCGGACAGAACGGCCCGCACGCGGACTATCTGGCGACCGACATCGTCGGTGTGGCGATGGGCGGGATCATGTTCATCTCCGGAGATCCGAGCCTCCCGCCAGTACGCCCGCCTGAGACGCAGTCGTTCTATTACGCCTCGATCTACGCGGCCTACGCGGTGTTGCTCGCGCTCTTCAAGCGTGGCGAGGACGGCGACGGGCAATACATCGATGTCTCGATCCAAGAAAGCGTCGCCTCGCAAGAACACATGATCCGCGAGGCGGCATTCGACGGCGTACAAATCACGCGCAATGGCAGCCAACACAAGCACACGTCGCCGGCGAACATCTTTCCGTGCACTGACGGTTACGTCTATCTCTTCATCCTGGGCGCGCGTGATTGGGAGCGCCTGCTCGAGTTGTGGACCGATCATCCGATTGAGCTCGACGCTCCGGAGCTGAGGGCGCCCGGGCGTCGCCGCGCCAAAGCGGCGGCGATCAATCCGCTCGTCGAACAGTTCACCTCGCGTTATTCCAAGCGTGAACTGATGGGTTATCTGCAAGAAAACGGGATCCCTTGCCTGCCGGTCAATTCGCCGCGCGACTTCCTCGGAGAAGAACAAGTCCGCGTCCGGGAGTTCCTTGGCGACGTGGAAAGCGCCTCGATCGGCCGATACCAGGCGCCACGGTTCCCCGCACTCTTCGACGGGCAGCGTCCGCCGGTCGCCGGCCCCCCACCACAACTCGGAGCGGACAGCTCGGCGATCTACCACGAATGGCTAGGGCTCGACGCCGACGAGCTCGAGCTGCTCGCGGCGAGAGGCGTGGTCTAGAGATGGAGAGTTTCCTTTCCGGTATCCGCGTCGTCAGCCTTTCGACAGGCATCGCCGGTCCGAACGCCGCACGCGGCCTCGCCCTATACGGAGCCGAGGTGTTCAAAGTCGAGTCGCGCGCCGGCGGTCTCGACGCCTTCCGCTCCTACGGCGACAACCCCGAGGCATCCCCGCGCTTCGTCGAGGTCAACCTCAACACCCGATCGCTGACGCTCAACTTGAAGCGCCCGGAAGGGATCGCCCTCTTCAAGGAGCTCGTCGCGAAGTCCGACGTCGTGATGGACAACTTCCGACCGCAGGTGCTCCCCCGCCTCGGACTCGGACCGGACGACCTCCTGGCGGTCAATCCGCAGGTGATCGTGGTGCGCATGCCCGGACTCGGTTCGCAAGGACCGCTCAGCGCATACGGCACCTGGGGTCCGACACTTACCGCGTACTCGGGGCTCACCTACCTCTGGAACCATCCGGGCCAGGAACGCCCGATCGGCTCGCAGGGTGTCTACCCCGACTACCTGACGGGAGCGGTCGTGCCGGCGATCGTCGTCGCCGCCCTGTTACGCAGACGCCGTACCGGCACGGGGACGGCGATCGACGTCGCCCAGATGGACCTCGCCGCCTACACACTCGGGACGGTCTTCCTCGACGCCACCGTCAACGGTCGCGACCCGCAGCCGGTCGGCAACACCTCGCCGCACATGGAGCCACACAACAGCTTCCCGTGCCTCGGAGACGACCGTTGGTGCGTGATCGCCGTGGAAAACGACGCGCAATGGGCGGCGCTCTGCGCGGTGATCGACGAAGAGGCGCTCGCGTCGGACGAGCGATTCGCGACGCTGCGGACGAGAAAGGCGAATCGCGACGAGCTCTTCGAGATCATCGCGAAGTGGACGCGACGCCACGAGGCGACTTCCGTGATGGAGCAGCTGCAGCATGCCGGCGTCCCGGCAGGTGTCGTGCAGGGAGGCAGTGATCTCGCGGTCGACGCGCAGCTCGAAGCGCGCGGCTACATCGAGATCGTCGAGCACCCGATCCTCGGCAAGATGCCGATGGCGGGAATGCCGATGCACTTCAGCGCTGGCCGGCACGAAGCGCTGAAGAGTCCTCCCCCGCTCGGGTCGGACAACGAATACGTGATCACCGAGATCCTCGGTTACAGCGTTGACGACTTGAAGCGGTGGGAAACAGAGGAGGTCGTTTACTAAGTGGTTGTCAAGGTGAGTGGAAGTACTGGCAAATCAAAGGCTCAATGCCCAATAAGCGCAGGAAGGAAGTAATGGAGTTCGGACTTGTCCTGGGGCCGTTCCTCCCGCCACGAGAGGAGATGACCTCGCAGGACGCGCTCACCCTGCAAATGCGGTTCGCCGAACGCGCCGCCAAATCGGGCTTCGACTGCGTGAGCATGGGCCACCACTATCTTTCGGGTCCGCTCGCGCAGTTCTTCCAGCCGATCCCGCTCGCTGGGGCGATCCTCGCCCGGTATTCGTCCCTTTCGGTGGCAACCACGATCTTCCTCCTCCCGTATCACAACCCCGTGGAGATAGCTGAAGCTGTCGCCACCCTCGACGCCCTCGCTCCAGGACGTTTTGTGCTCGGCGTCGCCCAGGGATACCGCCGCGACGAAGCCGAAGCAGTGGGAATTAACCACTCGAGCCGCCAGCAACGGCTGACCGAGTCCATCACCGCAATGCGACTCCTCTGGCAAGGTGGTCCAGCGAATTTCGAAGGCAAGTACTTCCGGTTTCACGACGCCGACATCGGCATCACGACCAAAAGTCCGACTGGCCCGCCCATAATTGTTGGGGCCGATACCATCGGCTCGATCCTCCGCATTCCTGTGATCGGCGGCGACCACTGGCTTCCGAGTCCACGCAATGGGACGACATTTATCAAGAAGGTGCTTCCCGCTTACATCGAATCTGTCCGTAAAGCGGGCCGCGATTTCCTTGGCATCCCAATCATGCGAAGCGTTTACGTATCGACGGACGAACATTCAGCCCAAGAGGCGCTTGTCAAAGCGGTGCGACGCATGTCCGCCATCCAGGCGAAATGGGGCCAGCCGGGTGAGCGATCAAGACCCGATTTCGACCAGATCCGGAGAGAGAAGCAGATCATCTTGGGGAGCACCGAACAGATCGCTGAGTCGATCGTCGAGCTATACCGCGAGATCGCTGTCAGGTGCATCTTCCTCCATTGCTATACCCCGGGGATGGACCCTGAAGCATCACTCGACATGGTCGCTCAGCTTGGTGAGGAGACGCTGCCACTTGTGCGCAAGGAAATCGGATCGGATTCCTTTTTGTTGAACCACTAGTGGAGCTCTGTTGCCCGAAGTCGTATCGCCGATGCCCGCGTGCTACGACAGCCACAGCCGGACGTTCAGCCTGGCATGTTCCCTCCGCCGTCGACGACAAGCACTTGTCCCGTAATCCAGGAGCTCATCTCGCTAGCAAGGAAGAGCATCGGCCCGACAATGTCGGCTTCCGAGCCGAAACGCTTGATGCACCTCCACTCCAAGAAACTGCGAACGACCTCCTCTGAGATCTCAGCTTCGTCGCCGGTTATCACCGGACCCGGCGCGATCGCGTTGACCCGTATGCGGTAAGGGGCAAGCTCGCGGGCGAGCGAGCGGGTGATGGGAGGTATCGCTCCTTTCGACACCGTGTAATGGATCCGTCCAGGCGGGTTCTGCCAGATCGCGGGTGATGTCTGATTGATGATCACGCCACCTCCGCGGGACCGCATCAAAGGAGTGACGGCGCGCGTGGCAAGCAGAATCGACGTCAAGTTCATCGCCAGCACCCTCTCCCACAGCTCAAGGACCATGTCCTCGAGCGGATCTGGCGGCGGAAGTGGCAATCCTTGAAACATCGCGGCGTTATTGACAAGGACGTCTGCGCCGCCGAAGGCATCGCCGACAGCATTCGCCATCTCAAGGGTGCTTGCTTCGGAGGTGACGTCCGTCGGAACGAGGAGCGGTTCGTGACCAGCCTTCCGCAACACGGAAACTGTCGTGTCGCCCGATTGCTCTCCGTCGGCGATTACGACGCGCGCCCCTGCCTCCAGCAGACCGCGGCCGTAGGCCGTGGCGAATCCTCCCGGGCCGGTAACGATCGCTACCTTGCCGTCGAGTCCAAATGCCATATGCCTCCTTCGAGCGGTTCGCGATCGAGATGACCAGAGTCACATTCATTCTGCTACGAATTACGCGGAAACGATCTAGAGACTTGGCTCGTGTATTCCACGACATTCTCTAAAAGAAATACCCATTGTCGTCGGTTAGCGTCGATAGAGATGTAGCGAGGACTTGAATGCATGCTCAACCCTCTGCAAAGGACGTCGTCAAGGTGGCTGCAGGGCTTGGCATCCAGCTCGGCCTCGAAGCGGCGGCCCTCTATCGCGATGCGATCATCGAACAGCTCGCCGCGATCGATGAACTTCTAAGTTTTCGCTTGAGCGAGCAAGCACCGCCGTTGTCGTACCCCATTCGAGATACCGGTTATCGGCCCTCTGCTGAAGAAGATCCCTATCGAGTGTGGCTTTGGAAGTGCTCGATAGGCGGAGATACCGAAGGGCTGCTTGCTGGAAAACGAGTGAGTTTTAAAGACCACATCGCAGTTGCGGGCATTCCAGAGACATTCGGTGCGGAACCACTGGAGGGGTTTATCCCCGACTTTGACGCGACGGTCGTCAACAGAGTGCTCGCGGCCGGTGGACGAGTGATCGGGAAGAACTCGATGGACGGCCTAACCGGAGGAAGAGCCTCCGGGGCGGTTGGCGGCGACTACCCGCCCCCGATAAATCCCCACGATGCGACTCGCATAACTGGCGGATCGTCGTCCGGATCAGCAGCCGCGGTCGCGGTCGGGGAGGTCGACATTGCCTTCGGCGGTGATCAGGGAGGTTCCGCCCGCGTTCCAGCGGCGCTATGCGGAGTAATCGGAGTCAAGCCAACGTTCGGTTTGGTGTCGCACATGGGGGTGGCGTTCGGCGCTGAACCAAGCCTTGACCACGTCGGCCCCATCGCTCGATACGTCGAAGACGCTGCGGCCGCACTCGAAGCAGTCGCCGGCCACGATGACTTCGATCCGCGCCAAACAAAGGAGATTCCAGATTGTCTTGACGTAATGACCTCACTCAAACGAGGTGTCTCGGGGTTGAGGATCGGCATCCTCGATGAAGGATTCGCTACGCCGATCGACGAGGAGGTTCGCGAGTCCGTGCTGTCGGCATTAGACGTGCTCCACGGCCTCGGTGCGGAAATCAAACGGGTTTCAGTGGAGGCGCACGAGTTTTGCGCACCAGCGTTCCTCGCCTTGTCGATTTTCGGATCTTCTGCGATACAGAAGACGGGCATCATGGGGTTTGGATCGGCGACTTTCTATCCCTCGTCACTCATCGTCGCCTTCAACAAGATGTGGGCGTCGAGTCTCGAGCGGATGTCGCCACGAACAATCGTTGGGTATCTGACGGCAGAATTCAGCCGCCGAAGCGATTTCGGTGCGGCTTACGCGAAGGCGCAGAATCTCCGATCGACGTTCGCTCACGCATACGACCGGGCTCTCAGCGAAGTCGACGTCATTGCCTTGCCGACCTGCCCGATCGTTGCGCCGAAAGTGACGAAAGAGCCAACAAGTGATCACGAAGCTCTTCAGGCAGATCTAAGTTCTCGGCAGCAGGTAGCTGTGATGTCGAGAAATACTCTGCCGTTCAATTACACTGGACACCCGGCGGTCGCTTTGCCTTGCGGAAAGGTGAGTGGCGGACTCCCAACGAGCATCCAGCTAGTGGGCCGACAGCTCGAGGATGCGCTCTTGCTCCAAATCGCTTACGCCTTTGAGAAATCCGTCGATTGGGAACACCTCATTACTCCGCCTCTTCAGGTGGGCGGATGACGTCATAACAAAAGGAGACCAGCGGCGCACGTAACTGCGCGACGCGACCGACGCCGTACAAGCTTCGTGAAGGGGACTTTCAACTGGGAGCGGAGGCACCCTTGAGGATACGTCGCTGCGCGCAGATCTCGAACTGTGCAATCACCGCATCTTTCGCGAAAACCAGTTTCGCGTTTACGGGTGCTGGCAAAGTGATCAATGACAGTCTGAGACGGTCAGCGGGATATGAGCGCTCTCTCGCGTTGGCCACCTATTCGGCAAATGACCTCATCAACGGTCACGACTTCTGCGAAGCAAAACGCCATGATGGCGCAAGCTGTGCGCTGTAACTCCTCAGCTGAGCAAGCTGCGATACCTGGCCCACCAGGCAGATCAAAGTTCGCCGTTCCGTCGGCGAGGAAGATCACCTCGAAGTTAAGCGCTGCAGCCTCCCGCGCCGTGGTATCAACACAAATGTTCGTGTTTATCCCGCCTATCAAAAGCGTCGTTATGCCATTGCTGCGTAGGATGAGATCCAAATCAGTCGCGCTGAAGCTACCAAACATCGGTTTGTCCAGGACGATGTCACCCTTCGCGACCTCGACAGACGCGTCGATGGCGACGGTATCGGCGGTTGCGTCCATGACCCCTTCATTGACCGCCGGAACCGCGCGGGCGAGGAGTCCCGCGTTGCTTCTGTCCGGTCGGACAACATGCCGTGTCCAGATGACGGGTATGCCGACCTGACGGCACTGTCGTGCCAGTCGATTAAGGCGGGAGACGACGTCTGCTGCGTTCGGGGCTGCCACGGGAGAGTCAGACACGAATCGCGTCTGAAGATCGACTGCGAGCAAGGCCGTTCGCAGACAGTCGATCTCGAACTCAAGCATGCTTTACTCCTCGCTCCAGAGCGGATCGGATATTGCCGGGCAATCCATCGATCGAGTGATCACACGAGATGCTTCACCGTGCGTTGAAAGAGCCTTGCACCGCGAGCGCGGCGATGAACGACTTGACTGTTCGACGCGGGACTTGGCGGGATCGGCTCACAGAAGCGAACGCACGGGTTGCTAGTCAACGGAACACCACAACATCGAAATTAGGACGTCCTGTCGGCGGCTAGTATGTCAGATGTCAAATACTACAAATGGTCAATAAGAGAGGATACGCATGCCAGAGATTTTTTCCCCGGAGGGTTACACCATCCCGCTGAAAGACGTGCCGTTCTTGAATTTTCCCCCTTATAAAGCGCAGTGGGTGCAATGGGCCGGACATGCGATGGCGTTCGAGGTAGCTCCGGCCGGCTGGCCGCGAGATCCGGAAAGTGAGGTCCTTTGGGACGGGCAGGCTGAAAATCGTTGTCAGTGCCCCCATTTCGGCTACCTCGTGAAGGGCAAGGGCTTGATGCGCCTGTCTGATGGAAGCGAGCACATAATCAACGAGGGAGATCTCTATTACGCGCCTGCCGGTCATAGGGTGTATTCGCTTGAGGGGTTCGAGAACATCGAGTTCAATCCCGATGTGAACGCCGCCTTAGCGGCAATGGAAGCTTTCGACCGGAACGCGCAGAGGGCCGCGGGATAGCGATCCCGGGGTAGCGGCATCTGTGCGCAGCCGCGCATACGGGCGATTCCGCGCTGTTGCCGAGATGTCGGGTTTCGTGAAGATCGACGACTTCGCCGTGGGCATGCAGCGCTGCAGCGGCGTTGAACGCAACTGCGATTTCGAAATCGGAGGCCGACGACTAACTGGAAAACCGGACTAACAATTAGGGAGGGTGAGAACTTGGAGTTCTTTTCACCGCGTGGCTGGACGATCGCTAAGAACGATCTTCCGGTAGTCAGGATGGGTCCCGGCCAGGCACAGTGTGCACAGTGGGAAGGCTTCTTGATTGAGTTCGCGCGCGTCCCCGCCGGTTTCCCACCAGGTGGTGACGCCGCATGGCAAGGTCTGCCGAACAACCTCTGTCAATGCCCGCACTGGGGATATCTGGTCACAGGAAAGGCACTGCTCCGCTTGGCAGACGGGACTGAGACGGTGATAAACGGCGGCGATCTCTACCATTGCCCGCCGGGTCACAAGCTCTACGCGATCGAAGATTTCGAACTCATCGAGTTCAATCCGGTGACCTCGATGTCGGGTGCAGCGATCCAATCCTTCACTACGAACCTCGACAAAGAACAGCACCAAGGATAGAGGTGAGGATTCGATGCCTCGTGCGGTATTACTCGTGCATACGCGGCCGGCAGGACCCACGCGCGAAGGGGAATATCTCGACTGGTATGAGAACATCCACATCCCCGAGGTGTGTCAGGTGCCCGGAATCCTTTCTGGTCGACATTTTCGGATAAGTGGTTCACAAATGAATGGAGCAAATCCGGACCAGACGGCACGTCCCTATTTAACAATATACGAGATCTCATCAGCTAATATCGCAACAACTTTTGGTGAGATGGCAAGGCGTCGCGTCGACGGTACATTTCAAATGAGTTATGCCCTAGAGATGGATCCCCCGCCCGTGTCCACTTGTTACGAATTGTGCGGCCCCTAGAAGCGGGCGCCTTGTCATCGGTTCTTCCGCGCGTCGATCGGCGAGAAGCTTGGCAACTTTCGAGCCGTCCGACTTCGCGCCGGCACACTCGCTGCCAGTCGCTTTTCCCGTGCGCCAGAGCTCGTCATCGACACGGCGGTGGCAGATTGCAACCTCGCGAGGGGACGGCCAAGAAGGCAAACGGAAGATCCCATACGGACCACCAATCCCACCGAACTTCGCGGGCCGCTGGAAAGGAGACTCCGTTATTCGACAGTTGAGGAGCGATCGCCCAAATAGCTAGTCATTAGGAAGATTGAGTCATCGCGAAGAACTTCGGCCGGGTCCTCTCGAACGATTACGCCGTGCGAGAGTACGTAGGCTCGATCTGCAACTTCGAGCGCTCGCTCCACTTGCTGTTCAACGATCACGACGCCAGCTCCCGCATCCAAAGCGAACCGACGAATGACAGGGAAGAGATTGTCGAGGACGACTGGGGCGAGACCGAGGGAAAGTTCGTCGAGCACTAATAGGGTGCACTTACTGCAGAGGGCGCGAGCTACGGCCAGCATCTGCTGCTCTCCGCCGGATAGCAGGCCGACTCGGCGATTGCGCAGATTCCGAAGGGCTGGAAAGTACATAAACGCCTCATCAGGATCGAGCCGTGTCCCTCCAAAGCCAAGTCGAAAATGGTCGGCGACGGTGAGCCCAAAGAAGATCCCGCGCCCTTCGGGTACGTGCGCGAGTCCTTTCCGTGCGACTAAGTGAGGAGGTACCCGACTGATGTCTTTGCCATCGAATATAACTGCGCCGCTCATTGGTCGTATAAGTCCCGAAACCACTCGAAGTGTCGTGGTTTTTCCCGCGCCGTTGCTTCCAAGCAGCGCAACGACCTCGCCCTTCTCAACGTGCAAATCCAAATCCCGGAGCACCGCCGCGCCGCCGTACCCGGCGGTTATTCGTTCTAATCGCAATACGTCGTCACTCATACTGCGCCTTCGAATTAGATGCTTTGGCCACCTCGGCCGTGCGAATCGGAGATTTCAAGACGGACTCGCCAAGGTACGCCTCTATGACGACTGGATTTTCCCTGATTTCCCGCGGACTTCCCTCAGCTATAATCTTCCCAAAATCGAGCACATAGACGTAATCGCACACAGTCAGCACCAAACCCATATTGTGGTCGATGAGCAAAGTTGCGATCCCGCTCTTCGCGATGCCGCGAAGGCGCGAACCAAGGATCTGGCTCTCGTTAACGTCGAGACCAGCGGCAGGCTCGTCGAGACAGATGACCAGCGGAAGTGCCGCTAGGGCGCGGGCGACCCCGACTAGCTTCCTTTGGCTCAACGTCAGATCCGGCGGGTAACTCTTCTCAAGCGGAATCAAGCCGAGTATCTCAAGAGCGCGGTCAGCGGACGGAACATCCAAATTCCGCCCAGCGACAGCAGAAGCCACGAGGTGCACTAGAGGCGGGAGCCCGCAAGCTACCGTCACGTTTTCTCGGACGCTGAGATCATCGAATAATTCAGTTGATTGCCAAGTGCGTGCCAAACCTAGGCGAGCCCGGTGATTCGGAGTGTGCTTGGTTATTTCAGTGTCACAAAGCATGGTCCGGCCGCTGGCAGGTGAGAATCCCGTTATCGCGTCAATGAATGTCGTCTTTCCCGCACCATTCGGGCCGATCAAGCCAACAAGTTCGCCCTTCCGAACGTCGACACTTGCGTTGTCGAGAGCGTGAACGCCCCCGTACCGCACCGTCAGCGCTTCTGTACGTAATACGACTTCTTCGTCACTCCGTACGCTTCTGTACGTCAATCCGCCGCCTTTTCGATCACGACTGGCGACTTTGAGAGATAATTCGAACCTCTTGTGTGCCGCCTTACTAGCCGAACGATGAGTCTCGCCAAAAGGACCACCGGCTGTTCGCGCAGCGGCACGAGCGCAGCGCCGTTCGGCAGAGTAGTGACTGACACTATGAGTCCGATTCCGCCCATTATCAGTAGGTAGTCTGGGGACAGGTGGAGCCAGTTCGCCATTGCTAGCGCTCCGAGAGCCCCCGGGGTAAGAACTCCGCCAATCATTGCCCCGCGGACCGTCGTGATCCCGCCTAGATACGCGAATGCCACTATCTCAAGAGCGACCGTCGTATCGAACGCGTTCGGTGTGACCGACGAGAAATCGTACGCGTAGAGCACTCCAGCCACAGCCGCGATGAGAGACGAAATCGCGATCGCCAAGAGCTTGATTCGGCGGGGACTTATGCCGACCGCCGCGGCAGCTCGCTCGTTCGACCTAACGGCCAACATCCGTTGGCCAAGCGCGCTACGACGCAGGCTGGCGACGAAGACGCCAAAGACTGTAAAGGTCGCCAAGCAGACGAACCCGAACGTTGGAGTCGGGACCAAGTGACCGAACCCAGGGAAAGCCCCAGTCGGGCCAAGATTCAGACCGAACAGTCGCGGCGCTGGAACCGCGATCCCGGTACCTTCACCGGCGCCCCACGAAATGTTGTCGAGCACGAAGTTCTCGATAGCCACCATGCCCGCAACGGTCAGGATCGCGAGCTGTACACCTCGAACACGAAACGCTGGCAAAGCCACGATTACGCCGAACACCGTGGCCACTGTGATTCCAATGAGAGGGGCAAGCGGGAAACCTATTCCGGCATTCGTCGCAAGTTTTGAAACCACGACGCCGGCGATGCCTGCGAGCCCAACCTGGAACAAGGACACTTGTCCTACAAAGCCAGTGATCACGACCAACGACAAGCAGATGAGCGCTCCAATTAGTGAGTTGATAAGAGCCTCTCGCACGCCGGTCGATACGGTAAGAATCGCTATTGACCCGACCAGTACGCCTAGCAGCGCAGGCAAACCGATTCGACGCGCGCTAGGGGCGATGGGCAGTCGCGCCTCAACGAGCGTTCCGCGGACGGGGATCGTGCGACCCGCGAGCAACAGCACCGCGAGAATGACCACGAAGTAAACAAGGTCCGCGACGCCCGGTAACGAGGTGCCGGCGGCACTTGGAAACCATGGTTTGGTCTGAAGATAAATGAGTTCCGACTGAATGATCCCCATGCCGAGACCAGCGGCCGCGGCGACGGCGAACGACGTAAATCTTGCAATCAACGCTGCACCAAGAGCAGGAATAACCGCGAAGGCGATTGTGGTCGGGTCCAACTGGGAAGTCGGCGCCACGAGGATGCCGACAGCGCCAGCTAAGACGAAGCCGAGAAGCGTGTTAACTAGTGAGATACGTTGTGGTCCTAAACCAGTCAGCACCGCGGCCGATTCGTTCTCCGCGACTGCGCGCGTCGCGAGTCCGAACCGCGTGAATCGAAATATCGCGCCCAAGATTGCGGCTATCGCAATCACGATGCCTGTGAGAATGAATCGGTCATCTGGAACCGCGGTGCCAAACACATGAACCACGTCCGATACGCCAGACGGCAATACACTCGGCGCCGATTGGCCGAACGGACCGAATTGTTGGACCGCGATTGCTTGAATGGTTAGGAGGAGTCCAAGCGATGCCACTAACTTCGCCAGTGGCGAAGAAGCTCGCAACCGCCCGACGACAAAGCGATCAAACAGCCAGCCAACGACCGCACACATAGCCAAGGCAAGGCAAAATGCCGGCAGCGCAGGCAAATTTCCACCCACACCGATAAGCGGAACCCCAGGAAGCGGTACGAAGAGCGACCCAAGCGTTCGCAGGGTGTAGTAGTCGTACGCGCCCAGCGTCGCGATGGCGCCTGTTGCGAGATTGATGACGCCTGAGCCCTGGTAGTTCAGAATGAGGCTAAACGAGAAACCCGAGATCAGGGCGCCCGTTCCGAGTCCGAGAACCGCAAAGAGTCCGAGTTGTTCCAGTACGTTCACAGCTCGGGCTCTTTGCGATTTGAAACTATTGTCAGCCTCTACGGGATGGGCGCACTAACAAAGTGGCCGTCATTGTCGGCCTTGTACTTGTTGTTGCCAAGATACGTGTAGAACAACCCTCGGGTCGATCCAATTGTTGCGAACGGGGGAACGCCAAACTTGATGTGTGGGTCGCCCATCCACATGGGACCGGTAAATGTGGCCGCCTTATGGATAATGGCAGAAGCGGTGTATTTGTTTTGGGCTACCAACTGATTCAACCAATGCGCAACAGTGAGGATCATGCCAAATGTCAATGGCGCGTATCCGCTATTCAGAAGGTTTGGGTTCCCATATCTGTCCATCGCCGCGACGTAGGCAGCTGTATCTGAATCCGGCGCATAGTGGGCCAGGTAGTTCAGGTTCGTGAACACGTAAGTCCATTTTGGATAATCTCCCAGTCCTTTTTTCACACCAGGTTGCAGACAAAAGGAGAGGGCTACCGTCGGCTTGTGAATGCCAAGCTGATTGAGGGCCTTATCCACGGCGATGCATTCGCCAGTCGTGGACAACGCAAGAAAAGTGGCACCGTCGGACGCGGCTCCCGAAGCTGCGATCGCGGAAATTAGGTCGGTTGAGGCCGGCGGGAACTCGACGACCGTCGATGAGACGCCAAGTGCTCCGAATAGTTCCTTGAACATCGCGAGCACTCCTGCTACCGCAGGAAGATCGGGGCCGATCATGGCGACTGACTTCACGCCAACGATTTTGGCGAGATACGTGACGAGCGAGAGCTGCGAATAGATCCCTCCATCAACGTAGAACGCATTCTTCGCCGTTAAGCCCGGTCCGTCGGTGAAAACACCGATCACTGGCTTCGCTCCAGCCATCGAATCCGTGAAGTTTGCTTCGCCTGTAAGCAACTCCCCTTCCGTTACCACTTTGACGGCATGGTTATTGATCATCTGTTGCGCGCACGAAGTGCCTTGCGCGTCAGAAGTGGTGATGTCGCAAGTGACAAGCTTTAAAGGGTGCCCGTCGATGCCGTCAAGGTCGTCGTTGATGAAGGCGACCGCTGCATCCACGGCGCTCTGGTTCCCGGGATGCCCGGTGAGAGCAGTCTGATCGCTGACCCATCCGATCGAAATCGGCGATTTCTTGGGATCGGCGGCTCCTGGGGTGCCACCGTCATACTTGAGTGCGGCCTTCAACGCGGCTGACGGAAACGGCGGTTTGCCTGACGCGGCCGAACTCGAAACCGTCGCGACCACCGTCGCGCATGAAGCCGCCAAAACGGTCGCGAGCGTGAACGCGAACAGACCACGCCTACGTGGTTTCGTTGGCTGCATCTTCCGTCCGCTCGTCACTTCTGCCCCCATGACCCTTACCTCCCCCGATGGGGCCTGCGTCGCGAAGATGCCTTCGCGCGCTGGCTGCTATTCCAAATGTAGTATACTACGGGTTTACGTTCGTTTAGCGTCTGGTCTCGCTCCGGTCGCGTCCGAGAAACGGCAGTCCGTCCGCTCACGTTCTCGGTCGCACCCTAATCGAGTCCTCGACATCTCAACTTGGCGAGGGCGTTGTCTGCGAGACCCGAACGGCGAGGATATTGATGACTTCCTCGCTGAACGCCGGGAATCCGATCGACATGCCGATCTTCCTCACATCAGCATCGTGGTTCGGACCTGGCGGTCCGCAACAATCGGCTACGAGAACAACGCCATAGTCGCGAGCCATTGCGTCTCGACAAGTAGCCTCAACGCAACCCGATGTCGCCCGGCCAGTCATCAGGACGGTAGTGATGGCGGCCGCATTCAAGACTTTCTCCAGGTCGGTTCTGAAAAATCCGCTGGGTCGCGTCTTGAGGATCACGGGTTCGCCAGGAAGAGGTTCGAGGCCGGCGGAAATTCGTTCCACCCACTCGCCCTCATAAGTGCTACGTAGGCACGTCGTTTTCCAAAAGCGCGAATCCGTCGCTTCTGTTAAGCGGGATGGCACCCAAACAACGGGGATGTTCAAGGAGCGACATCGCCCGATGAGATTCCGAAGGGCTGGAATCTCGTCCAGGTCCGGGTCTCCCGGATACATGGGACCAGCGGGGTTGTAAGGCGGTAGAGAACTGACGTCGATGCCATTCTGAACGGCAATCCACCGTGAAACGTTTGACTCCCGGTGAGTGAATTCTTCTTGCATATCGACGATGACCAAACCCGTATGTTCAGGGTCGAGCCACTCCCGAAGTACGCGCATCCGATTCACGGTGGGCACCGCGAAAGTATCTAGGTTGGCCATATTCTCTCCTGAGAGAGCCGCAAAAGCTGACGGCTAATGGATCGATTAGATCGATACATGCGCCTCCCTCTGGCGAATCGCGGCACGACGGAGCAGAGCCGTGTGGTAGCGAGCGGAACTCGCATGTAACATACTAGCTCGAGGATGCCCTTGAGATGGCGGACCTGGAATGTCAGGGTTTGGAGCGACCAGTGGCGAAGCACATATGGGATGACTTCATCACTACCCAGGATCGCCAGGTCTACGGCAGCGGCGTCTTCGGCGGGAGCGTCGGAATCGGCAAACGCCCGGCAGTCCTTGTCATCGATGTTCTCAACAAGAGCATCGGCGACGAGCCGCTGCCGATCCTCGAGGCGATAAAGCGCTTCGGCAGGTCCTGTTGCGGCGAGTACGGCTGGGCGACTATCCCGAAGATCCACGCGATCCTCGTGGCCGCGCACGACGCCGCGTTGCCCGTCTTCTACACGACCCCCCAAGATCCCGAGGAGCGGCCGCCCGAAACCTTCCGCCGCTTCGATGAGAAGATGCCGAACTGGTACGACTACTCGGGCAAACGGGCGGGCTACGCCTTCGCCGACGAGATCGCCCCGATCGCCGGCGATCACATCTTCCACAAACCGACGGCGAGCTCGTTCTACCTCACCGATTTCGAGGACCAGCTTCACAAAATGGACGTCGACACGCTCATCGTCACCGGCTGCGCGACAAGCGGATGCGTCCGTGCCTCGGTCGTCGACGCACACGCACGTGGCTTCAAGGTGAACGTCATCGAGGACGCTGTTTTCGACCGCGGCCAAGTGACTCACGCCATGAACCTCTTCGACATGCAGGCGAAGTACGCCGACGTGATCGATGCCGAGGAGGCTGTCCGCCGAATCGAGGCGGCCGCAACCAACTCGCAATGACGCCTTCGAGCCGAAGCGAGCCACAACCGGTGGCGCCGACCACGTGTCGGCGCTACGTCGGCCGCACCGCGATCATCACCGGCGCGGGCGCGGGCATCGGCAAGGCGACCGCCGATCGGATCCTCACTGAAGGCGGGAGCGTCTTCATCACCGACCGCAACAAGGAAGCTCTCGCCGCTGCCGTCGAGGATCTCTCAGAACGCGGCGGCGCCGTCCACTCTTCGGTGAAAGACGTTTCCTCGGAGGAAGATTGGGAACGCTGCATTGCCGAAGCTCGCGACGCGTTCTCCAAGCTCGACGTGCTCGTCAACAACGCCGGCTTCAGTCACGTCGGGATTATCACCGAATACCCGGCCGAAGATTGGAAGACCCTGCACGAAACACAGCTCTTCGGCACCTTCCTCGGCATCAAGCACTCGATTCCCCTTTTGCGCGAAGGCGGCGGCGGCGCCATCGTCAACGTCGCCTCCTCGATGGGATTGATGGGCTTTCCTCACATCCCCGCCTATTCAGCCGCCAAGGGTGGAGTGATCGCCCTCACGCGCCAGGTGGCGCTCGACTTCGCGCCGGACAAGATCCGGGTGAACTGCGTCTGCCCCGGACCGACGCGAACTGAACGGCTCCGCGGGATCGTTGAGTCCGGCGACGTCGATGAGAACTACCTGATCGGGAACGTGCCACTCGGTCGGTGGGCGCACCCGAGCGAAGTCGCGGCCGTCATCGCTTTCCTCGGAAGCGATGACGCTTCCTTCGTCACCGGTGCAGCTCTCCCCGTCGACGGAGGACAGACGTCGCACTGATCCGCTTCGGCCACGTCGCAAATCCGTTCTCGACACCAGTCAGTCGCGCCATCGACGACGGGGCCTTCGCCGCTTCCGGCATCGAAGTCGAGGTCACGCGCCTTCGAAACGGTTCGGAGGTCGCGGAACTGCTCGACGGCGGCCGGCTCGACGCCGGTCTCGGAGGACACCTGCAGACTCTCGCGGCGGCGCTCTCCGGATCTGACCAGGCGTTCTTCTCGGCGGTCGGGTTCGAACAGGCACCAGACCACCTCCCGGTGACATTGACAGTCAGTGCCGACGGCCCGGCGAGAGGAATCGTCGACGGTGCAACTGTCGCGATGAGTGCTCGGGCGGCGATCAGCGATTTGCAGGTGCGCATCTTCTCGGCCGCAGAGGGACTGGAGTATGAATCGCTTCGCATCGTGACGATGCCCTTCACCGAGATGCAGGCGGCGTTCGAAAAGGGCGAGATCGATGCTGCGTCGGTGCCGGATCCGTTTGCCGCGCAGATCGAGAGCTCGGGAGTCGGAGTGATCATCGACCGTGGCACGCTCAGCAGAAAGATGCCAGCGATTGGCCGCGTGATGATCACCGGGCTCGTCTCGACAAAGCGATGGATCGAGGAGCATCACGACCTCGCGACCCGGTTCGCTGAGGTCATCGGTCAGGTCATCGCCGCCGCTCCCCCGCCAAGAGATGGCAGCGCTGTGCGAAGTTCGCGTATGCACGAGCCGACGTTCGACACCCGACTGCGCGTCGCGGATCTGCAGCTCGCGTTCGACCTCGCCGCCGGCTATGGCGTCGTCGCAGACAGCGTTGCCGCCGAGGTGCTGATCGCACCACCTGGGTTCGAAACAAGTCGCCACTGATCGCGAGGTTCTGATGTCTCAGTACGTCATCATCGCCAGTCATCGACCCGACCTCTGCCCCATCTCAAACGCGACGGTGCGCGCCCGGGTCACTGCCGGCATGTCACAGCTCAAGTCCGAGCGGGCACCATCTACTGGCGTCACCTTCACGGTTGACCCGGTCCACTTGGACCCGAGCCACCGGACGATTGCATTCGTCGAAGCGCCGAACATCGAAGCCGTCACCAAGCTCGTCTCGACCATCGGACTGTCGCAGTGGAATGAGGTCGAGGTTTGGCCGGCGACGCCGACCTTCGAACTGTTCTCGAATCTCGACGATGTTCCGCCGCTGTTCTCGTGATGGTGTTTCCAAGCGCCGTCCCAACGGGCGCGCGTCGATCGCGCGCCGGTACCCGCGCGACGGGTTGACCCGACTGACCGACAAGTCGCGCTGATGTCGGCAAGCAGGCCGAGCGCCAGAGTAGACTACGACGTCGTCGTCATCGGCGCCGGCTTCGCCGGGCTGTACATGGCGTACAAATCAATGCAGCTCGGCTTCACGACCATCGGCGTCGAGGCCGGCGAGGGGGTCGGCGGCACGTGGTTTTGGAACCGCTACCCAGGCGCGCGCGTCGACGTCCAGTCGGTCGAGTACTCATTCAGCTTCTCGAAACAGATCCAGCAGGAGTGGAACTGGACCGAGCTGATGGCCGCCCAGCCGGAGGTCGAGGCCTATCTCAACCATGTCGCCGATCGCCTCGACATCCGCCGGCATGTGTTGTTCTCGAGTCGTGTGACGGCGATGACATTCGACGAACGCTCGGCGACATGGGAAGTCGTCACCGATCGGAACGGGCGCTTCCGCTGCCGCTTCGTCATCGCCGCAACCGGCTGCCTCTCGGTTGCGCTCGAGCCTCAGATCCCGGGTCTGGAGACCTTCGGCGGTGACTCCCTGTACACGAGCCGCTTCCCGCCTGAGGGCTACGACTTCACTGGCAAACGGGTCGCCGTCATCGGCACCGGGTCCTCCGGGGTGCAGGTGATACCCGAGATCGGCCTGCAGGCGGAGCATCTCGCCGTCTTTCAAAGATCCGCCGCCTACACCAGGCCGGCGAACAACCGGCCCTTCGAGCCGGGCGAACTCGAAAGGATCAAGGACAGCTACGACGACCTCCGGGCCAAAGAACGCGCCTCGAACTTCGGGCTGATGCAACTCGGGTCGATGGTCGTCGAAGGAATCGAGCCGCCGATACAACGCATCCTCGACACCCCAATGCCGGATCGAATCGCCAAGCTCGACGTTCTCGGCTGGGACGCCCTTCACGCATGGGCCGACGTGACGACGGACCTAGAAGCGAACAAGGCGGCGACCGAGCTCTACGCGATCCAGATCTCGCGGCTCGTGCGCGATCCCGCGACGGCGCGGTCATTGATCCCCTGCTATCCGATGGGATGCAAGCGGCAAATCTTCGACATCGGGTATTTCGACACCTTCAATCGCCCCAACGTTCGCCTCGTCGACGTCGCGGCGAACAACATCGTGGGCATCACGCCGAAGGGGATCGACACCGAAACCGAGTCGTTTGGGTTCGACGTGATCGTCTACGCGACGGGATTCGACGCGATGACGGGTGCGCTCAACCGAATCGCGATTACCGGCAAGAGAGGCGAGACGCTTTCAGCGGTTTGGAGGCAATCAGGTCCTGTCTCTTACCTCGGTCTGCAAGTCGCTGGCTTTCCCAACCTCTTCACCATCACGGGGCCCGGCAGCCCTGCGGTCGTGACGAACATGGTCGTGTCGATCGAGCAGCACGTCGAATGGATCGCTTCGTGCTTGGACCATCTGAGCCGGAACGACTATTCGACGATCGAAGCCGACCCCACGGCCCAGGACCGATGGGGCGACCATGTCCGTTCGCTCTCGGAGGGCCTGATCAGGACGGCACCGACGTGCAACTCCTGGTACCTCGGCTCGAACGTCCCGGGTAAAAAGCGCGTCTACATGCCCTATGCGGGGGGCCACGCGCGGTATCGGAAGGAGTGCGATGAAATCGCGGAGTCGAAGTACGAAGGATTCATCCTGAGCTAGTCGCAAGACTGCTCAGTACTGCGGCTCACAGCGCCCAGATTCCCTACGCGCCGACGAGGGATCTCGACTCGGCGACGAGATCGATGGCGCTCGAGGGTGGACGGCGCAGGTACTCGCCGAAACCCTCTTTGCCGACGATCTCGCCGTCTTTCATCACCGTTTGGCCGCGGACGAGCGTCTGCACCGACCATCCCTTCAGCCGTTCTCCTTCCCAAGGCGAGAAATCAGCCCGGGACTGCAGGTAGCCGGCGTCAACGACCATCTCCTTGTCGAGATCGACGATGGCGAGGTCGGCGTCACTTCCGACCTCGATCGCCCCTTTGCGCGGGTAGAGGTTGAAGATTCGCGCCGTGTTGTACGAGGAGATCTCGGCGATCCGCTGCAGACTGACCCCGCGGCGGTGGTAGCCCTCGGTGAGCAGCACCGAGAGCATCGTCCCGACCCCTGGGAAGGCGGATCCCGCCTTCCACACTCCTCCTTCTTTGTCCGCCCGGAAGCGAGCCGAATGGTCGCACCCGACCGTGTCGACCTGACCGGCCTCGACCGCCGCCCACATTGCGTCGACGTCCTTCGCCTTGCGGACCGGAGGGTTGACCTTCGCAAGCAGCCCGCATGGCGAGTCGATCGTGAGCGAGAGGTAGTGCGGGGTCGTCTCGATAAAGACCGGCGTCTCGTTGCTGCGAATGCTCGCGAATTCTCGCGCCGACTCCTCGCAGCTCATATGGACGAAGTACACAGGACAACGCGTTGTCCTCGACATGAACGCCGCGGTCATCATCGCCGTCGCTTCTGCCACTGGCGGACGCGCCGCATAGTGCGCCTTTAAGCCGTCGAGTCCTTGTTTTTTGACTTCCTCCTCGGCACGCCAGATCATCTCGATGTCCTCGGTATGGACGTTGACGATCGCGCCGGGGATACCCGCGATCGTCTCGAGCAGCTCGTAGAACAGCCCGTCGTCGGTGGTTCCAACGCCGCGCGCTGTCCCCTCGTTGCCCTTGTAACTCATGAAGAGCTTGAACGACGAGATGCCGAGATCATTGATGTAATGCGGGATCTTGGCGATGTGCTCCGAGGAGAAGATCCCGAGGTGAATCCCCATGTCGACGTAGGCGAGGCGGTCGATGTGGTCGAGGAACTCGTCGTAGTCGGCCTTGTAGGAGCCCGGCTTCAAGATGTAGTTGAGAATCGAGGTTGCCCCCCCGATGGCGGCCGATCGGGTCTCGCTGCTGACGTCGGAGAGCGGCTGGCCGACGAAGCCGATGTGCATGTGCGGATCGATGAGTCCGGGGAAGATAAAACGACCTTTCGCATCGATGTCCACGTCGGCACTGACGGACTCGTCCGGTTCTAACAGCGCGGCGATCTTGCCCTCACGGATGGCGATGTTGATCTTGCGCAATCCGTGGGCCGGGATGACCGCCGTGCCGCTCCTGATCACTGTGTCGAAACTCATCGCGCTCGTTCGCCTTTCTCTGTCGATCGTCAGAACAACAGCCGAGCCCGCGACGCTCGGCGGTACCGCCCGTTCTGGTCCTCAATAGCCGTACTTGGCGGCGACTTTCTTCGCCCGGTCGCGATCGCCCTTCAGCTCCGCACGCCCCGAAAGCTCCGCGTAGGCGTCCTTTGCCATGTCGAGTTGGGAGATCTTGCTCGGCTCGACGTAATCGTCGATCGCCCCGATAGCGACCGCCTCTTTCAGGTACCCCTCGAGACCGGTCGGCAGCCCGTCGATCGGGAAGGGCATCATCTCGGCCTGCACCGCCGATCCGAACTGCGCCATGCGGACGCGCTCGTCGGGATCGGGGCTCCGCCTCCGCAGGCGCGCCTCGATCGCCGCGGTGAGTTCGATGTTGTCGGGCTGACGGCGGATGAACCAGTACGCCCGGATCATCCCCTTGATGAACGCTGTGAGGTCATCGGGCCGCTCATCGATCGCCTTCTCGGTAGCTGCGATCACACGGTCGGGGCGACCGTCTGGGTAGTGCGCGCCGACATCGAAGATCTGCACGTACCCCTCGTCGAGCAACCCGGGGAGATCGAGACTGTCGACGAACGACGCGTCGGCGCGCCCCTCTCGCAGCGCGAACGGTCCCCGCCGTGTGTCGATGCCCGTCACCCACTCGATGTCGTTTTGCGGATCGATTCCTTCTTGAATAAGCCAGTACGTGAGCATCGTCACGAGAATGTCGTCGGGATCGATAATGCCGACTCGCTTGCCGACGAGATCCCTTAGCGTCGACACGCCGGAACGGCCGACGACGTAGAAGGCCATTTGGTTGCGCCACCCGGCGATGACCCGTAGCCCCTTTCCTTGTTGCTGGAGGAAGGCGACGGTCGAGGGCTTGACGTCCATCGTCACGTCGATCCCGCGTTCTTTCATCGTCTGCCAAAGCGTCTGCTTCTCGAACATGAACGGCGCGTGGCTGTCGGGGACGATCTCGTAGGTCTCAAGACCGTCTTCGTCGCGGAGTCCCTCGTCGTAGAAGTAGTTGAGCTCGTCGGCGATCGTCGGAGGGACGAGGTGCAACACGTGATAACAGGATGGGCCGATGCGAAGCGGGCGGCGGCTGCGACCGCGGGTCACGCGCTCTGGACCTTCTTGATGTTGGCGCTGAACGCTTCGATCGTGTCCGCCGCTTCCTTCGCCGGATTGAACTCGATGTTCTCGAAGTCCTCGATCGCGTACAGCTTGTGGCCCGGGGGCGCGTAGTAGAGGTCGCCGCCGTTGATCGTGACCTCCCGACCGTCCGCCATCCGCAACAGCGCCTTTCCCTTCACGAGGTAACCCCAGTGCGGGCACTGGCAGAGGTCCTCAGGGAGCCCCTCCCACGCCGCGTCGCCGCCGGGGGGGAATCCGCCCGGGACGCGTTCGAAGGCCATCGCGTACCCCTCCCACTGTGCCCATTGCGCCTGATAGGCACCCATGCTGACGACGGGAAGATCGTCCTTGGCGATGGTCAGACCGTCCGGCGAATAGAGCTCGGCCATTTTCGACGACTCCTCTACTGTTCTGGGCGCCAGGGCCACCGGTGGCGCGATTCGTATGTAGCATACTAGGCGAGCTTTGGAGCGAGAAAATCCAGGCCACAAGCGGCAAACAGCGTTGCCGAGGCCCTGCGAGGGGGAGTCATGACCACCACCGCCACATCCTTCGCCCAGGACTTCGTCGCCGGTCAGTCCTTCAAGATGCTGATCGGCGGGAGGTTCATCGGTGTCGATGAGCACCACGGTGCCGTCTTCGAAACGGTCGACCCGTCGACGGGGCTCACCCTCGCCGAGGTTCCCGATGCCGACGGAAGCGATGTCGGGCTCGCCGTCGAGGCCGCGCGCGGGGCGCAAGCGGCGTGGGAAAAGCTCGGCCTCGAGGGTCGCTCCGAGTGCTTTGCGCGCTTTTCGGCACTCCTCAAACAGAACCGCGAGCGCATCGCCATGCTCGATGCTGTCGACTGCGGCAATCCGATCCGCGCAATGCGCGTCGACGTCGACCTCTGTCAGGAGTACCTGCGCGCCTATCCGCCCATGGCGTGGGGACTGCACGGACGGGTGCACGAGATGAACCGCGGCGGTCTCCACTACACGATCTCCCGCCCGTACGGAGTGACCGGGCGGATCCTCGCCTTCAATCACCCACTACTCTTCGCCGTGTCGCGGGCGCTGCCAGCGCTCATCGTCGGCAACACGCTTGTCATGAAGCCGGCGCCGCAGACACCGCTTTCGGCGCTCGCGCTCGGCGAGCTCTTCGCCGAAGCCTTTCCCCCCGGCGTCGTCAACATCTTGAGCGGCGGCGCTCCGGCCGGCGAGGCGATCGTCCGCCACCCGGAGGTGAAGCGGATCTCGTTCACCGGCAGCGTCCGAACCGGTCTCGCCATCCAGCGCACGGCCGCCGACAGCGGGCACGTGAAGCACGTCTCGCTCGAGCTCGGCGGGAAGAACGCGATGGTCATCTTCCCTGACGTCGACGTCGAGGCGGCCGTCGAGGGCGCGGTGTTCGGCATGAACCTTGGCGTGTGCCAGGGCCAATCTTGTGGTTCAAATTCGCGCGTCCTTGTCCATAAGAAGATCCACGACGAGTTCGTTGAGGCGCTCGGGGCGCGTCTCGATCGCTTCCGCGTCGCGACCGCGTACGACGAGGCCTCGGAGATGGGGCCGCTCGTCACTCGGGCTCACCTCGAACGGGTGGCTGGATACGTCGCCAAGGGCAACGAGGAAGGCGCGCGCCTCGTCACGGGCGGCGGACGGCCTGAGGAGGTGCCGGATGGGGGCTATTTCATGCGCCCGGCTGCTTTCGATCGTGTCGAACAGTCGATGACGATCGCTCGCGAGGAGATCTTCGGTCCGGTGGTGAGCGTTCTCGACTGGGACGACTTCGATCAGATGGTCGCCACCGCCAACGCCGTCGACCTCGGCCTCACCGCGAGTATTTGGACGAACGACTTGAACCTCGCCCAAAAGTCGGCGGAGCTCCTCGATGCCGGCTACGTGTGGATCAACGACAGCACGGTCCACTACGTGGGTACGCCGTTCGGAGGCACAAAAGACAGTGGAACAGGGCGCGAGGAATCCGAAGAGGAGTTACTCAGCTTCTTAGAGCAGAAAGCGGTACACACAAAACTCGCTTCGCCCGGTATCGCAATGGAAAGGCACGGCTGGTAGCAACGGATTAGGCCGGCACGGCTTCGCGTTCTCAATCGTTCGATCGCCACGATGGGGGCGCTCCGATCCTCTCGGTGCAGCGTCAGGTGGTGACGCTCCTCGAGCTCGTCGTGCTCGTCGGCGCGCTCTCCTTTGTTTCGGGGATGCTCGGCATCGGCTCCGCGTTGGTCGTCGCGCCCGTTCTCGCCCTCTTCGGCTATGCACTGAAAGACGTCGTTCAGCCCTGGGCGCTCCTGCTCAACGCCACGACATCGTTGAGCGCCAGCATCAGCTTCATCCGGGCCCGGATGGTCGATTACCGCACGGTGGTGCCAGTCGCCGTTATCTGCACGCTCGGAGCTCCACTCGGAGTGCTCATCGCCGATCGCGCTTCGACAACCCTCATCTGGTGGCTGTACATCGCCGCACTCTTCTTCGTCGCAATCCGGATGCTCGCCCCGCAAGGACAACGAAGCGAATCCGTCGCAAAGATCCCGCGAAGGGCACGGCGAGCGACCGACATCGCCTCCGTCCCGATCAGCGTCTTCTCCGGTTTCCTCGGAGTCGGCCCGGGGTTCCTGCTCGTTCCAATGATGATGGCAGTCGGACTTTCGGCTCGCCTCGCGGCGGCGACCAACTCGCTCGCCGTCGTCGTGCCATCGTTCGCTGCGTTCGGCACCCACCTCGGAACGGCGCGGCTCGATTGGACGACCGTGATCGCGACCTGCGCGGTCGGTGTCGTGACGAGCATCGCCGGGGCGTCGTTCACTGTCAGCAAAGTGCGTTCCCGGCCATTGGCGGTGGTATTCGCATTCGTGATGATCGGGCTAGCAATCGAAAGAGCGGTCGTCCTTTTGCGCTGAGGAGCGACGGCCCCAATTGAACGGTCAGGAAAGCGCGGGAAGCGCTCGGCCGAGTGCTTCGAGGCGCGCGAGCGAAACAGAGACCGTCGCGAAGATCTGGACCTGCGTCGTGTGATCAAGGACGTACAAGAAGCGGTCGGGCTCGGCGACGTACGTGTACGCCCCGGACTGTATGCCGGCGATCATGTGTTCCGAATGCGTTTTCGCGAGCGACGCTTCGACCGCCGCGAACGCCGTTGGCGAGGCGGGAACGAAGTTGATCGTCGCCTCGTTCGCGGCTCGCCCGCCGTTTCCGTAGTACGAGCAGATGAGTGCTCCTGCAGGAGCTGCAGGATGGTGCGCGGTCACGTGCGCCGCGTCGATCCCGAGCTTTTCGTTCACGAGCGCAACCGACACGACCCCGCACGTCGTTGGGGTCGAGCCGGCTTGGCCGTCTGCCATGAATGCGAAGACGCCAACCAGAAGACCGGAGAGTGAAAGCGCCAACCCGAGTTTCGACACGAGGCGTGTTATGACCCTCAACGTACCGTGCCGGCTCCCGTCCGGCGCTCTCCCTTTTCCGAGCGCCGGAAACAGAGGGGGGCAGGAGCGCCGCACGGTTCACAGGCCCTCTTTGGCCTCTCGCGCGAGATTTCGGGAGAAGGTCGTGATCGAGTGTTCAAGCTCCGGGGCGGGGTTCCACTCGATGTTCTCGAAGTCTTCGATCGCGGAGATTCGGTGGCCGGGAGGGCAGTAGTACAGGTCGCCGGCATGGACCACCGTTTGGTGGCCGTCCCCCATTTGCAGAAGCGCCTCGCCACGGAACACGTATCCCCAGTGGGGACACTGACAGAGGTTGTCGTGGAGCCCCTGCCAGGCAAGGTCCCCACCTGGCGGAAAACCCTCCGGAAACAACTCGAAGGCGAAGGCGTGGCCCGCCCACTTGGCAAACTGCGCTTGGTACGGGCCGATCTTGACCACGGGAAGTTCCGACTTCGAAATGACCAGCTATTGCGGAGCGAAGATCTCTGTCACGTTGGCGACTCCTTTCTCCCGCTCGATGTTGACATCATCCGAACACGTCCATGGAATACAGCTGCAACCACCCATTCGCTCTCGAGAAGAGCGAGCACACGATGGCACCTAAGGGCTAAGAATCGAGATAGCGAAGCACCGCTAGCACTCGGCGGTGGTCGACCTGCGACACCGGTAGGTCGAGCTTGGTGAAGATGCTCGTCACATGCTTCTCGACCGCTCCCTCCGAAATGACGAGCGTTGTGGCGATGGCCGCATTCGTTCGGCCCTCTGCCATGAGCGCGAGTACCTCGCGCTCGCGCACTGAAAGGCTCGAGAGTGAATCCCGTCGACGGCTTGCGCCCACGAGTTGGGTCACGACCTCGGGATCAAGCGCCGTGCCCCCTGACGCGACGCGGACGATGGCCTCGACGAAGTCAGCGACGTCGGCCACGCGGTCTTTCAGCAGATACCCGATCCCGCCGGCGCCGTCGGCGAGTAGCTCGGCCGCGTAGCGCGTCTCGATGTACTGGGAGAAGAGGAGGATGCCGAGGTCAGGGTGCGCTCGCCTGACGTCGATCGCGAGTCGGAGCCCCTCGTCGGTAAAGGTCGGTGGCATGCGGATGTCGATCACGGCGACATCGGGCAGTTCGCGCCCGATGACGGCCCGCAGCGACTCGGGGTCGCCGACCGCGTCGATGACGTTGAAGCCCCGGCCGGCGAGCAATTGCGTCAGCCCGTCGCGCAAGACAGCCGAGTCCTCGGCGATTGCGATGCGGATGGCGTCAGACATCTAGGTGTGCAACGGCAGATCGACGGTGGCCACAGTCGGGCCGCCGGCAGGGCTCGTCACGTCGAGGTGCCCGTCGACGGCGCGGACGCGCTCCGCCAGTCCGGACAGGCCGCTCGCAGTGGAGCTCGTTCGGATCGCCGCCCCGCCACGCCCGTCGTCGCGCACCACGATGCGGAGCCATGAGCCGGTTTGCGAACAGGTCACGGTCGATAGCGATGCCCCGGCGTGCTGAGCGACGTTGGCGAGCAGTTCGGCGACACAGAAGTAGGCGATGGACTCTATGGCTTGGACGGGACGGTCTGTGACCGAGACGGTGAGCTCAGTGGGCACCGTGCTCCGGGCGGCGAGCGTGCTCAGCGCGCCTTCGAGGCCGACGTCCAGCGCGGGCGGGTGAATTCCTCGGGCCAGGTCACGCAGCTCGACGATCGCTTCCTTGGCGCCTCGGTGCGCGTCCTCGACCAGCTGGCGGACCTGGTCCAGTTCGGGGCTGGCTTTGGCGTTGACGTCGAGCCGCTCTTTGGCCTCGCCAAGCCGCATCGCGAGCGCGACGAGCTGCGCCTGGGTCCCGTCGTGGAGATCGCGCTCGATCTGTCGCAGCACGGCGGCCGAGGCGTCGACGGTCTGCGCCCGTGCTGCTTCGAGAACGCGCATGCGAGCGGCGACGGCGTCGGGACCGAGGAGCAGGTGGACGAGTTGGCGGTCGACGCATACGGCCAGTCGCATCGGCCAGGGCGCGATAAACAACAGCACCACCCCGGTGGCGACGATGAAGGCACCGTGGATCACGCCGTGCTCACCGACGGAAAAGAACCCGGGGAAGAACACGTTGTAAACGACACCGTAGATCGCCGGGTGGGCGTTGCCGCGCTCGAAGAGCGGATAACCGAGGCAGGCCAGGACGTCCCACCACACGCTGATCGCGAACCAGACATTGAAGGCCGTCCAGACGGCCTTCAAGAAGAGATAGGCGATCGTCTTCCAGCCGATCTTGTCGCGCAGCGCCGCCTGTAGCCATCCGAATAGGCCGCGACGGCTCACGAAGGGCTCCGGATCTTCGATGGCGTCGGCGAGGAAATGGCGGGCGAGGTTGCGCTGGATGCTCCCAAACCAGCGCGATCCACGCACCCCGAGCGCGACGATGGCGACGCCGATGAAGGTGACGGCCAGCGCGGCACCACCTCCCAAGAAAAGAACCGAGAACGCCAGCCCGAGGGCAACAACCGGACAACCCAAGACGAAGTACGCGAGCTCTGCGTAAGTCCGCCGAGAGAACGGCTCGCGCACGAAGGTTCCTGCCGAGCGGCGGATCGCGGCTACCTGCGGCTCTGAAAGCCCGATGACCCGGTCCTTGCCACCCACCCGAAACTGCACCCGGATGCCACGCGACTCGACCGCGGCCTCCGTCATCGATCACTCTGCCCGACAACGGGTCCGCCGAGTTCCATGAAAGCGACGCTGCGGCCGATGAAGTCAAATCGGACGACCGAAGCGAAGATCAGGATTGGGATCGAGACCGAGTTGTCAGACTTATTGGTCACTGAGTGCGTCGCGATCATGGGTTCATTTTCGGGAACCGGGGAAGGGATGGCTATGGCGCCACCGGGCGTTTCTGCCGGGGGATAACCCGACTCCCCGAATGCCCGACGAGCCGGTGAAAGCAGGCTCAGCTCAGTATGTGTAATCGAAGCCCCAATTGAACGCGACCTGACTTGTTCCGTTCTTGCAGGAGTACGCGCAATACGTGCCGCCCCAGGCACAAGCCCACTTTGATCCGACCCTCAGCGGTCGGCGAGCAGCAAAACCGTGTGCGGAATAGGGCTTGCCCCACGATTAGCCGAGCGAAACGACCGCGACGATGCTTTGCGAGGCTGCGAAACCTGGCGATCCGCTGAACGACGCCTGCACCCCGATGCTGTCATCGACGACATCGCTCGCGGGTACCAGAATGCCGGCTGGGCCGGACCAGGTCGCGCCGTCGCTCGATTTCGGGTCGACGACGAACACCACGCCCACAAGGTTGGTCGTGTACGACCATACGAAGCCGACCGCTTTCGATGTAGTCACCGTTGTCCATGTTCCAAGTGTCGCACCGGTTGTTACGTCGACGAGGCTGATCGATTCTTGACCGCCAGTCGGTGTGCTGCGCGTCGTGCAGAGAATGCAATACGTGCCGGCCGCGGCAACAAGTTCTTTAGGCGCTTGCAAAGCTGCGCTGACTGAAGTTCTAGTAGCGAACTCCGTCGCCGTGGTTGTTGTCGTCGTCGTCACCGGAGGTCCAGTTGTTGACGTCACCAGAGGTTGAGTTGTCGGCGTCGTCACCGGAGGCCGAGTTGTCGTCGTCACCGGAGGCCGAGTTGTCGTCGCCGGTCGTGTCGTCGTCGCCGGAGGTCGAGTTGTTGTCGTTACCGGAATCGTGACAGAGGTTGCTGCGCGCGGCAGTCGGGTTGTCGCGACCGCAGCCGGATTGGGGGACGTCCGTGAAACCGGGATGGTTGATGGCGGAATTTCGCGACCCGCGTCAAATACGGGCTCGTCGGACGCAGCGATCGCAGGCGCGGATGTCGAGGTCGGGATAGAAGCAGCCTGTCGTGTCTTGGTGTGGTTTGAACTACCCGTCGAGCCGAACTCGTAGGTCGCCCAGTCACCGATCAGCAGCCCGATCGCGATGAGGGCGACGAGGGTTGCTATCCCGCGTCGACGTGCTCGACGAGACTCCATCGCGCGCCAATCCTCCGTTGCCCTCGGAATCGTCGCATCGGGGCCGATGCGGATTCAATGGGGGATCGATATCAGCCGGAAGTTGATCAGGCAAGGCGGATAAAGGCTGTCTGTTACAGGCAAAAACCTGATGGCAGCGAGCTTGTCAAAAGTTTGTTCGGGTGCGATGCGGGGATCGTCGCCCTCTCAGGTCAGAACTTTCGGGAACGGACTAGGACATGCCGCGCTCCGTGGCTTGACGGTCGGCACGGGAGCTGTAATCTTACTATCTTCCTAGTGGAATGGTAGTTTAGCTTGATCGATTTCAATCTCGACCCGGCTTCCGGAGTCGCGCCCTACCTGCAACTCGTTCACCAAGTTCGCCGAGCGCTGCGACTTGGACTTCTTCAGGTGGGCGACCAACTCCCAACCGTCAAGGAAGTCGTTGGACGCATTGCGATCAACCCGAACACCGTCGCCAAGGCCTACCGAGAACTGGAGCGCCAGGGCCTCGTCGCAGCGCGTCCAGGACTCGGGACCTTCGTCGTCGCCACCTTGGGAGACGCCTCCGTGGCCGCCCAGGGACCGTTGCGCACGAAGCTGCGGCGCTGGCTCCTCGAGGCACATCGGGCGGGGCTCGACCAAGAGAGCATCGAAGCGTTGTTCCACGACACCTCCCGAGCACTTTCCGACGAGGAGACAGCGTGACGACCGTCCTTGAGACCGACGGGCTCGGCAAGCGCTACCGCCGGCGGTGGGCGCTTCGCGACTGCACTCTCGCCATTCCCGACGGACACGTCGTAGGCCTCGTCGGACCGAACGGCGCCGGGAAGAGCACGCTGCTGCAGCTCGCGGTCGGGCTCTTGGCACCGTCCGAGGGGAGCATCGAAGTCCTCGGCAAACACCCCGCAGACGACGCCGTCCAGCTCAACCGCGTCGGCTTCGTTGCCCAAGACACCCCGCTCTACGCCGGACTGTCTGTGTCCGACCACCTCCACATGGGACAGAAGCTCGCCTCGCACTGGGACCCCGAACTCGCGACGCGTCGAATCTCCGAAGTGGAGCTCGATTCCCATCAACGAGCCGGCACGCTCTCCGGTGGTCAGCGAGCACAGCTCGCCTTGACGCTCGCACTCGCGAAGCGACCAGAGCTGCTGCTCCTCGACGAACCCGTGGCGAGCCTGGACCCACTCGCCCGGCGGGACTTCCTCCGAGGGCTCATGGAGGTGGTTGCTGAGCACGAAACGGCGGTGGTCCTCTCCTCCCACCTCATCGCCGACCTCGAGCGAGTCTGTGACTACGTGATCGTCCTCGCGGCGGCGCGGGTGCAGCTTGCAGGCGAGGTCGAAGATCTCCTTGCTACTCACCACCGGCTGATTGGTCCCCGTCGGGATCTGAGCACGCTGCCGTCAAATCACGAGGTGGTGGAGGCGAGCCACACCGACCGATCGAGCACCCTGCTCGTTCGAACGGACGACCCGATCCGCGATCCTTCGTGGTCCGTGGAGCGCATCACCCTCGATGACCTCGTGCTTGCCTACATGGGCCGCGCTGTCGGGCAAGCACGGGATCGAGCATTCACGTTGGAGGCCGTCAGGTGATCTGGCTCACGTGGCGACAGTTCCGACTCCCGGCGGTCGTCGCGTTCGCGGCGCTCGGAGTCGTGGCGATCATCCTCGCAATCACCGGCCCCCATATCGCGGACCTCTTCCACACCAGCGTGGCGACATGCACGGTCGGTTGCTCGTCCGCGAAGAGCACCTTCGCTCGCTATGACCTCACGCTCCAGAATGGCTTGAACGCGCTCGTGATCTTTGCTCCGGCCCTGATCGGATTGTTCTGGGGCGCGCCGCTCGTGGCACGCGAGTTCGAGACGGGGACGTTCCGTCTGGCGTGGACAGAGGGCGTGACGAAACGATCCTGGATGGCGACGAAACTCGCCGGGGTTGGCCTCGCGTCGATGTTGCTTGCCGGGCTGCTCTCGTTGTTCGTCACCTGGTGGTCGAGCTCGTTCGACCGGGTGAACCTGAACCGCTTGTCGCCTGGCGTGTTCGCCGCGCGGGACATTGTCCCCATCGGTTATGCCGCTCTTGCGTTCACGCTCGGAGTGACCGTCGGACTCGTCATTCGCCGAACGATCCCGGCGATGGTGGTTGCGCTCGGCGCGTTCTTCGGAGCGCGACTCGGCATGACGTACTGGGTGCGTCCGCGCCTCGCGGCACCGTTGACCCTTGCCCGCAGCTACTGGACCCCCTCCCTCGCTCGCAGCTACGGAAGCGCTCTGTCCAAAGGCAAACCTTTGCCCTTTTCGTATCCGATGACCGTCGCGGCTCCCCAGGGGGCGTGGGCGGTCTCGAACAACACCGTGAATGCAACGGGCCAGGTCGTCAGCACAATCGGTTGTGCCGCGAACAGTGGCGTGAGAGTCCATGGCCACAAGCCAGGTCACCCAAGAGCGATCTCCATTCGCGCCAACAACGAAGCGGGCGACCGAGTGCTTCACGCTTGCCTCACCCAGTTCCATCAGGTGCTCAGCTATCAGCCCGCCAGTCGCTTTTGGGGGTTCCAATGGGAGGAGCTAGCAATATTTGCCGGAGTCGCACTAGCGCTAAGTGGCTTCTGCGTCTGGTGGATCAGCCGCCGACTCGCCTGAACGTTCGGGCGTACTAGTGGTCTCCACCGCGGCTCGATCGCTGCGCGATTTTGCCGTGGCTCATTCGAACCGCCCGCCAGTCGAAGTTGTCAGAGCGTCCGCTACCGCTCGTTGAAGTTGGCCGGGTCCCCGTGAAGTGAGCCATGCGTTGTGCGAGTCCAACGCCCATCATTGGGCAGGAGGACCGCACGATGAAGCACCGTCATCACAGCCCCGAGCAGATCGTGAGGAAGCTCGCCGAAGCAGACAAGCTCCTCGCTGAAGGAAAAGACGTCGATGAAGTCGCCCGGCAGCTCGAGATCTCCGAGTCGACCTTCCACCGTTGGCGCAATCAATACGGCGGCATGAAGGCCGACGACGCGAAGCGCCTGCGCGAGCTCGAGAAAGAGAACAGCCGGCTGAAAAAGCTCCTCGCCGAAGCCGAGCTCGACAAGGCGATGCTGAAGGAGTTGGCTGAGGGAAACTTCTGACCCCGGACCGCCGAAGGAGAGCCGTCCTTCGGCTCGAGGAACGGTTCGGGGTCTCCGAGAGAAGGGCGTGTCTGGTCACCGGACAGTCGCGCTCGACTCAGCGCCTCCCGGTTCCCGTCCCATCTGACGACGAGCTCGCCCTCAGAGCGTGGCTGCGCGACTTCTCGCGTCGCCGTCCCCGCTGGGGATGGCGCAGAGCGGCGACCGAGGCGAAAGGAGAGGGATGGCGCGTGAACGACAAGCGCATCCACCGCCTGTGGCGAGAAGAAGGCCTGCGTGTGCCCCATCGCAAGCGCAAGAAGCCCCTGCGGGGCATCGGTGTCCACGTCGGCGCGATGTGCCCGATTCGACCGAACGTCGTCTGGGCGGCGGACTTCCAGTTCGATCAGACGAGCAACGGCCGCACGATCAAGATCTTGAACCTCATCGACGAGTTCACAAGAGAAGCGCTTTCGACCGAGGTCGCCAGGTCGATCGACGCCGACCACGTCGTCTCGGTCTTGGACAAGATCGCGAAAGAACGCGGCCACCCCGCGTATCTCCGCTTCGACCACGGACCGGAGTTCATCGCCTACACGGTCGCCGACTGGTGCCGCTTCAACGGTGCACGAACGATCTTCATCGATCCCGGATCACCATGGCAGAACGGCTGGATCGAGTCGTTCAACGGGCGCATGCGCGACGAGCATTTGAACGGTCAGCTCTTCGACACCGTGTTCGAGGCACAGGTGCTCACCGAGGACTGGCGCGTCGACTACAACATGAACCGACCGCACAGCGCCCACGGCTGGAAGACACCAGCTGCGTTCGCCGCGGAGTGGACCATCACCCACCAACCAACACTCGCAGAACGAGTGGCTTAGTTATCGGGTCCCGGTCAAAGTGAGACTCAAGCGCGCGGCATAGGTACCGAACTATGACGCAAAGCCGGCGTTTTGGGGCGCTCCGAAATCATCCGACTCGTGAAAGTTTAGGGTCAGGCGAACGCTGCCGGCGGGTATCCGTTCATCGCCACGGGTTACGCCGGACGCAAGCGAATGTCCGTTGCTCAAGCTGCGTTATCGACCGGCTGAAGTGAGCCGTCGATAACGAGCGAGTCGTCACGACCGCCGGAACGACTGCGCAGTGCCTCCCAGGCGCGAAGTCGCTCGGGCCTTAGCTGCCCTCCCTCGTAGAGATCCTGGAGGTAGCAGTGAAGGGCGGTCTGATCCCCGTTGGCCTCGAAACGTATGACCAGCGATTCCTCGCCGGACGACGAAAACTGACTCACTTCGCGGATGAACCGAACACGTTTAACCTAATCAAGTCGCACGTCGAGGACCCATTTCGATTCCGGATCGCCGTGCTCAACGTGCCACCAGCGCCGGTCGTTCGTCACCCGAAAAAGCGGTTGGGTCGAGCCGCGCAGGTGGGTGGTGAGCCAGCCATTGCCGAAGACGAAGACAACTGGACCGCTCGACGATAGGTCGGTCACCAGCGCGTCTCCAGTTCGTTGGCCGGAGCGTCTGATACTTCAACGATGTCCATGCCCGCGCTCCTTCCGATCGAGTGGCGAATCCTTCCTTGCAAACGCGGTCCGGTCCCTTCCCATTCCCGCACCGCACTGACCCGGCGATCGGGGATTCGCGAGTGGGAAAGCAGTCCATGAGCGGTTGGCAGGTCAGAGGGCTATGGTGCGCGAGCACCTCAACCGAGTGAAGGGAGCGATCCATGAGCCGAAAAGTTGCAGATTGCCGAGACTTCCCAAGTGAAAGTGGATGCACGCTCACCATTTCGGGCGAGGAAGACGAGGTGGTAACTGCTGCAACCCAACACGCTGTCAGCGTTCACGGACACCAAGACACCGAAGAAGTCCGGACCTGGCTGCGGCAAAACTTGAAGGATGAGTGACCCGTCGCCTCATAACGCTAACTGCGTCACATATGTGCGTACTGGGGCGGTCGCGTAACCGGAAGACACGTCTTAATTTACGCCGCCTGCTTCGAGAGCGCCCTCTTTGATGACGATCTGAGTTACCGGATCACTTCGGTGGCGTACTTCGCCATCGTTCGGCCGATGTCGGCCGGGTTGAGCATCCCCTGATCGTCGACGGGGAGCTTGCCCAGATCACGGAAGTACTCGACGTAAAGGTCGGGCGTGAGCGTGCAGATGAACTCGGCTGCTTCGCCGAAAGGATTCGAGAAGGTGTGCGGCGTGCCCGCGGGGACGGTGACGCAGGATCCTGCGTCGACCTCGACGCTGTCTGCTCCCGAGGTGAACCTGAGCTTGCCTTCGGTCACGACGAAGATCTCGTCGTGGTCACGGTGAAGGTGCTGAGGCGGCGCGCCCGGGCCCGGCGGCACCGTCGCTTGGATAAGACCGAGGCGGTGGTCGGTGTGCGAGCCGTCCTCGATGATGCGGCAGCGGATCGGCCCACCGCCTGATTGCTCGCCGCCGTTCGGTTCGACGACATGGATCGACATCTTTCTCTCCTTTGCGATTGCGTAGATGTTGTGACTTCGGGGTTATGAGCTTGGGTTCGGTGCCGCCAGCGCGAACTCGTACGAGGCGCGTACCAATCTCAGGACCATCTCACGTTCGCGTTCGTCTCGGGGGGCGTAGAGCATGACGACGGTTGCGGGCGCTTGGCCCGTGTGAACGAGGAAGTGGGGTTCGGCCCACCCCGCGCGCTCGGCGGCCTTAGCGAGTGGAACCGGCAAGGTGGCGTGCAGGCTGAAGTCCCCCTGGGCGTGCACGTGACAGAACTCCTTACCGACCATGAACGCCTCAGCCGGCCCACGTGCGATGCTGCCGTCCAACGTCAGCGCCCGCGCGCCCTCCACGGATATTTCGGAAGGCCGTCCGAGCACGGCTGGCCACGAGAGGGCCTCGGCCAGGATGGCGTCCACGTGCTGGCTGTCGGCAGGTTGCTGATCGAGTTGGCTCTGGGGGAACTCCTCAGTGATACGCGGCCGGGACCCTGCCCGGGACGGCAGGTGTGCGTCGCTGATCATCTCAGCTGCCGAACCAAAAGAGCTCGATCGGGATACCGTCCGGGTCGCGCACCAGCACAAGGGCGATCGGAACTGGCCCGGCGCTCTCGACGGTCGCTTCGTGTTCGACGCCGATGGCATCGAGGTGCGTGGTCCATTCCTCGATCGCTTCCCGGCTGGGAAGTTGAACCGCCAGGTGGTCCAGGCCGGTGCGTCGCGGGCTGAACCGTGACCGGTCGGCCCCGGGATGGTGGTGGAGGCCGATGAACAGCCCGGTATCCGGCCGGGTCATCACCACGGCGTAGCCGTCGTCAGCCGGGTGGGGCTCGACGAAGGCTCGGACAAGGCCCAGAACCTTCGCGTACCAAGCCTCGCTGGCGACGATGTCGCGGACGGTAAGGCCGAGGTGCTGCAGACCGGTCAGCTCCGGCAAAGCCGGGCTGAACGGGGAAGTTTCGGTGACGGTGGTCATAGTGCCCCTCCTAATTGGCGTCTCCTCCGAGTTAGACTCGGCATCTCAATATGAGAGTATTTGTCTCATAATGAGATGTCGAGTATCATGGACCCCAGCTCCGGTTTTGTCAAGGAGGCAAGTCAATGGAACGCCCAGATGACGTTGGGGAGCGGTCCGGCCCGAGAGAGCGCACGATGCGGCTGCTGAGGGGAGCAGTGCGGGAGTTGTTGCGCACCGGCGGCCCGCTGACGGTCCCCGCCGTCGCCGAGCTCGCCGGAGTGTCTCGGGCAACCGCCTACCGCTACTTGCCGAACAACGACGCGGTGGTGCTACACGCGACAATGACCTTGGCCGACGATCCGCTCGATGACACCGACTTAGTCCCGTCGGCGGCTACATCGCGGCACGACCTCGACGCCCGGTCGGCAGACCTCGTGCGAGCGAAGGCGGGTTGGGCTTTCGAGCACGAGACCGAGCTACGCACGATGCTGCGCCTCTCGCTCGAAGCGGAGAGGGATCAAGTCAAACCCCGCCGAGGACTGACCAACCGCGGTCGCTGGATCGCGACGCTCCTCGAAGGCCTGCCCAGCGATGTCCCGCAAGATGCTCGAGATCGCCTCGCAAAGGCGCTCGTCCCGCTGTTCGGCGCCGATGCCATCGTCTGGACCACCGACATGGCAGACCTACCACGTGAGCAGGCAATCGACCTCCTCGCGTGGATGGCACAAGTCCTCGTCAAAGCCACTCTGGCGGGCTGGTAACGCCCCTACGGACGGGGCTTGGGTGCAGCAGACCTCGCACGGTCGGAGGCGCGCAAGCGCGTCGTCACCCCGACCATGTCACCCACTGTCCCCGAATTCAGATGGATTTCCGATTGGGGCATCGCCCGGAAGTGCCGTACTGCGTCACACTCCCGGCGACGCTCCTATCAGTTGTCAAGCCCTGTGAGTCTTCGGGAGTGGAAACAGCGGGCAGAACAATGAAGAGCCACTCCGTGTCGGAGGGCAAGCTCTTATCAAGCCACGCGTTTCGAAGAAGTGTGTGCCGGATCGTGGATCGGCGAGTCGCCGGAAAGTCAACCCGTGTGGGCGACAGTTAGGTGATGAGCCAGATCCACGGTCGCGGGCTCAGCCGCGAGGTAAGTGGCGATACACCTCGCGGGCTACGTAGCGCTTCAAGATGCGGATGACCTCGGGCTTCGTTCGTCCTTCTTTCACGCGCCGCTCGAAGTAGGCAGTCGTCTCTGGGTCGTGGGCGATGCGCACCATGACGATGCGCCACAGCGCGCTGTTCGCTTGACGATCACCACCGCTGTCGAGTCGAAAACGACCGGTGCTCTTTCCCGATGACGCTGGGATCGGCGACACTCCGCACAAGTGTGCGAAGGCGGCTTCTGAATGGAGGCGCTCGGGATTGTCGCCGGCGGTCACCAATAGCGCGGCGGCGGTGTCGGGGCCGACTCCGAACAAAGCGAGCAACTCAGGAGCGGTGACTGCAAGAAGCGAGTTGATCTTCGCGTCGAGATCGGTGAGCTCTCTTTCGAGCGCTTGGATCCGACGGGCCAACGAGGACACGGCGGCCTTCGTCGCCGCGGTGACCGGATCACTCGACTGCGCGGGGCGGAGCTTCGCTCCTTCTTTGACCAAGGCGGAGACGGTGAGGCCCTTCAGGCGACGATGGAGCACGTCGGGAGCAGTGACGACCAGGTGACGCACTTGGACGACGGCTTTGACCCGAGCCTGTCGGGCGGAGCGCTTGGCGACGAGGAGGACCCGGATCGCCTCGACTGCGCCGTCTTTTGTCTTGGCGACACTCTTTGCTCGGCCATTGAGCGCTGATCGCGCGGCTTCCACTGCATCGAGGGGATCGGACTTGCCCGACCGACGCCGTTCGGCTCGGTTCGGCCGGTCGACCTCGATGACATCGACGCCGTGACGGTGAAGAAAGCGCGCCAGCCCGGCTCGATAAGAACCGGTTCCTTCGACACCGACTTTCCCCACCGCACCGAAGCTCTCGAGCCAGGAGAGCAAGGACTTGTAGCCGGCCGGGTTGACTTCGAACGACTTCGTGCCGATGAGACCGCCGAGTGGATCAAGTGCGGCAGCGACGTGCACGTCGAGGTGGGTGTCGACACCACCGGTCACTCGACGCGTATCTAGCATTGTCATCGCCATCCCTTCCTTTCTTCAAGCGGGATTGAGGGGTGGCACGGCCGTCCCGGATCGGAGTGACGGGTGGTCCGCCTTGTTGCTGCAAGACGGGCCAATCACCCTTGCTTCGGAACGGGACGTGCCGTTTTCAATGTGCGGCCGAAGGAGCTCAACCGACGACGACCGAGGTCGTCATCACTTCAAGTCAGGCTGAACTCCTAGCGCTCCCGAAACTATTGAGAACCAACGAACACGCGGTGGACCCTCTGGGGCATTGTCATTGTTCTGTGACACCGTCGCCTAAGTGGGCTGCGCATTATGGGGCAGCCGCTCGCCACGACGACCGCGCGGATTTGGCTCACCAGAACTTGCGGCCGTGGCGAATCGGACGGAACTACATCTCGGAGGCGGGGAAGATCATCGCCGCGAGGCGCTCCACATCCTCGGGTGCGAGCCGGTTTGGCTGACCTTTTAGCCACTTCGTGATCTCACGTCTCTTCACCACTGCCACTCCGTCAGGCTGAGCTTTGATGACAATGCGATCACGGTCAGCGATCACGACAATCACTGGTGTGACTTCGAACTGGACACTCGATCCGGCGAGCCGCCTCGTCACTTCCCGCTTTTCCCACTGCGCTTTGCGCAGATAGTCGGTCGGTTTCCCGTTCACATAGAAAGCATGCTCCGTCACCCACACTCGGCCAGACAGGTTCTTCGCGTTCACGGAGAAGACGCCTCCCGGGCCGATGACGAGGTGATCCACGTTGTGATCTTTCTTATTGAGAGGAATATCGGGGATCACTCGCCAAGAATCCGGCAGATGCGCGAGCTGCTCGTCGACCAACTTCTCGCCCTTGGCGCCTTGGCTCCAAGCTCGCTCGGTCGTGTGCTCTCCCAGGACCCGGCCGAGAAACGAGCGAAATGGGGCCGCCCTTCTCGCCCCGCGAGCCATTCGCCGCGCGCTGTCACCGGCCGAAGTCGGGACCTCACTCATTCCGTCTGTCTACAGGTTTTCGGCGGTTTGGCGATGAGCGCTCGTAGGATCCCGAGGCGAAGGGGCCTCTCGGAGGTGGCGGTTAATGCAGGAGCAGGAGGCATCGTCGGCCAATCAGCCCTATATGCAACTTGCCTCCTATCGGCATTGCGTCGATCGCATTCGCGGCGCTTGGCCCGCGTACTCCACACGACGCCGTCAACGGTTGCAGCAGGGTCTGTTCGATGCCCCGGTCGAAAAGATCGCCGAGAATATCTTGGAGGATCTCTTCACCACCGTCCTTGACTGGTCGCTCGACTTTCGCAAAGCGAGCAAAAGTGATCACTCGCCAAAGATCAAGAGTCGGGAGTCGGACGACCGTTGCCTGATCGTGAGCGCTTCGCGGTACTCGATTGAGCCGTACCAAGCCCGCGCAGACTCTCGATTCGGAAACGAAATGAGAATGGTGATTCCGCCGGGCTGCCAGTCGCCCTCCATCACTTCGACATCCCGGCTAGCGGCGACCATCTCACCTTTGTGGGCCGCAAGGCTTACTCCTACCAGCTCGACATATCTGTTACGCCCCTCCTCGTTCGTCCAAGTGACGTCTGCTAGCACGTATCCGCTCATAGGACCCTCCGAGTCGTCGATGGGAGCGAGGATTCGCAGCCTCGCTCAGCGTCTCACCGACGAGATGAATATCAGGTGTTGTGCAACCGTGGCACTCCGAGCGGAGGCGGTCGCCGTGCGACGCACCCGACGATTAGGGTCACCTCGTCGACGACGTCGATGCTCGATTCCATGGGCGCAGGGGTTCGCGTCGGAGGAGGGACGCGCTCGTTCTGCTACCGAGCACTGGCGGCTGGATGTATCGAAGGGCGGAAGGTGACTCCGATCGGCACCTCGAGGCCACCCCTGACGCTCGTTGAGATGCGCGTTATGAGCGACCTCGGGGCTGGTGCTGTCGCCTTTCCTCGCCCGTTTGGGTGTCGGTACCGACGCGAGGCCCTCTCAGAGCTTGGTCACTGCGGGACAGCTCCAGCTTCCTGTCATCGTGCTAGCGCTCGAGTGCGCGCTTGTGGTGCCGTCTGACCAAGTCATCTTGAACTTGAACGAACCGGTCTTCCCCCCAATGGTGATCGTCCCGGAGGTCGCTGAGAAGTAGTTCGAGACGATCACCTTTGTGGGGGAGTACGGAGAGAGCAAGTCCGCCTTCGACTCGGGGATACTGCTTTGGGTGAACGTCCCGTTGCCCTTCGCCCCGGCGATGAAGCTCCACTCGCCGTAGCTGAGCCCTGACAGCTTGCCGAAGTAGTACAACTCGACAACGTCTCCCTTCTTATTGGGCAGGTTGTCGAAGAGCTCCTTGCAGTCCTTCGCTGGGTTCTCGAGCTCCAAGGTGCCCGAGTACTTGCCGGACACGACGATGGTGTTCGTCGCGACGTGTGGCGCGAGCGCCGCCGACCTCGCAGCAAGAGCGGTGTGCTCGGCAACAACGCCGCCGGGGGCGACAACGAGCGCGGCACCAAGCAGCAACGACATCGGCCTGCCACCCGGCCAGCTCGGCAGCGTCATTCGGCGCAGGATCTGTCGCATCTCGTCCTCCGCTCGTCGATGCCGACGCCTGCCTCTCCTACCTCCAGCTTCTCCATCTGACCTGGGAACCCCGGAAGGACCCGTACGTCCGGTGGGAACGGCGAGGCGACTTCGGCTACCGCATCATCGCTCAGGGTCCCGAGCCTGTTCCTCCTCGTCCTCGGCTGCCTCCTCCGAAGTTGCGCGGGGTCAAGACTGCAAACGGGATAGCCACGCAGCGTGCCGGCCGGCGGTCAGGCCCCGGGCTCGATGCTTAGGCGGCGATGTCGAGCGTGAGCAGGCGCTCGCCGACTGGCACGTGCCCCGCCGCGGCACCAAAGGTCTTCGCCGCGCCGCCCAGCGCGACGCCATAGCCGGTGGTTCCCTTGTTGTCGGCGACGCCGACGAGCTGCCCGCCGTTCAGCGCTTCGCCATAGGTCCAGCTGAACGCGGTCGAGCCGACGGACGGAAGGGAAGTGAAGATCAGCTTCACGCCCTTCGGGGACTCAGCGGCAATCCTCGCCTCCGCCTTGGCCCGGGTGGCGAGCTGAGAAGCCGGGATACCGGGCTGCTTCGTGATGACGACCTCGTCGATCGGATGCGCGACAGAGGCCGCCACCTTGCCGAAATAGATGCACTCGAGGGCGTTGCTTTTGACGACGGCCTCAAAGAGCGAGACCGTTGTCCCGACGATCGAGGAGACCTTTGTGGCCGGGATGTGTGCACAAAAGGTCGAGACAGTGGAGCGCGGTCCCGTAGCACTGGGCTGCAGAGCCTCCGCCGTGGCCGGGAATATGGCCAGAGACACCGCGCAGCTGCCCGCCGCGAGCAGCATGCCCGCGGACCGCCAAGCCCAGGCCCTGCACCGGATCGAGATCGTCGTGGGGGTGTGCGACGCGCCAGCACTGAAGGTACTCGTCACCTCTGCTCCTTGGTTGATGTTGATCGGGGTGTGCCCGCAAGTGGCGCCCCGGTCCTCGAATGATGTCACTCCGTGTGACCGGTGTCGGAGGGCCGACTTCCACAATCTCCGACTGGGCTTGAGCCTTGGGGAGGCGCCTAACCGACGAAGCCCCTTCGGCGACGAAATTGTTGGCCAGGACCGTCGGACGCGTCGCTCTGACCAGCCGGTCGCGGGAACCATCGTTGTTCTTACGGCATTCCGTATGGGGCGAATAAGGGAGAAATGCGCGTTAGGGAATGCTCTCAAGGACGAAGCGTAAACGGATGACTATTGCGCGGTGCCGTTGCACCGTAACGCTGCCCAATACAACTCGTCGACTAAGCGATCCCTCCGGTACAGATCGGCCACTACCAGGGGTCGTCAAGTAGCCTTCGCGGTCCAACGCCTCACCGGAGCCCTAGAAGATCCAAATGAAGAAGTCCGGAATACTGTTGGGATTGATCGTGTATGTGTTGGGCTTGGCCGTACCCGCGGGATCATCAGTCAATCTCAAGTCTGATCTGCTGACTCTCTCCCAGCTTCCGAAGGGCTGGGTGACAGCCTCGGCTTCGAGCGCTGAGTTACCGGGCTGCAAAGCGACCGCACTTCCGGCGAAGCCCACGACGCAGGCGAACGCCACGTTCAACTACCGAGCCCTGAAAGGGTTTCCCCAACTCGTCGAGGTGCTGGCGGCCTATACGAACATCGATAAGGGGTTCAACTCGCTCACGTCTGGACTGAACGGTTGCAAGAATGTCACCGGGAACAAGAACGGAAAGTCATTCACCACCACGGTTTCAAAGATGGCTTTCAGCAGCTACGGGGACCAATCCGCCGCCTTTCACGCCAGCATCAAGGCCTCGGGCTTGCTTGTTGCCATCGACATCTTGGTCGTGCGCAAGGGGAAGGTGTTGCTCGAACTTCAAGAGGGCAATAACAACTCCAGCGTTAGCCTGAGTACATTCCACGGCTTCGCAACGGCCGCGGTTCGCAAGCTGACATCAACCACGACGGTCTCGTCGACAAAGGCGTCTCAGCAGTTCCTGGCGACCGCCACGGCCTCCAAGGCCGCGTACCTCACGTGGAGGGCCGCGATCAAAGGCAAGACCACGGTCAGCCAGGTAATCGGTCCTTGTGACACTTACGCGGCCGCGTTGACGAACTTCGACAACGCGATATTGCGCATCGCCGTCACTGGCAAGACGGAAACCGACATTCAGACCTTGGTCGCCGATGACCGCGTCGTCATCAAGGATCTGGAAGCTGTGAAAACAGAAACCGCGGCCGAAATCAGGAAGGATGCCGCTCAACTCATAGCCACTGGCGAGACGGCGATAAGCGCCGGCGACGTTGTTCGGAGCGACCTCGGGTTGCCGCCGAGTTGAGTTTGGCGAGCCCGACGCGATCAGGCAACCAACGAAGTTGATCGGGACACGGTGGGCAGTAGCGACGCCCACTGTCACACGCGAAGTGCCATAACTGGTCGATCTGATCGACACCTCCGGCACGTTCTCGGACTGGACTTGCCCCGCTTTCGTGGACACCTAATTTCGGCTGAAGCCGAAGGGAGGGTGTCCGGTGGCGAGACCGTCGAAGTATCCAGAGGAGTTCCGTCAGGAAGCGGTGCAGATGGCTTTGGCGAGCGACGGATCGCGAGCCTCTGTGGCTCGGCGACTCGGGGTCAACGAGACCACGCTTCGCAACTGGATCCAGGATCACCTCGCTGAGGAAGCAAGGGCAGCCGATCCCTTGGCCGTGAGTCCCTCTGAGTTCGAGGAGCTTCGTCGACTCCGTCTTGAGGTGAAAGAACTCAAGATGGAGAAGGAGATCCTCAGAGATGCAGCCGCGTATTTCGCGCGGGAGACGATCCGCTCTGCCGCTTCCGGTTCGTCTCCGAGTACCGACACCGCTACGGAGTCAAGCGGCTCTGCCGGGTCCTCTCTGTCTCACGCTCGGGCTACTACGCCCAAACGCTCCGGCCGCCGTCAAAGAGGTCGCTGACAGACGCCCTCCTAGAAGAGGCGATCTGCGAGATCTACCTCGATTCACGCAGCACCTACGGGGCCCCAAGAATCCACGCCAAGCTCGCTCAACGAGGTGTTCGCTGCGGGAGGAAGCGAGTCGCCCGCCTCATGAAAAAACACCGCCTGGTCGGCGTGCATGCGAGGAAGCGCTGGAGAAGGTCCAAGCCCGGAGAGGCACGAGCTCCGGACCTGTGCCGGCGCGACTTCAACCCGTCTCGGCCCGACGAGATCTGGGCCGCAGACGTCACCCAGTTCCGGACCGGCCAAGGCTGGCTCCATCTCGCCACCGTTCTCGACCTGTGGTCGCGCCGGGTGATCGGCTGGTCGATGGGTCCTTCGGCCAGCACCGAGCTCGTCACAGACGCCCTCGTCATGGCTGCCGAGCGCCGGCGCCGCGACCAGAGGGTCGTCCATCACTCAGACAGAGGATCTGCCTATACGTCGCTCGCTTTCTCAGAAAGAGTCACAGAACTCGGACTCGACCAGTCGTTTGGAAAGACCGGCGATTGCTATGACAACGCGGCAGTCGAATCCTTCTTTGCGACTCTGAAGCGAGAGCTCGCGTGGATTCACGCGACCAAACGTTGGAATACCCGAACGGAACTGCGCACCGCGCTCTTCGAGTTCATCGAGGGCTTTTACAACCCGCAACGCATCCAACTGAGGCTTGGATACCTGAGCCCAATAGAGTTCGAGGAGAGAGTTGCTTAATAACCGCGTGTCCGCGGAACCGGGTCAACTCCAGACGCCGACAGTCACGGATAATCGGCTTTCTGCAGTGCACTCAAGTAGCCCATAACAATGACAATGCCCTTGAGGGTCCACCGCGTCGTTGTTGGTTCTCAATAGCTTCGGGAGCGCTGGAGCGTTTAGCAGTGATGACGACCTCGGCCATCGTCGGCTGAGCTTCCGGACCCGCACATTGAAAAACGGCACGTCCCGTTCCGAAGCAAGGGTGATTGGCCCGTCTTGAGCGAACAAGGCGGACCACCCGTCACTCCGATCCGGGACGGCCGTGCCACCCCTCAATCCCGCTTAAAGAAAGGAAGGGATGGCGATGACAATGCTAGAAGCGCCTCGCGTGACCGGTGGTGTCGACACCCACCTCGATGTGCACGTCGCTGCGGCACTCGACCCAGTCGGTGGCCTGCTCGACACGAAGTCGTTCGAGGTCAACCCCGCCGGCTACAAGTCGTTGCTCGCATGGCTCGAGAGCTTCGGCGAGCTCGGAAAGGTTGGTGTCGAAGGAACCGGTTCTTATGGAGCCGGACTGGCACGGTTTCTTCGCCGACAAGGTGTCAGTGTCATCGAGGTCGACCGGCCGAACCGAGCTGAACGGCGCCGATCCGGAAAGTCCGATCCCCTCGACGCAGTGGAAGCTGCCCGATCAGCGCTCAGTGGCCGAGCAAAGAGCCTCCCGAAGTCAAAAGACGGTGCGGTCGAGGCGATCCGCGTCCTCGGTGTCGCCAAGCGCTCGGCACGCCAGGCGCGGGCGAAGGCTGTCGTCCAGATGCGCCACCTCGTCATCACGGCTCCTGACGAGCTCCGTTCCAGGATGAAGGGCCTGAGTGTCCCCGCCTTGGTCAAAGAGGGAGCAAAGCTCCGCCCCTCGCGATCGGCCGATCCGGTCACCACCGCGACAAAGGCAGCCATCTCCTCGTTGGCGCACCGGATCCAGGCGCTCGAGTCCGAGCTCGCCGAACTCGACGAGATGATCACCGCTCATCTCGTTGCGACCGCGCCCGATCTGCTCGCCATGTTCGGAGTCGGTCCCCACACGGCCGCCGCTTTATTGGTGTGCGCCGGCGACAACCCCGAACGGCTCCACACAGAAGCTTCCTTCGCGCATCTTTGCGGGGTGGCACCGATCCCGGCGTCGTCGGGGAAGACCACGGGTCGTTTTCGACTCGACACAGGTGGTGATCGTCAAGCGAACAGCGCGCTGTGGCGCATTGTCATGGTGCGCATCGCCCACGACCCAAAGACGACGGCCTACTTCGAACGCCGCCTGAAAGAGGGTCGAACCAAGCGCGAGGTGATCCGCATCTTGAAGCGCTACGTCGCCCGCGAGGTCTATCGCCATCTACCTCGCGGCTGAGTCCGTGGCCGTGGGTCTGGCTCTGCCCATAACTGTCGCCCGAACGGGCTGACTTTCGCGCGACCCGCCGACCCACGGCCCGGTATTCACTTCTTCGAAACGCGTGGCCTCATAAGAGCTTGCCCTCCGACTCGGAGTGGCTCTTCATTGTTCTGCCCGCTCCACTAAAGAAGATCACCAACGGGGCTTGACAACTGATAGGAGCGTCGCGCGCGAGCATGCGCAACTGATGCGTGGCAGAAGTGCCGATCGGTGGCAGTTCCTCCCGGAGGGGCTGTGCGGAGTTAGACACCTGTCTGAGCGCTGTGCTCTCCGTCTCAGCGGTGCCGCTGTTCCTATTACCCCAGTTCAGTAGCCATTTAGTGGGCGCTGACGGACTCGAACCGCCGACCTGCTCGTTGTAAGCGAGCTGCTCTAACCACCTGAGCTAAGCGCCCTTCGCGCTCATCTTCGCATCGCGGTGATCGTCGCCGCCCGCCCAGCGCGCGCCTCAGGGATGTTCGGAGCCGGGCGTCCCGATCGCGTAAACCTCGACCGATCCCCCACAGACCGAGATCGCAATAGCGGTCGAGAGCACTTGATCCGTGGCAGGGAGCACGACGCCCGCCGACGCGACCGTCGAACAGCCCAACCCGCCAACAGGGACGTCGTGATAGACGACGATGAATTGCGCGTCCTTGCCCGTCGCGACCGACACCGTCGTCGCCGCCGGACCGGAGTCGACATCGGTGATCGAAAGACGTGGGCCTGTGGTCGTGGTCCCAGTCTTCGCCGGCCCGTAGAAGGTCACCGAGGGGTACCCCTCGAGCGAGCAGGAGGCACCGTGGTTCATGAGAGCGAACACCGAGTACGACGTCCCGGCCGCGGTGCCACCGAAGGAGGTCGCGAGAACGATCGCCGTCGGCGTGCATGCCGGCGGCATCGTCGTCGTCGTTGTTGACGTCGAAGTGCTCGGCGTCGAAGTCGTGGTGGTGGTCGTCGTCGCGTGGCTGTGGTGCTGATGGTGCTCTCCAGAAGCTGACGGCGTCGAAGTGCAAGCGGCGAGCGCGACGGCGCCGAGCGCGACGAGAACTACAGCGGACAGCGGACTGCGAGTGCCCGCGAGGCGAGAACTGCCTGAGCGCACAGGGATTACGGGAACAGCCCCCGCAGTCGCGTCGTCTCGGCAACGCGGCTGAGGCCGAGCGCGACCGCCGCGCGCCGGAGCGACACCTTCAACGCTTCGTGTTCGTTCCACGTCGCCTCGAAGGCACGCTCCATCGTCGCGAGATGGCGTTTTGTGAACAGCTCCTTGTCCCATGCATATCCCTGGCGCGCCTGGGCCCACTCGAAGTACGACGCGACGACGCCGCCAGCGTTCGCCAGAACATCAGGGACGACGACAACCCCGCGCTCTTCGAGAATCGGGTCGGCCTCCGGCGTCGTCGGGCCGTTGGCCGCCTCAACGAGCACGCGACCCCCGAAGTTTTTTGCAACATCGGCCGTGATCACGCCGTCGAGCGCCGCAGGGATGACGAGTTCGCATTCGACGGCGAACAGTTCAGCGGGGTCGATAGCGTCGGCGGCCTTGAAGCCGGCGATCGTCCCGTGCTCGGAGAAGTGGTTCGCCAACTCTTCGGGGTTGAGCCCTTCCTCGCTGTGGATCGCACCACCCACGTCCGCGACCGCGACGACGCGCGCGCCTTCCCGCGCGAGCAGATCGAGGAGCGGCGCGCCGACTTTCCCGTACCCTTGGATCACCGCGCGCGCTCCGGCGAAGTTCATGCCGAGCTTGTTGAACGTCTGCTTGGCGCACAAAACGACGCCGACCGATGTGGCGCCGACGTGTCCGACAATGCCGCCGACCTCGACGGGCTTTCCAGTCACGACACCGGGAACGTTGTTGCCCGCCATCATCGTGACGGTGTCCATGATCCACGACATGATCCGTGCATCGGTGTTCACGTCCGGGGCGGGGACGTCGCGATCAGGGCCGAGCAAGCTCGCTATGTCGTACGCATAGCGGCGCGTGAGCCGCTCGAGTTCACCGTAGGAAAGCGTCGAGGGTTCGACAGTCACTCCCCCCTTTGCCCCGCCGAACGGGATGTCGACGACCGCGCACTTGATCGTCATGTCCGCGGCGAGCGCCATCACCTCGAACTGGTCGACGTCGGGGTGGAAGCGGATCCCTCCCTTGCCCGGGCCACGCGCCGTCGAGTGCTGCACGCGCCAACCCGTGTAGACCTCGATCTCCCCGCTGTCGAGTCGGATCGGGATCGCGACTTCCAAGATGCGCTCGGGCTTGATGATCTGCTCGGTAAGACCCTTCTCTACGCCGAGGAGATTCGCCGCGTCTTCGATCCGTCCTCGGATCGACTCCCAGGCCCGCAAACCGACGTTGCTCATCGAATCACCGTTCCTTCGCCGATCACCACGAAATTCATCATGGGACTGGAGTTCCGACAGGTGCGTCCGCAACGACTCTGCGCTTCGACAGTCGTTCCGCTTCGCGCGACGTCGAGATGAGCGGCGACTGCGCGAGGACGAGGAGCGACGAGAACATCAACCCTAGGAAGACTCCCTCCACCACCGCACGCGCGCCTGTCGCGTGCACGTGATCATCGAACAACCAGATGCCGATGACGATACTCGACAACGGATTCACGATGAGGAGCGCGGCTTGCGACGCGGCGACCGGACCGGATTCGAGCGCGCGTTGGCTGATGACAAGACCGGCGAGTCCGCTCGCTGCAACGGCGTACGCCGCGGGGTGGGAGAACACGTACGCGAGTCCCTGTTGCCATTCGTTTGCGACTGTTTTGATGAACGTCGCGGTCAGCGCGAAGACGATGCCGGCGCTCGCGCCGTACGCCGCGGCACGAAAAGAACGCGAACCGTGCCGCGCGAAAATGAGCGTGATGATGACCGCGGCGCCAGCGGCGGCCAACAACAAGACCCAGTCCTGGAAGTCTGGCTGTCCTGTACCGCGGCGCGAGTAACTCAGCCCGAGGAAAACGCCGAGTCCGACCGCGGTGCCGATCGTACCGACCCACTCCCGCCAGCCGAGGCGCTGGTGGAACCAGATCCCGAGGATCAAGACGAGAAAGACGATCTCGGTGACCATGACCGGCTGAACCGAGGTGAGGTTCCCGAAGGCGAGCGCGACCGCTTGGAGAAGGAAACTAGCGGTCGTCAAGCCCAGTCCGATGAACCAGATCGGCCGGCGAAGGACGGCTGCCATCAACTTCCTCGTCGTCGCGTTCCCCGACGCCACCGACTCCACTCCGAGGCGCTGGAGCACCGTCGCCGCCGCGTTCGCGACGGCGGCGAAGAGGGCGAGCAGGATGGACACCGGGACCGTTATACCTGGCGGGGCGTCGACTCGACCACGGCGTCGGTCGAACGGACATTCCAGCTGCGACGGTGGATCGGCGACAGGCCGAACTGCCCGACCGCTGAGCGATGCGCGGCCGAGACGTAGCCCTTGTTGTGCTCGAAGCCGTACTTCGGATGCTCGGTCGCGGCATCGATCATCCACTCATCTCGCGTCACCTTCGCGAGCACCGACGCGGAGGCGACGAGCGCGCACCGCTCGTCACCGTCGATGACACAGCGGGCGTTCGTATTCGTGTAGTCGATCGGTCCGTCGATGATCACCGCGTCGAATTCGCTGCGCAACCCGGAAAGCGCGCGCTGCGCTGCGAGCACGAGCGCCGCCGTCATACCCATCGCGTCGCACTCGAGCGCGGTGACGTGACCGAACGCGTAGGCGCGCACCACGTCGGTGAGCGGACCGTACAGCGATTCGCGTTGTCTCGCCGTCAGCGCCTTCGAGTCGCGGACACCGTCTGGCAGGCATCGGAGTTCTGTCCGACTGACCGCCACCGCGCCAACGGTCAACGGACCGGCCCACGCCCCCCGTCCCACTTCGTCCACGCCGACGATGACGCGGCATGCCCCCGACAGCAGTTCCGTCTCGACGTCGACGGTCGGCTCGATCATCGGTCCATCCCGAAGACGAGCGGGTCGACCTCTGATTTCGGTGCCCGCCGCATCAGGATCGGAATCGCCTCTTGGGGAGAGCGACCACCGTGGCACACCGCGACGACCTGCTCGGCGACGGGGACCTCGACACCGAGGCGGTTCGCGAGCTCGAGCACTGGGCGGCAGCTCTTCACACCTTCGGCGACCATGCGCGTCGAACCGGTCGCCTCGGCAAGCGTTCGTCCTTGTCCGAGCGACACGCCCACCGAGAAATTCCGGCTCTTTTGGCTCGTGCACGTCGCGACGAGGTCCCCGAGACCCGCGAGGCCCGCAAAGGTCGGCGGGTCCCCGCCGAGCGCGACTCCGAGGCGGGTGAGCTCGGCGAGCGAGCGGGTGATGAGCGCGGCGCGGGTGTTGTCTCCGAGACCGAGACCGATCGCCATTCCGCTCGCGATCGCCATCACGTTCTTCACCACCCCGGCTATCTCACAACCGGTGACGTCAGGGTTCGTGTAGATCCGCAACGTTTCGGTTGCGAAGAGTTCGCGCACTTCGACCGCCAGTTCTTCGTCGGCGTAGGCGATAACCGAAGCCGTCGGCTGGCCGGCGCAAACCTCTTGGGCGAGATTCGGTCCGGTGAGCACGCCGACCGGGCATCCCGGCCAGCATTCGCCGACAACCTCGCTCATGCGCGCCATCGTGTGCTCCTCGAGACCCTTTGTGAGGCTGAGCACAGTCGCGTGCGGGTGGACGAACGGCGATGCCTCGACGAGCACCTGGCGAAGCCCGTGACTCGGAATGGCGAGGACGACTACGTCTACCTCCCGGAGAGCTTCGGCGAGCGAGGCGGTGGCGCGCAGGGTCGGCGGCACTTCGAAGGATCCGAGGTACGCCGCATTCGTCCGCCGCTCGCGGAGCTCCTCGGCGACCGCCGCGGATCTCGCCCAGAGCGTCGTCGAGGTCCGTGGCGCGAGCAGCGCGGCGATCGTCGAACCCCAAGACCCGGCGCCCAGGACCGCAACGGTCATCGGTGCGCGGCGCGAACCGGGCACGGAGAGTTCAGCACCACGGCCACCATACTGAGCCGACCCTGCCTCCTACGGGACTGATCACCGCACCCGCGCCCAGATTGCAGGGCAAATGACCCTCGTAAGCTGCGCTCGTGCGAGCCTTGCTCGTCCCACTGAAATCCTTCGCCCAGGCAAAGGCGCGTCTCGCGTCTTCCCTCGACGAACAGGCACGCGTCATCCTGATCAAACGGTTCGCGACGCGGGTGCTGCTCGCCGCAGGCGCCCTGCCGGCCTTTATCGTCTGCGACGACGGCGGCGTCGCAGACTGGTCGATCCGCCATGGCGCGCTGGCCCTCTACGCGCCGGGTCTCGGCCTCAACGGCGCCGTGACCGCCGGAGTCGAGCTTCTCGGCACCCTCGGGTTCGACCTCGTCGTCGTGGCGCACGCCGATCTCCCCTTCGTCGAAGGGCTCGACCGCTTCGGCTCGGACGGCGAAGTCACGATCGCCCCCGATCGGCGTGACGACGGCACGAACGTGATCGCCATGCCGATCGGCGCGCCCTTCCACTTCTCGTATGGCCCGGGATCCTTTTCACGCCACGTGCGCGAAGCCGAACGACTCGGTCTTCCCTACAGGATCGTGCGTGATCGCAGATTCGCCACCGACGTCGACGTTCCCGACGACCTCGCCGAGCTCGGTCAGATCCCGCTCACCCAGGCCTGCCTCGGCGTCGAAGGAGACCCCGCAGCGAATGAGTAAGGCATTCCAACCAGCACCGACGTCGGCCCCGCAAGCTTCGCCATCGCCGACATCGGGGCCCCAAGAGTTCTCGCGCCGCACCCACTGTTCTATAGAGCGCCGTCCTCGCCCCGTCGGCCCGAGGTCCTCGCCTAAGGGCAGGCCGGCGAACGGATCACCTGGAGCACATCGGCGACAGTTTCGGGGAGAAGATCGAAGCCCTGCTTGACCAAGGCAGCCAGCTGCGAACGACGATGGAGATCACCGATGAGCTGGCTTTTCCCGGCGCGCAGGTCGAGGCCCGCCGGGTGCGCAGCGAGCGCTGGGCAAGACAGAATGGTGAGCGAGCGGGGCGGGCGTTGGCCGAAGCGCTGCTGCGCCACACCCCGTGAAAGCGCTCGTCCCGGGCACCGGCACACAAGCCGGCGCCCGGGACGAGGGTGGTGGAGCTGCCGCTTGAACTAAGCGGCGATCCGCGCCAGACGACGCATCGATGCGCGTGCTGGACGGCGCCTGCTCGGTGCGCGGCGTGACGTTGCTCGTTTCGCCGGGCGCCTGCGGGTCGTCCGCCGCTTCAGCGGAGCAGTGCGCTTCGCTGGCCGACGCTTCGCTGGGGCCTTCTTCGCCGGGCGACGCTTCGCTGGACGACGCTTCGCCGGCGCCTTCTTGGCGGGACGACGCTTCGCCGGGCGACGCTTCGCTGGGGCCTTCTTCGCCGGGCGACGCTTCGCTGGGCGACGCTTCGCCGGTGCCTTCTTGGCGCCACGTCGCTTTGCTGGGCGACGCTTCGCCGGTGCCTTCTTGGCGCCACGTCGCTTTGCTGGGCGACGCTTCGCCGGTGCCTTTTTCGCTGCGCGCTTCTTTGTCGCGCGGCGCTTTGCGGGGGCCTTGCGGGCCGCACGCTTCTTCGCCGGACGCTTCTTCGCCGCAGCCTTGCGTGTTGCGCGCTTTTTCGCCGGAGCCTTCCTGGCCGCCTTCTTCGGCGCAGCCTTCCTGGCTGTCCGCCTCTTTGCGGCCTTCTTCGGCGCAGCCTTTTTGGCTGTGCGCTTCTTCGCTGCCTTCCTCGGAGCCGCCTTGCGAGCCCTCTTCTTCGGCGCAGGTGCCGCTGACGCCGGAGCCGGTGCAGGCATGGGCAGTTCCGCGCTGGCGTTCAGATCCGTCTTCAATTGCGACCCGGGGGTAAAACCAATTCCCCGAGACGCTTTGATCGCCACCGTGGCACCAGTTTGCGGGTTACGTCCGCTGCGTGCGGGACGCTGACGCAACTTGAATGTGCCAAAACCGGTGATACGGATCGGATCACCCGAACGCACGCTCTTCGTGATCTCATACACGAGAGCGTCGAGCGCGGCCTCCGATTGCTGACGGGTCAGTCCCGAGTCGGCACTGAGTCTCCCGATCAGTTCGGTTTTATTCACGGCCACCTCCTGTACATGTGGTGTAGCCGACGCAATAAAAGGCGATTTCGCCATGAAATGCAAGCATTTTCGATTTCGCGCGACGCGCAGACGCGCAACGTGTGTCGCGACGTCGCGAATATCTCTCACCGCTCGCGCGTCATCGCACGAGATTTACCTGTGTAACCCATCAAAATTGCACTCACGACGAATTTTTTGCCGCCCTTTGCGATTTCATAACAGCCGTTATCTCAATCGGGAGTGGCACGCGTCAGCATCGCCTTCGCCGACCGATGATGATGCAAGAACACGACGACGCGTGGGAGGTCCATCGCCGCGTTCTCGCCGTTTCGCGGCGTACGACGCATGCGATTCTCCTCGGTGAAACTTGGGGAGAACTTGTGTTCGCGCCGGTGGAACACGGCGTGCTCGTTCTCGGACCGCCGCGTTCTGGCAAGACTTCGAGCGTCGTTGTGCCAAATGTTCTCGCGGCGTGCGGACCGGTGGTCGCAGTGTCGACGAAACGCGACGTCCTCGATCAGACGCTGTCGGCGAGGACGCGTCTTGGGGACTGCCTCGTCTTCGATCCGACAGGATCGCTCGATGGACTCCCCGATGCGCGCCGCGTCGGATGGTCGCCGCTGCCTTCGTCTCGTTCGTGGGATGGCGCGGTGCTCGCCGCGGAAGCGATGGTCGGCGCGAGCCGCGAAGGCCGCAATGCTCCCGACGGTTCGCATTGGACCGAGCGCGCTGCGGCCCTGTTGTCGACGATGTTCCACGCGGCCGCCACCGGTGACATGGCATTCAAGGACGTCGTCTCCGCCGTGAACCGAAGAGAGCCGCAACGATTCCTCTCCGCGCTCGCGCGCGCCGGTGCCGAGCAGGCACTCGATCTTCTGAAGGGCTTGACCGAAACCGAGGAACGTGAGCAAAGCGGAATCTGGTCGACGGCGTCGAGCGTTCTCTCTGGCTATCGCACCCGCGCCGCGGTCGAGAACGCCTCGATCCCCTCTGTCGATGCCGATCGCTTCGTCACGTCGTGCTCGACGCTCTACATCGCGGCGCCGGCCGAGCACCAGTTGCATCTCGCACCACTCGTCGCCGGTGTCCTCCGCGAGATCCGCACCGCCGCGTATCGCCAGTTCGCGGCGGTGACGCGCGCAACTCGGTCGCCGACGCTGTTCGTCCTCGACGAGCTGGCGAACATCGCGCCCTTGCACGACCTGCCGGTCCTCGTCGCGGAAGGCGCGAGCCAGGGAGTCATCACCTTGGCCTGCTTGCAAGACCTCTCCCAGGCGCGAGCGCGCTACGGCGTCGCGGCCGACGGTTTCCTCACCTTGTTCGGCTCCAAGCTCGTTCTCTCCGGGGTGAGCGACGTGCGGACTCTGGAGGCGCTCTCGGCGCTCGCGGGTCGGCACGACCTGACGACGCTCACCCGGTCGTCGTCCCGGGTTGCGGGTCGGTTCCGTCGGCAGCGCACCGTCTCGTCCTCGCTGCGCAGCGAGCCGCGCCTACCAGTCGACCGGCTGGCGAGCCCGCCGTTGGGAACAGCCGTTGCCTTCATCGGCGCCGAGCCGTACCGGGTCGGCCTGACGCCTTGCTACTTGTCATCGACGTGGTCACGGATCGTCGTGCCTGCGTCGCGAGGCGAGATCGGCCGTCCGCCCCGCGAGGCCGAAGGTGTCCGTCGACGCCTCGCCGGCACGCCTCATCATCGTTCCGACCTCTGATTAAAGGTCCCGACCGATCTCGCGAGGTCGGCGAAGCGAGCGATCGAACGGCGTCCGATCCAAGGGTCGGACAGGATCGAGCGCGATCACTCGATCGGGTGCTTCGCTGCGGGAGCTCCACCTGGCGCGCTCTTTGGAGCCGAGCGGGAACCGTCCGAGGGATCGCCGCGCACCGAGCGGCTCAGCGAAGCCGAGCGCGGCGGCCCGCCCGACACGGACCCGCTCGATCGAAGAGAGCAGGATATGAGTGCGGGATCCATCGGCGACGTCGTCGATCGCCCGCGACAGAACGGCCGCCGGGCCAACGGCGATGACCTCCGCGCACGGGTGACGGTCAAGAGCGCCCTTCAGGCGTCTCGGATCGGTCGTCTGTCCGACGAGGTCGGCGATCGAATCCGGACGGGCGCTCACGACAATCGGTTCGTGGCCGTTCGCCCGGGCCGCTTCGGAGAGGCGACGGACCTCGAGTGCGAGTCGCGTGAGATCCGGAGCGACGACGACGCGCACTCCGTCCACATCGAAACGCTTGAGCGGCGCCGAATCGTCAGCAATCGTCAGATCGCGGCGCGGCAGATCGCCGTGCGCGCCTCCATCGAGGAAAACGGCGGCGATCCGACCGGACCGGGCCAACGCGACCAGCTCGGCGGTTCCGCGAATCGGCGTGAAGCGTGGGCCGTCGATGACGACGAAGGCATCCTTTGGAATCGTCGAGGCCCTGGTCCAGGGCTCCGGCTCGATCCCTGTCACCGCTTCCAGGTGCGCGGCGCCGACGCGGCTCGCGGCGAAAGCGAGGATCGGCCGGCCGGCTTCGTGCGCGCTCCTTGCCGCAGTTCGCACGAACTCGTAGGCGCTGGTCGTCGGAGGGACAACAAGTCCGCCGCGTTCAAAGGCACGGGCGTCGTCGACGGCGAGAGCCAGCTCCGAGGGGCGGAGGCCGGCGAGACCGTCGTCGCGGTCGCGGACGAATTCGGCGACTTCTTGTGTCATGTAGCGCGCTTCGGTGACGCCCGATGGAAACCGACCAGAACGCGGGCCACTCAAGTACGCGACGCGCTCGTCCGCTCGAACGAGCGGTGCCCTCTTGAGTTCGCTTTCGATTACGGATTCGACCGCTTCGACAGGCGCCCCGTCGACGAGACGCCCCGAGGTCGCGCGGACAAGCTCTCCTCGCGTGAACGGTCGACAAAAGGACGAGACGGATGCCTCCACGGCGCGGGCCAGATCGATGATCGATCCGGGGGCGTCCGCCACGTCTCGGGAGGGAGACGACAGCCGGGTGAGCGTCGAGCGCGAGATGCCGAGGTCGAAGGCGCGCTCACGCCACTGTCGAACGAGGCTCTCGTAGTTGACGTCGAGCTGTTTCGGGCGCCGGGTGCGGTTGGCGGCGACGTCTTTTGCTCGTCGCGACGATCCGTGGGCTTCTCGCAGCTCGGCGTCGATCTCGTCCGACCGCTGCGAAAAGCCCCGCAGCGCTAGCTTCGAGATCCCAACGAGATCGGCGAACCCCTCGACGCGGCGTTCCCAAGAGATGTCGAGACGATCGGAAATCGCTCGCCGGAGGCTCGCCCGGTATAGCGACCCGACGGTGCCGGCCTGCGCGTAGATCGGACGGCCGTCGATCGCCGACCACCGGCCTTCGCCGTCGACGCCGAGGTTCGCGACAAGCAGGTGGGTGTGCAGGTGCGGGTCCGGCGCTCGGCTCGTCCGATGGACGAACGCCGCAGCGAGCAGACCGCCCGTGTCGACGAGCCGCCCGCGCCGCCGGACGAACGCCGCATGGCGCTCGAGATAGCCGAGCGCTCCTTCGACGGCGGCATCGTGCGCCTGACGCACGATGCCGCCGACCTCGTCAGAACCGAGGGCGTGCAGGACACTCACCGATTTCGGTGCGGCGAAGACGCAGTCGATGGCGGAGACCGAAACCCGCTCGTGGCGCGCATCGAGCGGTTGTCGGCGCGTCGGGTCGAGTCCTTCGAATGCGGCGGCGAGACTCGGCTGATCGACAATCGCGTCATCGATCGCAAGGTCTTTCGCGAGCGATCCCTTCCATCGCCCGTCGGCTTCGACAAGACCGTTCGGGTCCGCTCCGCCGGCGAGCGTTGTCATCAGGTAGTACGCGCCGTTCGAGCGGTGGAGGCTTCGCAGCCGCAGCACGTTGTGACGGTACGAACCGGCTTCGCCTTCAGACCTACCGCCACCGCGACACGGTCATCGTGGGTCGATCTCTGATCACGACAGCGCTCGCTCGGCGTCAGGCGGTGACGCCGTACCGCGCAAGCGCGCGTCGAGCCACCTCACGGCCGGCGTCGGCGAATTCTGGGGGCTCGAGCACCTCGGCACGCTCACCGAGGCCGAGGAGCAGGCGCCCGAGGAAGTGCCGGTCGGCGACGTCGATCGGAACAACGACTCGCCCGTCGTCTTGATGTTCGATCGGTCCTGACGCGAATCGGTCGAGGACGACCGAACTCGATTGGTCGATCGCGACGCGTACCCTCGTCGCCGAGCGCCCGACGAAGGCCCGAGCACTCGAGAACTCGGCCGGCAGACTGCGCGGTGCGACCGGTTCGCCGAGTCGACGGACGCGACGGATGCGGGCCACCTGGAACCGCCGCCAGTCGCCGACCGCGTTCGAGTAAGCGTCCAGGTAGAAGCGGCCCTCGCGCGCCACGACCGCGTACGGCTCGACACGGCGGACCGATTCGTCGCCACGCTTCGCTCCGAGGTATTCGATCTCGATCGCCTCGCCGGCGACCGCCGCGGCCCGCACCTCGGCGAGTTGCTCGGGAGCATCGATTTCGACGGCGACGGTCTCGGCTCCGAGAACGACCTCGAGCTTCGCGAGGGCGCTGGCGAGCGGTCCGTGCGCGTCGACGCCTGGCATCGACAACATCGCCCGCACGGCTGCGGCGAGCGCGAAGCCCTCCTCGGCGGTGAGGCGCGGGGGACGCCCGAGAGCTTCGAGACCGTGAACACGGACGTGCTCGCCGTCGACGATCAGCTCCAACAACGCGTCCGGCGTGTACGGGGGCAATCCGCAGCACGCGGCGAGCTCGAGCTCGGCGATCAGCACGCGCTCGTCGACAGAGAATCGCTTGGCTACCTCGCCGAGGTCGGCTTCGCCGACCTCGGCGAGGTAAGCGAGGACACCGAGGAGGCGTCGCAGTCGGGTCCCGGCGTCGAGCACGTCGATCGTCTCCGCGCTCATCTCCGCGAGGACTCGACGCCGAGTTCGCGCAGCCGGTCGATGACCCGTGATCGCACGTCCGGCGGCTCGAGGACCTCGGCGCCGTCGCCGAGGCCGATCACCCAGTGATCAAATGTCGCCCCATCGTCGATCGGTACCTCGACCGTGGCCGAGCCGTCGTCGAAGCGCGAGCGGATCGCTGCTTCTCCGAGAGCCCCGACGACTGCTGGCAGCTCACGGGCGTCCACAGCGACAAGCGCGCGCACATCGGCGTCGTGCGCGCCCTCGCCGCGAAACGGCGAGAAGTCGGTCTCGTCGGCAAGGTCGATGTCGCTCGGCACCTCGTACTCGCCCGACGATCCAACGCTCGGCAGGCTCTCGATCCGATCGACGCGGAAACTCCGTCGGCCGGCGCGTCCTTCGATCTCGAGGTCACGTCCGACGAAATACCACCGCCCGTTGCGGAAGATGAGCCCGTAACCCTCGACGCGCCGCTTGCGTCCCCGAAAGGAAAAGGTGGCGACTGCGCGGTCACGGACCGCCTGTTGCAACGGCGCCAGCGCCGGGAAGGCCGGCAATACGGCGAGCGGCGCAACAGCGTCCGATCCCGGCGCGCCGAGCTTCTGCACGACGTCGGCGCCCATCCCCCCGTCGACGCGAACCGCGACCAAAGCGAGGACGAGCGCCGAACGCTCGTCCTCGGTCAAGTCGAGTTCGGGCAGGTAGTAGTCCTCGGGACGGATCCGATAGCCGAACTGCTCGTCGCCGCCGACTCGTTCGACGGTGATCGGGATGCCGCTGTCCCGCAGCGTGCGCTTATCACGCTCGAAGGCCTGGCGGATCGCACTCGCCTGCGCCGGGTAGCCCGCCACCTGGCCGCCGATCTCACGCAGCGACAGCGGCCGGCTCGTCTGCAACAGTGCCAGCACGAGGTTCGTCAACCGCTCGAGCCGGTCGGTTCCCGTCGCCACGCTCGCAATCTACGAGCCGCCGGGCGGCGCGCCGCGAAGCACGCGATCGGGCGCAGAACTCAGATGAGCGGGGGGAACTCCTTCGACAGCCGCAGCGGCGACCGGCGCAGGACGACGGTCGCCACGACGTCGGGTTTTTGCAGCCGCACGACCACGATCGCGAGCGTCCCGTTCCTCCCCGTCGGCGACCAACCGTGCGCGACGCGGTGCGGGTCATAAACGCCGCGGTACGCGACGGCACAGATCGGCCCCTTCACATCTACGAGCGCGTGGGGAAGATTGACCCTCCCGCGCGCCTCCACCTTGGCTTTTCTGATCGCCGTGGTGAAGTCGCGCGCGCTGACGTAGCGCACGCCGGAGAACTTGCCCTTGTCGTTCACTGCGGCGCGCGCGAGCGGGATCGCCCGAAAACACGGGCTCTCGCTCGGGCCGAGGGCGTTGCGGGCGGAGGTGCACCCCGCCGCGCCCACCGCGACGAGCAGCACCGCGCCGAGGAACACGCGGCGCATCCCGCCTTTTGGAAGCTCGCGTCGTCGCCTCATGAGGTCATCTTCCTCTCCCCTCCGGCCACTGCGCGAGAAGGCGCTTCGATGAGTGGCGCGGCGTGATGTTCGACGGCGGCGCTCGCAGCGGCGCGTCCCCGACGCCGGCGGTCCAAGGCGAGGCCGGCCCACGACAGCCAACCCACTGGCAAGAACCCCCAGAAACTGACGATCCGGTAGACGAGCACGGCGGCGACCGTGGACAGTTCCGCTCCGCCGAACGCGACGAGGGCGACGGTGAGGCTGCCCTCGACAACGCCCAGTCCGCCCGGCGTGACCGGCAGGTTCGCCGCCAGCTGTCCGGCGCCATAGGCGAGGAGCAGGCCGCGCCAAGGAACCGAGGCGCCCGTCGCCACGAACCCGCACGCCAGGCAGCCGCAGTCGAATACCCAATTCCCGAAGGCCGCCGCGAGGACCACAAAGAGGTCGCGCCGCGTGAGGTGCACGTCTTCGAGCCGTTGCAGCCAGCCCTCGACGACCGCCGCCGATTCCTGGCGCGGACGGCCGATGACGCGACGGAGCAGGTCCAGCATCCAGATAGCGACGTTTTCGAGCCAGCGCCGCTGAAAGACGATCGCGTCGACCGCGATCGAGAGCGCGAAGACGCCGAGAATCACGCCGATCAGGTCATAGGACGCGCTCTCCTGGGTGGCGAGGATCACCCCGGCGGTCGCGATCAGACCGAGACCCGCAGCCGCGCAGGCGAACGTCGCGAGCAGCGTCCACGCGGCGAGGGTGTCGTTGGCGCCGCGCCGGCGATAGACGCCGAAGGCGTACACGCTGGCGAACGCCGGGCCCGCTGGCAGCGAGTTCGAGATCGCGCCGGCGGCGAGGGTGAGAAAGGTCATGAACGACAACGGCGTGCGCACCCCGCCGGCGTTGAGCAGGCGGCGTTGCAGCTCAGCGAAGCAGACGAACGATGCAATCTCGGACGCGATCGCGAGCAGAAGCCACGGCACGACGAGTCGCGCGAGTTCTCCTGAAGCGTCGACCAGCTCGCTTCGCCGGCCGTTCAGCGCCCACAGCGCGAGCGCCCCGAGCGCGAGGCCGACGACGAGCCGCAGCGCGTGCCACCAGCGGGTTTGCGTGACGCGTCGCCGAGGGTTGGGCGTCGACACGCCGAAGCGTACCGAGCGCAGGACTTGGTGAGGTGACGCAAATCGCTGTCACTTCGAAACGAGTTAGCTGGCTGGGACCACCTTGTGGTCGCTGCCGCCCTTCAGCGCCGACTCGATCAACTCGCGAAAGGCGCGTTCTGCGCGGTCGGGGCCGTACCGCTTCGCCCGCTCGCGCCCACGGGCGAGGAACGTCGAGCGCGTCTGTTCATCGTTCAGCAGGCGGTGGACGACCGACGCGACGAGCGCCGGCGACTTTTCTGTGAGAAGGACGCCGGCGTCACCGAGGGTTTCCGGAACGGCCGCCGCCGCGTAAGCGACGACGGATGTTCCCCGCGCCATCGCCTCGACGATCGGTGCGCAGAAACCCTCATGGTTCGACAGGCACACGAAGGCGTCGGCCGTCTCGTAATACGCGGCGAGCGTGCCGACGGGAACCGAGCCAGGAAACTCGACGACGTCGGCGAGTCCGAGCGATGCAACAAAGCGGCGCAGTGCGTCGATGTAGATGCTGCCCATCTCGCGTCCGACGATGTGCAAGCGGGCTTTCGCGTCGTACACGCGCCGATAGATGGCGAACGCTTTGATCACGTCGTGTTGGGCCTTGTGTGGTCCGATCTGGCCGACGAACAGCCAATCGGTGCCGCCATCGCGTTTTCGGGCCCGGAACCGCGCAAGGACGCGCGCGTCAGGCGCCGCGAGAAGGTTGCCCGACTCGACGAGGACCGGCACGACCTTTGCGCTCGGATAACCGAACGAGTCGAGCTCGGCGGCGTTGAACGCCGAGTCCGCGAACGCCACCGAGACCATCGGCGCGAGCGTCGCCAGCTGGCGCCGTCCCAGTCGGGACTCCTCGGCGAGCGGGGGGAGCCACTTCTCGACGAGCTCCTCGGGGACGATGTTGTGGTAGTCGAGGAGTTTGCGCCCCGGGTGGTTGGCGACCGCGTCAGCCGCTGGACTGCCGATCGAGCACTGGTAAAGGATCCATTGCGACCCGTCCCGGTGCTTCGCGATCTCACGCAGCGGACGGACGCGTCCTTCGCAACCCGGCCCGATGATCAGCGCGTAGATCTCCGAATCAAAGCCCAGCTCCCGCAAGAGCCGCTCGACTGCGAAGGTGTGGTTGCTCACCGCGTCGTGCTCGACGATCGCCGGGATGATCTGATCGATGCGCGCCGGACGCTGAATTTGGGGTGCATCGCCGGTCATTTCTGTTCCCGACGATCGCGAAAGACTTCGTAGACCCGCTCGATCCGTGCCAGCGCCCGGCGCAGCTTCGGCCGCAGCGGCCGCGGGATCGTGCGCCGCGCAATTTTGCGGAGCCGGACCGAGCGTTCAGCGATCCGTGGGGCCCGCAGCGCGTCGTACGTCGCGCGCGCGAACCGCCGCTCGAGATCGTTGTCGTCCTCCGCGCTCCAGCGACCCTCAGCGTCGAGCGAGTCGACGTCGCGGCGGGACTCGGCGACGATCTGTTCGCCCAAGGCGTCGGTGTCGTACAAGGTAAGGCGGCGCGTCAGATCGCGGGACGGCTGCGCATCTCTCCGGGCGCGGTGAGCTCGACGCGCATCGGCAGGTCGACGACACCGAGCGACCGTCCCGGATTCATCACTTCGAAGGCGCACGCCGGTTCGGCGATGGCCAGCACGACGCCGCCGGCGTTGCGCAGCGAGAAATTGACGGTGTACCGCCCATCCAAAAGCGGCATCGCGTCGAAGCGGAACGACACTGAGCCCGCTCCCGGCGCGAGGGTGACAGATTCCTCGGCTCCGGTCCGGTTGAGGTAGATCCGTCCGCTCGCGTCCGAGAAGATTTCGATCTCGAACAGCGCGGCATCGACGGCGGAACGGACGAGGTAATCGACGTGCACGGTGAGGGGCTCGCCCGTGATCGCGTACGGCCGCTCCCCGGCGCCCGCGTAGTCGACCGACGCCCCGGTGATCTCGACCTGGCGGAGATTCGCCGCCGGCGCGCCGGCATCGGCGCCGGCGCCGGCGAGACCAGGAGTTTCGAGCAGTCCTTCCCGAAAAGCGCGGATCGCCTCACCCGGTTTGCCGAACGAGACGACCAGGCCGTGGTCGAGGACCAAGATCACGTCGCACATCTCTCGCATCATGTCGGGAGCGTGTGACACGACAACGATCGTCCGCCCCTCTTGTTGCAGCTGTGAGACACGCTCCAAACACTTCTGCTGGAAACGCTCGTCGCCGACCGCCAGGACTTCGTCGACGAGGAGCACATCGGGCTCCATGCTGATAGCGACGGCGAACCCGAGTCGCACGATCATGCCCGACGAGTAGTACTTCACCTGATTGTCGATGAACTGCTCGAGCTCCGCGAACGCGACGATCTCGTCGAAGCGCCGACGGATCTCCTTGCGGGACATTCCGAGCAGGGTCCCGTTCAAATAGACGTTGTCGCGACCAGACAAATCGTGGGCGAAACCTGCTCCGAGCTCGAGCATCGCGGCGACCTTGCCGCGCACCACGACCTGGCCCGATGACGGTTGCAAGATGCCGGCGATGCACTTGAGCAGCGTCGACTTCCCGGAACCGTTGCGTCCCAGCATCCCGATTGTCTGCCCCGCCTCGAACGAAGCCTCGACATCTTTCAGTGCCCAGAACTCGTCATAGGGGATGTGACCGGCGTGGACGACGCGCTCTTTCAGCGAAGAGTACTTCTCTTGGTACAGGCGGAAGCTCTTCGAGAGGTTTTGGATCTCGACGGCGTAGCTCATCTCGGCGTCACAGTTCCTGAGCGAAGTTGCCCTCGACGCGGGCGAAAACGAGCATCGCGCCGAAGAACGCGACGATTCCGACGACGAGCATGATGGCGAGCACCCCGACGAAGAAATGCTCCGGATAGTTCGCGAGCACGAGATAGTGCTTGACGGTCGGAGTCGGAACCGTCACCCTGCCGTACAGCGCGCGCTGGAAGGCCAAAATGATCGGCACGACCGGGTCGATGAGGTACAGGTCCGTAAAGACCTGGAGGTGATGGCGCTGGAATAGGCCGTAGACGAGGTTGTAGCTGTAGACGATCGGTATCACCCAGAACCACGCCTGCAAAATGACGCCGATCAGGTGCTCGATATCCCGGAAGTACACATTCACTGCCGACAAGAAGACCGCCAGCGCAGAGGCGACGACGATCAGATCGACGAGCGCCCACAGCATTATCGGCAAGTACGCCCAGGACGGCGCGCGCTGGAACCCGAGCAGGAAAGCGATCATCACGACTGCCTGAAAAAAGAAGAAGACAGTCGCGGTGCCGACCTGCGCGAGGGGAAGGACCTCTCTTGGGAACGCGACTTTCTTCACGATCCCGGCGTTCGCGACGATCACCCCGGTCGCACCCATCAGCGCCGTCTGGAACAGATTCCAGACGATCAATCCGGAGAACAAATAGAGGGCGAAGTCTGGGATCCCCGATTTCAAGATGTAGCGGAAGACCACGTAATAGACGCCGAGAACGACGGCCGGGTTCACCATCGACCACAAAAACCCAAGGAAGCTGTTCTTGTACTTCACCTTCAGGTCCTTGCGGACGAGGAACACGAACAGCTCGCGCGCGCCCCAGAGATCCTGGAGCCGAGTCCGCAGGTTGATCCTGGAAGAAACGACGCGGGCCGGCAGTTCGACCGGGCTCGCGGTCACAAGGCCGCTTTGCGCGCGGCGTTCGGCCACCGTCGTTCCGGTACCGCTCGCTATCCCCATGTCGATCTGCACCCCAGTCGGATCAGGCCACGCGTCTTCTCTGCGCCAACTCGCCGCGCGACGCTCGCCGCGGACGGCGTGGACGCATCGAGGCTCCGACTCTCGCTGAATCGGATCAATTCGGGGACGCGGTTCGGAATCCTAGTGGGCCTTTCTCCGAACGCCCCCTTCGGCGGTGCCGTCCGAAACCTCGTCTGTCCAGCTCACGAACCCGACGCGAGCAGTCGCCGGCCGACGACGCGCGCCGCCGAGACGATTTCACGGAACAGCGCCGCCACCGTCCACGACGGAACGTCACCCGCCAAAGGCGAGCGCGACACGGCCTCGGGGCCGGTGACGAAACCGCTGAGCGCCCGGTCGGCGGCGCGGGTCTGCTCCGCGCGCTCACGGACCAATGCCGAAACGCCCTTCCGCAGCTCGACATCTTCGGCGAGTGCCCAACCTTCTTTGGCGGGGCGTCGCGGCAGGGGCCGCACCTTCGACACCGTGACGGCGCCAGCATCGAGTCCGGAGGCTGCGATGAGCTCGGCGCGCTTGTTCTCCGAGGCGACAATGATCCGCGTCGTCGCTTGCCAGACCTTGCCCATCGCGCGACCGCCGAGGCCGCGCGGGATCGACGGTCCACCGTCGAAGCGGATCGTGACGTCGTCGTAATGCTGCAACGCCTCTCCGAGTGAGAACAGCGTCGCGGCGCGCATCGCCCGGCTCGCGTGCGGACGGAGGGGGAATCCCGGCTCGAAACGCAGCAGCACGGCGTCAAAGCGGGGCGAGAGATACCCGAGCCACGCCGCGAGCAACGGACCGTCGAGACGCGCATGACGGTGCGAGGCGCTGCGGAAGTCCGGCGACAACAGCTCGACGTCGTGCCCCTCGTCGCGCAACAGGTTCGCGGCGTCCGCGAGCGCTCGGGCGGCGTCGCCACCCGGTGGCGGCAGCGTCCCGACGACGAGGATTCTCATCGCTTGAGGGAGCGATCGAGCTCGACGAGCGAGCGCTCCATCTCATCGAGCACCTTGTCCCACGTGTAGTTCTCGAGCACGTAGTCGCGGCCTTTGATCGCCAGTTCGGAGGCCGCTTTCGGCGCCTCGGTCACAAAGCGCAGGCACTCGGCGAACTCGAAGTCATCGGCGTACGTGATGCCGCCACCGGAGCGTTCGCAGTGCCAGGTGACGACCTCCCCCGCGGCGGTCGCGATCACGGGGGTTCCAGCGAGCCAGGCCTCCATCAACGTGCGCGAGAAGCTCTCGTTCGGGCTCGGCTGAACGAGCGCCTCGGCGGCAGCGAACGCGCTGGCGAGCTCGTCGGGCTCCAAATAGCCCAGGTCGTGGACGCGATCGGCGAGGCCCTCTGGAATCTCCGGTTCTCCGACTCCCGTCGTCACGAGGTCGAGTGGGCTATCTCCCGTCGCGACGACGCGCGCGAAGGCGCGCAGCATCGAGTCCCAGCCCTTTCCGGGTTCTCTCCTGCCGGCAAACAAGATGAACGGCGAGCTCAACTCGTACCGTTCTCGGAAGCCGGCTGGGTCGTAGTGACCGGGGACCTCAACGGCTGCGCCGACGACCGCGTGGCGAGGCGACAACCCGGGGGCGATTCGGTGAGCGAGAAGATGCTCCGGTTCGGAGAGGAACCACAAGCCGGCCGCCGACACGAGGGTCGCGCTGACGATGCCGAGGCGAGCGTAGGGCTCGTCGTGCAGACACGGCATGATCACCGACCGCTCGGGCGCGACCTCGGCGCCGTAGATGGTCGACCAGAACAGATATGGCGAGAGCACGATCACGTCGTAGCCGCGCGCGTGCTCGAAGAGGTGGAGGTAGAGCTCCGGGACGCGAAAGCGGTCATTCGCCCACGCGACCTCCTCGCCGGAATCGAGGCGCTCACCGCGCTGGACCCGCTGATCGAGGCCGAAGCGCGTGCGGAGCCCCGCCCCGGTGACGGTCTTGAACCGCCTGACCGTCACGCCCCGGTCGACGAAGCTTCCAGGCGCGAACTCGTTCGCCCAGCTGAAGTGGGATCGCGCACACGTCGTCAGCACCTCGACGTCGTAGCCGCGCGCCGCGAAGCCCCATGCGGCCTCTGCGATCACAGACTCCGAACCGCCGACAACACCCGGGCCATAGCGCGGGGTAACAAAGGCGATCCTTGCGAGCGAACGGTTCTTCCGAGCCATGTTCTCGTGGGGTCCTGTCCTCGCAAGGCGGCGATCGAGTGCCACAAGCGTAGGGGAACACAGCGAAGCCGTATCTCCACTTCAGGCGACACCGTGCCGTAATGAGGCGTGTGGCTCACACCTTCTGGCAGCCACTCAGAGTGGTGATTACGCTACGGCATGTGGCGAAGAATCGTCGGTCAGCGACCGGCGCCGCTGCGGCCCTTGTTTTGGCGAGCTTGGCGCTCGTCACGCCCGTCACGGCCTCCGCGACGCCGCGGCCGCACGCCACGTCCTGCGCGGTTCCTGTCGCTGCGGGGGTCTCGTTTCCCTCGGCGTCTTGGTCGACGTGCGTCCCGGGTTCGATCGCACAGAGTTCCCCGTCGGTTGCCACCTACGACGGCACGACGATCCTCGCCGTCGGCGATGAAGAGGGTTACGTCCACGTCATCAACGCCGCCACCGGAGCCGAACTGCCCGGTTGGCCGCAGCGGATGAAGGACCCCGGCGGGGGCCTCGTTGCCATCGAGGGCAGCCCGGCGATCGGATTCCTCAACGGGCCGAAGGCGCCGCCGTCGATCATCGTCGGGACGGGCTCGCGCTTTGTGGCGAACACCCAACGCGAGGTCGAGGCGTTCACGCTGCGCGGGCGCGTGCGCTGGCTTTTCCACGTCGGTCAGGCGGCGGGGACCGCACCCGGCGTGATCTCCTCGCCTGCGATCGGCAGCCTCACGGGTGGCGCGCAACAAGACGTCGTCTTCGGATCGTGGGACCACAAGATTTACGCGCTCACCCCCAAGGGAAAGATGGTGCCGGGGTTCCCGATCAACACCGCCGACACGATCTGGTCCTCGCCGGCGCTCTATCACCTTCCGGGCACGAACGGCGACGCGATCTTCATCGGCGGTGACGCCTCGGGACTCGACGGGTGCTACGGCGGATGGATCAGCGCCTACCGCGACGTCGGCGGCAGGGTGGCGCTGATGTGGCGCCACTGTGAGGACCAATCGATCTGGTCAAGTCCGGCAGTCGGCGTGATCAACAGCACGGGGCGTGCGGCAGTCGTCGTCGGGACGGGCTACTACGAGCAGCCGTTCACGTCCGCGACGAACAAGCTTTTCGCCTTCTACGCGAGCAACGGAAAGCCGGTCCCCGGTTGGCCGGTCACCGCGCCGGGTCCGGCGATCAACGCGCCGGCGATCGGCCAGATCAACGCGATTGGCGGGCCGGACGTCGTCGAGAGCACGTGGACGTGCGACGGACGGACGATTCCGTCCTGTCTGGCGACGAACGCGTCGAGTGTGAGCGCCTGGAGCGGCCACGGACAGATGTTGTGGACGACGCCGCTTCGCGGCTCAACGGTGTTTTCGTCACCGGTCCTCGCCCCGCTCTCCTCCGTGGATGCGTGGAACGACGTCCTCGTCGGCTCCCCCTACGGCCTTTATGCGATCAACGGATCGAGTGGTCACTACATGTTCGGCACAACGAACTCCGTCCAGCATTCGGCGATCAACTTCACATGCCGTGTCGACAACTCGGCGGCGTTCTCCCAAGTCGAGAATGACGGCACGAGCGAAGGGTGGTATGTCTTCGAGGCGTGCGGTGGCCCAGAGGAGTTCCATCACGTTGGCGAGATCGTCGGCTACCGCGTCGGCTTCACCCCGGCGCTCACCGCCGCAGGATGGCCGATGTTCCATCAGGACGCCGAGCACCTCGGCGTCGCGATCCAGACGCACCTCGGTCTGATCCATTCGGGCCGCAGCTGAACGTCGCGACGATGCGCGCGCGCCGTCGGCGCGCTTCGTTTCGTCTGCTCGTCGTCGCGTCGCTCATCGCCTGCTCGTCCTCTGTATTCGCCGCGCCCGACGTCGCCGCCTCGGCGCACGCTCGTCCCCTCGCGTCGTCCCCCCTGTCGTTCCCTTCGCCGACGTGGACCGACACCGTCGGACCGATCGCGCTGAGCTCTCCGACCGTTGCGACGATCGACGGCGTCACCGCCGTCGTCTTTGGAAGCGAGAGCGGCTACCTCTACGTTGTGAACGCACTGACCGGCCGGAACCTCCCTGGCTGGCCAGAGCCCGTCGCCGTCGCGCCCGGCGTCCCGACCGCCGTCGAATCGTCGCCGACCGTCGCGTACCTCGACGGGCCGAAGAGTCCCCCATCGATCATCGTCGGAGCCGGTTCGACCTATATCGCTGACCAGGAGGGTGGCGTCATCGCGTTCAACGCGAACGGGACCATTCGGTTCAAGTTTCTTTCGCGCGCCGTGTTCGACGAGTGGCCGGGCACGTCGGGGGGCAACTACCGCAACTCGGTCTTCTCGACGCCGGCCGTCGGTGATCTCAGCGGCGACGGCCAGCTCGACATCGTCTTCGGCTCGTACGACCATCGGCTGTACGCGCTCGACTCCGAAGGCAACCTTCTTCCTGGATTCCCGATCGACACCCAGGACACGATCTGGTCGTCACCAGCGCTGTTCCACGTGCGCGGCAAGCCGCTCGCCGACGACATCTTCATCGGAGGCGACGCGTCCGGCGATCACGACTGTTATGGCGGCTTCGTCTACGACTTCACCATCACCAAGCACGGGCCGAAGACGGAATGGAGACACTGCGAACAGCAGACGATCTGGTCGTCGCCCGCCGTCGGGGTGATCAACTCTTCGGGCCAGCCAGCGGTCGTCGTCGGAACGGGCTTTGGTTGGAAACCCCCGTACAAGCCGGGGACAGATCGCATCTACGCGTACTACGCGGCGACGGGCCGGAGCGTGCCGGGCTGGCCGGTGAAGACCGCTGGACCGACGTTCGGCTCGCCCGCGATCGGCGTCCTCGCCGGACAGACGACGCCGTCGGTCGTCGATACGTCGTGGTGTCTCAGCTGCACTCCGAGCGGCAGCGAATCGATGGTCTACGCATGGAGCGGATCTGGACAGCAGATCTGGTCACAGACGCTTGGCGGTCCGAACGATTTCTCGTCCCCGGTCCTCGTCGACCTCACAGGGTCGGGGGGCAACGACGTCCTCGTCGGCTCGTCAGACGGGCTGTACCCCCTCGACGGTTCGACCGGCTCGTTCTTGTTCGGTACGAGCGAGGTCGACGCGATCAACACGGCGTCGATGCTGAACTCGGTCGCCGTCGCCTACGTACCGGGAAGCGGATCAGGATCGGGATGGCGCGTCTTCGAAGCCGCCGGCGGACCGCAACAGGTGACCGCGACCGGCCGTCTCTTCGACTACCCGCTCCCCACGGTCCCGGGCACCCGCCCACCATGGCCGATGTGGCGGCAGGACCCGGCGCACTTGGGCGTCGCGACCTCGACAATCCCGTGCGCGAAGGGCTAGGAGCGAAGTCTCAGCTGATCCGGGTGATGCTCGCTGCCGAGCGGTCGATCACCTTGTCGATGAATCCGTAGTCGAGCGCCTCCTCGGCGGTGAACCAGCGATCGCGGTCAGAGTCCGCCTCGATGCGCTCGATCGTCTGGCCGGTGTGGAACGCGATCCGCTCGGCCATCATCCGCTTCAAGTAGACGATCTGCTCCGCTTGGATCGCGATGTCCGCCGCCTGCCCCTGCATCTGACCGCTCGGTTGGTGCATCAGGATCCGGGCGTGCGGCAGCGCGAACCGCTTGCCGGGAGCGCCCGCGCAGAGCAGGAACTGACCCATCGATGCGGCGAGGCCGAGGCAGATCGTCGCCACGTCGCACTCGACGTACTGCATCGTGTCGTAGATCGCGAGACCGTCGGTGACTGAGCCGCCAGGAGTATTGACGTAGAGCGAGATGTCCTTGCCCGGATCCTCGGCCTCGAGGAGCAGCAGCTGCGCGCAGACCTGATTCGCCGAGTTCTGGTCGACCTGGGTGCCGAGGAAGACGATTCGCTCGCGCAACAGCCGCTGGTAGACGTCGGCGGCAGGGTCGGGCGACAGGGCGAGAGTGGCGACAGCGGGGACGACAGGACTGGGATGAGGTTCGGTCATGGCCCGAGGCTACCGGTCACGAGTTGAGGGCCGGATGGCAAAGCGCTGGACTCGGCGGGCTGAGCAGCTCGCCGGACTGATGCGCACCTAGGAGTCGCTCGAGCGCACGATCTGGGTGCAGCGGGCGCTGGCGACGAGGATGCCGTCGGCGTCCGTGACGTCGGCAGCGCAGAACGCGACCCCGCGGGTACGCCGGATGACCCACCCCTCGGCGCGCAGGGTGCCGGGTCGAGCTGGACGGTAGAACTCGGCGCGCAGGTCGGCGGTCAAAAAGCGCGCCTCGTCACCGAGCACGATGAAACAGGCGCCGCCCATCGCCGTGTCGAGCAGCGTCGTGACCATCCCTCCGTGGATGATCGCGCTGTCGTTGGTGTCCGGGAACGAGTACTCCTCTCGGGCATCCCATTCGATCACCATCCGTTCGTCATCAACTTCGATGCGCCGATACCCGAGGGTGCGCCAGACGTGAGACGAACCGGGACGCCGCAAATTCCAACTCGGTGGCTCCCCGCTCATTGCGGTCGATCCTACGGCCCGTTCGGCGACTCGATCGGTTGCAGTCGAACGCGTGCGCGGACCGCGTTTTGTGTGTGAACTACGCGCCGTCGAGAAAATCGGCGATCGCGTCGGCTGTTTGCGCGAACGCGTCCCAGAGCACGACGTGTCCCCCCGGTACGTCGACGACCTGCAAGCGATCAGAGAGCACATGGCGGAGGTGCTCGACTTGTCGCGGCCCGACGACGCTCTCTTGGGAGGGGCGGACAAGGAGCACTTCCTGGCGAATCTGCTCAGGGGGCGGTCCCCAGGCGGCGAGCTCGCCGAGGATCGATACCACCGCGCTCGGCGAGTAGCGCCAGCGAAATCCGCCGGCGAAAGGTTCGAGGTGCTGACGCCGCTCCTCTTCGAGCACCTCCGCCGGCGTCGAGAACAGTCGCCCGGTAAATGGCGGCGGCACCGCCTCGGCCGGGCTACGAAAGACGCTCTCGACGCGCACCGTGTCGGCGAGAGCGAGCGCAATGTCAGGACGGATGCGGATTGCCGGATCGAGCAGAACGATCCGTTCGACAAGTTCCGGTTCGCGCGCCGCTATCTCGAGCACCAGGCGACCTCCAAAGCTGTGGCCGACCCATACTGCGCTTTCGATGCCAATCGAGTCCATCGTCACGAGGACGTCGTCGAGATGGGTCCGGATTCCCCAAGGCGGGTCCCAGCTCGAATGGCCGTGACCACGCAGATCGGGAGCGACAACCCGAAAGTGCGGGAGGCGCGTCGCCAGCCGAGCGAAATGTCCGCCGTGGGAGGTCACACCATGCAGGCAGATGACCGGCGGCGATTCGGCGTCGCCCCACTCTTTTACGTGGAGTATCACGGACGAAACAGTGCGCGTTCGTAGACGCGGTCGCGCAGACGGTCCGGTAAGCGTTCGACGATCGCGCGCCGCCTGGCGTCGCGGCCAACGAGATACCGCGTTCTCGGGTGTGGCGCCGTCAGCGCCTGTTCAACGGCCTTCGCCACCTCATCGGCCGGCTCGCCCCGCCGACCCGCCGCCGCAGCCTGCTTGCGAAAGGAAGCCATCCGCTCGCGGTACAGGGCGGTCACCTCAGGGGAGAGTCCAGGCGCGATGCGCTCGAACGTCTCGGCGCCCTTACGCCAGATCGGTGTCGCGATCGTGCCCGGTTCGACGATCACCACCTCGATTCCAAAGGGGTGCAACTCGATACGCAACGCGTCCGTCACCGCTTCGAGCGCGTGCTTCGATGCGGCATAGGCGCCGAGAAATGGCAGCGCGCTGCGCCCGGCGATCGAACCAATGTTCACGATCCGGCCGTGCGCGCGGCGGAGATTGCGGAGCACCGCCTGGGTGACCGCGACGTGGCCGACCAGGTTGACCTCGAGCTGTCGGCGCAACTCGTCGAGGGGCAGGAGCTCGACTGGCAAGGAAACCGCGATCCCGGCGTTGTTAATAAGAGCGGCGAGCGCGCTTTCGCCGAGCCGCTCGCTCAAGCCGGCGATGGACGCGGGTTCAGTCACATCGAGCTCGACCGGCTCGATCCGGCCGGCGCCCTCTTCCGACAGGCGCGCACCGTCCGCCGACGTGCGCACGCCGGCGAGCACCTGCCATCCGTCCCTGGAGAGCCGCACGGCGCATGCCTTGCCGATTCCTGAAGACGCACCGCTGACGAGGACCAAGCGAGAAGAGCTCACGGTGCGCGCGGCTCGCTCAGGCGAGGAACGACGGGCTGAGCTCGCGCGCGGTACGGCCACCGATCAGCGCGAGCGTGATGTCGGTCTCGGCGAGCAGCTGGCGGATCACCGCTTCGACGCCAGGTTGACCACCGACCGCGAGACCGAAGGCGTAAGGGCGGCCGACGAGGACCGCGTCGGCACCGAGCGCCATCGCCTTCAAGACGTCCGCGCCGGTGCGGATACCACCGTCGACGAGCACGGTCGCCTCCGGGCCGAGCGCGTCGCGGACCTCGACGAAGGCGTCGAGCGCGGCGATCGAGCCGTCGACTTGGCGACCGCCGTGGTTCGAGACGATCACCCCGTCGACGCCGCAGTCGAGAGCGCGCTGGGCGTCCTCCGCGGTGAGCACGCCCTTGACGAGCAGCGGCAACTCGACCCGTTCTCGCAGCCAGATGAGGTCGTCCCAGGAGAGGCCGAGATTCGGGAACGTCGCGAGCATTGTCAGGGCAGCGGTCCGGGGGTCCTCCTCGGGTGGCCGCTGGAGCCGCTCGCGAAAGACGGGGTCGGTGAAGAACTGGGCACAGCCTTCGCCGCTCACGAACGGCAGATAGGCGCTCTTCAAGTCGCGCGGCCGCCACCCGAGGATCGGCAGGTCGAGCGTGACAACGACGGCACCGTAACCGACCGTCGTCGCGCGATGGACAAAGCTCAAGGCGACCTCTCGGTCGTTGATCCAATACAGCTGGAACCAGCGCGGCGCGTTCCCCATCGCGTCGGCGATCTCTTCGATCGAATGCGACGCCGCGCTCGAAAGGATGAAGGGGACGCCGGTCGCGGCCGACGCGCGCGCCACGGCCAGTTCGCCTTCGGGATGGGCGATGCTCAACACGCCCACCGGCGCCAGCAAAAAAGGTCCGGACGAGCGGGTACCGAGCACCTCGATCGACAAATCGCGATCGCGGAATCCAGCGAGCATGCGCGGCCGAAGCCGCAGGCGCTCGAAGGCTTCTCGGTTCGCGCGCATCGTCAGTTCGGCGCCTGCTCCTCCGGCGATGTATCCGAACGCGGGCGGATCCATCGCACCCTCTGCTCGAGCCTCCCAATCCGCGTGCGAAATCGGCCATTCGGCCGTCCCCGTCAAATAGATGGTGTTCTGGACCCGCGTCCCGTCGAATGTCACGGCTCCGCGACTTTGACGAGGAGCTTGCCGCGGTTTTCTCCGCGAAGCAGGCCGATGAACGCGCGGGGCGCTTTCTCGAGGCCTTCGACAACGTCTTCGCGATAGCGGAGGTGGCCATCGTTCAGCCAGCGCGCGAGACGCGCCAGCGCCGGCTCGTACAGATGCGCGTAGTCGGTGACGAGAAAACCCTCGACCTTCGCGCGGCTAACGATCGTGAAAAGGAGACTCCGCGGTCCGCCGTGCGGAGGTGACTGGTTGTACTCCGCGATCTGGCCGCAGATCGCGACCCGCCCGCGCAACGCGAGCCGCGGATACACGGCGGCGGAAATGTCGCCGCCGACGTTGTCGAAATAGACGTCGACCCCTTCCGGGCATTCGCGATCGAGCACGCTCGCCACCTCTTGGTCCTTGTAGTTGATCGCGACGTCGTAGTCGTACAGCGTGAGCAGGTCATCGATCTTTTCGGGCGATCCCGCGATCCCGACCGTTCGACACCCGGTTATGTGGGCGAGCTGGCCGACGATCTGGCCGACGGCACCCGCCGCCGCCGAGACGACGACGGTGTCCCCGGCGACAGGGCGGCCGACATCGAAGAGCCCGAAGTACGCGGTCAGTCCCGTCATCCCGAGCACGTGCAGCGCGGTGGAGATCGGCGCGACGCTCGCGTCCACACTCCGCAACAAATGGGCGGGCGCGACACCGAACTCCTGCCAACCGTACGCGGCGAGGACGATGTCGCCCGGGCGGTATCGCGCAGAGCGGCTTTCGACGACCTCGCCGACAGTCTGTCCCGTCATCACCTCGCCGAGTACGACGGGACGCGCGTACGAACGCGCCTCGCTCATGCGACCGCGCTGATAGGGATCGAGAGAGAGCCAGAGCGTCCGGACGAGCACCTCGCCCTCGGACGGCTTCGCGATCGCCGTCTCGATCAAGGCGAAATCTGACTCCTTCGGCTCGCCGGCTGGGCGAGCGACCAACGTCACTTGCCTGTTCGGCGGCATCGGCGTGATCCTACGACGAGAGACACGAGATCTCCCCCTTGATCCCTAGGCGTCGCTGCTCGGCGGCTCCGCCGCGCACCCTACGATCGTGCACAAGAAGAGCACCCGTGTCGATTCCCGGCTTCGGGATCGAACGACAGGCGCGGAAGGAACGATCGTGGAAGGTACAGCCGAGATCGAACCGTTCAGCGACGAGGAGCTCACCGAGCTCGCGCTTGCCGCCGATCCCGATCAGCCACTCGACGCCGATGCGATCCCGTTTGCCTTCTCCGACGCTGGAAACTTCGACCTTCTGCCGCATTGGTACATGCCACCGGTGATGTCGAGCGGTGGGACCCGTTGGAGGAAGACCGTCATCCTCGTCATCGTCGCGACGCTGATCACGATCGAAGCGCTCGGCCTTTGCAGCGTGTTCGGTCAGGTCGTGATCGGCTGAGACCCAGCCGCCAACGAGGAAGCTAAGTTCCGCGTTCTGAGGACGAACGAGGAGACACCGTGAGGAATCCGGTACCGAAGAACGTGCTCGAGGAGCTCGCCGCGGTGCCGTTGTTCTCCGCCTGCAACAAAGCGGAGCTGCGACGCGTCGCTCACCTCGGTACGGAAACCTCGGTCTCGGACGGCACGGTCCTCGCCGAGCAGGGAAAAGCCGGGTTCGAGTTCTTCCTCATCGAAGACGGAAAGGTCCGCTGCCTCGTCGACGGGAAACAGGTTGCCACGCTCGGAGCCGGCGACTTCTTCGGCGAGATGGCGCTCATCGATCGCGGGCCGAGAGTCGCCACCGTCGTCGCAGAGGGTTCTGTCCAGCTTCTCGTGTTCGACGCTCGGGAGTTCGGCACGCTTCTCGACGCGGCACCGACGATCGCGAAGAAGGTTCTGCAGTCGTTCGCGGTGCGAGTGCGGGCCAACGCCTCTGTCCGCCACTGAGCGGCTCATCGCCCATGCGATCCGATCAGAACTGCAGCGACTTCACCTGCAGGTAATCGCTGATCGCGAGGTGTCCGTTCTCGCGGCCGTGCCCGGACTGCTTGTATCCGCCGAACGGCGCCGCAAGGTTGAACTCGCCGCCGTTGATCTCGACTTGTCCTGTGCGGAGTCGCAGCGCGACGCGCTTTGCGCGGTCCTCGTCAGCTGACCAGACTCCGCCCGCCAATCCGTACGCGCTGTCGTTCGCGATCCGTATCGCATCCTCTTCGTCGTCGTAGGGGATGACCACGAGCACCGGGCCGAAGATCTCCTCCTGCGCGATCGTCATCTCGGGACGCACCTCTGAGAAGACCGTCGGCCGTACGAAATAGCCACGCTCGAGTCCCGTCGGAGGTTGCGACCCGCCGGTGACGAGACGTGCGCCTTCGGCGATCCCGGTCTCGATGTACCCGCGCACGATCTCGCGCTGTTCGCTCGAGACGACTGGCCCGAGTCGTGTCGCCGGGTCGAAGGGATCACCCGGCGTGAAGCTTTCGGCCGCTCGCTTCGCGATTTCCTCTACCTCCGAGATCTGTAGTCGCGGCACGAGCATCCGCGTCAGCGCGCTGCAAGTCTGGCCGGAATTGAGGAAGCACTTCGCGACCCCATCGGGCACCGCCCTTTCGAGATTCGCATCATCGAGAACTAGGTTCGCTGACTTGCCGCCGAGCTCGAGAGCGCACTGCTTCACGGTCTGCGACGCAAGCTCGCTGACGCGCCGGCCAACAGCGGTCGAACCGGTGAGCGAGATCATGTCGATGTCGGGGTGGGCGGCAAGTCCCTCGCCGACCACGCGACCCGATCCCGTGACGAGGTTGAATACCCCGGGCGGCAGACCGGCAGCGGCCACGACGTCCGCAAGAACGAACGCGTTCAGCGGCGCGACTCCGCTTGGCTTCAAAACCAGGGTGCAACCCGCCGCGAGCGCCGGCGCGACCTTGCCCGCAATCTGATGGAGGGGGTAGTTCCACGGCGTGATCGCGCCGACGACGCCGGCCGCCTCTCGCACGACGATCGAGTTGCCGATCCGTTCCTCCCAGAGGATCTGCTCCATCCACTCGCTGACCGACGCGAACTGGTTCACCGGCAGGCGAACCTGGATGCGCCGCGACAGCTCGAGCGGCATGCCGACTTCTTGTGAGATGAGCGCCGCCAGTTCTTCGCGCCGTTCTCTCAAGCCATCAGCGATCGCTGAGAGGTACCCGGCGCGCTCTTCGCGCGGTCTTTGGGACCAGTCGTCAAACGCGGCGCGGGCGGCGGAGACGGCGCGATCGACGTCCGCGACCGTGGCGTCTGGAACCGTCGCGATCACCTGCTCGGTTGTCGGATTGACGACTCCAATCGTGGCGCCGCCAGAGGGTTCGACCCATTCACCCGCGATAAAAAGAGCCTCGCGGGCGGGGACGTTCAGTGATGTCGCCACGTTGGTCACCTTTTCTTAGGGACTAACACCTCGTTCGAAAACGTTCGGGTCGGCAAAGATCTTCTCGCCCGCGAAGCGGCGCGACGCCCGATCCCAAGGAAAGAAGATAACGACGCGCCAGCTGATCGGCATGCCGGAAGGCGGATAGCCGATCCATTCCGATTCATGCGTACCAGTGACCCGAGCGGCCTCACAGACTCCCTGTGGACCAATGACTATGTCGGTCAGTTCGAAGTGGATATCGGGAAAAGCCCGCAGCAGTTCCCCGTAGAAACGAGCGGCGCCGTCGTGGCCTTCCCAACGATGCTCTCCCGGAGCAATCTCGTAAACGCAGTCTTCGCTCAATGTCGATATCAGCCCGGGCAGGTCGCGCTTGTCCTCGGCGATCGAGTGGCGCTTCCACAGTTCCCGGATCTCCTCGTACTCGGCGGGGATTACTTGGCGCCGCATCAGTTCGACGACCGCGTCGTGTTCGACGTGGTCAGGTGTATTCACCATCGTGCTCCATTCGCTCATAAACAAAGCTCTGCCATCGTCCGAAGCGCAACGAGATCGTCTGTCTGAACGATCAGGGTGTTCGCTCCGGACTCCCGCCAAGCCGCGAGCCGGTCGCTGATGCGATCGCGCGAGCCGACGAGGGCAACTTCGTCTACGAGTCGATCAGGCACCGCGGCGATCGCGTCGCGCGGTTTGCCGTCGAGGTACAGCTGCTGGATCCGCTCGGCGTCAGCCTCGTAGCCATAGCGGCGCGCGAGCTCGTTGTAGAAGTTCTTGTCACGCGCTCCCATGCCGCCGACGTAGAGGGCGAGGATCGGTCGGACGGCGTCGCGTCCGGCGGCGAGATCGCTCGTCAGCACCACCATCGCCGACGGAGCGATGTCGAAACCGTCGCGCGCCTGAAAACCGAAAATCTGGCGCGCACGTTCGGGCGAAAAGAAGATCGGCAACCAGCCGTCAGCGATCTCGAACGCGAGCTCAACATTCTTAGGTCCCAACGCGGCCAAGTAGATCGGGATCTCTGCGCGCAGCGGTCGCATCATCAACTTGAGCGGCTTGCCGAGTCCGGTGGCGCCGGGTCCGCGGTACGGGACGGTGAGCTCCGACCCGTCGAGCTCGACCGTCTCGCGACGCAGCGCCCGGCGGACGAGTTCGACGTACTCGCTCGTTCTCGTCAGTGGTTTCCCCCAGGGTTGGCCGTGCCATCCTTCGACGACCTGTGGTCCCGAAGTGCCGAGTCCGAGCAGGAAGCGGCCCCCCGACATCAAATCGAGCGTGGCGGCGGTCATCGCCGTGTTCGCGGCAGTCCGGCCGGGGATCTGCAGGACCGCCGCGCCGACCTTGATCCTCGACGTCGTCGCGGCGAGCCAAGAGAGCACCGTGACCGCGTCGGTGCCCCACGCCTCCGACGCCCAGGCCGAGTCGTAGCCGAGATCCTCGGCGTGTCGTGCCATCTCGATGAGCACGAGCGGGTTCGTCCCCGGCGGTGCGTACCCCATCGAGAAACCGAGCCGCACGACCGGCGACACTAATTGCTTGCCCTCGCCGCGCACGAAGGGCGCGACCCCTGATGGCGGGGAGTTTGCACCCCCGCCATCAGGGGATATGGCGAAGTGGTCCCTTACGCCGTCGACACGAGTGACGCCGGAGGAGTGGACGTCTTTCCCGTGTACTTCTTCACCGGGCCCGCGCCGACGTTCGTCACCTCGACACCCGTCAGCGGCGATGTGCCGACCCAACTCCCCGTCGGGGTTACGGCTTTCGGAGCGGACGGGTTCAGCTTGACGACCTCGGCGCCTTGGAAGCCGTAATGGACGCTCTTTGAATACGAGAGCGGCACGAATCCGGGCGTGACGAACATCGCCCCGTCATTCTCGATCGCCAAGATCAATCCTTGCCGGGTCAGGTTCTTGCCGGCCGCCTTCAGCGCCTGCACGAATGAGTAGGCGAGCGCGATGCCGTACGCGGTGTTCCCGTCAAGGCCCGCCTTCTTCCACAGCGCCGGGGCGTAGTTCTGTAGCAGCTTCTTTTCGACCTTGACCCACGCATTCGAGACGTCGGACTCCGCCGGAAAGTAGGCGTCGGTGATCACGCCGTCCAACAGCCCAGAGGCGGCCGCAGCCTCCGCCGCCGTACCGCCACCCGCCTTGGTGAACGCCTCCAACAGCGGACCGACGGTCGGTGCGTCAGCACCGACGTTCGAGATCACGTACTGGGGGAAGAAGCCGATCTCTGCCGCCGGCAGCATCGCGAGCGCCGTCGCCGCGGGGATCGTCGCCATCGCGACGACTTGCGCACCGGCCGCCTTCAACGCCGCCATCTGGTCAGACAGCGGTCCGGACAGCGTCGCCGCGTCGTAGGTCTGTTGTGACACCACCGACGACGACGGAATCTCCATGTTCAATCCCTTGATGAAGTCCATGCCGAACTCGTCATCTTGGTAGAGGTAGCCGATCTTCTCGCCGGCGAAGTGGGTCTTGATGTACGCGCCGAGGATTTTCCCCTCAACCGTGTACGGCGGCTGCCAGCCGAAGCTCTCGGGGTACTTCGGATTGCTCCAGCAGTTGCACCCCGACTCGATGAACAGCTGCGGCACCTTTTGCGAGTTCAGGTACCCCTGCACCGCCGCCTGCGTCGGGGTCCCCAGCGATCCAACGTCGGCGAAGATGTTGTCCTCGAGGACGAGCTTGCGGGTCAGCGTCGCCGTATTGGCGGGGTCGTACGCGTCATCGAGATACGTGTAGTGGATCGTGCGCCCGTACACCCCGCCGTGCGCATTCACCCAGTCGAAGACCGCGTCCATCGCCGGTGCGATCTCGTCGTATCCCGGAGCGGCCGGCCCCGTCAGTGGGACCGTCGCGCCGATACGGATCGACGCCGGCGTGACGCCCGGCGTCGACGATGCCGTAGCCGTGCTCGTCAGCACCGTTGCCGACAGCGCGGCCACCATGGCGCCAACCACGAGCACCCGCGCCAAATTGCCGATCAATTTGGCTCTTGTCTGTCTCATGTCTGCTCCTTTGTTTTTCTCTGCATCTCGACACATCGCTGTGTCCGTCACGATTCCTTGCGATCTCTGTCAATGACGATCTGGGCGTGTCGCATTGAGGAGGTGAGCCGCTGGTCTTGCGCTTCGGGAACGCAACCAAAGCACCGACGCTTGACTCCACAGCTTGCGGAGACCTCCTTGAATGCCGGAAGGAAGGGCGATCATCACCACGATCAAGACTGCGCCGAAAAAGATAGTGGCGAGGTACGCGTTTGCCCCGCTCCCGAGACTGAAGTGCGAAGAGAGGGATGTCGACCACTGCGGGACGTACACCAACAGGACCGCACCCCACACCATCCCGACGAGACTCCCACTGCCGGCGATCACCATCGCGGCGAGTAACTGAATGGAAAGTGTAAGCGGGAATTCCCCCGTACTCACGACGCCAGTCGATAACGCGAGGAATGAACCGGCCAGCCCGGCACACGCCGCGCTGACAACGAAGGCAGTGACCTTGGTCCGCGCGACATGCACACCCGCGAGGGCCGCCGCGACTTCGTCATCGCGCACTGCGCGAAAAGCACGACCAAAACGGCTGCGAAGCAGGTTGGCCAAGAAGACGAGCGTCAGCAACGCTCCCGCCATTTCGATCCACGCCAACCACTGATACGAATTGATCGAACCAGGCGCGGTCGGCACCGTCGTCGTGAGGCCTTGATCGCCGCCGAAGACGCTGTTCCATTTGTCGGCGATCGGAGGAAGCGCCAAGGCGACGAGCAAGGTCATACCGGCGAGATACGGACCCTTCAACCGGGTCGCCGAGACCCCGACCAAAAGGCCCAACACGGCGGCCGCTCCGATTGAGATCAACAGTTCAAGAATGAAGTTGATCTGTGTGTGGGTCATGAGAAGCGCCACGGTGTATGCGCCAACGGCCATGAAGGCTCCGTTGCCGAGCGAGATCTGACCGCTGACGCCGGTGAGCACACTCAGTCCGGCCAGCGCGATCGCGTACAAGGCGATCTCCCCCGCCAAGTAGTCGTTGTATTGGCTCAACGCGTTGGTGACGAAGTACAAGATCGCAGCGCCGCACAACGCCAGCGTCAGGTGTCGAATCAGGGGCTGCTGGGCGAGAAGGGTCCAACGTCGCCGCCGAGCGCGACCACCGCTCGAGGGTGCGAGAGCGACGTCGGTCAACTCAGACCTGCCGCGCGGCGGGCCGAGCGAAGATCCCCTCTGGCCGCGCCATCAGTGCGACCATCAACAACACCAACGCTCCGAGGGGCTCAAGACCGGATCCCAGATAGCCACCGACGTAGGAGATGCACAGCCCCGTGACGAGTCCCCCGATCAGGGCACCGACCGGACTCTCGAGCCCCCCGATCACCGATGCCGTGAACGCGTAGATGAGAACAAGATCCATGTAATAGGGCCCGAAAGAGCTCGTCGGTGCCGTCAAAAGACCGGCCAACGCGCCCGCCACCCCGGCGAGCGCCCAGCCGAGCGTGAGCAGGATGCCGACGCGCACCCCGAGCAAGCGGGAGATCTCTCGGGCGAAAGCCGACGCCCGCATCCGAAGGCCGAGCGTCGTCGCCCTGAACAACACGAGCATCGCGCCCATCAGCAAAAGGACCGCTACCAAGATGAAGACGTCGAAGTGTGAAAAGGCGATTCTCGTGTGACCGACAACGAGACCGCTCTGCGAGTACGCGGCGGGAAAGCCGCGGCTCGAGTTGCCGTAGACGGCGCCGGCAATTCCTTCGAGCACGACTAACAGTCCGATCGTCACGATCACCGGGTTGAGCTCGGACTTACCCGCGAAGGGACGGATGAGGACGCGCTCGATGAGCGCCCCCATGACAAAACCGATCGCCAGCACCGCGACGAACGCCCACCAGTACGACAGACCCTGATCGAGAAGGCTCAAGGCGATGAACGTCGTCATCATTCCCATCGCCCCTTGCGCGAAGTTGATGATCCTCGTCGCGCGATAAATCAACACGAGCGCCAGCGCGAGCGAAGCGAAGATCATTCCTTCGGTGAGACCATTCAACGTGTAGTTGATGAACAGGCTCACGGTGACTCCTCAGAACCCTAGGTAGTGGTGACGCATCTTGCTGTCGCTTGCGAGAACGTCGGCGGAATCGGACGCCACGACCTCGCCCAAGTTGAGCACGACGGCGTGACGAGAGACTGAGAGTGCGCTACGGGCGTTCTGTTCAACGAGTACTACCGTCATGTCGGAACCTGCCGTCTGCTCCACCAACAACGCCATCAGTTGCGCGGCGATCAATGGCGCGAGCCCCAACGAAGGTTCGTCGAGCAGGAGAAGTCGCGGGCTCGTGATCAACGCTCGCCCGACGACCAGCATCTGGCGCTCTCCACCCGAGAGCACCGACGCACGGTTGTTGCGGAACTCGCCCAACCGCGGGAACAGCTCGAACGTTTTCTCAATCGCAGCGCGGCGTTCGCGCCGCCCCATACGCCACAGGGTGGCGACGCGCAGGTTCTCCTCGACGGTGAGTTCCTCGATGATCCCCCGCCCTTCCGGCACGTGGGCAACGCCCCGGCGCGCGATGTTCTCCACCGACCTTCCCAACAACTCTTCTCCTACGAATCGGACCGAGCCGTCGCGCGGCTTGGTCAAACCGCTGATCGTGCGGAGCAGCGTCGTTTTGCCCGCTCCGTTCGCGCCGAGAACCGCGGTGATCGCTCCCTCGTCAGCGATGAATGACACCGATCGGAGAGCGTTCACGGCGCCGTAGGAGACGCTGAGGTCCTTTACCTCAAGCATCGCCAGGCTCTCGCGAACTCGCGGCAGGTGAGGAAAGGTCGGTTCCGAGATATGCGGTCGCCACCTCGGGATCGGTTCGAATCTCCGCGGGCGTGCCATCTGCAATCACCCTGCCGAAGTTCAGAACGACGACGCGGTCGCAAACGGATGTGACGAGATCCATGTGATGCTCAACGAGGAGTATTCCCATCCGTGGAGTCAGGTTCTTGATCTCGGTGACTAACTCATCCATCTCACGATTCGAAAGCCCACTTGCTGGCTCGTCGAGCAGCAGCATCCGTGGCGCGGCGATAAGGGCGCGGGCGAGGGCGGCGCGCTTTTGGATGGCGTATGGCAGCGCGATCGGCAGTTGCTGCGCGTAGGTACCAATGTTGAGAACGTCGAGCAGCTCGCGGGCCTCTCTGGCGAGGCGGCGCTCTTCCCGACTTGAGCGCCATATGCCGAGCATCGCCGAACCGATGTCGGACCGAAGACGAGCTTGCGCGCCGAGCATCACATTCTCGAGAACCGTCATCCCACGACAGAGTCCAATGCCCTGAAGAGTTCTGGCGATGCCGATCTCGTTCAGGTCGTGCGGATGGTGGCGATGAAGCGCTAACCCGTTGAAAGTGATGTCGCCCGAAACCGGACGGATGAAACCGCAAATCGCGTTGAACAACGTCGTCTTGCCGGCACCGTTGGGCCCGATGAGCCCGACGATCTCGCCTTGATTTGCCGACATCGACACATCGTCCAGCGCGAGTAGACCACCGAACTCGACGCTGAGTCCGTCGACAACGAGCATCGCCTCATCGATTTTCGTGCGAGCCTCGGATTGCAACGCGACCGACATCATCGATGTCTCGAGCGCAAGAACCGCGCTCGCTTACGAGACCGAACCGCGGATCCGAGATCCGCGAGTGGCACTCGACACGCTCCCCACTTGCCCAGCACGATTCGCCGACCAGCTATGAAATCGGCGACGGCGCGGCGACGAACTGTTCGCGCAGCGCTGTCTTGCGGTATTTGCCCACTGCGGTCTTTGGTATTTCGGTCATGAACTCGAAACGATCCGGCAGCTGCCACTTTGCGAAGTGCGGAGCGAGGAACTCGCGTAGCTCGTCGGCGGTCGCCGAAGCTCCCGGCTCGAGCACGACCGCGGCGAGCGGGCGCTCCTGCCAAGTCTCGTCTGGGATCGCGATCACCGCCGCCTCGGCGACTGCCGGATGAGCGATCAATGCGTTCTCGAGGTCGACCGACGAGATCCATTCACCGCCCGATTTGATGATGTCCTTCGCGCGATCTTTGATCTGGACGAAGCCACGTGGATGCATCGAGACGATGTCACCGGTTCTAAACCATCCGTCGTCGGTCCAGCGGTCGGCCTGTTCGGCGTCGTCGTAGTAGGACGCGGCGACCCATGGACCGCGCACTTCGAGTTCGCCCATCGTTTCCCCGTTCCAAGGGACATCTTCGCCTCCGTTACGGGCGCGGACTTCCACAAACGGCAGCGGCAGGCCGGCCATCGCCGCAAAGTCGTACTGGGTCTCTTGATCTGCGTTGCGGAGGTCGCCGATGAAATCCGTGGTCGAAGCGACGGGCGACGTCTCGGTCATCCCCCAACCCTGCACGACGGTAAGGCCATGACGCTCCTTGTAGGCGGTGATCATCGCCCGCGGTACCGCGGCACCTCCGACGAGCATTCCGCGCAGGCGCGAGAGATCCCATCGATCTGGTTCTGCGTCGAGCAGGCGCAGCATCCCGAGCCAGATCGTCGGCACTCCCGCCGTCCACGTGACACCTTCGCTGGCAAGGTCGTCGAGGAGGCTCTCGGGATCGAGGTACTGCCCCGGCAGGACGAGCTTGGATCCGAGCATCGTCGCAATGTACGGGTAGCCCCAGGCGTTCACGTGGAACATCGGCACGACCGGCAGGATCGTGTCCGCCTCTTGGAGACCGAGGCCGAGCGGCGCGAGCGAGGCGACCCCGAGTGCGTGCAGGATCGTCGAGCGGTGCGAATAGACGACCCCCTTCGGCCGGCCGGTCGTGCCACTCGTGAAACACATCGCCGCGGCTTCGCGCTCGTCGAGATCGGGGTCTTGCCATTCGTCCGGGTCTGCCGTTGCGAGCAACTCTTCGTACGAGTCCTCGACGACAAAGACGTGCTCGAACGAAGTCTGGTCGCGGATCCGTTCGTAAAGCGGCAACGCCGATCGGTCGACAATGAGGACGCGGTCGCCAGCGTGGTCGGCAATGTACGCGACGTCGTTCGGGTGCAAGCGCAGATTGATCGTGTGCAGGACGAAGCCTCCACACGGCACGCCGAAATACGCCTCGAGATGCTGGTGGTGGTTGAAGCAGAGCGTCGCAACCCGGTCACCACGTTCAAGCCCCAGTGCTCCGAGCGCCACCGCGAGCTGCTTTGACCGTCGCACCATTTCTTTGTAGGTGTAGCGATGGAAGCTCTTGTCGGGCAGGCGGCTGACGACCTGCTTGTCGCCGAAGAACGTTTCGGCGCGCCGCAGCAGCGGCGGCAACGTCAACTGGAAGTCCATCATCTGGCCGTTCACGTCGTGAACCTCCGTCGAAGTTGCATGCGCGATGCACCGCACCCGGTTCGGCGCGCGAACGGAGGCCCACACCGCCGCCCGGACGACTCCCGTGCCATCGACCGAATCGAGCCTTCGATCTCCTCGGCGATCGAGCGGTGGCGGCGTCCCGTCGGATCTGCTCCCTGCGTCGCTAATCGAGGAGCGCGTTTGCGATCTGCGCTCGGTGGTACTGGGCGTAGCCGCCGAACGCCTGGATCCACAACGCCCGCTTGTAATAGCGGTGCAGCGGGTTCTCCCAGGTGAAGCCCATCCCGCCATGGACTTGGATCGATCGTTCGCACGCCGCGACGGCAGCATCGGCCGCATAGCTCTTCGCCGCAGCGGAAGCGACCCGGGCGTCCTCGTCTCCTTCGGCGACGCACCACGCGGCCCAGTACGCGAGCGAGCGGGCGAGCTCGGTTTCGCGGAAGGTGTCGGCGAGCTTGTGGGAAACCGCCTGATACGTGCCGATCGGCTTGCCGAATTGCTCCCGTGACTTCGCGTGTTCGACCCCGAGTTCGAGCGCCCGCTGCGCGATGCCGACAGCCTCGAGCGCGAGCGCGGCGAGCGCGCGATCTCGAATGCGCTGCCGCGAGGGCGGCGTCGTTCACGACCACCACTTCGTCGACGAGGTCGCGGTCGGGAGTCGGAAAGTCGGCAAGCTCCGCTGTGTAGGTCCTTTCACCGGCGGCGACTTCGCCTTGGCGCTCCGGGCTGAGTGCGGGGAGGGCGAGACCGATCGTCGCGAAGTACGGACCCCGATAGAGCGCACGGCCGATCTCCTCGAATAGCACCGCCTCCTCGAGGAAGGTCAGGCCCGCTCCCCCCCGTGCTTCCGGCACCGAGATGCCGGTCCAGCCCAGCTTGGCGATCTCCTGCCACGAGTTTTTGTCCCATGCGCCGTCGCTCGGAAAATGGTCCTCGAGGTAGCGGCGCGCCTCTCGGCGCAAGTGCTCTTGTTCGTCGGTGAAGGCGAACTCCATCAGCGCGACCTCGGCAAGCCGAGCACGCGCTCGGCAACGATGCTGCGCAGGATCTCGCTCGTCCCTGCTTCGATCGTGTTCCCGCGGCTGCGCAGTTGCTGGTAGCGCCAGTAACCGTCGTCTTCGCCGCCGAGAATCTCCATCGCCAGCTTCGTCAGTCGCTGGTTCTGCTCCGACCAGTGCAGCTTCGCGATCGAGCCCTCGGGCCCCGGCATTCCCTTCCCGATCAGCGCCGTCAGCGCGCGGTAGTTCGTGAACTTGAGAGCCTGCAGCTCGATCCATTCCTGCGCCACCCGGTCGCGGATGAGCGGGTCGTCCTTCGCACGTGCCTTGGCCAGGGTGACGAGCCGGCGCACCTGCGCGTCAAGCACACCGGTGAGGGCGATGCCGAAGGTTCCCCGCTCGTGCAACAGGGTCGTCATCGCGACCTGCCAGCCGCCGCCGACCTCTCCGAGGAGGCTCTCGCGCGGCACTTCGAAGTCGGTGAAGAAGATCTCGTTGAACTCCGATTCACCGGTGATCTGACGCAGCGGCCTCACCTCGACGCCCGGCGCGTGCATGTCAGCAATGACATACGTCAGCCCCGCTTGGCGCTGTGACTCGGGGTCGCTGCGACCGAGGAGAATGCAGAAATCGGCGAGGTGCGCAAACGACGACCACACCTTCTGACCGTTGACGAGAAAGTGGTCGTCCTTCGGCTCGATGCGCGTGCGGACCGAGGCGAGGTCGGAGCCGGCGCCCGGCTCAGAAAAGCCCTGGCACCAGATTTCCTCCGCGGAGAGGATCGTCGGCAGATACCGCTTTTTCTGCACCTCGCTGCCGTGGAACATGATCGTCGGGCCGGCCATGCCGACCCCGATCGGGTTGGAGTGATTCGGCGCCTCGGCGAGCGCGAACTCCTCGAGGACGATCGCCTGGTGGCCGTACGGCTTTCCGCCGCCGCCGTACTCGATCGGCCACGTGACACCGGCGTAACCGGCTTCGTGCATTTTGCGGCTCCACTCGCGGTCCGACCCCGCCGGCAGGTTCGCCGCCAGCCATTGGCGCACCTCGCCGCGAAAGGCCGACTCTTCTGGGGTGTCCCGGAGATCCACGGCGAAACAGTACGCGATCGCCTCAGAATTGGTTCACGACGCTGCGAATACCTCGCCCCGCGCGCATCTCGGCGAAGGCCCCGGCGACCTCGTCGAGCCCGATCGTCTTTGTCACCAACCCGCCAAGGTCGATCTCACCGATCATCGCGAGCGCCGCGTAGCGCGGAAAGTCCTCGGCCGGGAGGTGGTCGCCGCCATGGGAGACGACGATGCGCAGCCGCTTGTCGAAGAACTTTGGCAGGTCGATCGACGCCCTCGTACCGGGGGGCGGGAGACCGATCGACACGAGGGTGCCTCCCTGTCCGAGCAGCTCGAGGGCCAAATCGAACGTCTCGGGCGTGCCGACGACGTCGAAAACTACGTCGAGCTCGTCGCTGGGGCCGGTGTGTGTCGCCCCGAAGCGCCGCGCTCCCTCAGCTTTCTGTTCGTCGCGGTCGATGGCGTGGATCTCCGTCGCGCCGGCGAGGCGCGCGCCCTGCACGACGGAGAGCCCGACCGCCCCGCAGCCGATCACCGCAATCCGCGCCCCGGTCGCGAGCCGCGCCGTCTCGAGAACCGACCCGATCCCGGTCGCGACACAACAGCCGATCAGACAGGCGTGCTCTGGCGACAGTTCGTCGGGATAAGGGATCGCCGCCGATGCATGAACGACGGTGCGAGTCGCGAACGTCCCGAGCTGGAGCATCTGGGATAGTTGCTGCCCGCCTGAGAGGTGCAAGCGGCGCTTCGCCGACGGTGGCCGGCGGCAGCGGCGCGGATCGCCGGAGAGACAGGGCGGACAGCGTCCACATGGCGAGCGCCAACCGAGGATGACCCTCTCGCCGACGGCGAGTTGCTCGACGCCTTCGCCGATTTCTTCAACGACGCCCGCCGCCTCGTGGCCGAGCAACACCGGAAGCCGGTGCGACCAGCCCGTCTCGAGCACGTGCAGGTCGCTCCGACAGACCCCACTCGCCTCCATTCGCACGAGCACCTCGCCCGGCCCCGGCGGCTCGAGCGCGATCTCCTCGATGGCGATGCGGCCAGGCTCGATTGCAACGACGCCCCGATCCATCTCAGACGAAGGCGCTCTCGCCCGAAAGCGCGCGGCCGATAATCAGACGTTGGATCTGACTCGTCCCCTCATAAAGCGTCGACACCCGTGCGTCCCGGAGGAACTTGCCGACCGGGTATTCGTCGATGAAGCCGTAGCCACCGAAGACCTGCACGGCGTCGTTCGCCGAACGGACGGCGACCTCGCTTGCGTACAGCTTGGCGATCGACGACTCGAGAGTGTGCTTTTCTCCTGCATCCGCTCGGGCCGCAGCCTTCCAGGTGAGGAGTCTCGCCGACTCAGCCCCGACGGCCATCTCGGCGATCAGCTCCTGCACGAGCTGGAAGCCGGCGATCGGCCGGCCGAAGGCCTGCCGATCCTTCGCGTAGCGGACGCTCGCGTCCAGGCAACCCTGGGCGATTCCGACACAGCCCGCAGCGAGCGAGATGCGACCGGTGTCGAGCGCCGACATCGCCACCGCAAAGCCGTGATCGAGCTCACCGAGTCGGTTCTCGTCGGGAACGCGTACGTCGTCGAGCGAGAGCTCGGCGGTGTCCTGCGCGCGAAGGCCCAACTTGCCCCTGATCGGTCGCGCCGCGAATCCGCCGCTGTCCGTCGGGACGAGGAAGCAGGTAATGCCGCGTGCACCAGTTTCCCCGGTACGCGCGAAGACGAGCGCCACCGAGGCCCAGGACCCGAGCGTGATGAATGTCTTCGCCCCGTTGAGCACCCAGTCCGAGCCATCCCGCTCGGCGCGCGTCACAAGCGCTGCGGCGTCGGAACCACATCCCGGCTCGGTGAGGGCGAAGCAACCGAGCGCGTCTCCGGTCGCGAGCCGCGGCAGCCATTCCCGGCGCTGCTCTTCGGACCCGAAGCGAGCGATCGTCTTACCGACGAGTCCGACGTTCACCGAGACGATGCCGCGCACCGAAGAGTCGACTCGTCCCAATTCCTCGACGACGAGCGCGTAGGACAACATGTCGAGGCCGCCGCCGCCGTACTCCTCTGACCAGGCCGCACCGAGGAAGCCGGCTCCCCCGAGGCGAGCAACAAGTGACCGGTCGATCGCTTCAGCTCGATCCCAGTCGCGCACGTTCGGAGCGATCTCGCGTTCAGCGAACGTCCGCGCTGACGTGCGAATCAGCTCTTGTTCCGCCGAGAGGTCGAACATCATTCTGACGGTAATCTGCGCCGAAACCGTCCGACGGGGAGGGACGCATGCCATCGCTCGACGGCAAGGTCGCGATCATTACCGGCGCGGGGCGCGGTATCGGTCGAGAGCACGCTCTCGCCCTCTCCCGCGCTGGTGCAATCGTCGTCGTCAACGACCTCGGTACCAGCCTCGCCGGCGAAGGTGCCGATCTGTCGCCCGCTCAGCAAGTCGTCGAGGAGATCGAGGCGGCCGGGGGCCGTGCGATTGCAAATGGTGAGAACGTCGCCGACTTCGCAGGCGCCAAGCGACTCGTCGCCGAGGCCGTCGAGACGTTCGGTCAGCTCGACATCCTCGTCAACAACGCCGGGATCCTGCGCGACCGGATGCTCGTCACGATGGAAGAAGGTGAGTGGGACGCAGTGATCGAGGTACACCTGAAGGGGCACTTCGCGCCGACGCATCACGCCGCGGACCACTGGCGAGCGCGATCGAAGGCGGGTGAGGACGTCCGTGGCCGCGTGATCAATACCTCGAGCCCTTCAGGAGTTTTCGGCAACATCGGCCAGGCGAACTACGGCGCGGCGAAGGCAGGCATCGCCGGTTTCACGCTGATCGCTGCTCAAGAACTCGGTCGCTACGGAGTCACCGTCAACTGCCTGGCACCGAACGCGCGCACGCGCATGACGGAGTCGGCGTACGGCGAACTCGCGGTGCCCGAAGGATTCGATCTCCTCGATCCGGCTCACAATTCGCCGATCGTGGTTGCGCTCTGCGCGGACGAAGCCCAGCACATCACGGGGCAGGTCTTCCTCGTGCAAGGCAAGGCGGTCAACGCGTTGCGCGGCTGGGAGGGTGGCGAGCTCTTTTACTCCGAATCGGGATGGGATCCCGATGCGCTGCTCGCAGAGCTTTTGACGCGCTACCCCGACGGAGTCGCACCCACCGGAATGATCGAGTCGATGCTGCGAGCCGGTGGGCAGTCGATGCGGACGCTGTGAGCAAGGTCGGTACCCGCAACCTCGCTCGGCTCGCCGACGACGCGTTCGAACGGCACGGCGACCACCCCTACCTCTGCTTCGAGGGAACCTGGCACGGCTCGCGTGAGATCTGGGAGCGCGGCGCGCGCCTCGCCGCCGGACTCGTCGAAAGAGGCGTCGAGCCTGGTGATCGCGTCCTCGTCATGATGGAGAATTCGCCCAACGTCAGCGTGGTCTACAACGCCATCGTGCGCGCCGGGGCCGTCATCGTGCCGGCGATCTTCCTCCTCACTACCTCCGAGGTGCGGCGCATCGTCGTCGACTCCGGAGCCTCGGCCGCAATCACCTCGCCTACTTTCCGCGACGTCGTCGACGCGGCGATGACGGACATGCCGACCGTGCGCTTCGTCGCGTCGACCGGGGAAGAACTCGAAGAACTCTCGGCATCCGAGCCGGGACAGATTGTGCCGCGTGCCGACGACGATCTCGCCGCGCTCGTCTACACGGGGGGCACGACCGGTCGTTCGAAGGGCGTCATGCTCACCCATGCCAACTGGTGGGAAGCGGGTCGGAGCGGCCACCTGGCAAGCTACATACCTGGACTCAACCGTTCACTGACATCGCTGCCACTCTCCCACTCCTACGGTCTGCTCGTCTTCGTCTCATCGCTGCAGACGATCGAACCGCCAGAGACGGTGTTGATGCGGTGGTTCGATCCCGAAGGATGGCTATCGCTCGCGCAGGAGCACCGCACGCAGTTCGCGGCGGTCGTCCCGTCGATGATCTACCGGTTGCTCTCTCAGCCGCTCGAGGACTACGACCTCTCCGCGCTCCGGCAGGTCGTCTCGGGCGCGGCGCCTTTGAGTGTCAAAGCGATGGAAGAGTTCACGCGGCGCGTGCCCAGCGTCGAGGTCCGCGAGGGCTACGGCCTCACAGAGACCTCCGCGCTCTGCTCCACGAATCCGCCCGGAGCCGCGAGGCCGGGCACCGTCGGACCTCCAGTCGAAGGCACCGATGTACGGCTGCTCGGCGATGACGGCAACGAGGTGCCCGCTGGTGAGCCGGGCGAGATCTGGATCCGCTCGAAGCTGGTGATGACCGGCTACTGGAACGCACCAGAACTCACCGCAGAGACGCTCCGCGACGGCTGGGTCCGCACGGGCGACGTCGGACGGCTCGACGAAAAGGGCTATCTCTCGATCGTCGACCGCAAAAAGGACCTGATCCTGCGCGGCGGTTTCAACGTTTTCCCGCGCGACGTCGAAGATGCGCTCCTCGACCATCCTTGCGTCACCGCTGCGTCGGTCGTCGGACGCCCAGACGCGCTGCACGGCGAGGAGGTCGTCGCGTTCGTCACGCTCACCGACGGGAGCGAGACGAGCCCCGACGAGCTGCTCGCGTTCGCGAAGAGCCGACTCGCGGCGTACAAGTACCCGCGGGAAATACGGTTACTCCCCTCGTTGCCGATGACGCTCGTTGGCAAGATCGACCGCAAGGCGTTACGCGAGCTGTTGACCAAAGAAGGAGCGACAACATGACGACGACGATGACGCTTGCCGAGCTCGAACAGTCACAGGACCGCGATCTCGGAACGAGCTCCTGGTACACGATCGAACAGGAGCGGATCAATCTCTTCGCCGACGCGACCGACGATCACCAGTGGATCCACGTCGACCCGCAAGCCGCCGCGAAGGGACCATTCGGCGCAACCGTCGCGCACGGCTACCTGACGTTGTCGCTGTTGCCACAGATGCTCCACGAGATCATCTCGCTGAGCGACGCGCAGATGGGGGTGAACTACGGCACGGAGAAAGTCCGCTTCACATCTCCTGTGACGGTGAACTCGCGCATCCGCCTCCACGCGAAGTTGCTGAGGGCGCAACGGCGCGGGCCGAGTGTCATCTACCACGTCGGCGTCGAAGTCGAGATCGAGGGACAAGAAAAACCTGCGCTTGTCGGTGAGGTCGTTTTCCTGGCCGCTGGAGGAGCTAATGCCTGAAGCGCTGATCGTCGCCGCCGCGCGAACGCCGATCGGCCGCGCGGCAAAGGGTTCGCTCGTCGACGTGAGGCCCGACGACCTCGTCGCGTTCGCGATCGACGCCGCGCTGTCGCGCGTACCAGGACTCGATCCGGCCGAGATCGTCGATGTGATGGTCGGGTGCGGTTTCCCTGAGCAGAAACAGGGGATGAACATCGGCCGGAGGGCTGCGCTGCTCGCCGGCCTCCCTGACACGGTGCCGGGCACAACGGTCAACCGATTCTGCGCCTCGAGCCTGCAGACGATCCGCATGGCCTTCCACGCGGTCCGCGCAGGCGAGGGCGATGCTTTCGTCGCGGCCGGCGTCGAGTCGATCTCGCAGGTGAACACGATGCCGCGTGACTTGGCAGACCTCCATCCGAAACTCCTCGGCGACAACGCGGCGATCGCCAACGTCTACATCCCAATGGGTCTGACCGCCGAGAACGTCGCCGAACAGTGGAACGTTGCCCGCGAGGAGATGGACCAGTTCGCGCAGCGTTCGCAAGAACGCGCCGTCGCCGCCCAGGATTCGGGCTTCTTCGCCCGCGAGATCGCTCCCTTCGACGGCGTGGCAAACGACGACGGCCCGCGTCGCGAGTCGACACTCGAACGACTCGCCTCGCTCGAGCCAGCGTTCAAGCCCGGCGGCAAGGTGACCGCCGGCAACGCCTGTCCGCTCAACGACGGTGCCGCCGCGGTCGTCATCCTCAGTGACACCCGCGCCCGCGAGCTCGGAGTCAAGCCGCGCGCTCGCATCGTCGCCTCGGCGGTGTCGGGCGTGACTCCCGAGATCATGGGCGTGGGCCCGATCGAGGCGGTACGGACGGTTCTCGAGCGGGCGAAGATGACGATCGACGACATCGACGTGATCGAACTCAACGAAGCGTTCGCAGCCCAGGTCCTGCCGGTGTGTCGCGAGATCGGCGTCGATCCCTTCGGCGAGAAACTCAACCCGCACGGCGGCGCGATCGCGCTCGGTCACCCGTTCGGAATGACCGGGGCGAGAATCTTGAACACGCTCCTCAACGACTTGGAGACGCTCGACAAGACCGTCGGTCTCGAAACGATGTGCGTCGGAGGCGGTCAGGGAATGGCGATGATCATCGAGCGCGAAAACTGATCTGATCGCACGCAGTTCAGGCCGACTGACCTCCATCGACGACGAGCGTGTGACCGGTGACGTAGGCGCCGGCCTGGGACGCGAGGAGCGCGACCGCTCCTTTCAAGTCGTCCTGGCCGCCAAACCGGCCGAGCGGAATCCCGGGCAGCAACGCCTCGCCGAAACGTTCGAGGAGCACCTTTGACATGTCCGACGGAAACCACCCTGGAGCGATCGCGTTGACGCGGATGCCGTAGCGCGCCCATTTCCACGCAAGGTCGCGGGTGAGCGCAATGACTCCGCCCTTGCTTGCGGAGTAGGCGACCGCGTCCATCATCCCGGGTCGCGAGCCGTGCAGACCGGCGACCGACGCGATGTTGATGATGGCGCCCCCTCCCTGCGCGATCATTCGACGGGCGACGGCCTGCGAAAAAAGGAAGAGGCCCGTGAGGTTGACGTCGATCACCTTCTGCCATCCCTCAAGCGGTGTCTCCTCAGCGGGCGCGCCCCAGCTCGTACCGGCGTCATTGACGAGCACATCGACGCGCTCGAACTCTTCGACGGTCCGTTCGACGAGCGCTTCGATGTCGTCTGGCTGCCGGACATCGCAACGGAGCGCCAGCGCCCGCACGCCAAGCTCTGAAAGCTCGGCTGCGGTTTTCTCGCACCGCTCGAGTTTGCGGGCGCAGATGACGACGTTCGAACCGAGCTCGGCGAGAGCGATCGCCATTTGCCGGCCGATGCCGCTCCCGCCGCCCGTGACGATCGTCGCCTTGCCGGACAGATCGAAAAGCTCTTGTGGCCGCATCGGTGTGCGATGGTAACGGAATGACGGTCAACTCCCTCGGTGTCCCCGTCGAGCACGAAAAGCTGCGCGAGCGATACCGCGTGTTCATGGAGTCCGACGTCTACCCGAACGAAATGGCGCTGTCGCGTGAGGACGACGAGGCGGAGTCGCTGCTCGCCGAACTGCGCGCCAGGGCGAAGTCCGAAGGGCTCTGGGCACCGCACCTACCGCATGAGGCGGGTGGCACAGGACTCGGCTTCCTCGCGTACGCGAACCTCAACGAGGAGATCGGCCGCGTCACCTGGGCTCAACTGATCTTCAACTGTCAAGCACCCGACGCCGGCAACGGGGAGATCCTCCACCTGTTCGGAACCGACGCGCAGAAAGAGCGCTTCTTGAAGCCGCTCGTTGAAGGCGAAGCTCGATCCTTCTTCTCGATGACCGAGCCCGACGTCTCCGGCGCAGACCCGACCGGTCTCAGAACGACGGCAGTTTTAGACGGGGACGAGTGGGTGATCGACGGCACAAAGTGGTTCTCCTCCGGGGCCGAAGGCGCCGCCTTCGGCATCGTGATGGCCGTCACCGACCCCGACGCGGAGCCCCATCGGCGGATGAGCCAGATCCTCGTCCCAGCCGACGCGCCGGGCATCGAGATCGAGGCGGTGCCGGTGTTCGGTCACCGCGGCCGCGGTTGGTCGACGCACTGCGAGGTGCGCTACTCGGGCGTCCGCGCGCCGGCCGAGAACATCCTCGGCGAGCGCGGTGACGGCTTCCTGATCGCGCAGAAGCGACTCGGACCGGGCCGCATCCATCACGTCATGCGCTGGCTCGGCCAGATGCAGCGCGCGTTCGAGCTGATGTGCATACGAGCGCTCGAGCGCGACGCCTTCGGCGGTCCGCTCGCCGAGAAACAAACGGTGCAGAACTGGATCGCCGACTCGGCCGCCGAGATCCACGCCTGCCGGCTGATGACCTACGACGCCGCACGCAAGATCGACGAAGGCGCCGACGCGCGCGTCGAGATCTCGCTGATCAAGTTCTACGCGGCGACGGCTCTCTCGAATGTGATCGACCGCGCCGTCCAGGTTCACGGCGGCCTCGGTCTCACCGATCGCTCGCCGCTCTCGCACATGTATGTGATGGCCCGCGGCGGCCATATTTACGACGGCCCCGACGAAGTGCACCGCATGGTCGTGAGCCGGCGCATCCTGAGGTCCTTCTCCAAAGGCGAGCCCTGGACGTTTCGCTAGTCGAGTTCGTTGCGCAGACGATCGGGCGGAGGACCGACGGGGGCCCCGGTCGCGTCGCGCGGCCCGGGGACGTTCGGGAAGCGAAACGGCTCCGGATCCCGTCCAGGCTGCACGACCCAGACCTTCCCGGTCCCGCCGTCGCGTGCCGCACGGAGGACCGTCCGGGCGACCTCTTCGGGCCGAAGCAGCGGGAATCCCGACCGTTCCAATATCTCCCTTGTCGCCGAGATGAGCGGGGTGTCGGCGATTCCCGGAGCGACGGCGCTGATGCGAATACCGCGTCGTTCGAGCTGTGGCGCGACGCTGCGCACGAAACCGACGACGGCATGCTTGGTTAGCGAATAGAGCGGATCACTCGGAAGCGGCACGAGGCCAGCGAGCGAGGCGGTCGCGACGATCGCGCTGCCGGGTTCCATCACCGCTGCGAGGCGGCGCGTTCCGAGGACAACGCCGTCCACGTTCGCGGCCAAGATGCGACGGTACGCATCATCCGATATGGCTGAGAACTCGGATTCGCCCGTTGTCACACCGGCGTTCAAGCTGGCGAGATCGACGGGTCCGATCTCGTCCCAGGCGCGCGGGTTCGCGACATCGAAGCCGTCGCGCAGGTCGAGCACGCGCACGTCGACGCCCTCTTCCTCGAGCAGCGCGACCAGCGCCGCTCCGATCCCAGATGCTCCCCCGGTGACAAGGGCCGTGCGCGGAAACACGGCGCCTACAGTAAGCGTCTGTGCGCGTCGGACTGACTATCCCTTTTCAAGGAGTCTCATTAACCGAGCTACCCGACCTCGTGCGACGCATCGAGGCGGCAGGCTACGACAGCCTCTGGACCGAGGAGTCGGTCAATTTCGACGGCATCACACCGCTCGTCATCGCCGCTCAGCACAGCGAGCGTCTTCGGCTCGCGAGCGGCATCATCAACGTTTTCACACGCGGTCCAGCGCTTCTTGCGCAAACTGCCGCAGCGCTCGCGGAGCTGAGCGGTGGCCGATTCGTATTCGGGCTCGGGACCTCTTCGAACGTGATCGTCGAACAGTGGAACGGCATCCCCTTCACGCGACCCCTCGAAAAGATGCGCGACACCGTGGAATACCTGCGCGGTGTGCTCTCAGGTGAGCGCGGGCCCGGCGGTTTCCGGCTGCCACGACCGCCGACGCGACCTGTCCCGATCGTTGTCGCCGCGTTGCGCCCGTCGATGCTGCGACTTGCGGCTCAAATCGGCGACGGTGCCTTCACGAATTTCCTCCCACTCGGCAGCGCTTCGACGGTGGTCGACGCGTTCGGATCCCCCGACAAAGAGCTCGTGTGTCGCTTCTTCGTCGTGCCTGGGCCGGAAGACGAGGCCCTCGCAGTCGCGAGACGTGTCTTCGTCGCGTACGCGACCGTGCCGGTCTATTCGGAGTTCTTCCGTTGGCTCGGATGGTCGGAGGCGGTCGACCCGGTCGTTGCCGCCTGGAACGCCGGTGACCGGTCGCAGGCTCTCGAGCTTGTCAGGGATGATCTTGTGCGCGAGACGTTCTTAATCGGCCCGTTGGCAGGACAACGCGAACGATTGAAGGCGTTTGCCGAGGCGGGCGTCGACACCGCCGTACTCGCCGTGATCGCGCCGCCATCGGAACTCGACTCTGTGATCGACGCCTTCGCGCCCGCGTAGAGGTGGCTGGGGTCGAGCCCGACATCGTCGAATCCGACGCCGAGGCGGCGACGCTTTCACGGCAGCCGCTGCTCGTCCTCGATCGGGTGCGCGGCTTCCTCGACGAGCACGAACTCGGATCGGGAGCCGTCAAGGCGACCCGAATCGGCTCCGGTGGCGGCTCGAACTTCTCGTTCCTGGTTGAGCGCGGCGACGATCGCTACGTGTTGCGGCGCCCGCCCCGGCCGCCGCTCCCCCCTTCCGCGCACGACGTCGTGCGTGAGGCCAACCTCCAGCTGGCGCTGGCGCGATTCGGCATCCGTGTACCACGCATTCGGGCCGTCTGCGACGACGAGTCCTTGCTCGGCGTGCCTTTCTACATGGCGGATTACATCGAAGGAGTCGTCGTCGCCGACGAACTCCCAACCGAACTACAGCAGGATGAGGAGGCGCGGCGACTCCTTGGATACGACCTCGTTGACACGCTCGTCGAGATCCACGCGGTGGATGTATCCGCGCCTGCGCTCGCCCATTTCTCGCGTCCCGGCAGTTACCTCGAGCGCCAGGTGCGCCGTTTCTCTCAGCTCTGGGAGGTGAACGCGACCCGAGAACTTCCGCTCGTCGCCGACGTCGGGGCCCGACTCGCGGAATCGATGCCCGAGCCGCTGACGCCGACGGTCGTCCATGGCGACTACCGGCTCGGGAACATGATCGTCGCGCCCAACCCCCCAAACCGAATCGTCGCGGTCTTGGACTGGGAGATGGGGGCGATCGGTGATCCGCGCGCGGACTTGGGGTACCTCCTCGCCACGTACTCCGAGCCGGGAGGCGAGTCGAGCCCGCTCGGCACGTCGCCCGTGACGTCAGTTCCGGGCTTTCCTTCACGCGAAGAGCTCGCTAACCGCTACGTGGAAAGCAGCGGTCGCAAGGTGGAGTTGCTCGCCTGGTTTGAAGCGCTCGCTCTTTGGAAAGCGGCGGTGTTCTGCGAAGCGATCTATGGCCGTTTCACCCGGGGAGAACTCACTGCCGACGACGCGCGGGCGGCGCGATTCGAAGAGATCGTTCCTGCGTTGGCGGTGACTGCATCGGCACATCTCGATGCGCTGCGCGTCTGACCGAGCGATCACATCGAAGCGATCACGATCACGCTCGGGGAGTCGAGAAAGGCGGCCTCCTCCACAGACGAGGCGGCTTCAGCCGGGTAACGCTGAGGCGGCACGCTGTGCCGGGTAGCGCTCCGCCAGGCGATCAAGCAGCGGCGTGACCCCGAGCAATTCGATTCCGTCACGCGCGGCCGCGGCTGCTTCCGCTGCCTCTGGGCGCGAGTCGAGCAGGAACGCCATGTCGACTTGGCAAAGGGCGAGATCGAATGGCGCCTCGAGCTCTCGCCACGCCCGAGTGGCACCCGTGTACGTCGCCACCGATTGGTCGAGCTCACCGCTCAGTGCTGCGACACCAGCTTCGACAGTTTGCCGCAATGCGTCCATCCGGCGTCCATGGAAGTTGTCGATCGCAGCACGCGCTGTGGCCGCTCGTTCCCTGTCCCGCAACCACAGCGCCGCTCGCGCCTGGACCTGGAGGGCGGACGGGCCGTTGATGCCGGCGGGGTCGACTGCGACCGCCGCCTCGGCACCGGCGTACGCGGATTCGAGTTCGCCGGAGATGAGACGCATTAGCGCGAGGTACCAGAGGTTGGTCGCGCGCATGTGAATGTACGCCGCGGCTTCCGTTTCCTTTGCGAGCCGCTCAAGCTCGCGAATTGCTTGGCCGATGTCGCCGGTCAGCCCTTCGAGCAACGCTCTCGCGCAGTCTCGAAAATGCATCTGGCTGCTGTTCTCCTCTCCGAGGTGCATCGCGTCGACATCGGCAATCGCGCTGCGAGCCGTATCCCACTCGCCGAGGAGGAGCGAGAACTCGGCCACGTTGAGGAGGTTGATCGTTTCGAGCGGGCGGTTTCCGGCTCGGCGCGCCACAGGGACCGCCCTCAGCGCCGCGTTCAAGGACTCGCGCGGCTCGTCGTCGGTCGCCGTAACGCCGAGAGAAGTGAGGTAGTCGGCCAGTTGGCCGAGCAGCCCGCTCGTCTCGGCGATCGCGACTCCCCCTCTATACAAGATGAGGGCCTCTTTGTGACGGCCCATCGAAAAGAGCGAATGAGCCTTTGATTGGAGGGCTTCGAGAAAGGTCTCCGGGGCGTCGAGATGCTCGACGATGGCGAGGGCCCGTTCGGCCCAGTCGTGCGCGCGCCGCTGTTCGCCGACCATTGTCGCCAGCGCCGCCATCGTCTGGGCGAGCTCCGCGCGTACGTGTTGGTCACCGTCGGCGTCAAGCGACTCAAAGGCCGCCTCGGAACGTCGCGACGCTTCATCGAATCTTCCAAGGAAAGCGAGCGGAATCGCCGCCCGTGCGACGGCGCGGCCGGCGGCGTCGCGGTCTCCGGCAGCGTCGAAGTCCCGATGCGCCTGCTCGTAGAGCTCGACGGCGCGTTCGTTCGAGCCCGAAAGCTGTGCCGCCCGGCCGGCGAGCAGCGAAAGCGTGCCGCGCTCTCCGGTTGCCGACGGGATCTCGAGCGCCTGGTCGAGGTAGGAGAGCGCCTGTTCCGGCGCCCCCAACGAGAGTGCGCGTTGCCCGGCGCCGACGAGCGACTCGCGAGCCCGCGCCCCGAGCTCGTCACGTTCGGGTCCTTCAGGAGATGTTCGGTGCGCCTCGAGATAGTGGGCGGCGACGACCCCGACGAGCTCGTCGTCAACAAGTGACTCGTAATACCTGGCGGCCAAGAGGTGTTTTCCCCGCCGGTCCTTGCGCGAAAGCGTCGAGTAGGCGACCTCGCGGATGACGCTCTGCAGAAAGCCATACTGGCCGCGCTCTGGCGAACGCGGATCGATGTCGACGGAGAGGAACTCTTTCCGAGCGAGATCGCGGAGCTGACTCTCGAGCTCTTCTTTCCCCCTTCCCGTCAATGCCGAAAGTGCACTCGTGCTGAAGCTCTTTCCGAGCACGGCCGCGTCTTGAATAAGGGCGCGCTCGCCCTCTGGCAACGAGTCAAGCCGCGAGGCAATCAGGGCATGCAAGCTGTCCGGTATCTCGAAGTCGGTGAGTTCGCCCGAGGCCTCGTAGGTTCCGCCCCGTTCCCTCAGAAGGCCGTTGCCCGAGAGCATGCGAACGATTTCCACCGCGTAGAGCGGCACGCCTTCAGCTCGTTCGAGGATCGCCGCTGACAACGAAGCCGGGATTTCTTGAATCATCCCTTTGAGGAGTTCACCCATCGCCTCACTGTCGAGCGGCTCGAGGTGGAGCGAAGTGAAACTGCGCTGCCCCGCTCCCCAACTCGGGCGCCTCTCGAACAGTTCCGGGCGGGCGAGAACGACAACGAGAATGGGGTGACTCTTTGACCATTCGAGTACGAATTCGATGAAGTCGATCATTCCGGAATCGGCCCACTGGAGATCCTCGAAGACCATAACGACCGGCGCGCGTTCCGCAATGTGCTCAAAGAACGTCCGCCAAGCGGAGAAAGTCTCCTCGCGCGCCCCCTGTGGCGAGGCGGAAAGGCCGAGAAGGTGGGCGAGGCGTGTTTCGATCCAAGAGCGCTCGTCCTTGTCGGCGACGAACTCGTCCACGGAGTCGGCGAGCTTCCTTCGCGCGGAGGAATGCTCCTCGTCTTCGGCGATCCCGGCGCGCATCCGGATCATCTCGGCGAGGGCCCAGAAGCTGATGCCCTCCCCGTAGGCGGGGCTGCGACCCTGGTGCCAGTAGATCGTCTCGACCAGCCCGTCGACGTATTTCTGGAACTCCCACGCGAGGCGGCTCTTTCCGATGCCGGGTATTCCTGTTACCGAGACGAGCCGAGCACGTCGTTCCCGCCCGACACCATCGAGCGCGTCCTTGAGTGAGCGGAGCTCCTCGACACGTCCGACGAATGGCGCCTCGATGCCCCTTGGTCGTCCGACCCCTTGACGTTGCGCCACCACCCGCAGCGCACGCCAGGCGTGGACGGTCTCTTCCTTCCCCTTCAGGACGAGCTCACCGGCGTCGACGTAGGAAATGGCGTGGTTCGTTGATGTGAACGTCGCCTCGCCGACGAGTGCCGAGCGCGGATCGGCCACGTTCTGCAGCCGGGAGGCGGTATTGACGAGGTCGCCGGCAACCATCCTTTCGCCGATGCCGCCGCGGTTGATCGCGGCCTCTCCCGTCATGACGCCGGCGCGCGCCGCGAGCCCGGGGACATTGACTTCTGTACCGAGGGCGGTGATCGCCTCGATGAGGTCGAGGCCACAGCGAACCGCCCGCTCGGCGTCGTCTTCGTGGGCGACCGTCGCTCCCCAAACCGCAAAGACGGCGTCGCCGATGAAATTGTCGACGAAGCCCCCGTATCTTTCGATGACTGACCGGCAAACCTCGGCGAAACGCATGAGAAGGTCGCGAACCTCTTCGGCGTCCCGACTCTCCGAAAGGCTCGTAAATCCCACGAGGTCAGCGAACAGGACTGAAACCAGCCTGCGCTCGGCAAGAGAGGGTCCCGGTGGTGTCGACTCGACTTCCCTCCCTTGCGGTTGCGTGCCTGTAACCGCTGGCGAAACCGCCGTTCCGCACTGCTCGCAGAAGCGTTGTCCTGTCTGCACCGGAGCGCCGCAGGCGCTGCAGGCGAGCAGCATTGTGTAGCCACAACTGCCGCAAAAGCGAGCCGACGAGCTGGCTTCAACGCCACAATTCGAACAGCGCACAGACCTACCCCCGTTGTTCCGAACGAGCGTAGTGAGCTAGTCGCGTCTCGAGGAGGGGACTCCGCCCGAGGCGGTCGCGCTCCGTGAGAGGCTTTCGACGCGCGGGTGTGGCGGAATTTGGCAGACGCGCCGGGTTTAGGTCCCGGTCCCTTCGGGGGTGGAGGTTCGACTCCTCTCGCCCGCACGCACGTAGCTCTTTGCGAACCGATCGCACGATGTGCGGCGTCTATACGCGACCGAAGCGCGGGCGGCGTCGGTGTGCAGGATCTCTGGCTCAAACGGAAAAAGGGAGTCGCGAAGTGCGTGTGCTGTTGTCGACGTATGGCGGGCGCGGGGACGTCGAACCGCTGGTGAGCCTTGCCGTTCGGTTACGGGACCTGGGCGGCGAGGTACGGGCGTGCGCGCCGCCGGACCGCGGCGAGCGGCTCGCCGAATTCGGCGTGCCGCTGGTGCCGGTCGGCCAGCCGGTGCGCCCGCTGCTGCACGGGCCAAGGCCGGCTTCGGCGGCGGACGTGCCCCGGATCGCGGCCGAGTTGATCGCCGCGCAGTTCGACGCGCTCGCCGGGGCAGCCGAGGGATGTGATGCGCTAATGGCGACCGGCCTACTGCCGGCCGCGGCCGGCGCGCGGTCTGTCGCCGAGCATCTGGGCATCCGCTACCTATACGCGGCCTACTGTCCAATTTTTCTGCCCTCGCCGCACCACCCACCGGTGCCGCTTCCGGGTCGGCCGCTACCGCCGGACGTGACCGACAACCGAGTGCTGTGGGACCTGAACGACCAGAGCGCGAACGCGCTGTTCGGCGCGGCGCTCAACGCCCGCCGGGCGTCGAGCGGCTTGTCGCCAGTGGACAACGTCTACGACTACGCCTTCACCGACCATCCCTGGCTGGCGGCAGACCCGACTCTGGCTCCCTGGAAGGAGACGGCGGAACTCGACGTCGTACAGACGGGCGCGTGGACGCTGCCGGACGAGCGCCCGCTGCAAGCGGAGCTGGTGGCTTTCCTGGACGCCGGCCCACCACCGGTGTACGTGGGCTTTGGCGGTATGCCCATGCGCGCCCCGGAGGACATCGGCAGGGTGGTCATCGAGGCGGTGCGCTCCCAGGGCCGCCGAGCCGTCGTTTCGGCCGGTGCGGCCGAGCTGGCCCTGATTGACGAGCGGGACGACTGCTTCGCCATCGGCGAGGTCAACCAGCAGGCACTGTTTCCTCTAGTGGCCGCCGTCGTGCACCACGGCGGCGCGGGCACGACGACGACAGCCGCCCGGGCCGGCGCGCCTCAAGTGGTGGTGCCCCAGATGGCGGACCAGCCCTACTGGGCCGGCCGAGTGGCCGAGCTCGGCATCGGCACGGCGCACGACGGCCCGGCTCCGACCACCGAGTCCCTGGCGGCCGCGCTCAGGACCGCGCTGACCCCCGAGACGCGCGCACGCGCGGCAGCCGTCTCGGGCACGATCCGGACCGACGGGGCGAGGGTGGCCGCGACACTGCTGCTCGGCGCGGCCAGACCAGCGACTTGAACGCGCCGGGCTGAGCCCAGATTCGCTATCCGGTCTTCATCCGCAAAGCGCTCGAGTTCTGGTCGTGCGCGAGACAACGATGCTCCCGGTGTCCGAAGGTCAGTTTCCGGCGGCTCGAGTCGCCTACCCGGCGCAGCCCTAGAGCTCAATCTCGATCGTTTGACCTTGCCACTCCACCGTCAACGCGCGGGCAGCTGACGCCGCATCATCGTTCGCCTCCTCGGGGACAAAGTACGAACGCCCGGCCCAGTCGCCGGTCGCTTGCGGCTCGGAATCACCGAGTGCGAGCAGATAGCGCTCATTTGCGTCTACCGAGATCTTTAGAAATTGCGGCCCTTCCGGTGTGCCGTGCCTTCGCGGCTCGCCGGGATCTCTCGTCGCCCTCGCGCGCCGCCCGCCGGGGCCAGTGATCAGGCGCTGAATGGGCTGGCGAAGGCGGCGCATCCCCCCGAAGGGGGCATTCGGATCGCGCTGCAGCAAATCGAGGAGCGGCTTGGGCACGCCGGAGAGCTTCCAATGCACTTCGATGTCGTTCTCGTAGAACAAGATCCCGACCACCCGGAAGTCGATTCCCTCTCGGGAGAGAGAAAGTTCCGGTCCAGGAATTACCCGCGTCGGGTATCGCGGCCAATCGAACTCTTGCACGAGGCGCGTTATGCGAGCCGTGTTGGAGGACACGGACTCTTGTTCGACGGCCGGATGGTCATACCCCTCGAGAAGCGAGATGACGACACCGCGAACTTTGGGCAAGTCAGCACCGAGGCTCTGAAGGACCTGAGCAGCGACTCCTTCGCCTTCCCGAACGAGTCCGAGGAGTATGTGCTCGGTCCCGATGTAGTTATGCCCGAGCTGCAGTGCTTCGCGCAGGGAGAGCTCCAACACTTTCTTTGCGCGGGGAGTGAACGGCATCTCCACGCTCGCCTGTGTTCGGCTGGCGGGTCCGATTGTCTCTTCGACTCTCTCTCGCACCTCCTCAAGCGAGATATCGAAGGAGCGGAGCGCCTGTGCAGCGAGTCCTTCGCCCTCGTCGATCAAACCGAGCAGGAGGTGCTCGGTTCCGACGAAGCCGTGATTCATCAGGCGTGCTTCGTTTTGGGCGAGGACGAGTACTCGGCGAGCCCGATCCGTGAACCGCTCGAACACAGGCTCAGGCTATGCATTTGGCATGGCCCTAGCGCATCAGTTTTGGCCGACTGACCTCGAGATGGCTGCGGCGGTTGTGGCGGCGTCGGCTCTTTTGATGTTCGTACCCTTGGGGGCGGAGCCCCTGTCGCCTGCGCAAACAAACGGGTGAACAGCCGTCCGGGCGAAGGAGGAACTCAGATGACCGTGGTCGCGATCCACCTCGGAGAGGTCGAAGGTGGTCCGCTGCAATCGGTCGCCTCGGTGCGGGCACTCGCAGGTAAAGGTCTCGTCGGCGACCGCCATTTCGATGAGGACGGAGCGAGTTCCGGGCGCGCACTCACACTCGTGGAAGAAGAGGTCGTCAACGACGCCCGACTTTCCGAAGGTGCGACCCGCAGACAGCTAACGGTTCGAGGAGTGCGCTTGAACGACCTCGTCGGAAAGCGCTTTCGAGTCGGCGACATCGAGTGCTACGGCGTTGAACTCTGCGAGCCGTGCGGCCACCTACAGAGTATGACGAGACCTGGCATCGTCAATGAGCTCGCGCACCGAGCGGGCATCAATGCCGACATCCTTTCCGACGGCACGATCGCGGTTGGAGATCCGGTCTCAGCGATCGACACCTAAATGGGGGTGTTCATTCCCACTACGGGCTGCGAACACCGCAGCCGCGGCGTCATTCATCCGACGGTGGCGATTGGCGAGACCGCTTCACCTCGCTCCGCTTGCGCTTTTCCTGGAGTCGGCGTTCCTTCGACGCCTTGGTGGGCGACGTCGGCGTCCTGGGTCGTTCAATCTTCAACGCGTCGATGAGGCGAGTCTGGAGTCGCTCGAGCGCGAGTTCGCGGTTGCGCGCCTGAGAGCGCGTATCGGAGGCGACGATCCGCACCAGCGGGCCGAATCGCTCAAGGATGCGGGCACGTTGTCGAGGCCCGAGCGATGTCGACGCCGCCACGTCGAAGACGACTTCGACGCGCGTATTTGCAGTATTCGCGTGCTGACCGCCCGGTCCACCGCTACCGCTGAATCGCCATTCGAGTTCTTCGAGTGGAATCCGTGTCCTGCGACCGATGTGAAGCGCTCGATCATCACCGCTCATGACGTCACGGCAGTCGTGCGCAACTCCTCGCCGGATCGGGACTCAGCCGACTATTCGTCCTCGTTGAGCTTCTCTGGGTCGTCCAGCATGGCGTCGGCTTCGAGCGCTTCGACGACGTCGATCGGTCCGACCTCGTCCTCGACTTCGTCGTCGAAATCGATCTCGCTGTCCCTCGACGCGACGTCTGCTGCATCTTCCGGTATCAGGGGATCGGAGTGCTCAATGACCGGGATTTCGTCGTCGTCTTGATCATCGAACTCTTCCCTCGTCATCGCCTCTCCGTCCAATCGGGTCGCGGCACAGACTGTTCAACGTCCGCCACTCTCGTCAGTCTCGTGGATCGTACCGATGCTGGTGGCAACAACATCTAGACCTCTGCGACGGCGGCCGTGATAGCCGCCGCGAACTCGTCGACGTCCTCTTCGGTGGTGTCAAAGGCGCTCATCCAACGCACCTCTCCCGTGTCGTCGTCCCACACATAGAAATGGAACTTGGACTGGAGGATCGAAGTCACCGACGGATCCAAGACGGCGAAGACAGCGTTCGCCTCGACGGGTCGCGTGATCGACACCCCTCTGAGACCCTTGAGCCTCGCAGCGAGGCGCCGGGCCATCGCGTTCGCGTGCTTCGCGCTTTCGAGCCAGAGGTCCCCCTCCAAGAGCGCGACGAGTTGCGCGGAGATGAAGCGCATCTTCGAAGAGAGCTGCATCGATGACTTTCGCAGGTGATCGAGCCCTCGCACCACTGTCGGGTCCAGAACGACGACGACCTCCCCGAGCACGAGGCCGTTCTTCGTTCCCCCGAACGACACGACGTCGATGCCGACGTCGGTCGTGAACGCCTTGAAGCCGAGACCGAGGGTGGCCGCGGCGTTCGCCAGGCGGGCGCCGTCGACATGGACCCTCATGCCGACGTCGTGGGCGCGCACGCAGATCCTGGCGAGCTCGTCGGGGGTGTAGCACGTGCCGAGCTCGGTCGTCTGGGTCACCGATACGACGCGCGGAGCGGCGCGATGCGGGTTGTCCCACCCGAAGGCTTCCTCCATGATCGCCTCGGCCGTCATCTTCCCGTTCGGCGCTGGGACTGGGATGAGTTTGATCCCTGCCAATCGCTCGGCGGCGGCGCACTCGTCGGTGTTCAGGTGTGATGACACGGCGCAGACCACCGATTCCCACCGATCGGTCATCGCCTGGAGGCTGACGACGTTCGCCCCCGTCCCGTTGAACACCGGGTACGCCTGCGCGTTCTCACCGAAGTGGTGTCGGATCAGATCCCGCAGTCGTTCGGTGTAGACGTCCTCGCCGTACGAGGGCTGGTGCCCACCGTTCGCGGCGACGAGCGCTTCGAGGATCCGCGGATGCGCTCCAGCGCAGTTGTCGCTCGCGAACGAGCGTTGCCCGGGATCGTGCAGAGATGAAGAGGGGGTCACTGACTGAGGTTAACCAGGCGGTTCGTGGCGCAATTTCGTCCAGTCCTCACGGACTGACGAAGCCTTGGAGATCTTTGATCACCGTTGGGGCGTCTTCAAAGAGCGACGCGTACCCACTGCGGGCAAACACGACGAGGCGTGCGTGTGGAAGGAGCGCATCGAGGGCGTACGCATTCGCCGGCGGCACGACGACGTCTTGTCCTCCCTGGAAGATGAGTGTCGGGATCCCGACCGCCTCAAGGTTCTGCTCGACGAGGTTTGAGCCGTAGCCGTTCGCCGCTACTTCCGCTTCGTGCACGACTGCGGCCGCGGTCATCACATCGGCGATCACGCTCGCGGTGTCGGAGAGCCACGTCGCCCGCGCGCTCTGCTCATCGGTCGGGTACTCGAGGTAAGAGAGCTCGGTCGGCGTCTCGTTCGGCGACGCCAGCGCGTCGGAGACGGGGCGGCTCGGCAGGGTCGCCGCGTCGCCCCCCGGGGTCGCGTCGGCGAGGACGAGCCGCCAAATGAGTCCCGGGTGACGCTCGACGAGGGCGAGCGCGACCTCGCCCCCGAGTCCCCACCCGAGCACGGTCGGTCGTTCGAGGTCGAGCGCCCAGATCAGCCCGGCCGTGTCGTCGGCGAGTGCCGCGACGCTCGTGTCGCGCGTGTCGGGTGCCGAGTAGCCGACGTCGGGAAAGTCGAACTCAGTCACGGTGAAGTGCGCGGCGAGATCGAGGAGGAACTTCGGGTCCCACGAGGTCATCGTCGAGTGCTCGCCGGCGATGAGGAGCAGGTCCGGACCCGAACCAAACTGGCGATAGGCGACGAGAACGGTGCCGGAAACGAGCATCCCCTTCGAAAGGCGGGGAGCGATGCGGTTCCTTCCGAGGCGGTCGACGGCGACGCGGTACACGGGCCCGACGGCGGCGAACGGACCGCCGACTCCGGAATTCGCGACCGCGAGCGGCTCCGGCAGTGTCGTCGTGGTCGTCGTCGGCGACGCAGCCCCACGGGGTGCGTCGGTCGCGCCGCATGCTCCGGCGCCGAGAGCGACGGCGACGACGAAACCAACGACAAATCCGCGATTGTTCCGCGCACTTCTCATCGATCGTTTGATCTGCGAACCGTCAGCTCGCGCGACGACGCGCCCCTTTGACGAGTGAGCGGCCGAAATCGAAGATCAGCGAGGAACCCTTCTCGACGTCGGTGAGCACGTCTTCCAACGCGTCGGTGAAGTAGCCGACTTCTTCTTGGCCGATCGTGAGCGGTGGCAGCAGTTTGACAACATTCATCGAGTCCGCGGCGACCTGGGTGAGGATCCGGTAACGCGTGAACAACGGCCCGACGATGATCTGGGAATACAGACCGGTGTGTGCCGCCTCCAAGAGGCGAAAGCGCGTGCGCGGACCGAATGACTTCGGCGCCCCGAAGACGAGACCGATCATCAGTCCCTTGCCACGCACCGAGTGGAAGCTCTCATGGCGTTCGACGAGCGGCGCCAGCGCCTTTTCGAACTCGACTCCGGTGACGCGCGCCCGATCGACGAGGTGTTCGTCGTCGATCGTCGCCAGTGTCGCGAGGCCGGCGACCATCGCCAGCTGATTGTTCTTGAAGGTCGACGAATGGACGAGCGCCCGCTGCATCGACGAATAAACCCTGTCCGAGACCTCGGTCGAACACACCATCGCGCCAACAGGGACGAATCCCCCAGAAAGCGCCTTCGACAGCGTCACGATGTCGGGCGCCAGTCCGTAGTGCTCGTAGGCCCACAGGCTCCCGGTTCGGCCGAGGCCCGTCTGGATCTCGTCGACGACGAGAAGGGTGCCGTACCTTTCGCACAGCTCTCCGACGGCATCCCAGTACTCCTGGGACGCTACGTTGACTCCCTTTCCCTGGATGACTTCGATCACGAACGCCGCGACGTCGCGGCGTCGCAGCGCCTCCTCGAGCGAGTCGGCGTCGCCGAAGCGCACTTCCCCGTTGCCGGGAAGCAGGGAGCCGAAGCCATTGCGGAATTCGCGGCCACCGTTCAGCGACAGCGCACCGTAGGTGAGGCCGTGAAAGGAATGGTCAGCATGGAGCACCCGGTCACGCCCTGTCGCGCAGCGCGCGAACTTCAACGCGGCTTCAACGGCCTCAGCGCCGGAGTTCGTGAAAAAGACCCGGCCCATCTTCTTCGGCAACCGATTGAGCAGTTCTTCGGCGAGGACACCGGCGAGCAAGGGCGCGTCCATCTGCACGAGATTCGGCAGATCGGCGTCGATCGCTTCGTGGAGTGCCTTCTTGATGACCGGGTGGCCGCGGCCGAGGCCGAACACCCCAAAGCCGGCGAGAAAGTCGAGATAGCGGTTCCCGTCCGCATCGAACAGGTACGCCCCCTCGGCTTTCGTGTAGTAACGGTCGAACCCGATCGAAGAAAGCACCCGGACGAGCTGGGGGTTGACGAACCGCCGGTAACGATCGAAGTTCTCGCCCTTGTGGGCATCGAGCACGCCTTGCAGGTCGAATCCCATCTCCGCTCCTGTAAATGACCTGCTCGCAGCCTACAGAAGGGCGCCCGGGGGACACGACCGTCCGAACGAACGATCGCCTCCGAGCGGTCGGAGGTTGGCGAACTCCGCGAGCAGATACCTTTTGGCGATGTCGAGCACTCTCGAGGACTTGCGGCGCGCGTCCTCGAACGACCCGGCGTCTGCTAACGACCTCGGCGAGTCGGCGAAAGATCGCTCGCGAAGGCGCCTTTTTCTCGTCGTCTCGCTGTGCGCGCTCGGCGCTTTTGTCGCGCTGAGCGCCTTTCTTTACGTCGTTTCGACCCACGCGTTCCTGCCCGATTCTGACGGCGCGACCGTCGTTCTGGAAGGGAACTCGATCATCCACGGAAACCTGGGCCTGCACGGTTGGTCGCTCTCGTACGACTCGTTCTGGCTGCTCGACGCCCTCTACTACGCGGTTGCCGTCGGCATCGTCGGGATCAAGGGATACCTCCTGCACCTCGTTCCGGCGATCATCGCCGCCCTCGTGGTTGTCGTCGGCGCCCTCATCGCTCGGGACGAAGAACGCGGGCTTGTCGGGCTTGTCGGAACGGCCGTCGTCGTCGCCGTCCTCGCCTTCCCGTCGCACTTGCTCGCCTATTTCTTCCTACGCGGACCCCTCCACATCGACACCGTCCTGTGTGCCCTGATCGCCTTCGCCGCGATGCGAGACCACCGTTTCGGCTGGCGCTGGGTCGTCGCGGTCGTCTTCCTGGGCGCTGGAGCGCTCGGTGACCTACAAATAGTCGCGCTAGGAACGGTGCCGATTTTGTTGGGTGGTGTCGCCGCAGCACTGCGGACAAGGAAGGTCTCAATTGCGAACGCGGCAACCACAGCGGCAGTGGCGAGCTTGGCACTGGCGCTTGTCGTCAGGGAGGTCGCGAAGGCACTCGGCTCTTTCAAACTGATCAAGGCGAATCCGCGCGCGACGTACTCGATGATGTTCGGAGCGAACGTCAAGCTTGCCGGGCATTACTTCGCCAATCTCGTCGGTGTCGGCTCGTCCCAGTACGGCAACGGCGGTGCGCCGTCGTCGTTCGCGTACGGACACGCCGTCGTGCTCGTCGTCATCTTGGCGAGCGTGGTGATCGGCGTCGTCGCGCTCGTCAAGGGTGCGGTGGTCGGCGACGAGAGGGGTCCCAAGGGACTAAGCCGCTCGGCGATGGACGACTTTCTCGTCTTTGGAACGATCGGGGGCCTGGTCGTCTTTCTGGCGCTGACGACCGCGCCGAACTTCGCGTACGGGCGCTACCTCGTGCCGTCGCTGATCTTCGGCGTCATCCTCACCGCGCGTTACGCCAGCCGGCTGGCCGCGCATTTCGCGAGATCCCGTGACGTCACGCCCCGCGTGATCCCGATCGCCGTTGCCGCCGTCGCGCTCGCGATCGTCGGGGTGCTCGCTTCGGCAACTGGATACCAACTCGCCCAACCGAAGCCTGGCGACCCCTATACGCTGGTCGCAAACTTCCTCGAGCGTCACCACCTGCACGATGGGCTCGGCGACTACTGGACGTCGTCGATCGTGACCGTCGAATCGAACGACGCGGTCGTCGTCCGCGCCGTCACGGCGACGCCGAAGGGAAGACTCGTCCGCTACGACCGCGAGTCCGATGCCTCCTGGTACTCAGGGCATCACTTCCAGTTCCTCGTGTTGAACCCCAGCCTCAACTTCGGAAACGTGAACCCGCTGACCGCGGTCGCGACGTTCGGTAAGCCGGTTCACGACTGGACAGAATTCGGACTCGAGATCCTCGTCTGGCGCCATCCGATCACGGTGTCGAGCCACGGACTCACCTGAATTCGCCCAGGTCCGCGGGCCTGAGACATCCGATCAGTAACCTGCCACTTCAATGACCGAACCGAGTGCGGGTGGGTTCGTCCACGCCACGGAGATCCAGTTCGCGCCCCGCGAACTGGATCATCTCTGCGCAACCTTCGGACCGTCGTGCCAGAGGTCGATCCCCCGTGTGTTGATGCATGGCGTGCGCCGATGACCAACGCCGAAGCCCTCACCGTCGGAATCGTCGTAGGCGTCGTGATTGGCGGAATCATCGCGGCGCTCTGGTGGCGAGCGCGATTCGCGCAGCTTCGTGGCACGGCTGTGAACGAGGTCTCGCAAGCCTCCGCAAAGTCCGCCGCTGAACAGGCGGCATTTTTTTTCCGCCAGATCGAGGAGAACAACAAACGACTGGCAACCGAGGAGCTTGAAAGGCGGCAGTCGGAACTCAACGAAGTCGTGTCTGAACTCGTTCGCCCCGTAACCGAGCAGCTCAAGGAGTACAAGGAACGAGTCGAGAATCTCCAGACGACAAGCACCCGCCTGCAAGGTGAACTCAAGAATCAACTTGAGCAACTTGCATCCGCAAACGCCAATCTTCAACGAGAGACCGGAAATCTGGTCAGTGCTCTTCGACGTCCCGAAGTTCGAGGCGGCTGGGGCGAGCAACAACTTCGCCGCATTGTCGAGCTCGCGGGCATGGTCGAGCATTGCGACTTTGACGAACAAGTCACGATGACCGACGGCGCGGGAGATCGGCAACGTCCCGATGTCGTCGTTCACCTGCCAAACCATAGGGAACTCATCGTTGATTCGAAGGTTCCACTCGATGCGTATCTCGACGGACTCGCAGCTGCCGACCAACAAACACGCGACGAATGCATGCAAAGGCACTCGGCGCAGCTGCGATCCCACGTCGATTCGCTCGCCAAGAAGTCCTATCAGAGCGGCTACGAAGGATCAGTTGACTTCGTCGTCGCCTTCGTACCGGGCGATCCGTTGCTCGCCGCCGCTTTTGAGCACGACCCGAGCATCTTTGAGCGGGCGATCGCCGAGAACGTCATCATCGCCACGCCGACAACGCTCATTGCCTTGTTGAAGGCTGTCGCCTTTGGGTGGCAACAAGAAGCGGTCACACGCAATTCACAGGAGATTGCCGCCACGGCGAAGGAGCTCTATTCGCGCCTGCGTACGGTGGCCACGCACCTTGCTGAACTTGGAAATCGACTGCGGTCGGGGGTCGAGGCCTACAACAAGCTCGTCGGCTCCTTCGAGCGCCGCTTGATTCCCCAAGCCCGTCGTTTTGAAGACTTGCAGACGATCGGCGCCGCGGACTCCAAGGTCGTGGAACCCCAAGAGATCTCGGAGGTCCCGCTCACACCCCGTCTGGCCGAGACTCCTCCCCTTCCCAATGGGGAGACCGCCAGGGTGTGAGCGGCAGTTCCCTCGACGTGCATCGATCCCGGTGCGAGCGCCAGTTGATTCGAACGGGCGAGTACCGGGTCTGCGCTAACGGCGAACCGGTTCGGTCGCGTACGTCGACATTTGCCGCCAGCCGGTCGTGATCGTCGCGAAGATGATCAGCGTCAGCACGTGCACGCCGGTGCACCACAAACAGATCTTGTCGATCTCGAACAGCTCCGCGTAGACGAGATAGCAGACAAAACCGATTCCGGCAACGGCCATCGCCAGGCGAGCTTGCGCGACGACACGCACCTTCGAGCGCCAAAGAACCGGGAGTGAGATGCCGGTCATTGCGACGAAGTAGATCAGCCCGAGCAGCGCGACCGGAATCCCAAACACGTACGACTCCGGGCTGTGCGTCACCGCCTCGCAGTTGATCGGCCCCGTGGCGGGGCACGTCAGCTGAATGCCGGCCGAGAAGTGCGCGAGTGTCAGGTACATCGCGACGCCGACGCCGGCGACCGATGCCACCAAGACGACGATGTTGCGAACGTCGAAGTTCGCGAGTACTGACGGCGACGTGTCGTCGTAGTCGACGGCGGGCACCCGGCGGCGCGGCTCGCGCGGACCGAAAGCGAAGCGTCGACGGACTTCGGGTGGCGGCGGTGCCACCACGACGCGACGACCCCGCGCGGCCGTCGGTGGCTTCGGCATCGCTTAGGAGATCTTCTTCTCGGCTGCCATGAGCTTCTCTGCGGCCTTGACGCCGGACTGCTGGCAGACGCTTCCCGGTTTGCCGCCGTCGACCGTGCAGATCGCCGCCGTGTCGAAATTTGCCGCGGCGATGAACCCGGCTGCGTTGATCGCCTTTCCGGTCGCTGACGTCGGATGTGCGATCGCGTCGCCGATGCCCGTGAACCCGCCGGGACCACCGCCCGCGACGGCGTCGATCGAATCGTTGAGAACCCCTGGCGCGCCGGAGGAGACATGCTGGTTCGCGACGTCGAAGAACGGGAAACCGACTCCGGTCGAAAGGTTGAACTTCGACTTTGTGCTGACCCCGTCGTACTTGTTGTAGAGATCCTGGATGTATTTCGGCGGCACCTCGAGCGCGTTGCCCTCGCGGTCCGCGACCTCATACGGCGTGAAACTGACGTACTTGCTCGTGTACTTCGAGCCCACGAAGCTGAACGTCGGGATTGGCGCCACGTCGGCGTTCGACGTCGTCTGGCGCAGGTTGGTGAAGGTGCCGAAACGGCTGAGCGCGGTGACGATCGCCCAGCGGTAGACCGCACAGTACGGGCAGTACTCCGCACCGACGAAAACGACCTGCGGCTTGCCGTCGAGGCCGAGGAACGGCTGCTTCGCCGTTTCGGTGAACGGGTCGGACGACTTGTCCGTGCCGATCGCGTTGAACGTCGAAGTCGGGATCGACTTCAGCTCCGAGACCACCGACACCGGGGCGAGGGCGAGATTTTTGCCGCTCTTCGCGCTCGGCGAGTGCGAGGTCAAGTGGACGATGACAAAGACGAGGACCACTGCGACGACGACCAGGACCCCTAACCACGCCGACAGTCCCGAGCTGCGCCGCCCGCGGCGCGAGCGCTCGTAGCGGCGCTGAGCGCTCGCGGAGCGCTGCGGAGGCGGCTGTCCGCCGAGACGGCGCGGCCCGTGCTGAGAGCGCTGCGCGGGCTGATTGCGCTTGGCGGGCTGATTGCGTTGGGCGGGACGGTTCGGGCGCTTCGTGGAGCGCCTATTCGAGGCCATAAGAGATCATTCTCCCCTGAATGTGAGCCGGCATCGTAGACGCCGTTTCTGGGCGCGAGCTGGGAGTACGCATGCTTCCGTCACGGTGTCCGCCTAGTTCGGCGAGAACTCCTCACCCTGGGACTCAGCGAGGCGCTTTCGGATCTTCACGACGACGTCTTCGGAGTGGTTCGCGTCGGCACCCTTTTCGGCGACGAGTACGCGGCGATCCTCTTCTGCCTCTTGCTCCGCGCCTTCATCGGCGGCGGCGAGGCGGGCGTCGATCCCTTCGGAGACGATTTTCTCCGCCTCCGCGACGAGCGCGACGACCATTTCGTTCTCGGGGACGACGCGGATGATCTTGCCCCGGATGAACAGGTGTCCCTTGTGCTTGCCGGCAGCGATTCCGAGGTCGGCGCCTCGCGCCTCCCCCGGTCCGTTGACGACGCAGCCCATGATGGCGACTTGGAGCGGAATCTTTCGCTCCTCTAACGCGCGCTCGGCGTCCTTGGCGACGGAGATCACGTCGATCTCCGCCCGCCCGCACGATGGACAGGCGATAAGGTCGAGCCCCTTTCGCGCACGGAGCCCGAGCGACTCGAGCAACTTGCGCCCGGCGATCGCCTCTTCGACGGGGTCGGCGGTGAGCGAGTAGCGGATCGTGTCGCCGATCCCTTCCGAAAGCAGGGTCGCGATACCCGCCGTTCCTTTGATCAGCCCGGCCGGCGGAGGTCCCGCCTCGGTGACACCGAGGTGCAAGGGGTGATCGAAGGTCTCGGAGGCAAGGCGATAGGCGGCGATCATCAGCGGGACGTTCGACGCCTTCACCGAAATCTTCACGTCTTCGAAGTCGACCTCGGCAAAGTAGGCGAGCTCGATGCGCGCCGATTCGACGAGGGCTTCTGGGGTCGCGCCGCCGTATTTCTTGTAGAGGTCCGGATGGAGCGATCCCGCGTTAACGCCGACGCGAATCGGCACGCCGCGGTCTTTCGCCTCCTTCGCGACGAGCTTGATCTCCTCCGGCTTGCGCAGGTTGCCCGGATTGAGACGGAGGCCCTGCACGCCGGCCTCCAGGGCGGCGAGCGCCATCTCGACGTGGAAGTGGATGTCGGCGACAATCGGCACGGGCGAGCGCGGGATGATGCGGGCGAGCCCCTCGGCGGCTTCAACCTCATTGCACGTGCAGCGCACGATGTCGGCGCCGGCGCCGGCGAGCGCGTAAATCTGCTGGAGCGTCCCCTCGACGTCGGCCGTCTTCGTCGTCGTCATCGACTGCACCGAGACCGGCGCGCCGGCGCCGACCGGGACTGACCCGACGCGAATCTGACGGGTCGGCCGACGTTTCGGCAGGGTGACCTCTGAGATTTCCACGACGGCGTCTCCTACAAGGTGCCCTGGCAGCGCACCACGCTGCACCAATGCCTCAAGCCTAGGGCCGGAGAGGGCATTGGCCTCGCAAAGGCAGCGCGAAGTCCCTTCTCAGTGCGGCAACGACGGTGGTTGGACGATGTTCACGTACAGCGCCGACAGCCCGAGCACGATCAGCGCGGCGAGAAAGGCATAGGCGACGGGCATCAGCTTCCTGACGTCCGCGTGATACGGCCGGTTGCGCCGGGAGCGGATGCGCTCGTAGATGGCGATCGCGACGTGGCCGCCGTCGAGCGGCAGCATTGGAAAGAGGTTCGCCATCCCGACGAACAGGTTGATCGCGACGAGGATGTAGAGCAGCTCCGAGACGTTGTTCCGCAGCGCCTGCGCGGCGATGTCGACTGCGCCCGGCAGCGACAACAACTCGCTCGAACGCGACGAAGACGTTGATTTCGTGGCGGACGCCCCGCTCGTCGAGGTTGACGACGGCGCGTTGCGCGCCGTCGCGACCTGATGGACGAAAGTGCTCAGTCCGTGGAAGGAAAAGACCTGTGCGAAGCCCTCACCGGTCGCCTGGATGACGCGGCCGAGCATCACGCCCGATCGCGGCACGGCGTCGAGCACAGACGAGGTCACGAGCTGAACCGCGCCGAGGTCGACACCGATAACGCCGATCGGTCGGTTGCCTTGTTTTTCCGGCTGCTTGTGGTCGCTCGCAAGATCGGCGGTGCGACCGTCGATGACGTGCACAGCAAGGGTCAACAAATGGCCGTTGCGGCGCACGGTCAGCGAGACCGTGTCGCCCGGATGGTCCTCGATGAACGTGATGAAGCGCGTCACGTTTGTGTAGTGGTGACCGTCGACCGCGACGAGCGTGTCGCCGGGTCGGACGCCCGCTACTCCGGCGGGATTCGTGCGGTTCGAGTACGCCGTGAGACCACTGATTTCAAGCGGGGCGGACCTCGGCAAGCCGGTGAAGGCGATCATCACGAACACCAGAACGAAGGCGATGATGAAGTGCATCGCCGATCCCGAGACCGCGACCAGGAGCCGACGGGGGAAGGTCGCCTCTCGGTAGCTGCGTGCTTCGTCCTCGGGCGCGACCTCCTCGAGCGAGGTCATGCCGACGATCCGGACGTAGCCTCCAGCTGGAATCGCCTTCACCCCGTACTCGGTCTCGCCGCGTCGGATCGACCAGAGCCGCGGTCCGAAGCCGAAGAAGAACTCCGTCACTTTCATCCCGGAAGCCTTCGCGGTGATGAAATGTCCGAACTCGTGCAGCATCACCATGAGCACGAGCGCGGCAACGACGATCAACACATCGAGACCGTGGAACAAGACGGCGATGGCAATGATCGCCGCGACTGCGACGAGGAGGCGAACCACCGCCGCCGCGTTGGACGGCGTTTTTCCGCTCCCGCTCGCGATCGTCGCTGACTCGCTCACGCGATTTTTCGCCCGATAACCGTCGACGCGACGGCGCGCGCGTCGGCATCCGCGGCGATCACGTCGTCGACCTCGACGAGTTTTGATTCCTCATGGCGCTCGAGAGTTTCTTCAACGACCGGGGCGATGTCGAGCCATCCAATGCGACCCGAGAGGAAAGCCGCCACCGCAACCTCGTTCGCCGCATTCAGCCAAGCCGGTGCCGAGCCACCGGCGCGGCCCGCGGCGAACGCCAGTCCGAGACAGGCGAACGTGTCGTAATCCGGCTCCGAGAAGTCGAGCTGTGAAAGGCGCGACCAGTCGATCGCGCCGAACGGTTCGCGAAAGCGGTTCGGGTACGACAGTGCGTAGCCGATCGGAAGGCGCATGTCGGGATGCGACAGCTGGGCGATCGTCGCCCCGTCAGAGAACTCGACCATCGAATGGATGATCGACTGCGGATGGATGACGACTTCGATCCGGTCGTAGTCGACGCCGAACAGCGCGTGTGCCTCGATGACCTCGAGGCCTTTGTTCATCAAGGTTGAGGAGTCGATGGTGATCTTCGGACCCATCTTCCACGTCGGATGAGCGAGCGCATCGTCGACGCTGACGGCGCGGAGCTCGTCGCGGTGCCGTCCCCGGAATGGACCGCCGGACGCCGTGATGATGAGCCGGGCGACGTCGGCAGGAGGATCAGGTCCGTCAGACGAGTTGACACCCAGGTTGCGCCGCTCGCCAAGGCACTGGTGGATCGCGCAGTGCTCGGAGTCGACCGGCACGATCTCAGCTCCCTCGGTTGCCCGGGCGGCTTGGACCACCGGCGCGCCGGCGATTAGCGACTCTTTGTTCGCTAGCGCAAGCCGCCTTCGCGATCTCAGCGCGGTGACGGTGACCCCGAGACCGGCGAAGCCGACGACCGCGTTGAGCACGACCTCGGCGGAATAACACAGCGACGCCAGACCCTCCGTGCCGACTCGAATCTCGACCCCTTGCGGAAGGCGCTCAGCGAGCTCCGAGACGAGCGACTCGTCGCCGATCGCGACGACCTCTGGTCGGAACGCCTCAGCTTGAAGGGCGAGCACGTCGACCGATCGGTTTGCGCCGATCGCGACGACGCGTAGCGCCTCGGGGTCGCGTCCGATGACGTCGAGCGCCTGGCGTCCGATCGAGCCAGTCGAACCGATCACCGAGACCGTGTGTGGCGTCGTCATCCGAGGTGCACAAGACGGAAGAAGATGAACGCAGCGGGAAGGACGAAGAGCATCGCATCAATCCTGTCCGAAATACCCCCGTGCGCTGGGAGCAATCGCCCCATGTCTTTCAGTCCGAGGTCCCGCTTCACGACCGACTCGACGAGGTCGCCGAGCGGCGCGAGGACGACGACGACCGCACCGAGTCCGAGAGCCGCGGCGACGGTGAACGGATGGACGCGGGAGACAACCAAACCCGCGACCAAAAGCGCGAGAACGCTGCCACCGATCAACCCTTCGACCGACTTGCCCGGACTGACGCGCGGGACGAAGCGGCGCCGTCCGAACCGCGAACCGACGACGTAGGAGCCGACATCGTGCGCGACCGTGATGCCGACGACGGCGCCCAAGTAGGCGACGCCGTGACGGTGCGGAAAGGTCGTCGGGTTGAGGAGCATCGCGGCGAAAGAGCCCAGCACGCCAACCCAGGTCACGACGAGGATCGTCGCCCCGAAGTCCTCAACCGCCAAGCGCTGCGCTGATGAGAAGACGAGCGCCACCCCGACGAGGACGACAAGTCCCGCCAAGACGACGGGGTCGGCGATCGGTCCTTTTAGATAGGCGAAGACGACGAGCGCCGCGGTCGCCACGAGGCCGAAAAACGACAGCGGACGGTAGTCAGAGCGACGGAGCGCCCCGAACGTCTCGCCCGCCGCGAGGGTAATCGCAACGGTCGCGAGCACGAGCACGCCGACCGGACCGCTCTCAAAGCAACCGACCGCGATCCCGGCGAGGACGATCCCGGTCGCGATCGCGACGGTTCCCTTGCGTTTCGTCGAGCCAACTGCTCTCGGTCGGTGCGCGGCCGAACGCGAACGGCGGCGGTGACTCGCCGGCGTGGCGACGAAATCGATCCACGCCGTGTCGTCGGGTGTAACGCCGAGCTCTGCATCCTCTGGCGCCGTCGGAACGCTCGATACGTTCGCCGGCGCCGATTCGGCGCGCGGATGATGAGTCGGTGGCTCGAAGTCGAACTCGAACGGGTCGGTATCGCCAACGCTCGACGATTCACGCCCCGCAATCGCCGACGATTCGTCGACCTCGTCGCCTTCTTCGACGAGGTACTCGAGCGCATCGGCGTCCAAGTCCCAGTCCTGCGCGCGCTGTCGCCAGCTCGGGCCCTTGAGGCGCGGCGCGTCAGGGTCGTCTCCTTCGTCGAGCAGCACGCGGGGTACTTGTCCCGTCGGCGGATCCGTCCAATCCGGCAGCGGGATCGAGCCCGTGTCCTCGGGGGCCGATTCCACGCCCTGCGGTTCGGGTGCCGGCTCGACGAGCCCCGCCGCGACCGCGGCCTCCACTGCGACGACACGTACTTCGCCGGTAGTACGGCGCGGGGCCTCCTCGTCGGCGGCGTCGTCGGAGCGGGGATGCTCCCCGTTCATTCCGATCGGACGCTCCGCGCGATCTTCCATTGCGTTGTTCGGCACATCTCCTCCGGCAGGCGTGCCCATTGGCCCCACCGAGCGCTCGGGGTCTCAGACCTCGAGCAATTCCTGCTCCTTGTGGGTAAGCAACCGATCTATCTCCGTGACGAAATCGTGGGTGAGCCGGTCGAGCTCTTTGCCCGCCCATTCGACATCGTCGGATGAGACGGCACCGTCGTGCTCGTGCGTCTCGAGTTCGTGGCGGGCGTGCCGGCGCACGTTCCGCACCGCTACGCGACCCTCCTCGGCGCGCTGGCGGACAACCTTCACGAGTTCGCGGCGGCGCTCCTCGTTGAGTTGCGGAAAGTTCAGCCGGATGACCTCACCGTCGTCGGTGGGGTTCACCCCGAGGTCCGATGCTTGGATCGCCTTTTCGATCGCCTTCATCGCGTTCTTGTCGTAGGGGTGGATCACAAGCGTGCGTGCTTCGGGAACTGTGATGCCGGCGAGACTCTGCAGCGCGACGTCGCTGCCGTAGTAGTCGACCTTCAACTTCTCGACCAAGACCGGGGCAGCGCGGCCGGTTCGTACGGCACCGAATTCTCCCTTCGTGTGCTCGACGGCGCGCTGCATTTTCTCCCGCGCGTCGTTGAGCGCCGCATCGATGATGACGTCGGCGGTCATCGAATCAGCGTACCGATCGGGTCACCGGTAAGCGCCCCACGGATGTTGCCGGGCGTCATCAGGTCGAACACGAGGATCGGAATGCCGTTGTCCTTGCAGAACGTGATCGCAGTGAGATCCATCACGCGCAGATCGCGCGAGATGACGTCCATGAAACTGATCTCGTCGTATTTCGTCGCCTTCGGATCCAGGCGCGGATCCGCGCTGTAGACGCCATCGACGCCGGAGTGCGTGCCCTTCATGATCACGTCCGCTTCGATCTCCGCCGCACGGAGCGCGGCGGGGGTGTCGGTCGTGAAGTACGGGTTGCCCATTCCGGCGGCGAAGATGACGACCCGTCCTTTTTCAAGGTGCCGAATCGCGCGTCGACGAATGTACGGCTCGCAGACCTCCGCCATGGAAATCGCCGACAGCACCCGAGTCGGCCGTCCCTCGCGCTCGATCGCGTCCTGCAGGGCGAGCGAGTTGATCACCGTCCCGAGCATTCCCATCGTGTCGGACGTCGCTCGGTCAATTCCCTCACCGGCACCGGTCTGACCACGCCAGATGTTTCCACCGCCCATCATGACGGCGAGCTCGACGCCGAGCTCGTCCACCGACTCTGCGATCTCCCTCGCGATGCGGCCCACCGTCGCCGCGTCGATCGTTTCGACCGAGGATGCGGAAGCGAAGGCCTCACCAGAAATCTTCAGCACGGCGCGCGACCACTTCCGTGGAAACAAGCCTTCGGTGAGCGTGCCCGACGCGACCGCCGCCGGCTGTCGGCGCGGGGTCACGAACCGACGACGACCTGCGCGAAACGGCGGACCTTTGCGCCACCGAGCAGCTGGGCGATCGTCTGCTTCTCGTCCTTCGCGAACGGCTGGTCGAGCAGTACGTGGTCCTTGAACCAACCGTTCAACCGACCTTCGACGATCTTTTCGAGCTGGGACTCGGGCTTTCCTTCGTTCTTCGCGATCGCGAGCATCGTCTCGCGCTCGCTCGCGACGACCGATTCGGGAACTTCCGCGCGTGACAAGTACTCCGGACGTGCGAACGCGATGTGGACGGCGATGTCGTGGGCGAGCGCGGCAGAGCCCCCCTCGAGCTCGATCAACACCCCGTTGACCCCGCGACCGTTCTGCACGTGCAGGTAGCTCTCTAAAATTGTCGTCCCGTCGGACTCGAAACGCGCGTGCTGACCGATGGCGATGTTCTCTTTCATCGTCACCTTCAGTTCGTCGATCTCATCCGCGTGCCGCGCGAGCGCCTCTTCCCCGTCGGTCGCGAGGGTCTCAGCGAGCGTGTCGACGAGGCGTACGAAGTCGGCTGACTTCGCGACGAAGTCGGTTTCGCATTCGAGTGCGACAACCGCGCCGACGCCATGCTCGCCGCTGACGACAACCGAAACTGCGCCTTCGGCGCGTTCGCGGCCCGACCGCTTCGACGCGCCCGATAGTCCCTGTTCGCGCAGCCAGCGCCGCGCCTTTTCGAAGTCGCCGTCGGTCTCCACCAGCGCCCTCCTGGCGTCGAGAATGCCGGCTCCGGTCGCTTGACGAAGCGCCTGAACGTCTTTTGCAGTGATGTTCGCCATCTCAGGCTTCCTCAGCCGCGCCGACCGTCGCCGGCGCACTCTCGACCGCCGGAGGTGGCGACGTGTCTTGCACCGAACGCAGGTTGTCTGCCGCTCGACGCGAGTAGATGAACCGTCCTTCGATGACGGCATCGGAGATCACCCGGCACATCAGCCGCCCGGAGCGGATCGCGTCGTCGTTGCCGGGAATCGGGTAGTCGATCTCGTCCGGGTCGCAGTTGGAGTCGACGACGGCGACGACGGGGATCCCGAGCTTGCGTGCCTCGGTGACTGCGATGTGCTCCTTTTTTGTGTCGATGACGAAGAGCGCGTCCGGCCGCTTCGAAAGACGGCGGATACCGCCGAGGTTGCGGGCGAGCTTTTCGAGCTCACGCTGCAACATGAGGGCCTCTTTCTTCGGCATCTGATCGAACTCGCCGGAGTCGCGCTGGCCCTCGAGCTCCGCGAGCTTTCGCACCCGGCTCGAGATCGTCTCGAAGTTCGTCAGCATTCCGCCGAGCCAGCGTTCGTTGACGTACGGCATACCGCAGGCCGTCGCGTACTCGGCAACGGGACCCTGGGTCTGTTTCTTCGTGCCGACGAACAGCACCGTGCCGCCTTCCGCGACGAGATCTCGCACAAACGCGTACGCCTTTTCGATACCGGCGAGGGTCTGGTGAAGATCGATGATGTAGATGCCGTTGCGCTCGCCATAAAGGAAGCGCTTCATCTTCGGGTTCCAACGTCTCGTCTGGTGCCCGAAGTGAACCCCGGCTTCGAGCAGCTGCTTCATTGTGACGACGGCCACGCGTCGCTCCTCCCAACGGTTACTCGCGCCGGACACCGCGCCCTGAGGCGACCGTGGGTGTGTCCGGTCAAGGTTTGTTGGACCCGGTTAGGCCCGCACAGATGGTAGCCGGTGAGTTTCCGCCTCTGATCAGGGAGCGGAGTCCGATTCGCGCGCGAAATGGCGCTCAACGTCGTCAGGAGCGAGGGTGGGCCTTTTCGTAGACGGCGAGGAGCCGCTCTTTTGAGACGTGGGTGTAGCGCTGGGTAGTGCGCAGGCTGGCGTGACCGAGCAGCTCCTGTACGACCCTCAGGTCCGCCCCCCCGTCGAGAAGGTGCGTCGCGTAGGTATGGCGGAGCGCGTGAGGGTGGGTCGGCGAAGCCGCTCGTGCGTCGACCGACCGCCGCACGTCCCGCGGCGACATCCGGCGCCCCCTCCGGTTGAAGAACACCGCTTCTTTCGGCGAGTCCTTCTTCATCAGCAGAGCCCGCCGGCCCTCGAGGTACCTCGACAGGGCGTCGACGCTCGGCTCGCTCATCGGCACCCGCCGCGACTTGTTCCCTTTTCCGACAACAGTCACCGCGCCGCGATCGAGCTCGAGGTCCCCCAGGTCGAGGTCACAGCACTCGGCGACGCGCAGCCCGGATCCGTAGAGCAGCTCGACGATCGCGTCGTCGCGAGCGGCAACGGCGAGCGTCACCGAGTCGGCGCCCTCGGGTCCTTGCTGTTGTCCCAAGAGCGCGGCGAGCTCTCCTGGCCCGAGCACCTTTGGCAGGCGACCCTCCCCCGACGGCGCGCTCAACCGGCGGGCAGGGTCGTCGTCGACGAGATGCCGGCGAAGCGCGTAGGCGAAGTAGCGCCGGAGCGACGCCGCCTTGCGGGCGATCGATCGACGGGCGAAGCCGCGCGTCGACAGATAGGCGAGGTAGCGGCGGAGCATGATCCGGTCGACCTCGCCCGGCCCGTCCACTCCGGCGCGCCCCGCCCACTCGGCAAAGGCATCGAGATCACTGCGGTACGCCCTTCTTGTCGCCGGTGACGCCGAGGTGAGCGAGCGGGAGAACCCATCGAAATCCCAGCTCACCGGCCGAGTTTACGGTCGCCGCCAGGCTGTTTCGCGTGATGGCGGACCTTTTCGCCACAGAGCCGTCCGAGCCGCGCTCGCCCTCGTGTGAAAAGGGAAACAATGGTGGCGTGGCGAGCCATCTTTTACTAGTGGAAGACGACGAGCGGATCCGGACCTCGATGCGCCTCGCCCTCGAGGACGAGGGATACGGCGTCGTCGAGGCGGGGAGCGGCGAGGTCGCGCTCGACCGATTCGCCAAGGCGCCGCCATCGGAGCCGATCGACCTCGTGATCATCGATCTCATGCTTCCTGGCATCGACGGCTTCGAGTGCTGCCGGGAGATCCGACGCGAGTCGGCGGTCCCGATCATCATGGTCACCGCACGCACGGACACCCACGACATCGTCGCCGGACTTGAGGCGGGCGCCGACGACTACGTGACGAAGCCGTTCGAGCCGAAGGAGCTAGCGGCGCGGATCCGGGCGCTGATGCGCCGAGCGCGCTCGACCGAAGGCGGTCCTCCGACCCTTACCTTCGGCGAACTCGAGGTGATGCCCGACGCCGGCGTTGTGCGCCTCGCAGGCGAGGAGGTCCATCTCACGCGCACGGAGTTCCTGCTCCTGTGCGAGCTCGCGGCAAACTCCGGAAAGGTGTTGAGCAGAGAACAGCTGCTCGAACGCGTCTGGAGCTACGACTATTTCGGCGACGGACGCCTCGTCGACGTCCACATCCGCCGGCTCCGTACCAAGGTCGAGCCCGACCCGGCAAACCCCCGCTACGTGCTCACGGTTCGCGGCCTCGGCTACAAGCTCGCAAGTTAAATGTCGTTCGGGGAGCGGCTTCGCCGCGTCGTTTCCCCCAAGGGTGGTGAAGACCGATCGCGACGACTATCACGACTCGGCCTTCGGGCCCGCATCACAGCGAGCTTCGCCTTGGGTGCGCTCGTACTTGCGATCCTCATCTCAACGATCACGTACGTGAAGACAAGTTCGTCGATCGTCAGCGGGGACAAACGCTCCTATAACGCGCAGGCGATCGCCAATGCCACAGCAGCACAAGGCGTCGTATTCGCAAGCGATCCCAACGCGGAGGAGCTGAGCGCGCTCAGGCTCGTGAACGACCTGAAGACGACGTCGACGTTCACACTCGTCTACCTGGGCGATCTCCAGCAGTGGTTCTCGTCATCTCCTGTCTCGTTCACTTCGACGCAGCTGCCAACGTCACTTCGTGATGACACGATCGCCGGTCTCTCGTCCGAACAGACCTTTTCGTTCCGCAACGCTCCGATGTACGGAGTCGGCATCGCTCTCCCAGGGCACGCTCGCTTCTTCGCGATCTACAACTTGTCGAGCGCATCTGACACGCTGCACGCGCTGCTTGCCACGCTGATCGCGGCGGGCATCGTGACTACGGCGCTCGGCGCGGTGCTTGGACGCTGGGCAGCAGGACGCGCCTTGCGACCCTTGCGGGACGTCTCTCAGGCGGCGCTTGCCATCGCTGGCGGGATGCTCGACACCAGGCTAGAAACTGCGGACGCTCGAGACCTCGCAGTTTTGACGTCGTCGTTCAATCGAATGGCAGACCGCCTCCAGCAGCGCATCGAACGCGACGCCCGCTTCACTTCCGATGTCAGCCACGAACTGCGATCTCCGTTGACGACACTCGCCGCCGCGCTCTCGGTGATCGAAGCCCGCAAAGACGAGATGCCCGAGCGCTCGCGCCACGCACTCGAGCTGCTGGCGGCAGAAGTGCGGCGCTTTCAGCGCATGGTCGCTGACCTTCTCGAAATTTCGCGCTACGACTCGCGCTCTGCCGATTTCGAGCCGACGTCGGTCGAGATCGGCGAGCTCATCCGACACGCTTCCGCTCCGCCGGGCCACAGCGCGATCCCGATCTCGATCGAGCCTGAAAGTGATCACCAACGTGTGTTCGTCGACAAACGACGGATCGAACGAGTGCTCTCGAATCTCATCGAAAATGCCGACCGCTACGCCGACGGAGTCACAGGAGTCTCGGTGGAAAGCGAAGACGGTTTCGTGCGCGTCCTCGTCGACGACGCAGGTCCGGGCGTTCCGGAACCAGACCGCACGCGGATCTTCGAACGCTTCGCGCGTGGGTCATCAGTCTCGGGCAGTCGAGGCGCTGGAGTCGGAACGGGTCTCGGACTCGCGCTCGTACGCGAGCACGTGCGCTTGCACGGCGGACGCGTATTCGTCACCGACGCGCCGACGGGCGGCGCCCGCTTTGTCGTCGAGATCCCGTTGGCACCGTTGTCGGCCGCGGAGCACGACGGCCAGTCGACGAACACCAACGAGCAATGACCACAAGACGACGACCCCGATCGATAGCGGCGCTGTTCGTCCTCGCGATCGCGGTTGCAACGGCGGGATGCGGCGTCGCGATCCAAGCGAGCGCGCAGCCGATTGCGGTGCCGCCGAACCTCTTCCACGCCCCGACGGTTCCCGATCTTCCCCGCCACGGACGCCCCGTCGACGTCTACTTCTTGACGCGGGACATCTCGTGGCGTCCACGCGATACGTGACTGCCGGCAAGGTCGCACTCGACCACTTTTTGCAGAACACGTTGAACGCCCTCACGCTCGGTCCAACGACTTCTGAGCTGCGTTCGGGCATATCCACCGCGATGAGCGAGTTCCCTCGCTCGCAAGTCACCCTCACCGGCAACGTGGTCGATGGCGTCGCCTCTGTCTCCCTGGACTCGTCGTTTGCTTCGCTCGACGCGACGGAACTGTTCGAAGCCGACGGCCAAATCGTCTACACGCTCACCCAGTTCCCCCAGGTCACGTCGGTCAACTTCCTCTTCGGCGGCGTGCGGGAGGCGTTCCTCGCCCGCGGAAAGGTCAACTACAGCACGTCGGTGGGACGCCCCGATTATCTGTCGATACGACCGCTCGCGACCTGAGCCGCCAACGGGATTTGGTCAGCGGCGAGCGAACTCGCCCGACGCCGCGCTCGTCGAGGGCGACGCGCGGTGCATCGGCCCACAGTCGCTCGAGCGCGTACAACGCCCGCGACTCGAGGTCGAAGACGTGGACTACGAAGTCGCCGTAGTCGAGCAGCACCCAGCTCATCGATTCGAGGCCCTCGGACTGGCGAACGGTTGCGCCCGTCTGCTCGCGGACCTGGCGGGAGACCTCATCGACGATCGCGCGGACTTGCCGGTCATTGCGGCCCGCCGTGATCACGAAGTAATCGGTAATCCCGATCAGATCGCCGACGTCGAGAGCCACCGTTTCTTCGAGCGTCTTTGCCGACGCCGCCCGCGCGGCGATCAGCACGGCATCGAGGCTCAACGAGAAGTTCCGTCCCCGCGGAAGGCAAGGTGTGGCACAGGGATCGCGACCGGAACGGGTCGGGCGATCGCTCGGGCCTTCATCTGCCGACAGCGTACAGGCGACGGGAGCGGATCACGCGGACTGCGGCCTCCGGAATCAGATAGTCGAGCGGTCGGCCGTCGGCGGCGCGCTCGCGAAGATCGGTGCTCGACAGCTCGATCCCAGGAATCTCGATCGAGACTGCGTCCCACCCGTCGAGCGCCCTCTCGCGTCCCGGATCGACGGCCGTTGAGCCGGGACGGTTGACGATCACAATGGTCGTCAGTTTGCGGATCTCCTCAAGCCGTTCCCACGTATCGAGTCCGGCGATAACGTCCGCGCCGACGATCAAGAACAGTCGCGCGGACGGGTCCATCGTGTGGAACTCGGCGACCGTGTCCGCAGTGTATGACGGACCTCCGCGCTCAATTTCGATGCGCGATGCTTCAAGCCCTTCGACGTCGCCGAGCGCCGCTTCGACGACGTCGAGGCGGTCCTGTGCAGGCGTCACGGATCGATCGTCGATTTTCTGCCACGGCTCGTTGGCGACGACGAACAGCACACGATCGAGTCCCAGCGCGTCGCGCGCGTTCACCGCGGCGACGAGGTGACCGATATGAATCGGATCGAACGTGCCGCCAAAGATCCCGATGCGCTGTGACGCCACCAAGAAAGCGTACGCGTCCCTGCGCGGAAACCCGCCAGAGTGCCCTTCTCTACCGGTGCCACGCCGGTAGGGTTGGACCGTGGTCCCGCCCGGAGTCCAACCTGACGCGACGCGCGCCCGGACTCCGTGGTCGCCCGATACCTGGCACCGATTCCCCGCCGAGCAGTCGCCAGATTGGCCCGATGAGATCGCGCTGAAACGCGCTCTCTCGGAACTCGAACGCCTCCCTCCCCTCGTCGATCCCGCCGAGGCACGGCGGCTATTGGCCGCGCTCGGCGACGTCAGCGAGCGACGCGCGATCGTGCTCCAGGCCGGAGATTGTGCCGAGTCCTTCGCCGAAGTGACATTCGAGTCGATTCGCGAGCGGTTGTCGGTGATTCTGCAGATGGCGGTCGTCCTCGCCTACGGATCAGGGTTGCCCGTCGTACGCGTCGGAAGGATCGCCGGTCAGTTTGCAAAGCCGCGTTCATCGCCGACTGAACACGTCGGCGATTGCGAGTTGCCGAGCTTTCGCGGACACATGGTCAACGACGACGCGCCGGATCTCGTCGCGCGGGCACCGGACCCGATGCGGATGGTCGCTGCGTACCACCACGCTGCCACGACGCTGAACGTGATGCGCACGTTGACCGCGCAAGGCTTCGCTTCCCTACCTCACGTGCACACCTGGAACCAGAACTTCGTTGCCGCCACCGACGAAGGACGTCGCTACACCGAGACCGCAGGAGAGCTCGAGCGCGCCGTTGCCGCGTTGGGCACCTTCGGGATGCGTCTCGACTCCGACTCCGAATCGTCGCGGGCGAACCTGTACACAAGCCACGAGGCGTTGCTCCTCGACTACGAACAGGCGCTCACTCGCAAGGACACGACGGACGGCTATTACTACGACTGCTCCGCGCACATGGTCTGGGTCGGCGACCGGACGCGCAGGCTCGACGGCGCGCATGTCGAGTTCGCGCGAGGAATCCGCAACCCGATCGGCGTGAAAGTCGGCCCGTCGACGACCGCCGGCGACCTCGTCACACTGTGCAACGTGCTCAACCCCGACCGGGTGCCGGGTCGACTCTCGCTCATCTGCCGGCTCGGCGTCGGCAGGGTCGAAGACCTACTTCCGGAATTCGTCGGCACCATTGAAAGGGCAGAGCACCCGGTCGTATGGCAGTGCGATCCGATGCACGGCAACACGTTCATTTCCGAAGGCCGAAAGACGCGCCGCTTCGAGGACATCTTGGGCGAGATCCGCGGATTCTTCGCCGTCCATCGCGACCTCGGCACGTGGCCCGGTGGTCTCCACGTCGAGCTCACCGGTGACGACGTCACGGAGTGCCTCGGGGGGACCGAGGACATCTTGGAAGAGCACCTCGCTCTGCGTTACACGACCGCGTGTGACCCCCGATTGAACGCCCGCCAAGCGCTCGATCTCGCCTATCGAGTCGCGGAGCTGTTGCGGGACTGATGGCGAGGCGGTGGTACCCGCTGCCGGGCGCGCGCGTCGCCGGGGCGGTGGCAGTGGTTTTCGCGGCGTCGTTGCTCTCGACCGGAGCTTCCGGAGCGACAACCAACGGCACTCCGGACTCGGGCCGGGCGAGCGACCGCGCGCACTCGCTCACCGTGACGATCACCCCGACGTGCTCGTATCCGGTGACCCCGACGACTACCACCACGACCACCACGACGACGTCCACGACGACGACCACCTCGTCGACCACGTCACCACGACGTCCACGACGACAACGACCGCACCGAGTTCGACGACCTCGACGACAACAACCACGCCGACGACCACGACGACGCGCCCACCGGCACCGGCCACGATCGAGAAACCCACCTACTACCTCGTCGAGTCGAACGGCGGCGTCCACCCCTTCGGTGGTGCGGCGTTCCACGGCTCGAAAGCGAAGCCCCGACAATCGGGCTTCGTCGGCGCGGCAACGACGGCGGATGGCGCGGGGTACTGGCTCACGGACGCGAAAGGAAGCGTCTACGGCTTCGGCGACGCGTCGTTCTTCGGTTCGCCCGTGCACGTCCCCCACCACGCGCCGATCGTCGCCATCGCCGCTGCGCCGGTCGGCGTCGGCTACTGGGTCATTTCGTCGAACGGGGCGGTCTACAACTACGGCACGGCGCCTTTTTGCGGCTCGCTCGTGCACGAGAAACTCCATTCCCCGATCGTTTCGATCGCGCCAGCACCCGACGACGGCGGCTACCGACTCGTCGCAGCAAACGGTCAGGTCTTCGGCTTCGGCGACGAGAGTTCGCTCGGCACAATCTCGTCGAGCAAGGTTGACAACGGCGTTGTCGCGATCGCCAACACCCCGGACGGAAATGGGTACTGGATAGCGACGTCGAGTGGAAGCGTCTTCCGCTTCGGCGACGCCCCCTACTTCGGCGCACCGGCACGCAAACACATCAAGGACGTGTTCACTTCCTTTGTTGTCACCGCCGACGGCAGCGGGTACTGGTTCACCTCTTCGACGGGGCGAGTCTTCAACTATGGGGACGCGCGTTTCGCTGGATCCCTCGCGCACAATCCGCCTCAACACGGCGTCAAAATCGTCGAGCTGATGCGCTCGTTCACCGTCGAACAAGGACTCCTTGCGCTTGCGCCAGGGCTGTTCGGCTATGACATCTCGAACTTCCAGTGCGCCTCGCCGAGTTCGAATCAGGTCATGGCGAAGATGCCGCCCGTCTCCGCGATCTCGATCATCGAGGTCGCCGGTTGGCTCGACGGCGCGAACAATCGGTGCCTCGCCTCCGAGATCGTGTGGGCGGAGAAGGTCGATCCGGCGAGCGGCACTCCGTACAACCTCTATCTGTTCATGAATTCGCCGGACACGAATGCACAGGGGCAGGCGTTCTCCGCGACCGGTCCGCGCGGGACGTGCTCGCAGATGTCCGGGTCGAACCAGGCGAACTGCGTCGCCTACAACTACGGCTACAACGGAGCTGAGTCAGCGCTCACGTACGCCGCGAACGTCGGAGCCGAAGCTTCGATCTGGTGGCTCGACGTCGAGAACTCGACGCTTTCGCCGACCAACTATTCGAGCTTTTCCCAGGGCCAGTTCTGGTCACACAACACCGAATTGAACGATCAGACGATCCAGGGGGCGATCGACGCGTTGCACGCGGCGGGACTGGAGGTCGGCATCTACTCGACGAGCGTCCAGTACCCGACGATCGCCGGCAATTACGTGCCGACTGGTGGACAGATCCCGATCTGGGTCGCCGGTGTGCCCTGGACGAACCCGCCGTATTCAGGAGCCGGTTTTCCGAGCCCCGCGACGCTGGGCGCCTGGTGCGCCGGGACGGCGAACTACCCGCGCGCGACGGTTTCCGGCGACGTCTTCGCGGGGGGAATCCCGACGATCTTGCAGGAGACGCCGGGCACGATCGCCTCGCCGTACGGCCTCGACCCCGACTACACCTGCTGATCGACCGGGGCCCGCGTCACTTCGTTGTCGAGCCAGGCGGGAACCGCCGAGCGCACCGCGTCGCGTCCCGGTCCGCCCAAGTGCGCGACGTCGTTGAATCGGACAAGGCGCCAGCGATGCGCGGTCCGAACCCACTCGGTGATCGAGGTGTTCTCGGCGTGCAGCTGCACACCCGAACCGTGCTCTGGGATGCCGAGGAAGCGGATCACCGACGCCGCCACGACGCCACCGTGCGCTACGGTGACGAGGAGTTCTCCCGGATACCGCGACGCCACGTCGAGGAGACCAGTGCTCGCGCGGTCCAAGAAGGCGATCCAGCTCTCGCCCCCCGGCGACAAGGGCAGTTCGGGATCGGATCCGGGCAGCGACACCCGCTCGTAGCGCCGCTCGAACTCCGACCAGGAGATGCCGTCTGCCTCACCTGGGTGCTGCTCACAGAGCGAGCAGCTCTGTTCGACGACGCCGATTCCGAGCGCCGGGGCGATGATCTCCGCCGATTCGATCGCTCGCGGCAGGACGCTCGTCCAGACAGCTGCCGCCCCGTCGAGCTCGCCGGTCGTGCGCAGCCTGTCGACGAGCACCTTGCACTGCGCGACGCCGCGATCGGTAAGCCCCCGGCAGCCGTCATGGCCGCCGATCAGGTCCTCGACGTTCGACACCGCCTCGCCGTGGCGGATGATGACCAGTCGCGTCCCTGGTGCAACCTCACGCGGACGGTCGATCACCGCCTGGTCGTCGATCATTTTGGCCACGCTATCGAGCCGAAGTCGCGGCCCAGGTGACGGCTCGGTTCAGGCTCTGACCTGTCCGTCGCCTTCGATCACGTACTTCACGGTCGTGAGCTCGCGCACACCCATCGGGCCGCGGGCGTGGAGCTTCTGGGTTGAGATGCCGATCTCGGCACCGAGGCCGAGCTCCCCGCCGTCGACAAATCGCGTCGAGGCGTTGACGAGGACGGCTGCCGCATCGATTTCCTCGACGAAGCGGCGCGCGTGTTCACGATCGTTCGTCACGATCGCCTCTGAGTGTCCGCTCGAAAAACGAGTGACGTGCGCGATCGCCGAGTCGAGATCCTTCACGACACCGACAGCAAGCTTCAGGGCGAGGAACTCAGTCGCGTAATCCTCCTCGCTCGCCTTTGCGACGCCGGGCAGGATCGCCATCGTCTCCTCGTCGCCGACAAGCTCGACACCGCTCAAGGCGGCGGCGAAGCGCGGCAAGGCGGCCGGGGCGATCGCCTCGTGGACGAGGAGGGTTTCCATCGCGTTGCAGACGCTCGGGCGTTGCATCTTCGCGTTGACGACGATGCCCTCGGCCATGTCCAAATCCGCTGTCTCGTCGACAAAGACGTGGCAGTTCCCGTCTCCATCGATCACGTACGGCACGGTCGCTTCGTTGATGATCAACTGCACGAGCGAACGGCCGCCGCGCGGGATGAGGCAGTCGATGACGCCGCGCAGTTTGACGAACTCGGCAACTGTCTCGTGACGGGTGTCCTCGACGAGCTGGACCGCGTCGGCGGGCAGCCCGACCGATGCGATCGCCGCGCGGACCACCTCTGCGATCGCGCGGTTCGACTCGATCGCACCCGCGGAGCCGCGCAGCATGACCGCGTTCCCCGACCTGACACAGAGCGCGGCCGCGTCCGCCGTCACGTTGGGGCGGTTCTCGTACACGATGCCGATCACACCGAGCGGAACCCGCACGCGACGAACTTGCAGGCCGTTTTCGAGCACGCGGCCCTCGACGATCTCACCCACGGGGTCCGACAGCTCGGCGACGGTGCGCATCGACGCGGCTATGTTGGCGATCCGGTCGTCGCTGAGACGCAACCGGTCGATGACGGTCGCCGCGGCCCGTGCGGCTTGCGCGGCGGAGACATCCCTGGCGTTCGCTTCGAGGATCCGGTCGGCCGAGGTCTCCAGGCTCGCGGCGGCGGCGAGCAGCGCTGCGCGCTTTCTGGCGCTCGTCTCGACTCGCATCGCGCGCGCTGCGATCTGCGCGCGAGCTCCTATTTCCTCGAGCGACGCTTCGGCCATGTCACAGGCTACCTGGGGTCAGGCGACGCGATCTCCCTCGCATTGTCGCTCGGTTCCGTCGCGGGACGAAGAACGCTTCAGGGCTACTCGGTGATTCTGATGCGCGTCTTCACGGAACTCGCCGTCGAGGCGAAGTCCGTCGGGGGGACCAGTTCACCGATAGTCAGGAAGTACGTACCAGTTGTGAAAGTGATCGAGCCAAAGGTCGATTGGCGTCCGAGATAGCACGAAAGCCGCCTCGGCAACGTCCCAGACAACTTGAGCCTTCCGTGTGTCGCGTCGCCGGCCGCAATCAAAGCGAGGCACTCAGTCGGCCCCGCGACACGCGAAATGACGAGTGTGTAGTGCCCGGGCTTCAACCCAGTCGCCGTCACCGAGATGCGAGATCCGAGAGCCGCCGTCGCAGGCGCGTGCACGGAAACGGAACCGAACGCTGCGGGTGAGGTCGAGAAACCGATCGCCATCGCCCCCAAACGACCAAGGGTGCGAAAAGCGATCGGCGATGCCGCGTGCGCATTGAATGAAGTTTCCCGAATCGCGGCGGTCGACCCGCCCGCTCTGCCCGGGGACACTCATCGCATCTTCTCAGTCGGTGCGACGCGCACGAGCGACGCCTCCAATACCACGAGGTCGTCCTTGTGCACGACCTCGACGGAAAGGCCCTCGTCGAGTTCACTCGAGCGCTTGCCGATCCACTCCGACTGATCGACGGATCCGACCCGCGCCAGACCCTTCGCGAAGACCGCTCCCGACAAGTCGGTGATCTCGATGGCGTCACCTTCCTCGAAGCGGCCCTCGACGCGACGCACCCCCGCAGGAAGCAGCGACGCATCACGCTCGATGATCGCTCGGCGGGCACCATCGTCGACGAGAACCCTCGCCCGTGCCGGCAAGGCGAAGGCAATCCAAGCTTTGCGTGCCGGTAGACGCTCGGACCTGGCGAGGATCGTCGTGCCGACTCCCCCCTTGCCATCGACCGCGTCGGCGATCACCTCCTTGCGCGCGGCTTGGGCGATAACGGCGCGAACACCCGACCACGCGGCAAGGCGCGCCGCTGCGAGTTTCGTTCCCATTCCGCCCGTGCCACGGGGGGATCCGGGCCCGCCTGCCACCTCGTCGAAGGCAGCGTCAGACGCGGCAACCTCCTCGACGAGGGTTGCATCAGCGGCACGGCGCGGATCGGCGTCATACAAGCCCGGCTGGTCAGTGAGGATCACGAGAACCTCCGCGCCGACCAGGTTCGCCACGAGCGCCGCGAGTCGGTCGTTGTCGCCGAATCGGACCTCGCCATCCAACAGCGCGTCGTTCTCGTTCACGATCGGCACCGCTGCGGCCGACCAGAGCACCTCGATCGTTTCTCGTGCCCTCAGGTACTGGCGTCGCATGCCGAAGTCGCGCAACGAGATCAGCACCTGCGCGCTCAACAGCCCCTCGGCACCGAATGCGTCCTCGTAAGCGCGCATCAGCCGAGGCTGACCGATCGCCGACATCGCTCGCGTCTTGCTCGGGTCGGACGACCGTGACACCGACGACGCGGCGCGACCAACCGCGACCGCGCCAGACGACACGACGACGACACGACGGCCTTCACGCACCAGCGCGGCGACTTCGCCCGCCAGCTTTGCGATCACCGAGGTGTCGAGGGCGCTTTGGTCGCGCACGAGGGACGACGTGCCCACCTTCACGACGACTGGCCGCGCCGCCGGAGCCGTCGGCGCGCTCATCCCTCGTCCTCGCGGTAGCTAAACGTGAGCCCGCCGATCCGCACGTCGTCACCGGCTCTCGCACCGGCGCGGGCGAGCGCCCGGTCGACGCCAAGACGACGAAGACGGCGCTGGACGAGCGCGAGCGCCTCGGGGTCAGTGAGATCCGAGAGCGCCACGGCGCGCTCGGCGGCACGTCCCGCGACGACGAATCCGGACCCTTCGCGTTCGACGGTGACGCCCTCTGTGCGTGGACGGTGGACGACATGTTGTCCTTGCGGGACGAGCTCCTCTTTGCGCGCCCGTTCGACGAGCAGCTGGAGCCGCCTGACGAGATCGTCGATGCCTTCGCCGGTCACGGCGGAACATTCGAGCTCGGCGCCGTAGGACGAAAGCGGCGGGCGCTCGCTTTTCGAAAGGAGGTCCGCCCGCGAGCCAACGACGAGACGCGGTCTGTGGGTGAGCTCAGGATCGAAACGGGAGAGCTCGGCGAGCAGCGTCTCGATCTGTTCTTTCGGGGCGCGTCCCTCATCGAGGCCGAGATCGATGAGCAGGACGAGGACGCGGGCCCGCTCGACGTGGCGGAGGAACTTGTGGCCGAGCCCACGTCCTTCGCTCGCCCCTTCGATCAGCCCGGGGATGTCGGCGATGACGAACTCAGCGAGCTCGTCAGGGTCGACGTCGAGGACACGGACGACGCCGAGATGGGGCACGAGCGTCGTGAAGGGATAGTCGGCGACCTTTGGTCGCGCGGCGGAGACACGCGAGATCAGCGTCGACTTGCCCGAATTCGGGAACCCGACGAGAGCAACGTCGGCGAGCAGCTTCAGTTCGAGGTCGAGCCACCGCTCTTCACCGACCTCTCCTTGTTCCGCGAACGCTGGGGCGCGGCGGCGATTCGACGAGAAGCGCGCGTTGCCGTGTCCGCCGCGACCGCCGCGCGCGACAAGGACGCGGTCGCCATCGGACGCCAAATCGGCGATCACGCTTCGATCGGGTGTGCGCACGACCGTTCCGACGGGCACCGGGACAACGAGGTCGTCGCCGGCCCGACCGTTGCGCTTTTGTCCTTGACCGTGCGTGCCCCGCCCAGCGCGCCGATGGGGGTGGTCTTTGAACGACAGCAACGACGCGATCGCGGAGGAGGCTTCCAAGTAGACGTCGCCGCCCTTGCCGCCGTCCCCCCCGTCGGGACCCCCGCGGCTCACGTGTGCCTCCCTCCGGAAGGACACCGCGCCCGCGCCGCCGTCGCCGGCCTTCGCGTGGACCTGGGCTTCGTCGACGAAGCCACTCATCTCTCGCCTCTCATCGCGCGGTCGTCGCCGCGCAACATGATCCCCAGCGCGTCGCTGAGCCGGGTTCGATCAGGCCTTTTCGGAAACGATGTCGACGAGGCGTCGACCACGCCGCTCGACGAAGCGGACCGTGCCGTCTGCCAGCGCGAAGAGCGTGTCGTCCTTGCCACGTTGCACGTTCGAACCGGGGTGGAAGTGCGTGCCGCGTTGGCGAACGATGATCGCCCCGGAGGTGACGACGCTGCCGTCGGATGCCTTTACGCCGAGTCGTTGGCTGCGCGAGTCACGGCCGTTGCGGGTCGAACCGCCGCCTTTGGTCTTCGACACTGTTCCTCCTACGCGCTCTCGGCGCGGCGTTTTCTCGGCGCCGGGCTTGCCTTTGCGCTGATCGCCGTGATCTCGACCGTCGTGTAGTGCTGGCGGTGCCCGAAGCGCCGGCGCGCCCGCGCCTTCGCCTTGTAAGTAAAGCCGCGAATCTTCGGGCCGGTCGCTGATCCGACGACCCGGGCTTCGACGTTCGTCCCGGCGAGATCGGCGGGCTCGGCGAGGATCGTGTCGCCGTCGACGATGAGGACCGGCGACAGCGAAACCGTCTCACCCTCGGACGCGCCGAGCCGCTCGACGTCGACTCGTGTGCCGACTTCGACGCGCTCTTGCTTGCCACCGGTCGCGATTACGGCGTACATAAGGGCTGCCATCGTACAACGGGATTCCGGGCCTCCGACCAGGACCAACAACGGAGGTTGCACCTCCGTCTCGCCGGGCGGGGGTTTACTCCTCGTCTTCGGGGAAGATGATCCCGCGGCCCTTGCACATCGGGCAGGTCTCCGACAGCGCCTCGACGAGACCCTCGCCGACGCGCTTTCTCGTCATCTCGATCAGGCCTAACTCGGAGATCTCGAAGACCTGCGTCGGCGTCTTGTCCCTCGCCGAGCGCGTCGCGCAACGTCGCCGCAACCTCCTGGCGGTTGACCTTCAGCTCCATGTCGATGAAGTCGATGACGATGATCCCGCCGATGTCACGCAAGCGCAGCTGGCGGGCGATCTCCTCGGCCGCTTCGACGTTGTTGCGGAACACCGTCTCTTCGAGACTCGATGAGCCGACGTTCTTGCCGGTGTTCACGTCGATCACCGTCAGCGCCTCGGTGCGGTCGATGATGATCGAGCCACCCGACGGCAGCCAGACCTTACGGTCGAGCGCCTTGTGCAGCTGCTCGTGGACGTGGTGCCGTTCGAACAGCGGCAGGTTCTCTTCTTGTGGGTCGTAGAACTCGACGCGGTCCGCGAGGGCGGGGTCGATGTCGGCGACGTATTCGCGGACGAGCGCGTAGAGCTCGCGGTCGTCGATGATCACGCCGCGGTACTCCTCGGTGAACTCCTCACGGATCGCTCGCAGAGCGAGGTGGGGCTCCGAGTACAAAAGTGCCGGTGCGGAGACGTGCTTCGCTGTGTCGGCGATGTCGTCCCATTTCTTCAAGAGCTGGGCGACGTCGCGGCGCAACTCGTCGGCGGTCGCGCCCTCGGCGGCCGTGCGCAGGATGATCCCGTGGCCCTCGGGGCGGATCTCGTCGAGGATTTTTCGCAGGCGCCGACGCTCTTTGTCGTCGAGCCGCTTTGAGATGCCCGAGGCGGGTGAGTCCGGAACGAGGACGACGAAGCGTCCGGGAAGCGACACCTCCTGGGTGAGACGGGCGCCTTTCAATCCGATCGGGTTCTTCGTGACCTGACAGATGATCGTCTGGCCGGGTCGCAACAGGTGCTCGATCCGGTTCGTGCCCGGCTCGCGCTCGATGTCGTCACCGCGATCGGTCTGAACATCGCCCCAGTACAAGACGGCGTTCTTCGGCGTCCCGATGTCGACGAAGGCCGCTTCCATGCCCGGCAGGACGTTCTTCACCCGTCCGCGGTAGATGTTGCCGTCGATTTGGTTGGCGTCGTCCGACGAGCGTGCAACGTGCAGCTCGATCAATGAGCGCCCTTCCAAGACGGCGATCTGCGTCGCGTCCTGGCCGACGTGCACGCACATCAGGTAGCGGCCGACGGGGCGGCCCTTGCGCTCTCTTCCCCGGCGGCGCGTGGAGACGGGCGCCGAATCGGCTGTGTCTCCGTCCGCGGCGCTCGCTCGGGGGGCACGGGGACGGCGCGTCGGTGCCGGGGCGACGGGATCGGTAGCGGCGGCCTGCTGGCCCTGTCGGGTGCGGCCTCCCCGGCCCCTCCCGCCACGCCGGCGACGGCGGGGCTTCACGGGCGCAGCCGCACCGGCGCCGTTTTCGATCGGCGCGGCAGTACGAGCAATCACCGGAGCTGGGCGGGTATCGCCGATCTTCGGCTTCTGACGAACCGCCGCCTCAGCGGCCGGGGCGGCTCCCGAACGCTCGGCGGTCGCGTCCGCCGGGGACCCGGCGGCAGCGAACGGCTCTCCGACCCCCTTGGGGTCGGTCTGTGTGTCTGACATGGAGAAATTCCCTTCGTGGGCGCGCTCTTACATGGCGCGCGAGCGGCACCGCTCGGGCGCAGCCGCGGAGATGGGCGCACGCCGAATCGGTGGTTTGGTCAGGAGGCTGCGAAGCGAGACGAGGAAGCGGCGTTGACACGCGCGGAAAGCCGACAGCCGTCGGTCGGGCTCCGAGACGCTGTCCGGCGGGCGATTCCTCCTGGCCGGCAGCGTCTGCGGCCACGGCCGGGGACGCGCCGATCCGGCGCGATCTCCCGGGCAGTAGCGCAAACATCCTGGTCGAGTGTATCCCGACAAGTTGCGGCCTCCGGGCGACCGCCGTTGCGATTCAGTGACGATCGCCAGTTGAGGATGGTTTTACCGCGCGAAAGGGAGCGGCCGCCGGATCCTTCATCGCACCCGACAACTCAAGTGACAGACGCGATCGCGCGAAGCCAGCCCAGATACCAGGTGTGGAAGTGGAAATCCACCACGTTGGCTCGAGTTCCGGTGAAAGCGGTCCCGGCACGTTGAGCGCACCCCGCGTTAATTGGGTTCGCAGATCGCCCAGTCCCGCTCGGAGATGAGCCGCCCGAAGGGCAGGAGCCGGTCGAGTGGCGCGGCTTCAGGCGTGGAGGTCGAGTTTTCCGACTCCGTGGGAGTACAGGTAATTGAAGATCTGGCGCACGACCGGCGCGGCCCCCGCTGCTCCGTAACCCGCTTGGTTGATCTCGACGCAGACGACGTACTTCGCCGGCTGTCCCTTCGGTCCTCCGAAGCCGACGAACCACGCCGTCGGCTGCTTCGTACTGTTCACCGCCACATCGGCCGTGCCGGTCTTTCCGGCGACGTTCCACTTCGAGAAGTTGAACCCGACCCAGTCGAGGTACGCCGTGCCGTTCGTGTCCTGGGTGACGCCGTCGAATCCGGTCATCAACGCCTGGTAGGTGCCGGGCGTATATCTGACGTGATCCATCACTTTCGGTTTGATCCGCCGCACCACCTTTCCCGACGGTGAGACGACCGCCGCGGCAATCTCAGGCGCGTAGCGGGTGCCGCCGTTGGCGAAAGTCGCGTACGCCGTCGCCTCCGAAAGCGGGGTGACGACCGTCTCGCCCTGGCCGAAGGCCATCTCGACGTTGTCGCCCAAGTACCACGTGTCCGAGTAGACGTCGGGCGCTTGGCGGTGCAGCGCCGCGCGCACCTGCGGCGAATCGACCCAGCCGTTCTGCACCTCGCTCTGGGGGAGATCAATGCCGTCGTTCACCCCAAAGCCGTACAGGTGGGCCATGTCCTGGATCGGGGTTTCGCCGTAACGCGCCGCGCGTCCCAAAAGACCTCGCCCATTGTGTAGAAGAAGAAGTCATCCGAAGCGGTGAGTGCCGTCGAGACATTCACCAACCCGAGTGGGACGCTGTCCGCGTCGTGCAGCACTGTGCCGCCCGGCAGCACGAAGTCGCCGGTGTCGTCGATCTCGGTGTACGGCGTGATCAGGCCGTCGTCCAACGCCGCTGTCGCGGTGGCGAGCTTGAAGGTCGACCCGGGCGGCTGGAAGCCCTGCACCACCCAGTTGTTCAGCGGGTCGCCGTCGTTGTTCGTGAGCTCGGCGTAGCGCTGGTTCGTCATCCCCGTCACCCACCAGTTGTCGTCGTAGGAGGGGTCCGACGCCATCGCCAGTACGTCGCCGTTTTGCGGGTCCAACACCACCGCCCCGCCGAGCGGCGCGGCGACACCTTGGGCGTGCAAGGAGGCGATCTCGTTCGCCAAGTCGTTCGAGACGACCTGTTCGAGCGGGAGGCTCAAATTCAGCACCACCGAGTCACCGGTATGGCCCTGGGTCTGTGAGACGGTCCGCACGACGGTGCCCGAAGGGTCGACCTCTTCGGTGATCACGCCCGACGTCCCCTGCAGGTACCGCTCGTACTCTTCTTCGAGCCCGCTCTGGCCGACGATCGAAGACGACGTGTAGCCGAAGCGGGCGTCGTGTGTGAGCTCCGCAGCCGTGATCGGACGGACGTAACCGATCGTCTGGGTCGCCAGGTCGCCGTAGGGGTAGCTGCGCACCGGCTCTTCGACGGCGCTCACGCCGGGGAACTCCTGGCGATTCCCGTCGATGTACAGAACGATCGACGGCGCGACGTTGAACGCGACCGGGATCGGCTGGTACGGGCTGTACTGATTGCTGGCGAGATCGGCGCGGATGTCGGCCATCGTCAATCCCGGCACCAGGCCGACCAGTCGGCGCTCGACGGTCGGATCCGCGATCCTGCCCGTTGGGCCTGGAGTCGCCTGCAAGGTGACGACCCATTCGAAGTCGTCCTTGGCGAGCGCCTGTCCGTCGCGGGCAAAGATCGCCCCGCGCGCCGCGGGGAGAATCACCGAGCGCGTCGTGATCTCTTGCGCGGCCGACGAGTTCTTCTTCGCGTTTAGCACTTGGAGGGAGTAGAGCCGAACGACCAAAGCGGCGAACATCGCGACGATGACGAGCGCGGCGATGGTGATCCGCAGGTACGGGCGCGGGCCGCGCTTCGTCCGCGCCGCGCCGGTCTCCGACGGCGGAAGCGCTGGCGGCGCGTAAGTCGGCGGGGTCGGCAGAGGACGGTGGCCGATCAAGTCGATGCGCGTTGCACCTGCGTTAACGCGAGCGCCCCGGCGGCGGCGCTCGAAGCGGCGATTCGGTCGCAGATAGCTCACGTAACCGCGCTCCCACCGATTGGCATCGTCACGCCGAGTTCGGCGCGGGACCCGGAAAAGACCCAGCGCATCAAGCGCAATGTCGGATAGGCGAGGATGACGGCCCCGAGTGTGACGGCCAACAACGCCTCAGCGGTCGCGACCCCGATCAGGCCGTGGGTGCCAGAGATGTCTCCGATGATCGCGTACAGGATCGTTCCGGCGGCGGCGCCGCCGATGACCGCCGCGACCTGCGGGCCGTCGACGTCGCGCGCGACGAGGGTCGGTCGGATGAGCCCGGTGCCGAAGCCGACCAACGTGAAACTCAAGGCGGACAACCCGAAGTGCAAGTTGACGACGAGGTCTGCCGCGACCCCGGCGACGAAGCCGCCGATCGCGCCACGCCCAGATCCCTGGGCCATGCCCGCGGCCGCCGCGATGAGTACCAAGACGTCGGGGTGCGCACCGAGGAGCGTGATGTTGTCCAAAACGCCGACCTGCACGATGACGCCGGCGACGACGACAGCAATGAGGCGCGCCCAGTTCGCCGTCGTCACGCCGCACCTCTCACGGTCCTGGGTTCGTCGTTCACGCCGGCTCCAGCCATTCGAGGACGTCGACGTACTGCAGGTTGGCGAAGTCGACGATCGGAGTGACCGAGAGCGACGCCGCCGCCTGCGTCGCCGAGGTCCGCACCGATGAGACGACGCCGACTGGAATCCCGGCCGGGATCGCGCCACCACCGAGGCCGCTCGTGTAGACGAGTTGGCCGTCCTTCGCCGTCGTCGCCCCGCCGACGTACGACAGGTTGAGCGCGCGACCACGCCCGGCGCCTTGCGCCCGGTACAGCCCGCCGCCCGTGCCGACGCGCACGGCGATCGTCGATGACGCGTCGATGGCGAGGATCACCGTCGCCGACTGCGAGGATGCGGTTGAGATCACACCGACGAGACCCGACTCGCCGACGACGGGCATCCCGGGTCCCGCGCCTTGAGACGTCCCCTTGTCGATCTCGATTGTCTCTTGGAAGTTCGAGGTCGCTCCGCCGATCACGATCGCGGGAATCCATGGGATCCCGTTGACGTACGGAAGGTTGGCGAGTGCGAGAACGTTCTCGGTCTGGGACTGTGCGTACTTGTCGGCATTGAGCTCACGGCGCACGTTGCCGAGCTCGGTGCGCAGCTGCTCGTTCTGGGTTTCGAGCGACCCGTAGTGCAACGCGCCGGCAAAGACATCGCCGACGGGGTTCAAGACGAACGAGATCCCGCGCTGGATCGGGCTTAACGCGTCGTGGATCCCGTTACGCACGTGTGTGATGCCGTGCGAAACCGTGCCGCGGTAGTCGAGCGTCAGCGCCGTAACAGACGCGAGCACGAGCATCAACAGAGTGAGGCGCTGGTTCGTTCGCCGGCTGGCGGCCACGGCGAGGGCCTCTGGTCAGCGGTTCGAGGCGGTCGCGAGAACCGTGCGTAGCGCGTCGAACTCTTCGAGGCACATGCCGCCACCCACCGCGACGCAGTTCAGCGGGTCCTGCGCGACGACGATCGGTAGGTGTGTTTCGTCTTGCAAACGCACATCGAGACCGTTCAACAGCGCGCCACCGCCGGTGAGCACGAGACCCTGGGTCGCGATGTCGCCGACGAGTTCGGGCGGAGTCTTGTCGAGCGTCTCTTTGATCGCGTCGACGATCGCCGCCACCGGCTCTTCGATTGCACTGCGCACGTCCTGGGTGGAGGTGATGACCGTCTTCGGCAGACCCGTGACGAGGTCCCGACCGCGGATCTCCGCGTGCAGCTCCTCTTCCAGTGGATACGCCGAGCCGATCGTGATCTTGATCTCCTCGGCGGTGCGCTCGCCAAGCGCCAGGCTGTACTGCTTTTTCACGAAGTTGATGATCGCCTGGTCGAGTTCGTCTCCTGCGATGCGGATCGACTGGCTCGTGACGATGCCGCCGAGCGAGATGACGGCAACTTCGGTCGTTCCTCCTCCAATGTCGACGACCATGTTCCCCGTCGGTTCGTGCACGGGAAGTCCGGCGCCGATCGCCGCGGCCATCGGCTCTTCCAAGATGTACGCCTTGCGCGCGCCTGCGTACTCCGCGGCCTCTTGCACGGCGCGCTTTTCGACCCCGGTGATGCCAGACGGCACGCAAATGACGATGCGCGGCTTCGAAAACCGCGACGGGTGAAGGCGAGGGACCAAGCAGGTTACCATGAGCAATGCCAACGCCCAAGGCCGCCAGGGCGGACCCTTGTCGCCGGCCGCCCAACGCAGCGGAAAGGCCGTTGGCAAACGGAACCAAGTCGAGATCCCGCCGTCTCCAAAAATATCTGAAACGGTCCCCGGTTTCTTCGCTGGCACGGAGATTTGAGGTATTTGGTATGTCTGGGCCATCGCGATAAGCCCTTGGGAAGAACCTGATTCTCTTCCAGGCTTCCCTGGATCGTACAAGGTCGGCTGTCCGGCACGCCTGCGGAAACGTGCCGGCGCTGGCGAACAACCGTTCGTTGGCGAAGTCGCTGCCAAGCCTTGTAATCGGCACAGGCGGCAGCCTTTCTGCAATCGGAATAGGTTCAAGATTCCTTTCCAACTACCGCGATCAAGGGAGGGCCCCGTTCGTCGGCACATTCCGAAGTGCACCTCGACGTCTTTGTGTGCGAAACCCGGGACTTCGGCTCGTATAGTGAGCCCTCCATTTATGACGACAACTTTCGCCGGGACTGGAATCAGCAATTCAGACTCGGCGTGAAACCAATCCTGCCGGTCATGACCGTGCTCAAACCCTCGGACTTCGAACAGTTCGTAGGCGCGGCGGGCGATAGCATCGGAGATGTGCCGCATCCGCTCGACATAAGTACTCTCTTCTCCAAGTCTGAAGACTGCAGGCTGAGTGGTGGACTGTGGGTTCGTTGCTAGTGTGCTTTTCATTAGATTTCCTCCTTTTCGTCAAATTCATCAGTTTTCATGATGGTTGCGAGTCACGCCGCACCGATAGGCGGTCAGTTCCGAATGCCCACGCGACTCCTATGCTGCTTCATGACACAACCTTTCTCACAACAGAGGTACAATTTTCCTACCAGCTCGACAAGCGGACCAATTCGCTCTGAGGCGGATGTATGAAGAACCTGCCCTACAAGGGATCCGATCGCCCCGCCGGTTTGTATGATTGGGCCCTCGGCGCCAAAGGGCCCGCCTGTCCCGATTGCGATCGCAATTTCACTGTTTCCGGTCTTACTCTCGAACCAGTACCAACCTTCCGCACGAGTGCGCCAGTTGATGGAAATTTCGAGCGGACCAATTTGTGCTTGGGCGGAGGAGGTGGTTCCTTCTTCTCCGCCAGTTGCTCCGACGGCGCATCAGGGGCGGGCGGCGTCTGCTGCCCAAGGGCCGATGCTCCGAAAAGAATGACCGCTCTAAACCCACCCACGCTGCCACGCGCAACTTCATTGCAGTCTCCATAGTTTGCTGTGATATATTCCCACGACTGACAGATACTGGGCTCTTACTTTGTTGGGGATTTCTGCCTCGCCGCCCCTACGGGCATGTGGCACTGCTGGCAGCGCTCGTGCGGAGTGCTGATTACATCTGTGCGTGCGCCGGACGCGTGGCAGGCGAGACAATCTTCATGTAAGAGCACAGCATGCGCCATTTCGGGAGGGCCGTCAGGAGTCAAACGCGGCGTGGGACCTGGGATGGTCAGCCCGGAAAAGCTATTGCCGCGAAACTGGCCGGCCTTTTCGTCGGCGGTCACATGGCACTGGCGACAGCGTAAACGCGTTGGATGGGGCGTGAGTGGAGCTCCGGAATCCTTGACCCCGTGGCACACGAGGCAATCGTTCAAGTCGGCTCCGGCGTCGTGGGGAATGGTCGGAGGCGCGCCGAAGTACAACCGACGCGGGCGCGGTTGCCGCTGCCCTTGGGGCTGCTGTGCAAGAGAGATTGGCGGCAGCATCAGGAAAACAAGTGTGAATACCAGCATCGGCAGCCGCGAGCCAGGATCAATGCTCCGCATTGGTTCCTCCTAAACGACGATCTTCTCGACGCGCACGGCACACTTTTTATAGTCCGGCTGCTTCGAAATGGGGTCGTACGCGTCCAGCGTAAGGCGGTTGATCAGTTTCCCCTCATCGAAGAAGGGGACAAAAACAGAGCCTGCTAGCGGCTTTCCACGACCGTCGATTTGTGCCGGCAAGTCCAGTTGTCCGCGGCGGCTGATGAGGCGCACTGTTTGTCCCTCGGTGATGCCCAAGCGGCGAGCGTCATCCGGATGGATTTCCACATACGCAGCGGGTACGGCCTGATGCAGCTGCTTTACGCGACGAGTAAGGCTTCCCGTATGCCAGTGTTCGAGAACGCGCCCAGTGTCGAGCCAGAACGGATACTGTTCATCGGGTATCTCGGGCGGCGGTTCATAAGGACGTGCCCAAATCACGGCCTTGCCACCATTCCTTTCCTTGTTGCCGTAGAAACTGTATCCCGCGCCCGCAGGCACATAGGGGTCTGAACCTTCCACGTAGCGATAGGCGGTTTCTTTGCCATTCACAACCGGCCATTGCAATCCGCGGTGCTGAGTGTAGGCTTCATACGTACCGAGGTCATGCCCCTCACCTAAGGTGAAGCGGCGGTACTCTTCGAAGATCTCCCGCTCGTAGTCGGCACCGTAGCTAAGAAGTCTTTGATAGCCCATGCGGCGTGCGACTTCCATGAGCTGCCACACATCAGGCTTGGCCTCTCCTGGCGGTTCGACCGCTTTGAACCACTGTTGAGTGCGCCGCTCCGAGTTTCCAAACATGCCGGTACGCTCCACCCACATAGCCGAAGGCAAAAGTACGTGCGCGATCTCGGTGGTCGGCGTGGGATAAACATCGGATACCACGATGAACCGTCCCTCCTTATCCGCAGCTTTTCGATACCGGTTGAGGTTCGGCATCGTGACCATGGGATTGGTGCATTGAATCCACATGGTGCGGATATCCCCGCGATCGAGTGCCCGGAACATCTCGACCGTGTTATAGCCCGGCTTGGCGGGAATCGATTCGACCGGCACCTTCCATATGTCTGCCGCGACCTTGCGATGTTCGGCATTCGTTACCACCATGCCCGCCGGCAGCCGATCCGCAAGTGTGCCTACCTCACGCACGGTGCCGCAGGCGCTGGGCTGGCCAGTGAGAGAGAAGGGATTATTACCGGGCTTGCCGATCTTGCCGGTGAGCAGGTGGAGGTTGGTGACCAGATTGTTGATCCACGTGCCGCGCACATGCTGGTTCATGCCCATACACCAGGTGGAGAGAACTTTTGTTTTCGGATTAGCGTAGTGTTCCGCGAGCTTGCGAATGGTCTCTGCTGGAACGCCGCTGGGCCCGGCAGCCTTCTCGGGCGTGTAGTCGGCCAGGAATGCCTTGTACTCTTCGAGAGTAATCGGGGTGGGCCTGTCCGTGAACTCAAACTTGTCTTCCAGCCCGTAGCCAATTTTTTCCAATCCGCGGCTGAACGCGGTGTGTGCCTGAACGAACTTCTCATCCATGCTGCCATTGGCAACAATTACTTGGGCAATGGCGTTGGCCAGAGCCAGATCGCCGTTTGGCTTGAGGCCGATGAATTCGTCGGCGAAGTCGGTAGTGGGAGTACGCCGCGTGCCTATCTCGATGATCTTTACTGCCGGCCGCTGGCGGCGCGATTCCAACACGCGCGAGAACAAGACAGGATGCATCTCCGCCATGTTATTGCCCCAGAGCACAAGGACATCGGTAGCTTCCAGATCTTGAAAGCAGCCCATGGGCTCGTCCATGCCGAAGCTGCTAAGGAATCCCGTGACCGCGCTCGACATGCATATACGCGCGTTGCCCTCGACATTGTTGGATCCCATACCGGCGCGGAACCACTTGCTGGCAATGTAACCATCCGAGACGGTCCACTGTCCCGATCCGTAGATCGCAACCGCGCCCGGGCCACGGTGCTTCAACGTCTCTTTGAAGCGCACGGCGATGAGGTCGAGGGCTTCATTCCAGGTAGCGCGCTTCATCTTGCCGTTGCTGCGGATCTGCGGATACCGGAGGCGATCTTCGCCGTAAAGAATCGTAGGAAGGCTGTAGCCCTTGATGCACAGCAGGCCGCGGTTCACCGAGCTTACCTCGTCGCCCGCCACCGCCATCACTTTGCCGTCGCTCACGCCGACCATAACGCCGCATCCGGTGCCACAAAATCGGCATGGCGCCTTGGACCACGTGAGGCGCGGGTCCAATCCGGGCGCAGTTTCCACTGCCGCGCCCCTGGGCTGGGCAAACAATGCTTCGGCAGGTACAAATCCGGCCAGCAGCGATCCCAAACCGAGCTGCCCGGCGCGGCCAAGAAACTTGCGTCGATCGATGCCCTTGTCCTTCATGACCTGTGCTCCTAGTTACGAGACTGACCCCGCCCGCAAAAACGACTCGGTCGGGACGGCAACATCACTTCATTGTTCCTGATTCCCCTTCCTCTGTGGAGATCTTGCGGTTCGCTCTCGTTCTTCGGATTTTCATTTCGCCTATCCGGGTGGCCGACGGTGCAGGAGGGTTTCCAGTTCGGAGTCCCCCGCGCAGCGATAAAGGTATTCTCGGCAGCGGCGTGTCTGTTCACAATTCTCACTTTGGCGCGTGTGACCCGCGCCTGTTCCCGCGAAGTGCGCCACAGGGGAGACGCATATCGCTTGGCCCGCCTTTGCCGCAGGCGCACTTGTCCCTTAAAAAGGCCGAGCAAGACGTCTGTCTGCGATCGACTTACGAAAAGTCACACTATTTGCGAGGAACAGGGCCGCGTTGGAGCATATGCCTGCCTGGGCAGCATGTCAACGCTTAATTCTTACAATGTCATGTCACGATATATAGCAATGTCGCTCCACGATATAAAACAGAGGCGCGATGATAAGCTTCACTGATGTTTGTACGTTGAGGCCGTGACACGCCTTAGGTTTTTCGTCTGGATCGCGAAGCTTCCCGGGTGGGGATTCGCCTGGCGCTTTTCCTCGTGTGAAGGACACGCCTCAGCGCCGCGAGGAGAGCGGGGCCGCGCGTGCGAAGTTCTGCCCTATGTTGCAAGGAAAGTTTCTTCAGCACCTGTTCACCTTTTGCAGTCAAGGAAAGCAATACTTCGCGGCTGTCTTCACTCCCGCGGTGTCGCCGGACATAGCCGCCAACAGAGAGCCGGTTCACGAGCTCAACCGCACTGTGATGTCGGATCTGCAGCCGTTCGGCCAACTCTCCGATTCGTGGACGCATATTTCTGGGCAACCCTTTCAACGAAAGCATGAGCTGATGCTGCTGAGGTTCAAGACCAGCCATGCGGGAAGCGTGCTTACTGAAACCTAGAAAACGTCGGATCTGATAACGCAACTCCGCCAGTGATTCGTAGTCCGCCAGTGTGAGGGCTGTTTCCATGCAATAAAGTATATCGTTTCAAGACCAAGACCGTGGAGCAGTGTCGGGGACCGGCAAGACCTTCCGCGATCATTTCTGCTTGGCGTGAGGCGCCGGTATTAACCGGGCGGCAGCAACGGCTGGCAAACAGATGAAGCCGTCCGCTTTGCCGGGGCATGGGGGAAACTTACAAGCAGGGCGCTTCTACGTGGAATCATTGAACAGTGTATATCGTAAAGCGATTCTTAGTTATATCGTTGTACGATATGCAAAACATTGCATCTTGACAGCAGCTCAGTCCGGATGTAACGTCAGGTCGATTTTCCGGGCGCAGGATGACAATCGCGAAATTCATGGAGCTAGGTAAATGACACTCCAGGACCCGCACCCCGAGGACGAGGAGACAAATGACTCGCAAAGTGACCCAACTATTTTTGATTTTGATGTGCGCTCTGTTTTGTTCGCTGGCCCCGGTAACGGCGCGGGCAGACGGAGCAGTGTACGCTTTGACCAACGCCCTGACACAAAACCAGGTTCTTGTTTATCGTCGCGCCAAGGACGGCACGTTGACACTCACGCAAACGATTGCGACGGGCGGGGGCGGAAGCGGCCTCCAATTAGCTGGAGCGGACTCGCTTGGTTCGCAAGGGAGTCTGATACTAAACGCGGGTCATCGGCTGCTCTTCGCTGTCAACACGGAAACTCTCGCCACTAACGACGGCACGGACCCAACTTATGACTGCCAAGAAGGCACGATTACGTCGTTCCTCGTTGCAAACGATGGCAGCTTGACGTTCGCGGACAAGGTCGCGTCCGGCGGTTTGTATCCCAACAGTCTGACTATCCGCGGAGGTCTACTTTACGTGCTCAACGCGGGCGGCCCCGGCTTGGATCCCGCCTGCAGCGGTACGACCCCCAACATTAGCGGCTTCACAGTGAACGGATCCGGCCAGATGAAACCTCTTGCTAACTCTCTGCGGGCAATAGATCCGGGCCATCTCTACGGCACTGGCTTTTTTCTGGACTGTGATCCCGGTGGGTTCCCGGCAGGCCTTTTTGACTGCGGCTTGAACCCGCCGGCGTTTGTCCGGTCTCCGGCCAAAGTTGGGTTCACGCCTGACGGCGATCAGTTGGTCGTGACTGTCAAAGCGACCAACACGATCTACGTCTTCGGGGTGGGCGAAAATGGAACACTCGGTTACCCCACATTGTCGCAGGCCACGGGGCCGAATCAACCCACCTATTTTGGCTTTGTCTTTGACACGGCAGGGCACATGATTGTCACAGAGCCTTTGGGTGGAACCCCAACTATTCCCGCCGACAACGCAGGCACCGTCTCCTCGTTCACGATCACCAAGAGCGGTGAACTGCACCCGATCAGCGCGAGCATAGCCAATGGCCAGTCCTTGTCTTGCTGGGTAGTGCTCGAACCCATTACGGAAAAATACGCTTACATTGCCAACAATGGGAGCGGTAACATCTCGATCTACTCGGTTGCAAGTAGTGGGAGGCTGAAGTTGCTCACGGCAGCCGCAGCTGTCGCCAATGGAGCGAACAATTTGGCGGTCGCACGCCAGGGCGACACCAGCTTCCTCTATTCGGACGACGGCGGCGACGGCACAGTGGGCGCCTTCGTGATCCACGGGGACGGGTCGATCACTTCGCTCGGATACTATGCTGGCTTGCCTGTCAACGCGGGTGCGGAAGGCCTGGCCGCATACTAAGCGAGTTGCCAGGCTTGGAATGTCTGTCGCGGTTAGAGGTTTACATGGGGCGGGCTGCAGACACGGTGCCGTTTGCCGTGTCTGCGGACTCCGTCCCTCCAACTATCCGCCCATTCCGTAGTGTGCGTTGGCGCTCCTGGTGCTGGAAGGCTGATCCCATCGCTAGGAATCACGACGAGTACCGTTGGCGCGTCAATCTACGGATTCCTGCGCAACAATTCCATGCGGGCTGGACAGTCGAACCGATGGGTGGTCACACGTGATCACGGCACTGGACGCCGTCTGGAAAACAGACTCGCCCAACCTTGTTCTCGGACGTGCTCTTCATCCAGCCGCCGCAGACGAGCTGCCAGAATTCCCTGGCGCCCCAGGTACCCCACTACTAGCCTCGGCTGCGTGCGTTCCACGACCGCCAATCGACCTATATTGCGTCTGAGCATCTTTGCCGCTGCATCATGCAGCAGTTCCTCAGGGTGTGTCACCACAACATCGCGCGTCCCCGCGTCCAGTACGCTCATCTTGCCGTCGCTGTCTGTTTCAAACACTCGCAAAATATCGCTGCGAGTGATGATGCCTTCGAGGTTTCCGTTGGTATCCATGATCAACAGACCTTCGTGTTTACTCACTGCAGGATCTCGGCGCGCAATTCTCTCCGCCAGTTCTCCCACGGACATGTCACTGGAAATCGCGGGTAGGTCACGGTCCATCATCTCTCCTACGGACACCTGCTGGAGCACATCTATTTCGTATTCGGCATGAACCCGCATACCGCGACGTGCCAACTTCTCTGTCATGATCGACGACTTCGGCATAAGCCACATCGCCATCCCGTCTGCAATAACGCTGACCAGCATCAGCGGCAGCACCGAATTATAATCGCGCGTGATTTCGAATGCAAAAATAATGAACGTAAATGTGGCGCGAGATGCTGCTCCGAACACGGCCCCCATCGCTACAACCGCAAAAGCACCTGCAGCGAGCTGGGCACCTGGATACACGCGATCGATCACCATTGCGTAAGCGGCACCCAGGGCTGCGCTTGACATGAACATCGGCGCCAGTAAGCCTCCCGATGTCCCTGATCCGAGAGAAACGACTAGAGCAACGGCTTTCGCCACCATCACAACCAGGACTAACTTCAGCGCGAGATTCGAGTTCAGAATGTCGCCGATCGTGTCGTACCCGACGCCTAAAACGCGAGGCACAAAATATCCAATAATGCCTAGGCCCAAAGCACCGATGGCGGGCCACCAGAGTTCGTCGATGGGCAGTTTGTCGAACTGATCTTCCACCCAGTACAGCAGCTTACTGAATCCAACCGCGGCCAGTCCGCAGATGACTCCAAGCACTAAGTAGAACGGCAACGCCCTGGGGATTCCGAAGTCCACGGGGGCAACGGAAAACATTGGCCCGCCGCCTAATAATCGAACGTGTACGGCAGTTGCCAAGGTGCTAGCAACGACGAGGGGAATAAATGAACGAGATTTGAATTCAAAAAGAAGAAGCTCGATGGCGAGAATCACTCCTGCAATCGGCGTGTTGAACGTAGCCGACATTCCCGCCGCCGCGCCGCAGGCCAGCAGCACCTTGCGCTCTGACGCTGTCGTGTGAAGAACCTGCCCTACAAGGGATCCGATCGCCCCGCCGGTTTGTATGATTGGGCCCTCGGCGCCAAAGGGCCCGCCTGTCCCGATTGCGATCGCCGCGGAGATCGGCTTCAGGATTGCGACCTTGGGCTCGATACGGCTGCGGTTGGCGAGCACCGCCTCCATCGCTTCCGGAATTCCATGGCCCTTAATCTTTGATGAGCCGTACTTTGCCATGAAACCAACAATGATGCCCCCGATGACCGGCGTGACGATGACCCAGAGGCCCAGGTGGTTGAGGCGTGCGCTGGTGAAATCGGTGGAGAAATGGTGAAAGAAGAAGATGTTTGTGAAGAGCCCGATAAGCCTATAGAGCAGAAATGCTATGCCTCCAGCGATTAGCCCAATGCCGGCAGCTAGAAACGAAATAAGCACCATTCGAAACTGCGCCGGAGGGGTAATTATCAATTCGCCCGTCGGCGTGACTGCGAGCCGTTCTCCGGACATCGCACCCTTGGCGTCCTGGCCATTGCTCAAGTCTGGATCGAGTGCCTTTCGGTCTTTGTCATTTTCCATGCTTATTCTGTTCTCCTGGTCTTGCTCGTTCCAGCCTTTTCATTGGAGGAGCGCGAATTCCTTGTTCTTCGCATCACGCGCCGCAGCGCGCCAATCAAGGTGGGACCTGCTTTACGAAGCTCTGTCCGGTGATGCAACGAAAGCTCCCGCAACACCCTCTCTCCCCTAGGTGTGAGTGAGAGCAGGACTTCGCGACGGTCCTTCCCCCTGCGCCGGCGGCGCACGTATCCACCTCGGGCAAGGCGATTGACTAGTTCCACCGTGCTGTGGTGCTGGACCTGAAGCCGCTTGGCCAGTTCTCCAATGCTTGGTCGAATATGCGACGGCAGGCCTTTTAACGCCAACATAAGCTGATGCTGATGTGGATTGAGTCCAGCGGAGCGAGTCGCCTGCTCGCTGAAGTGCAGGAAGAGTCGAATTTGATACCGCATTTCGGCAAGGGACCGGTAGTCACAAGATGTGCGTGTTGTTTCCATACCAAACTGATTCTTCTCAAAGTCTATCGTGTTACGACATACTGATCAAATCAAGAGATAAAACTCGCGGGAAACGTGTGGTGAGATTCTGGGCGGGCTCGGCGGCAAACCTTACCTTGCCGGATTATGGAAGGCGTGGCCGCCAGTCCGACTAAAAGGCAGTGGGGTCGGAAAATTTATGAGCCGTGGCTCCAATCTGAACTGGCATCTTCGACTAGGTCCTAACCGCCAAAAACAATTAAGGGTTTTCTGGCTTTTGCTGGCTAACCATCGAAAGATCATCTGCGCGTGACTCGCTCGCTATGTCACGCAGGATATGCGCATTCACAATCACCCCACACTCTTCGTGGCACCGATGACAATATCGAGCCCCACACGGGAGGTTACCCCTTGTTGGATTCTCGCGAAGATCGTTGCTGCTCCGACTTTCTTCTGTCTCGATTTTATGTTCAGTGGTTTGCATTCAGCGCTTCTTGCAGCCTCCGGGCAACCCCTGACTACAAGCCTGACAGAGTTGTCGGGGTTCGCATGTGACTAATGTCACGGAGGAAAATTTCAGGCTAGAAACATTAAGAAACACGAAAGAATGGAGTTAACGACCGTTGCCAGAACCACGAACCTCCGAATCGACGCGATCGACAAAGGCATAGAGGCCCAGGCAAATCAAGAACATCACACCTGAAAAGATCGCGGCTGGCAGTGCAGTATGACGGTTTCCGCCCAGGAAGGATTCCAAAGCAGCGCTCAGTAGCCAGATTTGTACGATCAGAAGAACGGTGATCAGAGACATCGCTCCCGCGATGGCGGTCAAGCCACGATTTTGGGGAGGCCGGTCGTTTGAAGTTGGCATGGCTTTAACTTTTTACTTCGACAGCAACTAATTGTTCGCCGCGCGCTTCGAGAACAATGCGTGGCAATGGGCGTGATGGAGGCCCTTGCAGAACGGCGCCATCCTTGATCGAGAAGAAGCCCTTGTGGCACGGACATTCAAGTCTGTTTTCCGCCTGAGAATAATAGACCGCGCATGAAAGATGAGTGCATTTCTGGCTGTAGCTTACATATTCGTCCTCGCCGGTCCGAATCATGATGCAGTGGTCATCTTTTGTTGGATAGCTGAACAGTTTCACTCCTCCGACAGGAATCTCTCCAAGCTGGGCTATAGGTTGCTGCGGGTAGACGGGAGCCTTGTAAAAAAGAGAACGAATCAGAATCCAGATGTTTCCGACGAACATGCCGAGGCTGGTCAGTACCAGGAACTTGGTGAGCTGCCGACGTGTGACATAGCGCTCGTCAGCGGTACGAACTGAGAACTCTTCCTTCCAAAGCGGTTCGCTAGTCCCTCGCCGCAACCAATTCATGGTTCTCCTCCCACATGTAGTCCACAACATCGAGGGCGATAGCCTCTCGTTCGGCTGGGGCCATCATGTAAACCTTGGTCGTGATCTTCTGGCTGCCGAAATAGAAAATATTTGTCGGCTTCTCACGGCGGCTGGCGATCTCCTCTGGTCTAACGTAAGACAATGCCTGGCTCGGACAGACGGTCGCGCACATAGGCCGCTTGCCGATGGAAGTGCGGTCATAGCACATGTCGCACTTCATCATCTGCTGCTCGGGAATCATCATCTTCGGGATACCAAAGGGGCAGGCCAACACGCAGTTGTTGCAGGCGATGCAGCGTGGCTTGAGCGATGAGTGGACGATTCCATCCTCGCCCTTCTTGATGGCATCCGCCGGACAGACTTGCGCGCAAGTAGGCTCGTCACAATGCCAGCAGACGTATGCGGCAGAGCGGATGCTTTCTTTCCGCTCGATGAAGTCGAAGTTGATCATCGACTTTCCCCGGTGGGTATCGCATTCCTCGCACGCTTGCAAACACGAGCGACAACCGATACAGCGCGAGGGATCGACATAGAATTCGTATCCGAACACTAGTCGACTCCCCTCGGTCTGCCGTTTTTGTGTGCGCTACGATCATCGGGAGACTCATCAGGTCCCTTCGCTTTGGCAATCCAGCACGCCGAAACCTTGAACTCCGGGATCTTGCTGCGAGGATCGAGTGTTCGGTGAGTAAGCCGGTTTGCACTGCGAGTGCCGGCCCAGTGATACGGAATGAAGACGGTGTCGGGCCGAATGGTTTTCACTACCATGACGCGAATCGTCAGATCATCGCGCCGCGTCGTCACCGTGATCCAGTCGCCGTCTTTGATGCCATGCTGTTCAGCCAGACGCGGATGAATTTCCGCCCGAGGTTCAGGGCTCTGGTCCACTAGCGCGCCGATACGGCGGGTTTGCGTCCCCGACAGATACTGGCTGACCACTCGTCCGGTGGTAAGGAACAAGGGATATTCATCACTAATCGGATCGCCGCTGGGACGCCACTCTGTCGACGTTGAAGTGCGCTTTGCCATCGTGGGTATAAAACTTCTTATCGACGAATAGGCGCGGGGTGCCAGGGTGGTCGAGCGATGGGCAGGGCCAGAAAATGCCCATCTGCTGATCCACTCTCTCGTAGGTAATGCCGTAGTAGTCTGCCACGCCGCCTCGCGACGCGACTCGCAGCTCCTCGAAAATGTCAGCGGGATTCTTGAATGGAAAGAACTGCCCGCGACCAAGCCGGTGCGCCAAATCGATGATGATGTCGGAGTCTCGTCTCGCATCACCCGGTGGATCGATGCTGTTCTTCCAGTGAATGACGCGACCTTCGGCGCTGCAACCAAGCCCATCCTCTTCCTCGTGGAGACTGCCGGCCATAACCACGTCGGCGTGATGGGCGGTTTCGGAGAGAAAGAAATCGACCACCCCGAAGTATTCCAGTTTCGACAGTGCTTCACGGGTGAAGTTCGCATCGGGAAGCGAAACTAGCGGGTTGAAGCACATGCAGAAGGAGTCCCTTAATTTCGCCGCTGTGGATAGCGTTCATGATTTCTTGCGCGCTGTAGCCCGGCTGGGGAAGTTCGTCAGGTTTGATGCCCCAGACACCGGCAACGTACTCGCGGGCGGCAGGATCGGTGAGCGAACGCTGGCCGGGTAGTTGGTCGCACTTCTGCCCATGCTCGCGTCCACCCTGGCCGTTTCCCTGGCCGGTGATCATCGTTGGCCCAGCGCCGTCGCGGCCAATGTTTCCGGTGGCAAGAGCGATGTTGAGTACCGCTAGACAGTTTTCGACGCCCTTGGACTGATGCTCCAATCCCCGAGCGTGCATCATGATGGCGCGCTTCGATTTGCCAATCCAGCGTGCGGCCTTCTCGATCGATTCGGGTGGCACGCCGGTCATATCAGCAACTTTGCGAAGATCCCACTGCTTGGCGGATTCAGCCACCGCCTCGAACCCGGTCGTGTATTGCCTGATGAATTCGCGATCCTCCAGGCCATCACGCAGGATGACGTGCAGCATTCCCATCAAGAGTGCAAGATCGGTGCCGGGCCGTAATGGAAGATAGAGATCGGCATTTCGCGTGATAGGAGTCATCCGAGGATCGGCGACGATCAGTTTTCCGCCGTTGTCGCGGCAGCGCCAGATGTAGTCGGTCGTGATGGGAGCGCACTCGCCGATGTTCGCACCGATTACGAACAATACTTCAGCTTTAGGAATCTCGCTCCATGGAATCGTGCTTCGATCAATACCAAAGGCCAGCTTGTAGGCCGTTCCGGCAGAGACCATACAGAGTCGTCCGTTGTAGTCGATGTGGCGTGTGCCTAGAGCCACTCGGGCGAATTTGCCGAGCAGATACGATTTCTCAGTCGAGAGTGATGCGCCGCCGTAGATGGCAAAAGCGTCCTTACCGTACTTTTCCTGGATCTCACGCATCCGGCTGACCGTGAAATTCAGGGCCTCGTCCCATGACGCCGGACGAAATCCTTGCTCACCTCGCATCAACGGAGTGAGCAAACGGTCGGGGTGATTGCCCTGCAGATAGCGCTTCACGCCTTTCGGGCAAAGCATGCCGCGGTTGAACGGAAACTCCTCCCAAGGCTCGAAGCCGATCACGCGATTGTCGCGGACCTTTAATTGGATTCCGCATTGTTGACCGCAGAAGCAGCAATGGGTCTTGACCAACTTCTCCGCGGGATGGACGGATTCGTCGCTCCAACCGCCGGGCGGCTGGTAGTTGAGATGCGGCCCGAATTTGTCTTTGAGAATCTCTTCGGAGACCGGAGCCTTAGCCATTCGCTTCCTCTTTTAATCTCAATTGCGCGAGCGAAAGTGACTTGCGCTTGCAGGTCGGACACAGCTCCTGCCAATTGCCCACTGGCCCCGACATCGAATAGTCAAATCCGACTTGCGGCA
>CAWHOY010000008.1:0-541216 GCA_963831155.1 uncultured Acidimicrobiaceae bacterium
GAAGGCGAAGGTGACAACCAAGCGCGGATTTACGGTCAGCCGCGCTGGCACAGCAACGGCGCTCGGCGGCCCGATCCTGGCAGACTCCCCAAGCGGGACCCACGAGCGCGGGTACATCCCGTTACATCTTCTGAAACCGGGCGAAATGGGCGGCACGATAAGAGAGTGGTGCAAGGAAGCTTGCGCGGGGGATCTTGAGTCGAGCTTCGATTTGGAGCGCCAGATCCTCGCTCTTCGACAGAGCGTTGCCTTGTACAACATCCCATTCCTGGAGCTACCTGTGACGACGCCGAGGGAAGTCGGCGATCGACGCGTTCATCAAGATGAACACGAGTTTCGTTCGGCTCACCTCCTTTGACATATTTGTTGCGCAGTTTGAAGAGGCCACTGGCGAATCGTTGCACGACTTGGTCACTGAGTTGAATGAGCACGTTCCGTCAATTCACCTCTATGTAGATCCGAGTGACCTCATACTCGAGATCGCAGCTCTTCGTGAGGACAAGCCGCCAACACAAGCAAGCTACCAACGACTTGAACCGGAGCGGTTGTTGGCGGAATGGAAGCAGGTCGTTCACGGGGCCGCTTTCGCCGCAGACTTCCTCGATCAGGAGCGGATCTTTGATGGCGATCGGTTGCCCAGCATCGCGGTCGTACGGGTACTTGCCGGTCTCGCTGAGCACCTGCCAAATTCGCCAGACGCCCAGGGAAACTCGCGATCACTTCTGCGCAAGTTCGTCTGGCGAGCGTTCTTGACCGGCAGGTATGAAGCTAACGCGGCTACCGCATCGTTTCAGGACTTTCGAGCTCTTCGGGATCGGCTTTCAGGGGGAGACGTTGACGTTCCGTTATTCGACGAAACCCAGTACCCGATCCCGACTGCCGATGTACTCTTGCGCGCGAGATGGCCGAAGGGACGCGACAGCCTCGCGCGAGGCATCCTCAATGTCACCATTCGGGCTGGAGCGCACGATGTTGCTGACGATGCCATTGCTACTCGCGAGCAACTGCGCAAGCGCGAATATCACCATCTGTTCCCCGCCTCGCTCTTGGAAAAGACCGCGGCAGCTTGGCAGCCGGGAGATCTCATCGCGCTCTAAATTGCGCGCTGATTACGTGGTCAACAAATAGGACAATCTCTGGCAGTGAACCACTCGCGTACCTCCGCAAACGGATCGAGCACGCCAACCTCGGCGAAAGAGAGATCCGGCGACGTTTGGCTACTCACTACGTGCCCTTCGACGAGCTTGCAGTGGGCGGGTACGAGGCGATAGCGGATCTCGGGCTTCGGCGGGACAAGCTTCGGAGCGATTACGACACGTTTCTGACGCGCGCGAGCGGATCTGTTACTTGAGCCCGTTCGCGCGCTATGCGATGGCCGCCAACCGGCGCCGATTCACGGATAAGAAACCTGCCGCCACTCCTCCCCGGGCCGCTTGCTGCGGCCGGGTCGTCGCTTTTCCCCGCCCCCGGCCCCCTGGTGGCCCGCTTCCGCGTTCCAGTCTCCGCCAGCCACCCAAAACCCTGTTTGCCTAGGAAGAGCGACGGATCCAAAAACACCGATCCGTTTGGAACGCTGAACATTGGCGTCACTCTCGCGCAGAGCTTGTCTCGGCACCATCCGCACGAGGTATCGCCTCAAACCACTGCCGGCCACAGAAGCGCCGACCGGCGACCGGGAAGACCGACGAAAAGCGAGCCGCCGCTTTCTTTGATGACGAGACAAATCAATCACGCGCAATGGGAGCAGACGCGTAGGCGACGAACCTGTCTCAAGAAGCGCCCACTCGTCGAGTTCCGAGTACGTCGAGGCGCATACTTTGATGTATTCGTGAGTCCAGGAGCTCCCGCCGGTTGGTTGGCGCGAGATGGTGAAACAGGTTGCTTGATGTAGGAGCAAGTAGCTCGTAGACGGAGTCGGCGTGCAGTTCAGAACGTAACCAGCGGGGTTGGTCGCGAGCCATGCAAGGTATCCGGTGTCGTCGTCCTGAAACCTCTGAACCATCCTCCAATAATGCCTTTAGCGGAGCCCGAGTTCACTGAGCGCCCGCTTCACCGGGAGAGCGTCCTCTGCCAACGTGGGCTGGTTGCCACTTCTGAGTACAACTACCCGGAAGTGATCGGGCGACTCGAACTTCCCAAGCACAAAACGACATTAGTTAGCCGTAAGGCTCGGATTGGAGGCGTGAACGGCTCCAGAGTCAGAGAGAAATTGGGTCCATAAAATTCAAGAACGTTCTGTACGACGGCCTGAACCGTCGCGCGATGTCGATCTGTCGTAATTCGTTGGAGCTGGGTGAAGAAGTCAGCGTTCAGTGAGGGAAGACAGCGAGGGGGCGACGTCCCGAAGGGCGGGTCTACAACAAACTCTGCGCCCCTTGTTGCGCCTGCACCAAGCACGATCACTCGACGCTTTGTTGAGCGGCGAGTGACTTCACGAATTCCTCCAAACCAGCGGCTATCACGAGTCGTCGACGTCCCAATTTGACGCTGCGAATCCTTCCCGCGAGGACGAGTTGGAAGCAACGAGTGCGACCGATACGCAACAGATGAGCTGCCTCTTCGACCGATATGAGCATCGGGGAACCAAGGTCGCTGCTCACCGCCGACTGTGTCATCTTGAGTTCTCCCTCTGATCCAGAAACGCGACCTTGAGCCGTGCGGAGCGACCGGGGCATTCGGATTCACTGTCGGCGTCACGGCGTCGCACGTAGTCCAACGAGGCGATCACGTCGGTCCGCAGCTCCCAGGCGGGCGCCAACTTGAGCGACGGGTCGAAGACGTCGCGGTGTCGGCCGGACTGACAGGAGACGAGCTCACTCCCGAGCCAGGCTCGCATCCGCTCGAAGAACGAAGGCAGCGTGTAGGCATGCCAGTACTGGGCACCGCCGACCGAGGCGTGCGGGGACTCGAACGCCTGCCATCGGGCGAAGAAAAGCGTCGTCAGCTCCTCTGTAAGTGCGCCGTGCTCGGCCCAACAGGGCGGGATGCGGTGCTGTGGTCGCTCGGCGTAACGGCTGTTGAAGTACTCGACGAATCCGCAAAGCAAAGAGAAGACCTTGTCCGCGTCTTCTGCGGAGAGCTCCATCCAGTTCCACGGCCGTGTCTCGCGATCGAAACAGAACGTGCCTTGGTAGCCGCGTGCCGCATCGCACCAACAGCGCGGCACTTCGTCACGATCTTGCGGGGCGATCACCGGGCTTGTGAGGGTCAGGGTCATTTCTTTTCTCCTTTCTGTTGGTCGTTTCTTTGCCGCGCGCAGGTCTCGTCCTCGGCGATCTGTGCGGCGTCTTTTCCTTCCCAGGTTCCCGGCGTGTAGGCGAGCACCGGAGCGAGTCGTCCCCAGAACAACAACAGCTCGCCTTCCTTGAGCGTCCGGATCTGAGCCGGAGTGAGCACGTGCTCTTCGATAAAAGATGTCGAGACGCTGGAGCGACGACCGGACCCCTCTTCGTTCACCGAACGACGTGGCACGCGCCTCGTTCCCGAAAGACGGGAGAGCTCCTCCAGGTCCTGGGCGACCGAAAGCCCGCCGAAAACCGTCGTCACCGATGAGGCGTTGCGGATCGTCTGGGCGCCGTTGTGTCCCCACCGCTCTGTTGCCTGCGAGAAGGACTGCATCGAAAGCACTGTCGTGATGCCGCGGCCGCGGCCGTCGGCGACAAGGGCGGGCAACCCCGGCAGAGGAACGATCGAGGGCGCCTCGTCCAATAAAGCGAGCAGCGGCGGGTCGAGACGGCGGGCTGGTCTGAGGGCCGCCTCGCGTTCTGCCTCGGTGATCAGCTCGTCGCAAAAGGCGGTGATCAAAGGACCGCTGCCGACCGAAGCACCGCCGCGGTCCTTTCCGAGGGCGTAGATCGTCGTCGGAGAACGAAGAGCGCGCGGCGAAGTCGAAGGAGTTGTCGACAGAAACCGCACAGCGCGACAACACGTCGTCGTGGTGGAAGGAGGAGAGCGCCAAGTCGACCGAGCGCATCACGCCGGAGGTCGTCTCCTCCGCGCCCGACGTGTGTCGGTAAAGGCGTGCCCCCCAGTCGATGTGACCGGTGGCATGCTCGGCGAGGATCCGCAGGGGCGCGGCATCCGACGGGCGCGCCGCCCAGTTGACGACGTCGGCGATCGTCGCGCCGGAAAGGGCGGCCGTGTGCAGGTAGGCGGCGAGCACGGTCGTCGCCGAACGGCGGAAGAAACTCGCCGAACGAAGATCCGCCGCCTCGCCGGCCGCCGAGACGAGCGCGCCGGCGTGCCGCTCGGCGACGGCGGAGTCCGCACAGCCGACAACCGGCGACCAAGAGAGCGGCTCGGCGGCCGGGGCAAGCCCGTCCGGATCGAGGGCGAACACCGGACCGACGCGTTCTCGGGCGAGCGCCGACACTTCGTACAGGTCGGGCTTCGTCGCCGTCGCCAGGCACGTCCCCGGGTGCTGGCGGAGAATCCGCGCGAGGAACGCGCAGGGTCTTTCCCGCCCCCGGCGGCGCGACGAGCAAGAGCGAGGTCTCCCAGGAGGCAACGAGGTCGACGCCTTTCGGCCTGAGCGACACCCCGAGCGGATAGCCGACCGCCTCTTTCGTCAAGTCGGCCTCCTCGAGCGAGGGACGGGTGATCGCCGAGCTTCTCCTCGCGGCAGAAAAGCTCGCGACAACAAGTAGCTCAGAACGTGTGGCGAATCCGTCGGTGCTCTGAGTTGAGTGTCGTAATGAGCGTGCAACCGTGCCGATCGGCACAGCGAAGAGTGCGACGAACGCACCGAATAACGGCCAGAAGGCAGCTGGATGAACGCCTGTGTCGTACGAGTTTGACGTCGAGCGCGCTGCTACGCCCCGTGGCCATCGCAAAGAGAAAGCGCGCTGCCGAAGAGAACGACACCAACGCGGCGCGATGGCCGTCGATGAGGAGAGTGAAGATGTGCGCCAGATCCGCCGAAAAGACGACGACCGCGACGCCGACGAGCACGACGCACAGCCCGAGCGTTCCCGAGGGAAGCGCCAGGGTACCGAGAGGTTCGCTCTCGAGCGTTGCGCTCATGCCAACCTCGAGTCGGTGTTCGAGAACGTCGCTTCGTAGGAGCTGCGCAGGTGACGGACGAAACTCGACTGGCCGCGCACCTTCCACAGCGCCACGGCCTTGGGAAGACGAGGAAGCGTCGCTGATTCGGGATCCGACAGCCCGAGCGAGCGACGCGTCTCTTCGAGCGTGTGGGTTGAGGTGCGGAAGACGACGTGGGTCTGGGTGTCGGCGATCAGCCCGTCGCCGATCTTGGACGTCGCCTTGTCGCTGTCGGCCTGCGCGGATAAGTCGGTCACCCGGTGACAGACGGCGACGTTCGCCACACCCCGCGCCCGGGCGAGCTTCCAGTTCTCCTGTAATCGACCTCGAATGGGGCGGTCCGTCCGGATATTGGGTTGAGTTGCGTCGCGTGTTCTCGTTCGGCAAGCCTCCGGACGCTGCGGCGAGATTCTGGGACACAAGGCGTGACGCATTCGCAGCATGCGTTGAGGCAATGAGGTCCGGAAACTCCTCGAACGAGATCCTGGCTGCGAGGGATCGCGTTACGAGAAACATGGTCAGACTGCGAGAGGTGCCATTAACTACACAGCTCACGGTATCGGGCTCGATTCATTGGAACCTCCATGGGTCCCGGGAAAAGAGCGTGCGTTAGTCGAGAACATGGTCGTCAATTTGCATCCCCAGATTGTGTTCGACGATCAGTCGGAAGCGCTCGCTCTCGCCGGCATCAGTATCGCCGACAACATTCTCGTGACGTCGAACGGTGGATCGAGAATGACAGACGAAACCAATGAATGGATCGTCCTTGACCGCTAAACGAGTCGTGCGGTCGGAAGATTCCGCTGAGTGAAGGGGAGTTGTCGAGTGGATTTGGGCATTAGCGGAAAGGTCGCTCTCGTCGGCGCCTCTGGTCGAGGCCTAGGACTCGCGACGGCGGATCGACTTGCAAGGGAAGGGTGTCACGTCGCGATCTGTGATCGGGATGGTGAAGTGCTTGAAGAGGCGCGATCGCATCTGCAAAGTGAACACGAGGATGTCGAGATACGCGGATATGAAGTGGATTTGACCCGGGCGCCAGATATTAGTCACATGGTTGATCGGGCTCGGCACGATCTCGGTCCAATCCAGATCCTCGTGACAAATTCGGGAGGTCCACGTCCGGGAGGATTTGACGATGCGGATGACGAAAGTTGGGATTCCGCTTACGCACTCACGTTCCTCAGCGCCGTCCGCCTCATTCGAGCAGTGCTTCCCGATATGAAATCTCACAACTGGGGACGAATCATCAACTTCACATCGCGCGCACTTAAAGAACCAATTCCAAATCTAATTCTGTCTAATTCAATGCGTCTGGCGGTCGCCGGAATGGCTAAGACGCTCGCACGCGAAGTGGCTTCATTCGGCATCACCGTGAATAACATTCTCCCGGGACCGACTTCTACTGATCGCCAGCTCGATCTCATCAATCGGGATGCAGAACGCTCAGGGATCCCCGTCGATGAGAGCTTGGCACGAGTTGTTCGCGATATTCCCCTGGGACGGTTAGCTCTACCTGAGGAGCAAGCCGCCGCGGCCGCTTTTCTCGCGTCGGAGTCCGCGAGCTACATAACCGGCACGTCACTGCTCGTTGACGGAGGTGCGGTGCGCGCCTTGTAAAGCTGAGCTCGTTTGTTCGTAGCAGAGCGAGACGATTCGTTTGGGCTGCATCGGGTGGAACTCCGACGGAGGGCGAGGAGTCTCCTTATCGGGGTCGCGCCAAATTAAGGCAGGCAGCTGCAAATTCTGTAGCCTTACTTGTAGCCTGAAAGATGACCGTAGGCGACCGGTTGTGATTCGTTGTGAATGAAAGTGCAGTTCAAGGCGTCTATCTGGACCTGTGGAAAACCCTCATGAACGGGCTGGCGCTGCCTGGCAGTCAAGAGGTCCCGGGCTCGAATCCCCTCAACTCCGCCACAAAGGTCAGCTAAGAAGCCACAGGCCGGGTGGTGATACCGAGCGGTATGTATCCATCACCAATTCGGCAAGCCTGGTGCGAGCGGCGGCGCCGGGGGCTCAGCTCGTCGGGTAGGAGCATCCTTCTGACCTGAAGTCAGCAGCGGAGACGAAGGAGTTGCCGGGCAGGCACGCGACAGTCTGTGCATGGCCAACGCCATTCGCTGTCGTCGGCTCCACAATTTCGCGAAACTCGCGAGCGAGCTTGTCCCGCACGCTCGAAGGTATCTCCGGCTCCGCGACACAGACCGAGTAGTCCTCGCCGGAGGTTCCGCCGGCTAACCAGCGGGGTCGCCGAACCGCGTCATTGGCATCACCGTTCCGCAGGAGCGCCATGAGCACCTCCGCTTGAATTTGTGGATGGGCACTGCCGCCCATAGTGGCGAGGGCGACGACGGGTGAGCCGCTCTCCAGGACTAGCGTTGGCATGAGGGTGTGCGGAGGTCGGATGCCGGGCCTCAGAGTTCCCGGTAGTCCATCTTGAAGCGAGAACCCGGCGCCCCTGTTGTGAAACACGATTCCGGTGAGCGGTTCCGCGATCCCGGCGCCGAAACTGTCGAAGAGACTCTGATTGAGCGAGACCCACCAACCGTCGCTATCGACGGCCACGACACCGACGGTGTCAGCCCGAGGGCGAAAAGGGCGCGTCGATTGACTCGTGGATTCCTCGGATGCGGACGATGGATGGGCAGACGATGAGCGCGAAGTGACGGCGGGATCGCCAAGCGATGCATCCCGGTCCAGCATTGCTCGTCTGAAGAGTTCGGCAATTGCCGACGCGTCTTTACCTAAGTGATCGGGCATCAGGTCGCGGCGCTCTATTTCTTCCATCACCATTAACAATGTCGATCCCTGCGAGTTGGGCGGGGTGGTGCACAATTGATAGGAGCGGTAGCGCTGCGAGACCGGGCGGCACCAAGAAGACCGATGGTCGGACAGGTCTTGCTTGGACATTGCGGATCCCTGACTGTTTAGGAATGTAACGAGGGCGTCGGCGATGTCGCCGCGATAGATCGAGTCGGCGCCCTGCTCTGCAATCTCGCTCAGAACAGACGCCAGCTGCGGCAGAACCAGCAAGTCTCCGGCTTTTGGTACCTGTCCCGTCGGATAGAAGATGGACCGGATCCCGGGGTCTTGGATGAGCCGATCGGCACCCTCTTGCAGTGCTCGGGCCAGATGTGTCGATACTCGGATCCCGTTGGTGGCCAGACCGATTGCGTGGCTTAGCGCAGGCGCGATACCCGATTTGCCAAACCTTTCCAGCAAGTCACGCCAAGCCATGACCGCGCCCGGCACTGTGATCGTAGCCGGCGACTGCCGAGGCATCTCGCTACCGTGACGCTCGTACAGCTCGTTCCGATCGACGTGGGAGGGTGCTCTGCCGCTTCCGTTGATGACCCAGACCCCGTCCGAGGGAGTCCCGACGAGCGCGAAGAGGTCACCCCCGAGACCAGTCATATGTGGATAGCAGACACTCAGAGTTGCCGCAGCTGCAACGGCAGCGTCCACTGCGTTTCCGCCTTGCTCCCTGATCGCGACTGCGGCGTCTAGCGCTTCGGGACGCGGGCACGCGAAGAAGAAGCCGTCAGGGCTTGTCCGACTCATGTCAGGCAAGGAGGCTGCGGGACGTGCACTGGGCTTTCAGCGGCGGCGAGTTCTGAGCTGGCCACAACCGTTGTCATCGCCGTAGCTTTCACTTTGGATGTCCTCCGGATAAAACATCGAGCAGCTTGTCCCGCTGGCCTGATACCACTCATCCATCCCTCGCGCCTACCGGTTGGACTTCGTGTCCTTGACGACCAAACGAAAGGGAGGTCTTGTTCGCGAAGGAACTGCTCCCCATTTGGCCGGGTCTACTTCCGGGCGGATGTTCTACATAACGTAGATTCGTATCAGACACCGTACCGACAAGATGGGCGACGCGCTGTGAGGATACTTCTCGTTCAACTCGGCAGGCCCGTCGACGTCCCACCGGTTCACGAGGTGCTCCCTCCCCAGTCGGTACTGCGAACAAGCATGGGAGGCGAGACGGCGCTGACTTCGATCTCACGGGACGCAACATCCGCGACGGCCGCGAACTGATGACCACAGCGGCCAACTCTGTCGACTGCGAGCCGCTCGCCGCCCTCCTCGGGCGACATGGTGCGGACGATGCAGCGCTGATCGCGCCGGAAGACAAGCGAGTCCTCACCTACGGGCAGGTCGCGGCTCGTGTTGAGACACTTGCGGGCCGGTTGGCCACAGTCGGCGTCCGACGCGGAGATCGCGTCGCCCTCGCGCTTCCCAACGGACCCGAGTTCATCGAACTCGTGCTGGCCATCACCGCGCTCGGAGCTGCGGCAGCACCGCTTAACCCGGCATATACCGAGAGCGAGTTCACCTACTACTTGAGTGACATCAATCCGCGTCTCGTGCTACTCGGGCTGAACCAGCCGACCGCCGAGCGAGCAGCCCAGAACATCGGGACCGTGATCGTCACCGTCACGACCGAGGGGGACGGATCGCCTGCGCTGATAGTCGAAGGGACCGGGGTCCGCGAGGAGGCGCCGTTCGAGCCGGGCGGGCAAGACGATGTCGCCATTGTGCTTCACACGAGCGGCACGACGAGTCGTCCGAAGCAGGTTCCGCTTCTCCAGCGGAATCTGATGGCCTCGGCACGCGCGATCGCGACGCACTACCGGCTCGATGAGACGGACGTCTCTTTCTGCGTGATGCCGCTCTTCCACGTGCACGGGCTCGTCGCTTCTGCTTTCGCTTCCCTCGGCGCAGGCGGGACCTGTGTCATTCCTCGTCGGTTCACCCCACACCGATTCTGGGCACAAGCGCGCGAGCGTGGCACCACCTGGCTGTCAGCAGGCCCGACCCTGCACCAGATGATTTTGGACAAGGTCGACGCCATCGGAGCACCTGACACGCTTCGTTTCGTCCGCTCGTGCAGCTCCGCGCTGTCACCCTCCCTGCTGGCACGAGCTGAGGACATTTACCGAGTACCGATGTTGGAGGCGTACGGCATGACTGAGGCGAGTCACCAAATGGCCTCCAATCCCTTGCCACCTAGACAGCGTGTGCCGGGATCGGTCGGCGTGCCGACCGGAACCGAGATCGGCATCGTAGACAAAGAGCTCAGCTTCCTTCCCGAGGGAAACTCGGGCGAGGTTGTCATCCGCGGCCCGGGAGTTACCCCCGGCTATGTGAACAACGTCGAAGCGAACGCAGAGGCCTTCTTTGGCGATGGCTGGTTCCGTACTGGTGATTTCGGCGCGCTAGAGGGTGGCTATCTCCGACTCGAAGGCCGCTTAAAGGAACTCATCATCCGCGGCGGCGAGAAGATCTCTCCACTCGAAGTCGAGGCAGTGTTGCTCTCTCATCCGGCGGTGCGCGAGGCGGTTTGTTTCGGTGTTGGTGATGAGAAGTACGGTGAAACGGTGTCGGCAGCTGTCACCCTCGCTCAAGATGTGGATACTCAGACGCTTATCGGTCACTGCCGCGAGCACCTCGCCGCGATCAAGGTTCCGACGACGGTCTTCGTTCTCAGCGAGATCCCGCGCACTCCGACGGGCAAAGTACAGCGGCGGCGGATGGCGAACCTCCTGTCCGAGCCGAGACACGCACCGTGAGATTTGTCGTGCTCGGCGCTGGAGCGATCGGTGCCTATGTTGGCGCGTCGCTTGCCCGCGGAGGCTCAGATGTCAGGCTCATAGCCCGCGGAGCGCATCTCGAGGCGATGCAGAAGCACGGCGTACGCGTGCGCTCACCGCGGGGTGACTTCACTGCCCATCCCGTCGCCACCGACAAACTCGAGGCTGTGTCCGATGCGGACGTCGTGTTTGTTGCCCTCAAGGCCTATAGCTTGAGCGAACTCGCTCCGCGCCTCGGTGCGCTGCTCGGCCCGCGAGTTGCGACAATTTGGGCGCAGAACGGGATCCCCTGGTGGTATTTCCAGTCCGAGCCCGGTCCCCTCGGGGCGATGGTTCTAGAAAGCGTCGATCCCGGTGCCACAATCTCGCGTTCGATCCGGCCCGAGCACAACGTGGGCTGTGTTGTCTATTGCTCGGCCGAGATTGCCGAACCGGGCGTGATTCGGCACATAGAGGGAACGCGATTCGCGATAGGCGAGCCAGACGGATCGATCAGTGCGCGGTGTCGCGAGATTTCAGAGGCCTTTGTGGCGGGCGGCCTGAAGGCGCCAGTCGAGACGCGGCTTCGGGACCAGATCTGGTTGAAGCTTGTCGGCAACGTCGCCTTCAATCCTGTCAGTGCTCTCACCGGCGCCACGTTGGGTGAACTTGGAGATCTTCCAGAGATGGTCGAGTTGCTCCGCCAGCTAATCGAGGAAACGGCGACCGTTGCCGAGCGACTCGGCATCCGATTTCCCGTTTCCTTGGACCGGCGTCTCGCCGCCGGCCTGGCCATAGGCAGCCACAAGACTTCGATGTTGCAGGATTTCGAGGCCGGCAAGCGGCTCGAGTTCGAATGCATGACCGGCGCAGTCGTCGAACTGGCAAACCGACTCGGCATCGAGGTCCCCCACCTTCAGACCATCCATGCGTGCACGAAGCTGCTCGATCAGCAAAACGCGCAGATGCCCTTAACGCTCTCGACGACTTGAGCCAGCGCGTTTCGCGGCCGAGAGAATCCTCGCATATGGCATGCCGCTGAACTCAATGCACCCCGTCGCAAAGTGGATCCGCTTTGAGGACGCTGCGCACCGCATCGGCTTTGGCACTGTCGACGATGACGAAGTGGTCGTCCACGCCGGCGACATGTTCACGGGTGCCGAGCCCACTGGTGAGCGGGTGCCGCTCGAATCAGTCGAGGTGCTCATTCCGTGCGTGCCCACCAAGATGATCGCCTTATGGAACAACCTGCGAGGAGCGGCCGAAAAGGCGGGATTAGGTACACCGATTGAACCTCTGTATTTTCTAAAGGCCCCGTCATCACTCGTTCCTCATCGCGCCAGGGTGATGAGACCGTCGTCGTATTCAGGTCGCATTCTTTATGAGGGAGAGCTCGGGGTGGTCATCGGCAAAACGTGTGTCGATGTTGCCCTCGAAGACGTTGACGATGTCGTGTTCGGTTTCACCTGCGTGAACGATGTCACGGCGCTCGATCTCATTAAGGCGGATCCGTCATTCGCTCAGTGGGCGCGCGCAAAGGGTTTCGATACGTTCGGTGCCATCGGGCCGGTAATCGCATCGGGCCTCGATCCCGACGCGTTGCGCGTGACGACGTTGGTCGGGGGAAAGGTCCGACAGGACTACCGAGTGAGCGACATGTTCTTTTCGCCACGCCAGCTCGTCAGCCTCATCTCTCGTGACATGTCGTTTTCGCCGGGCGATGTGATCGCCTGTGGCACGTCTGTCGGAGCTCTGCCCATGCGCCCTCAGGTTCCCATCGAAGTGAATATCGAGGGAATCGGGGTGCTGAGCAACTGTTTGGGCGATTGACACGCGACGTCGTTCAGGGGGGTTGAACACGAATCGCTACGGAACGTGCGGCCCGTGGTCCCCAAGACAACGCACCGATCGTGCAGGATGCTCATAGAGGAACTGTGCGCCGCTCGCGATTGATTGTTCGACGAGCGTTTGCACGCACTTGTCTGCATCAAGGCGACCTGCTCCGGACAGTAGACGACTTCGCTCTCGAACCGGAGGCCGCGCCACCGTACGTCGGCCTCAGATAGGGAAAGCCGAGAGTGCCTGTGGCCGGGTCCCCGTGAAGTGAGCCACGCGTTGTGCGAGTCCAACGCCCATCATTGGGCAGGAGGACAGCACGATGAAGCACCGTCATCACAGCCCCGAACAGATCGTGAGGAAGCTCGCCGAAGCAGACAAGCTCCTCGCTGAAGGAAAAGACGTCGATGAAGTCGCCCGGCAGCTCGAGATCTCCGAGTCGACCTTCCACCGTTGGCGCAATCAATACGGCGGCATGAAGGCCGACGACGCGAAGCGCCTGCGCGAGCTTGAGAAAGAGAACAGCCGGCTGAAAAAGCTCCTCGCCGAAGCCGAGCTCGACAAGGCGATGCTGAAGGAGTTGGCTGAGGGAAACTTCTGACCCCGGACCGCCGAAGGAGAGCCGTCCATCGGCTCGAGGAACGGTTCGGGGTCTCTGAGAGAAGGGCGTGTCTGGTCACCGGACAGTCGCGCTCGACTCAGCGCCTCCCGGTTCCCGTCCCATCCGATGACGAGCTCGCCCTCAGAGCGTGGCTGCGCGACTTCTCGCGTCGCCGTCCCCGCTGGGGATGGCGCAGAGCGGCGACCGAGGCGAGAGGAGAGGGATGGCGCGTGAACGACAAGCGCATCCACCGCCTGTGGCGAGAAGAAGGCCTGCGTGTGCCCCATCGCAAGCGCAAGAAGCCCCTGCGGGGCATCGGTGTCCACGTCGGCGCGATGTGCCCGATTCGACCGAACGTCGTCTGGGCGGCGGACTTCCAGTTCGATCAGACGAGCAACGGCCGCACGATCAAGATCTTGAACCTCATCGACGAGTTCACAAGAGAAGCGCTTTCGACCGAGGTCGCCAGGTCGATCGACGCCGACCACGTCGTCTCGGTCTTGGACAAGATCGCGAAAGAACGCGGCCACCCCGCGTATCTCCGCTTCGACCACGGACCGGAGTTCATCGCCTACGCGGTCGCCGACTGGTGCCGCTTCAACGGTGCACGAACGATCTTCATCGATCCCGGATCACCATGGCAGAACGGCTGGATCGAGTCGTTCAACGGGCGCATGCGCGACGAGCATTTGAACGGTCAGCTCTTCGACACCGTGTTCGAGGCACAGGTGCTCACCGAGGACTGGCGCGTCGACTACAACATGAACCGACCGCACAGCGCCCACGGCTGGAAGACACCAGCTGCGTTCGCCGCGGAGTGGACCATCACCCACCAACCAACACTCGCAGAACGAGTGGCTTAGTTATCGGGTCCCGGTCACCTGCAATTGCACAGTTCGAGTGTCGCGCTAAGCCGATTGAGCTGAGGTTTGGAACCATGATCGACTCCGCCTGTTTGATATAGGAGCTTCTCGCGCGAATCCGCCTCGAGGTCACTCCAGAGCTGAAGACTCCGACCCGCGAAGCGGACGTAGAACGGATCGGGATAGCTCAGCCGAAATATCCGCGAATGACCCGAGGCGACCACTCGTGACCCGTCGTGAATGAAAGTGCAGGTCAACGCGTCTATCTGGACCTATGGCAAACCCTCATTACCGGGCTGGCGCTGCCTGGCAGTCGAGAGGTTCGGGGGTTCGAGTCCCCTCGCCTCCACCGGTGCGATGTCTCGAGACATCGGCGAAGGTGTTTCAAGACATCGTAGAGACCCATCCGAGGCTTAGCGGGTGGTAGTCGCGGTGCCGCTCGAGGCTCAGCTTCCGTAGGAGATCGCCCTCGGTCGACACGATCCGCACCTCGGCATCGGCGATCAACAACACGACGCGGCGGTTCCTGTGAGCGACTCCCATTCCGATGTGACGAAGTTTTGACTCGTAACGGACGGTGAGCTTGCCGAAGCGGTCGACGCGATCGTGACGGATCCGAAAGTGCGTGTCGGGGTCGTCTTTCTCGGGGTGCGCCTTCACCTTCGCTTCGTAGACCTCGCGGGGAGTGTGCCGGGAAAGTGATCGGTGTGGGCGTTCGTTGTTGTAGTAGGCGACGAAGCGATCGAGCTGTGCTTGGAGCTCGGGGATCGAGCGGGCGAGGGGCTGTCGAGCCAAGTACTTCTTCACCGTCTGGTGGAACCTCTCGACTTTTCCGCAGGTCTGGGGATGGTTCGGCTTGGAGTGCTTAAAGACGATGCCCAAGCGCTCGAGCTCCGACTCGAACAGCACCCGACCCAAGCGGTACTTGCCGGTGTAGATCGCGCCGTTGTCCGTGAGCACCGACAACGGCGTGCCATGGGCCCTGCGTGCCTGATGGAAGATGCGGCAGACGTCAGTGGTCTTCGTCACCGGAAGTGCCACCGAGGCGATGCACAGCCGGCTGTGGTCGTCGATGAAGTTCACGATCTCGACTTTGTGTCCATTGCCGATTGTCCAATGCGTCATGTCCGACTGCCAGCACTCGTTCGGCAGTGCCGCTTCGAATCGCACATAGGAGGACTTCGGTCGCTTTCTCGGTTGGGTGGTGACGAGCCCTCGTCGGACGAGGACGCGGTTGATCGTCGACACCGACGGAGAAGAGCCCAGCTGACGCGCTAAGTGGAACTCGATCGTCTGCGCCCCGGCGTCGAGGCCTTCGTCGCTGAGGCGTTTCCGCAGCCGGACGATCTCGTCTTCAATTGCCAGTGGGATCTGGGTGGGAGAGCGCTTCGGGCGCTTCGAGCGCGGCAAGAGGCCCGCTTCGCCCTCGGCCGCGTAACGGGACAGCAGGCGGTAGATCCAGGAGAAATGGACGCCGTGTGTGGCGGCGAGCTCGAGGACAGGCCGGCCCTCGCGCAAGTGTGCCTCGACCAGGAACCGTGCCTTGTCCACCGGCGAACTCCCCTCAAGAAGATTCGCCGATGTCTTGACACATCACGGGGTCAGAATTCGCTTATGTCCTGAACTCGTAGACCCTCGCCTCCACCGGTAGGCCTATGCCCCATTGAGTGGACCGCTTTTTGGGGTTCAGGTCAGGTGCGATGTCTCGAGACATCGGCGAAGGTGTCTTCGAGACTGGTGTAGCGATCGCCGTCAACGGCGGCGCGTACATGGATTGACCTCGACCGGATCCCACGACGGGAACACACGGCAGAAAGGAGCAGCGCTCACGGACGAAGGCCGACCTGTTGTTCAAAGTCGACCCCATCGCGGTAGTCGACTCGGTGGATGATCCTGCCGCTTGTCACCTCAAACCAAAAAACTCCCCGGATGCTGAAGGGCTTTGGGCTGCTTTCGGTGTCGTCGGCGACGTCACGCCAGCGCGCCGACATCCGGTAGGCGACGACGACTTCGTCGGCGACCGCAACGATTTGCTCGATCTCGTAATGCAGGTCCTGCATCGAGCGGAAGAATCCGTCGAGCCGCTTCCGGTACTCGTCCCGCCCGCGAATGCTGTTACCCCGCTGCGAAATGTGCTCGTTGAAGAAATCATCGCCGACCAGCGCAGCCACGGCATCTGCATCGCGGTCGTTTAGCGAGCGGATGTATGCCTCAACGACGGCAGACGGGTCGTGGACCATTGGAATCGTGTGAGGCTCGCCGTCTGTCTCTGCCACTCGCCTACGGTAGCGCCAGTGAGACAAACGGAGCAGCCGAGATCGCGTAACGCGCCAGGACAAAACCATTGACTCCGTCCACGCGCGACGACACTGCTGTCGATCTCCTCCTCACGAATGGCACGTTGCTCACAATGAACCGGTCGCGCGACATCGTCGAAAATGGAGCGCTCGCCATCGGTGGCGAGAAGATCGTCGCAGTCGGATCGACTACCGGGCTGCGCCAGCGATGGCCGGCAGTGCGTGACCTCGACGCCCGAGGGGGAATCGTCGCGCCGGGCCTCGTCAATGCGCATCAACACGTGACGGGCGGGCCGCTCATTTGGAGCGCGATTCCCGACACCCTACCTCCCGGCGCGTCGATATTTGAGTGGGCGGTTCCGATTCACGCTGCCGAACGATTCGAAGATGAGCAGATCGGTGCGGCGATCGTCGGTTCGGCCAGCCTGCGCAACGGTGTGACGACGCTCGTCGAGCCGGGCACCGTCGCGGACGCGGATGCCGTCGCGGCGGGACTGAGTGAAGTCGGCATTCGGGCGGCCATCGGCGTGTGGGGATGGGACATCGAACAGGGGCCGTTCGCCGCTCCGGCGGGCGAGGTGCTCCGACGGATCACCTCGGTCCTCGATGCCTACCCGACGGGCGCGCTCATTGAGGGGTGGGTGACGCTCATCGGCCACAGCCTCGCCTCGGACGAGCTACTCGTCGGCGCTGCGACGCTCGCGCGTGAGCGGTCGGTCTCGATGACGATGCACCTCTCGCCGACATCGTCGGACCCCGAAGTCTACCTGGAACGCTACGGCGAGCGACCGGTTGTGCACCTGCGCCGTCTCGGCGTTCTCGGGCCGCACCTCCTCATCGGTCACGGCGTCTGGCTCGATGATGACGAAGTCGCAGCGATCCTCGAGACGAACACGGCGGTCGCCTACTGCCCTTGGGCGTACCTTCGTCTCGGTCAGGGGGTAACGGGCCACGGCCGCCACGCCGAGCTCTACCGCGCCGGGGGACGCGTCGCGCTTGGTTGCGATGCGTCGAACGCGAGCGACTCACTGGACTTGCTCCGCGCCGCCGCGCTCGCCGCCGGCCTCGCCAAGGACCAGCGGGTCGACCCGACCTGGTTCGGAGCCTACGACGCCCTCGAAATGGCGACGATCGCCGGAGCGGAGGCGATCGGCATGGCGGACAAGATTGGGTCTCTCGAGATCGGAAAGCAGGCCGACGTCGTCGTGTTCGGCCACGAGGGGCCGTTCTGGTCCGTTCCCGGCGATCCGGTCCAAAAACTCGTCTGGGGCAGCGACGGGCGTGATGTCCGCCACGTCCTCGTCGCCGGGCGCCTGGTCGTCGAGGAGCGCTGCTGTACGGGCATCGATGAGTCTGCGCTTGCCGAAAGAGCGCGCCGTGCCGGCTCGTCACTGCTCGAGCGCGCCGGGCTCAAGGTGCAGCCAAAATGGCCCGTGAGCGGGCGGAACTCGGAAGTATGATTCGAAAGCCGTGAGCGATGAGGCGCGGCCGGAGGAGCAGTGAACGAGACGGATGCCGGCAGCAGCGCGCTCTGAACCCTTGAACGGCGAGGAGGATCCGGCTCGCGTCGACCTCATACCAGCGATCCAGTCCGTCGAAAGAGCGGCGCGGATCCTCAACTTTTTCACTGCGAGCCGTCCGTGGCTCACCCTCTCGGAAATCACCGCTCGCCTCGGCATGAGCAAGGCGACTGCGCACCGCTACGCGATGGCGCTGCGCCAGGTCAGCCTGCTCCGCTACGACCCCTCGACCGGGCAGTACGCACTCGGTCCGCAGGTGCTCGTCCTTGCCGCCGCGGCACGCTCCGCGCTCCCGATCATCAGCCAGGCTGGGCCGTTGATGGAACAGCTCGTGCGGGAGGTGAACGAGACGGTCGTCCTGAGCACGTGGGACGGCGAAGCGCCGGTCGTCGTCCGAGTCGACGATGACACCGAGCGGGTGATTCGGGTGAGTGTCCGTGCCGGCGCTCGGCTTTCGACGTTCGCTTCGGCCCAGGGTCGCGTGTTCTGCTCCTTCCTCCCGTCCGAGTCGGTGCCCGCCCTGGCCGAAGAACTCGTCCGCGCGCCGAAGATGCGAGCCGATCTCGAAGCGATCCGTGAGGAGCAGCTCGCGGTCAACAAGGGCGAGTTGCACGGGGTTCGAACGGTTGCCGCTCCCGTCTTCGCCGACGGCCGCATCATCGCCGTGATGGCGGTGGTCGGAACGACGACGACGCTCAGCGATGACGTGCACTCTCCGCCGGCGACGGCACTGCGGCGCGCGGCGGGCCGACTGACCGATCTCTACGGACGCCCGGGCGAGGACGAGACGAAGGTGGTCGCGTCGTCACTGGCTCAGGTCGCAGGCTCGACCGGATAACCGCTCGAGCCGCGGCGGCGCCTTCCGCCCCTCGGTCGGCACCATCAGTCGGAAATTCGACGAAACCGAGCACCGACGAAAAGAGGCGACCTTGCAATACCGCACCCTCGGCCGAACTGGAATAGAGGTCAGCACGTTGTGCCTCGGAACGATGATGTTCGGCTCCTGGGGCAACCCGGATGAGTCTGAATGTCGTCGCATGGTCAACCTGGCCCTTGACGCCGGAGTGAACTTCGTCGACACGGCCGACGTCTACGACCAGGGAGTATCAGAAGAGATCGTCGGGCGGTCTTTGAAGGGTCGACGTGATGGCGTCGTGCTCGCGACCAAGGTATTCAACCAGATGGGGGAGGACCGGAACTCTCGCGGTGGATCGCGACGCTGGATTCGACGCGCCGTCGAGGACAGTCTCCGCCGTCTTGGGACCGATCGCATCGACCTCTACCAACTGCACCGTTGGGACCGCTCGACCGAGCTCGACGAGACGCTTGGCGCCTTGAGCGACCTGATCCACGAAGGAAAGGTGCTCGCCATCGGATCGTCGACATTTCCCGCTGAGATCATTGTCGAGGGGGCATGGGTCGCGGACAAGCGAAACCGCGAGCGACTCTCGACCGAACAGCCTCCGTATTCGATCCTCGCCCGGGGTATCGAGTCCGCCGTCTTACCGACCTGCGAACGACTCGGTCTCGGAGTTCTCGTCTGGTCTCCGCTGAACGGGGGGTGGCTCACTGGCAAGTACCGCCGTGGAAGCGACGCCCCCGCCGATTCGCGCGCCCACACCTAGGCCGAGCACTTCGGATTCGGCTCGCCCGCTGGCGAGCGAAAGCTCGAGGCTGTCGAACAGCTCGTCTTGATCGCGGAGGAGCTGAAGCGACCGCTCTCCCATCTCGGGCTGGCCTTTGTCCTCGCCCACCCTGCCGTCACGTCGGCCATCCTCGGGCCGCGAACGCCCGACCAACTCTCCGTTCTGCTCGGTGCAGCCGACTTGGAGATCGGACCGGACGTGCTCGATCGGATCGATGCGATCGTCGCGCCGGGGACGAACCTCGATCCGAACGACGCGAGCTGAGCGAAGGGCTCAAGCTTCGAGGCTGACGATGATGCGCCTCTCGATCATCGGTCTGAAGCGCTCGCTGACGAAGGTCTCGTGCCGCTCACTGTCGAGGTAGGCGACGAGCTCTGCCTCGCTCTCGAACTCGACGGAAAAGGCGTGGGAAAAAGTTTCGTCGCGCTGGGAGATGTTCGGCCCGATCGCGAAGCGCTGCATCGTCGGGTAGTGATCGGGCAACTCGGCGAGCTCGGCGATAATCGCCTGGCGATCAGCCTCACTGGCGGACTCTTTGAACGAGAAGGCGACGAGGTGCAGGATCACTGATCCCTCCTCCGATCGCCCGTCGCTCGCGACCCGCCGGGGCTGCGAACGGCGAGGTCATTGCCGGCTCTCGCCAATGCGCCTAATCCTTCTTTCAGCGCCTGCACGTCGGAGCTAATCACGGTGTAGGTGGAGCCGAGCGCGCCGAGTGCCACGTAGCCCGCCGCGTTGGCGACGAACCCGCCGAGTCTCGTCCTCGAGTCCGCGGCGGCACGCGCTACCTCTTTCATTCGCTCGACGACCCGCGGGTCATCAAGCGCCCCTGGAGCACCGAGATCGGCTGAGAGGTCGGTCGTGCCCAAGAAGACCACATCGAGACCACTGCGGATGATCTCGGCGAGGGGGTCGTCCGTTGTCGCGGTTTCGATCTGGCCAATCAAAAGCGGTGGGGCGTTCGCCTCTTCGTCGAGGTACTCGCGAAGCGAGCGACTCCCGTATCCGGCGGAAGGTTGCGCGGTACTCAGACTTCGGTGTCCAGCTGGCGCGTAGCGAGTTGCTGAGACGAGGTCTGTGACGCTCGAAGCGAGTCGGAGTGAGGACGTTTGGACGCCCGCTGCTCCCGCCTCGAGGAGGCGATTGATGAGGGATGCCTCGACCGTCGGCAATCGAACGACGATTGGCAGTCCGAGCGCGCTTGCGTGACGGACGAGTGCTGAGCTCGCGGCGTCCCCGAGTTGGCTGTGCTCGAGGTCGACGACCGCGAAATCGAGATCCGAATCGGCGACGAGGTCGATCGCTTCGAGGACAGGCAGCTTGATGAACGTGCCAAGCACGGCATCGCCCGAGCGAACTCGCCGTCGAAAGCTCGTCGAGGCGGCCCGCCCATCTGGCGCAGCCCGCCTCACGCGCGCGACCGCTTGCACGCGAGGGGACTGGTGCCCACGGCACATGTTGACTCGCTGCCTTCTCGCTGGTCAAGGCGGTGTCCCAAATTTCAAGCCCAATAGCGCGCAGCGACCGCGCAGCCAAGCAAGACGACTCCGACGCGCAGCACCGCTGGGTTGACGAAGTTCACCACGCGTCCACCGATCGCGCCGCCGATTGTGCTCGTCACCGCCATGATCCAGGCGTAGGTCCACTCGACGTGGCCCGTAAATGCGAGGAACGTCGCCGCGATGACGCTGATGACCACCGAGAGTGCCTGTTTCACGGCGTTGTTGCGGACGAGGCCGGCATCCGAGAACAGTCCGAGCACCGCGAGGAGCATGATTCCAAGACCGGCCCCCGAAGAATCCGCCGTAGATCGAAAAGGCGAAGACGAAGACGCTGCCCCCATCCCGGGCTCCGGTTGCGTGCTGATCCGTCGTCGATCGCGGCGCTCGATGGCCGCGGCGAATGGACCGGAACCGTCGCCACGCGAACCCTTCGCTTCTCCATGAGCGACCTCAGCCGGTTCTGCGCCAATAACAGCGCGCAAGCGAAGAGGATGAGGAACGGCACGAGCTGTTTGAAGGTGGCCGCCGAGACGACGATCAGCAGCACCGAGCCGAGGAGGCCCCCCGCCGCGGCGGCGGGGGCGAGTCCCCGGAACCTGACTCGCTCGTGCTCGAGGTCTGCTCGCTGGGCGTGCGTGCCGGAGAAGTAATCGGGAGTGAGGGCGACGATGTTCGTGATGTTCGCTCGAACCGACGAAAGTCCGATCGCGTGCAACGCGGGGAAGGAGACGATCGATCCTCCGCCGGCGACGGCGTTCACCGCGCCGGCGATTAGTCCTCCGCCGGCGGCGACGGAGTACGGCGATGACGACCGACGTCATCGCGCTCTCGCTAACGGAGCGTCAGCCGAATCATCGCGGCGTCGAAATGTCGCACCGTTCGCGCTGTAATTGAGCCGAAGTCGCCGTGCCGATTCGTTGGCTGGCCGTTTCACCAGTGCAGCGGATCAGGGTCAAGGAAGCGGCTGAGCACGTTACGCGTGATCCGGTCGATGGCCGGATCGACGCCGAGCGCGCCTGCCCAGGCGATCGAGCCCGTTGCAAAAACGGCGCCGCCGTTCGGTTTGACGTGGTAGACGACATCGGCGCGAACGTTTGGGTCAGCGAGCGCCGACAGTCCGGGGAGAGTGAACGGCACCTCCTCGACGCAGCGCAAGTACGCTCCCGACAGTCCCTCGCTCGTCGCGAGCACGAGCGCATCAGCGGGAGAACCGAGCGCCGTATCGCACCGATCGAGTTCCTGGCCGACCGCTCCGTTGCCGATTCCGCCGAGGGTGCCGAATGTCTCGGTATCGACTCCCTCGAAGATCCACGCCGCGCGGTAGTCGGCACTGCCCGGGAGCCGGCGATACCAGCCTGAGACGTCGAAGCCCTGCCCGCTATAGCCAACCCCGGCGAGCTTTTGTGGCGGGCGACCGAGGTGGCGCCACAATCCGCCTGGCTCGCCGCTGAACGCGAGGCGAACCTCGCCGGGCGATGACTCCCAAGCGCGCGAACCTGCGTTACCGCGGCGCAGCTCCATCACCCAAGGGTGATGCGGGTCGAAGGCGACGCGCCAGTAAAAGCCGTTTGCGCCGATGTACACGAGCCGACCACGGCCGTGGACCCAGGCTTCGAGCGCATCGAGCATGGCCGTGGAGTAGTACTCAGGGTGGGTGCCCGTGAGCAGTACTCGGTATCCGTCGAGCAGCGCACTTCCTTCTCGGTGCAAGTCCTCGTCGGTCGCGACGTCATAGGAGAATCCCGCATCCTCGAGCCAGCTGAGCAGGGCGAGGTCAGCGGGAAGTTGCCACGGTCCGACGTGATAGCGGTGCGTCGGGCGCATGTTGAGCATCGGTCGACGCGAGCTCGAAATCGCGACGCCACTCCCGTCGAGGTGGGCGTCGTACATCGAGAGGCCCCATTCCCGGTGCTCGTGGAGCAGCAAGTCGTCCTCGTAGAGCACCGGTGTGCGCCCGGCGGTGGCTTCCGAGAAGTCCCCGTCACTCACGGGGTGATCGTTCGCATAGGCGAGGTAGCTCGCCGTCGGAATTAGGACGAGCAGGTCGGAGCCGGCACTCGCTGGGCGGACGAAGAACGGAACTCGCTCGTCTGGGCGGCCCTTTGCTTGTACGCGAATCGCGTAGACACCACTACGAAGGATCCTCGGCAGCTCGACACTTAAGGACGGATCCCACGCGCAGTCGTCTAGGTCATCACTGTGGAAGTGCAGTGCGGCGTACTGATTTGGAGCCAATCGGAAGTCGATCTCGCTTCCGTCCCAGGAATGGCTCGTGACACCGGCGAGTGGCGAGTTGTAAAGCTCACCGACGCGCGCGCCGCCACCTCGACACGGAACCGACGTCGTTCCCGAGGCATCGGGGCCGTGCGGGCGCGTCCCGAGCTCCCAGTTTGCGACCAACCGTTCCGCAGGAACGTCGTCGGCGGTGAGCATCTCGATGAGGTCTTCATCGAGCGAGCCAGCAACCAGGCACGGCGCCTCGAGCTTGCCGTCAAAGTTGTCCGCCCAACCGTCGTCGTTCGGCGCGGCCGCGATGGCGAGCGTTCCGGCGAGCAGCCCAGGTAGGCCGAGCGGTGCTGGCGTCACCGCGATACCCGGCCGAAGTGCTCTGGTCGGGGCAACGCGCCAAGAAGGCCCCGGCGAGAGCGGTCGAGCTGCGACCGTAATTCCGCGCATCGGATCGAAGCCGGCGGCGACGAGATACCACGCGCCTTCGACGAGCGGCTCTTCGATGCACGCCGCGGTGGTCTTTGTCGAGATCAGTGCGGCTTCCGCGAGCGGGCGGCCCTGAGCATCGAGGCCGAGCCACCACCGCATTGCTCCGTCTTTCTGCGCGAGCAGCGCCTGGCGCTCGCCGACGCGCGTCGGCATGCAGAATGCTGCGGCAACAAACGGTCCGGGTTGCCATGAGTCCTCAGTCGCAGGAACGAGGATGCACGAGCCGCGCCGGGTCGTCTGGGGCGACACGCGCAGCGTTTCGAGCTCGCTAACCAATTCCTCGCCGTCTTCTCCGGCGGCCTCTCCAGATCCGAGTCGAACGAGGGCCGCGCTAGCTTCGAGGGAAGCGTCGGCACTCAGCATGACCTCAAGCCGTTCGCCCGCACGTAGCGACCATGGCTGGGCGTAGCCAACGATGTGTGGGCGTTCACTCATCCTTGCGTCGCACCTTCGGCATTTGAGTTTCAGGCGGGAGCGCGCCGATGAGTTGCAACCGCCGCAAGAAGACCGCGTGCGCCGCATCATCTTCGGATGCGAACGTCTGGTCGTCCAGCACCTCGTGTGGTTGCCCCTGCTCGCCCGACAACACGACGATTTTCCACGTCGCGGGTTCGGTGGCGAGGAGAGCCATCTTCCCCGCCGTCGGTGCGCGGCGAAAGTACCCGAGCACGAAGTCGAGCGCCGGCGAGTGACGCCCCGCGGATCGCACGCGATGCTCTTCGATCAGCTGCGCGGTGATGAGGGTGGTGATCCCGCCTGCGATTTCAGCGTCACGCGTCTTTACGGCCGCCGTTTCCGGCCGGGCGGAGCTCTGTTCGTTCACCGTGGCGACGCGGTCGTGGTTCAGGCGACCGCCGGCACGACGCCGCGCCACGGCAGCGACTCGATGACCTCTCCGTCGAGGACGACAAGCTCGGGTTCGAGACGCCGAACCCTTCGCGAGCCGCCCGCCGCGTCTGGCAATTCTTCAGTCGAATCTTGCACCCCAAACACAGAGATGTACGCACGGCCGCCGACTTCGAGGCGCCCGTAGCCGTCCCCGGTGAGTCCAAGGCGCTCGGCCGGAGCGATTGTCACGCGCTCGAGCACCTCATCGAGGGTCATTCCGAGCGAGACGAGCTTTGCCATCGTCGTCATGAGGTCGAACACCGGGCCGTTCCAGTTCCTGCCGCTCGTGTCCGAACACACGATGTCGGGGAGGAAACCTTGCTCGATCGCCGGGCCCGCCACCGCGTACGAGAAGTTGCTCTTGCCGTGGGCACACTCGAAGACGACGCCACGCTCACGCGCATCCGAAACGCATTCGCGTACTTTTCCATCCTCATCGAGGATGCCTTCTTCTTTGCCCGTATAGCAGTGCGCGACAACATCGCCTTGCCCGAGGCGGGCAAGGATCTCGTCGAGGCTGGCGGGCGTCTCGCCGATGTGGACCATCAACGGCAGCCTCGCCTCGCCCGACGCCTCAAGGGCTCGCTCGAGAAGGGTCAGGCACATTGCCTCGTCTTCGCCGACCACGTCGCTCGAGAGCCGGATCTTCATTCCCTTCACAACATCGGGGTGGGCGCGCGCCACCGCCACGTCGTCCTCTTTGACGAGCGCTGCCGGATTGATGAGCTCACCAAAGCGGAAGTCGATGAGTCCGAGCACCGAGACATTGAGATAGGAGAGGACTTTCAACCTCGAGGGCTCGACGACGAGGCGCAAAAAGGCCGGAAAGGTCGACGCGCCCGCCGTGCCGGCATCAACCGCGGCGACCACGCCGCGTCTCAGATGCGCCTCGTCGGCGCGCGCGCCGACTTTGGATACCGCCTCGAACACGTGCGTGTGGCTGTCGATCAGTCCGGGAGTGACGAAGCGACCCTGGCAATCGATGGTTGCCGTTGCCATCGACGAAAGACCGGTTTCGATCGCGACGACGCGGTGATCGGCGATGGCGACGTCTGCTTCTGTCGACAAACCGCTCGCCGGGTCTTTCACCGTGCCGCCAGCGAGCACAAGGTCGTAGCTAGGCATGGCGCTCCTTTGAATCAGCGCTCGCCGCGGGACGACTTGGTCGAGCGGCGATGGTGCTGCGCAGCGCCGGAAGATCGCCGACGGAGACCTCGACGACGTCTCCCGGGCGGAGATAGCGATTCGTTTCTTCGCCGGTGCCCGCCGGGGTGCCGGTGAGCACGACGTCGCCCGGCCGAATTTGGACGTAGCGCGAGAGAAGGGCGAGAAGCTCGGCGGCGTCGATCAACATTCCGGCGCCGGTATCGCGCTGACGGATCTCTCCGTTGACAACCGTGCGCAGCTCGAGCGAGCCGATTCCGCCGTAGGCGCGAGGATCGAGCACAGCGCTCCCGAACTGGGCGAACCCCGGAAAGCTCTTAGCGAGCGTTGGGTTGCCTGTGTTGCGCATCACGTCTCGCGCCGTGACGTCGTTGGCGGGGACCACGGCGGCGATCGCCGCCGCGGCATCGTTCGGCGAGGCGGCGAGGAGCGGCGCTCCCAACACGACGGCAATCTCACCCTCATAATCGACGCAATCGGGGGCAGCTTCAGGCAGGGCGACGGCGGCGCCCGGAAGGCCAAGGGCGGCCGTCGACTTGATGAACAGCGTTGGGTACTCGGGTGGCTCGCGCCCAGTGGCTTCTTGCTTCGAGCGGTAATTGAGCCCGATCCCGTAGATGGTTGACGCCGGGCCGACGATCGCCCCCGGCACCACGTCGAGCGGGTCGGACCGCGACCCAACCCGGGCGCCTTTGAGCTTGGCGAGCGACTCGCCGGCGGCGAGGAAATCGGCGAGGCTGCCTCTCGAGTCGACGTCGAGGATGGCGAGGGAACCGTCGTCTTCGAAACGACCGATCCGCCCCTTCAAGGCGACGTACCTCACGACTCGTCGCCCGCGTCTTCGGTCATCCAGGAAACGAGGTGGGCGAAGTCCGCTCGTGGCGGTGCGAACACGTCGAGGTTCTTTATGAGTTCGTCGCCGGCGGGCTCGATGTAGTGCGGCACCCCTGCTGGAATGAGAAGCACCGACCCAGGGCCGACCTCGTGGGCAACGTCTCCGACGTGGTAGCGGGCCCTCCCCGAAATGATCAAGGCGACCTGATCGAAGTCCTCGTGAACGTGGGGGGCGACATCCATGCTGGGTTCGATCTCGTTCAAGACCAGCATGACGCCGGGCGTGCCGAACGCGCGGCGACGTACCCCACGGCGGACGTCCTCGGACGGGATCTCCGCCCATGAGCTTGCGACCGGACGTTGTCGCTCTGCAGCCACCAGCTGGCCCTCCTCCGCGCGCGTCACAGCAGTTCAGTCGGCGGCGTTTGCCGGATGATGTGCCCCGCAAGCGGGCCGTCTCGGTTTACGGGACTGTCTCTTGCTATCAGAGGAAGTCTCGCAACGCCACCAGCGGGTGTCAAGACGATTCCTGCAGGCCAGAGGTTCGCGGGCCCCCAAGGTCTCCCAAGTCGCACAACCGGAGTCGCTGAGCGGCGAAGAACGCGAGGCGAGGCGGTGCTCGCAGGCTCCGCCGGATCATCTGTGCTCGTTCTGACACCGGAGTAATAGGGCGGCCCCGGAACGAGTTTGCCGCCAGCCGGGAATTGAGCCGAAACGGTGAATGTCCCCGCTTCGCGACGTGGCTCACGAGATGCCGCGGGCGAACGGCTGGGCCAGTGCCCGGGGCGCTCGATGGGACTTGGCGAGGAAGATCATCGCCCCGAGCGCGGCGAGGTACGGAAGCGCCAACAATACTTGCGCGTTCAGCTGATACCCGAGAGTCGGGAGCACGAGTCCCATCGCCTCGGCCGCACCGAACACAATGCAACCGAGGATCGCTCCGCGAAGCGTCCACCCGCCGAAAATCACCGCCGCGATGACGACGTAACCGATTCCCGCCGTCATGTCCTGATTGAACGAGCCGACGATAGAAAGTGACAGGAAGGCGCCGCCAAGTCCGGAGAGGGCACCGCACACGTACAGGGTCTGGCGACGGCGCACATTGACTCGGATCCCCGTCGAGTCGGCGGCTTGCGGGTTCTCGCCGCTCGCTCGGACCTCGAGGCCCCACGTTGTTCTCTCGAGCGCCCACCAAGTTGTTGGCACGATGAGAAACAGGAGATAAAAAGGCCAGCTCTCGTCGAAGAACGACGGGCCAACCGCAGGGATGCTCGCGAGGAGCGGGATTCGGGTCGGCCCGATCTGCGAGAAACCGACAGAAAACGAAGTGGAAAAGTAGTCCGTCAGACCGAGCGCGAGTGCATTCAGCGTCAGACCGACGACGAAGGTGTTCGCCGCCAGACGGTGACTGAAATTGGCATGGATCGTCCCGACGACAAGCCCGGCAGCGATGCCGATGAGCAAACCGAGCACGGTCGAGTGCGTCGCACTCGCTCCGACGAGCGCGCAGTAGGCACCGCTCAGCATCATGCCCTCGATCGAGATGTTGAGCGTGCCCGCTCGTTCGGCGAGATACTCACCCGACGCTCCGAACATGAGCGGCGCGCTTTCTTTGACGATCGCCGTGAGCACGATCGTGGCGTCGACGACGCTCACCTTCGGCCCCTTGTCATGAATGGCATCTCTTCGATGGCCGGTGCCGCCGTTTGGAATCGATGCACGGCTGCACAGCGACCTTCATCCAGCGCGTGTTTCATGCCGCCGCCCGCAGGACGAGGGCTCGAGCCGCTTTGAGACGGCGCGCCCACTCCCGGCGCTCGATGTACACCGGGGGGAAGACAAAGGCGAGCACGATGAGGCCCTCGAGAACCTGACCGAGGTAGCTCGGGACCCCGGTGGCAAGCAAGAAGAGCTCACCCGTGCGGATCATCGCGAAAAGAAAGGACACGGGAAGCAACGCGGCGGGCCGATCCCGGCAGACAAGGGCGGCGAGCAGACCGTCGGTGCCGAAGTTGTTGTCGAATCCGGCCTCGATGCGAAAGACGCTGCCGGTCAACATCACACCGCCGGCGAGCCCGGCGAGGGCGCCCGACAGCACGAGGGCACCTCCGGCTATAGCGCCGACCTTCACGCCAAAACGCCTTGAGGCGACGGGGTTGGCCCCCACCATCCGCAGCCGCAACCCCCATCGGCTCCTCGCGAGCAGCACGGCAAGAATGCCGAACATTCCGAGGGCGATCACGACGCCGAGGCTGACCCCGAATGACGGGTATTGGCCGAAGATCTGTGGCAACCGGACGTTGCTCGACAGCAGTTGTGACTGGGGGAGGCCTCCGGCGAAACCACCGGGCGGTGTCGGCTCTTCGAGCAGCGCCTGATTGCTCACGATGTACGCGAGCAGCTGGCTCGCGACGTAGCCGAGGAGCAGCGTCGAGATGACGACGTTGATGTTGCGCCACGATCGCAGTACTGCTGCGATACCTGCCCACAACGCGCCGCCGATCACAGAGCAGACGAGCGCGATCAACAAGACGAGCGCTCCCGGTCCGTGGACTTTCAAGGCGATGAAGGCGGCAGCTGTTGCCCCCATGAGGAGCTGGCCCGTCTGGCCGATGTTGAACATTCCCGCCCGAACCGCGACGAGCGTTCCAAGCGCGACGAGCAGCACCGGGATCGCGTCGTCGAGCGTCTCGCCGAGGGTGCCCGGGCTCGAGATGCTCCCGGCGTACAGCGCGCTCGAATACGCCCCAGGGCGAGTGGCCGACGATGAGTACGAGCATCGCGGTCAGGAAAAGCGCGACGACCACGGCGCCGACGTAGAGGCCGACGAGTCGGGCGATGACGAACCGGCGCGATAGCGCCGTCGCGTCTTCCTGGGTTAGTCCGCCACGATTTGCACGGATCCATGAGGCGACGGCGCTCACGCGACGTGTCCTCCCATCAAGAGCCCGAGGCGCTCGGCGTTGACCTTGTCGCGCGCCATCTCTCCGACATTGCGGCCGGCATGGATGACGACGAGACGGTCCGCCACCGCCAAGAGCTCGTCGATCTCGGTCGAAACAAGCAAGATGCCGATTCCCCGAGTGGCAGCAGCACGAAGCTGCTCGCTCATGTACTCGACGGCACCGACATCAAGGCCGCGTGTCGGCTGCACCGCGACGAGGACTTGCGGGTTGCGAGAGAGTTCGCGCGCCACGACGACGCGCTGTTGGTTGCCTCCCGACAGCGACGACATCGACGTTTGTGGAGAGGGAGTGGCGATATCGAAGGCGGCGATGATCCCCTCCGCGCGTTCGCGAATCTTTCGGCGGGAAAGCAGGACGCGTCCACGCGTAAATGTGTCGAGATCCGTCGCGACGAGGTTCTCCTCGACGGACATGCGCAGCACGCATCCCGAGGAGTGGCGGTCCTCCGGGATGACGCCAACGCCCGCCTTGAGGAGCGCCGCTGGCTTCGCGGCTACCGGCGTCCCGCCAACCTCGATCGTCCCCGCTGCGAGTGGGACGACGCCGCTCATCAGGTCTCCAAGCGCAGCCTGTCCGTTTCCCTCAACGCCGGCAACTCCGACGATCTCACCCCGTCCCACCTCGACGGAGAAACCGTCGAGCAACGGGCGGCCGTCGTGGCCGAGCACTTTGACGTCTTCGAGACGGAGTGCGAGGTCCGGGCGAACTGACGCGCTGACGACCTCGGCGAGCGCGCCAGAGAGCGCATCCGTAGCGGCGTCGGCCTCCTCGACCAGCCCGACCGCCGCCAATTCAGCGCGGAGCAGAACCTCGCGGCCGACCATCGCCCTTGCCAGCTGGTGCGCGTCGGCGTCGGAGGTTTCGAGCGAATTGACGACCGTTCCGTCGCGCATGATGGTGACGCGATCGGTTGCCTGCAGGACCTCGTCGAGCTTGTGGCTGATGAGGATCACGGCGAGCCCGTCATGATCGACGACCTGGCGGAGCACGCTGAACAGCTCGTGTGACTCGCTGGCGGTGAGCACTGACGTCGGCTCGTCGAGGATCAGCACCTCGGGCTTGAGTGTCAGGCACTTGATCAGTTCGACGTGTTGACGCTGTCCGACGGTGAGGTTTTCAACTCGCGCATCGGGATCGGCGCTGAGACCGTATCGTTCGGCGATCTCCGCTACGGCCCGCACGGCTCCTCGCTTGTGAAGTCGCCCGCGATGCGCGAGCGCGATGTTCTCCCAGACGCGGAGGCGCTCAACGAGGCTGAAGTGCTGTTGCGCCATCGCCAAGCCGAGCGTCGCGGCGTGGACGGGATCCTTGACGACAATCGGTCGACCGCCGAGGTGGATCTCGCCGCCGTCGGAGGGCACCAGGCCGATCAGCACCTTCATCAAGGTGGTCTTGCCCGCACCGTTCTCACCGAGAAGACCGTGGATCTCGCCGCGGCTCACCGACAGGTTGACACCCTTGCAGGCAACGACGTTGCCGTAACGCTTCGTGATGCCGAGTAGCTCTACTGCAAAGTGCTCACCGTGCTTCGACGTTGCCGGTTCCAAAGGCGGTCTTTCGCTGGGGGACGATCTCACCACCCGATCGGGCGTGAACGCGACCATTCTCGTCGTACGTTCCCGGCTTCGGGAGGCGGCGACGCCGGCGGACGGTGCGGCACTTTCCCGTCCGCCGGCGCCTTTCGCTTCGTGCTTAAGAGGGCTGCGGTGTGGCGTTGATGATCTTCGTGACGTTCAGCTTGTGGTGCCCAATCTCAGTCTCGAGCTTGTTGAGCGTCGTGTTGGACTGCACGCCACCGACTACGCAGAACTGCACCGTCGGAATCGGGGTGATCCCGAAGTTGAACTTCTTTACGACGCCGACTCTCATCGTCCCGGTAGCGAATTGCTGGAGCGGATACGCGAGGTAATAGCCCGGGTCGTAGACCTGGCGGATCGCGAAGCTCACGCCGAGCGCCTTGCAAGAGTTGAGACCGTCGCTGATCGTCGCACCGCCGTGGGCGATGATGTAACTCGCCGTCGGGAAGAGCGCCCCGCCGAGGTACGGGAAGATCAGCTGGATCCCCGACGTCAACATCGCTTGTGCTGCGGTGATCGCCGGGCCCGATGCGTTGAAGTCACCGGTGTAGACGGCGTCGAGCGTTGCACTTGGGACGACCGAGCGCATCCCGGCGAGGTAGCCCCGCGCCGGCCGCTCGGTGAACGACAGTGCCGGGCCGGCAACGAATCCGGCTCTCGTCTCGTGATGCTGCTTCAGCCACAGCCCCATCGCGACACCCGTCACATAGGACTGCGGGTCCGGGAAGTCCGTCGCGAGGTAGTAGTAGGCCGAAGGCGGCATCGTGCCGTAGCTCGCGTAAGCGATGAACGGCACGCCTTTGCAGACCGACGAGCGCGCCGCCGGGGCTGCCGCCGCCAGCTCGCTCTCACCGATAATGACGAGGTCAACTTTTTGCTGGCACAGGGCCTCCGCGACCGTGCCCGGGTCCGCCGGAGATACGTCGTCGTCGATGATCGGCTTAGCCCAGTGATACTTCTTCACGAACTGGTCGATCACCGTAAGTTCGCTTTCGTAGTACCCGTGATCGGTCACTGGCCCGGCGGTGATGAGCCCGATCTTTACCGGCAGACCTTTGTGAATCGCCGGTTCGTTCGGGGGCAGGTAACCCGTCTTCGGAGTGCCCGGCCACCCCCACGGTCCTCCGGCCAACGGCGGACCGCTGGCATGGTGCTGTGACGCCGCAGACACCCCGCTCGTTCCGACGACGATGCCTAACGCGACAACGGCACACGCGAGAAGACGCGCGTTCAGTCGATGTTTCCCCACTTCTCGACTCCCTTCTTCCACTTGCAGTTGGGAGTTCCGGCCCATCTGCGGACCGTCGCCCCGCCTGTTCCCCCCGTGGGTCTCGCCTCGAATGACGAGTGTCGGAATTAGCGAGAACGTATCGCCGCCGCCCCGTCAGGTCAACCATGGCGAGATGCCATCCACGAAGGCGAAACGCCGGCGCCGGTTTCCCGCAGCCGCCCCGAACGCGTGTTCCTCGGCGAGGGTTTAGTCCGAGCGCCGCGGCGGCCGGGAAAAGACCTCGATGACCTGCGGCTCAAAGTGTTCGAGGGGGTAGGAGTCGTAATCCGGGTCGAAGGCCATGTTGTCCCACCCGTCGACGAACCGCTCGGCGAGCTCGTAGCACGGGTGATCCTTGTGCTTGAGGCGCATCATCGGGTCGAGTCCCATGCGAGCGAAATAGTGGATGCCCTGGAAGTCCTGGTGAACACGGATCACCCAATACGCCTCTTTGCTCAACCAGGGCCGCACCATCTCGGCGGCAATCGCGGGGTGATTGGCGTTCGAGATCGTCTTTCCGACGTCGTGGACAAGTGCGGCGACGACGATGTCGAGGTCGGCCCCGTCACGCTCGGCGCGAGTCGCGGTCTGCAACGAATGTTCGAGTTGGTTGATCTCCATGCCTTCGACGATCGGCTCTAAGAGACGGAGCTGGTTGAGGATGCGCTGAGGCACATAGTTGAGATCGTCGAGGACGAATCCCTCGAGATACTCCATATATTCCGGGCTGAAATCCGACATGTGGGCGCCCTTCGGCCCGTTGAACGGGCGCGAGGGGTCGAACGCGCTACTACTCGCCGCGCTGGCTCCACTTTCAGCGATCACGTCGCACCAACTCCTCTTTTCTCTTCGCGGACCGGGCGAACTGCCGTCACCTGTCGCCGATGAACCGATCGGGTAACCCGGCGCGCGACCCGGCGACACGCTTCGGATCGATGCGGTAGGGATGCTGGCGTGCGAGTGCCTCGTCGAGCCCGACTCCGAGCCCCGGCGAATCGGGCACTGCGAGACACCCATCGACAACTTCATCGATGCCGAGCGCGGCGCCTGTTCCGAGCGTCCAGCCCTCGGCGAGCACGTAGGAATACTCGACGGCACGAACTCCTTGCACCGATGCCGCAACATGAAGATTGGCGGCGAGCGACACCGGTCCGGCTGCGTGATGAAGCACCACACGGGCGCCAAAGGCAGCCCCGAGCCGGGCGATCGCTCGCGTCTCGGCGATCCCTCCGCTCGTCGCGGCGTCCGGCTGCAGCACGCCGACATGGCCATGTCGCAACGCCTCGAGCGTGTCTTCGACGCCGAAGAGATGCTCGCCATAGGCGATCGTGACCGGCGAGCGGCGCGTCAATTCTTCGATCCCGGCGCGTTCGGATTGGGGGATCGGCTCCTCGAACCAGCGAACGTCGAGGCGCTCGAGCCGCTTGGCCACCTCAATCGCGGTCGCGACGGTGAAAATCTCGCTGCCGTCGATCATCAGGTCCACGTCTGAGGGAAGACCATTGCGCAGCTGCTCGAGGACGCGGAGGTCTTCATGCCACTTGGGACCGATGCGCACCTTTACCATCGTCACGCCGCGCTCGAGCAAGGGGGTGAGCCGTTCGAGGTGCCAAGCCGGGTCGCCCTCTTCGAGGAAGGTATGTGAGGCATAGACCTCGACGCGGTCGCGGACGCGACCGAGCAGTGCGCTCACCGGCGACTTCGTCGACTGGCCGAGCAGATCCCACAGCGCGATCTCGACGCCACTGCGCGCCTGTGAGGCGATCCACTGATCACCTAATCGCCGCCTCGTGAACAGGCGCATGCGCTCGGCGAGAGGTTCCACTGCGACGAGCTCTTCTCCAACGACGAGCGGTGCAAAGGCGTCCTCGATCGCCTTGGCGACAATCCCCGCATACGTGCAGCCGAAGCTGTCGCAGACTTCACCGTATCCGACGAGGCCATCATCGCTCTCGACGCGGACGTAGCAGTACGAGAGCGGTTCGCGCTCCATCGCAACCGTGACCGGGATCGGGGTGACCGATGCGATCCGCATTTGTTAGCGCCGCTTGTACTGGCAGTCGGCGACTTTCGACTCTGAGCCCAGGCGCGAGGCCTTTTCGATGCCGACTGCGATCCTCGTCACCACACGTCGCAAGCGCTGATCGGGCTCATCGCTCGAAGATCCGGATCGTTACGGCCTTTTCTTGGGTGTACTCGTTGACGGCGTTGTACCCGCCGCCGTGGTTGAACCCGCTCTCCTTCGCGACGTTGAAGGGGAGCCCGATGATGTAGGAGTTGGCGAACTCATTGATCGACACCTGGCCTGATCGGACCTCACGAGCGACGTGAAGGGCGCGGGAGAGGTCGTTCGTCCAGATGCTGACAAGCAGGCCGTAAGGAGCGGAGTCGACGAGGTCGAGCGCCTCGGCTGTGTTGCGAAAAGGTTGAGCCGCGAGGACAGGGCCGAAAACCTCTTCGCGAGCGATTTTCATGCTGGCGTCGACTCTGTCGAACACTGTCGGCTTCACGAACCACCCGGAGCTGAGTCGATCGTCGTGCGCGATGCCGCCGGTCACCATCCGAGCGCCCTCGGCAACGCCGGATTCGATGTAGCCGAGTACCCGACGGTATTGAGACTCGGTGATCAACGGGCCCATGTCGAGGTCCTCGTCCCACAGCCCGAGCTGGATTTTTGTGCTCGCGTCGGCGATTCGCTCGACGACTTCGTCATAGACGGTTTGCTCGACGAGAAGTCTCGAGCCCGCGTAACAGTTCTGCCCGGCGTTCTCGGTGATCGAGTCAAGGATGATTGGAATCGCTCGGTCAAGGTCGGCGTCAGCAAAGACGACGTTCGGCGACTTCCCGCCGAGTTCGAGTCGCACAGGAACGAGGTTCTCGGCTGCCGCCTTCATCACCGCGCGGCCGGTCGCTGTCGAGCCGACGAATGAGACGTGGTTGACGCCGCGATGTGAAGTGAGCGAGACGCCTGCCTCGCTACCGAGTCCAGAGACGAGATTCACGACTCCAGGAGGAATGCCGGCTTGCGCGGCAAGGTCGGTGAGCGCGAGCGAAACGAGGGGAGCGAGCTCGGAGGGTTTGATGACGACGGTGTTGCCGACGGCGATCGCCGGCCCGACACCGGAGCAGAGCATGATCGCCGGCACGTTCCAAGCAAGGACCATGGCGCAAACGCCCCAAGGCTCTCTCCAAGTGAGGCCGGTGTGGTCAGGTGAGCGGGAGGGCAGGGTCGCTCCGATCACCATGTCTGCGAGGCCGGCCGAGTACTCGAGATTCCCGGCAGCGATGCCGATGTTCATCCGCCCCGCGGAGAGCGGTTTGCCGACGTCGCGCGCTTCGATCTTTGCGAGCTCCTCGGCGTTGGTCCGGATGAGCTCCGCCCAGCGCCGCATGAGCGCGCTCCGCTCGGTTGGCGACCTGCGTGACCAATCGGGAAAGGCGGCACGTGCGGCTGCGACCGCGTCTTCGACGTCGTCCGCTGTGCCGCGGGCGATCTCGGAGATGACCGCGCCCGTCCCCGGGTCGATGTCGGCGAAGGTTTCGCCAGAGCGAGACGGACGCCATTCGCCGCCGACGAAGAGTCGGTCGTAGGTCATCTCGGCCATGGGCGAATGTTGACCCGCCCCGTCCCGGTAGTCAAGATCGCGTCATGCATTGTGGAAGGTTCTGAGTTTGAAGACTCACGCAAGGGCGGCTGTACTGCGACAACGCGGCGGACCGCTTGAAATCGAGGACGTCGAGCTCGACGCGCCGCGGCCGAATGAGCTGCTCGTGCGGCTCGTCAGCGTCGGCGTCTGCCGCACCGACGAGCACGCTCTTGCCGAGGCGAATCCACCGGCCGTGCTTGGTCACGAGGGCGCGGGGATCGTCGAGGCGGTCGGCGAAGCCGTGACGAAGGCGACGGCCGGCGATTCGGTGCTGATGACGTTCACGTCGTGCGGATCTTGCCCGCGCTGCCTTCGGGGCCAGGTTTCCTATTGCGACCGATTCAACTTGCTGAACTTTTCCGGCCGTCGCCCAGATGGGACAAGCGCGATCTCATCGGCCGGTCATTCCGTCGCTGGACACTTTCTTGGCCAGTCTTCCTTTGCCACCCACGCCGTCGTCACTGAGCGAAGCGTCGTGCGCATTGACTCTTCCCTCGACATGCGGCCGCTCGGGCCGTTTGGGTGCGGATTCCAAACCGGTGCTGGTGCAGTGCTCAACGCGCTTCGACCGACTGGCGGTTCGAGCATCGCGATTTTCGGTGCAGGCGCAGTCGGTGCCGCTGCCATCGCGGCCGCCTCGCTCGTCGGTTGCACGCCAATCATTGTGGTCGATGTAATCCCGACGCGACTCGAGCTCGCCAAGCGATTCGGGGCGACCCACACGGTCGATGGCGGGTCCGATCTCGCCGACCTGCTCGCCGAAACGGTGCCGGCCGGACTCGACTTCGCCCTCGACACGACCGGCATTGCCGATGTTGTGAGCAGCGGTGTCGCCGCGCTCAATACGCGCGGCACGTTTGCCGTGATCGGCGCAGGACCGAGCGCCGATCTCGTTCTCGACTGGCGGACGGTTCTCAATGGCCGCACCGTGACGGGAATCATCGCCGGGAACAGTGTCCCGGAAGTCTTTCTTCCACAACTGGTCGAGTTCTATCGCTCGGGAAGGTTCCCGGCCGACGAGTTGATCGAATACTTCCCGTTCGAGGAGATCAACCGAGCGCTCGAGGCAAGCGCGAAAGGTGCTGTCATCAAACCGGTGTTGACCTTTACCTGATGTTCCCGCTTCCTTTCTTGAGTGCGATCCCTTTACGTCGAGCGTGAGCTGGTGGGTGGAACCTGTCGAGGGGCCTGCGGCGAACGACTAAGGAGCCGGATCAAGAAAGCGCAGCGAGCCGCTTTCCGGAGGTTTCCGAGCCGGAGATCGCATCGTCCCAGTGGCGCCAGAAGTGGCGGATGCCTGCTTCGTCGATCGTTCGCAACGGTCTCCCCGCCGCCTCGTCGTCCATGCCTCGCGAGACATCGTTCCAATCGATGCCGTCGCGCAGATCGCCGGCAGTGGCGGCGACCCCGCGCTGGATCGCCTCTTGTGCCTCGAGGTCATCGGGCGTTGCCAATCCGCCCGGGCCAATGAAGCTGACCAGCGTCTTGAGGCGAAGCGCGCTCGCCTCGGCCGGTTCGTCGACCGGGGCGAGCGCCCACGCACTCACCTCAGTGACACCGGGAGCGACGGGCTCGAGCATGCGCACAGACACACTCTCGATGTCGAACAGGATCAGATTCGGCACCATGTAGAGGACGTGGAACCCGTCGGTGAGAAGGTGTCCGCGCTCTTCGCCGAGGCGTTCGAAGATCTCCGCTCGATTGCGCTCTGTCCGCTCGCGTTCGGCCTCACCGAAGCGAGGTTCCCAACTGAGGCCGATCCGACCTCCGTGGCCCGGTTGAATCGAGCCGAGATGTCGGCCACACAAGCTCACCGAGCTGACCGCGTCCGACGTCGTATAGCCGGTGCGCTTCAAGTATTCGAGGAATGTCACGTGGCTCGGGGCGAAGTGGTACCCGTCCATGGCGTTCTCGACGAGGAGCTTCCAATTGGCCCGTGCCGTGTAGCGCTGGGTCCCTTCTAGCGCGCGCATTCCGACTGCCGACTGATCGGCGACGAGATGGATGAACTCTGCGGCCGGACCGAGGTATTCAGCTAGCGGCGGCGCGTCGGGATTGAAGGACACGAACACGAAGTCGCGCAAGATTTCGAGCTGGGCAACTGGACGTAGACCGAGGCGCGAGCGGAAATCATCGCTATCCGGGTAAGCGTCTGGCGAGGGGAGCGAGACGAGTCGTCCTTCGGTGTCGAAAGTCCAAGCGTGGTAAAAGCAGCGCAGGTGTCGCGCATTGCCTTCTTCTTCTCTGCAGACTGTGGTGCCACGATGAGGACAGCTGTTGAGAAAGGCGCGGATGACGCCGTTTACATCGCGAAGGAAGATGAGCGGCCGGCCGCCGAGCTTGCGAACCTTGTAGTCGCCAGGTTTCACGAGCTCGGTTGCGTGACCGAGGAAAAGCCAACCGTCGCTCCAAAGCGTCTCCTGCTCACGCTCGAAGACCTCTTGGCTACGGAAAGCGTCGCGGTAGACCCGAAAGATCCCCGCGTCCCAATCCTCGCGAATGAAGCGGCTCGTTCTTCCGACGAGCGCTCTCTGGCTTTCGACCGACGTCATCGCGTTCTTCGAGACACGCTCGCCCGAAATCCCACTAGTCGGCTGAGCCCCAAAGCTCCTGGATCTTCGAGAAGACTTTCTGATTCCAGGAGAATTCGACGATGTTGCCGTCGGGATCCTTGGCCGAGCAGATGTAGCCGATGTGCGCGGCCATCATCACCGGCTCCCACTCGAGCACGCCCATCTTTCGGGCGCGCTCGGCGATGGCGTCGACGTCTTCTTTGTTCGGCAGCTCGATCCCGATGTGGGCGAACGGGGAGAGCGTTGGGTGCGGCTTGCCCGGCTCGATGCTGAATCGGGCGGCCACCTCGGGAATGAATTCGGCGAGGACGAGGACGAGCGGGGTTTCGACCTGCTTGTCGTTCGAGAGCCACACTCCGTGCCCGTTCTCGTCCTCGTTGTGCGCCACGACGACGAGCGGTGTGAGCGAAGTGTAGAACTCGATTGACTTCTCGAGGTTTGTCACCGGAATGGCGACGTGTGTCCAACGGGGTTCCGTCAACGTGCGGGGCATCGCGATCCTCCTCGTCTACGGGCTCTCGCGACGAGAGGTATCGCATCGCCGAAAGAGACCGGCTGCAAGCGTCGTGTCTCGGCCAGCGACGGTGATCGTCGGCCGCAGGCGAGTGCCGACGCTACTGTGCAGCGGCCAGAGCGTCAAGCAGATGGCGGGATAGCATCTCGATATACAAGACGGCGAGGGTCTCATGGCACACCAGAGCGACGAGTGGTGGGTGGTCGTCAGTCACGCCTTCTCGAGCCACGTCCGGGATGAGAATTACGTGCTCGAGGAGTATTCAAAACTCGCCGAAGCAACAGTCGATCCCGGTACCCGTTTCCTACTCGAGTTGATCATCGCCGACGAGCGACGTCATCACGCCTTTTTCGAGCGGCTCGGTGCGGACGCGCGTGACGGCAGCGCACCCGGCACCGACGCGCAGGTACCGCCACCGCCCACTCCTCCAGTCGAGGAGCGCCCCGCGTTGCTCGAGCAAACGGCGCGCTTTTTGGAGCTGGAGCGCGAGGATGCGACGAGCCTGAAGGAGCTAGCTCGCGAATTACGCCCCGTTCGACACGACACACTCTGGCTCCTCCTCGTCGAGATGATGCGGCTCGACACCGAGAAGCACTTGCTGATCCTGTCCTACCTGCATCGACGCCTCGAGGCGCTCGGCTCGTAGTTCGTCGCGCTATCTGGGCGGCAGCTACAGCTGTTCCCGGGAACCCAATGAGAGTTCAGGCGGCGGCGGTTGCGAGGCGCGGTCCGGGAGTGAACTCCGCCGGCACAACATCCCATCCGGTCTGATTGCCGTGTGATGCGTATGGCACAAGCTGGTCGGTGAGGACGCGGTAATCCGGGAGCCGGCGGAGGACTTGGATCATCATCTCTTGGAACATTGCCTTCGCGAGGTGCGCGCCGACGCACCGGTGGAAGCCGATGCCGAAAGACAGGTGCCGGTTGCGTTCCCTGTCGAGGATGACTTCGTCCGGGCGATCGAACACGGAATCGTCAAAGTTCGCCGCCACCCAGGGGAGCAAGACACGGTCGCCGGGCGCCATCTTGCAGCCGCCGAGCTCGACAGACTCGGTCACCGTGCGCGCCATCGACTGCGAGGGGGCGAACACGCGGAGGAACTCGTCGGTGGCCGGGACGAGCAACTCGGGCTCGTCGATCAGGCGCTGGCGGGTATCGGAGTGTTCGGAGAGCCAAACGAGAGTCTGGCCGGTGAGCGATGTCGTCGTGTCCATCCCTCCACCGACGATGAGCTTGGCGATCGACACCACGACCTCGTCGCTGAGCGGCTCGCCCTCCATCTGCTGCGCACACAGAAAACTGATGACGTCGTCGCCGGGGTCGTCACGTCGCAGCTTGACCTGCTCGAGAATCCGCTCGGTAATCCACGTCATCCCAGTAACACCTCGTTTGGCACGCTCGGTCAGCGGCGCTGAACCGAAGACGTCGTGGACCGCGCGGGCGAATCGCTCCGCGTACCCAGCTGGCAATCCGAGCAGGTGCACTGTGACGAGCGCGGGCACCGGGCCTGTCAGCTCGTTGATGAAGTCGCACTCGCCGCGCTCGATGAACGCGTCGATGGTCGTCGTCGTCAGATCGGCGATGAGCGGTTTTAGGTTTTCGACGACGGCCGGCGAGAACAGTTGGTTGAGCATCTTGCGGTACGGCATCTGCTCGGTTGGATCTAGTTCGAGCGGGATCGAGGTGGTCGTCGACCATTCCGGGATGACAATCCCTCCGTGGCCCCCGGCGTCGCGCGCCGAGGAGAAGGTTGCGTCGTTGCGAGCGACATTGGCGACGTCCTGGTAGCGGCTGAGGATCCAGTAGCCACCGTATGTCTCGGTCCAAGCGACGGGGCAGCGTTCCCTCAACGACCGGTAGGTCTCGTTTGCCGCGAAGTCGTGTGCGTGGTGGTCGAACTCGATCACGGGTCGCTCGGAAGTCAACGGATCCCCCTCCTAGCTCGCTGCCGCGGAGCCAGCATCAACCGACCGGCCGTCGGCTCAGACCACTATGGCGAAATGATATCTCGCAGGGCGAGATCACCGCTGATCGAACTCCACCATTAAATGGGCGCCCCTATTGAAGAGCGCTCGTTTCCTTTTCGTGCGAAGCGGGCGACGATCTCGGCGTAGAGCTGGGCGAACTCGACGAGGTCGCGAAGCGAGAGCGCCTCGACGCTGGCAGCGGCTGATATCGGTGGTGGGCCGAGCCGCACGGTGTCGATTCCCGATGAACGGAACAGCACGCCGTCACTGGATCCCGTCCAACCGTGGAGCGGAGGTGGTGAAGCTCCGTGCGCCGACTTCCACGCCTCTGTAGCGATTTCGGCGATGGGGGACGCAGGATCCGTTCGCGCCGAGGTGGCGCTGTCGAGGAGCGTGGCGCGCACCGAGAATTGCCCCCTTCCGTCCTCGACGAGCGATTCGGCGACTGCCGTTTCGATTTCTACCCTCACATTCGCCGGATCGTCGTTTGGTCCGAGCACGACGTAGACGTAGAGCTCGAGGAGGCCTCCAAACAGATCTGCCTTGTAAGGCGCTCCAGCACAGCACGCGCCTACCCCGACTTCGCGTCCGGCCTGTGCATCGTCGGGAAGCGCGCGCTCGATGAAGCGGCTCCGGAAACGCTCGACTCCTCGAACCGCCGCGCCCGCCGCCGCCGGCGCGCCACCGTCGCGCACCGCCTCGCTGCGCGCCATCACCAGCCCAGACGGACCGGAGACCTCGACCACAAGGTAGGCGAAGCCCGGCTCCTCATGAAGCACCGCGACTGGGCCGGCCTTCGCGATGAGGGCGGCTTCCGGACTGTGATCGCGCAAAAACTGGCGGACGCCTTCGCCCGCCCCGCGCGCCGGCGCCCCCGGAAGGATCGCCTCCTCGCGCGGAGCGGCGCGGTGCGTACCCCCAGCGGCCAAGAGCAGCGTTGCGCTCGAGCGTTCACTCGAGTCGAGCATTTGGCGGGCGGCGATGAACCCGAGCATCGCGGCAACCGCTGGTCCTTTTGCGACCGCTACGCCCGGCCCGCTGAGCGTGTCGCCGTCTCGTGCGAATCCGAACTCGGAATCGCTCGCGGTGATCGCTCGATCGAATATGGGGTCGCCGCTCAGCGACGTGTCGAGATGGCTGTAGACGACGAGGCCGCCCGGACGCGCGTCGTGGTCGCGGCAAACGAGGTTTGCCCGTTCTGGGGCGAAACGATCGAGCTCGCACGTCAGTTTCGAATCGAGCGACTCGAGTCGTTCGGCGAGCCACTCGGCAAGGGCGAGTTCTGACCCCGCAGGGCTCGGGATCGCCACGGCCCCAGAAAGCAGGTCGACGAGCGTCGCCGAGTCGACGCTCCCTTCGATGGGCATGCCGCTAACGAAGGCCCCAATCGTCGGCAGCCGCTCGCCAGACGTCGATGTTGCGCGGATCGGCGGACATCCGCCTTGGGACGTGGGTCTCGTGCTGCTCGGGTGAAAAGACGATGTGGCCGTCGCAGAGTTCGATGAGCGGCCCAAACCGAGGGACTTCCATGTAGAAAGCGATCGATTCCGACGCCGAATGGTTGACGATCCCCGGCCCCGTCCCGATGCCCTTGTAACGCGCTTTGGCGAAACCGCGCATGACGTGGTCGAAGCTCTTCATCCGGAACGCGATGTGCGCGAGTTCGGTCGTCTCGGCCCGCCTCATCGCGATCGAGTGGTGGTATCGGTCCTCGCCGCGCAAGAACGCGCTCTGGAAGGCGATGAAGTCGGAAGCCTGGAACCCGAGCACCCCGGTGTAGAACTCGAGCGACTCGTCGAAATGGGGAGTGGCAAGGAAAGGATGGACGATGTCGAGCGGGCGGATCTCGACATACGGGGGCTCGGCGAAAACCTGGAATTCGTGCACGATCTCGATCGTGAAACCGTTCGGATCCACCGTCGCGAACCCGTCGGTGACAAACGGCTTCATTCCGTCGTCAATCGGGAGAATCTGGCGATCCGAAGCGGCGACGCGCTCTTTTAGATCCACGAGTGCCGCCTGGTCCTCAGCACTGAAGCCGAGCGCGAGGACTTTGAACTCGCTGAGCGACGGGTTCTCGCGCAGTTCGATGCAGTGGTGCTCGATGTCGGCGCGCAACGTCGTTCGGTCGGCGTCGGCATCGACAACCGTGAGGCCGACGTTGTACTCGTAGAAGTCCGTCGCTTCCCTGACGTTCGGCACCTCAAGGCGGGCGTATTCAAACCCGAAGGGTGCCCGCTTCCGCTCCGTCGTCACGTGTCTTCCTCTCCCGGGGGCCTGGCGCGCCCGTGTTGACTCGTCAAAGGATGAAACTCAATCGTGTGCCCGGTCGCACCGCCTCGGTGAGGAGCACGGCCCGTCGCAGCCGGAAGCGGAGCGCACCGTCGATGAGCACGAGGGTGTGCTCGTAGCGGCCGACGTATGGGTCGAGCAGTCCGTCGCGCATTCGATGGACGATGAAGTTGGCGCGGACCTCGAGTGTCTCCGAGTCCGTGGTCGCACATTGAACGTTGCTGATCAGTCGGTGAGTGTGTGATGGCGGATTCTCGGCGTGAGCTTGTTTGCTCTTCATCCTCGTGATCCGCGCCTGGACAAGGTCCCAGTCATCGGCGATGAAGTATTGAGCCTCGCGCCCCGATCGACCGCGAGCGTCGAACGTGGGAACTTCGTATCGTCCGCCAGGTTCAAAAAGGGCGAGCCATTCGTCCCAGTGCCATGCCGAAAGCGTCGCGGCTTCATCGAAGAGGAAGTCTTCGACCTCTTGGCGGGTGACTTCCTCGATCCGGCGTTGCTCGGTGATCGCGCTCATAGTCGTTGTGGCTCCTGGATCAACTTGTTCCACTGGCGCCAGAACGCCCGCACGCGGCCCTCGTCAATAGAGCGAATCGGTTCGCCTGCTGCCTCGGTCGCCATTCCTCGCGAGACGTCGTTCCAGTCGACACCCGCACGTGGGTCGCGAGCGGTCGACTCGATCGCGCGCTGGATCGCCTCTTGCGCCTCGAGGTCGTCGGGCGTCGCGAGTCCACCCGGCCCAATGAAGCTCACGAGTGTCTTGAGCCTCAGATCGACGGCCTCGGGGGGTTCGTCTACGGGCGCGAGGGCGAAAGCCGAAATCGCCGTCAGGCCCGGTGCGACGGGCTCGAGCAGTCGGATCGATATCCCCTCGATGTCGAAGAGCAACAAATTCGGGAACATGAACAGTGTTCTGCTGTTGTCGGCGATGAGTGAAGCGCGCTCTTTATCGAGGCGTGCGAACAACTGGCTGCGGTTCTCTTTGATGCGGGCCTTTTCCGCCTCGCCGAAGCGTGGTTCCCAGTCGAGGCCGATCCGCCCGCTGTGACCGCTTTGGATGCCGACGACGTGACCGTTCGGAAGGATGCGCCCCTTGCCGCCTTCGGACGTCGTGAACCCGGTGCTCTGTAGGTACTCGAGGAAGGTGATGTGGCTTGGGGCGAAGTGATAGCCGTCCATCGCGTTCTCGACGCCGAGCTTCCAGTTCGCCCGTGACGTGTACTGCTGTGTGCCTGGAAGGACGCGCATACCTGCCGCGCAATGGTCCGCGACGAGTTCGATGTAATCAGCGGCCGGGCCGAGATACTCGTCGAGGGTCGGGGTGTCGGGATCGAAACAGACGAATACGAAGTCTCGCAAGACGTCGAGATGGGGCACGGGACGCAGTCCGAGGCGATCACGGAACTCGGAACCCTCAGGGTAGGCCTCTGGCGAGGGGAGTGAGACGAGTTTGCCCTCCGTGTCGAACGTCCATGCGTGGTAGAAGCAGCGAAGCCGCCGCGCGTTGCCTTCGCGCTCTCGGCAGACGGCAGTGCCGCGGTGAGGGCAGGCGTTGAGGAAGGCGCGGATCGTGCCGTGCACATCTCGAAGGAAGATGAGCTCACGGCCGCCCAGTGAACGCACCTTGTAGTCACCGGGGTTGGGCAGTTCGCTGGCGTGGCCGAGGTAGAGCCAGCAGCGGCCCCAGATGCGTTCGCGTTCGGCTCCGAAGACTGCGTCATCGCGATAGACGCTGCGTCGCACCCGGAAGATCCCGGCCGCGGCGTCCTCGTCGATGAACCGTCCGCAGAGATCTTCGCCGCTGAGCGGAGGGGCCACATCCGTACGAACACTCATTGAATGCCCCCAGAACTCGATCTCGGGTATCGCTCGCCCTGATCATTACGGTAGCAACGCGCCTAACCCGGTTCAACCTATACAAGATGGCGTCACGCAATGAAAGACGACCTGGCCACGCTGAGGATGTGCGGCTCTGCCCGCTTTACGCTGGCGCTCGATTCGTCGGCCACTTGCGACGATCGGGGAGACCGCTGCGTGCGACGATGGCTTCACCTGCTCGCTGCGCCCGCTCGTACAGCGCGCCAGCGTCGATGGTGGTCAGCCGATAGTTGTCGACCACTTTTTCGCCGTCGACGAAGACCGTGTGAACTCCTCGACCATCCGCCGCATAGACGAGTTGATTGGCGACGTTCAACAAGGGCGTCCATTCAGGCCGACGCCGGTCGTGAAGGACGAGGTCAGCGCGCTTTCCCACCTCGATCGATCCGATTTCATCTTCGAGACCGAGTGCGCGAGCGCCATGCAACGTCGCCATCTCGAACGCGAGCTCGGCTGGGATCATACGAGGGTCGCGGCGGGCGTCTTTGAACAGTCCCGCGACCAGATAAGTAGCGCGCATCAGATCTGAGTAGTTCGACGCGTTGTTGCCGTCCGTGCCGATCGCAACGTTCACTCCGGAGGCGAGCATCTCGGGGATCTTGCCGATCTGGGTGACGCCGTATGCGACCTTTAGAGCGGTCGTCGGGCAGTGCGCGACGGTGCAACCGCGCTGCGAAAGAAGGGAGATCTCTTCGTCGTCGACGTGCACGCAGTGCGCGAGAACCGTGCGCGGAGCGAGGACCCCAAGCTCGTCGAGGTGCACCATCGGTCGTTGCCCAAAACTGGCGAGGAAGCCTTCTGGGTCCATCGCAGCCGGCGACATGTGAAAATTCACGCCCGTGTCGTGCTCGTCAGCGAGCCGCCGTGCCGCCCTCCACAAGTCGTCGCTGCACGTCGTGTGGCCGATCACCATCGACCAAGCCTCGACGCGTTTGCCCCGCGAGCCGTAACGAGCAAGCTCGGCTTCGAGGTTGGTGACGGCTTGGGCCGTCGTCTGTCGGCACTCAACCGGCTCGGGCGGCAAATCCCACACCCACCGTCCGACCCTTGCGCGGATCCCGATCTCGTCGAGGCTCTCGATGACGGCGTCGAGGAAGCGAATCGTTCCTGCCTCGATGAACGACGTCGTGCCCGACAAGAGCATTTCTGCCGCTGCCAGTTGGGCGGAGACCTTTTCGTCCTCCTCTGTGTATGCGACGTGGATAGGAACAAGCCACTGGAATACGTTCTCCTCGAACGGCGTGTCGTCGGGAACGAAGCCACGCGTCAACGGCTCACCTGTGATGTGGATGTGCGTATTTACAAGCCCTGGCGTGACGACGAAGGCGCTGCCGTCGATCAACTCGACCGCGTCGTAGCGCGCTCGCATCCTCGTCGAATTGCCGATATCGACGATGCGGCCGTCACGGATCGCGATCGCGCCCTGTTCGACTACTTCACGTTCAGCATTCATCGTGACAATCAGCGCACCGACGATCAGTGTGTCGACGGGTTCGAGAAGCGTCCGCTCGTCACTCGAACCGTGCGGGGTCATTGGGCGACCTCCGCGAACGGCCGCCGAGCGACGACGACAGTCGTCGGAGGCAAGGGGGCAGCGACTACTTGCACTTCGAGCCCGCTCTTCGTCAACCACGTGCACGCTTGGGAGCGAGTGAACGTGCCGCCGCGTTCTGTATTTGCCATCATCGTCGTGCCGAGCAGCTGCGCCTGACTTGGGCCGCTGAGGTCATCGTCGAGGAGATATTCGGCAAGCAGGATCACTCCACCGGGCACGAGCCGCTCGGCGACCCTGGCCACGAGTGCTGTCGCGCCTTCGTCGCCTTCGGCCCGGCACACGTGGGCGAGGATGGCGAGATCGAAGGAATCGGCCGACAAGTCGACTTGCCAGTAGTCCCCGACATGCATTGACACGCGGTCGAGCAGACCGTGCTCTCGTAAGTGGCGCTCTGCGACGGGCATGACGGCGGGGAGATCGTTGACCACTCCGCGCGCATCTGGAAGGTGCTCAAGGACGGCGATCGTCCAGGGTGCCGCGCCCGCTCCCAGATCGAGCGTTCGCGCCGTTGCGGGCAGCCTCCCGTCTAGCAACGAGTCGACCACGGCACGTGCGGTCGCGATCTGCGATGGGAACGTGGCTTCGACGAGATCGGCGAGGAAGCCGACGTCGTCGAGGCTCACGTCTCGCACTGGCGGCTCGCCGCGAACGGTCGCAGCAAGTGCTGGCCAATTCTCAACTGGACCGGGCGAATGGCGCAAGAGTGCGCCGAGGTAGCCCGGTTTTCCGGAGACGAGATAGGCGGCGGCGAACGCCGAGAGAGTGAAATCGTCTCCGTCCCGTTCGAGGACGCCAGCGGCGATGTTCCCGCCGAGAAGCGCAAGGAGGCGCCCGCGGTCTGCTCCACATCGGCGCGCGAGCTCGTTGAGGGAGGCGGGCGCCTCAGCCAATGCACGGAACACGCCTAATTCGTCGGCGGCGAGGACAGCGAAGTAGGCCGTGAATCCATTTGTGAGGGTCCAGATATGTGCCGGAGAGGCAACCGGCGATGCCGTGTCGTTCACGGCAGAAGTAGCACCTTGCCGACGATTTCGTCGCTTTCCATGCGTGATTGTGCAGCAGCCGCGTCGCTGAGGGAAAAGCGCGAGTCGATGATGGGATCGAATTCGGACTCCCAATAGAACTTGAGCATCTTGCCGAACTCCTCGGTGCGGTAGGGGTCCGAACCGAGCAGCGAGATGCCGAAGTGATATGTGTACGGAAGGTCAAAAGTCGCTTCCCGGCCCGTCGTTGAACCGCAGAACACGAGTCGACCGCGTGGCCGCAGGGCCAAAATCGTCTGTTGGAACAGGGCGGGGCCGACATGGTCGAACGCCACGTCGACGCCCTCTCCGTCGGTAAGTTTCCGGCAGGCGTCGGCGAGATCTTGTGACGCGATATTGACAACAGCGTCCGCGCCGAATTGCAATGCGAGCTCGAGCTTGCGGTCGAAACGCGACGTCACGATGACCCGAGCGCCACAGCGTTTGGCAATCTGGATCGCGGCGATCGAGACGCCACTTCCGGCGCCGTGGACAAGCAACGTCTCGCCGATTCGCAATTGAGCGACGGCGACGAGTCCGTGCCACGCCGTCGAATAAACAGTCGGAACGGTGGCCGCGTGCTCGAAACTGATGCCCGTGGGAAGCTTGTATGCGTGATCGGCCGGCGCAACGCATAGTTCGGCGTAGCCACCTGGGCACGTTGCGCCAATGACTCGTACCGCTCCGCACAAACCGTCGTCGCCGCGCAGGCAGCGGTCGCATGTCCCGCAACGCAACGACGGATTCAGCACGACTCGGTCGCCGATGCCCAATGACTCGACCTCATCGCCAACCGCGACGACCGTCCCGGCGACGTCCATCCCGGCGATATGGGGTAAGGAGAAGCCCGGCAAGAGCGGTGGCCCTTCCCGCTGGAGGATGTCGAGCCGATTCAATGCGGTGGCGCCGGTACGGACGAGCACGTCGCGCGGCGTGATCGTCGGATCGGGCACGTCGTCGTAACTGAGGACCTCGAGCCCGCCGTAGCCGTGCTGCACGACCGCTTTCATCGGAGCTGGTAGAGCGCCTGCCAGCAGCGGCAGGGCGCCCGGCGGTGGGGTGACGAGCAGTTCCCATGGTTCACAAGCCGGAACTCTATTTCTCGTTGCGAGACGAGGCATAGATTTCAGCTCGGGACCGGCGATGAATCAGATGCACATCACGACACGGGTCGACGAGGAGCGATGATTCTCGAAGCGGAGTTCAGTCCTGGCATGACGCTCGACGAATGCCGGGAAGTCGCTCGCCTCATCGAGTCCGCTGGTTTCGATCGACTCGGAGTCTCCGATGTCGTTCTTTGGCCCGACACGTTCATCGTGCAGGCGCTTTGCGCGAGAGTCACTACGCGGTTGGAGATCGGAAGCATGGTCGGAAACCCTTATATCCGCCATCCAGCGGTCACCGCCGCTGCGGTAGCCGGAATCCAGGAGATCTCCGAGGGACGAGCCTTCATCGGCCTTGGCGTCGGTGCGGGCCTTGACGTTGTGGGGGTGAACTACCCGCGTCCCGCGGCGACGCTTCGCGAGGCGATCGAGATCGTGCGCGCGCTACTTGATGGCGAGACAGTGGACCGGATCGGTTCCGTTTTTCATGTCGAGGGCGCGAAGCTGCGCATGCCGCCAGCCAAGAAGGTTCCAATCGCCATCGGAACCCGTTCCCAGCGCGTCGCCTCGCTCGCCGGTGAACTCGCTGACCGGGCGCTCGTCGGCGCTCGGTACTTATCTCCGAAGTTTGCCGACCGCTACCGTTCGTGGGTCGCGGATGGTGAAGCGCTCGCGGACCGACCGTCCGGCGCGGTCGAGGTTGCGCCGCGGCTCACCCTCTGCTGTTCGCGCGATAAGCAAGCGGCCTACGCCACGATGCGACGTGACGCGGCCGAGTTCCTCATCACATTGCGCCCCGACGACCTGGACATCGAACCCGAGCGCGTAGAAGCGATCGCATCTGTGCTGTCGAAGGCGAAGGGATGGTACTTCGACCCCGAGGCGTACCACCCTCGCGAGCTCGATGACTTGATCGACGACACGCTCGTCGAATCGTTTGCACTTTGCGGCAATGGGGACGCACTGGTGGGTCAGTTTCGACGGATCGAGGAAATGGGATTTCGGTCGATGAGCCTGAAGCTTGCACCAGTACGCCGATCGGGCTGGTCGATGTTCGATGGCTTGGTCGAAACGATCACGACGGTCGCCGAGGTCATGCCAGCCATCAAGGCGCTCGGTGTTGCCCGATCTCGATAGCGGCTTAGAACGCCGACCTTTATGTCGCATGCGCAATGACGAATCAGACTGACCGCGGTTTACGCCGGCAATCGCAAAACGCGACCATGGTCGCGTCACAGCGTCGAGCGTGGCTGAGGGAATCGTGACGCTATTGCAGCTCACGATGCTCCAGCTCGAGGAGTGCGTCATGGGACAGGGCCATCTGTTGGCCCGTCCGTACGACCTGTGGGAGCTGCTTCGTCGCTCGCCGATGCAAGATCGCAGCCGGTACTGGTCAGGCGGACATCATGCGTAAAGCGCGCTTCTCGGTACGAGCACTCTTTTGCCGAGGCAAAGCGTCGGGATCACCCCGTGGGCGGCGAGCTCGTGGGCGTGTGCCCTCGAGATGCCGAGGGCGCGAGCCGCCTCTTCGACGGTCAAGAGGTCGAGGATGTGGGACACGTGCCCGCGACCCCTTGACTTCTGTCAAGCGTCGCGACCTCTTGACTCGGCACCGTTTCGTGTCCCACAAACTGTCCCACCAAACTGCGTTCTCGTCACCTGCTCGCGCTCAGACCCGTCGAAGAACGAGCAGGTCAGGTGGGTTGTAGTGAGTTTGAGTTGATCCAGTTGGAGGCCCCGGATGGACGAGTCGGTGGTTCGTTCGGGGCAGGGGTGAGGTAACCGAGCGAGCTGTGGCGTCGGGCCGGGTTCTAGAAATGTTCGATGTATTCGGCGATGGCGACGGCCGCGCCAAGAAGCGCCGACCGGCGACCGGAGGGGGCGTTCAACCACCTTCCATCGAGCGGAGGTGTGCCTCTAGGTGCTCTCGCCATGAACCCAGCGCGTCAAGCGGGGCTTGTCGTTTGCACGCAGGGTTCGGGTGACCTTTTGGTGCGTCTTGGGTGCTCCACATCGCCGTTGGGCAGAGTGCCGGACTCGCACTCTTAACCGATTGGCCCTCGTCGAACGCGCTTTCCGCGCGAAGCGGTGCAGGCGCGACAAGGTCTATCGCCAATCTTGGACTGCTCGGCCGAGGGTCTCGCTCACCTCGGTTCTTAGCAGCGGGGCCAGCGACGCCGCCGTGACCTCGCCGGAGCTGAGGCGATCGGTTGCGTGAAAGCAATCCCAAAAGCGGACGAGTCCGTCCTCACCATCGGCGTCGAACACCTTTGCCGCGAGACGCTGCCACCGATACTGGTACCAGACGTAGTTCAGCGGGCTCATCGGGTCATCGCCACCTGTGTAGTGGGTTTCGAGTTCCTCCAGCGTGCTGTAACCCTCGGCGCGCATCCGAGCGCCAAGGCGCCGACTCTGCGCTCCCACGGTGGAGAGCACGTCAAGCGTGTTCAGACTTTCTGGCTGCTTCGTTGCGACGAACGTGTGGAGGGCCAGGTTGGCGAAGATCTCGCCCAACCAGAAGGTCGGCAATCTGAGATCCCCGAGCATTTCGAATGCGTGGCCGAGCTCATGGATCGTGACGAGATCGAAGAATGGCTGCAGATCCAAGCCACCTGCGCGGTCGGGGTATGTCGCAAGCAATCTCGTATAACCGCGCGGCGACGCCTCGTGAAGGTCCTGTCCTATTGCGATCCAGAAGTCTCCGCTTCCGGCGGGCATCACCACGATGCCGGGACGGATCTGACCATCGTCATCGTTAAAGAACGGCAGCCCGTATGGCTGCCTGCTCTCCCAGTCCGCCTCGTCGGCCACGATGACGGCGATGTCGGGCTCGACTCCTGAAAACAGGCGACTGAAGTAGACGTAGGCGTCCGCGGCGACATCGGCCGCGGCCCGCGCGCGTACTAGTGACCCGTCGCTGTAACGCACCTCAAACGGATAGCCGCCTAAGTGCGCGAGCCCTGATCCCAACGCCATCAGAGAACCTCCCTACGCCGGTCGGCGGAATACACGAGAGCCTAAGGATGGAGCGGTTTCTTTCGAGAGTCGGGACTTATGACGCCGTCTACCGATGTCCGCGCTTGCGTACGCGATCGCAGTGCGATCGGGGAACGTTGGTGTAATAGAGCCGATCGTGACATTGTCGCCTTGCGTCACCATCAGCACTGCATGGTTTGCTCTGCACGAGAAAACGGATCGATACCGACGATCTCGCCCAGACATGGCGGGCCACCGGACTTTCGGCTACAAGAACAACTTCAATCAAATGCGGGGGAGCGAGAGGATGCCAGCAAAGAGCCGTAACCTGAGCGCACTCATCGTCGTCGATATTCAACGGGACTTCTGTGAGGGAGGTTCGCTTCCCGTGCCAGGCGGCGCGGAGTGTGCGGCGCACGTATCCGAATACCTTGCGAGGTCTGGTCATGGGTACGCAGGGATCGTCGCGACTCAGGATTGGCACATCGAACCGAATGGGCATTTTGGTGACCCACCGGACTGGGTCGATTCATGGCCGGTGCACTGCGTTGCCAATTCGTTTGGCGCGGAGTTCCACCCGAACCTCGGCGCCATGGTGGAGGTGCCGGCGGTCTTCGACACGGTGTTTCGCAAAGGTGAGTACGCGGCCGCGTATTCGGGTTTCGAGGGTCGCGACGACGAGGGAGATTCACTGACGGAATGGCTCGATCACCGCGGCATCGAAAAGGTCGACATCGTCGGAATCGCGATCAGCGCCTGCGTCAAAGCGACCGCTCTAGGAGCAATCGCGAACGGCCTTCGGACCCGTGTGCTTGTCGATCTATGCGCGGACTTGGCCGAGCCCGAAGGCATCACTGTCGCGACGTTGGGCGAACTGGTCGACAACGGCGTGGAGATCGTGCGCGAAGAGGATTCGTGACTCCGCTCGAGCTCCTTTCCCTCCTTTCTTGAAGGAGTCGGACTCCCCTGCTAGACAGCCAAAACCATGAATCGGGCTTCAGGAACGGTTAATTGGGTCGCGTCGCACTGGCAACACTCAACGCACGGCAAGTGCGTGCTGTAACTCGCTGGGCGACAACGGGCGCACGCCGACCGTGATAACGAGCGCGCCCCGGTTCTTCGACCGCGAGCTGGAGACCCTCGATGCCGACGAGATCCGAAAGGTGCAGGACCGACTCGTCGACGAGACCCTCGAGGCCGTCCGCGCGAACACCTTCTTCGAATCGCGGTATTCGCGCGACCGCGTCGCTCTCGACCGCGTCCATGGCGTGGCGGGCCTTCGTGAACTCCCGATCGTACGAAAGGCCGACATGCTCGAGGACCTTGCCGAGCACCCGCCGTACGGTCGAAGGCTCGGGGTTGCACTCGAATCCATCGTGAACGTCGTCGAATCGAGCGGAACGAGCACCGCAGGACGCGAGGTGCAGGCGCTCGACGCCGCTGATCTTGAGGCGTTGCTCAGCAGCGAAAAGGTCGGTTTCATCTGGGCGGGCGCGACTGAAGGAACGGTCGTCGCGCTTCATTTCCCTGTCGGGATGACGGCAGCAGGGTACTGGTGGACCATCGCGCTGTACGGCCTTGGTTGCAACACGCTCCGCCTCGGGGGCCAGCGCACGAAGCAGCGTCTTGAGTGCATGAAGAACTACGGCGTCGAGCAGATGGTCCTTGGGAGCCATTACCTTGAGCGACTGACCTTTCTCGCCTCGACGCACGGCTACGAGCCGACGAGAGACTTCCCTCGCCTCGCTTCGATCCTCGTGTCGGGAGGCGGCTGGAGTATCGAATCCGCCGAGCGGTGGTCGGCGATTTGGGGAGCCACGCTTTACGAGCAATACGGGAGCAGCCAGCGGTGCATCGCCTGGTCTTGCGAACAGGGGATGGTCGACCGGGGCCGACGCGGCGTCGTCCACGGACTGCCGCACCATTACGTCTTTGAAGTGATCGACCCCGACACCGGCGATCACGTCGATGAGGGCGCCGAAGGGGAGATCGTCCTCACCGTGCTCGGACGACGTGCGATGCCGCTTGTCCGGTACGGCACGGGCGACCGGGCGGTGTTCCGTACCGGCGCTTCGTGTTCGTGCGGGCGCCACTTCGACGGGATCGAGGCCGGATCGGTTGGGCGCTTCGACGACATGTTGCGGGTGCGGGATCGCAACCTCTGGCCCGACGAGGTCGACCGCATCGTGCTGTCGACCCCCTCCGTTCTCGACTACGCAGCCGCGGCGTGGATCGACGAAATCGCGCAGGTGCGGTTGTCGATGAGCCTGGCGTTGGAACCGACCGTTGGCACGCGGACGATCGAGCCCATCATCAGCGAAGTGTCGGCGCGGCTTCGCGAGGAGACGGGACTCCGCTTCGAGCTCGTGGCGCGGGTGCTCGGCACCCGTGAGGTCGACGAAACCGCGCTCATCGACACCAAGCCCCGACGATGGTCGGACCTGCGCGCGACGCCCGGCGTCGCGCCGACTTGGGTTGTTGACGTGCCCAGTCCGCAGGTGGAGGTGCCTTGACGCTCGCGGCGCGGCCCAGGTATTTTGCAGGCCCACAAGTAAATCCTGAGTCAGGACTCACGTCTATGGCGGTGGGGCTTACCCCGCCCGAGAAGACGCGTGCGTGACGAACACCGAGGGGGGGAGCGCGTGGAGCGTTACCGCGTCGATCCGGATTCGACCGCCCTCGTCGTCGTCGACATGACGAACGACTTTCTCGAACCGGGCGTCCCCCAGGAATGCCCTGCTGGACGTGAGATCGTTCCCCGGCTCGCGCTGCTCATCGAGGAGTGCCGCCGAGCTGGCATCGTCGTGTTGTACACCTCGCACATGCACCGCGCCGACGGCAGCGACATGGGACGCATGGCGGACTCGTTCACGCACCTCGTCGACGCCGAGCGACGCCCGATCACCTTGATCGAGGGAACCCGCGGCGTCGAGGTGGTGGACCAACTCGCCCCGGCTCCGGGGGAGATCGTCATCCGGAAGTCCCGCTACAGCGCCTTTTACAACACCGATCTTGAGACGGTGCTCCGCAACAAGGGTGTCACGACGCTCATCATCGGTGGCGTGGCGACGAACATCTGCTGCGAATCGACGGCGCGAGACGCGATGTTTCGCGATTACGGGGTGATTTTCCTCGCCGACGGGAACGCAACGCTCGATCTGCCCGATCTCGGTTGGGGGCCGATCGACCACGATGAGGTGCAACGCGTCGTGCTCTCGACGCTTGCCGCTGGGTTCTGCGAGGTCGCAGGGGTTGACGATGTCATCTCTCGCGTTCGAGCGGCTGGCGACGCGGCGGGACCCTCCGATGAAGGCTCGTCGGTGGGTGTCGGCGCCGGAGTCGAAAGTCCGCGCTAGCACGGGCAACACGCTCGCGAGAGTTATGAGGTGTAGAGGTCGGAAGGTTCCAGACAATCAGCAGTTCCAACAAGGAGGGTGGAGCATGACCTTTAGAGCGAAGGCGCCGAGACGCGGGCGGTTCGCGGGTTTGACGCGTGTCGCGATGGTCCTGGGTGCGCTCTCGATCGTGGTTGCAGGGTCGGCGGCAGGCGCGTCCGCGTCGGTGTCGAACACGTCGCACCGCGCGCAGGGGTCGAAGGCGAGCACGGTCGGGCTGAAGACCGGGTGGATCTACGACGGCTCAGTCGCTGACAAGGGCTACGACGAGGAGTGGTATCTCGCGCAGACGTATCTCGAGAAGAACCTTGGGATCACAGCGACGTACACGCAGAACACGCCGTATACGAGTCAGTGGACCACGACCGGCGAGACCATGGCCGCGGCGGGCGCGAAGATTCTCTATGACCCGGGCGACGGCGGGTCTCTCTTCTACGCGGCGTGTGCGAAGTACCCGAAAGTTGCGTGCATTGAGAGCAACGGCGTGAAGCCGTTCCCGAACAACGTCGTCTCGCTCTACGACGAGAACTGGCTGCCGGCGTATCTCGAAGGCATGGCTGCGGGCATGCTCACGAAGACCGGCAAGATCGGCTTTCTTGCCGCCTTTTCCGACCTGCCGGCGCCGGTGAACGAGACGCTGAACGCGCTCGTCCTCGGCTGCCAGGCGACGCACCCCGGCTGTAAGGCACTCGTCGAAGTCGTGAACTCCTGGTACGACCCGCCGAAGGAGACGGAGGATGCGAACGCGCTCATTGACGCGGGAGCCGACGTCATCGGATCCACCGAGAATGACCCGGTCGCGGTCGAAGTCGCACAGAAGCGCCACGTCTGGGGACTCGGGAGCTGGGGCAACGGCGTGGCGTCGGGACCAGACGCCTTCGTCACCTCCCAGATCATCGACTGGGCTCCGGCGCTTGAGCAGCTCACCAAGGAGGTCGCCGCCGGCACGTTCCACGGCAACCGGATCGAGGTGTTCGGGTTCGGACCCGGCCTAACGCTCGCCCCATGGGGCCCGAAGGTCCCAAAGTCGGTCCAGACGAAGGTCGACGCCGCCTACGCACAGATGCGCGCCGGTAAGAACTTCTTCTGCGGCCCGATCTACGACACCACTGGCAAGCTGCGCGTGCCGAAGGGCACGTGCCTGAGCACGCTGTACATCTACGACCAGTGGAACTGGTACGTGCGCGGCGTGACGATCAGCAAGTAGGCGTCATCTGCTCGGCGTCGGCGTGGCAGTTGTGATGGGGAGGTGAACACCGTCGATACCGGGTCGGCCGCGTTGCGAGCCGGGGTTGACCGCGCGAACGCCGCCAAGTTGCAGTTGCGAGGGATTCGGAAGTCGTTCGGGCTGCTCGAAGCGGTCCGCGGCGTCGACTTTGACTGCTACGCCGGCGAGGTCCACTCGATCCTCGGGGAGAACGGCGCCGGGAAGTCGACGCTGATGAAAATTGTCGCCGGCGTGTTGTCACCCGACGCAGGGGAGATGTGGCTCGACGGGGACGCCTATCGGCCGCCTTCACCCAAGCACGCGATGCGCCGCGGGGTGGGGATGGTGCACCAGGACTACCAGCTGGTGTCGCGGTTCAGCGTCGCCGAGAACCTTTTCGTCGGCTGGGAGGGAGCGACCCGGATCGCGAGCGTCGGGTCGCTCGCAGCCCAGGCGGCCACGATGATCGGGCGGTACGGCTTCGGGCTCGACCCGATTGCCAAGGTTCATGACCTCTCCGTTGGAGAGCAGCAGCGCGTCGCCATCCTGCGTGCGCTCATCCGGGGCGCCTCGGTCCTCATTCTCGACGAGCCGACGGCGACACAAACCCCTCAGGAGGTGGAAGCCCTCTTCGGGGTCATGCGCAACCTCGCCGACGACGGCCGGGCGGTCCTGTTCATCACGCACAAGCTGCGCGAGGTCCTTGCGGTCTCGGATCGGGTCAGCGTGTTTCGGTCTGGCGCGCGCGTCGCGACGCTTCCGGTTGGAGAATGTGACGAGCGCCTGCTCGCCAGGGAGATGCTCGGTCGAGACGTCGATCCGCCGCTCAAGGGGTGGGCGCCGCGACGCGCAGAGCGAAAGATGACGCTCCAGGTCGACGCCATCACCGTGCGCGACGCGCACGGATCGATCGTCGTCGACTCGGTGTCCCTCGGCGTTAGCTCGCACGAGATCGTCGGGATCGCCGGCGTCGCCGGCAACGGCCAGCGAGAACTCTCCGAGGCCGTGACCGGGGTGCGGCCTGTCGATTCCGGAAGGGTGTCGGTGCGCGGCGAGGATCTCACCGGCAAGGACGCCGCGGCGTTCGTGCGCAACGGCGTCGGCTACATTCCGGAGGACCGCCTAACGGCGGGGATGATCTTGCGCGAGTCGGTCGCGCACAACGCGATCATGAAGGCGCTCCACATCGAGTCGGATCGGTCACGCCTGACTCGCGGCGTCTGGCTCCGACGCAACGAGATCGACCATTTCGCCAAACAGGTTCTTTCCGAAGGGCAGGTGTCGACGAACGATCCGAAGGTGAAAGTCGGCAACCTTTCGGGAGGCAACATCCAGCGGCTCCTCGTCGCCCGAGAGCTCCGCGCAGCGCGCCACGCTCTCGTGGCGGTCCACCCGACGCGCGGGCTCGATGTCGGTGCGACCGAGCGGGTCTGGCGCATCCTGCTCGGCGCGCGCGACGAAGGAGTCGGAGTGCTCCTGATCTCTGAGGACCTCGACGAGGTTCTCAGTCTTTCCGACCGGATCCTCGTCTTTTCCACAGGGCGCATCGTGGGCGAACTCGACAACACCGGGACGCCACCGTCACGCGAGCACCTCGGCATACTGATGGGAGGCTCCCACCAGCCGGTCGCTGGGGCGGCGGTCACGCGCGCAAGGACGTGAGTGCACCGGTGACCGCCATCGACGACGTCCGCGTGCTCCGCCGCCGCGGCTTCGGGTCGGTTGGAACTCGGTGGACCTGGATCCGCGAGGAGGCATCCGAGACACGCAGTTGGGTTTACCGACTGATCGCGATCGCGCTCGCGCTTGCGATGGCGGCGGTCTACCTTGTGACGACGGTCCACGTGCCCGATGTACTCGGTCTCGTGCTTCGCACGACGTTTACGACGCAGCCCGGCCTGCAAGAGCTCGTCGTGCTCGCGACACCGTTTTTCCTCACAGCACTCGCCGCGCAGATCCCGCTGCGCGTCGGGCTGTGGAACATCGGTGGCGAGGGGCAATTCTTCGCTGGCGCCTGGCTCGCCTGCGCGTTCGCGTTTGCGCTGCCACATGCCCCAGGCGCGCTCTTGATCATCGGGATGCTCGTCGCCGGTGCCATCGGCGGGGCGCTCTGGGTCACGATACCGATGCTCGCCAAGGCCTTCTTGAACGTCAACGAGATCATCACGACGCTGATGCTCAACCTCGTCGTCGTCTCCTGGGTCGCATACTGGATCACGGGACCGTGGCAGTACCCGTCCTCGCAGGGCGGCACGATCGAGAGTCGCTTTCTTCCCGTGCAGTCGCATCTCCCGCTCGTCCATCTCGCGGGTGGCCTCGATTCAGGACTGATCATCGCCGTCGGGATCACGATCGTCGTGGGGGTGGTCGTCCGCTATTCGATCTTCGGCTATCGAACGCTCGTTGTCGGCTCCGGTCGCGCCGTCGCGTCGTTTGCCGGAGTGCCCGTGCGGCGGATGATCGCGATCAGCTTCCTCCTCGGCGGCGCGCTCGCCGGGATCGGGGGCGTCCTCCAGCTCGTCGGCAACTCCTACCAGCTGACGCCGGGCCTTTCCAACAACACCGGCTACCTCGGGATCGCCGTCGCCGTCCTGGCCGGCGGCTCGATCCTCGGCGTCATCGTCATGTCGTGTCTGCTCGCGGTGATCATGTCGGTCGGACAGGCCGTCCAGATCTACGGCGTCTCGTCGGAGGACGTCTTCATCTTGATCGGCGTCCTCCTCCTCCTCGCCACGATCGCCGAGGTCGCAGCCCACCACCGACTGGTGCGACGACCGGCCGATGTCAGCCTGGACCTGGTGCCCGTCGCCGGCGTCGGCGCGCCCGGCGAGCGAGTCGTCCCGCTGAATTCGAGGGGCGAAGTGGCGGCACCGTCGACGGTCGCGCGCGACGTCGAGGAAGCCTGAGGACGAGGCGTGCACACCTTCGAGCTCTACTTCGCGGCCGCGATCCTCGCTGGCACGCCGCTGCTGCTCGCCGCGACTGGCGAGCTGCTCGGCGAGACCGTGGGCCTGTTGAACATCGGTATCGAGGGATTGATGTTGATGGGGGCTGTGACCGGCGTCGTCGTGACCCTCCACACCCACAACCCAGAGCTCGGGCTCCTCTTCGGCGCCCTCGTCGGGGCGGCGTTCCTCCTCTTTTTCTATGCGCTACCGGTGGTCGTGCTCGGGACCGAACAGGTCCTGCCCGGCTTCGGCGTGTGGTTCGTCGGACTCGGACTCTCCCAATTGATCGGCAACAGCTACGAGAACACGACGGTCGCGAGTCGGTCGACCATCGTTGGCCTGCCCGGTATCGACCGCCTACCGGTCGTGAAGGAGCTCGTCGGCCAGTACCCCTGGCCGGTGTACCTGGCGTTCGTCCTGCCATTCGTCGTCGCCTGGATGCTGAGCCGGACGCGTCACGGGCGGAACCTGCGCGCGATCGGCGAGGACCCGACCGCGGCGTCGGCCGGCGCCGGGATTGCGGTACGTCCGTGGCGCGTCGTGTACGTCGGGGTGAACGGTCTCCTCGGCGGTTTCGCGGGCGCGGTGCTTGCCGTCATCGCGATCGGCGAATGGGGGCCCGACGTCACCGCCGGTCGCGGCTTCATCGCGTTGGCCGTCGTCATCTTCTCCGGATGGCGGTCGATGCGCCTAATCATCGGCGCCTACGTCTTCGGCGGACTGCTGATCCTCGCCGACCTCGGCGGCGCGCTCGCCTGGCCCGTGTCGTCGGACTTCCTCGACATGATGCCGTACCTCGGAGCCGTCCTGATCCTCATCGGCTGGGCGTTGCGCGCCCGCGCCGGCGGGGCGGCGCCGGCTTCGCTCGGTCTGCGGCTGAAGAGGGCAGGGTGAGCCATCGCGTGGCGGCCGGGATCGGCGGGATCGACAGGAAAGGAAGGCAAGCGACGTGATCATCACGCATCTCGACAAGGAGGAGCTCCTGCAGCGCGAGCCGACCGTCTTCGGCGGCTTGTCACCTGGCGACAAGGAGTCGTTCCGCCTGTCCTTTCCGATCAACGACCCCCAAGGGGTCGTCTGTTGGGAGGCGTTCGATGCCGGGCGCTCAACGGAGTGGTCGTTCTGGCACGCCGAGTTCCACGTCTGTATGGCGGGTTCGGCCGAGGTCACCTACACGCTGCCTCCGAATCACCAGGAGGTTCTCACGACGTCGATCCGCGAGGGTGACGCGTTGCTCATCCTCGCCGGTACACGGGCACGTTTCGACGTTCCCGACGACGAGCCGTACGTGCACGTGTCGCTCTTCCAACCTCGTTACGAGTACGCGAAGTACCTGCTCGACAAGAGGTACGACGCCCTCGACCGCCGCTAGCGATGTCCGGAGACGCGGCGCCCGGGGCGTCGGACTGATCGGAGACGGATGGACCCTGATCACCGAGCGATGAACACGACCGAAAAGAACGAGCGGCGGTCGCCGGTTGTCCTTCGTTGTCGCGCTTGCGGGCGCGTCGCTCTTGCGGGGCGCGTGTGCTCCGCCTGCGGCGCATCGCTTGAAGAGAGCGGGATCGCGCCCGTCGGCGAGGTGCTCGCGGTCACGACGGTCGAGCGCGTGCCCGAAGACGTCGTCTTCACGCCGCCGTACGCGATCGCTCTCGTTCGGCTGAGCGAGGGGGCCGAAACGTTCGCTGTCGCCGATCCCGCCGGGAAGCTCGGCATCGGCGACGGCGTCACCCTTGAGCAAGAGCGCGCGGTGAGAGCTGGCGAGGTCACGGCTTTCGTCCGAGTCCGCCGCCAAGACCCGCCCGCGGAAGCCAGCGCGCCGTGAACGCCGTCGAAGTCGTCGGGTACGGACTCCATCCGTTCGGTCGGTGGCCAGACAAGCTGCCGGCGGCGATGGCGCGCGCCGCGATCGAGGACGCGCTCGGACGTGCCGCGGTTCCTATCGCATCGGTCGACGCGGTGTACACAGGACACACGAACCCCGGAAGCGGTGGCGGCGCGGCGGTGCTCGCCGCCGCGGGGATCCGCGGCGTCCCCGTCGTCAACTTCGACCAGGCGTGCGCGAGCAGCGCGACCGCGATCGCGCTTGCTTGCGTCGCGCTCTTGGCTGGCGAACACGACACCTTGCTCGTTGTCGGATTCGAGAAGATGGGCTCAGGTTTCGTCCGACTGAGCCAGCCGCACGGCGCGGACGACGCGCACCTCGGATTCGATCTGCAACCTGTCCGCTACGCGCTGAAAGCCAGCCGATACCTCGCGCAGTACGACGCCGACGAAGCGATGCTCGCGGAGGTGACGGTGAAGTCTCGCCGACACGGGTCGTTGAACGAGGGCGCACACCTGCGATCGGAGACGACGATCGAGGAGGTCCTCGCCTCCCCCATGGTCTCTTCGCCGCTCACCCGCCTGCAGTGCTGTCCAACAAGCGATGGCGCGGCCGCGGTCGTGCTGCGACGTGTCGAGGGGACCGCTCGAAGCGAGCGGGCACGCATCGTCGGATGGAGCCTCGGCACTCCGGACGCAGTCGAGTCGCGAGCGGCTGGCGTGCCGGAGTCGTTCACTTCGCGTCTCGCCCGCGCCGCCTACGAGCGCGCGGGGATCGGGCCGGAGGACATCGATGTTGCGCAGGTGCACGACGCATTCACGATCGCCGAGCCGCTAAGACTCGAGGCGCTCGGGCTCGTCCCCGAGGGCGAAGGCCTGGTGTGGACGGCGAAGGGGATGACTTCGCTCGGCGGGCGCCTGCCGACGAACACGGACGGCGGGCTCTTAAGTCGGGGCCATCCCGTCGGGGCGACGGGCGTCGCCCAGCTCATCGAGGTCGTGCGCCAGCTCACCGGCGATGCCGGCAGGCGGCAGATCGACCCCCGTCCGTCGGTCGGCGTCTGCCAGAACCTCGGCGGCGGCGAGAACGGTGGCGGAGTCGTCACCGTCGTGAGCCGATGAAATTCCCCCCCTTCGTGTACCGCAGGCCGGCGAGCCTCGGCGAGGCGTGCGCGATGCTCGCCGAGGACGGGGCGCGCCCGCTCGGCGGCGGACAGAGTCTGCTTCCGCTGATGGCGCTTCGCCTCGCGCGGCCGGCGATCCTCGTCGACGTCACCCGGCTTGCGGAGCTATCCGGCATCGACTCGCGACCGCACGCCGGTGACGCCGTCCTCGAGGTCGGCGCGGCGACGACGCACGGCGAGCTCGAGGTGAGCGAGCCGGTGCGCAAGGAGATGCCGGTCCTCGCCACGGTCGCCCGGCACATCGGCCACCCCGCGATCCGCCACCGGGGAACCGTCGGCGGTTCGATCGCGCACGCCGACCCGGCGGCGGAGCTCCCGGCGGCGTGCATCGCACTTGACGCCGAGGCTTCCATTGCCTCCGCGAAAGGGACGCGCCACGAGCGCGTCGAAACGCTCGTCGTCGGCCCGTACCAGGCGGCCCTTGCCGAAGACGAAGTCGTCACCCGGCTGTCGTTCCCCCTCCCCGCCGGGAGGCGGGCCGGCATGTCGGAGGTCGCGCTCCGCTCAGGCGACTTTGCCCTCGCTGGCGCGATCTGTGTCCTCGACGCCGCGGACTCAGGCACGCCGAGCGGAACGGTCACTTTCTTCGGTGTTGAAGCGAAGCCACGTCGGATCGGACTCGACCTGGTAGCCGCTCAGTCCTCCGGCAGTGACGCGTACTTCCACGAGATGACCGCGTTCCTCGGCGACGTCCTCGAGGACAGCCACGCCGACGCGCCTTTCCGCCGACACCTCGCCGCGGTTGTCGCGCGGCGCGCGTTCGTCAGCGCGTGGGGCGAAGCGGTAAAGGCGGTCGCATGACGCGGGTCGGATTCGAGCTCAACGACGACAAGGTCGATCTCGACGTCGATCCGAGCGTCAGTCTCGCGGATCTCTTGCGATCCGAGCTTGGCGTCGTGAGCGTGCACCTCGGGTGCGAGCAAGGAGTGTGTGGCGCGTGCGCGGTGCTCGTCGACGACGAGGCCGTGCGTTCCTGTCTCATGCTCGCGGTGCAGGCAGATGGACGTCGCGTCACGACGGCCGAGGGCGTGGCGCGCCGACGGGGCGCGGCGTGGACGGAGATCGAGTCATCGTTCGTCGACGAGGGTGCCTTCCAGTGTGGCTTTTGCACGTCGGGCATGGTGGTGGCCCTCGAGGAGCTGTTATCGCGCGACGCGCCGGTGACACCAGCCGAAATCGCCGAGCAGCTGTCCGGCCAGCTCTGCCGCTGCACCGGCTACGCGCCGATTGTCACCACGTTCACGGCGGCGCTTTCGTTGGCGGGCCATCTGAGTACGGAAGCGGGAGCCTGAATGACCCGTGACGACTCCCGATCGACGTGGCGCGACGCCGAGGACCGGGGACGGTTCGCGCGCGGCGGCGGGCGCTACGTTGCCGACCTCGCCGCAACCGACACACTCGCCGTCGGATTCGTCCGCGCCACCCTCGGTCGCGCCCTGCTGCTCAACGTCGACCTCGCCGAGGTGAGAACGAGCCCGGGCATCGTCGCCGCCTACGCGGCGACGGACCTCGCCGGCGAGGTCGGCCCACTCACCGTGCGCTTCGGACCCGGGAAGACCTATGATTGGCACCTCCTCGCGACCGATGCTGTCTCGTTCGTCGGCGAGCCGGTCGCCCTCGTCGTGGGCGTCGACCGGGGAAGCGTCGAAGAAGCGTGCGAACTCGCCTCCGTCGACTACGAGCCACTCGACGCGGTGGTCGATGTCAACGCGGCGATGGAAGATGGTGCCGAGCTCGTCCGCCCCGAGGCCGGTTCGAACGTCGTCTTTTCGGCGTCGAAAGCGGTCGGCGACGCCGGCGCCGCGTTGGCGTCGGCACGCGTCGTCGTCGAACGGACCTTTCACCTCGCCCGCCAGAGCGCGTGTCCGCTTGAGAACCGCGGCGTTCTCGCCTACGAGGAGCCGCTGACCGGAGAGGTCGTCGTTTGCACCTCGACGCAGATCCCCCACATCCTGCGCGTCGCCGTCGCGACGGTGCTCGGCCGGCGGGAGGAGTCGGTCCGCGTCGTCGTTCCCGACGTGGGTGGCGGCTTCGGGCTGAAATGCCAGGTGGCTGCCGAGGAGTGCCTCGTCGCCTGGGTGGCCCAGCACCTCGGTCGTCGCGCGGCGTGGCTCGAGGACCGCTGGGAGAACCTCGTCGCGAGCAACCACGCCCACGACGAGCGGGTGCGACTGCGCGTCGGCTTCGCCGAGGACGGGGCGATCACCGCGGTCGACGCGGACATCACCGTCGACGTCGGCGCCCACTCGTCGTACCCGCTGTCGGTTGCGCTCGAGCCCTCGAGTACGACGGCCCACCTTTTCGGCAGCTACCGCGTACCCGCGTCGCGCGTCGCCTCACGGGGGGTCGCGACGAATAAATGCCCCTCTGGCGCGTATCGCGGTGTCGGCGGATCGGTCGCGAACTTCGCGACCGAGCGCCTGCTCGACGAGGCGGCGCGCGAACTCGGCCTCAGCCGGCTCGAGATCCGTCGACGGAACCTGCTCGAAAGCGCGGACATGCCGTACGCACACCCGATCGGGGGGCTCATCGACACGGGCGACCCGCGGGGAATTCTCGACCGTTTGCTCGAACGACTCGACCCCGACGAGCCGTGGTTCGCCGCGCTGACCGGCACGGACCCGCCCCCCGTTTCAGAAGGCGCGTCGCTCATCGGTGTCGGGCTCTCGGTCTTTGCCGAGCACAGCGCGCCCGGAAGCGCGGTCTACCGTGGGCGCGGCGTGACCGAGGTCCCCGGCTACGACGCGGCGCGCGTCGAGCTGCGCGACGACGGCTCGTTCGTCGTCTACGTGAGCTCGGCCGACGCCGGCCAGCGCCACGCGGAAATCTGTCAACGCCAGGTGGCGGACGCGCTCGGGGTCGAGACCGGCGATGTCTCGGTCGTGGAGGGGGATACGGCGCGCTGTCCGAAGGGGACGGGCACCTTCGCCTCGCGCTTCGCGGTCGCGCAGATGAGCGCGGCGTTGCGCGCCTCCGCGCGGATATCCGAACGCCTCGTCGAGGCGGCGGCGGAGTTCCTCGCCTGCGGTGTCGAGGACGTGAAGTGGGACGGAAGCAGCTTCACGAGCGGCGCCGGTGATGCGAGTGTCACGCTCAAGGAGCTCGCCCACTGGCTCTACTTCCCCTCCGCAGCCCGGGCGGGGCGCAACCTCGAGGTGCCGGTCGTCGAGTCCGGCTACTGGGACGGCGGCCCCACCTATCCGAACTGCGCGATGGTCGCGGTCGTCGAGGTCGATCCGGAAAGCTTCGTCGCCAAGGTGCGGAAGATCTCCGCGTTCGAGGACTGCGGGCATGTCCTTGACGAGGCGGCCGTCCTCGGCCAGCTGCGCGGGGGGATCGTCATGGGGATCGGCGACGCGCTCTTGGAAGAGCACGTCTACAGCGACGCCGGCGAGATCCTCACCTCGTCGTTCATGGACTACCTCCTCCCAACCGTCGCCGAGGCGCCCGAGTTCGACCTCGCGGTCGCCGACGACGAGCGCCTGTTCACCTCACGCAGCGAATCCGGCGCGAAGGGGGTCGGCGAGGCCGGGACGATCGGCGCCGTCGGCGCCGTCGGTTGCGCGCTCTCCGACGCGATCCGCGCGCAAGGCGGCGCACTCGATGCACTCCCCGGCACGCCACTGCGACTGTTCCGCGCGTGCCACAGCGCATCGGAGGCCGACACGGCGGAGGTGGCGACGTGACGAGGACCGAGGCGGGGATCGGAACGGGTCTGGACGACGCGCTCGTGGCTTCCGATGGCGCGCACGAGGCCCCGTATTGGGTGCACGCGCCCGCCCTCGCACCGACGGCACGGGGCGAACGCACGCGCCAGCGGATCATCGAGGCGGCGGATGAGCTGTTCCGCAGCGCGTCGAGCTACGACAACATCGGGGTCGCGGACATCGCGCGGGCGAGCGGAACCTCGGTCGGGACGATCTACCGGTACTTCGAGAGCAAAGAGGACCTTCTCCACCTCGTGTTGTCGAACGCGTTCTGGCGGATGTACAAGGCGACTCGAGGCATCTGGCGAGCCGAGGACCCCGCAGACGTCAATATCGAGCGGACGACGTGTGCATATTTGGAGGCGTTCTTCGAAGAGCGGGTCTTTCTCGGCTTCGCGCTGCGGATCATCTCGACATCTGACACCGTGCGTGACACCTGGTGGTCGATGCGTCGGGAGCTGCGCGAGCGGATGCGGACGCGTCTCGAACAGGATCTCGCGCTCGGCACCGCTTCGCCGCTCGATCCCGAGATCGCGACTCGGGCGTTGCTCGAGATGGTGAACGCCTACGCGGCCCAGGCATTCATCGACGAGGAGTACGGTCCGACGACGAGAGACGACATCCCGAAGGCCGCGGCGGTGCTGGCACAGATTTGGTACCGCGCCGTGATCGGTGCGGACGCCTCCCGAGATGGTGCAGGTCGGACAGCTGATGCCGATCGCTAGGCAGCGACGGGGCGCCGTCGAAGTCCTCGTCATCGACCGGGAGAAAGCGGCGAACGCGATCGATCTCGAGACGGCACGCGCGCTCGCCGACGCGTTCGACGCGCTCAGTAGTGACAGCGAGGTGCGCGCCGTCGTCATCACGGGCGCAGGTGATCGCGTGTTCTGCGCGGGGATGGATCTTGCCGCGGTTGCCGCCGGTGAAGCTGAGGCGATCAACGAGGTTCCCGGAGGATTCGGCGGCATCGTGCGCCGCGACTTCCCGCTTCCCGTCATCGTCGCGGTCAACGGTGCGGCCGTCGGCGGAGGATTCGAGATCGTGCTCGCCTGCGACCTCGTCGTCGCAGCGGAACACGCCACCTTTGGGCTCCCGGAGGTGAAGCGAGGTCTCTTTGCGGCGTCGGGCGGACTCGTCCGCCTCACTCGCATGATCCCGCCGGCGATCGCGTTCGAGCTCGCGCTCACGGGCGACCCAATCGTCGCCGAGCGCGCCCGCGAACTCGGTCTCGTCAACCGGGTCGTCGGGAAGGGCGGCGCGCTCGAGGAGGCGGTCTTGCTCGCGGGGCGGATCTCGGCGAATGGGCCGCTCGCACTGCGCGCGTCGAAACGGATGCTGCGTGCCGCGCTCGAGTCGTCGAACGCGGAGCTCTGGGAGGTCAACGCGAAGCTCGCAGCCGAGGTGTTCGCGAGCGAGGACGCGCGCGAGGGTGCTGCCGCGTTCACCGAGAAGCGCGTTCCCAGGTGGCGGGGACGATGACCGAGCGCGTCCCGTATCGACCGTTCACGTACCTCGCAGCGAACGCCGACCGGCGGTCCGGTGCCCCGGCGATCTACGAGGCCGGCGAGACCATTTCCTTTGCTGATTTCTTCCAACGGGTCCGCGCGGTGGTGGCCAGCCTCGGAGAACTCGGCGTGCGCCCGGGCGAGGTCGTCGGTGTCTCACTTCCGAACGTCTGGGAGTACGTCGCCCTCGAGATAGCCATTCCCGCCCTCGGCGCGGTGATCCTTCCGCTTCCTCCTTCGCTCGGGACCTACGAGCTCGAGTCCGCGCTCCGGCGATCTTCTGCCGCGGTCGTCGTCACCGACGAGCACGGCGTGCCGGACGTGCGCGGTGCGGCAGCGAAGGTGCCAGGCCTGCGCTCTGTGGTCGACGTGGGCGACGTTGTGCCGGTGGATCGTCACGTCGGCAGCGTCCAGCCGCACGCGACGCTTCCTGAGGAGATCGTCCAGATCGCGCTCACCTCGGGCACGACCGGACCGCCGAAGCTGGCGGCGCTGTCCGGCGAACTCAAGCAGCTCACCTTTGAGGGTTTCACCGGCCGTCTCCGACTCGCGCCCGGCGACCGGGTGCTTCCTCTCTCGCCCGTCTCCCAAGGCGTCGGCGAGATGTGCCTGTACGCGCTGCGAATCGGCGCGTGCCTCGTGATGACCCACGAACACCGGTTCTCCGCCGAGCGCGCGCTCGCGCTCACGAATGACTCCGGTGCGACGGTGCTCGGGGCGGTGCCGACGATGATCGGACGCATGTTCCGTAGCGCCGCGTTCGATCCGGAGGCTCTTCGCTCGGTCCGGGTGACGGCAGTGGCCGGCGCGCCGATGCCCGCCGAACTCGCCGCGAACTGGGAGCGACGGACGGGGTCGCGCGTCTGCCCTTTCTTCGGCGCGATGGACATCGGCCAGCTCGCCGTCGCGCGCCCGGAAGATCCGCCGGAGAAGCGGTGGCACACTGTCGGCCGGCCGCACGAGCGCGCCGAGGTGATGGTCTGTGGCCCTGACGGTCGGCCGCTCGGTCAAGGAGGTGTCGGCGAGATCTGCATGAGGGGCCCCTTGGTGCAAAAGCAGTACTGGAACGAGGCGCGCGGTCCCTTCTCTGAGGACGGTTGGGCGCACTTCGGCGACGTCGGCTTCATCGACGACGAGGGCTTCGTCCATGTCATCGGGCGGACGAAGGACATCATCATCAGGGGCGGGGAGAACATCAACCCGTACGAGGTGGAGGCCGTACTCGTCGAGCACCCCGATGTCGCCGAGGTGTGCCTCGTCGGCATCGCTGACCCAGATCTCGGTGAGCGCGTCGCGGCGTGCGTCGTCACGCGCCCGGGCGGTCATGTGACGCTCGAGTCGCTGCGCGCAATTCTCGAACAGCGCGGGCTCGCCCGCCACAAGTGGGTCGAACGCCTCGTTGTGATCGACGAGCTCCCTCTTGGCAGTACCGGGAAGGTCGCACGCAACGAGCTCCGCGAACGTGTCGCCCGCGAATACGCGGGCGCGGCTCCGAGCAAGGGAGGACCAGGTGCAGTCGAGGTGTAATGGCATCTCCGTCGCGTGGCGCGAAGTCGGGCGCGGGCGCCCCATCGTCCTCGTCCACGGGCTCGCGGACGACCACCGCGCCTGGAGGAAGGTCTTACCCGACCTCGTCCTCGATCACCGCGTCGTTCTCTACGACTTGCGCGGCCACGGCGAGACGGAGCTCGGCGCTTGCGATGGCAGCCTCGCCCAGCTCGCCGCGGACCTCATTGCCCTCATGGACGCGGTCGCGCTCGACCGCACCCTCATCGCCGGCTTCTCGCTTGGCGGCACCGTCGCCATGCGTGTCGGGATCGACCACCCCGAACGGGTCGAGGGGCTCGCGCTCGTCGCCACCTCGAGCCGGGTCAACGCTGCCGCCGCTCAGTGGTACCGGGAGCGCGCGGACGCCGTCGATGCCGGCGATCCGAAGCTGCGCGAGCGACTTGATCGTGACACCGAGGACGTTTACCGCAACGACCTTGGCGAGCTCGAAGACGGGCTCGCCATTCGCCGACAGTCGACGGCTGACCCGCGCGGCTTCGCGAATGCGTGTCGGGCGATGGCGGGCCTCCACGAGCACCCGCTCGACGACGAGATCGGGAGCATCGTCGCGCCGACCGTCGTCGTTGCCGGCGAAGCGGACCAACACTGCCCTCCGCGTGCCGGGGAGATCATCGCGAGCCGCATCGAGAAGAGCACGCTTCGCGTCTTTCCCGGGGCTGGCCATCCGATCCCGGTCGAGCGACCCGCTGAGGTCGTCGATGCGATCCGCGTGCTCGGCGCGCCTAGCGACACCGGAAATAGATAAGGAGATTGGTGACGGTGAATTCGATCAGCATCAGCATCGGGATCAGCCCGCGCGAATCGTTCGCCGACTGGATGTCGTTCGCGACTCGCCTTGAAACAGAGGGCGTTGGTCGCGCCTGGCTCATCGACTCGCAGCTGGCGATGAAAGATGTCTACGTCGGGCTGGCGACGGCGGCGATCGCCACGGAGCGGCTCGAACTCGGCACCGGCGTCACGAACCTGCTCACCCGGCACCCGACTGTCACCGCGAACGCGATCGCGGCGATCGCCGAGGTGTCGAACGGACGTGCCTTGCTCGGGCTTGGCGCGGGCGACTCCGCGGTCTACGGCCTCGGGAAGACGCCTTCCAAGATGCGCGAGATCGAAGCCGCGCTCCGGTTTTTCCGGGCCGTGCTTTCTGGGGGCGAGGGCGTGTGGGAGGGTGAGTCCTTCTCTTTGGCCTACCGCCCGCCGACGGTCAAGGTGTACCTCGCGGTGACCCAAGAAAAGATGTGCCGGCTCGCCGGCCAGCTCGCGGACGGCGCGATCGTCATGGGTCCCGCGCAGAAAGACTTCCTCTCGCGCCAGGTCCGGTGGGTGCTCGAAGGGATCGAGGACGCGGGCCGCGATCGTTCCGAGGTCGACATCTGCGCGGTCACGACGGTGTCGGTCTCCGACGATGTCGGCGCGGCGGTCCGCGACGTACGCTCTTGGGCGACCGGTCAGGCGCGCCTTTTGGCCGACGTGAAGGACCTTCCCGAGAGCCTGCATCGGTACGGGGGCGAGTTCCTCCATGCGAAGGCGGCCTACGACTACTCCGAGCACCTCTCGACGCGCGCCGATCACAAGGACGTCCTCAGCGACGACCTCGTCCGTACGCTCGCCATTGCGGGATCCGCCGACGAGTGCACCGCCCGTCTCGCCGCGCTGAGGGAGACCGGAATCGACGGCTTCATCTTCCCCTTGATGGGGTCGGGTCGTCTCGAGCGGTTGCGGGTGCTGCGCGACGAGGTCGCTCCGGCGCTCCTCTCCGCGTAGGTCGACGGTCGTGGATCTCGGTCTGTCAGGTGCGAGCGTCGTCGTGTCCGGTGGGGCGTCGAACATCGGCCGGGCGATCAGCCTCGGCTTCGCTGGCGAGGGTGCGAACGTCGTCGTCGCCGACATCGACGAGGTCCAGGCGAAGCGCGTGGCCAGCGAGGCGTCGGGTGGGAGCGTCGTCGCGCGTCTCACGGACGTCACCGACCCCGAGTCCGTGGAGGCGACGGTCGAGTTCACGATCGCGACTTTCGGCTCGATCGACGTGCTCGTGAATTGCGCCGGTTGGACGATTGATCGGCTCTTTTTGGACAAGCCGAGGGAGGAATTCGAAAAAGAGATCGCCATCGACGTATGGGGTTTCATCAACTTCACCCGGCCGGTCCTCGCGCGCATGGTCGAGCGCCGCAAGGGACGCGTCGTGTCCATCGCGTCCGACGCCGGGCGGATCGGGGAGTGGAGAGAGGCCGTCTACTCGGGGACGAAGGCGAGCGTGATCGCGATGTCGAAGGCGATCGCCAAGGAGGTCGGGAAGTACGGGATCACGTTGAACGTCGTCTGTCCCGGGTTCACCCCCGGCGATCCGGAGACGTCCGGCGCAGATTCGATCTGGCGCGGTGAGCAAGTTGAGCAGTTCACCCCGGAGGTCCTCGAGAAGATCGCCCGCTCCTATCCCCTGCGCCGCCTCGGGCAACCCGAGGACGTCGTCGCCCCGGTGCTGTTGTTCGCCTCCGATCGTGCCTCCTACATCACAGGGCAGACGCTTTCGGTGAGCGGCGGCTACACGATGATGTGAGCGAGGTGATCACGGTGCAGGTCACACCCCCCTCGTCCGTCCCGGCGTGATCGACGTCGACAGACCCCGCGCGGGGGTCCTCAGGGTACGTCTCAACCGTCCCGAACGGCGGAATGCGCTTGACCGCGCCATGGTCGAAGGCCTCATCGCGGCGTTCGCTTTCAAGGACGACGACACCGCTGTTGTCGTCCTTGCGGGGAACGGCAGCTTCTGCTCCGGCCTCGATCTCTCCCTTTCCGATGGCGAGCGTGCAGAGGTGAGCGACCGGCTCTACGAGCTGTACGCGTTGATGGTGCGCTCGCCCCGGCCGATCGTCGCCGCCGCGCAGGGCCATGCGATCGGCGCCGGAGCGCAGTTGCTCGTCGCGAGCGACCTCCGGCTCGTCTCCCCGCGCTGCGAGATTCGATTTCCCGGCCCCGAGCACGGGCTGGCGGTCGGCGCGTGGGCCTTGCCGAGTTTGATCGGTCGAGGTCGAGCGATCGACCTCTGCCTGACAATGCGCCCGGTCCGCGCCGAGGAGGCGCTGCAGATCGGACTCGTCGATCGGGTGGAAGAAAGACTCGACGACGCGGCGCTCGTCCTCGCAGCAGAAATCGCGGCGCTCGACAGGGTCGCAGTCGAGCGGGTGAAGGCGCTCGCGGTCGAGGCAAGCGGTCATGAGCAGGTGCTCGCACACGAAGCCGACGGCAACCGCGGGCGAATCCCGTCGGCCGTTCGCAAGAAAGCGGCAGCCCGGGAAAGCGAGCGCGCACGATGGAGATGAGCCACGAGTTCGAGGTGAGCTCACCGCTCGCCGAGACCTGGGCGGTCCTGACCGACATCGAGCGGATCGCGCCTTGCATGCCCGGAGCCGAGCTCAGGGGGATCGAAGATGACGAGTTCCGCGGGGTCGTCAAGGTGAAGTTGGGCGCGATCACCGCGGAGTACCGAGGAGCGGCGCGCTTTGTCGAGAAGGACGACACGGCCCACCGCGCCGTCCTGCGCGCGGAGGGGAGGGAGGCCCGCGGCCAGGGGAGCGCTGCGGCGACGATCACGGCGCGGCTCGCGCCGAGGGGCAGCGGGACCAAGGTGTCGGTGGTCACCGACCTCCAGATCACGGGCAGGGTTGCCCAGTTCGGGCGCGGGGTGCTCGCCGAGGTCTCGGGCATGTTGCTCGGACAGTTTGTCGACAATCTCGAAACGACCGTGCTCAAGGACGGGCCAAACAGTCATGAATCCGAGGTCGGCGGTTCGTCCTCGGCGCGAACCTCTGAGGACAGCGACGCTTGGCGCGCGCAGCCGGTCGTCCCGGAGGACTCTCGCATCGCGGCCGACCGCGCAGCGTTCTCGGGCGACGAACGTCAACCGGTAGAGCCGGTGGACCTCTTCGCGGTCGCGCGCGGACCGATCGCGCGGCGCGTCCTCCCCGGTCTCGCCGTCCTGGTTCTGGTCGTGATCGCTCTGGCGATCATCCGGCGCGTTCTCGGACCAGACGATTCTGAGGCCAAGTGGTCGTCAGCGATGGCGGACCAAACGCGGCACTGGTCAGGGAACGGCTCGTGAGCGCGAGGGGCGCGAGGGGAATCAAGACATGACCGATCACCAAGACGCGGTGTGGATTGAAAGATGCGACATCGCTCCTGGCAATGGTCCAATCGTTGCGGTGAAGGACATGATCGACGTCGCGGGGGCGGTGACAACGGCGGGGTGCCGCGCCGTCGCGATCCGCAAAAAGGAGGCGGCTCGCGACGCGATCTGCGTGTCTCGAGTGAAGGAACAAGGTGGTCGGATCGCCGGGAAGACGAATCTGCACGAGCTCGCGTTCGGGGTCACCGGCGTGAATCCGTGGTTCGGCACGCCCGCGAATCCCGTCGATCCCGGGCACGTACCGGGCGGCTCGTCATCAGGTTCCGCGGTCGCGGTCGCGTTGGGCGATGCAGACATCGCGCTCGGAACCGACACCGCCGGTTCCGTAAGAATCCCGGCGGCGTGCTGCGGTGTGATCGGATTGAAGACCACCTACGGCAGGATCCCCGTCGATGGGGTGTGGCCGCTCGCTCCGAGCTTCGACACCGTGGGGCCACTCGCGCGCAGCGTCGCCGGAGTGATTAGCGGCATGCGACTCCTCGAACCCGGCTTCGAAATGGCCGCGACGGCTCCCGACGCCGTCGGCCGGATTGATTTCGGTTCGGAGATCGCCATCGACCCCGTAATCGACGACGCGGTCGAACTGGTGCTCAGACGTGCGGAACTGACGCCACACGCTGTTCGTGTCGAAGGTTGGGAACGTGCCTGGCGCGATCAGCAGACTTTGGTCGGGACTGAGGCGCTGGCAAGCGATTCATGGCTGATCGGCGAGGACGCCGAGGAGACGATCGGTGCCGACACGCTCCAACGGTTCCGAGAGTCCGACGTTCCGTCAGCAGTGACCGACGCCGCTCGCAGTCGAACGAATCGCTGGAAGTCCGCGTTCACGCGGATCGTCGAGAGTTTCGGGGTGCTTGCGCTGCCGACGCTCGCCCGAAGGGCACCGCTCGTCGGTGAACGCGGCGGGTGGATGGCCCTCCTCACTGCCCCCGTCAGCCTCGCCGGCTTGCCCGCGATCGCACTGCCCGTTGCGGCCAAGGGACGTCCTCCGGCGAGCCTTCAGCTCGTCGCGGCAGCGGGGCGTGAGGACCTTCTGCTTGCCACTGCAACTCGGATCGAGGAGGCGGTTTCGTCAGCCTGAACAAAAGCGCATGAAGTCCTAGTTTTCAGGGCGTTTCTGACGCGGGATCGAGTGTGAGCCGGAGTTCACGAGCAGCGTCGACGTCCGGCGCCTCGACAAGTCTCCATATATATAAAGCGCGATCAAGGCAGATCTCGCCTGAGAACTTGGGCTCTCCCGCCGGCGCCGTCCGCGCGTGTGCCGCCTGCGACATGACAATTTTCCTTATCCATCGAGCGGCGCGCCCTCAGGCTCGACGCCCGGAGACGGTGACATGGCAAGCGGCGCGGTGGCCGGGGGAGCTCTCGGCCAGGCGCGGGGTGACCTGCGAGCAGACCTCGACGGCCAGCGGGCAGCGCCAGCGGAACCGGCAGCCCTCGCCCGGTTCGATCACCCTCGGCGGTTCGCCGACGTCGGTCAGCTCGAGGCTGATCGGCAGGCGGGGATCGGGCACCGCCGAGAGCAACAAACGGGTGTAGGGGTGGACCGGGCCGTGCAGCACCTCTTCGGTCGGTCCCTGCTCGACGACGTGGCCGGCATACATCACCACCACGCGATCGGCGACGTACCTCGCGCTGGCGATGTCGTGGGTGATGTAGAGAAACGAGATCTGGTCCTCGTTACGTAACCTCGCCATCAAGTTGAGCAGTCCGATGCGGATCGATACGTCGAGCATCGACACCGGCTCGTCGGCGATGACGAGCGACGGCTCGTAGGAGAGCGCTTGGGCGAAGCCGACGCGCTGACGCTGGCCACCGCTCAGCTCGTGCGGCAGCCGCGACATCATCTCGGCGGCCGGATTGAGGCCGACCGCTTCGAGCGCCGCCTCGGCCGCGGCTTCATGGTCGAGGTCGGCGCGGTGCAGCTGGATGCCACGCAGCATCGTGTAGCCGATGGTGTGAACGGGGTTGAGCGAGCTGTACGGGTCCTGGAAGACCATCGGCACCTGCCCGCGGTACTCGAGCAGGTCACGGCGCGACCGCAGGTGGGCGATGGGGCGGCCGCGGAACCGGATCTCGCCGCGAGTCGGCCTGTAGACCATCGTCAACAGGCGAGCCACGGTGCTCTTGCCGCTGCCGCTCTCGCCGACGAGGGCGACGATCTCGCCGGTGCCGATCGAGAGGTCGACATCGTCGACCGCGTGCAGACGCTTGCCGACGAGCCCGCCGATGCGGAAGTGGCGGGTCAATCCTTTCGTCTCGAGCAGCGGTGGCTCGGCCGGACTGTCGGTGCTCGCGGCGGCACCGTGCGCAGAGACAGCGCTTGGCGAGTGCCGGTCCTGTCCTGCGAGCGCCGTCACGCGCTCACCGTCTCGCTGGTGGCGACTGCGTCGCTGTAGAGCACGCAGCGCACGAGGTCGCCCTCGAGGCTGAGCAGCTCGGGGACAGCGAGGGAGCAGTCGGGTCTCGCCTTTCCGCAACGCGGCTCGAAGCGGCAACCGGGCGGCAGTCGTCGCAGATCCGGCGGGTACCCCGGGATGCCTTCGAGAGCCGTCCTCGGGCCGTACACCGAGGGAAAGGCGTCGAGCAAGCCCTGGGTGTAGGGGTGGCGGGGGCGGTCGAAGAGGGCTCGCGTCGCCCCGAGCTCGACGATCTGGCCGGCGTACATCACCGCCAGCCGGTCCGAGAAGTGGCTGACTAGCGACATGTCGTGTGTCACGAACATGACGGCGAAGCCGAGCCGCTGCTGGAGCTGCTTGACCTGGAGCATGAGGGATCGTTGTGCCACGACGTCGAGGGCCGAGGTGGGCTCATCCATGAGGATCAGCTCGGGCGAGAACAACAGAGCCATGGCGATCATCACGCGCTGGCGCATCCCTCCCGAGAGCTGGTGGGGATAGCTCTTCAGATGCACAGAGTCGATGCCGACCAGAGCGAGGACCTCCCGGCCGCGCTCGGCGATGCGCGCCTTGGCCCTGACGCCGTGGGCTCGCATCGCGTCGGCGAATTGCGCGCCGACGCTCTTCATGGGGTTTAGCGCGTTCATCGCGCTCTGCATGACGACAGAGAAGTCGCGCCAGCGGATGGCGCGCAGCTCCTTGGCACTCATCTGCACGAGGTTCGTGCCCTTGAAGTCGACGGAGCCCTCGACGGTTCGAGCCGGCGGGCTGAGCAGTTGTGCAATGGCAAAGAGCAGCGTCGACTTGCCACAACCCGACTCGCCGACGACGGCGAGGAACTCGCCGGGGTCGAGCGACAGCTCGACCCCGTCGACGGCGCGCAGCTGCTCGTTGCCGGTGGTGTACTCCACGCTCAGGCGGTGGACCTGCAGGACTGGCTCACCCACCGCTGGCTCCAGCCGTCACGCTGCGTGCGTGCCTGTCAGCAAGGCGCCGCCGGCGGGTGCGCGAGTTGCGGAGCGCCGGGTTGCCGATCTCGTCGAAGGCATAGTTGAGCAGCGCGAACGCCCCGCCGAGGAGGGCGATAGCCACCCCGGGGGCGATCGCCCACAGCGGTTGGCCGCCCGGCAGCGCCTCGTTGTTTTGCGCCCAGTAGAGCATCGAGCCCCAGCTGACGACGTCCGGATTGCCGAGGCCGATGAACTGCAACCCGGCCGCGGCGAGCACCGAGTACACCGCGGCGGAGAGGAAGGCGGCGACGATCAGCGAGATCATGAGCGGCAGGATCTCAAAGACGATGATCCGCCAGCGCCGCTCTCCGCGCAGCTTGGCTGCGACGAGGAAGTCACGACTGCGCAGCGCGAGCGCCTGGGAGCGCAGCTGGCGCGCGCCGTAGGACCAACCCGTAACGACGAGCACGGCGATGATCACCGTCGTGCTGGCGCTCTTGGAGTAGGCGGCGATCACCACGATCAGCGGGAAGGCCGGGATGACGAGGAAGATGTCGGTGAAAAGCGACAGGATCCCGTCGGCCACCCCGCCGAGATAGGCCGCCGAGACCCCGATCAGCACCGCCAGCGCCGTCGCCAGGAGTCCCGCCACCACGGCGATCTCGAGCGACACCCGCGTGCCATAGATGACCTGGGCGAAGATGTCCTGGCCGAGCGCCGTGGTACCGAGAAGATGGGCCCCGGATGGCCCCTGGCGCGGCACGTAGATCTCGGCGCTCGGGTTGTCCTTGGCGAAGAGCCCCGGCGCGATGGACAAGAAGATGAAGGCGAGCAGCACGACGAGGCCGACGACAGCCTTCTTGTTGGAGAAGAGCGTCCGGAAGAACGAGCGGACGCTCTTCAGACGGGCCCGGGTTCGGCGCTGCGTCGGCGTACCGACGCGCAACGGCGGATTCGCCAGCATCAGCTCGAGGACCTCGTGCGCGGGTCGAGCAGCACGGTGACCGCGTCGACGATCAGCACCGCCACGAGCACGGCGACGGTGATGAGCATGAACAGCGTCTGCATCAGCGGGTAGTCCTCGTTGACCACCGCTTGCAGCAGCATGTAGCCGACACCTGGGTAGTCGAAGACGTACTCGACGAGGATGGCCCCCGAGACGACGAAGCCGAGCGACATGCCGAAGCCGGTCAGGTTCGGCAGGATGGCGTTGCGCCCGGCGTAGTCGAGCATGATCCTCCATGACGAGAGCCCCTTGGCACGTCCCATGCGGATGTGGTCCTCGGCCAGGGTGGTGATCATGTTGTTCCGCATCGTCAGCACCCAGCCGCCGATCGAGGTGACGACGATCGTGAGGCCGGGCAGGAGCGCGTGCTCGATCACGTCGCCGATGTACGACCAGGTCAAGGCGGCCGTCGCCCCGTAGGCGCTGCCGGCGCCCTGGGGCAGCCAGCGCAGCTTGACGGCGAAGAGCAGGATGGCGAGCATGCCGACGAAGAAGTAGGGGAAGGCCGAGAGGATGATGAAGACGGGCGGCATGACGCTGTCGAACAACCCGCCGCGCCGCCATGCCCCGAACAGTCCGATGAAGGTGCCGAGGACGAAGGCGATCACCGTCGCCACGCCGACGAGCCCGAGCGTCCAGGGCAGCGCGGAGGCGACCACCTGGCTGACGGTGTCTGGGAAGAACGTGAGCGAAGTGCCCCAGTGGCCCGTGAGCGTGTTGCCGAGGTAGGAGAAGTACTGGGACACGAGGCCGGTGTGGCTGTTGACCCCGAAGGCGACTTCCATCGCTTTCAGCGTCGAGCCAGTCAACCGCCCGTGGAAGCGCGCCATCATCGCGATCGCCGGGTTGCCCGGCATCAGCCGCGGGAGGAGGAAGTTGATCGTCATCGCCGCCCACAACGTGGCGACGAAGAACCCGAGGCGGCGGAGGACGTAGCGCATACAGCTAGCTCAGTTTTGCAGTGCCAGGCACGCCGTCAGGTGGTGCGGGTCTGGGAACCCCTGCGCCGTTGCGGCCAGCTGTTCTGCTGGCAGGCCCGCTCTTCGAGCCTGCCACGCTTTGGGTGCGCTTTGATCGCGGTGACGGGCCCGGGTCCCGCCGGCCGCGCCGCGCCACGTTGCGCGGCCGGCGGGGTCCCGGGCACCGCTCGGATCACTTGACGCTGAGGTGCAGCAGCACGACCTCGAAGTCGGGCACGACGTACATGTACGGCTGGGCGTACGGGTCCGAGGCCGACGGCCAGCCGGTGAACTGCTGGGTCGAGTACTCGTCCCAGTCGACCTGCCCGAGCACGGGGATCAGCGGGACGTCGTTCTCGAGCACGGCCTGCAGCTTGTCCATGATCGAATGTTGGGTCGAGCTGTTGGTGGTCGCCGCGTACTCTGCGAGCAGCTGGTCGGTCGAGCTGGATGAGAAGCGCTCCCAGTTCGTCGTTGCCGGCTTGCCGATCGGGGCCGTGTTGGCGCTGTTCAGCCACTGGTTGAACTCGTAGTACGGGCTCGGGCCGCCTGTCTCGTAGCCGTAGGCGAGCTGGAAGTTGCCGTCGTAGAGCTTGGCGCTGTAGTCGGTGCCGGAGGTGTTGTCGACCGTGAGCTTGATGCCGACGGCCGCGAGCTCCTGGGACACCACCTGCAGGTCGGCGACCCAGTCGGTATAGGCGCTCTGGTTGATGATGGTGAACGACAGCGGCTGGCCCTTTGGCGAGACGAAGACGCCGCTCGAGTTCTTCTTGAACCCGGCTTTCTCGAGGATCGAGATCGCTTCGCTCGGGTCGTATCGGTAGCCGGAGGCCTTGAGCTGCGAGCTGTCGAGCCAGGACGAAAAGGTCGGCGTGACGATACCCGCCTGGTTGGCACCCGGCTCGTAGCCGTACTCACCGATCGCTGCCACCCGGCTGCGGTCGATGGCGTAGGCCATTGCCTTGCGCACCGCGACGTTGTCGAGCAGGGCGTCCTTCTGGTTGATGAAGATCGACACGTTCACCACCGGCGGGAACCAGTAGTGGTTGTCCGGACTCTTGGAGAGGTATTCGGTCTGCAGGTTGGGGATGAACTGGCCGCCCCACTGCGCCCCGCCGGTCGAGAGCAGCGTGTTGGCGGGCGGGTTCGAGGAGAACGACGGGTACTCGACCTTGGCAATCTTCGGCAGACCGGGTTGCCAGTAGTGCGGGTTGGCGCTGTAGGAAACGTTCTGGGCGCTGCAGCTGCTGATGAGGTAAGGCCCTGTGCCGATCGGGTCGGCGTCTTTGTAAGTGACCGGGTTGGACACCGTCGACCAGATGTGCTCGGGCACGATGCCGACCTGGTCGGCGATGTAGTAAAAGTACGGAACCGCCTTCGCCTTGAAGGTCATCACGACCTGGTCCGAGCCCTTCTGAACGACCGAAGAGAGCACCGACCACACCGAGTTGAGGTCGAGCGCCGGGTACTTCTTCAGCATCTCGAAGGTGAACACCACGTCCGCAGGGGTGAAGGGCTTACCGTCGGACCAGTCCACGCCCTTTCGGATCGTGAAGGTGAGCACCTTGTCGGCGTCGCTCCAGGCGTAGGCGGTCGCCAGCCACGGCGTCACCTTTCCGTTCTCGAGGGTGTCGACGAACATCAGTGGCTCGTAGACCACTCCGAGCGAGAGGAAGTCCGAGTCCGGGCTGTACGGGCTGAAGCCGCAGGTCCAGGGGAACTGGGCGTCGGAGATGGTGAGCGTCCCGCTCGGTCCGGATGACCCGTGGCCCTTTGTCGCGTGGGCGGTCCCGGCCGTGGCGTGCGGGGCCGAACCGGTCGCGCCAGCGCTCGTCGCGATCCCAAGGACGACTGCCGCCGTGGCGAGCCCCGCCGCGAAGAAGCGCCTGGTTTTCATTGCTCCCCCTTTTATTCCGTCATGAGTGATCGGCCGTGAACTTGTACGGCAGACCACCGCTGATAATCAGATGTGATCCGGTAACTTGCGAGGCGAGCGGGGAGCACAGAAACGCAATCGCTCCCGCGATGTCCTCGGGGCGCTCGAAGCCGCCGAGAAGGAGGCGCTGTCGATACTCCTCTTTCACCGCGGCCGGCGCGAGTCCTCTTCGCTCGCCTTCTTCCTGCCACTCCTTTTCCATCATCTCCGTGGCGACGTCGCCGGGACCGACGGCGTTCACGGTGACGAACGGCGCGAGTTCCTGCGCGGCGACTTCGGTCAAGCCGATCACCGCGAACTTCGCCGCGCAGTAGGGCCCGAAGTGCTTCGTCGTGCAGTTGCGCTGGGCAACGTACGAGCCGAGGTTCACGATGCGGCCGAAGCGGCGGTCGATCATTCCTGGCGCGAACGCCCGAATCATGAGGAACACGCCCTTCGCCATCGTGTCGACGTGGCGATCCCAGTCGTGCTCGGTGCACTCTAAGAGCGGCCGGACCTGAGAGATCCCCGCGTTGTTCACGAGAAGATCAATCTCGAAACCGGCTTCGACAACTGCTGCGCGGAGCTGCTCGACTTCTGTTGATGCCGAGACGTCGGCAGGCGCGACGAGCGCCAGACCACCGATCTCAGTGATCTCAGCACCGACCTTTTCGGCGGCGTCCTCGAGGAGATCATTGACCACCACCGCTGCCCCGCACCGAGCGAGGAGCAACGCCGTCGCTCGGCCGATGCCCCCACCGGCTCCCGTGACGAGTGCGACGCGACCGGAGAGGTCGAAGGGCGCAGGCGTCACGTCATGCCCTGTGTCGCCCGTTTCCACGGGCTAACCACTAGCACCTTGCCTTAGATCGTGCAAGGGCAGGCGAATCCGCTCGCCACGACCGGAGAGAGCGCATGGCGCGGTCATCCCTGTCGCCTTTCAGGCCGAGGCAGTCTTGTGGTTTTCCTGCTGGCCGTCGGTCGGGACGCAGACGAGGCGATCCCCGTAGCGGGAACGCTCCTGCGCCGGCAGGCCGTCATCGGTCACGATTACGTCGAAGGCCTCGATGCCGACGACGGTCGCCAGCGCCCGACGTCCGAATTTCGAGCTGTCGGCGAGCAGCACCGCTCGGTCGGCCGCTTCGATCATCGCCTGTTTCACTGGCACCTCGACCGTGTTGAAGTTCGAGATGCCACCGACCGGGTCGATCGCGTCCGCTCCCAAGAAGGCCCATTCCAAGTGGACCCCCCCAAGGAAGGCAAGCGTGGCGGGGCCAACGAGCGTGAACACCGAGTCGATGAGCTGGCCGCCGCTCACGAGAAGTCGGACCCCCCCTCGGGCCGCGAAATAGTGCGCGATGCGGATGTCGTTGGTCGCGACGGTCAAGTGGGTCCGTACGCGCAGCGCCTCAGCCAGGGCGTATGTGGACGAACCGCTGTCGAGCACGATGGAGTCACCATCGCGGACGAGCCCGGCGACGTGTTCTCCGATCGCCCGCTTTTCAGCGAGGTGCTCGAGCCGCTTCGCCTCATAGGGGACGTCGGGGGCCTCCACGCCACCCATCGCGAGCGCTCCGCCGTGCGTCCGCTGGACAAGACCAGCTCGGCCGAGTGCGTCGAGATCGCGGCGGATCGTCGAAACGTCCGCCCCGAGGTCCTCGGCAAGCGAACGCGCTTCGACGTAGCCGGACCGTTGGAGCCGGGCGACGATCTCTCTCCGCCGCCTCTCACCGATCATCGAAGTCCCCCGACCGACAGGTATTGAAGCGTGTGGTTGCGGGAAGGCACAACCGGTGCTAGAGGTTACTGCATGTCTGCGAGCCAAATCGTGCAGAACGGCGCACAAGGTGACGGACTGACCCTCGGCGAGCGATTCCGAAAGATCTTTCCGGACATCGACAAGCCGCTGATCGCGATGGCGCACCTGCCGGCGCTACCCGGTACCCCGCTCTACGAGCGGGCGGAAGGAGTGGCCGGCCTCGTCCGCCACGTCCGTGACGAGGTCGCAACCTTGGTGGACGCCGGGTTCGATGCGGTGATGTTCTGCAACGAGAACGATCGCCCCTACGCACTGAAAGCCGATCTCGTCAGCGCTGCCGTGATGACGCGGGTGGTGGCCGAGTGCGCTCCCACCGAGATCCCTTTCGGAGTTGACTTCCTCTGGGATCCGGAGTGCGCGCTTGCGGCGGCGGTCGCGGCGGACGCGAGCTTCATTCGTGAGGTCGTGACCGGCGCCTGGGAATCGGACATGGGCGTCTGGTCACCGGACGCGGCGGCGCTGTTGCGGCACCGCCGCGCGCTCGACGCCGACCAGATCGCGGTGTTCATGAACGTCACCCCGGAATTCGCATCGACGATCGGCGATCGGTCACCTGCGGAGGTCGCGCGCTCAGTTGCCGTGTCGAGCTTGCCGGACGTGATCTTGGTCTCCGGCCCGATGGCAGGGGCGCATCCGGAAGTGACCACGCTCGCCGAGGTGCGCAAGGCGGTGCCCGCCGGGCTGCCGGTGCTCCTCAACACCGGCGCGAACGCGTCGAACATCGCCAGCTTCCTCGAGTACGCAGACGGTTGCATCGTCGGGAGCTCGCTGAAAAAGGATGGCTACACCTGGAACGCGGTCGACCCCGCGCGCGCCCGGGCGTTCGTTGTGGCTGCTCGGAGCTGAACGCGCCGCGCGAAACCGGCTGACCGTTCGCTTTCATGTCCCGCCTTCTCCTCGGCATTGATCTCGGCAGCACCGGCACGAAGGCTTCGCTCCTCGACGCCGAATCGGGACTGGTGACATCCCGTTCGGCGCCGTCACCGTTGTTCTCCGACCACCCGGGCTGGGCCGAGGCGGACACGCGGCTGTGGTGGGAAAACGTCTGCGCACTGGTGCCCGATGTTGCGGAGGAAGCAGGGATCAGTCCCGCGGAGATCGAGGGCGTCGCGGCGACGGGGATGGTGCCGGCGGTCATTGTGCTCGACGAGCATCGGACCGCATTGCGCCGCGCGATCCTGCAGAATGACGCGCGCGCGATGTCGGAAATCGCGGACCTCCGCGCCGCATTCGCCGCTTCGGGTTACGACGTGCTCACAGAGACCGGTTCGGCGCTCACCCAGCAGTCCGTCGCACCGACGTGGGCCTGGCTCGTTCGGAACGAACCGGCGATCGCGAAGGACGCCGCTACGTTGGTGGGCTCGTACGACTGGCTGGCGATCGCGCTCGGTGCTGACGTACACGTCGAACAGAACTGGGCGCTCGAGAGCGGGCTGTACCGACTCGACGGGACGGTCGCCGAGCCGGTGCTTGAAGCAGCTGGGCTGCCGCAGACACTCTGCGCGCCGATGAAGCGGCCCGGTGAGCTCGTTGGTGTTGTGAAAGATCGTGGGCTTGAGAGTTCGCTCAAGGAGGGAACCCCGATCTATGTCGGGGGAGCAGACCACGTGCTCGCGGCGTACGCCGCGGGTCTGTCCGAACCCGGCGACTGGTTGGTCAAGCTGGGAGGTGCGGGTGACGTGCTCGTCGTGAGCGACGGGCCGGTCATCGACGCGCGTTGGTACCTCGACGCCCATCCGATTCCCGACGTCTGGCTCCCGAACGGCTGCATGGCGACTTCTGGCGGCCTCCTCCGGTGGGCGCAGCAACTGTTCGGGGACGTGCCCTTGGCGGATCTTGACACCGAAGCGGCGATGGCCGAGCCTGCGGATCTTGTCTGTCTTCCGTACTTTCTCGGGGAGAAATCGCCGCTCCATGACCCGGACCTGCGCGGCGCCATAGTCGGGTTGCATCTCGCCCACAACCGTGGCGACATCTTCCGGGCGCTGATGGAGGCGGTCGCGTACGGCTTCCGCCAGCACCTCGACATGTTCGCCGCGAAGGGTCTCGTGTTGGGTCAGGGAAGGGTGAGCAACGGCGGAAGCAAGTCGACGTTGTGGAAGCAGATCGTCGCCGACGTCCTCGGTAGACCGTTGTTCCCGGTTCTCCATCAAGGGGGCGCGGCCAACGGCGCGGCGTTCGTCGCCACCGTCGGCTCGGGCGTCCTGAGCGCCTTCACCGAGGCGAAACGTTTCGTCGAAGTCGGCGAACCCCTCGTTCCGAACGAGCGCAACCGCGCGATCTACGACGAGGGATACGAGATCTTTCTCGATCTGCAAGAGCGGCTCAGCCCGGTCGCTCACCGCCTTGCTGAACGGCAACGGCGCCCTTTGACGCAAGATGAAGCCGCGTTCGCCGGCCAGATGCCGACGCCCGAGGATCGGTCGTGAAGCCAGGGGTTGCCGTCATCACCGGCGCCGGCTCAGGAATCGGCGCAGCGATCGCGAGGGAACTCTCCCAGCGGGGACATCAAGTCGTGCCCACCGACCTTGACGCGAACGCCGCCGCCGTTACCGCCGGGGCATGCGGATCGCCCGCGTCGTATCTCCTCGACGTCACCGATTCGTCCGGCGTGAACGCGACGGTCGACGAGATCGCGCGGGAACACGGTGCGATCGCTGTCTTCGTTTCGAACGCGGGCGTCTCACGCATGAAGCGCTTCCTTGACATTTCGCCGGAGGATTTTGACCGGACACTCGGCGTCAACCTCCGTGGCGTGTTCCTCGCGAGCCAGGCCGCTGCGCGGTCGATGGTCGCGGCGAACACACAAGGGTGCATTGTGAACATCGCCTCGATGGCGGGGAAACAGGGGAGGGTGCCCTTCCTTGCCGACTACGTCGCCTCGAAGTTCGGCGTCGTCGGTCTCACTCAGGCGATGGCATTCGAGTTGGCCGAGTACGGGATCCGTGTGAACAGTGTCTGTCCCGGATACGTCGCGACCGGGATGCAGGAACGAGAACTCGCCTGGGAGGCTGACCTCCGAGGAACGACGGTCGACGAGGTGAAGTCCCTCTACCTTGTCGAAACCCCCCTTCGCAGGATCGAGGATGCGGTCGATGTCGCGAGAGTGGTCGCTTTCCTCGTCAGCGAGGACGCAAGCTTCATCACCGGGGAATCTGTCGCCGTGAACGGCGGGGCGTTCATGGATTGACCCGTTCTCACAGTCGCCTCTGGTGGTGGACGAAGTGGGCGGGAGGAATCACCGCATCGGCTCCGGCGGCGAGGACGACGTGTGCTGCCGTGTGGCGAACGCCGTCGACCTCGACAACGCCGACTCCGGCGAGCCGACCGACTGGTCATTCGTTCAGATAACCTCCGTAACTCGCACACGCTGGGCACCCCAGCGGTTCGATGAATTGACAGCCGTCTTGGGCGGAATGGATCCGTGAATCAAGTCGCAAGAAATGCACCCATGTGGTTGGCAAGCTTCCTTGTGGGTTGTGTCGTTGCTTCGTCCTGCGCCGGTGCCGCCGAGACAAGACAAGCCGCTGGACAATCGAATGATCCAGCAAGGCTGGCGGCAACGCACGTCTCGCTGTCGCTGGCCGCCCCTGCGGTGAAGCCTGGCGAAGTCACGACGATCACCGCATTAGTCAAACCGCGTGTGGCTGGGACGATCGTTTTTCTTCGTCGTCAGCGGAATGGCCGATTTGTCAACCTGAAATACGCGCTCACGAACAGAAAAGGAATTGCCGTCTTTAGGTGCTCCTTTAGAACAAAGGGGAAGGTGTTTCTCCGAGCTTCAGTGAGGGCGGCCGCCGGTGTCAGAGCCGCCACTAGCGTTCCCGCTGTCGAGAATGTGGATACAGAGTTGCCGTTCGTCTTGGCTCCGAACGCGACGCTCGCGGAGGGAGCGAGCGGTTCAGAAGTGTCGCTCCTTCAACAACGACTGAGCGCGCTCGGTTACTGGCTCGGGACGCCCGACGGCCAGTTTGGAGACGCGACTCAGCAAGCGGTCTATGCGCTCGAGAAAGCGGCCGGACTCGATCGCAGCGGAATCGTCAATTCGCAGTTCGTCGCGGCGTTGAACGACGGGGTTGTCCCACACCCGCGTACAACTTCGGGAGATGCAATCGATGTCGACCTCGAGGACGACCTGCTCCTCATCGTCAAGAACGGTGCGTTGCAGTACGTGCTCAATACCTCGACGGGCGGTGGTTACACCTACACCGAAGATGGGGTGACTAGTGTCGCGATCACTCCTCGAGGTGTCTTCAGCATCGGCCATGTCGTCGACGGATTAGTCATCGACTCACTTGGCGCACTGTGGCGCCCTCGATACTTCTATGAAGGCTTCGCGATCCACGGCGACAGTTACGTCCCTCCGTATCCCGTCTCGCATGGTTGCGTGCGAGTCTCCGACGAGGCGATCGACTGGATCTGGGCTGAAAACATCGCACCCATCGGATTGACGGTCTGGGTCTACTGATCAGGGAGCACGTGGAGGCTGGGTGACCGTTTGGAGCGTCGGCTACTAACGGTCGCGGGCACCCGATCGTCGGAGGCGACGCACCGACGGCGTGAAATGTTCGCCGATCGGGTGCGCCTCAGCGCGTCTGGCCGGAGAAGCCGCGGGAGGCGCGCCGGTGCCAGCGAGTGCGGCGAAAGAGCAACACCGCCAGGATCACGATCAAGATGAAGCCAAGATGCGGCCCAAGCGTCCAACCGCGCCATCCCCACGAGTTCCATGCCCATGAGGTGGCGAAGAGGAAGAAGAACACGCCGAGGACGAGCAGGGCGCCCGAGCGGTGGTGACGGTCCGTTGGCACTTTCGCTCGCGTCTCCCCGGCGAGGAGTGGGAGGTCGTCCAAAAGTCCGGCGAGGTCGCCACGGGTCTTGGCGGCCATCGCCTTGCCCATCCGGTCGTCGAACTCTATTTGATCGAGTCGTCCGTCGGCGAAGTGCTTCGACAGCTTGTCAACGATCTCATGACGCTCAGCATCCGAGCAGCGAATTTGCGACGCCGGGAGGTCGTCGACGTCGCGACGCCGCGTGTATCCGGAGAGCCAAGGAGGGACGTTGTCTCCGCTCATCACGATGTTGCTCCTCTCTCGGGTTTCTCTTCGTAAGGACTCAGCGGCTCACGCAGCCTGGTGGTGATGAAGGAGCTCCGCGACCATCGACTGGTCGGCGCCCTCTTCGGGGACGAAAAGCCACGCGGCGACGTAGAGGGGAATCCCGAATCCACCGATGAGAGTGAGGGCGATGAAGCCCAGTCGCACGATGGAGACGTCGACGTGGAGGTACTCGGCGATGCCGGAGGCGACGCCAGCGATGATGTGGCCGGCGCAGACGCGACGCAGCGGCCGGTCTACCCCCTTGGTGACGGAGTCGTTAGTCATGGAGACATCATCCGCGTGCTACCGGTTCACGTGAATCGGGGGCTGCCCGGGTTGAACCCTGAGCTGGAGTTCTTCACCTCAGGGTTCTTCCTGATGGTCGAGGTGGACGCGCGGCGCGATCATCGGAGCATCGAAAGTGCGTTCTGCCCCGCCAGCTGGGCCAGCGATCTCGGTCGGCATCCCCGCGACGGTCAGCGTCCATCGCGGGCCGATCTCTGGCCATCGTGCTGGCGACGCGCGATATATATGGAACTCCAGTTTGCCGAACCCCGCTGAACGGGCGCGATCGGAAATGTTCGACGCGGGGGGCGCACGGCCAGACGAGCGCGCGACCCCGAGTCGACAGCCGGGCCGCCCTGAACAGCACCCAGGTTTCCCCGGACGGGCGCACGACTGGCGTGATCGGCCGCGATGGCGCGTTCCCCGCCAGCCCGGACCGATGCGGCGGTGCTTGCACGATCGGGTCTTGGGAGGGGTCGGCGCGGGACTTTCCAATCGGCTCGGTGTCGATAAGAAGGTCGTCCGCGCCCTCTTCGTGCTGTCGATTCTCATGGGCGGAGTCGGCGTCGCCTTGTATGTGCTCGCCTGGCTCTTCCTGCCGTTGGAAGGCGAGGAGGAGAGCGTCGCATCGAGGGCGGCTGAGGATCATCGGGGCATCGCCCTCGCGCTGTCCCTTGTCCCTGTCCTCATCCTCCTGCTGATCAGCGCCTCGGTGCTCGGCGCAAGCTGGCTCACGGCGATCGCTTGGCCGTTGTGTATCGCTGCCGGCGGCTTGGTTCTCGTCTGGCGCAATGTGAGCGCCGAAGAACGCGCAACCATGGAACAGCCCGGGCGGCTCGCGCTGCTCGGCGTCGCCGAGCAGCGCTCGCGTCGCCAACTCGTCGCGCGCGGTGTGCTCGGCCTGCTGATAGCCGGCGCCGGGGTTGTCCTTGTCGCCCGCGGGCACCACCCTCATCAAGGTTTGGGCGATTTGATCGCCGGACTGCTGACGCTGCTCGTCGCCGCGGTGGTCGTCTTCGGCCCGTGGTGGCTGAACGTCGCTCGTGATCTCGTGGAGGAGCGTCAGGCGCGGGCGCGGGCAGAGGAGCGGGCCGACATGGCGGCACGCGTGCACGATTCCGTCCTGCAAACACTTGCTCTCATCCAGCGCCAAGCCCGCGACCCTCAAGAGGTCGTCAAGCTGGCACGTTCTCAAGAGCGCGACCTGCGCAACTGGCTCTTCGAAGGGCGGGTTCCCGGCGCCGTCGACGCCGAGGACTCGACGTTGTCGGCCGCCATCGATCGCATCCAGCGTGATGTCGAGGAACGGCACGGGGTCCCCGTCGAGGCGGTCCTCGTTGGGGACTGTGCCCTTGACGACGATCTCCGCTCCCTCGTCGAGGCCGGCCGCGAGGCGACGGTGAACGCCGCCAAGTGGTCGTCGGCTAGCGAGGTCTCTATTTTCGTCGAGGTTGAGCCGGACAACGTTGCGATGTACGTGCGCGACCGTGGCAAAGGATTCGACGAGGGTGAAGTCGCGCTCGACCGGCGGGGACTTTCCGAGTCGATTCGTGGGCGGATGACACGACACGGCGGCAGCGCCTTCATCCGCAGCAGTCCGGGCGAGGGGACCGAGGTGACGCTGAAAATGACGCGCCGATGACGGGACGCCATTGAGTCGACCGCGCGTTTTCCTCGTCGACGACCACGCGCTCTTCCTTGCCGGCGTGCGCGCCGAGCTCGGGACCGCAGTCGACATCGTCGGTGAAGCCGACGATGTCGAACCGGCGATTGAGCTCATCACCGAACGTCTGCCTGACGTCGTTTTGATCGACGTCCATCTGCCGGGAGGGAGTGGCGCCGCTGTCGTGGCCGCCTTGCATGGTGACCACCCCGAGGTGCGTTTCCTCGCTCTCTCCGTTTCCGACGCTCCGGAGGACGTCATCGCAGTGATCCGCGCGGGGCGCGCGGCTACGTGACCAAGACGATCGCGGGGCCCGAGCTCATCGAAGCCGTGCAGCGGATCGCCGAAGGCGATGCTGTCTTCTCGCCCCGCCTGGCAGGTTTCGTCCTCGACGCCTTTTCCTCGCTGCCGGCGGACGTCAATCCGAGCTTCGATCCGGAGCTCGACTTGTTAACGCCACGCGAGCGAGAGGTGCTTCGGCTCATCGCCCGCGGCTACTCGTACAAAGAACTCGGGGCCGAGCTCTCGATCTCGACGAAGACGGTCGAAAGTCATGTTTCGGCCGTGCTGCGCAAGCTACAGCTCTCGAGTCGACACCAGCTGACGCGATGGGCGACCGAACGCCGCCTCGTATAACGCGTCTGCGAAACCTCTGCGTAATCGCGACCCTTGTGCCCCCGCGATGGCTTGTGTAAATAGACGCGCTGAGCAGTCGAGTGTGTGCTACGGGCTTTTAGTTCCGTGAGCGGGATCGGACAAGGCGTGCCGATAACCAAAGAGGCGTCCGCACGCGCGATCGCGCGCCGTCAGCGCCGCGCTCCGGCCGCTGCCTTGGTGGCCGGGGGAGCGGTGTCCGTGCAGTTCGGCGCAGCCATCGCCGTCCATTTGTTCCACCGCGTCGGACCAGCCGGGGCGGTGACGCTGCGGCTCGTGTTCGCCGCGTTGGCTCTCGCGGTCATTTCACAGCGCCACTTCCGGCAGTTGAGTCACCTAAGAGGAAGGCGTCGAGACTTGTCCGTCGCGATCGGGTTCGGATTCGTGCTTGGTGGCATGAACCTCGCCTTCTACGAGGCCATCGCTCGAGTGCCGCTCGGAGTCGCCGTCACGATCGAGTTCATCGGACCTTTGGCGATCACCATCAGTGGGTCACGTCGCCGATCCGACTTCTTGTGGGCGGTCCTCGCCGGAACTGGTGTTTTCCTTCTGGCGGGAGGCGACTTCGTCGGCGCCGTCCACCATTTGAACCTCGTGGGAGTCTTGTTTGCGATCGTGGCGGGAGGGTGCTGGGCCGGTTACATCATCCTCAACGCCCAGACGGGTCGCCGGTTTGAAGGCACGACCGGCCTCGCCATCGCGATGGCAGTTGGCGCACTCGGGGTGCTGCCTATCGGTGTCGCAACGGCCCGGAGCCACCTGCTCGAGCCCGAGGTGTTGTTGCTGGGGCTCGTCGTCGCGATTCTTTCTTCGGTCGTCCCGTATTCGTTTGAGCTCATCGCGCTTCGGAAGGTGACGGCGCGAGCGTTCGGCATTCTGCTCAGCGTGGACCCAGCGATTGCGGCAATCGCCGGACTGGCGGTTCTCGGCCAACGTCTTTCGTGGGTGGAAGTGGTCGCCCTGGTCCTCGTCGTCGCTGCAAATGCGGGGAGCAGCTGGTTCGACTCGAGAGGGAAGTCGTTGCCAACCGCGGAACCGAGCGTCGCCGGCACGGCGTGACGTGTTGCCGGTGCCCCCTTCGCATCCCAAGACGCGACGTAGACCTGAAGAAAATGGGGACGACCATTCTTGAGAACCGGCCGTGAGTGATCCTTCGGCCGCGAAAGCCGAACAAAGACGGCTAGGTGCGAGAGGGTAGAAGTCTCGGTCGACGCCTCAAATCTCCCGGTGAGAAGTGGCAGTCAGGAAGTCGGCGGGTCGAGTCCACTCGACTCCGCCGCCAGCGCACGCCGTCGATCGAACAGCTCCTCTGCCGCTTGTTGCGCTGTTACTCGGATTCTTTCGGCATCGACCGAGAGCACCCGACCGCAGTCAACTAGCTTTCTCCCGTCCACCCACACCTGATCGACGTCTTGCCCGCTCGCCGAAAACACCAAATGCGCGGCGACATTGAAGTCGTCTCCATGCATCACTGGCGTGGTGTGCAGTCCACGTAGATCGACGGTGATGAGATCGGCGCGCTTACCCACCTCGAGAGAACCCGTCATCGATCCGAGTCCGAGCGCGGTAGCGCCCTCGAGCGTCGCCATGGAAAGGACATCCCAGGGGTCACCAGCCGTCGGGTCCATCGTCGACACCTTTTCGAGCAGCGATGCAAATTTCATCTCTTCAAGAATGTCGAGATTGTTGTTCTCTTTTTCTCCGTCGCTGCCAAGACCGACCGGAATATGGGCGGCGCGCATGTCCCTTATCCGCGCGGGTCCTGATGAAAGCTTCATGTTCGAACACGGGCAGTGTGCGACAGCGGTGCCGGTCTCGGCAAGCAATTCGATTTCTCGATCGTCCAACCACACGCAATGCGCGATGACCGTGCGCGGACTGAGGATGCCCCTGTTGAAGAACTCCTCGATCGGACGGCGACCGTAACGACGAAGGCACTCGATCACTTCCGAGATCGTCTCCGACGAGTGCGTATGGATACCTGTGTCGAACTCGTCGGCTAGCGTCACCGCCTGCCGGAAGGCTTTTGGCGTGCAATAGAAGAGGTGCTCCAAGCCCACCCAACTTCGTATCCTGCCGTCAGCTGCGCTTCGATACCTCTCGAGCAACATCTTGTTCGACTCGAGCGATTCGAAGTAGTCGAATCCTTCTTCGTCAGCCACGTACGGCACGAGCGTGGCCCGAATCCCGACCTCTTCGGCCGCTGTTGCTGATCCCTCGAGATACCTCCACATATCCATCACCGATGTGGTGCCGGCGCGAAGCGATTCCGTGTAACACAGGAACGACGCCGCCTCTGCGATTTCTGGCGTCAGTGCTCGGTGAGCTGGATCGACATATGTTTTCAGCCAGTCCCACAGCCCCAGCGATTCGGCGGTACCGCGTAGCAATCCCGAGTGCAAATGGCAGTTGTGGAGCCCCGGTATCACCGCGTGGTCACGTGCGTCAACAACCTCCGCACCCTCAGCTAGGCGGTCGACCTCTTCAACTTTTCCGACCGCGATGATCGCCGTTCCCTCGATCAGCACTGAGCCGGGGTCATAGACGGTGCGATTACCCTCGCACGGCAGCACGATTCCCGCTCGGACGAGCGTTTTCCGATGGTCAGTTCGCTCCACTTGATGCGTCCCCTTTGCCCGAAGAAGCGCCCACGTTGCACTCGTCCTTTAAGGCAAGAACGTACAGGCGGTGTGTATGGTGCGAACTGACAAGGCGCCGGGCCGACCGGTCGGCGCCGAGACGAAGCCGATTCGGAGGAATGACGAGATGGCCATCGGAATCCGCTTAAAGCTGACTGGCGTCACGCAAGAGCAATTCGACGCGATGGACGCCGCAATCGGACGAGGGCCCTTCGACGGGTTGATCTTCCACGCTTCGGGACCTGTCGAAGGTGGGTGGGGCGTCCTCGATTTCTGGGAGAGTCGAGCGCATTTCGACTCGTTCATCTCTGAGCACGTGATGCCCGCCATGGCTGGCTCCAGCGCACCCATGCCCGATATCCACGAATTTCCGGTGCACGAGTACCTGAAGCCGTAGGGCGGTGGGGTGTCAGAAACGACCGGAGCCTGATTGGCAAACCGCGCGAAGGTGACTGATCACGAACTTGGATGAATGCCCTGACCGGAGGTGATCACCAGTGAACCGACGTGGACGACAGGGCTCGTAACCAGAGTTCTCACGGTCGCCTCGGACAGCGGTGAGAAGTGACGAGTGTCAGAACTCCGCGCGGCTTTTATCTTGGCAAGCTCGATCCTGTTCCGTCACCGTTTTCTGAATTCAAAACGTATTTCGAAACCGCTCCCGGAACGCCGCCGCCACAGGCGCACTGGGGCGGCTTGGTAAAAGTGCCGTGGCAAATGGACGGCAACGGACCGGATCCAGATGTCACGATCGCTCCACCGGGCTGGCCGGGATGCGGCGACTGCGTCGAGGCTTACAAAGCGCACGGGCTGACGAACGCGAACTTCGATGAGGATGGGCAGACAGATCCCGTTCCGACGGCAAATGCTGTCGTCGAAGAGTACGCGGCCTATCAGCACTGCACACCGGCCGAGTTGTTTGCCGACCCAGGTCAGTACGACAACGGCGAGGACATGACGAACTCGCTCCTCGGTTGGTGCAAGCACACGCAGTACGGGGCGAAGCTCGCGCTCGAGGCTCCGATCAAGTACTCATCGCAGCCTGATCTGAAGAACGGCATCTACCTCGGTGGCGGAATCGGACTGGGGATCCAAATCCAAGAGGCGCAGGACGAGCAGTTCCCCGGCACGTGGGATTGGGTGCCCGGCAGTCCCATCATCGGCGGGCATGCAATTTGGGTGTCTGGCTACGACGCCGACTTCGTGTACCTCGTCACGTGGGGTGCTCTGATCAAAGCGACGTGGAATTTTGTCGCTAACGCGGCTGACGAAGCGCACGCCGCGATCTTCCCGCAGGCGGTCGCCGCTGGTAAGGCGCCGAGCGGCTTGCTCATCGCGAGGTGGGAAGCGGACCTGCACGGGTTGGCCGCTTGAGCTCAGGAAGAAACCGGTGTTGACGCATGCACCCATAAAAACACTCGGAAGCTCCTAGCGCAAAGTAAATACAGTGTTCACGCGCAATCACCGCGATCCCCGCCGCTGTCGCCTCTTGACGAACGAGCTTGAAATGGACGCTTCTCAGATAGAGACAATTCCCGCCATCCCGGGCACGTTCCGTCACATCGGCGTGGCGGACGACCTCAGCTACGAGCGCGGCACCCTCTTGATCTCCGCGGGTCCGCGTACCGACTGGTTCGTCGATCCGGGAAGCGGCGAGCTGTCCGTCAACGCTCCCGCCCTGGTTGCACGGGTGCGCGGCGATTACATGCTTTCGGCACGACTCGAAGTCGAACTTGCGCGCACCTACGACGCCGGCGCTCTCGTCCTCTGGTCCGATGAGAACCACTGGGCGAAGCTCGCCCTTGAGCTTTCGCCGGATGGCGAAGCACTCGTCGTCTCAGTCGTTACCCGTGGCGAGTCCGACGACGCGAACTCGATTCGCATCGAGGGCGACCATGCCTTTATGCGTATCGCGCGCATCGGGGCTGCCCACGCCTTCCACGTCTCAGTTGACGGCGCGCGGTGGCGTTTCGTACGTCATTTCCGGCTCGATGACGAGCCGGAAGTCGGATTCGAGGCGCAGTCGCCAATGGGCGATGGCTGCACCGCTCGCTTTTCCGAGATCGCCTATCAAGAAGGCGCGCTCGCGGACCTGCGCAGCGGTGCGTGAATTAGGCGCGGAGGCTTTCGACGAATTCGCGCGCCGCGGTCATGTCCTCGATCGGGTTCGGTGCCGCGTCGAGCTCGAGGATCGCCCAGCCGTCGAAGCCCGCCCCTTCGAGGCCGCTCGCCCAGCCCAGCCAATCGACGTCGCCGGTGCCGACGCGGCAGAAGAAGTCCGCGTCGAGCTCGAAGCGCTTCTCGTTCGCTTCGTCGCCGCTCGGCCACCTACCGACCGCGTCCTTCCAATGGGCGATCGTGATCCGGTCGTATTGGTCGCGCAGGACGTCGACCGGTGAGGAGCCGCCGAGAAAGATATGCGCAGTGTCCGGGCAGAAGTCAACGTAGGCGGCGTTTGTTGAGGTTCGCCGCGCTCGTTGATCAGTCGCGACCCATATCGCGTCGATCACCGTTGCGCCGCTTTCATAACTAGAGGCATATCAGGCCGAGTAGGCAATGAGACGGTGTCGTTGTTGTCGTCGTAGTCGGTGGGGGTTTCGTTGTCGTCGTGGTGGTCGTAGTCGGTGGCTTGGTCGTTGTCGTCGTGGTGGTCGTAGTCGGTGGCTTCGTCGTTGTCGTCGTCGTTGATGTCGTCGTCGGTGGTTTCGTCGTCGTTGTTGTGCCAGAAGACGGGGGCGTTGCCGATGTCGTGACCGAAGGTGCGGTCGTCGTTGTTGCGGGCGATGGTCCGGTTCCTTTGGACGTCGTGGGTGCGCTCGTCGCGGACCCACCAGACGTGTTCTGTGCCGCGGGTGTCGGATCAGTTGCCCCCGTAATCCGCGAACCGCCGGTGCCCTTGGAGGTCAAGTGTGCCGGCTTCACCGCATGTCGCCTATCTCCGGCACCGGATGGATGCCTTACCCGGCCAGGTGCTTCGGGTGCGGTGATGGTCGGTACATGCACATTGACCCCGTGCTGTGCCGTCACCGTGTGGCTCGCGCGAGCAAGGTTGTTTAAAAGGGGGGCTTGGTTTGCTGCCGCGTGCCACGCCAACGCGCTTCCGACCGAGACGGCAGTGATGCCGAGTGCTGCCTGTCCGGCAGTCGCAACGGCGTGTCCGACCAGGCTCAATCTCGCAACGAACGGAATGTCTGTGATCCAAGAGAGCGGGCTGGCGGCCCAGCGGAGCCGGCCGAGCGAGACGTTCAGGAACGCACGAACGATTACAGGATCGAATTGGGTTCCTGCGCACCGCGTCAGCTCCTTTCGCGCGGCGGCGACCCCCATCGCCTTTTTGTACGAACGAACCGCGGTCATGACCTCGAAAGAGTCCGCAACGGAGACGATGCGGGCGCCGAGGGACAGCTGGCTTGCGGACAACCCGAACGGATACCCCGAGCCGTCATAGCGCTCGTGGTGCTGCTCGATGACAAGGCTCCACTCCCCGAGCCATGGCGCTAGCGGTGCGATGAGGTGGCGTCCCTCCAAGGGATGATTGCGGACCTCGGCCCATTCTTCGTCAGTCAACTTTCCCGGTTTGTTCAAGGTGTGCGGATGCACCCCGAGCTTCCCGACGTCGTGGAGGAGCGCCGACCACCGCAGCCGGTCTCTTTCGTCGGCTGGAAGATGCAGTTCGTCGGCGATCAAGTCGGTGAACGCTCGCACCCGCTCCGAGTGGCCGCGTGTCGCTCGGTCGTGCCGGCTCAGCGACGCCGCGAGCGCGAGGATCTCGCCTGCCGTCTCGGTCGGCACGCTGCCGAGCTCGCCCTTTGCGTTTCGTTCGAGGTTTCGCACCGAGCCAGCCCGCCAGGCAACTTTCAGTCGCTTCGGCGCCTGATCCGGGAAGAGCATCGTCATCTTCAACAGCGCGGCCAACGGAAGGAAGCGCCGAGCGAGCCGTCCAAGTCCGATGAAAACAATGGTGGATGAGCCGAGAACCGCGACCCACCACACCACGTGCGCTGCGAGAGTGCTGCCACGAGGGAGAACGCGCCCGACCCCGACCGCGATCGCGACCGAGGCGAAGAGAGGAACCAGCATCGTGGCACCGGTCAAGATGACACTGAGCACCGGTCGGGAACGCCACCGGTTTTTCGACACCAGCTATTTCTCCGGTGGGGTGACTTGTGCGATCCGGGCCGCCAAACGCGCGTCGACCGAGATCGCCGCGAGCTCGGCGACCGTGGTCGGGAGCTTCGAAAGAACAGGTCCCCCAGCCTGCCGATCCATCACCGACGATTCGCCCTTCGTATCGGCCGCTCCCTTGCTCACCTAACGACCCCGAGTTCCTCGCTTTTTACGCTGAGGTTGAGGAAATTCTCGGCCGGTCGACCTCATCCCGGGTACCTGCCAGGAGTTCCGTCATCAGCGCAAGGGTCGACGAGACTAGGGAGCGGTTTGTCAATCTTCCGGACTTTCGCCCCGGGATAATCGTCCCCTGCGGCTCCGGTTGAGAGTTCCGAATCTTCAGGTGGCTCCGTGGACCGACAAAGTTGCCTAGGTTCCATCCGAGAGGCGGTAGCGGCGCACAGCGATCCCAGACCAGATCACTTCAACGACGCCGAAGGGCCACGCACCGGCGAGGAATCCGTAGGCGCTGGACAAGAGGCATCCGACCGCGAACGCAAGGATGAACCTTCGGTGTCGCCGCTCCATCGCGTACATCGCCATCATGAACGAGACAGCACAAACTCCATAGATCGTGACCACGACCGTTGGCATTCTTTAAGTCCAGCATTCGTGGTGGCTCACTGCGCGCCATAGGGGAAATCATCGAAGGCAGTCAGTCGACCGCGACCGTCCTCCACGCGATGCGTTCCTTGTCGAGGACATTCGGTAGCACTCCGCTTGTGGTCTCGCGCGATAACAAGAGTCGTGCGCTGAGGATCTTTGCAGCCGCGACAGCTTCAAGGTTCAACAGATTGAGGTGAGGATGTCGGCGCGCGGTGTCGACCATCATCGGCACCGTCGGACGGGGATCCGGCAAGGAAATATCGTCCCGCAGCTCGAGCAAACTCAAGGTGGCACGCTCCTGGTCGGCCCTATCGAGATCCTCGAACGGCCCCGAGAGGTGTCCACCTGCCCCGAGCAGCGCCGCCCGACATGCGCGGTAGTACCAGTAGGTCGTCGTGAAGAGTTTGGCTCGGCGCTTGTCGAGCCCGACCAATAGCTCCTCGATCAACAGCCTGTCGTCGAGAATGACGACAGAAGAGCGCGGAGGCACGCTGCGCGCTACTGATCAGCGAGATCGGGATCGTCTATTGCGGCAAGACCCTTTGAGTAACGACCCTGAAGTACCCGTCGCAGTTCGCGACGCGCGACTTGCACCCCACCTGGGATGACGAGGGCAGCATCACCAAGATCAATGATCCCGATCTCTCCGCCCTCTTCGATACCCCACCGGTGGCGAAGGTCGGCGGGAAGACTCGTCTGGCCGCGATGCGAAACCCGAGCGTTCGTGATGGCTGGCATGCTGCATTGTAACTATGCCCGTGCTACAAGGCGGTCGGGGGTATTATCGCGAGCCGCTCCCCACGATTTCTTGTACGGACCCGGACGTCTGATCGGCGGCGGAGCGGAGATCGAGGTCTGGCGCCTCGCGTTTCCACGTCGCGAGGAACTCGACAAGCGCCTCAGGTCGCATCGGCTTCGCGAACAGGTAACCCTGACCGATGTGGCAACCGGCGGAGCGAAGCGCCGACAGTTGCGATCGTGTCTCCACTCCCTCGGCGATCGGCGCAATTCCGAGCTCTCTGCCGAGATCGACGAGTGACCGAACAAGAATGGCGGCCTCGTCGGAATGATCGATGTCTCCGACAAAGCTTCGATCGATCTTCAGAATGTCGATCGGGAACTTCCGCAAGTAGGCGAGAGCCGAGTACCCGGTACCGAAATCGTCGATTGCGACTCGCAGTCCGAGCGACTTCAACGACTTGAGCGTGGCCGCGACGGTCTCGGGCTCAACGAGAAGCGCGGTCTCTGTGAGCTCGATGACAAGGAGGGCCGGATCGAGACCAGACGTTGCGAGCACTTGCCCGACGTCCGCGACGAAGCGGTCGCTTCGTAGCTGGTGCGCGGAGACGTTGACGCTCATGCTGAGGGGCATGCTGTCTCGTTGCAAACGCGAGCCGTGCACGCACGCTTGGTTGAGCACCCAACGCCCGACATCGACGATCATTCCCCGATCCTCCAAGAGCGGAATGAAATCCTCTGGACCGATTACGCCGCGGGTCGGGTGTTGCCAACGCAGCAGGGCCTCGACACCGAGCGGTGCCAGTGTGTCGAGATCGATGATCGGCTGAAAGACGAGGAAAAACTCTCCCCGTACCAGTGCGTCGCTCAAGTCGTATTCGAGTTCGACCTTCTTTGCAGCGAGTTCGTACATCTCGGGTTCGAACACCACGAAACAGTTCTTTCCCGACGCCTTCGCTCGGTAGAGCGCGAGATCGGCGTCGCGAAGTGGGTCTGAGGGTGGGCCGAAGCCGGTGACCGCGACACCGATGCTCACTCCGACGCTGAGTGTCCTGCCCGGTGCTCCATCGATCTCGAACGGTTCAACCATCGCATCGAGCACGCGTTGAGCGATCAGGGTGGCGGTCTCGGTCCCATTCGGTATCTCGGCGAGCACGACGAACTCGTCGCCACCGACGCGGCCGACCGTGTCGTGCCCCTTGACAACTCTGTCGAGGCGTCGAGCGACGGCCTGCAGGAGTTCATCGCCGGCGCCGTGGCCAAGGCTGTCGTTCACATCCTTGAAGTTGTCGACGTCGATGTACAGCACGGCGATCTCGCTTTGATGCCGTCGCGCGGCGGTCGGCATTTGGGCCAGTCGGTCGTTGATGAGGGCGCGATTCGGGAGTCCGGTAAGCGCGTCGTGGAGCGCCTGGTGTCTCAGTTCGTCCTCGAGGCGAGCTTTCTCGGTGATGTCGTGCAAGACGAGGACGAGACCTGTCACTGCGGGATCATCGAGGAGGTTCGTCGTGACGCCGATCATGTGAATCGTGTCGCCATCGGCGCCGCGCAATCGCATCTCCGACCGGGTGTCCGAGGAGGGGTTGGCACTCGCGCGTTCAAAGCTCGCCTGGACGATCGGTTGGTCCTCTTCGAGCACGAACTGACGCAAGGTACGTCCGTCGATGGCGATGTCGACCGACAATCCGAGGAGACGGAGGAGCGGGGGACTGATGTAGGTCGGTTCCAACTCGCGGTCGAGTACGACGACGTAGTCGGAGACTCGTTCGACGAGCGCCTGAAAGTATCGTCCCTGTCGGTCTTTTTCGATCGATGACCAGAGCAGGCACGCGAGAACGAGAATCACGGCGGCGGCGACGAATCCGACTGCTCCTTTCGCGATGTCGCTTTCGCGACCGAGCGAGGCGACCATCAACGCGAACGTGACGGCGAAGGTGACGTAGGGAAGGAAGGAGAAGCCCTCGTGGTCGAGCTTCGGCGGGTCCGTTGTGAGCCCATTGTTTGTCGTTCTCCAGAATTCGTTCGCGCTCACCCCGACGAGCGCGATGGAGACCATCCAGCCGGTGTCGATCGGATCCCCACCGATGTAGGAGTTGGTCAGCAGTAGGCGGCCATAGATGAGGTCAGTCACGACGAACACCATCAGGCTGGCGGAGAACAAGTAGAGGACGCGGCCTTCGAATACCGAGCTCTTGCCGATGAGAAGGAGTGTCACGCAGAACAGCAGTAGGAGGTCGCCGCATGGATAGGCGATCGTCACCAGGCGTGAAAACAGATCCCCGGGAGTGTCAGCGTCTGGCGCGAGGATCACGAACCAGACGACTGCCGCCGATCCAACGAGCAAGGTCGATCCATACAGCCCAGCGCGGATTGTCGCAGCGCGCGTTCGGGCGGCGCGAGGGAACTGCATGATCCCTGCGAGCGCTAGCGGGTAAAAGATGAGGTAGAAGAGATCAGAAACAGACGGGAATGGGTAAGGCACTGCTCGGAGGATCACTTCATAGACGAACTGGACGACATCTCCTATTAAGTAGGAGAGCATGCCCGCCCCTATCAGCCACCATGCACGTCGGACGCGACGGTCGAGATCACCGCGTCGCGCGACGCGCCAGCAAAGCAGCACGACGATGAAGTTGACGGGCCAATATGCCGCGTCGCCGATTGCCTGTTGGTGGGCGGGGCATCCCCAGCGAAAGATCTGCCAGGCGCCGTACGCGACGAGGAAGATTCCGATCGCGATGACGACTCGCGATCCGCGGTCAGCACTCCATTTGCGGAGCGCGTCCTTTGTGGCCGCCATTTGCCCGATCATGTGTACTGACCTGACGGAAGAAGTGGCCTTTTCTTAAGCCTCGAACCAGCGATTGATGGCATGCATGTCAAAAATTGCCTTAGACCGGCGTCACTCCAGTGCCACACGGCTGGCGCATCTATGGCTCAAATTGGCTACGTGGTTAGTGGTTGTCACGCGCTATTCGCGATCGGGGGCCAGATTCGTAGACAGGTCATTTTGTGTCCTCGAACCGGTGGCGCCTTTCAGGCCGAAAATCGGCCATTAGTCATTTTTCGCGTTCTGACCTTCACCCTGGGTGAGACTGACGCTGGTGCGGCGGAGATCCGGTTGTGACGCGATCACGTTGGCAGTTACATGTGCCCTTCTCGCCGCGATCGGAATCACCGTTGTACTGAGCGGATCACCTCGTTCGATCGGTATTTCGGCGGCAAAATACGTGCTTCCCAATCCGCGTAGTCACTGCCGTGCGGACTTTCACAAAAAACTCAGAACGACCGTCCGTGACGAACGGGTCGAGATCAAAGGTCGATGGGTGATCGAGAAGATGAAAGTTCGGTACGGCGAATGTCTGAACTCACCGCCGAGCGCGAAGAGTTCGACAGTTCCGTCGGCGTCAACCGCGACAACTGCGACTACCGCGACAACCGCGACAACCGCGACAACCACGACAACCGCGACAACCACGACGGCCACACCGAGCTGCGTGTCGACGACCACCACGACTCCGCCTAGCGACGACGTTTTCGATCCTGTGATGACGAGCCAGTGGGCGGGTTACTTTGAGACACCCGGCCCTGTTTGCTCGGTGAGCGCGACGTGGGTGGTACCAAGTCTCGCTTGCTCGGGCACAGAAACGCTCTCGTCAACGTGGGTCGGCGTCGGCGGTCTGACCGGTGACGTGCTGTTGCAAACCGGAATGTATGACGATTGCGTCGGCGGCGCGGCATGGAACGGTGCCTTCGCAGAGGAGTACCCCGGAGGAATTGCCAATTTCGATCTGGCCATCCGGCCGGGTGACACTGTCCAGGCCACAGTGAGCGATGGGTCGGCGGGGTGGCAAGCGGAAGTGGCTGACCTGACGACCGGGCAGGCCGAGTCGATTGCAGCGGCCGGTTACCAGGGCGGTGGCTCTGCGGAATGGATGGCGGAGGCATACGGAACGCCCGGTAATGTCCCGATGTCTGACATCGGCGCCGAGCAATTGAGCGACTTCACCGTCGACGGCGCGGCCGCTTCGATTCCCGAATCAGACGTTTGGGAGATGCCAGCTGTCTCTCCGAGTGATCCGGCGACAGGTATCTATCGTCTGACGTACGGGTGAGTCACCGCACTCGCCATCGCGGGTGATCCCGAGACGTCAGTTTCGATCAAGAGGATCCATCGCTGCGAACGCGGTGCGAAGTTCGGCATTCAAGTTCCGCGCGGACGACGTCGCATAGAGCGGTCCGGTGCCGTCGGTCAGGAGCACCCGGATCATCGCCACCCCACGCACGTCGATCGGTCCCATAGCGCGGAGACGGTCGATCAGCGCTTTCAGCTCCCCGCGGTCGTCGAAGACTCGACCGCGAGCGAGAGGAACCCGAGAGCGAACCGTGGCCGGCGACCCTGCGGCATCGACGATTCGCGCCAGACATCGGGCCAGAAGCTGACGTTGCGAGGGTCGGACGAGCCTCTCGGCGTGGAGAGCCAGCGCGAAATTGGAGTCAGGCGCGCACCCGCGAGCGAGTTCGTTGTCCAGCCGCGGTGCTCGCAATCTGACGATGAGCCTGTCGATGAGATGCACGCGCCGAGTGGCGATGCCAGCGCGGTCGTCCACCAGCACGATCATGGCGTCTCCCTTCTTGGCTCGGGTTTGTACGTCTAGACGTCCGTGACCAGTAAGCACATCTAACCAGTCATGTCGAGACCAGTCAAGTGCGCTTGGTGGTCATGCCGGATACTCTGGAGCGATGACCGAGCCGCCGTCTTGGGTGCCCGCAGAGGAGTCGAAGCCGGCGCCAATGCCACTTTTGTTGGTGCAGTCGTTCGTGAATACCTGGGAAGGTGACTCGGAAACGGACCTGCTCGCCGAACCCGCGTCCGCCCGGCCATGGCTATCAGATGCCGGGCTGCTCTCGGGACGCGGCTGCCTAAGCGATGGCGACTTGGCGCAGGCACGGGAGGTGCGCGAGAGCATTCGCTCGCTTCTGGTTCAAAATGGCGGTGGAGCGCCCCCCGCGCCGAGCGAGCTCAAAGCGCTGAACGAGCTGGCCGGCTCGAGCCGCCTGCAGACCAAGGTCGCTGCGTCGGGCGACATAGAGCTTCAACCCGAGGAAGATCATCGTCGGATCGCACTCGGTACCCTCCTCGTGATCGTTCGCGACGCGCAGCGCGACGGCAGCTGGAAGCGTTTGAAGGCTTGCCACAACGCCGATTGCCGCTGGGCGTTCTACGACCGGTCTCACGCTGGAAGGGGGACCTGGTGCGACATGGCCGTCTGTGGCAATCGAATCAAGAACCGGAAACTCCGGTCTCGACAAAAGCCCGGCGCGTCGAGGATCCATCGTTCAGTGGGGTCGAGCGAAGTTGCCGTGCATGGCACGATGGAATAAGAGGCGCTGCACCCTTTCCCCCAGGTCCTGATTGCACGAGGCCGACCAATGCTTTCCCAGTTTCGTCCACGCCGTCGGTCAAGAATTCGACGATCAGTTGTGGCCGAATCCAACATGGGGTTCTGAACCCGCACGAACATTCAAGGAGACAAATTGGTACTCATGCCCAAGAAGTCGACCGCCAAGGGGCCGACGGAATGGTTCACCGGAGATGTCTGGATGGACGTCATCGCCAGGGGTGAAGAACCTTCGCGCGTGCGCGTGAGCGCCTTTCACTTTTCGCCATCGGCCCACACCGCTTGGCACTCCCACGTCCTTGGACAGACGCTCTACGTCATCGAGGGCGAGGGGCGCGTGCAATCCCGAGGTCAAGACGTCGTCGAGATCCGCGCCGGCGACGTCGTCTACACGCCGCCCGACGAGGAGCATCGGCATGGCGAGCTCCTGACCACTTTATGATGCACCTCTCCATCACCGAGGGCGTTGGCGATTCGGGGAGACCTGAGACGGTTTGGGGTGCGCACGTGACCGACGGCGAATACCTCGGATAGGAGTTGGCAGAACATCACAAGGGTGCGGCGTTCAAATCAAAAAATGACGTAGGCCTTTCGCAGCGTGTCGTGGATTTCCCACGTGCCGCTCCAGCCTTTCGGGAACAGCGCGACATCCCCAGCTTTCAGGTCGAGCGGGCGACCGCCATCGATCGTTACGGTCATCGATCCTTTCAGGACATGGATGAATTCGTTCGTCTCGAGTAGCCATCGTGACGGTCCGCGCGTGCACTCCCAGATCCCGGCCTCGTCGTCACCGTCTTGCCAAATCGTGATCCCCGCCGTCTGCATTTCGGGCCCCGTCGCCTCGGCGAGTGGTCCCCAGTCTTCGAGCTGATCGACATTCGCGGCGCCCGCGAGCGCGACTGTCATCGGCGTAGCTGTGTCGGTCATCGCTATTTCCTTCTTTCTCACCCTGAGTTCAGTCATGAGGTTCGCATAGGCTGAATGAACAGTCAATCAAACTCCGGCGCTCTGCCGGAGTGTGTGGGGGGTACCGATGTACGGACTTTCGATCGAGGACCTCGATGTCCAATCGAGGGCACGTCAACTCGCCGACGCCATTATCCCGAGCGAGGTTGACGCCGAGCTGAACAACGGCGAACTGCCCGATGACGTCGCCGCCTCCCAGAAAAAACTCGCTCGCGACCTCCGGCTCGTCGCGACGAACATGCCGCAGGAATTCGGCGGCGAGGGTCTTTCAATGCTGCAGCAGGTGCTCGTCCAAGAACAGATGGGGCGGGTGACGAATGCACTCGGATGGATCGCCGCCACCCCACCGTCGTGGTTTGCTCGTGTGGCGACGCCTGATCAGATCGAGCGCTATATCGCTCCGTCGGTCTCAGGTGAGAAAGAGGAGTGTTACGCGATCACCGAGGAGGGTCCGGGCTCCGATCCCGATTCGCTCGAGGCGACGGTGCGCCGCGACGGAGACGGCTACGTCATCGACGGTGTGAAGTGGTATGTCACGTCGTACAACACCGCGTCCTACGTGTTCTTTCAAGGAAAGCTCGTGTCCGGTCCGAATGCCGGTGAGCATGCGATGGTGATCGTCGATTTGCCATCGCCCGGGGTGCGCGTCGTCCGAGACCCGGAGTACATGCACACAATCAGTCACCGCCACCCGATCGTCGCCTTCGAGAACGTGCGCGTACCCGGCGCGAATCTCGTCGGCCGAGAAGGCGAGGGGATGCGTTACGCGCAGGAATGGTTCCGCTACGAACGGATCATGGTCGCTGCCCGAAGCCTCGGAGCGACGGAGCGGCTGATCGACGAAAGCACCCGGTTCGCGCGTACCCGGATCGTCCATGATCAACCGATCAGCGCACTCGGTGCGGTCCAGGCGCTCCTCGCCGACAGCTTGACCGAGCTGTACGCGACGCGCGCCCTCGTCTACGAATGCGCTCGCGGCGTCGACGAGGAAAGAGACGTGAAGATCCAGCACGCGCAGTCGTCGATGGCCAAGCTGTCGGCCTCGGAGCTCGCGGGTCGGGTCGCCGACCGGGCGGTCTCGATTTTCGGGGGGCGCGGTTACATGCGCGAGAACGTCGCGGAGCGCTTCTTCCGCGAGGTACGCGTCGAACGCATCTGGGAAGGGACGAGCGAGGTGCAGCGGGGCATCATCGCCGACCAACTCGTGAAACGGGGCCCTTCCGCGCTCGCGTGACGGTGCTTCTGGGCGGACCCTTTCGAGGGTCTGAAAATGGGCCTTTTAGCTGATCATGACCGGTGCGCTGAAGTTCCGCACCGGCGCGCCGAGGTATCCCCGGGCGATCATCGTCACCAACTGGTAGACCGCGTCCTCTTCTTGGGAGAGGGGACCCGCGATGGCGTGCGGCGAGGAAAGCCCGCGCTGGACCGCCTCGCACGCCTTCCAGTCCTGTTCGTTCGTGATGTCCCAGAATTCGATGGCGAACGTTGGGTCGAAGTCGGATTGGTCGAACGACTCCGGAGCGAACGCCCACGTGCAGTCGATCCGCGTTCGATCGGCGGCGAGAGGCGTGAGCCGATGGGTCATGACGTAGTCCGGGTGCAGGCTCAAGAGCACGTTCGGGAAAATGTTGGCGTAGATCACCTGGTGCAGCGATTCGCCGCTCAATCCGCGCAGCGGGACCGCCTCGGTCGTCCCATCGAGTGACATCGTCGACATCCCCACGCGGATCTCCATCCATCCGCCGACCCACGCCCCGCCGTCGGGGACGTAGTTTGCACCGCTTTTCGGCGGGCTGATCTCGCAGAACTGCGGGTGGATCGTCGAGCAGTGGTAACACTCCTGGTAGTTCTCGGTGAGGATCTTCCAGTTCGCTCTGGCGTCGTAGGTGTGACGTCCTCCAACCTTCAGCCGCTCCGGTTCGTACGGCGCGACGAGCGCCTCCAAGCTCGCCAGGCGATCGTGCAGTGGCTCGCCTGAAATTGACGCGTCGACGAAGACGAGCCCGGCCCATTCCTCAGCCGGAAGTTCGACGAGACCGTTCGCCGAGGGGTCGAATTGATCATCGTCCATGAAGCCGCGCGCCGCTTTCAGATTGCCGCAAAGGTCGTAGCTCCAAGAGTGGTACGGACAGGTGATCCGGGCGCTGTGCACCGACTCTCCACAGGTGAGGAGTTCGTGTCCTCGGTGCCGACACGTGTTCGCGAAGCCGTGGATCTGGCCGTCGTTATCTCGGGTGAGGAGTATGCCGGACGATCCAATCGATTCCGCGCGTTGATCACCCGGATTGGCGAGGTCCTCACTGAGGCCGACGCACACCCAGCCCCGGCCGAAGAAGTGCTCTTGTTCCCACGCGAACACCGACGCGTCGACGTAGGCGGCGCGGGGGAGCATCCGGCTCTCGCCAAACGGACGCAGCGCCGCTTCGAGACCGGAGCGGTCGATGGGCGCTGCTTCGTGGGTTTGACTGAACATACAATCAATCCTACGCGGCTCTCGTTCGAAGCGTCGAGGAGACCACGGGTGCCTGGTCCGGGTCGTCGCGGGTCATCGGCCGATGACGACGACGGAGCGCAAAACTTCTCCCCGTTGCATCTTCGCGAACGCTTCCTCGACGCCGTCGAGCGAGATCGTCTCGCTGACGAATCCGTCGAGATTGAGCCTTCGGGCAAGGTAGAGATCGATCAGCATCGGGAAGTCACGCTCCGGCAGGCAGTCGCCGTACCAGCTCGGCCTCAGGCGGCCGCCTCGACCGAAGAACTCGATCATCGGCAGATCGATGCGCATCTCTGGCGTCGGCACTCCTACCTGGACGAGCGTGCCGGCGAGGTCTCTCGCGAAGAATGCCTGCTGCATCACCTGCGGGTTGCCGACTGCCTCGATGCAGACGTCCGCGCCGTGTCCGCCTGTTTTTTGCCGAATCGCCTGGACGGGATCATTCTCGCTGGCGAGCACCGTGTCGGTCGCTCCGAACTGACGGGCGATTTCGAGCTTGCGCGGATCGACATCGACCGCGATCACCTTCGTCGCGCCGGCGAGTCGCGCGCCGACGATCGCTGCACAGCCGACTCCGCCACATCCGAAGACCGCCACCGAGTCCCCGGGACCGACTTCACCGGTATTCATCGCCGCTCCCAACCCAGCCATCACTCCGCAACCAAGGAGCCCTGCCGCCTCCGGGCGGGCCCGGGAATCGACCTTTGTGCACTGGCCCGCCGCGACGAGCGTCATTTCGGCGAACGCGCCGATGCCGAGTGCCGGGGAGAGCGTCTCGCCGTTTTTCCTCGTCATCTTCTGCGTCGCGTTGTGCGTCGCAAAGCAGTACCACGGGCGGCCTCGTCGACAGGACCGGCATTGTCCGCACACGGCGCGCCAGTTGAGGATGACGAAGTCTCCCGGCGCGACGGAAGCGACGTCGTCTCCGACCGACTCGACGACGCCGGCTGCCTCGTGACCGAGAAGGAATGGGAAGTCGTTGTTGATCCCCCCTTCGCGGTAGTGGAGATCCGTGTGGCAGACGCCGCACGCCTGCACCCTCACCCGCGCTTCACCCGGTCCCGGATCGGGAACCACGATCGTTTCGACCGTGACGGGCGCGCCTTTCTTTTCCGCGACGACTCCTCGGACCTCGGTGGGCATCTTTTGGCTCCGTTTGTCTGTTAGCGACGAAGGGATCTTTGTCGCGAAATCGCTGCGAGAGCCTGGACTCTCTTGTCCCCTGCGGGCGGCCCCTCTAAACTGAACGTTCAGTCAAACACAGCCGCCCGGCGGCGACAACCGCGCCGGCGGCGGAATGAACGGAGTCGTCGTGACGTCGACCGTGGCGGCGATCGAGGCGAGGTCGCTACGCCTAGATCGCGTGATCGCTGAGCAAGAGCGGATTTTTGTCGAACGCCAGCCGCGCTCTGGGGAACATGTGGTGCGCGCGCGCCGCGCACTGGCTGGAGGCGTCACGTCGAGCTGGCAGATCACCAAGCCGCAGCCGGTGTGGATTGCCGAAGGTCGCGGATCGAAGCTCTACGACGTCGACGGGAACGAATATGTCGACCTCCACGGCGGCTACGGGGCCGCGCTCGCGGGGCACGCCCATCCGGCGATCGTCGCCGCGGTGTCCGATCGCGTGCGGCGAGGCACCCATTTCGCCCAGCCGACCGAGGACGCGATCGCTGTTGCCGAGAACCTCGCCAACCGATTCGGGCTACCGCTCTGGCGGTACGCGAACTCGGGGACCGAAGCGACGATGGAAACGATCCATCTCATGCGGGCGATCACCGGGCGGGACCTCATTATCAAGGTCGAGGGCTGTTACCACGGTCACCACGACTCGGTGCAGGTTTCCGTGATGCCGGACCCGGCGCTCGCCGGGCCCGCGGAACGACCAACGTCGGTCCCAGAAGGCGGCGGGATACCGCGGGCGATCACCGATCTCGTCGTCGTCGTCGGCTTCAATGACCTCGCCGCGGTCAAGCGTGTTCTCGATGAACACCCCGGTCAGATCGCCGGGATGATCGTCGAGCCGATCATGATGAACGCCGGGATCATCCTGCCGGACGTCGGGTACCTCGCCGGGTTGAAGGACCTCCTGTGCCGGCACGGGTCGCTCCTCACCTTCGATGAGGTGAAGACGGGTCTCACGGTCGGCCCGTCCGGGGCGACCGGATACTCCGGTGTCACACCTGACCTCATCTGCCTCGCGAAGTCGATCGGTGGGGGAGTCGCCTCGGCGGCGGTCGGAGGGACCGAAGAGGCAATGGGGTACGTCGCGCGCGGTGAATACGAAATGGTCGGTACCTTCAGCGGCAACCCGCTCGCGATGGCGGCGACTCGGGCGATGCTGACCGAAGTAGCGACGGACGCGATGTACGCCCGGGTTGATGAGCTCGCCCGGCGGATGTCGAACGGCATCGAGGCGATCCTCGCGGGGGCAGGACTCGACGCCCACGTGGTCTCGGTCGGCGCGAAAGGATGCGTCGTTTTCTCGGCAGAGCCGATCCGCGACTATCGCGGCTTTCTCGGCATCGACGACCGCTACAACCAGGCGCACTGGTTGGTGCAACACAACGGCGGCGTCTTCTTGCCGCCATGGGGGAAGATTGAGCAGTGGTTGCTGTCGGCGCAACACGATAGCGATGACGTGGAGCGTTTTCTCGACAACTTTGCTACCTTCGCCGACCAGGTGACGACGTGACCTCGCACCCGCGAGAAGGATGGAGCGAGAGCGGACGCCGCGCGGGGGAGTTGTCGAGGCGGGAGTTCCTGCGCCGGGCGGCGGGAATCGCCGGAGCGGGTGCAGCGGTCGGCGCCTTCGGTGGCCTCCCCTCGCTGTTTGACAGCCTTTCCTCGGTCGCCGGCGCCGCGAACTCGGCGCCGCTTCCCCGCCCGGACAGCCCGGTCCTTTGGCCGATCACGCGTGACAACAAGCCGATCGCGTCCAATCTGAAGCCCGAACGCAACGCGACGCTGAAGCTGTACAACTGGGTCGCCTACATCAACCAGAGCGTCTTGAACAACTTTGCGAAGAAGTACGACTGCAAGGTCGAGCTGACGACGTTCAACACGATGGAAGAGGCGATCGCAAAATTGCAGGCCGGCGAAACCTTCGATGTCTTCTTCCCGACGATCGACGAACTCGGACCGCTGATCGAATCCGGGCTGTTACGGCCAATCAATCACAGCTATATCCCGAATATCACCCAAGCGTGGCCGGACTTCACCAACCCCTGGTACGACGAGAAGTGGCAGTACACGGTGCCGTACACGATTTACACGACCGGCATCGCCTGGCGGAAGGACCACGTTCCCGAAGATCCATACACAATGAAGAACGCGTGGGCGATGCCGTGGCAGTCGAAATACCGGGGCAAAGTCGCGGTCTTGGACGACTACCGAGAGACGATCGCCCTCGGCCTGATGAAAAACGGCATCTTCGACCTCAACACGACCGAATCGAAGCAGGTCAACCTTTCGCTTTCGTCGCTACAGAACCTGGCGCAACTGACGAATGTCCACATTGACAACAACGACTACTCGAACGTCCCGAGCGGCCAGATCTGGATCCACCATGCGTGGTCCGGCGACATGGCGGCGGCGGCGGCGTACATGCCGAAGGGCGTGTCGGTCGACGTCATCGGGTACTGGTTCCCGACGAGCGGGAAAGGTCCTGTCGGCAACGACACGATGACCGTCCTGCGCGGGGGAAGCAACCCGGTGCTCGCGCATTTGTTCCTGAACTACCTGCTCGATTTGGACAACGCGCTCGAGAACATCACCTACAACGGCTACATGCAGCCGCTGACCGGCGTGACGCCCGAGGTCCTTGTCAAGGAGAAGATCCTTCCGAAGAACCTGACGTCCACCGTCGTCCTGCCGTCGTATTTCCGAAAAGGCGTCGGCGAGTTCCAGCTCCCCTCGTCCGCGAATCTCTTGTGGGAACAGGATTGGCTGGAGTTCAGTAAGGGGATCTGACCGGAAATCGTCGCTGGGGGGAGCGGTTGAGAGCGGATCGTTCGCAGAAAGAGCCGGGCCGGTATTTCTGGGCGGCGCTCGCCGCTCCCGGGATCGTCTGGCTCATCCTGCTCTTCATCGTTCCGTTCTACGTCGTCATCGCCATCGCCGCTGGAAGGCTCAATCCGGTTTTCTTCTCGGCGGAGCCGACGTGGGATCCAGCTGACTGGAGCGGCGCGAACTTCGCCCACGTTTTCCACGACATCTTCGGCGCTGGCGAGTTCATCAGCCCGATCTTGCTTCGCACGCTGGTCTACGTCGCCATCGCGACGGTGATCTCACTCGTGATCGCCTTCCCGGTCGCATACTTCGTCACCCGGTTCGCCGGCCGCAGAAAGGGAGTCTTCCTCGCGCTTCTCATTGCGCCGTTCTGGATCAGTTACATGATGCGCATGCTCGCGTGGATCGACCTTTTGCAGAACAACGGCTACGTCAACAAGGCGCTCACGTTCCTTCATCTCGCGACGCACCCGGTCGACTGGCTCGGTGGCCAGGCGGTGACCGTGATTCTCGGCCTCGTCTACGGATACATCCCGTACCTGATCCTCGTGCTGTATGCCGGGCTCGACCGGATCGACCAACACCTGATCGAAGCGGGGCGGGACCTCGGACTGAACGGCCCGCAGACCTTCGTCCGAGTCGTATTACCCCTCGCCCGCCAGTCGGTGTTGACCGGAGTACTCATCACAGCGCTGCCGATGATCGGCGATTACTTCACAAACCAGATGCTGTCTGGCGCGTCGTCGACTTCGATGATCGGCAATGTCATCGACGGTCAGCTGTACGCGACCGGCCTCGAAGGCGAAGGTGCGGCGCTCTCGCTCCTGCTCCTTGTCGTACTGCTCGTCCCGATGATCTACTACGTCGTTTCGACCAACCGCGCATCGAAAGAGCTGGTCTGAGTGGCCGCCACCGAGACCGCCGTGCTGGTCGACGAGCCGATCGTCGCCCGAGAGCGCACCGCGGGTGCGAGTCTTCGAGGGCGTCTACGACGCAACCCATGGCGACATCCCTGGTTCCTCGAGACCGCAACGTGGGTCTATCTCGCCTGGTCGCTCCTTCCGATCGCGCTCGCCGTGCTGTTCTCGTTCAACGCGGGCAAGTCCCAAAGCGTCTGGCAGGGGTTCTCGCTGCGCTGGTACATCAGCAATCCGACGCAGTCGGTGTTGCACGACCCTCAGCTTCACCAGGCGGTGCTACAGACGATCTGGCTTTCGCTCTACACGACGCTGATCACCGTCCCGATCGGAGTCGCGTTAGGAATCGGGATCGACCGTTGGCGGTCGCGAACGTCGTCCGTGTTCAACTTCACGATTATCTTCTCCTTCGTCGTCCCCGAGCTGATCTTCGGCGTGGCGCTGTTCTTCATCTTCACGACAATGTTCAAAACGATCGGTCTCGGCACGCTCGCCGAGGTCCTCGGCCTCGTCACGTGGAACCTCTCGTGGCCGGCGATCATCGTTCGCGCGCGACTCGTCACGATCGGGCATCACTACGAGGAGGCAGCCGCAGACCTCGGAGCATCGCGCTTCGAATCAATTCGGCGAGTCCTGGTACCGCTGTTGATGCCGGCGATCTTCGCCAGCGCAGTCCTCGTCTTCGCGGGTGTCGTCGATGACTTCGTGGTCGTTGATCTTCTGTCGTCGACGGGGAACACCCAGCCGATGTCGGTGATCATCTACTCGAACACGCACGGCGGGAACTCTGGCCCGGCGCTCAATGCACTGGCGACGCTGATGCTGGTCGTGTCGGGAGTCGTCGCGACAATCGGCTACTTCGGATACCGGTTCATGACGCGGGGCGAACGGGCGGGCCGCTCCGAGGCGATGGCGACGTTCGCCGGCATGTAGAGGACTGGGTCAGTCCGTTGGATCAGCTCGGCCCGGGCGACGATCCATTCCCGAAGGGAGCGTCGGCGCCCATGTGGTACTCCGATTCGATAAGGACGCGCAGTGCGTCAGCCGGCAGATGCACCTGGACAGGCGTCCCCTGGCGGTACGGAACGGCGCCGCCGTCGTTCTGAATGAGCGCCTGCAGGACGGCCCCGGGGGCTATGCGCACGATGACCTGTGTCGACGATCCGAGGAATACAAGGCGTTCGACCATCGCCGGGACGCGGTTCGGTCCGTTGGACTCGAACGGCTCTAGGTGGACGCGCTCGGGTCGGATCGCCAAGCGCACTGCGCCGACGGCGTTCGTTGCGCCGCATCCCGCCTCGAGGTTGAACTCGCCGAGTCGGATCGCGCATTCGTTCGGCCGCGCGCCGCGAGAGGCCGTCGCTGACATGAGATTCGAGACACCGAGGAAGTCCGCGACGTAGGCGTTTGCCGGTTCCTCGTAGACATCGACCGGGGTGCCGATCTGGACGATGTGGCCACCATCCATGACCGCCAGTCGGTCCGACATCGTGAGCGCTTCTTCCTGATCGTGTGTGACATAGAGGAAGGTGATCCCGACGCGTTCCTGCAGGGCCTTCAACTCGATCTGTAACGCCCGGCGGAGCTTCGCGTCGAGCGCTCCGAGCGGCTCGTCGAGAAGGAGCACCGCCGGGTTCAAGATGAGCGCACGGGCGAGTGCGACTCGCTGTTGCTGGCCGCCCGAAAGCTGAGAGGGACGGCGCCTTTCGAACGTCGGCAACTGAACGAGTTCGAGCGCCTGACGCACGAGATGGGTCCGTTCGGACTTCGCGACGTTCTTGTAGCGCAGGCCGAAGGCGACGTTGTCGAAGACGGAGAGGAATGGGAAAAGGGCGTAGCTCTGGAAGACGGTGTTCACGTCGCGCAGGTGTGCCGGCATCCGGGCGACGTCGACGCCGTCGATGCGGATCTGTCCGGAGCTCGGTTTCTCGAATCCGGCGATGAGTCGCAACGTCGTGGTCTTGCCGCACCCGGACGGGCCGAGCAATGAGAAGAACTCGCCGCGGCCGATGTGAAGATCGATGCCGTCGACTGCGCAGACATCGCCGAACCGCTTCGTCAGCGAGACGAGCTCCACCTCGCCTCCGGCCATCCTCCCCCCTTTGATCCCGAAACCGTGTGCTGGTGTATCACCAACGAGACGAGGGACGCTCGCGGGCCACGCCATGGCTCGCGGAGTCGGGATCGGCGTTCCGACTATCGGCGACCTCTCCCCTTTTTCCCACTCGGTTGCCTGCGTCGATCATCCCAATTGAACCCGAGGTGCTCGGCGGCGAACGCCATCGTCAGCGAGAACGCACGGTCCGCGCCGACCTCAGAGTCTTCGAGCGCGATCTGGATCGCGAACCCGTCCAGGAGTGCTGAAAGCGCGACCGCGAAGTCGTCCGGATCCGCTTTGCGAAACTCGCCTCGTCGCTGGCCGTCGACGACGAGGTCGCGAATCTTCGTTCGCCACTGCGCGTCGAATTCATGCCGAACCTCTCCAACCTCGTGGTGGTGGATAGATTGTGCCCAGAGGTCGAGCCAGAGGGACCACGGCTCGCCCGAACCGTCGTCAGAGAAGAACGTCATCGCAACGAGATCCTCGAGCCGGTCGTCGGCGCGCTCGCGATCTTGCAATCGACGGTCGACCGCCTCGTACCACGACCGCTCGCCGAGGCGGATCGCTTCGGTGAGGACCGTGTCTTTCGTCTTGAAGTAGTAGACGACGAGCGCCGGGCTGACCCCGGCGCGCTCGGCGACGTCGGCCAGTCGCGTCGAGTCGAATCCCCGCTCGGCGATGACTTCGAGCGCCGCGCGCAGCACGCGCTCACGCGAGTCATCCGTGCCTTTGGCGACCGTCGACTCGACCGCGCTCATCCGCCACTCCGATCCTCGGCACTCGACCAGGACCCGGTTGCTGGGCACTTCCGAGCCTTGTACCTGCGATCATACCTGTTTAGACTGAACAGTCAGTCAATCCCGGGATACCGCCGGAGAGAGAGGAAATGCGATGACTTCGCGGTACGACGCCGTCGTGGTCGGGGGAGGGCACAACGGGCTCGTCGCTGCGGCCTACCTCGCGCGCTCGGGTGCCCGGACCCTCGTCCTCGAATCGCGGCATAAGACGGGTGGCGCCGCGACGACGGAATCGCCGTGGCCCGACGCGCCGGAGTTCAAAGTGACGCGGCTTTCGTACGTGATGAGCCTGATGCCACCGACGATCATCAAAGAGCTCAACCTTGCGCGACACGGTTACAAGATCTTCCCGATGGGCCCCTATTACCAGGCCTTTCCAGAAGGCGGCTCGATCAAGATCTACGCCGACGACGCGAAGCGCAACTACGAGGAGATCAAGAAGTGGTCGCCGCACGATGCCGAGACCATGCCGCGCTGGGACGCCTGGCTCTCGGGTCTCGCGACGGTGCTCGGACCGCTCCTACTCACCGTGCCACCGCGCTTCGGCTCGCGGCGCCCGTCCGATCTGCGCGACGCGCTGCGACTCGCGTGGCGTAACCGAGGTCTCGACGTCCGAACGATCGCTGACGTCACGCGGCTGATGACGATGAGCATCGCCGACCTGCTCGACGACTGGTTCGAGTCGCCGCAGGTGAAGGGCGCGATGGCGGTGAACGGCGTGATCGGCACGTGGGCCGGACCGAAAGAGCCGGGAACCGCCTATGTGATGGCGCACCATTCGATCGGCGACGTCGGTGACGGGCACCTCGGCAACTGGGGATTCCAAGAGGGCGGTATGGGCGCGGTCGCCGACGCGATCGAACGCTCGGCGTGCACCTTAGGCGTCGAGGTGCGCCTCAACTCCCCGGTCGAGCGCACGCTCGTTTCCAACGGACGGGTGCGGGGCGTGGCACTGAAAAACGGTGAGGAGATCGCGGCACCGATCGTCGTCTCGTCACTCCATCCAAAGACGGCGTTCCTCGATCATATCGGCGCGAACGAACTTCCTTCGGAATTCGTCGCCGATATCGAGCACTGGCGTTCGCGCAGTGGCGTCGTGAAGATCAACCTCGCCCTTTCGGAGCTGCCCGACTTCCTCGCCGACCCGGGAACGAACCTGCAAGACCACCACACTGGCTCGGTTGAGATGGCGCCGAGTATCGACTACATGGAGCAAGCGTTCATCGACGCCCGCGAGGGTCGGCCAGCGACGCGCCCCTTCAGCGACAGCGTGATCCCGACCACGTTCGACAAGACGTTGTGTCCCGAGGGCTTCCACATCATGTCGTTGTTCACGCAGTGGGTGCCCGACGACTGGTCAGAAGAGCCGCACCAAGAAGAGCTCGAGGCGTACGCCGACCGGATGATCGATTGCTACAGCGAAGTCGCGCCGAACATCAAGTCCGCGATCGTCCACCGCGACGTCGTCGGCCCGTACGAGATGGAGCACGAGTACGGACTAGTCGGCGGCAACATCTTCCACGGTGAGCTCTCCCTCGAGCAGCTCTTCCATATGCGGCCGGCACCCGGATACGCGGATTATCGGACGCCGATCGCGGGGCTGTACTACGCGAGCTCGGCGACCCACGCCGGTGGAGGTGTCTGTGGTATCCCCGGTTGGCAGGCGGCGAAGGCGGCGATCGCCGATAGACGGCGGGGACGCCGGCTGTCGGGTGCGCCGTCACGCTGAGGCGCTCAGAACCACATCTTCGGTGAAAGAAGGGCCACCTCGCACTGACGGCCGCGGAGCCGTCGTCTCGATGCTGGAACCGGCTCGCGTCGCGCTCGTCGGTGCCAGCGGTCGGCCGGGGAGCTTTGGTGAGCGGATGGTGATCGAGGCGTCGCGCAGCGCGGCGCCCCTCGAGATGCATCTCGTGAACCCGAACTACACCAAGGTTCTCGGGCGTTCCTGCGTGCCTTCCCTTGACGACATCGACGGCTCGGTCGATCTCGCGTTGTTGGGTATTCCCGATTCGGCGCTCGAAGATGAACTCGGACGGTGCGCGCGACGGGGCGATCGCTCGGCGGTGATTTTCGGATCCGCGTACGAGACCCCGCGGCCCCCCGCGCCCACGCTGCGCGAGCGCCTTGCCGACATGGCGCGATCGGCGGGAATGGCGGTCTGCGGCGCGGGATGCATGGGGTTCGTCAACGTTGTTCGCGGCATCCGCGCGACCGGCTACATCGAGCCCGCCGAGATCCCCGTCGGTCCGATCGCGCTCGTGACCCACTCGGGTTCGGTGTTCTCGGCGATGTTGCGCACGCGGCGGCGACTCGGTTTCTCACTCGTCGTGTCGTCCGGCCAGGAGCTCGTCACGTCAGCGGCGTCCTACATCGATTACGCGCTCGAACTCGACGAGACACGGATCATCGCCCTCGTTTTGGAGACGATGCGCGACGCGTCGGCGCTCAAGGCTGGCCTCGAACGTGCCGCCGACCAGCGGGTCGATGTCTTCGCGCTCACTGTCGGTGCATCGGCGACCGGGCGCAGTCTCGTCGAGGCGCACTCCGGCGCGATCGCCGGCGGCGATGCGGCATGGGAGGCGGTCTTCGACGCGTACGGCGTGATGCGCGTTGGCGACCTCGAAGAACTTGCCGACGCGCTCGAGCTGTTCTCCTCACCAAGGAGGCCTCCGAAAGGTTCGACGGGTGGCTTGGCGACGGTCCATGACTCCGGAGCGGAACGCGTGCTCGTCGCTGACGTCGCCGAACGCCTCGGCGTACCGTTCGCGACCATCTCGGATACGACCCGCGCCCGACTATCGAGTCTCCTTGACCCGGGCCTCGAAGCGACGAACCCGCTCGATGTGTGGGGTACGGGTTCGAGCACGGAGAGGCTCTTCACCCAGTGCGTGCTCGCACTGGCGAACGACCCTGGTGTCGAAGTCGCCGCGCTCGCCGTTGATCTCGTTCGGGAGCACGATGGTGACGACTCGTATCCCCGCGCCGCGCTGGCGGTGCATGAGGCGACTGACAAACCTTTCGCTCTCCTTTCGAACATGGCGAGCGCGGTCGACGAGGGCGCCGCCGACGTCCTCCGCCAGCACGGGATTCCGGTCCTCGAGGGAACACGGAGCGGGATTGCGGCGATCGGCCATCTCCTCGACTCAACCCGCGAACAACCGCGTCTGGTCGGAGACGGGCCGCAACTCGATCCGGCACGTCGACAGCGGTGCCGCGACGCGATCGCGGAGCTGGTCGAGGAAGCCGTCGTCTCCCGGGCAACCGTCGCAATCACCGGAGCGGAAGCCCTCTCGCTGCTCGCCGAATACGGCATCGAAACCGCCGCGTCGATCACTGTTCACGGCGAGGACGGGGCGATCGCCGCGTCGGAAAAGTTGGGCTATCCGGTCGTCCTGAAGACTGCGCAACCCGGGGTGCTGCACAAGTCCGAATGCCGTGGCGTCGTGCTCGACGTCCGCTCGCCAGCAGAGACAGCTGCCACCTACCGGGACCTCGCGACACGCCTCGGGCCTGGGGTGCTCGTCTCCGCGACCGCCCCGGAGGGCGTGGAGCTCGCGCTCGGAATCGTCCGGGACCCCCATCTCGGTCCTCTCGTCGTCGTCGCCGCCGGAGGGCTGCTTGTCGAGGTGGTTGCCGATCGCGCCATCGGCCTTCCGCCGATCGATCGGCCGGGTGCTCGTCGGATGCTGAAACGGCTGAACATCGCACAACTGCTTGCGGGAGTCCGCGGCGCTCGGGCGGTCGACGTGGGTTCGGTCGAAAATGCGGTCACCGCGCTCTCGTCGGTCGCGTTGGAGATCGGCGATCTTCTCGAGGCCGTCGACGTCAATCCGCTGATCTGCGGGCCGAGCGGCGCGGTCGCCGTCGACGCTGTATTTCTGGCTCGGCCGAATTCCGACGGGCACGCCGTGCCGCATTGACGTCGGCATCAGCGGAGTTACTGCGACGTGACCTCGTCGAGGCTGGCTGACCACTTCTGTTCGATGTGAGCGAAGCGCCAGATGAGCACCGATCCGATCCAGGTCGCGACGATCATCCCGACGATCACGAAGCCTGCCGTGTTGATGTTGAAGTTGGCGACAAAGTGCCAGAAGCCGCCCCTCGAGGCGAGCGAGTGGATCTCTTGCGGAAGGATCCCCAGGGCCTCGATCGCACCGACGAAGAAACAGATCGCAACCGAGAGTCCGGTGATCGACAGGTTGTAATAGACCTTGCGGACCGGGTTGAAGAATGCCCAGCCGTACGCGAGGTTCATGAATATCCCGTCGGTCGTGTCCATCAGTGTCATTCCCGCAGTGAAAAGGATCGGGAGACAGAGGATCGAATACCACGGGATGTGCTGGGATGCCTCGAGCGCAACAGTCGCCAGCAGCGCGACCTCCGATGCGGTATCGAAACCCATCCCGAACAAAAGGCCAACTGGGTACATCTTCCACTCACGATCGACACGCCGCGCGAATCGACCGAGGAACCGGTAGAAGAACCCGCGGCTGTCGAGCTCGCGCTCGAGCGTTTTTTCGTCGTACTCGCCGCTGCGCATCGTGCGGAAGATCTTCACGATCCCGGCGAGGATCACGAGGTTGAGCGCGCCGATGAGGAACAAGAACCCTGCAGACACGGCCGTCCCGAAGACACCCCCGAAGGTCTCGAGTCCGGAATGTGGATTCGCGACCGCGGAGAACACCGTCTTTTCGGCGAGGATGATTCCGACGCCGATCAAAACGACGATCGTCGAATGGCCGAGTGAGAAGAAGTAGCCGAACCCGAGCGGCCTCGACCCGTTGGTGTCGCGCCGTTCCTGCATCACCTTGCGCGTCGTGTTGTCGATCGCCGAGATGTGGTCGGCGTCGAAGGCGTGCCGGAGGCCGAGGGTATAGGCGAGCCCGGCGACCCCGATTCCGAGTCCCCGGTAGTGCTGGGGGACGACGAAGAAGACAAAGACGACGAATCCGATCGCGTGCAGGGCGAGGATCGAGGCATACATGCCGAGGACGTGTGAGCGTTCTTTGGGCGACAGAGAGGAGAGCGAGGCGCGCACGAAGGCCGCGAATCCCGGCCTTTCGGCAATCGGTTCAGACGACACGAAGGCCACGGAGCTCCGGGCCCTCCTTTCAGGACACCAAATGGAAACCTATCTCTGATGCGAATAGTTCGCAATAAGCGTCTCGTTCCCACCCATGGAAGCGACGCTCTTCGGGACGTCCGCTGGGACGGTTGACTCTGCCGGGGGTGGCAAGCCCGGAGTTCACTGATCGCATGAACGTCCTCGTTCTCGGAGGCGGAACTGGGGGAACGCTCGTCGCGAACCGCCTGCGTCGCCTGTTGCCCGAAAGCGCCGAGATCACCGTCGTCGACGGCAGCGACCATCACCTGTACCAACCGGGGTTGCTGTTCGTGCCCTTCGGCGCAAGCCACCCCGAGCGCCTCTACCGGTCGCGCAAGGCGTTTTTGCACAAAGGCATCGAGTTCGTGTGTGGAGAGGTGGACTCCGTCGACGCCGCAACAGAAAAGGTGACCCTCCTCGACGGCTCGACGCTCGGCTACGACGTGCTCGTCGTCGCGAGCGGAGCGCGCCTTGTGCCCGAGGAGACAGACGGTCTGCTCGGAGCAGGCTGGCTGGAGAAGGTCTTCCACTTCTACGCCTACCACGAGGCGCTCGCCCTTCGTTCCGCCCTCGATGAATTCCGCGGCGGGCGTCTCGTCGTGAACTTCGTCGACCTGCCGATCAAGTGTCCCGTCGCGCCGCTCGAGTTCTTGTTCCTTGCTGATGCCTACTTTCGACGGCGCAATTTGCGGGACCGCGTCCAGCTCACCTTCGTGACCCCGCTCGACGGCGCGTTCACGAAGGCGACCTGCGCGAAGTACTTGTCGGGAATGTTCGAGACGCGCGGGATCGAGCTCGTCACGCAGTTCAATACGGGAGAAGTCGACGGGACCGCGGGCAAACTCGTCAGTTACGATGGCCGCGAGATCGCTTTCGACTTGGGTGTCGTCATTCCGCTGCACCAGGGTGCGGCGTTCGTCAGTCGGTCCACCGGCCTCGGTGACGCACTCGACTTTGTGCGAGCCGATCGGCACACCCTGCAGGCGAAGGTCGCGCCGAACGTCTTCGCGATCGGCGACGCCGCCGATCTCCCCACCTCGAAGGCGGGGTCGGTTGCGCACTTCGCCGGGCACGTCGTTGCCGAGAACGTCCGGCGGTTCCTCGCAAATGAACCGCTCGACGCGGAATTCGACGGGCACACGAACTGTTTCATCGAGAGTGGAGACCACAAGGCGCTGCTCATCGACTTCAACTACGAGGTTGAGCCGGTGCCCGGCCACTTCCCGTGGCGGGTCGGCCTGCCGCTCCTCAAGGAATCGCGGCTCAACCACGTCGGCAAGCTCGGATTTGAGGCCTTCTACTGGCACGGACTTCTCCCAGGGCGCGACGTCCCAGGTATCGGTGCGTTGATGCCATCCGCTGGAAAAATGATGCCGGGCAGTGAGGACGGGAGCCCTCCCGCCACTTCGTTGCCCGCGAGCAGGAGGTAGCCGATGCCGACCGCGACCTACGCAGGAAAGCCGGTCCTGGTGAACGAGGAAGGATTCCTCGTCGACCCCGCCGAGTGGACCGAGGAGATGGCACCTGACATCGCGAGAACCGCCGGATTGCAGCAGTTGAACGACGAACAGATGCAGGTCGTGAAGGTGATGCGCACGGAATACGAGGCGAACGGCGACGGCCCGAATGTCCGGGCGCTCGCCAAGGTCTCCGGGGTGCCGATCAAGCGTCTCTACGAGCTCTTCCCGAAGGGCCCTGCGAAGACGGCCGCCAAGATCGCCGGCATCCCAAAGCCCCGCGGCTGCATTTAATTGATGGTGAACTTCCCCCGAGAAAGAGGCACGAGATGGCAGACAACGTGGAAAAGGTCTCGATCATCGTCTCGAAAGGCTCACTCGAAGGCGTCTATCCGGCGCTGATCATGGCGAACGGCGCGCGCGCCGAGGGGATCGAGGCGAACTTGTTCTTCACCTTCTTCGGCCTCGACGCGGTGAACAAGAAGCGCTATTCGAAGGTGAGAGTGGCGTCGGTCGGCAACCCGGGCTTGCACCTGCCGACGCTCGTCGGCGCGATCCCCGGCATCTCCTGGGCGTTGACGAAATTTTTCGACTCGAAGATGAAAAAGCTCGACATCCCGCCGATACCAGAGTTCCTGGAGATGATCTCGGACACCGGCGCCGGTCTCTATGGCTGCAAGGCGTCGTGCGACCTGTTCGGCCTGACAAAGGACGATCTCATCGACCAGGTGAAAGACATCATCACTGTCGGCGAGTTCTACGAGATGGCGGCGGGTGGGGAGATCGTCTTCACATAGTCGGATCGAACGCCAGCTTCATCCCCACGACGCTGGTTGTTTGAGCGAATGCGATAGAGCCAAGCGGCTGCGCTAGACACGCGCCGAAGTCGAGTCTTCGACGACAGCACCGTCGCGGATCCGGACGCGGCGTTCGGCTTTCGCCGCGATCTCTTCGTCGTGGGTCGCGACGATGACGGTGACCTTCTGCTCGCGGTGCAGCTCGGAAATCAGCGAGATCACTTCGGCCGCAGTCTCCGAGTCGAGGTTGCCCGTCGGTTCGTCGGCGATGACAACCTTCGGTGCGTTCGCAAGTGCGCGGGCGATCGCGACGCGCTGTTGCTCCCCACCGGACATCCGCGACGGCAGGTGGTCGAAACGGTGACCGAGGCCGACACGCTCGAGGAGCTCGCGTGCCCTCACCGCACGGGCTTCGCGGCGCACCTTGTTCGGCACCATCGCGATCGAGACGTTCTCCGTCGCCGAGAGCGTCGGGATCAGGTTGAACTGCTGGAAGACGAATCCGATCTCGTGGGCGCGAATTGCCGTCAAGTCCGAGTCAGAAAGGTTCGCGACCTCTCGGCGGAAGAAGTGGAGCTGACCAGCGGTCGGGACCTCGAGGCATCCGAGCAGCTGGAGCAGGGTCGACTTCCCCGAGCCAGACGGTCCTTCGAAGGCGACCATCTCACCTTGCGCGATCGAAAGACTGACACCGCGTATCGCGCGGACCATCGCGCCACCTCGGTCGTACGTGCGCTCGACGCCCTTCAGCTCATAGGCAGGCCCGGCACTCGCTGCTGGCACGGCCTGTGCTGATGTCTCTGTCGTCATCGTCGCTCTCCTAGCCGAGGTCCCTGAGCGCTACTGCTGGGGCGAGTCGCGAGGCGCGCCATCCGCCGACGATGCCGGCGAGCACGCCACCGACGATCGCCCCCGCCAATCCGAGCAGCACCGTCGTCGCGTGGATTGGCGCGGTGAGGTGGATGATGCTGGTTACCGAGGCGCTCGTCGACTGGCCGATGCTCTGGGAGAGCGATGACGCGCCGACGGCGAGCCCCGAGCTCGTCACGGTGAGCCCCGGTCCGACTGCCGTGATCACCGCCGCGATGACAACGCCGATCACGATTCCGATCACCGCCCCGACGATGCCGATCCCGATCGTCTCGGCGACGATCTGGCGGACGACGGCGCCACGCGACCAGCCGATCGCCCGAAGAGTGCCGATCTCACGCACGCGCTTCGCAACGGACGAGAGGGTGAGCAGTGCGGCGATGAGGAACGCCGCCAGCAACACGACGATGGCGAGCGCAGTACCGAGAGTGTCGGCGAGCTTCTTCGCGTTCGAAAGACTTCCCTTAACAGTGTCGGCCAGCGACTTCGACGTGAGCACCGTCGCGCCGGGAAGGGCCCTCTTGATCGCCGCGGCGACGGCGTTCACGTCGGAGGCGTTCTTCACCGAGACGAGGACCTCGTTGATCTCCTTTGGTGCCGAGGCGAGCGACTGCGCGGTGGCGAGGTTGAAGTACACGTCCGCGACGTCACCGGTGAGGGTCGGGTTGACGAGGCCGACGATCTTGTACGTCTTGGAGTTGATCGTCAGCGTCCCGCCGGCGTGGAGCCCCTTTTGCGTCGCGTACGCCGTGTTGACAAGCACCTCGTCGGTCGCGTTGGCGGTGAACCATGTGCCCTTGGTCACCTGCGCCTTCGTGATCAGGCCGCCTGTCGACACCGATGGGCTGACCCCGGCGACGGTGTAGCTCGCGGTCTGGGTGTTCGTCGTCGGTGGGTTCAACGTCTCACGGATCGTTGCTTCTGGGACGACGACGTTCTGTTCGTACGCCTTCTGGGAGGGCGTCAGGCACTTTGAGAAAAGGGAGTTCGTTCCGATGAACCGGATGCCGCCGCCACCGGTGGGGCGTCCGCTCGAACCGACCGGCCTTGACGAGAAGGTGGACGGTCGCGTGGTGGCGTTGGAAGCGAAGAGCTTCTGGATGCAGGCCCGCTCGGCGGTCTGCTGGGCGGCGGTCAGCGTCGGCGGCTTCGACGTGACCTTGAGAGTCTGTCCGCCGGTCTTGTAGGTGGCGGTGATCGTCGGCACGGTGCCCGTCTCGTGGATCGCGTCGAGGGAGAGCGCTCCGGTCACTGTCGAGACGTCCTTGATCTTCGAGATGATTCCCGCAGCCTGATCGGGGAAGTTGATCAGCGTCCCGGGCAGGAAGAAGTCGTGGGTGAACTTCGTTCCGGCAGGACCGAGCTTGGCGAGGTCTGTGAGGACGGTCGAATTGTTTTCGAGCAGCGTCTCGTTGGCAGCGGAGTTCAGCGACGCAACGCTCGTCCCGCCGAAGCCTTGCCCGAAGAATCCTTCGCCTCCACCACCACCTCCGGAACGCCTAGTGCTGCTCGAGCTGTTCGAGGTCGAGGTCGAAGACGAGGCGTTCTTGTTCGTCGTCGCCGCCACCGTGCGCGTGACGATGATGTTCGTCCCGACCGAGCCGAGGGGGGAGAGAACAGAATTCTGCGCGGCGGACAGACCGTCCGAAACGCCGATGATGCTCATGACGAGGCCGACCCCGGCGGCGAGGCCGAGGGCGGTCACGAGCGTCCGGCCGAATCGGCGGCGCAGCTCGTGCCACGCGTAACTGGGAGAGAACACGACCCCTCCGTCGTCTCTGCCCGGCGACCTGGCTCTCCGGGCGTGTCAAGGGAAAAGGTACGTTCCGGAACTGTGGGCCTTCTGTGAGAACGCCCAAAAGAGACTCGGAGAAAGTGCTCGTCAACGTGCCGCTGGGTGCTACCACCAATTTTCTACGCCAGCTGCCCAGGTGTAGTCGCACGCGCCCAACAGGTAATTGTCCTCAAGAACAAAAAGTTCGAGGAAATGTTCGCCGCGACTAGGGGGGATCTATGAGAGTTTCGAAGCCGTTCTCGGTGGGTGTCGGTCTCGCTGCGATTGCACTTTGCATCGCTTTCACCGCGGCCGTTCCGGTCGCAAACGGTGCGAGTAGCGGAAGCATCGTCACTGTGCTGAACGGACCGTATGGTCCGATGCTCGTCGCTGGGTCAGGTCCCTCAGCTGGAACAGCGCTCTATATGATCACGAGCGATCACGGCGCCACGTTTGGCTGCACGACCACCAAGCAGTCGATTCTCGGGCATCCGTACGTCTGCACCGGCCCGTCGACGTCCAAGACCGCCGAGTGGCCCGCCTACACGACGACCGCCGCGCCGGTTGCCGGGAAAGGCGTTGAGAAGTCGTTGCTCGGCGAAGTCGCGCGCCCCGGCGTCGGCGAACAGGTCACATATAACGGACATCCGCTGTACCTGTTCGACATGGTCCCCGGCGCGCCGAGCGGTGAGAACTGGGACGAGGCGACCCTACCGGCCGATCACGGCATGTGGTGGCTCGTGTCGCCAAGCGGCGTACCGATCGGTTCAGAAGGCGTGCTTTCGACGCTGACGATTAATGGACATCAAGACCTCGGCGCCGAGCTCATCGATGGAGGCGGAGTGGTAGTCGTTCCCGTCTATACGTACTCAGGCGGGACGAAATGCACCGGAGCGTGTGCTGTCGAGTTCCCTCCTCTCTACGCCCAGGGAACTCCAGGTCTCGCCGCAGGCCTCTCCAACGACGCGGGGCTCGTGTCGAGAGCGGACGGGTCGGAACAGCGAACTTGGGCGGGCAAGGCGCTCTACGTGTACGGAGACGAGGGGGTCGGACTTTCCGCAACCGGAATCGCTTTCAAAGGCAACGGCAACGGAGTCAAGGTCTCGGGTGGAACGTTCTCACTGGTGTCCGCCTAGCGCGGCGGAGGGGCGCTTTCGTGCCGGCGAGTCGGACGACGCGTCGGCACGGAGCTCGTGACGACTTGGCTCCTGGAGCTGGTCAGGAGAGCGCGCGAACGCCGCCGTCGGGGAGACGCTCGAACAGCGGCAGCACGCCGAGCGAATGCATGAGGTCGGCATCCTCGCCGATCATCGTCCGCCACTCGTCTCCTTCGGTTGCGAGCACCCCGATTGCGACCGGGTTCGCCCCCGCGTCGCGCGAGAGCGCCAGAGCGGCGCGCATCGAACCCCCAGTCGAGATCACGTCGTCGATCAACGCGACATTGCGATTCCTCACAACCTCGACCCGGGCGCGATCGAAGAGCAGGAGCTGTTGTTGGCCGGTGGTGATCGAGCGCGACGGCTCGGTGAGCGCATCGGCGAGGTGGATCTTTGGTGTCTTCTGGAAAATGACGTAGTCGTCAAGGCCCAGTGAGCGGCTGACTTCGATGGCGACCGGAATGCCCATCGTCGCGACCGAGGCGACGATCTCGACGTCGTAGGGGCGCAGCAACTCAGCGAGCTCTTTTCCGGCGCGCTCGGAGAAGTGGACACCGAGGTCGACGGTGATCATGAGAGCAACGGCGACCGTTTCCGAGAGCGGCACGATCGGCAAGTCGAGGAATTGCGAGCCGATCTTCGCCTCGTAGCGTCCTAATGGGGCGACCATTGCTCGATCCTCGCTGGTCGACGCCCTGCTCGCCAAATCGCGGGCGCGCTGCGTCTCAACGCCGCGCGCCCCGGAGAAGGTCGGCCGCTTTCTCGGCGATCATCACGGTCGGCGCATGGGTGTGACCACGGATGATCCGTGGCATCACCGACGCGTCGACGACGCGCAGCGACTCGACTCCGCGCACGCGGAGCTGGGGATCGACGACCGACGACTCGTCGTTGCCCATGCGACACGTGCCGACGGGGTGATAAAGGGTTTGGGAGTGGTCGCGGATCGCCGATTCGACTTGGGCGTCATTGTCGGGCACCTTCGTCGCGTCGGGCACGACGGTCGGACCGATCTCTTTCGGCACGGGCCAGCGAGCGAGGATGCCGAGACAGCGGCGCACCCCCGCCGACAACGTCGCGAAGTCCAGGCCCTCGGGATCGGACAGGTACGCCGGATCGATAGTCGGCGGGTCGTAGACGCTTGCGGAGGCGGCGCGCACGCTTCCGAGACTTCGCGGTTGCAAGAGGACGGCGGCGAGAGAGACGCCCGGGCGTCGATCCTGGATGAGCCCCTCGTTGACGAAGAGCGCCGGCACGAAGAGGAGTTCAAGGTCCGGAAGGGTGCGATCAGGCGCACTTTTCACGAAGCCGTACGCCTCGGCGATGTTCGAAGTGAGTGGTCCCATTCGTGCGATTAGGTAGCGCAGGAAGGCGCCGGGAGCGTCAGCGCGCGCGAGCGACGCTCGCGACGTCGTCAGCGCGGCGATGCCGGCGGTGAGATGGTCAGCGAGGTTCTCGCCGACCTCGTCGTTGATCGCGACCGGCGTGATGCCGAGCCGCTGTAGTTCCTGACCCAGACCTATACCCGAGCAGACGAGCAGTTGCGGACTCTTGATCGTGCCGGCGCAGACGATGACTTCTCGCCGAGTCGTCGCGACGCGCATCCCGGTTTGGCTCTGGTACTCGACGCCGGTCGCGCGGTGGCCGTCGAACGCGATGCGCGTGGCGTGCACGCCGGTGCGAACGATCAGGTTCTTTCTGCGCATCGCAGGTTTTAGGTACGCGTCGTACGACTCCCATCGCGCACCTCGCCGCTGAGTGACCGGCGTGAGCGCGACTCCTTCGTCGAGGCCGGAGTTCGGTTCGATCAAAGATTCGATTCCTGCTCCTCGCGCCGCTTCGAGCCAAGAACGCGTCAGTCTTCTCGGATCCCTCGGCTGGGTGATGAGCACGCGGCCCTCGTGGGCGCCGCGTCCGCCCTTGCTGTCGCGCCACTCGATGCGCCGGTACGACTCGAGCACCGACGCGTACGACCACGTCGGTCCCGCAAGTTCGGCCCACGTGTCGTAGTCGGCGGCGAAGCCGCGTGCCCAGATCATCGCGTTGATCGCCGAGGAACCGCCGAGCAAGCGTCCGCGTGGCCAGAAGACGGTCCGTCGGTTGAGTTGCGATTGTGGCGCGGTTCGAAACGCCCAATCGAGTTTCGAATCGTAAAGACGCGGGAATCCCGCCGGGATGCGGACGAGCAGGTTGTGGCTGCGCGGACCAGCCTCGAGCAACAGGACGGTTGTCGTCGGGTCCTCGCTGAGGCGGCTTGCCACGACGCAACCGGCCGAGCCCGCACCGACGACGACGTAGTCGAACTCCTCCAAAAAGCCCCCGATCGCCGCGGCGACGATAGACGGCTCGCCAGCCGTTGTCGTCGGCAAAACCTCGATTGATACCCTCGTGACGTGCCCATTCGCTTCGTCATCATCGGAGGCGGGCCGGCGGGCGTCGAAGCCGCCTCGACAGCGGCGCGCCTTGGAGCCGAGGTGGTCCTCGTCGAGCGCGAAGTGCTCGGTGGTGCCGCCAACCTTTGGGACTGCATCCCCTCAAAGGCGATGATCGCGACCGGCGAGGTGCTCGCCATCGCCCGCCGTTCGTCGGCGCTCGGGCTGACCCTCGGTGACAATCCGCCGGACCTCGACGTCTTGGGGGAGCGCCTGCACGCCATCTCGGCGCACCTCTCGCGCTCGACCGTCGACCAGCTCGAGGCGCAGGGCGTGCGGATCCTGAGAGGCACCGCTCGCCTCGTCGGACCTCACGATGTCGAGATCACGCCGCACCACCCGACTTCCGCCCCGAACCGGGGACGTACCGGCGCCCCACACCGGCGGAGGTGTATGCGGCGTCCCGGGATGACAGGCTTCGAAAGCGGCGATGGCCGACCGGCGTCGCGGCCGCCGCCGTCATTCGCACAGACCTGCTGAGGCGCGCCCAGGCGCGTCAACCATGAGGGGCGGCGCGCCTCGAACAATTACGTGGCGGTCACCGGGGTCGGCGATCTTGACTCGGCAAAACCGGTGGACAAGTTGTGTGGGCGCCAGTGGATCACACTCGGGTGCCGCGAGAGCCTTGACTCAACAACGCGCGATGTCCATGGAACCGAAAATTGCTGCACGATCAGTGGCGCGGTAACGACATAGCGTGAAGTTCGTGACACGGCGCCGCGCGCTGGTCCTTTCGGCACCTGCTCTTTCGTACGTTTACAGGAAACCTTCCTTTCGTACGTTTACAGGATCTCGCGTAGTCGGTCTGCGTTCCGATGAAGACCGGTTGTGTTCGCGAACGCGCGCGTAATAGAAGTGTCAATTTTTCCTAACTGATTTTGTGTGTATCGCGTTGCATTGATTAATTCGCGCTACTACGTTCGGTAGCCGACATAGATCGTCTCAATGTCGCGTTAGTCGTGATCGAGATGATCGAAAAGCAGGGGATTCAAGTGGTCCGTGTGTGACCCGTCGGTCGCGCAAGGACTAGTAGCCGTGGTAGGAGCGTCCCGAGGAATCCACCCGACCATTTGGTCGCCACGTTGGGTGGGGGAGGGAATGGCGAAACCGACGCCTTGTAGCCGGAGGGCTGATGAGGGGCGTTGGGGAAGCAACCACAGAGGTTCAGTCGCGCTCCGCGTCAGCACGCCGGCCGCCCAGCGATCCATCGGTAACGGTGGTGCTGCCTGTTCTCAATGAAGCTGAGAACTTGCCTTGGTTGCTTCCGCGGATTCCGGCCGGCATCGAAGTCGTAATGATCGACGGTGGCTCGACGGATCGAAGCCGAGAGATCGCCCGAAAGCTGCGTCCGGACATCGTGATCGTGGGACAGTGCAGGCCGGGCAAGGGATGTGCGCTCGTGCACGGTTATCGCCGAGCGACGGGCGATCTGATCGTCACCCTTGATGGCGACGGGAGTAATGACCCGGCGGAAATTCCGCGCTTCGTTGGAGCCCTCCTCAATGGAGCGGATTTTGCTAAGGGCTCGCGCAAGTTCGATGGTGGCGGAAGTGCTGATCTGACTCGATTGCGTCGATTCGGAAATCTCGGTCTCACGTGGTTTGCCAACCGCCGCCTTCGCACTCACTTCACTGATTTCTGTTACGGCTACAACGCGTTTTGGCGCGATTGCCTCCCGAGCCTGACATTTACGATGTCTGGCTGCGGCGATTCCACGCCGCAGCCAGGCGACGGATTCGAGATTGAGACGTTCATGCACGTGCGTGCGCGACAGACAGGTCTGCTCGTTGTCGAAGTTCCAAGTTATGAAGGACGAAGGATGTATGGCGCTTCGCATCTGCACACCTTCTCTGACGGCTTCAAATGCCTCATGACCTTGGTGAGAGCCGGCCGGATTCGGCGCCGAGAGGTCGTCGAGCTTCGAGGGGCAGAGTCGGAAATTGGCCTCGAGCCCTGTCGGTCGCTACTCGCTATCGACGTTTGACCTACACCACGCAGAATCGATTTGCTGCAGAGGCGCCCTTGATGTCCTGGACGTCAGCGTCGTTGTGTGCGCGTACACACAGAATGACGATGGAGGTCGCTTCTCGCGGCTCGATGCGCTGTTGAACAAAACCTTCTCGCCGTCCGAGGCGCTACGGACGGTTGGGCGAAATGGACGGCGGCGGCGACCAGTGCGATGCGCCTGAGAAGTGCGGTTCCACCGTTGCCGTAACTCACAGCGCCGAATATCAAGGCTTCGTGGCGATCCGAGATCATAAGAACACCGAATTCGGGCTCCATCACTGCCGCGGCGTTGTGACCGGGATCACTATCTTGTACGGATGGTTCGCGTGGTACGAGAGTTCCGGTTGGAAACTCGTGGCGTACAGAGCCGACGAATTGGGTTGTGGTTCGTTGCGATAATCGCATTGCTGCATTCGCTGTGGGTTAACTCGGCCAGCGTTGGCCCATTGGCTTTAGAGCTCATTGTCGCAGTTATCCTGATTCGACTTACCGTCTGTGAATGGCGGTTCCTTTCGACTCCGCCCAGCATCGGCAGGCGACTCCGCCCAGCATCGGCAGGACCGAGGGAATAATGAGGGCGATTCCGTGAGCAACTTCCGATGACTGATATGACCCTCCACGACCTCTCGGCAGATAGTCCGCGCTCGAGTCTTCGTCCTTCTCTCCCCATCATCCTTTATCACGACCTGGCTACTCCCACTCAGAATCCGAAGTTCCGCAGTTGTGTAGTCGAGCCATCCTTGTTCGACGAGCACCTCGCCGCGATTCGAGAGGCCGGATTCGTTGCAGAACCAGCAAGCCGCGTGGCAGCCCTCGAGACAACAGACTCACCCGCGACGCCGGTATTCATCACCTTTGATGATGCCTACGTCAGCTTCGTCGACGTCGCCCAGCCGCTCCTCGCTCGGTACAACATGACGGCAACGCTTTTCGCGCCAACCGCTTACATTGGTGGGCGCGCGAAATGGATTGACGAGATCGGCGAAGGCGACCGCCGCATCTTGGACTGGCAAGACTTGCGCGACCTTCAGGCGAGTGGGATCGAGATAGGCGGGCACAGCCACGAGCACCTGGGCCTCGACCTTCTAAGCAAGCATCGCTTGACCGCAGACATTGAGCGAAATCGAGCGTTGCTTGAGGACTGTCTCGGGGAGTCGATCCGGTCGTTCGCGTATCCGTACGGCCATCACAGCCGCCGAGTTCGTGAGGCGATACGAAGATCGGGTTACGAAGTCGCGTTCGAGGTCGGCGACGACCTCTATACGCCCTCGCCGCGTCGGCATTTCTCTATTAAGCGCATTGTGGTCGGTCCCGACATGGATCCCGAACGACTCATCCACACGATTCGATACGGACAGTCTCCTCCTCTTGTCCGACAGATGCGCCTTCGTCTCGGCCCGACGTATTGGTTCGTCAACCGTCAACGACGCAGATTGCGGCCGAAGCCTGGCGAGGGCTGATTGCGACAAACAAATGCGCCGAACGTCGGCCTCGCGAGTCCAAGGAATATTGAACCTCGTTCCACATTTGACCGCAGCGTGCCCGTTCTCCTCGTCAAAATCGGACTCGATCCGCTTCGGCCATCGGCGCTCGGGATCATTCGTTCGCTCGGCCGTGTGGGCGTGACGGTGAACGTGGTCGGCGAGCGGGCCCGGGACCCGGTGGGGGTCTCGCGTTACGTCGGCGATCGTCTCGATTGGTACGCGACTGGAGACGAGGACCCCGACAGTCTTGTCAGCGGGTTGCTCGATTGTGCAAAGGAGATCGGACGGAAGTCGATCGTGGCTTGTACGGATGACGCGGCGGCAATCCTCATCGCCGAACGTCGTCAGGAGCTAAGCCAATGGCTCATATCTCAACCGGTCCCGCCAACACTGCCTCGGTCTCTGGTCTCGAAAAAAGCCTTGGCTGAGTTGTGCCGCGAACACGGCGTCTTGACCCCCGACGCCTCATTTCCGAAGACCTGGCGGGAACTCGAAAGTTTCACCGCGCAATCCCGCTTCCCTATCGTCGCCAAGAACCTCAATCCGTTCTCTCGACGAGATCAGTCGTCCGGGATAACCCGGCTCGTGATGTCGCGCGACGCACTTTTGCGTTCGGCGTCTACTTGGACAGAGCCCTTCGACGTCATGTTGCAGGAGTACCTCCCAGCAGAGACCTCAGAAGACTGGTTTGTACACGCCTTTGCAGCGACCTCGAGCGAGACATTGATCACGTTCACAGGACAGAAAATTCGCTCCTGGCCGCCGTACGCAGGGTTCACCGCAGATGGGCGAGCGACACCAAACGAAGAACTCGCTGAGCTAGCGCGCAAACTGTTGCGAAACCTCGGTTACAAAGGTCCAGCTGATCTCGATTGGAGAAGGGATCTTCGAGACGGGGGCTATCGCCTACTCGACTTCAACCCACGCTTCGGACGTCAATTCCGCATCTTTCAGAGTCCGCACGGATTCGACATGGCGCGCTTGCTCCACCTCGACATGACGTCGCGTCCTCTGCCCGAGATCGATCAACTCCACGGACTCCGATTCGTCGATGACTACTTCGTTCTACCGTCCAGCTACCTCATTTGGAAACAGAGCGGCGGGCGCCGAACGCGGGAGAGCAAGCCTGGTCGCGAGCGGGCGTCATCTGTACGGGGACGACTTCGAGTACCAGAGCTGGCATGGTTTGCTACGGACGATCCTTTGCCTTTTTTTGTCCTAATAATCCGTAGCGGCTGGGGATTGTTGCGCCGATACTTGCGCCTCAGAGCCGCCGAATAGCGAGGCTTTGGTCGCTTACCTCCGGTGGGGCGGTGGCCGGTTCGCTCGCATTCGGTCACGTGGCGTGATCTTGCATCGCAAGGTCCAGTTGCTATCAGGAGAGTTCGCCGATCTGCCGTGTGGCATAAATTGATCGTGATCAACTTCGGGTCGCCCAGGTAAATTGCAGATTATTGTGTGCCCTCGGAAACTTCGATCTTGAGGGGCCGCCGACAGTGAACAAAGGCAGGATCGTTGAGCCCTCTGCTGTCGCGGCGACGGTCACTCGTTCGTGGCCGGGATACAACCGTCCACGATGGTGCGGTTCATTGAGACGAACCCATCAACATTTCTCGAAGATCATCTGACACCCGTTTCCTTCTAACCAGCCGATGAGCTTTCGACTTCAGATCTATACGCCTTACTTCGCTCCGAGCGTCGGAGGAATTGAGCGTCACGTCGAGACGGTTTCGACTGAGCTATTCAGAAGGGGTATTCAGGTGTGGGTTACCTGCTTGGATGTGCTTCCAGGCGGTGTAAGGCGGCGGCGTGATGATCCAACCCATCGACCCGACAATGTCAACGGCGTCCCGGTACGGTATCTCAGGACTTGGAATTTCGCGCCGAGCGTCTACTGGCCCGAACCGCTGGTCGACAAAAACGCGTTTCCGGATCTGATTCATGTACACGGCTTCACTGCTCCCGAAAAGATTCGGCTGATTCTCTCCGCACCGAAGGTGCCCGCCGTGCTCACGCCGCATGGATCATTGCTGCCAAGACCTCGAGACAAGAGAGCTTGGATACACCTACCAAAGCGCCTCTACGATCCAGTGCTGAACCCAAGGTCCGTCCGAGTCTTCGATCGCGTCATCGCGATCAGCGGAAGAGAACGCGCAGGTCTGGAACCGCTTCGGTTAAGACATCCAGCACTTCTTTTGCCCAATCCGCTTAACGCGGATGACTTCCTGATTGCACCTGTTGCACCCGGCAATGCTGGACGGTTCCTCTTCCTGGGCAGGATTGGTCCGGAAAAGCGCCTCGACGATTTATTGAAGGCCGCGGCTGAGATCGGCGCCGACACGCCAATCGACATCGTCGGTCCAGACGGTGGGGCGTTGGCTTCCCTTAGGGATCTCGTTACAACCCTCGGATTGAGCAACGTTCGTTTTTTTGGCCCAGCGTCAGGTGAACCAAAGCGAGTACTTCTTCGCCAGGCGAGCGCGCTTGTTGCGCCAGGCGAGTTCGAGGTCAACCCGCTCGTTTGTTTGGAGGCTCTCGCGCAGGGAACTCCCGTGATTGCGCCATTGACGATTGCGGCCGATCTTCCGTCAGGTGGAACGATCGGTTACCGTGACCGAGACATTTCCGCTCTTGCCAAAGCCCTAGTCGAAGTCGAAGGCGACGGCTATCCCCGCCTGCGGGCCGCGGCGGAATCAACAAGTCGGTCGATTCCTCATATTGAGCAATACACGGACAATCTGATTGCTATCTACGAGTCACTGCTCGCCGGTCCTCGGTGATCACCGCGACGCTCCAACTCGAGCTGCTACTCCATCTGCAACCTTCCGAGCCGCGAATCCGGTGCCAGCAACGAACCGCATCAAAGGACCGAACGTTGCCGCCGCGCTGAGTCCGGCAAAGAAGAGACCGGATCTCGAGGATTCAAAACTCTGAGAAAGACGTGGCGATCCGGCTATGAGAGCGATTTCCGAAAGCAGTGAATCATCCAGGAACTCCAAACGCGACAGGTCGACCCGATAGCCGGTCGCAAGAATGACTCGCTCAACTTCGAGTCGCTGATTCACGCCCGACGCGCTGTCGAACTCCACAGTCACGGCGTGATTGTCTTCTCGTGCTTTCAATGACGAACAGCCGAGATGCAATTTGATCGCTTCACTCAGGCGTCCGTGGAGCCACCAGGCGCCAGCCGGCCCGAGAGCTGTCTCGACGATCCGCACCCGCACGCCGTCGGGAAGGAGCGGGAAACGCTCCGCATAGCGGCTGACTAGGTAGTTCGACCAACTTGCACCAAGCGGGGACGAGGGATTGCGGATCTTCTCCCGGCGCGTCCGCGGCCTCCCGGGCGGTGCCGGATTCCATACGAGCCTTGGAGCGCGTGCAATCAGCTCGACCTCTGCTCCCGCCTCGTGTAGCAGCACAGCACTCTCGATTGCCGATTGCCCAGCGCCGATCACGGCGACCCTCTGGCGTTTGAACAGAGCTAGATCGTTGTGCTCACTGCTGTGCGAGATCCGCCGCTCCTCTGGAGCGAGCTCGATTTCTCTTGGTCGAAGTTCAGGTGGGAGATACGCGAAGGGCGCGACACCGGTCGCGACGATTACAGCACCAGCTTCCAGTGTTTCACGCGAGTCGAGGGTGAGTAGATACCCATCGTTGTGCGCGGCAACCTTTGTCACCTTCGCACGCTCGACACCTGGAACGTTTTGTTCTTGGAACCAGTTTCCGTAGGCGACATAATCGGCGAGCGGGATCGGCACCTCGCGTCCACCTTTGTCAAATCGCTCGATACCCACTGAGTCGCAGTAGTCTCCGAGCGTAAATCCCTCCACCGGTGAACTGATCGCGGTCGCCGGAGCCGTCGACTTGAGGAACATTCCTCTCGGCATGTGGTTGGTCCAACCTGCCATCGGAAAGCCGAAGCAAACTGATTCGATGCCGTTCGACACGAGGTGAGAGGTAACCGCAAGTCCGTATGGTCCAGCGCCAATAACCGCGGCTCTTTTCGGGACCTTCCCCGTTCGGCCGGTGCGTCGAGCGTCTGGAAACAAGGAACGTGAACGTGACGCGTTCAATTCAACCATTGTTCGTCTCACCACTCGGTTAACTATTGCGCTCTCTCAACGTGTTTGCCCTTCCCAGCAGCGGCGGCGTTAGGACCCAGCGAGCCGATACCCACCGCCGCTCGTGACTGTACCGGGACCGAAGACATGGTCTGGGAGTTTCCGCCGAATCTCAGACCTGATGTGGTGCCGCTGAACCGCCCGGGTGATTTGGGCAAACGTCACAAGCTCCAGTGAAGATAACCGCACGTGAATGCCCTTTGTCATGCAATCAGAAAGGAACCGCCAGTACGGGTCGCGGAAAGGTGGCTTGAGCACCCCCGGTCCCTAATGAGTCATGGGTAGTCATGGCTTGCGAAGGCATGGATCAAAGGCGATTGCCTGGGAGGGGTAGAGGTCTAGGAGTGGGTGCCCGTAGCTGGCAGTTCGTAGATGTAAGTACCGGCATGGCGTACAACGATGTGCCATGCGCGAGAACTCGCGAGTTCCTTCAGGAGTTTCGCAAAGTTCCGAAGCGGAGTGACGAGTACTCCTTTGTCATATGCATACATGCTGGGCGTTACTAACACGTATGCGGGCTCGCTCCCGCCCGTGTAGTGGCGCGCCGCGGTTTCCACTGCTGTCGCGAGGTTCGGCTGCAGTGGATTCTGCGCGACTACTCCGCCCGGTCCGAAAATACTTGGCGTCGAAAACAGGTTGTACCGGTATGAAGCGCCTACCGGAGCCGAGGCGATCGCAACATATATGGGACCGGGTTTGGCTGTATCGTAGAACGATGTCACAGCCGTTACCTCGGATGGCGTCATCACGTTGACTCTGTCGTTGCCAAAGAAAGCGAGAACGAAGAGGGCAACCGCCACGACAAGCGCTACTGACCAACGTACGAACCCGAGCTCAGGTCGTCGAACAAATATTGCCTGAGTTGCACTACGCATTCCTTTCACGAGCCCGTGTCGCGCCGTCGCCAGCCAAACGAATCGTCGAGAAGAAGTTCGGTGCTCTTGCAACCTGAACCCATCTGGAACCAGCGCGTAGGACGCGAGCGCAACGCTCCAAGGGAGCGAGAACAAGTACACGCGGAGAGTTGCCTCGTTGCCGTAATGGACGAGGAATAACACAATCACCGGCGAGAACGCGAGTAGCGAGAGCGCGAGCACCGGCCGCCCGGCTTGCTTTCTCATCCACGCGCCAACGATCGCGAGGAGCCAAATGAACAGCGACAGGGCATCGGCAGCACGTTCGAGCAGCCGGAGATCCGGGGTAACAGGAGTTGTGGCAGACGGTGGTGTGGCATTTGCGAAAAATTTCCCAATCGAATCTAAGAGGCCATACTTGGTGTTTATAAAGGCGAAGCGCGGCGCCAGATAGCCGACGGCGATCATTGCGAGTACGACTGGTAGCCAGCGCGGCCTAATTCTCCTCGTGATAGCGAGAGCACCGAGCTGAAGCACGATGATGTAGGGAGATAGCTCGTGAGTAAACGTCAGAACGAAGAAGGTGACGATGATTGCTACACATGCGACCGCAATCTCTACCGATGAGCTAGACGCTCCGGTGTGGTCTTGGGGAGTATCAAGGGCTTCGGCACTGTCGCCATCGAGCCCGCGAGGGGCGGGATTGATGATGAGGAATCGACAGGCAAGCGCGAGCACTCCCAGCGAGAGCAGTGTTCCCAGCCCTTGCGGCGAGAAATAGTCTTCGGCAATCCAGTTTGATGAGAAGTACAAGAAGATTGCTAACCATCGTTGACGGACGCTCAAATCGAAGGCATCAAAGATCACGTAGAGGAGCGGAAACGCCCCGAGTTCGAAGACCATCTGAGCCCACTTCGCGTACGTCAACGGGCTCGTAACTCCCGCAACCTTGTCGAACCAGGCGGCTGTCGCGAAAAAGCCAGGCCAATTCTGGTAAATGTCGATGTATCGATCGAGTTGCCCGTGTGCATTTACATACTGGACGACTCCGATCGTTCCGTAGAGCCATGAGTACCGACCTTCGCGATATACGAGTCCGGCCGTGCCGTAGAGCAAAACAATCAGCGTGACGACGTGAAGAGCTAATCGCCATGTCGACGGCGCGTTGTTGCGAATCTCAACTATGAACGAGGCCACGAGGGTGGCGACGCCCACATAAAACACAACTGGTAGGGCAGTAACGAGGCCGAAGGGACCAAGGTGGGACGCGTTCGTGAGAGACACGCCGATCGCCCAGAGCAGTATCGCGACAGGCAGGAGCGCGTCCGAGACGCGCAGACGATGACCGAGACTCAGCACAACACGAGTCAATCCCACGCCATCCATCACTTTTTCCGAAGTCCAAGATCGCGCTTCGCTACCGCCTTCGTCGACGGCTACCCACACGCCGGCATGCGCCGCATCAGGTCAATGTTTTCGTCGCTGATCCCGCTTATATCAGTGCCAGCCCCTCGTTACCAAGTCCCGCCCAGATTGCTACGAAGCACTCTTCATCAAGTCTGTTGAAGTGTGGAAGCAGTAATTGATGCTCGAACATTGGTCACACTCATCCCGGACATCGTTCAGGAACTCCGAGCGCTCCTGTGATCATCCGGCCGCCCTCCAGAACGAAGGCTGTCGACACCAAATCCCTTGCGACACTGCAGTGAGCGGTAAGGCGAAGGCCAGCTCGCAGCGAGACCGGTGACAGTTGTTCAGCGGTTTCTGATCACGATCTTCGCACCTCCGAGGAAGCTTTGCTCTTCTGCAGTATGCCGAAGAGACCGAAGCCATCGGCTGAGCGACAGACGATATCCCGAGCACCTGGAGCTCGCTTGACGAACGATGCGAATCCCTGATGAGTGGAGATGTCGTCGATGATCATTACGCCTCCAGGAGCGAGGACGTCGAAAGTTCGAGACATCTCGTAGAACGTGTTCCGCGCTGTATGCAGACTGTCGTGGACAAACACGTCAACCTGTCCGACGGTGCGGAGGACCAGCGGTAATCGTCTGCGGCTCGAGCCCTCGACGTATGTCCAGCGCGACCTGAGTGCCTCGGGAACCGCCGTGCCGGTCTCCACGTGGAGACTGGGATCGAAGAGGTGAGGTTGATCGATGCTCCATAGGTGGCCGCTCGCCACCCGGTCGAGAGCCTCAAGGACGATCCTGCTCGTGACCCCGTGGGCGACTCCGGTTTCGACGACAACGTTGGCGCGAAGATGAAGAACGCTGCACCACACAGCTTGGGCCAAGGAAAGATCGCCATCGCTGTATTCCCCGTACGTGGCTCGCCCGAATGAGAATCCGCGACCCTTCAGTTCTTCCGATGTGGCGGACCATAACTCTTTCGCTACCTGGGCTTGAGGACAGGGCCAAGACGCGCCGAGAAGGACGTGGAAGTGTTCTTGCCACGAGTCGTCAATTGCAAGCTCCTCAGGATGATCGTTACGTTTAGCCAGTTCCTCTCGAAGCGCATCCAACGCGTCGCGGGGATTAGTAATGAGCGCACGGCTGAATCGGCGAGCTCGCCCTTTTGAGCGAGGCGGCGGAGAAAGGGCAGGTGCGGAGGTCAAGGCCTGCGCCGCCGGGGCTGTGACGATGGGGCCGTGTCCACACAGGTTGCATCACGTTGAACGACGTCGCCCATCACCTCAGGAGACCTCTCTTCGGCACGCAGTCGGAGTGAACTTCCGCAACGAACACCACTTATCAAGACAGCGACGTTAGAGGTCGGTCATCTATCTAGCCACAACCTAAATGGCTGTGGGCGAGCACAGAGATGAATCAAGTGCCCTTGCTCGGACAGCCGTGCCCGCTTCAAGAGGAAACCTTTCCCTGTGGGTCATGGTCCCCAGCTGAAATGCTCACATCACCACCCGTCGAGTTGGACACTGCCACTTGTGTCGTCCGGCTACCCCGAATCACCCTGAACACTGGGGGAGCAAAGAATAATCCTTCCAAGAAAGTAGCGGCCAGCAGACCGATAGCGACCCCAGTTTCTCGGAACTCGACGGCACCGCCAGCCGACAGACCTACCTCGAGACATGCCCCAACCAATGCGAGAATCGCCGCCCGTTGCATTTTGCCGCGAACCCTAGCGATTGCGACATAGTGCGACTTGATAGCTGATGGGTAAATCGTAAATCCAAGGATCGCTAGACAAGGTACAGCCGTCAAATAACTGTGTCCAAAGATGCCAAGTATGATCCGCGAGAAGAGTAAAAAGAACGGCGCCGAGACAAGCGCAAGCAGCATACAAAAGCGCATCGTCTTGCGAATTTCCAAATGGAGTGCCACCTCGTCACCTGGTGCCAAGGCGAATAGAACCGTCGAAAGGTGCGTCGGAATAATAGTTACGAAGCCCACCACGAGTATTGACACGGTGAAACCTGCATTCGCTTGCGCGCCGACTAAAGTCGCAACAATGACAGGCAGGATTAGGCGGGGAGCAAGAATGGCGAGGTTGAGCGAGTGATGCCCGACAACAAGGCGTCGCTGTTCGACAAACCGACGAAAGTTAGTGCGAGAACTCTGGCCGATCGTTTGCTTTCTCAGGTCATAGGCCATTACAAGGAGAGAGAACCCGACTCCAGCCAGCCATGCAAGGACGAGTTCCATTCCCGACTTTGGGCGCCAAATTACCGCGAGGATCGGAAGCAGCAACAGCTTCACTGCCGCAAAAATCGAGTTGCGACGGAGTTGCAGATCTCCCCGAAGTAGGCCAATGCAAGCGTCATCCAAGACCACGGCAACGGAAGTCAGCGCGCTGAGCAAAACGAATATTGCGAGGGGGGCTACCCCGCCCAATCCGTGGCGGAACGAAGGGAAGAAGCTTTCCACACATATCGCTACCACGATCGCCGCGAATACTGATATGGAGCCAACAGTTATGGCCGCAGTTATCATCAGTGATCGCGCGTTGGTGCTGTCTCTCGATAGCTCACTTATGAGCAACGTGCTAAGTCCAAGAACACAAACGATTGACAAGAATCCTGCGGCAGATTGAACGGCCGATGCGGTGCCGACAGCACGGGCAGAAACCAGTTTCGCCGCTACGAGCCAGTAAAAGAACCCGAGCACGCTTGTCACAACTGTGGTGCCGTACAACGACGCTGCGTTGCGCACGATTGGACTGTTGAGAAAGGTCCTTATCTCACCCGGTGCCGCCGCTCCTCGGCGGGCGGCCATAAACGGTCGACTTCTGCTCGCTGAGTATGCCGTGCGCAGATATGCAAGAGGACCCCGAACGAGCCCAGCCCGATAGAGTCGACGCGTTTCTGGGTCCTCGATTGCTGCGAGTCCGGCTAGCTGATCAAACTTGGCGATGCCCAGTCTCTTCAGCGTTGGTGTACTGGCTTTTGAAACCACCCATTCGATGGCATAGCGAGGGTCGCTAAGTGCTAGCGCAAGAATCGTCGCACTGACGCTTGTGCCGATTCCTGGAACTCGCAGCTCGAATTCGTTACGAGTTCGTAGATGAAAATGCCTGACAACAGCAGTAGGAGTGAATGAAATTACTTTCCCGGAAACAAGGAGTTCTGCGAAGAGGCGTATCTCCTCTCCACCCGCAGTCGGAGTCCCGCCACCGAGATTCTCGTCGAACACTTTGGTTCCGACCAGATCGGCTCTTTTGAAAGCCATGTTCGCGCCGAGGCCAGCGTGGCCAGCCGCCACGTGGGGCGGCAGCGTGAGGGTCGGTCCCGGTGTTGCTCCCCTCGGTTCCATCACGATCTGGCGAATTAGCGCATTCGGTTTTGCGCAGTAAAGGCGCCGGACGGAGGCGAGATCGCCGAGAAATCGCTCAAACCGCAATTGCGTGGGAGTTTCGATTTCCGCTGGAATCAGTAGTCCTGTGACGCAGCTCGCGTCCGGCTGCGCCGAAAACGTTGAGACAATCTCGCGGATCCAGTCAGCTTCGACAATTACATCGTCATCTGTGAACACAACGTAGGGAGCACTCGACGCAGAGAGTCCTTCGTTCCTCGCCTTTGATAGTCCGAGGATTGGTTGGTGCACGCATCTCACATTCTTGTGAGACGTGATTTCAATGGGAAGTTCGCCGGCACCCATTCCATTTCGAACCACGATCACAGAAAAGAATGGGTAATCATTCGCGAGGATCGAACGAATACACCGTTCTAGTTCCGAAAGTCGGCGATACGTCGAGCAAACAACGACATCTACATTGGGGGTGTTGCTCGGCTCAAATCTGGCACCGGGGCTTTCTGAGATGCTTGCAAGTTCGTCGATAAACGAAAGCGCCGCGGACTCAAAGGAGGCATCAGTTGATGAACTCCCGATGACACATCTAATGACGTCTTGTTGGGGTATCCGCCCGTACAACCACGCTTCTCGACCTGTCTTGGATGGCGACTGTTGAAGCAGCTGCTGCAACTCGCTTTGGGCTTGCTCTTTCGAGTTCCAATACCAGGTCGTAGCAGCGATAAAATCCGACATCTAACGAACTCCCCGAGTGGGCTGATGGGGGCCCACTCCTCCTTGCGAAGGTCCCAGAACCGGTTCTCTATATGACGGATGGCTGAGAAACAAATTGAGGATCCCGTCCGAGCTCGGGGGCGGCGGAAGACGACCAATGCATCGGACGTTGATCATTAGTTTCTAACTGACCTACGGGAGTTCTGCCAGATCCTCTGTTTGTTCCCATTGTCGCGCACTGAGGAAGTTGGACACCGAACAGAGAGGTGCAACATGGCTGTCGGTGGGTGGGGGACAGCGAAGAAATCAGTTACTTCGGTCTCTCGCGCACGTCGCGATCCCCAACGCAGACGTCAAAGGGAGAAGGATCGCAGCACTCACGAAGCGCGATCTTCTCATCGGAGGGATCCGAAGGGAGACGAGAGTCGTTGGGTCGAACGCGGTTGTCCGATCACCTGACACCCAAGGAGACGCAGAACCGTTCCTCGAGCCCTTGCTTCCTCGGTTGATTACTTTCAACATGCCGATGCCGCACGTCTGGTCGGCGACGATGCGTTTCTGTCGCGTGTCCTGATAAGGCCAGCGGTGAGAAGTCGGCTCGGAGACTTCGAGTACTCGACAAACCTCGGCGATCCTCTCTTGTTCACAAGGGAGTTTGTCCAACGATCGGGCGTTTGTGATGGCGCTGTGCGATCGTTCTGTCTTCGTACCCAATGTTGGGCATCGGACTCACATAACTAGCGGATCATGGCAGACTCCGCGGGCAGAAAGGCCGAGGCATCCTTCTAGAAGGTCGAAGCCTGATGCGATCACCGCCGGGTGAAAATCGTCATCCGACAACTGTTTGATAGAGATCAATTAGTTGAGCGACGACCGTTTTCCAGTCATAGGCTGACAAGTCGACAGAGACGCGATGGCCAATCAATTTCTGAACCATTTCAGCGACGGTCTCAGGCGTCGGCTCGCTGACCGCAGCAACATGCCCGGGGAACTTATCCGGCCACTCTCCGAGCGCCATCGATTTGCTCACTACGACTGGTGTCCCGAGTGCTAATGATTCCAGGACAACGAGTGAAAATGCTTCTGAGGTAGAGAGGTTCAATAGCACATCGGCATTCGCAATCATTTGCCAGAGTTCTGGTTCTGGAAGGCGCTCGTACTGAAAGCCAACCCGGTTCGCAACACCGAGTCGAACAGCGACGCTCTCGAGCGAACGGGCCTCAGGACCTTGACCATGAATGGTTAGGCAGTATTCCTTAGGCAACAAGGAAAGAGCGCCGATCGCGATGGCTATCTGCTTATAGTTAAATAACCTCGAAACTATGGCGAGCTGTATTCGCCCACCCGTATCGCGGGTTCGCTCTATCGATTTTAGTAATGAAAGATCAACCCCGTTTGGAATGACTTGCGGAGATATGCCAAACCTATCCGTGAGCAGCGAAGCCTCGTACTCTGAAACTGCAATGACCGCTGAGGCCGAGTTAATGACCTGGTGAAGAATTGGTGAGTACGGAGTATGCAGGATTCGTGCCGTTGCCGTATGGCCAATTCCGTGAAAGTGTGGGGTCAACACATACGGACGGCGATTCATCGCCCAAACTGACGCCGGCAGAGAGGAGTGAACAGCATGTACGTGCCAAATGTCTGCGCCTTGATTCCTCAAGGCCCAAAAAAGAGCTGGAGAAAAGGCAAACTCCTTTAAGTACGTAGGATATCTTTTCACTTCGACGCCCTTATAAAGGAACTCCAGGCGTCGTCTCTCGCGACCGTGAGTCAGGACTACGACATTCTGACCCTGCGCCACAAGATTGCAGGCGATAGATCCTGTGACACTCTCCACCCCGCCTTGGTCAGGCGGGAATCCGGGAGACACGACAACGACATTCATTTCATAGCTTCCATGGGCTGGCAGACGCGAATGGTCAACCGTATAAATCCCATCTCGTATCTGCTCATATCACCCCTGAGATCAGGCAAGTTGCGAAATCCATCAGCCCCTTGCATCGACCGGACATGGGATTTTGCTTAGGGCCGTAGATTCTGGCTGCTAAAATTCCAAGCCGGTGACAGACACACACGACCTTGTTTCGAAGTACAGCGTGAGTGTGATCGTCTGCAGCTATGCGGAGGATCGAATCGAACTGCTCGCCGAATGCCTCAATTCTCTTCAGGTGCAGGTTCGCCCTCCAGAGGAGATTTTGCTCGTCATAGACCATAACCGGACTCTTTTCGAGGAGACTCAGCGTCGATTCCGGGAGATAAGAATCATCGAGAACGTCAGATCCCGTGGATGTTCTGGAGCTCGCAATTGTGGTGCGGCCAACGCAACTGGTGAGATTATTACATTTCTGGACGATGACGCTTGGGCGGATCCTATGTGGTTGGCTGAGTTGACTCAGCCATTCAAGGATGAAAGCGTTCTCGGGACAGCTGGATTAATCCTTCCTCAGTGGTCTGAAGAACGACCCTCGTGGTTTCCGCCTGAGTTCGATTGGGTCGTGGGTTGTAGTTACCTTGGTTTACCAGAACGAACGGCACCAGTACGAAACCTCTGGGGCACAATGTCCTTTCGTCGACGGATATTTGAGGAGGTAGGTGGTTTCAACGAGTCAATGGGAAGAGTGGGCTCTACACCCCTTGGATGCGAGGATACCGACTTCTCCATTCGTGTCCGAGCGAGATACCCGGACGCGGAACTTCTATATGTGAAGCAGGCATTGGTTTCCCACCACATTGACGCGGTTCGGACGACCCGCAAGTACTTCTTCCGCCGATGCTATGCGGAGGGACTCTCGAAAGCACTAGTGACGCAGAGTGTCGGCGTGTCGAGTGGCCTGGCGACTGAGCGTACGTACGTTGGCCGCGTGCTACCTCGCGGTATCGCGCGCGGTTTGAAGGGGACGTTTTTGAGCGACCTTGGCGGCCTGCAGAGAGCGATAATGATTGCACTTGGGCTTGGGACGACAATCGCAGGCTACATCCGGGGAAGGCTTACTCGGAGTCCCGAAGTCGCTGGCTAGCACCATCGCCGAGGTCCGGGTTTTTTAGGGATGATCGCGAGACTGATCCCGTTATCGACCTTTGCACGACCTGGCGTGCCGTTCGGGACGACAATTCTTCTCGCCGAGCTTCTTGAAGCGGTCGACGTCTTGAGACATAGACGCGCGCTATGGCCAACGCTGATCACCTGCTCGGTCACACTTCTGGTCGGGACGTAACTTCGATCGCCGAAGATCGACGAATCAGTTCCAGCGCATGCCGGAGTCGACAGCGCCGCAAATCGAGAGTCCTAGGGCTTTGCCCGCAAGGCGGACGCCGAACGTATCTTTCGGCGAATCGACATCGATCGCAGTCGTCGGCGAAATCCCCGCGGCGCCGAGACGCCGCTCTCGTGCGGACGAGGACCTGGCGCCAGCGCTCCTGTCATTACTCATCTCCACAGAAAGTCTTCGTGATGGGGGCGCGAGGCCACCGAGCTTTTCAAGCGGTTGAATTAGTCGAGTAACTCACTTGTACCGCGTTCATGGATGATTTCCGGTCTTTCGCATCCCGGAACCTTGGACACCGAGAAGAGAGGCGCCAACATTGGATTCACGACGCTTCACACCGAGTGGCTGATCGATAAGAGCAGGCCACCTGGACCTCAACGCGACAGACAATGATGCCGCGTGATAGTCAGAGAAACTGTCAAACGAACGGGAGTTCATCAGTGCCGGGTGGAACTCAGGACACCCTCCGAGAGCTTGCGGTTGGGCAGCCTCCACCTCGACGGCTGCTTAGACGCCGCGCTCGCGACCGCGATCCTCTCCGACGACCGCGACGGGTTCACTCCAGCGCATACCGGAGTCGACAGCGACGTCGGGCCGGTCAGCGTCGCAGGTTCTGGGAAACGCCCGCAAGAATCGCATGGACTGCGGGGATTCTCGTCGCATTGGCCGTGGGGGGTTTGCTGACGTATAGGGCCGTGAGCAGGTCCCCTTATGCACTGAACGCAACGTTTCCCGGCGCAACTCTCAATACCTCGATCTGGCATTCTTGCTATCCAGCCATCAGCCCTTCCAGAGGATGCACAAGCTTCGGAAAGATTCAGGAGCTTGAGTGGTACACGGCTTCGCAGAATGTCGTATCGGCGGGAGTACTCCACTTGGTGGCCATTCGCACACCAACGCCAGGAATAAACAGGGATTCAGCACCAAAGACTTACGCGTACGCATCAGGGATGGTCACTTCTCGTTTCAACTTCACTTACGGTTATCTACAGGTGACGGCGCGCATTCCTGGGGGTTCCGGAACGTGGCCGGCGCTCTGGCTGTTACCTGCTGACGGCGCACCGGCTCCAGAAATTGACATTATGGAGAACTATGGAGGCTCGCACCAAATCCAATGTACCTTGCACTGGATTAAGGCCGGCAACGAACAATATTCTTCTGGATTCGCTCGGTCACCAACGAACCTGACCAAGGGTTGGCACGTCTACGGACTACTTTGGACGCCAAATTCTCTCACTTGGTACCTTGATGGAAAAGCAGTCTACAAGTACACGGGAAGGCATATCCCGAATCAGCCGATGTACTTCATCGCAAATCTAGCGATTGACGGAGCCGCCAAGACAGGTAGCGCTTTGGATATTAAATCGGTTCAGATTCGCTCGAACAAATTCAGCACCGATTCAACATATCACTGAGTCTATGATTGCGAGAGAGCCGACGGCGGCTAAAGCGCAGCTTGCAAGTGGCTGAACAGCGCGGTCCTCAGCGTCGCCAGACGGCTTTCTATTCGCGGCGGCGCAACCCCGGACAACGAAAGGGGGTCCGTGGATGAGCTCGGCGGCTCGACCAGTTGGTCGGCGAGCGAGCGACCCACCGGCCTTGGCCGCGGCGCAAGATCCGCGACGCGATCGTCACCTTCGTCTCGCACCTTCGACGACGCCGAGCGCCCTCGGCAAGTTGATGCTCGACGAATTCGAGCCCGTCTAGGCGCGAGGGCGGCTCCGGGAATGACGAAACTGTTGTCAACCAAAATCTGCGGCAGACGCCGTCAGCAGTTGAACCTGAGGAGTCTCGTGGTTCAAACGGCGCCCGGATCCATCATCTGTCGAGGCGGAAATGGTATTGATCGGTCGCAACTCGAGATGCCGAGTAATGACGTCGAGGGAGCAGCCGAAAAATTGCCATCTGTGGATTGGAATACACGAGGCGCATCCACGGTGTTTTGATCAGATTCGTATATGCGGTTTCGGGGAGTGGCTTTGATTCAAATTCGCGTGGCTCAGCGCTGGCATAGATATAAGACGACTCTTTAACCTCCCTATACATCAGCTTGTCGACCACAAGGTAATTGATCCTGCGTTGAAACGCGGCGAGTTCTACTCCCACTGGTATGGGAGAGCTCGTGAACGTCATCTTCCAAGTTGGGAACGGAACGGGAAGCGCCCCTGCGTAAGTCCACTCGACTAGCTCCGTGTCGATGTCTGAGACGATGTGGGCTCTAGGGTCATGCCGACGAAGCCACGTGGCGGCGGCTAGCTGGTCAGCTGTAACGAGGCCGATTCCTGAATCGAAGTGATATGGAAAGGGAAAAACGTAGATCGCTGGATCGCTTGTAGCGGCATTGCCGACAAGGACAATTATGAGGATCGCCAACGCCGAGGCCCTTAGAGCTACGGTCCTTAACAGGGAAGAAGCGCGCGACAACAACCCGTCCAATAGATAGGCAAACAGACCGGAAATACCGATCCACAGTAGATCCCACGACCGATGTACAAAGACTGCAGCTGATGCGGACAGGGCAAACGGGTAAGTCACCAAGTAGATCGCAGATAGGACACAGAAAACGCCAAGTGCAAGTCGATCGCGCGTTGGCCCTCGAGGAATCAGTTTGTGTCGGAAAAATTGCCAAAACCCGAAAAGAACAACCAGCGGGACAATGACCAGCTCGATTGATCCGATGAAAGTTTCATAAGCTGGAAGCCTTGACGCCGCATAAAAATCTCGTGGATGCTGGTAATTTGATATCGCATGAATCGCACTATGCAGTGTTGCGGCAGTTGGCAAGATGTACGGCCAGACGACATACCAAGCCGTTGCGCCTATCCACGCCAAGTTGATCGCCAAGGACGCGATACCGAATGCAACGATTGAAGACATTCGCCCGGAAAAAAGCTTAGAGTAACCGCTGGCGGGCGTGCCGCTATCGACAATGCCAAGCAAGAGAAGAAAGGCCACAAGAAACAAGCCCGAAACTGGCTGAGTCAGGGCGGTCAAAATCATTCCAATAATGCTGAGAACTGGCCAAGCGCTCCTCAGGTTTCGGGCGGCCCTGAGACTGAAATACGCAGTTAGAACGGCCGCCGGTAAGCCAATCGTTTCATACGAGCCCTCGCTCAGCCAAAAAGAAACCGAAGGTCCCGCCAGATAGATGACCGCAGCTATCGAGGCGATCCGAGTGCTCGAAGAGAGCTCTCGCACCAACAAATAAATGGCGAGCACCAGGGTTATGTGCCCGCATTCCGCGATGGCCAGGTCGCTATGCCAAAGAGACAGTCGGGTTAGGTCGTGTAGACCGACGAAGAGTAACTGATACACCGGGAAATATCCGACAGTGGGATCTTCGACGTTATGACCGAGAACTATCCCGGTTTCTAATATGCGCGCTTGGCCGAGATGAAGAAGCTCATCCCAATAGGGGGGAGCATCGAGACTTCGAAACAGCTTCGGTAAGAACGTAACGACTGCTGATGTACCTAGAACCGCTAGACACACCCTGTCCGATAAGCGCGCGCCAAAGAAGAGCAAAGCGCTTATCAAAATCACGCCGGCCATACCTAGCCAAAAGAACACGAATCGGTCCGAGAGCGACCCTGATCGAACATCCACCAAAGTGGGGAAATACGCCAAGACGAGAAAAAACACCGAGGCGGAAAAACCGGCAAGCAAAGCAGCTGCCTTGAGGAGATTGACTTGGCCAACGCGAATTCTCGAGTCGGTCGCCTCCTTGGGAGCGCGATGGGAATCCACCCAATACCGGAGAGCGCCAATAGACACGCCGGTGGCCTCAGTTACTGCCATTCGGACTCCTCTGAGTCCGAAGTCAGTCTTGAGCGACGAATTGCTATGTCTACTTAGGATCGATTTCGCGTGTGCCATGCCGTGCTTGACAAGTGCCGTGCGAAGCTCGGTTTTGCCGATGTGCTTTGCAACGTAGGCCCCGATGCCGTGTCCGTAGTCGTACATCTGCCTACGAAGGCTCACCAGGTCGGCTCGATGCGTGTGCCACACGAGGGCAGAGGGGAGATAGCAGATGCGGCCACCCGCCAAGATGAGGCGTACGAAGACGTCGAGATCCTCCCCCCCTCGGCCCGGACTTCCGACGCCGAGGCGAGGATCGAACCCACCAATTCTCTCGACTGCAGTCGCGCGAACGGCAAAGTTCGCGCCCGTTCCGAACATGCCAGCATTGAATGGGTACAGCGGATACGGGAAGCGGTGCTCCTCCAGGTCGTACCGGCGAGGAACGAAGGCCTCTCCCCAGGGGATCCTGGCGTCGAAATATTGCTGAGACGCGGTCTCCAACGCCCCCGAGGCGACGAGACCGGTCACGCACACCACTTCGGGGTCCAACGCGAATCCCGCTGCGAGCGCGGCGGGCCAACCCGGATCCACAGTCACGTCGTCGTCGGTGAACGCCACATGTTCGAATCGCGCAACCGACATTGCATGGTTGCGCGCGCGCGACAGGCCGGGATTAGGTTCACACGTGTATCGAACTCGGGAATCGCGCGCTGCCAGGTTTGCCACGAATTTGCGCGTCGCGTCCTGGGTAGGCGCGTTGTCTACGACGAGGATCTCGATATCGTCACCGTTCACTCTTTGCAGAGATCGAAGACATTCCCGTAAAAACTCGGGACGGTCCCGCGTGCACACGGCGATTGTCAACCCGCCAACATCTGTCGCTGGAAATCTCAGTGGACATGTGGCACGTGCAAACCAGAGTTGTGAATTCGCCGGATCCTCCGTCACCGAGTCGCAGGCGACGTGACCTTGAATCGCCACATCGAGCGCTGTCGTCGCTTCCGCTCTAGTTCGTCCGCGTAGCGAGTTCTTCGGGCGCGCCCCCAGTTCGATGTACCCCAAGGGTGCGCGATGCATTCGTATGAGCATCCGGGCGCGTTCGTGGTCGTTTCGAAGCGGTCCATCCGGCCCGGCGATCGCCTCTGTGCGGTCGAGGTCTAAGAGCCCGACCCACATCGGGGTTGTACCGTCTCCGTTTGCCGGTCGAGATCGACCGACCAGCTGGACGCGACCGAATTCCGGTACCAGTTCGTGTCGACGTGCAGCCCCGACACCCAGTCCGACCACACTCATCCAAGCCTCGACTTGAAACAACACCAATGGGTGCCAAGCGTGAGCCCACAAGAACGCCGAGGCCAGTAGTCCTACCGCGATGAGGCTCAGCACGAGTGACATCGCCACTTCCGACCGGCGCGCAAGGATCGGCCAGTTGACGACGATGGCTCGGCCAGGCACAAAGAATGCGAATCCGAGCGCGAAGAGCAACCTGGCGGGTCCGGCAGCGTTGGCGTACACGAGCGAGAGCAGCCCAATGACATCGAGAAGTGCAGCAAAATCGAACAGGTCACTCGGACTGACTAAACGCGAGGCGCGATCCTCGCCAGGTTGCAACACCCGATCAGTCTGCACGACGCAGCTGGCGTCGTATTTCCGACGTCGCCGTTTTGGTACCGCAAACACGTCCGTATCCGCCCGGGAACGCCATGTGCGAATGTCAAAGCTGCCAAACCTGCACCGGGATGTTGAAAGAGGCACACCTGAGGCAGCTGGTCAATCGATCGCGAGATTAGCGAGGAGGTACATGGGCTCACTCGGCCCCGTTGTTGCCGGTGTCTGTATCCATAGAAGCGAGACAAACGCGGAGCGTGGTGGCCGGACCTCATGCCGACGTCGACGTGATCGACGCGGGATAGGGAAACGAGCATTCGCGAGAGCCGGACGCGAAGTTGACGAAGATCCCGTCCGTCATATCGATCGGCGTCACCCGGCGGTGAGCAGGATCGGCAGGCAAAGGATCGAGTATCACGGGACGACGACGTAGTCGAACTCCTCCAAAAAGCCCCCGATCGCCGCGGCGACGATAGACGGCTCGCCAGCCGTTGTCGTCGGCAAAACCTCGATTGATACCCTCGTGACGTGCCCATTCGCTTCGTCATCATCGGAGGCGGGCCGGCGGGCGTCGAAGCCGCCTCGACAGCGGCGCGCCTTGGAGCCGAGGTGGTCCTCGTCGAGCGCGAAGTGCTCGGTGGTGCCGCCAACCTTTGGGACTGCATCCCCTCAAAGGCGATGATCGCGACCGGCGAGGTGCTCGCCATCGCCCGCCGTTCGTCGGCGCTCGGGCTGACCCTCGGTGACAATCCGCCGGACCTCGACGTCTTGGGGGAGCGCCTGCACGCCATCTCGGCGCACCTCTCGCGCTCGACCGTCGACCAGCTCGAGGCGCAGGGCGTGCGGATCCTGAGAGGCACCGCTCGCCTCGTCGGACCTCACGATGTCGAGATCACGCCGCACCAAGAGACTGGATCAGCCAAGATCGAGATGGTCACCGCTGACGCGGTCCTTCTCGCGACCGGCTCCACGCCGCGCGTCCCCGACTGGGCGGACCTCGACGGCGATCGAATTCTCGCCACGCGCCAGATGTACCCACCACCGGTCATTCCCGACGAGCTCATCGTTGTCGGATCCGGGGTTACAGGCGTCGAGTTCGTTCACATGTTCCGCTCGCTTGGGTCGCGAGTCACCTTGATCGTCTCGCGCCAGCAGGTGCTCCCGACGAAAGACCCTGAGGTCGCATCGGCTCTCGAAACGGATTTCCTGGAAAGCGGCGTCGCACTCGTGAAGGGTGCGCGCGCATCGAGCGCGGTCGCGAAGGACGACGGCGTCGTCGTCGAGTGTCTGGACGGCCGCGTGATCGGTGGGTCGCACGTGTTGATCGCGATCGGATCGGTTCCTTTGACTGACGGTCTCGGATGCGAGAGCGCCGGAGTCGAACGAGACCGAGCGGGCTACATCCCGGTCAACCACCATTGCCAGTCGAACGTCCCGCACATCTACGCGGCGGGGGATATCTCGGGCCGGCTCCAGCTCGCCTCGGTGGCAACGATGCAAGGGCGCAAGGTCGCCGAGCACGTTGTCGGATTGCATACCCGAGAGCATCGCCATCTCGACTACGACAAGGCGGCTTCGGCGATCTTCACAGAGCCGGAGATCGCCGACGTCGGCTTAGCCGAGGCGGACGCATTCGCGCTCGGCCGCAAGATCCGCGTGACAAAGGTTCCGTTCGCGGCGAATGCGAAGGCAACGATCTCTGGCGACAGCAGGGGTTTCGTGAAGCTCGTCTCCGATCCCCAGACAGGCGTGGTCCTCGGCGGGGCGATCGTCGGTGCGCGTGCAGCGGAGCTCGTCAGCGTCATCGCGCTCGCCGTGACCGCGCGGCTGAAGGTGAGCGACCTCGCGGAGAGCCTGTTTGTGCATCCCGCACTCGCGGAGGCGCTCGCCGACGCGGCGGAGTAGCCATCGGGATCAAACGGTCGGGCCGAGACTCCCGCTCGCGACCGCCGGCGATGTCGGTGCCGGTGTCCCGCCTTCGGGCTCGACGGTGACGAGTACCTTTTTCGTTCCGGCCTCGATGCGGAAGCTCGCGAACCGGTGCGGGTTCGGTCCGACGAGGCCGAGCGACACGAAGTGGCCATGCGAAAGTCCCCAGAGCTGGTACGTGCGAGTCGCCGAGAGTTCTCGCAGGGAGGACGTCACCCAGTAGGCGGTGCCCTGCTTCGTCACGATGACTGTCGCGACGCGGACATCCCGAAAAGACTTCAGGTCGATCGTCGCGTGTGGCGCCAGCGCGGCTTGGGCGACAACGCCGGAGATTCCTGCTCGACCGAGCGCGGTGTTGAGGCGGTCGACTCGAGAATCGAGTCCGCTGACTTGGACCGACAGAACGATGATCGCCGCGACCGCGGCGGCGACGAGTCCGATTGCCGCGAAGATCGGTGTGCGATCGCGGCGACTGCGGCCGGAAAGGTTCCTTCGAAGAGCGGCGCTCGCTGGTTGCACCGCTAAGGGAGGCGTTCCCGCATCCACCGCGGCGATCGGCGCGCCGTCTGTGATCGACCTCGAGATCCGCTCCCAGAGGTCCGTCGGAACGTCGGCGTCGCCGCTAGCGATCATCGCTGCGGTTTCGCGATGCGCCTGCACTTCGGCGCGGCATTTCGGACACTCGGCGAGGTGCGCCTCGAGCTCGCGCGCCTGGTCCGGGTCGACCGCGTCGAGCGCGAATGCACCGAGGAGCTCTTCGAGTTCGGGGTGGTTCAACGTTCGACTCCGGTGACTGGCTGGACGAGCTCGTGCTGCATACGGCGGAGACCCGATCGAATCCGGCTCTTCACCGTTCCCTCGGGTTCCCCGACGATCGACGCGACCTCCCGGTAAGTGTGACCGCCGAAGTACGCGAGCTCGATCGCCTTGCGCTCTGAGTCGGGGAGTCTGGACATCGCGCTTCGGACCCGTTCGGCGTTCGTGATCTCGAACACCTCCTGTTCGACGTCATGGCCCGCCTCATCGAAATCGCGAGCGCGATGTTCTCGCGCGCGCCGGCTCGTCTCCGAACGCACCAGGTCGACGGCGAGTCCGTGGGTCAAGGCCAGCAAGTAGCTGCGCAACGTGCCGCGGGCGGGGTCGAAGCGCTCCGCCTCCCGCCAGAAGCGCACGAAGACCTCCTGCGCGATGTCCTCGGCGAGTCGCACGTCGGAAAGCAAGCGGCGGGCAAGGCCGAAGACCGCACCGGAGTGACGGCGGTAGATCTCTTTTAATGCGCTCTCGTGCCAACGGGCGACGGCCATCGCCAGGCTGGCGTCACTCGAAAGGGCGAGATCGTCGAACATCTCTTGGTTTTCGTCGCCCGACCGCACGCGGATGACCGGGTTGCCGGTTTTCTCGTCGTCCGGATCCACCTCCGACATTCTGGCCGCGAAACTCACTCGCCGGCCCTGGAATCCGCGTCACCGAATACTCAACGCCATCATCCAGATTCCTTCGTGCTCCGAAGTACCCACGGCTGGTTCGATCGATCGGGAGACGGTGCGCCAGGCGCACAACTACGGGGAGGAAGCGTGGAGTCGATCTCACGGAGGAAGTTCTTGCGCCAAGCCGGCACCGGCGTTGCCGCGATCGGCACGTTTTCGGCGGTTGGCGGTCTCAAGTTGCCGCGGGGGGCCACCCGGGAAGATTCGTCGCCCGAGGATTCGACGAGGGTCGAGCCGCACGACGGCCCACTCGTCGTCGAGATTCCCAACCCGAAAGCGGACGAGGTCCATCTCCTTTTCGGCACGAGCGAAGTCGTCCGCCACGACGCATCACTCGTCGCCCGCCTCGTTCGAGCCTCGCGCTGATCGCTGCTCAAAAAAGCCGTCCGTCAATCGATGAGTCGTCACGACTCAGAAGAAAGGTGAGCTGATGTCCTCACACCGCGAAGCGCCAGAGATCTCGAAGGATCCCGTCGCAGACAGCACCGACCTCTACGCTTTCGTCAGTCCAGACAAGCCGGACACGGCGACGATCATCGCCAACTACATCCCGTTGCAGCTGCCTTCGGGGGGACCGAACTTCTTCGAGTTCGGCGATGACGTGCTCTACGAAATCAACGTGAGCAATTCGGGGAGCGCGCACGCCGACGTCACCTATCAGTTCCGCTTCCACACGGTCGTGTCTGATCCGGGGACCTTCCTTTACAACACCGGTCAGATCACGTCGCTTTCGAGCTCGAACTGGAACCGAAAGCAGTTCTACTCGGTCACCCGAGTCGAAAATGGAAAGTCAAAGGTGCTCGCGGCCGATCTGGCGTGTCCGCCGTGCAACGTCGGTACGCACTCGATTCCGAACATCGCGACACTCGACGCTGAGGCGACGCACGCGCTCCCCGGCGGCGGCCTCGTCTTTTGCGGGCAGCGTCTCGACCCGTTCTACGTCGACCTCGGGTCGATCTTCGATCTTGGTGATTTGCGTCCTTTCCAGGCGGACTTCCTGATCGCGGGTTCCGCGCAGCCCGGAGTGAATGCGCTCGCCGGCTTCAACGTGCACACGATCGCGATCCAGGTACCGATCACCCAACTGACGAACGGCGGCGTCCGGCCGTCGGGCTCCACCGCATCGGACGCGACGATCGGGGTCTGGACGACGGCGAGCCGCCAAAAGAGCACGATCATCGGATCGTCCGGACAGTCGTCGACCGGTCCGTACGTCCAGGTCTCCCGGCTCGGCAACCCGCTGATCAACGAGGTCATCATCCCGATGGGCGAAAAGGACTACTGGAACTCGCAGGCGCCGAGCGGCGACTCGCAGTTCGCGAAGTACTTCGCCAACCCCGGCCTCGCCGAGCTGCTCCCCGTCTTGTATCCGCCGGCGTTCCCGAACCTGAAGGCGTTGAACGCGGCGGGTACGGCGCGTGCTGATCTCGAGGCAATCTTGCTCACCGGTCTTCCGGCCGGAGTCGTGGCGGGGTTCCAGAACTACACCGGCTCAACCCAGGCCGACATGCTGCGGCTCAACGTCGCCATCGCCCCGTCGAGCAAGCCGAACATTCTCGGTCTCATCGGCGGGGACGCAGCGGGGTTCCCGAACGGTCGCCGCGTTTTCGACGACGTGACGAGCATCGAACTGCGCTGCGTTGCCGGCGTGACGTTCGCACTCGTCGACAAGAAATTCACCCCCGACGCGGCGGCCGGACTGCTCTACGACATCGTCGACCCGGCGATGACGACGCCGTCGGCGCTCGAGAAGATTGGCGTCAAGTTCCAATCCCACTTCCCGTACCTCGCTCCCGGCGCGGACGGATTCACCGATCCGGTCTCGACCGGAGTGCTCGCGAGGGTGTGACCGGGTCGTGACCCGACTGCTCCGCTCCGCCGTTGCTCCGGCGCCCCATGGGGTGTCGGAAAAAGCGGCCCTGACACCGACTGGACCGATCGTGGTCAACGTCGGAGAGGATCGCGGCGCGCTCGTTCTCGCGGCGAACGACGACCGGATCGGAAGCGAAGTCGAGATCGAGCGTGTCGGCGATGATCGTTGGCGCACGCACGTCTATGTGCTCGCCCGCATGACCGCTGGTGGCGTCGTCCATGCCGCCGTCTTTCCGAGCCTTCCCGCCGGCCGCTACGTCGTCTTCGACCTCGTCGGTCTACCCGAACAGGAAATAGAGGTCCCTCCGGGCATCGTGACGTCCGCGACTTGGAACTGACGATCAAGCAACTGTTTGCCGAGCGTCGCCGGTCGCCGCGGCGCGAGATCACGCCTTCGGACAGATTGGGGGACCGATTCGGAGAGGGGAGGCGAACCACGTGATCTTTGGCGCCCACGTGATCGTGTACAGCAGCGATGCGCAATCAGACCGGCGGTTCTTCCAGGACGTTCTCGGACTCGCATCAGTTGATGCCGGCGACGGCTGGCTGATCTTCGAGCTTCCCCCGCGGAGCTCGCCGTTCATCCGGGAGGTGGGGAAGACGGACACGAGCTCTATTTCATGTGTGCCGACCTCAACGCCGAAATGGCGGTTCTCGAACAGAAAGGTGTGGAGCTCGCTCCAATCGAAGAACAGCGGTGGGGACTACTGACCAGAGTTCGACTGCCGAGCGGCGGGGAAGTCGGCCTGTACCAACCGAAACATCTGTCGCCACTGCGCCTCGTTTCAGACTGAAGGACGACCGCCGCGTCGCTCGCTGCCGCGCTTCAGGATCTCCCTCGCGGTCTCGACGTCTTCGAGCCGCGGTCCGTGGCCGTCTCCGGGCACCTCGAGAATTGCCGGAACCGGATCGAGAAGCGGGTGGCTGAGCAGCCAACCAAGGGCGTCTGCTCCGATCTCACCGTCGCCGAGATTCTCGTGGCGGTCGCGATTCGCGCCGAAAGGAACTTTCGAGTCGTTCAGGTGAATGCACCGCAATCGGTCGAGGCCGAGGATCTCGTCGAATCGGCGCACCGTTGCATCCGCGTGTTCGCGATCTTGGTAGCAGACACCGGACGCAAACAGGTGCTGGGTGTCGAGACAGAAACCGAGACGCTCGTCGCTCTTCGCCGATTCCAAGATCCGCGCGAGCTCCTCGAAGCTGCGACCGATCGTGCCGCCTGAGCCGGCGGCGTTCTCAATCAGCAAGGGACAGAGAGGCTGCGAGCTCGATGCCGACGCGGCGTCGCACGCTTCGACGAGGAACGTCGCGACCGGGGCGATCGCTCCGTCGATGCCGGCTCCGCGGTGGCTGCCGACGTGGAGGACGACGCCTGCTGAACCGATCTCGGACGCGGCGACGAGGTTCTCGAAAAGCGCGCGCCGCGAGCGCTCGAGGAGCTCCGCATCAGTCGAGGCGAGGTTGATGAGGTAGCTCGCGTGGCAAAAGGTCGCCCGGATCGTAGGGTCGCTCGCCTGGGCGACGCGGTACTCGACGAGCGCCTCGGGGGAGTGGGCGTGTCTCCGCCACATCCGTGGGCTCTGGGTGAAGAACTGGATCGCGTCGGCGTCGCGCTCGTGGCCCCGCTCGAGGGCTTTCAGCAGACCCCCCGACGGGCTGACGTGGACGCCGATGAGCACCAGCGAGAAAGTACCGACCGGAAGGACGCGTAGCTTGGGTGGCCGTGGCCCGGAAGTTCGTCGTTCAGACCTTTGGTTGCCAGATGAACGAGCACGACTCGGAGCGGATCGCGTCCGATCTCGTCGCCGCGGGGCTCGATCGGACCGACGACGTGGCCGACGCCGACGTTGTCGTGTTGAACACCTGCTGCATCCGGGAGTCCGCGGAGACGAAGCTCTACGGCCACCTCGGTCACCTGAAATCGCTCGCGGATCGCAAACCGGGGATGCAGATCGCGGTCGCCGGCTGCATGGCTCAGCGGGCGGGTTCAGAGATCCTCGAGAGGGCGCCGCACGTTGACGCGATTTTCGGGACCCACAACATCGGTCGCGTCTCCCACCTGCTGAACGAGGCTCGGCGGACCGGCGCGCCGGCGGTCGAGATCCTCGATGCGCCGGCGGACGAAGCCGAGGCGTTCCCCTCCGCTCAGGCGATCCGCCCCGAACTTGCCTACGCCGCCTGGGTGACGATCCAGATCGGCTGCGACAACTCGTGCGCGTTCTGCATCGTGCCGACAGTGCGCGGTAAGGAGCAGAGCCGGCCGTTCGCGGAGGTCGTCACCGAAGTGCGCGCCCTCGCCGAACGAGGGACGTCTGAAGTGACGCTGCTCGGACAGAACGTCAACTCCTACGGCCGCGACCTGACGCTCGTCGCACGAAGGGGGGGCCTCGACCCGGCAAACACGGCGCAGCTCGTCGGCGAGAGCTGGGTCGGACGCGCGAGCCGGCGCGCCGAGCCGCTCTTTTCGGATCTGCTGCGGGCGATCGGCGCCATCGACGGCATCCGCCGGATCCGCTTCACGAGCCCGCACCCAAAGGACCTCCGCCAAGAGACGATCGCGGCGATGGCGGAGACCGACGCGGTCTGCGAGCAACTCCACCTTCCCCTGCAGTCCGGAAGCGACCGGGTGCTCGCGGCGATGCGGCGCGGTTACACCGCCGAGCGGTACCTGGAGCGGCTCGCCGCGGCGAGGGCCGCGGTCGACGACCTGGCGGTGACGACCGATGTGATCGTCGGTTTCCCCGGGGAGACCGACGCCGACTTCGAACAGACGCTGGCGCTCGTCGCCGAGGCGGGTTACGACGGCGCCTTCACCTTTATCTTCTCCCCGCGTCCTGGTACCCGCGCTGCCGAGATGCCCGACGAGTTCGTCCCACCCGAGGTCATCTCCGAACGCTTCGCCCGGCTGAAGGACGTCGTCGACCGATCGGCACGCCAGCGCCACGCGGCGCGCATCGGTCGCATCGAAGAGGTCGTCGTCGAGGGCGTGTCGCGAAAGGACGTCGCGATCGCCGCGGCGCGCACGCGTCAGGGAAAGCTCGTCCACTTCTCAGCGGGAGCGATCAAGATCCCGCCGGGCGCGTTCGCACACATCCGCGTCACCGACGCCGGTGGACACCACCTTTTCGGCGAGCTCGTCGGGACCGAGGCGGCCGTACGGGTGGAGCGACGAAAGATTCCCGTCAGCGCCACTTGACGACGGGTTTTTCAATCAGACGCGCCGCCTGGCCCAAATGACGAGGTCGACGACGGGAACGTGGTCGACGTCGCCGTGTGCGCGTTCGACCCGGTGCATCTCGAGCACTTCGAGTCCCGGGAACGCTCCTTCGAGCCGGCACTCGCTGTAGAGGCGGTCTCCGTCGGGTGGGCCGGCGTGTCCGAGCGCATCGAGATGATGGCCCACGACGAAGAGGTGCCCGCCGCTCGCGACGGCGCCAGCCGCCGCCTGGAACACCTGCTGGCGCTCGCCCGGGGCGGGGTGGAGGTTCGCCAGGACGACGAGGTCGAATCTCTTGCCTCGGCGCCGGTAGTCCCCGACGTCGGCGTCGACGACTTCGACGGCGAGGTCCTCATTCGCGGCGCGCTCGCGTAGCCGGGCGAGCGCCACTTCCGAGAAATCGACCGCCGTGACCTTCCATCCGGCCCGGGCGAGCCAAAAGCTGTTGCGGCCTTCGCCGGCCCCGAGGTCGACAGCGTGTCCGGCCGGCAGGTCTTTTGCTCGCGTAACGAGTTCGGAGTCGGGCTCCTCGGAGAAGAGGTGGTCGACGCTTCGGTAGCGGTCATCCCAGTCGCCCCTTCCGTGCATCTTCTTCCTCTCTGTTGAAATGTTTTGCCCAGCTTCGCTGGTCGAACCGTGCGCACACATCGCACCATGATCGGCCGCGACGTGCACGGGAACCCTGCTCAGAGAAACAGGAGAGCACCGGAGCGGCACTTAGACTGACCCGTCGTGAGCGTGTTCGCAAAACTTCTCCGCGCGGGAGAAGGCAAGAAGGTCCGCAGCCTTGCGGAAGTCGTGCCGCTCATCAATTCCCTGGAAGCAGAGGTCGAGGCCCTCTCCGACGAGGAGCTCGCCGCGATGACGGGCGAGTTCAGACAACGCCTCGACGGCGGCGAAGAGCTCAACGAACTCCTCGTCGAGGCCTTCGCGGTGGTGCGCGAGGCCGCGAAGCGCACGATCGGCCAGCGGCACTTCGACGTCCAGCTGATGGGCGGGATGGCGCTCCATTTCGGCTGGATCGCCGAGATGAAGACCGGTGAAGGAAAGACTCTCGTCTCGACTCTGCCGGTCTACCTGAACGCCCTCGAGGGAAGAGGCGTCCACATCGTCACCGTCAACGACTACCTGGCGCGCCGCGACGCCGAGTGGATGGGCCAGATCTACCGGTTCTTGGGCCTCTCGGTCGGACTCGTCGTGCCGGACATCTCCGACTTCGAAGAAAAGCGCGCCGCCTACCAAGCCGACGTCACCTACGGCACGAACACCGAGTTCGGCTTCGACTATCTGCGCGACAACATGGCCCCGAGCCGTTCAGAAATGGTCCAGCGCGGCCACCCCTACGCGATCGTCGACGAGGTCGACTCGATCCTCATCGACGAAGCCCGTACTCCACTCATCATCTCCGGCCCGTCTGACGACTCGACGCGGCTCTACTACCAGTTCGCCAGCATCGTCCGGACCTTGCAACGCGACACCGACTACGAGGTGGACGAGGAAAAGCGGATCGTCGTTCCGACCGAAGAGGGCATCGCGAAGGTCGAACGGCAGCTCACCGTCGAGAACCTCTACGACTCCGTGGCGGTGAACTACGTCCACCAGTTGGGCAAGGCGCTCGAGGCGAAGGAGCTCTACCACCGCGACGACGACTACATCGTCGCCGACGGCGAGGTCCGCATCGTCGACGAGTTCACAGGGCGCGTCCTCGAAGGTCGGCGGTGGTCAGACGGACTACACCAGGCCGTCGAGGCGAAAGAGCGCGTGCGCATCAAAGAGGAGAACCACACCTGGGCGACAGTGACGCTGCAGAACTATTTCCGCATGTACGAAAAGCTCGCCGGAATGACCGGCACCGCGGAGACAGAAGCGGCGGAGTTCGCGTCGACCTACGCCCTCGAGGTCGTGCCGATCCCGACGAACCTGCCGATGATCCGCGAGGACCACGCCGACCTGATCTACAAGACCGAGGACGCGAAGTTCCGCGCGGTCGTCGAAGACCTCGCCGAGCGCTACGAGACCGGACAGCCCGTCCTCGTCGGTACGGCATCGGTCGAGCGTTCCGAGCACCTGTCGCGGCTCTTGGAAAAACAGGGCATCCCCCATACGGTGCTGAACGCGAAACAGCACGCGAAAGAAGCGGTCATCGTCGCCCAGGCGGGTCGACTGCATTCGGTGACTGTGGCGACGAACATGGCGGGCCGCGGCGTCGACATCATCCTCGGCGGCAATCCCGAGGGCCTCGCCCGCGACGAGACGCTCGCCGAGGGACTCGACCCCACCTCCGAGGAGGGACGCGCCCGCTACGAAGCGCTGCTCGAGAAGTTCCAGGCGTCGTGCGCCGCCGAGGGCGAGCGCGTGGTCGAGCTCGGCGGGCTCTACGTGCTCGGCAGCGAGCGCCACGAGTCGCGGCGCATCGACAACCAGCTGCGCGGTCGTTCCGGCCGCCAGGGTGATCCCGGAGAGAGCCGCTTTTATCTTTCCCTGGAAGACGAGCTCATGCGGATCTTCGCAACCGGAGCGATGAACTGGGTGATGGATCGGGCCCTCCCAGAAGAGGTGCCGATCGAAGCGCGGATGGTCTCCCGCGCGATCGAGCGCGCCCAGGCGACGGTCGAGCAGCGCAACGCCGAGGTCCGCAAGGACGTCCTCAAGTACGACGAGGTGATGAACGAGCAGCGCAAGGTGATCTACGAACGCCGCATGCAAGTGATCGACGGCGACGACCTGCGCGAGCGCACTCTCGAGATGCTCGAAGAAAAGATCGTCGAGCTCGTGCACGCCTGCTGCCCGACGGATTTCGCCGAGGAGTGGGACCTCGACAAACTCGTCGCCGAGTCAGCGCAGTACTACCCGACTCGCTTTGCGCCGGCGGACCTCGCGCTGGCGACGAGCACCGATCAGCTCATCGAGAGCATCGATGGCGAGGCGCTCGAGTACTACGAGGCGCGCGAGGCCGCGTTCCCGGGCGGCACGGAAGCGGCGCGCGAGCTCGAACGCCAAGTGATGTTGCAGATCATCGATCAACGCTGGCGGTTCCACCTCCAGGAGATGGACTACCTCCGCGAAGGCATACACCTTCGCAGCCTCGCTCAGACCGACCCGCTCGTCGCGTGGCAGCGCGATGGCTTTGAGATGTTCGGTCAGCTGATGGAGGCGATCGACGACGACTACCTGCGCTATGTGATGCACATCCAGCTGCTGACGACCGAGGACGTCACCCCGGATCTCGCCCAGGCGACCTACGAGGCGGCCTCCGACCCGGTCGCGCCGATGGAGGAGATCGCCGAGGGAGCGCCTGCTCCGTCGCTGCCGGTGCAGCGGACGGTCGTCGTCCCGCCTCAGTCGGCGACGCTCGCAGGGACAGGTCCAGGTCAGAAGGCAAAGCTCGGGCGGAACGACCCCTGCTGGTGTGGGAGCGGGCGCAAGTACAAGCAGTGCCACGGCAAGGCCTGAACCGCGATGAGCGAGCCGACTGTCAGTTCGTCGCGCCGCGCGGCCAGCGCCGAGGGCCCGCGCTTTGAAGATGAGCTCGCCCAACTGCGCGTCCGACTCGACGCGGCGCGCGCCTATCTGCGCTACGACGACCTCCGGCGTGAGCTCGAGCGGCTCTCGAAAGACGTCGAGTCGCCGGACCTGTGGTCAGATCCCGATCACGCGCGCGAGGTGACGACGGCGTTCGGACGAGTGCGCGCCGACGTCGACGCCTTCGACGAACTCACAACCCGCCTCGACGACGCGGCGGGTCTCTACGAGATCGCCGAACAAGAAGGAGAGGGCTCGCTCGCCTCGGTCGCCACCGATCTTGCGACCGCGATCAAAGAGATCGAACGTTCGCTCCAGGATCTCGAGCTGCTGAGCTTGTTCTCGGGTGAGCACGACGAGCGGGACGCGGTGTGCGAGATTCACGCCGGCGCGGGCGGCACCGACGCGCAGGACTGGGCCGAGATGATGCTGCGGATGTATCAGCGATGGGCAGAACGTCACGGCTTTGCCACCGAAGTCGAGGAGGTCACCGAAGGACAGGAAGCGGGAATCTTGTCGGCGACGTTCATCGTGCGCGGCCGCCAGGCGTACGGTCTGCTCACCGCAGAGCGCGGAGTGCACCGGCTCGTTCGGATGTCACCGTTCGACTCGCAGCACCGCCGCCAGACGAGCTTTGCGTCGCTGGAAGCGACGCCGTTTCTCGACGACGTCTCCGACGAAGTGGAGATCGACGAGAAGGATTTGCGCATCGACACGTACCGCTCGTCGGGTGCGGGCGGTCAGCACGTCAATGTCACAGACAGTGCTGTGCGCATCACGCACCTTCCGACCGGCATCGTCGTGGCGGTGCAGAACGAGCGCAGTCAGCACCAGAACCGTGCGAAGGCGATGCAGATCCTCGGCGCGAAGCTCGCCGAGCGTCAGCGCGAAGAACGGCGCGCCGAACTATTGGCACTATCCGGCCCGCAGACGAACATCGAATGGGGGAACCAGATCCGTTCCTATGTCCTCGCGCCGTATCAGCTGGTAAAAGACCTGCGTACGGACTATGAGACCGGGAACGTCGAGGCGGTGCTCGACGGAGACCTGGACGAATTCATGTATGCCTATTTGCGCTGGCGTCGCGCGAACGAAAGCGCATAAATCCTCTCGCGACTTTCCTGGGCGTTACAGGATTGCAACCAGCAGGAATGGGCGTGCTGGTAGCCTGTGACTCGCTGCTGCAAGCCGGAAGCCAATAGATATATGGCGTTGACGCGCCCGAAACGACGAAGCGCTCTGGTGACGGTGGGAGGACGGCCGGACGAGGCCGGGGGATGACGAAGTCCCCGGTGTTCGAGACGGACGAAGAGTTACGACCAAGGGTAAGTCGCGGATGATCCGTTTCGAAAACGTCACGAAGGCCTACAAATCGGACGCCGTCGCGTTGCGCGACGTCTCGCTCGACATCGACAAGGGGGAGTTCGTCTTCCTCGTCGGTCCGTCTGGGTCTGGAAAGACGACGTTCCTCCGTTTGTTGTTGCGCGAAGAGGTTCCGGATTCAGGAAAGATCTGGGTCGCCGGTCGCGAGATCGGCGACCTTTCGCAATGGCGCGTTCCGTACCTTCGGCGCAACTTGGGCTGCGTCTTCCAAGACTTCCGGTTGCTGCCGACGAAGACGGTTTTCGAGAACGTCGCTTTCGCTCTCGAAGTCATCGGACGGAGCAAGTCGGTCATCCGCTCACAGGTCGGCACGGTGCTGGAGCTCGTCGGCCTCGGTGAGAAGGGAAAGCGGATGCCCGATGAGCTCTCGGGCGGTGAGCAACAGCGCGTCGCGATCGCTCGGGCGTTCGTGAACCGACCGCTCGTTTTGATGGCCGACGAGCCGACCGGCAACCTGGACCCGGCAACGAGCCAGGGGATCATGAAGCTGCTCGATCGCATCAACAAGACCGGCACGACCGTCGTGATGGCGACGCACGACGTGACGATCGTGAATTCGATGCGACGACGCGTCGTTGAGCTGGAACACGGCAGCATCGTGCGCGACCAGTCCCGCGGCGTCTACTCCGCAATGGGTGAGATGCTGACCGGCGCGACCCAGCGCGTTCCGGCGGTCTCGGTGTTCGGCGACTCGTTCAACGGCGGCGACGAGGAAGCCTTCGTTGCGGCACGCGCCGCCGGCCGATCGCGACGTAGATAGCCGTGCCGATATCCGTCGACTACGTCGCCAAAGAGACCGCACAGAACCTCTGGCGAAATCGGGTGATGGCGCTCGCCGCCGTGCTCACCGTCGCCGTATCGCTGTCTCTAGTCGGGACGGCGCTGCTGCTACGCCAAGCGGTCTCTCGCCAGATCGGTGAGTGGTCGAACAACGTCAGCCTGCAGGTGTTCATGGACCCGGGCGCAACGCAGGCACAGATCGCGAGCGTGCGCCAGATCATCGAAGAGACGCCGCAGATCACAAAGTTCAAGTTCTTGAATCATCAACAGTCATATGACCAGGCCAAGATCATCCTGGCTTCGACACCGACCGCACTCGCCGCGCTGACCCCGGCGACGACGCCGACCGTTTTCCGCTGTCAGCTGAAGAATCCGTCAGCGGCAGAGTCGGTCGCGAACGTATTTGTGAAGAAGCAAAACGGTCTCTCCGTCGGACGCCTGCCCGGCGTCTACCAGGCGACATATCCCGGGCAATCCATTCACATCATGCAACATGTGACGAGCGTCTTGCAGGACATCCTGCTCGCGATCGCGGTCGTGCTCTTGGTCTCCTCGCTCGTTCTGATTCTGAACGCGATCCGAATGGCGATCTTTGCCCGACGTCGTGAAGTGAGCGTGATGAAACTCGTCGGAGCGACGAACTGGTTCATCAGGATTCCATTCATGCTGGAAGGCTTCGTCCAGGGCCTGCTGGGTGCGATCGTCGCCGTCTTCGTCGTGCTCCTGGCGAACATCGGCGTGCGCTACCTCGTCGTCCACTACAAGGCGACTTTGCTTTCGTCGACAGTGCTCACGACTCGTGATCTGCTATTCACCGAGATTGTCGTCGTGTTGATCGGCATCGCCGTCGGTGTCGTTGGCTCATTCGTCGCCGTTCGTCGCTTTCTCGACGTCTGATCCGGGCTGCGCGCCGGTGAAGGCGCTGAGCGCGATCACCGAATTCGGCGCACGACACTCGGCCGCCGCTGTGATCACCGGATCCGGACGGATCGAACTCGCCGGCGATCTCACGCACCGGTTCGCGCTCGCCTCGGTGACAAAGCTCCTCGTCGCCTACTCGGCGTTGATCGCCTACGAGGAGCACACGCTGGCGCTGAACGACCCCGCCGGTCCTCACGGCTCGACGGTCGCGCACCTGCTCGCCCACGCGTCCGGACTCGCCCCCGACCCGCCGCCGAGGGTGCTTTCCGAGCCGGGGAAACGGCGGATGTACTCGAATGCCGGTTTCGAAGTCCTCGCCGATCTGATCGCCACGGCGTCGGGTCTTTCGATCGAGGACTACCTGAGCTCGGGGGTTTTCGAGCCGCTCGGCATGCTCGACGCCGACCTGGAGGGATCGGCGGCGTCGGGGGCATTTGCCACGATCGAGGACTGCGTCTTTTTCTGCCGTGAGCTGCTCTCGCCAACGCTCATTTCGAGATCGACGCTTACGTTCGCGACGAGAGTCGCGTTCTCTGGACTTTCGGGCGTGCTTCCCGGTTTCGGCTGGCAGGACCCGAACGACTGGGGCCTCGGCTTCGAGCTTCGCGACGCGAAGTCGCCGCACTGGACCGGGTCGTCGAATTCGCCGGCGACCTTCGGACATTTCGGCCAGTCAGGGACGTTTCTCTGGGTGGATCCGCACGCACGGGTGGCGTGCGCACTGCTCACCGATCGAGACTTCGGCGACTGGGCGATCGACGCCTGGCCGCGACTTTCCGACGACGTCCTCGATGAGCTCTCGTAAAGTCGCTGTCGATGACGATCATCGATGACCACGGACGACCAGAACCGCCGGTCGCAAGCGGTGAGCGCGAGACCCTGCTCGGCTTTCTCGACTATCAACGCGCGACCTTTGCCTGGAAGTGCGGCGGACTCGATGCCGCCGGACTTTCAGCGACGGTCGGCGCGTCGACGATGACGCTCGGCGGGATGCTGAAGCACATGGCGCTCGTCGAGGACTGGTGGTTCTCCCAGGCACTCTTCGATCGAGCGCCGTCGCCGCCATGGGACGTCCAGGCGCTCGAGGCCGACCCCGATTGGGAGTGGAAGTCGGCGGGACAGGACACCCCCGAGCAGTTGTTCGCGTGGTGGCGGGAGGCCGTCGACCGCTCGCGTGCCACGGTCGCGGAGGCCTTCGACGACGGCGGCCTCGACCGCCTCGCTCAGCGCGGAGGGAGTGACGGCCGGTCGCCGAGCCTGCGCTGGATCGTCACTCACATGGTTGAGGAGTACGCGCGCCACAACGGCCACGCCGACTTGATCCGCGAATCAGTCGACGGGCTGACGGGGGAGTGAGGACTCCCAGGCTGCGCACCGCACCGCCTCTCGACGCACAACTACGCTCTCGCGCCGAGCAGCGGCCAAAGGAGTCCTCGTGAAAGGCGTGCTCCTCGCAGGTGGGACCGGCAGTCGTCTGTCGCCGCTCACCCAGATCACGAACAAGCATCTGCTGCCGCTCTACGACCGGCCGATGATCTCCTATGCCGTCGAGGCATTGGTCAACGCCGGGATCGAAGAGATCATGGTCGTGACGGGCGGCACGCACGCCGGTGAGTTCCTCCGTCTGCTCTCGAACGGCGAGAAGTTCGGAGTGCGCCGGCTCAACTACGCCTACCAGGACAAGCCGGGAGGCATTGCGCAGGCACTCGGCCTCGCCGAGCGCTTCGTCGGTGAGGACCGCGTCCTCGTCATGCTGGCCGACAACATTTTCGGGCGCACGATCCGGCCGATCGTCGAACGCTTCGAAGAGCAAGACAAAGGGGCACGAATCCTGCTCGCGCCGGTCGAAGAGCCCGAGCACTTACGTCACCTGGGCGTCCCCGAGCTCGATGCGTCCGGCAAGGTAGTGCGGATCGTCGAAAAGCCCGAGAATCCGCCGAGCGCCTACTGCGTGACCGGGGTGTACTGCTACGAGCCGACGGTGTTCAGCGTCATCGCGAACCTGGAGCCTTCGGCACGCGGCGAACTCGAGATCACCGATGTCAACAACCATTACGTCGAGTTGGGACAGATGTCCTACGACGTCTGCGAAGGATTCTGGGGTGACGCCGGCGAGTCGATCGACGCGTACTACACCGTGGTCGACCAAGTGCGGCGGCACGGCGCGAACCTCGATTGAATCCTGATCACACCGACTGCTTTACGAACGCGCCCGGCCGCGGACGCAACGCGTCGGGCCAACTTGAAGGCGCGGTGACAGTCGCCCTCGGATAGTCCTCGAACAACCATCGGGCGACGTTGCGTCGCACGAACGGCGAGAAATCGACGACCCGCAGTACGGCGTTGGCGCCGAATCCTGTGCTGAAGAGCGTCAGGCACACCCGGGCTATCGCGTGATCCTTGGCGAGTGACGCCGCCACCACCTGTCGGTAGGAGTCGGCAACGTCCGACGGCCCACCCATTGCTTTGCGGAGGATCGCATTAGCCGCGGCGACGCCGGTCTCGAGAGCCTGACCGATGCCCTCGCCCGTGAAAGGGTCGGCGGCTCCCGCCGCATCGCCGACGAAGAGCACCCGGCCGTCGCGGCCCGAGAGCGCGGCGAGATCGAGCTGTGCGGGGATCGGCCAGGCGCGCGCTGGCGACTCGAGCACGGCGCCCGGTCCGGTTAGAGATCGCACGAAAGCGCCGTCGAGCGTTCGCCGCCAAGCGTCGGCGAAGCGCTTTCCGGACAAGCCGGAGGTGACGACTCCAAGGTTGACGGCGCCGTCGGCTAGCGGGAACGACCAGCCGTAGCCAGGGAGGAGCGCTCGGTCGAACCAGACCCACATCGGCGCCGTCCGTTCCGCCTCCGCCCCATCGAGGTAGGCGCGCCACGCCATCCATTTCGGGCGACGCTCGATGACGTCCGGTCCGACGATCGCACGACGAACTTCGGACCAGGCACCATCGGCGCCGATGAGATAACGGGCGCGTAATTCCGGGTGACCGGCGAGTTGGACGCGCACGACGTCGTCGCGTTCGTGCGCGAGCGAAAGAAAGCGGGCGCCGAAGATGACCTTCGCACCGGAATTACGGGCGGATTCGACGAGTGCGGCGTCGAGTTCGAAACGCCTCGCGACCGCGGCGAATATGCCCGGGCCGCGACGAAACTCAAGAGACATTCGGCGTCCACCCGGCGCGCGTACGGCGAGCTCGCCCACCCGCTGAATCGACGGCACCGACGTCTGATCGAGGCCAAGCTCGTCCAGTCGCCGCAGCGCGCCGGTCGTCAAACCGTCCCCGCAGGTCTTGTCGCGAGGAAAGCGCGCACGGTCGCAAACCGCGACCGATCGCCCCGATCGGGCAAGCGTGATCGCCGCTGCCGCACCCGCGGGGCCAGCTCCGACGACAACCGCGTCGAACGTCTCGTGCGTGTCCGGGCTCACGCCGTCGTCCGTGTCCCGAGCGCGGCCGACAGCGCGTCCTCGATCCGGGGGAGTTGGAACTGGTAGCCAGCGTCGAGGAGCCGACGGGGCAGCACCCGCTCACTGATCAGCGCGATCTCGCGCGTCGCCTCGGTGCCGATCACCGAGTCGAGCACAACCCGCGGAACAGTAAGTCTCACCCGCGACCCGACGGTGCGCGCGAAGGCCGCCGCGAACTCCGCGTATCGCAAAGGGTTCGGTGCAGTGAGGTTGCAAGCGCCTTCGACATCTGAGCTCAGCGCGGCGTGGATGAGCGCACCGACCTCGTCGTCGAGTCCGATCCAGCTGAACCAATGACGACCCGGACCGAGCGATGCGCCGAGTCCGAGCCGGAAAAGTGGTAGCTGCAACGAAACGATGGGATTCTCCCTCGCGATCACGACGCCGCTGCGCGCATGAACGACTCTCGCGTTGGCGCGTCTTGCCGGCTCTGTCGCGTCTTCCCAGGCACGACAGAGCTCGGCGAGGAACCCGTGCCCGAGCGCGCTCTGCTCGTCGAGCTCCTCGTCGCCTCGATCGCCGTATATGCCGACGGCGGAGGCCGAGACGAAGACCGTCGGCGGGATGTCGGCGGCGGCGATCGCACGGGCGATGAGGTCGGTGACGAGGATGCGGCTCTGGCGTAGCCGCTCGCGTTTGGCGGCGCTCCAGCGCACCGGGGTGATCCGCTCGCCCGTCAGATTGAAGACGACGTCGATTCGGTCGAGCGAGCCGCCCGGGAGCAACGAGAGGTCGAGACGCCGCGCGGCGAGGTCGAGGTAGGCTTCGCCCGCCTTCGGGTTCGTCCGCACCACGCGATGGACGGTGTGGCCGTCGGACTCGAGTTGCGTAACAAGCGGCCGGGCGATCAGCCCGTGCGACCCGCTCACGAGGACGTGCACGGCCTACGAACCTGCGCTTCGCACCCCAGCGCGCATGCAGAACCCCCCTTCCACATCCACGAAGTTAGGGCGGCCGCCGATATCCTGACTTCATGTCGGTCGGTTCCGAAAAGGAGGCCGACGCGCCCGGAGTTCTGCCCCGTCCCGACGTGCTCGGCATCAACTCGTGGCTCGTCGAGGAGATGTACCAGGAGTTCCGTGCCAACCCCCTTTCGGTGAGCCAGAGCTGGCGCGACTTCTTTTCCCGACCCCGGGCGGTGAGCCCCGAATCCCGCCAGCGCGACGGTGCGGCATCGGGCGTGAAGGCTGCACCTGGTGCTGTCGATCTTCAGCAGGCGGCCGAGGTCGCGGCGCCAACTTCGGTACCGCCCGGCGCGCCGGCGCCTCCCGCGTCCCCACCCGTTGCAGTCGACGGCGAGCTGCGATTGCTGCGTGGGGTGCCGGCCAAGCTTGCCGAGAACATGGTGGCGAGCCTCTCTGTGCCGACGGCGACGAGCGTCCACCCTGTCCCGGCGAAGCTGCTCGAGGTCAACCGATCGATCCTGAACGGCGAGCTTCTGCGTACGGGAAGAGAAAAGGTGAGCTTCACCCACCTGATCGGCTACGCCGTCGCGCAGGGGCTACGGGAGCTGCCAGCGCTCAACTCGAGCTACGTCGAGGACGCGGACGGCCAGGGGACGCCGGGGGTCATCCGACACCACCACGTCGGTCTTGGTATCGCGATTGACATCGAGAAATCGGATGGCTCGCGGGCACTCCTCGTTCCGGTGATCAAAGACGCCGACACGCTTTCTTTCCGCGAATTCCGCGCCGCCTACGAACAGCTCGTGTCAAAGGCGCGCTCCAACAAGCTCGCCGTCGAGGACTTCATCGGGGCCACGGTGACCATCACGAATCCGGGCACCCTCGGGACGACCCAGTCCGTTCCGCGTCTCGTGAAGGGCCAGGGGGCGATCATCGGCGTCGGCGCACTCGACTATCCCGTCGAGTTTCAAGGCGCCGCCCACGAGACGCTCGCCGCGCTCGGTGTTGGCAAGGTCGTCACGCTGACTTCGACCTACGACCACCGCATCATCCAGGGGGCGGAGTCGGGGCTGTTCCTTCGCCGGGTGCATCAGCTCTTGGTCGGCGAGGACGGTTTTTACGACGAGATCTTCTCCTCGCTCGGCGTCGTGCGGCCGCCGGCGCGCTGGACGCGTGACGAGCAGCTGAAGGCAGGTGAGGACTCGCGGATCAAGAAGGAACTCGAGGTCCACCAGCTGATCAACATGTACCGCGTGCGCGGGCACCTGATCGCGCAGCTCGACCCCCTGCGTACCGATCCGCCGCGGCTGCATCCCGAGCTCGACCTCGCCCACTACGGGCTCTCGGTCTGGGACCTGGATCGCACCTTCGACACCGGTGGAGTGCCGGGCACCGACGTGCTGCCACTCTCAGAAATCCTGGAGATCCTTCGCGACGCGTACTGCGGGACCGTCGGCATCGAATACATGCACATCCAAGACCCAGAGCAGAAGCGCTGGATCCAACGGCACGTCGAAGGGGTCGCGACCGATGTCCCGACCGACGAGAAGCGTCATATCCAAGAGCGGCTGAACGCGGCAGAAGCGTTCGAAACGTTCCTTCATCTCCGTTACATCGGTCAGAAGCGTTTCGGCCTCGAAGGCGCGGAGTCGACGATCCCCTTCTTGGACGCAACACTCGAAGCCGCGGCGAAAGCGCGCCTCTCCGAGGTCGTCGTCGGTATGGCGCATCGGGGACGGCTGAACGTGCTCGCGAACATCGTCGGCGAGTCCTACGGTGAGATCTTCAGTGAGTTCGAAGGGAACCTCGACCCCGAGTCCGTGCAGGGATCGGGTGACGTGAAGTACCACAAGGGTGCGCAGGGCACCTGGCGTGGACGCGACGGCGCCTCGATCGCCGTCACGTTGGCGTCGAACCCGTCACACCTCGAGGCGGTCGATCCCGTTGTCGAAGGCATCGCCCGCGCCAAACAAGACCGGGGCCCCGCACCGAAGAGCTATCCGGTGTTGCCGTTGATCATCCACGGCGACGCGGCCTTCGCCGGGCAGGGCGTTGTCGCAGAGACCTTGAACCTGTCGATGCTGAAGGGCTACCGCACTGGTGGAACGGTGCACCTCGTCATCAACAACCAGCTCGGATTCACGACGCCACCACAAGCGGCGCGCTCGTCGGTGTACCCGACCGACGTGGCGAAGATGGTGCAGGCGCCGATCTTCCACGTGAACGGTGACGACCCCGAGGCGTGCGTGCGCGTCGCCGGGCTTGCGTTCGCGTTCCATCAGGCCTTCCACAAAGACGTCGTCGTCGACCTTGTCTGCTACCGCCGTCACGGTCACAACGAAGGCGACGACCCGAGCTACACCCAGCCGCTCATGTACAAGAAGATCGAAGAGCACCCATCGGTGCGCACTCTGTACACCACGACGCTTGTCGATCGCGGTGACATCACCGAAGAGGACGCCCAGCAGGTCGAGGCGGACTTCAACGCTCGTTTGCAGGCTGCGCTCGACGAGACACGATTGTCCGCTCCGCCGAAGGTCGAGATGCTTCCCGAACGGGTCGCGTCAGCGCGCGTCCCGCTTTCGTTGCCGACCGGGGTTGACCGCTCCGTGCTCGATCCCATCGCGAAGCGGCTTTGGACGACGCCGGAGGGATTCACCCTCCACCCGAAGATGGTGAAGCAGATCGAACAGCGAAAGACGACGTGGGAGTCCGGTGAGATCAACTGGTCGCTCGCCGAAGCGCTCGCGTTCGGCAGCCTGCTCGTCGAGGGAACCGATGTCCGTCTCACCGGTCAGGACACGCGGCGCGGCACGTTCTCCCAACGGCACTCGGTGCTCGTCGACTATGAGACCGGCGAGGAGTTCGTGCCGCTCGAGAATTTGGGCGAAGGAGTCGGCGGGCTCGCCCCGGTCGCCGCTCCGCACCAGCTTGGTCGGCTCTTCATCCGAGACTCGCTCCTGTCGGAGTACGCGGCACTCGGCTTCGAGTACGGCTACTCGGTCGAGGCGCCGAACGCGCTCGTCAGCTGGGAGGCGCAGTTCGGTGACTTCGCGAACGGGGCGCAGACCATCATCGACAACTTCCTCGTCGCTGCCGAAGAGAAATGGGGACAAAGAAGCGGTCTCGTGCTTCTGCTGCCGCACGGGTACGAAGGTCAGGGTGCCGAGCACTCCTCGGCGCGTCTCGAACGATTCCTCACACTCGCCGCCGACGGCAACATCACCGTTGCCCAGCCGACGACTGCCGGGCAGTATTTCCACTTGCTACGCGCTCAGGTGCGGCGCGACGAGCGCAAACCGCTCATCGTTATGACGCCGAAGTCGCTGCTGCGCTCGAGGTTTGCGCGTTCGACGGCCGACGAACTCTTTTCGGGGCATTTCTTTGAAGTCCTCGACGACACCGAACGAGGCAAACGGGTCGCTGCTGAAACGGTGTCACGCGTCGTTCTGTGCTCCGGACGCGTCGCTCAAGATGCCTACGCGCGCCGCGATGCGCTGACATCCCAAGGTGGTCGTGATGCGGTTGCGATCGTCCGTGTGGAACAGCTCTATCCCTGGCCGGAATCGCAACTGAGCGGGATTCTTTCCGGCTACCCATCAGCGCGTGAAGTGGTCTGGTTGCAGGACGAGCCTGAGAACATGGGCGCGTGGTCCTTCGTCCACGAGCGTCTCCACAAGGCGCTGCGGCACTCTTACAAGCTCCGCCACATCTCGCGGATCGCCTCAGGCAGCCCCGCGACGGGGTCGCACATGATCCACGAGCTCGAGCTGCAAAGGCTCCTCGACGAAGCCATCGGACCGGTCCCGCGCAACGCCTGACCGCTTCGCGTACCCGCGCGCCGGTTCCATTCCAAGGCGACGCGCGCCGCGCTTCGGCCCCGGTGTCGAGATGCGACGAGTCGTCGTTCGCTGGCGGAAGAGATCTATGACCTGGTCGACATGCGCTTCGGACAGCTGCGTTCGGACGATGCTGTGATTGACTGAACGAGTGCCAACGCGCCACGTCGTCGTCGACGGTTCGAACCTCGCGACCGAGGGCAGGACGACGCCGAGCCTCGCCCAGCTCGAAGAAGTGGTCGCGGACCTTCGTCGCGAGATGGAAGGCGCGCAGGTGACGGTCGTCGTCGACGCGTCCTTCCGCCACCGCATAGATGCTTCCGAGCGCGATCACTACGACCAGCTCGTCTTGTCCGGAGACCTCGTCTCTCCTCCCGCGGGCGCGGTGGGACGCGGCGACGCCTTCTTGTTGCGGATCGCGGAGAAAGTCGACGGCGTCGTCTTGTCGAACGACTCGTTCCAGGAGTTCCACGGCGAGCACCCGTGGCTGTTCGAACGCGGACGGCTGATCGGTGCCTCGCGCGTGCCGGGGATCGGCTGGATCTTCGTTTACAGGAACCCGGTGCGGGGCCCGAAGAGTCACAAGGCAGAGGACAAGCGGGCGAGAAAAGAGGTCGAGCGGGCGATCGCCTCGGCGACGAAAGAGGCGGTCTCCCCGGACGGCGCTCAGAAGGCGAAGCCGAAGTCAAAGACGCCGGACAAAGAGGTTGCCTCGGCGGCGTCGCCGCGGGCGGTGAACGACCCGGCGACGTTCATCGCGTTCGTTGCCGAGCACCACCCTGGCGGCGAAATCGATGCGGTCGTCGAGAGCTTCGCTTCCCACGGCGCGGTCGTCCGCTCCGGAGACGTGCTCGCCTACGTGCCGCTCTCCGGACTCGGGGACCCGGCGCCGCGCAGCGCTCGCGCCGTCCTGAAAAAAGGCGAATCGCGGCCATTCGTCGTCACCGCGCTCGACCCGTACCGCCGCGGCGTCGAGGTCGCCCTGCCGGGGGCGGCAACGGTTTCTGGACGGCCGAGCGCGGAGACCGTCGCCGCGGTCGTGAAACTCTCGCACACCAAGGACACAAAGGCAGCGGCGAAGCGACCGTCAAAGCGCACAGGCGCGGCGAAGGCGAAGCCGCCGACGACTCTCCGGAAAAAGGTCGCTCCCGTGCGCGTCGAGGCGGTGGCGCCGACGCCGACCGGTGGACCACGCCGCTCTCCGCGCGCCGTTCGGGAGTTGAAGGCCGCGCCGAAGAATCCTCGCAAAAAGGCGCCCTCAGCGCCGCGCCGCGTCGGTAAGAAGCATCAGGCGGTGAGTCCGGCGAAGAAGCGGTCACGGCGGACAAAGGAGTAGGGGCAATTTCGTTCGAGATCGAAAGTCTCATCCCGCACCGGCCCCCCTTTCTGCTCGTCTCCGCGATCGACGAGCTCGATCCGGGCGAGCGGGCGAGGGGGCACTGGACGCTGACCGGCAATGAGGCGTTTTTCGCCGGCCACTTTCCGGGCCGTCCGACGGTTCCCGGGGTGCTGATGGTCGAATCCCTCGCCCAACTCGGCGCCGCTGCGGTGCTCGCCGATGGGCGCTTCGCCGGCAAGCTGCCGCTTTTCGGCGGGATCGACAAGGCGCGCTTTCGTCGCCAGGTCGTCCCAGGTGACCGGCTCGACTTGGAGGTCACCCTCGGCCGGCTCTCTTCGCGCGCCGGCACGGGGCACGGCGTAGCCAGGGTCTCGGGTGAGATCGCCTGTGAGACCGGACTGTTCTTCGTGTTCGCGGAGGCGTAAGGCATGCGCATCGTCACGTGGAACGTCAACTCACTGAAAATCCGCCTCGAGCGCGTCGTCGCCTGGATCGCGAAGAACGAGCCCGATCTCGTCTTGCTGCAAGAGACGAAGATCGCCGACGCCGCGTTCCCGACGGACGCGTTCATTGAGGTCGGCTACGCCTCGGCGCATCACGGCGACGGTCGTTGGAACGGCGTGGCGATCGCCTCGCGCATCGGCCTCGACGATGTGAAGGCGGGGTTCACGGACGCGACGTCCGAGATGGCGGACGAATCGCGCCTGATTTCGGCGTCCTGCGGAGGGGTGCGCGCGTTTTCGGTCTACGTGCCGAACGGGCGTGAGGTCGGATCGTCCTTTTTCAAAGCAAAGCTCGATTGGCTGGCCGACTTCCGCCGCGAACTCAACGCCACGGCCACGCCTGAGGAGCCGATCATCGTAGGCGGCGACTTCAACGTCGCGCCCGAGGACCGCGACGTCTACGACATCGCGAAGTTCGCCGGCGCCACCCATGTCACGCCCGCGGAGCGCGAGGCGCTGCGTGACGTCATGGCGTTCGGTTTGCAAGACGTCGTCCGAAAAGTGCACCCCGACGAGACGGGTCCCTTTTCGTGGTGGGACTATCGCGCCGGTGCGTTCCATAAGGGTGAGGGGATGCGCATCGACCTCGTGCTCGCCTCGGCGCCGATCGCGAACCACGTCGAGGCGGCCTTCGTCGACCGCGACGCACGAAAGAAGGGCCCCTTCGCCGACCCGCCATCGGATCACGCGCCCGTTGTCGTGGACATCGTTGGCGACAAGTAGGGTCGTCAAAGTGGCGATCGTTGATGACGCCGTCGTGGACGAGGCCCTCGCTCCGACACCGTGGAAGCGTGAGGGAAAAGCGATCGTCCGAGTCGTCGAGCGCGCCGATTTCGCAGAAGCGCTCGCCTTCGTGAACGAGGTCGGCCGTCTCGCCGAAGAGGCCGACCACCACCCCGATATCGACATCCGCTGGAACACCGTCACGCTGCGACTCTCGACGCACTCCGCCGGGGGGATCACCGAAGCGGACCTCGCCCTCGCCCAGTCGATCGACGAGTTCGCCTGACGACGACAGCGACTCGCGCCCTTGTAGCGCTTCCGTTCGTTCCACTCGGGTCCCTCGACGGCCGCCCGCATGTGATGGTCGACGGCGCAGATCGCCCCGGATCAATGCTCGTCTTGTCGCACTGGCCGCATTCGCCGACTCCCCGCGAGCTGTGGGCTGATCTTTCGACCGAGATCGCTTTCCGCTATCTCGAGTCGGGAGGCTCAATCAGTGGCGCTGAGTGCGTCACCATCGACCATCCCGACGAAGACGGGATTGCCTCGGTGTACGCGATTGCGCATCCCGACGAAGCGCTGCGTCTGAAGCCACAACTCATCGAATTCGCGCGAGCCGGTGATTTCGGTGTCGCGACTCGTGACGCGGCGCGCGCCGTCTTCACGTTCTGGGCGATCGACGCCGGCGCGTCGCCGCCGTGGCGGGAACAGGCGGCGTCGAGAGACTGGTCTGCTCCCGACGGTTGGTTCGCCGATCTCGTCCCAAACCTCGGCGAGGTCGTCGCGCGACCCGAGGAGTTCGAGGCGTGGTGGTCGGACGAGGATCGCTCCTTCCAAGAAGGCATCGCCGCGATCGAGCGAGGTGACGTGACGATCGAGGAACGTCGCGACCTTGACGTCGCGATCGTGCACGTCCTTCGCGTTGAGGGGGAGAGGCGCTTTCAGATCGCGAACCGGCGAGCCATTAGCGTGCATCCGTTCGCGCTGCACTCGGCGACACCGATGGTGCGGATGATCGTTCTCGACGGTGACCAGCTCGTCTACTACGACCGCTACGAGACGTGGGTCCGCTACATCTCGCGTGAGCTGCCGAAGCGCCGCGACCTCGCGCCGCTCGCCGCGATGCTCAGCGAGATGTCGACGGGCGACGTCGTCTGGGACGCGGACGGGCCGGGCGCGATCATTGCGACGCTCTGTCCGGAGGGTCCAAGGACCCCCGCGTCGCAAGGGGCCGCCGTCGAAACGATCCTCGAATACCTAGCGACGGCTCCCGTCGCCTGGGACCCGTTCACACCGATCGAGTGAGCCGGCTCCGTCGACTGATCAGCTGACAGGCAGGCTCCAGATCGGGAACCAGCGGCTGAGATCAGGTTCGATCGCCAGGTCCTCTTTCAGTTCGTTCTTCAAGCGCAGCTCGGCTTCGTTGTCGCGCCGTTCTTTGCCCGACGGCACGAAGGGGTAGAAGGTGCCGCGCTTGTAGAGGTAGACGAGGAACGTCGACGCGGGGCCGTTCGGGGTGGGTTGCTGCGGCCGGAAGCCGAACACCGAACAGAGCAGCTGCGGGCCGTAACCGTTGTCCTGCAGGGTGGAGTTCGTCATGTGGACGCGGGTGACGAGTGAGTCGAAATCGTCGGTGGTGATGACGACCCAGCTGTAGCCGTATTGGTCGGAACTCTCGTCCATGTGCGCGCCCGTCTCGTCACCGAGGTTCAGGAGCTGGGTGAACTCCTGCTCGGTGGCGGCGAACGCCTGGCCGGTGGCGGGCTTGAAGCACACGCCGGCATGGCCCGTCGGCTCGAGCCCTTCGGCCGCCTCGAGGGTGATTCTCGCCCCGGGAAGGCCGAAGAGCTTGTCGAGGTTCGCCTGTGCCGGTTTCGAGCGCCCCAAGAGCGCGTCCAAGAACCCCATCGGTCGCCGCTTTCGCGATCAGTTGGCGGCGATGCCGCGGTGCATTTCGGCGTCGAGCTTCGCCAGCTGGTCGAGACGCTTTTGCAGCGGAGGGTGCGTCGAGAAAAGCGACGAGAGGCTGGCGCCGGGGGCGAGCGCGGGAGCGAAGAAGAAGGCGTTGAAGTGCTCGGCGGCGCGCAGATCCTGAGTCGGGATGGTCCTCATTTCGCCGCTCACCTTGACGAGCGCTTGCGCCAGCAGTGCCGGCTGACCGATGAGGATGGCTCCGGAGCGGTCCGCCGCGAGCTCGCGATAGCGGGACAGCGTGCGGATCAAGATGAAGCTGATCGCGTAGATGATCGCGGAGAACAAGATCACGCCGAGTTCGATGAGCGCGACCTGACCACCGCCCTGTCCGCCGATTCCACCACGGCGACCGCCGCCGCGCCCGTAGCCCCCGAACAGCCCCATGAACAGAAACACCCGCGTCAAAAGGCCGGCCAAGATACCGAGGAAGCTGGCGATCGTCATCACGGCGACGTCGCGGTGAGCGACGTGACTGAGCTCGTGCGACAGCACAGCCTCCACCTCGGGCTCGTTCAGCCGACGCAGGAGTCCGGTCGTCACACAGACGACGGCGTGCTTTTGGTTGCGCCCCGTCGCGAAAGCATTCGGGATGTCGCTCTGTGCGATCGCGACGAGTGGCTTCGGCATGTTCGCCATCGCGCAGAGTCGGTCGACGATCGCGTGCAGCTGGGGCTGCTGCTGGGCGGTGACGATCTTGCCGCCCATCGAGTACAGGGCGATCTTGTCCGAATAGAAGTACTGGACGAACAAGATGATGAACGCGATGACAAGGATGAAGGCAAGTGCGACGTGCGCGAGGACGAGCGCGGTAATGAAGATCGCATAGAGCAGTCCGAGGAGGAACACCGTCGTCAACATGCGCGCGGTGAGGCCGCGGTCTTGGGGATACTTCGTGCGGGTTGCCATTGCTCAGTCCTTATTCACACCGTCTTGGGAGAGGAGCGCTTTCACCTCGGCGAGCGTCGAACCGGAGGCGGGAACCGCGAGGTCAGAGGGGCGCAGTTCGGTCGGATCAAGACGAGTGCCGGAGCGGTGCACGGCGTCGATCAGCTCAGCGAGCTCGGAATCGAAGGCGGCTTCGTCGCCCGCGTCGAGCGCCTTTGCCAGCCGAGCGTCGATCGCGCTCAGATCAGCCGCCGCCTGATCGGCCACCTCGTACTGGCCGTCTTCCAAAATCCGCACGATCATGAGCCGGAGCTGTCGTCCAAGCTGAACGGATCCTTGTCCGTCGCGGCCGCCGGTGCCGCCGCGTCGTCCTCGACGACCTCCGCGTCCTGGGGTTCGCTGGCCACCGCGTCCTGAGAGTCGCCGGCGGCGATCGCGCCAGCGGGCTGTGAGGACGCCTTCAATTTCGCAAGCTCGGCATCGACCTGGCTCGACTGCATCGCCTTGTCGAGCTGGGACTGGATCGGATCGCTCGTGTTCGTGATGTCGGTGAGGTCACCGGAGGACAAAAGCTCGTCCATCGCCTGACCGCGGGCCTGCATCTGTTCGATCTTGTCCTGGGCGCGCTGCATGGCGAGCCCCGTGTCGCCCATCGACTCGGAGATCCCAGAGACGGCCTCGCCGATCTTCGTCTGCGCCTCGGCAGCGGTGTAGCTCGCCTTCAGCGTCTCTTTCTGGGTCCGGAAGGCGGCGACGCGCGCTTCGAGCTGTTGGCTCGTCGTGACGAGCCGGTCCTGCTGTGAGACGAGCTGGTCGTGCTGGGTCTTCATTTGTTCGAGCTGTGTGGCGATCGAGGCGCGCCGCGACAGCGCTTCGCGAGCGAGGTCCTCGTTGTTCTGGGCAAGGGCGGTCTTCGCCTGATCCTGCAGCTTGTCGGCGTTCGCCTTCAGCTGGGTCGCCTGCAGCTCGATGCGCTTGCGGGCCGTCGCGATGTCGGCGAGACCCTTGCGGACCTGCTGGAGCTGCTCGAGCTGCTTCTCGTAGGAGAGGTCGAGGGTGTCGCGGGGGTCCTCGACGCGATCGAGCATCTTGTTCGCCTTCGCCTGGACGACACCGCTCAGGCGCTTCATCACGCTCATGCATCGCTCCTTGTGGCCGAGCCTGGACCTTGGCGCTGACTAGGACCGATATCGAGCATACGTCGGCAAATTCTCCGGCCGACTGGCAAATCGCTGAGAAACCAGCGCGCGCGCGGCGCCGTTAAGGTCACGGGTTCGATGGCCGAGTCCCTTTGCCTCTTGGCGATGCACGCCCACCCCGACGACGAGGCATCGAAGGGCGCAGGCACGATCGCGCGCTACCACGCCGAGGGGGTGCGCACCGTGCTCGTCACCGCCACCGGTGGCGAGGAGGGCGAGATCCTGAACCCTGCCCTCGACACCGAGGCGGTGCGGGAGAACATCGCCGAGATCCGCCGCCGCGAGCTCGACGACGCGGCCACGGCCATCGGCTACGACGAGGTCGTCCTGCTCGGCTACCGCGACTCAGGGATGCCCGACACGCCCGCCAACTCCGATCCGCGGTCTTTCTGGCGCGCCCCGATCGAGGAGTCCACCGGCCGGCTCGTTGCCGCGATCCGCAAGTACCGGCCAGAGGTGGTGGTGACCTACCCCGACGAGCAGAGCTTCTACCCGCACCCGGACCATGTTCGCGTCCACGACATCTCGCTTTTGGCGTTCGACAAAGCGGGAGACGCTGACTCCTTCCCGGAAGCGGGCGAGCCGTACCAACCGCTGAAGCTCTACTACACGGTCTGGCAGCTCGAGTTGATCGTGGCCCGCCACCAGAAGTTCCTGGAGTTCGGGATGGAATCCCCCTACGCCGAGTGGTTCAAGGAGGGCCTGCCGAGCGACTTTCCCGACCAACAGGCGACGACGATCATCGACGTGACGGCTTTCTACGACGCGCGGCGGGCGGGGCTGATGGCCCACGCCACGCAGATCGATCCCGATTCGCCGTTCTGGTTCGGGCTGCCGGAGTCAGTCGACCGCGAAATCTTCACGACCGACGCCTACGTGCTCGCCCGCAACCTCGTCGGTCCGATCGAGCCGGAAGACGACCTGTTCGCCGGCGTTCGTGAGCGCGTGAGGGCCACGGCGAAGTAGAAACGGCGCGACGCGAAGGAGGCGATCGTGCCGAAATGGCTGACCCAGGAGTGGCTCGACGAGGCCACGGAGCTCGCGCAGTCCCAACCGGCGCGCCCGGGCGCGTCGGCACGGTTGCAGTACGTCATCACCGACGGCCCCGACGGCGAGGTGAAGTACTACTGGATCGTCGAAGACGGCAAGCTCCTTGACAATCGCCTCGGGGAACTGGCGGACGCCGAGGTCACGCTCACCGAGACCTACGACGACGCGATGCGGATCCAAAAAGGCGAGCTCGATGCGAACGCGGCGTTCATGCAGGGAAAGATCAGGGTCGGCGGCGACGTGGCAAAGCTGATGGCGCTCTTGCCGATCACGATGTCCCCCGAGTTCTCCGAGTTCAACAAGGCCGTGCTGGCGATGACGGAGTTCTGAGCGCCCCGCTTCTCACCTTTTGCTCAGGCCCTCCCCAGGTTCGCGACGGGGCTCGTCAGTACACTTATGGCGTGACGAGGCCGCGATGTCCCGCGACCGCGTGGAACGTTGGCTGAGTTCATCCACCTCTCCTCGGTCGTCGGCGCGCCGCTCATCGACGGGCGCGGCGAGCGGGTCGGACGCGTCGGCGACCTGATCGTCCGCCTCGACGGCAAACCGCACCCGCCGATCACCGGACTCGTCGCGCACATCGATCACCGCGATCTGTTCGTTCCGATCGCACGCGTTTCCGAGCTGCGGCCCGACCACGTCGCGCTGAGCGGGGAGGCCGACGACCTCGGACGCTTCGAGCGTCGTCCCGGCGAGCTGCTGCTGACGCGCGACCTGAGCTCCCGACACTTGATCCACCTCATTCGCGCCCACCTGATCCGAGCGAACGACATCGAGCTCGCGCAGGTGGACGGTGTCTGGCAGGTGGTCGGCGTCGACCCTTCGACACGCGCCGCGCTGCGGCGCGCGCTGCCACGCCCGTTCGCCAAGCACATCTCTACCGGCAAGATCGTCGACTGGGGCCAGATCGAACCCTTCGTTGCTCACGTGCCGACGGCGCGCATGCGCATCCCGTATCGCAAGCTCTCCAAGCTCCGCCCCGCGCAGATCGCCGACCTCGTCGAGGCCGCTTCGCACGAAGAGGGCGAGGAGATCATCGAGGCGGTGAGCCTTGACCGCGAGCTCGAGGCCGACGTCTTCGAAGAGCTCGACACCGACCACCAGCGAGAGTTCCTTGCCTCGCGCTCGAACGCCGAGGCGGCGCGGCTGCTGGCGACGATGGCGCCGGATGACGCCGCCGACCTGATCGCCGACCTCGATCAGGACCGCCGCCTCGCAGTCTTGGAGGCACTTCCCGCGCGCCAGCAGACGAAGGTGCGCAGGCTGTTGAGCTACAACCCCGAGACCGGTGGCGGGCTCATGAACCCCGACTTCTTGTCGCTCGTCGACACGACGACGGTCGCCGACGCGCTCGAGGCGGTGCGCAAATCCGAGATCGCTCCCGAAGCGCTCGCGACGGTGTACGTATCGGACCAAGAGGGCCATCTGTTGGGCACGGTGTCGGTCGTGAAGCTGTTGAAGGCGTCGCCGGACCAGCGACTCTCATCGATCTCAGAGAAGGATCCGATCACGGTGCGCGCCGACGCCGACATCCACGCGATCGTCCGGAAAATGTCGGACTTCAACTTGTCGGCAGCGCCGGTCGTCGACGATAACCACACGATGCTCGGCGTCATCACAGTCGATGATGTCTTGGAGTTGTTGTTGCCGACGGGCTGGCGGCGAGACTTCGGCATGACGGCTGCCGAGGAGTAGCACTGACGAGGATCGTTCCTTTCCGCCACCTACGATGAACCGACCTGTCGTGACCCCGCAAAACCTCACCCGAAAGCTGGACATGCGCGCGTTTCGAATCGTTGCCCCACTCCTTTTGCTTTGCAGCGCGGCGACGGCGATCGTGCTCGCTGGAAGCGCGCAAGGCGCGCCGCGCCCGCGACGGGCGAACGCGCACGTCACCATCGATTGGACGGCATGTTCCGGATATAAGAGCCTTCGCTGCGCGATGGTCCCCGTGCCGACGGTGTACGGGCATCCGAGCGAAGGGACAGTCGACCTCGCGGTGGTGATGGTTCCGTCGACGAGCGCGCACCCGCAGGGCGACATCTTTATGAACCCGGGTGGCCCTGGCGGATCGGGGGTGCAGTTCCTCGAGCAGAGCTACACCTCATTTCCGACCGCGCTGCGATCTGAGTTCAACCTCGTCAGCTGGGACCCTCGCGGCATCGGGGCGAGCACGCCGCCGGTCACGTGTGACACCCCGGCGCAGCTACGCGTCTTCGCGCAGGTGACGCCGGCACCTGACGACGCGGCGCAGCTCAGCGAGGTCGTCCGGACGACGAAGGCCTACGTGAAGGAGTGCGTGCGGAACACGCCGAAGCTGTTGTTGGAAAACGTCGGCACGCGCGTCACGATCGAGGATCTCGACACGTTGCGCGCCGATCTCGGTCAGGCCAAGCTCAACTACATCGGCTTTTCGTACGGGACGTTTCTCGGTGAGCTGTACGCGCAGCGCTACCCGTCGCACATCCGCACGATGGTGCTCGACGGCGTCATCAATCCCGCCCTCGGCCTCGTTGGCTCGGACCGCGAACAGGCTCTCGGCTTCGAGGGCGACCTGCACGCCTTCTTCACGTGGTGCAACGCCAACTCGTCGTGCCACAAGCTGCTGCCCCAGGGCGCGAAGCAGGCCTACGACACCTTGATGGCGCACTTCTCGTCGGGCGGGACCGAGCCCGCCTACTTGAAGTCACAGTTCGGCGGGACGCAAAAGGTCACCTTGGGCGACGCCTACATCGGCGTGATCGACACGCTGTACGCGGAGAGCTACTGGCCCTACCTCGGCCAGGCGATTTCCGAGGCGCTGCACGGCGATGGCTCGCTGTTGCTCGCCCTCGCGTTCTCGTACCTCGGGTTGAACCCGAACGGCACGTGGTCGAACGAGGAAGCGGCGAACATCGCGATCAACTGCGTCGACTCTCCGTCGCCGCGCAACCTGTCGTTCTACAAGTCCCTGGCGGTGCAGCTCGGCAAGGCCGCCCCGAACTTCGGCGTCGCCGAAGCGTGGGGGAGCCTCGCCTGCGCGTACTGGCCGATCTCCGCTGAAGGCGCGCCGCAGGCGATCCACGCCCCCGGCACCCCGAAGATCCTCGTCATCGGTTCGACCGACGACCCCGCCACCCCCTACGAGTGGGCGGTGGCAGTCTCACACCAGCTCGACAACGCCGAGCTACTCACCCGGGACGGAAGCGGCCACACGGCGTACTTCTTTAGTTCGTGCATCCGCACCGACGTCGACGACTACTTCGCGACGACGAAGCTGCCGCCGCCGAAGACGGTCTGTCCGAGCAACTGATTCCGCTTTGAGTCGGCGCAGGTCCCGCCGTTAAACTCGTCGTGCAATAAGCCGCACCTCGTTCGGTGAGGCGGCTCACCGCACATAAGCCACTGATCCCACCTGTCGAAAGACACTCCGGACCAGGACAGGCCTTCCCGGCACAAGGGATGGCCCGAAGTGGCTGGCTCTGCCTACGGCGGTGGGCGCTAAAGCTCTGACGAGAGGGGTGCGCCGAGGCGCAAGCCACGGCGGTCCGTGCCCAACGGACGCCACCTCGCGGGCGGCTCCGTTTGGGCTTGATGAAGGAGCACCGCTGAGCGCCGGTTCAAGTTCGTCTGAACGACGACGGCGCACGCCTCGGAGGAACTAGCGGCCCGGATCCCCGGGTCGGCCCCACCCGGGCGTGCGCGTACCACTGCAAGCGTCCGTGACGTCCGAAAAGACGGGAGGTCGACCGGGCATGGCCGTACGGGACCATGCGACCGCGGCGGAGACGAGCGCGGTCCTGGACGAGGCACACCTCGGGGATATCCAGGGTGCCCTTGGGACGATAAAGGTCGAAGACACCGGCGCGCGCCGGACTTGGCTCGCGCGCCTGTTAACGCTGGCCGCGATCGTCGGGCCCGGGCTCATCGTCATGGTCGGCGACAACGACGCCGGTGGCGTCGCGACGTACGCGCAGGCGGGTCAGAACTACGGGCTCTCGCTTTTGTGGGTGCTGCCGTTACTGATCCCCGTCCTCATCGTCAACCAAGAGATGGTCGTTCGCCTTGGCGCGGTCACCGGCGTCGGCCACGCGCGCCTGATCAACGAGCGTTTCGGCAAGTTCTGGGGCGCATTCAGCGTCGGCGACCTTTTCATCTTGAATTTCTTGACGATCATGACGGAGTTCATCGGCGTCAGCCTGGCGCTCGGCTACTTCGGTGTCTCGATGTACATCTCGGTTCCGATCGCGGCGCTTGCGTTGATGGCGATGACGGCGACGGGGAGCTTCCGTCGCTGGGAGCGGTTCATGTTGATCTTCGTCGTGGCGAACTTCTTGGTGATCCCGCTCGTGATCTTCTCCCACCCCCACGCCGGGCCGATCGTGCGCGGGATCTTCATCCCGGGGATCCAAGGAGGGGTGACGTCAACGGCTGTGTTGCTGATCATCGCGATCATCGGCACGACGGTCGCGCCGTGGCAGCTGTTCTTCCAGCAGTCGAACATCGTCGACAAGCGGATCACGCCGCGCTGGATCAACTACGAGCGCGCCGACACGGCGATCGGTTCGGTGATCACCGTCGTCGGAGCGGTGCTCATCGCCGCGACGGCGGGCTTCGCCTTCGCGCACACCCGCTACGCGGGACACTTCACCAACGCCGAGGGCGTTGCGCGCGGTCTTGAACGTCTGCTCGGCAACAGCGCCGGGACGCTTTTCGCGATCGTGCTCCTGAACGCCTCGATCATCGGCGCGGCAGCGGTGACATTGTCAACGTCCTACGCGTTCGGCGACGTGTTCTCGATGAAGCACTCGTTGCACCGGCGTGTCACGGACGCGAAAACCTTCTACGCCACTTTCTTTGGTCTCGTCGCACTCGCCGCGGGTTTCGTCCTCATCCCACACGCGCCGTTGGGCCTGATCACGACGTCGGTCCAGGCCCTCGCCGGCGTGTTGCTGCCGAGCGCCACGGTCTTCCTTCTTCTGCTCTGCAACGACAAAGAGGTGCTCGGACCCTGGGTGAACAAACTGTGGCTCAACATCGTCGCCGGCTTGATTGTCTCGGTGCTCATCGCGCTGTCGTTGATCCTGATGGCGACGACGCTGTTCCCGAGCATCAACATCGACCTCGTCATGAGCCTTTTGGGGGTCGTGCTCGCCGGCGGGGGCGTCGTGGCGGCGGTCATCGGCTGGCGACTGCACGGCCAGCGCGTCGTCACCGAGGAGGATCGCCTGGCCCGCGCGCATCGCGAAGGCTGGCGGATGCCGCCATTGACACTGCTCGAGCGGCCGGTGTGGTCGCGGGGGCGCAAGTGGTCGATGCTCGCGCTGCGCCTCTACCTCGTCGTCGCCGTGGTCTTGCTTGCCGTGCGCGCCGTACAGATCGGGATCGGCCACTGATTTCGATTTCTTGCCGCGTCGTGATTTCGCGGTGAGGATCTTGCGATGCACTCTCGCGCGGAGGACCCCGGAGTGACGGCGTCGGGGCAACCTCCTCTCCGGGTCGCGTTGCTCTGCTATCGGGGCAACCCGAGGTGCGGCGGGCAAGGCGTCTATGCACGCCACCTCTCGCGTGCACTCGTCAAGGCCGGACACGACGTCACCGTGTTCTCTGGCCAGCCGTACCCGGAACTCGACGCGGGCGTCGACTTCGAGCCGGTCCCGAGTCTCGATCTGTACCGCGATCTCGACGCCTTCCGCCGACCGAGACTGCGGGAGATCGAGTCGTTCGCCGACGTCGCGGAGCTTCTCGCGATGTGGAGCGGCGGGTTCGGCGAGCCGCGCGCGTTTTCGTGGCGGGTCGCAGAGGCGCTTTCGGGCCGTCGCTCCGAATTCGACGTCATCCACGACAATCACGGACTTGGCACGGGCTTGATCCGCCTCATCGAAGAGGGCTGGCCGGTCATCGCGTCGGTGCATCACCCGGTGACGATCGATAAGGCGCTCGATCTCCGTCACGCGCCAAGCTTCAGACGGCGCGTCGTGCTCCGGCGCTGGTACGGGTTCGCGAGGATGCAGTCCCGCGTCGCCCGTCGACTCGATCGCCTCGTCACGGTTTCCGAGTCGGCGCGCGCCGACGTCCTCTCCGAGATGGGCGTCGAACCCGGGCGTGTCACGGTCGTGCCGCTTGGCGTCGATCCTGCGACGTGGCGGCCGATCAAAGAGACCACCCGCGTGCGGGGGCGGATCATGACGACGACGAGCGCCGACGTCCCTTTGAAAGGGCTCGTCCACCTCATCGAAGCGCTGGCGAAGATCCGTACGGAGCGAGAGGAAGCGCATCTCGTCGTCATCGGGGCGTTGCGCGAGGGAAGCGCCGTCGATCGCGCGATCGAGCGGTTCGGATTGCGCTACCAGGTGGCTTTCGTTGGTGGTGAGTCAGACGAGGAGATCGTCGAGCGGTATGCACAGGCATCGGTCGCCGTCGTGCCTTCGCTCTACGAGGGCTTCTCGCTGCCAGCGATCGAGGCGCTGGCGTGTGGGGTTCCGCTCGTCGTCACCACCGCGGGCGCCCTTCCCGAGGTGGTCGGTGAGGCGGCACTCGTCGTCGATCCGGGGGACTCGGGCGCACTCGCGGGTGCGATCACCAAGGTTCTCGACGACGAGGAGCTCGCGGAGCGACTCGGGAGCACGGGCCGCGCCCGCGTGCTCGAGTGTTATTCCTGGGATCGCGTTGCGGCTGCGACTGTTGCGCAGTACCGCCTCGTGATCGATCAACTCCCGTGTTGACGATCGATCTGGACCGAGCTGCCGTGACGAGCGGCCTGCGCGTTCTCGACCTTGGCTGCGGGTCGGGGCGTCACAGCTTCGCCGCCCTTGTTCGTGGCGCGGACGTCGTCTCGCTTGACAAGAGCCGCTCCGAGGTCGCGACCGTGGTCGAAATGACGGTCGCGATGGCGCAATCCGGTGAGATCGGCGACTCGGCTCAACGCGGCGCCGTCGTTGCAGACATGGGAGACTTGCCGTTTGCTTCATCTTCGTTCGATCGCGTTTTCGCGTCCGAAGTCTTCGAGCATCTGGCCGAAGATGTTCGAGCGATGCGGGAAGTCGCGCGGATTGTCCGTCCCGGCGGTCTCGTCGCGGTCACGGTTCCCCGCGCCGGACCCGAACGGGCGAATTGGGCGCTGTCCGACGCCTACCACGAGGTCGATGGCGGACACGTCCGCATCTATCGTCGTCGAGACCTTGTCTCACTCTTGCATGCAACCGGTTTACGCGTCATCGGGAGTCACCACGCCCACGCGCTGCACTCGCCGTACTGGTTCTTGCGGTGCCTCGTCGGCGTCGGGCGGGACGATCATCTGCTCGTCCGTTCGTACCATCGGCTGTTGGTCTGGGATATCACCCGTCGACCAGTCGTCACCCGCGTGCTCGAGCGCCTGCTGAACCCTTTGATCGGAAAGAGCCTCGTCGTCTACGCGGAGCGGCCGCGATGAGCGAAGCCGCGCTCGATCGTTTCGATGACGAAGGCCTCGAGCAGACGGCGTCGACGATCCTCGCCATCCAACGCGACGACGGCGCGATCCCGTGGTTTGTCGGAGGACGACTCGATCCATGGAATCTCGTCGAGGCTGCGATGGCACTCGCCGCGGCCGGGGAGGTCGGAGGAGCGAGGCGCGCCTTTCGGTGGTTGGCCGGCCACCAACGCGTGGACGGGTCGTGGTTCGCCGCGTACTCCGAGAACGCGTCGGTGCTCGAAGACCACTGCGACACGAACGCGACCGCCTACATCGCAACTGGTCTTCACCTCTATCTCGCTGCGACTGGCGACCAGGTATTCGTCCGAGAGTGTTTCGCCACCGTCGAGCGTGCACTCGATTTCGTCGTGAGCAATATCAATGCAAGCGGGAAGTTGCCGTGGTCAATCGGACCAGGAGAGGCGATCTCACCAGACAGCCTGCTCGCGGCGAGCGCTTCAGTCGTGTGCAGCCTCCGTTCGGGTGCGGAGCTTTCATCTGAGGTGGGCAAGCCGCGTCCGGCGTGGCTGGATGCCGCGAATCGAATGGCGAACGCGATCGTCGCGGACGAATCCGCCTTCTTGGACAAATCCGTCTTCGCGATGGACTGGTACTACCCGGTCCTTGCGGGGGTGCTCGATCGAAACAGTGCACGCACGCGGCTCGCCGATGGTCTGTCGCGTTTCGTCGTTGCGGACCATGGTGTGCGTTGCCGCTCGGATGGCGAATGGGTGACCGCCGCCGAGTCGGCGGAGTGCGCGATCGCTTGCGCCCGCGCGGGATTCGACCACCTCGCGCACCGCCTCTTTGATGCCGCTCAAGCACTAAGAGATGCCGACGGAGCCGTTCGCACGGGCGTTGTTCATCCCGACCGCTCGGAATACCCGAAAGGCGAGCGCACGTCGTACTCGGCAGCGGCGATCATCCTCGCCGCCGACGTTCTGGAGGGCGGCGCGAGCGCCCGGGTCTTCCTGCCGCTCAGCTGACCGGATTCGCAACAAGGACACGGAGGCTTCCTTTTCCCGCGCCCGGATCCTCGGCGAAGCGTCCGCTCGCGACGGCGTCGCAGAAGCACTCGAATGGCGGTCGCCCGCCGTCTTTCGGGTCCGGGAAGACGTCGTGAAAGACGAGGAATCCTCCCGGCGACACATGCGGCGCCCAGCTCCGGTAGTCGCTCCAGCAGACGGCCTCGCCGTGACCGCCGTCGATGAAGACGAGTCCAGCTTTCGCGTGCCACCGTCTCGCAACAGCCGCCGACTCGCCGACGACACATGTGACGATGCCGTCGGTCGCTCCCTTCAGTGCGGCCCGAAAGCGCGGCAGGGAGTCCATCATCCCGGTCCCGGGATCATCGAGCGAGGGGTCGTGGTCGGGCCAGCCTGACTGCATCTCCTCCGAGCCCCGGTGGTGGTCGATACTGAAGATGACGCCCGACGCCTCTTCGGCGACTGCCGCGGCGAGAAACAAGGTCGACCGCCCGAGGTAAGAGCCGATCTCGACGATCGGACCGATCCTCGCCGCCCGGCGCGCCAGAGCGAAGAGTGCCATCGCCTCGCCGACGGGGAAGAATCCCGGTGTTGCCTCGGCGCGATGAAGGAGCGCCGCGACCCGAGGTGATCGTTCGGTCATCGATCCATATATGAGTGTTCAATCCACGCCAGCGTCCACCGCGGCTTCCAGCCTCGCCCGAGGGCTGCGTTCGGTACTCTCGGCTTGAGCTGACCTGGGAGAAACGCTTGCGCTGTCCGTCATGCGGCTCGATCAACGCAGAGAACGCTCGATTTTGCGGGGACTGCGGGACGCCACTCGCCGCCACCTGCCCGCAATGTGGCGCGCCGAGTTCTGGGCGCCGATTCTGTGACCAGTGCGGTGCTCCGCTGACGGACGCGTCGGTGAGCAGCGAAGTTTCACCGATCAGGCAGAAGCCGGCTGTCGAAGGGCCGGCCAGCTCGGAGCGTCGATTCGTTTCGGCGTTGTTCGCCGACCTCGTCGGGTTCACGAGTCTGTCCGAGACCCGCGACGCGGAAGACGTTCGTGATCTCCTCGTCCGCTTCGCCGAAGTCGCCCGCACGGTCGTCGAGCGCTACGGCGGGATCGTCGACAATTTCATTGGCGACGCCGTGTTCGCCGTGTGGGGGACGCCGGTCGCCCACGAGGACGACGCCGAGCGCGCCGTCCGTTGCGCACTCGAGCTCATCGAAGCGATCGAGCTGCTGGGTAGCGACGCCGGACTGCCGGGCCTCGCGGCGCGCGCCGGCGTGCTCACAGGAGAGGTCGCCGTGAACGAAGGAGGGCCGACGCCGCGACTCGTCGCCGGCGATCTCGTGAATACGGCGTCGCGCTTTCAGACGGCGGCCGAACCGCGCACCGTGTATGTCGGCGAATCGACGTACCTCGCGACGAGCCAGGTCATCGCGTACCGCCCAGTCGGGGAACTTACCTTGAAGGGAAAGGAAGAGCCGGTTCGCGCGTGGCAGGCGACCCGCGTCATCGGCGACCGCCAATCTGTCGATCAAGGTGTCGAAGCGCCCTTTGTGGGCCGTGCGGCGGAGCTTCGAACGCTGAAAGACGCGCTCGAGTCGGTGCGGGAAGAGTGCCGCATCCGCTTGGTCTCGGTGACCGGCATTCCCGGCATCGGAAAGAGCCGTCTTTCGACCGAGTTCTTCAAATACGTCGAAGGCATCGCCCGGAATCACTACTGGCACGAGGGTCGCAGCCCCGCCTACGGAGAGGGGATCAGCTTCTGGGCGCTTGCAGAGATGGTGCGCATGCGCGCCCGGATCAGCGACGAAGAGGGCGCGTCCTCGTCTCGTACGAAGCTGGGTTCGGTCCTCACCGAGTTCGTCGACGATGAATCCGAACGCGACTGGATCGGCGAGCGCCTTTCGCATCTGCTCGGGCTGTCCGAAGCGCCGGGCGGTTCGCGCGAAGAGACTTTCTCGGCGTGGCGGAGGTTCTTCGAGCTCATCGCCCAGCGCGACCCAGTCGTCATGGTCTTCGAGGATCTTCAGTGGGCTGATTCCGGCCTCGTCGACTTCATCGAGTCCCTGCTCGAGTGGTCACGCAACTATCCGATCCTCATTGTCACGCTGGCGCGACCGGAACTGTTCGAACGGCGGCCCAATTGGGGAGCCGGGCAGCGAAACTTCACGTCGATCCACCTGGAGCCGCTCATAAACGAGGCGATGCGTGAGCTGCTCTTCGGACTCGTCGTCGACCTCCCCGAAACGGTCGCGAACCGGATCCTCGAACGCAGCGAAGGGGTGCCTCTCTACGCGGTCGAGATTGTCCGGATGCTCTCGGCGAAGGGACTGCTAGTCGAAGACGACGGCGCGTATCGGGCTTCCGGCGACCTCGGCGACATCGAGCTTCCCGACAGCTTGCACGCGCTCGTCGCCTCCCGGCTGGATGTGCTTCCGCCCGATGGGCGCGGCTTGCTCCAGGACGCGTCGGTGCTCGGCAAGAGCTTCTCGATCGCGGCGCTCGCGGCGGTCGTGGGTCGAGGCGCCGACGAACTCGAGAGCAGGATGCGTGACCTCGTCCGACGGGAATTCCTCACCGTCGACCTTGACCCGCGTTCTCCCGAGCGGGGCGAGTACGGCTTCTTGCAGAGTGTGATCCGCGAAGTTGCGTACTCGACGCTGTCGCGTAGGGATCGGCGCGAAAAGCACCTCGCTGCCGCCAAGTACTTTGCTTCATTCGGCGACGATGAGCTGGCAGGCGTCGTCGCCTCGCACTACCTGGAGGCCTATCGCGCATCCCCCGACGGATCGGAGCGTGACGACCTCGCGAGCGAAGCGAGCGGGTTTCTGGCCGACGCCGGGCGGCGCGCACTTTCCCTCGGAGCACCTGAGCTTGCTCGCTCATACTTCGAGCAGTCGCTCGAAATCACGCCGATGGGCCACGCTCACGCAGAGCTCACGGTGCTCGCGGCGCGAGCAGCTCAAAGCGCGTTCGAGATTCACCGTTCGGTCGAACTCGCTGATCAGGCGATCGTTGAGTTTGAAGCTCTCGGCGATCGTGAATCCGTCGCCGAAGTCGTCGCGCGTTTCGGATTCGACTTCGCGCAAGATCGTGGTTCGTTTGCTGACTCGATCGCGCAGGCAGAGAAGGCGTACGGCGCACTCGGCGAGGACAGCTCAGCGGCGATGCGGGGACGACTTGCCGCCACGATCGCTGGTCTGCAGACAACTATCGGCGAGATCGACCAGCCGCTCGAATGGTCCGAACGGGCGCTCTCGCTCATCCAACAAACCGACGACGACGAGGGTCTTATCAGCGCCCTCGAAGCCCGATCATTTGTGCTTTTTCGCACGGGACGGCGTCGAGAGAGCGTGATTTTGATGCGCGGGGCGATTGATGTCGCCGAGGCATCGGCGATGAACGAAAAGGTCGTAGAAGCCCTGGCGATGATTTCGATCTACTCGCTCGATGACGATCCGCGCGACGCGCTCGCCGCGCAGCGGAGGGCGGTCGAGATCGCACGAAGGTCGGGCCTCCGTCCGCACGAGATGTCCAACCTCGCCAATCTCACCGAAGGTGCGGCGTTACTCGGCGAGTGGGAGGTTGCCCGATCGGGTCTCGCCGGTCTCGACGCAATCGAGATTCCCGAGTCAAGCTGGCATTTTCTCTACCGAGAGTTGACGCGTTCGTTGCTGATCGCGCTCACCGAGGACCTGAACGAGGGTCTCAGGCTCTCCGATCTCGTCGCCGAGCCAATCGCGACGTCCGAAAACCTTCCATTGCGCGCGACCCATCTCTGGGAGCGGGCGCTCATGCATCTCCTGTCCGGAGAGACAGCGACGGCTCTCGCGGAGGCGGTGGCTTCGGTCCAAACCGACGCGACGGGGATCAATGCCGGCGAGGCCCTGCGGATTCAGGCCCGGGCGGCATCGTGGCTTCACGACATCGAAGGCGCCCGATCTGCCCTCGCGGCGATGGAGGTCATGCGAGGACGCGTCATGGCTGCGACGCGCGCGACGACTGCCGCAGGCATCGCCGCGCTCGAACGGCCGTATGCCGGAGGCTCTCACCCATTACGAAGCGGCAGTTCGCGCCTGGAAAGAGGTGGATTCACCCCTCCAAATCGCGCTCTGTTGGATCGACATGTCGAAGCTGCTCGATTCACAAGCTGAAGCGAACGACGCGGCGAACCTCGCACGCGATCTTCTCAATCGCGTCGGCGCGACACCGATGTTGGCGCTCGTCGCAAGAGCCACGGAAGACGCGACTTGAGCGAGCGCGAACTCGTGGACAGACCGCGCCTCGAAGTGGACGGAAAGTTACGGTGAGGCCAATGGACGAAGTTCTCGAGGACGTTGAACGCTGGCGGGAGTCGGGGAAGTCGGTCGCGCTGGCGCGCGTCGTTGGAGTGGAGGGATCGGCCCCGCGTGGTCCGGGAGCGGCGATGGCAGTCTCCGCAGATGGTGAAGTCGCGGGGTCGATTTCCGGCGGGTGCGTCGAAGGGGCGGTCGTGACCGCGGCGCTCGAGGTACTCGAGTCCAGAAGCGCACGTCTGTGCACGTTCGGCTACTCGGACGAGGCGGCGTTTGCCGTCGGCCTCACCTGCGGCGGCACCGTGCACGTCTTCGTCGAGCCGCTCGAATGGTAGGGGCGATCTTCCAAGCACTGCGTGCGAAGCTGCTCGACGAGGAGCCCGTCGCACTAGCGAGCGTTGTCGAGACCGGGCTCGCCGGAAATGAGATCGGCACAGTAGATGGCGGAGAATCGAGCACAGCGCGTGGGAGAACGACAGATGACGTGACTCCCGGTGCGGCGATGCTCGTCCTCGAGGACGGCAGCTCGGTCGGGTCGCTCGGCAATGCCGAACTCGACGGATCAGTCGCGAGGGACGCGATCGGCTATCTCGCCTTTGGGGTCAGTGCTCTTCGCCGCTACGGCGCGCACGGCGAGGCGAGGCGCGAAGAGATAGCGGTCTTCATCGAGTCGTACATCGCCCCTGCTCGAATGGTGATCTGCGGAGCGGTCGATTTTTCGAGATCTCTCACCCGGGTCGGAAAGATTCTCGGTTACCGCGTCACGGTTTGCGATCCGCGCCCAGTCTTCGCGACGACGATGCGCTTTCCTATGGCCGACGAAATCGTCGTCGATTGGCCAGATCGGTACCTCGACTCGATCGAAAAGTCGCTCGGGCCACGCGACGCAATATGCGTCTTGACCCACGACCCGAAGTTCGACGTTCCCGCTCTCGCCGCGGCGGTGCGCACGAAGTCCGGGTACGTCGGCGCGATGGGCTCACGGCGCACGACGACCGACCGTGCCGAGCGCTTGCGCGAAGCGGGGCTCGACGAAGCTCAGATCGCGCGGATCCGCGCCCCGATGGGGCTCGACATCGACGCGCACACGACCGAAGAGACGGCGGTCTCGATCTGTGCAGAGATCATCGCGGCGCGAGGCGGGGTGGAGAGCGTGTCGCCGCTGTCACGCCTCGACGGTCCGATCCACCGTCGGCCGTTTGGGTGAACGCCGACGCGGCCGGAATCGTGCTCGCCGCCGGGGTGGGACAGCGCTTCGGCGGGCCGAAGGCGCTCGCGCGCCTGTGGAGCGCTCCGCTCGTCGAGCGAGCGGTATCGGTGCTGAGCGAAGGCGGCTGTCGACCGCTCGTGGCGGTATTGGGGGCGGGCGCCGACGACGTGCTGCGGGAATGCGACCTTTCAGGCGCGGAGGTCGTTCTGAACACCGCGTGGTCGACTGGGATCGCGAGCTCTGTCTTGATCGGGCTCGACGCGGCCGAACGCGCCGACGCGGGTGGGGCGCTCGTCCTTCAAGTCGATCAGCCGCTCGTCACGCCCGCACTGATCGCTCGTCTCGTCGCGGCGTGGCGGGCCGAGAAGAAGTCGGCGGTCGCGCGCTTTGGGGGCGAGGCCGTGAGCCCCGCGCTCATCGACCGAGCACGTTGGGCCGAGGTCCGCTCTTCGGTGGTCGGGGATCGGGGCGCGAGGCAAGTGCTCCGGCGAGACCCAGCGCTCGTGACGCTCGTCGACTGCGACGACGTCGGCGATCCCCGAGATATCGATTCTCCAGAGGACTTGGAGGCGATCGCCGGCAGTGCCGAGTGGCGAGCGCTTCTTGACGACCCTCGTCGCTGACCTCCCTCCGCACCTGGTCGTATCGTTGGCGCCGGTGAGCACGCTCACGACGATTGAACAAAAGGGCCGGATAGGTGAGGCGACGCCGCGTATCGACGGTGTGCCGAAGGTCGCGGGTGAATTCATGTACGCGAGCGATCTCCACCGGGACGGGATGTTGTTCGGCGCGACGCTGCGTTCTCCGATTGCGTCGGCCCGCATCCGCGGGGTCGACGTGTCGGCCGCTGCGGCGCTCGATGGCGTCGCGGCCGTCATGATGTGGACCGACATCCCGGGGAAGAACCGGTTCGGCCTGAACTTCGACGACCAACCGGTGCTCGCCGAAGACGTCGTGCGCTACGTCGGAGAGCCGATCGTCGTCGTCGCCGCCTCGACCCCTGAGCGTGCCCGCGAGGCCGTGCGTCGGATCGAGCTCGATCTCGAAGCGACCGAGGGCGTCTTCGACATGGAGCGTGCGCTCGACGAGGGCGCGCCGAAGCTCCACGAGTTCGGCAACGTGCTGCGACACGTGCGAATCGTCCACGGCGAACCGGATTCGGCGAAAGCCGACGTCTGGGTCGAGGGGTACTACGAGACGGGGATGCAGGACCAGGCGGCGCTCGGACCCGAAGCCGGCCTCGCGGTGCCGGCCGAGGACGGAGGAGTCGACCTTTATGCCGCCACCCAGTGGCTGCACGTCGACCGGGAACAGATCGCTCCGTGCCTTGGGTTGCCCGAGGAAAAGGTCCGGATCCACCTCGCCGGCCTCGGCGGCGCGTTCGGATCGCGCGAGGACATTCACATGCAGATTCATGCCTGCCTCCTCGCGCTGCGGACCGAACGGCCGGTGAAGTTCTCCTATGGACGGGAAGAGTCCTTCCACGGGCACGTGCACCGACACCCGTCGCGCATCTGGATCCGTCACGGCGCGAACCGGGACGGCCGGCTCGTCGCCGTCACCGCGCGTCTGATGTTCGACGGCGGCGCCTATGCGTCGTCGTCGCCGGCGGTGCTCGGGAACGCGGCGACTTTCGTCGCCGGGCCGTACGAGGTGCCGCACGTGCGCGTGGAGGGGACGGTGGTCTTCACGAACAACCCCCCGTGCGGGGCGATGCGCGGATTCGGCGCGCCGCAGGTCTGCTTCGCCCACGAGGCCCAGATGGACAAGCTCGCGGCGGGACTCGGCATGGACCGCGTCGAGATCCGGCTGCTGAACGCGGTGTCGGAGGGATCCGTGCTCCCGACCGGTCAGGTCCTTGTTGGCGCCGCGCCAGCGCGCGAAGTGATCGAGCAGTGCGCCGCGATCCCGCTTCCCGACGAGGATCCGGTCTTCGGCCGGCAAGTGATCAGCTACCCGGGAGGGACGGGCAACGTCACGCGCGGCGAGGGTGTCCGGCGGGGAGTCGGTTTCGCCGTCGGCTACAAGAACGTCGGTTTCAGCGAGGGGTTCGACGACGCCGCCGCGGCGCGCGTGACGCTCAGCACGAACGATCACGGAGTTGTTGCCGAGGTCTACACGGCGGCGGTCGAGATGGGTCAGGGCCTGTACACGCTCTTGACCCAGATCGCGCGCAGCGAGCTCGGAGTCAACGAGGTCGTTATGCACGCGGCCGACACACTGATCGGCAGCGCGGGATCGACTTCGGCGTCGCGCCAGTCGATGATGGCGGGCGGCGCGGTGAGGATGGCCTGCGGACAAGTCCGCGACGCAATCGTCGAGCGCGCCCGGGAACGGCTCGGGACCCCGGCGGCGTCGTTCGAAATCGCCGACGGGGCGGTCTGCTCAGGAGGCGTGCCGCTGCTCCCGGTCGAAGAGTTGCTCGACGAACCGGTCGAAGCGGAGGTCGAGTACCACCACCGTCCGACCGAGCACTTCGACGAGAACGGTCAGGGAGCGATCCACGCCCATTTCTGCTTCGGCGCCGAGCGGGCGGTCGTCGAGGTCGACGAGGAGACCGGACTCGTCCGGGTCCTCCAGATCGCGGCGGCGGTCGACGCCGGCAAGGTCATGAATCCGCTCGGCTTCACCGGTCAGATCGAAGGCGGTACGGCCCAGGGAATCGGCTTCGCGCTGACCGAGGAGCTCATCGTTCAAGACGGCGCGATCCGCAACCCCTCGTTCACCGACTACCTGATCCCGACGATCCTCGACGCGCCGCAGGTCGTCACCGTCGCGATCGAACAGCCGGACGAGGGCGCGCCCTACGGGCTGAAGGGGATCGGTGAGGCTCCGACCGTGGTGTCCACCGCCGCGGTCGTCGCCGCGCTGCGTGACGCGACCGGTCGAGAGCTCAACCGGGCACCGGTGAGCCCCGACGAACTCGTCGGGCTGCGCGGCCCCGCCATGACCGACGGCCCGCCGCCCATCCCCGCCGTGCCCGGCCAGGAACCGGTTCCCTGGTATCACGGCATTCGCTCCGGGCAACAGGAGCTGATGTGATGCGGGCGACGACCAGGACCTTGTCCTGATGTTCTTGCAGCCGCGCAGCCTCGCCGATGCGCTCGCGGCGCGCGCCGAGCACCGCGACGCGGTCGTGGTCCAGGGCGGCACCGACGTCTACGTCGAGGTGAACTTCGGCAGGCTCCGCCCCGCCTCGATCCTCGACCTCGGACGGGTCGACGAGCTGCGGGGGACCGCCCGCGAGAACGGCACGGTGCGGATCGGCGCCGGGGCTACGTACCACGAGATGATTGGCGCGCTCAGCGACGACGCGCCGGCGCTCGTCATCGCCTCGCGCACGGTTGGGTCCCCGCCGATCCGCAACCGGGGGACGATCGGCGGCAACCTGGGCTCCGCTTCGCCGGCAGGCGACTGCCACCCGCCGCTGCTCGCCGCCGGCGCGACCCTCGAGCTCTCTTCCCCGGCAGCGACCCGCTTCGTGCCGGTCGAGGAGTTCTTCGTCGGTCCGAAGCGCAGCGTGCTCGCCGCGGACGAGGTGATTGTCGCGGTCCACGTGGCGCGGGCGACCGGCCCGCAGAGCTTTTCGAAGGTCGGAGTGCGGAACGCGATGGTCATCGCGGTCTGCTCGTTCGCGATCGCCCTCCACCCCGAGTCAGGTCGTGTCGGGACGGGGATCGGCTCGGCGGGGCCGATCCCGCTTCGCTCCCGGGAGGCGGAGCAGTTCTTGGAGGGTCACCTCGAAGAAAGCGGACGGTGGCAGACGCGGGCCCCGCTCGAAGAGAGCGCCGTCTCTCAATTCGGCGAGCTCGTCTCCTCGAGCGCCCGGCCGATCGACGACGTGCGGGGCAGCGCGGCGTACCGCCGGCACGCGCTCGGGGTGCTCGCCCGGCGATCGCTCACCTGGTGCTGGGGCGAGTTCAGCGGAGCGTCGCGATGAGGGTGTCGTGCACGGTGAACGGACGGCTGGCGAACGTCGACGGGGTCGCCGAGTTCGAGAGCCTCCTGCAGTTGCTGCGGGACCACCTCGGGCTCACCGGGACCAAGAACGCCTGCGAGCAGGGCGAGTGCGGCTCTTGCTCGGTCTTCTTGGACGGCGTGCTCGTCTGTTCCTGCCTCGTCGGGGCCGGTCAGGCCGAAGGGCGGGCGGTGACGACGATCGAGGGGATCGCCGACGGCTTCCTCGATGCGGTCCAGGCCGCGTTCGTCGCGGCCGGCGCGGTCCAGTGCGGCTTCTGCACCCCTGGTCTTGTGATGGGCGCCCGCGACCTCCTGCAGCGCATCCCCGACCCCGACGACGACGAGATCCGCGAGGCGCTCGCCGGCAACCTCTGTCGTTGCACGGGGTATCAGAAGATCATCGACGCGGTGCACCAGGCGGCTCGGGTGACGGACGCGGAGTGAAGGCCGCGGCGGCGCGCGGCATGGGAGGTGCTTCCTCCTCAATCGACGCTGAAGTGCGTCCCGGTCCTTCCGGCGAGCGCCGCCTCGACGTTTGACGGGTCGGTGACGATCGCCCGTCCGCCGCTGTTTTCTAGGTACTCGACGATCGCCTCCACCTTCGGCTGCATGCTCCCCTTCGCGAAGTGGATTCCTTCCGAAAGGTACCGCTTCGCCTCAGCGAGGCTCAGGTGGTCGACGAAGGACTCCTCAGGTGTGCCGAAGTTCAGTGCGACCTTCTCGACGGCCGTCGTGATCAGGAACAGATCAGCGTGCAGGATCTGCGCGAGCAGGGAGCAGCCGAGATCCTTGTCGATGACGGCTTCGACGCCGTGCAGGTCGCCCGAGTCGTCAGAGACGACGGGGATCCCACCTCCACCGACCGCGACGACGATCGCCCCGGCGTCGACGAGTGAACGGATCGCATCGATCTCGACGATCCGCACCGGCCGCGGCGAGGCGACGACGCGGCGCCAACCCCGGTTCGCGTCCTCGACAACATCCCAGCCGTCTTCGTCGCGCCGGCGCCGGGCCTCATCCGCGTCCATGAACGAGCCGATCGGTTTCGACGGGTGCGTGAAGGCCGGGTCATCGCGGCCCACCTCGGTCTGGGTGACGACCGCCGCGACGGGCCGCTCGAGGCCGCGCCGGCGCAGCACATTGTCGAGGTTCTGTGTGAGCGCGTAGCCGATCGCGCCTTGGGTGTCGGCGCCGCACGCGTCGAGGGGGACCTCGTGGAGTTCGTGTGCGGCGAGCTCGGAGCGGCGCAGGATGAACCCCACCTGCGGCCCGTTGCCGTGGCCGATGATGACGTTCCAGCCGTCGGCGATCATCGAGGCGACGTGCTCCGTCGTCTCGTGCGCCGCGATGTACTGGTCGCGGACCGCCTGGTGCATCCGGTCCTTGATGAGGGAGTTGCCTCCGATCGCGATGACCGCGAGCCCCTTCGCCATTCCGACCGACCCCTAGCTCATTGTGAGCGCCATCACGGCCTTCTGGCCGTGAAGGCGGTTCTCAGCCTGGTCGTAGACGGCGGAACGCGGCCCGTCGATCACCGCGTCTGTCACCTCGACGTTGCGGTCGGCCGGCAAGGGGTGCATGAAGACCGCGTCGTCGGAGGCGGTATTCATCCTTTTCTCATCGGTGATCCACGACGCGTACTTCTCGGTGAGGCGCGTGCCTTCGTCCTCGTCGGTGGTCGTCAAAAGCGCTCCCCAGCTCTTCGCGTAGACGACGTCGGTTCCGGCGATACCGGCATCGAAATCGTCGAGCTCCTCGAAGCTGCAGTGCGATCGGCGCGCCTCGTCGCTTGCGCGGCTGACGAGGTCGCCCATCAGCGCGAACTCGGGGGGATGCACGAGGCGCACATTCATGCCGAAGCGCGGGAGCAAGAGCATCAGGCTCTGCGGCACGCTGATCGGCTTCTGGTAGCTCGACGCGCACGCCCAGCTGATCGTCGCCGTCCTGCCCCGTGGGTCCCCGAATCGCTCGATGATCGTCATCAGGTCGGCGAGCGCCTGGTGGGGGTGGAAGACGTCGCACTGCATGTTCATTACCGGAACCCGGCTCGCTTCGGCGACCTCCCGGATGTAGGCGTTGCCCTTCTGCCAGTCGATGTAGCGGATCGCGATGCCGTCGTTGTAGCGGCCGAGGATCTCCCCGATCTCTTTCGCGGTGTCGCCGTGGGCGATCTGGGTCGTGCGGCTCTCGATGAACTGGGCGTGCCCACCGAGCTGGGCCATGCCGGCCTCGAAGGAGGTCCGCGTTCGCGTGCTCGGGAAGAAAAAGAGCATCGCCAGCACCTTGTCCCTCAAGTACGGATGCGCCTTGTTCAGCGCCCGGTCACGTTTCAGCTCGAAGGCGACGTCTAAGAGCGTGTCGATCTCGTCCTTTGTCCATTCGCTGAAGTCGATAGCGTCGCGGCCGCGGAGGTCGGTTTGCATCTGTCCCCTATTCCGCTTCGCCGAGAACGAGTGCGAGGAGCGCCATGCGCATGACGACGCCGTTGTACGCCTCGAACCAGTAGCGAGCGTGGCGCGTGTCGTCGACATCGGTGGACAGCTCGTCCATCCGCGGCAGCGAGTGCAGCACGATCGCACTTGACTTGCCCTTCGATCCGAGCAGTTCGCGCGTCACCCGGTACTCGGGCGGCGTGAACCCGTGCTCGCGCGGCGCGTCGAGTGACTTCGTGTAGTCGGGCTGGACGACCGGCTCCATGTAGATCACGTCTGCGTCAGCAATCGCCTTCTCGACGCTTTCGACCTCGCGGTAGTGGACGTTGCGCGCGTCGAGCTCGGCACGGAACTCCGGCAGCAAAGACATCTCCTCTGGGTGGACGAGCGACGCCTCCATGTCGAAGCGGGACATCGCATAGAGAATTGAGTGCATCGTGCGCATCCGCATGTCGCCGACGCACAGCACGTGCAGCCCGTCGAGCCGGCCCTTGTCCTTCCAGATCGTGTACAGGTCGGTGAGCACCTGGGTGGGGTGCTCACCCCAGCCGTCACCGCAGTTGATGACCGGGACCGACGCCCAGTGGGCGGCTTCCGCCGGCGCCCCCTGCTCGAAGTGGCGCATCGCGATGACGTCGCCGTAGTACTCGAGCATGTGGACGGTGTCCTTCATGCTCTCCTGGTAGAAGTCCCCGGCGCGCGTCATCTTCGCGTCGGCGAAGCCGAGCACGTGCCCACCGAGGCGGTGCATCGCCGCTTCGGTCGCGAGTCGCGTGCGCGTGCTCGGCTGGTAGAAGGCGGTGAGCAACGTCTTCGATTTGAGCAGGTCGCCGTTCTCACGCTTCTCTGCGTACGGCGCCAGCTCGTCGGCGACGCGGAAGATCTCGAAGTACTCGTCGCGTTCGAAGTCCTTCAGCGAAAGAATGTCGCGTCCTTTGAAGCTTCTCATTGTGGAGCTACCTCCTTGTGCGCAGACGCGGTGCGCGTCGTTGCGCTTTGGCCAAATGTGTCGATCATCAAGCGGACGTCGTCGCCGAGCGGGTACAAGATCGGACAGGTCGCCCCGGCTTCGACGTACTCATCAACTTTTTTCCGGCACTCCTCGGCTGTCCCGGCCGCGCAGATCATCTGCACAGCATCGTCGGGGACCAGCCGCATCGCCGCGTGGATCTGTTCGGGACCCGCTGGCCACGTCAGCTCCTCGCCGATCGCCGCGATGAGCGCCGGGTCGACGCCGCTCGCTTTCATGATGTGGGGCTGCTGACCGAGGTACTGGGTGAGGAGCTCGCGCGCCCGATCGAGCGCCAGTTCGCGGTCCTCGTCGAGGGAGCAGACGACGAGCTGGGGGCGGTCGATCTCTTCGACCGAGCGGCCGGCGCGCTCAGCTCCGATGGCGAGGTGCTCCATCGCGCGCTTGGTGTACTCCGGGCTGACCATGTAGTTGAGGACGACGCCGTCGCCGACCTCGGCGGCGAGCTCCATCATCTGCATGCCCGTCGCCCCGACGTAGATGGGGACGTGCTTCGGGGAACGGTCGCCGTGGACGATGTCGATCTCGACATCGTCGAGGTGGACGAACTCGCCGTGGTAGGTGACGCGCTCCATCTGCAACAGGCGCCGTGTCGCTTCGACGACCTCGCGCATCGCCCGCAGCGGGCGCCGGCGGTCGACGCCGACTTTCGTCGCGAGCGGCTCCCACCAGGCGCCGAGACCGCAGATGACTCGCCCCGGCGCCAACTCGTCCAGGGTGGAAAAGGTCGCGGCGAGGAGACCGACGTTGCGGGTCCAGATCGGGATGACCCCCGACGCGACTTTGATCCGCTCGGTCACCGCGGCGTACGCGGCCATCGGCACGGTCGCCTCCCGCACGAGGCGGCTCTCTGCCTGCCACACGGCTTCGAAGCCGCGCTCCTCGGCGTACTGGGAGTAGGCCATGCCGTCGCGGACCGGGTGCAGATCCTGGAGATACAGCGCCGTCCTCATCGCGTTCTCTTTACCTCCGGCGTGTAGTCGTGCGCGGGGATTCCGTCGAGTCGCTGCCACAGGCGCGACGCGGCCTCGTCACAAGCCTGGGCGAGCCCTGTCTCGTCGACCAGGGTCGAACGACCGTCGTCGATGACCCGGTCGCCGGAGACGTAAACGTCGCGTACGCGTCCCGAGGACCATCCGAAGACGAAATGGCCGGCGAGGGTCTCGGCGTCGAAGGGCGTCGGCGGGTCATAGGCGAGGACGGCGAGATCGGCCGGCGCACCCGGGCGGAGCGTGCCGAGGAGCGGCTCGTCGTAGACGCGACCGACGAGGCGCTGCGACTCGGCGAGTCGCGCGAGTGGCCAGGAGAAAGCAAGGTCGAGCTCGGCCTCGCGCCCGCGAAAAAAGCCCGCTTGGGCTTCTGCGACGAGGTCGCCACCGATTCCGTCGGTGCCGAGTGCGACCCGTCCCTCGCGGTTCGTGAAAGGAGAGTGACCGACGCCGTTGTTCATGTTGCTGCGGGGGTTGCACACCACGGTCGCCCCGGCGGACTCGACGAGCTTCATCTCGCGCTCGTTGACGTGGACGCAGTGGGCCAAGAGCGCGCGGTCATCGAGCGCGCCGTGCTCGACCAAGCGCTCGATGACGCGCTTTCCGAAACGTGCGACGGCGTCTTGCTCATCGACCGCGTCCTCGGCGACGTGGATGTGCAGTCCGGCTCCGAGGTCACGGGCGGCGTCGGCGCACGCGGCGAGCGTGTCGTCTGACAACGTGAACGAGGCGTGCGCGCCGACCATGCCGCGCGCAAGCGGGCGGGGCGCGGAAAGGAAGCGCCGGTTCTCGTCGATCCCCGCCTTGGAGCGGGCTTCACCGTCGCGGTCGGTGACCTCGTAGCACAACACCGCCCGCGCACCGAGCTCGCCGAGGGCGTCGGCGATCGCGTCGAGCGAGCCTTCGATGAAGTTCGGGGACGCGTGGTGGTCGACGATCGACGTCGTCCCGCAGCGGAGCGCCTCAAGCGCTCCGAGCAACGCCGAGGCGCGAATCGACTCTTCGTCGAGCGCCCGGTCGAGCCGCCACCAGATGCGCTGGAGGATCTCGAGGAAGTCCGACGGCGCCTCGAGGCGGTACGGCATGCCGCGCGCGAGCGCCGAATAGAGGTGGTGGTGCGCGCAGACGTTGCCCGGGACGATGACGGTGCCGCGACAGTCCCGCTTGACGATGCCTTCGGGGAGGGGAGCGAACCCGCGCACCCGCCCATCCTCGAGGACGAGATCACCGGTCACGACCTCGGGCGGGTCGTACGCGACAACTACCGAGGCGCCGCACAGTGCCACCGGCGCCGACACGGCTTTGCTCAGCGCTCCACGCCCGTGAAGAGCACTGCGACGCGCTCGTTGGGCCCGACGGCGCCCTGCGACAACAGATCGAGCAGGCCGGCGAGAGAGGCGGTGCCGGTCGGGTCGGCGCGGAAGCCCGCCGCCTTTCCGAGCTCGTGCGCCTCGGAAAGGCTCTCCTCGCTGACAACGACCGCGAGACCGCCGGTCGAAAACATGTCCTCGACGACAGCGAGCCAGTCGTAGGTTTCGTCGTCGAGGATCCCGGTTGCGATGCTCTTCGGCGTGCTCTCCCACGGCCACATGTACCGCGAACGGTGCCGCGCGGCGTCTGAGATCGCCGTCCGGACGGCGGTGGGCGTCGATTCACCGACGAGGTGCTCGCGCACCAGGTGGTAGGCGCGCTCGAGCGGGTGCCCACTCGAGGTTTGCACCGTGTGCAGGCGCGGGCGTTGCGGGAGCGCCCCGAGCTCGAACGCCTCGCTGAGTGCCTGGCCGCAGCTGCTGGCGAGTGCGCCGCCGCCCACTTGGACGACGACGTGGTCGAGCGGAGCTTCGTCGCTGGCCGCCACGGTGGCGGCGATCTCGTAGCCGAGCGTCTCGCCGCCTTCGATCGCCAGCCCGTTCAGGTTTCCCTGACAGGTGAACGGCACCGCGCCCATGGCGAGGTCCTCGAGCAGTCGGAGGTAGGTCGGGTCGCCGGCACCCTCTGGTCCGCGCGGACAGATCTCGACCTCGGCGGCGAGATCACGAAGACGCCCGAGGACGTTGGGTTCGGCATCGGTCGGGACGAACACCCGCAGCCGCCATTCGCCGGCGGCGGCGACCACGGCGGCGGCGAGTGCGGCGTTCCCGCAGCTCGCGATGGCGAGTGAGGGGCGATGCCGGCGCTCGGAGCGGCCGAGGAGTTCGGAGACCTCGAGGTGCAACAGCACACCGAACAGGTGCCGCCCTTTGTGGGAGCCGGAGACGTTGCCAGTCTCGTCTTTCACCCACACCCCGCCGTCGGCGGCGAAACCGAGCGCATCGGACAGCTGCCGGCTGCGCCGAAACGGCGTCTTGGTGAAGCCGCTGCCGTCGACTCGGGCCACCGCGTCGTCGAGACGGCGCACGAGGGCCACGAACGACTCGTCGGAGATTCCCCCTTGACGTGCCCGGTGATAGCTGTGCAGCAGCGTTCGGTACGCGACGAACGGCTCGCTCTCAGATGCGAGCGAGCCGGGGTCCGGGAAGACGAGCGAGGTGGTGTCGAGGACGCGGCGCAAGACGTGGTCGACGTCGCCTTTCCCGGCGTTCGGACACGTAAACGGGAAGGGCTCGAGGGGATCCGGCGAGGCGCCGCAGCCGCCGCACACAAGGGTGGTGGGACTCGACGTCGTCTCGTGCGTCGTCATGCGATCTCGACACCGGCTGCGTCGTTGAACGAGGCGATCATCTCGTCCCAGGTCTCGAGTTTTTCTCTGAGTGCGACCCAGAAACGCTGGTCGCGTCGTGCGACGAAGTCGTCGATCGTCAATCCTTGCTGCTCGACCCAGGTGAAGTAGCCAAGGTTGAAGATCCTCTCGCGGTCCTCGAGCCTCGTCTCGATGAGGTGGTCATTCTCCGCGCCGAGCAGGAAGCGACCGAACACCTCGCCGGCGGCAACTTCGTCGAAACCGTCGGCGAAGTCGCGGCCGCCGATGCGCTCGCGCTCGCTCTCATACATCTGCGCGCCGTCGGTGGCGACGGTCATCACGACGTCGTCCGCGCCGAGTCCGAGGTGCTTCGCGACCTTCACGGCTGCGACGACGTTGCAGATGCTCGAAAGTCCGAACGAGTCGAGGACGGCAAGGACTGCGTCCGGCACCCCGCGCCGGCGCGCCAGGTACGCGCGACCGGCGGGTTCGGCAAAGAGCAGTGAGAGCTGATCGGTCGCCCGATCAGAGACGGCGGTGACGAGATCGCTGTTGTAGACGTTGTGGATGAGCGGAATGTGCTTGTCTCCGATGCCCTGGATGTTGTGCTCGCCGAAGCCGTTCGTGAGCATCGTCGGGCACTCGAGCGCTTCGACGGCGCAGATCTTCGCCGCGTAGGCGTCCTTCAGGTAGTCGCCGGCTCCGATCGTGCCCGCAGAGCCGGTCGCCGAGACGAACGCCGCCAGTGACAGCGAGGGCTGCCTCGTCCGCAGCGACTCGAAGATGTTCGCGAGTGCCGTCCCCGTGCAGAGATAGTGCGCGAGGTGATTACCGAATTCGGAGAACTGGTTGAAGATGACGTTCTGCGGATCTGTCGAAAGCTCGGCGCACTTGTCGTAGATCTCTTTGACGTTGCTCTCGGTACCCGGGGTCGCGATCACGTCGTCGGGGTCGACGACCCAGTCGTAGAGCCAGGTGAATCGCTCTTTGCTCATACCCTCGGGGAGAACCGCGACGCCGCGGCAGCCCATGAGCCTTGAGATCGCGACGCCGCCGCGGCAGTAGTTCCCAGTCGATGGCCAGACCGCGCGGTGCACGGTCGGGTCGAACTGCCCGGTGATCACCCGCGGCGCGAGACACGCGTACGCCGCGAGGACCTTGTGCGCGCGGATGAGGGGGAAGCGGTCACCGAACGCGACGACGATGCGCGCGTCGACCCCGGTGATCGAGCTCGGCAGGACAACGTGACCGGGGAGCGCGACAGTGCCCGTCCTGTTGGCGTCGTTGTACCAGTGGACCCGAAACAGGTTGAGCGGGTTCGCCTGGTCCGGATCGACTCCCGAGACCGCCGCCGCGGTCGTGGCGGGGATGCGCGTCGGCTCGGCGAGCTCCGCGAAGGTTGGAAGACGGATCTGCGCCTCGCGGAAGCGTTGCACCGTCCGCTCGTAGACGCCGTCGTCGACGATGTGGTCTTCGAGGCCGAGTGTCGGCATGTCCCTCCCGTCGTTCAGTACTGAGACCTCCGGGTCGACCGAGCCAACGCGCTCGTGCGTCCCGGTAAAACCTTCGCGATCGCGCGCGCCTACAGACGTCGGTGAGCGCAGGTCGCTTCGCCCTGACCGTACTCCCGAGGCTGGTGGCCGACCCGGGCCGGAAGTCCTTCGCCCGCCGACGCGCCGCCGCGCTCGGTCCCGGCGGACGCCGGAGGCCGACCTACCATTGCCTCCCCTCGGGTGCGCGCCGTGCACAGCCGGCCGTCTGGCTATTGGTTGCCGCCGACGCTGCGGTCTGGCAAAGGAGAACGATGAGCCGCGAGATCACCGTCGGAGCCGGGCAGCTCGGTCCGGTGTCGCGAGGCGAGTCTCGAGAGTCCGTCGTCGAACGCCTCATCGCTCTGCTCGAGGAGGCATCGACCCGTGGCTGCCAGCTCGTCGTGTTTCCAGAGCTCGCCCTGACGACGTTCTTCCCCCGCTGGCACATTGAGGACCAAGAAGAGATCGACGCCTGGTTCGAAAGCGAGATGCCGAGCCCGGCGACGAAGCCACTTTTCGAGCGCGCCGGCTCCCTCGGCATCGGGTTCTCGCTCGGATACGCCGAGCTGACGCCCGACGGGCACCACTACAACACCCAGATCCTCGTTGACGGGGAGGGTGACGTCGTCGGCAAGCACCGCAAGATCCATATCCCAGGACACGAAGAGCCTGAGGCGTGGCGACCGTTCCAGCACCTCGAGCGGTACTACTTCGAGCCCGGACCACAAGGATTCGAGGTCTGGTCCGCCTTTGGCGGCGTCATCGGGATGATGATCTGCAACGATCGCCGCTGGCCGGAGACCTACCGGGTGATGGGACTGCACGGCGTCGAGATGATCCTCTGTGGCTACAACACCCCGATCCACTACGCCCCCGATCCCAGCCAGGACGTGCTCCAGGGCTTCCACAACGCACTCGTCATGCAAGCCGGCGCGTACCAGAACGGCACCTTTGTCGTCGCCGCCGCCAAGGGTGGTCTCGAAGAAGGCGTCGAGTCGCTGGCGCAGAGCTGCGTCATCGCGCCTTCAGGTCAGATCGTCGCCTGCGCGTACACGTCCCGGGACGAGCTCGTCACCGCGGTCTGCGATCTCGATTGGTGCGATCGCTACAAAAAGACGGTGTTCGACTTCGATCGGTACCGCATGGTCGAGCACTATGAGCCGATCATCCGCAAACGTGGCCCGGGCTCGCCCTCATTGAACCGTGGGCTCAGTAAATAAAGAGACATCGCGAAATACAACGAAGTCAAGGGAGCCGATGCAGCTAGTAGCTGCTCCCGACAAGTTTCGCGGCACGCTCTCGGCGTCTGAAGCCGCACGGGCGATGGCGAACGGCGCTCGGGACCTCGGATGGACGGCATGTGAACTACCGCTTGCTGACGGCGGCGAAGGCAGTCTTGACGTCTTCGGCGGGCCAAATCGCACAAGCACGGTGACCGGTCCACTCGGCTCGAAGGTCGTCGCGGGATGGCGGCTCGAGGGCGAGCTTGCGGTGATCGAGATGGCCACGGCTTCCGGCCTCGGCCTCGTCGGAGGTGGCGACGCGAACGACCCCGTCCGCGCCACGACGTACGGCACGGGCGAGCTCATCGCGGAGGCGATCAGGTCCGGTGCGCGGCGGATCATCGTCGGCGTCGGCGGCTCGGCCTCGACCGACGGTGGACTCGGGGCGATCGAGGCGCTCGCGGGCCGCCCTTTTGGCGAGAACGCCGTCGAGGTCGAGGTCGCCTGCGACGTCGAGACTCGCTTCGTCGACGCGGCGGCGGTTTTCGCACCGCAAAAGGGCGCCGACTCCCAGACGGTGGAGGCGCTGACGAGACAGCTCGAGGAAACTGCGGCTGCCTATCGGCAGGAATTCGGTGTCGACGTCGAACAGGTCGAAGGCGGCGGCGCCGCTGGCGGCCTCGCAGGCGGGCTGTTCGCGCTCGGCGCGTCGCTGCGAGCCGGCTTCGAGCTCGTCGCCGACGAGGTGGGCCTCGATGCTGAGCTGGCGTCGGCCGACTTCGTCGTCACGGGCGAGGGTCAGCTCGATGCGACCTCTTTTGCTGGAAAGGTCGTCGGTGGGGTGCTGCGCCGCGCGGCGGCCGCTCGCGTGCCAGTTGTCGTCGTTGCCGGACAGGTCGCAACGGGGATTCCCGAGGGCGTCGAGGCTTACTCGCTCCTCGCGCGGTACGGCGCGCGAAGGGCGTTCCACGAGACCACAGATTGCCTGCGGGACCTGGTGCGATCCGTGATCGGAGCCCAGGCTTGCGAGTGACGCGGCAAGGAGGGTCTCAGGGAGTAGCGAGCTCCCCGTAGATCTCCGGACGGCGGTCGCGATAAAAGGCCCACTGGGCGCGAACCTCGTCGATGAGCGCCATGTCACAGTCGCGCACGATCAATTCGTCCTTCGAGTCTGAAGCCGCTTCACCGACGAGTAGTCCCCGGGGGCTCGCGACGTAAGAGCTTCCATAGAAGTCGTCGTCGCCGAGAGGCTCGACGCCGACGCGGTTGATGGCCGCGACGAAGTACTCGTTCGCAACCGCGGCGGCGGGTTGTTCGAGCAGCCAAAGGTACTGAGAGTGGCTCCGGCTCGTCGCGGAAGGATTGAACACGATCCGCGCCCCTTTCAGCCCGAGTGCTCGCCATCCCTCGGGGAAGTGGCGGTCGTAGCAGATGTAGACGCCGATGCGGCCGGCGGCGGTATCGAAAACCGGATAGCCGAGATTCCCCGGCCGAAAATAGAACTTCTCCCAGAATCCGTAGACCTGGGGGATGTGACTCTTGCGGTACTTGCCCAGGTACTCGCCATCGGCGTCAACGACGAACGCAGTGTTGTAGAGGACGCCCGGCATCTCCTCTTCGTAGACAGGCACGACGAGCACCATGTTCAGCTCCCGGGCAAGCGAGCGCATTAGCTGTGTCGTCGGGCCTTCAGGAACGGCCTCCGCGTAACTGAAGTACTGCGGATCCTGCACTTGGCAGAAATACGGTCCGTAGAACAACTCTTGGAAGCACAAAATCTGAGCGCCCTGGACCGACGCCTCGCGCGCGAGCTCGATGTTCGCTTCGATCATCGACTGCTTGTCTCCGGTCCAGTGATGCTGAACGAGCGCAACCCGAACGAGGTCTGCCATCGGTCCCCTTTGGCTCAGCCGCGCGCGCGAAAGGCGCGAGGAGAAGTGTCGTTCGGTGTCGGAGAGATCGCAACCGGCGCGTTCGCCGATCGTCGCGCTAGGGATTGATCGACGGCGCTCTTGGACCCGCCCTGGCGAACGTGAAGCACGCCTCAGTCCGGACTACGCCCCATATCGGCTCGGCCCCTTTTGGCTTGCCTCAGGGACCTTATGGGCACGTTGCGAGGGCCTTTTGGCCCTGCGCCACGGCCGAGTTGTCCGCTTTGCTTTCTTACAAACAGGTGACGGACAAGAGCGGCCCGTGGCGGGACGGACTGCAACGGCGGGGGAGGCGAAGATGCCCAAGGCAGCATCGCGAGCTACCCCGTCGTCGGTTCGGCGCCTGAATTGGCAGCAGTTTCTGCTCAGTTGGTTCGCGCTTCCTGCCTCGCTGATCGTGGCGCTCCTGCTCGGAGTCGTCATGATGGTCGCCCTCGGCGCGAATCCTTTGACCGGTTACCACGCGCTGTTCGACGGTGCCTTCGTCGGCAACTACGCGCTCAGCGCCACCGCTGTCAAGGCGGCCCCGCTCCTCCTCGTCGGGGTCGGGATCTGCATCGCCTTCCGCGCCAACATGCTCAATATCGGTGGCGAGGGTCAGCTCGCCGCAGGTGGACTCGCCGGCTCGGCGACCGCCCTCGCTCTTCCGAACCTGCCGAGCATCGTGCTGATCCCGCTTGTCCTCCTCGCCGGCGCGGCCGGAGGAGCTGTCTGGGGCGCCATCCCGGGTGCCTTCAAGGCGTACTTCAATGTCAACGAGATCCTCAGCACGATCATGCTGAATCTCGTCGCCGTCCAGGTCATGAACTATCTCCTTGCGGGACCGATGGTCGACAAGACGCAGAACTCGACCTACGGACTCATCCCCGAGACGCGACTTCTTCCGCACAACTCGTGGTTGCCGATCCTCATTCACGGCACCCAGCTTCACCTCGGTGTCCTCATCGCCGTCGTCATCGCGGTGGCGGCGTACGTCCTTTTGTGGCGGACGAGTTTTGGATTCCGTTTACGAGCGGTCGGGATCTCGCGTGAAGCGGCGAACTACGCGGGCATCCACGTGAAGCGGACGATGACGCTCGCCATGGCGCTCAGCGGCGCGATGTGCGGGCTCGGAGGTTCGATGCTCGTCTTCGGGAGCATCGCTCACCGGATGGTGACCGACGGCAGCCTTACTGGATTCACGGGATCCGACGGTTTCAACGGGATCGTCGTCGCGCTGTTCGGCGCTTTGAGCCCGCTATGGACGATCGTCTCCGCGTTCTTGTTCGGCGGCCTGCTCGTCGGCGGCGATGCGCTCCAAGTCGCGACGGGCGTTCCAGCCGACATGGTCACGGCGCTCGAAGGACTCGTCGTCGTCTTCGTTGTGTCGCTCGAATACATGCGCCGGCGCGCTCGTGCGAGAGGTTCCGCCCCTCCAGTCGCGACTCGGTTGTCACCGGTCGAACCGGCCGGGACGCCTGTTGTCACCGCCGGAGCGTTCGGGGCCGGGGGAAATGACGGCGCGCCTCAGCGTGGGCAGCCCATCGGGGCAGGTGGCGGGCGATGAGCCAATTCCTCACGTACGCCGCTTTGACTTCGACCGTTGCCGCCGCGATCGCGCTCGCCGCTTCGTTCCTGTTTGCTGCTCTTGGCGAGACGATGGGACAGCGCAGCGGCGTGATCAACCTCGGGGTCGACGGGATCATGCTGCTGTCGGCCTTCGGAACGTATTACGCCGCGATCAAGACCGGCAGCCTCTTCTTCGCGGTCCTCGTGGGGGCAGGGATCGGAATGGTGATGGGGGTGGTGACCGCCTTCGTCAGCGTCACGCTCAAGGCGGAACAGGGCATCAGCGGCATCGGCATCTACCTCTTCGGACTCGGCTTCAGTGACCTCCTGTTCTTGAAGCTGGTCGGCACGCCGCTTCCGATCGCTGAGCCTCGCCCGATTGACATCCCGCTTCTCGACAAGATCCCCGCCCTCGGACCGATGTTCTTCAAGCAATCGCTGCTCACCTACCTCGCGTTCTTGCTCGTTCCAGCGCTCTGGTTCGTCTTGAAGCACACGACGTACGGGATGAAGGTGCGAGCCGCCGGCGAGAACCCGACGGCACTCGATGCCGTCGGCGTCAGCGTGGCGAAGATCCGGTGGTCGACGGTCCTCTTCGGCTGCACCCTCGCCGGTGTCGCGGGAGCGACGTTGCTCTTGTACGACGGCATCTTCATGGAAAACCTCACCCAGTCCGAGGGATTCATCGCCGTCGCGCTCGTTTACTTCGGGGCTTGGAGTCCGGTCGGGGTGATGGGTGGGTCCGTGCTGTACGGACTCGCGATCGCGATCGTGCTTGAGTGGAAGGCGCTCGGCATCATCCCGCTCAGTGCGTCCGATCTCGCGGCGACTGTGCCGGCGGTGATCACGATCCTCGTGCTGCTCCTCGTCGCCCGTCATTTCCGGCAGCCCGCGGTTCTCGGTAAGCCCTACGAGAGAGGAGGTTGAGCCCGAGTATTCACGACGGTCCCGACTCGCTTCGTGCGACGTCTTCGCGTGGCTTTCGAGTCCGGTCGTCAGAGTGCAGTCAATAGAGAGGTGACAACAATGCAACGACACTTCGCGCGGCGCGGGGTTCTCCTGCTCGCCGTGCTGTCCATGGCGCTCGCCACCGCGGCCGTCGGCACTGGGGCCTTCGCCGGCGCGACGAGCAACCGGGCGCGTCACACTTCGATGAAGACGCTGAAGGTGGCACTCGTCGCGCCGAGCGCGACGAACGACCTTGCCTTCACCGAGTCGATGTACAACGCGCTCGAGGCGCTCAAGGGCCCGGAGCACTTGCAGATCTCGGTGTCGGCGAACGAGTTCGTCGTGTCGGACGCCGCGAACATCATCCGTGAGTACGCGTCGGAGGGGTACAACCTGATCATCGCGCACGGATCCCAGTACGGCTCGACGGTCGAGCAATTGGCTGGCCAGTTCCCGAAGGTCTCATTTGCCTGGGGAACGGCTGGGTCAACCTTCGGGCGGAAGAACATCTTCGCCTATGAGGCGAGCTCGAACGAGGGCGGTTACGTCCAGGGTTACATCGCAGGACTGATCAGCAAGACGCACAAGCTCGGCGTGATCGGACCGATCGCGACCGGCGACGCCAAGCTGTATGTCGATGGGTTCGTCGCCGGTGCCAAGTTGGCCGACAAGTCGATTGACGTGCACCCCGTCTACACGGGATCGTTCAGTGACGACAGCCTGATGGCGACGGCCGCGAAGACCTTCGTGTCCGGCGGCGCGGATGTCTTGACGGGCAGCTCGCAGTCGGTGGTCGGCGCGATCGGTGTCGCGGTGGCGGACAACCTTCCCTGGTTCGGCACGCAGTGGAGCCAGGCTTCGCTGGCGCCCCACGACGTCGTTTCGTCGCAGGTCTACAACTGGAAGCCGATCCTCATCCAAATGTTCACCGAGATCCGTGCGGGCGTGCGTGGCGACGCCACCTACGTGATCGGGCTCGGCAACAAGGGCGAGTCGATCCAGTTCAACTCCGGCTACAAGCTCGCGCCTTCTGTAAAGGCAAAGGCGTTGACGTTGATCAAGGAGATCACGAACGGGACAGTCGTCGTTCCCCAGTAACGGAGGCCCGGTGATAGCGGACGAAACCTTGACGACCACTACGGTCCAGGAGGGTGCGGCGCCGCTGCTCGCGATGCGCGGCATCACGAAGTTCTTCCCTGGCGTGGTCGCCAACGACCGTGTTGACTTCGACGTTCTCGCCGGAGAGGTGCACACACTCTTCGGCGAGAACGGCGCCGGCAAAACCACGTTGATGCGGGTTCTTTATGGGCTCTACCGCCCGGACGATGGGGAGATCCGGATCAAGGGCCAACCGGTGGCGATCACATCGCCGGCTGAGGCGATCCGCCACGGCATCGGAATGATCCACCAGCACTTCACTCTGGTGAACACGCTGACGGTCGCCGAGAACGTCGCGCTCGGAATGAAGTCCTCTCGTGGCCCGTTGACGAACCTCAACGAGGTGTCGGCGCGCCTCGCCGAGCTCGGCGAGAGCTACGGGCTGAAGGTGGAGCCGCGTGCGTTCGTCTGGCAGCTCTCGGTCGGCGAGCGCCAGCGAGTCGAGATCCTGAAAGCCCTCTACCGCGACGTCGCGTTGTTGATCCTCGACGAGCCGACCGCCGTGCTCACCCCGAACGAAGTCGACGACCTCTTCCGGATCCTTCGCCAGCTCGCCGAGGGCGGGCGCGGGCTCGTGTTCATCTCGCACAAGGTCGCCGAAGTACTCGACCTCTCGGACCGCATCACCGTTTTGAGGGCGGGAAGAATGGTCGGCACGCTGCCGGGGCATGCAGCCTCGCGCGACCAACTCATCGAGATGATGGTCGGCCACCAGTTGTCGGCAGAAGTCCCGATCCCGCCGCGCCCGAGCGGCAGGCCGCGGCTTGTGTTGAAGGGTCTGCGCGTCCGGGGCGATCGCGGCGATGAGTCGGTCCGCGGTGTCGATCTCGACGTATGTGAGGGCGAGATCGTCGGGATCGCGGGCGTCTCGGGCAATGGCCAACGGGACCTCGCCGAGGCGGTCGCCGGGATCCGCCCGGTTACTGGAGGGTCGATCCTGCTCGACGACGAGGAGGTCGCCCGCGCGTCACCCTCCCGCGTTCGAGCCGCCGGGCTCGCGTACGTCCCGGAGGAGCGGATGCGCGACGGCGTGATCTCGGACTTCTCTGTCGCCGACAACTTGATCCTCGTCGACAACAAAAGCCGCGCGTACTCGCGGTTTGGTTTCCTGCGCCGAAAGGTGATCCGGAGCCACTGCGAGCATCTCGTCGATGACTTCGCGGTGAAGACGCCCGACATCAGCACTCCGGCGCGGAATCTCTCGGGCGGCAATATCCAGAAGTTGATCCTTGCGCGGGAGCTGTCCGGGAGCCCGCGCGTTCTGCTCGTCGCCCAACCGACGCGGGGCATCGATGTCGGCTCGGCGCAGTACATCCACGAACGCCTCGTCGACCAGCGCAACGCGGGAACGGCGGTGCTCGTCATCTCGGAGGACCTCGACGAGGTGATGACGATCTCGGACCGCATCGTCGTGATGTACGAAGGGCGGATCATCGGGTCCGCCGATCCGCGCACGAGCACGCGCGAGGCGATCGGGCTCATGATGGCTGGCGTGGCGTCTGACTCGAGCGCAGATCGAACCTCCGCAGAGACGACGTTGACGAGTCCGTGAAGCCGCACGTGTTTCGGTGAGGACTGCGATGTCTTTCGACGAGGTCTTCAGATCCGCAGTGTGGAGAACCCCGGCCGCGTGTCCTCGGTACACTGAGCATTCCTAAGGAGACGCCATGTCGCAAACCGTCGCAACAAGCGACTCCGAAGAGACGCGCGTCGTTCGTTTCCTGCTGAATGGCGAAGAAGTCGAGGTCCGCCACGACCACCCGCATCTGCTCGCCGCGCTGCGCGAGGAGCTCGACATCACGTCGCCGAAAGACGGTTGTTCGCCGATGGGGCAATGCGGGTGTTGCACGGTTCTCATCGACGGCAAGGCGTCGGTGAGCTGTCTGATCTCCCTTGACAAGGCTGCCGGCAAGTCGATCGTCACCCTCGAAGGTTTGGACTCCGCGGAAAGGGCGCGCTACGCGGCGGCTTTCGCAGCCACAGGCGCACTGCAGTGCGGTTTCTGCACGCCGGGCATCGTGGTGCGCGTGAAATCTCTCCTCGACAAAAAGGGCGCCGACTTGACGCGCGAAGAAGCGAGCCGTCACTTGGGCGCCCACCTTTGCCGTTGCACCGGCTACACGAAGATCCTTGACGCCGTCGAGATCCTCGCGAGCGGAGCGACACCAGTCGCAGAGATCGCCGGCGGCATCGGCGCCCGCGGCATCAAGTACGACAGCTTGGAACACGCACTCGGTGGGTGCGATTACGTGGACGACCTGCGGGTACCGGGGATGCTGCACGGCGCGCTGCGACTGGCCGACCACGCCCGTGCGGAGGTGGTGCGCATCGACACCGCCGCGGCCCGATCGGTGGCGGGGGTGCGCGCCGTGTTCACCGCAGCCGATGTCCCAGGTGAGCTGCGGGTCGGGATCATCAACCGTGACTGGCCGGTCTTCATCCCACAAGGCGGCCGCACTTCATATCTCGGCGACGTGTTGGCGATCGTCGTCGCCGACAGCCGCGAGATCGCCCGCCGTGCCGCCCCGTTGGTCGAGGTCGAGTACCGCCCGTTGCGTCCGCTTACCGATCCGATCGCCGCGCTCGAAGACGACGAGGACGCCGTCTGGACCCTAAAGGGCAATCTCTTGTCGCGCAGCGCCTATCGCCGCGGCGACGTCGACGCGGCGCTCGCGACGTCGGCACACGCCATCCACGAGGTCTTCCAGACCCAGCGCGTCGAGCACGCCTTCTTGGAGCCGGAGGCGACGCTCGTCGTGCCGCAAGAGGACGGCACTTTGAAGGTCTTTTCCGGTGGCCAGGGCGTCTGGGACGACCGCAGCCAGATCGCCTCGGTCCTCGGGGTGCCAAAGGAGCGGGTCCTAGTCGAGCAGGTCTCGAACGGCGGCGCCTTCGGCGGCAAGGAGGACATGGCGAACCAGGCACAGACTGCGCTGGCGGCGTTCCTTCTCGGCCGGCCGGTGAAGTGCACGCTGTCGCGCGAGGAGTCGCTCTACTTGCACCCGAAGCGCCACCCGATCCGGCTCGAGTACTGGGCGGGCTGCGACGAGAACGGCAAGCTCACCGGTCTGAGGGCGCGCCTCGTCGGGGACTCCGGGCCGTACGCGTCGGTCGGGATGAAGGTGCTCGAACGCGCCGCGGGGCACGCCTCGGGACCGTACGTCGTCGGGGCGATCGACGTTGAGGCGCTCGCCGTACGGACGAACAACCCCGTTTGCGGGGCGTTCCGCGGCTTTGGTTCGAACCAGGCCCAGTTCGCGATGGAAGGGGTCATGGACCGTCTCGCTGAAAAGGTCGGGATCAGCGGCTGGGAGATGCGTTCGCGCAACGTCATCGCGCCGGGCGACGTCTGGGGACCCGGCCAGGTGATGGACGAGGGCGCCCGCGGGGCGCGCGCCTGTCTCGACACGATCCGGCCCGTGTACGACGGCGCAGTCGCAGCGGGCAAGGCGGTCGGTCTCGGTCTCGGTCTGAAAAACGCCGGTCTCGGCAACGGCTTCAAGGAGATCGTGCAGGCCGTCGTCCGCTTCGGCGACGACGGCGCAGTCGAGGTCCGGCACTGCTGGACCGAGATGGGCCAGGGTGTCCACACTGTCGCGCGCCAGGTGGCTGTGGAAGAGCTCGGTGTCGACCCGGCGAAGGTCAGCGTGGTCGTCGACACCTCGCGCGAACTCGACGCCGGTCAGACGACCGGGTCGCGCGGCACCTTGATGGGCGCCGGTGCGATCGCCGACGCCTGCCGCCGGGCGAACGAGGACGGACGCCGACCTGGCGTCGACTACCTCGGTGAGTACCGGGTCGACTGGACGAACTCGCTCGATGAGGGTGTCGAGCACCCGACGATTCACTCCGCTTTTTCCTACGCCGCGCAGCTCGTCGTCGTCGACCGGGAGTCAGGGCGGATCGAGAAAGTGGTCGCCGTCCACGACGTCGGCAGGGCGGTCAACCCGATGCTCTGCGAGGGCCAGATCCAGGGCTCGGTGCACATGGGCCTCGGCTATGCGCTCTCCGAGGATTTCCCGGCCGATACGGACGGACGACCGACGCACATGACGCTGCGCAGCCTCGGAATCCTGCGACCGAAGGACGTGCCGCCGATCGAACCGATCCTCGTCGAGGAACCCCAGCCGCGCGCCCCTTACGGCATCAAGGGGATGGGGGAGATCGGCCTCGTGCCGACGGCCGGCGCGGTGGCGGCCGCCCTCCACGACTTCGACGGGAACTGGCGCGCGACGCTGCCGATGCGTGCCGGCAAGGAAGCGGGGGACGCCGAGGACGCCTGAGCGCCGCGCGACGTCCTCAACTCACTGCTGCGGGCGTGGGCGGAGACGGACTGCACGAGCACGGCGAGGACGATGAACGGTTCGCTCACCCCTGAGCGGCGGGCCCGCTACCTGCTTAAGGTTCGAGAGAGAGCGCCGCGTCGACGAGCTCATCGCCGAATTCGAGCACCTGTCGGCCCTGGAGATGGCCGCAACGAGCACTGGCCCGCGCCGCGCCCGAAGGTGGACGGGTGCAGCGCTCGGGCGAATCCCCGACCCGAAAATAGGAGCCTCACGGCTCCGATCAGCGGTTTTTCAGGTCCTCGCGACGTCCCCGCCAGGGGACACCGGGACTGATTGCGAGACCGCGCCGCCCAGCACGTGAGGAGAGCTCAGCTCGCGGTGAGCTTCCGCCGTCTCCCCCTGCACCGAGCGGAAGGAGAGGACGTAGTAGACGATCGCCGCAACGAGGAGCCCGAAGATCCAGCTCAGGTCCATGCCGTGAGTTGCGTTCGACAGCGGCCCGGTATAGGACGGCTTGTAGTAAAGGGCGTCGATCCACATCATGGCGGCGAACATCCCGGCCGCCAATGAGAAAAGCGCCTTCCAGTTGAACCCGCCGTTCCGCCAGTAGATTCCTCCCGACTTGGCAGCGAGCGACAGGCGACTGTACTGGCCGCGACGCAACAGGTAGTCGACCATGAGGATGCCGAACCACGGGCCGAGCCAGACCACGATGTAGTCGAGGAAGCTCGACAGGTCGGTGAGAAAGTTCCCCTTGTAGATCACGAGGGCAGTGATGCCACCGCTCACGATCGTGTCGATGATGATGCAGCCCCACCGCTTGATCGGGATGCCGATCGCCTGCAGCGTGACGCCCGAGGAGTACATGTCGAGCGTGTTGATCGAGAACAGCTGCGGGAGAGCGAGGATGACGAAGGGCCAGAAGAACCAGCTGGCGTGGGCGGTGAACGACGCCGGCAGGTCCGTCGCGCTCACGGCCACCGACGAGCTCACCATGAATGCGGCGACGCCGAGCAGCTCGAGGAGGATCGACGGGATGGCGCCACCGAATCCTGCCGCCAAGAACGTCTTCATCTTGGGCGTGTCCTTCGGGAGGTAGCGCGAGTAGTCGGCGGCGTTCTCGGTCCAGCCGAGGCCGCCCGTCGAGACGATGATCACGAGACCGGTCGTCCAGATCCACCACGAGTCCTTAATCGGCTTGATCGAGCTCAAGTGGGCGTGCGGGAGGACAAGGATCGCCATGATGATGAATACGACGACGAAAACGAAGGCGAGGTACCGCAGGATCTTTTGGATGGTCGCATGTCCGAGGAACGGCATGATGAACTGCACCAGCACGGCGAGGATGATGATGAGGGCCTTGCCGGCCGCGTCCACCGTGCCGTGTTCGTGCTCGAACATGGCGATCACGAACAGCACGACTAGCGCGAGGCCCTCCACCTCGAAGCCGACCTGGGTGATCCAGTTGAAGAGCGAGGGCGCACGGTTGCCATTCCTCCCGAAGGGCGCCCGGCTCACCATGAAAGCTGTCGTACCGGTCTCGGGACCCCAGAGGCTGGCGAAGCCCAGCAGGGCGTACATCAGGTTGCCGATGAGGATCGCCGCCACCGCCTGCCAGAACGAGAGCCCGATGTACAGCATCAGCGCGCCGTAGACGACGAATTCGACGTTCCAGATGGCGCCCGCCCAGAGCAAGAACAGTCCCGAAGGCTTCATCGGCCGCTCGGACTCCGGGATCAGCTCGATGCCACGCTGCTCGAGCTGACCGAGGGCATAGCCCTCGGAGGACTCTGGTGCCTCGATCGTTTCTGGACTCAGGACCTCCGTCATCCAAGACCCCCTTCGTCGCGAGCGTCAACACCACCGCGCCTCCCGCGGCGGGGCTGAAACATTAAAGAAACGCTTACGCGCCTCACCGGGGCACTTCAAGGGGCAATGGACCCTGGACGGGACCGGAACGAGCACGATGTCGCAGCGACGTTCCCCCTAGCCTCGCCGAAAGTGCCGACCGCGACCCCGCCGGATCGATTCAGTCGAGGCGACGCAGTCCCGGCGCATGATACTCAGGAGATGGCGACGAGAACGGTTCTGCGCGGGGCGCGAAGTCCCGGTGACATTGCGATCGAAGACGGGAAGATCGCGGCGATCGGTGCTGTGAAAGCGCGCCGCGGCGACGAGGTAGTCGCGTGTTCGGGCGACCTCGTGACCGCGGGATTCGCGAACTGCCACCACCACCTCTACCAGTGGATGACGCGCGGCCGGGCGACGGCGTGCGACCTGTTCACGTGGCTGCGGATCCTTTATCCGATCTGGGGTGAACTGACCGTCGACGACGTCGCTGCCGCCGCGTTGGTCGGTCTCGGTGAGCTGGCGCTGAGCGGCGCGACCCTCGTTTCGGACCATCACTACGTCGTGCCTCGCGGCGACGACTCGGTCTTCGACGCGATCGCCGGTGCTGCGAATGCGGTCGGGGTCCGTCTCGAGCTGTGCCGCGGCTCGATGGACCTCGGCGAGAGCCGCGGCGGGTTGCCGCCGGATGCGATCGTGGAGGAGATCGACGCCATCCTCGCGTCGACCGAGGCGGTCGCCGGGAGGTTGAACGACGGTGACCGGGTGCGGGTCGCCGTCGCGCCGTGCAGCCCGTTCTCCGTCTCGGTAGAGCTGATGCGCGCCTCGGCGGAGCTCGCCCGCTCACTTGGTCTTCGCCTGCACACGCACCTCGCCGAAACTCTGGACGAGGAGCGCGACTGTCGCGCCCGGTTCGGCCGCCGGCCGGTCGAGCTGATGGAGGAGTTCGGCTGGGTCGGAGATGACGTCTGGTTCGCGCACGGCATCCACCTCAGTGCCGAGGAGATCGGCCGCCTCGGGTCCGCGTCGACAGGCGTCGCCCACTGCCCGAGCTCGAACGCGCGCCTCGCTGCGGGGATCTGTCCGGTTCGCGAACTGATCGACGCCGGCGTCCGGGTCGGCCTTGGTGTCGACGGACCCGCGTCGAACGAGATGGGGGTGCTGCTGCCAGAACTGCGACAGGCGGTGTACTTCGCGCGCCAGCGGTCGGGACTCCCCGATGCGCTCTCCTCGGCGGAGGCGATCGAGCTCGCGACCTCTGGCGGGGCAGCGTGCCTGGGCAGAGGCGACCTCGGACGCCTGGAGCTCGGCGCGCCGGCGGACCTCGCGGTGTGGCCGATGGCGGACGTCGCCGATCTCCCCGACCCGGCCGATGCGCTTGTGCTCGGCCCGGACCGGCGGGTGCGGCACCTCTTCGTCGCCGGAGAGCGGGTCGTCGAGGACGGCAGCCTTGTCGGCGTCGACCTCGAGGCGGCGCATCGCGAGCTCGCCGGGCGTGCCCGGCGCCTGTGGCCGTGATGCGGACGGAGGGGCCTTCGGCCCTGTGAGGACACGGTTCAGTCGCACAGGCTGGGACGTGATGACGAATCTGACGCAATACTGGCGTCCGCGCCAGCTCGGGGAGGCACTCGATCTCCTCAGCCACGACCGCGTCGTGGCGATCGGTGGCGGCACCGAAGTGAACACCTGGGACCACGGCGAACCGATCGCGGTCGTGGATCTACAGGCGCTCGGTCTCGACGGCGTCGAATTGCGCGGGCCGGGCGAGTTGCACATCGGATCGACCGCGTCGCTGCAACTGCTCATGGAACACCCGGACGCGCCCGTCGCGCTGCGCGACGCGGCCCGTCGAGAGGTCCCAGGCACGCTCCGCTCACAGGCGACGGTGGGCGGAACCATTTGCGGCAAAAGGACTGACAGCGAGGTGGTCGCGGCGCTTCTCCTTCACGAAGCGGTCGCCGTGGTGCTCGGACCGGACGCCCGCGAGAAGATGCCCCTCGCCGATCTGGTCAACGACCGCATCCGACTTGCGCACCGGATCCTCACCGCGGTGACGATCGACCCGAGGGGCGTAACAGCGTCGGCGAGGACGGGGCGAACGAAAGCCGACCGGCCGATCGTCGCTGTTTATGGGCGACGGTGCGCCGACGGCGCGTTCCGGCTCGTAATCACCGGTATCGGCGAAGGCCAACTCGTGGTCGATGGGGGAAGTGCCGCGGTGCGGGACGCCCTCGAAAACACGACGGGTTTTGGCGACTTTCGCGGCTCCGCCGAGTATCGGCGCGCGCTCACCGAGGTGCTCACGGGGCGGGTCCTTGAGGAGCTCAGACGATGAAGATCACGCTGCAGGTGAACGGCGAGCTGCGCGAGGTCGAGTGCGAGCCCGGCACGACGTTGCTGCGTGCGCTGCGCGGACTCGGATGTTTCAGTGTGCGCTTCGGTTCGTCGAGCGGGGAGACCGGCGCCTCGGCGGTGCTCGTCGACGGACGGCTCGTTGCTTCAGACGTCCTCCTCGCGGCGCAGGCCGAGGGTCACGCGGTGACGACGCTCGAGTCGTTGAACCGCGTGACCGGGGAGCTCGATCCGATCCAGCAGGCATTCGCCGAGTCCGGCGCGCTGCAGTCGGGGTACTCGGCTGGGGCGATGATCCTCGCCACCAAGCGCCTGCTCGAGTCTGACCCGAACCCTTCGGAGGACGAGATCCGTGACGCGTTGGGTGGCATTCTCGACCGAGAGACCGGCTATGTGAAGGTCGTCGAAGCGGTGAGGAGGGCGGCGGCGAGCCTGCGAGGAGACAAACTCGATCCCGTCGAGGCGGTCCCCGTCGCGCCGCTCGCCAGTCGGGTCGGCGACGCGTTGTCAGCGGGCATCACCGAACTCTCCGAGGTGAGCACCGCGCTGCCGCGACTTGTGCCTTCCGGCGACTCGCGAGAAGGCGCCGTCATCGGCAAGCCAGTCATGAAGGTCGACGCGTTGCGCCTCGCGAAGGGCAACCCGTGTTTCACCGACGACATCGAGCCGCGCGGACTGCTTTACGCCAAGGTGCTGCGTAGCCCCCTCGCGCACGCGCGGATTGTCGCGATCGATGATTCGGCGGCGCGCGCGCTCCCTGGCGTGCGAGCCGTGCTGCACTACCAGAACACTGCGCGCGTGAAGTACGCGACCGGCGGTCAGAGCTGGCCGAACCCCCAGCCCTGGGACCAGGTGAGCTTCGACGACAAGGTCCGACACGTCGGCGACCGCGTCGCCGCAGTAGCTGCCGACACCGGCGAGATCGCCGAGGAGGCATGCCGGCTGATTCGCGTCACCTATGACCCGTTGCCCGCGGTCTTCGACCCAGTCGCGGCGCGCGCTGAGGGTGCGCCCGTCATCCACGACGAGGACGACACGGTCGGCATCTACGACGCGAAGCACAACCTCAGCCACCACATCGAAGGACGCACGGTGGACGACGCGGCGCTCGAGTCGGCCCTCGCCGGAGCCGACCATGTCTTCGAGGCGACGTATCGCGTCGGGCAGGTCCAGCACGTTCCCATCGAGCCCCACATCACGATCGGCTGGCTCGACGAGGACGACCGGCTCGTCCTGCGTTCATCGACGCAGGTGCCCTTCCACGTGCGACGGATGATCGCGCCGCTGCTCGGGCTGTCCGTGAAGCGCATCCGCGTCGTAAAGCCCCGCCTCGGCGGCGCATTCGGCTCGAAGCAGGAGATGCTGATCGAGGACATCGTCGGCCACCTCGTGCTCGCGACCCGCCGGCCCGTGCGCTTGGAGCTCACCCGAGAGGAGGAGTTCATCTCGACGCGGGTGCGCCACGCCCAAACGATCACGCTTCGTACCGGTGTGAACGACGACGGACACCTCGTCGCCCAGGACATGAGGGTCGTCTCGAACACCGGCCCGTACGGCTCGCACGGTTTCACCGTCAATTCGGTATCGGGCCAGCACGGGCTGTCGTTGTACAACTGTCCAGCGAAGCGCTTTGTCTGTGACGTCGTCTACACGAACCGAGCAGTCGCGGGTGCGTTCCGCGGCTACGGCGCACCGCAGGCATTTTTCGCCCTCGAGTCGCACATGGATGACATCGCCCGCGCGCTCGAGATGGATCCGATCGAACTGCGACGTCGGAACTGGGTCCGCGAGGGCGACGCGCTCGACATCGTCCTCCGCCTCGGAGAGCGCGGCGGTGTGCAGGAGATCGCGCCCGAGGACATGCCGCACGTGACGTCGAGCGGGCTGGAAGAGTGCGCGGCGCAGGGCATGCGCGCCATCTGTTGGGAGCGGCGGGCGGATCCTGAGTGGAGGCGGCCACCCGACCAACCGAATATTCGGCGCGGAATCGGGCTGGCGGCGGCGATCCAAGGAACGGGGATCCCCTTCATCGACATGGCCGCGTCCTCGATCAAGATCAACGACGACGGCTCGTTCAATCTGCTCGTCGGAGCGTCCGACCTCGGCACCGGCTCCGACACCGTGCTGGCGCAGATCGCCGCCGAGGTTCTCGGCGTGCCGCTGGACGACATCGTTGTTTACTCGTCGGACACCGATCTCACGCCATTCGACGTCGGCGCCTACGCATCGAGCACGACGTATGTCTCGGGTAACGCAGTGAAAAAGGCGGCGGAGGCGGTGCGCGAACGGATCTGCGCACGTGCCGCACGTCTCCTCGGTTTGGGCGCCGCCGGCGAAATCGAGCTCCACGACAAAAGAGCGTGGGCGCCAGACGGACGGTCGATCTCGATCTCAGACGTGGCGCTGAACGCTTTCCACGTCGAACAGAACGAGCAGATCATGGCCGTCGCGTCCTACGTCTCTTCGCAGTCTCCTCCGCCATTCGCGGTGCAGCTGGCGGCCGTCGAGGTCGATGTCGAAACGGGACAGGTGACGGTGTTAAAACTCGTCACGGCGGTCGACTGCGGGGTGGCGATCAACCCGGTGACGGCGAGCGGCCAGGTCGAGGGGGCGATGGCCCAGGCGCTCGGTTACGCGCTCACCGAGGAACTCGTCCTCGACGACGACGGGCGGCCGCTGAACGGCCGGATCGGCCCGTACTGGATCTTTCGAGCTGACGACATGCCGCCGACCGAGGTCTTCCTCATCCAGACGATGGAGCCGTCCGGGCCGTTCGGCGCGAAGGCGGTTGCCGAGATCCCGATGGACGGTGTGGCGCCGGCGGTGCGCAACGCGATCCTCGACGCGACCGGCGTCGCGATCAACGAGATCCCTTTCACTCCCGAGCGTGTCTGGCGCGCTCTGCAGTCGAAAGGCGCCCTGCTGGCGTCCTAAGGCATCGCCTTGTCGAGGCGCGCGACGTGAAACCTCGCTACGGCGGCGGCGAACGCCGCTCAGCGCGCAGGTTCAGACGGCCGTCACGTCGGTGAGGGCGAACCGTGTCACGTCGACGAGTCCGCGGTCGGTGATCCGCAGCTCGGGCATCACCGAAAGCCCGAGAAAGCTCAGCTGCATAAAAGGGGCCTCGATCGTGACACCGAGGCGGCTCGCGACGGCATCGGCGAGGGCGCCGACTCCTTGCGCGACCTCCCGTGCCGAACCCGTGCTCATGAGCCCGCCGATCGGAAGCGGCACCTCGGCGATCACCTCGCCGCCCAGGACGGCCACCTGCCCGCCGCCGATCTCAGCAAGGCGCGCGACGCCGACGGCCATGTCCGAGGGACCGGACTCGTCGCGGGAGCCGACGGCCATGCAGTTGTGCGCGTCATGCGCGACTGTCGAGGCCATCGCTCCGCGGCGGATTCCGAATCCAGAGACGTAGCCGAGGCCGATGCGCCCAGTTCGGCGGTGTCGCTCGACGACGGCGATCCTCGCCACATCCTGCGCGGGATCGTTGACCTCGAGCACGAGGTCGGTCGTCGACAACGATCGCGAGCGCACGCCGATGACGTGGGCCCGACCGGTCACGGGCGGCGTGAGCGCGTAGGCGCTCGGACCGGGCGGGTTCTCGAGGTGGACCGAGTGGAGCATCCATTCGGGCGCCGCGCTCGCCGGCACGATGCCGGGGATGACCTCGCCATCTTCTGCGACGAGACGCCCGGCCTGCCAGACCCGGACTGGCTCGAAGTTCGAGAGGTCCTCGAAGCACAGAACATCGGCCTGGTACCCGGGTGCGAGCCAGCCGAGGTGGTCGAAGCGGTGGTATTCGGCCGGATTTGCCGTGGCGAGAACGAGCGCGTCCTCGACGCGGACCCCGGCTTTCACGGCGAGGCGGACGCAGTCGTTGATATGCCCCTCGTTGAGAATGGTGTCGGGCTCGCGATCGTCCGTGCAGAGCGCGACACGCTCGGTGCCGTGGCGAAGGACAGTCGGGATCAACGCATTCAGATTGCGCGAGGCGGATCCTTCGCGGACGAAGATCCACATGCCCTTCCTCCGCTTCTTCTCGGCTTCTTCAAGACCGGTGCACTCGTGTTCCGACTCGATCCCTGCGGCAAGGTACGCGTCGAGCTCACGCCCCGAGACACCGGGGGCGTGGCCGTCCACACGTCGAGTTCCGGCCTCGGCGATCTTCGCCAGCATCTCGGAGTCGCCGGCGATCACGCCGGGGAAATTCATGACCTCGGCGATGCCGATCACTCCTCGGTCTTCGAGAAGCTCCGCTAGGTCGGTGTGATCGAGCTCTGCACCGGGGCTCTCGAACGGCGAGGCGGGAACACAGCTCGAGGCGCAGATGCCGAAGGTGAACGGCAGGTGTTCAGCCGCCCGCGCCAGCGCGATCACTCCCGGCACGCCGAAGACGTTCGCGATCTCATGGGGGTCCGCCGCGACCGCGGTCGTCCCATGGGGGAGGACGGCACGTACGAACTCGTCGACCCATAGCTTCGTCGACTCGAGGTGCATGTGCGGCTCGATGAATCCCGGAGTCAACGACGCGCCCGCAACGTCGACAACGTCGGTTGCTTCGCGTCTTCCCCATCCGGCGATGATCCCGTCTTTGATCGCGAGGTCGGTCTCGATCCACTCGCGCGTACCCGGCACAAAGACCCGACCTCCTGAGATCAAAAGGTCGGCCGGCTCGTCTCCGCGCGAGACGGCGAGCAACTGAGCGGATCCACGCCGTGGGGGCATATCCGCATCCTAAGAGCCAGCGACGATCAAAACAGAACGTCAGACCTTCGAGCGGTGCGGGCGCGCAAACTCGACGGCCGATGAGATGCGCGAGCGAAGGCCATAAATCGCGACTGCGTGATGGAATGTCGAGGGTATTGGCATCGTCATCGCGATCAGACCCCCGCAGCCGACAGCGCCGACCACACGCCAAGACCGATCAGGATCGCCGCCGAGACCTTCCGTACCACGCCGAGAGGAATGACGCGGGTGATCGTTCGACCGACGACAACGCCGACCGCACTCGTCAACACGAATGCAGTGACCGCGCCGACGAACACGCTCAGCGGATCGCGCGTGCGTGCCGAGAGATTTGCGATCACGATCTGGGTGAGGTCACCCATCTCGGCGAGGAACACGACGACGAAGGTCGTTGCGAAGAGGCGGAAGGACGAGGGCACGCGTCGGGCGCGCGTATCGACGCGGGAAACGAGCGCATCTTCTCTGGTGGAGACTGTTTCCCCGGCGCGTTGCGCCGAAGGTTCCTTCGTCAGGGCGAGGTAGGCGCCGCCGGCGAAGAAGCCGAACGCCGTGATCGCGTCCACGACGCGGTGCGGGGCGAGCGCCAGGAGTCCGCCAGCGATGACTGCGATGCCCGCTTCGACAACGAGTCCGAGAAGCACTCCCCAGAACACTGGCAGCGGCCGGTGACGCGAAGAGATCGTGATCGCGGCGATGAACGTTTTGTCCGGGAACTCAGCTGGTACGACGACCGCGAAGGTCGCGGCAACAACGCCGAAGTTCACGGCGACTGACTAGCCGTCGGCGAGGAGGCCCGCGAGGTCGGATCGGATTGCTTGTGAAAGCCGGAGGTGCACTTCGAGTTCCTCGATCTGTTGATCGAGGAATCGGCGACGGGAGTCGCCGATCTTCGCGTCGACGAAGGCGCGGATCTCGTCGAGGTAAAGGGAGCGACCGTCGGCGTCGACGTCGACCAGGCTCGGGATCCCCTCGAACATGCGCACGACCAAGCTCGGCGGGAACTTCGATTCGAGTTCGTCGAAGTGCTCGGCGACGAATCTCCACGTCGCGACGGCGGTCTCGCGCTTGTGCATCATGAGGGCGTAGATGAATGGCGCGTTCTGATTGCGCAGCTGATTGCGTGCGAGCTCGAAGATCTCGTGCGCAAGTCCGAGATCGGTGACCGACGTGAGCGCGAACTCGTAGCGGTGCTCGTCGAGCGGCGAAGTCGGATGAGCGTGACGGTCGAGGATCGTCTCGTAGATCCCCCGACTCGCGTGCGCCGCCACGACCGAGAGCACCCCGTAGGCGCTGTCGGCGTCGATCTCGCGACCGGTTGTCCGATCGGCTAGGAAGCGGGCGTAGGCGTCCGAAATGACCTCTTCGTCGCGGCCGATCGTGCCGAGCGTGCCGATGAGAAGCCCGCGCAGGTAGGACGTCTGCTCGGTCTCACCGGGCTGGATCCTCCACCGGATGTAATCGAGTTTCGGACGCAATTTTCGACGCAGGTACCCCGCGTAGGCATCGCGCAGTTCGTCGGGCACGACGAGGTCGATCGTTCGCAGCGCGGAGATGGCGATCGTCCAGACGTACGGGTTCTCCTCATGTTCGAGCGTGTCGATCGTCTGGAAGAACTCGGCGGCGCTCGTCAGTCCGGCGAGCGTCGTCGCCCAGATGTCCGAGACGAGGTAGTAGCGCTCGATCGGCCGCAGGAGCGGGAGGTTTGCGAGAAGCGCCCTGCGCAGGGTCTCGTCATAGCGCACGCGGTAAAAACCCGAGCCACCGCAGTTCACGACCACGGGGAGCTCGGGGGCAGGGAGGGCTTCCGGGGCTTTTTCGAGGATGACGCGGGTCGTCGCGTCAGCGCGCGAAGGGGCGCACGAAAGCACCGGGATGAGCCAGTCCGAACCGATCGCCGACGGCCGCGCGGCGAGGATATCGGCCGGCAGGTACGAGAAGGGCTGCTGGGTGATCTCGACGGTGCCGTCGTGCCACGAGGCGTTGACGAGTGGGTACCCGCCTTGGAAGATCCATGAGTCCATCAGCGCCCGCACCGGCACGTCGGGGTTCGTCTCTTGTAGCGCGTCCCACAAGTCCGTCGTCTCGGCGTTGCCGTAGGCGTGGGTTTTCAGGTAGCGCCGGATGCCGTCACGGAAGCGGTTGCCGCCCAGGTACCGCTCGATCATCCATAAGACGCCGCCGCCTTTGTAATAGGTGAGCGAGTCGAACATCGAGGTCGCTTCTTCGGGTCGGCCGACGGGGAATTCGATCGGCCGAGTGGAGCTCATCCCGTCGTTCGCGAAGGCGACCGGCCAGTAGCGCGCCACCGCGAAGAGGAACGGCTCCTGTGCGGGGTACTTGTCGTCGTGACAGAGGAATGCCATGAAAGTCGCGAACGCCTCGTTCAGCCAGACGCCGTTCCACCACTTCATCGTGACGAGGTCCCCGAACCACATGTGGGCGATCTCGTGTTCGACAACCTCCGCGATTCGGGCGATCTCTGAGAGCGAGGAGTGCTCGGGGTCGGCGAGCAGGTCCGCTTCCCGGAAGGTGACACACCCGACGTTCTCCATCGCACCTTGCGCGAAGTCGGGGATGCCGACCATGTCGAGCTTGTCGGCGGGGTAGGGGATGTCGAAATAGTCCGTGAAGAACCTCAGCGCGTGGTCGGCGAACTCGAGCGACATTTGCGTCAGCTGTTCTTTGCCCGGCAGGTGGACGATGCGTACCGGCGTGCCGAGTACGTCGATCGGGTCCGTCGCAATGAACGGTCCTACGACGAACGCGACGAGGTACGTCGACATCTTCATCGTGTCGGCAAAACGGACCTTGCGCGTGCCGTCCGGGAGGTCCTCTGACGAGATCTCGCGGGCGTTTGACACGGCGAACATCTCTTTCGGCACGACGAGGGTGATGCCGAAGACGGCCTTCATGTCGGGCTCGTCGAAGCACGGGAAGGCCCGTCGGGCGTCGGTTTCTTCGAAGTGGGTCGTCGCGACGGTGTGCTCGTTGCCATCGTGGTCGACGTAGCGGCTGCGATAGAAACCGAGCAGCAGATCGTTTAGCACGCCAGAAAAGCGCGTCGAGACGGTGTACGGGCCGGGCTCCAACGAGACGGGGGAGGCGAAGTGGACGCGCCGTTCTTCGGGCTCCATCTCGATGCGTGCCGCCGTCGCCGCACCGGTTTCGCCGCTCGACAGCCAGCCGGGCGCCATCGAAGCCTCGATGATCTCGATGTCCGCCGCGTTCATTACGACTTCGGTGGTCGCTTCGGTGAGCATGATCTCGACCCGCTCGGACCCGGTGAACGTCGCCGCATCGAGGTTGGGGGCGAATTCGAGGTCGTAGCGGACCGGGATCGCCGTTCTCGGCAGGCGGTACGGCGCGGGTGCTCCCGTCTCAGCCACGGTCGGAGCAGGCTACTGGACACAGCGTCGAAGGAGATTCCAAGCCCGCTGTGATGCTCGACCCTGCCAGTAACGTGCCATCGTGACGACCTTGGCGCGTGCGGCGGCGGCGCGCGCGAGAAAGGGTGAGCGCCGCTTCGACGTGTGTTGCGTCGGCAACGCGCTGATGGATCACCTGGCGCACGCCGACATGGCGACGGTCGCCGCCACCGGGCTGCGCCACGGCGGGATGACGCTCGTCGACATCGCGACGACGGACCGGCTGCGGAGCGCGGTGGGAAATGGTCGCCAGGTGCCGGGCGGCACCGTCACGAACACCGCCGTCGGAATCGCTTCACTCGGCGGGAGACCCGCCTTCGTCGGCGCCGTCGCGACCGACGAACTCGGCGCACAGTACGAAGCCGATCTCGAGGCCGCCGGAGTTCACGCCGCGCTGCAGCGATTCCCCTTCGACCCCGACGGCGACGAGATGGCGACCGGGCGCTGCTACGTCATCGTCACCCCCGACGCCGAGCGCACGATGGCGACGGCTCTCGGCGTCGGCGGACAGCTCAACGCACAAGGCATCGACGCGACCGTCATCGCCGAATCGTCGCTCGTCTATTTCGACGGCTACGTCCTCGATCTTCCCGACGCCGAGGCGCTCGTCGCCGGACTGCTCGGGGTGGCGCGCCCCGCTGGAACCAAGGTTGCGATCGGGCTCGCGGACGCGCGGCTCGTCGAACGCCATCGTCGGGTACTCGAAGATCTCTGTTCCGGAGCGGTCGACTACGTGTTCGCGAACGAGTCGGAGATCCTCGAATTCACGGGTACCTCAGGTGTTGACCGCGCGATGCGCGCGATGGCGCGCGACGACCTCGTCGTCGCAGTCACTCGCGGATCGCTCGGCGCGATCGTCGGCTTCGAGGGCGGCGTCGTCGACGTGCCGGCGGATCGCGTGGAACACGTCATCGATGTCACCGGAGCCGGCGACCTGTTCGCCGCGGGGTTCTGCTACGGCGTCACCCACACGATCGACCCGGTCAGAGCCGCTGCGCTCGGCAGCCTTGCCGCGGCGGAAGTGATCAGCCACCTCGGTGCGCGCCCGGAGACCTCGCTCGCCGAGCTCGCGCATGCCCGGGCGCTGATCTGACCGCGCGGGATCTCCAAAGCTGATGATCAACACCGGCGCAAGCCGTATGAGCCCGGCGAGCGCTGTTGTCGCGGCGCAGTTGAAGGATTCGTCATCGAGGCCTGGTCGGCTGTCCGATGAGTTCTTTGCTCGGCGACCACGAACGTCGGCGCCGGGCGGAAGATCTACGTTGCCGGCCCGCCTTCTCCCCTGGGAAGGAATGGCAAGTCGATGTCGGCGAGGCGCACGAGCGCCGAGGCGATCCAGCGTCCGAGGGGAGCCATCTCCTCTTCGAGCCGATCGGGGTCTTCGAGGTGAGTCTCGTGCAGCTTCAAGCTGGTGTGGTAAGGGATGTCGAGCGCGTACGACGGCGTCGCGCTGGTCGACCCCGTTCGCTCCTCCAGGCTGATCGCGTCGCGAACAAGCGGCTCCTCGCCAATCATCGGCGCGTCGTCAGCGAGCGTCGCGAGGATGAGGGATTTGTCCGGAGCAGTGGCGAGGCGCTGGACGCGCAGCGTCACCTCGATTGAGACCTCGGGCGGGATCGGCAACGCTTCGCCGATCGACCACGACCGGTAGGCGCTCTGGCTCCACGTCGCCCACTCGAGCGCGAGGTCGGCGCGCACTCGCGGCAAGCGCCCCTCGCCCGGGAGTGAGTAGGACGTCTCGAAGCTCACGTCGCCGAGAAAGACATCGACTTGAAATCTCTCTTCGACGGCTTGCTGTTCCAACAGGGCCCCTTCGAGCGAGTCCCGGATCGCCTCGATCACGTCTAAGAGGATGTGGTCGACCACGAGGTCAGAGGCTATCTGCGACGCCGCGCGACGCCCTCAACTGTCGCGCTCCGCGATTGCGTCGGAGGCAACGCGCGACGCGCCCCGTGACACTTTTGGCGACGGTAGTAACGTCCTCGTAGCAATTCGGAATGCGGTTCGGAATCAACGACGGCATGCCGCCGAGAGAGTGGTGAGTTCCATCCAGCGCCGATGGTCGCGCTTGAGCGACGTCGATGCAGTTCCGAGGAGGGGTAGTGGACTCAATTCGCCAGCGGCACCCGCGCGTCGCTGGCCGAACCCGCCGATGGCCATCGGCGCGGCTGCTCCTTATTTTTGGGGCGTTGGCGCTTGCCATGAGCACGATCTCGATCCGAGCGGCGGCGGTGGCGACGAATCGTTCGCACCGAACGAGCGAGGTGACCAGCCACAGCTACTCGTCCAGCTTCCTCGCGTGTGAGGTCACCAACACCGGAGGTATTAACGACCGGTCATTCAACGCGCTGGCCTGGGAAGGTCTGCAGGTCGCGCAGAATGCCGACCCGTTGATGAAGATCGAGAATCTGCAGTCGTCCTCGAAGAGCGACTACCAGCGGAACATCGCGATGTTCGTCGCGCGCAAGTGCGGCATCATCGTCACGGTCGGCGGCCCGATGGCTTCCGCGACACAGCAGGCCGCAGCGCAGTACCCGAAGCAGGACTTCACGATCGTCGATAACGAGTACACGCCGCCCATTAACAACGTGCTCGCGCTGTCGTACGAGACGAATGAGGCGGCGTTCTTGGGCGGCTACCTTGCCGCGGCGACGAGCAAGACTGGCGCGGTTGGCACCTTCGGCGGTGAGAATGTCCCGAGCGTGACGATCTACATGGACGGCTGGGTAGCCGGTGTTCGCTACTACGACCAGCACAACCACAAACACGTCGTCGCGTTGGGATGGACCCCGAAGCCCGGACGCGCGAAGCACAGCTTCGCCGGCTCGGGCCTGTTCACCCTCTCGTTCACGAACGAGGCCGATGGGCGCACTTACGCGCTGTCGGAGATCCAACAGGGCGCAGACGTCATCTTTCCGGTCGCCGGACCCGGCGCGGTCGGCCTTGGTGCCGTCGATTCGGTCACGCAGAATAAGGGCGTGACGATGGAGTGGGCGGACACAGACGGCTGCGTCTCTCATCCGTCGTACTGTCCGCTGTTCATCACGAGCGTTACGAAGGGCATCGTCGCGTCGGTTTCGCACGCCGTACTGCTCGCCGCTTCCGGGGAGTTCAAGGGCGGGAACTACCGTGGCACGCTCGCGAATAACGGCGTCGCGCTGGCTCCCTATCATGACTACGCGAACGTCATCCCAGCCTCGGTGCGGAAAGAGATCCAGAGGCTGCGTGCAGGGATAATCGCGGGGAAGATCTCGGTCGACCCGGACTCGTACCCGGCGAGCTGACGATTCTGGGGGGCGCGCCCCGAGTCGGCCTATGCCGGCTCGGGGCGCGAGCGCCGCATCGGTTGCGATCTTGCTGTTCCTTGGGGGAGTGTTTGGTCAGCCAAGCGACCGGTCCCGGCGGGCGCTACGTTACGAACCTGCAACGCGTTTCTTACAAACGACGTCCACCAAACTCCTCTCATATGTCCCGCGGGGGGAAGGGAGCCGCTAAAACATGAAACCCACCAGAATTACGTGCAGGGCAGCAACCAGCATCGGGCTGGCGGTGATCGCCGGGTTGGCGCTCGTCGCCTACGGTTCGACCGCTGCCTCCGCCACAACCACCAGAGCCGCGCGGACAGCGATCACGGCCAAGAGCGGGAAGCAGTTCCTCGCCTGTGAGGTGACCGACACGGGCGGCATCAATGACAAGTCGTTCAATGCCTCGGCCTACGCCGGGTTGGAGGCGGCGAACAAGGCCGACAGCAACATCAAGATCAAGTTCCTCTCGTCGAGTTCGACGAGCGACTACACGCCGAACATCGACGACTTCCTGAGCGAGCATTGCGGCATCATCGTCACCGTCGGTTTCGACATGGCCGCGGCCACCCAGACCGCAGCCAAAGCGAACCCGAAGACGGACTTCGCGATCGTCGACTGCCCGGGCGGAGTTGCGGCGGGTTGCCCCGGATTCAGCAGTACCGAGAAGGAACCCCTGAAGAACGTCGACAACCTCGCCTACGAGACGAACCAGGACGCCTTCTTAGGCGGCTACCTCGCTGCCGCGGAGGCCAAGTCGAACTCGATAGCGCCTGACGGTGCTGTGGGCGAGTTCGGCGGCATGAACATCCCGACCGTCACCATCTATATGGACGGCTGGGTGGCGGGCGTGCGCTATTACGACAAGGTGAATCACAAGTCGGTGAAGGTGTACGGCTGGTATCCAACCTCGAAGGGCCGGACCGCCGTGAACTACACCGGTAATGGGCTGTTCACCAATAACTTCACCGACACCGGCCTCGGCGAGACGAACACCAAGACCCTCATCGGCGAGGGTGCCAGCGTGATCTTCTCGGTGGCCGGCGGCGTCGGTCTCGGCGCCGTGTCGGCGATCAAGACTGCTGACGCCACCAGCCCGGGCTCGGTCACGATGGAGTGGGTCGACACCGACGGCTGCGTCTCGGACGCGCCCGGCTGCCAGTACTTCATCACGAGCGTGACAAAGGGCATCCTGCCCTCGGTCGAGACAGCAGTGCTGGCGGCTGCCCACAGCACGTTCAAGAGCGGTTTCTACGTCGGCGACCTCGCCAACAACGGCGTTTCCTTGTCTCCGTACCACGACTTCGCCAGCAAGATCCCGGCGAAGGTGACGTCGGCGCTCAACACCATCAAGGCGGGCATCGAGAGCGGCAAGATCTCGGTGAATCCGTGCAGCTACCCGGCGGCGGCGGCCACGCCCACCTCGTCTCTTTCAGCAGTCTGCTCGGGGTAACTAACCACCTCAGCTGATACCGAGCCGCTAGCGGTCCAGACTGCCGCCAATGGCCCAGCAGGTTCGGTACAGCTCCGGTGACGTCGAGGAACCGGGCTGGTCAGCGACCGGCCCGGTTCCTCGCGTGAAGCCAAGGGGCGCCCGATGAAGCTCGAACTCATCGACATCACCAAAAGCTTCGGCCCGCTCGTCGCGAACGACGCGGTGAACCTGACCGTCGAAGAGGGCGAGATCCATGGCCTCCTCGGCGAGAACGGCGCCGGTAAGACGACGCTGATGAACGTGCTCTTTGGCATGCTGCGGCCGGACAGCGGCGAGATCCGCATCGGCGGCGAGCCGGTCAGCATCTCCGACCCGGGCGACGCCGTGCGCGCCGGGATCGGCATGGTTCACCAGCATTTCATGCTGGTTCCAGTTTTCACGGTGGCGGAGAACGTCATGCTCGGGTTCGAGCCGACGAAGGGCAGGGTCTTCTACGACCGTCGCAAAGCCGACGCGAACATCCGTCGCCTGTCGGGGGAGTACGGCCTCGAGGTGGACCCGGAAGCGGTCGTCGAGGAAATTCCGGTTGGAGTGCAGCAACGAGTCGAGATCCTGAAGGCTCTCGAGCGCGACGCCCAGGTGCTTATCCTCGACGAGCCGACGTCGGTGCTGACTCCGCAGGAAACCGAGGCTCTCTTCCGCATCATGCGCTCGCTCGCATCCGCTGGACGCTCGATCCTGTTCATCAGCCACAAGCTCAAAGAGGTGCTGGAGATCGCCGACAAAGTGACGGTGATGCGGCTCGGCAAGGTTGTCGGCACCACCACGCCGGCCGAGTCGAGCGAACAGGAACTCGCCTCGATGATGGTCGGCAGATCCGTCGAGCTCACGGTGACGAAGGGCCCTGCCTCTCCACGTGAGGTCGTGCTCCAGCTGAATCAGCTCACCGTCGCCGACGACCGCGATCTCATCGCCGTCGACGGAGTCGACCTCGAGGTGCGCTCCGGCGAGATCGTGGCGCTGGCTGGCGTGCAGGGGAACGGCCAGACAGAGCTGGTGGAGGCGATAACGGGCCTGCGCCGCACCCTGCGCGGCAGCATCGTCGTGGCCGGAAAGGATTTGACGCACGCCACGCCGCGCCAGCGCCTCCACGCAGGCGTGGCCCACGTGCCCGAGGATCGGCAGAAGGACGCCCTCGTGCTGCCGATGCAGCTGGCGGACAACCTCGTGCTCGACATGTACGGAGATCCCCCGTACGCCGGTCGGGCATCGCGGCATCTCGGCGCGGTCAAGGAGAACGCAGAACGGCGCATCCGGGAGTTTGACATCCGCGCTCGCTCGGTCGACGATCTTGTCTCGTCGCTTTCGGGCGGCAACCAGCAAAAGGTCGTGCTCGCGCGTGAGCTCGGCAGGCCGGTCAAGCTGCTCGTGGCGTCGCAGCCTACCCGTGGCCTCGACGTCGGCTCGATCGAGTACGTCCACAAGCAGATCGTCGCCGAGCGCGACCAGGGCACGGCGGTCCTCATCGTCTCGTCCGAGCTCGACGAGGTGCTCGCCCTCGGCGACCGAATCGCCGTCATGTACAGGGGTCGGATCATGGGCGTCGTCGATCCGAGCGCCGGTCGGGAGCGGATCGGCCTGATGATGGCCGGCATCTCTGATGCGGTGGCCGGCGACCCCGGAGAAGCGTTGGCCGCCAGCGCGGGAGTTGCAGGCGCCGACTCGTGAGCAGCGACACGGGGACCGTCGATCTCGATCAGTCTGACGTGTCTGCACAGCCGGGGCGGTCGGACGGGCCGGCCGGGGCGAAGCGGCCCTCTCGGGCCATCGACCTGCTGCGCCGGCTCAGCGAAGCCAACGCGCTCGTGGTCACCGTATGCGCGATCTTTGCGGGGCTCGTCGTCGGGGCGTTATTGATCCTCTGCACCTCGCCGACGGTGCTGCAGGCGTGGGGGCACATCGGGAGCCATCCGGGACACACGTTCGGCGAGAGCTGGTCGACCATCGCCGCGGCCTACTCGGCGCTGCTCGAGGGCTCGATCTTCAATCCCCACGCACAGAGTCTCACCCAATCCTTCAATCCCATCTCCGAGACGCTGGTCGCCGCCACCCCTCTCATGCTCGCCGGGCTCGGCGTAGGACTCGGGTTCTCCACCGGAGTGTTCAACATCGGCGGACAGGGGCAGTTGATCGCAGGTGCAGTCGCCGCGCTTTGGGTCGGAACCGAGATCAAGGCGCCAATCGGGATCCACATCCCGCTCGTGATCGTCGCAGGCGCGCTCGGCGGAGCCGTCGCAGGCTTCATCCCCGGCATCCTCAAAGCGACGACCGGAGCTCATGAGGTCATCACGACCATCATGCTCAACTACATCTTCCTCGACCTGCTCGCGTGGCTGCTCACCATCTCACCATTCCAACTGCCGGGGCAGTCGAACGCGATCTCGAAGACGATGTCCACCACGGCTCAGATGCCTCATCTATTCGGTAGCACGCTGCGGGTGAACCTTTCGTTGATCGTCGCTCTGGCAATGGCGCTCGTCATCTGGTGGCTGATGCGAAGGAGCCGGCTGGGCTTCTCCTTCAGGGTGATCGGCCTCAACCCGGACGCCGGCAAGACCGCCGGCATGGACGCCCGCCTCATCACCGTCCTCGTGCTCACGATCTCGGGGGCGCTGGTCGGGATGGCGGGCATGGCCACGCTTTCGGGAACCGACTTCTTCCTTTCGACCGGCTATGGCGGCAACACCGGTTTCAACGCGATCACGGTGGCCCTTTTGGGTCGAAACAGCCCCGGTGGCATCGTCCTCGGCTCGTTGCTGTTCGCGGCGCTCATCTCCGGCGGGCGCAACATGCAGGCGGTGACCGGCATCCCGATCGACCTCACGACGGTGATCCAGGCAGTGATCGTCTTCATGGTGGCCACCCCAGCGCTTGTGCGCGAAGTGTTCCGGCTGCGTGAGGCGCGGGCAGGTCAAATCCGCATCGCCACCAAGGGATGGGCAGCGTGAGCGCGATCGCCGTCACCCCTGCCGATCTCGCCCCTGTCGAGGCTCGACTCGTCCCGTCCAGTCGCCGGCACGGCATGGGGATCTTTCTTGGGCTGCTGGCAGTCGTCATGTTCTGGGCGTTCGGAGTCAGCGTCGACGGCAACCTGCACGCGACCTTCATCCTCACGCAGTCGCCGGCCGTCAGCGTCGCGCCCGTCACGATGGACGTGCGGTGGATCTCGATCATCCTCGCGATCGTCTGCGCCGGCCTCGGGGCACTGGTCTTCACGTGGCGCCGCAGCCGCGGCACGTACGCCATCTTCACGCTCGGCACGATCGTCTTTCTCTGGGCGTTCCTCGTCTGGGCGGCGCGTGGGACCCAGCTCAACTTCGTCGACGTGCTGGCTGGCACTCTCGTCAGCGCAACGCCGCTCATCTATGGCTCGCTGTCGGGAATGATGTGCGAGCGGTCAGGCGTCATCAACGTCGCCATCGAGGGCCAGTTCCTCGTTGGCGCCTTTCTTGGGGCGATGATCGGGTCCTTCACCGGCGACCTGTGGCTCGGTGTGCTTTCCGGCGCCGGTGCCGGTGCGTTCTTCGGCTGGCTGCTCGCCTTCCTCGCACTGCGCTACGGCGCCGACCAGATCATCATCGGCATCGTCATCGACGCCTTTGCGCTCGGTCTCACCAATTACCTCCTCTACGAGGTGCTGACGCCCTACCAAAGCACGCTCAACACCGGCGTCACCTTCTCGGCGTGGAAGATTCCGCTGGTTTCGAAGATCCCGATCCTCGGTCCGGTTCTTTTCGACCAGAACTTCTTCGTCTACCTAGCCGTCGTCCTCCTCGTTGGTGTCAACGTCGCCCTGTTCAGGACGCGCTGGGGCTTGCGGGTGCGTTCGGTCGGCGAGCACCCGCGGGCGGCTGCGACAGTCGGACTGCACGTGATCAAGACGCGGTATTCCAACGTGATCCTCGGTGGCGTCCTCGGTGGACTCGGCGGCGCCTACTTCACGCTCGGCTCGATCGGCAGTTTCACCACCGACATGACCTCAGGGCTCGGCTTCGTCGCGCTGGCGGCGATGATCTTCGGACGCTGGCGCCCCTACGGCGCGCTCGGAGCGGCGCTCCTTTTCGGCTTTGCCGAGTCCCTGCAGAGCGAGCTGGCGGTGCTCAATGTCGGGATACCGGCGCCCTTCTTGTCGATGGCGCCGTACGTGATCACGATCGCCGTGGTCTCGGGCCTCGTCGGCCGCGTCCGGCCCCCCGCGGCCGACGGCAAGCCGTACTCGCGGGAATAGCCGCGTCGCCGATCCCGACAAGAGCGGGTGGGACCCGCCGACGACGACGAGCCCTACCGTCCGCATTCGCGCCCGATCACCACGGGCGGGCGCCCGGGATCTCGACGATCGTCGCCGCGGCGACGAGACCCGTTTCGATCGCCGACCTCGGCTCCGCGCCGTGCAGCCACGCTGCGAGGAAGGCGCCGGTGAACGCGTCACCGGCTCCGGTGGTGTCGACGACGACGGCGTCGCGCGGTGGGACGAGCACGGCGGGAACGCCGCGTTGGACGAAGCAGACGCCGGTCGAACCGAGGGTGACGATCGACTTCGGGTAGCGTGGCGCCAGCGCTTCGGCGATCACCGCCGGATCGGACGACCCGGTGAGCGCGTGCGCCTCGTCACGGTTCGCGAACAAAACGTCCGCACCTTTCGTCGCGTCGAAGAACGCCTCCGCGCCCATCCGCCTTAGCGGCGCCGCCGATGAGCAGTCCACCGACCGGGACATTCCCGCCTCACCCGCTCGGTCGAAGATCGCCTTTGCCGCCGGACGGGTGGCCTCTTCGATCACCTCGTAGCCGGAGAGATGGAGGTGACCGCCAGCGCCGAAGAGTTCCTCGGGGAGCGATTCCACGTCGAGTGACAGGTTCGCGCCACGGTCGGTGAGCATCGAGCGTCGACCGTCTGAGAAGACGATGGAGACGACGGTCCCGGTGTGAGCGCCGCCCTCGACGCGCACCCGAGGCGAAACTCCGGCGCCGACGAGCGCCGCGACGAGCGATCTGCCGTGCTCATCATCGCCGACCGTGCCGACGAGGAAAGTCGCGATGTCGCCACGAGCAAGGAAGACCGCAACGTTCGACGCTGATCCTCCGGGCCCGGTCGTGATCTGAGCGGCGGTGTCGCTTTCTTCGGCGAAGTCCTCCTTCAACCGCACGACGAGGTCGGTCATCAAGTCGCCGACGACGACGGCGTAGCGAGTCTCCTCGCTGTCTTGTCGTATCAGCATCGAGTCGTCGTCACCTCTTCGCGAGCTCGACCGCCACCTCGCCAGCGAGACGGACGTTCGCACGCACGAGGGCGCGATTCGTCCGCACGCTCTCGCCCTTCGTGTACTCGGCGAAGCGGGCGAGGAGGAAGGGAGTGACGGCCTTGCCCTGCACGCCTGCCGCCGCGGCGTGGGTTTCCGCGTCGGCGAGCGCCGCGGCGTGAACTTCGTCCGAGAGCGCGTCGGCCTCGGGAACCGGATTGGCGAGGACCATCGCCGCCGGAAACAGCGTCCGGTGGGCGCGGAACGCCGTGGCGGCATCGCCGGGGGACTCGAGGCGCCAGTCGAGTCGGTGCGGCGTCGACCGGACGTAGAAGCCCGGGAAGGCGTCGGTGCGATATCCGGCGACGGGAACCGAGAGCGTCTCGAGGCGTTCGAGGGTCGCCGAGACATCGAGGATCGATTTCACGCCGGAGCAGACGACGAGCACCGACGTGTCGTGGAGCGCCTGGAGGTCGGCGGATTCGTCGTAGGTATCGCTCGCGCCCCGGTGGACACCGCCGAGTCCTCCGGTCGCCATCACGGCGATGCCCGCTCGCGCCGCCAGCGAGATCGTCGAGGCGACCGTCGTCGCGCCGTCGATGCCCTTAGCGATTGCCAAGCCGAGATCGCGCGAGCTCAGCTTCGCGATCTTTGATGGTGCGGCCGCCAATTTCGCGATCTCGCCGGGGGAGAGTCCGACGATGGGGACACCACCCAAAACGCCGATCGTCGCCGGCACAGCGCCGGTCGACGCGACGATTTCTTCGAGCTCGTACGCGACCTCGAGATTCTCAGGGCGCGGAAGACCGTGCACGACAAGTGTCGTTTCCAGAGCAACAATTCCGCGTCCTGCAGCGAGCGCCGCCTGTACCGCATCCCCGACGCGGATAGGTTTTTTGCCCCGGTCTGACATGGGCGTCGAAGTGTACTGTTCGCGCGTTCAGGGGAGCTTTGGAGGTCGTCATCGAGATCGACTGGGACCGTCTGCGCGCCGAAGCCGATCGGATACTCGAACGTGCGTACGCGCCGTACTCGCGCTTCCGGGTCGGCGCTGCCGGGCAGGCGCCCGACGGTCGCATCTTCAGCGGCTGCAACGTCGAAAATGCGTCCTACGGGGTGACGCTGTGCGCCGAGTGCGGACTGGTCTCCGATTTCGTTGCCAACGCCGGTAGCTCCCTCGTCGCTCTCAGCATCAAGAGTGCCTACGGCGACTTCCTCACGCCGTGCGGGAGGTGTCGCCAACTCCTCGTCGAACACGGCACGGTCGGACTCGTCGTCGACCAAGGCCCGGCGCATCCGCCGAGACTCTTGAGTGAGCTGCTCCCCGACGCTTTCACGAGCGCCGATATTCCCAACCCGGCGAATGGACCGACCTAACGCGGACGAGTCCAGCTTCGACGTCGTCGATCTCATCCGACAGAAGCGGGACGGCTCGACACTCTCTGACGACGCCATCGACTGGCTGATCGACGCGTACGTCAAAGGATCGATCGCCGACGAGCAGATGTCGGCGTTGCTGATGGCGATCTTCTTCCAAGGATTGACGGGCGGAGAACTCGCGCAATGGACGTCGGCGATGATCGCCTCTGGTGAGCGGATCGATCTCTCCGCGGTCTCTCGACCGACGGTCGACAAGCATTCGACCGGCGGTGTCGGCGACAAGGTCTCGCTGATCCTCGCCCCGCTCGTCGCGGCGTGCGGCGCCGCGGTGCCCCAGCTGTCGGGCCGCGGGCTCGGCCACACGGGCGGAACGCTCGACAAGCTCGAAGCGATTCCCGGGTTCGGTTCGGATCTCACGACCGACGAGCTCGTCGCGCAGCTCGAGACGGTCGGTTGCGCCATCTGCGCCGCCGGCGCCGATCTCGTTCCCGCCGACCGCAAGACGTATGCGCTGAGAGACGTGACAGGGACCGTCGAGTCGATCCCGCTGATCTCGGCATCGATCATGTCGAAGAAGATCGCCGAGGGAACGCATTCCCTCGTCCTGGACGTGAAGGTCGGCACCGGCGCGTTCATGACCAACGTCGACCAGGCGACCGAGCTCGCCCGGGCGATGGTCGGCCTCGGTGTAGGCCACGGTCTGAAGGTCACTGCGCTGCTGACGGCGATGGACACGCCGCTCGGCCACGCGGTCGGCAATGCGCTCGAGGTCGAAGAGTCGGTCGAGGTGCTCTCGGGCGGCGGGCCGAACGACCTCGTCGAGGTGACATTGGCGCTCGCAAGGGAGATGCTGGCGCTCGCCGGCGTCGAGGGCCCCGATCCGGCGCAGGTGCTGCGAGACGGCTTCGCGCTCGACCGGTACCGGGCAATGATCGCCGCGCAGGGCGGCGACCCCGAGGCGCCACTTCCGGTCGCAAAGCACAAGAAAGACGTCACCGCAGACCGCTCCGGCTACCTAGCTCGGCTCGATGCCCGCGGTGTCGGCGTCGCGTCATGGCGGCTTGGCGCCGGCCGGCAACGCAAAGAAGACCCCGTCTCTCCGACGGCGGGCGTCATCTGTCTGGCGAAGCCCGGAGACGCCGTCGAGGCCGGTCAATCGATCCTCGAGCTGCACGCCGACAGCGAGGACCGCTTTGGCCGGGCGCTCGCGGCACTCGACGGCGCGATCGAGATCACCGATCAGCCACCCGATCAGTCGCCGATCGTCCTTCGACGGATCGGCTGACGCGGCTTCGACGGTCCGGCACCTTCCCGATACCGTTGGATCGTGCCGTCGAGGAGCCCTTCTTTTGCCGAGATCGTCGCGGCGCCGAAAGTGCTGCTGCACGACCACCTCGACGGCGGCCTGCGCCCAGAGACGATCGTCGAACTCGCGTCGGAATTCGGCTATCGCGGCCTTCCCACGACCGACCCTGCCGAGCTCGGTCGGTACTTCGTATCCGAGGCCCCTCGCCGGGATCTTGTCCGATACCTCGAGAGCTTCACGCACACCGTCGGCGTGATGCAGCACAAAGGGGCCCTCGAGCGAGTCGCATTCGAGTCCGTTGAGGATCTCTCCCTCGACGGCGTCGTCTACGCCGAGGTGCGTTTCGCTCCCGAACTCCACACCGAAGCCGGCCTCGAGCTCGACGAAGTGGTGGAATCGGTGCTCTCGGGTTTCAACTTGGGGATGGCTTCGGCCGCCGCCGCCGGCAGGCCGATCGTTGTCCGGGCGCTGTTGTCCGCGATGCGCACGGCGGCCCGCTCGCTCGAGATCGCTGAGCTCGCCGTGCGCTATCGCGACCTCGGTGTCTGCGGCTTCGACGTCGCCGGCGCGGAGGCCGGTTACCCGCCGACGCGACACCTCGACGCGTTCCAGTTCATTCAGCGCGAGAACTTCCACTCAACCCTGCACGCCGGAGAGGCGTTCGGGCTGCCGTCGATCTGGGAGGCGCTGCAGTACTGCAACGCCGAGCGCCTCGGCCACGGGGTCCGCATCGTCGACGACATCACGGTCGAGGCAGATGGCGCGACTCGGCTCGGCCGGCTCGCGAGCTACGTGCGGGACCGTCGGGTTCCGCTCGAGCTTTGCCCGACTTCGAACGTGCACACCGGCGTCGTCGCCTCGATCGCCGAGCACCCGATCGGTCTTTTGTTCAACCTGCGCTTTCGCGTCACCGTGAACACGGACAATCGCCTGATGAGCGGGGTGACGCTCTCTTCGGAACTCGCGAAGGTCGCGGAGACCTTCGACTGGGGCTGGTCGGATCTTTCCTGGCTGACGATCAACGCGATGAAGAGCGCCTTCTACCCATTCGAAGAGCGCCTCGCTTTGATTGATCAGAGGATCAAACCGGGGTTCGCCGCCGGGGGCGATGCGCTGACACGAAGCGTCGACGTGTGAACGAATGTGCCGACGGTTGAAGGAACGGTGAATCGGTCGAGAACACCGTCGCAACCGACGACCGAAGGGACTTTCTCTCGCTGGGCCGTTCTGGGGCCGCGCAGCTCAGGCGATTGGACGCAGCCGGTCCAGCAGTTCGGTCTGAGAGTGGGCGCCGAGTTTGCGGAAGATCGCCTTCAGATGATTGCGGACGGTGTGTTCGCTCAGGTAGAGCGTCCGCGCGATCGAGGCCACGCGCCGCCCATCGAGGAGCAGCGCCAGCACGTCGCGCTCACGCCTGGTGAGCGAGTCCGGCCAACGGAATGGTTCGATACTCACAGACGAGTCAGCGAACCGTTCGCGGCCCGCCGCCGCTTCGCCGCTGGATGCCGTCCGGTTCTCGAGGCTGGATAAGGAACCCCCGTCGTCAGCGCGCTCTGCTTCGGGGGTGAGCAGGCAGACGGCGAAGCGTCCTCGGCCCGCACTCGGGAAGGCGCTGATCGTCATGCGAACCCGAACGCGACCGCGGTCCCGAGTGAGGAGCTCGAAGCGCGTCGAGGCGGCGCCAGAGCCTTCAACGGACAGCAACGACGCCATCGCTTCGAGCATGCGCAGGTACTTGAGCCGCTGGTCGCGAGGCACATACGGCGGCGGATCGGAGGTATCGAGCGGCTGGCAGGCGTCAGCGCCAACGAGGTCGTCGAGGGAGGGATTCGAGTACACGCGGTGGCCGGCGGCGTTGACGACGAGGACTCCGTCGCTGAGGTCGTCGATGATCGTCTTCAGCGACTGGTCGAACCACGCTTGTGCCCTGCGCTGGCGCGTTCCCAGGTCCGCGACCGCACGCGGTGGCGCCTCGTCTGTTCGACGCACAGTTTGTGTTGCGGTTCGCTGCAACTCCCGACCTCTCACTCCCTTGGACGAGTGAGGACCCCCAGCTGTTTACGAAGCCCTTTTTGGTTATGCCCTGTCAGCCCAGTGTGGACTAAAGCTCTCTCGTCAGCATGCTCGCCACGGGGCTTTCTCGCACCATCAACGTTGATGAATTCGTCGACCGAGTTAGGAAGAGACCAAGAGGAGGGGCCAATCTCGGCTGGCCCCTCCTCTTGCTTTTGGCTAATCCCTGCGCCGTGGAGACGGGGCGACTGAGGTCGCTCCGTCTCCAGCGGCACAACTTGGGTCGAGCCCTACAGCGTCATCCTCACGATTTCAAGCGCGAGGCGCGACCGCATGGCCCGCAGGTGAGCAAGACGATGCAGCAGCGCAATGCGCTGTGCCTTCGTCAGCTTCGAGCTGCGTAGGGCCTTCTCGGCCGCCTTGATCTGCCTGTTCAGCTGCAGGTACTTGTGCTCATACCGCGTCAGCTCCGGACGAACATGGGGGTTCGTGATCTCGTTGCTGACGATCTTGGAGACCGAAATGGCCTCCGGCAGGGTCGGAGCCGTCGTCGTGCCGGCATTCGAGCCGCCGGGGTTGGCAACGGTGACCGGGGTGATCGACGTGCCTGGCGCTGGCGGGTCAACGTTGGTCCAGTAAAGGACCGTGTCCGCCGGGCCTTCGCTGATCGTCACGTCCACAGACGACGTCGTGCCGGACGAACCGAGCGTTGCGGTTCGACAGCACGGGCGTTCCCGTGTCCGTGTCCACAGCCGGGCTGCCTTCCCACACCAGGACGTCAGTCAAGCTCGCCGTGATGGCCGATGCGGCGTACCCAGAAGTTGCCGACTCGGTCACGGTCTGCGTGCTGTCGTACGGCAGGAAGGACTCGTCGGTCGGGTCACCCGAGTAGGTCGTCGGGGAGGCCGTCTCACACGAGTTCGCCGGCACCGAGACTGTGAATGATCCAGGTGCAATCTCGCCGTAGAACCAACCCGGCGTCACGGTACCCGTGGAGGTGAACTCTGAGACGTACTGCGGTCCCGCCACCGTGAAGGTGTACGGCCCGGTTCCCTCCGGCGCGTTCTTGCAGATTTCCAGCGTCGAGGGGTAGGCGAGTCCGTCGTAGAAGTCGACTTCGGCCGAGTTGGTGGTCGAGCTCGCTTCTGGCGATGAACCTTGCCCGGTCTCCGCGCCGACGATGACCTCAGTCGTGCGGGTCGCGTCGTTCGGATAATTCGTCAGCGTTGACAATGACCCGGAATCGTCGATCGAGTAGACTTCCGTGCCCGGCGTGGGCCCTTCGGTGATCTGCACCTCAGTACCCGCGCGGTAGCAGCGGTTATCTCGCAACTTCCCGCCGTCAGGTTGAAGGTGGCGGGTGCCGTGTCCGGTCCAGCCACGCCGCTCAACACTGTCTCGGTGAACGAGTACGTCGTTTCCGCCCCTTGCGGCTGAGTACTCGCGTCGCCGTCCCAGTACTTGCAGATCTCGAGCCCGACGGTCGCGTTCGTGTAGTCCACGATCGTGACCAGCGCCGGCGAGTCGTCCGAGAAGTAGTTGGACGGGGTTTGCGGGTCGACATACGTCACTGACGCTCCGTCAACGTCGTCCTGCCAGACGGACTCCGGATCGCCGCTGATGCTGGCGGTGACGCCCACGACATACAGGTTCGTCCCGTCTTCGGTGGTCTCCACCTGGCCTGCCGGCACCGTTACCGGCAAGCTGCACGCCGAGCCGCCTTGTGGGATCGTCACCGAATCCGGAACGTCGAAGGTGAGTCCCCCGGAGCCGGATTCCTCGGCATTGGTGTTCGTCAGGTCGAAGTTGAAGGTTCCAGACAGATTGTCACCCGCAACGTCCGACTTGCAGAGCTTCTCCTGGCCGGTGACGAGCTCGTCGGTGAAGCTCGACCGCGGCCGTGTCGCCGTCAGCCGGAACGGTCACAGAGACCGCGCGTAACCCGGCAGAAGCGTCGAGTCGAAGCTCAGGTCACTCGCTGGAGTAGCGGGTCCCGGCCCGATCGCCGTTTCCTGATACCAGGGCTCGACCACCTCGCTGACGATGTACGTGTCGCCCGAGGTGACCTCGATCGGCGACGAACACGATCCCGCCTCCGACCAGATCGAGGTCGAGAAGTCGTTGGGACCGGTTACGTTGAACCAGAAGGGCGCCGCGTTGTTGTCGACCGTCAAACCAGGCACGGCCGTTGACGCGGTCCACGTCTTGCAGACCTTGAGCCAAGCGTCGCCCCCAGTCGACGCACCGGCAGTCGTCGTCGTCGCGGCAACAGCCCCGACGAGGACGGACGACCCGATGAGCATCGCGAGGACGGCTCCGAGACTTCCTCATTCTCGTTAGTGGTTTTCTCATTCGTTCTCCTTTGTGCGAACTTGATTCAAAGATTTGGCACTGCCTTTGTCTTCCCGGCGAGACCTGACTCTGTGGCACGCATCGACGGGAGTCAGCAAGGTGCGATTCATCGTCGTGAGTCGCCCTTCTCGCTTGCCCCGAACGGAACACGTCGGGATCGGCTAACTGTTTTCCCCAATACGCCAACCCCCCTTCGATGGGTGGAAGCCCGCTCGCCAGGGCGCGGGTTCTGCCCACTAAATGCGAACGGTAGGGATCGTGCGACTCCGCGACAATGCTTAGAGGCCGGATTGACTAGCGGTGAGTCTGCGAATCATCACGAGTGTCTAGCGAAAAATGGGTTGCTTGTAGTCGCTCTATCACGAAGGGTGCTCGTCAGCGCCACGCTTTCGGGTGTCGACGCCTTGACCGTTTTCGAATCGGATGCTCTTTCACGGGCCGGAACGAGTGACGGGCAGTGAGGGCGCTCTGCCGTCATGGAAACGGCGAAGAATTCGTCGGATCTCGACTTTGGCCCGAGAGGTAAGCCGTCGAGACCTAAAGCGGTGGCGACGTCAGTTTTGACGGCCGAGCGGCGTGAGGATTCGTCACGTGCTCATGCCGACCTCCTTGGGTTCGCTCCGGATCAAAAGCGGCTAGCGCTGAGCGGGCAATGTCTGGAACTGCGTCGCGTTCTGCGCCTTCGGAGCCCGGGATTCGCGCGCGCCTGCCAGCGGATCGAGTCGATGAGGCGATCGGAGCCAGATCCGTGCAGGTGACCCGGTGCCAGCGACAGCATCAAGCTCGCGACCGTCAAACCTGTTTGCCGGCGCGGTCGGTTTCGAGAATGCAGCGCAAAGATTGTGGGTCTGCCGGAAGCCGGATCTCGCTTAGCCGGCAACGAATTTACCACTCGTAGCGTTCTCAATAACGCACGACGCGTTCGATACGAATTCGATCCGACTCACGAGGCTTGAACGAGTGGTCGGGCGGAGCACGTTGGCGCGCGCGTTCGTCAATATGGATGATGCCGGCGACGCGGTGGCGCTTCTAGCTTGTCGTGGGTCTTTTTCTGTGGTCAGAACGCCAAGGGCGGCCGATGCGGGCAGTGCGTAGAACTCCGAGGCACGCGAAACCGCGACGTGTCGGCGCAACCTCGTTGTTGGTGTCAGCGTTACTGGCGTCAGCGGGCGCTGCCGCAGCGATCGGGATGGCCGCGGCCTCTTCCGCGGGAGCGGACACGCCGACGATTACGACTGCCGTTTACGACGCGTCGACGACCGCAGCTTGGACGAACTCCGAGGTCGTCGGCGCGTCTGCCTACGACACCTCGACGGTGACCACGACAGAGGTCAATCCGACGGACCCGACGGTGAGCTACGCCTTCTTCACGAACGGCACGTGTGACAGCAGCGGCGCGGTCACGAGCTTCAACGGCGACACCTGGCCACAGACCGTCCCGCTCAACTCGGATGGCACTGTGCCGATCTCGCAGGCGACCGGCCCGCTTACCGCCGGCAGCTACAGCTTCCAAGCGACGTACTCGGATGCCGACAATTCGGGGGTACCGAGCCCTTGCGAGCCGTTCACGGTCTCCCAGGAGACGCCGAGCACACCGACGATCACCAACATCCCAACGAGCGCCACCTACGGCGGCGGTTTCACCGCCACGGTGAGCACGAACGGCGACGGGGCGACGTCGGTCAGCTCCTCGACGACGTCGGTCTGCACGGCGAGCGGGCTCAGTGTGAGCTTCGTCGGCGTCGGCACCTGCACGCTCACCGCCCACGTCGCCGCGGGGAACGACTACACCGCGGCCGACGGTTCACCGCAGAGCTTCACGGTCTCCCGGGAGACGGCGAGCACACCGACGATCACCAACATCCCAACGAGCGCCACCTACGGCGGCGGTTTCACCGCCACGGTGAGCACGAACGGCGACGGGGCGACGTCGGTCAGCTCCTCGACGACGTCGGTCTGCACGGTGAGCGGGTTCACAGTGAGCGACGTCGGCGCCGGCACCTGCACGCTCACCGCCCACGTCGCCGCGGGGAACGACTACACGGCGGCCGACGGTTCACCGCAGAGCTTCACGGTCTCCCGGGCGACGCCGAGCACACCGACGATCAGCGACCTTCCCGCGAGCGGCTCCTACGGCGGCGGTTTCAACGCCACGGTGAGCACGAACGGCGACGGGGCGACGTCGGTTAGCTCCTCGACGACGTCGGTCTGCACGGCGAGCGGGCTCAATGTGAGCTACGTCGGCGTCGGCACCTGCACGCTCACCGCCCACGTCGCCGCGGGGAACGACTACGCGGCGGCCGAGGGTTCACCGCAGAGCTTCACGGTCTCCCAGGCGACGCCGAGCACGCCGACGATCAGCGACCTTCCCGCGAGCGGCACCTACGGCGGCGGCTTCAACGCCACGGTGAGCACGAACGGCGACGGGGCGACGTCGGTCAGCTCCTCGACGACGTCGGTCTGCACGGTGAGCGGGCTCAGTGTGAGCTACGTCGGCGTCGGCACCTGCACGCTCACCGCCCACCTCGCCGATGGGGCCGACTACACGGCGGCCGACGGGTCGGCGCAGGAATTCAAAGTCGCGGAGGCGCCGACGACGAGCTCGGTGACCGTGACGACGCCAGGAACCTACACCTACGGCGAGACGCTCACCTACCAGGTGACCGTCAAAGCCTCGTCAAGTGGCAGCTACGGGGCGTCTCCGAGCGAGAGCGCCGAGGTCGTCGTCAACGGTTCGACGGTCTGCACCGCGCCGTTGACGACGGTCGCGAACAAAGACTCGACAATCGGGTCCTGCACATCCGACGCCGCCCCCGCTGGATCATCCGACACGCTGAGCGCGAACTATTCGGGGGACACGAACTACGCGTCGTCCTCCTCTGGCTCGACTTCACTCCCGGTCAAACAGGCGAACACGACGACATCGCTGACAATTTCGTATACGTCGGTGCCCTACGGAATGTTCGTCGTCTACACCGTCGTTGTGACCCCTCAGTCTCCGGTCGACGTCGAGACCGCCCCCTACCTGCCAACCGGGTCTGTCATCGTCACGGTGGGTGGTGGAACCGAGGTGTGCACGGCAACCTTGGATGCCAATTTCACGGCGAGCTGCGACGTCGCGACTGCTCCCCTCGGAACCGACCAGGCGATCGCCGCGAGTTACGGGGGCGACTCGAACTTCAACGTTTCGTCAGGCACTGACAGCAGCCAGACGCTGACAGTGACTGAGGCCCCGCAGACGATCGCGTTTGTCGCTGCCGACTTCGGCCACGGTGGGCGGCTCTGCGTCACTCTCGGCAACCGGCGGGGGATCTGGCAATCCGGTGATGTTCTCTGTCGACCCGGCGAGCGGTCCCGAGGTGTGCGGCGTATCCGGGCCAAACGGGACGATGGTGCGATTCTCCTCTGAGGGCACGTGCATCATCGACGCCAACCAGGCAGGGAACACCGACTACCTGGCCGCCCAGCCGGTCTCCCAGGCCATCTCGGTCACCGTGCCGAGCACCGGGGGTGGCGTGGTGGCTCGGCCCCGTCGCTCGTCATCCTGCCGAACGCGGACCCGCCGGCGGGGCTTTCGTCAGTCGATTTCGGAACTCCGATCTCTTGGGTGATTGGAAGCAGCGCAGCGACCACAATCGAGGTTCCAATCGGCGCTGCAAAGGTCACGGTGACGATCCCGACGGGAGCGCTTCCGACCAACACGACCGTCAGCCTCTACCCCGTCGAAAGCACGAGCCCCATCGCGAGCTCGTTGCCGGCGGGCAAGTCCTACCTCTTCTCGTTCGCGCTTTCCTGGCAAGAACCGGACGGCTCGGTGCCAGCCGCGTCCGAGCCGGTTTCGGTCACGATCGTGGATCCCGGCATCGTCTGCTGGCGACGTCGTCTATCAGGTGACCTCGGCCGGGCTCCGTCCTCTTGGAAGCAGCGGACAAAGACGGCACGTTGACCGTGGAGTTCACCGACGACCCCGCAGTATTCATCGCTTCGAATCCGCGGATAACGGTTGTGGGTTCACGATTCGTCGTCACGAAAGGGACGTTGCGCCTCACCCTCGGTTGCTCCAACGTTGGTTGCTCAGGGAAGGCGGCGATTGACGAGCAGGTCCTCGTGCCGTCCAAATCCGAGTCGCGGACGAAGGTAACCAAAGAGGAAGTCCTGCTCGGACGGGGTTCATACAAGTTCGGAAAGCTGAAAAGACTGACGTTTCACCTGTCGCTCGGCGCGCTCGGCCAGAGTCTGCTCGCTCGAGCGAAGAGCCATCCGGTCGTCGCCGTGCTGAAGATCACCGTCAACGGCGGCCGCAGCATCACCAGGACCGTCTCGATCCTTTGATCGCGGACCTCGATCGAGGGGCCGAGATCGCCGGTTCGCAAACCTGGCGTCTCGTCCGCCAGGTGCAGCGACACGTGAAGGTGCCGGTGCCGACGGCGTTTGCCGTCGTCGCCCTGCTCTTTTCGCTGTCCGTCGGCGTACACCCGGCGTCGGCTGTCGCCGCCAAGGCACGCGATGCTCCGCCCCGTCACCTGTCGGCCGTCGGCGGGCTCGAGGAATTTTCGGCGGCAGTGGCGAGCCGGACGCGGTGCTCATGGGATTCGGTTCCGAGCATCGTGGGATTTGCAAAATCCCTGCCCTGCGGCCCAGGCATCGTCTCTCGTTCCAACCGCTTCGAGATGAATGATTCGCCCAATGCGGAGTCCTGGCTCGTCACCTTGACCGTTTTCGGCGCGCACACGCGTGTCATCCACTGGACGGTCAGCGAGGCTGCTCCGGATATCACGTACTCGGCGAGTGTCGGTCCCAGCGTGACGCAAAGCCCGGTCAATCCGTTCGAGGCGACCTACTCCTATTCCGCCGATGCGATCGCAACCGCCGACCAGACATCCGTCGATCTCGACGCGATCGGCAAGCTGCCAGACGGAGTCCTGCAGCTCCTCAGCGGTGGCTCGCCCGCCTGTTCGACTGACGTCGGCGACACCGTGACGAGCGGCGAGTGCACGATCGACTACATGACCCTCGGCCAGCACTCCGTCACCGCTCGTTACGAGCCAGACGCCCCGACGGCCAATGATCCGTTCGAGACCTCGGAGGCAACGATCAACTCTTACTCGACGTCGACATCGGAGAACATCACAAACGGCGGGTCGACGTACGGGCTCGATAACGGCACCTACACTCTCTACTCCGCCACGTACACCGTGACTGCGAATACGGTCGATCAGTACGGTTACTCGGTCGCGTCCGTTTTCGGGTCCTGGTCGTTTCAGCTCTCAGGTGTCGCCGCCGACGGCAACACCTTCGAGACGACGATCACGCCTCCACCCGGCCAGACCAGCTGCATGATCACCATCTCCGCGACGCTTTATGACGACTATTCATCCCAGTCGTCGAGCGTGTCGTCATCGGATTGTTCCGGTGGACTCAACACCGGCGATGCCGAAGCACCCTGAGTCCGGGGAACAACGTGTCGGGATGGTTCGTGACGACCGTATTCGGTTCGACCTCAGCCGGATTTTCCGGTTCGTCGAGCGGCAGGCAGGACATCGTCTGCGAGGAGCCGGGCGACTAGCCAGGAACGGGCTTCGAAGACTCGGCTGAAACCTGACCCAAATTCGAATATCGGTCGGTTCACGTGCCTTCTGTCTTCCCCAGCCGCCCGGATCGATCGTTACGGGCGTACTCGGTACAAGGTCGCGGACAAACTCTGGCCCCCGATGAGCAGGTACAGCGCACCCTCGAACACGACACTTGCCTGAACGGTTCCTCTCGCCGTGCTGCAGGGAAGCGATCTTCGATTCCGTGCCCTTCGACGGATTGAACTCAAAGATCTGCACCTTGGTGACATTCGAAGTGCTGGACCCGTGTGTATTCCGTCGTGATGAAGAACAGGCTGCGGTTGGTGTCGACAAGGACCGGCTGTCCGTCGAATGGTTCTTGTCCGGTCTCGATCGGCATAATCGTCTTCGACCCGACGGTGACAACGTGAGGCTTGGCGGTGGGCCCGTTGAAGGAATCGGTGACCTCGGTGCCAGAGTTGTTCGTACCGACGAGCGTTCGCCCACGCGCTGATGCCCGGCGGCAGCGAGCCAAGTTACATAGTCGCCGTTTTTGACCACAACCTTCGGGTATCTCGATCGGGTACCGACGAAGTAAAGCAGTGCCGGCGGCTTCGAACCCGACCAAGAGGTGTCTTCACTCCGGGCCATCCAGAGCCCATCCGCATCCGCCGCGAGCTCGACTAGCGGAAGTGACGGGACGGTGATCGTCGCGGATACCTGACCCGTCGATTCGTCGATCCGCAGCACCTCCGGTGACCGACGGATCGACGCCACGCCCGTCGACAGCGCCGTGTCGTACAGCCAGAGGTACCCGCCTCCGTAGGTCCATTCCGGCAGCGAGGCGGAATCGTTCTCATAACGCATCACGACCGGACCTAAGTGAACAGCCCCGGCGACTCGAGTCGTTGTCGCGATCCGCACGAGCCCGATAGTCGATTTCGGGGCGACAGATTCGACAGGCATGATGCTCTGCCCGTCGAGCGCCGGATTCGTGCAGGACGTTTCGCGGTTCGAGATGACGCGCCATGAGATTGGATTGACGATGGCGATCTGGCACACCGTTCTCGAGGTCAGATCCCCTACGACGATCTCTCCGTCAGCAATACCGAGGCTGCCGGTATAGAAGGCCGACGAGAGGACCGGCACCTGAATGTGCGCGACCTGGGCGGCGGGTTGGGACGAATGGATGCCGACCGACACAGGCGAACGCGGTATCGGTGCGATCAATCCGCCCGCCGCGAGCGTCGCAGCAACGAGTGCCCAGTGTCCGATTCGAAGCGTCACTTCGAGATGATCGCGCGATTCGAGGCGGTGATTCTGGCGCCCATCCCCAAATCACCAGCGTGAGGCGCTGAATTTACAGGGACAACGCGCCGTAATTACAGGCAGGAAGACAACTGCGAGCCGGTAACGCGCACGGACGTTGAGTTGGATCTGAGATTGCCCGGAGTGAAGCCGCGATTGAGCCGGCGACACAGCAGGCGACATCTCGGTTCCGCCGTGATCGAGGTTCGGCTCCGAGGACCGACGGATACCGATGAACACGAAAACCAGGCGAGTGCGGAGAGCTCCGCCGTCAGAACGAGCCAGGAGCGAGCTCGCTCACCTGCTGTCGGCTGGTGCCGGAAGAAATGAGAACCTCGTTTCGCAATTCGCGAAGGCCGCGACCCGTGCCGTCGTTCAGCAGCTCTTGGAAGCCGAGCAAGCTGAATTCCTAGGCGATCGCGGCCGTTATGCACGGCGCGCCGACACGCGAGGATCTCGAAACGGCTACGAGCCCCTCCGTCTTCGCACAGAAGAAGGCGAGATAAAGATTTCGGTGCCCCAGGTGCGCAACCTCGGCAAGCCCTATCGTTCGCGATTCGTGCGACACATCGCTGACGACTCTGACGCCCTCGAGCGAACCCTCTTGGATGCGTATGAGTGGTCGCTGTCGCCGCAGGATGCAGGGCGCGCCTTCAAGGACGCGAAGGGCGTCGCCCTCATCTCAGCTTCTGCTGCTTCCGAAGTGATCGGGCAGATTTCCTCTGACCTGAAGTCGTTCTTCGATCGCGATCTCTCAGAGGTGGCAATCGAGCACGTCTTCTGCGACGTCGTGCTCGAGTCCTCAAAACGACAAGGGGACAATCGCGCCCTCCTCGTCGTCTGGGCGATCGACGGCATTGGGAAAAAGCATCTGTTGCACTTGACCGTTGGCGACAAGACGTCCGAGGCCGCCTGGGAGACGCTGCTCCGCGACGTGATCGACCGGAACTCTCGAACGCCGAAAACTGTGACGACGAATGGGGCGGCCGGAACGATTGAGGCTGTCGAGACCGTGTTCCCGAAGTCCGTCCGCCTCCGCCATTGGTTCGATCGGCCGACCGAACGCACCAAGGGAATCGAGTAGTCCTTCCAGAGCCACGCGACGAGGATGAGCCACGGTCCCGTTCTCCGAACAAGCGATGCACGGACGGTCCTCCCTATGGCGGTTCGGCCAAGAGCGGTGCCACCCGCCCGACTCGACGAGCGCTGTGCGCATGACCAGCAGCGAGGCGTGTGTGAACGAGCGCTTTCCCGCCACGCGCAGCCTGAGTCGCTGGAGTCGACGTCATTCGACGGGTGCGCGTGCCTGCCCGATTCGCGCGTAACGCGATTTACAGATGACTCATTCGAAGCGACTAGCGCGTGAACGGTTAGTTACAGGACTGTTTGCACTATTGACGTGGGATTTTGCCAAATTTTCTAGCTCAAATGCAGTCGGCGCTGTGATAAAAACAGGTCACAGGTGAGTGGGTGAAAAACCGGTCGTCGTCACAGGCGTGGCCGGGCTTCGGCGCTGGGGGTCTGGGGGGTCGGCGGTGCGCTTGTCGGACGTCGTGAAGACGTGCGAAGTCGCGCCCCCGATCGCTTCAAGGATTCCGCAGACGTCGCTTTGACCGGACCCGGACGGGAATGTGAAGGGTATGAGCGTCATGAGCTTGGAGGCCTTCGAGAAACTGAGTCCGCGCGAGCAACGCGTGCTGATGAAACTGATGCGCGGCACAACCGCTCGGCAGATCTGCAAAGAGGATTGCGTCTCTCTGCCCACGGTGAGAAGCCAAATCCACGCCATCATTTCGAAGCTTGGCGTCAGAACGCAGCTTGCCGCTGTCGTTCTTGCCTATCAGTCGGGGTGGCCTCCCGCCGATGATGACTGGCACGAGGAGCGGTCCGCGGTCGTCTAGGCGTTGAGCCGCGTCGCTGTGAATAAGTCCGACACCTCAGCGGGACAGCAGCGCCCCGACTGCGATTCGCAGCGATTCGAGTTCCTCGTTGGCGTGACGATGCGTGAGATCGAGGTCGCCTAGTCCAACCGGTGCCGACTTCACCTCGAGGTAGGCCTTCAGCTTGCGTTCGGTCCCGCTCGGGCGAACGACGATCCGTGCGTCGTCGTCGGTGAAGAAAGCCAGCACGTCTGAGGGGGGCAAACCGCGCCCGCCCCGCAGGTAGTCGACAACGACTGCCACTTTGCGGCCCGCGATCGCTGTCGGAGGAGTCTTGCGCAGGTCCGCCATCGTCTCTTCGATCTCGGCAATTCCTTCGGGTCCTTCGCGGCGCAGCGCAAGCTGGGCGGTCGCGTGGACCCCGAAGCGTCGCTCGAGATCGTCGAGCGAGTCGAGGAGTGTGCGGCGGCGCGCCTTTTCGTGTGCCGCGAGCCCCGCCACGACGAGCGCGGCGGTGATCCCGTCCTTGTCGGCGACCGCGTCCGACACTGCAAAGCCCAGCGCCTCTTCGTATCCGAACAGCAATCGATGGCCGGGCCGCTTTCGGTGCGCGCGGGCGATCCATTTGAATCCCGTGAGCGTTTCCTCGAACGCCACGCCGGCATCTTCGGCAATCGCACCGAGCATCCGCGAGGAAACGATCGTCGTCGCGACGAGCCGGTCCGCACCCGCGTTCGTCGCGATGAGGTGGCCGCCGAGGATCGAACCGAGCTCGTTTCCTGAAAGGACGCGATAACGGCCCGGTGCTTCGCGCACGGCGATCGCGAGGCGGTCTGCATCGGGGTCGTTCGCGATGAGGAGGTCGACGTCGTGCTTGATCGCCTCCGCGAGGGCGAGGTCGAGCGCGCCGGGTTCTTCGGGGTTCGGGAACGCGACGGTAGAGAAGTCAGGATCGGGCTCGATCTGTGCGGGCACCGGAATGAGCGGCGCGAATCCTGCCCGAACGAAGAGATCTGGCACGACCGCGCCGCCGACTCCGTGCATCGGCGTGTACACGCACGAGAGTTCGCGCTCCGGGGTCGGCGCGAGCAGCGCGATCGCCAACTTCGCGTAGGCGTCCAAAAGCGCGTGCTCGTCGACGCTCACGATGCGCGCCGACGCGTCTGGCGAAAGAGGTTCGACCGGCGGCGCGCCGAGATGTGCGCTCAATTCGGCGATGCGCTCGTCGTCGGGCGGGATGATCTGCGCGCCATCGGACGCGTAGACCTTGTAGCCGTTGTCCGCCGGGGGGTTGTGGCTCGCTGTAACCATCACACCGGCCGCCGTCTGAAGGTGGCGAACTGCGAAGGCGATGATCGGTGTCGGCAAATGATGCGCGAAGCGGTGAACGTGCACGCCCGCCGAGGCCGCGACCTCGACGGTGTCGTTGGAGAATGACTCAGAGCCATGCCTTGCGTCGCGGCCGACGACGATCCCGGCACGCAACGCGTCGGCGCCGCGTTCGCGGATCCATGCCGCGACGCCGGCTGTCGTCTGGCGCACGACGACGCGATTCATGCGGGCCGGCCCGGGTCCGAGTGCCCCGCGTAAGCCTGCGGTGCCGAAAACGAGTGGCTCGTTGAAGCGCTCTTCGATCGCCGCGAGATCTCCCGCCGCGAGGAGTCGCTCGAGCTCCGCGCGGGTCTCGGGATCGGGATCCGCGTCTGCCCAGGCGCGGGCGCGAGACCCGAGGTCACCGTCGGGTCGCATGGGTCAAAGCCTCTCGACTACGCCCGCCACGAGACGGGTGAGTGCCGGGGAGGCGGCGGCTCCGGCGGCGAGCACCTCGGCGTGGTCGAGCGGGGTGCGGGACACCCCCGCCGCGAGGTTCGAGACGAGCGAGATGCCGAGGACTTCGGCTCCCAAGTGCCGGGCCGCGATCGCTTCGAGCGTTGTCGACATGCCAACGAGATCCGCGCCGAGCGCGCGCAACATCGCGACTTCGGCCGGCGTTTCGTAGCTCGGGCCGAGCACGCCGGCGTAGACACCCTCAGCGAGTGACGGGTCGACCTCGCGGGCGAGGCGACGCAGACGCTCCGGGTACAAAGTGGTCAGGTCGATAAAGCGCGGGCCAAGCTCTTCGGGCGGCGGCGGGCCTGTGAGCGGGTTCCGGCCGGTGAGGTTGAGCTGGTCGCGGAGCAGTACCGGCTGGCCGGGGCGCATTTGCGGGTCGATACCGCCCGCCGCGTTCGTGAGGATCACGACGGGGACGCCGGCGAGCACGGCGACGCGGACAGGGTGGACGACTTCGGCCTCGCTTCGCCCCTCATAAAGATGATTGCGGCCGAGCAGTACGAGCACCCGGCGGTCGCCGACCTCGACGGAACGGAGCTCGCCGTGGTGGCCGGCCACGGTCGGGGCGGCAAACCCGGGCAACTCTGAGGTCGACACCGAAGCGAGCGTCTTGCCGAGCGCGTCGGCGGCGGGCAGCCAGCCGGAACCGAGGACGACCGCCGCGACGTGTCCGCCACCGCCAGTCCGTTCCGAAAGCTTCGCTGCGGCCGTTGCGGCGAGCGCATATGGATCGTCGGCCATCGCCGCCGAAGCTAGCTTTTCGGCTCGCCGCGGTCCCCGCTGACAGGGACGTTTCGCGCCCTTCGTCTTGCTCGTTGCCCCTCGCCGAGGGAAGCTGACCACGGTATTCACCCGCCGGAGGGTTGGACGAGGGAGGAGCTGGAGAGCGATGCCAGAGATCGTGAACGTCGGCCTCGTGCAACACCACTGGACGGGAGATAAGGCCTCGATGATCGAGGCGAACGTCGCGATGGCCCGGGACGCCGCCGCGCAGGGTGCTCAGGTCTTGTGCTTCCAGGAGCTCTTCTACGGGCCGTACTTCTGTCAGGTGCAAGAGACCGAGTACTTCTCGTTCGCGGAGCGCGTCCCCGACGGACCGACGACGAAGCTGATGACCGATCTCGCTCGCGAGCGGAAGATGGTCCTCGTCGTTCCGGTCTACGAGGAGGAAATGCCGGGAGTGCTCTACAACACGGCCTTTGTGATCGACGCCGACGGGAGCTATCTCGGCAAATACCGCAAGCACCACATCCCGCAGGTAAAGGGTTTCTGGGAAAAGTTCTATTTCCGCCCGGGCAACCTCGGGTACCCCGTGTTTGACACAGCGGTCGGGCCGGTCGGCGTCTACATCTGTTACGACCGCCATTTCCCCGAAGGTTGGCGCGCCCTCGGCCTTGGCGGCGCACGGATCGTCTTCAATCCGTCGGCGACGAGCCGCAGCCTCTCGCAATACCTCTGGCAGCTCGAACAGCCGGCCGCCGCCGTGGCGAACCAGTACTTCGTCGCGGCGATCAATCGCGTCGGTCAGGAGCCGCTCGGCGACGACGACTTCTACGGCACGTCCTACATTGTCAACCCCCGCGGCCAGCTCGTCGGCGACGCGGCGTCCGACGTGAAAGACGAAGTCATCGTCCGCGGCTGTGACATGTCGATGCTCGAGGACGTCCGCGGCGTGTGGGCCTTTTACCGCGATCGCCGGCCCGATTCCTACGGATCGCTCTGTCAGGCCTGAGGAGCGATCGTGCGGACCCACATCGCGAACGGGACGGTCGTCAGCGCCACGGGGACGGCGCAGTTGGACGTGCTCATCGAAGACGAACATGTCGCCGCCCTGGCGGGACCGGGATCAGAGATCTCCGTCGCCTTTGCCGACCGCGCCGACCGGCGGATCGACGCGAGCGGAAAGCTCGTCATACCCGGTGGGATCGACGTGCACACCCACTTCGACATGCCTTTTGGCGGCACGATGTCGAATGACACCTTCGAATCGGGAACGACGGCCGCGGCGTTCGGGGGGACGACGGCGATCATCGACTTCGCGATCCAAAGCAAAGGACACAGCCTGCGCGAGGGTTTGGACACCTGGACCAAGAAGGCGTCGGGCAACTGCGCGATCGACTACGGCTTCCACGTGATCGTCAGCCAAGTCGACGAGCAGTCCTTGAAGGAGATGGACCTGCTCGTCGACGAGGGCATCACGAGCTTCAAGCTCTTCATGGCCTACCCCGGCGTCTTGTACTCGACCGACGGCGAGATCTTCCAGGCGATGCAGAAGGCGGCGTCGAACGGTGCGACGATCATGATGCACGCCGAGAACGGGATCGCGATCGACGTCCTGGTCGCGCAAGCTTTGGCGCGCGGCGAGACCGATCCGAAGTACCACGGCATGACGCGGCCCCCCGAGTTCGAGGGCGAAGCCGCCTTCCGCGCGATCCAGCTCGCCCGTGTCGCCGGTTCGCCCCTCTACATCGTCCACCTCACGGCGATGCAGGCACTTGCCGCCGTCACCCAAGCCCGCGACGAAGGCTTGAACGTCTTCGCCGAGACCTGCCCGCAGTACCTTTTCCTCTCGGACGCGGATATGGCGAAGCCGGGCTTCGAAGGCGCGAAGTACGTCTGCTCGCCACCGCTCCGATCCGCAGAACACCACGCCGCGTTGTGGCGGGGACTGCGGACGAACGACCTGTCAGTTATCTCGACCGACCACTGCCCGTTCTGCTTCAAGGGGCAGAAAGATCTCGGGCGGGGCGACTTCACGAAGATCCCGAACGGCCTCCCGGTGGTCGAGAACCGCATGGAGCTCATCTACCAGGGGGTCGTGCGCGGCGAGATCACGACGCCGCGCTGGGTGGAGATCTGCGCGACGACGCCGGCACGCATGTTCGGCCTCTATCCGAAAAAAGGGGTCATCCAGCCCGGATCCGATGCCGACATCGTCGTCTACGACCCGGATGCGACCCACGTCATCTCGGCGGCGACGCATCACATGCGCGTCGACTATTCGTTGTTCGAAGGACTCGAGGTGACGGGCCAAGTCGAGACGGTGCTCTCGCGGGGCGAGGTCGTGATCGACAAGGGAACGTTCACCGGGCGCACGGGCCGCGGCCGTTTCCTCGAGCGGGGGACGAACCAGTACCTGGTATGAGGTGTTCAGGCGCCCGGCGTGCGAGACAGGCGGCGGGCTGAGGAGGACCAAGTGGAGCTGGGGCTTGTCTTGCAGACCGACCCTCCGGCGAGTCGCCTCGTCGAGCTCGCTCGCCGCGCCGAGGATGCGGGGTTCACCCACCTTTGGACTTTCGACTCGCACATCTTGTGGCAGGAGCCGTTCGTCATCTATTCGCGCATTCTGGCGGCGACGGAGTCGATCATCGTCGGCCCGATGGTGACGAACCCGTTGACGCGGGACTCGACGGTGACTGCGTCGCTTTTCGCGACTTTGAACGACATGTACGGCAACCGGACGGTGTGCGGGATCGGCCGCGGCGACTCGGCGGTGCGCGTTCGCGGTGGCACGCCTGCGACCCTCGGCACCCTCGAGGCCGCCATCGAGACCATCCGCGCGCTCGCGAACGGCGACGAGGTCGAACTTCGCGGCACTCCGGTCCGGATGCCGTGGGTGAAGGACGGCTCTCTCGAGGTGTGGATGGCCGCCTATGGCCCGAAGGCCCTCGACCTCGCCGGACGAGTCGCGGACGGGCTCATCCTGCAACTCGCCGACCCCTACCTCGTCGAATGGTCGGTCCGCCATGCCCTCGAGGCGCACGACAACTCAGCACGCGCCGACCTGCCGTTCACAATCTGCGCCGCCGCTCCGGCGTACGTCGGTGATGACCTCGCCCACCAGCGCGACCAGGTGCGCTGGTTCGGTGGGATGGTCGGCAACCACGTCGCCGATCTTGTCCGCCGCTACGGGGAGCGCTCGGGCGCGGTTCCCGAAGAACTCACCGCATACGTCAAGGCCCGGCCCGACTATGACTACGCCCACCACGGCAGGGCGGGGAATCCCTCGACCGACTTCGTGCCCGACAACATCGTCGACCGCTTCTGTCTATTGGGCGGCTCCAGCGCGCACATCGCGAAGCTGGAGCAGCTCTCCTCGCTCGGTGTTGATCATTTCGCGCTCTACCTGATGCACGACGCGGAGGACTCCACGTTGGAGGCGTATGCAAGCGACGTGATCCCGCACTTCGCGTGAGAGCGGGCCTCGGAGGGCGTTGATGATCGAACACGAAGTACGCGTCCACCAGAGCGCCGAGGGTTTCCCGCGCGAAGAGGAGCTCGCCTGGAAGCTCGCTTTGGTCGCGGCCGATTTCGTTCCCGTGGATGCCGACGTCGCAGAGATGATCGTCAACCGGGTGATCGACAACGCCGGCGTTGCCGCCGCGGCATTGGATCGCCACCCCGTGGCGAGCGCGCGCTCACAGGCGCTCGGGCATCCGTACGCGCCGGGTTCGACGATCTTTGGCCTCGCGCTCTCCCGGCGGGTCTCGCCGGAGTGGGCGGCGTGGGCGAACGGTGTCGCGGTGCGAGAGCTCGACTTCCACGACACCTTCCTCGCAAGGGAGTACTCGCACCCCGGAGACAACATCTCGCCGCTCGTCGCCGTCGCGCAGCACCGGGGGCTCGCCGGTGCGGAGCTCGTCGCGGCGATCGCCACCGCTTATGAGGTGCAGGTCGACCTGTCGAAGGCGATCTCTTTGCACGAGCACACGATCGATCACGTCGCGCACCTGGGACCGTCGGTGGCGGCCGGGCTCGGCACCTTGCTCCACTTGCCGACCGAGGTCACCTATCAGGCGATCAATCAGTCCTTGCATGTGACGACGGCCACCCGCCAGTCGCGCAAGGGCCAGATCTCGACCTGGAAGGCGTACGCGCCGGCGTTTGCGGCGAAGGTGGCCATCGAGGCCGTCGACCGGGCGATGCGCGGCGAGAGCTCGCCGGCGCCGATATATGAAGGTGAGGACGCGGTGATCGCGTCGCTCCTCGACGGCCCGCAGGCGAGCTATCGGGTGCCGCTGCCCGGTCCGGGCGAGCCGAAGCGGGCGATCCTCGAGACGTACACGAAGGCCCATTCGGCCGAGTACCAGGCCCAGGCGCTCATCGACCTGGCGTTCAGAATCCGCGAGCGCATCCCGGATCTTTCAAAGGTCGAAAGCATCGTCATCGAGACGAGCCACCACACCGACAAGGTGATCGGCTCGGGCGCGAACGACCCGCAGAAATACGACCCCTCGGCGTCGCGTGAAACCCTCGACCACTCGATCATGTACATCTTCGCCGTCGCAATAGAAGACGGGACCTTCCACTACGAATCGTCGTACACGCCGGCGCGCGCCCGGCGTGCCTCAACAGTCGAGCTGTGGCGGAAGATCTCGACGGTGGAAGACCCGCGCTGGACCGAGCGGTACCACGCCGCTGATCCGGCACAAAAGGCCTTCGGTGGACGCGTCATCGTCCGCTTGCTCGACGGCACGGAGCTCAGCGACGAGATCGCCGTAGCCGACGCGCACCCTCTCGGCGCGCACCCCTTCCGCCGGTCCGACTATGTCGAGAAGTTCCGCACGCTCGCAGAGGGCGTCGTCGCCGACGCCGAACAGGACCGGTTCCTGGCGGTCGCCGCGTCGCTCCCGACGGCCTCACCAGAATCCGTCGCCGGGCTCTCTTTTGTCGCTCCCGGGTGTGACGAAGGGCGCAGGAGCGGCATCTTCTGATGCTCGAACATTCCCTGTCCGCGACCGAACGCCGACGGTCGTTTCGGGCCGCGCTCTCGTCGGGTCGATTGCTCGGCTTCCCTGGCGCGTTCAACGCCCTCGTCGCGCGCACGATCGAAGCCCACGGCTTCGACGGCATCTACGTCTCCGGCGCGGTCGTTTCGGCGTCGTATGCGCTGCCGGACATCGGCCTCACGAATCAGTCCGAAGTCGTCGACGCCAGCCGCTCGATCACCCGCTCGGTCGAGCTCCCCGTCCTCGTTGACGCCGATACGGGTTTCGGCGAGCCGACGAACGTCGCGCGGACCATCCAGCTGCTCGAAGACGCCGAGGCGGCGGGCTGTCATATCGAGGACCAGGTGAACCCGAAGCGGTGCGGCCACCTCGACAACAAGGACGTCGTCAGCCGAGAAGAGATGGTGCGGAGGATCGCCGCCGCCGTGCAGGCGCGGCGCGACGAGTCCTTTGTGGTGTGCGCACGCACCGACGCCGCGGCAACAGAAGGCGTTGACGGTGCGATGGACCGGGCGCGCGCCTATGTCGACGCGGGCGCGGACATGATCTTTCCCGAAGCGCTCGCCGACGAATCAGAGTTCGAGCGCTTCCGCAAGGCGATTGACGTCCCGTTGCTCGCGAACATGACGGAGTTCGGAAAGTCGAAGCTTTTGTCGCGCAAAGCTCTCGAGGATCTCGGCATGAACGTAGTCATCTACCCCGTGACGCTGTTGCGGATCGCGATGGGGGCCGTCGAACGCGCGTTGAGCGCGATCCAAAAAGACGGCACTCAAGCAGGGATCGTCGACGAGATGCAAACGAGGGCGCGCCTGTACGAGATCATCGACTATGAGGGCTACGTGGCCTTTGACGAATCGGTCTTCAATTTCAACGTCGAGACGAAAGGGAACTGACGTGGCGGAGCAGGCAAGCGACATCAGGAGGGGTCTCGTCGGCGTCGTCGCCGACGAGACGGCGATCTCGATGGTGAACGAGGAGACGAACTCGCTTCTTTATCGCGGATATCCGGTCCAAGACCTCGCCGCAGCATGCAACTTCGAGCAGGTCGCGTACTTGATCTGGCATGGCGAGCTGGCGAAGCCCGAAGAGCTCGAGCGATTCACGAACGACGAGAAATCACGGCGCCAGGTGCCCCAGCGGGTCCTGGAGACGCTTTCGACGCTGCCGACGGATTGCCACCCGATGGACGTGATGCGCTCGGCGGTGAGCTTGTTCGGCGCGTTCGACACAGAGGAGGACGACCCCTCGGTTGAGGCGAACCTGCGCAAGTCGCTCTCGATGATGGCGAAGCTGCCGACGATCGTCGCCTTCGAACAGCGCCGACGCCGCGGCGAAAAGGCGATCCCGCCCGACGAAGGTCTGTCGTACGCAGAGAACTTCTTCCATATGTGCTTCGGAGAGGTGCCGGACAAAGAGGTCGTTTCGGCGTTCGAGGTGTCGATGATCCTCTACGCGGAGCATTCCTTCAATGCCTCGACGTTCACCGCCCGCATCATCACCTCGACGCTGTCCGACATCTACTCGGCCGTCACCGGCGCGATCGGCGCGTTGAAGGGACCACTGCACGGCGGCGCCAACGAAGCGGTGATGGTGATGCTCGAAGAGATCGGTGATCCCCAGAACGCCAATGCCTGGCTCCAAGACGCCCTCGCGAACAAGCGCAAGATCATGGGATTCGGCCACCGTGTCTACAAGCACGGCGACTCTCGCGTTCCGACGATGCGCGCGTCGCTCGAGCGGCTCGCGAAACTGAAGGGCGACAACGACCTGATGGCGCTGTACGTGAACCTCGAGCGGGCGATGATCGAGGAGAAGGCGATCCACCCGAACCTCGACTTCCCCTCTGGTCCCGCCTACAACCTGATGGGTTTCGACACTCCGATGTTCACGCCGATCTTCGTCATGAGCCGAATCACCGGCTGGACCGCCCACGTCATGGAACAGTTGGCGAAGAACGCGCTCATCCGGCCACTGTCGGCCTACGTCGGACCGCCCGAGCGACGTCTGAGCTGAGGTCGACGCAGGTGGCAAACGCGCCCGTCCACATCGGTCCTCGTCTGGTGAGGGCTCCGCGGGGGACGAAACGTAGCTGTCGGGGCTGGCCGCAAGAAGCCGCGTTGCGGATGCTGATGAACAACCTCGATCCCGAGGTGGCCGAGCACCCCGACGCGCTCGTCGTCTACGGAGGCTCGGGACGTGCGGCGCGCTCGTGGGACGCCTTCGACGCGATCGTCGCCGAGCTTCGGCGCCTCGAGTCCGACGAGACGCTGCTCGTCCAGTCCGGAAAGCCGGTCGGCGTCCTGCGCACCCACGAATGGGCGCCGCGCGTGCTGATCGCGAACGCCAACCTGGTCCCGAAGTGGGCGACGCCCGAGGAGTTCCACCGCCTGGAGGCAGAAGGTCTCACGATGTTCGGCCAGATGACGGCGGGGTCGTGGATCTACATCGGCACTCAGGGGATCCTGCAAGGAACGTACGAGACCTTCGCCGCCGCGGCACAGCACTTCGACGGGAGTTTGCGCGGCACGTTGACGCTCACCGCCGGTCTCGGGGGCATGGGTGGCGCGCAGCCGCTAGCGGTGACGATGAACGAGGGCGTTGTTCTGTGTATCGAATGCGACCCGAGTCGCGTCGCCAGGCGGCTCGAGACCCGCTATCTGGACGAGGCGGCCGATGACTTGCGCGACGCAGTGCGACGGGTCAGCGCCGCGAGGAGCGAAGGTCGCCCGCTGTCGGTCGGCGTCGTCGGGAACGCCGCCGAAGCGCTGCCGGCGCTGTTGTCGATGGGCGTCGAGGCGGACCTCGTCACCGACCAGACCTCGGCGCACGATCCGCTGCAGTACTTGCCGATCGGGGTCGAGTTCGCCGAGATCGCCGCGCTGCGGGAGAAGGATCCCGAAGGTTTCACCGCCCGGGCGCGCGAGTCGATCGCCGCGCACGTCGAAGCGATGGTGGGGTATCTCGACAATGGCGCCGAAGTGTTCGATTATGGCAACTCGATCCGCGCCGAAGCCGAGCTCGGCGGTTTCGGGCGCGCCTTCGCGTTCGAAGGTTTCGTTCCGAAGTACATCCGGCCGCTGTTCTGCGAGGGCAAGGGGCCGTTTCGCTGGGCGGCGCTGTCGGGAGATCCGAGGGACATCGCCACGACCGACGACGCGATCGTCGAGTTGTTCCCCGAAAACGAGGCACTCGCTCGCTGGATCCGTATGGCCCGCGAGAAAGTCGCTTTTCAGGGGCTGCCGGCGCGCATCTGCTGGCTGGGCTACGGCGAACGCGATCGCGCCGGACTCGAGTTCAACGCCCTCGTGCGCAATGGCGCCATCAAGGCGCCGATCGTGATCGGTCGTGACCATCTCGATGCCGGCTCGGTCGCCTCGCCCTATCGCGAAACCGAAGCGATGGCCGATGGATCGGATGCGATCGCCGACTGGCCGCTTTTGAACGCGCTCGCCTCGACGTCTTCGGGAGCGGCGTGGGTTTCGATTCACTCCGGTGGGGGCGTCGGAGTCGGGCGGTCGATCCACGCCGGGCAGGTCACCGTGGCCGACGGCACCGAGCTCGCGGCGGAGAAACTCGAGCGCGTGCTGTCGAACGATCCATTGTTGGGCGTGTTGCGACACGTCGACGCCGGCTACCCACGCGCCCGCGAGGTCGCGTCGGCGCGGGGAATCCGCATTCCGATGGACCGCGTCGAGTGAGTCGCGCGAGGTGACGATCTTCTGGTGCGAGCGAGCGCTCCTCGGCGAGCCGTCCGCCGGTCGCGTCGAGTCGGGTGTTCTCGTCGAGGAGACTGACCGGACGATCACGAGGATCGAGGTTTCGACCACGGCGCCGTCCGGGTCGCGACGGCTTTTCGGCTTCGTCGTTCCGGGGCTTTCGAACAGCCACTCGCACAGCTTCCAACGCGCACTGCGCGGTGCCGTCGAGCGAGACGGCGGTGACTTCTGGGCGTGGCGCGACGCGATGTACTCGCTCGCCGGCGTGCTCGAGCCGGATTCTTTCCGTGATCTCTGTGCGGCCACCTTCGCCGAGATGGTGCTCTCGGGCATAACGACGGTCGGCGAGTTCCACTACCTGCACCACCGGCCCGGGGGCGAGCCGTACGTCGATCCGGACGCGATGACCGCAGCACTGATCGCCGCGGCGCAAACGGCGGGGATCCGAATGAGCGTCATCGACACCTGCTATCTGACCGGCGGGATCGGCCAACCGCTCGCCGGCACCCAGACACGTTTTGGGGACGGCAGTGTTGACCGCTGGATCCAACGAGCCGAGCGACTGACGCCGAGCGAGCGGGTGCGGCTCTGTGCGGGTGTGCACAGCGTCCGCGCCCTCGTTCCCGAGGACATCGAAGCCGTCGCCACCTTTGCCCGGAAGCTCTCGATCCCTTTGCATTTCCACCTTTCCGAGCAGCAGCGCGAAAACGATCAGTGCTTCGCCGCCTACGGACGCACACCGACCGAGCTTCTCGAAGATTGCGGCGCGTTGGACGCCGCGTCGGTCGCGGTACACGCGACCTTCGTCTCGGACGCCGACGTCGACCGACTCGGGTCGGCCGGCACCGCGGTCTGCCTGTGTCCTTCGACCGAGCAAGAGCTCGGTGACGGGATCGCTCCTGCGGACGCGCTACGCCGGGCGGGAAGTCCGCTCTGTGTCGGGTCGGACTCCAACGCGCAGATTGATCCCTTCTTCGAGGCGCGGGCGATCGAGCTCGGTGAGCGCCTTGCTCGCGGCCAGCGCGCCATCCACGGCCCGGAGTCGCTCCTCGCTGCGGCGACCTCGCACGGAGCACGGGCGCTCGGCTGGCCCGAGGTCGGCGAGATCGCCGTCGGCTCGCGTTGCGATCTTGTCGCAGTCGATGCGCGCTCGGTCCGTCTCGCCGGTGCGATGGAGGCGGACCCGGTCAGCGCGGTCGTCTTCGTCGCGAGCGCGGCCGATGTGACCGACGTGGTCATCGACGGTCGCACGATCGTCGAGGAGCGGCGTCACGTCGCGTACGGGGAACCCGGTGCCGCATTATCGAAGACGATCGATGCGTTGAGGCGCCGGGCATGAGTGGCTCCATCGCGATCTCGGGCATCGGCCAACTCGTGACTAACGATCCCGAGCTCGGCCAAGGATCCCTCGGGGTGATCTCCGACGCGTCGGTCGTCGTCGAAAACGGGGTGATCGCGTACGTCGGCGCATCGAGGACCGCGCCCGCCGCAGACGTCGAGATCCACGCGGGCGGGCGATGTGTCCTTCCCGGATTCGTCGACTCTCACACCCATCTCGTCTTCGCGGGGGACCGGTCTGATGAATTCGCTGCGCGCATGGCCGGACGGCCGTACGCGACGGGGGGGATCGCCCAGACGGTCGAGACGACGCGCGCCGCGAGTGACTCGGTCCTGCTTGCCAATGCCCGTCGTTTGGTCGACGAAGCGGTCGCGCAAGGGACGACGACGATCGAAACGAAATCGGGATACGGACTCACGACGAAAGACGAAGCGCGCTCGCTGCGGATAGCGGGACAGTGTGCAGAGGAGGTGACGTTCCTCGGAGCGCACGTCGTACCCGATGAATATGCACGCGACCGTGGTTGTTACGTCGCGCTCGTTGCCGGTGAAATGCTCGATGAGTGCGCACCCTTCGCGAGGTGGTGCGACGTGTTCTGCGATGAGGGCGCATTCGACGGCGACGAGTCGGCACGCATCCTGGAGGCCGCCCGGGACAAGGGCCTCGGATTGCGCATCCACGCCAACCAGCTCGCCAACGGACCGGGTGCGACGCTCGCCGCGCGCTTCGGCGCGGCATCGGCCGACCACCTGAACCACTTGCTGCCCGACGACGTCGCGGCGCTGAGGGACGGCAACGTCGTGGCGACCCTGTGTCCGGGCGCCGACTTTTCGACAAAGTCGCGCTACGCGAACGGGCGGGCACTGCTCGACGCCGGCGTGACCGTCGCCCTCGCGACCGACTGCAATCCGGGGACGAGCTTCACGACTTCGATGCCGTTCGTCATCGCGCTCGCCGTGCGCGAGTGCGGACTCAGTGCCGACGATGCCGTCGCGGCAGCCACCGTCGGAGGGGCTCGGGCTCTGCGCCGGGACGACGTCGGACGGATCGCGCCGGGGTGTCGCGGCGACGTCGTCGTCCTCGACGCGCCGAGCCACATCCACCTCGCCTACCGCCCGGGAGTGCGCCTCGTCGACGTCGTCGTGCGCAACGGTGAGGTCGCGTTCCCGGTCGCGCGCGGAGAGGATGGCCCAGCCGAGCCGGAGAGCCGTGGCTGATCGCGCCGTCGGCGTCGGCCCGCACGGCATCAAGCCAGAAGAGGTGATCGCCGTCGTGCGCGGGGGTTACGGCGTCGAGATCACCCCGGCGGCGCGCCGTGCGATGGCGGCGTCGCGCGCGCACATCGAGGAGATCGCCGCGCGGCGCGATCCGGTCTACGGCGTCTCGACCGGTTTCGGAGCGCTGGCGACCCTCTACATTCCTCCGGAGCGCCGAGGCGAGATGCAGGCATCGCTGATCCGATCGCACGCAGCGGGGATCGGACCCCGCGTCGAGACCGAGGTCGTGCGGGCGACGATGCTCCTCCGGCTGCGGACGTTGTGCACCGGGATCACGGGCGTGCGCCCCGAGGTCGCCGATGCACTCTGCGCATTGTTGAACGCCCACGTGACACCCGTGGTCTTCGAGTACGGGTCGCTCGGTTGCAGTGGTGATCTCGCGCCGCTCGCGCACATCGCTCTCGCACTGATGGGCGAGGGCAACGTCGAGACGAGGGGCCACCAGGCGGTCGCGGCGCGCGACGCGCTCGACGCGAACGGCATCGCACCGGTGGTGTTGGCGGAGAAAGAGGGGCTCGGGCTGATCAACGGCACAGATGGGATGCTCGCTGGCCTCCTTCTCTGTGCCCATGACTTTCGCTATCTGTGCAAGATCGCTGATGTCTCCGCCGCGATGAGCACCGAGGCGCTCTTGGCGACAGACGTCGCCTTCCGTGCCGACTTGGTCGGACTGCGCCCGCAAGCCGGCCAGATCGCGAGCGCGCACAACCTCACGCGGCTGTTGAACGGCTCCGAGATCGTGGCGTCGCATCGCACGGGTGATCCGCGCGTCCAGGACGCCTACTCGATCCGCTGCGCGCCCCAAGTCGCCGGCGCGGCGCGTGAGACCCTCTCGCACGTCGACGCGGTGGTCGAAGCGGAATTGCAGGCACGAATCGACAATCCCGTCGTGCTGGAGGACGGCGAGGTCGTATCGAACGGCAACTTCCACGGCGCGCCGCTCGGTTATGCCGCGGATTACCTCGCCATCGCCGCCGCGGATCTCGCTTCAATCGCTGAGCGACGGACCGACCGGATGATGGACCATTCGCGATCGATGGGATTGCCGTCGTTCCTCGCCGGTGAGCCCGGTGTCGACTCCGGGCTGATGATTGCCCATTACACGCAGGCGTCGATCGTTGCGGAGTTGAAGCGCCTCGCCGTTCCGGCGAGCGTCGACTCGATCCCGACCTCGGCGATGCAAGAGGACCACGTCTCGATGGGGTGGGCCGCGACGCGCAAACTCGCCCGGGCGATCGTGAACCTGCGCCGGGTGCTCGCGATCGAGATCACCGCCGCAGCCCGGGCGCTCGAGTTGCGGGCGCCTTTGGAACCGGCGCCGGCGACGGGCGCCGTCGCCGGGCTCGTCCGCCAGGCGGTCGGCCCTGCCGGCCAGCCTGACCGCTTTGTCGCCCCCGAGCTCGCGGCGGTCGAGGCGCTCGTGAAGGACGGAGTGCTGCTCGACGCCGCGCAATCCGCCGCCGGCCTTTTGGTCTAGCGCCGCTCTGCCGCTCGATAGATCGCGACCGGCTTCTCAGCGGGTTCCCAGCGGCTCATCAGCAACCCTGGGCCTCACCACGGGATCATGGTCGCCGCAAAGGAGGTCTCGTGGCAAAAGCCGAACATCTCGGGCGCGTGCTCGTCGTCGACGACGAGCCGTCGATCGTTGACTCGGTGTCGACGGTGCTGCGCTACGAAGGTTTCGATGTCGATGTCGCCCACACGGGACGCTCCGCGCTCGCGAAGTCCCAGGAGGGCCGCTACGACCTTGTCGTGCTCGACGTGATGCTGCCCGATCTCGACGGACTCGAGGTCACGCGGCGCCTCCGTCAAGACGGCGTCGACATCCCGGTGTTGTTCCTGACGGCGAAGGCCGACGTCGAAGACCGCGTCGCCGGATTGTCGATCGGTGGCGACGACTACGTCACGAAGCCGTTCTCCTTGATCGAGGTCGTCGCCCGCGCAAAGGCGATCCTCCGTCGTCGCAAAGCCGACGACGACGATCGGACGCTCTGTTTTTCCGATCTCGAGATGCACGAAGAGAGCCATCAGGTCTGGCGCGGAGGCAAGCCGCTGCACCTGACGGCGACCGAGTTCAACTTGCTGCGGCTCTTCCTGTTGAATCCGCGTCGCGTGCTCTCGAAGGATCAGATCATCGACCATGTCTGGCATTACGACTTCGGCGGAAATCAGAACATTGTCGAAACCTATGTGCGGTACCTGCGCAAGAAGCTCGACGCCCTCGGTCCGCCGCTCATCCACACGATCCGCCTCGTCGGATATGTGATGCGTGAGCAGGAGTGATCTCGCACTTTTCGCTGCGCGCCCGACTCACCTTTGTGGCCGTGGCGATCACCCTTGTCGCGCTCGTCGCCGCAGACTTCGTCGTCTACACCGAATTCCGTTCGTATCTGTTCGGGCACGTCGACGCGACACTCGAGAACGCGCACCCCGCGCTCGAAGGCGTCGCCGACGAGGCGAACAGAACGATGCCGGTCCACGGTCCCTCGGCTCCAAAGGACGATTCCTACGGAGGTGGTCCCGGTGGAGGGCCAGGCTTTGCTTCAGGTTTCTGCCAGCTCGGCTCCTCGGTCGCGCCGGGGATGTTCGTCGAGGTTCGAACGCCCAAAGGACGGGTCGTCGCTGGAGATGACGGCCGTGAATACTGCAAGGCGTTCGAGATCGGCGAGCAAAAGCTCTCGCAACCAGAGATCCCGACCAAGATCACGGGCTTGCACCCGAGCTCGGAAAACCGCGCCGAGCTCGTCAGCTACTTCTCCGCACGAGCGCAGTCGGGCAACGGACCGTCGTACCGCGTCCGGGTCTCAACCCTCGACAACGGCGACTACCTCGTGATCGCCGATCCCGTCGGGGACGTCGCGAGCTCGATCGCCCGTCTCGTCCGCTTGGAGATCCTCGTCACCGCGGTCGCGTTCTTGTCGGCGCTCGTCATCAGCCTGGTGCTGATCCGACTCGGCCTGCGCCCGCTACGCGACGTCGAGAGGACCGCGGATGCGATTACCGGTGGTGATCTCGTCCACCGCGTGCCGAGCCAGAACCCGAACACCGAGGTCGGACACGTCGCGGCCGCGCTGAACGTCATGCTCGATCGGATCGAGATCGCCTTCGAGGACTTGAAGTCCTCAGAAGCGCGCCTTCGCCGCTTCGTCTCGGACGCCTCGCACGAGCTGCGCACGCCGATCGCAGCGGTCTCTGCCTACGCCGAGCTGTATCGCCGCGGCGCATGTGCCGAAGGCGACGATCTCGCGCGCGTGCTGTCCGGCATCGAGCGGGAGTCCGAGCGCATGGCGCGACTGGTCGAGGACCTCCTCACCTTGGCGCGGCTCGACGAGCACGCGTCACTCGCCCACGAGCCGGTCGAGCTCGTCGGTCTCGCCCACGAGGCGATAGAGACTGCCCGCACCGTCGGACCCGAGTGGCCCGTCGATCTCGAAGCCCGTGGTCCCGTCGAGATCTCGGGTGATCGCGACGCGCTGCGCCGGGTGATCGACAACTTGCTCTCGAATCTCCGTTCGCACACCCCGCCACGAACCCACGCCACGCTGACGGTCCGGCGCGAGGGGAGTGAAGCGATCGTCGAGCTCGCGGACGAGGGCCCGGGGATCAGCGCAGCCGACGCGCGCACGATCTTCGAGCGTTTCGTGAGAGTCGATCCGTCGCGGACCCGGACGACCGGCGGTGCGGGGCTCGGTCTCGCGATCGTCTCCTCGGTGGCACGTGCGCACGGTGGCCGAGCGGAGGCCGGTCCGCGGCCCTGTGGAGGAGCGATCTTCCGTGTGATCTTTCCGAGCATCGATAGCGAGGTCGTCGAGACCGTCTAATACTTCGCGAACCTTGCGCGTATGTGCGCACGGATTGCACGTTGACCTCGCCCGTTGCAGCGCCCATGATGCGGTCAGCCCAGATGCAATTGGAGGGAGATTTATGCACTACGTGGTGCTCGGAATCCACAGTCCAGAGATCTGCCCGACGGCGAACGCCAAGACAAAGGAGCTGCTGCTGCAGACCGCGCCGCAGATCCCGAAGATCGCAGAATCAAACGGTGTGAAGCTCGTCGCTGGTCCATTCGTCAACCGTGAGCACATGACGGTCACCGTCGTCGAGGCCAAAAGCGGAGAAGACCTCGATCGTTTCATCGTGGAGTCCCATCTCGCTCAGTGGAACACGGTCCGCATCATTCCGTCCGTGCCGATGGAGGAAGGGATGAAAGAGATCGCGGGAGAGACTCCCGTCTTCTAACGCGTTTCACCCGGCGATCGACGCGTGCCGGATTGATCGGCACGCGTCGATCCTTTCGTCGGACCGACGCGACGCGCCGAGCTGGGGACGTGAACTCGATGGACCCCACACGACGAGTCACGTAATCTGCGCCGATGCCGGTCACTGCCGATGACGCTGTTGCCGCGCTGTTGATCACCTTGTCCCGTCTCGCCGATGCGCACCCCGCCGGATGGGTGCGGAGCGAGAGAGGCGTCGCTGCCTTGTACACCGGCGCGCCGGTTCCGATGTTCAATGGCGTGATCACCGAGCGTGCCGACGCAGACGCCGACATCGCCGCAGAGATGCTCGACGAGATCGCCGCGACCGGGGTGCCGTACCACGTTGCCGTGCGGTCCGAGGATCACGCCGACTTCGTTGAACTCGCGCGATCGCACGGGTTGACCTCAAAGGAAACGGTCCCGCTGATGGTCCTCGAGTCGCCGGCGCGCGTGGTCGGTCAAACGTTGTCCGAAGGGCTAACGATCCGTGAGCTCACACCCGAAGAATCCGACCAGCACGTCGAGCTTGCTGCGGCGTCCTTCGACATGCCCGTCGAGGTCGCGAGGCAGCTGATGGCGCCCGAGGTGTTCGCAATCGACGGTGTGCGTAGCTACCTCGGCGAAATCGACGGACGTCCCGTCGCGACCGCGCTCGGGATGACGACCGGTGACGTCGTCGGGGTCTTCAACGTCGGAACGCTCGAGGACGCTCGCGGCCGAGGTTTCGGCGCTGCTTTGACCGTGCGCGCGATCGCCGACGGCGTTGCGAAGGGGGCGCAATGGTCGTACCTGCAGTCGAGCGCGATGGGCTTTCCCGTCTACCGCCGCCTCGGCTTCGAAACGGTCGAGGAATGGAGCCAATACCTTCCCGCCGCGCCCGGCGCCTCGTGAGGCACGCACCGGCTCGCGGGTAGCGCGGGGGTCGCTACGTCCCAAAGAGGCGGTCGCCGAAATCGCCGAGACCGGGGACGATGTAGGCCTGGTCGTTGAGTCCGTCGTCGAGCGCCGCCGTGAAGACGTTGAGTGCCGGGTGCGCCTGTGCGAGGTGATGAACTCCCTCTGGCGCGGCGACGACCGATAGCAGCGACACCTGTGTGGCGCCGGCGTCGAAGAGCGCGCCTGCCGCCGCGGCGGCCGAACCTCCGGTCGCGAGCATCGGGTCGAGGAGCAGCACGGCCCGCCCTTCGATCGGCGGAAGCTTCGAGTAATACAGCGACGGCTCGAAGGTCGCGTGATCGCGCTCCAGTCCGATGTAGCCGACGGGGATCTCGGGGAACAGCTCGGTCACCGCTTCGAGCATGCCGAGTCCGGCGCGCAGGATCGGCACGGCGACGAGTCCTTGCGCGATGCGCTCACCGGACGCCGTGGCGATCGGCGTCTCGACCTCGACCGACTCCGTCGCCACCGACCGCGTCGCCTCGAGGCACAAGACGAGCGCGAGGCGCTTGGCAAGGACGCGGAAAAGGGGCGGCGGCGTTCTCTTGTCGCGCAACGCGGCGAGGAGCGTCTTCGCGAGCGGGTGGTCGACGACGGTGAGCGCCACCAGTCCCCCTTGTCCTCAGTCAGCGTTCTCAGACGCCGATCGGGTGCCAGACGGTCTTCGTCTCGATGAAAGAGAGCATGCGCCGCGGATTCGGCGGCGCCATCCAGTCGACCTCGCCACTTGGTGGACGGAGTACGCGCTTCACGTTCGTCGCCGCCTGTCGCTCGAGCTCCGCCGCGAGCTCGAGCGGCGCGCCGGCGAGGTCGAGCGCGTCGACGTCACGGTGCTGAGCGATCACCGGCGCCAGCTCGGCGACGTGCCCGGTGACGATGTTGACGACGCCGCCCGGCAGATCTGACGTCGCGAGCACCTCGGCGAGCGTCACCGCCGGCAGCGGACGGGCGTCACTCGCGACGACGACCGTCGTGTTTCCCGTCGTGATCACCGGGGCGATGGTGGAGATGAGTCCGAGGAACGAGGAGTCCTGTGGGGCCAAGACGCCGACGACACCCGTCGGTTCGGGGATCGAGAAATCGAAATACGGGCCGGCAACGGGATTGGACGAGCCGGCGATCTGGGCGACCTTGTCCGACCACCCCGCGTACCAAATGACACGGTCGATCGCCGCGTCGACGATCGATCGAGCATCTGCCTTGTCGAGGCCTTCGCTTTCGCGCGCCGCCGAGACGAACTGGGCGCGCCGGTCCTCGAGCATCTCGCCGACGCGGTAGAGGATCTGGCCGCGCAGGTACGCCGTCGCCGCCGACCAGCCGCCGAGCGCGCCGCGCGCCGCGACGACCGCGTCGCGGATGTCCTTTCGTGATCCCCAGGCGACATTGGCGAGGAAGCTGCCGTCGGCGGCGTTGACGATGTAGGAGCGGCCGGACTCAGAACGCGGAACGCGCCGCCGATGTAGAGCTTGTAGGTCTTGTTGACCGCGACACGAGTCTCAGACATCGAGGTAGGCCCCGAGACCGTGGCGGCCGCCCTCGCGCCCGAAGCCCGATTCGCGATAGCCACCAAAGGGGCTTGTCGGGTCGAAGCGGTTGTAGGTGTTCGCCCAGACGACCCCGGCACGCAGCTGGCTCGCCATCCAGAGAATCCGGCTGCCCTTTTCGGTCCACACCCCGGCCGAGAGCCCGTAGGTTGTGTTGTTCGCCTTCTTCACCGCTTCTTCGGGGGTGCGGAAGGTGAGCACCGAGAGCACCGGTCCGAAGATCTCCTCTCGGGCGATGCGGTGCGCCTGGGAGACGCCGGTGAAGACGGTCGGCGGGAACCAATAGCCCCGCTGGGGCAGCGTGCATGGCGGCGACCAGCGTTCGGCGCCCTCGGACTCGCCGATCGCCGACAGCTCGCGAATCTTTTGCAACTGCTCGGCTGAGTTGATCGCCCCGATGTCGGTGTTCTTGTCGAGCGGGTCGCCGAGCCGCAGCGTGCCAAGGCGCGTCCTCAACTGCTCGACGATGGCGTCGGCGACCGACTCTTGGACCAAAAGGCGCGACCCGGCGCAGCAGACGTGTCCCTGATTGAAAAAGATGCCGTTGACGATGCCTTCGATCGCCTGGGAGATTGGCGCGTCCTCGAAGACGACGTTCGCGGCCTTGCCGCCGAGCTCCAACGTGAGGCGTTTGTGCGTTCCGGCGACGGCGCGCTGGATCGCCTTTCCGACCTCGGTCGAACCGGTGAAGGCCACCTTGTCGACGCCGCGGTGCGTGACGATGCCGGCACCGGTGTCGCCTGCCCCGGTGACGATGTTGACGACGCCCGGGGGGAGATCTGCTTGGTTGCAGATCTCGGCGAGCAAAAGCGCGCTGAGCGGCGTCGTCTCGGCCGGCTTCAGCACACAGGTGTTGCCGGCCGCGAGTGCTGGCGCGAGCTTCCACGCCGCCATCAACAACGGGAAGTTCCAGGGGATGACCTGGCCGGCAACCCCGATCGGCTTCGGGTTGGGACCGAACCCGGCGTACTCGAGCTTGTCGGCCCAGCCCGCGTAGTAAAAGAAGTGGGCCGCGGAGAGCGGCACGTCGACGTCGCGCGACTCCCGGATCGGCTTGCCGTTGTCGAGGCTCTCCAGGACGGCGAGCTCGCGTGAGCGCTCCTGGATGATGCGGGCGATGCGGTAGAGGTACTTCGCCCGGTCGGCCGGGCGCATCGACCCCCACACCTCCTCGTACGCGCGGCGCGCGGCGGCGACCGCGCGGTCGATGTCCTGCGGTCCGGCGGCGGAGACCTCGGCGAGGACTTCTTCAGAAGCCGGATTCACCGTTTTGAAGACGCCGCCGTCGATCGGCTCGACGAACTCGCCGTCGACGAAAAGCCCGTAGGAGCTCTGGATGTTGACGACGGCTCGCGACTCGGGGGCGGGTGCGTACTCGAACTGCGGGCGGTCGACGACCTCGGCCGACGTGGGCACGGGGCGGTCACTCGATGCTGAAGTCATCGGTCCCCGCGTACGCGCCTGTGAGCTGCTTGCGACGCTGCATCAAAAGATCGTTCAACAAGCTCGACGCGCCGATGCGGAAGTGCGCGGCGTCGAGCCAGTCCGAGCCCGCCGTCTCGTTGACGACGACGAGGTATCGGATCGCATCCTTCGCGGTGCGAATCCCACCGGCGACCTTCACGCCGACTTGGACGCCGGTCATCTGCGCGAAGTCGCGCACCGCCTCCAGCATGACGAGCGCGACCGGCAACGTCGCAGCCGGCGCCACCTTTCCCGTCGAGGTCTTGACGAAATCGGCGCCCCCCAACATCGCGATCCACGAGGCACGGCGCACGTTGTCGTAGGTGGCGAGCTCGCCGGTTTCGAGGATCACCTTCAAATGAATCAGTCCGCAGGTCTCCTTCACCGCGCGTACCTCCTCGAGGACCTGCGCGTAGCGACCGGTCAGAAAGGCGCCGCGATCGATGACCATGTCGACCTCGTCAGCGCCCGCTTCGATCGCGTCTGTCACGTCGGCGAGCTTCACGGCGAGCGACGCTCGCCCAGAGGGAAAGGCCGTCGCTACGGACGCCACCTTGACCTGCGAGCCGACGAGCGAGTGCTTCGCCCCTGCGACGAGGTCGGGATAGACGCAGACCGCGGCGACGGGTGGGACCGACGGGTCAGAGGGGTCGGGCTGGCGGGCCTTGTCGCACAGCGAGAGCACCTTGCCCGGAGTGTCAGCGCCTTCGAGGGTCGTCAGGTCGACCATCGAGATCGCCCGCTCGAGTGCCCAGATCTTCGAGCCCGCCTTTATCGAGCGGGTCGACAACGACGCGACGCGGGCTTCTGCACCGACCTGGTCCACGCCGGGCAGCCCTTGCAGGTAGCGGCGGAGGGCCCCTTCCGAGCGGACGACGTCTGCGAGGCGGCTGTCGATGAGCGTCCGAGACGGGCGCGTTGTCATCGAAAGGTTCATCTCGGACTCCCGCTCACCTGCGCGCTCGGCGGCGGGGGAGGTGCTCGTCACGGCGTGGCCGATTCCTCTCCGCATCGCCGCACCGGGCGTGCGGCGGCGTTCATCCTACTGAGGGTCAAAAATTGGCCTCCCGGTCACGGGCACCCGGTAAAAAGCGGGGGTGGCGAATCCGTGGCTCGAGCGTCGGGTGATCGCCTACGCCCACCAGGGCGGGGAGTCCGAGGCGCCGTCATCGACGCTCTACGCCGTCGACCGCGCCCTCGCCTTGGGCACGACCGGCATCGAGCTCGACGTCCACGCGACGAGAGACGGTGAGCTCGTCGTCTGCCACGACGCAACCGTCGACCGGACGACGGACGGCGCCGGCGCGATCGCCACGATGACGCTCGCCGAGCTCCGCCAGCTCGACAACGCCTACTGGTTTGTGCCCGGTGAAAAGGCTGTCCATGACCGTGCGGTGGTTGACTACCCCTTGCGCGGCCGTGCCCCGGCTGACCGCCGATTCGCGGTGCCAACGCTTTCGGAGGTGCTTGCGCTGACGGGAGCCTGCGCGCTCAACCTCGACATCAAACAAACGGCGCCGGCGGTCGCGCCCTACGAGGAAGCGCTCGCCGCGGCGCTGCGAGACTGCGCCCGGCCCGACCTCGTCATCGTCGCCTCGTTCCACGATGCGGCGACGGAGCGATTCAAAGCGCTCGCCCCCGAGATTGGGACGTCACCGGGACAGAACGAGGTGACGTCGTTCATCCAGTCGGTCGTCAGAGGAGAGGATCCGGATGCAGCGATCGCGAGGCACGTGGCGATCCAGGTTCCGCCGCGAGCCTTCGGCATCGAGCTCGTCACCGAGTCCTTCGTTTCGACCGCGCACGATTACGGCTTGGCGGTACATGTCTGGACGATCGACGATCCGGAAGAGATCAGGCAGCTTTGTCGACTCGGCGTCGACGCGGTGATGTCCGATCGCCCATCTGTGCTCGTGGAGACGCTCGCCGAGCTCGATTGTGCGTGGAGGCGATGAGCGAAGGGTCAGCCGCGACCGCAGTTCGGCTTCTTGCCATGATTGGCGTTCTTTTTCTTGCGCAGCTTGCGTTTGACGGTTCGCTTCGACACGGCGGCGAAGTGTACCTGGGAGCCAGGTAGCCTCGAACCGAGATGGAGCGCGTCGGTCTTGTCGGTCTGCCGAACGCCGGCAAGTCGCTGTTGTTCAACGCGCTCACCGGTGGGAACGTCCCGGTGGCGACCCATCCGTTCACGACGACCGAGACCGCGGTCGGCGTAGCGCACGTTCCCGACCACCGGCTGTACGCGCTGGCGAAGATGAGTGCTAGTCGCAAGGTCGTCGAGGCGGCGGTCGAGGTCGTCGACATCGCGGGGCTCGTCGCCGGTGCAGAACGCGGCGAGGGACTCGGCAACCGCTTTCTTGCTGGGATCCGTGAAGTCGACGCACTCTGCCTCGTGTTGCGCAGCTTCGCCGATGACGAGGTGAGCGGCGAGCGCGACCCCCTGTCGGCGCTGTCGGTGCTCGAGCTCGAGCTCGTGCTCGCCGACGCGGCGTCGATCGAGGTGCAGATCGCGAAACAGCAGAAAGCTGCACGCGTGAACCCATCGCTCGCCGGCGCCGCCGACGCGATGAAAGCCGCGCAGGTGGTCCTGCAATCGGGGACTCCGCTCTACCGATCCGCGCTTTCAAAGGAGACGCGCGACGCGCTCGCGCCGCTCTTTTTGTTGACGAACAAGCCGGTCTTCTGTGTCGTGAACATCGACGAGGAAGAGATTGCCGAAGGCGACTCCGTCGTGAAGCCCGTCGCGCAGGAGCTCGGCGAACACACCGAAGTGCTCGCCGTGTGCGTCGCGCTCGAAGCAGAGGCGCGCCTTTTGGACGCACAGGACCGTTCAGAGATGCTCGAGGGGCTCGGCCTCGGAGAGGGCGCGCTTCCGCGAGTGGCCCGCGCGCTCTACGAGACGGTCGGCCGGTGGACGTTCCTCACAACCGGTGAAAAGGAATCACGCGCCTGGACCTTTCGGCGCGGCGCGAAGGCTCCAGAGTGCGCCGGGGTGATCCACTCCGACTTGCAACGCGGCTTCATCCGGGCCGAAGTCATCGCTTGGGACGAGCTGCTGGCGCTCGGCTCCTGGCACTCGGCGAAGGTGGCCGGAAAGATCCGTCTCGAGGGCAAGGACTACGAGGTGAAAGACGGCGATACCCTCGAGATTCGGTTCAACGTTTGAGAGGGGAGTGGTCGCCGAGCGATCGGCGTCCACGACGATGAGGGAGAACTGAGTGGCCTGGCTCCTGCGCGGCGGTGAAGTGCTCGCGAGCCTCGACCTCGCGCGCTCGTGGAAGGACCGGGGAATCGGCCTCATCGGTCGGCGATCCTTCGAAGGTGCAATGCTGTTCGAACCCTGCCGAGCGGTGCACACAATCGGGATGCGCTTTCCTCTTGACGTGGCCTTCCTGGACGAACGTCGCGCCGTCATCGCGATGACGCGGATGGCTCCGCTGAGGATCGGTCTCCCGCGATTTGCCGCTCGCTCTGTCCTCGAAGCGCAAGGCGGTGCGTTCGAGCGGTGGAATCTTGCGCTCGGAGACACGCTCGAAATAAAGGAGTGACCACCGCCGATCGCGTTCGGGTCACGGAGCCGGACTCTGCTCGACTGGCAATCGTCTCCACCCCGATTGGCAACGTCGACGATCTGTCGCGACGCGCCCTCGACGTACTGTCCTCGGCGGACGTCATCTTCTGCGAGGACACCCGGCACACCGGTCTGCTACTCACGAGGGTAGGAATCGAGAAACGACACCTCGTTTCGCTCAACGCCCACAACGAAGCCGCGCGAATCGCGAAGGCGATCGACGCTTTGAGCCGCGGTGAAGACCTGGCGCTCGTGTCTGACGCCGGCACACCACTCGTTTCTGATCCCGGCGCCCGACTTTGCGCGGCCGTGATCGATGCCGGTTATCCAGTCGTGCCGGTACCAGGACCGTCGGCGGCGCTCGCCGCGCTCGTCGTCAGTGGCTTCGATACGAGCCGCTTCGAGTTCTTCGGTTTCCTCCCGAAATCGGGACGTCTTCGCGCGAATCGCCTCCGGGCGATCGCCGAGTCGACGATCCCGTCGATCGTTTTCGAGTCGCCTCGACGTGTCACGGCGACCCTCGGGGACTTCGCGGCCATGACGGGAGCCGACCGGCGCGTCGTCGTCGCACGGGAACTGACAAAGCTCTTCGAAGAGGTATGGCGCGGCTCGATCGGAGACGCCGTCGAGCGCGCGCAGTCGGTCGAGCCGATCGGCGAGCACGTCTTGGTCATCGAAGGACGCGACGACGCTGGAATGGTCGACGAAGGCTCGATCCGCGCGGCGCTGGCGGCGCTCGTCGACGCCGGTCTTACGCCAACCGATGCCGTCCGCGCGGTCGAAATCCTCCTCGGCGTGCCGCACCGGGTTGCCTACGAACAGCGGCTCGCGCTCGAACCCGAGGCGGAAGCCCCAGGGAAAGCACCGCGTCGGGCACGGAAGGCGATTCGGGGCTGAACACTACGCTGACCAGGTGCGCGGCACGTTCTACATCACGACGCCGATCTACTACGTCACGGACCGGCCACATCTCGGCACGTACTACACGATGGTCCTCGCCGATTCACTGGCGCGCTGGCACAGACTTGCTGGCGATGACGTTCGCTTCCTCACAGGGACCGATGAACACGGGCTGAAAGTTGTCCGCGCTGCAGAGGCGGCGGGGAAGACCCCGCAGTCCTGGGTCGACGAGACGAGTGCGTACTTCTCCGACGCCTGGAGTGCGCTCGACATCTCGAACGACGACTTCATCCGCACGACAGAGAAGCGTCACGAAGACGCCGTCGCGAAGTTCCTGCAAGCGATCTACGACAACGGCTACATATACAAGGGGATCTACGCCGGCTGGTACTGCGTCTCGTGCGAGGCGTACTACCACGAGGAGGAGCTCGAAGAGGGCCACCGTTGCCCGATCCACGGCACCCCGGCCGAGTGGCTCACCGAAGAGAATTACTTCTTCGCGCTCTCGCGCCTGTCCGAGCAGCTCACCGAGTGGTACGCCGCTGTACCCGACGCAGTCGTGCCCGAGATCCGCAAGAACGAGGCGCTCGGGCTGATTCGCATGGGCCTCGAGGACGTTTCGATCTCGCGCACCGCGTTCGATTGGGGCGTACGCGTCCCGTGGGACAAAGAACACGTCGTCTATGTCTGGTTCGACGCGCTGATCAACTACGTCACCGCGGCCGGGTACGGCACCGACGAATCCGCGTTCGCGAAGTGGTGGCCACACGTCCATCACGTCATCGGCAAGGACATCGTTCGTTTCCACTGCGTGTGGTGGCCGGCGATGTGCATCGCGGCCGGTATCCCACCTCCGCGCCAGGTACTGGCGCACGGATGGCTGCTCGTCGCGGGGGAGAAGATGTCGAAGTCGAAGGCGAACCAGATCGACCCCGTGGAGCTCGCCGGTGACGTCGGACTCGAACCGCTTCGCTATCACCTGCTGCGCGACATCGTCTTCGGCAACGACGGCGAGTTCAGCTATGAGGGATTGATCGACCGATACAACGCCGACCTCGCGAACAACCTCGGCAATCTGTTACAACGCGTCTCGACCGTCGTCCACCAAAAGTCAGCCGGTGTCGGTCCGAGGCCGACGCCACCAGAAGCAGGTACGCGTCTTTCGGCGCTCGTCACCGACGCCACGCAGGCCGCCGCGGAATTCTGGGAGCGTTCGGATCCCAAGGGAGCGCTCGAAGAGACGTGGCGGTTGATTCGTGACGCGAACGCCGAGCTCGAGTCCAGCGAACCGTGGAAGCTGCCGCCTGGCGAAGCCGTCGACGCGATCTTGGGAGACGCCCTCGAGGTGTTGCGGATCATTGCCGTCCTCGTCGCGCCGGCGATGCCGAAGGCTGCGAAGGAAATCTGGCGGCGGCTCGGGATGCCCGGCGAGGTCGACGAACCCGGGATCGTCGCACGCGGCACCCTCGACTGGGGTGGGTATCCGGGCGGGATCGCCGTCGAAAAGGGAGCGCCGCTCTTCCCCCGCCGCCAGACCGCCGCGCCGTGAGCGACGCGGTCGCCGACGACTGCTGGACCGATACGCACTGCCATGTCCAGGCGTCGTATCTGAAGGAGCCGTTAGGCGAGGATCAGGTCTTCTTGCGGGCGAGCGCGGCATCGGTCGGTCGCATCGTCTGCGTCGGTACCGACGTTGTCGCGTCGGCAGAAGCGATCGACCTCGCCCGATCGCGGAGCAACGCCGGAGCGACCCCGTCGACTTGGGCGACGGTCGGGCTCCATCCCCACGAGGCGGCGCATGGCCTCGGACCCGTGCGGCAACTGCTCGAGGACAAAGCCTCGGTGGATCGCCGCCCCGGTTCTGTCGTCGCGGTCGGCGAGTGCGGGCTCGACTATTTCTACGAGCACTCTCCACGCGACGCTCAGCGCGCCGTGTTCGCCGAGCAGATCGCGCTCGCCAAGCGATTCGACCTCGCGCTCGTCGTCCATACCCGAGACGCCTGGGACGACACAGCCGACATCTTGACGGCCGAAGGCGTCCCGGAACGCACGGTCATCCACTGCTTCACCGGAGGGTTGCCCGAAGCGCAGCGCATGCTTGACCTCGGCGCGTACCTCTCGTTCAGTGGGATCGTCACCTTCAAGAACGCCGGTGAGGTCCGCGAGGCCGCGAGGCTTTGTCCGGCCGACCGGCTGCTCGTCGAGACAGACGCGCCGTTCCTCACCCCGGTTCCTCATCGCGGCCTCCCCAACGAACCTGCCTACGTCGCGATCGTCGGTACAGCCGTTGCCAATCTGCGCGGAGTCGACGGTCGCGAGTTGGCCGCATCGTCGAGTGCCAACGCGGCGAGGGTATTCAATTTCGAGCGGTGAAGAATTCCTTCGGCGCGCCGCCGCTCGGTCGGAACGCGATCCGCCGCCTTCTCGACGAAGCTGGAGTCGCTCCGAGCCGGCTGCGGGGCCAGAACTTCCTCGTCGATCCGAACACCGCCGACCGTATCGTGCGCCTTTCCGGAATCGCTCGAGGCGATCACGTCGTCGAGATCGGAGCCGGGCTCGGATCCCTGACGGTGGCGCTCGCATCGACGGGTGCCGAGGTCGTTGCGGTCGAGATCGATCGTCGGCTCGCGTCGTACCTTTCGGGGCACATGCCCGCGAACGTCAGCGTCGTTCGGGCCGACGCGATGACGATCGACTGGAATGGGCTATTACGCACGCGCGGTGATCCTCAGCACGGCTGGTCGCTCGTTGCGAATTTGCCGTACAGCGTCGCGACGCCGCTGATCATCGATCTTTTGCGCGATGTCCGGCGCATCGAGCGGATGCTCGTGATGGTCCAATCCGAAGTCGCCGATCGGCTGGCGAGCGCTCCCGGAAGTCGTGTCTACGGCCCGGCGACCGTTCGACTCGAGTACTTCGCCACGGCGCGAATCGTCGGTCGGGTTGCCCCCGAAGTTTTCTATCCACGCCCGAAGGTCGAATCCGCGTTGCTTCGCATCGAGCGCCGGAGTGGGGTTGCGGTCAGCGAAGACGTTGCGACGTTCGAAGAGATCGACACGCTCGTCCGCGCCGGCTTCGGTTCGAGACGCAAGATGCTGCGTCGAGCCCTCGGTTCGATGGTGACGAGCGACGCCTTCGACTGCGCCGGCGTAGATCCGCAGAGTCGTGCAGAGCAACTCGATGTCGTCGCGTGGGGCAAGCTTGCAGGGTGCCGGAAGTCCACCGCGAACTCGCGCGCGCCAAGCTGACCCGGTCTCTTCGTGTTCTTGGCCGTCGATCCGACGGCTACCACACGATTTCGTCGGAGATGGTCACCCTCGAATTAGCCGACGAACTCGAGTTCACGCCGGGCAACGATCTCGAACTCATCGATGCGATCGATTGGAGCGGCAGGACTCGAGGCGATCTGAGTGCGACGATTGGGCCCGGCCGTAACCTCGTCGAGAGCGCGCTCGCGCTCATGGGCCGGAAATCGCACATCCGACTCACGAAGCGCATTCCGCCGGGCGCTGGTCTCGGCGGTGGTTCTGCCGATGCCGCGGCCGTCCTGCGCTGGGCGGGCGAAGATGACATCGCGCAGGCAGCGCGCCTCGGCGCCGACGTGCCGTTCTGTCTTCGCGGCGGACACGCGCTCGTAGGCGGTGTCGGCGAGATCCTCGACCCGTTACCGATGGTTGATGCCTCGTACGTCCTTCTCATTCCCGCGATTGCCGTCTCTACGGCCTCCGTCTATGCAGCGTTCGATGAGCTTGACGGGATCCACGGCGGAGGGGGGGCTGCAAACGACCTCGAGAAAGCGGCGCTCGCGGTGCAACCGCGACTCGCCCGCTATCGAGACCTCTTGCGCGACGTGTCCGTCCGCGAGCCGCAGCTCGCGGGGAGCGGTGCGACGTGGTTCGTGGAGACGGCGGCGTCGGACGCGGCGCGGATAGGGCAGGAGGTCCGTTCGGCTGTCGTCGAGTCCGGCGCGGCGGCCGCGGTGCTCGCGACGCGAACCTGCTCATAGCGCGGATCGAACTCGATCAGGATCGCGAGCGGACCGAAGTCATGCGCTCCGAGGCGGAATTACTTCGTGCGCCTCTGCCAGCGTGTGCGCTTCAGCATCTTCTTGTGTTTCTTTTTGCGCATGCGCTTGCGGCGCTTCTTGATAAGCGATCCCATGGCCGGGGAGACGTTAGCGGATCGTCGACCAGGCCCGATACTCCGCGGACGCTCAGCGCGGAGATAGCGGGTAAGTCCTCGACGGCGTTCCACCGAACTCTTTGATGTCCGACAGGGTCCGTTCGCAACGATCGGATCCAAACGGTCAGTCGCCGGAGCGGACCGTCAACGTGTGGTTGGAAGCGACCGCTGCAGCCGATTGGGCCGGCGTCGCGACCGGGTGACCGCTCTGGACCATCTGCCAGGTGTTGCCGCCGGTGAACGACGATCCGTCAGCCGTCGTCATCGTCATGTTCGTGAAGGTGATCGGCGAGAAGCCGTCGACGAAGGGTTCCGTCGGTGCGCCGGGGTCTTCGACGATCCACTCGGCGGTCCCGGCAGGTCCGGAGTAATTGACCGGCTGCGTCGACTGGTACGAGGCGCCAGTCGTCTCATCCGTCACCGACCACATCCATCCGCCCCTCGTCTGCCAGACCGATGCCGAGATCGTGTCGCCGCTGTTCACGGTTCCGAGGGCGTTCGCGGGTCCCGGGTACGACTCCCACCAGGCCTCGTTTTGTTGCTGACCGTCGATGCAGTACGAGTACACGCCGTCCTGGAAAAGCAGGTTCGTGCCAGGTCCCGAGGACTCGGCACCGTCGACGCCGAGCCAGGCGCCGAGCCACGAGTTGCCAGTTCCACAGGTGACTGATGGCACCGTCCAGGTCGCGGACACCGCCTTCGCGGGGGAGTCGAGCGTCGAGACATATCCCGCCCAGCTCGCCGACTCCTGAGCATTCGTCGTCGGGGAGACGGAATTCGTCGAGGCGTCACTTGTCGGAGAGCCGGCCGACGAATCTGAGGCCGCCCGTGACGAAGCCTTCTTGGTCGAGTGGTGAACGTGCAGGTGGATGGTGAGGTCGTGGGAGACGGTGCCGCCGGAGCGATTCTTGGCGATTAGCCGCAGCTCTGCCAGGTGCGCAGACGTAGCGAGATTCGGACCGAATCGAATTCGCTCGGTGAAACGCCCGTTCGCGCACGACCGCCAACGCCTCGAGAAGTGCGCCCTCACGGGGCCGCGAGGGGCGAGGATGAGACGACAACTCGTCGAGTTCTCGACATGTGCTCTCACCAAGACGCTCTCACCCCGCCACGAAAGACCAAGGGCGCGTGCGTGGACCGAGACGAACGCCGGCGGGACCTTCTCCCGACCGACGGCGCCAGCAGGAAGGACGAACGCGGCCCCGACTGCCGTCGCGAGTCCGATTCCGGCGATGAAGGTGATCAGGCGACGGTGCCGTGAACGCGCTGGCGCAATCGCGATCGCGAGGGCGCGTCCTGATTCTTCCCCGTCGGTACGCGCCGACTGGCACCGCTCCGTTCGCCCTACTTGAACACTCATTGTCAGTGGTAGCCTTACCACTGAGAGTGGTTACTTCAACGCTAAAAGTACTCAAATCAGTACATGACGTGGTTTAGTCAGCTCTAATGCGGTTGTGTCAGAGCGCCTCTGGTACGAACCGGTTTTCCTGTCACCACTGACGGACGGTGTGTTTCAGCGAATGGCTGCGAAGAGACCTGGCCACACACGGTCTGCAAAGACGGCGGTATCTCAGCGTCGGTCTGGGGTCCTCCGCCCTTTTGGGCGTCGGCTGATTCGCGTCAAGGAGTTAGGCGCGGCGCGCCGACCGACGCATCCGGCGCCTAGCGCGCGCTCCAATCGCGATGAGTCCCGATCCGACTGCGAGGATCGCGATCTCGTAGGGCCGCGAACCTGCCCACGGTTCGCCGGTGTGTGGTTTCGTTGCCATCGGAACCGCTTTTGGCAGCCCAACCACCTTCACCGTGACCGTGTTCGTGTGACAGGGGGTCGCCGAAGTCCCGCAACTGGAGGCGCCTGTGCTCGAGTACAGAGCGGAGTTCGGGATCACCTCATTGTTCGAGTCGCTCTTGTTGACGGTGACTGAGAAAGTCACCGTCACCGTCCCTCCGGCATCGATCGTCAGCCCTGTCCAGGAGACGACGCCACCGGCTTCCGACGCCGTGCAGCCATGGGCGCTGTGGCAATCCGCCGATCCAGCCACGTAGGTCGCCCCCGTCGGAACGTGATCCGTGACGTGCACTCCGGTCGCCGCCGCGGTGCCAGAGTTCGTCAACTTGATGAGGTATTCGACCGTCGAGCCCAGTGCGACCGTCGAACCCGACGTCGGGACCGAGGACTTCGTTGCCGTCAACTTCGGCTTGCCCGACGGAGTGCTGGGCGGGCTGCTCGACGGCGTGCTCGACGACGTGCTCGATGAGGAGCCGGGAGGCGATGACGAGCCCGGTGGCGCCGGCGGCAAATTCACGGTGAACGGTTCGCAAGGGCTCGGACCACCGAATATGTAGTCGCTTGGCTCGCCGGAGTACGTCGCTTGGAAGCTGTAGCTACCGGCGGCGAGCGGGCCGGTCGCCTGGGAGTTCGGCACCGGGGGGTTCGGGACCGCGTTCAGCGTGACCGTTTGCGGCCATGTGTTGCCGTTCAGGCTCGTGACCGCACCGCTGCTCGCGCACGTGCTGTTTGTGAAGAGGGCGTAGCTCACGGTCGTCGTTGTCGTCGGAGTGGCGGCGATCGACACCGTCGCGGTGTCGTACGCGGACGCGCCGGCGACTTCTTTGTTGGTCCAGCCGGCGTTCGTCGACGCGTCGTAAACGACGGTCGAGATTGACGTGTCCGCTCCAGCTGGCGCCGCGAAAAGCGCGATCGGCGTGACGATGGTCGCCGCCAGCAAAGCAACGATTGCCGCCGGTCTCCACAACGTTCGGACGAGATGCTTCATGGCTTGACACGACCCCTTCGCACAATCGGTGGCAACAAAAAGCGTCGGTTTCGCCATTCCCTCCACCGCCCAACGTGGCGACCAAATGGTCGAGCGGTTTCAACGGATCGCATGGCACTTCATAGGTCCACACGCCAGCCCCAGCGACGTATGAAAGAGACCCTCTTTCTCCTTGCTCGACTGGAAGCGCCCCCAGCGATGAGTTTTCTAACCAATCGCCTACTACGGGGCGAATCATAATCTTGGGGCAACGAATTCGAACCAGGCAAACTAGTCCGATTTGGGGGTTTCCGAGGACTGATCGTGAGCCGTCGAACGCGATTAGTAGTGGACCGTCTGTTTACAGGGTTCGGCGGGCGATCGGTTCCGACGGAACGCGGGCCTTCGGGAAGCGGCACGTCCGACCGAACGTGAGTTATTGGAGTCCGAGCGCTCGGCTGGCTTTCACACCGACAACTGTCACTGATGACCGCGTCAGCTCGTCACTTGAGCTCGTTTGGTCGGGCGGTCGAGTTAGACCCGGTTCATCGCCCAAGAAGATATGTAGAGCGAGTGGTCGCGGATCGTCTGGAGCACCGTGACCGAGTACTCGCCTCCTCCGACACTGAGGGTGTCAGTGAGCAGCACCTTGGTCGCTGTCATCCCGTAAGCGGTCACCGTGACATTCAGTCCGCCGTTGTATCCGGGGTTCCCCGAGCCGACGAGCGGGGGAGGGGCTGAAACTCCCGGTGCGAGATCCCTCCACCAGTCGAGGCGGTTCTCGTTCAGCGCCCGGACAGCGGCGATGAACGAGTCAACTGCAGAGTCCTGGACGAGCAACGGGCTCGTTGTTTGCCCCCACGCCGGGTTCGGCTTGCCGTTCAGCGCGAAACTCCCCATCGGCACCGGGTAGGTGGCAAGCGTGATCCCCTGGGAGGAGAGCGCCGGGGGAGCGGGGACCGCCGGCGGCGGGGTCACCCCGGGATAAGTGGTGGGCGCCGAGCTCGTCGTACGCGTGCCGACGATGACCGCCGACAGCACGTAGCGATCCGGTGTGTACCACAGCGCGTTGGTTGGCCAGCAGGTGACGAGCGTGATCGAGGGATTCGGCGTGTTGTAGACCGGCGCGCCGGACGCGACGACGGAGTGGCTCTCGACGCGGAAGTAATAGGTCTTGCAAGGCGTGACGTAGAGCACCTCGTCGCCGACCTTCAAGAGCTGGAGGTTCTCGAAGTAGCTGACATCGTGGGCGACGAGCACCGAAGTTCCGACCGACCCCGGCCACACCGAATAGGGGTCGTGGCCGACGGCGACGTTCAGCTGCGCGTCGTTCTCGTTCTGTTCGACCGGCGCCAGGACACCGAGCTTGGGGATCTCCAGCAGCCCTTGGACGAGGTGCTGTTTCGAGGATGACAGCTTGCACGAGACGAGGACGCCGTTCGAGGGCTCCACCGAGTGCGACAGCGGCGCGGCGAGGTTGTTCTCTTTCAAGAACTCGCGCACGAGCGCGTGACCGACTCGATTTGATCGCGCCGTCCAGGCCCAGGCGTAGGCCTGCCAGGCGCCGACGCCCAAGATGAGCAACAGGCCGGCAGCGATGATCACCCGGTAGCGCCAGCGCTTTGGAAAACGGGCGGGGTGATCGCCGCGGCGCGGACGGAGGAGTGACATCTCGAGCGAGTCTTGCGCACCGGTGCCGGATAGCGTGAGCGCCGCGGGACGGGGGATCCCCGGTCTTATCGGACCGGGGATCCTGTCACGTCGCTTCACGTGCGAATCACAGCTATCAGCGCGCCAACTCGGTCATGCACGGCGCGCCGCCCGACGAGCCCGGCGCCGGGAACACCCGCCGAGGGCGAGGAGTCCAGCTCCGAAGACGAAGATGGCGATCTCGTAGGAACGAGAGCCCGCGAACGGCTCACCAGTGTGCGGCTTGGTGGCTTGCGGGACCGCCTTTGGCAGCAAAACCTTTGCCTTGAAGCTGACCTTGGCCTGGACCGCGTTGGTTTCGCACGTCGTCGCCGAGCAGCTCGGCGTGCCCTTGTTCGAGAACACGGCGACATTTTGGATCACCTGGCGGTTGGCGTCGCTCTTGTTGATGGTCACGTTGAATGAAACCGTCGCCGACCCACCGGCGTTGATAGTCATCCCCGTCCAAGAAACGACGTTGCCGCTCTCTGATGCCGTGCAGCCCGTCGCGCCATGGCAGCTTTCCGATCCCGCAACATAGCTGGTTCCCGTCGGAACGTGGTCGGTCACGTTCACTCCGGTTGCTGCCGCGGTGCCGGAGTTCGTCAGCGTCACGAGGTACTCGACGCCCGAACCCAACTTGACAGTCGAGCCCGGCTTCGGCAACGACGTCTTTTTCGCCGTCAATTGCGGGGTGCCCTTCGGCGATGCTGGCGGCAGGGTCACGCTGAAGCATTCGCTCGAGGCCGTCGTGCCCGAGACGTTGTCGGATGAGCCGTTGTAGGTCGTGTCGCCGCTGTAGACCGCCGAGAAGCAGTAGCTCCCACCAGCCGCCGGCATGAACGCCGGTGATGTCGCGGTGTTCGTTTCTCCAGAGCCCGTTCCGAGCGTCACCGGGTTCGTGCCCGATACCAAGTCGACGGAATTCGCCGCGCACGTACCGGATTGACCCGTTGCCGATGAGACCAGACAGACATAGAAGGAGACGGTCCCCGTCGGCGTCGGTAGCCCGGCACCCGGGGTCAGACTGCTGACCGTCGCTGTGTCGGTAACGGTGGTCCCGGAGCTGAGCGTGACGTTGCCCGTCGAAGCCGTCGTCGCCGTGGTCGCACCGGCGGGACTCACGACGAGCGTTTCGTCACCGCACGTGCTGAGTGCCGACCTGCTGTTCAAATCGCCCGAGTAGGACGCCTGCCAGTAGTAGATACCCGCCTGGTCGAAGGCGACGGACGCCGAGTTTGGCACGACCCCTCGGGTCACAGTGACCACAGGCGGCTGTCCGCTGATCTGGGTCGTCGCCGCGGTCGAGCAGTTGCTGTTCGTGTAGACGGTGTAACTCAGCGTCCCGCTCGCGTTCGAGCTCGCCCCGATAAGGTTCGCCGTGTCCTTGTCAGAGCCCCCGATGGCGATTGGTGAACCGGGCGAGAGCGAGGTCGTGATCGAAGGCGTCGCCTCGTTCACGGCGAGCTGCTCAGTGGAACAGCCCGAGACCGCCGGTGCGTTGTTGCTGTCGCCGGAGTAGAAGGCCGCCCAGTAGTAAGTGCCGGCGGGGTTGAAAGTGACCGAGGCCGAGTTCGGGATCGTGCCGCCCGAGAGCGTCACCGACCCGACGTTCGTCCCGCCTGTCGGCGCGGTTCCGCCCACCAAGGCCGTCGCATCGGTCTGGCAGGCCGTCGAGCTCGAGTAGTAGCGGTAGTCGACGGTGCCCGTCGGGTTTGATGCCCCGGTGAGACTCGCCGTGTCCTTGTCAGAGCCCCCGACGGCGATTGGTGAACCGGGCGCGAGTGAGGTCGTGATCGAAGGCGTCGCCTTGTTCACGACGAGTTCCTCGTTGCAACAGTCCGAGACCGCCGGTGCGTTGTTGCTGTCGCCGGAGTAGAAGGCCGCCCAGTAGTAAGTGCCGGCGGAGTTGAAAGTGACCGAGGGCGAGTTCGGGACCGTGCCGCCCGAGAGCGTCACCGACCCGACGTTCGTCCCGCCTGTCGGCGCTGTCCCTTTTTTGGAAAACGCGCTCACGTCGGTCTGGCAGGCCGTCGAGCTCGAGTAGTAGCGGTAGTCGACGGTGCCCGTCGGGTTTGATGCCCCGGTGAGGCTCGCCGTGTCGTGCACGAATGTTCCTGCGTGGATCGGAGAACTTGGCGAGAGCGAGGTCGTGATCGAAGGTGTCGCCTTCCCCCACGCGCCAGACGTCGGCGCGTTCACGGCCAGAAGCACGATCGGAACGAGCACGCCCGATGCCGACAACGTGACGATCGCAGCGGTTCTTCGGAACCTACGAACGAGATCCTTCATGGCTTAACACGACCCTTTCGCACACTTGATGGATACGAAGAACGTCGGTTTCGCCATTCCCTCAACCGCGCAACGTGGCGACCATATGGTCGGGCGGTTTCAACGGGACGCCCAGCAACTGCTCGATACAACGCCGAATCGATTTCGGCGTTCGAATGGGAGACTTCTCTCCCCAGTTGCTCAACCGGAGACGCCTCCCGGCGTGTCGCGAGCGGTGAATCAACACTCGCTACGAAAAATCATGGATGAGGAGGCGTAACGTAACAAGGCATGAATGAATCAGATGCATCAGAATTGCGCGCTTTCCGAGGACTGTTCGTGAGGTATCGAACACGATTAGTAGCGAAACGTGAACGGAGGCGAATTTGGTGCCGCGCTCGAAACGGGCATCGTGTATTGCATGACGCGCTCGACGCGTGGAGTAGCGGCGAGGCGCGAGCGGACGATCATGTCGCGTAAATGATTTCTCAACGCAATGGCGGGTAGTTCAATCGGCAGAACGCCTGACTTTGGATCAGGAGGTTGGAGGTTCGAGCCCTCCCCCGCCAGCAACTCGTTGTAAGACCAAGGCTGATCTGCGTCGTTTTGATAACACCTGATGTGGGACGCAGCACGGCTGATCCGATAACGGGTGATGCTTGACACCGGCCCGCCTGTCATCCGCTCAGATGGCGCGAGGAGGTGCCGGTGTCGCTCCAATATGTTGTGAAGCGCGGCCTGCAGCACGTCGTGAGGGCAGGCGGAGGGTTCCTGTGAACATCGTCGAAAGATCGGACGGATCGACCGATATCGCCGTCTCGGTTCGCGATCTCATGAAGACGTACGAGGGCACACCGGCGGTGCGGGGCGTCGATTTCGACATATATAGGGGTGAGATCTTTGCGCTTCTCGGTCCGAATGGCGCTGGAAAGACGACGACGGTCGAGATCCTTGAGGGCTACCGCAGTCGCGATGAGGGGGAGGTCTCCGTCTTGGGTTTCGACCCCGGAAAGCATGCGGAACAGATCCGCCCGCTGATCGGGATCGTTCTGCAGTCGACGGGGGTCGACCGCTACCTGACTGTCAAAGAGACGGTCGCGATGTACGCGAGCTTCTACCCCCACCCGCGACCGGTCGACGAGGTGATCTCACTCGTCGGACTGGACGAAAAACGCGACGCCCGCGTGCTCAAGCTGTCAGGGGGACAGCAGCGCCGTCTCGACGTCGCCATCGCTCTCGCCGGCGATCCGGACCTTTTGTTCCTCGATGAGCCGACGACGGGATTCGATCCCTCCGCGCGCCGCGAAGCGTGGGAGATCGTGAAGCACCTTTCGCAGCTCGGAAAAACCGTGCTCCTGACGACCCACTACATGGATGAGGCGCAGTACCTCGCTGATCGGGTTGCGGTGATCGCGGCCGGGAAGATTGTCGCGACGGGGACGCCGCAGTCGATCGGCGGTCGTGACTCGAGCCGCCAGACACTGCGCTTCCGATTTGGCGACGACGCCGGACTTCCCGCTTCGTTCGGCGCACGACCCGTCGGCGACGGCATGCTCGAGATTGAACCGGTCGATTTCACGAAAACGATCCACGAAGTGACCGGCTGGGCTATCGACAACGGCGTCGCGCTCGAGGCGCTGGACATCGTGCGCCCGAGCCTCGAAGACATCTACCTTGAGCTCACCGGCGCGGCCGCGGCGACAGAAGCGCCGCCTTCGGGGCGCCGTTCGAGGCGAGGAAGGGGGAGACGATGAAAGGGGTTCGCCTCTTCGTCTCGCAGGTCGGCTACATGAACAAGTCGTTCTGGCGAAACCCCGCCGCTGCGTTTTTCACCTTCGCGTTCCCGCTGATGTTCCTGGTCATCTTCACGGCGCTGTTGCACTACAAGGTGCACCTCGCCAACAAGACGGTGAGCGCCGGGACGTACTACGTCGCGGCGATGGCGGCGTTCGCCGTAATCACTGCTTGCTACACGAACATTGCGACGTACATGACCTTCCAGCGCGATCTCGGCGTTTTGAAACGGACGAGGGGCACGCCGTTGCCGAGCGGCTACTACCTCGGGGCGAAGGTCGTGCACGCGTTGGTGATCGCCATCTTGCTCGTTGTCATCACGGCTGCATTCGGTCGCGCCTTTTACCAAGCCGATATCCCGACCGGGATGACGCTGTTGCGATTCCTCGTGATGCTCGTCGTCGGAGCGGCCGCGTTCTCGGCGCTCGGCCTCGCCATCACCTCGGTCGTTCCTAATGCGGACGCCGCGCCGGCAGTGATCAACGCGTCGATCCTCCCGCTGCTCTTTTTGTCCGGGATCTTCATCCCTCTCGGAAGCAACGCGCCCTCATGGATCCATTGGGTAGCGAAGATCTTCCCCGTGTGGCACTTCGCCGGCGGAATGCAGGCCGGATTTTTGGGGACGTCATTCGACTGGAGCGACGTGCTGATCGTCGCCGCTTGGGGCTTCGCCGGGCTTGTCTTCGCGATTCGCCGCTTCACGTGGGAACCTCGTACTTGAACTTCGGCTGCGACGTGCTGGCCACGGAAGGACGCGATGCGACTGTTGCGGGTTGGCCCCCCCGGAGGAGAACGGCTTTGCGGATTCGACGCCAGCGGCGACGTCCGCGACCTCTCGTCGCTTGGCCGCGACCTCGACGCGGCGTTCCTTACGGCTGACGGGTTCGACGCTGCGCGCGGCCTCCTCGCCGAGACGAGCTTGCCGAGGGTCTCGATCGACCGAGAACGGATCGGTCCGCCGATTGCTCGCCCGGGCAAGATCGTCTGTGTCGGAGTGAACTACCGCGCGGACGCGGAGGAGACCCGGGCGCGCGAGCCGAAGGAGCCGATCCTTTTCCTGAAGGCGTCGAACGCGATCATCGGTCCGAATGACGACATCATGATCCCGAGGCTCTCGAAAAAAACCGACTGGGAGGTCGAACTCGCGGTCGTGATCGGCGCTCGGGCGCGCTATCTCGAATCGCCGGCGAAATCGGCATCGGTGATCGCCGGGTTCTCAATCTCCAACGACGTGTCCGAACGCGAGTTTCAAATCGAGCGCGGTGGCCAGTGGACGAAGGGGAAGAGCTGTGAGACGTTCAATCCCTTCGGGCCCTTCCTCGTCACCAAGGAGGATGTGCCCGACCCCCAGTCGATCCGCCTTCGACTGGCGGTGAACGGAATCGAGCGTCAGAACGCGTCGACCGCCGACATGATCTTTCCGGTCGATCACCTCATCTGGTACATCAGCCAGTTCATGGTGCTCGAGCCGGGCGACATCGTGAACACCGGAACGCCGTCAGGTGTCGCGCTCGGCAACCCCGAGAAGCCGTACCTGAGGGCGGGTGACATCGTCGAGCTCGAGGCGGAGGGCCTCGGCGGTCACCGCTGCCGCGTCGTTCAAGCCTGACCACAGACGCCGCGCGGCGCGCGGTGTCCCAACGCCGCAGCGAGCGGGTTGACGATGACCGGGATCGCGCCGGCGAGTCTCAGGACGACTTCGAAGCCTGCTTCGATTTCTTCGCGGCGCGTTTTTCTTTGAGCGAGCGCCCCGGTTTCTTCGTGTTTGTCTGTTTCGGCGACTTATCCCCCATCGATCCCCCTCGTGGTCAATCGCGACCCGGCGATTCTCGCGTACGCGGCAGCGGGCCGCGCGCTCGTTTGAGGCCCGATCAGATCGCTCGTATGTAGACCAAAATGCCGAGCAGCAGGATGACGATTCCTGCGACCGGGGCAAGCGCCGCCCGCGTGGCGCGGGTCGCAAGCCGAATCCCGCCGACGATCGCAAGCAGCGCCCCGATGACGATGGCGACGATCCCTGCCACATGGTGCTTGTCGATGTGCGCCAGCACCACGGCGAGCGATCGGGCTTCGAACATGAGTCCTCCCTGTCATCGGGGTGGCCGTCACGACAGTAGCGAGTCGGCGCAGCCGTGATCTGAGTGCATCAGCCCGGTTTGACATTGGTGAGAAGAGCGACCGAGCGGAGGGTGTTCACTTCGCCAATGACGTCGCTCCGCCTACGATCCCCCCGGCCGATGGCGGCTCGATCTGGTGAATCCGGCCGAGCGAAGGGATCTCCGTGCACCACGCGATCTACCACATGAACTTCTTTCAAGCCGTGGTCATCGGGCTGATCCAGGGTCTCACCGAACTGTTCCCGATTTCGAGCCTCGGTCACACAGTCTTGATCCCGACGTGGATCGGTGGAACCTGGGCGACGCTCGTCCGGCAGGAGTCCGAGGCCGAGAGCCCGTATCTCGCCTTCGTCGTCGGCCTTCACCTCGCGACGGCGATCGTCCTTCTGGGCTTTTACGTCCGCGAGTGGGGTCGTTTGATCGTCGGCTGGTTCCGTTCGCTCGGCCGGCGTCGCGTCATCTCGGACGAGGAGCGTCTCGCCTGGCTGATCGTTATCGCAACCGTTCCGGTCGGGGCGATCGGCATCGCCTTCGAGCACCAGTTCCGGGTGCTCTTCGCGAAGCCGGTGGCCGCGGCCGCGTTCTTGATGGTGAACGGCGTCATCCTTTTTGCTGGCGATTGGCAGAGGCGACGCCGTGGTGTGGAGGGGGTTCCGACGATCTCTCCGGGCGGGGAACGGCTCGGCGACAGGCGAATTGTGCCGATGGACGCCGCCGCCGAACGCGAACTCTCGCGCATCGGATTCGTCTCGGCCGCCGTGATCGGTGCGTCTCAGGCGCTTGCATTGCTCGCCGGAATCAGCCGAGAAGGCGTCGCGATGGTCGGCGGCCTGTTCCGCGGTCTCAACAACGAGAACGCGATGCGCTTCGCGTTCCTTTTGTCGACGCCGGTGATCTTTTCTGCGGGGATATTGAAAATCCCGGACCTGATGGGATCGCCCGGGGACGGGATCCGCTACCAGGTGCTCGCGGGTTCGGCCGCCGCCGCAGCGACGTCGCTCTTTGCCGTCATATTCCTGTCGCGCTATTTCAAGACGCGCACGCTCTTGCCGTTCGCCGTGTATTCATTGCTTTTCGGCTTCGCGTCGGTGATCCGATTCGGCGTGTTCTGACAAGGCGACCGTTTCTTGTCAGCGGTCGGTCGCGCTATGTTCCTCATTTTCCCGGTCGTCGGCGCGCAACGAGGCGAGATAGGCGTTGTACTGCGCAAGCGCGGCGTCGTCCGATTCGTCGTCCTCGTCATGGTGGTGGTGTCGCCGGATCCATGAAGGAGCGCGCCGAACGACCCCGAGGGCGGTCGAGTCGTCGTCGTGGATGAGCTGCCACCACACGAAGACGGCGTATCCGGCGAAAAACGGCCATTCGAAGGTATAGGCCCAGCTCAAGGCGTTGCCCCCGAGGGCACGGTGCAGCTGCCACCAGCCGAGCGCGAGGAAGCCGGGGAACGTCACCGCGAGGGTGAAGTGGAGACCGATCGCTCGCTTCGTCCACCACATCGTCCGCGCGCGTCGGGCGCGGACGAGCGGGGTTTCAGCGGGAGATGACGACGCGGAAGGTCTCGGCAAGACGTCCATTATCGAGCCCCATCTGCTGCGCGTTCCGCTCCAGTCGAGAACGAACCATGCCGGCGAGGTCCTCGGTATGGCCGACTTGGCTCGCGTGGCATTTCAGCGCGGCAATCTTGCGATCGAACGCGTCGGTGACGTCGACCGCGACGTTCGGGTCTCGGTGGCCCACGACCCACAATTCGCGCACCGTGAACGGCTCGAGTCCTTCGTCGAGTAGTTCGGGGTGGGCGAAGGCGTTGCGGGCGTCGGGATAAACGGCGCGGACCGCCGCTTCTCCGGTCGCGAGGTGGTCGGGGTGACTGGCGGCGAGAAAGTCCCATCGGCGTTCGGGGGACTGGGAGACGACTCGATCGGGCCGGAAGCGCCGGATCGCTCGACTGATGTCCCGCCGGAGTTCGCGCGTCGTTTCGACCTGACCGTCGGGATAGCCGAGGAATTCGACGAGATCGACGCCGAGGGATTTCGCCGCCGCCGTCTGTTCCTCGCGGCGTGTCGCGGCCAACTCCCGGCGGTCGATATTCGGGTCTTGCGAGCCGGCATCCCCGTCGGTGACGACGAGGTAGGCGACTTCCAGGCCGGCGTCGGTCCATACCGAGACCGTCGCGCCCGCACCGAACTCGGCGTCGTCGGGGTGTGCCGCGACGAGGAGCACCCGCTCGACCCCGCGGGTGTGCTCCTCGAGCGCGATCGCTCCCTCCGGGGTGCTCATTGGCCTGATCCAATCGTTCGACACGTACTCGAGCCCTTCTTATGTCGGCACAACGGCGCCGACATCGATGGCGGGGATCCGCGGATTCGCACTATGTCGTCGGTACGCTGCGCGTCGTGCACAGCTTCGATCGGGCGTCATTCGCGACGCCAATGAGATTTGGAGGTCGCGATGGACGGGAATTTTGACGGGAGCCAGATCCGATCCCAGGCGATCGCCGATACCGACCACACGCTCGCCGAGGCGCACGCGCTCTTGGAGCGCGCCGAGGCCGAACTGCGCGAGATCGAGCTCGCGATCAGCCGCTTCGGATTGGGGGCCGAACCGCGATGCGAAGAGTGCGGCGCACCCCTCGAAGGGGACGAGGACGGGCCAGCACCGCGCTGCGCGGAGCACGCGTCGGCGACCTGAGCGCAGAGCGTCCCCTGTCGCGAGGTCGGTCCTCAGGCCTTTTTCGTCTCCTTGAAAATCCGGTCGATCTCAGCGATGCCGCTGAGCAGCTGGTCGGCGACCGCGGTGTCCGTCGTCTTCTTCGACTCGCCCGCCGCCTTCGTCGTCATCCAGAACAGCTCGTGCAGCTCGGGGAACTTCTGGACGTGCTCCGGCTTGAAGTAGTCGGTCCACAGAACCCACAGGTGGTGCTTGACGAGCTCGGCGCGCTCTTCTTTGATCGTGATCGCGCGCTCTTTGAATTCGTGGTCGTCCGACGCGTTGTGCTTCTCCATGCAGGCTTTCACCGACTCGGCTTCGATGCGAGCCTGGGCGGGGTCGTAGACGCCGCAGGGCAAGTCGCAGTGCGCGTGTGCCGCACGGGGCGAAGAAGCCCGGTCGGCGAAGGCGAGCAGACGTGACGTGAGGGTCATTGCACGGCTCCTTCGATCGCTCGATGTACGCGGCGCGCATTTCCAGCCCGAAACAGCTTCGGCGCGCAACCGATTCCACCTTAGCGAGCAGGTTGGAGAGTCCTCTATCCAGCGCAGTCCGATCGCTGCGCTCGCTCGTTGGCTGCGCGTCCCGGCGCGCGTCGTGATCTCGGGACCGAGCATGTTGCCCACGCTTGCACCGGGCGACCACTTGCTCGTCCGCCGGACCCGCCGTGCCCACGCCGACGACCTCGTCGTCTTTTTCGATCCCGGGGTTCCGAGCCGCCTCGTCGTAAAACGCGTCGTCGCGGCGCACCGCGATGGTCTCGAGGTGGTCGGCGACAATCAAGGTGCGAGTCGGGACAGCAAGGACTTCGGCCTCGTGCCTTTCGAGCTCCTGCTCGGCGTGGCGTGGTACCGGTACGCGCCGGCGAGGGGCGCTGGCCGGATTCGCTGAGCGGAAGCCGAGGCCAGGATGTTGTGCCGCCGATAGCCTCGGCGGACATGCCACGGCTCGCGGTGCTGTCGATGCACACCTCGCCGCTCGCTCAGCCCGGAACAGGCGACGGCGGGGGAATGAACGTCTACGTGCGCGAGCTCTCCTCGTCGCTCGCTCGTGCCGGCATCGCTTGTGACGTCTACACGCGCGCTGATTCGCAGGAGTTCGCACCGATCGTCGAGGTCGAGCCCGGACTGGTCGTTCACCAGGTCGAAGCGGGACCGCTCGAACCGGTCGAGAAAAGCGCCTTGTTTGAGTTCACAGGAACCTTCTCCGCTGCCGTCGCGGAGCGCATCGACGCGATGGGTGCGATCGGAGTTCCGCGACCTGACGCGATCCATGCGAACTACTGGCTGTCCGGAATCGCCGGTCACACGCTCAAGCATGAGCTCGGCATCCCGCTCGTCTCGACGTTCCACACCCTCGATCGAGTGAAGGCAGAGGCGAGTCCCGAAGAGTTCGATCCGCTCGAACCGGAACGCCGCTCCCGTGCGGAGGCGCAGGTCATTGACTGTTCCGATGCGGTTCTCGCCTCGTGCGCGGTCGAGGTCGATCAGCTCGTCGATCTTTACGACGCCGATCCCTCTCGTGTCGAGATCGTCGCGCCCGGTGTCGATCACGCGTTCTTCTCTCCCGGCGATCAGGCCCAGGCGCGGCGCGCGCTGGCACTGCCGATCGACGATCGGCTAGTGCTCTTTGTCGGGCGATTGCAGCCGCTGAAGGCGGCCGGTGTTGCGCTCGACCTCGTCGCGGCGATCGTCGGGCGCGGAGAAGTCGACGCGCGATTGGTGGTCGTCGGCGGACCGAGCGGTCCGCGGGGGGAAGAAGAGGTCTTCGGACTGCACAAACACGTCGCGGAACTCGGGATCGCGGACCGTGTCGCCTTCGTCCCGCCCCAACCACATGAGCGGCTCTCGACCTTCTACCGGGCGGCCGACGTCTGCGCCGTCCCGAGCCGGTCGGAGTCGTTCGGACTCGTGGCATTGGAGGCTGCCGCGTGCGGGATTCCCGTCGTCGCCTCGGCTGTTGGTGGGCTGACGACGGTTGTCGAACATCAATCGACGGGGTTCCTCGTCGAGGGGCGCGACCCGGGGCGCTTCGCCCGCTACGTCGAACGCCTGCTCATCGACGCCGACCTGCGTCGCTGCTTCGGGGAGGCGGCGGCCAATCGTGCTCGCTCGTACACCTGGCCGATCGCCGCGGCGCGGCTTCGTCGCATCTACCAGGACCTCACCGCTCGATCACTCGTCGAGTGCCGCTAGCAAACGGCTTTGGCAGTGACCGTAATAGCCAAATCCTCGTCAACCACGACATCCCCACTTTTCACACGAACCACGCTGGCCTACAGTCGTGCCAGCGGAGAGGGGTGTGAGGCTTGGCCGTCCAATACACGAAGTCGCACTTCCTCACGGTCGGGGAGGTGGCGCAGATGTTGCGCGTCTCCAATATGACCGTGTACCGGCTAATCAACGCGGGTCAGCTGCCGGCCGTGCGGGTCGGCAAGTCCTACCGCGTTCGCGAGGAGGACCTCGACTCCTACCTCGCCGTCCGTTTCACCGAAGCCGGATAGCGACTCCCGAGTTCCCGCCGGGGCCGGCACGCTGCCGGGTTCCCGGCCACGTGCACACGCGCCAAAAGACCTTGTCACGGGTGGATTCCGCCGCATAGCGTGCGGCCGATGACTGTGACGAACGGGCGGGCAGACAGCGTCGTCCCGCGCCCGACGGTCTACCGCCTGCCGCGTTATCGCCTGGCGCTCGAAGTGATGGTCGAGCGCGGCGTCGGTCACGTCTCGTCCGCCGAGCTCGCCGACGTCGTCGGCGTGAATCCCGCCACCTTGCGGCGAGACCTTTCGCGTCTCGGCACCTACGGCACCCGCGGCGCTGGCTACGAGGTGGCGGTGCTCCTCGGCGAGGTCGACAAGGCGCTCGCCATCGACCGGGACTGGCCGGTCGCGATCGTCGGCGTCGGAAACCTCGGCCGGGCGCTTTCGGGCTCCGAGGGCTTCGGGTCGCGGGGCTTCCGGGTCGCCGCGCTCTTCGATGTCGACTCGCAGGTCATCGGCACGACGATCAGCGGCGTGAAGGTCGACCACCTGGAGGCGCTGGAGGAGACGTGCGAGCGAGAGCGGGTCGCGATCGGCGTGATCACGACCCCCGCGTCGGCGGCTCAGTCGGTCTGTGACCGGTTCGTCCACTCGGGCGTGCAATCGATCCTCAACTTCGCACCCGCGGTGCTCTCCGCGCCGGCGTCGGTCGTCATCCGCCAGGTCGATCTCGCCGCCGAGTTGCAGGTCCTCGCCTTCTACCGCTCTCGACGGTCTCGGGCGCGCCTGACGAGTACATCGCGCCCGACCCCGTAGCATTCGATGTCGGGCCGCCACCTCGCGGCGGCTCGGCGCCCAAGGAGGTCCGAGTGCCGATCGTCGTCGTCAGCTTGCACGAGCGGGACGCTCCGCTCGAGTTGCTCGACCGGCTGGCGATCCCAGACGACGAGGCGCCGAAGGCGCTGGCGCGTCTTGGCGATAGCCCGCACCTCTCCGAACGCGTCGTGCTGTCGACGTGCATGCGGACCGAGGTCTACGCGGTCGCCGAACGCTTCCATGACGGCCTCGCCGACATCCACCACTTCTTCGAGGAACGGCTCTCGGACTCGCCGTCGGATCTCCAGGCGCTCGGCGAGGCGCTGTTCGTCGAGTTCGACGAGCCGGCTGCGCGCCACCTTTTTGAGGTTTCCTCCGGCATCGATTCGCCCATTCTCGGAGAGGGCGAGGTGCTCCGCCAGGTGCGCGCCGCGCACGAGCTCGCGCGGCGCGAGGGCGCCACCGGTCCGATTCTCGACGGGCTCTTTCGCCACGCCGCCGAAGTCGGAAAGCGCGCCCGCACAGAGACCGCCATCGCCCGCGGCACGACATCGCTTGCCCACGTAGCAGTCGAGCTGGCGGCCGAGCACCTCGGTGGCAGCTTCGACGACAAGCGTGTCGTCGTCGTCGGCGCCGGCGAGATGGGCGAGTCGCTCGTCTCTGCGCTCGCTCCGCTCGTGCAGCGTGCCACGGTCGCCGTCGCCAATCGCAGCCTGGACAAAGCGGTCGAGCTCGGAAAAAGCCTGCACGGTCGAGGTCTCTCACTCGACGCGCTGAGCTCTGAGCTCGCGGACGCCGACGTCGTCTTCAGCGCGACCGCGGCGACGGACGTGCTGGCGAGCGCAGACGATGTGCGGCGCGTGCGCACAGGTGGACACCGCCGCCCTCTGCTGATCGTCGACGCCGCTGTTCCGCGGGACTTCGACCCCGGCGTCGCGCAGCTCCCGGGCGTTTCGCTCCTCGACGTCGACGATCTGCGCGCCTTTGCCGAGCGAGAGATCGCGTCGCGCCGCTCCGAGATCGATCATGTCGTGGAGATCATCGACGATGAACTCGACCGCTACGCGCTCGACGCTCGCAGTCGCGATGCGGCACCACTCATCACCGCGCTGAGGTCGCGGGCCGAAGAGGTTCGCGCCGCTGAGCTCGCGCGCGTCGCCGACGCCATGTCGGAGATGACCGAGGTACAGCGCGCGGCCATGGAGCAGATGACGAAGCGGATCGTCGCGAAGCTCGTCCACGATCCGACCGTCGCGCTGAAACAGCAAGCTGGCACGCCGAAGGGGGAGCGGCTCGCCGAGGCGTTGCGGGCGCTGTTCAGCCTCTGAGTAGGGCCGCCTCACCCTCGGCGCACGCCGGCCGGGTGACGACTCTGCGTCTTGCGACACGCGGCAGTCCCTTAGCGCTCGAACAGGCGCGGCGTGTCGCGGAGCGGCTCGCACGCCTCGATCCGCCCGTTGGTGCCGAGATCGTCATCACCGAGACGCGGGGAGATCGGGACGCCGATCGGCCGATCCGCGAGCTCGGACGGGACGGCGTGTTTGCTGCGGAAGTCGAGCGCGCCGTGCTCGAGGGACGGGCGGACGTCGCCGTGCACTCGGCGAAGGACCTCCCGTCCGCGGCACCGCTCGCCGGATTGACGCTCGCCGCGACGCCCGAGCGCGTCGACGTCCGCGACGCGCTAGTGGGCGGTGCTCTTGGCGAGCTGCCGCCCGGGGCGCTCATCGCGACGGGCTCCACGCGCCGACGCGCCCAACTCGCGTGGGCGCGGCCCGATCTCGGATTCATCGAGCTGCGCGGCAATATCGCGAGCCGGCTCTCCAAGGTCCCGAAGAACGGCGCGGCGGTCGTTGCGTTCGCGGCGCTCCTACGGCTCGGTCTTGACGCGAAAGCGGACGAGGTGCTTTCGACCGAATTGCTCTTGCCGCAAGTCGGACAGGGGGCGCTCGCGTTGCGCTGTCGCGCAGGCGATGCGGCCACCCTGGCGATCTGCGCGGCGATCGACGACACGCCCGTTCATCGTGCGGTCGACGCGGAACGCGCCTTTCTCGGCCGACTCGGCGGCGGTTGCGACGCGCCAGTCGGGGCGCTCGCGACCTGCCCGGGTTCCGACGCGCCGGTGCGTCTCGAGGCGTTCGTCGCCCGCGAAGACGGGCACGCGCTCGTGCGCGGGGCGCGCGAGGGAGACGATCCCGTTGTGCTCGGAGAGGCGCTCGCCGACGACCTCCTCGATCACCGCGGCGGGCGGGCGCTCATCGAACCTTGGGCGTCATGAGCGCGTCGGATCCCGCGGAAGTCCCGGGAACTCCCGAGTCGGCGCCGCTTGACGGTTGGTCGGTCGTCGTCACCCGTCAAGTCCAGCAGGCGGGCACGTTGATCGATGCTCTCGAACATCTCGGCGCGCGCGTGCTCGCGGTGCCGACGATCGCGATCGAGCAGCCGGACGACGGCGGGGTGCGCTTGCGCGAGGTGGCGAAATACGTGTCCGAATTCGACTGGATCGTCTTCACGTCGGAAAATGCCGTCGATCGGTTGTTGCACGCGATCGGTGGTACGTGCGACATGGGCGCGGCTCGCGTGGCGGCGATCGGCGAAGGGACCGCCGACGCGCTCTTGCGTCACGGAGTAGTCGCCGATCTCGTTCCACAACGGTACGTCGCGGAGGCACTGGTCGACGCCTTCCCCCCGGGCCACCGGAACGGAAGGGTTCTCTTGCCTCGGGCCGCTGCGGCAAGGGACGTCGTGCCGGCGGGGCTCCGTCGCCTCGGGTGGGAAGTCGAAGTCGTGCAGGCGTACAAGACGATTCCCGTGCATATCGCCGCGGCGGTGCTCGAGCGCGTGCGATTGGCGGACGCGATCACTTTCACTTCGTCCTCAACCGTTCTTGGCTTTCTTGAACGAGCTGCCGTGTCGGACCTTCCGCCGATCGTCGCCTCGATCGGCCCGATCACGAGCGCAACGGCGCGGGGAGCGGGCATCGACGTATCGGTTGAATCCGAGGTACACACCGCCGCCGGCCTCGCCGAAGCCCTCGCCGAGTTCGCGCGCGACGGCCACCCCGCCCGAGCGGGCGAACCGCCGTCGTAGTCTTTTGAAGTGACTTCGAGCACCCCCGGTGCATTCCCCGAACGCCGGATGCGTCGACTGCGCCGCACGAAGACGATGCGCCGACTGGTCGCGGACACGACTGTCACCGTCGATGACCTCGTCGCCCCCGCCTTCGTGCGCGAGGGCATCAGGGATCCCGCACCGATCGCGACGATGCCCGGCGTTGTCCAGCACACGCTGGACTCGCTCATTGTCGAGGCGAAGCACCTCGTTCAGCTCGGCATCCCGGCTCTCATGCTGTTCGGCGTCCCAGAGGCGAAGGACCCACAGGGCACCGGAGCGTCGGATCCCGACGGCATCGCACAGCGCGCGTTGCGCGCGGTGCGCGACGCGGTCGGAGACGAACTTGTGGTCGTGGCGGACCTCTGCCTCGACGAATACACCGATCACGGTCACTGCGGGATCCTCGACGCGCGCGGTTCTGTCGACAACGACGCGACGCTCGAGCGCTATGCCGAAGTCGCCCTCGCTCAGGCCGAGGCGGGCGCCGACATCATCGCACCGAGCGGGATGATGGACGGGCAGGTGCGGGCGATCCGCGCTGCGCTCGACGGTTCCGGATTCCCCGATGTTGCGCTGCTGGCCTATGCCGCGAAGTACGCCTCGGCGATGTACGGGCCGTTTCGGGACGCGGTGAACGTCACGATCGCGGGCGGCGGGGATCGACGCAGCTACCAGGAGGATCCGGCACGCCGCGACGAAGGCGTGACCGAAGCACTCCTCGACGTCGCAGAAGGCGCGGACATCGTCATGGTGAAACCGGCGCTCCACTACCTCGATGTTCTTCTCCGAGTCGCGAACGCCGTCGACGTCCCTGTCGCCGCCTACCACGTGAGCGGCGAGTACACGATGGTCGTGTCGGCGTCCCAGCTCGGCGCGATCGACCTCGACGCCGCGATCGAAGAGACGCTCGTCGCGGTCAAAAGGGCAGGCGCTGACTTCGTCCTCACATATTTTGCGCAAAGAGCGGCTGAGCTGTTCAGCGCCCGCTGAACAGATGGACCGCGCGAAAAGCTCCGAACTGTTTCGCCGCGCGTGCCGCGCGATTCCCGGTGGGGTGAACTCTCCGGTGCGCGCCTTCAAGTCCGTCGACGCCGAGCCATTCTTTGTCGCGCACGGCAAGGGCGCGCACCTGTTCGACGTTGACGGCAACCGCTATGTCGACTACGTGCAGTCCTGGGGCGCGTCGATTCTCGGCCACGCGCACCCGGCGGTGATCGACGCCGTCTCGACCGCGGCCACGCGTGGGACGTCGTACGGGGCGCCGACAGAGGCCGAGGTCCTGCTCGCCGAAAAGGTCATCGAGTCGGTGCCCGGATGCGAGATGGTGCGCCTCGTTTCTTCTGGAACCGAGGCGGCGATGTCGGCAATCCGTCTCGCGCGGGCCGCAACGGTGCGCAGTCGGATCGTGAAATTCGCCGGTTGCTACCACGGTCATTCCGACGCGCTGTTGGCGGCCGCGGGAAGCGGCGTCGCCACGTACGGGCTACCGGCGTCGGCGGGCGTACCGGAGTCGGCCGTGCGCGAGACGATCGTCGTGCCCTACAACGTCGTGCCCGATCTCGACGAGCGAGTGGCGTGCGTCATCGTCGAGCCGGTCGCGGCGAACATGGGCCTCGTCCCTCCCGACGGGGGGTTCTTGGCGGCGTTGCGCCGCGCCTGCGATGACGCCGGCGCGCTGCTGATCTTCGACGAGGTGATCACCGGATTCCGTCTCGGGCGGGCGGGCGCGACAGGTCTGTACGGCGTGCGCCCGGATCTGTTCTGTTTCGGCAAGGTGATCGGCGGCGGGTTGCCGCTCGCCGCCTTCGGGGGACGGCGCGACGTGATGGAGCAACTGGCCCCGGACGGCCCCGTTTATCAAGCGGGGACTCTTTCGGGGAACCCGGTCGCGACGGCCGCTGGACTCGCCGTCTTGGAACTGCTTACCGACTCGGCGTACGCGGAGCTCGCCCGCAACGTCGGCCGCCTCGCCGACGGGATCGCCAACGGGCTGCGCTCCGCGGGCATCGCTGTCGAAGTACCCGTCGCATCGACGTTGTTCTCCGTCTTTTTTGCCGACGCGGCGGTGCGTAACTACGACGACGCGCAGACAGCCGCAGAAAACGGCAGGTACACGACGTTTTTCAACGCGATGCTCGACTCGGGGATCGCACTCGCGCCGAGCCCGTACGAGGTGGCGTTCTGCTCGCTGGCTCACGATGACGAGGACATCGACGCGACGATAGAAGCCGCCGAGCAGGCCGCGACCCTCGTCGCGAAGGGCGTGTAGCTCCTACGCCGCTTTCATCGCGATCTGCTCGATCGCGCGGTAGGCAAGCTCAGCGGGGGCGAATTCGTCGCTGCGCAGCGCGTTGGACATGATGCGTAGCAGCCACTCCATCAAGGAGCGCGAATGCATCCCGGTTGAGACGAGGACGCGCATTACGTCGGGCTGGCCGAGAAAGCGCATCGACGCGCTCGCCGTCTTGTAGTAGAGGCCGTAGTTCTTCTGCAGCTTGTGCTCGTACGACTCGAGTGCGCGCAGATCTCCGGTCGCGAGCGCTTCGCCGACGAAGGCGGCGGCGATCCGCCCCGTTTCGTACCCGTAGGAGATCCCTTCGCCGTTGAACGGGTTGATCGATCCCGACGCGTCGCCGCATAGCAGGTAATCGGGTCCGTGACGGGGCCCGACGGAGAGCCCCATCGGCAGCCGTCCGCCCGTCGGTTCCGAGAGCGCAGTCGTTGCGTTGAGCCCCCACGACGCCGGCGCCATCGCGACGAAGGCGTCCATCAGTCGCGTCGTGTTCAATCCCTTCAGCCGCTTCTCGGTCGAGAGCACGCCCACGCCGACGTTCACCCGGCCGTCGCCGAGGGGGAAGATCCAGCCGTAGCCGGGGATCGACGCGCCGTCGGGATCGTGGAGGTCAAGGTGCGATTCGATCCAGTGCTCGGCATGTCGCGGTGAGGCGTAGTAGCCGCGCAGCGCCATTCCCTGCGGTACCGACTTGTCGCGCACGGCGCCGAGCGCGCGCCCAAAGCGCGAGTTCGCCCCGTCGGCGACGACGAGAACCTGCGCTGCGATCTCGCTCTTTTCGCCAGTCGCGCTGTCGCGCACGACAGCGCCAATCGCCGCTCCCCCCGCTTCGGCTTGGGGGCCGAGAGGCGCGAGCGCTTCGCAGCCCTGTACGACGAGAGCGCCCGCCTTCTCGGCGCGCGACGCCACGAGCGCGTCGAGGTCAAAGCGCGTGATGACGTAGCCGTAGCGACCGAATCCGGCGTGTTCGGGCCAGGCGAGATTGAGCTCCTTGCCATAGGCGAGCGCACGCAGGCCGTCGAAGCGGTGGTGGCCAGCGAGCACGTCGGCGAGTCCCATGTCCTCGAGCTGGCGGACGGCACGCGGTGTCAGCCCGTCGCCACAGGTCTTTTCGCGTGGAAAGTGCTTCTTTTCGACGACGACGACGTCGTAGCCGGCATCGGCGAGCCAGTAGGCGGCGGCAGATCCCGACGGTCCCGATCCGACGACAAGGACATCACAGCGGGCGGGGGGGCGCGGCGTGCTCTTTTCGAGAGCCGGGGACATTTTCGAAGGTTACTTGCCAGACGTCGCGGGACCTCGCTTCGCGACATTGCGAACCGCGCCCAACCGATGTGAATGGATCGCGGGCGCCGTGGTAGAACCGGCGCGAGCCCATGGGAAGCCTCGACAGCTACCTCCCGATCTTCGTCCTCTTCGTGCTTGCGCTGCTCTTTGCGGGGCTTTCACTCGCCGCGTCGAGGATCCTCTCGCCGTACCGGCCGAACGCCGCCAAGCAGTCGCCGTACGAATGCGGCATCGTGCCGACCTATGAGCCGCCGCAGCGCTTCCCGGTCCGCTTCTACCTCGTGGCGATGGTCTTCATCATCTTCGACATCGAGATCATCTTCCTGTTCCCCTGGGCGGTCATCTACAACCAGCTCGGCCGATTCGGCCTCGTGGAGATACTCGTCTTCGCCGGAGCCGTGATCTTCTCCTTTATCTATCTCGTTGCCGCCGGCGCGCTCGACTGGGGTCCCTTGAAGCGGGTGCGTCCGCTGCAGCCCTTCGGCGAGCGGACGACGGCCTCCACCGTCGAGCGCATCGGGCCGCGGCGCGACGAGGCGGCGTAGCGATGGAATACGAGTCCTGGCAGGGCCTCGAGTCGCTGAGCCACAACGTCCTCACCGGAGCGCTCGAGGAGTTCGTGAAGTGGGCACGGCGCAACTCGATGTGGCCGGCGACCTTCGGTCTCGCCTGTTGCGCGATCGAGATGATGGCGGCCGGCGCCGCCGAATACGACCTCGCCCGCTTCGGCATGGAGGTGTTCCGACCCTCGCCGCGCCAAGCGGACCTGATGATCGTCGCCGGGCGGGTCTCCCAGAAGATGGCCCCAGTGCTGCGCCAGATCTACGACCAGATGATGGAGCCGAAGTGGGTCATCTCGATGGGCGTTTGCGCGTCGACCGGCGGGATGTTCAACAACTACGCGATCGTCCAGGGCGTCGACGAGATCGTCCCGGTCGACGTTTACGCGCCGGGATGCCCGCCGTCGCCGTCGATGCTCATCCACGCGATCTTGACCCTGCACGAAAAGGTGCGCACGGGTGAGATCACGCGCCGTCGCCAAAAGCGCGGCGGGGGAGCAGGACTCGATGTGGCGGCCGACGTGCCCGGTTGGACCCAGCCGCCCCGCAAGCCCGTTCGCCTCGGGACGCCGCGCTGATGAACGAGACCCCGACCTCCGAGGTCGCGCCGCGCCGCCGCGTCGCCGACGACGTCACGGCGCTGGCCAACGTTCCGTTTCTGGACTCGTTCGGCGACGAGGTCTACTTTCCCTCACGCGCCGAGTACGTCGACGTCGCGACGGCGCTGCGTGACGCCGGCTTTGTTACGTGCACCGATCTGTGCGGCGTCGACTACCTGACCTTCCCGCGCCGGGAACTTCCAGAAGCGGTCGAACCGACGCGCTTCGAGCTCGTCGTCGTTCTGCGCTCGCTCGACCCGTCTCGTGTCGTTCGTCTGCGCGTGCTGCTCGCCGAGGACGACTTGACGTGTCCAACGCTTTTCGGCCTCTACCCGGGCAGCGAGAACATGGAGCGCGAGGCCTACGACATGTTCGGCATCCGCTTTTCGGGTCACCCCGATCCGACGAGGATCTTGATGCCCGAGGACTGGGAGGGCCACCCCTTGCGGCGCGATTACGGCGTCGGCCGGGTGCCGGTCCAGTTCAAGGGCGCGCCGGCACCGCGATGACAAAGGACACCGAAAAGACCCCCGTCGCGACGCCCGGCGCCCTCCGTTCCGCGGTCGCCGAGCGCTTGTCTGCCGAGACCTCCGAGGGGCGCCAGGAGCTCCAGCCCGAGCTTTCGACGGGGGTCGTCGAGCGCGCCATCGAACACGGTGGCGTGCTCCGTCTGCCGGAATCCCAAACCCTCGACCCGGGGTCGAACGACGTCGTCTTCGGTGACGACGAGACGATGATCCTCAACGTCGGGCCCCAGCACCCATCGACCCACGGGGTCTTGCGGATGATGGTCGAGCTGCAAGGCGAGACAGTGCTCCGTTCGAAACCGGTGATCGGCTACCTCCACACCGGCATGGAGAAGACCGGCGAAGGCCTCACCTATGTCCAGGGCGCGACGAACGTCACGCGCATGGATTACCTCTCGCCGCTTTTCAACGAGCTCGTCTACTCGCTCGCCGTGGAAAAGCTCTTGGAGGTCGAGATCCCGCCGCGGGCGACCTGGATCCGCATGCTGATGACCGAGCTCAACCGCATTTCGAGCCACGTCATGTGGGCGGCGACGAACGGGCTGGATCTCGCCTCGACGACGATGATGATCTTCGGCTTCCGCGAGCGCGACCTCGTGTTGCAGTTCTTCGAGAAAGTCACAGGTCTGCGGATGAACCACAACTACATCCGACCAGGCGGCGTCGCGGCCGAACTCCCCGATGGCTGGGAGGACGACGTCGAAGTCGTCATCGACACGGTCGGCGCGCGGCTTTCTGACTACGACGAGCTGCTCACCGGACAGCCGATCTTCCGCGAACGCACCGAGGGCGTCGGCATTATCAGCGCCGAGGCGCTCATCGCGCTCTCGGCCACGGGGCCAGTGCTGCGTGCCTCGGGAGTTGACTACGACGTCCGGCGCGCGCATCCCTATCTCGCCTACGACGAAGTCGACTTCGACGTCGTCGTCGGCACCGTCGGCGACGCCTTCGACCGCTACGCAGTGCGCCTCAACGAGGTCCGCGAATCGATCAAGATCGTCCGCCAGATCCTCGAAAAGATGCCGTCCGGCGACTACCGCGTGCAGGACAAAAAAGTCACCCCGCCGCCACGCGCCCGCATCGACGAGTCGATGGAAGCGCTCATCCACCACTTCAAGTTGTTTACCTCCGGCATCGAGCCGCCGGCGGGGGAGACCTACGTCGCCGTGGAGTCGCCGCGCGGCGAGCTCGGCTGCTACCTCGTATCGGACGGAACGAACCACCCGATGCGGATGCACATCAGGGCGCCGAGCTTTGTGAACTTGCAGTCGGTTCCACCGATGCTCGCCGGTGGGCTGATCGCGGACATGATCGCGATCTTGTCGTCGGTCGATCCGATCCTTGGAGAGGTCGATCGCTGATGCGGCACTTCGACGCGCGCAACCGCGAACGGGCCGAGGCCACCGTCGCGTTGTACCCCCAGAAGCGTTCGGCGCTGATCCCGCTCTGCCACCTCGCGCAGGCCCAGGACGGGTACCTGACCCGCGAGGCGATGGAAGAGATCGGCCAGCTCTGCGGTGTGAGCCCGGCAGAGGTGTACGGCACGGCGACCTTCTACGACATGCTCTTCACTGAACCGGTCGGTACCCACGTCATCGCGATCTGCACGAACATCGCCTGCCTGCTCGACGGCGCGTACGAGCTGCTGGAGCACGCGCAAGAAACGCTCGGCATCCACGTCGGACAGACGACCGGCGATGGTGAGTTCACCTTGGAAGAAGCCGAGTGCCTGGCCGGATGTGACCTCGCCCCGTGCGTGCAGGTGAACCACCGCTTCGTCGGGCCGCTCGACGCCGACGGATTCGACTCCTTGATCCACGATCTGCGCGATGGCCGACGCAACAATGAAATCCCGCGCCACGGCGTGCTTTGTCGTGTCGAGCGCACGGTCGCGCTGCCGGGGACCGCAGAGTCACCCAAAAAGCGCCAGAGGCGATGATTAGCTCCGCGCCGCGCATCGTGACAAAGCGAGTCGGCGATAAAGAGTCGTACACGCTCGACGGCTACTTGAGGACCGGTGGGTACGACGGGCTGAAGCGCGCGCTCGGGATGACGCGCGAGCAGGTGCACGACGAGGTGAACACGGCGAGCCTGCTCGGTCGCGGCGGCGCCGGCTTTCCCGCCGGACGGAAGTGGTCGATGGTGCGGCCGGCCGATGTGACGTACCTCGTCGTGAACGGCGACGAGTCCGAGCCGGCGACTTTCAAGGACCACCTGCTCATCGAGCACGATCCGCACCAGATCATCGAGGGCACGGCGATCGCGGCGTATTCGCTCGGCGTCACGCGGGCCTTCATCTTCTGCCGCGGCGAGTTCGCGCTCGGGCTCGAACGTCTCCAACAAGCTTGCAACGAGGCCTACGAGTACGGCGCTCTCGGAAAGAGCGTCTTCGGTTCTGATTTCTCGGTCGACATCGTCATCCACCCCGGGGCGGGCGCGTACATCTGCGGCGAGGAGACGGCGCTTTTGGAGAGCCTCGAGGGAAAACGCGGCTTTCCGCGCATCAAGCCCCCCTATTTCCCGGCGGCGATCGGTCTTTACGGCGAGCCGACGGTCGTGAACAACGTCGAGACCGTCTCGGCTTTGCCGTGGATCGTGCTGAACGGCGGTGCGGCGTTCGCGGCGCTCGGCGAGGGCGCATCAACGGGCACGCGGGTCTTCGCCTTGTCGGGCCGTGTTGAGCGTCCGGGTTGGTACGAGATCGAGATGTCGAAGACCACCTTTCGCGATCTCATCTTCGACCCGTCTCTCGGTGGTGGGATCCGGGATGGGCGTGAACTAAAGGCGTTCATCCCGGGCGGAGTCTCAGCGCCGTGGTTCGGTCCCGACCACGTCGACCTCGGCCTCGATCAGGACGCCGTCGGCAAGGCCGGGTCGATGCTCGGCTCCGGATCGGTCGTCGTGATGGACGACACGACCTGTGTGGTGCGCGCCGCTTGGCGCATCACGCGCTTTTTCCACCGGGAGTCCTGCGGTCAGTGCACGCCGTGTCGCGAAGGTGGCCAATGGCTGGAAAAGATCCTGCGCCGCATCGAATCGGGCGACGGGCGCAAACAAGACGTCGATCTGTTGATGGACATTTCCGACAACATCTCGCCAGGAGTCAGCTGGCCGCCGCAGCAGACGACAATCTGCGTCCTCGGGCCCTCCATCCCTTCGTCGATCGCCTCGGCGATCCGGATGTTCCCCGAGGAGATCTCCGATCACATCGACCACGGCGGCTGTCCCTTCGCCCGCGCCGACGCGACCGTGGGGGCGCAGTGACGACCGAGACGAAAGAAACGGTCACCCTGACGATCGACGGGCGCCAAGTCGAGGCGCGACCTGACGAGCTGATCATCGAGGCGGCCGAGCGGTTCGGCGTCTATATCCCGCGCTTTTGTTACCACCCGCGCATGTCTCCAGTCGGAATGTGTCGGATGTGCCTCGTCGAAGTGTCGGGGCCGCGCGGCTTTTCGCTTCAGCCGGCGTGTTTTTTCACGGTGCAGGACGGCCAGGAGATCCGCACCGAAACCGAGAAGGCGCGCAAGGCCCAAGAAGGAGTGCTCGAGTTCCTGCTCGTCAACCACCCGCTCGACTGCCCGGTCTGCGACAAGGGTGGCGAATGCCCCTTGCAGGACCAGGCGCTGGCCCACGGGCCAGGTGAGAGTCGCTTCGTCGAGGAGAAGCGCCACTTCGCGAAGCCGATCGAGATCGGACCGCTCGTGCTGTTGGACCGCGAGCGCTGCATCCAGTGCGCGCGATGCACGCGCTTTTCCGAGGAAGTCGCGGGCGACGCGATGATCAACCTCGCCTTCCGGGCAGACGGAGTCGAGGTCGCGACGTTCCCCGACTCACCGTTCGCGTCGTACTTCGCCGGCAACACGATCCAGATCTGTCCCGTCGGCGCGCTGACGTCGCCGGCGTACCGGTTCCGGTCGCGGCCCTGGGACCTGGAACAGGTCGAGACGACGTGCACGAGCTGCGCCGTCGGTTGTCGGATGGTCGCCCAGTCGTCTGCCGGACAGATCGTGCGACACCTCGGCATCGACTCGGATCCCGTGAACCAGTCTTGGCTGTGCGAAAAAGGTCGATACGGCTTCGAGGCCGTCTACTCGCAGAGACGGTACTCCGAACCGCTCGTTCATCGCGAGGACGCCTTCGTGCCGACGACTTGGCACGCGGCCCTGGAAGAGGTCGCCGCGTCGGTGCGCGACGCAATCGAGCGATCAGGTCCGGAATCGGTCGGTGTCATTGGTGGCGCCCGCCTTTCGAACGAGGACGCGTACGTGTGGGCGCGGCTTATGAAGTCAGTCGTACGAACTGACTCGGTCGACGCGCAGGTCGGAGACGGCCTCCCGGCAGAGGTCATCGCCGGGCTTCCGCACGCCACGATCGACGACGCGACGAAGGCGCGCGTGGTCGTCACATTGACCGGCGACCTCCGCGAGGAGCTCCCGATCTTGTATTTGCGTTTAAAGCTCGCCGCCGAACAGGGGCTGAAGATCATCGAGTGCACCCCGGCGCCGACGTCGCTCAGTGCCTACGCCGCGGAGACGATCGACTATCTGCCCGGCGAGTCGGCAGCCCTCGTCGCCGCGCTGCTGGACGGGACCACCTTCGCTCCGGCGCGCGTCGATCAGGACGCGTTGAAGCGAGCGCGCGGACTCATCGACGGCGACGGAGAAGGTGTCGTCGTCGTTGTCGGACGCCCGACGCTTTCCGAGCCAGGCGCCACCGCGGCGAACGCAGCCGCGCTGTTCGCCCGCTCGCTTCCAAGGGCGCGCTTTCTCGTCGCGCTGCGGCGTGCGAACACGCACGGCGCGATCGACATGGGGCTCGCTCCGGGGTTGTTACCCGGGCGCGTCGGCCTCGAAGAGGCGCGTGAGTGGTACCTCGAGAGCTGGGGCGCCCTACCCGTCGGCCGCGGGCGCGACACCGCCGGCATCTTGCGGGCTGCCGTCGACGGCGAGATCTCGACGCTCGTGTTGTTGGGCGCCGATCCGCTGTCGGACTTCCCGGATCGGTCACTCGCTCGCGCCGCGCTCGAGCAATGTCGTCGCGTCGTCTTTGTCGGCACGCACCAAAACCCGTCCGCGGAGCTCGCCCACGTCATCTTGCCGGTAGCGGGCGACGCCGAGCGGGGAGGGACGACGACGAACCTCGAAGGGAGGGTGACGCGCCTCGCGCCAAAAGTCGTTCCGCCCGGGGTCGCGTGGCCGGCGTGGTCGGTCGCCGCCGAGCTTGCACGGAGACTCGGCGCAGCGTTCGAGTACGAGGGCGTTGACGCGATCTCGGACGAGATCGCCAAGCTTGCGCCCGCCTACAAAGGCATCGATGCAGCCGTGCTTGGCGCGCCGACCCGCAGGGACGGCGCCGTCGTGCCGCTCGACGCGACGAGAGTCTCGATCGTCGCCAGCAGACCGCGCCCGATCGACCCGATGGCGACGCCGGGGATCTTGTCAACCGAGTCCCAGGGCGCGCCGTTGTCAACGGGGCGCGGCTATCCGCTCGGCTGGACAGAGCCGATCGCCTCCAACGGCGCGCATCCGACCGACGTGCTGGCGCTCGTCGCGTTCCCTTCGGGTGACGCCGCCGCGCCGCATCCCCCGGCGCCACCCCCGAACCATGCGTTGCGGCTGTTGGTCAAGCGGTCGTTGTTCGACCGGGGCACGCTCTCAGAAGCGAGCCCGTCGTTCACGCGCCTCGTCCCGGCGCCGGCTTTCCATGTCCACCCCGACATCCTCAAGGCGATCGGCGTCGAAGCGGGCGCCGAGATACTCGTGCGGTCCGAGGCGGGGCTGATCACCGCCTCGATTGCGGTCGACCCCTCGCTCTCGCTGTACGTCGGCGCCATCACCGCCAACCTCGGCGCGCCGGGCGAGCCGTTTGCACTTGCGCTCATCGACGGCAACCTCGGGGCGACCGACGTGACGGTGGAGACGATCTGATGGGTGACCCGCTTTTCAATCACGGCGTCGGCCTGGCGGTGTTTCTCATCGTGCTCGTGAAGGCGGTCATCGCGTTCGGGTTCTTGTTGGTGTCCGTGCTGTTGATGATCTGGTTCGAGCGCAAGGTCATCTCCGATATGCAGAACCGAATCGGGCCGAACCGCGCCGGAAAGTATGGTCTCCTGCAGACGCTCGCCGACGGAACGAAGCTCTTTTTCAAAGAGGACCTGCTTCCAGAGCGCGCCGACCGCATCGTGTTCCGTCTCGCGCCGATGCTGTCGGTGGTCCCGGCATTCCTCATCTTCGCGATCGTGCCCGTCGGTGGTGTCGTCACGATCGCCCACCACACCGTCGAGCTCCAACTCGCCGACCCGCCGATCGGCATCTTGTTCCTGTTAGCGCTGTCGTCGATGGCGGTCTACGGCGTGATGCTCGCCGGATGGTCGTCGGGCTCGAAGTATCCGTTGCTCGGTTCGATCCGCGCCTCCGCGCAGATGATTTCCTACGAAGCCGCGCTCGGTCTTACCGTCGTCACGGTCGTGCTGGAGGCACACGGGCTGTCGACGCGGGCGATCGTTCAGTCCCAGGCGGCGCACTTTTGGAACTGGAACGTCATTCGTCTCGTCTTCGTCCCGTTCTTCGTGTTTTTCATCGCCAGCACCGCCGAGCTCAACCGACCGCCATTCGACCTCGCGGAGGGAGAGTCCGAGCTCGGCGGCGGGTACCACACCGAATATTCGTCGCTGCGCTTCGCACTGTTCTTCCTCGCCGAGTTCATGAACACGATCACATGGTCAGCGATCATGGTGACGTTGTTCTTCGGCGGTCCCGACGGCCCCGGCTTCCACGTCGTGCGCTGGCTATGGCCGATCTTGTGGTTCTTGGGAAAGACGGTCGTCTTTCTGTACGCGCAGGTCTGGATCCGGGCGGCCTTGCCGCGGCTTCGCTACGACCAGCTGATGGACCTCGGCTGGAAGTGGCTGATCCCGATCTCCCTCGCCTGGCTGTTAATCGTGGCGGGAGCGATCGAGTCGCCGGCGTGGGCGTTCTCTATCGCCGGCGCCGCCGTCGTCGTCGCGGCGGGCCTCACCCGGGCGCGCTATGTGGCCCGCCAACGTCGAGAGGCCCTCGCCGACGAGCGTCCGCCGCCACTCACACCGCTTTCTTCGTACACCGTCCACGCAACCGGGGAGGACTGAGATGGGTCTTTCGCGCGCCTTTCCGTTCCTCGGCGGCTTCAAGGTGGCGCTGAAACAGGTTTTCGAGCCGCGCGTCACCGTCGAGTACCCGAAGGTGAAGCGTCCGAAGCCGCCGCGCCTGCACGGTCGTCACGTCCTCAACCGTTACGAGGACGGGATGGAGAAGTGCATCGGCTGCGAGCTGTGCGCGGCGGTCTGCCCGGCCGACTGCATCTACGTGCGCGGCGCGGGTAACCCAGTCGACGCGCCGGTGTCACCCGGCGAGCGATACGGCTACGTCTATGAGATCAACTACCTGCGCTGTATCCATTGCGATCTCTGCGTGGAAGCGTGTCCGACCGAGGCGATCACCGAGTCGAAGCTCTTCGAGTTCTCTTTCACGAACCGCGCCGACGCGATCTACACGCGTGAGGAGCTGTTGGTCGACGACGAGGGTCGGCCGAAGCACCTGCCCTGGGAGGACTGGCGCGAAGGAGAGGACGAGCACACCTCGGCGTGGATGCGGGCGACGTCGCCGTCAGGCTCGGCTGCCTACGAAGGCGTCGTCGAGTGGTCCGCCGAGCTCGGCTACGGCGTGCGCGCGCCGGAAGCGGGACAGAGTGGCGTGCGCGACGACGAAGCGACGGGCAACGTCGAGCTGCGCAAGACCCAGGCGAACAAGATCCCGCGCCGATTCGGCGGGAAAGTCATCTGATGCCGTCCGTGCTCGCGACGGTGACGACGCCTGACCTTGCGACTTTCGTCGTCGCGGCGGTGATCGTCATCGGCGGTGCGCTCGGCGTCGTCTTTTCCCGCAACTCGATCCATGCCGCCCTGAGCCTCGTCGCGACGCTGTTCGGCATCGCGGTGCTCTTTGTGGAGGAGAACGCGCAGTTCCTCGCCGCGGTGCAGGTGATCGTCTACGCGGGTGCGATCGTCGTTCTGTTCCTTTTCGTCATCATGCTGCTCGGCGTCGACCGCCGCGAACACGTCCTCGCCGACCAGTTCCGCGGCCAGCACCTGATCGCCGGTGGGCTCGGCGCGCTCGTCCTCGCCGAGGTACTCCTGCTCGGTACCGGGCACTGGACGACGGGCGCCCACTCGACGACCGGGAAGTTGAACCGGCCGATCTCGAACGTCGCGCAGTTGGGGCGGGCGATCTTCACGTCGTATTTGTTGCCCTTCGAGATCACCTCGGCGCTGTTGGTCGTGGCGGTGATCGCCGCTGTCGTTCTCGCTCGCGGTCACAGCGACGGGGGAGTCGGAGATACCGAGATCGAGATCGACGACGTCGGGGAGGGCGAGACAGTGGGTCAGCGATGAGCATCGACGCCTCCTGGTACTTGACGCTCGCCGCGGTGCTTTTCACGATCGGGGCCGTCGGGCTCTTGGTACGGCGCAACGTGCTTGTGATGTTCATGTGCGTCGAGTTGATGCTGAACGCGGCGAACCTGACGTTCATCACGTTCTCCCGCGCGCTGAACGACATCGGCGGTCAAGTCGCCGTTTTCTTTGTCCTCGTCGTCGCCGCCGCAGAGGTCGTCGTCGGCCTCGGGATCATCGTCGCGATCTTTCGCCGCCGCTCGAACGCGACGGCCGACGACCCGCACGTCTTGAAGGGCTGATCGCGTGCTCCACGCGTCGTACCTGATCCCGCTTTTTCCGTTGGCCGGTTTCGCGCTGTTGACCTTCGCGGGAAGGCGGATCGGGAAGCCGCTCTCGGGATGGATCGCGACTTCGGCGGTCGCCGCGTCGTTCGTCGTCTCGGTCGGTGTGCTCGTCGAGCTGTTCCGCAAGGCACCTTCGCAGCGACGCTTCAGCGAGAACTGGTTCACGTGGTTCAGCGTCGACCGCCTCCACGTCTCGGTCGGCGTGCTTGTGGACCCGCTGTCGGTGACGATGATCCTGTTCGTCACCGGTGTGAGCGCCCTCATCCACCTCTACGCGATCGGCTACATGGATCACGACGAGGACTTCCCGAAGTTCTTCGCGTACTTCAACCTCTTCGTCTTTTCGATGTTGATGCTCGTGATCTCGAACAACTTCCTCCTCACCTTCCTTGGGTGGGAAGGCGTCGGCGTGTGCTCGTACTTCCTCATCGCGTTCTGGTTCGAGCGACCGACCGCGGCGAGCGCCGGCAAGAAGGCGATGATCTACAACCGCATCGGCGACGCCGGGTTCCTGATCGCGATCTTTCTGATCTTCGAGCGCACCGGCAGCCTCGACTACGGCGTCGTGTTCTCGAAGCTGCACACCATCTCGAATGCCGATCTCAGCGCGATCGCGCTGTTGCTGTTCCTGGGTGCGGTCGGCAAGTCCGCCCAGATCCCGCTCTTCCCGTGGCTCGCCGACGCGATGGAGGGCCCGACTCCGGTCTCCGCCCTAATCCACGCCGCGACGATGGTGACGGCCGGCGTCTATTTGATGTGCCGGATCAACCCGATCCTCCACGCGGTGCCGGATGCGGCGCACGTCGTCGCGTGGACCGGCGCCGCGACGGCGTTTGTCGCCGCGATGGCGGCGTGCGCGCAGCAAGACATCAAAAAGGTGCTCGCCTACTCGACGGTTTCCCAGCTCGGGTACATGTTTCTGGCCGCCGGTTCAGGTGCCTACGTCGCGGCGATCTTCCTCATGCTCACGCACGCCTTCTACAAGGCGCTGTTGTTCCTGGGCGCCGGTTCGGTGATCCACTCGCTCCACGACGAACAGGACCTGAAAAAGATGGGCGCGTTGCGCGTCGTGATGCCGCTCACCGCGGCGACGTTCCTCGTCGCTTGGTTCGCCATCGCCGGCGTTCCGCCGTTCAGTGGCTTCTGGTCCAAGAGCCAGGTACTCGAGAGCGCCTGGGCGGTCTCGCCGGTGCTGTGGGCGATCGGCGCCGTGACGGCGGTGCTCACCGCCTACTACATCGGTCGCGAGTACTTCTTGGTCTTCCAAGGTGAAAGGCGCTGGACAGAGGCGCGACCCGGCGGGCACGAGGTGAAGGACCCCGGCTGGGTGATGCTCGGCCCGCTCGTCGTGCTGGCTCTCTTTTCGTTCTTCGCTTTTTTCATCAACCTGCCGTTCCACCCGAACTGGCCGTTCCTCGAGCGGTGGCTGCACCCGGTCGTCGGCGCGACCACCGCGCCGCACTACTCGGTGGCGGCGCTGTGGGGCTTCAGCGTCGCCGACGCGGCGTTCGCGCTCGCCGGCGTCGGGCTGTCGTGGCAGCTGTGGAGGGCCGTGTCCTCGCGGCCAGCCCTCGAGCCGCGCTTTTTGCTGATGGCGTGGTTCGTTGACTGGAGCTATGACCAGTTCATCGCGCGGCCCTCGCGCGCGTTCGCCGAGTTCACCGGATCGGTGATCGAACGCCGTGTGATCGACGGCGCCGTCGAGGGGGTCGGGCGCCTCACGCGCAACGCCGGTGACAAGGTGCGACGAGTCCAGACCGGCTACGTGCGCACGTACGCGCTCGTGGTCGCCATCGGCGTCGTCGTGCTCGTCGCGTACCTTGCGACGCGGGCGGGGAGCTGAGCATGTCCGGACAGCACGCCTTCCCGTACCTGACGACGCTCATCCTGCTTCCGGCCGGCGCGGCGCTTCTCACGCTTTTCATCCCGCGCCAAGCCCGCGGCGCGATCCGCATGGTCGGCATCGCCGCCTCACTCGGCGTGCTCGGCATCGCAGCGGCGGTCCTTGATCTGTTCAAGACCCACGACGGCGGCTACCAGATGGTCTCCACCCATCCGTGGCTCTCGTCGCTCGGTATCTCGTGGAACCTGGGCGTCGACGGGATCTCGCTCTTCCTTATGCTGCTGACGGCGTTCCTGTTTGTCGTGGCGCTTGTCGGCGCGAACGAGGCCCGCGATCAGAAAGCCTTCACCACCTGGGTCCTGATCCTCGAAGCGGGATGCCTGGGCTCGTTCTTGTCGATCGACTTGTTGCTGTTCTTCTTGTTCTTCGAAACGACGCTCGTCCCCGTCTACTTCCTGATCGGCGGGTGGGGACTCGAGCGCCGCGCGCACGCCGCGCTGAAGTTCTTCATCTACACCTTCGCGGGATCCGCCGTGATGCTTGTCGGCATCTTGTCGCTCGTCTCGATCCACGCCGGCCAGACCGGGGTGACGACGTTCGACGTGCGGGCGCTGCAGAACACGCACCTTTCGGGCACCGCCGGCGTGTTGTTGTCGCTCTCGTTCCTCGCCGCCTTCGCGGTGAAGGCGCCGATCTTCCCGTTCCACACATGGTCGCCAGACGCCTACCGCGAGGCGCCGCTCGCGGGGTCGGTGCTGCTCGCCGGGATCATGGCGAAGATCGGCACGTACGGGATCATCCGCTTCAACCTGGGGTTGTTCCCCCACGCGACGGTCGTGCTGGCGCCGGTGTTCTTGTCGCTCGGCGTCGCGGGCATCCTCTACGGCGCCATCGTCGCGGCGGTGCAGCGTGACCTCAAACGTGTCGTCGCCTTCAGCTCGCTCTCGCACATCGGCTTCATCGTCGTCGGCGCATTCGCGCTCTCGGGCGAGTCCGTGTCGGGCGCGGTGTTGCAGATGGTGAACCACGGCATCCTGATCACCGCGCTGTTCCTGCTCGTGGCGATGATCTCGCGGCGCGGCAACACGTTGTCGGTAGAAGGGCTCGGCGGACTGCAACGCAAGGCGCCGAAGCTTGCCGCCATCTTCATCGTCGTCGTCCTGGCCTCGATCGGCGTGCCGGGGCTGAACGGCTTCATCGGCGAGTTCCTCATCTTGTCGGGCACGTTCCTCGTCCACCGCTGGTGGGCGGTCGTCGCCGTCGTCGGCGTCATCCTCGCCGCCGTCTACTTCCTCTGGGTCTACCAGCAGCTCTTCCACGGACCCGAGGGCACGATCGCCAAGCGGCCATTTGCCGAGATCAGCAGGCGCGAGGCGGCCGTCGTCGCGCCGCTCGTCGGCCTGATCGTCTTTCTCGGCGTCTGGCCGAAGCCGGTCCTCGACCGGATCACGCCGTCTGTCGACCAACTCGTCAACCGCGTCGAGGTCGTCGGTCACCAGCACGTGCCCATCAACGCGCGCCCCGTGCTCACCTCGCACGCGAAGGCACCGTCGTGATCACCGCCGTGTCGCCGCTTTTTGCCGCGACCGAGATCCCGCTGCCGCGCATCGACTACACGGCGATCCTTCCCGAGCTCTTCCTGCTCGGCGGGGCGCTCGTTCTGATCACGATGGCGGCGCTGTTCAAGCGTCAGCCGCCGACGTCTGCGTACGCGACGGTGTCGATCGGTGCCGGCATCGCCGCCCTCGTCACTTCGTTGTTGTTGTGGCACGACGTGACCAAGCACGGGGCGTTCACGACGATCGCCCATTCGGTGAACGTCGACGGGTTCGCCGTCTTTTTCCTCGTGCTCGTGGCGTCGGTGGTCATCGTCGCGACCATCCTCGGCCAGGGGTATCTGACCCGCGAGGGGATCGTCGGCTGCGAGTACTACGCGCTGGCGCTCATCTCGGCGTCCGGGGCGATGCTGATGGCGACGGCGAACGACCTCATCTTGATCTTCCTGTCGCTCGAAGTGCTCTCGATCCCGCTCTATGTCATGGCGGGCTTCGACCGCCGTCGCGCCTCTTCGCAGGAAGCCGCCATCAAATACTTCGTCCTCGGGGCGTTCTCCTCAGCGATCTTCGTCTACGGCGTCGCCCTCGTCTACGGCGCGACCGGCTCGACGAACCTTCCCGAGATCGGTGCCTTCCTGGCACACAACGTCATCACGTCGAACGGTGTCTTATTGGCGGGCATCGGACTGTTGCTCGTCGGCTTTGGCTTCAAGATCGCCGCCGTGCCGTTCCACATGTGGACGCCGGACGTCTACCAGGGCGCGCCGACGCCGGCGACGGGATTCATGGCGGCGATGGCGAAGGCTGGTGGATTCGCGGCGTTGCTGCGCGTTTTCGTCTCGACGTTCCCGACGCTGCGCAGCGACTGGCAACCAGTCGTCTGGGTGCTCGCCGTGCTCACCTTGCTCGTCGGTGCCGCGGCGGCGCTCGTCCAGCGCGACGTGAAGCGGATGCTCGCCTACTCGTCGATCAACCACGCCGGCTTCGTGTTGTTGGGCCTGCAGGCGGCGACGACCAAAGGCGTGGCGGCGAGCGTCTACTACGTCTTCGCATACGCTTTTATGACCCTCGGCGCGTTCGCTGTCGTCGAACTCGTCGGCGGGAAGGGCGATCGCAAGCACGACCTCGAGGATTACCGCGGCCTCGCGCGCAACAGCCCTGTCCTCGCGACGACGTTCGCGGTGTTACTGCTCGCGCAGGCTGGCGTGCCATTCACGACCGGGTTCTTCGCAAAGGTGTACGTCGTTGAGGCGGCCGTCGGAGCGCATTCCTACGCGCTCGCTGTGATCGCGATGGCCTCCGCGGCGATCGCGGTGTTCTTCTATCTGCGCGTCGTGCTCGTCATGTTCCTCGCCGAGCCGCAGGTCGCCTACGCGTCCACCGGTGAGGAATCAAACACCGTGTCGCAGCCCTTGCGGCCGGTCCTCGGGGTGTCGGCGATGGTTGGAGTTGGGATCTTCCTCGCCCTCGGGGTGACGGTCGTCTTCGGGATCTGGCCGGCGCCGCTCGTCGACTTCGCGCGCCAGGCGACGTTGATCTTCCAATGAGGAAGCGCTAGTCGCGGAAGTTCCCGAACTGGAGCGGGATGCCCAGGTCCTCCCCCTTCAGCTTTGCGATCACCGCCTGCAGGTCGTCCCGCTTTTTCCCTGAGACGCGCACCTGATCGCCCTGGGACTGGGAAGAAACACCTTTCAGGTTCATGTCCTTGACGATCTTGTTGATCTTCTTCGCGTGATCTGCGCCGATGCCGGCCTTCAGGGCGATGTGCTGGCGGACCGTTCCCTTCGCCGCCTCCTCGACCTTCCCATACTCGAGGGCCTTCAGCGACACCTGGCGGCGGACCAGCTTTTCTTCGAGAACCTGGGTGAGGGCGCGCAGCCGGTCCTCTGTGGGCGCCAGGAGTTCGATGTCGTCCTTGTTCAGCTCCACCGAGGAGCCCGTGTTCTTGAAGTCGAAGCGGGTCGCCACCTCGCGCGAGGCTTGGTCGACGGCGTTTCGGACCTCTTGCATGTCGATCTCTGAAGTGACGTCAAAGGTCGGCATCGCGGCGCGCTCCTCTCTCACTCATGCAGCGGATTCCTCGATCCGTTCGGGATCCGGTATCGTCGGCGCGCTCGCGGGTCGGTACCCAAGCGGACAACGGGAGCAGACTGTAAATCTGCCGGCTCAGCCTTCGTAGGTTCGAATCCTACCCGGCCCACCTGCACGAATACCGATGCTCGTTCACCTCGTGATCGCGGCGTGCGTTCTCCGGACACAACGCGCGGCGTCGCAGAACGCGGTCCACGCCGAGTGCGATTCGCGCCGAGCGTGGCCGCGACGTGATCGGCAAGGGCTCGGCGCTGCGGCGAGACGGCGACCGCCGGCGCGATGCATCCCTTGTCACGGGGCCGTTCGGCCGGCGCGAGTACGTGGGCAAGTCGACCAGGTTCCGAAGGTCGGGACGTTGCGCCCTGTCGGCCGGTAACGAGTCTTCCTACCGTGAGTGTCGTGGTGACGGTGGCGGAGCGCGGGCGGGTTCTCGAAGAGATGGTGAGGGATTGGGCAGCCCCCGAGTTCGGCTGTGAACCCTGGGCCATCGACCGCGCGGTCACCGTCGCCGAGCAGGAGCTCCATGGCGGGGAGTCGGTCCTCGAGTCGTGGAGATCGGCGTGCAGGTTCCTGCAGTCCTGGTCGCAGCACCCGTCTCACGTCGGTTTGTTCCACATGGATCGGTCCGCCTGATCGCATCGCACCGCGATCTGGAAGAGGCGGGATCGCCGCGAAGGGATCCCTGGTTCGCGCGACGATGGTCCGTGCCGAGCGGTTCATCAACGAAGGGATTCCGGTGACGAAACGAACCCGTGACGAGGCGCTGGGGTCCCTGTGATCTCCGCCGAGCGACTGACCAAGCACTACGGCTCGACACTCGCCGTCGACGATCTGAGCTTCACCCTGCAACCCGGCATCGTGACGGGGTTCCTCGGTCCGAACGGGTCGGGCAAATCGACGACGATGCGGATGATCCTCGATCTCGACCATCCCGATCGCGGACAGGTGCGGATCGCGGGCAAACCCTACGGCAAGCTGCGCTGGCCGCTTCGCGAGATTTCCGGGCTGCTCGAGGCGAAGTCCGTCCACCCCGGACGCAGCGCCTACAACCACCTCCTGATGCTCGCCCAGACCAACAGCATCGAGAAGCGGCGCGTCGACGATGTCCTCGAGCTCGTCGGCCTCTCCAGCGTCGCCAAAAAGCGCGCCGGGACCTTCTCACTGGGAATGAGCCAGCGTCTCGGCATCGCCGCGGCGCTCCTAGGTGACCCCGGCATTCTTATTTTTGACGAGCCGGTGAACGGACTCGATCCGGAAGGGATCCGTTGGGTACGGCTGTTGCTCCGCCATCTGGCATCCGAGGGCCGGACGGTCTTTGTCTCGAGCCACCTGATGAGCGAGATGGCACTCACCGCCGATCACGTCATCGTGATCGGAAAGGGCCGACTGATCGCTGACACGCCGATGCGCGACTTCGTGAGTCAACGGTCGCAAGTGCGCGTACGGGTGCGGTCGCCGCGACTCGAAGAGCTCGTCGCGATGCTGCGCGACCGACCCGGAGTCGGCGTCGAGACGAATGACGGGACGGCGGAGATCACCGGGGTTCAGGCATCCGAGATCGGCGATCTCGCCGCGTCGCATGGGATCGCGGTCCATGAACTCACGCCCGTGACCGTCTCGCTCGAAGAGGCGTTCATGGAGAGCACCGAAGACTCGGCCGAGTTCCACACCGCAGCAGCACCCGGTGCTGCGAAAGCTGTGCCCGACCCTTCGGCTGAAGGCGCGGCCGCGCGATGAGCGTCACCGAAGCCGCCGTCGCGCCCGGGCCGCCGACCGGCCCGCTCGCTCACAAGGATTATCCGGGGCACTACGGCCCGATCCAGCTCATCCGGTCAGAATGGACGAAGTTGCGCAGCGTCCGATCGACGACGCGCACACTGGTTATCACGATCGTCGTCGTGATCGGGATCGGAGCCATTGCCACCGCGGTCACTGCGGCGCACTGGAATCAGGGCATCAACCGCTTCGGCTTCGACCCCACCCAGCGAAGCCTGGCGGGATTGTTCTTCGGGCAGATCGCGATCGGAGTTCTCGGCGTGCTCGTCATCACCGGCGAGTATTCCTCTGGCACGATCCGCGCGACCCTCGCCGCTTCGCCGAACCGGCCACTCGTGCTCGCCTGCAAGGCGGCGGTGTACGGATTCGTCGCGCTCGTCACGAGCGAGATCATCACATTCGTCGCGTTCTTCGTCGGCCAGGATCTTTTGAAGGGGACCACTCCGTACGCGACACTCAGTCAACCGGGTGTGTTGCGTGCCGTCGCGGGCTCCGGACTCGTCCTGGCGGTGATGGGGCTGTTCGCCCTCGGCCTCGGGACGATCATTCGCCATACGGCAGGTGCCATCTTCGCCTACGTCGCGATCCTCCTCGTTGTGCCGCTCATCTTGCAGGCGTTCCCGGTGTCCGTGCAGCACGACCTGCTGAAGTTCATGCCCCTTTTGATCGGGGAGCACATGGGATCGACGGTCGGGACAGATCAGGACTTCGGCAATGCTCCGCTGTTCACGCAGTGGGCGGGGTTCGGGATCATCTGCGCCTATACGGGGTTCTTGTTGCTGCTCGGGGGATTCCTCTTCAAACGTCGCGATGCCTAGGCGCGATCTCGACCTCGCGACGAGCCCAGCGAGGAAATCCTGACGCGCTCTGCCGGTGGGGCGCGGCAGCTTGGATGCTCGGTTATACCCTGCTGTGAGCAACCGCGGCTTGGTGGGCTTGATCTCTTGCGCGCTTGCGCTTTGTGCCTGGTGCGGCTGGGTGAGCGGATTCCACCGCACCACGGCACCCGCTGTTGCGACGTGGGCGATATCACTTGCGGCGATCGCAAGCGTCAACGTCATGTTTTGGCGGGGCAGCCATGGTCGCCAACCTGGATGGCGCCTCCGCCCAGCAGACGACCCCTGGCCGCGAGCGAATCAGCTTGGACGTCTCGGCGTCTTGGTGGGCATCTCTCCGTGGCTCGGGCTAGTACTCGTCATCGTCGTCTGGGAAATCCTCGGAATCGACACTGGCAGTTCTGAGCCACACCTCACGATCAGTGCGCTCGCCCAAGCGTTCCGCCTCCTGAACGCCGCGCTTTTGCTCGTGTGGATGCTGGCAGGACTCGGCTACGGGGTCGCTCGCGCGAAGGCTCCCGTCGTCTCCCGACCCGGGCCACGCGACCCGGGTGCCGCGGGGGGCTCTGTTTTGACGAGCGGCTGCCTGGCGGGCACGCACCTGCCGACGGTCGCGCTCGGGCTCCTCCTGCCGGCGAACCGAGCCGTCGGCGTGGGCTTCTGGCTGGGAGTCGTGGTTGTTGGAGTGGCCATCGACTTTCTCGCCAGGCATTCGGGCGGGCACCTCGCGAATGCTGGAGAACTGCTGCGGCTCGTCACATCCTCCATGGCGGGAAGGTTCGTCTTGATCGCGGCGTGGACGTTCGCCGGGTGGCATTTGTTCGCCTATTGATGTCGAGCGCGACGAGGGCGAGCACCATGACGACGCCCGCGGCGGCGAGACCTTCGCCAAGGGAGAGCCCAGGCGGGTCGTAGCGGTACGTCACGACAGACGTGCCCTTCGGAATATCGATCGCCTGAACGACCCCGTCGCGCATCGGCGTGACAGTTGATTTCTGTCCGTCGTGATTGATCGTCGCGGCCCAACCCGGCAGCGCCGCCACGTCGCGCACCAACAACACCTTTTGCGGCGAGGTCACCGACACGGACTCGGTCGGCGTCCACGGTGACGATGAAAGGACACGGGCGACAAGGCGGACGGGTCGGCCGTCGATTGGCGATACCGCGGTGAATGGTGCCTTGGCGTTGGCATCGCGGAAGACGAAATACGGACCGATTCGTCCGGCCGCCACCCAGTGCGGAGGCGTCACCGAGGCTGAGAGCGCGCCGTCGAGGCCGAAGGTTCGCCCTTTCGCTGTCGTCACCGTTGCATCGATCGACGTCACGCCTCCGGGAGCGGCGGGGAATTCGATCCCGATCGCGCGCACGTCGCGAGACCACGCCGCCTGCTCTCCACACGATGCGCGCACGAAGTGCATCGCGCTTGCGCTCGTCGCGCCGATGAGGTGTGCGCGCGACTCGAACGCCGCGATCGACTGCAACGGCGTGTAGCCGTAACCGACGCAGATCGAGCGCACGTCGACGTACTCGCCGAAGTAGCGCGTCGTCCCGCCGGACGATTCCAAACGGAGCTGGTCTCGTCCCGGTCGGGCGGGGTCGCTTTCGAAAGAGGACGGCAGTACCAGCAGCGCGCGGACGTCGAGGCTGTCGAAGACGCTCGTCGAAAAGGCGGATGGCGACGCCGTGTCCTGGTCGTGCGTGCCGGTCGCCGCAGCGTACGGACCCCACGTGAGCGAGCCGTAACCCTGCGCGCTCGGGATCTTGAAAAGGACGTTGAGGTTCGGCGCGCCGAGGTCGTCGAGGACGAATCGTCCGCCGCGCCCGTGATCGACGACGACAAACCTGCCGTTCGGGCCGACGCTCCGCTGGAGCGCGACTTCGTAGCGGTTCGGGCGGCCGAGATCCTTCGAGCGGATCGGCGCGAGTGAGGTCTGGTTGACGGTGAACAACAGCAGGTCGAGCGCGACGGCGATGATGAGCACCACCGACCGCCTCCGGCGCGAGAGGCGCGGACCGACGACGAAGACGACGCCGACGAAAAGCGCCAGTGCGCACGAAACGCCGAGGTATGGCGCGACCCGCCAGACCGTCCAATGACCGACGTCGCGTCCGGCGACCGACCGCGCGAACGCCGCACCGCCGACCACCGCCGCGATCGCCAGCGCGAAGACGGCGAGCGACGGCACGACGACGGACCATTTCTCGAGCGCCCGCCAAAGCACCGATCGGGCCGCGTCCTCCCTCCTCGGCAGTGCCGAGCCGGGATCGAGGAACTCGGCTGAGACGAATCCGCCGAGCACGGAGAACGACGCCGCCAGCAAGACGAGCGCCCGGCTCGGCAGGCGGCTCTCTCCGACGACCGGTAGGTGCCGGACCACGTGGGGGACGAACGTCGCCGGTCCGAGCGCGACGAGAACGCCGATCGCGCCGATGAGATACCAGACGCGAATGCGAGATGCGTTCGGCGAGCGAACAAGGAACAGCAGCGCGACGACGCCGACGAGCGCGACGAGGCCGGGGTAGACGTCGATCTCTGCGAGGTTGGCACCACCGACGTAGTGACGAAGACCGATGAGCCCGCCGCCTAACAGATGGGGGAGCGCGACCAAGGACAGCTCGGCTGGACGCACCGATCCCTGGGTGAGGAACGCGAACGGGACCGCCGCGCGTTGCGACACGGCGACGAAGCGATCGGCGGGGACCACCTGGATCGAGGCGATGAGCCCACCGGCGATCGTGCCAAGCACGATCAAAGCCGTCGCGCGCAGGCGTCGGGTGCTCGAGACGACGACCGAGATCGCAAAAATGCCCGCACCGAGCGCCGCATAGAAGTCGGACTCTGGATTGCCGGACAACCCGGTCGTCGCGACGGCGAGACCGAGGAACGCCGTCCAACCAAGAAGATGTCGGCTCGGGCCGCGTCCGATGCGTTGCAACGCGACGAGAACAAAGGCGAGGCTCGCCGCTGTCTGCACGACGTCGAGATGGATCGCCTGCGACGAGACGTACCCGCCGAGCCCGTAGAGCGCGCCACCGATCCCGGCCGGAAGCGGCTCGAGGCCCTCGCAACGCAAAAAGCAGTACAGACCGACCGCCGCCCCGCCGAACGCGACCACCTCGACTCCGACCCAGGCGACGATGCCGGGCAAGAACGCGAAAAGGGCGATGTCGGGGAAGGCGACCGTGGCGTTCGCCGAAGCGAGCAGGGGGGTGCCGGCCCAGCCGAAGGGGTTGTAGATCGGCAAGTGGCCGTGGGCGAGGATCTCTCCCGCGAGAACCCGCAGCGGGTAGTTCTGGATGATGTTGTCGCCCGTGAGCAGGGGATATCCGGCGGCTGCCGGGATCGCGAAGACGACGAGCGGGATCCCGATCAGCAGACCGAGCGCGACGAGATCGCCGCGCCGACGACTCCAGAAGGTCACGTCGGCCGGGGCTCCGAGCCGGTGCAAAAGACACCGCCGTGGGTGCGCGTGCCGGTTGGAACGAGGGCTCCCACGGCGGGGACGGTACCGAAGGTCCGGTGGCGAGGGCGGGACCGTGGCGATGACCCAAGCGCCCGAAGCCAGATCACAGGTGGGCTCGGTAGGATCTCGACGTGTCGACCGGAGGACTCGACCTCGGGGCCGAGGCTCGGCCGGACACCGACGACCGGGGCGAACCTCCACTTCCCTCGAATCCCGTTCTCGCGCTCGCCGAGCGCATATTCGTCCTCGACTACTCCTATGACTGGGGTTGGCTGAACGCGATTCGCGCGCACTTGCGCGCGTGGTTCGCCCGCTGGCATCGACGGGAAGTCGACACTGAGCCGTACGCGCGTGGCGTGACGAAGGTCGGCGGTGCGCTGTGGCGGGCGGCGGCGATGGGTTTCATCGCTTCGGTCGCCATCTTCTTCGGTGCGACTCAGCGCGACTCTCCGTTCACGTCGAAGCTCCCCGGCGCGTGGTTCTTCGGCATCCCGCCCCAGCCGGCGATCGCCGGGTACCACCCCCCGCCTGGCCAGACGCTCTTCCTCGGCGTGATCGCTGTCTACGGCGGTGTCTTTTTGATGATCGGAGCCTGGTACGACGTCGTGAAGTTCGTCTCGTCGCACCGCGGCTTTCCAGTCGCGCGACTCATTCCGGTGTTCGCCGCGTGGGTTCTACCGATGCTCTTTGTGGCGCCGCTTTTCAGCAAGGACGTCTACGCGTATGCCGCGCAAGGCGAAATGATGAGCCACGGCATCAACCCATATCTGTACGGGACCAACGTCCTCGGTGCGACGCCGTTCTCGCGTCTCGCCGACCCGTTGTGGGGCTACGTGACCTCGCCCTACGGTCCGATGTTCCTCGCCATCGACGGTTGGATCGTGACGCTGTCGAGCCACGACCTCCTCGCGTCGGTCGTCGGTCTGCGAATGCTCGAACTTTTCGGCGTCGTGATCGGCGCGGCGGCGATTCCGACGATCGCGAGATCCTTCGGTCGCGACGAGGCAACCGCCTTCGCTCTCGCCGTGTTGAACCCGCTGATCATCTTGAACTTGATTGCCGGGGCGCACAACGACGCGCTGATGATCGGACTCCTCGTCTTTGGCTACGCGCTCGCGCGCCGAGGTCATCCGGTCTGGGGGATCATCGTCTGCGGTTTTGCCGCGTCCGTGAAAGTGCCGGCGATCATCGGCGCGCTCTATATCGGATGGGATTGGCTCGGACAAGGCCGCAGCGTCCGCGAGCGGATCCGACCAACCGCGACCGCGTTGATCCTCGCAGTCGCGACGATGGCGGCGCTCTCCGAAGCGGTCGGACTCGGTTGGGGATGGATCTCCGGGCTCTCGAACCCCGACACGGTGCGCTCGTGGCTCGACCCGGCGACGGGGATCGGCTTGGCATTGGGCCACATCGTCCACGCCGTCGGCCTCGGACGCCACACACACCTGCTGCTCACGGTGGCACGGGGAAGCGCTTTCGTGCTGGCGTTCGCCGTTGCGCTGCGGCTCCTTTTGCGCTCAGACAAGATTGGGCCGCTGCGCGCGATGGGCTGGAGCCTGATCGCCTTCGTGGTCCTCGGCCCGGTGGTGCAGCCGTGGTACGCGTCGTGGGGATTCATCTTCTTGGCGCTCGTCGTCGAAGGACAAGCGCGTCGCCTGCTCATCGGATTCTCGGCCGTCGGCTGCTTCCTCGGACTGCCGGGCGGACGCGTGCTCTTGCACGAGCTCTCGATCGCGAACCCTGCCCTGATCGCCGGCGCATCGCTCGTGCTGGCGCTGATCGCGGTCGCATATCTGTATCCGAAGCTCCGTCACGTGCTCCCGCGCAAAGAGCTCGCCAAGACGGGCTGAGGGCGTACGACCCCGAGTCGCGACAACGGGTTCGACAGTTGAGTTGGACCGAGTGACACGCCGCTGTCCGCGACCGCCGACGCGTCGTCAGAGCAGCACTTGCATCAGGCAGACGTCGAGCCAGCGGCCGAACTTCCTGCCGATCTCGCGCTCGATTCCGATTACTTCGAAACCGCACGCGCGGTGCACTGCGATCGACGCCGCGTGGTCGCCGACGATGCGGGCAATCAGCGCGTGAAATCCGTGCAGCCGGGCCTGGTCGACGAGCGCCGAGAGCAGCTCCTTGCCGACACCTTCGCCGCGATGCGAGGGCGCGACGTAGATCGAGTCCTCCGCCGTCGTCGAGTACCCGGGCCGAGTGCGGTACGGGGATAGGGAGGCGAAACCGACGACCGCGCCGTCGATCTCCGCGACCAGCAGCGCGTAGACGCCAGAGTGTTCCGACATCCACGCGCGTTGTTCTTCGGGAGTGCGTTCGACGAGGTCGAAGGTGACCATCGAGCCCGTGACCTCGGCGTTGTAGATGGAACGGATCGCTTCGGCGTCCCCGGGGCACGCGACGCGGATTTCCAACTCGACCTCTCCTTCTTCGGGGCCTAACAAACGCGGGCAGGTATCATCGCCGCGTCGAGAGGCGATCTCGGCCGTGCCGCCCCCTTAGCTCAGTCGGCAGAGCACAGCCATGGTAAGGCTGGTGTCGTCGGTTCGATTCCGACAGGGGGCTCTTCGGTTATGACATAGCCGCGTCACGCACGCGATGCGAACGTGGCATCGCATCGGCGCAGAACACTTCACCTCACACCGCTCTAATCGTTCGCGCATCGCACCGTCGCATCGACGTGTTAATCGTGGCGAAGCTGTTCGCACGTGTGATCCGGCGAACCGAACGTCGGACCGAAAGTTGTCAAATCCCAATCTCCATGGTCAATTCGGTTCGGCCGTATGAATTAAGGGTGAAGGAGGTCGATCAATGACGCTGAAGTCAATCCTTCGCAGTACTCGCGGTCTGAGCCTCGCCATGCGTGCGGTGCTCGGCGCGACGCTCGTGCTTGCGGGTGTCGCAGCCCTCGTGGCGCCGAGCGCGTCCGCCGCGGACCACGGCGCGCGCACACATCTCGCGTCACCAGCGCGTTTTCACGTGACAGGAATCGTCTCGGCAGTGAAGGCGGACAGCGTGAATCTGTTCGTTGAGCGTGGCACGGTTGCGGGCCATTCAGCGAGCCATGAGCAAGTGACCGTCCACTTCGGCCGCGCGCACATCCGTGAGCTCGCCGCAAGAGACGGACATTTGCGACGCGGCGATCGAACATTTGTGGTCGGCGAGGTGGCGCGTTTCTCCGGGTCCGTCTTGACCGAGGGATCGTCGAATGGCCTCTGGGCCCAGTCCGGAACGGTCACACCGACGCCTGTGATCGCGCTCGTCGGCACCGTCTACGAGACCGGCGGCTCGCTCGTCATCGTCGACCGCTCCGTCTACGGCCGCTGCGATCAGATGAATGCCTTCGTCCAACCGGTCGTCGTCGACGACAGCAACGCGACAGTCACCCTCGACGGAACCGCGGCAGGAACCTCACAGATCACCGCTGGTCAGACGGTCATCGTGCTCGGGACGAACGAGGACGAAACCATTCTCGCCGCGTCGATCTACGCGTTCTCGACGCCGCCAACGATCGCGACGGGAATATTGCAAACCGTCTCGGGGACCACGCTCGCGATCTCACAGTTCGGAGGACACTTCGATCCGTGGTCACAGGGCGGTAGTAACAACGACTCATGGTCGACCGGTCCGTTCCTCGTCGATTCACCGGCGACGATCGTCTTGAACGGCGTGTCCGGCGCGCCGGTTTCGGACCTCGCGCCCGGCGACGCCATCATCGCTGTCGGCCCGTCGGGGACCACGCCGCTCGCCGCGACCACCGTCTTCGCGTCCGACCAGCTCGACACTGCACCGACGCTCTTCTTCCGACACCACGGGCACTTCCAGGGTGGACCTGGAGGTCAAGGGTGGTCCGGTCAGCAAGCAGGGGGTGGCGCCTCCGGTGGGGGTGGGCAAGGTTCCGGCGCTTAGCTGCTAACGCCGCACTCGGTAACCCGAGTCGCGATCAAGCCGCCCGGAAGCAGCGAGCGCAGGGGCGAGGGGAGTCCTCGCCCCTGCAGCTCGTCTTGATCGAACACTCGGCGATCGAAAGCGGACCGGCGCCGCACCTTGGCGACCGGTCAGTGCGCGGAAAGACGCCGTTGCGTCGACTCCTAAAGTCGCCTGCGCGTAGTCGTCGGGTAACCTCCTAGCCACAAGGCGGCGTAGCTCAGTTGGTTAGAGCACACGGCTCATAATCGTGGGGTCGCCGGTTCGAGTCCGGCCGCCGCTACCAGGCGCGCCGCCGGCGACGGCATGGCTGGCCGTGATGAAGAGTTGACGAGGAATCCAAATGGCAAAGAACGAGAAGCGGGTCAAGGTCACCCTCGAGTGCGAGGTGTGCAAGCGCCGCAACTACATCACGACGAAGAACAAGCAGAATGACCGCGAGCGCATCGAGATGCGCAAGTACTGCAGCTTCGATCGTCGCCACACTCTCCACAAGGAGACCCGGTAATCCAGCCGGTACCGGTTCGGACGCGCCCGCGCCTGAACTCGGCCACCCCGGAATCGCTCGAGGATCTTGTCGCGCGGGCTCGTCTCGGCGAAGTCGTCGCGTTCAACTCGATCGTCGAGCGCACTTCGAGGTGCACGCGCTCGCCCTCCGCCTGACCGGAAACGAGGACGACGCGTGCGACGTCGTCCAGGAGGCTTACCTGCGCGCCTTCCGGTCAATCGCTCGCTTTCGCGGCGACGCGTCGGTGGCGACGTGGCTGTACCGGATCGTCGCTAACTGTTCGGCGAGCCATCATCGCAAGTCGAGGCGCCGACGGGAGACCGCGCTGAGCGCTGCGTTCTCCGAGGCGTTTGCGTCGGCGGACGAGCTCGAGGCGGGGAGCGACGGCCTCATTCTGCGCGTCGACGAGCGCGCTCGATTGTTGGAGGCGCTCGGCCAACTGTCGCCCGCGTTGCGCGCGCCGGTCGTCCTGCACGATGTGTATGGATTTGCGCATGCAGACATCGGGAAGAGCCTCGGCATTTCAAGGTCGGCCGCGAAAGTGCGGCTCCACCGCGCGCGCCGGCAGCTGAAAGATGCACTCTGTGAGACGCCGGAGGCACGCGCACGTGGGACCGTCGGCAACAGACGGAAGTCGCAAGGAGACGAAGTTGCGATCGCCGGCTGAGCTTCTACGTCGAAGGCACCTCGAGCCCTCCTCGCTCGACTGCGCCCAGGTCGCCCGCGAAATCGAGAGACAACTCGACGCCGGCGGCGAGCCGCATGCCGAACTCGTCACGCATATCGAGCGGTGCCTGCGATGCCAAGCCGAGCTTGCAAGGCACCGAAAACTGCTGCGCTTGCTCGCCCAATGGCGCGACGAGGTGGTGCCGCTTCCCGAGGGTCTACTCGCCGGCGTCCTGGCCGCGGTCGGCGAAGCGGCGGAACGACAGGCGATTCGCGCTGCCCTCGGCCGGCATCCTGTGGCGTACGCAAGCGGCGTCGGCTCAGCACTCGCCGTTCTCGTCGTCATCGTCGGGGTGTCCAGGCGAAGGTTTGTTCGCGAGCGCCACGCATAACTGAGTTTTCAAGCGTGGAGGAACGCGACCGTCAATGGCGCGTTGGGTCGTGAATCCGGCCGGGGGCGCCCGGGGACCGCGTCGACGCTGGTGCTAGCGTTGGGAACCCGAGGCGGAGCGGACTTGACGCGCCCGCCGAATGAGCGCGTCTCCCCTAGGGCAGTAGCTCAATTGGCAGAGCTCCGGTCTCCAAAACCGGCGGTTGGGGGTTCGAGTCCCTCCTGCCCTGCTTGGGCGCGCGAACAAAGGACGTGACGTGAACCGAGAGACGAGGCGGCTGCTGCAGCGGCAGGGCCAGCTCGGCGCCGACGGAGAGCCGACGACGCGCCGCGCCCCGGCGCAGGCTCAGTCACGCCGTCTGCCCGAGGGCCAGCGCCCGAGCTTTCCTGTTCGCGTCGCGAACTACCTGCGCGAGGTGCGCAGCGAGATCTCGAAGGTGCTGTGGCCGAAGCGCCAAGAGGTCGTGAATTATTCGACGGTCGTGCTGACGACGTTGATCCTCGTCGCGCTGTTGATCTTCGGCTTGAACTACGCCTTCGCGAGAGGCGTCACATTCCTCTTCCCGCACTGAGGCGGGAGGACAGGACCAAGACCGCTACTACTGGAAGACCGTGGATTCTTTTCCCGCGTCGGGTGACGACGACAAACAGTTGAACGCTGAGCTGGCCGACGAAGAGACCGAGCTCCCGCTCGAGAGCGTCGATGGCACCGACGCGCCCGGACTTTCCGAATTCGGCGACGAAGGCGACGCCGACACCGTCGAGATTGTCGAGGAGACCGCTTCGGTCGGCGATGCCACCCCCGCTCCGGCCGATTTCGGTGTCGGTTTCGGCCTCTACGAGGAAGAGGACCTTGACGGGGAAGACGAGGAGCTCGCGCCGCCACGCCCGCCGAGCCCGTACGACCGCCCCGGGCAGTGGTACGTCGTCCACACCTACGCGGGATACGAGAACAAGGTGAAGTCGAACCTCGAGAGCCGGATCGCCTCCATGAACATGGAGGACCGGATCTACGAGGTCGTGATCCCGATGGAAGAGGTCGTCGAGTTCAAGGGCGGGAAGAAGGTCACCGTCCAGCGAAAGATCTTCCCGGGCTACCTGCTCACGAGGGCCGAGCTCGATGACGACTCCTGGTCCGTTATCCGGCAGACCCCCGGCGTGACGAGCTTCGTCGGCCCGGGCACGAAGCCGACGCCGCTTTCGCGTGCCGAGGTCGAATCGATCCTGCAAGTCCGCGAGGAGGGCGTCGAGGCACCGCGCGCCCGCCGGCCGCGCCTCGAATATGAAGTCGGCGAGACCGTGCGCGTGAAGGAGGGCCCGTTCGCCGATTTCACGGGAACCGTGTCGGAGATCAACGAGGACCAGCTAAAGCTGAAGGTGCTCGTGAACATCTTCGGACGCGAGACACCCGTCGAGCTCGAGTTCAGCCAAGTAGCGAAGCTCTAGAAGAAAAGGTCAAACCGCAAAATGGCCCGCCGGCGCGTCGTCGCCATCGTGAAGATCCAGCTGCCCGCCGGGCAGGCAACGCCGGCGCCGCCCGTCGGCACGGCGCTCGGTCCGCACGGCGTACAGACGATGGAATTCTGCAAGCAATACAACGCCGCCACCGAGGCCATGCGCGGCACGATCATTCCAGTCGAGATCACTATCTACGAAGACCGGTCGTTCACCTTCATCTTGAAAACCCCGCCGACGGCGGTGCTCTTGCGCGAGGCGGCCGGGGTAGAGAAAGGGACCGGCCTGGCCGGACGCGAGGGCGTCGGCACGATCACCGACGCACAGCTGACCGAGATCGCGAAAACCAAGCTCCCGGACTTGAACGCCAACGACATCGAGTCCGCGAAGAAACAGATCGAGGGCACGGCGCGCTCGATGGGCATCACGGTCGCGCGCTGAGCTTGACCAGATAGAGACGGGATTGATCCGATGACCAAGGGAAAGCGTTTCGTCGACGCAAAAAAGGCGGTCGAGCCCGATCGGCTCTACTCGCCCGCGGAGGCGATCGACTTGGTGAAGAGCCTCGCGACCGCGAAATTCGACGAGACGATCGAGCTCGCCCTGCGGCTCGGCGTTGACCCGCGCCGCGCCGAGCAGATGGTGCGCGGCTCGCTGTCGCTGCCCGCGGGAACAGGCAAAAGTCTGCGGGTCGCGGTGTTCGCCGCCGGCGAGGCCGCCCAGGAGGCAAGAGACGCAGGGGCGGACGTCGTCGGGGCCGACGACCTCGTCGCCCGGATCGAGAAGGAGAACTTCCTCGACTTCGACGTCGCGCTCGCCACCCCGGACCTGATGGCGCAGGTCGGGCGGCTCGGCCGGATACTCGGTCCGCGCGGACTCATGCCGAATCCGAGGACCGGCACGGTGACGAACGACATCGCCAAAGCGGTCGGAGAGTTCCGCGCCGGGCGGGTCGAGTACCGCACCGACCGCGTCGGCAACATCCACGTCCCGATCGGTAAGGCGTCGTTCGAGCGCACAGCCCTGTTGGAGAACCTGCGCGCCGTCCTCGACGAGGTCCAGCGAGTGAAACCCGCCGCCGCCAAGGGGAAGTACATCCGCTCGGTGACGCTCTCTTCGACGATGGGGCCCGGGGTGCCGGTCGATCCGAGCCGGGTCCGCATCACCGACGAAGAGCTCGCGCAGACCGCCTGACTGACGGATCGAGCGCCCGCGCGGCACGTGTAGCCTTTGTCTCACAGCGGGGGAAACTCCGCACAAAGCCTGAGACATCCGGTGCGCGGGATCGCGCGTAATTGGCGCAAGCCAGCCTGACGAGGCGAATGAGGGCCTTTGCTTCCTCGTCTCAGCGCTTGAGCGAACCGGCGAATTGACGACGAGAGGAGCGATCGTGGAGACCGAGGTACGCACCCCGCGCGGCAAAGGTCGCGGTCGTCGACGAGGTACGTGAGCGACTCGGCAACTCGGACGCAACGATCCTTACTGAGTACCGCGGTTTGTCGGTCTCGCAGCTCCAGGTGCTGCGGCGCGCGCTCGCTTTGGCTGGCGGCGAATACAAGGTCTACAAGAACACCCTTGTCCGCCTGGCGGCGAAAGAGAGCGGCCTCGAGGAACTGGAAGCGCTGCTCACCGGGCCGACCGCCCTCGCGTTCGTCACCGGCGATGTCTCGGCGGTCGCGAAGGCGCTGAAAGACTTCGCCCGTCAGCACCCGAGCCTCGTCGTGAAAGGCGCAGTCGTCGGGGGTGGCCTCTTTGACGCCGCGCAGACCTCGGCGATCGCCGAGCTGCCGAGCCGCGACGTCCTGCTCGCCCAGATCGCCGGCGCGCTCGCCGCGCCGATGCAGCGCTTTGCCTCCCTGCTCGCCGCGCTGCCCCAGAAGTTCGCCTACGCGCTGTCGGCGTTGATCGACGATCGCGGCGGAATTCCGGCCCCGGCCGCTGAAGCCACCGCGCAGCCGGCAGCCGAGGAGCCGACGGCCAAGGCGGACGACGTCGGCGCAGCGCCGTCCGCTGAGGCGGCCGCTGGGGAGCCGGTCGTGCCAGCCGAAGGCGGTGCCCTGGACGCGACGGCGAAGCAAGGTGAGGACGCAGCCGACGACGCCGCCAGAGAGAGCGGTGAGGCGGAAGGTGAGATTGGCGAAGCCGAAGCGCCCGAGGAGTCGGCGCCCGACGCGGACGACGCCTCCGCGTAGCCGCATAGATCGGTTCGGACAGGGTTTTCGAAAAGGAAAGGGATCAGATGGCCACGAAGCAGAACATCCTCGATGAGATTGCGAACATGACCGTGCTCGAGCTCTCCGAGCTCCTGAAAGAGTTCGAGGAGCGCTTCGGCGTCACGGCGGCGGCGCCGGTCGCCGTCGCGGCGGCTCCTGCAGCTGGCGCGGCGGGCGGAGGCGAGGCGGAGGCGGAGGAGCAGGCGGAGTTCGACGTCGTCCTGGCGGCTGCCGGCGACAAGAAGATCCAGGTGATCAAGGAGGTCCGGACGCTCACGAGCCTCGGACTGAAAGAAGCGAAGGATCTCGTCGACGCGGCGCCAAAGACGGTGCTCGAAAAGGTGTCGAAGGAAGACGCCGAGAAGGCGAAGGCTCAGCTGGAAGCGGCCGGCGCCACCGTCCAGCTCAAGTAACAGTCCAGCTCAGCGGCGTCGCGCCCGCTCCGGTTCTTGACCGGAGAGGGCCGATCCTTTACCCTGCGCACGGCAGTGTGTGCGTTGCCCCTGTGTTGGCGCGCCGCTATGCTCTTTTCTGCCGTGCCCGTCTGTCGCGCCGCTTTCTCAGCTGTTCGTTGACGCGCGCCTCCGGCGCTGTCGCCCGCCGTCCCTGAGTTCGACCCGCTTTTCGCGAGGAGTGATCCGTTGTCCTCACGTTTCCGCACCCCGGAGCGTTTTTCTTTCGCGAACCTCGACGAGGTCTTGGAGCTTCCGGATCTCGTCGCCGTCCAACGCGATTCGTTCAATTGGTTCTTGAATCGGGGTCTCGCCGAGACCTTCGACGACATCAGCCCGATCGAGGACTTCACCGGCCAGCTGCAACTGAAGCTGGAGTTCGACCCGACCGACGTTGACCTGCGTCCGGAGCCGAAGTTCTCGATCGAGGACTGCAAGGCCAAGGACATGACCTACGCCGCGCCGATCTTCGTGCGCGCGCAGTTCATGAACGCGTCCACCGGCGAGATCAAAGAGCAGACCGTCTTCATGGGGGACTTCCCGATGATGACGCCGCAGGGGACTTTCATCATCAACGGCACCGAGCGCGTCGTCGTCAGCCAGCTCGTCCGTTCGCCGGGCGTCATCTTCCAGCCCGGCCGTGACGCGAAGACCGTCGTCACCGGCACAATCCATCCCTACCGCGGCGAGTGGATCGAGTTCGACGTCGAGGCGAAGCCGGGCAAGGACGTCAACGCCGGGACCCGCGTCGCCCGCAAGCGGCGCCTCTCGCTCTTCGTGCTGCTGCGTGCCCTCGGGTACGAGGACGAGGCGTTCTTGGAGCGCTTCGTCCGACACTTCGACTTCCTCGCCGGTCAATGGGAGCGTGAGCGCGAGATCATCCCGACGCGAGACGACGCGCTGTTGGAGATTTACAAGCGCGCCCGCCCCGGCGAGCCGCTCTCGCTCGAAGCGGCGCGCGCCTACTTCGAGAATGCGTTCTTCAGTTCCCGCCGCTACGACCTCACCCGTGTCGGCCGCTACAAGCTGAACCGCAAGCTCGGCCCCGAGATCGAAAAGATCGCCCAGATCCTCGACATCGACCTCGAGCGCCCCGCCCCCGACCAGGGCGTGCTGTCGCCGAGCGAGGTCCTCGCCGCCGCGACCTACATGCTCCACTTGGCGAACGGCGAGCCGGGATACCGCCTCGACGACCAGGACCATTTCGCCAACCGGCGCATCCGCTCGGTCGGCGAGTTGATCCAGAACCAGGTCCGGATCGGGTTGTCGCGCATGGAGCGCGTCGTGCGCGAGCGGATGACGACCCAGGACGTCGAGGCGATCACACCGCAGACGCTGATCAACATCCGGCCGGTCGTTGCGGCGATCAAAGAGTTCTTCGGCACGAGCCAGCTGTCGCAGTTCATGGACCAGCACAACCCGCTCTCGGGCCTCGCCCACAAGCGGCGGCTCTCGGCGCTCGGGCCGGGCGGGCTCTCGCGCGAACGCGCAGGCTTCGAGGTGCGCGACGTGCACACCAGCCACTACGGCCGCATGTGCCCCATCGAGACCCCGGAGGGCCCGAACATCGGTCTCATCGGCCACCTCGCGACATTCGCGCGGGTGAACGAGTACGGCTTCATCGAGACCCCGTACCGCAAGGTGCAAGACGGCCGCGTCACCGACGAGATCGTCTACTTGGCCGCAGACGAGGAAGAGGAATACGTCATCGCGCAAGCGTCCGCGACCCTCGACGAGCAGGGCCGCTTCACGGGCGAGCGCGTCCTCGTGCGTCGCGGTCCGCAAGGCGCGGGCGTGCGCGTCGGCGCCACCGCGACCTCCTACGGCACGACGAGCGAAATCGACTTCGTGCCGCCGGCCGAGGTCGACTTGATGGACGTCTCGCCCAAGCAGATCGTCTCGGTCTCAACGGCGCTGATCCCCTTTGTCGAGCACGACGACGCCAACCGCGCGCTGATGGGCGCCAACATGCAAAAGCAGGCGGTGCCGCTGCTCGTTGCCGAGTCGCCATTCATCGGCACGGGCATCGAGGCGCGGGCCGCGAAGGACGCCGGCGAGGTGATCACGGCCGAGGGGTCGGGTCGGGTGGTCGAGGTCTCCGGCGAAGTCATCGCCGTCGAGTACCGGGCCGGCCAAAAGGACCGCTTTGGCAACGCCCTCGGCTTGAAGCGCTACGCCGTCGCGAAGTTCCTCCGTTCGAACCAGAACACCTGCATCAACCAGAAGATCCTCGTCTCCGAGGGCAACGAGGTGCAGCAAGGCGACGTGCTGGCCGATGGTCCATCCACCCACAACGGCGAATTGGCGCTCGGAAAGAACCTCCTCGTCGCGTTCATGCCGTGGGAGGGCTACAACTACGAGGACGCGATCGTCTTGTCAGAGCGCCTGGTGCGCGACGACGTGTTGACGTCGATCCACATCGAAGAACACGAGATCGACGCGCGCGACACGAAGCTTGGTCCAGAAGAGATCACCCGCGACATCCCGAACCTGTCCGAGGAGATCCTCGCCGACTTGGACGAGCGCGGCATCATCCGCATCGGTGCCGAGGTCGGCCCGGGCGACGTTTTGGTCGGCAAGGTCACGCCGAAAGGTGAGACCGAGCTCACGCCCGAAGAGCGACTTCTCCGCGCGATCTTCGGTGAAAAGGCGCGTGATGTGCGCGACACCTCGCTCAAGGTTCCCCACGGCGAGTCCGGCAAGGTGATCGCGGTGCGCGTCTTTTCGCGCGACGACGCGCACGAGCTGCCGCCGGGCGTGAACCAGCTCGTGCGGGTCTACGTCGCGCAGCGCCGCAAGATCTCCGAGGGCGACAAGCTCGCCGGACGCCACGGCAACAAGGGCGTCGTCTCGAAGATCCTGCCGATCGAGGACATGCCCTACGCGGCGGACGGCACGCCCGTCGACATCATCTTGAACCCGCTCGGTGTGCCGTCGCGGATGAACGTCGGCCAGGTCCTCGAGTCACACCTCGGCTACGCCGCCAGGTGGGGATGGGACGAGCAGCAGACGTCGACGACCGGAGAGTCTCCGGCGCGGGGCAACGAGAAGAAGACCCGCCCGAAGACGGATCCGGCGGTGTGGATCTCGACCCCGGTGTTCGACGGCGCGCACTGGGACGAGGAGTCCGAGGCGGGCAAGCACCCGACGATGAAGTCGATCTTCGAGCACCTGCACAACGACGCGGCGGACGGCTCGGAACGGCTCATCCAGCCCGACGGGAAGATGGTGCTCTACAACGGCCGCACGGGAGAGCCGTACGACAACCCGATCAGCGTCGGCTACATGTACATCTTGAAGCTCGCCCACCTGGTCGACGACAAGATCCACGCCCGCTCGACCGGCCCGTACTCGATGATCACCCAGCAGCCTCTCGGCGGCAAAGCCCAGTTCGGTGGCCAGCGCTTCGGCGAGATGGAGGTCTGGGCGCTCGAGGCCTACGGCGCGGCGTACGCGCTGCAGGAACTGCTGACGATCAAGTCCGACGACGTGTTGGGCCGTGTGAAGGTCTACGAGGCGATCGTGAAGGGCGAGAACATCCCCGAGCCGGGCATCCCTGAGAGCTTCAAGGTGCTCATCAAAGAGATGCAGTCGCTCTGTCTGGACGTGGAAGTGCTCGGCGCGTCCGGCGAAGAGATCGAGATGCGCGAGATCGACGAGGACGTGTACCGGACCGCGGAGGAGCTCGGCATCGACATCAGCCGGCCAGAACGCGGCTCTGATGAGGAAGACGCCCGCCGTGCGGCGGAGAGGAGCTTTTTGTGATCGACGTCAACGACTTCGAACAGCTGCGCATCGGACTCGCGACCGCGGACGACATCCGCAACTGGTCGCGGGGCGAGGTGAAGAAGCCCGAGACGATCAACTACCGCACGCTCCGTCCGGAAAAGGACGGTCTTTTCTGCGAAAAGATCTTCGGTCCGACCAAGGACTGGGAGTGCTACTGCGGCAAGTACAAGCGCGTCCGGTTCAAGGGAATCATCTGCGAGCGCTGCGGCGTCGAAGTGACGCGCTCGAAGGTGCGGCGCGAGCGCATGGGTCACATCGAACTGTCGGCACCGGTCGTCCACATCTGGTACCTGCGCGGCACGCGTTCGTGGCTCGCCTACTTGTTGATGGGCACCGAGGCGCGCGAGGAGCTGAAGGCGAAGCAACTCGAGAAGGTCATCTACTTCGCGGCCTACCTCGTCAACCACGTCGACGAGGAAAAGCGCCATGCCGATCTGCCGAACCTCGAGTCAGAGCTGAACTCGGAGGTCTCCGAGATCGAACGCGGCCGCGACCTCGAGGTCGAAAAGCGCCTGCAGGAGCTCGAAACCGAAGTCGCTGAGCTCGAAAAGTCGGGAGCACGCGACTCAGAGATCCGCGCGCGCCAGCGCGCGTCGGAAAAAGAGATCACCGCGGTACGCGAGCGCGCGACGCAGGAAGTCGTGATGGCGCGTCGCGCCCTCGACGAGCTGAGAGATCTGCACGCAAGGAAGATCATCGAAGACGAGATGGTCTGGCGTGAGCTCAAGTACCGCTACGGCGAGTACTTCGAGGGGGGCATGGGCGCCGAGACGATCGCGCAGCTCATCGCGCGCATCGACTTGGACGAGGAAGAGCAGAAGCTGCGCGACGCGATCGACCCGACCGAAGGCCGACGGCCGCTCTCCGCGCAGCGCAAGCAGAAGGCGATCAAGCGCCTGAAGATCGTCTCGGCGTTCAACCGCCGCGACGAGGACGGCCGGCGTGCGAACGACCCGAAGGCGATGATCCTGCAGGCGATCCCCGTGATCCCGCCGGACCTCCGCCCGATGGTGCAGCTCGACGGTGGCCGATTCGCGACCTCGGACCTCAACGACTTGTACCGCCGGGTCATCAACCGAAACAACCGCCTGAAGCGGCTGTTGGACTTGGGCGCGCCCGAGATCATCATCAACAACGAAAAGCGGATGCTCCAAGAGGCCGTAGACGCCCTGTTCGACAACGGCCGCCGCGGACGCCCCGTTACCGGGCCAGGCAACCGGCCGTTGAAGAGCCTCTCCGACATGTTGAAGGGCAAGCAGGGACGGTTCCGTCAGAACCTGCTCGGAAAGCGCGTCGACTACTCGGGACGCTCGGTGATCGTCATCGGCCCGACGTTGAAGCTGCACCAATGCGGTCTTCCCAAGCAGATGGCGCTCGAGCTGTTCAAGCCGTTCGTCATGAAGCGCCTCGTCGACTTGGAGATCGCTCCGAACATCAAGTCAGCGAAGCGGATGGTCGAACGTCGTCGCGCCCAGGTGTGGGACGTGCTCGACGAGGTGATCAAAGAACACCCCGTGCTGTTGAACCGCGCCCCGACGCTCCACCGTCTCGGCATCCAGGCCTTCGAGCCGGTGCTGATCGAGGGCAAGGCGATCCAGATCCACCCGCTCGTCTGCACGGCGTTCAACGCCGACTTCGACGGCGACCAGATGGCGGTGCACCTGCCGCTGTCCGCTGAGGCGCAAGCCGAGGCGCGCGTTTTGATGCTGTCGGCGAACAACATCTTGTCGCCGGCGACCGGGCGGCCGATCACGGTGCCGACCCAGGACATGGTCTTTGGGGCGTACTACCTCACGCTGATGGTCGATGGCGTGAAGGGCGAAGGGCTCGTCTTCCGCCGCCTGCACGAGGTCGAGGCCGCCTACGAGCGCGGCGATGTCGCGCTGCACGCCAAGATCCGCCTTCGCCCGGGAACAGACGGTTTCCCCTTCGTCGTCGAGAACGGCGCGGCACACGACACGGATGGTGAGGAGTTGCCGACCGAGATCGAGACGACGCCGGGGCGACTTTTCTTCAACACGGCGTTGCCCGCTGACTTCGGATTCGTGAACGACGTTGTCGGCAAGCGTGCGACCTCGATCGGCGCGATCGTCGAGCGGCTCGCGTCGAACTACCACAAGGCCGTCGTCTCGGAGAGCTTGGACAAGATCAAGGAGCTCGGCTTCCTCTACGCGACGAAGTCCGGGTTGACGATCTCGATCGACGACGTGAAGACGCCGCCCGAGAAGGTGGCGATCTTGGACCGCTACGAAAAGGAAGCGGAAAAGGCCGAGGCGCAGTTCAAGCGCGGCATCATCACCGATGACGAGCGGCGCCAGAAAGAGATCGAGATCTGGACCTCGGCGAACTCCGAGGTCGGCCGGGCGATGGAGCAGACGCTCGCCACGATCAAGTTCAACCCGCTCGACATGATGGTCGACTCCGGTGCCCGTGGGAACCCCCAGCAGGTGCGCCAGATCGCCGGCATGAAGGGCCTCGTCTCGAACCCGCGCGGCGAGATGATCCCGCGCCCGATCGTCTCCTCGTTCCGTGAGGGGCTCTCGGTGCTCGAGTACTTCATCTCGACCCACGGCGCGAGAAAGGGTCTCGCCGACACGGCGCTGCGCACCGCGGACTCCGGCTACCTCACGCGTCGTCTGGTCGACGTCGCGCAGGAGCTCATCGTGCGCACCGAGGACTGCGAAACGAACCGCGGCATCTGGATCGACGACGTCGTTCCGGACGCGGCCGGAAAGCGCAGCTATTTGGAGACGCGCCTGTACGGACGCGTGCTCGCCGAGCCGGTCAGTCTGGAGGACGGCACGACCTACGACGCCGGCATGACGCTCGGCGACGCGGAGGTCGAGCGCCTGCAGGCTGATCCCTCGATCAACCGCATCCGGGTGCGCTCCGTGTTGACCTGCGAGTCGCCCCAGGGCGTCTGCGCCCTCTGTTACGGCCAGTCGCTCGCGACGGGACGGATGATCGAGCTCGGCGAGGCGGTTGGCGTCATCTCCGCACAGTCGATCGGCGAGCCGGGAACTCAGCTGACGATGCGGACCTTCCACTCCGGTGGCGTCGTCGGTGAGGACATCACCCACGGCCTGCCCCGCGTCGTCGAGCTGTTCGAAGCGCGCACCCCGAAGGGTGCGGCGATCCTCGCCCGCAACTCGGGCGTGGTCCGCATCGAAGAGGATGAGCAGGGTCGGCACGTGACGATCGTCACTGATCGCGGTGAGGAAGAAACCCACGACATCTCGACGCGCGCCCGCCTCGAAGTCGCGGAGGGCGAGGAGATCCAAGCTGGCGACGCGATCGTCGAGGGCCCGAAGGACCCGAAGGAACTCCTGGAGATCAAGGGGATCCGGGAGACCCAGCAGTACTTGGTCGAGGAGGTCCAGAAGGTCTACCGGGACCAGGGTGTGTCGATCCACGACAAGCACATCGAGCTGATCGTGCGCCAGATGCTGCGCCGCGTGCTCGTCGCCGAGTCGGGTGACTCGCCATTCCTGCCCGGCGAGCGCGTCGATTCGCAGCGCTACGCGTTCGTCAACCGCGAACTCGCGACGGAAGGCAAGCGCCCCGCCGAGGGTCGCCCGGAGTTGATGGGGATCACGAAGGCCTCGCTCGCGACGGACTCCTGGCTCTCGGCGGCGTCGTTCCAAGAGACGACGAGGGTGCTTACCGAGGCCGCGATCGAGGGGCGCTCGGACCGGCTGGTCGGTCTGAAGGAGAACATCATTATCGGTAAGCTCATTCCGGCCGGTTCGGGCATGGAGCGCTACCGCGACGTCGTCGTCGAGACGCCCGACGCGCAGCGGATGAGCTTCTGGTCGTCCGACCTCGCCGAGCCGGGACCTGACGAACTCGCCGAGTGGCTGCGCAACATCGAAGGCGCATCCTTTGGCGGCTACGACGTCGACCCGAGCGTCGACTACTACCCGGAGACCGAGCCGTCCGAGAATGGCGAGTCGGCGGGAGAAGACGAAGCGGGCGAGGCTGGCGCCGCGCTGTAACAGATGATCGCGGGGCCCGCCTCCTTGGGCCCCGCATGTCCACTTATTGGGTTTCCGGGGCGAATCCCTGCCGGAGCGTGTTCTCCGAAACGGTGCGCGGGATCAAGAACTCCAAAAGGTAATCAGGGCTTCCCGCCTTCGAGCCGACGCCGGACATCCCGTAGCCACCGAAGGGGTGGCGGCCGACGACGGCACCGGTGATCGTGCGGTTGATGTACACGTTGCCAGCGCGCAATCGCTTCGCCGCCTCGCGCACGTGCCCTGGTGAGCGCGAGACGATACCGGCGGTGAGCGCGTACTCGGTGTCGTCAGCGAGTGAGAGTGCCTCGTCGAGATCGCCCGCCCGACAGATCGCGAGTACAGGGCCGAAGATCTCGTCGGTCCACATCGCCGAGCCGACCGCGACGCGGTCGACGATCGTCGGCCCGACGAAGTAACCGTCTAGTGGGACGTCGTGACGCGACATCACGACCTCGCCGAAGTCGGCGGCACGTTCCTGCCACGAGGCGACGCGCTTGAAGGCATCCTCGTCGATCAGTGGACCGACCTCAGTGCCCATCTCCTCCGGCGCGCCGATGCGTAGGCGTTCTGCCGCGCCGGCAAGACGAACGACGAACTCGTCGGCACGGTCGCCGATGACGATCACCCGCGAGCACGCCGAACACTTCTGGCCGGAGTAGGAGAACGCCGACTGGATCGTGATCGGCACCGCCTGGTCCAGATCGGCGTCGGTGTCGACGATCAGCGGGTTCTTGCCGCCCATCTCGGCGATGACGCGCTTTACCTGTCTCTGGCCTGGTCGGTGGATCGCCGCCTGTTCGATGATCGAAAGCCCGACCGCCTTCGAGCCGGTGAAGGCGACGAATGCGATGTCGGGGTGTGCGATGAGGTACGCGCCGACCGTCTCGCCGATGCCGGGAAGGAAATTGAGCACACCGTCGGGCAGGCCGCCGGCTCTCAACGCTGCGGCGAGGATCGCGGCGGTGGCCGGAGTCTGTTCGGCGGGCTTCAACACGACGGCGTTGCCACAGACGAGCGCGGCGACCGTCATGCCCGTCGGGATGGCGAGCGGGAAGTTCCACGGCGGGATGACGACGCCGACGCCGCGCGCGGTGTAGTTGAGGGCATTGTCCTCACCGGGGGGTGACTCGACCTCTTCGCCACGCGCGAGCCGCAGTATCTGGCGGCCGTAGTACTCGCAGTAGTCGATTGCCTCGCAGATGTCGCCGTCGGCCTCAAACCACGGCTTTCCGGCCTCGAAGATCTCGAGCGCAGCGAGGTCGAACCGGCGCTGTCGCATCCACTGCGCGGCGTCGAAGAGCACCTGCGCGCGCTGTTCGGGGCGTGTGTCGCGCCACTGGGGCCATGCGGCGTGCGCGGCGCGGATCGCGTCCTCGGCATCGGCGATCGACGCCGAAGCGGAGCGGGCGACGATGCGCGTCGGTAGCGACGGGTCGATCGAGACAATCGTCTCGTCGGTCATCCGTTCGTTGCCGCCGATTACCGCCGGCACGTCACCGCCGAGACGTGCTCGACGGCGGTTGAGAGCCGCGGCGAATGCGTCGCGCACCGCCTGCCGGTGCCACTCGGCGGGGGGCTCGGGCAGGTACGGCGTCGGCGCGGCGGCGTCAGTCCGTTGGCGCGAGGCCGGCGGCGGCGGACCGGGCAGTTCGATCGGCGGGGCGGCGACGAGTGCCTTGAGGGGGGTCCGGCTGGACAGCCGCGCCCGCACGAAGCTCTCGTTGGCGGTGTTCTCGAGCAGTCGGCGCACCAGGTACGCCATACCCGGGACGAGCTCGCCGACGGGCGCGTAGACGCGCAGGCGGAACCCCGAAGAGCGCACGGCTTCGTGGATCGGTTCCGCCATGCCGTAGAGCATCTGGAACTCGTAGCCGTCGTCGGGGATGTCACGGGCGCGCGCCGAGACGATCGCGTGGGCGATCGAACGCAGGTTGTGGCTGCCGAACGCGGCACGGATCTTGCCGTGATGATCGTGCAGGAGACGCGTGCACTCCTCGTAGCTCGCGTCGGTTTCTGGTTTGTGCTCGAAGACCGGGATCGGCCAGTGTTCCGCCTGCGCATGGACGGTCTCGGTGTCCCAGTACGCGCCTTTCACGAGGCGCACCGAAAGCGGCACCGACCGGGAAGCGGAGAGCTCGATGATCGATTCGAGATCGCTGCGGGTCTCTTTCAAGTACGCCTGCAGCGCGATGCCGGCGTTCAGCGTCGAGAACTCGTCCTCGGCGAGCAGCCCCCTGAAGAGCTCCAAGGTGACGTCTTTCACCTCGGCATGTTCCATATCGAAATTGACGAGCGCGCCGTGGTCGCGGGCGCGCCGCAGGATCGGACGGAGACGTGCCGCCGCGTCATCGATTCCGGCCGCGCGCGTGAGCGGCGAAAAGTGCGCGGAGAGCGCCGTCGGCTTGACGCTGATGTTCACGCGGGGGATCGTGCCCGAGTCGTCACGTTCGAGCTTCGGGTTCTCGACCCACGACGACGACCGAGAAAGGAGTGCGCCGAGCAATTCGTCGACGCGGGCCGCGTAGCGATCGGCGTCGTCGTCGTTGACCGTCTTTTCGCCGAGCACGTCGACGGTGAACGCGACGCCGTGCGCCCAGCTCGCCTCGAGCTTTCTCACCGCGTCCGCTGGGTCGGCGCCGGCGATGAACTGGTGCGCCATCCGCTTGATCCCCTGTCGGGCGGCAATCGCCGCGAGCTTCCTGCCGAAGGGGACCGACCGGGCCACCGACAACGCCGCCTTCACAGTCTGAGGCGGGTGAGCACCGAGCAGGTACTCGTCGAGGTGGCGGAGCACGTCGTCGTCGCCCGTCGTCGCCGGGAAGACGTCGACGAACCGGAAGAGCTGCGTCTTGAACTCGGGGTTCACCATCGCCGCGCCCATCAGCTTTTCGTTCCACCACGAAGCCGTCACGACGTCGCGAAGGCGCCGCTTCGCCTTCTTGTCGAGGTCTGCTGCGAGCGCGCCGATCTCGGCTTCCAGATCACGAGGCACGGCGTTCACGGTACGGGGTTTTGCGCGGCGAGGGGTGCTTGGACCGCCGCCCGGCGCGCCCTCAGTCGTCGAATTTTCTCGCTCTGATACGTTCTTTCCGCCAGCGAGTCCAGGGCTCACCACGATCGCGCTCGCCTGGTCGCGCGAGCGGACGAAATGATCAGTCGCTTTCGGAGTGAGGGGGCAACGTGTATAAGAACTTGCTCGTCGGGGCGGATAGCTCGAAAACCGCACTGAAGGCGGTGAGGGCAGCTGCGGAGCTTGCGGCATCACTCGGCGCGACGCTCCACATCGCCACGGCGTACAAGCCGGAGTCTGTTCGGGCTCCGGACCTGGAGCTCCCTGAGGAGTTCCGGTACTCGGCGACGACCCACCCGGCGGACATGTTGCTCGCCGAGCTCGAGCGCATCGGAAAGAAGGCAGGCGTCGAGGTGGAGCTGCACGCCGCCACCGGCGACCCTGCCGAAGCAATCGTCCGTGTCGGGCGGCGCATCGGTGCCGATTTGATCGTCGTTGGGAACAAGGGCATGCGAGGAGCGAAGCGCGTGCTCGGCAGCGTGCCGAACTCCGTCGCGCACCATGCGGAATGCTCGGTCCTGATCGTCGACACGACGTCTGGAACCACCTGAACGGATCTTCGCTGGTTCGGTCCACAGCAGAGGCTGCGGACCGAGGTGTCTTTGCAGGTCATTGGGCTAGGGCACGGGCGCGACGCTCGCCGGTTTTCTTTGGTGCTCTCGTGCTCGCGAGAGTCGAAGTTCGTTACGCACTACGCACCGTGTCTCCGCCGTGTCTATTGTCCCAAGCGAATCGCCCTATTCATCAGACAGGCGTCGTGGGGGAGCGGGGGGCGTGGGCCGACCGATAGTCAGCGACCTCGACCCTTTCCTGCCCAGACCGGCGGTCGAATGGGATCTCAGCTCGGCGGGGAGGCTGTGGCGCGAGATCGACGCCACGCTGTGCTTTGTCGACATCTCCGGATTCACGGCATTGTCCGAGCGTTTGGCGCGACGCGGTCGGGTTGGAACTGAGCAACTGACCGAGGTCCTGAACCACGTCTTTTCCCGCATGCTCGCCATCGCCGCCGAGCAAGGAGGCAGCCTTCTCAAGTTCGGTGGTGACGCGCTACTCCTGCTGTTCCCCGGCGCCGACCACCAGGTGTGCGCCGTCAACGCTGCAGTGGCGATGCGCGCGGCACTGCGTGACGCCCAGCGGACCCAGCTCGCCGCCGGCCGTCTGAACCTGCGGATGTCGGTCGGAATCCATAGCGGGACGGTGCATCTGTTCATGGTCGGGTCCTCGCACCGAGAACTGCTCATCTCCGGGCGGGCGGCCTCGGCGACCGTGAAGATGGAACAGACGGCGGAAGCAGGAGAGATCGTCGTGAGCGGGGCGACGGCGAGTGCGCTCGGGCCAGGCACCGTCGGTGCGGCGAAGGACGCGGGCTTCCTCGTCCGGACGCGCCGGGTCGTTACCGGCGGCCCGGGCCCGTTGCCGATCAGGCAGGTGCCACGGGACGCGGTGGCGATGCGACTGCCTCTCGGTCTGCGCGCCCACCTCGGGTCGGCGGCCATCGAATCCGAGCACCGTTTGGCGACGGTCGCCTTCGTCAAATACAAGGGCGTGGACGATCTGCTCGCCGACGAAGGACCGGAGTCGACGGCGGCTGTTCTCGACGAGACCATCGCCTCGGTCCAGGCGGCGGTCGACGCCGAGCGGGTCACGTTCCTCGCGAGCGACCTCGACAACAATGGCGGCAAGATCATCCTCGTCGCCGGGGTGCCGACCGCGGGCGACGACGACGAGGGACGCATGCTGCGCGCCCTGCGTTGTATCGCTGACGCTCCGCTTCGCCTCGGCGTGCAGATCGGCGTCAATCGCGGCCACGTCTTTGCGGGCGAGATCGGAGCGGAGTTCCGGCGGACGTTCACCGTCATGGGCGACACCGTCAACCTGGCGGCGCGGTTGATGGCGTCCGCGCCGCCAGGCGCCATCTTCTCGACCGCCAGCGTGCTCGACCGTTCCCAGACGCTGTTCGCCACCGAGGTCGTGCCGCCGTTCCACGTCAAGGGCAAATCCGAGCCGGTGCAGGCGTACGCCGTCGGTACCGCACAGGGGGTAAACCCGGAGGTGCGGTCGAAGTTGCCCTTCGTCGGCCGCCGAGCGGAGATGGAGCAACTCGATGCGGCGTTCGCATCTGCTGAATCCGCCAAGGGCCGCGTCGTTGTCATCGAGGGCGACCGGGGCCTCGGGAAGAGCCGCCTCATCGAGGAGTTCCGCGCCCGTCATCCCGACGCCGTCCCGCTCTTGTTGCAAGGCGAACCGTACGGTGACGGGACCCCCTATCTCCCGTTTCGACGGTCGCTGCGCGCGCTGCTCGGGGTCTCGACGGACGACGCGCAGCTCGCGGCCGAACAGCTCGACGAACTTGTCGGGGGTCTTGGCCCGGAGATCAGGCCGTTTGCGCCGCTTTTGGCACCGCTCGCCGACGTCGAAATGGCCGAGACCCCCGAGAGCGCCGCCATCGCACCCGAGTTCCACAGGGATCGGACCGCCGACCTGCTCGTGCGGCTCTTCGACGCCCTCGTGTGCCCGACGTTCCTTGTTCTCGCCGAGGATGCGCACTGGTTCGACGAGGCAACATCCGGCGTCGCCGAGCGTCTCGCCACTGCCGCATTGAGCCGCCGTTGGCTCGTCGTCGTCAACCGGCGCAAGTTTGCCGGAGGTCTGCGTCCGCCCGCCGATCAGACGATCGAGCTGTCGCCGCTCGAGGAGGGCACGGCCCACGAGCTGATCGCCGCCGCGACGGCTGCCGCCCCGCTCCGGCCCCACGAGAACGACGTCATCGTTGCGCGATCGGGCGGTAGCCCTCTGTTCCTGGAAGAGCTGGTGCGCTTCGCGCGCGTAAGCGGCACCGACTCGCTCCCCGAGTCGCTCGATGCCGTGGCAAACACAGACATCGACACCCTGGCGCCGCGCGCGCGGCAGGTGCTCCGCCAGGCGGCGGTCCTTGGCCGCAGCTTCGAGGCGCAGCTGTTGTCAGAGGTGCTCGAGAGCGAGGGTCTCGAGTTCGACGCTGCCGTCCGGCGTGAGTTGAGCGACTACCTCGTTGGCTCTGGCGATGAGCGACTGCACTTCCGGCACGCCCTATTGCGCGAGGCCGCTTACGAGGGACTTTCGTACAAGCGGCGTCGGGAACTGCACAGCTCGGCGGGCCGGATCATCGAACGGCGTGCCGGGTCCGAACTCGAGAGCCGAGCCGACGCTCTCTCGCTCCACTTCTCCAGAGCACAGGAGTGGGACAAGACCTGGTCATACGCCCGTCTCGCCGGCAGGCGGGCACAACAGATGTTCGCCCCCGGTGAGGCCGCGCTCCAATTCGAACGAGCCGTCGAGGCCTCACGATTCCTTCCCGGGCTCCCCGCCGAAGCGGTCGCGTCGGAATGGACCGAGCTCGGAGACGCGCGTCTGTGGCTCGGCTACTACCGCCAGGCGGAGGACGCCTATCGACGCGCCGCGTCGATGGTGTTCGCTGACCCGTTGGCGTGGGCCGCGAACATGGAGAAATCGGCGCGCGTCGTCGGCGAGTATCAGCGGCGGTATCGGTGGTCGATCCGGCTCCTCCACCGCGCCCTCGCGAGGCTCGAGTCAGAAGCTCCAGATGGCGCCGACGCGATCGCCGTGCAGCTCCTTGTGCGGGAAGCAGAAGTCCGTGCGCGCCAGGGCCGGTTGCACGATTGCCTGAACCTCAGCCGCCAGGTGGTCGAGCGCGCGCAATCGATCGGCGAGCTGCGCGCCACGGCGCGCGCCTACGCGCTCATGGACGAAGCGCTGCTGTTTCTCGGGCGGACGAGCGAGGCGACGCACCTCCCGCTCGCTCTCGAGATCTACGAACGGCTCGGCGACCGCCGATTGATCGGCGTAGCGCTCAGCAACCTCGGCCTTCTTGCATTCTTCGAGGGCCGCTGGGACGAGGCCGTACGCCTCCTTCGCCGTGCTGCTGATGTCTCCCTGAGTGCGGGTGACATCGGGAGCGCGGCGATGGCTGAGATGAACATCGGCGAGATACGCGGCAATCAGGGGCATCTCGACGAAGCGAACGCCGCGCTTCGGCGCGCGACGCGAACTTTCCAGGGCCTCGGCTATTCGACCTTGGAGCTCGCCGCCATCACCCAGCTCGGCCGGGTCGCCGCGGCGTCGGCTGCTTACGAGGAGGCCCTCGCCCTCTTGAGCGGGGCGATCGCCCTCGAGGACCCGGCCGGGGGGCCGTTGGCGGGCATCGAGGCGCGGGGCTTCCTCGCAGAGGCGCACCTCCTCGCCGGCCGCCTATCAGAAGCGCGCGACGTCGTCGCTGCGGCGCGCGCCCGAGCCGGATCGGCCCTCGACGGCACCCCCGCCGGGGTGTTGCTCGACCGTGTCGAGGCGAGCGTCCGCGCCGCGGCGGGAGAGCGTGCAGGGCTGATCGACCAGATCGACCGAGCGCTTCCCGTCGCGCGGGCGACGGGAACCTATTTCGAGCTGGTGATGCTCCTCGTTCTACGCGGTTCGCTCGAGGGCGAAGCCGAACCGCCCGAGCTGATCGAGGAACGGAACAAGCTCCTCGATCAGCTCGGTGTCGTCGCGCTCCGTGCCCTACGTGCGACCCCCCGAGAGACGGTGCCTGTGCACTGAGGACCGCGCACGTGCGCGGTCGTCAGCCATGGTTGAACGTGACGTCCCCCGAGCCGTAGATGGTCTCCACGATGTTCGTGTACTCCGTTCCACCGCTCGTCACATAGGAGTACGAAGCGCCCTCCGAGCACCAGGTATTGAGAGGCGGTGTGGCAGGTGGCGTGCCCGAAGGACACGCGAGCACCGGTACTGCGGTGCTTCCGGGGGGACCGATCGTCACCGAGGCGGGTTGGCACGTCGGTGGGCTCGTCGACGCGTACGGTACGCAGTAGGCGAGGTTGCCCCAATTGATGTTGAGAGTCGCCGTGTACATCGACGTCTCGTCCGTGGGCGTGGTGAATGTCACCGTTGCTGTTCCACCGTTACCTGTTTTGGATGTCGTGGATGTCGTGAAGCCCAAGAAGCTCTTGTCTCCCGAGTCCAGTTGCAGCGATGCCGTGACCTCGGAAACGCCCTGCGGGGTCGCCGTCAGCTGTGCGCTCTGTGACGTGATATCCAGGCTGAAGTCCTGGGTGGCCGTGCCTGCCGCGTTGGTGGCGTTGATGCACACGGGATAGGGGGTGGTGCTGCCGTCGGTCGACGCGGGCATGCCGGCCATCGTCGCGGTGCCGTCCCCGTTGTCCGTGAAGAAGGTCGGGCTGGTCTGGGTGGCGAGATCGGTGGGCAAGTCCGTCGTGCATCCAGTGAAACCGTTGTCGTTCAACGTTGGGGTCGGATAACCCGAGGTCGTCACCCCCGCCGTTGGGGGACCGAAGGTGAAGGAGTCCCCTGCCGGAACGATGACGTTGTCCGTGCTCGTGATGGCGGGGGCTTGATCGACGGTGAGCATGAACGTCTGCGTGGACGTATACGTGGTCGTGCCGATCGTGTTGGCGGCGGTGATGCAGATGGGGTAGAGACCGCCGGTGTCGATCGCTGGCGTACCGGCGATCGTCGCCGTGCCGTTGCTGTTGGCAGTGAAGGTCACGCCGTTGGGCAGCGACGTAGCCGCGGTGCATCCGGTTGAGCCGGTGTCACTGAGCGTCGGGACCGGGTTGCCTGTCGTAGTCACGGTGAACGAGCTGCCCGCCACGCTCGTGGTTCCAGCATCCGAGCTGCCGGCGGTGAAGGTGGCCCCAGCGACGCCGACATTCGAATCGGTGCTCGTGATGACCGGCGCTTGGGCGATCGTCAGCGTGAACGTCTGCGTGGCTACGAACGTCGACGGGGACAATGCGCCAAACGGGACAAACGTGTTGGTGGCGGTGAGACACACGCTATAGGTGCCCTCGGTGCCGTTCGCAGGCGTGCCGGCGATCGTCCCCATGCCGCCTCCCTCGTCGGTGAAGGTCACGCCGCTCGGCAGTGACGAGCATCCACTGCCGGTCACGACGCTGAGCGCCGGCGCAGGATCGCCGGCGGCGGTCACGGGGAAGCTGCCGTTCTGGCCCATCGTCATGGCGCCTGAAGGGTTGCTCGTAAACGTCGCGGCAGCCGCGTTCGTGAAGGACGGAGCCTGGTCGACTGTCAGCGTGAACGTCTGCGTGGCCGGATAGGTGGCTGGCGGCGTGCCGAACGTGTTGGAGGCTGTAATGCACACGGTATAGGTGTAAGGACCGCTAGAGGTGCCAGCAGAAGCGGTGCTCGCTGCTGGCGTACCGGTGATCGTCGCGGTGCCGTTGCTGTTGGGGGTGAAGGTCACGCCGGTCGGCAGTGACGACTCGGGGCACCCAATGAAACCGGTGGTGTCGCTGAGCGTTGGGTTCGGGAAGCCGGTTGTCGTCACGGTGAAGGTACCGGGGCTGCCGGCGGTGAAGGTCGTGTTGTTCGCACTTGCGATGCCAGCCCCCTGGTCGACCGTGAGCGTGAACGTCTGCAGGGCAGTGCCAGCGTCATTGGAGGCGTTGATGCAGAAGATGTAGGTGTAAGGGCCGCTAGGACTCGTGATCATGAATGCAGACGTACTGGCGATCGTTGCGGTGCCGGGGTCAGTGGTGCTGGGGGTGAAAGTCAAACCACTCGGCAGTGTCGAAGGAGTGCACGAGGCTTGGGAGCCCTTGGCAGCGAACGCGGCGTCGCTGAGCGTTGGGGTCGGGTAGCCGGTCGAGGACACCGTGAAACTGCCTGCGGTCCCGGCAAAGAAAGTCGCGCTGTTGTAGCTGGTGATCGCGGGGGTCGAATCGAGGTAGAAGGTCGGTACCGCCTGGTCGTCGTTGTCGTTGTCGTTGTCGCAGCTCGGGCCGACGACAGAAGCAGATCCCGATTTGACTTGGATCTCGAGCTGGTCGAACTGGGCGGCCGCCGAGACGACGCCGGTGCTGATGACTGGGCAGTCGGTCGTGTCGCCCGGAGATTCCTGACCACCGGGCGGAAGCTTGAAGGACACCGTGTCGACGGTCGTCTCCACGCCTCCCGACATCTGCCGAAGGATCAAGGTGCCCGAAGTGGACGCGGAGAACGAGTTGTTCTTCAGCGGGATCGTTGCCTCGCTGAAGAGTCGCCCTGATGTCAACGAGTTCGATTGACCAACGCTGAAGATCAACCCCTCGTCGGGCACGATCGTTTCACCCGTGGATGTTCTGGAGTTGAAACACACTCCGGTTTCCGCCACCCCACCCGTCACTTCACTGCCGACCGACGCTGACTCTTCTGAGCTGGTGGAGTAGTAGGCGGCGCTGAGCGGGAGCAGAGGTGAGGTCGGATTCGAGAGCTTCGAACTCTCGCAAGCGCCACTGCCGACCGAGAGAGACTGCGTCTGATCGACACCGTTCGCCCCTTCGTACTCGACGTACGGAGCGACGTTCCCGTGATTGCTCGTCTGGACGAAGACGATCTTGTCCTGGGTGGCCCCCGAGGACGCGGTAGCAGTGGTGACGGGCACGGCGATGCTCGCGCCGACGATCAGAGCGCCCAGTGCCGCGAAACGCCGCCGTTTCGGGGCTGGCTTCATCTGACGCCACCCGCAGTCGGCTCCTGTTTGGCGCAGGTGCGCGGGAATCGCCCTTTTCGTGAACCCCTTCATCTGTCCCCCCTCGCCGTTGGCCACCCACGGCACAAGTGCGGCGGATGCTACCGGCCGGCCTCTTTGCGGTAAATGGGCGTCCGCTGTTTCGCGGAATTGCTCGGCCACAAACACGGCTTTGTTGACGCTGCGCGCTTGCGTGCTCACGCGTTGTGAAGGAATGCGCGTGGCCGGCACCTCGTGGTGCGACACGATGAGTTCACCGCGGGGCGAAATAGGTGACGCTCAGATATCGAGAACTCTCCCGACTGCGGCGCCTTCAACGAGTGAAGGGGCGCTGCGGTAGCGCTCGACGATCGCATCGATCTCGTCGTCGGTGCGCTCGGGATGATGATGGGTGAGCAGGACGCGTTCGACCTCGGCCACCTCCGCAAGCGTGACCGCATAGCTGGCCGACGAATGATGCACATTCGATCGGCTCGCCAGTTCTTCGTCGGTGTACTGGGCGTCGTGGAATACGGCGGCACAACCCCGGGTCAGCGCGAGCGCATCGGCGTGGTACGGACCGAGCCCGGACGGTCCTGACCCGAGGCGCACAGGAGCGTGGTCGGCGAGGTAGGCGACACTCGCGCCACCGTCTGAGATCCGGAAGCCGAAGGTCGAGCCGTCGCCGTGGGGGATCTCCCGGACGGACACCGAGAATCCCTCGACCTTGATCTCACCCGCCTCGAGCCGTTGGAACTGCCAGGACCCCGCGAGCTGGCTAGGGGTGATCGGGAAGAACGGCGGCGAGAGGAACCGCTCGATGCTCGCTTCGACGTCCTGAGTCGGCGCGAACAGATCGACCCGTGATCGGGCGTGGTTTCCTGCGCCAAAAAAAGGGATGCCTTGGGTGTGAGCGAAGTGCAGGTGGCTGAGCAGGATCGCGCCCGCGAACGGCTCGGACCCAAAGATCGTCGACTGCGGTTGGAAGAAATCGCCGACGATACGAATGCCCGATCCGGCGTCGAGGATAAGGCTCGGACGTTCCCCGTCGTGGGCGAGCGCGACGCACGACGTGTGTCCGCCGTACCGAAAAAAGGCCGCTCCGGGTGCCGGGGTCGATCCCCGGACCCCACACACCCAGATCCGCACCGAGGCAGTCTTTCATGACCAGCGTCGCGCCAGGCACGGCGGATTACGCGTACCGACGCGGCGCCGCAACGCGTCTCGTCTGGGCGATCAGTCCTTGAAGTAATGCCGCGGGGTCGAACCGGTCTCGCGTCGGAACGCGGCGATGAACGCGCTCGTCGTCGTGTAGCCGACACGCGCCGCGACCCGACTGACCGGAGTCCCTGCTGCGAGGTCCGGAGCTGCTGCCTGCAACCGGGCGAGGGTGCGCCACCGCCCGAAGCTGACCCCGGTCTCGGCAAAGGCGCGAGCGAGCGTGCGCGCGCTCGCGCCCACGAGCTGGCCCCACGCGGCGAGGTTTCGCGGATCGGCCGGGTCGGCGACGATCGCCCGCGCGACGTCGAGGGCGCGTTCATCGGTCGGCATCCGCAACTCGATCGCCGAGGTCGGCAGAGGAGAGATGACGTCGAGCAGGACCATTTCAGCGCGGGTTGTCGCCTCCGGATCGAGCGGCGCGTCGGCGAGATAGCTAATGAGCTCCGCGAGCAAACGATCTGCGCCGATCGGTGTCGGGCGGCTGAAGTTGAACGGTGATCGGTCGGGGTTGATGTACGCCGTGCGCATGATCGCTGGCCCCGACGATTTCGTCTCGTGGCGAACGCCCGCCGGGATCCACAGCGCCCGCGTCGGCGGCAGCACCCAGGTTTCCGCCGCGCATTCGACGGTGAGCACCCCCTCGGACGCCCACGCGAGTTGATGATCGGCGTGAACGTGCGCGTCGAAGCAGGCACCGGCCTCCATCACGAACACGACGACGTCGAGCACGCGCCCGGCGGCCTCCCGCGAACGCTGTCCGTCCTGCGACATTGTTTGGCAGCGTACGGTCTTGGCGCGCGTCCCGCCGATCCGTACCGTGAGCTTTGTGAACGACGAGCACGCCAAGCTCTGTGCGAGCCGGGAGTGGAGCGAGTGGGTTTGCGCCGAGGTGGTCTCGCCCCTGACTTCGGGTATCCACCTCGGTGCCGACGTCCTCGAACTCGGCCCCGGGCCCGGCGCCGTGACCGGATGGCTCGCCGACCACGTTCAACACCTCAGCTGCATCGAGTCTGATTCGGAAGCGGCATCGGCGCTTTCCGAACGATTCGCCGGTTGCAACGTCGAAGTCGTCGAAGGCGACGCGGCGGCGATGCACTTCGCTGACGCGTCGTTCGGAGCGGTGTGCTGCTTCACGATGCTCCACCACGTTCCGACGGCGCGCGAACAGAACGCGCTGTTGTCCGAGACGCTTCGTGTGCTGCGTCCGGGGGGAGTATTCGTTGGCGCCGACAGTCTGGCGAGTGATGATCTCCACCACTTCCACGTCGGGGACACGTACAACCCGGTCGAACCATCGGCGTTCCTCACGCGACTCCAGACGATCGGATTTCGTCGGATCACCTTGATGATCGACGATGACCTTCGCTTCATCGCGCACAAGCCCGAATCGGATTCCGAAGATGAGGCGCAGTGCGCCGACCGCTGAGCCCGATACGAGCGATCGCGACCGCAGAAAGGAGCAGAGCCGATGACGCTTCCCTATGAAGAGCCGCTCGTCGTTCGCGCGCCCGGCGAGCGTGTGATTCCCGAGCCGGCGCGAAGGGGCGAACAAGGAGGCGAACCCTGTCGCATCTGCGCCGGGGAGACAACGAAGCCCGTCTGGTCCGACGAGAACTGGACGCTCCACCCTCCGGTCGGTGGGAGCCTCCCGGGCGCGGTCTGGCTCGCGAGCCGCGTGCATGTCGATTCGTTCTCCGACCTGCCGCCTGAGCTCGCCTCGGATTTCGGCAAGGTCGCAGCGAGGATCGAGCGCGCCATCCTCTCGCTCGGTGAGATCGCCCGCGTCCATCTCAATCGATGGGGAGATGGCGGAGCGCACTTCCACGTCTGGTTCATCCCGAGACCCCTTGGGATGCTCGAAGCACGCGGAATGATGCTGCCGATCTGGGAGGACGTGCTTCCGAACGTGTCCGACGAAGAGTTGCTCGAAGCGGCCGAGAAGATCGCGGCCGCGATGTCTCGGTGATGGGGATGGGAGGTCGCAGTGATCAGTCCTTCACTCTTTGGAAGCGGAATCGAACGGCGTACACGGGAGCTTCGTGGGTTGCCCGAGCCGCGGCCGGTCGAACGCGAGAGGAATCCTCGTCAGCGGCGGTCGCGGGGGTTGCTGCGTGTTGCGGTCGGGGCGCGGCTCATTTCCTGGGGCGAGTCACTCACGTGCGGGCTCTCCGAAACCGGCATCGGACCAGTCGGCCGTCAGCCGTGCTGAGCCGCTCGGTCGCGCTGCACTCGGACGGGGCGTGACCCGGTTTCAGCTCGAAGGAGAGTAACCGTCCCGAAGAAGGTTCGCGTCTTAACTCGCGGAGGACTTCTGATAGCGGGCGACCGAGAACGCGAGGAGCAAGGGAATATCGATCGCGAACACGAGCAGGGACAGCGTGATGACGACGAGTGTCGCGCCGCGCGTGTGGTCGAAGACGAAGATGAACTCGAGCATCCCGCCGATTACGAGGTACGCGAGACCCGTCCAGCGCCCGACCAAAAAGAACGATTTCCACGCGAACGTACGCAGCCTCGCGACGATGAACACGTTCGCGACGAGCAACGCGCCGGCGGCGATGAGCAGGGCGAGCGACGGGGCGATCGACACATGCCTCGGCAGGCGTGCGGCGAGGTAGATGCCGCCGACAATCACCAACGCCATCGACAAGACACAGAGTTGAGCGACCGGCGGCAGTTTTTGCTCTGGAGTCGTCGAATGCTCGACGAGGTGGGGTGTGGCGTCTGTGGTCATGACGAGGCGAGCTTCGTCATGATGATCAGCGTCGCGACCTGCATCGCACCGGTGACACCTGCGGTGTAGATGAAGCGCTTCATGAGACGGCCGATCAGCTCGCCGTTGGGCTGCGGCTTGCGCAACTCGAAGAGCACGGCGAGGTTTGCCGGCTCGAGGAGCCCGATCGCAATCACCGCCATCACGCCGACGACGATCATCGACGCGACGATCCACGGGTGTTGCGGGTAGGTACTGAGGATCGTCCCTTCGTGACGCGCGAGCTGCCACCCGGCCGCAAGCGTCGCGATGACGAGCGTCGGCATCAAGAGGACCATCTTCGGCATGAATCGTTTCGAGAATTCGACTCGCGCCGGGATCGACATGCGTCCGAGCGTTGGACCGATGACGAATCCGAGGAAAAGGTCGATGGCTGTCCAGAGTCCTCCGCTGACGACGTGGAAGAAATCCAGCGCCCACAGCCGATTGCTGGCGATGGCGGCGACGAGGCCAGCGAGCGCGATGACGACCAGCGGGATCGCGCGTACCGGCACGATCTGGAAATCGGCACTGGCGGGAGCCTTCGCCGCCACGGTCTCGGGAAGGGTGCCGACATCGATCAACGCTTCCGCCATTTTTCCCCCCTTGGTAGATCGAGGACGGGACGCAATCTACTGATTGATCGCGCAGGATTGAAGGTTGAACTTCATGGGCGCGTGGGCGGGTGCCGCGAGCGTGGCTGGGGCAGCGCCTCGTGTCTCGTCGTCCCGTGGCGAGGTCCCTCGGATTCCCGTAAACTGAGCCGTCCGCTGGCGCACGCCAGTGGGTGACCCCGTGGTCTTTCGGAAGGAAACGCGTGCCCACAATCGCCCAGCTCGTCCGCGCCGGTCGCGAGTCGAAGCGGTCGAAGACGAAAACACCCGCGCTGAAGGGCGCCCCGCAACGGCGCGGGGTCTGCACGCGCGTTTACACGACGACGCCGAAGAAGCCGAACTCCGCCCTGCGCAAGGTCGCCCGGGTTCGGCTGACGAGCGGCGTCGAGGTCACGGCGTACATTCCCGGCGTCGGTCACAATCTGCAGGAGCACTCGATCGTGCTCGTGCGCGGCGGTCGGGTGAAGGACCTGCCAGGTGTGCGCTACAAGATCGTCCGCGGCGCCCTCGACACCGTCGGGGTGCGCGACCGGGCCCAGGCCCGCAGTCGCTACGGCGCGAAGAAGAGCGCCTGATGCCTCGCAGCGGCCCCGCCCCCCGGCGAGACCTCCAGCCGGACCCCGTCTACCGGTCCGTCCTGGTCACGCAGCTGATCAACAAGGTGCTTTCGCGCGGCAAGCGCAGCCTCGCCGAGCGCATCGTTTACGACGCACTGACGGTCGTCGCCGAAAAGACGGGCGGAGACGCCCTCGCTACTCTGAAGCGCGCCCTCGACAACGCTCGTCCCGAGCTCGAGGTCCGCTCGCGCCGGGTCGGCGGCACGACCTACCAGGTCCCGGTCGAGCTGCGACCGAAGCGCGCGACGACGCTTTCGATCCGCTGGATCGTCAACTACGCGAAGGAGCGCCGCGAGCGCACGATGGCGCTCCGGCTCGCGAACGAGATCCTTGATGCGGCGAACGGCCTCGGCGCCGCGGTGAAGCGCCGTGAGGACGTCCACAAAATGGCGGAATCGAACAAGGCGTTCGCGCACTACCGCTGGTAGACGCCCGATTCGGGCGTCGCATCGCACCGATTTCGCCTGCATACCCGTACGCTGTAAGTAGCCGCCCGCGCTACACCGAGCCAGGAACCCACCACGATGGCAACCCCTCAAAATCGCTCGACCCCCCTCGCCAAGATCCGCAACATCGGGATCATGGCTCACATCGACGCGGGAAAAACCACAACGACGGAGCGGATCCTCTACTACACCGGCCGCAACTACAAGATCGGTGAGGTCCACGAGGGTGCGGCGACGATGGACTGGATGGTGCAGGAACAAGAACGCGGGATCACCATTACCTCCGCGGCGACGACGGCGGCGTGGCACGACTGCTCGATCAACATCATTGACACGCCCGGCCACGTCGACTTCACCGTCGAGGTCGAGCGCTCGCTGCGCGTGCTCGACGGGGCGGTTGCGATTTTCGATGCGGTTGCCGGCGTGGAGCCCCAGACCGAGACGGTCTGGCGCCAGGCAGACAAGTACAACGTCCCGCGGATCTGTTTCGTGAACAAGATGGACCGGACCGGCGCGAACTTCGACCGGACGGTCGAGATGATCCGTGACCGGCTCGACGCCATCCCCGCTGTCACCCAGCTGCCCCTCGGTATCGAGGCGAACTTCCGCGGCGTCGTCGACGTCATCGCGATGAAGGGGCTTGTCTGGGATGAAGCGAGCATCGGCGAGAAGTGGACCGAAGAGGAGGTCCCCGCCAGCCTGCGCCAGGCGGCCGAGGATGCCCGCCACGAGCTCGTCGACCTGACGTCGCACTACGACGACACGGTGATGGAAAAGTACGTCTCAGAAGAAGAGATCACCGACGACGACCTCCGGCGCGCGCTGCGCGTCGGCACGATATCGGGGCACCTCGTCCCCGTCCTCTGCGGTTCGGCGTTCAAGAACAAAGGGGTCCAGCCGCTCTTGGACGCGGTCGTCGACTACCTGCCGAGCCCCGTCGACCTGCCGCCGACGATCGGCCACTCGATCCGCGGCGACGAGGTCCTCGAGCGCAAGGCCGCCGATTCGGAGCCGTTCGCGGCGCTTGCCTTCAAGATCCAGACCGACCCCTTCGTCGGCAAGCTCACCTACCTGCGCGTCTACTCAGGAACGCTCGAAAAGGGTTCGACGATCCTCAATTCGACGAAGGACAAGCGCGAGCGGGTCGGACGCGTGCTCGAGATGCACGCCAACCACCGCGAGGACAAAGACGCGATCTTCGCCGGTGACATCGTCGCTGTCGTCGGTTTGAAGACGACGACGACGGGCGACACGTTGTGCGACCCGACCCATCCGATCGTTTTGGAATCGCTCGTCTTCCCCGAGCCCGTGATCCACGTCGCCGTCGAGCCGAAGTCGAAGGCCGACCAGGACAAGTTGGGCAAGGCGCTCTTCGCTCTCTCCGAAGAGGACCCGACCTTCCGCGTCCGCACCGACGAGGAGACCGGACAGACGGTGATTTCGGGCATGGGCGAGCTGCACCTCGAAGTGCTCGTCGACCGGATGCTGCGCGAGTTCAAGGTCGACGCCCACGTCGGAAAGCCGCAGGTCGCGTACCGCGAAACGATTCGCGACGCGGTGCGCAAGGTCGAGGAGCGCTACATCCGCCAGACCGGCGGTCGGGGCCAGTACGGCCACGTCGTCATCGACTTGGAGCCCACCGGCCCGGCCGGCGGCTACGAGTTCGTCGACAAGATCACCGGAGGCGTCATCCCAAAGGAGTACATCCCCGCCGTCGACCATGGCATCCGGGAGGCGATGGAGTCCGGCGTGCTCGCCGGCTTCCCAGCCGTCGACCAGCGCGTCCTACTCACCTACGGCTCGTACCACGAAGTCGACTCGTCGGAGATGGCGTTCAAGATCGCCGGCTCGCTGGCGTGGAAGAAAGCGGCACGACTCGCGCACCCTGTTCTCTTGGAGCCGGTGATGGCCGTCGAAGTCGTCACGCCGGAGGAGTTCTTGGGCGATGTGATCGGTGACATCTCCTCGCGTCGCGGCCGCGTCGAGGGGATGGAGAGCCGTGGCTCGAGTCAGGTCATCCGCTCGCAGGTACCCCTCGCGGAGATGTTCGGCTACGCTACCGACCTGCGTTCTCGCACCCAAGGACGCGCCACGTTCTCGATGCAGTTCAACTCCTACCAGGAGGTCCCCGAGTCGATAGGCCGGGAGATCGTCGCCCGGGCGACAGGGGAGTAGGGGCCGGATCGGGACACGCGTCCGCTTCTCCGAAAGAGACCGGCCGCCAGGCGACGTGACCCGACGAGGTGGGTGCGAGACCCGAGAAGATCGAAGCAATCAACAAATTGGCAGAGCGAAGGGCCCTGCCCAGGACAGACGGAGCTGTCGGCACCAATGGCGAAACAGAAGTTCGAGCGGAACAAGCCCCACATCAACGTCGGGACGATGGGACACATCGACCATGGCAAGACGACGCTGACCGCGGCGATCACAAAGGTCCTCCACGACCGCAACCCGAACGTCGGGTTCCGGTCCTTCGACTCGATCGACGCCGCGCCGGAGGAAAAGGCGCGCGGCATCACGATCCAGATCGCTCACATCGAGTACGAGACCGACAAGCGGCACTACGCGCACGTCGACATGCCTGGGCACGCCGACTACATCAAGAACATGATCACCGGCGCCGCCCAGGTGGACGGCGCGATCCTGGTCGTCTCGGCGACCGACGGCCCGATGCCCCAGACCCGCGAGCACGTCCTGTTGGCCCGCCAGGTCGGCGTGCCGGCGATCGTCGTCGCGCTGAACAAGGTCGACATGGTCGATGACGAAGAGCTCCTCGATCTGGTCGAGGTGGAAGTCCGCGACCTGCTCAACCAGTACGAGTTCCCCGGCGACGACGCGCCGGTCATCCGCGTTTCGGCGCTGAAGGCGCTCGAGGGAGATGCGGAAGCCGAAGAGGGGATCTTGAAGTTGATGGAAGCCGTCGACGACTACATCCCCGAGCCAAAGCGGGAGGTCGACAAGCCGTTCTTGTTGTCGGTTGAGGACGTGATGACGATCACCGGTCGCGGCACCGTCGTCACGGGACGGATCGAGCAGGGCCAGGTGAAAGTCGGCGAAGAGGTCGAGATCGTCGGGTTGCGCCCGACCCAGAAGACCGTGGTCACCGGTGTCGAGATGTTCCGCAAGCTCCTCGATGCCGGCCAGGCGGGCGACAACGTCGGCCTTTTGCTGCGCGGCACGAAAAAGGAGGAAGTCGAGCGCGGTCAAGTCATCGCCAAACCGGGCTCGATCACCCCACACACGAACTTCGAAGCAGCGGTCTACGTGCTCACCAAGGAAGAGGGCGGGCGGCACAAGCCGTTCTTCACGAACTACCGGCCGCAGTTCTACTTCCGCACGACCGACGTCACCGGCTCGATCACGCTCCCCGAAGGCACCGAGATGGTGATGCCGGGCGACAACACCCAGATGACCATCGAGTTGCAAAAGCCGATCGCGATGGACGAGGGGCTGCGCTTCGCGATTCGCGAGGGCGGCCGCACGGTCGGCGCTGGCCGGGTCACGAAGATCCTCAAGTAGCGACGGGTTCCCGGCAGTGGCGCAGCGGATCCGCATCCGCCTGAAGGCGTACGACCACGAGGTCGTCGACCAGTCGACGAAAAAGATCGTCGAGACGGTGCTCCGTACGCAGGCGAAGGTGCGCGGTCCAGTGCCGCTGCCGACCGAGCGCCACCGCTACACGGTGATTCGCTCGCCGCACAAGTACAAGGACAGTCGCGAGCACTTCGAGATGCGGATCCACAAGCGCTTGGTCGACATCGTCGAGCACAGCCCGAAGACCGTCGACTCGCTGCAACGCCTCGATCTGCCCGCCGGTGTCGACATCGAGATCAAGATTCAGCAGGTCTAGAGCTAAAAACGCAGTGTTATAGTGGCTCGAGTCGCCGGGGCGGCGCCCGGCGGCGACAAGACGACGTCCGAGCGTGCCCCGGTACGCCGGGGGACCGCTCGGCACAAGCCATTCCCGCTCCGCTCGGCAACGCCGGGCGGAGCGTCCGCGTGAGAAAGGGCCGTTCGCGCCCTGGCCGACTTCGGTCGGAGTGCTGCGCGGGCAATCGGAGAGAACGAGGAACGAGGCACGACGATGACGATCAGTGCGGTCGTCGGCGAGAAGATCGGCATGACCCAGATCTTCGACGCCGAGAACCGGGCGGTCCCTGTGACCGTCGTCAAGGTCGCGCCCTTTCGCGTCGTGCAGGTGAAGACGCCACAGAATGAGGGCTACTCCGCCCTCCAGCTGACCTACGGGTTTCGGCGCGCCTCGGCGATGAACAAGCCGGAAGCCGGCCACTTCACCCGCGCCGGAGTCGACCCAGGTCGTCGGCTCGTCGAAGTGCACGTCGACGACACCGACGGCTACGCGGTCGGCGACGTGCTCGACGTCTCGGTGCTCGCGGCGGGGCAAAAGGTCGACGTCACGGCGATCTCGAAAGGCAAGGGCTTCGCCGGCACGATGAAGCGACACAACTTCAAGGGACAGGGCGCGGCGCACGGCAACCACAAGAAGCACCGCGCGCCCGGTTCGATCGGCGCCTGCGCGACGCCCGCGCGGGTCTTCAAGGGCACACGGATGGCGGGCCGTACCGGCGCAGAGCGGGTGACGACGCTCAATCTGGAAGTCGTCGAAGCCGATCCCGAGCGCGAGATCGTCCTCGTGAAGGGCGCGGTTCCCGGTCCCCGTGGCGGACTCGTCGTGATCCGCAAGGCCGTGAAGAGTGAGGCGAGATGACCGACATCGCGACATCACCGCGCGCGAAGACCAGTCAGCTCGGCGAACCGGTCGAACTCGAGCGCACCACCGATTCCGGTGAGGAACTTTCGACAGTGACGCTCGACCCCGAGTACTTCTCGGTGCGAGAGAACGTCGCGCTCGTCCATCAAGTCGTCACGGCGCAGCTCGCCGCGCGCCGCAGCGGCACCCAGAGCACAAAGACGCGCGCCGAGGTGCGCGGTGGCGGTGCGAAGCCGTACCGCCAGAAGGGCACCGGCAACGCACGCCAGGGTTCGATCCGCTCGCCGCTTTATGCGGGCGGTGGTGTCGCGCTCGGGCCGAAGCCGCGCAGCTACGCGCAGAAGACGCCACGCAAGATGGTGCAGCACGCGCTGCGCTGCGCACTCTCGGATCGGGCGCGTTCGGGCAACGTCCGCCTTATCGACCGCTGGAGCTTCGCGGAGCCGAAGACGAGGCGCGCGCTCGATGCGCTCGACGCACTCGATTGTCGGGGGCGCGTGCTCGTCGTCACCGAGCGCGAATCCGACGTCGTCGAAAAGTCGATGCGGAACATCCCCGGTGTTGACGCCCTGCCGATCGACCAGCTGAACGCGTACGAGGTGATTCGCTCTGACGTCGTCGTCTTCACCGACGCGACGATCCCGGGCGAAGTGACGACGACCAGGGTCGCGACACCGCGTCCTGTCGCCGAGGCGGGAACAAAGAAGGTGGCCGCCAAGAAGACGGCGGCGAAGAAGGTGGCGGCAAAAAAGGCCGCACCGGCAAAGCCCGCGGGGACGAAGCCCATCGAAATGGACGAGGAACCCGAAGGCGGTGACGAGTCGTGACACGCAGCGTGCTGATCCGTCCGGTCATTTCAGAGAAGTCCTACGCGCTGATGGACGACGGCGCGTACGTCTTCGTTGTCGATCCGCGTGCCTCGAAGCGGGAGATTCGCGACGCGGTCGAGGCGCACTTCTCGGTGCGTGTGCGCAGCGTGAACACGCTCAACCGCAAGGGCAAGGAAAAGCGCGACCGAAGGAGCAACAAAGTCGGCAAGCGGTCGGACACGAAGCGGGCGATCGTCCGCCTCGTCGGCGAAGACCGCATCGAGCTGTTCGAGAGCTGAGGAACGCGTCATGGCTGTGAAAAAACGCAAGCCGACGAGCCCCGGGCGGCGGTTCCAGTCCTCGTCCGACTTCAAAGAGATCACGAACAAGCGCCCCGAGCGCGCCCTCACCGAAGCGCTCCCGTCGACGGGCGGGCGGAACAGCTACGGCCGCAAGACCGCGCGCCACCGCGGCGGCGGCCACAAGCGGCGCTACCGGATCATCGACTTCTGGCGTGACAAGGACGGAATCCCAGCCCGCGTCGCGGCGATCGAATACGACCCGAACCGCAATGCCCGCATCGCGTTGTTGAGCTACGCGGACGGCGAGAAGCGCTACATCATCGCCCCCGAAAGTGTCGGCGTCGGTGACGTCCTTCAATCTGGCCACGGCGCCGAGATCCGCCCCGGCAACGCGCTGCAGCTGCGCTACGTGCCCGTCGGTTCGACGGTGCACAACGTCGAGCTACGCCCCGGTGGCGGTGGCAAGATCGCCCGCGGCGCGGGGTCGAGCGTGCAACTCGTCGCGAAAGAAGGGGCCTACGCGACGTTGCGCCTACCGTCGACAGAGATGCGCCGCGTGCCGATCGATTGCCGAGCAACGATCGGCGTCGTCGGCAACGCGGAGGCCGAACTGTTGTCGATCGGAAAGGCGGGCCGCAACCGCTGGCGCGGCGTCCGGCCGCAAACCCGCGGCGTGGCGATGAATCCCGTTGATCACCCGCTCGGAGGCGGCGAGGGCAAGTCGTCGGGCGGTCGCCACCCGGTGTCGCCGTGGGGCAAGCCCGAAGGGCGAACTCGCCGCAAGCACAAGCCGTCCGACCGGCTCATTGTCCGTCGCCGCCGCGGTCGCGGCGCCCGTCGCTGATCGCGTGAGGTTGTCATGCCGCGCAGTCTGAAAAAAGGCCCGTTCGTGGACGACCACTTGTTGAAGAAGGTCGATGACCTCAACGCGCGCAACGAGAAGCGCGTCGTGAAGACGTGGTCGCGCCGCTCGACGATCATCCCTGACATGGTCGGTCACACGATCGCCGTGCACGACGGGCGCAAGCACGTCCCCGTCTACATCACCGAGGCGATGGTCGGTCACAAGCTCGGTGAGTTCGCGCCGACGCGCACTTTCCGCTACCACGCGGGCCAAGAACGCCAGGCGAGGCGCTGAGATGGCGGTGAAGACGAACGAGCGTCCGGGCACGAAGGCGACGCTGCGCTACTGCCGATTGTCGAGCTACAAAGCGCGCGAGGTCCTCGATCTCATCCGGGGACTGGACTACACGCGCGCCGTCGAGCTTCTTGACCACACCGATCGTGCCGGCGCGCCGATCGTCGCCAAGTTGTTGCGATCAGCGGCGTCGAACGCCGAGCACAACGACCAGCAGTTCCCAGAAGAGCTCTACGTCGCGACGGCGTACGCCGACGAGGGTGCGACGTTGAAACGTTGGCGTCCCCGGGCGCGCGGCCGCGCGACTCGCGTTCGTAAGCGCACGTGCCACATCACGATCGTGCTCGCTCGCATGCCGGAGGACCAGGTCGCCCGCCTGAGGGCCCGCGCCGCCGCCCAACAGGCGGACCGTCGGGCGCGCCGCGTTGCGGGATCGCGTCGTCGGGCCCAGCAGCTCGAAGAGGCGACCGAAGATGCGCCGGACCTCCTGCCGGCGGAATCCGACGACGTGGCCGAACTGACCGCCGCCGATGACGTCGCCGAGGCGCCCGCCGAATCGGAGTCGCCGTCGGACAACGCGAGCGAGGAAGTCGCTGAGCCGACCGTCGCACCGGAGCCGGCGAAGAAGGCCGTGGCGAAGAAGTCCCCCGCCAAGAAGGCGCTGGCGAAGACGACGGCCGCCAAGAGGGTGCCGGCCGGGAAATCGGCGGCGAAAAAGACCGTGAAGGCGATCTCGAAGATCGCCTCGAAGTCCGGGCGCAAGCCCAAGGCAAAGGACGAGGGCTGATGGGCCAGAAAGTCAACCCGTACGGGTTCCGCCTCGGGATCACGACGGACTGGAAGTCGCGCTGGTTCGAAGACCGCGGGTACCAGAACGCGGTCGTCGAGGACTGGAAGATCCGCAATTACCTGATGACCCAGCTCGAGTCGGCGGCAGTGAGCCGCATCGAGATCGAGCGCACCCGCGACCGTCTGCGTGTCGACATCCACACCGCGCGACCAGGCATCGTCATCGGTCGCCGCGGTGCCGAAGCGGACCGCCTGCGGCGCTACTTGGGCCGGATGACGAAGAACGCGAACATCCAGCTGAACATCCAAGAGATCAAGCAGCCCGAGCTCGACGCGGCGCTGATCGCGCAGGGCATCGCCGATCAGCTCGCGCGGCGTATCAGCTTCCGCCGCGCGATGAAGCGCGCCATCCAAACCGTGCAAAAAGCCGGTGCACTCGGCGTGCGCGTGCAGTGCGCGGGACGACTTGGCGGATCCGAGATGTCGCGCAAGGAGTCATACCGCGAGGGCCGCGTGCCGCTGCACACGCTGCGCGCCGACATCGACTACGGCATGCGTGAGGCGCGCACGTCTACCGGTCGCGTCGGTGTCAAGGTCTGGATCTACAAGGGCGACATCCTGCCGTACCGGACCTCGCCCGAGGACAAGATCTCGCGCGAGGCAGCGATGGCGGTCGGCGAGACCTCGGGCCAGGCGCGCCCGCGTCGCATCGTCAGCGCCGGCGGCGGACGTCGTCGCCCGGACATGGCCGAGCCGGGCGCCGTTCCCGAAGAGGTCGCGGAATCAGAAGAAGTCGCCGAACCGGGTGTCGAGCCCGTGGCGGCGGTCGAGCCTGCGCCCGACGACGCGCTCGAGCGACTGCTCGCCGAAGAAGAAGAGATCGAGCGCCGCACCCGCGACGAGCATCACGAGGCGCCGCACTTCCGCAAGGAGACGGACTGACCATGTTGATGCCGAAGAAGGTGAAGCACCGCAAGCAGCAACGTGGTCGCACGACCGGCCTCGCCAAGGGCGCAACGACGGTCGACTTCGGGGACTACGGGATCAAGGCGCTCGAGCCAGGCTGGCTGACGGCCCGCCAGATCGAAGCCGCCCGTGTCGCGATGACCCGGCACGTGCGCCGAGGCGGAAAGATCTGGATCCGCGTCTTCCCGCAAAAGCCGGTCACCCAAAAGCCCGCAGAGACGCGCATGGGTTCGGGCAAGGGGAATCCGGAGCACTGGGTTGCGGTCGTGAAGCCTGGCGCGATCCTCTTCGAGCTAGCCGGTGTCGACGAGGCGCTCGCGAAGTCGGCGATGGAACGCGCCATCCAGAAGCTGCCGATCAAGGCGGAGTTCGTCGTGCGTTCGGGCCTCGGCGCCGAAGCCGGGGGGCACAGATGATGACCAAGCCCGCGGAACTGCGCCTGCTTGTTGACACCGACCGCGCCAATCGCCTCGACGAGGCGCGAAAGGAACTGTTCAACCTGCGATTCCAGCTCGCGACCGGCCGGCTCGACAACGTGACCCGGATCTCGGTCGTGCGCAGAGAGATCGCGCGCCTTCTCACGCTGGAGCGTGAGGAGTCGCCCGCGGTCCAGGCGCCGAAGCGCCAGAGGAGGAGACGTGGCTGAGCAGAACGAGACGGCGATCCCACCCGAGACGGACGCGCGGGAGAACCGCCGCAAGGTGCGTGAAGGCGTCGTGTTGAAGCGCTCTATGGACAAGACGGCCGTCGTCGCCGTGACCCAGCGCGTCCGGCACCCGAAGTACGCGAAAACGGTCCAACGCACGACGAAGCTGTACGTCCACGACGAGGAGAACACGTCGCACGTCGGTGATCGGGTGCGCGTCGCCGAGACGAGACCGCTCTCGAAGCTGAAGCGGTGGCGTCTCGTCGAGGTCCTGGAGCGTGCCAGGTGATTCAGCAGGAGACGCGCCTTCGTGTCGCCGACAATTCCGGCGCTCGCGAGGTGCTCTGCATCAAAGTTCTCGGGGGACGCGGCGGCGCTACGCGTCGATCGGCGACATGTTCATCGCGACAGTGAAAGACGCCGTCCCGGGCGCCCAAGTGAAAAAGGGCGATGTCGTCCGCTGCGTCGTAGTGCGTACGAAAAAGGAGCGGCGCCGTCCTGACGGCAGCTACATCCGCTTCGATGAGAACGCAGCCGTGCTGATCACCGACCAGCTGCAGCCGCGCGGCACGCGCATCTTCGGTCCAGTCGGACGCGAGCTTCGCGACAAGCGGTTCATGCGCATCGTCAGCCTTGCACCAGAGGTGATTTGAGTGAAGATCCACAAGGGCGACACCGTCGAGGTTCTGTCGGGGAAACATCGCGGCAAGACCGGCGAGGTGATCCGCGCCATCCCGAAAAAGAACCAGGTGATCGTGGCCGGCGTCAACATCGCCAAGCGCAGCCAGAAGCCGGTCCGCGCCACGATGCAAGCCGGCATCATCGACAAGGACATGCCGCTGCCGGTCTCGGCGGTCGCGCTCGTGTGCGCGAAGGACGGGCCGACGCGCGCCGCCCTCCAGGTCGAGTCGGACGGCACCAAGACCCGCGTCTGCGCGAAGTGCGGGGGGAAGCTGTGAGCACCGCCACGGTCTCCGAGCGGCCGCGTCTCCGCCGCCGCTACGACGAGCAGCTGCGGGACGAGTTGAAGAACGCGCTCGGGCTGAAGAACATCATGGAGGTCCCGACATTCGAAAAGATCGTCATCAACTGTGGCGTCGGCCGCGCGACCCAGCAGCAGTCGCTGCTCGAAGGCGCAGTCCGTGACCTGACGGTGATCACCGGTCAACGACCCGTCGTCACGCGCGCCCGCAAGTCGATCGCCTCGTTCAAGCTCAGGGAGGGCAACGCGATCGGCGCGATGGTGACTTTGCGCGGCGATCGGATGTGGGAGTTCTACGACCGCCTCGTCTCGATCGCGATCCCACGCATCAGGGACTTCCGCGGTCTCAACCCCCGTGCCTTTGACGGGCGGGGCAACTACACGTTCGGCGTCACCGAGCAGCTGATCTTCCCGGAGGTCAACTACGACTCGATCGACGCCACCCGGGGTATGGACATCACAATCGTCACAACCGCAAAGACCGACGCTGCGGGCCGTGCGCTGCTCAGCGCGCTCGGCTTCCCGTTCCGCAGAGAGGGGTAACACACAGCTAATGGCCAAGAAAGCACTCGTGGAAAAACAGAAGCACACCCCGAAGTTCAAGGTGCGCGGCTACACACGTTGTCGCCGCTGCGGGCGGCCGCGCGCGGTCTTCCGCAAGTTCGGGATGTGCCGGATCTGTCTGCGCGAGCTGGCGCTCACGGGGGAGATCCCCGGCGTGACCAAGGCGAGCTGGTGAGGGGAGGGGGGATCCGATGACGATGACCGACCCGATCGCCGACATGTTGACGCGCGTCCGCAACGCGAACGTCGCGATGCACGACAGCGTGAAGATGCCCGGCTCCAAGCTCAAGGTCTCGCTCGCCTCGATCCTCGAGCGCGAGGGGTACATCGCGGGGTTCACGACGTCGTCCGACGACGCCCGCCCCGGCAGCGTCTTGGAGATCAAGATGAAGTACACCGAGGACCGCACCCGGGCGATCGCCGGTCTACGGCGCGTCTCCACTCCGGGACTTCGCGTCTACGCGCGGGCCGACCACCTTCCTCGGGTCCTCGGTGGAATGGGTGTCGCCGTTTTGTCGACGAGCGAAGGGCTGCTCACCGACCGGGAGGCGCGCAAGCGCAAGATCGGCGGGGAGGTGCTCTGTTATGTCTGGTGAGCACCCGGTGACAGAGGAGGAGCGTCGATGAGTCGCATCGGACGTTCACCGATCGCGCTCCCCTCGGGCGTCGAAGTCGACATCACCGACGGCCGCATCGCGGTCCGCGGACCGAAAGGCGCGCTCGATCGCGTGTTGCCGACCCCGATCACCGTGCGACGCGACCAGGAAGCCGCGGTGCTGCTTGTCGAGCGTCCAGACGACGAGCGCGAGAACCGCGCCCTGCACGGCTTAGCGCGCTCGTTGGTCCAGAACATGGTGACCGGCGTGACGGCGGGCTTCGAGAAGAACCTGGAGATCCAAGGCGTGGGTTACCGCGCCCAGGCGCGGGGTCCCCGCCAACTCGAGCTGGCGCTCGGCTTCTCTCACCCGGTCGTCGTCGACGCACCCGAAGGGATCGATTTCGAAGTCCCGACCCCGACACGCATCACGGTGCGCGGGATCGACAAGGAAAAGGTCGGACAGGTGGCGGCTGACATTCGCAAGCTCCGCAAGCCCGAACCGTACAAGGGCAAGGGCATCCGCTACGCGAACGAAGTCGTCCACCGCAAGGCCGGCAAGGCAGGTAAGTAGATGGCGAACATCCGACGCGTCCACGAACTGCGCCACCGCCGTCACGCGCGCCTGAGAAAAAAGGTGCACGGTTCGGCAGAGCGGCCGCGTCTTTCGGTATTCCGTTCGAACCGCCACATCGTTGCCCAGGTGATCGACGACGACGCCGGACGCACGCTCGCCGCCGCGTCGACCGTCGAACCGAGCTTGCGCGCAGGAAACACCGGCAACGCCGAGGCCGCCGCGACGGTGGGTCGCCTCGTCGCCGAACGCGCGAAACAGGCCGGGGTGACTTCGGTCGTCTTCGACCGCGGCGCGGCGCGTTTTCACGGTCGTGTCGCGGCGCTCGCCGACGCGGCGCGCGATGCGGGATTGGAGTTCTAGATGCCAGAGTCCCAGTACGAGGAGCGAACTATCCGCGTCAACCGGGTCGCGAAGGTCGTCCAGGGCGGCCGCCGCTTCTCTTTCACCGCTTTGATGGTCGTCGGCGACGGCCAAGGGAAGGTCGGACTCGGCTACGGCAAGGCGAAGGAAGCCGGCCTGGCGGTGCAAAAGGGCATTGAGGAGGCGAAGAAGAACTTCTTCGACGTGCCGTTGGCCGGCTCGACGATCACCCATCCGGTGATCGGTGCGGCTGGTGCTGGTCGGATCCTCTTGAAGCCCGCCGCCCCCGGCACCGGCGTCATCGCCGGCGGCGCGGCGCGGGCGATCCTCGAGATGGCCGGGATCCGCGACGTCGTCGCGAAGTCGCTCGGCACATCGAACGCGATCAACGTCGCGCACGCGACCGTCGCCGGGCTGAAGTCGCTGCGCCGGCCGGACGAAGTTGCGCGCCTTCGCAACAAGGCCCCAGATGAGGTCACCCCGATGGGTGTCCTGCGCGCCTATGAGGAGCGCCGCCGCGGCCAGCTCGCGACCGGTGGCGAGCGATGAGCATGGCGAAGTCGGACGCAACCGGGGGCAACCTCATCGTCACGCAAGTGCGATCTGGGATCGGGACGAAGCCGAAACACCGAGCGACATTGCGCGCGCTCGGTCTGAAACACGTCGGCGCCACCCGCACCGTGCCCGATCGTCCTGAGATTCGTGGCATGCTGAGCGCCGTTTCGCACCTCGTTGAGGTGCGCAATCTCGACGCAGAGAGACCGAAGAGCGCACGCCGACGCGCCGAGGAGACGAAATGAAGCTCCACGAACTCGCCCCTCCGGAAGGGGCGCACCGACCGCGACGTCGCGTCGCGCGCGGCACGGGCGGCAAGGGCGGAAAGACCGCCGGGCGCGGCACGAAGGGTCAGCTCGCCCGCAACACCGTGAATGCCGGCTTCGAAGGTGGCCAGTTGCCGCTCACCCAGCGCATCCCGAAGCTGCGCGGCTTTCAGAACCCGTTCCGCATCTCCTACCAGGTCGTCAACCTCGACGATTTGGAGGCGCTCGGTGCAGACTCCGTCGACCCCGAGAGCCTCCGTCGCGCCGGCCTGTTGCACGAAAAAAGCCTCGTGAAGGTGCTCGGCCGGGGCGAACTCACCCGGGCGGTCGCCGTCGAGGCGCACGCTTTTTCGAAGTCGGCCGCTGACGCGATCACCGCGGCCGGAGGATCAGCGACGGTCGTCCCCCGCCCGAGGGGAGACCGCAGGCCGCCGGCGCGGGGCAACGCGCTGGCGAACCGGTAAGGATCATCCGGTGCCCGAGCGCCGAAACGCCGAGAATGGCGTGAACGGGCCGGTGGGATCTCGTTTCCTGCGAGAGGGACATTCGTGCTCGGAAGTCTGAAGAACATCGTCCGTGTCGCGGACCTGCGCAACAAGGTCCTCTTCACGCTGCTCATCATCGCCATCTACCAATTCGGCGCAAACATCCCCGTGCCGGGCGTGAGCTTCAAGGCGATCCGTTCGATCTCCAACGCCTCGAAGGGCCAGGGCCTGCTCGGCTTTTTGAACCTTTTCTCCGGCGGCGCACTGGCGCGTGCCGCGGTGTTGGGGCTCGGGATCATGCCCTACATCACGTCGTCGATCATCATCCAGCTATTGACGACGGTCATCCCGAAGTTTGCCGAATGGCGCGACCAGGGCGCGGTCGGACAGCGCAAGCTCACCCAGGCGACGCGCTATCTGACCGTCGGCCTCGCGCTGATGCAGTCGTCCGGTCTCGTCTTCTTGTTGCATTCTGGTGAGCTCTTGTCAGGAAGCGCGTCGAGCTCGGTCGATCTGATCCCGGACTTCTCGGCGCTGCACGTGCTGTTCATCATCTTGACCTTCACCGCCGGCACGGCATTTGTGATGTGGCTCGGCGAGCTCATCACCCAGCGCGGAATCGGCCAGGGGATGTCGATCATCATCTTCGCCAACGTCGTCGCGACGTTGCCGTTGGACGTCGATCTGATCAAGGCAGACAAGTCGTGGGCGGGACTCGCGATCATCGGCATCGTCTGCGTCGCGTTGCTGGTGGCGATCGTCTTCGTCGAACTCGGCCAGCGCCGCATTCCCGTCACTTTCGCCCGGCGGGTTCAGGGGCGTCGCATGTACGGCGGCCAGAGCACCTACATCCCGTTGAAGGTGAACCAGGCGGGCGTGATCCCGATCATTTTCGCCAGCTCGCTTTTGTACATCCCGGTTCTGATCTCGACCGTGCTGCCGTGGCAGGGCGTGCGCACCTGGATCAACTCCAACTTGGTCAACCCGATCGGCGGCGTGTACCTGATCCTTTACGGGTTGTTCATCGTCGCCTTCACGTTCTTCTACGTGCAGGTGAGCTTCGACCCGATCCAGCAGGCCGATCAGATCCGCAAGCAGGGCGGCTACATCCCCGGCATCCGTCCGGGACCGCCGACGGAGACGTACCTGTCGAAGATCCTCAACCGCATCACGCTTCCGGGCTCGCTTTTCCTGGCGTTCGTCGCGCTCACCCCTTCGGCGATCCTGGCGGCGTGGCACATCACTGGGATCCCGTTCTTCGGGACGACGCTTTTGATCAGCGTCGGCGTCGCGCTGCAGACGAACCAGCAGATCAACTCCCAGCTCACGATGCGTAACTACGAGGGCTACCTCGCGTAGTGATCCCCGGCGCGCGACTGATCGTCCTCGGCAAGCAGGGCGCCGGCAAAGGAACCCAGTGCGAGAGAATCTCGCACCACTATGCGATCGCTCACATCTCTACGGGCGACATGCTGCGCGCCGCGGTGAAAGAGGCGTCGCCGCTCGGCCTGCAGGTGCAAGCGGCGATGGACCGCGGCGAGCTGATCTCGGACGACATCGTCTTGGAGATGGTCGCCCAGAGACTGACCGTCGACGACACGCGCGATCGCGGCTTTGTCTTCGACGGTTTCCCGCGCACGGTGAACCAGGCCGACCGCTTGGACAAAATCCTCGAGCCGCTGGAGCTCGATCTGGTGATCAACCTGGTCGTGCCGACGAACCTCGTTTTGCGACGGCTCGCCGGTCGCAGAGCGTGCTCGGTGTGCGGGACGAACTACTCGGTGACGTCACCGCCGAGGACCGACTGGATCTGCGACGTCTGCGGTGGCGAGGTCGTGCAACGCGAGGATGACACCGAAGATGCGATCCGCCGGCGGCTCGACCTGTACGACAAGGAGACGGCCCCGCTGATCGCGCGATATCGCAAGGTCGGTAAACTCGTTTCTGTCCAAGGAACGGGAACTCCTGACGACGTCACGAACCGATTGATCTCCCTGATCGACGCGCGCGTCGGAGAGAACCTGGAGGCACGCGCGTGATCCGCACGAAAGACGAAATCGCGAAGATGCGACGCGCCGGCAGGGTCGTCGCCGAGATCCACGAGAAGACGCGCGCCGCGATCGCTCCCGGAGTGACGACAGAAGAGCTCGACAACGTCGCGCGCGAAGTACTCGAGGCGCGCGGCGCACGCTCGAATTTCTTGAACTACCACGGCTTCCCGGCGACGATCTGCACGTCGCCGAACAACATGATCGTCCACGGCATTCCCGGGTCGTACGTGCTGAAAGATGGCGACATCATCTCGGTCGACTGCGGGGCGATCGTCGAGGGCTACCACGGCGACGCGGCGTATACCGCGCCGGTGGGGGAGATCTCTGAGCTCGCGCGTCGGCTCATCGAGGTCACCGAACGCTCGTTGTGGGCGGGGATCGCCGAGATGTACGAAGGAAAGCGCCTGCACGATATCGGTGCCGCCGTGCAGCGCATCGCCGAGTCCGCCGGATTCTCGGTTGTGCGCCGCTACGTCGGACACGGCATCGGTACCGCGATGCACGAGGAGCCGCAGTTGCCGAATTACTGGCCGGGGAACCCGGGCCCGAAGCTGAAGGTCGGGAACGTCTTCGCTGTCGAGCCAATGGTCAACGTCGGCGGGCCCGACACGATCGAGCTCGACGACGGCTGGTCGGTGATCACCGCCGACGGCAGCCTTTCTGCGCACTTCGAGCACACGATCGCCGTCACCGTCGACGGACCCGAGGTGCTCACCGTCCCGACACACTGAGCAGTACCGAGTTCTGCCGGGCGGGAGACCCCGAGCGGTCCCGGGTCTCCAGGTTGCGAGGCTCCCCTGTCCCGCCGGTCGGGTCTTCCGCGGCTCTCGATCCGCGGTTCAGGTGCGTCGAGAGAAAGCATGAGGGCTCATCGGTCTCGCCAGACAGTGTGCACGGGCGCTGGATCGCCGTGGCCAGTGGTCTGGGTGAGCATCGCACGACCCAAGTGAAATTCGAAGAGCTGATGGTCGTCTGCCGGGCGCGGGACCGCGAACTGGACGCGTTCGTCCACGAACTGCTGGCCGAGTTGTTCTCGAATCCGAGCGTCGGAAACGTGGCGAGCAGTGCCGCTCAGATAGAAGGCATCTTCGTTGTCTTCGAAGGGAAACGTGTGCAAGGCATATCTCCCGTCGCGGAGAAGGTCCCGTTGCTTCGGCGACGGAATGATGAAGGCGTACAGCCCAGTGTGGTTGAGGAGAGGGCACATCGGATGAAGTCGCGGACCACCGTCCGGTCGCACCGTACCGAGGAACGCGAGGCCAATTCCGAAGTGGTACAGCAACTCTGTTCCCCGGCGAGCGAGATCCGGCTGTTGGTCCCGGAATTCGATCCATGAGATCACGTCGATGAGACTGGCAAATTTCGACCCGGCGCGTCAACGAGGTCGGCAGTGTCACCGGGCGGTTTCTCGATGAAGCTCGTTGCGCACCCGCTGCAGGAATTCGGCGCGTTCGGCTTGGTTCGTGATCTTCAATCGCTCGAATGCTCCGCCGAACTTGACATCAACATAGAACTCATCGGCTTCGGCGTGGAAATGAACGAACGCTCGGGTCCCTCGTGAGAAGTAACCCCGCCTGCGCTCTCGCAATCCCGGCATGGAGCGCAGCCCGTCAAGCAGATCCTCGATGTGATCAAGGTCCTCTTCGGTCGCATGCCGCACTCATCGAGCATGACGTGGGGCTTGAATCGGTTGCAAGCGTCTAGCTGCAACGTGGAATCCAAACGGCCCTTTCCGGCGCGAGAGCTCGCAGGTGTGGTGAACAACCCCTACATCGACTGGGCCGTGTAGTTAACCCAACTCCCAATCCGTACGTTTGCTCATCACTGCTCGACGAGCAGTTCAGGGTCCCCCGTCGAAGGGGTGCCTTCTTCGCTTGAGTCCAGAGGTGAACTCAGAGCTTGAAGTCGCCCGCCGGCGGCGCGTCGCCGCTCGACGCGTCGCCGCTCGACGAGCCACCACTCGACGAGCCACCACTCGACGAGCCACCACTCGACGAATCGTCGCCCGGTGACGCGTCCATTGGCGCACTTCCGTGTTCCTGCTCCCATTTAGCGATCTCGTCGTAGAGGCGCTCGATGTCTGCCGAGTTCGCCTGGTCGCCACGGCCCGCGTGATCGGCATAGATCGCCGCGCCGAGGTCGTGGTACAGCGCGTCAAGTTGGCGGCGTGCTTGTACCTCTTCGAGCTTTGCCTGACCGGCCCGGCCCGCTTCTTGCGCCTTCTGGGCGACCTGGGCGGCCTGCTGCTTCATCTTGTCCAAGAGCGCCATCGCGCCTCCTTCTTCTCAGTTGACCTCTGTCGTAGGGAACGGCTCGGCTGCGATCAGCGGCCGAGGACCGCGCCGGCGAGCCCGGCGCGCGATCGGTCGTCTTGTTTCTCTTCCTGCTCGTACTGACGGTGGATCGTCGTCTGCAACAGCACCGGGCCGTCACCTTCCAAGGTAATGAGATTGATTCCGCCGCCTCCGAACAGCGCTGCCATCGCCAGCTGACCGCCGGCCGGCGCGACCCGTTCGGTCGAGAAATGCAGGGCATCAGAAAAGGCGACCAGCGCTCCGACGTGGATCTGGAGCTTTCCCCCGTATGCGGCGGGGTTGAGCTCGACGATCGTGCCCCCGCCGCCGACGACGAGCGTCCCTTGGCCCTGGAAGTGCTCGAGGATGAAGCCTTCGCGTGCCCGCACCCCGAGCATGAGACCGGTGAAGTCGATGTCAAACGCCACGGTCCCTTCGGCGCAGACGAACGCCCGGCTCTCCGCGTACCAGCCCGATGAGCCATCAAGCTCCAGGACGTGGATCTGGCCCGGCTGTTCGCCGGAGAAGGCGACGAGCCCGGAGCCGCCCGAAGTCCGGAACCACTGGAAGGCGAGGCTCTGTCCCGAGAGGGCGCGCTTTCCGACCTCGACGGCGGTGGCGAGGGCTCCAGCGAAGACGCCGCCGCCCTTCGCTTTCGCCTGGTCGCGAGCTCCGCCGGGCGTCGAGAGTCGCGTCTCGATCGTGACGTTCGTCGTCTTCCAGCGGAACTTTGTCGCGTCAGAGAAAAGTTGCTGCTCAGGCTCGAGCTGGCACGTGACGAGCTGGGCGAACTCACCGCTCAGCTTTTGGGTGACGGTCATCGTCACCGCCCTTTCTCGTGGCGAGGTCCGCTGACGGCGCGCGCCGCCCGCGGCCAAACCGTAGGCGAGGAACCGACCCGCTTCTAGGGGATTTCCCCGAGTTCCAGGACGCGCCGTCGGCCTGGCGCACAGCGTCGCTGACGTGCGCCAAGGGCGCGTCGGCCGTCGCCGCCCGGCTACTGAACCGCTACACTTTTATTGCTTCGGGCCGCCTGGCTCGCGGTTGACCGCGGGCAACGGCGGGCAATGTGTGGCCCCAGGGCCGCAATCCGCTGACGGCGAGGGGACACCCTACCGGTCGCTGCGGTGCTGGTCGCGGCCCGCGTATGGAGTCATCAACAGTCTCATCGAGGAGGGGAACCTGCCGAAACCGAAAGAGGACGCGATCGTGCTCGAGGGCACGGTCGTCGAGCCGCTCCCGAACGCGATGTTCCGCGTCGAGCTCGAGAACGGCCACAAGGTGCTCGCCCACAGCTCAGGGAAGATGCGTATGCACCGCATCCGGATCCTTCCCGGCGACCGGGTTCAAGTCGAGATCACGCCATACGACTTGAGCCGGGGTCGGATCACCTACCGGTACAAGTGAGTTCCCAACCGATCGACCGAGTTCGAGAACCAAAGGAAAACGCGGTGAAGGTTCGACCGAGCGTCAAGCCGATGTGTGAAAAGTGCAAGGTCATCCGCCGGCACGGCCGGATCATGGTGATCTGCGACAACCCGCGCCACAAGCAGCGGCAGGGTTAGGACATGGCCCGCATCTCCGGCGTCGACATCCCGAGAGAGAAGCGACTCGAGATCTCGCTCACCTACATCTATGGCATTGGCCGCACGAAGGCACGCGAGATCTGTGGCGCGACCGGCCTAGGCGTCGACACCCGCGTCCGCGACCTCACCGACGACGAAGTGGCCAAGATCCGCACCTACGTCGACGCGAACGTCAAGGTCGAAGGTGACCTGCGGCGCGACATCGCGCAGGACATCAAGCGGAAGATGGAGATCGGCTCGTACCAGGGCATCCGCCATCGTCGTGGTCTGCCAGTGCACGGTCAGCGCACGCATACGAACGCCCGCACGCGAAAGGGCCCGAAGAAGACCGTCGCCGGGAAGAAAAAGGTCAGGAAGCACTGATGCCGCCACAGAAGAAGCCGGGCGGCCGCCGGCCCCGAAAGCGCGAGAAGAAGAATGTCGCGCACGGCGTCGCGCACATCAAGAGCTCGTTCAACAACACGATCGTCGCCATCTCCGATCTCGAGGGGAACGTCATCGCCTGGGCGTCTGCGGGCAACGTTGGCTTCAAGGGATCACGCAAGTCGACGCCGTTCGCCGCGCAGATGGCCGCCGAGCAGTGCGCACGCCGGGCGATGGAGCACGGTGTGCGCCGCGTCGACGTGATGGTGCGCGGCCCGGGTTCGGGCCGGGAAACCGCGATCCGCTCGATCGCCGCGACCGGTATCGAGGTCACCGGGATCAAAGACGTCACGCCCATTCCCCACAACGGCTGCCGCCCCAAAAAGCGGCGCCGCGTCTAGGAGGTCGATTTCATGGCCCGCTACACGGGGCCGGCGTGCCGTCTGTGCCGCCGAGAGAAAGTGAAGCTGTTCTTGAAAGGGCCGAAGTGCGACAGCCCCCAGTGCCCGATCGAACGGCGCCCGTACCCGCCGGGTGAGCACGGCCGCGACCGCATGCGGCAGGGATCGGAGTACTTGGCCCAGCTGCGCGAGAAGCAGAAGGCGCGCCGTATCTACGGCGTGCTCGAGCGCCAGTTCCGAAACCTCTACGAGGAGGCGAACCGCCAATCGGGCATCACCGGTGAGAACCTGCTGCGGATGTTGGAGACGCGTCTCGACAACGTCGTCTTCCGCGCGAAGTGGGGCGCAAGCCGTGCGCAATCGCGCCAGTTCGTCTCGCACGGTCTTGTCACGGTGAACGGCCAGCGGGTGACGATCCCGAGCTTTCGCGTACGCGTCGGTGACGTCGTCACGCTGGCGAACCGCGCGCAAGACGACGTGACGATCCGCCAGAACCTCGACCTGATCGATCGTCCCATCCCCGGCTGGATCGAAGCCGACGAGTCGGGACGCTCGCTCACCATCCGCGCGCTTCCCGAACGCGCCCAGATCGACACCCAGGTGCGCGAGCAGCTGATCGTCGAGTTGTACTCGAAGTAACCGTCCGCCCGAATTACAGGAGTCCCCAGTCATGCTCATCATCCAGCGCCCCACCGTCGAAGCGATCGGCGAAGAGGAAGAGAATCGGCAGCGCTTTTCGATCGGCCCACTCGACCCGGGCTTCGGCTACACGATTGGCAACACACTGCGCCGGACGCTGTTGTCTTCGATCCCGGGCGCCGCGGTCACCCAGGTCCGCTTCGACGACGCCCTCCACGAGTTCACGTACCTGCCGGGTGTGAAAGAGGACGTTTCCGACCTCATCTTGAACTTGAAGGACCTCGTCCTCACTGTCGCGACCGAAGAGCGCGTCACGCTCCGTTTGGACGTGCGCGGTCCGGCGGACGTCACGGCCGCCGACTTGAAGGTGACATCCGACGTCGAGATTTTGAACCCGGACTTGCACATCGCCACGGTGAACGCAAAGGGCCGGCTGGCGATGGACGTCACCGTCGAGCAGGGCAAGGGCTACGTCTCGGCGGAGAAGAACAAGCACTCCTCGACGATCGGCGTCATCCCGGTCGATGCGATCTTCTCACCCGTCCGACGGGTCGCGTTCAGCGTCGAGCCGACGCGCGTCGAGCAGTCGACCGATTACGACCGACTCGTCTTGGACATCGAGACCGACGGTTCGATCAACCCGCGCGCCGCGCTGTCGTCTGCCGGTCAGACGTTGCGGGCACTGGTCAGCCTGGTCGCCGACCTCTCCGACGAGGCGCACGGCCTAGAGCTCGGTGACGCCGGCACGATCACGAGCGGATCGCCGGACCTCGACCGACCGATCGAGGAGCTGGATTTGACGGAGCGGCCGCGCAACTGCCTGAAGCGCGCGCAAATCAACACGATCGGCGAGCTCGTGCAGCGCACGCCAGCCGAACTTCTCGCGATCACGAACTTTGGCCAGAAGAGCCTCGACGAGGTGCTCCAGCGCCTCGACGAGCGCGGGCTCGCGCTCGCTGGCGAGGGGTACTGATCGTGCCCGCCGCGCCGAAGAAAGGCCAGCGACTCGGAGGTGACGCCGCGCATCAAAAGGCGATGCTCGGCAACCTCGTCGCGTCGCTGATCGCGGCGGAAGCGATCGTGACGACCGAGGCGAAGGCGAAGCAGATGCGCCCGGTCGCAGAAAAGCTCGTCACGAAGGCGCGCGCCGGTGGTGTGCACAATCAGCGCGAGGTCGTCGCGTTCTTGAGGGACAAGGAGATGGCCCACAAGCTGTTCTCCGAGATCGGTCCGCGCTACGCCGATCGCAACGGCGGCTACCTGCGGATCCTGAAACTCGGGACACGCAACGGCGACGCGGCGCCGATGGCGCGCGTCGAATTCGTCGAGCCGTAGTCCGGCGGTGGCGGACCAAACCGGCACCGATACCGCACCGACCACCGCATCAGAGCGCACACGACCGAACCTGCGCGTCGCGCTCGGGATCGGGTACGACGGTTGCGGATTCCACGGCTTTGCCGCCCAACCCCGGCAACGCACGGTTGCCGGCGAGATCCAAGCTGCGCTGCGCACGCTTTTCGACGACGAAACGAGGATCGTCTGCGCCGGACGCACCGACGCCGGCGTCCACGCCGTCGCGCAGGTCGCGCACGTCGATCTCGACGCTGAGGTCCTTTCCTCCCGGTTTTTCTTCGACGAGAACGCACGGTTCCCCGAGATCCCCGACCTCGCGAAGGGGCTGAGCGCCCTCGTCGGTCCGGAGATCGTCATCTGGCGCGCGCTGTTGGCTCCCGACAGCTTCGACGCGCGCCGCTCGGCGACCTCCAGGCGGTATCGCTACGAGATCGACACCGCCCAGCGCCCGGATCCGCTGCGCCGCTCGGCAAGCTGGCACGTTCCCGCGCCCCTCGACGTCCCGGCAATGCGAATCGCGGCCGACGCACTGTTGGGTGAGCACAACTTCGCGGGATTCTGTCGGCGTCCGCCGGACGACGACGGCGGGCCGATCCGGCGGCGCGTCATGGACGCGCGCCTCAACGGCTCGCAAACCGACACCCTCATCTTCGAGATCGAGGCGAACGCGTTCTGCCATCAGATGGTGCGTTCGATCGTCGGGACGCTCGTCGCCGCGGGGCGCGGAGTGCGACGCCCGAGCGAAGTGATGCGGCTGCTCGCGACCGGCGATCGTGCCGGCGCGATCGATCCGGCGCCGCCGTGCGGTCTCTATCTGACTGCGGTGCGTTACCCGGAGGAACTCACCGGCACCTGGAGCTGAGATTCCGGTTCCCGGGTAAACGGCAGGTCGAAGCTCCTGCACGCGAAGCTGTCTCTCACGGCCGGACTCCTCGGGTTCGCAACGTCGGTGGGAGAGAAGGCCCAGAGATGACCGAGCCAGAACAAGAACGAGAGAAGGGGACCGGGGAGCTCCTCGGCATCCCCTACGACGTCAGGAAACCGACCGTCACCCGCGCCAATTCCCGTTTGTGGAATGCCGATGATCCGCGGATGTTCCCGCCGAAAAGCTTCGGCTGGGGCTGGACAATCAACGCCTACTGGCTCGTCCACCTCGGCAAGTACTTTCGCCAGGATCGGAGCCAACCGCCCGGGGCGTGACGAGTCGGGGCCGGATTCAGCTCGCTCTCGAACCTCATATACTCTTGGCACCAGCTCAAGGGGTATTTCGGACGTCTGTCGCGCCCGGGAACCTCGAAGCAAAGGAACAGCGTGCGCACCTTCTCACCAAAGCAGTCCGACATCGTTCGCGAGTGGCACACCATCGACGCTGACGGCGTCGTGCTCGGACGGCTCGCGACCGAAGTGGCGACGCTTCTGCGCGGCAAGCACAAGGCGATCTTTGCCCCGCACGTCGACACGGGCGACCACGTGATCGTGGTCAACGCCTCGAAGATCGTGCTCAGCGCAAACAAGGCCGACAGCAAGCTCGCGTACCACCACAGCGGTTATCCGGGGGGATTACGCGCCGTGAGTTACGCGACGATGCTCGAAAAAGAACCCGAGGAAGTCGTCCGGCGGGCGGTGCGGGGAATGCTCCCGAAGGGCACGCTCGGTCGCCAGATGTTGAACAAGTTAAAGATCTACGCCGGTCCGGATCACCCGCACGCCGCCCAGATGCCGAAACCGCGGCCCCTCTCGAGCGCCCGCTCGGGCAAATTGATGAGGACGAACTGATGCCACGACCGCTTACCCAATCGACGGGACGACGCAAGGCTGCCGTCGCCCGAGTCCGTCTCGTCGCCGGCGACGGCAAAGTGATCGTCAACAGGCGCCCGATCGAGGAGTACTTCTCGTCGGTGTCGTCGCGGGTGCACGCCACCGAACCACTTCGAGTCGCCGGTCGCTCGGACCGCTACGACGTCCTCGCGACGATCGGCGGCGGCGGCATCACCGGGCAGGCTGGCGCGCTGCGCCTCGGCATCGCTCGCGGCCTTGTCGAGGTCGATCCGGAACTGCGCACGACCCTCAAGCGCGCCGGTCTGCTGACCCGTGACGCGCGCGAGAAGGAGAGTAAGAAGTACGGCCTGAAGAAGGCCCGCAAAGCGCCTCAGTACTCCAAGCGCTGAATCCGCGTCATTCGCGATGTCGTTGCGTTTTGGAACCGACGGCATCCGGGGTGTTGCCAATCATGAGCTGACTCCGGAGGTCGCCCTCGCTCTCGGCCATGCGGCCGCGCGCCACCTGCCGGGTTCGGGATTCTTCGTTGGATCAGACACGAGGCGGTCGAGCCCGATGCTAAAGGCGGCGCTTGCGGCAGGACTCGCCTCCGAGGGGCGCGATGTCTTCGATCTGGGTGTGCTGCCGACGCCTGGGCTCGCTTGGATCGTCGCCTCCCGGGGGGTCCCCGGAGCGATGGTGTCGGCTTCGCACAACCCGTTTCCGGACAACGGCATCAAGCTCCTCTCCGAGGCGGGCACGAAGCTCGCCGACGCGCTCGAGCGTGAGATCGAGTCCGAGCTCGCGCGCGCTTTGGTTGGTGCGTTCGTTGACGGGCACGAGCCGATCATCGCTGACGCGGTCGGCGAGATCGACGACGCAACAGATCTCGTCGGCGAGTACGTCGACCATCTCGTCCGCTCCGTTGATCTTCGGCCGGGCCCTGAGTTGAAGATCGTTTGCGATTGCGGCAACGGTGCCGCGTTGGAGGTCGCGCCCGCTGTCTTTGAACGCTTCGGGATCGACGCGCTGGTGATCAACATCGATCCAGACGGGACGAACATCAATGCGAAGTGTGGCGCCACGTCACCGACGCATCTCGGGCAAGTCGTCGTTGAGCGCGGTGCGGATCTGGGGGTGAGTTTCGATGGCGACGCAGATCGAATGATCGCTGTCGACGGACTCGGTAACGTCATCGACGGCGACGTGCTGATGGCACTGTTCGCCCTCGATCTCAAGGATCGCGGCGAACTTACGAATAACGCGGTCGTTGCGACTGTGATGAGCAATCTCGGATTTCGCCGAGCGATGCTCCGTGCCGGGATCGAACTCATCGAGACTCCTGTCGGCGATCGCTATGTGGCCGATGCGCTCGACGAACTCGGGTTGGCGCTGGGGGGCGAGCAGTCCGGCCACATCGTGTTCCGCCAGTTCGCGACGACCGGAGACGGGATCCTGACGGCTCTGAAACTCATCGAGTTGGTCGCTCGTTCGGGCAGCAGCCTCGCCGCGCTCGCCCACGACGCCTTCATTCGAGTTCCGCAAGAACTGCGCAATGTGAAGGTCATGTCTCCGGACCGTCTCGAGGCGGCATCAGGCGTCTGGGAAACGGTTGCCGCTGTCGAGGCTCGACTCGGAGAGTCCGGGCGTGTCGTCATCCGCCCGAGCGGGACCGAGTCGGCCGTTCGGGTCATGGTGGAAGCCGACAGCGCGGCGATGGTCGATCGAGCGCTGTCGGCCATCGTCGAGGCAGTCGAACGCGAATTGGGCCGCATCGACCGCTGATTTCCCCTCTTTCTACCACAGCGGGTGGTCTCGCTACCGCGTAGCGTGGTGGCACGCGAGAATGACCATTCCGCATCCTGGTGTTCGGCGAGGAGACTGAACAGCGTGAGCAAGGGTCGATTGCGATTGGGCGCTTCGGCGACCGCAACCGGCGCGGTTGTCGCACTCGCCTCGGTGCTTGCGGTCGGCGCGTTGTTCGAATCGAGCGCGGCCGCGGTTCACACTCTTCATTGGAGTTCGCGAACCATCTCTACGGCCTACCGGACTCTGGCGGTCGCGCCAGGGCTCAGATCGCCAACTGACCTCGGTTCTGTTGTGGTGCCAACGACGTCGGTCTCGTCAAGCCCTCGAAGCGCTCCGAGGGTGCTTGCGAATGCGCTGTCTGTCGCTCCAAACAGAACACCGCGAAAGCTTGAGATTCCGCGCATTACGGAGAACCCGCGTAGCGTGCGTGTGACCGAAGGCGAGGTGGCGCAGTTCATCGCCCACGCGACTGGGCTCCCGACGCCGAAGTTGCGGTGGGAGAGCTCCACGGATCATGGTCGCCGGTGGTCGGTCATGAGAGGTGAGCGAACGCAAACGCTCAGCGTCGCCGCGAGCTCGAATGCGAACGGGACCCGCTATCGCGCGGTCTTCACTAACACCGCGGGTTCGGCCACGACACACGCCGCGACCCTTCGGGTTTGGTCACCCGCGCCAATCGCATCGTCTCCACCCTCACCGCCTTCCGCACAGTCGAGCGCCCCTTCGGTCACTCAACCGGCGCCGCTTGCCATTACCGAGCAGCCTTCGAACGAGACCGCCAGCGAGGGGCAATCGGTGTCGTTTGCCTCCGCCGCCTCCGGCGCGCCGACACCATCTGTTCAGTGGATGGTTTCGACGAACGGCGGCGCGACATGGAGTGCGATCGTGGGTGCGTCATCAAGCACTTACACGTTCGTAGCAAACACGTCCGAGAACGGCTACGAGTACGAAGCAGCGTTTTCGAACGCCTCGGGGAGTGTGACGACCGATGCGGCGATACTGACGGTGCAGAATTTGATCGTCACCGAGCAACCGACGAGTCAAATCGTCGCGATGAACGCGACCGCCACCTTCACGGCGACCGCTTCCGGCGTTCCGACCCCAGCGGAACAGTGGGAAGTGTCGACGGATGGTGGGGAGACTTTCGCGCCGATCGCCGGTGCCAACACGTCCTCCTACCAGCTGACCGCGACGACAATGAACTCGGGTTACGAGTACGAAGCGAGGTTCTCCAACAGCTTCGGACAGACGACGACGAATTCGGCGGTGCTCGCGGTGTCTGCGGCGAATGTCCACTCCACCAACTGGTCCGGGTACGCGGCGACCGGTGCGACTTTCACGTCAGTGAGCGGCAGCTGGACGGTTCCAGACGTGACGTGCGCAAACCCCTCGGACGGTTCAACGTCGGAGTGGATCGGAATCGACGGGGACGGCAATCAGACGGTCGAACAGGATGGAACAGAGGCCGATTGCGCCGGAGGCAGCCCGCAGTATTACGCCTGGTACGAGATGTATGGCGACAGTGATCCGAACTTGAGCTACGGCGATGCGATCCCGCTCTTGCACCCAGTCTATTCGGGCGACGTGATGTATTCGGCGATCTCGGTGTCCGGAACCCCAACGTCGAACCAAACGTGGTCGTTCGAGATGCAGGATCTGACGAGCGCCCATTTCTGGACGTGGACGACGACGGTGACACTGAATTACAACCACAACTGGTACCAAAACGGCCAATACCCGCAACTATCGAGCGCCGAGTGGATCGTCGAGCGTCCGGAAACCTGCATAACGCAGACCAACTGTTCACTCACCACGCTCGCCCGCTTCGACACGGTGAGCTTCACCGACGCGACCGCGACGGCCACTTCTGGAGCGCAGCCGATCTCCTCCTACACCAACTCGGCGATCGAAATGGTGGTTTCCTCCACCGACTCGACGATTCTCGACGTGCCGGGGCCGCTCGACGACACCGGCGAAAACTTCCTCGTAACTTGGACGTCTGGCTGACCTCAACTTGCTCCTGAACACCCCTGGGGCTTCGCCTTTGCGCCGCAGCCGGACCGGCGGTTCCTCCGCGCATGGGCGGAACCCGTAGCCTGGAGCGCACATGTGCGGGATCATCGGTGTTACCGGGGCGCAAGACCCGCTCTCACTCTTGCTCAAGGGTCTAGAGGCGCTCGAGTATCGCGGCTACGACTCTGCGGGCGTCGCTCTCATCGACGCGCCCGCCGGTGAGCTCTACGTCGAGCGGTCCGCCGAGCAAACGAGATCGGTCGAGAAGCTCATCGCGAGGGTTTCGAGCGCCTCTCATGCGTTTTCGGCTGGGATCGGCCATACGAGGTGGGCGACGCACGGCGCCCCGGTCGAGATGAATGCGCACCCGCAAATCGACTGCGACGCGACCGTCGCCGTTGTCCACAACGGCATCATCGAGAACCACCGCGAGCTCGCGTCGGAGCTCGTCGATGCCGGCCATCGATTTCGATCGGAGACGGACACCGAGGTCATCGCGCACCTGATCGAAGCAGAGCTCAAGAACGGCTCGCGCCTGCGAGATGCGGTGCGCAACACGGTCGCGCAGCTGCGCGGCGATTTCGCGATCGCAGTTGTCGTCTTGAGTGAGCCCGACACGATATTCGTGGCTCGGCGGACTTCTCCGTTGATCGTCGGACTGACTGAAGGTCTCGGGCTTGTCGCCTCCGACATCTCTGCGCTGCTCGAGACAACCCGCCAGCTATTCGCGCTCGACGATGACCAGATCGCCGAAGTCGCCCCTGGCCGCGTCCGCGCGTTCGACTTGGCAGGCAACTGGATCAGGTTGCGACCGCTCGAGGTCACGTGGTCAGTGGAGGACGCGCGTCGAGAGGGTTTCCCCGACTTCATGTCGAAGGAGATTCACGAACAGCCCGCAGCCGTCGAGCAGACGCTGCTCGGACGCGTCTCGACCGACGGGTCGACCGAAATCGAGGAGCTTTCGATCGCGCCATCGCAACTCGCGACGTACTCACGTGTGCTGCTCCTGGGTTGCGGCTCGAGCTATCACGCAGCGCTCGCGGGTCGGCAATCGTTCGAGGCGTTGGCGAACATTCACGCCGACGCCGATATCTCGAGCGAGTTCCGGTATAGGAACTCGAGTGTCGGTCCTGAGACGCTCGTGATCGCGATCAGCCAGTCGGGGGAAACCGTCGACTCGCTGCACGCGATCCGCGAGGCGCGCTCTCGTGGTGCCGTCGTGATCACAGTGTCGAACGTCGTCGATTCAGTGATGGCACGGGAGTCGGACGGCGCTTGCTACACCCACGCCGGTCCGGAAATAGGAGTCGCTTCGACGAAGAGTCATGTCGCGCAGCTCGCATTGTTGCAAGTAATGGCCTTGCACCTCGCCCGTTCGCGTGGCTCGATCAGTGATGCTATGGCGAGGCAATTTGCCGAAAACTTGAACGAGTTGCCCCGTCTCGTCGAGGTCGCGGTCGATCGCTTCGATGTCTATCGGCACGTCGCGAGGGAGTTCGCGGCGTTCAACGACGTGTACTTCCTCGGGCGTCGTTCAGGGCTTCCAATCGCGATGGAGGGCGCCCTCAAACTGAAGGAACTCGCGTACGTGCGCGCGGAGGCGTACCCGGCGGGCGAGATGAAGCACGGTCCGATTTCCTTGATCGAGCCGGGCGCTGTCGTAGTCGTCGTCGCTACACGCAACCCGATGTGGGAAAAGGTGATGGCGAACGTGGCGGAGATGCGTGCCCGAGGCGCGACGATCATCGCGATATGCGACGACGACGACGAAGAGACGAGCGGACTCGTCGAGGCAACACTCTCGATTCCTCCGACGCCCGAGCTCCTGACTCCCATTGTCGCTGCGGTGGCAACCCAGTCGTTTGCCTATGAGATCGCCAGCGCGCGAGGAAACAACGTCGATCGTCCCCGCAACCTCGCCAAGGTCGTCACTGTCGAGTGAGATTGCCGACCGGGGAGCACTGACCTCGATGATCGGAATCGGCATCGACGCGGTCGACGTTGATCGCTTTCGAAAGGTGCTCGCGCGACGACCGCGACTCGCCGAGCGAGTGTTCACCGAGCGCGAGCGAGGGGACATGGCGAATCGACACGACCCCGTTCCCGGCCTGGCCGCACGATTCGCGGCGAAGGAAGCGACGATGAAGGCGCTCGGAATCGGTATCGGGTCGATTCGCTTCTCGGAAATCGGAGTCGTGCGGGCGCCCTCGGGAGCGCCGTCACTCGAGCTCTTCGGGAATGCGGCAAAGAGAGCATCTGAGCTAGGGATCTCCGAACTCCGAGTATCGCTCACCCACACCGACACGCACGCGGCTGCGGTCGTCGTCGCCGAGTGAATTCCTCGAGCGTGAGGTGCTGAAATGAAACCAGTGCTCACCGCGGAAGAGATGGCGGAGGTCGACCGCAAGACCCAGGCGGCGGTCGGTCTCGACACGTTGATCGCCAGAGCCGGATTCCAAGTGGCGAGGTTCTCGATTGCGGCGATGGGCGGCACGTACGGACGCCGGGTCGTTGTCGTCGCCGGGAAGGGGCACAACGGCGACGACGGACGCACGGCGGCGCGTCATCTCGCACAGCGGGGCGCTCGCGTCACCGTCATCCCGGCGAACGAAGCGCCCTGGCACCTGCCCGAATGCGACCTGGTGATCGATGCCGCTTTCGGCACGGGCTTCCGCGGCGATTACCGAGCCCCCCAACCGCCTCCAGCTTCGATCGTCGTCGCTGTCGACATCCCTTCTGGCGTCGCCGCCGACACGGGGGCCGCGGCCGACGACGCGGTCTACGCGGACCTCACGGTCACCTTTGGCGCGCTGAAACCCGGATTGCTTCTTGGCGAGGGCGCCTTGCGCAGTGGGATCGTCGTCACCGAGGAGATCGGGCTCGACACAAGCTCGGCGCAAATCCACCTCGTCGAAACCGCTGATATCGAGTCGCTTCCCGTTCGTGCACGCGACTCGAACAAGTGGAAGACCGCGCTCGGCATCATTGCCGGTTCGCCTGGGATGTACGGGTCCGCGGCGTTTGCCGCGTCGGCCGCGGTGCGTGCGGGTGCGGGGATGGTGAGACTGGCGTCTCCCGGCGTGCCGCCGGGGACGATCCCGGTGCTCGAAGCCGTGGAATTCGAGCTCCCTGCGGGGGACTGGGTGCAAGCCGCTCTCGACGGGTGCGCTCGCTGCAAATCTGTGGTGATCGGTCCCGGGCTCGGACGGAAGGAATCGACCGGCCGAGCGGTGGCCGAGTTCGTCGAGCGCGTCGACGTGCCGGTGGTGATCGATGCCGACGCATTGATCCCCTTCGGTGCCGCCAACGACGCGGCGAAGATCCTTGAGCGCCGGCACGCAGCGACGGTCCTCACTCCACACGACGGCGAATTCGCGCGACTCACAGGACAGGCTCCCGGGGTCGATCGGGTGGCGGCGACGAGAGATCTCGCTCGGAAACTCGGAGCGATCGTGCTGTTGAAAGGGTCGACGACGATCGTCGCCGCGCCTTCTGGTGAGGTTCTGTTCGCGACATCCGGATCGCCCCGGCTCGCGACCGCGGGGACCGGCGACATCCTCTCGGGGGTGATCGGCGCGTTCATCGCCCGCGGAATGGAGCCGTTCCTCGCCGCCGCGCTTGGCGCACACGTGCACGGCCTCGCAGCCTCACTCGGATTCACCGAGGGACTCGAAGCCTCGGACCTGCCGCTCCTCATCGCCTCGACGCTGTCGAGCTACTCCGAAGCGGCTGAGTCGGAATGAACGCAACGTATCGGCAGGCGTGGGCGGAGGTTGATCTCGGCCGCGTGCAACACAACGCGGCGCTACTTACCCGAATCGTTGCGCCAGCGAAGCTCTGCACAGTCGTGAAGGCCGACGGCTACGGCCACGGCGCGATCGACGTCGCGCGAGCGGCCATTTCGGGCGGTGCAACATCGGTCGGCGTGGCGCTCGCTGAGGAAGCGATCACCCTCCGGGAGGCCGGAATAGATGCGCCGATCCTCATATTCATGGAGCCACCCGAGGACGCGATGGAGGCGCTCATCGCGGCTGGAGTGACGCTGTCGCTTTATCGACCGCACGCGATCGCCGCCGCGAATCGAGCGGCGCGCCGACTTCAGAGCACGGCGCCGGTGCACGTCAAGGTCGACACCGGGATGCACCGAGTGGGCGCTGACCCCGCTGATGTCCTTGCGCTATGCGAGTCGATCGCCGAGGCACCGGGACTCAGGCTCGAGGGACTGTGGACGCACTTCGCCGTCGCCGACGACCCGGACGACGGCTTCACACAGGGACAGCTCGATCGGTTCGGTCTCGTCACGGCGCGCCTGCGCGAAGCAGGCATCACTCCATCCGTGTTGCATGCCGCGAATTCCGCCGGGGCGATCGCCCATCCGAGCAGCCGATTCGACCTCGTCCGCTGCGGGATCGCATCGTACGGATACGCACCTTCGGCGAAGGTGGCGGCGATCCTCGAGGACGAAGCCCGGCGGGTCGGCGATCGCGATTCCTTGGATCCGGTGCTTTCCTTGATCGCCCAGGTGCACCTCGTGCGGGAACTCGAAGCCGGCGAGCGGGTGAGCTACGGCCGCACCATTCCGTTGCCGAACGACAGCCGGGTCGCCGTCGTCCCGCTCGGGTATGCCGACGGCGTCACCCGCCGCCTCGGATCCGAGGGTGGCGAGGTGCTGATCCGAGGAAAGCGGCGGCGGATTTGCGGCACGGTGACGATGGATCAGCTCATCGTCGACTGCGGTCGCGACGACGTCGGGGTCGGCGAGCGTGTGGTGCTTATCGGCAGCCAAGGAGATGAGGAGATCACCGCCGATGAGTGGGCGCGGCGGCTCGGGACGATCCCCTACGAGGTGCTCTGTGGGATCGGGCCACGCGTGCCGCGGGTCGCCCGTCGCTCGGTCCTTGTCAGCGACGACGTCGCTGACAAGGACCGAGTCGCCGCCAGTCCCTAGTACCGCCGGAGGGAACCTCCTGGTCAGAGGGTTACGATGGAAGCGTGGTCGCGCTCGCGGAGCTCGAGCGAGCTGCGAAGGCGTGTGTCGCGTGCCCGCTCGCCGTCGGACGCACGAACGTCGTTTTCGCCGCCGGGTCGCCGCGCGCGCGGCTGATGTTCGTCGGCGAGGGACCGGGGCGAGACGAGGACATCGAAGGCGAGCCCTTCGTCGGTCGCTCCGGCAAACTGCTTGACCGGCTGATCGAAGAGGAAATTGGTTTGACTCGCGCCGACTGCTACATCGCGAACGTCGTGAAGTGCCGACCGCCGAACAATCGCGACCCGCATCCCGAAGAGGTCGCCGCCTGCCGGCACTTCCTCGACGGCCAGGTCGACGCCGTCGATCCGGCAGTCATCGTCACCCTCGGCAACTTCGCCGCGCGGGCGCTGCTCGGCGCGACCGACGGCGTCACCAGGTTGAGGGGACGGACGTATCGGTTCGGTCGCGGCGCGCTCGTGCCGACATTTCATCCTGCGGCGGCGTTGCGTGGCGGCGGGGTGGTGCTCGCGCAGATGCGCGCCGACTTCGTACGAGCAAAGCGTGTGTTGACGGACAAAGGCACGGCGTGAGCGAACCCACTTCCACCTTCACGGTTACGACACGTGCGGTCGGGGAGACGAAGCGCGTCGGCGCGGCGGTCGCTTCCATGCTCGTGCCCGGCGACATCATCCTGCTCGTCGGCGAGCTGGGCGCGGGAAAGACGACCCTCACGAAGGCGATTGTCGAAGCGCTCGGCGCGTCGGGGGTCACGAGCCCGACGTTCACGCTGTGCCACCGGTACGAATCCGCTCCGCCGATCGCGCACGTCGACTGTTACCGAATCGACGACGGGGACGACCTGGCGGACCTCGCGCTCAATGAGATGCTCGATGACGGCTGCGTCGTGATCGTCGAGTGGGGCGAGCGACTGCGCGCGCGGTTCGGACAGGACGCGCTCGAATGCACCCTCATTCAAGAAGCGGGCGCTGAGATCGACCAGCGCCAGATCACCTTCTGTTCTGAGGACGCGGGCTGGTTGTCGAGGTTTGACGCCTTGAACGAAGGTGTCGAACGGGCACTGTCGGGCGTATCGAGCGGGATGTCGTGAAGAGGCGGTCCGCATGAGGCTCCTTGCGCTGGAGACGGCGACGCTCGAAGTCGGCGCGGCGGTTTTCGAGGACGATCGCGTGTTGGCGGCGTCATCGAACCGACCCGGGCGGCTGCACGTCGAGACCCTCCATCCGGCGATCACGCGGGTTCTCGTCGAGTCGGGCACGCCTGCTCGAGCGCTTGGCGCGGTCGCAGTTGACGTGGGACCGGGTCTGTTCACCGGATTGCGCGTTGGGATAGCAGCGGCCAAAGCCTTTGCCTTGGCGCTCTCGATCCCCGTCGTCGCTGTGAGTAGCACCGAAGCGCTACGTGAAATGGCGCGGCGAGCCCTCGGTGATGGCATTTCGATCGTCCCGGTGGTCGACATGCGCCGAGACGAGGTCGCTTGGGAATTCGAAGACGGCTCGCTCGAGATCGGTAGCAAAGAGACGTTTGCCTCGCGGCTTTCGAAGTCAGGTCCGGTTGCGCTCGTCGGCGACGGGACCAGGGGCCTTTCAGGCGAGCTTGACCGATCCATCGACGCGCGGATCATCGATGACGAGATGTTCTTCGCACCGTCGGTCGTAGCCGTCGGCCGCATCGGCTTCGCCAGGTTCTGTCAAGGCGTGGTTGAGGATGCGGTGTCGGTCGCACCGGTCTACCTGCGCCAGGCTGACGCCGTTGCGAATTTCGAGACGCGCACGACCACGATTTCGGGGACGTACCGTTGACGCTTCATCGGCCACGGAGGCGCAGGATCGACCTCCCGCTTCCGCCTCGCAACGGCGAGGTTGTCGACATCGTCGAGATGCGTCGGCGTGACCTCCAGGCTGTCGTCGCGATCGAACGTGAGATCTTCGCTGAGCCGTGGTCGCAGGGCCTTTATCTCTCCGAGCTCGCGCAACGCGCGACCCGGCGCTATTACGTCGCCACCGCGGGCGGAACCGTCGTCGGCTACGCGGGGGGAATTCTCGTCGCAGGCGAGGCGCACGTGACGACGATCGGGGTCGCGCCGTCCTGGCAGAAACGCAAGATCGGTGCCCGTCTGCTCTACCGATTCGTCGCCGACGCGCGCGACTGGGGTGCTGAATCGATCACGCTCGAGGTTCGGATGTCGAACGCGCCGGCCCAACGTTTGTACGAGTGGCTCGGATTCGCCCCGGTCGGCGTCCGTAAGAACTACTACGTCGCGACGGGCGAAGACGGCCTCGTCATGCACCTCGGCGCTGCGGATTCCGATCATTATGGCGAGCGACTTCGTTCGATCGGTCGTGCGCTCGGCGAAAGCGTCGACGAGCGGACCTCAAAATGAGCACGCTCGTTCTCGGCATTGAAACGTCGTGTGACGAAACGGCGGCCGCCGTTGTCGAAGACGGCCGCGTCATTCGGTCATCGATCGTCTCGAGTCAGGTCGACTTGCACGCGCGATTCGGTGGCGTCGTCCCGGAACTCGCGGGACGCGCCCATCTCGAGCGGATCACGCCGGTCGTCCTCGAGGCGCTCGCGAACGCAGGGCTTTCGCCGCAGGAACCATCGCTCGAGGCGGTGGCCGCGACCACCGGTCCCGGCCTGATCGGGGCGTTGCTCGTCGGCGTTTCGTACGCGAAGGCGCTCGCGCTCGCGTGGGAGATCCCTTTCGCCGGGGTGAATCACCTCGAGGGCCACCTGTTCGCCTCGATGCTCGAGGATCCCGACGTCGAACTGCCGGCGGTCGTGCTGCTCGTATCGGGCGGACACACCCTGCTCGTCGAGATGTCCGCTCTCGGCAGCTACGAGGTGCTCGGGGAGACGGTCGACGACGCGGCGGGCGAAGCGTTCGACAAGGTGGCACGTTTTTTGGGCCTCGCGTACCCCGGAGGTCCGGCAATCGAGCGCCTCGCCCCCCTGGGAGACCCGACGAGAGTTCGATTCCCGCGCCCGATGATCGACGACGAGCTCACCTTTTCGTTCTCCGGCTTGAAGACAGCTGTGGTGCGCCACGTGAAAGCGCACCCCGAGATCGACGGAGCTGATGTCGCCGCGGCGTTCCAAGAGGCGGTCGTCGACATCCTCGTGACAAAAGCCGTTCGCGGCGCCAAGCAGGTGGGCGCGCGTTCGATCTGTCTCGCCGGCGGCGTCGCAGCGAATGGCCCACTGCGTCGGGCCTTTTCGTCGGCGGCAGGCGAAGCGGGGCTCGGGGTGTACCTGCCGAGCCCGCAGATGTGCACCGACAACGCGGCGATGATCGCCGCGGCGGCGACGGTCAACCTCGCCGACGCCGGTCCGAGCGATCTCGCAACGGGTGCTACTCCGGGACTTCGGTTGCCGACGCTTCGTCGGATCGAGACCGCGACGCGCTGACGGATCGACGTGCCAGACTCGCCGCCGATGGATCGGCACTCGTACCTCGAACACGTTCGCGACGACGGATGGCGCCTCGTCGAGGTCGCGCGCACATCGCCGTCTGCTGAGATCCCGAGCTGTCCAGGCTGGGACATGCGGGCACTAGTCGGCCATGCGACATCGGTACACGCTTGGGTGGCGAACATCTTGGAAAACCATCTGCGGACGCGACCCCACCTGCGACGGGTCGATGAGCTGACCGGCGACTTCGACGCCGTTGCCAGCGAATACGACGCGAATCTCACCCGCCTCGTCGCCGCGCTGGGCGCGACAGCCGAGGACGAGATGGTCTGGAACTGGTTGGATCGAGTACCCGCGCCGGCGCGCTTTTGGTTCCGTCGTATGGCCCAGGAAACAGCGATCCACCGCGTCGACGCAGAGCTCGGCGCAAGGTCTCTTTCTCCGATCGATGTCGCGCTCGCCGCTGACGGAGTCGACGAGTTCCTCGGTCTATTGCGGCGCTATATCGCCGCAGAGCCGGTCGAAGGGCTCCACGGCTCGATCGCTTTTCGCGCCACGGACACCGCGGGGGAGTGGCGGCTTGCCCTCGAGCCGAATCGGGTCGAGATCATCGCCGGAGGCGTCGACGCAACGGTGCAGGGGCGGGCGTCAGATCTGTATCGATGGATCCTCCACCGCGACGACGGAGATATGGATTCCGTCGCAGTAAACGGCGACCGCAGCGTCGTCGAAGGTTGGCGGAGCGTGAAGTTCGAGTGAGCGCACCCGAGCGCCCCTACTAACGCGTCGATCGGGGAGAGCGTGGGATCACCATCGGCGCTTCCTCGTCGAAGCACCGGCGCGAAGTCGAACCGAGCGGTCGTCGTCGGATCCGGTCCGAACGGGCTCGCGGCTGCGATCGAGCTTGCGCGGCACGGCCTTGAAGTCGAAGTCCTCGAGGGGTCGTCGACACCCGGTGGTGGGTGTCGCAGCGCTGAGGTGACCGAACCGGGCTTCGTTCACGACCTCTGCTCGACGGTGCATCCGCTACTTGCCGAGTCGCCCTTTTTTCGTACTGAGGACTGGCCGGCACTCGGCGTCGAACTATTGGTGCCAGAGGTCGCTGTCGCGCACCCGCTCGACGACGGACGGGCTGGCGCGGTGCGCGGGGGCGTCGACGACACGGCGGAGTCGCTCGGCGCGGATCGTGACCCGTACAGGCGACTCTTCTCGTGGATGGTGCGCGACCGCGATCAGTTCGTTCCGGAGGTGCTCGCACCGATCCGCAAACCGCCTGCTCATCCGATAACGATGGCCCGCTTTGCCGCGCTCGGTCTCCGTTCCGCTCGCCAGCTTTCGCGACGCTTCTCTTCCGACGAGGCGCGCGGGCTCCTTGCAGGCGTCGCCGCGCACTCCATGTTGTCGCTCGATCAACCCTTGACGGCGTCGTTCGCGCTCTTGCTCACGACGCTCGCGCACTCGACTGGCTGGCCGGTCGTGGGCGGCGGCAGCTCGATGGTCGTCGACGCGCTCGTGCGCGAACTCGAAGGGCACGGCGGAAAGCTGACGTGCGGATCATGGGTGAGGGGTCTTTCCGACGTGGGGAACGCTGAGATCGTGCTCTTTGATGTCGCACCCCGCGCCCTTTCCCGGATCGCCGGCGACGCTTTTCCGAGGCGCTACCGGCGCGCGCTCGAGCACTTCCGGTACGGACCCGGCGTCTTCAAGGTCGACTACGCGCTGAACGGTGCCGTCCCGTGGACGTCTCCTGTCTGCCGGGTGGCAGGAACGGTGCACGTCGGCGGCTCCTTCGAGGAGGTCGCGCGCTCGGAGTCCGATGTCGCCGAGGGTCGCCATCCCGACCGGCCCTTCTGCATCGTCGTGCAGCCGGGCGTGATCGATCCGTCGCGAGCGCCTGTCGGTCGCGCGACGTTGTGGGCGTACTGCCACGTCCCGAACGGGTCTGACCTCGACATGACAGGACGCATCGAAGCCCAGATCGAGCGCTTCGCCCCTGGCTTTCGCGACGTCGTCGCGACGAGAGCGGTGCGCGGCCCAGCCCGATTCGAGAAGGAGAACCCGAACGACGTCGGCGGCGACATCGGCGGCGGCGCGGCGAACCTCCTCCAGACGCTCTTCCGGCCCGTCGTGCGGTGGAATCCGTACCGCACGCCGCTGAAAGGCGTCTACCTCTGCTCGGCGTCGACTCCGCCCGGCGGCGGCGTCCACGGCATGTGCGGGGTGCATGCCGCCGAGACGGCGCTCTCCGACCTCCGACGAGGGCGGCTGCGGCGCGACCTGTGAACCGGTCTAGGGCGCGAAGGCCCGATGACCTGGGGGTGTCTGCCCCCGTCGCGAACACCGGTCCTCACCCTTTGCGAAATCGCCCGTCGGCGGCACACTGGGTGCACGAAAACCCACGTGTCCAGCGTGGGCGGAGCGGGCTCGAAGGCCCGGTTGGGGGGCGACGATGCGCAGCGAGGCTTCGGTCACTTCGATCTCGTGGATCCCGTCAGAGGCGATCAGCGGCGTCGCAGTACGGGCGCCCTTCGAGATCGGGATCACCCACTACGACAACGCACCCCCCGAGATCGTGACGGACCTCGAGGAGCTGCGCCTGGCGGACCGTTTCCGTTTCGCCAACGAACTGCGCGGCTTCATCGAAACCGCCAACGGCCGGATCGTCGACTACGGACAGTCCGGTGGTGGGGTGATCGGTTCGACGACGGTGCGGCTCGCGGGCATCGAGAAGACATTCCAGGCGGTGCCGCTTCCCGACATACGCCCCGAGCCGATCGTCACTGACCGCAGCGTGACGTTCGTCCAAACGGCCGGAGGGCGGACGGGCATTCCGGCGCCGCGGCGCGTCCGACGCGCGCCGTTTGTTCAGCTGTCAGCACCGTTGGTCTGGACGACGCTCGCCCTGACGATTTTTGTCGACGGCCGGACGCGCATCGAGGTACGCGGCGCGAGCTCATTTCCGCGGCACTGGATCTATGGACCGGACGGCAAGCTCGAGCAGAAGTCCGGGCTGATCGACTTCTCGAACTGGTACCGCCGCGCCTTCGGCGTCCACAGTCCGTGGGGCGACCGCGACTCGCGGGCGCTCACGACGGCGATCGAGACGGCGCTCGAACGCGAAATGTCGGAGGTTTTGATGCGCGGCGGCGAGCGACCGCGCCTCGCGACGGTCACGGAAGGCTCGACAATCCTCGAGCAAGGCGACGCCGGTCGCGATCTGTTCTTGGTCCTCGACGGTGTCGTGCGCGTCGAGGTCGACGGCAAGCCGCTCGTCGAATGCGGTCCTGGGTCGATCCACGGAGAGCGCGCCGCGCTCGAGGGCGGCAAGCGCACCGCGTCCGTGCGCGCAGTGACCAAGTGCAAGCTCGCCTTCGCGTCGGCCGACCAGTTCGACAGCAACGTCCTGAAAGAACTCGCGAGCGGACACCGGCGGGAACAGGGCTGACGTGTCGACGCTCGAGGAGGAACGGCAGATAGCGGGACGCGATCGAGGCGTTGGGGGGCCGACGATCACCGTCTTTCTCGCCGACGACAATTTGATCGTCAGAGAAGGTGTAAAGGCGTTGCTCATGCTGGAACGCGACTTCGAACTCCTCGGGACGGCCGGTGATTATGATGAACTGGTCTCGGAGTCGGAACGTCTCGCGCCACACGTGGTGATCACCGACATCCGGATGCCGCCGAACTTCCAACAAGAAGGCATCGACGCCGCCCACGAGATCCGCAAGCGCCATCCCGGGACTGGGGTCGTCGTCTTGTCCCAATTCGACGATCCGGAGTATGCGATCTCGCTCCTCGCCGAAGGGTCGGCCGGCTACGCGTACCTTTTGAAGGACCGCGTCGCGCAAGGCGACCAGCTCGCCCGGGCCGTGCGGACCGTCGCGACGGGGGGTTCGGTGCTCGATCCGGCGATCGTCGAGTCGATGGTCCATCCAGTCACCGACTCGGGCGGGCTCGACGAATCCGACGAACATCTGTTGAAGCTCGTCGCCGAGGGCCGCCCGATCAAGGCGATCGCCGTCGCGACGAACACGACCCCGGCGGCGACGGCGGAGGCGGTCGAGCGGCTGTTCCTCCGCCTGGCGAAGGACGCGAGCAGCGGTGGGCGCCGGTCGCTCCGCCAGCTGCGCAAACTGCACGAAGCGATCGTCGACCGAGAAGAACAGGGAGAGACGCTCAGCCGGCTGCTCCCGGGCGGTGTCGCCCGGATGCTTCGTGACGAGGGGTGCCGTCCCGGCGAGACGGTGCAGCTCACCGTGAGCGTCTTGATGTCTGACATCCGCGGCTACTCGACGATCGCCGAACGCGCCGATCCGAGCGCGCTCGCCGGGCAGCTGAACGTGCACCGCGGCGAGATGAACCGGGCGGTGATCGCAGAGGGCGGCACCGTCATGCAGTTCGTCGGCGACGCGGTGATGGCCGTCTTCGGCGCACCGGTTCCGATCACCGACCACGCCGACAAGGCACTGCGCGCCGCGTTGGCGATGCACCTCGCACAAAACGCGGTCAACGAGCGCTGGCGCGAAGAAGGTCTGCCGGAATTCGGCCTCGGCATCGGCATCACGACCGGAGAGGTGGCGGCGGCACTGCTCGGTTCGGACGAGCACCTGGAGTACACGGTCGTCGGCGACACGGTGAACCTCGCGCAGCGCATCCAGCAGTGGGCAGAGCCCGGAGAGACCGTGCTCGCCGACGCGACGCACGCGGCGTTGTGTGACCCGATCACGGCGGAGCCGATCCCGCCGTCAACGGTGAAAGGGCGCTCGGGTTTGGTCGGCGCCTGGAAGGTAGCGGCTCAAGTGGCAGGAGCGGATCGATGACCGTGATGCAGGCGCGCGGAGTGCGCAAGACCTACGAGACCGAAGGCGCGCCGGTGCGGGCGCTGCGGGGAGTCGACCTGTCCATCGACGACGGGGAGTTCGTCGCGATCATGGGACCGTCGGGATGCGGCAAGTCGACGCTTCTCAACCTCGTCGCGGGACTCGACGTACCGACCGACGGGGAGATCTTCGTCGCGGGCGAGGCGTTGTCCGGCATGGACGAGGACGAGCTCGCATTGATGCGTCGACGACACATCGGCATCGTCTTTCAGTTCTTCAACCTCTTGGAAGGAATGACCGTCCTCGAGAACGCGACACTCCCGGCCGTGGTCGCCGGTCTTCGGCGGCGGCAAGCAGAGAGCCGGGCGCGGGACCTGCTCGATCTGCTCGGCCTCGCCGACAAGGCACGCGCCGCGCCAGGACTTCTCTCTGGCGGCGAGCGCCAGCGGCTCGCGATCGCGCGGGCGCTCGCCAACGCGCCGACGCTTCTTCTCGCCGACGAACCGACCGGCGCGCTCGACTCCGAAGGCGGCTTCGAAGTCCTCGAACTGTTCCGGCGCCTGCACGCCGGAGGTCAGTCGATCCTTTTGGTCACCCACGACGAGCACGTCGCTGCCCCGGCGTCTCGCCTCGTCCACATGCGCGACGGTCGCATCGAGTCCGACGTCGAGCAGCACCACGAGCGCGTGATCGAAGCGGAGATCGACGTCGCGATCTACGAGTGATGGACGCCCCGATCGTCGTCAGTCAGTTGGGCGTGCGCCGCGAGACGGCCGTGCCGGCGTCGCGGCGGCATCTCGTGTTCGGGCCGGGGCTCTTGCTTGCCGCGGCGGCGCTCGCCGGAGCGGTCGCGGCACCGGTCGTCGACCATCGCGGCGATCTGCTGACCCAGGTCGTGCGGGCGGTCGTCGTCGGTTGCTTCGCGCTCGCCGGAGGATTCGCCCTCGCGCTGAAGCCGAAGGAGCGCCAGCCGCTGCTCGTTCTGTCGGCGACGTTCTTCGCCTCGGCGGCGGTCGTTTCCGCGGCGCTCGTCGCGGCGCACGCCCACGGCATCGCAGTCCCGGGCGGTCTTGTCACGGCGGCCCGACTCGCCGAGCCGCTCGCACTGTGCATCTTGCCGGTGTCGACGATGCACGTCCTGCTCGGACTGCCCGACGGCACCTGCCGGCTGAGCCGGTTCGCGATCGGGGCCGGCTATCTGGCCGGCATCGGCGTCGGCTTCGGTGTCTGGAGCGATCGCCCCGCGCTGCCGCTGTGGCCGGTTGGGGTCGAGCTGCTCGTGGCGGTGCCGATCGGCCTCGTCGGCGCCCGCCGCCGCTACCGCCGTTCGGCCGGACTCGAGCGCCAGCGGATGCAGTGGTTCGGCTGGGCGGTGTCGGTCGGCGTCGAAATGGTGGTGCTCGCCGAGGCGTTGCGGCTCTTTTGGGGGTGGCCGACGCGCGAGGCGCTCGTCATCACCGTTGCCATCGTGCCGATCGCCGTCGCCGTCGGCGCCGGAGCGCTAACGAGCCTCGCGACGCGCATCGACCGGCTGCTCGCCTGGTCGGTGTCGGTCGCCGGGCTGACCGGGGTGGTCGTCGTCGTCTACTTGCTCGTCATCTTGGGGATCGGGCACACGCCGACAAAGGGCGAGCGCACGCTGCTCATCCTTTCGATGATCGCCGCCGTTGTCTCGGCGCTCCTCTACGGCCCGGCGCGGACGCGCTTGAAGGCGTTCGCCAACCGCGTCGTCTACGGCGAGCGCGAGGCGCCCGACACCGTCCTTCGCACCTTCGCGACCCGCCTCACCCGGGCGATGCCGCTCGAAGAGCTCTTGTTGCAGGTTGTCGAGTCACTGCGCAAGACGCTGGCGCTTTCTTGTGCGGAGATCTGGACCGGATCCGGTGGGGTGCTCGAGCGCGCGGTTTCGGTGCCCGATGCGCCGCCGAAAAGAATCGTGCTCGGCTCGAGTGAGGAGTCGGTCGTCGCCCGCGCCGGGGTTTCGGGCAACGCCTGGCTCGAGATCTGGATGCCGAAGCTCTTGGAGGGCCGCGAAGGTTTCTCGCTGCGCGTCGCGCCGACGACGCATTCGGGGCGCGTTCTCGGCCTCGTCATAGCGACGCGCAAGGCCGACGGTGAGCGCTTCAGCGAGAACGACGACACGACGCTCGTCGAGCTCGCCCGCCAACTCGGACTGGCGCTGCACAATGTGGAGTTGGACTCGGCGCTGCAGGAGTCCTTGGACGAAGTCCGGCGCCAAGCCGACGAACTGCGCGCTTCGAGGGCGCGCATCGTTGCCGCGTCGGACGCCGCGCGCCGCCAGATCGAGCGCAACCTGCACGACGGGGCACAGCAGCACCTCGTCGCGCTGGCCGTCAACGTCCGCCTGGCGCGCCAGTTGGTCGAGACCGACCCGACAGGATCCGCGGAGATCCTCGATCAGCTCGGCGGCGAGCTGCAGGACGCGGTGCAAGAGCTGCGCGCGCTCGCGCACGGTATCTACCCGCCGTTGCTCATCGATCGCGGTATCGAAGAGGCGTTGCGATCCGCGGCTGGCCGCGCCGCGATCCCGACCGATGTCGAGGCCGAGGGGCTCGGCCGCTACTCACCTGAAGAGGAGGCCGCCGTCTACTTCTGCTGCATGGAGGCGCTGCAGAACGCCGGCAAGTACGCCGGCGAGGGAGCGAACGCAACCGTCCGCGTCCACGAACGCGAAGGGACGTTGTTCTTCGAGGTCACCGATGACGGCGCCGGCTTCGATCTGCAGGGCGCGAAAGGACACGGCGCGGGGTTCGTCAACATGCGCGACCGAGTCGGCGCGATCGGTGGCTCGGTGGCAGTCGAGTCGTCGCCCGGCAAAGGGACGAAGATCTCCGGGCGTCTGCCGTTGAGCAATCAGGCGGCGGCGTCGGGGAACGGAGCGGGGGAGAGCGCGTCGTCCGCGCTCAGGGTCAGAAAGTGAGCGGGAGCTTTCCCTCCCAGGCGTTCGCCAAAACATCGGGACCGAACTGTTCCTTGTGCACGTAGGCCACCGCGCCGCTCGTCGCCGCGTCGGCGGGGAGGCTGTCGACGTCGTAGGTGGACAAAAGAACCACGCGCACCGACGGGTGGGCGTCGACGATGCGGCGCGTCGCTTCGATGCCGCCGATGCCGTCCATGTTGATGTCCATCAGCACCAGCTGGGGCTCGAGGGTGGCGGCGAGTTCGACGGCTTCCTCGCCAGATCTCGCCTCGCCGACCACGACGAACCCCTTCGTGGCGCGAACGACCGCTGCGGCAGCCATGCGGAACGGTGCCTGATCATCGACGATCAGGACACCGACCTTCTCGTCGCTCACGAGGCCATTTTCGCAGTTCGCGGTGGAGGATCGGACGACTGCCAGCACGAGGGCGCGGGGAGTGGCACCACCACGGCGCCGCTCAGTCGGCGCGGTCGGACAGAAAGAGCAGGACGGCCTTCACCCGGCGATGGACGTCGAGCTCTTGGGAGAGCCCGAGCTTGGAGAAGATCGAGTTGATGTGCTTTTCGACCGCCCGCTCCGACAGCACGAGCGCGGCGGCGACGGCGGCGTTGTTCTTGCCGGTCGCCATCTCGGCGAGGATCTCGGTCTCGCGCGGAGTGAGCAGACGCAGCGGCGAGTTCTGCGCGCGCGATCTCGCCGCGACGAGCGCGTCGACGACGATCGGATCGATCACCGAGCCGCCCTCAGCTGTCTCCCTGATCGCGTCGGCGAGCTGTTTGATGTCCGAGACCCGCTCTTTGAGCAGATACGCGCGCCCGCGAGATCCGTGCTCCAAGAACGCGAGCGCGTAACTCGGCTCGGAGAACTGACTCAAGACGACGACTCCCACGTCCGGATTGCGCGTGTGCAGTTCGTTCGCGGCGCGGATCCCCTCGTCGGTGCCCGTCGGTGGCATGCGGATGTCGGTCACCAAAACGTCGGGATGTTCGGCGTCGACGGTTTCGAGCAGCGAGGTGTAGTCCGCGCACGTCGCGACCAACTCGAGGTCGTCCTCGGTGGCGATCAGTCGCGCGACACCTTCGCGAACGAGGTAATCGTCCTCGGCCAGGACGACGCGGATCGACATGGCAACAGGCTACGTGACGTATTCCTGGGCGTCGTGACCAACGCCGCCGCTTCGATCAGCCGAGCGTGATCACCGTGTCCTGGACGGCGGCGCGCACCGGTAGCGGCGCGTCGGCGCACTCTTTCACGATCGCGTCGACTTCGTCATCGGTGCGCGACGGATCGTGGTGGAACAACACCACTTCGCGGGCCTTCGCTGCCGCGGCGAGGCCGACGGCATACGGATAGGCGGCGTGGCCGTAATGCGCCTTTGTCGGCAGCTCCTCCGGCGTGTATTGCGAGTCGTGGAAGACGAGGTCGCAACCATCGGTGAGGGCGAGCGCCGCGTCGTGGTACTCGCCGAAGCCGTCGGCTCCCGGGCCGAGGTTGGTCGGGCAGTGGTCCGAGAGGTAGGCGAGGCTGGCGCGGCCGTCGGAGATCCGGTAGCCGAAGGTTCTGCCGCCCCCGTGGGGGATGTCGAGCGCGAGCACGGAGAATCCTTCGACTTCGTGTTCGCCGGACTCGAGGGCGTGGAAGCTCCACGCCCCGCGCAAGCCGGCAGGCGTGATTGGGAAGTTGGGCGGCGACATGAAGCGTTCGAAGACGGCTTCCCCTCCGCTCTGCGCGGGAAGGTAGGCGTCGACGCGGGCATCTTCTCGGTCCGCCGAGGAAAAGAACGGCAATCCCTGGGTGTGATCCCAGTGAAGGTGTCCGAAAAGGACCGACCCGCGAAAGGACTGGCCGTCAAAAACGGCGTCGGCGCCACGAATCCCGGTGCCGGCGTCGACGAAAAGGCTCGGCGGCCCGCCGTCGAGGGCGATCCCGAGGCAGGAGGTGTGGCCGCCATAGCGGACGAAGTCGCGACCCGGCGTCGGCGTCGAGCCTCGGGTGCCGAAGACGTGGATCTTCATCGGGCGGGGAGGTGTGCCGGGTTACGGCGCTGCGGACGCGCCGATCTCGCGATTTTCTTCGTTCGGGTCACTCAGGCACCTCCCGCCACACCATACGCAACGGAGCACGGACAGCCCACCACCGCGCCGTTCAAGGATCGCCACTACCCGGCGCGCAGTGGTGGCGCGGGACTCGCCCGCGCCGCGAACGTCACCGAGAGCACCACCACGACGCTGCGACGACGTGGACGGCGACCAAGATCACCACCAACTTCAGGCTGTCGGAGCCGAGACGAACGACACCACCCCGAAGCGCCTCGGGGGGCGCGTCGGAAAGGGTGCTGACCGAGCGAGCGGTCTTGTGCGACCATGGCCAGGCTTCCACCCCTCTCAACAGGGCTTTCGCGCGCCCGCCAGCACTCTCGCCAGGCGTTTGCCAGTCCGTTGCGGCGGCGGTATGGTTGGCACTCAAATCATTAGAGTGCTAACGAGCCCAAGGAGGCCGCCCAAATGAATCTGCAACCGCTCGACGACCGGATCGTCGTCCGACCGAGCGAGGCCGAGGAGAAGACGGCCTCGGGTCTCGTCATCCCCGACACCGCCAAAGAAAAGCCCCAGCAGGGCGAAGTCCTCGCCGTCGGCCCGGGCCGCCGCGCCGAGAACACCGGTGAGCTCATCCCCTTGGATGTGAAGGTCGGCGACAAGGTCGTCTACTCGAAGTACGGGGGCACCGAGATCACGATCGACGGTGAGGACCTCCTCATCCTCTCGGGCCGTGACGTGCTCGCGAAGGTGTCCGCCTGATGCCGAAGATTCTCAAGTTCGATGAACAAGCGCGCCGCAGCCTCGAAACGGGGGTCAACAAGCTCGCCGACACAGTGAAGGTGACGCTCGGGCCGAAGGGACGCAACGTCGTACTCGACAAGAAGTGGGGCGCGCCGACGATCACGAACGACGGCGTGACGATCGCGAAGGAGATCGAGCTCGACGACCCCTACGAAAACATGGGCGCGCAACTCGTCCGCGAGGTCGCGACGAAGACGAACGACATCGCCGGCGACGGGACGACGACGGCGACGGTGCTTGCGCAAGCGCTCGTCCGCGAGGGGCTGCGTAACGTCGCCGCCGGAGCCAATCCGATCGCTTTGAAGCGCGGCATCGAGCGCGGCGTCGCTGCGTCCGTCGAGTCGATCAAGTCCCAGGCGCGCGAGATCGAGGGCCGCGCCGAAATCGCGCAGATCGCCGCGATCTCGGCTGCGGACCAGTCGATCGGAGACGTGCTCGCTGACGCGATCGACAGGGTGGGCAAGGACGGCACGGTCACCGTCGAAGAGTCGAACACCTTCGGACTCGAGCTCGAGTTCACAGAAGGTATGCAGTTCGACAAGGGGTTCCTCTCCCCGTACTTCGTCACCGACCCCGAGCGTCAAGAGGCGGTGCTAGAGGACCCGTCGATCCTGCTCGTCGACTCGAAGGTCTCGGCGGTCCACGATCTCGTGCCCGTCCTCGAAAAAGTGATGCAGACCAGCAAGCCGCTTCTGATCATCGCCGAGGATGTGGACGGCGAGGCGCTCGCGACCCTGGTCGTGAACAAGATCCGCGGCACATTCCAGTCCGTCGCCGTCAAGGCGCCGGGCTTCGGCGAACGGCGCAAGGCGACGCTCGCCGACATGGCGGTCCTCACCGGCGGTCAGGTCGTCTCCGAAGAGGTCGGGCTGAAGCTCGACTCGGTGGCGCTCGACGTCCTCGGGCACGCGCGCCGCGTCGTCGTCACGAAGGATGACACGACGATCATCGACGGCTCGGGCAGCGAGTCCGATGTGAAGGCGCGCATCGCGCAGATCCGTCACGAGATCGACGAGACCGACTCCGACTGGGATCGTGAAAAGCTCCAGGAGCGACTGGCGAAGCTCGCCGCGGGTGTGGCGGTCGTCCGCGTGGGCGCTGCGACCGAGGTCGAGCTCAAGGAGAAGAAGCACCGCATCGAGGATGCTCTGTCCGCGACGCGTGCCGCGATCGAAGAAGGGATCGTCGCAGGCGGAGGCACGGCTCTCCTGCGCAGCCGCGCGGCGGTCGAAGATCGGGCTTCGAAGCTCTCGGGCGACGAGCAGACCGGCGCGTTGATCGTCTCGCGTGCGCTCGAGGAGCCACTGAAGTGGATCGCCATCAACGCTGGCCTCGAGGGTTCGGTGATGGTGCGCGAGGTGGCGTCGGTCGAGGGCACGACCGGCCTGAATGCGATGACCGGCGCGCTCGAGGATCTCGTGAAGACCGGGATCATCGACCCGGCGAAAGTCACGCGCTCGGCGTTGCAGAACGCGGCCTCGATCGCGGCCCTGCTGTTGACGACCGAGGTGCTTGTCGCCGACAAGCCGGAGAAGAAGCCCGAACCCTCCGCGGCCGGAGCCGGTGGCATGGGGATGATGTAAAGGCAACACGAGATCACGAACTGCGAGGGGGTCGGTTGATCCGGCCCCTTTCGCGTCTCGATAAGGTCAGCCGTCGTGTCGCAGCGATGACGGCGTCCTATCGCCAGCAAGTCCCGCGCCCAGAAGACGCCCGTGCCGGAGTCAGTCCACGTTGGACCGAAATCGACACCACGGCGCGCGCGCACATTCCTGTCGATCGTGTGCGCGAGGCGTTCGCGTCGGTTCGCTCCCCGGAGTTCGGCGAAGGTTCGGCAGAAGCCGCCGTGCTCGTCGCGATGGAAGAGATCGACGACGAGGCGAACGTCGTGCTCATCCGGCGCGCTGACGACCTCGTCATCGACCCGACGCACATCGCATTTCCCGGTGGTCACGTCGAAGCCGGGGAGACACCGCTCGAGGCTGCCTTGCGCGAGTCCGAGGAGGAGATCGGGCTCAAGCGTGCCGACGTCGAGGTGATCGGGGCGTTCCCGGCGCTCGGGCGACGCCGCGGCGACGCGCGTGTGGTGCCGTTCGTCGGCGTCGTCCGGGACCGCCCGCCGCTCGAGCGCGACCGCGTCGAGGTTGCCGAAATCCTCGAAGTGCCGCTTTGTGCGCTGGCCGCCGACGGCGCGTCCTGGCAGGAGGTCTGGACCGCAGGGGCAGAGAACCTTGAGATGACGTTCTTCGCTGGGATTCCCGAGCTCGGCTCCGAGCTCGTTTGGGGACTCTCGGCGCGGATCCTGTCGTTGTTGCTGACCCGCATCCTCCTCGGAGCGGAAAAGCCCACCGTGTAGCCTCGCCGCGGCGCGCGCCGAGGTCGGAGCGCACAGACACCTCTTTGCTGGGAGCGGAATCCGGTGGCAGACGTCGAAATCGGCATCGGCAAGAGCGCCCGGCGCGCGTTCAGCCTCGACGAGATCGCCATCGTGCCGTCGCGGCGGACCCGAGACGCGAACGACGTCGACATCTCTTGGCAATTCGAGGCGTTCCGCTTCGCGCTGCCGTTTGTCGCCGCACCCCGAGATGGAATTGTCGGGCCAAGGACCGCCGTCGCGATCGACGCCCTTGGGGGTTTGTCCTGCCTGGACTTGGAAGGTCTGTGGACGCGCTATGAGGATCCGCTGCCGGTATTCGAAAAGATCGCTCATGCGCATCCATCCGAAGTGACGCGACGTGTCCAGGAGGCATACGCGCAACCGGTTCGCGCTGAGCTCGTTACAGCGCGCGTGCGCGCGATCGTGACGCAGGGTGCGGTCGCCTGCGGCGCGGTAACGCCGCAGCGCGCCGAAGAACTTGTGCCTGCGGCAATCGATGGCGGACTCGACGTCTTGGTGATCGCCGGGATCACCGTCTCTGCGGAGCACGTCTCGCGCTCGAACATCACGCTCGATCTCGAAACGTTCGTTCGCGCGCTCGATTTGCCGGTGATCGTCGGCGGCTGTTCGTCCTATGCCGCTGCTTTGCACCTGATGCGGACCGGCGCGATGGGGGTGTTGGTCGGTGTGGGCCCCGGTGAGTTCGCCGACGACTCGCGTCGCGTCCTTGGTGTCGGAGCGCCCATCGCGACCACGATCGCGGACGCGGCGGGTGCGCGCAGCCGACATCTCGAAGAGACGGGCTTTTATGTCCAAGTGATCGCGGATGCGCCGATCGCAGAAGGTGGCGATCTTGCTGCGGCGTTCGCATGCGGAGCCGACGCGGTGATGCTCGCGGCGCCCCTCGCAGCGGCGGAAGAGGCTCCAGGGGGTGGTCGCTACGTCGCGGCGGCAGCTGGCCATCCGAGCTTGCCGCGCAGCGGCCTTGTCGAGGTTCCCGTGCTCGGGCCGCTCGCGGAGATCCTGACTGGTCCGGCCCACGATGCGAGCGGGCGGACGAACCTCTTCGGGGCGTTGCGGGCGGCGATGGCACTTTCTGGATACGAGACCATCCGCGAATTCCACAAGGCGTCAGTCGTTGTTTCCTCGCATCGATGGAGCTCATCGACAACGTGACCGAAGCCGAAGCGCCCTCAAGACGTCGGGATCTCGGGGCGTTCTTCTCGTGGCGATATCGGAGCGACGTGCTCGGTCTTTTGATCGTCGTGATCGTCGCGCTCTTGTACCTGGCGCCGTCGATCAAGGACGGCTTCAGCTTCGGCCCGTCCGACCTCGTCTCGAACGCTTCGGTTCTGACCCGCATGATCTTCACCTCGGCGTCGCACAACCACCTGGCGGGCGACGTCGGCGACCAGGGTGTTCCGTGGAACGCGATCGATTGGCGCATTGTCCATCACGGCTCGATCCCGCTGTGGAACTCGACAGCGGGAACGGGACTGCCCCAACTGTTCAATTTCGAATCCGCAGCGCTCGCGCTGCCGACGTTGATCGCCTATCTTTTCCCGCTCTCGGCCTCGTTCCTGGTGACCGTCCTCGGCAAATTGCTGATCGCCGGTATCGGTACGTACGTCTGCTGCCGGGTGCTCGGGACCAAGGCGGCGGGCGCGACCCTGGGCGGGATCTCCTTCATGCTGTCGGGGAGCTTCGCCGGGTGGCTCGGGTGGTCGATCTCGGGGCCGGTGGCGTGGTCCGGCTTTATCCTCGCCGGGGTCGTGCTCGCCTACCGGTCCCGTCGGCGAGCCCGCGACCTCTGGCTGCTGGCCGTGTCGGTGGCGTTCGCGATCTACGGGGGATTCCCCGAGATGTACGTCATCATGGGGCCGGCGCTGCTCGGCGCGGCAGGCGTCGCCGCGCTCGTGATGCTCGTGCGCGACCGCAAGCTCGAATGGCGTGGGCTCGGGCGCGTATTTGTCGGCTCGGCGGCCGGCTTCGCGCTGTCGGCGCCGCTGTGGCTGCCCGGCATCTCGGTCGTCGCGCACTCGGCGCGTTCGGGCAAGCACCTCGACGGCGGCCTCGTCCCGTCGCTTTTGAACTTGGCGTTCGTGCAGGGCTACTACGGCCTGCCGATCAAAGGCAGCTTTTGGTTCACGAACCTCAGCAACTACTACGAGTCCGCGGCGTACCTCGGAATCGTCGCCATCGTCTGCGCCGCGCTCGGGTTGTTCCTCTGTTTCCGCCGGCCGATCGTGATCGGCCTGGCGCTCGCCGGCTTCGGGACTCTCATCGCCTGTTATGACATCTTCGGCGGTATCGGCAAAACGATCTTCACCGACCTCGGACTCGGAGCGGTGGCGGTGCACCGTGGACTGCCGGTCTTTGAATTCTGCGTCGCCGTCGTCGCGGCCCTCGGTTTCGACGCTTTGTTGCGCCGATTCGCAGAGCGCAAGGTGCAGATCGCCCTCGTCGTCATCCTCGCCGCGGTGTCCTTCGAGATGATCGAGTTGTGGCGTTGGGTCGACCTCCCGGCGCTCGATTCGCTTGATCGTGCGCTTCGCACGTCGAGCCTCGTCTGGCCGACGTGGACGACGGGGATGCTCATCGTCGTGGCATTGGCGTTGATCGTCGTGCCGAAGCGGTCCGAAACGGTGCGACGGTGGATCAGACGGGCGGTCGCGGCGCTGTTTGTCGGCACGCAGGGCGCGTTCTTGGTCATCGCCGGCGTCGGGATCAACAGCTACTTCAAGAACCCGTTCCCGACGAACGCGGCGGTGAAGACCGTGCAGCGCATCGTCGGCTCCGGAATGTTCGCCTCGGACACGCCGATCAACGAGAGCTGTCTCGACTTGCCGCCGGCGCGGGTCAACAAGCCGTGCGGAGTGCGGTTGTGGGCGGGTTACGGCTTCATCCCGAACGTGCAGGGCGGCTACGACATCGACGAGCTCGCGATGCACGACCCGATCATCCCGCAGCGCTACTTCGCCGCCTGGCCGGTGCCGAACGCCGGTCAGGTGTTCAAGGGCAACGTCGGCGTCTTTTCACCGTCGATCACCTCGGTCGCGCTCGCCCGTAGATACGGCGTCACGACCGTCCTCTTGCCGCCGGGCTACCCGCTGCCGAAAGGCATGAACCTTGTCGCCGAGGTCCCGGTCGGGGACAAGAACAAGATCGAAGTCGCGACCGTGCCGGACTCGTCGCGCTTCGCGTTCGTCGACCCGGCAGCGTCGCAGCCGGCGACCGTCTTGTCGTACACCCAGACCAATGACGCGACCTACGTCCTCGACGTCGACGTCCCGACGAGTTCGACACTCGTTTTGCACGTCACCTATTTCTCCGGCTGGCACGTCAGCGCGAACGGCCATCCCCTGCGCGTCGAGCCGTACGAAGGCATGTTCGAGGTCCGCGTCCCGGCGGGGACGACACGCATCACGGCGCACTACTGGCCGCGGACCTTCACCGAGGGGATCGTGCTCGCCGCGGCGGGCCTCGTCGGTCTCGGGTTGTGGCCGGCGCTGCCGCTGCTCGTCTCGGCTGGCGGGTCGATCGTCGGCACCGTTCGTCGCAGACGAGGTGGCAGAACCGAGGTGCCGTCTGGAAAGGCGGGGGCGGGCGAATGAGCCCTACCCCTGACGGAGCCGGATCCTCCGAGCGCGGCAAGTAGTTTGACCTCCTACAAGGTGGATCTTCTCGAGGAGGAGCGATGACCGGGAACGTCATCATCGCCGGAGCTCGCACGCCGATCGGCAAGATGCTGGGCGCCCTCACCCCGCTTCGGGCGGTCGACCTCGGCGCGATCGCGATCGCCGAGGCGCTCGCCCGTGCGGGCGTCGACCCGGCGGCCTGCGACTACGTCGTCATGGGCCACGTGCTCCAGGCGGGACAGGGCCAGGACACGGCGCGCCAGGCGGCCGTGAAAGCCGGCATCCCGATGTCGACGCCGGCGACGACGGTCAACAAGGTCTGCCTCTCCGGGTTGAACGCCATCCACCTCGCCGATCTGATGGTGCGCTCTGGCGATGCCGACATCGTCGTCGCCGGCGGGATGGAGTCGATGACGAATGCCCCCTACGTGCTGCCCGGCGCGCGGGCCGGCCTCCGTTTCGGTGACCAGGCCCTTTTGGACGTCATCCAGGTCGACGGGCTCGTCTCTTCCTTCGAGCACTTCATCATGGGCGAGGGAACCGACCGCGATGCCGAGGCCGCCGGCGTGTCCCGTCAGCGCCAAGACGACCTGGCGCTGAAGTCGAACCTGCGCGCCGCCGACGCCGCCGCGTCCGGACGCTTCAAAGAGGAGATCGTGCCGGTGACGGTGACGGTGACCGACCGGCGCGGATCCGTCATCGTTGAAACCGATGAGGGAGTGCGGCCGAACACGACCGCCGAGGGCCTCGCTTCGCTGAAACCCGCCTTCGTCAAAAACGGCACGGTTACCGCCGGCAACGCGAGCCAGATCTCCGACGGCGCCGCGGCAGTCGTCGTCACCTCGCGCCAGCGTGCCGAGGACCTCGGCGTCGAGCCGCTCGCTGAGCTCGTGGCGTACGGACAGGTCGCCGGGCCTGACGAGTCGCTCCTCACCCAGCCCTCGCGGGCGATCCTCGACGCGGTGAAACGCGGCGGGTCGTCGCTTTCGGAAATGGATCTTTTCGAGATCAACGAGGCCTTCGCCGCGGTCGCGGCGGCGTCGATCGACGATCTGGGCCTCACAGACGAGGTCGTCAACGTGAACGGTGGTGCGATCGCCCTCGGCCACCCGATCGGCATGTCCGGAACGCGCCTCGCGCTGACGCTCGCCTACGAGCTCCGTCGCCGCGGCGGCGGCACGGGCGCGGCGGCGCTGTGTGGCGGCGGGGGACAGGGCGACGCGCTGATCCTTCGTACGCTCTGAGCGCGCCGATCTGACGCCACGCGCCGATGGGACTCGGCGCGTGGTCGTACGTGCTCGCCGGATTGGCGGGCATTGCCGCCGGCGGGGTGAACGCGCTCGCCGGCGGCGGGACGCTGATCAGTTTTCCCGTCCTCGTCGGGCTCGGTCTGCCAGCCGTGCGGGCGAACGTCACGAACCTCGTCGCGCTGACTCCCGGCTACGTCGCCGGCACGGCCGCGCAACGTGCCGACCTCGAAGGTCAGTCGCGCACGTTGCGGACGCTCCTCCTCGTCGCTGCGGCGGGCGGCCTCGTCGGTTCGATCATCCTTGTCAACACCCCGGCGTCGGTATTTCGTGACGTCGTGCCGTATCTGCTCGTCTTCTCGGCGACGCTGCTCGCCGCACCGCAACGCCTGAAGGCTCGCATCTCGCAGAAGGACTTGATTCGCGCGGAGACTTCCGTCAGGCGAGGTCCGCTCACACTGAGCACGTTTGTCTCTGCCGTCTATGGCGGGTACTTCGGCGCCGGACTCGGCATCTTGCTGCTCGCGCTGATGGAGCTGTTCTCCTCGGAGAGCCTCTTTCGCCTCAACGCGTTGAAGCAGGCGCTGTCCTTCGTGATCAGCCTCGTCGCGGCGATTTTCCTTGCGGCCGTCGCGCACGTCTCGTGGGGCTACGTTGCCGTGCTCGCGCCGAGCGCGGTGGCTGGCGGTGCGCTCGGTGGCAAGCTCGTTCGCAGAGTTCCGGCGGGCGCGTTGCGGGCGATCGTTGTCGTGGTCGGCGTCGGCGTCGCGATCCGTTATTGGGTGTGACGAACCCCGATCACTCGGTCCGCAACACGAGTGCGGGCGGCGTGCGCCGCGCGACGCGGCCGGGGATCGCGCCGACGAGGTTGGCGACGACGATCGCGCCGATGCCGACGAGGACGATGCTCAGGACCGGGACGGCTGGCTCGGGCACCGCCGCGATGGAGCGGGCAAATAGCGTCCAAAGCCAACGCCCGATCGCTATGCCGATCGGCACGCCGATCACGACGCCGATGAGGGCTGTCACCGTCGCCTGCCACACGATCGTCCATGCGAGCTGTCGCCCGGTGAAGCCGAGTGCCTTCAACAAAGCGAGCTCGCGGCGGCGCGTTCTGACCGAAGCCGACAGCGCAGCCGCGAGCGCGATGACAGCACCGAGCACGACCCCCAATGCGAGGTACGAGGGTGTGGCGCCCATCGAGCGGTAGTTGACGATCTCCGCCGGCCGCTCGACGCCGAGCAGTGACACCTCATTCTGGTACTTCGCCAGCAACCGATCGGAGAGCGAGACGATCCGATCGAGATTCGCGCGTGCCGCCGACGCGGAGATGTTTGGTCGGATCCGGATCAGTGCCAAATTCGGTCCGGAGAGCGTGTAGATGGATCCCATCAGCAAGCGGTGCAGGCGCGACGCCGCCTGCCACTCGAACCACATTCCCGTACCCATCGAAGGGTGCAGGACTGCCGCGCCGCCGATGCCGCCGACGGCTGGGAACGTCGCCGTCCCGACGATGACCATGCGCTCCGCCGGGACGTATATCGGGTAATCGGCCTTCGTTCCGTACGAGAGCACGACGGTGTCGCCGACGCGCTTGTGGATTTCGGCGAGTGTCGTCGGACCGAGGACGACCTGATTTGCTGCGCGTACAGGGTGGCCGGTAAGTACGGGCATCGCGACCGTCGGATCCGAACCGCTGATCATCGAGGGGACCGTGAGCCCGTCGAGTTGGACGTTCGCGCCGGTGCTCCACCCGCTGAATGTGGCGACGTCTCGATCGTGGTGCAACGCAGACAGCGCCTGGGGTGGCACGTCGTCGCTGCCCACGAGCGCGAACGTCCAGTTCCAGCCGTACAGGCGTGGATGGGAGACGAGGGTCGAAAGGCTGGCACCGAACGTCAGGGTCGTCACGAGGAGGACGATCGCCAGCGTCGCACCGAAGATCGTCGAACGCGCCGGCGCCGCGGTGCGCACCGAAGTCGACTGCACCGCCCCTCGCACGCCGAGAACCGCAGGCATCGGCAGTCGAAGGGCGCGCGCGAATCGTGTCGACCACGTCCCCAATCCGGACGGCGGAACGTAGGCCGCGGAGCGCTTGGCGGAGGCGAAACGCCATCCGATCACGATCGCGATCGACACGAGGACGACAAGAAGAGCGAGAACCCCGAAGCCGAGCGGGGCGCCGTCGAACGCAAAGCCCTTGAACGGGTAGACGACGCGCACCGAACCAAGCGGCGCGATCGGTGATAGCGCAACCGCCACGCCGACCGCGAGCGCGCATCCAGCGAGGATCGACGCCAGCACTCCCAACTCGACGTCACCTATCTGCACGAGCGGAGTTGCCCCGAGCGCGCGCAGCACCTCACGGTCGTCTTCGTTTGATCGAATCAACCGCGCGATCGCCATCGCTGCGATCGCCAGCGCCGCGATCGCGACGACGCCTCCGAAGGCGGCGAGCGCGATTGACTCAGGGCGGATCGAACGTTCGACCTTGGCGACCGCATCGGCGGTGACCGCGAACTCATAGACGGCCCCCGGCGGAAGGAGTTCGATGACCTGTTTCTCGGTTGCGGCGACCGACCCGCGCCTTCGCAGCTGGATCGCGAAGTTTGTACCCCCGCCTCCGAACGCATCCGCCCGCGCGAAGGCAGGGGTGAAGACGGCGAGCGATGTCTTCGCGTCCGCCTGGTCTTGCAGAACCGACGTGTTGAACTCGACGAGGCCGACGAGCCTCTCGCGCACGATTCGCGCGGGGTGTTCGGGGGTCGCGCCACTTGCGCTGAACTGGCTCGGGCGAAAAACCGCCCAGTTGATCGATTCGCCGACGTGCCATCCTTGGCTACGTGCCGCCAGCGGGGTTGTTGCGAACTCACCGGGGGAGTCCGGGTTCGGCATGCGTCCTGCGACGACGGCCGGTCGATCCTCGTTGAAGAAATCCCCGGCGACGCTCGCGACGGGTGAGATCGCCGCATCGCGCTCGAGCTGTCCTTTCGCGTTGATCGGCGCGGTGAGCGGGTAGACGAAGCGCTCGACGTGCCGGACGTTCGGCAGCCGGCTGAGCTCGCCCGCCATCGCATCCTGTTGGCGAAGTGGGACCGCGCCGGTGGACGTGGTGTACTCCCACACGGTCACCTGGAGCGTTGAGGGATTCGTGCTCTCGAGAAACTGCGGGTAGGCGGACTGTGTCCTCCGTGCGGCGGCGATCGATCCGAGCGCCAAGCCGCCGAGCGCGCCGAGGACGAGCGTGATCGCGAGGTACGACCGAAAGCGGTGGGCGAGGGTTCGCCGAGCCCGGTAGGTAATGACGCGCCAAGAGTCGAGGTTCACGGCGCTGCCGCCGGCATCGGAACGCTCAATCGAGACCCCCCAGGCGGCGCGGAGCGCCGGTCAGAAGCTAAGTGTGGTCGGCATCGAAGGAGTGGAAAAGGGGGCGGACCACCGCTTCCACCTCGTGCCAGCACTTCTTTGTTGCCGACGGTTGGGAGCTGCTCCTCTTCCCGACTTCGGGGCCGGCGGGTCCTAGGTGGCCTGGCCCGCGACCGAGACGAGGAGGTCGCGTGTGATCTCGAGATGGCCGAGGTGCTGGTAGAGCTCCTCGACGAGGTGGAAGACGACGCCTGCCTGGCTCTTCCCGAGCGGCAAATCGGCGTCCTTCGGATTCACAGGCCCGTTCGGCGCGGCGACCGAATCGAGCGAGTCGAGATCAGCGACGAATCGCGTCCGTTGGTCAGCGACCCGTGCGGCGAGCTCTTCGACGCGGCCCGACGCCTGGAACTCTGCCGACCGGTCGCGGTGCACGTCGCGACCGGCGATCCGCTGCCCTCCCCAGAACTCCATGACCCCGAGACAGTGGGTGACGATCTGGAACGGTGAGTTGGCCCCCGGCAGCGCCGGCTTGTCGTTCGCAAGTTCGTCGCCGAGCATGCTCAAGATCTCGATCATCGCGTCGAGCGCGTGATCGACGTAGTACGCGACGTCGTCTAGATCGATCTCCATCGTGGCCATCGGCGCATGTTCTCAGATTGCAACCGTCCGCGCGACGAGGCGTCGAATTCAGGCGAGCCCTGCAAGGGTGATCGCTCCGACCGCAGCGACGATCGCGAGCGGCGCGACGATCGCGCCGAGGGCGCTCGCCCGTGCGAGGGAGGGGCGAGCTCCTGCCTGGCGAGCCGCACGTAACCACAAAAGCCAGGCGAGTGAGCCGGTCACGGCGAGATTCGGCCCAACGTCGAGGCCGATGAGCAATGAGTACGGGTGCGGCGGGATCCTCGCCGACAGCAACGAAGCTGCCGGGAGGTTGTTCACGACCACGCTCACCGCCGCGGCAAAAGCGGCGGTCGCCCACCGATCGAAATGCGCGAGCGCGACGGCGGGACCGTCCCAGGCTCGCCCGGCCGTGCCCAGCGCGACGGCGATCCCGAACAAGCCGACGAGGATCGCAGGCCCGAGTACCTCTATCAGCTTCCCGAGGCGAGTGCGATGCCTCATCGTGGCGAAGAGCGCGGCGGCGAGTCCGACGCCGAAGACAGGGATCGCCGGAGAGCGCACCAATAAGACGATCAATGTGACTGCGACGATCGCTGCCGCGCCGACGCCGATCTCCGTTTCGACATGCGCGCCATCAGATCGTCGCCCACCAGTGAGGCTGCGGCGGTACGCGAGCCCGAGCACGACCGCGGTGACCACCACCGATACTGCCCACGCTGGCCACATCTTCTCGACAAATGTCGTGCCGGCGAAGTGGAGATGGCCGAGGACGATGAGGTTCGTGAGGTTCGAGCCGGGCAGCAAAAGCGAGCCGGCGTTCGCAAGGAAGAGGCATCCGTACATTGCAGGTGCCTCGTCGCTGCCGCGCTGTCGCGCGGCGTGCACGAAGACGGGCGTCAGGAATGCGACCGAGGTGTCGAGATTGAGCGGCGCTGTCACGACGACGGTGAGCGCGACGGCACCGGCGAAGAACCCGAGCTCTGTGCGCGACGCGCTGGCGAGCACCCGGCCGAGAAGGGCGAAGATGCTGTCGCGTTCGGCGGCGAAACCGGCGAGGATGAGACCGGCAACCAAGACGAACGGCGACCAGTCTTGGTGTGCCGCCGCGTCGGCTGCCGAAGGATCGAAGGCCGCGGCGAGCACGCTCGAGAGCGCGCCGACGAGCGCAACGATGTAGGGAATCGAGAGGCGACGGATCACGCGCTAGTCGGGGTCTTTGCTGAGGTCTCGGGCGACGCGTCCGAGCGCACGACCGAAGGCTGAGAAGGCGGCCTCGCCGAAGAGAGCGAAACGGACTCGACGGACGGTCGAAAGCGACGGCGCGCACTCGGCAACGGCAGCGACCGCGACATTCGCCGCCTGATCGAGCGGGTAGCCGAACACTCCCGTTGAGATCGCCGGGAAACAGACAGAGGCCAGTCCTTGCGCGTCGGCGAGCTCGAGCGCACGCCGATAGCAGGAGGTGAGATGACCCGTCGGGTCGTCGTCGTCGGCGTAGACCGGACCGAGGCAGTGGATGACGAAAGGGTTCGCCAGGCGCTGCCCCGAAGTGATGACGCATTCGCCGGGGCGGATCGGCGCCAGGGGTCGGCACTCGGTCGCGAGTCCGGGACCCGCGGCACGGTGGATCGCGCCGGCAACGCCCGCCCCCGCAAGCAGCTGTGCGTTGGCGGCGTTCACGACGGCGTCGAATCCAGGCTGGTCGGCAATATCGCCCGTCGTGACCTCGACGAGGAGCGAACCAAACGAAGCAGTGAAAAGGTGCGCGTCCGGATCCTCGGTCATGCCTGGCCACCTCGCTGGTCATCGAAGAGTTGCTTACGGACCGGTCGGTTACCTTTAGTTCGTCCCGGGCGTCGAGTGCGAGTCGTGCCGCCGCGCCGCCGGACCGAAGCGGTCGATTCATGAGGAGACAGAAGGACGCGATGCGCAAGTTCTATGGGTCCGCAGCCGAGGCGGTCGCCGACATCCCGAGCGGGGCGACGCTGGCGGTCGGGGGATTCGGACTTTCCGGAATCCCCGTCACCTTGATCAAAGCGCTCGCCGGCACCGACGTTTCGGACTTGCGGGCCGTCTCGAACAACTGCGGCACCGACGAATACGGACTCGGGATCCTCTTGAAGGCGAAGAAGATCTCGAGAATGACGAGCTCCTATATCGGCGAGAACGCCGAGTTCGCCCGGCAGTACTTGAGCGGGGAGATCGAGGTCGAACTGTGCCCGCAGGGAACGATCGCCGAGCGCCTGCGGGCGGGGGGTAGCGGGATCCCCGCCTTCTACACCCCGACGGGTGTCGGCACCCTCGTCGGCGACGGCGGACTCCCGCTTCGCTACGGGGCGGACGGTTCGATCGTGAAAGGTTCCGAACCGCGCGAAACGCGCGAGTTCGACGGGCGCACCTACGTGCTCGAGCACGCGATCGTCGTCGATTTCGCGCTCGTCCGTGCCTACAAAGCCGACGAGACCGGCAATCTCATTTTTAGAGAGTCCTCGCGCAACTTCAACCCGCTTGCCGCGATGGCGGGGAAGGTGACGATCGTCGAGGCGGAGGAGATCGTGCCAACCGGCGCACTCGATCCCGATGCGGTGCACCTGCCGGGGCTGTTCGTGCAGCGCCTCGTGAAGGTGCCAGAAAGCACGGAGAAGACGATCGAGAAGCACACGGTGCGAAAACGAGACGGAGTAGCGGCCTGATGCCGTGGTCGAAAGAAGAAATGGCGGCTCGCGCCGCACTTGAACTGCGCGACGGGCAGTACGTAAACGTCGGCATCGGGTTGCCGACGCTCGTGCCGAACTACGCGCCAGCGGGCGTCGAGGTGATGCTGCATTCGGAGAACGGCATTTTGGGGGTGGGGCCGTTCCCGTATGAGGGTGAAGAGGACCCCGACCTGATCAACGCGAGCAAAGAGACGGTCACGGTGTTGCCCGGAGCTTCGTTCTTCGACTCGGCGACGTCGTTCGGGATCATCCGTGGCGGCCATCTCGACCTCGCGATCCTTGGTGGAATGCAGGTTTCTGCGAAAGGCGATCTCGCGAACTGGGTCGTTCCCGGAAAGCTCGTGAAGGGAATGGGCGGCGCGATGGATCTCGTGAACGGGGCGAAGCGCGTCATCGTACTCATGGAACACGTCGCGAAGGACGGATCCCACAAGATCGTCCGCGATTGCTCGCTTCCGCTCACCGGCACGGCGGTCGTCGACCGGGTGATAACCGACCTCTGTGTGCTCGACATCACCGATGAGGGGCTCGTCGTACGCGAGCTCGCACCGGGCGTGAGTGAGGACGACGTCATCAAGGCGAGCGAGCCGGAGCTGACGTTCGCTTTGTGACAACGGTCACACGCATTTTGCGGCGGTGTTCGTGAGGTGAGCACATCCGCGATCGAACCGACCGCCGAAGAGCTCGCGGCGAGTTCAGAGCGCGTCCCGCGCCGCTACCTGATCCGCTATCGGATCCTCGCCTTTTCGACGGCAACCTTGCTCATCGTGTTGGTCTTCGTCGGCGTCCCGCTTCAGGTCGCAGCGAACCGACCCGCGGTCGTGAACGACGTCGGAACGGTGCACGGCCTTCTCTACATCGTCTACCTGTTCGTCGCGTTCGGACTCACGCGCCGCCTTGGGATCCCGAAATGGCAGATGGCGCTGGTGCTGCTCGCTGGCACAGTGCCGTTCGCCGCGTTCTTCGCTGAACGGAAAATGACGCACCGCTTCGAAGCGGCCAATCGCGTCGGCGTCCAAAGTGCCCGCGACGATCAGTCGCCGATCGACGCGCGCCACGCGGACCTCCGTGGTCGGTGGCTCTCGCGGCGTGCGTTCATTTTGGATCTCGAAGTGTTGATCTTGGCGCCGGGGTGTGCGGTCGCCGGTTGGTGGCAGGCGACGCGGGCGCTCGCCGGTAACGGCCTCAGCTGGTTCTACTCGGTCGAGTGGCCGGTCTTCGCGATCCTCGCGATCTGGGGATGGTGGTACCTGATCCACGAGGATCCCAAGGTGTACGCGGCGCGCCGCTGGTTTCGCCGGCACGATCGAAGCTCGGGGGGGAGCGCTCCGGCAGTCGACACCGTCGTTCAGCTCACCGTGCGCAAGGCGATCGCCAACCTCTCACGGCTGTTGTTGGTCCTCGTCGGCCTCGACGTTGCCTTCGGCATCGGCGCGGTCGCTTTATTGCCGCTCCACCGGCTGACGGGCTTTCTGCCGTCCCAACAACGCGGCATATACGTCGCACACGCCGCGCTCGGCCTGCCGCTCGTCGTCGGCGGGCTCGTCCTGCTCGCCCGGACGCTGCACGCCTCGCGCATCTCCAGGCTCACGGGTTGGATCGGGATGAGCGGCGTCGCGCTCGCTGGGCTCGGGGGCTTGCTGACAGCCTCGAACCCTCTCCGTCTGGTCGGCATGGCGGTGATGTTGATCGGGGCTGTCGTCGCCGCCTTCGGTTTCGCCCTGCCGTCCTTCGAAAAGCTGCGCGAATGACCTGATCACGGTGTTGCGAGTCACCCGGAGCCGCGACAGCGCGCTGGTAGCCTCGCTCGGTGGCTCCGCAGTTCGACACGATCCTCGTCGTCGACTTCGGCGCGCAATACGCCCAGCTCATCGCGCGGCGGGTACGCGAGGCGCACGTCTATTCCGAGATCGTCCCCCACACGATCACCGCCGCCGAGATCCGCGCCTTACGCCCGAAGGGCGTCATCCTTTCCGGCGGGCCTAAATCGGTGTATTCCGACAATGCCCCCGGCCTCGACGTCGAGGTGTACTCGGCTGGCGCGCCCATCCTCGGGATCTGTTTCGGGGCACAGCTGCTCGCCCAGCAGCTCGGCGGTGTGGTGGGACGGACGGGGTCCGGCGAGTACGGGCGGACCGACCTCCGCCTTGGCGCCGGATCGGTGCTGTTCTTCGGGTGGCCAGAGCTCTCCGACGTCTGGATGAGCCATGCGGACTCGATCACCGCCCCTCCGCCCGGGTTCGCGACGACGGCGTCGACGAAAGAGGTGTCCGTCGCCGCGCTCGAGAGCACCGACCGCCGCCTGTACGGCGTGCAATTCCACCCAGAAGTCGCGCACACGCCGCGAGGACAAGAGCTCTTGAAGCGGTTCTTGTTCGACGTCTGCGGGTGCCGTCCGACCTGGACGCACACGTCGGTGATCGAAAACGCCGTCCGGGAGATCCGAGCCTCGGTTGGAAACGAGCGCGTGCTCTGCGCGTTGTCGGGCGGCGTCGATTCAGCGGTGACCGCCGCGCTCGTGCACAAGGCCGTCGGCGATCAACTCAGCTGTGTATTCGTCGACACTGGACTTTTGCGCGAAGGCGAGCCCGAGCAGGTCGAGCGGACGTTCCGCGCCCAGTTCGGCATCGACCTCCATCACGTGAAGGCCGCGGACCGCTTCTTCGAGGCGCTGTCCGGGATCCTCGATCCCGAGGAGAAGCGGAAGCTCATCGGCGGGTTGTTCATCGAGATCTTCGAAGAGGTTGCGTCCGATCTGCCCGGCGTCCGCTTCCTTGCCCAGGGGACGCTCTATCCCGACGTCATCGAGTCGGGGACGTCGCAAGCGGCGACGATCAAATCCCACCACAACGTGGGTGGCCTACCCGAGCAGATGGCGCTCGGACTCGTCGAGCCGCTGCGACAGTTGTTCAAAGACGAGGTCCGTCAAATCGGGGTCGAGCTCGGTCTCCCAGAAGAGATCGTCTGGCGTCAGCCGTTCCCTGGACCAGGTCTCGCCGTGCGCATCGTCGGCGAGGTGACCCGCGAGCGAGCCGAAATCGTGCGAGCAGCCGACGCGATCGTCGTCGACGAGGTTGAAAAGGCGGGGCTCTCCCGCTCGGTCTGGCAGGCCTTCGCCGTGCTGCCGGTCGTGCGGTCGGTCGGGGTGATGGGTGACGAAAGGACATACGCGTACCCGATCGTCGTGCGCGCGGTGACGAGCGACGACGCGATGACTGCCGATTGGGCCCGCTTGCCCTTTGATCTCCTCGAGCGCTGTTCGAGCCGGATCATCAACGAGGTTCCCGGTGTGAACCGCGTTGTCTACGACGTCACTTCGAAACCACCGGGCACGATCGAATGGGAGTGACCGTCGCGTGTCGTTGAGTGACTTCTCCGACCTCGACGAGGTCGGACCGTTTACGCCCGCGCGCCCGGGTCGGTTCAAGAGTTCGATCTGGAGTCGATCCTTTCCGACCTCAACCCGTCCCAGCGCGAGGCTGTTCTGTACGACGGCGGTCCGCTCGTCGTCGTCGCCGGTGCAGGTTCGGGCAAGACGCGCGTGCTCACCCGGCGCGTCGCACGTCTCGTGGCGACGGGCGTCAAACCGTGGCGCATTCTCGCTATCACCTTCACGAACAAGGCGGCCGGCGAGATTCGTCGCCGCGTCGTAGAGCTCGTCGGACAAGACGCCGAGAAGATGTGGCTCTCGACGTTCCACTCGGCCTGTGTGCGGATCCTGCGCCGGCAGGCGGAGCGGATCGGCTACACGTCAGGGTTCTCGATCTACGACGAGGGAGATACGCGGCGCCTGGTCGAACACATCCTCGATGATCTCGGCATCGACCCGAAGCGATTTTCCGCGCGGTCGGTCGTGGGCGCGATCAGCCAGGCGAAGTCGGAACTTCTCGATGCGAAGGACTACGCCGATCGGGCGCGGACGTTTCCCGAAGAGAAGATCGCGGCCACCTTCGCCGAGTACGAGCGGCGCCTGCGCACGGCTCAGGCGATGGACTTCGACGACCTGTTGTCCTACGTCGTCCGACTGTTCCGATCGGACGCCGAGGTCCTCGAGCACTACCAGGATCGCTTCGAGCACCTGCTCGTCGACGAGTACCAGGACACGAACTATGCGCAGAACGAGATCGTGAAGATGATCGGCGCGAAACACCGAAACGTCTGCGTCGTCGGCGACACCGATCAAAGCATCTACGCATTCAGGGGCGCGGAATTCCGCAACCTGTTGGACTTCGAGCGAGCGTTTCCGGACGCGACGACGATCGTCCTCGACCAGAACTATCGCTCGACCCAGACGATTCTCGACGCAGCGAATGCCGTCATCGGAAACAACGTCATGCGCCAGAAGAAGAGGCTTTGGTCGGCCCTCGGCGAAGGGGAAAGGGTCTACCGATATCGCGGCGGCACCGAACGCGACGAGGCGACGTTCGTCGCGAATGCGATCGCCGAGCTCACGACGAAGGGTCACATCCGTCGAGGCGAGATCGCCGTCTTCTACCGCGCGAATGCGCAAAGTCGCGCGATCGAACAGGCGCTGGCGGATCGTGGCATTCCGTACCAAGTGATCGGCGGAGCGCGCTTTTACGACCGGCGCGAGGTGCGCGACGTTCTCGCCTACCTTCGTCTCGTCGTCAACCCCTTCGACGAGGTCTCGTTGCGGCGCGTGATCAACGTGCCGAAGAGGGGAATCGGCGACACGACGTTGATGAAGATCGGTGCTTACGCGGCCAACCACAAGATGTCGTTTACCGACGCGATCGCGCACGCGAAGGACGCTGGGGTCTCGGGTCGGTCGCTGATGGCGATCGGCGGATTCCTGCGGCTCGTGCGGGAGCTCACGGCATTGAAGGGACGACCACCCCTCGAGATCATCGACACGATCTTGGAGCGGACGGGATATCGCGGATCCCTCGAATCGGAAACGGAGTTCCACGGACCTGGGGCGATCGACGCGGAAGGGCGGCTCGAGAACCTCGACGAGCTACGCAGCGTGACGGCGAGCCATGAGGACATCGAAACCTTCCTGCAAGCAATCGCCCTCGTCGCCTCTACCGACGACTTTGACGACTCGGGCGGGCGCGTGTGCCTTCTGACGCTGCACGCGGCGAAGGGCCTCGAGTTCGATGTCGTGTTCTTGACGGGCATGGAAGAAGGGGTGTTTCCCTGGGATCGCTCGCTGTCGGATCCGGCAAGCCTCGAAGAGGAGCGGCGGCTCGCCTACGTCGGAATCACCCGGGCACGAAGGAGGCTCTACCTCACGCACACGTGGCAGCGGACGCTTTACGGCCAGACCCGTGAAAGTTTGCAGAGTCGATTCATGAAAGAGATCCCCGATCACCTCGTCGTCGACCTCGGCGAGGGACCGGCCGGCGCCTGGGCGGGCTTCCGGCGGGAAGCGCCGGAGTTCGACGGGCCGCCGTCGTACGGCCGGTCTGGCGTGTTGACGAGGCGGCGCGCGACGCCGGTCCGATCGACGGGAGCAGAGGAGCTGGGCCTCGCCGCCGGGGACAAGATCGTCCACGCGCGTTGGGGAGAAGGCGTGGTCGTCTCGGTCGCAGGCGAGGGCGAAAAACAAGAAGCGGTGATCCGCTTCGAGCGCCAAGGCGAGAAGCGTTTCCTGCTCTCGGCGACTCCGCTGAAGCGCGCCTGAGCTGACCGACCTGGACACTCCGCGACGCGGACCGGGGTCGCCCAGTCGAAGGACACCTTAGGATCGCAACGCTCGGATCTTGACCGGGCGACGCCGATCAGCCAGGTTCTTGTGGGCGCGCGGCATCGGAGAGGAAGGACGAGAGGTTGGATCTCTACGAGTACCAGGGCAAGCAGTACCTCGCCTGGTACGGGATCCCCGTCTCGCCAGGCGCTGTCGCCGACACCGTCGAAGAGGCCATCGCCGCCGCGGAGAAGTTCGGTTATCCCGTGACGATCAAGGCGCAGGTGAAAGTCGGCGGTCGCGGCAAGGCGGGCGGCGTGAAGATCGCCAAAGACCGTGAAGAGGCTGAACGCGACGCGCGGTCCATCCTCGGCCTCGACATCAAGGGTCACGTCGTGAAGCGGCTGTGGGTCGAGACGACCTCCGACATCGCGCGCGAGTACTACGTCAGTTTCACTCTCGATCGTGTCGCGAAACTCCACCTGGCGATGATCTCGGCGAAGGGCGGTGTCGAGATCGAACAAGTGGCCGAGGAGGATCCCGATGCGATCGCGCGGGTGTGGGTCAACCCGATCGACGGTGTCGACGAGGTGGCGCTGCGCGACGCGGTCATCGACGGCGGGATCGACGCGCAAGCCGTCGACGGCGTGGTCGATGTCCTCAAGAAGCTCTACCGCTGCTACGTCGAAGGCGACGCCGACCTCGTCGAGATCAATCCGCTGATCCTCACGCCTGTGGGCGTGGTGCACGCGCTCGACGCGAAGGTGACGCTTGACGACGACGCCGCCTACCGCCACCTGGACTGGTCGGAGTTCTCCGACGCGGAACCCGACGACCCGCGCGAGCGTTTCGCGCGCGAAAAGGGTCTCAACTACGTCGGCCTCGACGGCACCGTCGGGATCATCGCCAACGGTGCCGGGCTCGCGATGAGCACGCTCGACGTCGTCAACCAGGTCGGTGGCTCGGCGGCAAACTTCTTGGACATCGGCGGTGGAGCGAACGCCGATGTGATGGCGAACGCGCTCGAGGTGATCAACTCCGACGAGAAGGTACGCGTCATCCTTGTCAACATCTTCGGGGGCATCGTCCACTGCGACGACGTCGCTCGGGGCATCCTCGCGGCGCGCGAACGCGTGCAGCTTTCCTCACCGATCGTCGTCCGGCTCGACGGAACCCACGCCGAAGAGGCGCGGGCCCTGCTCGAACCGCACCTGTCCGACGCGCTGATGCGCCAAGAGACGATGCTCGATGCGGCGCGTCGGGCGGTAGCGATCGCGGCAAGCCGATGAGCATTTTCGCCGACGAGACGACCCGTGTCGTCGTCCAGGGGCTCACCGGCAGCCAGGGACGCTTCCACGGCCTGCGCAATCGCGCCTACGGCACGAAGGTCGTCGCCGGTGTCACCCCCGGAAAGGGGGGCGAATCCGTCGACGGGATCCCGGTCTATGACACCGTCGCCGAGGCAGTCGCGGCCAGGGACGCGAACGCGAGTTTCGTCGCTGTGCCCCCGAAAGGGGCGCCAGCCGCGATCCTGGAGGCGGCGGAGGCGGGGATCACGCTCGTCGTCTGCATCACCGAGCACATCCCGGCGAAGGACGAGGCGCTCGTGTTCAATCGGTTGCGTCGCGATTATCCCGCCACCCGTCTCATCGGCCCGAACTGCCCCGGGGTCATCTCCCCGGGCAAGTGCAACATCGGAATCACCGCCGGCGAGATCGCGCTCCCCGGCGGGCCGGTAGGCATCGTCAGCCGATCGGGGACGCTCACCTACCAGGCACTGCATGAGCTCACCCAGCAAGGCGTCGGCCAGACGACGTGCGTCGGCATCGGTGGCGACCGGGTCCCCGGCACGACCTTTGTCGACGTTCTCGAAGCGTTCGAGGCGGACTCTGACACGTCAGCGGTGATGCTCATTGGCGAGATCGGTGGCGCCGAGGAAGAGCGTGCCGCGACGTTCATCGCCGAGAAGATGTCAAAGCCGGTCGTCGCCTACATCGCTGGGGTCACGGCGCCACACGGGCGGACGATGGGCCACGCCGGGGCGATCATCTCCGGCTCCTCGGGGACGGCAAAGGCGAAGATCGAGGCGCTCACCGCCGCCGGGGCGAACGTCGGACGCAGTCCGTCTGAAGCCGGCGAGCTGATGGTGGAAGTCGTCCGCTCCCTTGGCTGAGCCCCCCGGCACCGCGCCACGTTTGGGCGTCCTCGCCTCAGGAACCGGTTCGATCCTGGCGGCGCTGATCGCCGACCGACTGCCGATCGTCGTCGTCGCAACAGACCGTCCCTGCGCTGCCGAAAACATCGCTACCGACGCCGGGGTGCCGCTCGAGCGTGTCGAACGACGTGATTTCTCCCCAGGCTTCGATCGGGCGAGCTACACGCGCGCGCTGATCGAGGCGCTGCGCTTCCACCGCGTCGACGTCGTCGCGATGGCGGGCTTCGGGACGGTGCTGAGCGGCGAGTTCGTTGCGGCGTTCTCGGGCCACGTGTTGAACACGCACCCGTCGCTGTTGCCGGCATTCCGCGGATGGCACGCCGTCAAGGCCGCGCTCGGCGCGGGAGTTGGAGAGACCGGGTGCACAGTCCACCTCGTCACCGAGGCGGTCGACGAGGGACCGGTGCTAGCGCGAGAGCGCGTGCCGATCCTGCCCTCCGACGACGAAGCGGGGCTGCACGAGCGGATCAAATCGGTCGAACGGGTGCTGTACCCGGCGACAATCCGCGCCTACCTCTCTTCGGTCGGATCGAGACCGATCGAACAGCGGGTGGCGAGATGAGGGCGCTCATCTCCGTTTCGGATAAACGCGCGCTCGTCCCGTTCGCGCGCGAACTCGGAAAACTCGGCGTCGAAATCATCGCGAGCGGCGGCACCGCGGAAGCGCTCGCAGCCGAAGGAATCGCGCACCTCCGCGTCGACGAAATCACGGGTCAGAGAGAGATGCTCGACGGTCGGGTGAAGACACTCCACCCAGCGATCCACGCCGGCATCCTCGCCGACCGGCAGAACCCGACGCATCGCGCCGAACTCGAACGCGAAGGTATAGAGCCCATCGACCTCGTCGTGTGCAACCTCTACCCTTTCGAGAGTGACCCGTCGATCGAGCTCATCGACATCGGCGGGCCGACGATGGTGCGTGCCGCGGCGAAGAATCACGCCCACGTCGGCGTCGTCGTCGACGCAAACGACTACTCGGTCGTGATCGACGAGTTCCGCCGGGAGGGGCGGTTGACCGACGAGACGCGCATGAAGCTGGCGGCAACGGCGTTCTCGCACGTCGCGGCCTACGACGCGGCGATCGCCAACTGGTTCTACTCGGACTTCGCAGATGGACTTCCGCCAGCGATCCATCTTGCGCTGGAACAGAAAGAGCTGCTCCGCTACGGCGAGAACCCGCATCAACGCGGCGCCAGGTACACGCCGGCCGGTGCGACGATCTGGTGGGACGGCGTCGTCCAACACTCCGGACGCGAGCTTTCGTTCCTCAACCTCGTCGACGCGGAAGCCGCCTGGACCACCTGCCACAGCGTCATCGGCATCGGCGACGCGACCACCGCAGCGGTGATCGTGAAACACGCGAACCCCTGCGGCGTCGCGATCGGCAGCGATGCCGAAGACGTCTATCAAAAGGCCTTCGCAGCTGACGAGACTTCGGCGTTCGGCGGGATCGTCGCGATCTCGACGGATATCGACGACGCGCTCGCCGAGGCTATAGCGAAGAACCCGCTTGCCGACGTGCTCATCGCGCCGGGGTTCTTTCCCGGCGCTCTCGCTTTGTTCGCCGAGAAGCGGAAGAACATGCGAGTCCTCGAGGCGCCCCTGCCTTCGAAGTCGGCACTGGCTTTCCGAGATTTCGCCGAAGGTTTCCTCGTCCAGGACCGAGACGTCGTCTCACCGCGCAGCGACGCATGGCGAGTCGTCACGAAGCGGACGCCCACCGAGGCGGAATGGGTCGACGCAGAGCTCGCTTGGCGGGTGTGCGCGGCGACGGGATCGAACGCGATCGTTCTGGCGAACGATGGCGTGGTTGTCGGTGTCGGCTGTGGCCAGCAGAACCGCCGCGACGCGGCGCGAATCGCGCAGGAAAAGGCTGCCGGTCGCGCTGCAGGGGGTGCAGGAGCGAGCGACGCGTTCTTCCCGTTCCGCGACGGCCTCGATGCTGTCTGCGACGCCGGGGTAAGCGTCGTCGTCGAGCCAGGGGGATCGCTGCGCGACGACGAGGTGATCACCGCCGCCAATGAGCGAAACGTTGCGCTCGTCATGACCGGCGAACGTCACTTCCACCATTGAGCGCCGGCGCGCCATGAGCGCTGTCATCTTGGACGGAGCGGCGCTCGCCGAGCAGATCCGTTCGGAGGTCGCGGCCGAGGTCGCCGAAATGCGGGCGAGCGGTGTCGTACCAGGACTCGGCACGATCCTCGTCGGAAACGACCCGGCGAGCGCGCGTTACGTCGAGCTGAAGCACGAAGACTCGGCCTCGGCTGGCATCGCGTCGTACGGTGAGCACCTCCCCGAAGACGCGTCGATCGATGACGTCCTGGCTATCGTGCGCCGCTTCAACGACGACCCGGCGATCGACGCCTTCTTGGTGCAGGTCCCGCTCCCGTCACACCTCAACGACTTCGACGCCCTCTTGGCGATCGACCCGCGAAAGGACGTCGACGGCCTCCACCCGGTCAATCTCGGTCGTCTCGTGATCGGTGTCGACGGCCCGCTTCCCTGCACCCCGGCAGGGATCGTCGAGCTGCTCGCTCATCACGACGTCCCCGTCGAGGGTCGCAACGTCGTCATCTTGGGACGCGGCCTGACGATCGGACGGCCGCTCGCGCTGTTGATGTCGTCGAAGCGGCCGCACTGCAACGCGGCGGTCACCGCCTTGCACACCGGTGTCGCCGATCTCGGTTCGTACACGCGACGGGCGGACGTCATCGTTGCGGCGGTCGGCAGGGCTGGGCTCGTGACGAAAGAGATGGTCAAACCAGGAGCCGCTGTCGTCGGCGCTGGAACGTCCTTCGAAGGCCGGCGCCTGCTCTCCGACGTTGACGAGAACGTCGCCGAAGTTGCGGGCTACATCACGCCGCGCATCGGCGGCGTCGGCCCGATGACGCGGGCGATGCTGCTCAAGAACGCGGTGCGCGCCGCGCGCCGCCGGCTTCGCTGACCGTCAGGCGGAAACCGTCGCCGCGACGTCCGGTGCGGCCGTGCGGCGCCTGATCGATGGACCGATCGCAGCGGTGAGCGCCGCCGCCAATGCGCCGCAGACGAAGCACGACGACCACAATGTCGTCCGGCCGAGATGACCGAGCACCATCGTGCCGGCGAGCGGCCCCAGGAGCGCCGATCCACCGAATGCCGCCGAGAAGACGCCGTTGTAGCGGCCGCGCTGGTGCGCAGGAGCGAGATCGGCGATCAGCGCTGAACCGACAACGCTCCCCGCGATCTCGCCCAAGGTCCACACGAGCACCGTCGCCGCGTAGGCGAGGAGCGAGTGGGCGTAGACGTCGAGGCCGAATCCTGCACCGACGAGCAAAGCCGAGACGACGAGAACACCGGGCGCGGAACGGCGGGCAAGGACTCGGATCGCGATCGGTTGCAACACGATCACCGCGACCGGATTGACGGTGTACGCGAAGCCGTAGTCGAGCGGGCTCAGGTGGTCGGCGCGCATCACGAGCGGCAGCGTGGAGAACGATTGGATATAGACGGTCGCTGTGAGCAGCGTCGCGCCGGTCAGCGCGAGGAGCAGCCCGTCGTGCAGCGCGACGCCATAGCCGGACCCCTCCGATGCCGGCGCGGGGGGCACGCCGAGTTCGGGAACGCCTCTCGCGATGAGGACGGCGAATCCGAGACAGGTCGCGCCGTCGAGCGCGAACAGCAGGTGGAAGTCGTGCGTCGCGAAGTAGCCGCCCAGCACACCGGCGAAGGAGACGCCGAGGTTGAGCGCCCAGTAGTTGAGGCCGTAGGCGCGGCGGCGCTGTTCTGGTTCGACGAGGTCGGCGATCAACGCGCTCACCGCCGGGCGGTACAGGTCGATCGCCAGCCCGGCGGTAAACGCGGCGAGGCTGATCAAAAGATCGCCATGTGCGCTGACAAGGAACCCGTACGAGGCGGCGGTCGAGACCATGCCCGCGACGAGCGTCCGGCGTCGGCCGACGCGATCGGCCAGAAACCCGCCGATCGGTTGGGAAAGCAAAGAGCCCGCTCCGAAGCTCGTGAGGACGAGCCCAATCGTCGTCGTGTGCAGATGGAGCGATCGGGCTAGGTAGAGGGCGAGGAACGGCTCGACGAAATAGCAGATCCGATTGACGAGCGTTCCCGACCAAATGAACCAGAACGGACGCGGAAGCGGCGCTTGACCCGCGACAGGTCGCCTGCGCATTCCGATTCGAGCAAGCAAGCGGTCCACGGCCTGTCATTTTCGCTGTTGGATGTTCGCTTCGTAGCGCCGGAGCGATTCGAAAGGCGAGGGTCCCAACGGTGAGAATGCCTGCTTCGGAAGGTTCGACGGGCGAGGAGGCAACCGTGGTCGATGTGCGCGTGCGTGGGATGACCCAATCCGACCTCTTCGAGGTGGCGAGAGTCACCAACGCGGCGTTCGGCGCTTTGTTCGGACGAAGCGACGACACCGCGGAGCCGTTGTTCACCGACCTGTTGTTCCTCAGTCGATACCTTGGCGACCCTTCAGGTTGTCTCCTCGCGGAGGTCGATGGCATCATCGCTGGCTGCCTCCTCGCCTGTACTCGCGGGACGCTCGGTTGGTTCGGCCCGCTCGCCGTGCGACCGGAGCACCAGCGCCTTGGCGTCGGAGATGCGCTCGTCGCTGAGTGCGTCGAGGGCTGGAAGTCACGCGGCGTCACGTTGTCGGGACTGGAAACCTTCGCCGATAGCAAGTTTCACGTCGGCTTCTACGGCAAGTTCGGCTTCCGGCCGTCGTGGACGGGATTGAGCTTTGAACGAATCCTCGGCGAAACCGCGATGCCCGCAGACGTCGAAGTGGGCGGCGCTTTGCCGGACTTCGACTTCTTGTACCAGGGACTGGACATCTCCGCGGAGGCTGACGCGGCGACGCGTACCGGTGCCGGCGTCGTCGTGTCCAACGACAGCGGTGCCGCGATCATCCACCTCGAACCGACGTTCCAGCCAAAAGGGACGGGTTTCGTTCCTTTCGCGGCGGCGTCCTCCGCCAAATCCTTTGATCTTCTGATCGACGCCGCCGAACACCTTGCCCGCGAGCACGGATGCACGGCGATGCTCGCACGAGCGCCGGGTTCGTCGTGGGCGACTCACGACCGATTGCGCGCCCGCGGCTACCGAATCGGATCACTCATGGTCCGGATGAAATCGGGCGACAACCTCGACTATGACCGCGGGGAGTGCCTCTACCTCGACAACTGGCTCTGACGGCGGCGTTCGTCGTTCGCGTAAAGATGGACCCATGGATATCGTCTCGCTTCTTTTCTCCCCGACTGAGCGCTCGCTGCCGTGAGTGCCGAATCGCAGCCGAAACTCGGGCCGCTCGATCTGCTCGCCGTCGACGAGCTGTTCGACGACGCGCAACGGGAGGTGCAGCGCACAGTCCGTTCGTTCGCCAGAAAGCGCCTCCTTCCCGATATCGAGGCATGGTTCGAGGAGGGCGCGTTCCCCGTGGAGATCGCCACGGAGCTCGGGGCCCTCGGGCTGTTCGGCATGTACGCCGAACCCGACGGGACGCCGGGTATGGACCCCGTCTCCTACGGCCTCGTGATGACGGAGCTCGAGGCGATCGACAGCGGGTTCCGCTCGTTCTGTTCGGTGCAGAGCTCGCTGTGCATGTACCCGATCCAGAGGTACGGAACCGACGAGCAGAGAGAACGCTGGCTGCCAGCGATGGCGAGCGGCGAGGCCGTCGGCTGTTTCGGGCTCACCGAACCTGACTCGGGAAGCGACCCAGCCTCGATGCGCACCCACGCCCGCAAGGACGGGTCCGATTGGGTGATCTCGGGTTCGAAGATGTGGATCACGAACGGGAGCCTCGCCGATGTCGCCGTCGTTTGGGCGAAGACCGACGACGGGATCCGGGGCTTCCTCGTCGAAAAGGGCACGCCGGGGTTCACGACGCGCGACGTACACCGCAAGTTGTCGTTGCGGGCGAGCGTCACGAGCGAGCTCACTTTCGACGCGGTGCACGTCCCCGACTCGGCGATCTTTCCTGAAGTTAAGGGGCTTCGCGGGCCGCTTTCGTGCCTCAACGAGGCGCGGTACGGCATCGCCTGGGGCGTCATGGGAGCGGCGCGCAGCTGCCTCGAATCGGCGCTCGATTACGCGACCTCGCGGGAGCAGTTCGGTCGCGCCATCGGCAGCTTCCAGCTCACCCAAGCAAAGCTTGCCGACATGGCGCTCGAATACACAAAGGGACTCTTGTTAGCGAACCGGCTCGCGCAGCTGAAGGCCGCCGGGGTGCTCCGCCCCGAGCAGGTGAGCGTCGCAAAGCTGAACAACACGCGAGAGGCGCTCGCGATCGCCCGCCAGTGCCGTACGATCCTCGGCGCGAACGGGATCACGCTCGAATATCCCGCCATCCGCCACTCCGTGAACCTTGAATCCGTCCTCACCTACGAAGGGACGGCTGAGGTCCACCAGCTCGCCATCGGGAGAGCATTGACCGGTCTCGACGCGTTCAGCTGATCGACGCGGCGCGTTCGCCGGGGAGCTCCGGAGGCTCGAGGGGGATCGACTGAAAGTCCGGCCGGTCGGGATCGCGGACCCCGGGCACGAAGGCGACCCCGGACGCCGCTAGCGAGACGAGCGCGCCGGCGACCATCGTGTCGCGGGCACCGATCGAGGTGGCGAGCACGCCGGCGACGAGGATGCCGAGCGGAGAAAGGCAGATCGAAAACAACCAGTCGACCGACGAGACCCGGCCGCGCATCTCGTTGGGGACGAGCTGCTGGGACATCGTGTGCCAGATCAAGTTCCCATAGACGAGCCCCCCGAACGCGATGGCGCCGAACGCGCCGACGACGAAGACGTCCGGCGCGAGTCCGATCCCGAGCAGACACGCCGAGGCCACTGCCCAGACCGCCCAGATGACCGTCGTCCGGCGCCGCGGTGTGCCGAAGCGGCCAATTGCGAGGGAGGCGAGCGCGCCGCCAGCTCCAGAAACCGCGAACACGGCCCCGTACGCGACGGCGCCCTGGTGGAGGATGTCACGCACGATCAGCGGTATCAGCACGGAGATCGGGGAGAAGCCGGCGAAGTTCGCGATGCCCGCCGCGAGGATCCCGTACCAGAGCCAGCGCTGTCGCATCGTCCAGCGCAACCCGACGTGGACGTCGGCGAGGATCGACTTCCCCGTCGCCGGCGGCGGCGGGATGGCGCGCATCGCAAGCAGGCAGACAGCGCTGACGATGAAGCTCGCCGCGTCGACGGCGAACGCCGAGGAGGTGCCGAATGCGGCGACGAGGACGCCGCCGATCGCCGGGCCGGCGAGGGACTGACCGAGAACCTGGCTGCCGCTGTTGAGGGCGTTGCCCTGTGCGAGCAGGTCAGTAGGGAGGAGCTCGGGGATGATCGCCAAGTAGGCGGGGTAGAAGAAGGCATCACCGACGCCGACGATGATCGAGATCACGACGAGTTCGACGACGGTGAGCGCGTGCGCGGCGACGAGTCCGGTGAGCGCGGCGATCCCGAGACCGCGAGACAGATCGGCGCCGAGGACGACGAGGCGGCGGGGTAGGCGATCGACGAGGGCACCCGCCAACAACAGCAATAACGCGCTTGGCGCGATGCGCGCCGCCATTACGTACGAGAGCGTCGAAGCGTGATTGCTCACCTTCAGCGTCTCGAGCGCGAGCGCGACCGAGAAGATCCCGTCTCCGAGGACCGAGGTCGTTTGACCGCTCCAGAGAAGCGCGAAGTCCCGATGACGGAACACGCTCGGCATCCGGGGCACGTCGGGCGAACCTAACCGACCCGTGTAACGGACCGACCGGACCGAGCGCGGCGGCTGTCAAACTGTCATCGGCATGGCACGCATCGACGCGATTCTTGCGCAGCGCCGGACACTTTCCATCGAGCTGTGGCCGCCGCGCACCGACGAAGCCAAGGAACGCCTCGAGCGCGTGCTCAAGGACCTGTACACGTTGGAGCCGGATTTCGCCTCGATCACTTATGGTGCAGGGGGTTCGACGCGCGAGCGCACGCACGAGCTCGTTGTGGAGATCGAACAGGGAGGCCGCACCGAGCCGATGGCGCACCTCACTTGCGCCGCGCACCGCCGTGACGAGCTTGAGGCGATCCTCCACCGCTACGCCGAAGCGGGGATCGACAACGTGCTGGCGCTGCTCGGTGACCCGCCGTCAGGTTCTGGCGACCCGCTTCCTTCCGGGGAGTTCGCCCACGCGATCGAACTCGTCCGACTCGCGCAGTCGGTCGCGCCCTTTTGCGTCGCCGTCGCGGCGTATCCGTCCGGTCACCCGGCCGCGAAAGACGTCGCGACGGACCGGCGATTTGTCGCCGAGAAGCTGGCTCTCGCCGATTTCGCGATCACCCAGATCTTCTTCGAGCTCGGCGAATACCTCCGCCTCGTCGACGACCTCGCGGTGCTCGGCATCGAAAAACCGGTCCTTCCCGGCGTCATGCCGATCACAAGTGTCCGGTCGGTCACCCGGATGGCAGAACTCTCCGGGGCGACAGTGCCGACCCCGGTCATCGAGGCGATCGACGCAGTCGCAGACGATGCCGAGGCGGTCCGGGCAGTCGGCATCGAGGTCGCGACCGAGCTCTGCGAGAAACTCCGCGCGGCAGGTGCGCCGGGCCTGCACTTCTACACGATGAACCAGGTTTCTGCGACCGTCGCGATCTGCAACAACCTCGGATTGGCGCGCGGGAAAGAACGGCGCGTCTAGAGCTTCTCTGCCGGAATCGCCGTCAAATTGCCCTCTCGGCCCCACCGGTAGGCTCGCTTTATGCCCGAAAAGATCACGATGTCCCCCTCCGGTGACCTCTCCGTACCCGACGAGCCGATCATCCCTTACATCGAGGGGGACGGATCCGGGGTGGACATCTGGCCTGCCGCTCAGTTGGTCTTTGATGCCGCAGCAACGAAGCACAACAGGCACATCCAGTGGAAGGAAGTCCTGGCCGGCGAAAAAGCGCACAAGCTGACCGGCAGCTGGCTGCCCGAAGAGACGGTCGACGCCTTCCGGGAACATTTGATCGGGATCAAGGGCCCGCTCACGACGCCTATCGGCGGAGGGATCCGATCATTGAACGTCGCCCTCCGCCAGCAGCTCGACCTGTACGTCTGCTTGCGGCCGGTGCGCTGGTTCCCGGGCGTACCCTCACCGGTCCGCTGGCCGGGCAAGGTCGACATGGTGATCTTCCGCGAGAACACCGAAGACGTCTATGCGGGCTTCGAGGTCGAAGAGGGCACAGAGGACGCCAAGAAGCTTCTCAAGTTCCTGCGAACCGCGTACGGCTGGGACATCCGGCTGGACTCCGGCGTCGGCATCAAACCCATCTCGATCACCGGTTCGAAGCGTCTCGTGCGCGCTGCGATCCAGTACGCGAAGACCCACGGCCGCCAGAGCGTGACGCTCGTCCACAAGGGCAACATCCAGAAGTTCACCGAGGGCGCCTTCCGTGCCTGGGGCTACGAACTCGTGCGAGAGGAATTCTCCGACATCGCCGTCTCCTGGGACGACTGCGGCGGCGACCCCGGCGACAAGATCCTCGTGAAGGACGCGATCGCCGACATCACCTTGCAGCAAGTCCTCACGCGACCTGACGAGTTCGACGTCATCGCGACGACGAACCTCAACGGTGACTACTTGTCCGACGCGCTCGCCGCGCAGGTCGGCGGGATCGGCATCGCCCCCGGAGGGAACATCAACTACGTCAGCGGGCACGGCGTCTTCGAGGCGACACACGGCACCGCGCCGAAATACGCCGGACAAGACAAGGTCAATCCGGGATCGGTCATCCTGTCCGGGGTGATGATGTTCGAGCACATCGGTTGGACCAAAGAGGCGGCTGACATCGTTCGCGCCATCGAAGCGACGATCGCCGAAAAGATCGTGACCTATGACTTCGCGCGCCAGATGGAAGGAGCGCGCGAGGTGAAGACGAGCGAGTTTGCGCAGGCGGTCGTCGAGCGCCTCTGAGTTCGTTCAGCGCGCTTCGGTTGCGAGTCGGATCCCAAAGCCGATCATCACGACGCCCGAGAGCCGCTCGAGGCGCCGGCGGATCCTCGGTCGTCGGATGGTCTCGCCGAGTCGCGAGGCGAAGAGCACGATCGCGAGCAGCCATGCCGTCCCCTCGGTGATGAAGATCGCCGCGAACAGCGCTGAGGTCCAACCGACCGAGGCGCCCTTCGGGATAAAGACCGGAAGGAAGCTGACAAAGAAGAACCCGACCTTGGGATTCAGCAGATTCGTCCCGAGCCCCGAGAGGTAGGCGCTGCGCGCGCTCCTCGCGCTGCGGGGTGTGGGCAGCGGGTCCGGTGCCCCGCTCACGTCCCTGCGAACTCGAGACGCGAGGAGCCGGACCCCGAACGCGATGAGATACGTGGCGCCCGCGACGCGCACGACCGTGTAGCCGATCTCACTTGCGCGCAATAGCGCGGCAAGGCCCACCGCGGCGATCGTCGCCCAGACGAAAAGCCCGGACACGATTCCTCCGATTGTGACGAGCCCGGTCGCTCGACCTCGGCTGAGCGAATTGCGCAGGACGAGCAGCGTGTCTGGTCCCGGTGCGAGGACGATGAGCGACGCCGCACCCGCGAACGTCAATGCGGCGGTCAGCATGTCCCGTGATGTCCTTCGACCACCCCGAAGTCGACACGATGCCCCATGCGGCGCTTCTCGGTCAGCGAGTCGATCGTTGCGCGGCGAGGCTAGCGACTCGGTCAATCCAAGGCGTGGCGCGAAGCTTCTCGAAAAGCGTTTGCGCCTCGTCGAGCGGGGCACGCGACTCGTCGTAGCGACCGAGGTCCGCCAGCGATTGCGCATACTCAAACAGGACAACGGCGAGCGAGAATGACATCGAAAGCTCACGGAACACGCCGATTGCGTACTCGAAGTCGGCCAAGTTTGGAGTTGGCGACAGTTTCGCGCGGATGCGTGAGATCTCAGCGCTGACAGAGGGAAGGATCTCTCCGGGCTTGAGCATCTCGATTTCGCGCAGGACCTCGGCAGCTCGTGCTCGATCAGCGTTGAACGCCACGTTCAGCCAGTTGATGATGAGGTTCTTCCGTTCACCGCTGCCCACCGTGCGGTACGCGCTCGCCGCTGCGTCGGCCGCGGTGATCGCTTCGTCGAGGTTGCCCTCCGCGCTCAGCACCTGTGATTTCCACAACAAGTAGAAAGCGCGGGTCTGAATCTCTTCGGCACCTTCGAGATCGCGAAATTCGTCGATCAACTCGCGGGCAGCGGCAAGGTCACCTCGATTGATATGGATCGGTATCACGTCCAATTGGCGCGCCAGGATGAAGCTCCCTAATCCCGGTTTTTCTCGAATCTGCGGCGCCAGGTCGAGCGCCCGGTCCCACTCACCGAGATCGACGTAGACGTCCATCTCGAAGCAGAGGATGTTGCCTTCCCACGTCCGATCCCCGATTCGCCGGGCGAGTTCAATTCCTTGAGTTCCGACGTCGAGCATCTCCTCGAGGGAGTCCCTCCCGTACAAGAACGCCAGCAAATTGTTATACGCACGCAATGCAGCTACGGAAAGATCTTCGCCGAGAGCGACGGCAAGCGCGTGACGAAGGAGGAGTAATGCCTCTTCCTTCCGCCCTTGAAACTCCATAATGACGGCCTTCGTGTTGAGCGCTTGCACGAACTGCTCGCGTAGCTTGAGTGTTTCGGCGTGTTCCAACGCGAATTCCACGCGTTGCAACCCGACATCAGACGCGCCGGCGAAGAGATGGAACCGACCGAGTTGCGCGGCAAGCGTTACGAGGTCGGCGTCGGGTTCGTCTTTGGAGAGGAGGGCGAAGGCCTTTTCCATCCTCTCGATCCCCTGGTGGATGTGCAGCTCGCCGAAATCGATCTCGCCGAGCTGGGCTGAGACGCGAGCGCTCGGGTGCGTCTCACCAAGCGCGTCGTAGAGCGAGATCGCGCGATCGAAGTGAGCTCTCGCGGCCTCAGGTCGCCCCGCGCGGAGGGCCATCTGACCGGCGCGCTCTTCGGTGCGCGCCAATTCGAGTTCCTCATCGGTGAGAACAATGGCAAGCTCGAAGTAGCGCTGCGCGCCGACACCGTCGGCGAGAGCTGCGGCTCGCTCGCCTGCTCGCATTGTCATGTCTCGCGCTCGCGTCTTCACGGACTCCGCGTCTTCAGCTCCTGGTGCGAGTTCGAACGCGCTGCGGTAGTGGGACGCGATGATCTCGACGACCTCGTCCTCTTCGGACTGGAAGGCACCTTCGAGATATGCCGCCGACGCGAGGTGCTTCTCTTTGCGATCTCGCTTCGGGAGCGACTCGTACGCAACCTTGCGAACCATGTCCTGCAGGAAGATGTAATGGCCGCGTTCGGGCGAGCGCGGGTCTGCTTGGAGCGAAACGAGTTCCTTGCGGATCAGCGCTTCGAGCGGTTCGGACAGCTCGTCGGTCGCGATTCCAGAGAGTTGCGATAGGCCCTTACGGGTGAACGTTTTGCCGAGGACTGAGGCGTCCTCGATGACGTGGCGTTCGAGAGCATTCAAATCGTCGAGGCGCGCCGCAATGAGCGCTTGCAGGGTCTCGGGGATGTCGAGGGAGTCAATCGGTCCCGCCGGCCGATAGGCACCGTCTTCTCCGACGAGAACCCCGCGATCGATCAGCATCCGAATGGTCTCGACCGCGTAGAGCGGGATGCCTTCGGCGCGATCAAGGATCCGTTCTCGGGCATCTTCAGGAAGACCGGGTACGAGCCCCGAGATCAGCGCACGCATCGCCTCGGGCGCGAGCGGTTCGAGTGAGATCGAAGTGAAGTTTCGGTGCGCGGCGCCCCAGTTCGGCTGTCGTTCAAGCAGCTCGGGGCGGGTCAGCGTGATCACGAAGATGGGATGGTTGCGTGACCAGTCGAGCAGGTATTCGACGAAGTCGAGGAGCGCCGAATCCGCCCACTGCATGTCTTCGAACGACAAAACAACCGGGTTGATCTCCGCCATGCGCTCAAAGAACAAACGCCAACCCGCAAAGAGGTCCTCCCGGTCGTTCGACGTCCGTGGTTCGAGACCGAGCAGCTGGGCGAGACGTGCCTCCACCCAGCGGCGCTCGTCGGCGTCGGCGACGTAGGTTTCGACCGTCGTATGCAGCTTCGCGCTCGCTGAGGCCGGATCCTCAGCTTCCACGATGCCAGCCCGGCTGCGCACCATTTCTGCCAGCGCCCAGTAAGTGACCCCGTCTCCGTACGCGAGGCACCGCCCGAGGTGCCAGAAGTAGGCATCGGCGAGCCCGTCGATGTACTTGAAGAACTCCCACGCGAGCCGGCTCTTGCCGATCCCGGCGACGCCGACGATCGAGACGAGAAGGGCGCGATTTTGCTCGGCGGAGGTATGTAGGAGCTCCTTCACGAGTCGAAATTCGCCGTCGCGTCCGACAAAGGGTGCCTCGAGCCGCTGTGACTTCAGCGCGCCGCCGACTCCAGCGACGACGCGGACCGCCTCGTTGAGGTGGACGCGCTCGGACTTCCCTTTCAACTCGAATTCCCCAGCGTCGCGATAGGCGATCGCAGCGGATGTGGAGTTCTTCGTCGCGTCGTCGACGAAACAGCTGCGCGGGTGCGCGACGGACTGGATGCGCGCCGCCGTGTTCACCCGGTCGCCGATGACCATGCCCTCTTCAGGTGTCGTCGTCGCGGCGGAGCCGGTTGCAACACCGACACGGGTGTCGAGCGGTACGCCACGCTCCTCGCCGTAGGCAGAGATCGCCGAAACGAGGTCGAGCGCCGACCGGACAGCCCGCTCGGCGTCGTCCTCCTTTGCCACCGGGGCACCCCATACCGCCATCACCGCGTCGCCGATGAACTTCTCGACTGTCCCCCCGTAGCGCGAGATGACGGATCGTGCGAGCTCGAAGTAGCCCGAAAGGAGCTCGCGAACCTCCTCGGCATCTCGGGACTCTGACAGAGTCGTGAAATCGACGAGATCACAGAAAAGGACAGAGACCTGGCGGAGCTGCGTGGTCAGTGCCACACCGCGCGGGTGTGAGCCGCTGCCCGAGTTCGCGGCGTCCGATGCGTCGTTGATGCCAGCTGCAAGCGGTGCTCGCGGCGGCCGTTCGACGGCCTGTCCACACGAAAAGCAAAAGCGCGCCGATGGAGGCAGGGCGGTTGCGCAGTTCGAGCACGACTGGGTAAGCGGCTGACCACAGCTGATGCAGAACCGAGCCTCGGTTGGGTTGTCTGTGGCGCAGTTTGAACAGATCACTGGATTCCCGCTCTTCCCGATCTTCGGGAAAAGGGTAGTCCGAAGTGGTCGTTTTCCCAGGAAGTGACCCGGTGCGCCCATTCGAGCGCGGTGGGGACGCAAGGTAGCCTCCAACAGATATGACCCCCTTGAAGGCTTTCCGGCGGACTCCTGCACAGGTGACCATCACCGGCGCCGCGGGCAACATTGGCTACGCGCTGCTGTTCCGCCTGGCTTCCGGCGAACTTCTCGGCGACAAGCAGCCGCTCGTCCTTCGCCTCCTCGAGATCGAGCCGGCGATGAGGGCCTTAGAAGGCGTGGTGATGGAACTCGATGACTGCGCCTTCCCGCTCCTGTCTGACGTCGTCGCAACCTCGGACCTGAAGACCGCTTTCGACGGCGCCTCGTACGTCTTTCTCGTCGGCTCGATCCCGCGCAAGGCCGGAATGGAGCGGAAGGACCTGCTCGGCGTGAACGGTGGCATCTTCAAGCCGCAAGGTGGTGCGATCGCCAGGAACGCGGCGTCCGACGTCCGGATCCTCGTCGTTGGCAACCCGTGCAACACGAACTGCTTGATCGCTCGTTCGAACGCTCCCGAGATTCCCGCCGAGCGGTGGTTCGCGATGACCCGTCTCGACGAGAACCGCGCCAAGACCCAGCTCGCGAAGAAAGCGAATCGATCGGTCGCCGCGGTAACGAACCTCGCCGTGTGGGGGAATCACTCCTCCACGCAATTCCCCGACTTCGAAAACGCCCTCATCGGGGGCGAGCCGGCGCCAAAGGTCATCGGTGACGACGCCTGGTTGAAGGGCGCGTTCTTGGAGACGATCCAAAAGCGCGGTGCCGCGATCATCGATGCGCGTGGCTCATCATCCGCGGCTTCGGCGGCGAACGCGGCGATCGACTCGATGCGAAGCGTCGTCACACCGACCATTGACGGCGGGTGGAGCTCTCTCGCGGTCGTTTCACGTGGCGAGTACGGCGTGCCGGAGGGCCTCCAGTTCGGATTCCCCGTGACAAGCGACGGTGAGTCATGGAGCGTCGTCGAAGGTTTGCAGCACTCGGAGTTCGCCCGAGCGCGGATCGCGACGACGACCGAAGAGCTGATGGAAGAGCGCGCCGAAGTGACGGAGCTGCTCTCCTAAAAGTTCAGTCTTCCGAGGCAGGCCGGAAGTGCTCCATGTCGGAGAGGTAAGCGAAGAAAGGACCGACGATTTCACGCCAGCGCGCGAACTCGTCTGACTTGCGGAACCCCTCCATGTGCGCCTCGACGCTTTCCCATTCGACGAATAACAAGAAGCGGTCGGGTGATTCGACCGAGCGGAACAGCCGCACGGACCGGCATCCCGGTGCTTTCTCCATCACGGCGCGCGCCGAGGGGAAGGCCTCTTCGAAGGCGTCCTCTTTTCCGGGCGCCACATTCAACAGCGCGTGTTCGAAGATCATCTCGGCCTCCCTGGGGTATTCAGCTTCGCGCGGAGTCGGCGAGATCACCGAGGATCGCGGAAATCGTGGCGAGGGGACGTTGCGCGGCGACGAGCGCTGAGGCGTCGCCGCGCACGGTGATGCGGCCCTCGGCGAGGAGTTCTGAGACCGACGCGCCTTCGTCGATCGAGCACGCAGTCTCGAAGGACTCGACCACGATGACCGCTGCCGATTCGACCGAACCGACCTGGAGGCCGGCGCCCTCAGGACCGATGTGGAACGTGTAGCTGATCGGTCCGCCAGGTGCGTCGTTGATCACGATCCCGAGGTCGAGGCGCGGCCAGTCCTCTTCCGGGATCACCGTCGCGAGTGCCTCCGACAGTCGGGCGAACCACTCGTCAGTGAAGAGTGGTGGCTGACTCACGTGCTTCGTGCGTGAGCCCCGTCTGACGAAGTGACGATCACCTCGCCCGTTCGGGCCGCGGGGGACGATTCGGCTGCAACCTCAGCGGGGGTCGGATCGGGACGCCGGAGGATCTTCCGTCCGAGCCAGGCGATGGGGTCGTAGCGCGCGTCGACGACGCGCTCTTTCAAGGGGATGATCGCGTTGTCGGTGATGTGGATGCTCTCTGGGCAGACTTCGGTGCAGCACTTCGTGATGTTGCAAAGACCGATCCCGAGCTCTTCGGAGATGAGGTCGCGCCGGTCCAACGTGTCGAGCGGGTGCATCTCCAATTCGGCGAGCTTCACGAAGAAACGCGGACCCGCGTAGCGCGGTTTGTTGTCCTCGTGGTCGCGGATCACGTGACAAACGTTCTGACACAAAAAGCACTCGATGCACTTGTGGAATTCCTGGCCGCGATCGACGTCGAACTGCGCCATCCGGTAGCCGTCTGCCGGTCGCGGAGGCGGTTTGAACGGCGGGATCTTGCGCGCGACGGCGAAGTTGTACGAGACGTCGGTGACGAGATCGCGCATGATCGGGAAAGCCCGCATCGGTGAGATGCTGACTGGGACAGAGGTGTCGAGCGTGCTCATGCGCGTCATGCACATCAGCCGCGGCTTCCCATTGATCTCCGCGGAGCACGATCCGCACTTTCCCGCTTTGCAGTTCCACCGCACTGCGAGGTCCGGCGCCAGCTCTGCCTGGATCCGGTGGACGACGTCAAGGACGACCTCGCCCTCGACGGCGGGCACCGCGTAATCGCGGAACTCGCCGCCCGAATCGTTGCCGCGCCAGATGCGCATCACGACATCGCCCGAAGCTTCCGTCGACATCAGTGCGCCTCGTCGATCAACGCCCGCAGCTCGTCGGACATTTGCGGCAGCGGCTCTTCGTGGACGGTGACGATCCCGTCGTCGAATCGGACGACCATGTTCATCTTCCCGTAGTGGTCCGGATCAGGCTGCGGGTAGTCGTCGCGGGTCTGCGCGCCGCGGCTCTCTTTGCGCTCGATGGCAGCGAGCGTGATGGCGCGGGCGACGGTGAGCATCGACTCCAGGTCGAGGGCGAGGTGCCAGCCGGGGTTGAACTGCCGATTGCCCTCGACGTTCACTTCGGCGGCGCGCTTGTCGTACTCGTCGAGGAGGCGAAGGGCTTCTTGGAGCTCGGACTCGGTGCGGATGATGCCGACGAGCGACTGCATCGTGTCTTGCAGGTCACGGTGAACGGCGTAGGGGTTCTCGCCACCACCGTTCGAGAAGTAGCTGAGGGCGTGACTGGCGATCGCTTCGATCGCGCTGTCGTCAGCGCGCGCCGTGCTCGTCTCGCTGAGGGCGGCTTTACCCGCCGCCTCCCCGGCCCGCCGGCCGAAGACGAGAAGGTCGGAAAGAGAGTTGCCTCCGAGGCGGTTCGCGCCGTGCATGCCGCCCGCCACCTCTCCTGCCGCGTAGAGCCCGACTGCCGCGCTCACCTCGGTCTCGGCGTCGACGCGGATCCCGCCCATCATGTAGTGACATGTCGGGCCGATCTCCATCATCTGGGTGGTGATGTCGACGTCGGCGAGCTCTTTGAACTGGTGGTACATCGAGGGCAGTCGGCGGCGGATGTACTCCGGCGAACGTCGCGAGGCGATGTCCAAGTAGACGCCGCCATGGGGGGTGCCGCGCCCTGCCTTTACCTCGGAGTTGATCGCGCGGGCAACTTCGTCGCGGGGGAGGAGCTCCGGCGGTCGGCGGACCGACTTGTCGTCGTACCATCGGTCGGCCTCTTCGATCGTGTCAGCGGTCTCTTTCGCGTAGAACTCCGGGATGTAGCGGAACATAAACCGCTCCATGTCCTTGTTCTTCAGCACGCCGCCGTCGCCCCGGACGCCTTCGGTGACGAGCAGTCCCCGCGCGGACGCCGGCCAGATCATCCCGGTCGGGTGGAATTGGACGCACTCCATTTCGATCAAGTCCGCTCCCGCCCACAGACCGAGTGCATGGCCGTCGGCGGTCGACTCCCAGGAGTTCGACGTGAACTTGTAGATCTTGCCGATACCCCCTGAAGCCATGATGACGGCCTTCGCATGGAAGACGACGAAACGCCCCGACTCTCTCCACAGCCCGACGGCACCACGGACCGATCCGTCCGACGCCTTCAAGAGCCTGAGGATCTTGCATTCCATGAAGACCTCGATCTCGAGCGCGACGGCGCGGTTCTGCACCGTCCGCAACATCTCGAGTCCCGTGCGGTCGCCGACGTGCGCGAGCCGCGCATAGCGGTGGCCACCGAAGTCGCGCTGCAGGATCCTTCCGTCGGGCGTACGGTCGAACAGCGCCCCCCACTCTTCGAGCTCGAGAACGCGATCCGGCGCCTCCATTGCATGGAGCTGGGCCATGCGCCAGTTGTTCAGCATTTTGCCGCCGCGCATCGTGTCGCGGAAGTGGACCTTCCAGTTGTCCTCCGGCCAGACGTTGCCGAGTGCCGCTGCGACCCCGCCCTCGGCCATCACGGTGTGCGCCTTGCCGAGCAGCGACTTGCAGACGACTCCGGTGCGCGCGCCGAGCGACGCCGACTCGATCGCGGCGCGTAATCCGGCGCCGCCAGCGCCGATCACGAGCACGTCGAGGTCGTGGGTCTCGTACTCGGCCATCAGAAGAATCTCGGGTCGTGGATCGTCCCCGACGCGACGAGCCAAACGTAGAAGTCGGTGAAGGCGATCCAGATGAGCGACATCCACGCATAGAGCTGGTGGTGGGGGTTGAGCCTACCGGCGATGTTCGTCCAAAACCATTTGCGCACCGGCGCGCGCGAGAGCTGTTTCAACCCGCCGCCGCACAGATGTCGGCAGGCGTGGCAGCCGAGCGTGTACATCCAGATCAGAACGGCGTTCACCGTCAAGATGAGCGAGCCGAGCGCGACGCCGACGCCGTTCGAGAAGCGGTACGACGCGATTGCGTCCCAGGAGAGCACCGCCGCGAACCCGACCGCAATATAAAAGAAGTAGCGGTGGATGTTTTGCAGGATGAGAGGAAAGCGCGTCTCGCCGCTGTAGCGCGCGCGCAAGCCTCCGGTTGTCGTCGACCCCGCGTCGGCGACTGAACAGGCGGGAGGCGACAGCCAGAACGAGCGGTAGTACGCCTTGCGGTAGTAGTAGCAGGTGAGGCGGAAACCGAGCGGGAAGATCAGGATGATCAGCGCGGGGGAGACAGCCCACCAGGATCCGGTGATCGGCCCCCACACGTAACCGTGGCAATTGTCCGTGACGCACGGTGAATAGAGAGGTGAGAGATAGTCACGCCCGACGTTTCCCGCGTAATAGAAGTCGTTGCGAAACGCCGCCCAAGTTGAGTACGCGATGAAACCGAGCAGCCCGACCGCGACGGCGATCGGCTGCAGGCGCCAGTTATCCCGTCGGAGCACGACCGATCGGGGCGGCCCGGCGCGGACTCCTCCGATCTCGACCGGCGTCGGAGTCGGAACGGTCCGCGTTCCTTCGACGACCGTCAATTCGCGTATCCCTTTCCGGCGGGCCGGCGGTCTCGGGTCCTCCGGGCGCGGCCTGCTGCATCGCTGAACTGCCTTTACTTCATCCTTTCACCTGCTCATGCCCGAGGCGAAACCGGCCGCGGCGACGATCCGGCCCTTGACCTGGGCTTCGTCGGGCAGGCGATCCCGGGGCGGATATGAAATTGCCCCTTGCAATGCGCTGACCAGGTCGTCATCATAATACGAACCATGTAATTTCATGGTTGCGACTCGGAAGAGTGGCGGGGCCGCACAAGGGAGGTTCCGTGGGCATCGAAGCTCTGCTCGAAGAGCAGCCAGGCTCGTGGCAGTCGAGGGCGAACTGCCTCGGTGTCGACCCGGATCTGTTCTTTCCCGAACGGGGGTCTTCAACACGGGAGGCGAAAGAGGTCTGCCGCGGGTGCGTGGTGCGTGAGGACTGCCTCGAATTCGCGATCGCCAATAGCGAGAAGTTCGGGATCTGGGGCGGGATGAGCGAGCGCGAACGGCGCCGCATCCGTCGCCAGCGCGTTCTCGAGCGGCAAGCGGCCTCTTAGTCTCGAGTCACGGCGCGCGCCGCCGCGAGCCGTGACTCGATTGTCGCTTCTTCGGACAAGCCGAGCTCGTCCCAGCGTGTCCTGTCGATCGCGAGCAGCACCGCCGCGGGGATCAGCCCGACGAGCTCCGCGGCGCGGATCGGAACGATCGACGCCACGCGGTCAAAGACGTGTCGCGGTCCGGTGTGCCAAGGCGCGATGAGATTGCACGAAACCTGGACGCCGTCGGCAACTTCGAAGGCGAGCGCGCGAACCTCGGCTGAGCGGATCGCGTGCACTGTCTCGCGGGCGACATCGATCGACGCGTCCGCGAGCAAAAGGTTGTAGGCGACGAGGACGGGACGCGCGCCGACGCAGCTCGCGCCAGCCGTCGGGTGCGGCTTTCGGGGCCCGCATTGGGGCAGGAGCGAGGAAAAGGCGTGCTTGCGGACGTCGGGGAGCGACCGTTCCGGCCCGTACAGGAAACAGGGGAGCGAGAGCTTCGCCGCCGCCCATGCGCAGAAGGCGTCGCGGGCGCGGATCGCTTCTGACAAGTCCCCGTCTGATCTCGCACCCTCTGGTCCAAGGGGAACGAAAGGGACGACGTCGACGACTCCGAGGCGCGGATGCGCGCCTTCGTGTCGGGTGAGATCGATGTGTGCGATCGCGCCTTTGGCGAGTTCGCGCGCCGCGTCTTCGACCGTGTCGCCCGCGAGCGTGAACACCGAGCGGTGGTGCGACGCGTCTTCGTGCACGTCGAGGAGGCAGTCGCCAGCAGCTGCTTTCAGCGCCTCGATCGTCGAATGGTCGCGACCCTCAGAGATGTTGACGACGCACTCGAGCATGTCCGTCGGCGCGCGGTCGCGCCGATTCCGCTAGCGGACCGAGTGTGTCGCGAGCCGTCGCCGGGTGCGAGCGATGCGGCGACGTTCACGTTCTGAAGTCCCGCCCCAGACGCCATGGTCGATGTGGTTCGCCATCGCGTACTCCAGGCAGGGTTCTTTCACTGGGCAGTCGGCGCAGATCCGGCGAGCGATCTCGACGCCGACGCCATCACTTGGGAAGAACGTTTCGGGCGGGAGCGAGCGGCACTTTCCCTGAGACATCCACTCCGCTTCCATCGCCCACCTCCCTTCAGGTTGTCCGTCTCCTGATCAACTGTCCGTCTGGCGGCTCAATGGGACCCTCGATCGCAACTTACTCCCGGGGTTCTCGATGTCCAGCAATTGGCAATGAATTCACAGGACCCTCATAACTTCACTATCGAACTGCCGAGATTGCTGCTCGACATTCGCGCTTTACCCCCGATGATCCGGTCTTAAACGTCCCCGCGTACAGACGTCTGTGAGGCATCTTTCGGCGCCCCTGTGTGATGTGGTGTGCTACACCCCACTGGCACAGTCGTCCCCGTATCGCGTATCGCTACGTTCGGCTTCATAGTGTGCGCGACCCAGTAGTCATCTCGTCTTCGCGTTCGCACATCGGTGCACGGCGATTTGCTTGCAACCGTTGGCTGGAAGCCGTGAACACAGCCCTCCAGGAACAGCGTCTCGGCCAGAGTCGAGGTCCTCGCAGAGGGATCGCGACGTGATTGCGGCCGCCCGAGCCTCGCCGCCTTCGGCGAAGCCGAGCATGCCTCGGCTTTGAGGACCCCGGACCCCGCAGCACGGGGCCGGGTCACCAATGCCTGAGGAGGAAGCGCTTTTCGTCACTGTCGTGGCAGCGAAATGTTCTCGAGGGCCCACATTCTGGGAGAAAGCAGGAACCCGACCTCGATTGGTTCGCCAGTCTGAGTCGGACGTCCGAGAAGGGCGGTGTGCGGATGCGATCCGCGCACGCCATAAACTGCCGCCGCCGATCGAAGGGAGCAGACGACCACGATGGCGATGCCGCAGGACAACGCAACCCCGGAACCGCCCCGGGCGCATGTGCGCATCGTCTACCTCGGTCCGGTCGCGCCCCATTGGGAGGTGGAATCGGAGTTCGGCGAGCGCGCCGTCGTCGAGGCATTCCGCGAACGTGCGCTTGCCCGGTTGGTTTTGCTTCCTCCCCACGACCCGCAGTTCCGCCGCAATCGCGAGCGGGTCGTGCGTGACGCCGAGCGAGAGAACATTTTGTTGGAGTGGGACCTCGGGATCCCCGAGGAGCAAGAAGAAGCCGAGCGCGCGTAGGCGCGCCGATTCTGGGTTACAGGTTCACCCGCGCGATCCAGAGTCCTGGCGCGTCGAGCTCGGCGGGTGTCGGCAGATTCGCATCGGAGATCCAAAGCTTCGCGAGCTCGCTCTCGCCGCCGCGTTCTAAGACCCCGGAGACGAACGCCTCGCCTTGATCGACGGTCTCCGCGCTGAGGTCGAGTCCGAACAGGCGCTCCGCGGCGCGCTCGTCCTCGGTCCTTTCGACGAGCCGACGCCGCATCGCTTCGACGACCGGCCGGCGCGCACCGATGACCCGGGAGACGACGGCATCAGTCGCCCATTGCGAGTAGCCCACAAGCACCGCGCTCAGCGTCGCGAGCTCGGCACGCACTCGGCGGGCCTGTGGCGCATCGACGTCAGCGCCGAAACCGGCGTCCCCGAAGAGGTCGCTGAGCTCATTTGGATCTTCGATCGCCGTCGTCGAGAGCTCGCCGAGACGATCGACGAGCGCCGTCAGATCAGGTCGAAGGTTCTCGGCGTGCTCCACGAGCAAGTTCGAGAAGCGGTCCCGGACGTGCGGCCGGGACAAGATGGCGTGCATCGTCAGATCCCGCGCCGCGACCCACAGCACGGTGTCGTCAGGATCGAGGCTCCACTCGGTCGCGAATCTCAAGGTGTTCTCCGGAACGACGGCGATCTCGCCTGGGGCGCGACGAGGCAGCGGAAGTTCGTACTGGCCGAGGGTCGTGCGGGCGAGGTGGCCTATCGCCGATCCGATCTGCAAGGCGATCATCGCCGGAGAGATCGCCTTCGACCACTGCTCCATCAGCCGGGCGAGGTCCTTTGACTCCTCGTCGTCTTGGTGGTCCTCGGCATCGGGAGTCGCCGGGCGGACCGCCGAAGCGAAGCGTTCGACGATCGGTCGCCAGGACTCGAGGCTGTGTCGCGCCCATCCAGCGGGTCCGGTCGCATCGAACATCACCGGCGTTCCGCTCGGGGTCGTCGGCATGCCGATCACGTCGGCGACCTGCATCTCGGCGATACGGGCGAGTTCCTCATAGCGCATCCGCTGAACGGGGTCGACGTTCGGTTCCGCCTTGCCGTCGGACGCGACCGTCTGAGCGAACTGCTGGGCGAGCTCCCACTGCAGCGGCGCGTCCGTCCGCATCATCTTCAACATGTCGCCGAGCAGACCTGGGAAGCCGCCCGGGTCGAAACCGGAATCCGAGGTCACGAACCGAATCTACGGGCGGCGACGGCGTCGTTCGTCAGGGAGGCGACCGAGTCGGCCGCGTCGAGACGCCGACTCGCGATCCGTCTCGTTACGCGGCGCTCGATGATGAAGGCGAGGAAGGGCAAGAGCCCGGCCGCCACGATCGCCAGCAGCTCTTTCAGGCTGAAGCGTTCCTGGCGCGCCAGGTTCGCCGCGGTGAGCAGATAGACGATGTAGAAGAACCCGTGGATCGGCCCGACGACGCTGACGACGACGGGGTGCCCCGCGCCGAACTGCAGTGGCACGCCGACGAAGACGAGGACGATCAGCAACACCCCGACGACGTACGCCATCGCCCGGTAGGCGGCGAGCGAGCGATTCACCGTCGCTTCCAGGTTTTTGACGGTCCGCGCTGGGAAAGTGAGGCGAGGTAGGCGTTGTACGCGATGAGCTCATCATCGGCGGGCTCGTCGCTGTGCGTGAGTTCGACGGGTGGCAGCTCGGATTTCGGGGCCGCCAGCCGGCGCAGCGCGCGAGCTCCGACGGAGTTGGGGTCGTCGTGGACGAAGTTCCACCAGGCGACGACACCGAACACCGCGAAGCATGGCCATTCGACGGAGTAGAGGTACGCGAGGTCGTTGCCGGCGAGCGCCACGGTGACCTGCCACCACGCCGCGACCGCGCAGCCCGGGACCCAGATCACGATCGCGAGGGTGGCAAGGAGCGCGCGGCGGGTGAACCAGCGGGACGCGGGGCTCGCGCCGGTCGGTGCCGCCGGCGACGCGGTACTCACAGCGGCGGTGTGGTCGATGACGCGGGCGTCAGGGGTTCTCAGTCGCGGCGAGTTCGACGGAGTGCCTCGTCGCGACACCGTCCTCAACGATGCTCAGCGTGACGTGATCACCGGGGCGCAGCCCGTACAGCCGGGCGCGGAGGTCTTCCATCGTGCGGATGCGAACCGGGCCGACGCCGACGATCACCGCCCCCGCGCGTATTCCCTCCCGATGGAGATCGCTCCCGTTCGCGATCGACACGATGCGCACCCCGACCGGCCAGAAGGTATCCGTCGTGCCGCGCACGCCGAGCCAACCGTGCACGACGCTGCCCGCCCCGATCAGGTCGCGGGCAACAACCGACGCGAGCCACGCCGGAGCAACCACGGCAGCGCCGTTCGAGTCGCCGACGACGATGCCGTCGATCGCGCCCGCCGAGCTCATCAACGCGGATCCGATCGGACAGTGCGTCGGAGAGAAATCGGTCGTCATCGCGCCGACGATCGCCGTACCGCCGACGCGGACGACCGCATCGGTGTCGTGCAGCGAGCCGATGGTGACGAAGTCGCGCCCCGGCCAGGTCAAAGCGAGGGCGAGCGAGGCCTCGATCACCGGCGACCGCGAGAACGTGACGGTCGGCAGGTCTCCCGCGCCGTTGATGTGGACGACGGCGAGGCCCGAGCCAGGATCGGACCCGACGACGTAGCCGACGTAGACGTCGCCGTCGGCGAGCTTCACGAGGACGCTTTCGGACCCGGCAATTCCCTTAGAGGGTGCGAGCAGTATGCCGTTCGAGCGGATGACGACGCCGAGCTCTCGGGTCTGGACCGTCCCCGTCGTGGCCACGACCGTGGCGAGGGCAGCCGCGGCCCGCGTGACGGCGGTTTGCATGTCTGGGCTCATGAGATCGGGGCTCGACGACTTCGGGACGACGCGTATCGGCGGCGTGTGGGTGACCTTTGGAGGAGCGGCCGAAACCGAATCAGCGAGGTGGGTGGCGATCGCGGCGATCGCCGACGCGATCAGCGCGCCGACAATCCCAGCGGTGAGCAGGCTGCGGCGCGACGGATGACTGAGCAGCCATCGACGACGTACCGCGCCGGGATGGAGCGCGAGCGGATCGAGCTCTGACGGATGCCGCCAGAGACGGTCTTGCGGCGGAAGGAGCGGCGCGGCGGGATCCTCTTCGGAGCCCCCGTCAAACCCCCCCGGGCGGGCGTTCACGCAGGCAAAGGCTACCCATGGATCCCGGTTCGGAACGGTCGCCTCGGGTTCGGCGCAGATGCGGATCGGGGTGAGCCGTGTCGCCGCGGCTCCTACGATGCGCTCAATGTCATGTTTCTTTGTCCGGACGCGCGAAACGTCGTGAGCGCGGAGCTCGCGCTCGATCTCGGAACGGCGTGGACGCGTATCGCCGACGCCAGTGGCGCGTTGATCGTCGAGGAGCCGACGATCGCGGCGATCGACCGCGACTCGGGGCGGGTGATCGCTTTCGGCAGCGAGGCGCTCGGTCATGGGGCCAGGGCGTCCGGACGGATCCGCATCCAGCGCCCGATGCGCAACGGACAGCTCGTCGATATCGACCTTGTCGAGGCGGTCCTCGCCGAGGCGCTGAGACGAGCCGGTGTCTCGCGGCTGTCGCATCCGAAGGTCCTCGTCTGCACCCATGTTGGCGCGACGAAGGTGCAGAACCGGGCGCTCGAGCGGGCGATCCGGCGGGCCGGCGCGAAGGGAGTCTTGTTCCTCGCACAGCCGACGGCATGTGCCATCGGCGCCGGTTTGTCGATCGACGACCCGACCGGATCGATGGTCGCGGACGTCGGCGCCGGGATGACAGACGTCGGCGTCCTCGCACTCGGCGGCCTCGTCGTCGCGGCGTCGTTCCCCCGAGGTGCGGACGACTTCGACGAGGCGATCCGCACCTACCTCGCTCGAGAGCGCGGCATCCTCGTCGACCGATCGATCGCCGAAGCGGTCCGCATTGAAATCGGCACGGTCTCAGCGGACGCGCCGGATGCGAATGCCGAGGTGGCCGGGCGGGAGGTGAAGTCTGGTCGCCAAACGGGCACCGTCGTCGGAGCACTCGAGATACGGCCGATCCTCGAAGAGCTCATCACGCCGATCCTCGACGCAGTGGTCACGGTGATCACAGGGGCTCCCCCGGAACTCGTCAACGACCTTTTGTCTTCTGGCGTGTTGCTGGCCGGTGGCGGAGCACTGTTGCGAGGCCTCGACGAACGGCTCGCGAAAGTGACGGGACTGCCGGTGCACGTCGCCTCCGACGGCGGCCGGGCGGCGGTCCTTGGGGCGGCTCGCTGTCTCGGGATCGCCGACGGGCTCTCTTACGCCGTCAGCGTGGCTCGTTCTCGCTGACGCCGAGGATCTCGGCCGCCGCCTGGCGCGTCTGCCAGTCGCGATCAGAAAGGTGGGTCCGCAACGCCGTCTCGACGTCGGCGCCGTCGAAGGCCGCCAGCGCGACGATCGCCCGACGTCTCACCGCCGGCACGTCATCGAGCGCCGAGAGGATCGCCGCCTTTCCTGAGGGGGCGCCGATCGCTCCGAGCGCCGCGACCGCCGCCTCACGGCACAACGGATCAGGGTGTTCGCGGGCCACGTGATCGAGGCGGTCCGTTGTTTGGGTGGCGCCGGTCTCGCCGAGCGCGTATACCGCCGCCTCGACAACCGAGTCGGCTGGGTCGTCGAGGAGCGGCGAGAAATCGGTATCCGGGAGCCGGTTGGCGAGTTCGCAGACCCGGCGGCGAACAAGGGGGTCCGGATCGGTGATCGCCTGATCGACCTGACTTTGCATCGCGGCGCCGAGTCGTACGAGCGCGCTGATCGCCGCGGCACGGACTTTTGCGTCGGGATCGGCGAGCGCGACGCGCGCGGAATCCGGATCCCCGAGAAAAGCGGCACCCGCCGCGCCGAGTCGACGCTCGATCACGTCTTTTTCGGTTGGAAGCCTCGAAGTCGAGTCCGCGTTCATCACCGAGCTCTCTCGTGGCAGGCTACGGGCGATGCCGGCCGAAGACGAGCACGTCGCGGCCGGGTCCCAGCTGATGAACCCGGACCATCACGAAGGCGTCCCCGCACCCGACGGGGGGAAAAGGCTCGGACGTGGCTGGAAGATCGCGATCGCGATCGTCGTCGTGATCGCGGCCGCCGTCCTGGTCGCAGCCCGCTGGAACGTTCCGTACTACGCGATCACGCCGGGCAGCGCCTTCAATGTCGGCACATTGATCTCCGTGCCGCGCTCCGACGCACATCAGCACAAAGGTGCTGTGTTCCTTGTCGATGTCGACCTCACACAACTCTCCGCGCTCGGCTACCTCTATTACGAGCTCCACGACAGGTCCGCCATCGTCGGCACGCCAGCGCTCACCGGGGGACAGAGCAACTCCGCTTACGACGAAGAGGGCGTTATCGACATGGCCAATGCCCGCCAAGCGGCGACGGTCGTCGCGCTGCACACCCTCGGGTACCCGACAAAGGCGATCTCCGGCGGCTCCGTCGTCTACGCGTTCGAACCGGGCACTACGGCCAAGGAAGCGCCGCGCGTCGGTTCGGTGGTCGTCGCAGTCGACGGCGAGCCGACTTTGACGACGGAACAACTCGTGCGAGCCATTTCGGCTCGCGCTCCGGGGTCAGACGTTTCGCTGACGTTTCACGCGTTCGGTGAGGCGAAGGTGTCGACCCACACGTACCAGCTGGGCGAATTCGCTCGCTCGTCGAAGAAGACGGGGTCATACCTTGAATGCAATCCCGCCGATGAGCACACGTTGCGTCCGGTCTTGGTGCACGGCAACACCGAAGCCTGCCTTCCCTTCGGGCCAGAGCAGATCTACCGCAACATCGGGTTGCCGTTCGCTGTGAAACTCTCCGCCGGCGGGATCGTTGGACCCTCTGCAGGTTTGTCATTCACCCTCGGGCTCATCGAAAGACTCGATCGTGCGGACCTCACCGGCGGAAAACGCGTCGCGGCGACTGGAACGATGGCGATCAACGGCTCGGTCGGCCCGGTAGGAGGGGTCGCCGAAAAGACGCGCGCCGTGCGGTCGGCGGGGGCGCAGGTCTTCCTCGTGCCGCCGGCGGAGTTGCAAGCGGCGCGCGCGAATGCCGGGCCACACCTCAAGGTGATCGCCGTGTCGTCGATCGGTCAGGCGGTTTCGGTGCTCGAAGGGCTCGGGGGGCGGATCGAGTCATCCGTCCACCGATTTGAGTCGTAGGCTCGCCCGGAATGGATGAGCCGCAGTTCACGATGCCTTCTTCGTCGCGCCTTCCCGACCCCGATGCCGTAGCCAATCGGGAGTTCCCGACGGTTCGGCGCGGCTATGACCCAAGCATCGTCAAGCGATTCCTCGCGGACCTCGCGCAACATCTCCGTGCTGGACGCGCACGCGAAGCCGACCTTGCCGCGCGGCTCTCTGAAGCAGCGCACAAAGCGCAGACTCCTTCATTCGACGAGGAGACGCTTTCTGCCGCGGTCGGATCCGAGACCGCTCGGATCCTGCACGCGGCGCACGCGGCCGGGGCGGAGGTGCTGACGAAGGCGGAGGCGCGCTCCGGTCAGATCGTCGCCGAGGCGGAGAGCGCGGGGCGCGAAATTCGGGCTCGCGCGGAAACCGAGGCTTCGACGATCGTCGGTGATGCGCGCCAATCTGCGGCGGCCGCGCTGGAGGCTGCGCGCTCTGATGGTCGGGCGATGGTCGAGGAGGCTCGAGAACTTCGTCGCAAGATCCTCGGCGATTTGACCGAGCGGCGTCGCGCGCTCGCGGCGCAGATCGAACAGCTCCAGGCCGGAAAAGACAGCTTGTACTCCGCGGTCGCGCACGTCGCCGATGCGATTGCCGATGTACGAGAACGCCTCCAAGCTTCCGACGAGGAAGCGCGCACCGCCGCGGAACTCGCACGGCGTCGCACCGACGTCGATCACCGCGAGATCGAAGGCGAAAAGGACCAAGCCAAACCGCCCGCGACTCCGGGTCGCGGGGAAGGGTCATCGGGCGTCGCGACGCTGGCAGAAGCCAGGGTGCCTCAAGAAACGGCCGCTTCGGCGGGCGCGCCGGTCGGCACGACTTCGGACCCCGCGGGAGGAACGACGGAAGGCGCGGAGGCCGAGGCCGTTGACGAGCTATTCGCGAAGTTGCGGGCGGCAAGCACTGAGACAACGAAGGCGGAACAAAAGCCGCGACAGCGGCGCGATCGCTCCGCCGGTCACGCCGACAATTCCGCGCCGATCGCTGCGCAGCCGGAACACGCGGCGGGCGCGGGCGCGGAGGTTCAACCCGGCCACGCCGACGCGCCCCGCGGTGTTGAAGCGACGGAGGATTCGTTCGCATCGGCACGAGTCGCGGTTCTAAGGGAACGGGACGCGGCGCTCGACCAGCCTCGAGAAGAACTCGTTCATGAGCTGAAGCGAGCACTCAGGGTCGAACAGAACGAGCTCCTCGATCGGTTGCGCTCGTTGCGGCGGGGAACAAACCCCGTCGAAGTGCTTTCGATTGAGTCGTCCGCGAAGAACCTTTCCGAGGCGACGGCGCCGGGTCTCGCCGCGATCTACCGAGCCGGAGCACGCTTCGCGAGTGGGCGCCTTGGCGCGCAGGCGGCGACGATCACCCCGGCCGAACTCGACGCGTCGGCGCACACGGCGGGGCTTGCCGCGGCTGATCGCCTCGGTGGGGAGATCGCTTCGGCGATCGCCCGACGACTGGAAGAATCCCTGCGCCCTGGGGTATCGGAGTCGGGCTCTTATCAGAATGCCGTCGGTGCGGTGTTCAGGGATTGGAAGGGCGAGCGCATCGAGGACCTCGGCTCCGACCACGCTGTGGCAGCGTTCTCCGAAGGCGTGCTCGCCGTCGCCAACCGTTCGGGGTCCGGAGTCTCCTGGGTCGCCGACGACGGGACCTTGCGCTGCTCGGACTGCGATGACGACGAGCTCGCCGGTGTTCTCTCTGTGGGCTCCGCTTTTCCGACTGGGCAGACCCGTCCGCCGGCACACGGGGGCTGCCGATGCGTGATCGTCCCCGCTGCGAAGTAACGAACCGCCTTGCGTGTCCCGAGTGATCAACCAGTAGCGCGACCGAGGGCCCGTCGGCGCAATCTGATCATCGCGATTGTCATCGCGGCACTGATCATCCTGTTCTTCGTCGTCCAAGGCATCGCCGGCTTCTACGCGAACTTCTTGTGGTTCCACTACGCCGGGGTGGGTGAGGTCTGGAGACAGGTCATCGTCACCAAGATCGTGCTCGCCGCGGTGTTCGTGGCGATTGCGTGGGCGGCGTTGTGGGCGTCGCTCGCGGTGGTCGACACCGTGGCGCCGAGGGCGGCATTGCTCGGTCCCGACAACGAGCTTGTTCGCCGCTATCAGTCGACGATCGGTCCGCACGCTCGCGCACTCCGGACCGTGATCTCGTTTGTAATCGCGCTGATCCTCGGCGCGGGAGCGTCGGGGCAATGGCAGCACTGGATCTTGTTCGAGAATGCGGTGCGGTTCGGTCAACTCGACCCGCTCTTTCACCGCGACGCGAGCTTCTTTGTATTTCGCTTGCCGTTCCTCTCGTTCCTCGTTGACTGGATCTTCACGACGCTCATCGTCGTTTTCATCGTCACGGCCATCGCGTACTTTTTGAACGGGGCGATTCGGCTGAGCCGCAGCGCGCGTGTCGAGGGTCGCGCGGTCGCGCACCTGTCGCTGATCCTCGCGTTCCTGGCGCTCGAGCGTGCCTGGGCGTATTACTACGTCGACCGTTACGTGCTCGATCTGTCGACCAATGGCGTCGTCGAGGGCGCGGGGTACACCGACGTCCACGTCCGTCTCCCCGCGATGACGCTGTTGGCGATCGTCTCGTTGATTGCCTTCGTCCTGTTCAGCGTCAACGTCTATCAGCGATCGGTCGTGCTGCCAGGAATCGGCCTCGGATTGTGGGCCCTCCTCGCGCTGGTGGTCGGGGTGATCTATCCCGCGCTCTTCCAGGCCCTGCGGGTCACACCAGCCCAAAGCCGACTCGAACTCACATATATCGGGGAAAACATTTCGGCGACGCGCTACGCGATGGGGATCGAGAACGTGCAAAAGCACACATTCCCTGCGAACGAGGATCTCACCTCCGCGGTGCTCGACCAGTATCAACAGACACTTCGCGACGTGGTGCTCTGGGACCCGAACGCGTCGCTCGCGACCTTCGAGAAACTCCAGCAGATCCGCAGCTACTACTCGGTCACGTCGTTGAGCGTCGACCGGTACATGATCGGCCACGCCCTGACCCCGGTCGTGATTGGTGTCCGTTCCCTCAACACCTCCGGGTTACCCCAGCAGAGCTGGGTCAATACCCACCTCGCGTTCACGCACGGCTACGGCGCCGTTGTCGCGCAGGCGAACACGACGAGTTCGGCGAACGTGCCGAGCTTCCTCGTCGGCGGCGTTCCGGTGTTATCGGACGACAAGGCGCTGCACGTCTCGACGCCGTCGATCTACTACGCGTCGGGCAGCGAGACTTTCGCCATCACCAATACGAAGCAGCCCGAAGTGCTCTACCAAAAGGCGAACGGCTCCACTGTCGGTGGTCACTGTGACGGATGCGGGGGTATACCCATCTCGGGCTTTTTCAGCCGTCTCGCGTTCGCGATCCATCTGCGCGATCTCAACTTGTTGATCTCGAACCTCATCACTTCGAAGTCGCATCTCATCTATCTCCCCAACATCGAGACACGCGTGAAAAGGGCGCTGCCGTTCCTGTCGATCGACTCGCATCCGTACCCGGTCATCTCGGACGGCCAGATCTACTGGCTCCTCGACGGGTACACGACGAGTTCGAGCTACCCGTACGCGCAAGCCGCGGCGAACGGGGACCTGCCGGCGAGCTCCGGGCTTTCGGGCAACTTCAACTACGTACGCGACGCCGTGAAAATCGTCGTCAACGCGTACACGGGGAAGATGTCCTTCTACGTCATCGCGCCGAACGACCCCTTGATCCGGGCGTACGAGCGGGTCTTCCCGGGTCTGTTCAAGCCGCTGAAGGACATGAACCCGCTGCTGCAACAGCATCTGCGCTACCCACAAGACTTGTTAGAGGTGCAGGCCGAGATGTACGGCCGGTACCACATCACCTCGGCGTCGAACTTCTACAGCCTTTCTGATGCTTGGGACCTCTCGCAGACGTCGAACTCGTCGAACGGCTCGCCTTCGTTGTCACTCGAGCTCGGACCGAACGGCTTCACGGCGCCGTTCACGCCGATCTACGAGCTGTTGCAGCTCCCGGGTCAGAATCAGCTCAGCTTCGACGCTCTCGAGCCGTTGGTCCCGTTCTCTTCCAATGGCAACCTCCAGACGTTGCGGGCGCTGTTCGTCGCCAACTCGAACCTCGCGGATTACGGACACCTCTCTGCGTATGTCACGCCCGGCCAGTCGATCCACGGACCCGGCCTCGCCAACGCCGATATCAGCGCAGATCCGACGATCTCGAAGGCGATCACGCTCCTCGATTCGAAGGGCTCCCAGGTCTACTTGGGGACCGTCCAGGTATTGCCGATCGCCGACTCACTGATTTACGTCCGGCCGCTCTATGTCTCGTCCACCCAGACGCCGTTCCCGCAACTCGTCGACGTGATCGTGGTGTATGGCAAAGACATCGCGATGGAGCCGACGTTGTCCGCCGCGCTCGCCTATGTCTTCGGGGCGGCACCTCCGACGCTCGGCACGCAACCGAGCTCGTCGACACAGATCCCCGAGCAGGCTAAGTCCGACATCGCTCAGGCATCCGCGGAATTCAAGGACGCGCAGGCCGCGCTGGTGGCGGGGAATCTAGGCACGTATCAGACGGATGTGACGGCGGCCGGACGGCTGCTTTCAGAAGCCAACGCGATCGTCAACGCGACCACTCCGAAGACGAAAACGACGACGACAAAAAAGTCATCCGTGACGAACTCCGCGGCGGCGCCCGCATGACGACGCCGGATCAGCGACCGAAGCGGCGCTCTCGTCTCGCGAAATCGCGCAGCGCGCGCAGGTAGTCGACTCGTCGGAACTCCGGCCAGTACGGGTCGACGAAGACGCACTCCGCGTAGACCGCTTGCCATAGCAAGAAGCCGGACAGTCGCGCCTCGCCGCTCGAACGGATCAGGAGATCAGGATCCGGAAGGTCAGTGGTGTACAAGTTCGCGGCGATGCCCTCGGCGTCGATATGCGAGGCGAGATCGTCGGGGGGTACGCCGTCACCGACGAGACCGGTGACGAGTGCGCGCGCCGCGTCGATGATTTCGTCACGCCCTCCGTAGGCGAGGGCGAGCGTGAAGCGCCAGTTCGCCTCTTCACCCGGCGCGTCGGATTCCGCTCGCTTCGCAGCCTCCGCGAGTTGTGCGGGCAAAAGATCGAGGCTCCCGATCACCCGTACCGAGCAGTCGAGGCTTTGCGCGAGAGTTGGGAGCTCATCGAAAAGCTCGACCAAAACGTCGAAGTACGGTTCGAGCTCGCTCGCTGGTCGGCGGAGGTTGTCCGTCGAGAGCACCCATGCGGTGACCGCAGGCAGATGCAGCTGCGCGGACCAGCGGAGAAGCTCGCGTAACTTCGCCATGCCGCTGCGGTAGCTCTCCTGGTACTCGGCGAGTCCTTCTGCTCGGGCGAAGCGGCGATGACCATCGAGGATCACGCCGACGTGGTGGGGGAGCTGGTCGGGGTCAAGGGAGCGCAACAAGCGGCGCTCATAGGTGCGGTAAAACGGGGCTGACCACGCCACGAAGCCATTGTCGCAGGTCGCGGAGAAGGTCGTTACGCATTCGACCGCGGTCTCCCAGGCCGAACCGAGTGTCCGCGCGGGCAGCGGGCGCAGCGCTACGAAGCCGACCTCACCACGTGGCGGGATAGATGAAGTCGGCGGCCGGTCGGCCGGTCCACTGGGCGATCCGCATCGCCAGGTCCATGCCCGTGGCGAACTTCGCAGTGCGCAACCCAGTCAGCTGATTTGGAGTGCACCCGAGCGCCGAAGCGAGCGCCGGCCAGGTCAGTCCCTCGCGCTGTCGCTCTTCATCCATCGCTGCATAGAGGAGCTTGAGCGACCAGCGAAGCCGACGGTCCGGTCCCACCTGAGGGAGCGCGAACCGCTCGTCGTCACTGTTCGTGCCCCGCAAGAAGCTCTCAGGCGTTCGTCCCAGCCAGCGCAGCATGAATAGGGCGTGCTGGCAGCTCGTCCCCGGCTTCTCTGCCATTTTGGTCAGCGTCGCGGGGCTGATCGGATGGTCGCTGCGCCGGTCGTTGAGCTCGAAGGAAAGATCCCAAATCTGGTCAACAACACCGCTCCAGCTGAGGCCCAGCTCGGTCCGCCGGGCGTCGAGTGCCCGGTAGAGGGCGGTGCCGTCGAAGGGGAGGATCGAGGACTCCCTCACGGCGAATTCTTGCCCCTGGTCGTCGCGACCCGCAGAAAGGTGCGGTGCGTGCTTGTTCGATCTTGGCGACGGAGTGCCATAACCCCCGCTAACCAGGAATCTTTGCTCGACAGGCCTGGTCAGAGCGGGTACGGTCTACCACCCGTGGGTGGCCGTCCGAAGTTTGTTGACGCGCCCCCGCGCTTCCCGTGCCGGCGGCGCCTCGCCAAGCGAGCGGCTTTCGTCATCAGCGGCCTCTTCGCCATTGCGTTTGTCGCGCTGCCCTCCGCGTCCGCGTCGAACAACGTGAACGGCGACAAGAAGCGGATCGCGCAACTTGAAGCACAGATCGAAGCGGAGGGGAAGCTCTCTCAGACCCTCGTCGCGCGGTACGACGCTGAACTCGGCAAGCAACAGCAAATTCACGCGGCGATCCTCGCGACAGGTCACGCGGTTGCGACCGACCAAGCGGCGACGAGACGTGCGGCCAACCACTTGCGGACGCTCGCCGTCGACTCCTACGTCTACGCGGGGAGCTCGGGCGGCGTTGCGGCGTTGATCGGCGTGCCGAGTTCGCTCTCAGACGTCGCTTCGGTCTACGCCCAGCTCGCGTCTGGGAAGCTCCAATCAGCGGCGACGAAGTACCTCGTCGACATGCACACGCTCGCGCACCAGCGCAAGGTCCTCGGCGAAGAACAAGCCTCGGTCGAGGCGGTGTTGCGCCAGCTCATCCCTGATCAACGCTCGGCCGATGCAGCGGTCGCGCGTGAGACGCAAGAGTTCAACTCGGCAAAAGGGGAGCTGCGGATCGCGCTCGTATTGATTGTGCGACAGCGGCAAGCTCAGGAGCGTCAAGAAGAAGAGGAGGCCACGCTCGCGAAGCGCGCCGCGGTCGCGACGGCGTCGGCCTCTCTACCCGCTCCGACGACGCCGGCGAGTGCGAGCCCTGTTGCACCCACCGGCTACGAGAATCCCCTGCGCGCGATCAACGCGCTCAGTCCCGAGAGGATCGACCAAGGTGTCGACTACGGCGGTTTCGGGCCGATGTATGCGATCGGAAATGGCGTCGTTCTGAGCACCGTGAACGGCGGCTGGCCGGGGGGCACCTTCATCACATACAAGCTCGAGTCAGGGCCGGCAGCAGGGCTCGTTGTGTATGCGGCAGAAGACATCAACCCGAGCGTCTACATCGGCCAACAGGTGAACGCGAACACGGTCATCGGAACGATGTACGAAGGCTGGTCGGGGATCGAGACCGGATGGGCGAACGGGTCCGAAGGCGACACGATGGCGATGGTCGCGGGGCAGTTCGATGGCTCGAACTCGACTGCGTTCGGTTGGAACTTCGACGAACTCCTCGTTTCTCTCGGCGCGCCCGGGGGAATCATGCAACAAAGCGTCCCGACGGGAGCGGTGCCCAGCGGCTGGCCGACCTGGTGATCTGAACGCAGCTCCTCGGCCGCTCAGGCGGGCGGCGGAGGTAGAGTGCACTTTCTTCACCGCGGGGTGGAGCAGTCTGGTAGCTCGTCGGGCTCATAACCCGAAGGTCGGAGGTTCAAATCCTCCCCCCGCCACTACAAAATCCCTGGTAGAAGCCCCCTGACCAGTTCGCTGTAAGTTGCCTTCTCTTCGTCATAACTACGTTGTTACTACTAGAAGTAATCTTGCGCCGTGCGAGGGACGATGCACGAGCGTCGGCCGGGGATCTGGACTCTTCGGGTGTACGTGGGCCGCGACGCAGGCGGTCGTCCGGTCCAGCGCTCCCGCACGGTCAACGGCACCAAGCGCGAGGCGGAAACAGCACTTGCCCGGTTCGTAGCGGAGCAGGACGATGTCCGGCCGGCGCGCACCGGGTTCCAGGCAACGGTCTCTCAGCTCCTCGACGAGTGGCTCAAGGTTGGCAAGCAGCGGGGCTGGACGACCTATACCGAGCATCGGTATTCGAGCTACGTCGAGGGTCGTCTTCGTCCAGCTTTGGGGAAGATCAAGATCTCGAGGCTGGGTCCGGCGGAGCTCGACCGCTTCTACGCTGACCTGCTGGCGGAAGGGCTCAGCCCGACGACCGTCCGGCACGTCCACGGGATCCTCTCTTCTGCTTGCGAGCTGGCCGTGGACTGGGGCTGGCTGACGCGCAACCCGGCAAAGAGGGCGCACCCACCGACTCGGGCGCGCACGGACACCCGATCGCCTTCGGCTGAGGAGGTAATGGCGATCGTTGCGGCGGCCAACGAGATCGACCCGATTAGAGCCGCGCTGATAACTCTCGCGGCGATGACGGGTGCTCGCCGCGGGGAATTGTGCGCTTTGCGCTGGAACGACGTGGATTGGAGACGTCGCACCCTCACTATCGCCCGCTCCCTGACCATTACACCGGGGACAATCACCGAGGGCAGCACGAAGACCAAGAAGCCCCGAACTGTCTCTCTGGGTTCGAACACGGTCTGGATGCTTCGTGAGCACCGCAACCGCTGCGAGACCATCGCCCGTCAGGCAGGGGTCGGCCTCCGCGCCGATGCCTACCTATTTTCGAGCGCCGTCGACGGATCGCAGCCCACGAAGCCGGACTCACTCAGCCAGTTCCACGTTCGGCTCATGGGCAAGCTCGAAATGAACTATCGATTCCACGAGTTGCGCCACTTCATGGCCACCTCACTCGCTGCCTCGGGGGTCGGCATCCGGACAATCGCCGGTCGGCTCGGGCATGCCGACCCGTCCCTCACCTTGCGTACCTATGCCCATTGGCTTGAGTCCGCCGATCGGGAGGCAGCCGACGCTGTCGAAGGAGCGCTGGGATTCGAAAGCCGCCCCACTTAGAGGTGAAAGCTTCACGCTGTCGATGAGCCCCATTGCGTGAGTCGGGACCGTTTTTGTACAGCGTCGGGCGGTTGGAGCATGAGGCACGATGAGGCATGGCGCTTCGCTCAGGAATCGAGTGGACCGAAGCAACCTGGAATCCCGTGACTGGTTGCGACCGGGTGTCCCAGGGATGCGATCACTGTTACGCGCAGCGGCTCGCTTTCCGGCTGAAGGCCATGGGACAGCCCCGTTATCAACGAGATGGCTCATCGGATACGAGTGGCCCAGGATTCGGCGTCTGCTGCCACGGTGATCTCCTATCCCTTCCCGAACGCTGGCGAAAGCCACGCCTGGTGTTCGTCAATTCGATGAGCGACCTGTTCCATCCCGAGGTACCGGATGCATTCATAGAAGACGTCTTCGCAGTGATGGCCACGACTCCACGACATCGATTTCAGATTCTCACGAAGCGATCACAGCGATTGCGGGCTCTCGCTCCTTTGCTTCCGTGGCCCGCGAACGTGTGGATGGGCGTCAGCGTCGAGAGTTCCCGGTACCGATTCCGCATCGATCATCTGCGAGACGTGCCAGCCAAGATTCGGTTCATCTCGGTCGAGCCTCTGATTGCGCCAATTGGACGACTCGATCTCTCCGGCGTCAACTGGGTCATAGTCGGTGGCGAATCCGGACCCCAAGCGCGGGCGATGGAACGTTCCTGGGTAGCCGACGTCCGCGATCAGTGCTTACAAGCAGGCGTAGCCTTCTTCTTCAAGCAGTGGGGAGGGCGAACACCGAAAGCGGGCGGCCGGGCGCTCGATGGCCGCACGTGGGACCAGATGCCAGTGGAGTGAAAGAAGCAGTGACGAGCGATTACGGGGGTTACTGGACCGAAGCGAAGTTAACGATCCTTGCGAAGTACCTGCGCGCATTTAACTTCGCTTCTAAACGAGCGGGCGAGACCGTTTATCTAGACCTTTTCGCCGGAAGCTTGTGGAACCGCCGGCCTGATACTCAATCGATTTTTCGAGGGTCGACAAGCGTGGCGCTTGAGACGATTCCCGAATTCTCAAAGCTCATCTTCTGGGAACTTCCTGCGGCGGCCGCTCAGCTCCAACGCGACCTCGCGGCGAACTATCCCAATTATGGGCGGTGGGAGGTGGTGCCGGGCGATTGCAACGTCCACCTCGAAGACGGTTTGTCGCGCGTCAAGGATCTCCGCTACGCGCCAACCTTCGCGTTCATCGACCCCAAGGGTCTCGACGTCGCTTGGACGACGCTGCATCGACTCTCGCTGTGGCGCGTGGGTAAAACAAAGACTGAGCTTTGGATTCTCTTTCCCGAGCCGGCGTTGGAGCGGGTGCTCGGACTGAAAGGCTCATTTGGTCGCCGCAGTGCCGATCGGTTGGATCGGTTGTACGGCGACGATAGCTGGGTGCCGATCCATCAACGGAGAGTGGGCGGAGAGCTGGATCCAGAAGCGACGCGAGCGGAATATGTCAACTTGCTCCGGTGGCTGCTCCAGAATTCCCTCCATTACAAGCACACTCGGGCACTGGGTCTTTACAACCGCAACGGCAATCCCGTCTACACCATGGTGTTCGCGACTGACCACAGTGCAGGGCTTTCCATCATGAACGACGTCTACGCCTATGCATCCGTTCACGAGCTCCCAGCTCTGCGATCGAGGGCATTGGCTGCCAAACGTCGTGAGCGAGATGAGCGGCTGGGAACGCCTTCCCTGTTCGAGGTCACTCCAAAGGTGGAACCGCGCGAATACCGGAATATCGAACCGTGGCAGCCTCCAGCTCCCATCAGTGACGAGCTGCTGCTTGATTACGGTGACGAAGATTGGTAGCTGCAATGGAACGTCGTCATGCGCAGACGGCTCCGGTCTCCGGGAAATGACGAGTCACGATCTGAAAGGATCGCCACGTAGTCGATTACCGAATCCCTAAGACGTATTTATCCGTCCATGAGGGGAGGTCGCTGCGATTGTTCGGTCCTCTCCGTATCGCTGTCTCCGGTCGGCGCGACACTGTCCAGAAGCACTCCAGTAGCAGTCCCGCGACGACGCGCGAGCATTTGGCGAGGCGACTTTCGCAAGCTGACGGAGCCTACGAGGCGCCCGCTGACGTAGACAGCTGTCATTCTGGGGCGGATGAACTACTCGAATGGTCTCTCGATGGGGTTCGATATTGCCGCATATGGACTTCAGCTCGCGACGGTCGTGATCACGGCGTTTGGACTGCGGCGTCTTCGGCGGCGCTTCTCAGTTGAGCTCGCAGCGTATTGGGGAGAACATCCCGACGTTCTGCTGAGCTGGCTACGAGCGCGACATAGAGAACTTGCCAGGTTAGTTACGAATGCGAGGAAACTTGTTCGGCGGGTCGCCCTTATCCTTCGGCTGGCGAGACCGAGAACGACAGCTTTCGCCGGCGTCGCCGATTCCTTCGCGTTCACTGGCTCGGCTACCGCGTCCGTTACTGTCGGCGCCCCTCCGAGGTTTGATCCCTCGAAGGACATCGGATCGCAGTTCGACGCACTTGGCGAATATGCGCGCGTCGCGAGGCAGTCTGTGACGGATCTCGACGCTCGAATCCAAGAGCTAATTAATGCTCGTGCTCAGGAGCACGAGGTCGCGGTCAACGCGGTAACGGAGAAGGTTGAGGAGATCGCGTTTGGAGAATTCGGGTTCGCGTGGCTTGCGGTCGCACTGTTGGCTGCGAGCATCGCCTTTGAGATCGCTGCCAGCATGGTGTGAAGATTTGGGGTGATCGTCGCAAGGGGGAGGAGTTGGGACGGATGCCGAGCTTCGATGATGCTCTTCGGGGGTACGCGTTTTCGGTCCATCGTCGCGATGGATTCCAATGCCGTTACTGCGGACTTGACGGCACTTCGTCCTTTTCGAATTGGCTTTCGTTGAGTTGGGACCACCTCCTTCCAAAGGGGCACCTCGAGAGGGACAATCCGGATTACATCGTGTCAGCTTGCATGTTCTGCAACACCGCCGACAACCGCTACTTCGATAACGCCCAGAAGCGCGGAGTTGTGTTTGATGGCCTCACGCCAGAGGAGCTCGTCGCGCAGCGGCTGCCTTTCGTGCAAGCCACGCGTGAGAGCTATCGGGAGTTCTGGACGGCGAACGTCGCGCGAAGAGAAGTTTTGGTGGATCTGGAAGAGATCGAACCTTCGACCAATGGATAACGGGTGTCAATGGCTTTTGCAGGCCGTTCCGAAACGTCCGACAGGTTCGCTCGCATCCAGGCATGGCACTCCCATCAGGGCATTCGTTCAGCTGGCAAGCTGGCGTCGGCCCTGTTCGCCCTGGGTTATGGGACGAATTATGGGACGCGAATCGCCCGTTGGATTCGTACGGCCTTAATGCTTCGTACCTCCCACCGACGGATCTTGCAGTCCCGACGCAAACAGCTGAGGGACGCGCAAATGAGCGAGCGGATAGACAGTCAGAGAAGATATGGTGCTGCCTCTACAACGCCTTCGGCTGTATGCAAGATGAAGTCGTACTCGTGTGCGGCGCTCTGGTTCCATCCCGCAGGCAAACCAGATTCCGCGAGCAGGTAGCCCGCGACATCTAGCCATGCGATTTGATCGCCTCGTTGGATGGGCAAAACCCTCCACCGTCTGAAGTCTTCGGCATCAGTGACGCGTCGGGTCAGTCGTGCTTCGATACGCCTGGCAACTTCTGTCGGGCGTTCGCGCGACGGGGCGCCTTGGAGGGTCGCTGCCCACGAGCGAATTGTCCTTGGATCTAGCGGATCCCCGACTTCTCGGGCATCCGACGTTTCGTAATACGTCCTCGCGAGCGCTTCCGCATCAGGGCGAGCATCCGCTACGCGACGCGAGAGAAGGTAGGCGGCAACGGGCTCAAGCGTGCCCCACATCACCAGATCCTTAATCCAGAGCGCGGCCGATGGGATGCCGGCGTCGGCCCAAGCTTCAGGCGTAGCCCCCGCATTCGGGGCGACTCCTAGCAGAGTCATTGCACTAGCGCCCCACGCGAAGCGGTATGCGAACTCCTGTGACACGAAATCATGCCAAACGCCGACTTGTGCCACGGATGGATGGATTGGAGCGTCGCTGGGATTGAGCCACCACCGCAACACGTCCTGCCACGATGCAGTACCTCGCCCGACGGTCGGACGAGGCGCGAAACGCGCGACTGCCGAAACAATGTCCACGGCCGTTTCTACGAACCGGTACCGGGTCGCGGAGTTCCACCTCCAATAGTCATGTCCGGTCCGCACATGATTGAGCAGTAACGGTGCCACATCCTGCAACTGCCGCGCGTCCCGTGGGGGCAAGCTCGTTTGGTAGACGCGGCGACGTGCTTCCCTGTCGGCAAATTGGCGCGCCACAGCGCGTCCACGCGCAATAAACGCGCGGCGAAGCCGCTCTTCTTCGGCACTCGCGTATCTCGCGAACGTCTCGCTCCAGACGCGGCGAAGTGCGTCCTCGGCCCCAAGCTCGGACTCTTCGAGGGCCGCGACGAGTACGCCATCCAGAACGTCCAACGGCGCAAGCGGAGAATCTGGCTCAGCTGCTCCTTCGCCTACAGCGGTGAGTTCCAGCCACCGCTCGAACTCGTCAGGGTCTGTCCCCGGCCAGCGCGTCCAGATCAAGTTGATGAGAGAGGCCAGTGGACTCGAACTTGCGACGAAGCTTGAAGCACCTTCGATCCAGTCGTTGATAGTCGCCTGATAGTCGGTATTAGCTTGCTCACGCTGCCATCGACCGACACTGTCGAGGAGCAGGACGAGCGCCTGCCCTTCGGTCGCGACTCCTGGCCGCCCAGCTCTGCCAATGAGGTTTGCAAACTCCTGCGGCGTCAGGCGTCCCGACTGCCTCCTCAAACCGGGTATCAGGATGGTCTCGAACGGTAGATTCACGCCCTGAGTAAGAGTTGACGTCGCGATCACAACGCGCACGATTCGTCGTTCCACGAGCTCGACGATCAGTCGCGGCAGCCACCCTGGCATTCGGCCGTGGTGCACCGCGATCCCACGCTGCAGGAGACGTAGTTCACGAGACTCGCGACCAAAGAGATCCTTCGTGACTTTGAGCGCCAATTCCCAGAGACGTCGCTCGTCGGATTCCTGGAGCGGCTCCATAAAGAAAGCAGGAAGCTCTGCGTCCGCCCATGTCTCTTCGAGCAACGTGACGCACCAACCGACGAAGTTCGCGATCCCCTCGACTACTGAGATCAGGACGCTCTGTCTGGAAGCAGCGTCGTCGCCTCCGGCAAGTTGAAGCGCTGCCCAAAGCGCATAAGGGGCCATTCCTTTCTTCGCACCGGTGAAGTTTGTCGCGGGCGGATGAGGAGCGAATGGTTCGGGGACATACGGAGCCTCGTCGCCGAGGCCCCTGACTTCTAAACGTTCACCGTCCAACACGTCGTACTCGATCCGAAAACCGCCACGCGGGCGGCATAAAAGGCGACCAACGAGTTGACGCGTGCTTCGATAGTCACTCGTCACAGCCTCCGAATCAGAACCGCCGCTTATCCAACCAGCGAGGGGTCTCTCCAGATTCCGCGCGACTGCGGAGATCGCAATGAAGCGCGCTTCCGGTATCCGCGCTCGCAAGCGCGCAACGAGCGATTCCAGGCGGAGTGAGCGGCTCTCGAAAGCCGCAAGTGCCTCCGATGATTCCGCATGCTGGACTTCGTGTGCCTCGTCAACGATGACGACTTTCAGTCGCGGAACGATAACCGCGCCAAAGAAGCGTACGAGCGCCTCGCATTTCTCTTGCGTGCAAATCAGGACCGTCGGCTCCTCGTTAAGAAGCCAGTCGTCGCTTGGCCCCCAGTCGGTGCCGCCGTAGAGACCTGTCACGGTGATGGCGCGCGCACCGCCTGCCTGTCGAAGAATCCGCGAGAATCGGGTTTCGACCTCGGCCGCAAGAGATCTTGTCGGGACAATGTAGAGGCAGAGTGGCGGCGCGCCGCCCTCTGACGGATCACCTCTAAAGAGGCCCTCGAGAAGCGCAACTTCGGCGATGCGGGTCTTCCCTGAACCAGTCGGTGTGCAGAGAGCGAAGGAGCCACCTTCCGCGAGACGCGTCAGGCCACGTGCCTGAGACGGCCAGACGATGATCTGCCGGTTCAAGTAGGCCAAGCGAACGTACCGTTCGAACACCTCTCCGGAAGAGGCTCCGAGATCGCGGGCCAGGTCTCCAACCGGGGTGCGTAGCGATGCACTAACGCTCGCCTCGGCCGTCTCAGCAGAAAGCTTGAGTAGGAGCCATTCATAGGGGTCCGCGATCATCATCGCGACCGATGCTGCAGCACGTAGCTTCGCGAGAGCTTGTGTCGTCCGGCGACCTCCGCCCCATCGGAACTCCGCAGCAACCACGCCGAGTGCAGCGGAGACTTCTCCGATGACAAGATCGTGCAAATCGGCGGCCGTCGCGCGAGAACCGCCGTCTGACCCTTCGCTCAACTCTGCGTCAGCCTCCGGGCTGCCAGGGCGGCTCTCGTTAGCGAGGCTCGCCGCGAGTTCAAGAAGTCCTTCGAAGTCGCTCTGGAGGAGAAGCCTCAAGAGAGGCGCGTCCTCTTCCTCCGCTCGAATACGCGCAAGACTCGAAGCGCGCGCCGGGTAGCCAGCTAGGTGATAACAGGCTGCCCCAACCAGGCTCAACGGTAGGCCTTCTCGATTCGTCTCCGGATGCGCGAGCCACTCGAGCAACTCTGCCGCCCTTCGCAAGGCTGCCCTCCAGTCAGCGTCTCCACGGGCGCGCGCCGAGAAAGAGGCGTCAACGAGTCGAACGGCGTCAACGAGGCGTCGAACCCCCTCACCCGGCGTGAAGGTGCGAAGTTGGTCCTGGCCAGTTCGAAGTCGAACGTGCTGGCTGTACAGGCGAGCCAGGTCGACAGTAAGCCGCGGGCGAGCAAGCTCTTCCTGCAGCTGTCGACCGGCAAGAGCTGCACGCTCGGTGACGTCAACCACGGTCGATCACATGCTGGGGATACACCGCCACGAGCACTTCATCAAAATCGGAGAAGTGAATCTCTACCGCCTCAAGAGGACCCGGCCCCGTGTAGCTGCGATGAGGTTGATCTTTCGGTAGCCATGTAGCCCGTCTGACTGGGCGTCTTCCGCACACGTATACGAATAGGTCGAACCTCCGAGGAGGATTTGACGCGTACAAGAGTTCACGCAGAGAGGCGATCCATCGCTCCCGAAGCGGTTCTCGCGAGTCAGCGAGAACATCAATTAGTTGGATGAGATCGACTGGCACACGAATCTCTGTGCTCAGCTGACGATGGCCAGCGTCGATCAGCCCGGCATCATGATCGTGAGTGCACTTCGCCTCTGCCCAAAGCCAAGCAGTGACTCTTCCGTCCTCGTCGACCCGAAAGGCGAGCGCGTCGTCGCCAGTTCGTCCCGGGATTGGACGAGCGGGACCGCCGAGTTGCCGCCGCCGTTCGAGCTCTTGATACGCCGCCTGGTGACCTCGAAATAAGAACGCCGGCACGACCCAGGACTCCCCGTGCGGCTGGTAATTCTCCGCAACGACACCGGCGAGAACTTCTCCCAGATAACCCTGCAGCGCCGAAGTGTGTAGCCCATCGGGGTACGGCCGCGAATCCGGAAGACCTCCCTGAATAGGGTCGAGTGAGGTGCCAATCAGCCTCTCGAGTCGTTCCCGAGCGTCTCGATGGGCTTCGGCGACGACGGTTGTAAGAGACGCGAGCCCATCCGCGCGGCTTTCGGGGTCCTCGCTGAGGAGCACGTGTCGGTAAGTGCCATTGACGGCTCGCTGCGGGCGCAGCCATTCGACGAGTGGAGCCGAGATCCATCTCATCGCACCCTGGGCTTCCCCCAGCTTCGCAGGACCGGTTGGTGATGCTGATCATGTCGCATCCGCGGCGTCCGTGTAACTGACGCGACCCGACTGAAATTGTCGGCAAGAAGGCATCACCAGATCCGTAGTCCAACTCAGCCTGTCTGTTCAGTGTCGATTCGTCTTCGTGCCCAGCTCGGGTCTGACGCGCGGTCAACCGTGTCGGACCAAATCCAGACCGTGGACCTCCTTTCAGTAGCAACTCAGTAGCAACTCCGCACGAGAGTCTCGTCACTCGGTCGACCGGGCGCGCATATCCGGCGTTCGGGGACGCTTTCAGGACCGGCGACAATGCACGTGTGAGCGAACCGATCAAGCGCAAAGTAGCGCGAGCCGTCTTGATCGACCAGGAGTTCAGCACGCTCCTTTTCTCGGCCCGAGATCCGAGCGAACCCGACTCGCCACCGTTTTGGTTCACTCCCGGCGGCGGTGCCCACTCCAGCGAAACTCTCGAAGAGGCCGCGCGCCGGGAGGTTTACGAAGAAACGGGTCAGCGGATCGACGGCTTCGGACCGGTCGTGTGGCGTCGCAGAGCGTCGTTTGTCTTCGAGCGTCGTGAATACCTTCAAGACGAGTTCTTCTTCGTTGTTCACGTGGAGAAGTTCGAAGTCAAACCTGTGGGCTTAACTGACCTTGAGGCACGTTCGGTCACTGGCTGGCGATGGTGGCCTCTTGCCGAACTTGAGAACCCAGTCGAGACCGTGTATCCGAACGGCCTGGGGCGAATGCTGCGGGACTTGAAGACGCGAGGTAGATCACTCGATGATCCGATATGGATCGAATTAGACTCCCGGCGTTCAGGGCGACCACTCGCGTGTAAATCCCGCGTTGATAGGCGCCCCTCTTCACTCGCGGCGTCGCGTGATGAACACGAACTCCCGGCCGGGCCGATCTGGAGCCTCCGTGACGTCTTTCACCGCGAAGCTCGCCTCCGCCAGTGAGGTCTCGATCTGAGCGCGGCTTCGGAATCGAAGCGTCGAGTCCGAGGTGTACGTGGCACCGTCACTTTCGAAGATGTACGTCGAGCGGAACGAGACGATGTCGCGGCGCACGTCGGTCACGTCCACCCAGTACTCGACCGGCCCGACGCCCACGAGCACGGCCCGCGTGTAGGTCGCGTCGCGGGTCCAGCGAAGCCACGCCTGGTCCTCGGGTACACGGCTCTCGAAGACCAGGTGGCCACCGGATCGCAGCGCTCGGTGGCAAGCCCTGAGTGTCTTCGACCACTCGTCGTCGGCGACGAAGACCTGGGCGACGTTCCCCGTCATGGTGGCGAGGTCGGCCCGAAGTGCTGGTAGCGCACCCAGATCGCCGTGCACCCATGTGACGCGGTCGGCACCGGGCTTCTTGCGAGCCACGTCCAACGAAGCGCCGGCTGGGTCCAAGCCGATCACGTCCATGCCTCTGCTCGCGAGCATGCAGGCAAAGGTCCCGGTGCCACAGCCGATGTCGAGCACGCGCGTCGCGCCGAGTTCGTCGACGATGGCGCTGTAGACCTCTAGATCCGTTCGGTCGGGGTCCAGCGCGTCGTAGACCTCGGCGAGGCGAAGGATCTCAAAGTGCGAATCAGCCACCGCGTGACCGTACGGCAACAGCGCTGGCTGGCCGTGGCGACCTGTTCGGGGCATGCTCGCCCGGTTCCGTCCCTGCGGCGGCATGGGTCTGGAACACTGCTAACGATGCTCGATGCTGAGGACTCCGAGCTGGTCCTTATTGCTTCCCGGCTCATCGCCGCCCATGAGGGAAGCGACAACCACACCGTGGCAGCGGCAGCGCGCGATCGGGCCGGCAACGTCCACAGCTCGTTGAACCTCTATCACTTCACGGGTGGACCCTGCGCCGAACTCGCCGTCATGGCAGCCGCCGCGTCGACATCCGGCGAGCCGCTGACGACGATCGTCGCGGTTGGCGATCACGGGCGCGGAGTCCTTGCGCCATGCGGCCGTTGCCGACAGATCATGTACGACTACTTTCCCGAGCTGCGGGTCGTGCTGCCCGGCGACAAAGTGTTGCCGATCGGTGAATTGTTACCCCACGCCGTCGTTTGGCCTGAACGTGATTTGAAGTGACGTAGAGACGGATGTTGGCGGAGTGGAGCCTCCGTGAGCCGCTGTCCTCAGCGATCGCTGTCGTACAGAGTGTTCGATTCGGACCCGCGTTTAACTGGAGAGCCGTACTCACGGTTCCAGCGGCAGCACCATCTTGAGAGATGTTGGGGACGATTCGACTATCCGAAAGCCGTGATGTTCGTATAGATGGACCACGCGGTTCTCAGGATGAACGCTCAGACTCAGCCCTGGCAGCTCGCAGTCCTTTGCCGCAGCGATGAGTCCTCCAAGAAGGGCTGACCCGACCCCCAACCCGCGAGCTGAAGCAACAACGCCAACCGACAACTCGGGAATTGTGGTGGCGACGAATCCGTATCCCGGGTCGTCGGTCGCAAAGAATCGCCACCAGGCCGCGCCGATCGGCTCTGTGTCCAAGGCGACGAGGCCGAACTCGCGCTCACGCGGCCAGCCGTCGACATAACGAGCGCTCTCCGGCGTGGTCATGATCTGTCGGGGCGTCAAGTGGAGCGCTCCTTCGCGCCAATTGATAGCTAGCGCGAGTACTTCCCAAAGGAACGGTCGGTCCTCATCGTCGGCTGGACGAATTACCACGGGAGGATTATGGCCACCTTGGCGTCGCCTCAGACGGCTCCTACCGCCCGACCGGCGATTTAGAGACGATCGGAGGCTGTTGTGCAATCGGCGTATCGGGGCAGGTCTATCGGCGAAGCAGCCCTGCCTCGCAGATAAGGTTGAGGATTCCAAAAACGCCGGAACGCGACTCGATGACAGGTCGCGCGGTTGCAGGAATCGTCGCGGTTGCTCTCCTATCGCTCCTCTTCGTTGTGGCTTGTACGGCGAGTTCGGATGCCGCACCCAAATCCGTCGTCATCGACGTCCGTCCACAGAACTCGCTGTTTGATCTGGCGCTCTCGATATCGGTCAGTCATCTCGACCCCGGCGAACGCATCACGCTCGCTCTGACCTCCAAGGACTCGCGCGGCTTCCAGTGGTCATCACGTGCGACGTTCATGGCGGGTCGAAGCGGCGTCGTGAACCCGGCAATCGACCCGTCGCTCGGCGGAAGCTACAAGGGCACGTGGCCGATGGGTCTTGTCAGCACGATGAGTTCATCGAGACGGGAAGCCGACTACTTCTGGGGTGATGGTGCGCAACAGTTTCACCTGAGCTTGGAGGTCTCCAAGCGCGAAATCGCCACAAAGACATTCACCCGGCGGCTCAACCCTTCGCACGTTTCGATCAAGAGCGAGACCCTCGCGCAAGAAGGCTTCATCGGCGATTACTTCGACCCCGCGACGTCCGTGCACCATGTCGCGATCTTCGAGTTCGGAGGATCCGAAGGTGGACTGAGCGGCGGCTTCATCGGCGCCGCGCTCGCGGCCGACGGTTATCCCGTTCTCGACGTCGCGTATTTCGGCGAGCCAGGCCTGCCGAAGTACCTGTCGCGCATACCCCTTGAGTACTTCGTCCGCGCGATCCGCTGGTTCGATGGCCAGCGCTCCGTGAATCCGAGTGAGTTATACGTTCTGAGCGGCTCCTACGGCAGCGAGGCTGCGCTCTTGCTCGGGGCCGACTTCCCAGACCTCGTGCACGGGGTGATCGCATCGTCTCCGAGCAGCGTCGTTACCTGCGGGGGTCTCGGTTGCGTCGGGTCGGCGTGGACGCTGAAGGGGAGACCGCTTCCCTACACGCCGAGCTTCGACTCGCCCGATGCTCTCGGCGATGCAGCGGCCGTGATCCCGGTGCGCAAGCTTCGCGGTCCGGTGTTCCTCGACTGCGGGGGCCTCGACACGGTGTGGATCTCGTGCCCGTACGCGAACGCCATCATGGGCCAGCTGAAAAAGGCTGGCTCTACCTTCGACAACGTCTTCTACTCGTATCCGAACGCCGGTCACGGAGTCGACGAGATCGTGCCGTACGAACCGGGGTTTGGGACCGCGCAAGGACAGGTAGTAGCTGAGGGAGTGACTATTGAGGGACTGAATCCCGATTCGAACGAGCTCGCAATCGAAAACCTGTGGCCGAAACTGCTGGCCTGGCTGAGGATCACGGCAAACGCGCGCTCTTCCTGACGATTGCCGCCGCGGGATTCGCACCGACCCGGCGTTTAGTGACGTTCACGCGCTCGAGTCGACGAACATTATGGGACGCGAAGGCCGCCGCGAAGTACGAGGATCGGTAGCGGGGAGACCTGGCTTACGAGTCCTCTACGGATGCGTGGCGTGTTGGGGCGGTCGTTGTGCGAGGGCTTCAAGCACGAGCTCGATCGCTCGGTCGAGCTGAGGATCTCTGTCCGTGACCCAGTCCTCTGGGGATATGACTACCTCTTCGTCTGGGGCGACACCATGGTTTTCGACTTCCCATCCCGAGTCGTTGAACCAGAACGCGTACTCGGGCTGGGTCGTGATCGTCCCATCGGCGAGCTTCAGCTGAGGCGCGATCCCGATTACCCCGCCCCACGTGCGGGTGCCGACGACCGGTCCCAGGCGGAGCGACCTGAACGCCTGGGCAAAGATGTCGCCGTCCGAACCCGCCCACTCGTCGGCGATCGCCACCATCGGTCCGGCAATCGACGCCTCGGGATATCCCACCGCGGCGCGCCATCTGGAGATGTCTTCGCCGATACGCGGAATCGCGATCTTCGCGAGGAGAAGCGCGGAGACGTGCCCTCCCCCGTTGTGTCGGACATCGACGACGAGTGCGTCGCGCTCGCCTTCGGCGAGGTGGGCACGATGGAACTCGGAAAACCCGGGAGAGCCCATGTCAGGAATGTGCACGTAGCCGACCCTGCCGTCGGTGCGCTCGTGAACGACGGCACGGTTCTTCTGGACCCATTCGCGATATCGGCCCGGTACCTCGCTCTTCAGGGCGCGCACGACCACGTGGCGTGGACTCGACTCGGTTCGCCCGGCAACGACGATCTCGACGTCCTGTCCCGCCTGATTGACGAGCGCAGATCCAGGCGGACGATTGCGACTGAGCTGCTGTCCGTTGATCGCCAAGATGGCGTCGCCCTCGGTGATATTCGCACCGGGCTCTATGAGCGGGCTTGCCGAGTCCGGATCCCAACTATCCGCCTTCACGATGTGACCAACGCGCCACGCCTCAGCGGTCGTGTCGAAATAGAAATCAGCTCCGAGCCTGCCCATCTGCCATTGCGGTGGCTGGCGTCGATCGCCTCCAAGCTCGTACGCGTGGCTCGTCCCGAGTTCGCCCTGCATCTCCCAGAGCAGATCTGAAAGTTCGGCACGAGTCGAGACACGCTCTACCAGCGGCAGGTACAGGACGAGGACTCGCGCCCAATCGATCCCCAAGAGTCCCGGATCCCAAAAGTGGTCGCGCTGGAGCCGCCACGCTTCTTTGAACATTTGCCTCCACTCCGCACCCGGGTCCACCTCGACGCGCACTCGGCTGAGGTCCAACCACCCGCTTTGTCGCCCTGGGTTATCGCGATCGGTGTCCTCAGGCGGTTTCTTGCCGGGGACCATCGCCCGCAGTCCTTTGGCGTTGCGTACGACGAGCGTCGAGCCATCTCTTGCGACCGAGAAATCGCGAACGTCAGAGAGGATGACCTCATGACGTCGCTCGACGAGGTCATACGACTCGAGCGAGCGCCCACCACGTTGGTCGCGATTGGTCCAGTCCGTCCCGAGAGTGCCGCGAACCGGCTCAGCGAGCAACAACATCTTTTGCCCGATGATCTCGAGGCGCAGATACCGAGCCTCGGGTGCCTCGACGACTTGGACACGATCGGAGATGTCGGCGGAGTCGATGCGAATGGACGGGACAAAATCGCGGTCACCTTCGGAAGCAGACTTTTCTTCGGTCGATCCCGAGCTGTCACTCTTCTCCGCTTGCGACATGCTTCGCGGCGGCGAACGAAGCGGCGATCGCTCGTCAGCGTGCAACGTCACGACGTAGGGTCGAACGCCCTTGGGGAAGCCATACGTGAAAACGACGCCGTCCGGAACGGGGTCAAAGACGCGCTTCGACAAGAACGCCAACCACTTCCCGCTCGGATCGAAGCGCGGTTGGAAGTCAAAGAACTGCGGCGCGGTGACTTGGATCGGCGCGCCGCCGCTTGACGCGCAGATCCGAATCGAACTGGTGCGGTCGCTTTCGGGATAGGAGTACGCGACGTACGCGCTATCGGGCGACCAAGTGAGGTCGACGATCCAACCTGCCGAACTTTCGTCGATCGTGTGCGCCGATCCGTCAGCCACGTCGACCACGACCAAACGCCGGTCGAGCGTGGCCAGTGCGAGCTTTGTCCCGTCGGGCGACGCTGCGAGATCGACCAGATTGGAAACTCCGTCGACCTGTAGAACCCGAGCCTCGCTGCCATCGACCGGGTACAGCTCGAGACGGTCTTCGCCCCCGTCGTCTGAAAGCGTCACGATGTCGCCGTCCTCGCCGCACCAGCGGCTCAGGCGATATCTGACGCCTTGAGGTTTGCCGAGCTGTCGGACGGCGCCTTCGAACAAGTCCATGACAACGGGCTTGGTCCGCACGGTGAGGACGATCGAGCGACCGTGTGGGCTGACCGACAAGCCGGTCAAATTCGCCTCGGCGTCGACGAAACGCCGGGAGCGTTGGGGACGCGAGCCATTTTGCACAATCTCGATCCGCGACGTTTGATCGGCGCTCGGATCGAACAACCAGATGTCGGCACCTTGCTGGTAAACGATGCGCCGTCCGTCGGTCGAGGCCCATCTCGCAAAGAAGTCGTCATGGCGTGTGTGCTGAACAAGATCTGACCCCGAGAGGGTCGCCGAGTACAGATTGGAGATGCCGCCGTGATCCGAAAGGAAATAGACCCGCCCGTGGACGAGCATCGGACAAACGAGGTTCCCGGCAAGATCGGTGAACAGCTGCCGCCAGCTCGCGCCCTCGTCGGCGCGCGCCCATACCTGTCCCGCCGTGCCCCCCCGATACCGCTTCCACCACGCTGGATCGCCGCCGTTGCGCCCAAGAACCATGGCGCCACCAGCACCGAAACCGAGCGCGCTCACAGGCCCATAAGGCAAACGCTCCGGCGGCGCGCCATCGAGCGGAATCGAATATGCCCAGGTGCGATCGCCACCGTGACGCCCCGAACGACTGATAAAGGGTTGGTCGTAAGCGCTCGTCGCGCACACGTTGCCCTCGGGCGTCCATCCGGCGACGGTTTCGATGCCGAGATACGTAAGACGCGCGAGCGAGCCACCCGAAGCCGAGACGCAGTACGCCTCTTTGTCGCCCGACTCCTGACCGACAAAGGCGATCAATGTGCCGTCGGGTGAATAGGCCGGGTTCGAGATGTCTGAGACGCTGACGGTCAATCTCGACGCTGCCCCGCCGATCGCGTCGACGACCCAAAGATCGTCCTCGGAGACGAAACAGACTCGATCACCGAAGATCGTCGGGTGATGCAGGTAGCCGCGGAGCCGGTCCGGCCATCCCGCTGTGTCGGTCGCTCGAAACGCTGAATCGCGTTGCAATTCGGACATACGCACGACGCTAACCACCTGTTTTCCTGGGTGTCAGAGCGTTACCGGCGTCCATCGAGCGAACCTTGAGCTCCGGTTGGCAGGGGAACCCGTCGTCGTCCTGATTGGGCTGCACTCGGGAAACGCGAAGGTTGACGCAGGTGACTTTTTCGGGCGCACCGTTGTCGTCGCCGCACGCATCGCGGAAGCCGCCGCTGGCGGGAGATCTTGGCGTCTCAGGCGGTCGAGGACGGTTTGAACGGAGCGTTCCCAGTCGGCACGTCGCGATCGATCTCAGCGAAGGGAATCGCCGGTCGACTCAACGTCTTCCCGGTGGTCTGGACATATCTCTCTAAGGGGATGGTCAGTCCTCGACGGGTATAACCGACACGAACCGGCGTTCTGTGGCGCGAAAGACCTCAGGTCGCTCTCGGCATTATGGGGTGGTCTGGGCTGGCACCGTCTAGGTGGGTCCGCCGGGCCGCCTCTTATCCTCTTGGGGATGGATCGCTCTCCACCGGAGATCGTGCGGCACTACGAGATGATCGAAGAAGGCCGTCGTATCACCGAGGGTCTGGGGCAGTTAGAGCTGCTCCGGACGCAGGAGGTGCTTGGCCGGTATTTGCCGGCCACTCCGAGCGCGATCCTCGATATCGGCGGTGCCACGGGAGTTCACGCTTCGTGGCTCGCTTCCCAGCGACACAGCATTCATGTCGTGGACCCGATGCCCCAGCACATAGAAGCCGCCTCGCGCCTAGAAGGATCGCCAGGTCGCATTACTGCCGAACTTGGTGACGCCAGGGACCTACCAGTTGCCGACGATGCGTTCGACGCTGTCCTGCTTTTTGGCCCCCTCTATCACCTCGTCGAGCGTGACGATCGGCTCCTAGCCTGGGCCGAGGCCAAGCGTGTCGTTCGTTCCGGAGGGTTCATCTTCGCTGCGGCTATCTCTCGGTTCGCCTCGCTGTTCGACGGCCTTGCTCGTGGTTATCTCTTCGATCCGGAGTTCAGGCAGATCGTCGAACGCGACCTGCGTGAAGGGCAGCACCGGAACCCCAGAGATACTCCGCATTGGTTCACGACGGCGTACTTCCACCACCCCGATGACCTCAGAGAAGAGGCCGAGACCGCCGGTGTCCAAGTGGTCGAAGTGGTGGGGGTCGAAGGCTTGGCGAGTTGGCTCCCTCAGCTCAACGAGCGCTGGTCCACACCCGAGGAAAGGGAGGCGATCCTCTTCTCGGCACGCTCCGTAGAATCAGAGCCGTCGCTCATTGGGCTGAGTGCTCACCTGATCGCCGTAACGCGCACGAACCGTTAGCTCATCGTGCTGTCGCGGGGACGTGCCCGCGTCCCGGCGATATCGGGCAGTCAGTCGGAGGTTTTGCTCGGCACGAAGGACATGTCCCTCAGACGCAGTGGGTGTTCTGGCCTCAGACTGACAAGCCTCGTCGTTCCGTCATCGAAGGCATCGCGAAAGCGGCTGTCCCACCGTTCGAAGTCAGGCCCTAGGTACTTCGCAATCTTCCGTTTCGCGAGTTCGGCGTCAAGCGGATGAACGACTGCGCGCCCGACGACCGTTAAGGCGAGGACTTCCCCAGTCCCAAGGTCGCACGTGTCGATGCTCATCGCGACGCGGGAGTCGTTCGAGAGCAACTCACCGAGGCGCGAGTATGAGGAGCCTGTCAACCACCAGAACGTTCCGTCCTCATAGAGGAACCAGATCGGCCGAACCGTTGGTCCATGCGGACCGTTCACCGCCAATCGCGCAACGAGCGGACGGGAAAGAAACTCATCAACGTCCATGGCGATGACCGTAGCGGTGGCGAAACCGGCGTTCAGGGGCGCGCCGGAGGAAGATGGTGTCGATGTCCTCTCGCGCTCTCCCGGATCGTCTCGTTGCAGAAGTTGAGAAATCGGGATACGGCGAGTGGCTAGAAGCACTGCCGACGCTCATCGACAAGATCGAAACTTCCTGGTCGCTTGAGGTGGGTGAGCCATTTCAGCCAGGCGGCCAGACCGCTTGGGTAGCTCCAGTTCGCGACGCAAACCGCACTGAACTGGTTCTGAAGGTGGTGCGTCGTCACTGGGAAGCCGAGAACGAACCCGAAGGACTGCACGAGTGGGACGGGAACGGCGCTATCCAGCTGCATCGCTCGGAGAGGTTCGATGGCTCGGTCGCGATGCTTCTCGAGCGATGCGCGCCAGGAACCCCCTTGTCAACCCGACCTGAGACGGATCAAGACATCGTCATCGCTGTCCTTCTACGTCGTCTCTGGATCGAGCCGGTTTCGGACTGTTTTCGTCCGCTCAAGTTCATGTGCGACCGCTGGGCCGACGGGTTCGAACGGAAGCTCGCATCCGGCAGAGTGCGGATTGATGACGGGCTCGCGCGCGAAGGCATTGCGCTTTTTCGTGCACTACCCGAGAGCGCTGTGCTGAAGGTGCTGCTGTGTACGGACTTGCACGCAGAGAACGTGTTGGCGGCGGAAAGGGAACCCTGGCTCGTCATCGATCCGAAGCCATTCGTCGGCGATCCGAGCTACGACGTGCTCCAGCACTTGCTCAATTGTCCCGAGCGACTGCGATCCGATCCAGGCGGTCTCGTGCAGCGGATGGCAGACCTCGTTGGTCTTGACGCAGACCGCATTCTTCTTTGGCTGTTCGCTCGGTGTGTTCAGGAGTCGCCTGAAAGACCTGAACTCGTCGAGGTCGCTCGTGACATTGCCCCTGCATAACCGGCGTTTCGGGGCATCATGGGTCGCTGCTCGGTTGAACATTTAGTGACACCCACCGAAGGCACGCTGCGAGTGAGAGCGGATCCAGGTTGGGGTTCGCGTCGAAGGACCGACTTCAACAATCTTCGACTGGCGGCTTCAGCCTTGGGGTCGTACGAGCTTCGACTTCGACGAGGTGCACGCGATTGAATGTCACGCGCCACGTCGTAAGGCGATTCGGAGCGTCTAGGAGGAATCCAGTGGTCGAGGCGAAGCAAGGACAGGGCCCAAAGACGCACCACGTGCCGATTGGGGTGCTGGCGGTCGGCGTGTCATCGCTGGCTGCGGTGGTCATCGTCTTGTCGGGCGTCATCCCGGCAGGGGCGGTGTCCAGCCGGAAGGCATCTGGGGGCAACGGATCCTCCAGCACGATCGTGTCCGGCTACGAGGGCTACTGCGCGCTGCTCAAGTCCGGGTCGGTGAAGTGCTGGGGTGACAACTCCTATGACCAGCTGGGCGACGGCACGAACGCGTTGCCGACCAAAGTGCCCGTCAGCGTGAAGGGGGTCTCCGGCGCGACCGAGATCGTGTCCGGCTACGAGGGCTACTGCGCGCTGCTCAAGTCCGGGTCGGTGAAGTGCTGGGGTGACAACTCCTATGACCAGCTCGGCGACGGCACGAACGCGTTGCCGACCAAAGTGCCCGTCAGCGTGAAGGGGGTCTCCGACGCGACCGAGATTGTGTCCGGCTACGAGGGCTACTGCGCGCTGCTCAAGTCCGGGTCGGTGAAGTGCTGGGGTGACAACTCCTATGACCAGCTCGGCGACGGCACGAACGCGTTGCCGACCAAAGTGCCCGTCAGCGTGAAGGGTTTGACGGGAGTCTCTCCCTAACAGCACCCGCACCCGCGAACCGCTTGGGTTTCTATGGCCAACTCTGCAAGAACGTCACCGGCCCGGCGATTAGGGATAGGCGCCTCCATCCGTAACAGGACGCCATGGACCGGTTCGGTCGGCCGCCAAGCGACGGCTGCTTAACAGCTATCGGGGCCGTGCACTGTGCTACGCCGGAGAAAGGCACGTCGATGGCGAGCGTCGACGGCTCACTCAGTTGGTGTCCGGGATGCCTTACATCTGGACTCTTCCAGTTAGCGTCGAACCGTTCGCGTGGGCGACGGCCGCCGACGAGTGGCTTCACTGCTTGTCGGGCTGTGCTGCCGAACGGGACGGGGGCATCCGAGTCGCCGGCCACAGATTCGACGAAACGACACGGCCCTTTATTGAGGTACTGGGAGATCGTCCGGGCGGGGAGCGTTCCAGCACTCTGTTACTTCTGCTCCCGGATAACGAGGGCGTCGCCGTGTACCTGGGCGGGCGCGCCGAGGGCATCGACGACGAGATCGCCGAGGCATGGGCAGCGGCGGTCGCGTGCGCGACCAATCGCCTGGGGCAGATAACCGAGCACTTCGAGTGGAGTGCGATCATCGGCGCACGAGGGGAGGGACGGAGCGGCGGTCGCTTCGCTCTGGGTCACCGATTCGAAATCGGAGCGTTCGAGCTATCACCTGCTGGTCGCCCACTCACACAGGTGAATCGCAATATCGTCGCGCCGTCGCTGAACTCGGCAAGCACCCATCACTCATGGCCAGTCGTGGTTCGCGGTCGTCACTCAGGATTCAACTGGGCCGCAGCCAACAAGCGAGCAGCATTCGATCTGCGCCGGCTCTGCGCGTTGCTTTCGCTGGACGTGGAGTACCACACCTGGTCTGTTCTCGAAGCTCCCGTGCCACTCGCGTGGGGCGAACGGTGCGTGCCTGAGCGCGGTTATCCCTTCTACTCCGCTTCGCCAAGGGGAACCTTTGCGGAACCTCCGAGCGAACCCGAGAGTCTGTGGGAACCCTCGGGTTGGTTGCCCCAGGCCTGGGTCGTAATGATGCAGCGCCCCTGGCTGGCTAACGCCGTCGTCATGCACCACGAGGGACAGCTCACCGACGAAGAGCACCCTTCGCTGGCGCACGTCGCGTACGTCAGCGCGGTCGAAGCGATCTCAAATCACCTCTTCGACGAGGAGCGCTGCGAGCAGTGCGGAGCGCACCTGAATGTCGCGGCGCGATTTCGCGCGACTCTCCAGCTCGTACTCGACCCCGTTCAGGCGGCGCGTCTGGCGGCTTCCTACGGCAACCGTTCGACGAGCGTTCACCAGGGTCGCCTTCATGGGAGCGACAACGCGCCCGGGTTTTTTGGCTTCGCCTGGAACGACCCGCAGCGAGATTTCGATTACCAGGTGGTCCTCGGAATGCGCTCTGCTAGCAGGGCCCTGCTTGTGCTCGCGTTACAGGGAGGCTTACCAGCGCGCACGCGTTTCTCGCCAGCAGAATAATCGCGGCGGAGACAGCGGCCGACGCGTGGCAGAAGTGCCGAACGGCGTCGCACTCAGCCGGCGGTCTGGGACGCGCTGATGGACGGTCAAGTCCGCGCGTTTGGGGACGATTTGCGACGACCTTGATAATGGTCATATGCCAACGGCCGAGGCCACATACGTGGAGCTTGTCGAGTTGGTGGAGCTTGCCCAAGCAAGTTCTCCTGTACGGATTCGCGTCGCGGTTGACGGTCGCGACGGGGCTGGCAAAACGACCTTTGCAGACAGGCTTGCGACCGTGGTGAGGGCGATGGGCCACGAGGTCTACCGAGCTGGTATCGACGATTGGCACCTTCCGGCAAAAGTCCGTTACCAACGAGGTCGCGAAAGTGCAGAGGGCTACTACCTCGACGCGTTCGACTTCGAGGGCGTCACACGCTCGTGGCTATTCGCTCGCCGACACGCCCCTACCGCCGGGTCTGCGCTAGAGAACTCCGGTACCCGATGGTGTTTCTCTCTGGGTGAAAGGTCCTCGACTTGTTGGCTCATCACCCCCGCCGTGCCCGACGGGAACCACGATGAAAAACGGTGCCTCTCCAATCGCCTCATAGGTTCCCTCGATGCCGTGGAGTCCCGTGAGCGCGGCGAGTGCGGCGTCGACGCTGCCGGTCGGGCCAATCACCGACCACAGAACGGGTGGTCATTACTACTTTCGTAACTACAACTGCGCGTAACTTCGCCAAACTTGATGGCTCGGAGCGGATGAGAGCTCCAGCTCCACGCTCCGACACGGACGAGGTGTCACGCCAAAGACGGTGGTGCTCGCCCTCATAATGCGAAGATTGCGATCGGCAGTTTGATCGTGAGGTTGGCGATTCGACCAGCCACCGCCAACCGGTCAGGCCCGTCCCCTGGAATCGTGAATCAGGCATTCTGAAGGAGTGATTCGCGAGGTCAAGCTTCGTCGCTTCAAGGGATTTGAACGATTCAGCATGCGGTTGGGCAATCGCGCGGTTCTTGTGGGGCCAAACAACGCTGGTAAATCCACGGCCATATCCGCGATTAGAGCGATCGCCGGAATGCGCCAGCGCGCGGCTCGAGAGGCACCTTCGCGATATGAGCACATCCGGGGGATTGGTCGACGCGGCTGGACGGTGCCCAGAGGGTACGGAATGAGTGATGAGAACCTCCGATACGACCTTCTCGATCGAACCGTCGAAATCTCAGGAGTGTTCGGGAACGGAGCCCGCCTGGAAGCGGTGTGGCCGGGTCAAATTGATGAAAGCACTGACGATGCCGATGGGCTTTCCGATCCGTTCTTCCACTTCCTGGATCGAGTCGGCAATGGGCTGCATACCCCAAGAGATGTGCGACTTGCCATCTCCGAAATCGGAAACATTCCTATCCTCACTCCAATTGATCAACACGAAGTATTGAGATCTCGCGACACTGTCGTTCGAAACATGTCGGGCCGACTCGCCAGTCGACATTTTCGAAACCAGCTGCTTCTTATCGCGTCCGAGCAGAACTCAGTGGTCGACGGCACTCGCTTCGATGAGTTTCTTACCTTTGCCGCGCCGTGGTTAGATGACATGCAACTTGACCGACCAGTTGAACGTCGGTCAGAAGAGTCGACCGAAATAGACGTCTTCTATTACGAGCGTCGAAGGCCCAGGGAGCTCGCGTGGGCTGGAGACGGGTTTCAAGTATTTCTTCAGCTGCTGTTCCATCTCTTTCGTCTCCAGGATGCGGAAAGCATCGTCCTGGACGAGCCTGGCGTTTACCTGCATCCCGACTTGGAACGACGGCTGTACCAGGTCGTTGATACCCATGAAGGGCAAGTGATCTTCGCTACGCACTCGTCCGAACTTGTCGCAGAAGTTCCACCGGATGCTGTTGTCTGGATCGATCGCGAACGACGACGCGCTGTAGCTTCCCCGGATTCGAAGACGCTCGAAGATCTCTCAACTGCGATCGGATCTGGATTCAACCTGCGTTTAGCGCGCGTGTTGCGTTCCAAGGCCGTTCTCTTCGTGGAAGGGGACGATGCGACCCTCCTCCGACTGCTTGCGAGAACCTTGGGCGCGTCCCAGATTCTGTCCGAAACCGCCCTAGCTGTTGTGGCATTGGGCGGAATCGCAAATCGTCGACAATTGGAGAGCTTTGCTTGGATCGCCGACAACATGCTCCAAGGGACGATTCAAGGGTTCGTAATACTTGATCGCGACTACCGCACGAGAGAGATAGTCATGCGGATCGAGCGGCAGCTCCGCGAATCTCAGCTCCGCCCTCATGTGTGGAGGCGCAAGGAGCTCGAGAGCTATCTAATCGAGACCGCTCCAATTGCGCGCCTCATGGGCGCGGAGCCCGCCTGGGTCGACGAAGTCCTCGCGGACGAGACAGCGCATCTTAAGAACTTCGTGCACTCACGCATGGTAAGTGCAACGTTCTCCGAACGTGCTGAGCGTTCCGAGGATCTGAGTTCAGTAACTGAGCGCGTGACGGAAGAGTTCGATGCCTTTTGGAGCGACCCCGTGTCACGCCGGTGGCGCTGCTCCGCCAAGGAACTAATCGCATCCCTGAACCGACACGCCGAGGCGGCTGGGCTCTCGACGGTCACAAGTTACGGTCTGGCTCGCGGTATTGCACGCGACGAAATTGCTCCAGAGCTCGGCGACCTCCTTAGCGAGATTGACATCGCAGTATCCCGGTAACAGACGAGTGCTCCAACTGCCGGTACCGACTCATCGTTGAAGGAAATTCGTCCTGCCGAGTGTTCACGGCCTGTCCTTCGCCGGGTGTCGTTGCAACCGCCCGGGACCGGGCGTCGCCGTGCTAATCACCTGCTAATCAACGGGACGGAGGCGGCGCTACCAGTGCCGACTCGGCAGATGCCGCCGCGTGCGCCAGCAGGCAGGATGGGAGTGGCCCTACTGGATAGACGGATTTTGACAGCTTGAGGGACTAATCCGTCCCCTGAAGATCCCTGCGAGAGCGACGGTCCATGCTCGAAATTCGGTGTGTATGACGGAGAGGCGAGCTAGCTGCGTTCGGCCCCTTCTTTCTTCGGCTCGTAGAGCGACCACACCATGTTCAGCAGACCCGAATGGAGGTAGGACTTCATCTGTAGCAGGCTCGCTTCCGGCTTCCCCAGCAGGACGAGCATCAGCTCGCCGTTCGGCTTCGTCCACTCGGACAGTGCAACCCAGCCGCTGAGACTCGCGCCGTCAGCGGGAGGTTCGGATCGAAGAACTGCGTCGATCTCGCCATCCGCTGAAGAGGTGCCGTACGGGCGCGTGGCGCGGGGTTGGCGTTCATGAGGTGCTCTCATGAAGTGAGTCTCGCGCGCCGTCGGTGTCGCGGCGGGGCGAGTGTTCGATCTCTCGATCCTCCCGCCAGGCTCATTACTACTTTCGTTACTACAACTGCGCCTAACTTCGCCGACTTGATGGAACGGACCGGACGAGAGGTCCTACTCAAGACTCCGACGTGGGCGACGGGTCAAGCCAAAGACCCTCGTGCTCGCCCTCATAATTTTGCTAACGATTTCTGTCAAGTACGCTGCCGCCCGCCGATTCGCCGTCGAGAATAGTTTCCATAGCGTCGGCCGCCGCGCGATCCGACGACGGTACGAAATGTGAATACACGTTCAAGGTGGTTGCGGCGCGCGCATGACCTAAACGCCCGCTGACGGTGCGAACTGGAATGCCCGCGTTGAGCAAACGAGTCGCTGAAAAGTGGCGCAAATCGTGGAGCCGCAGATTCTCATTGATCCCTGTTTTCTCACGTAAGCGCCGCCAAGCGCTTGTCCAGTGCATGGGATTCCACGGTGACGATCCATTCGGCTCAGGGCTGAACACGAATGAATCGGGGTTGATGCGACTACCGCAATCTGCCGCCCGTTTCTCGGCAATCTGCCGCCAGGCTCGAAGAGCGTCCGCGGTACCCGCGTCGAGCGCGACTCGGCGCGACTGATGAGTCTTCGTGTCCTTCTCGAGGATTTCCTTGTCGTAGGACTCAACAAGTGCCCTAGTAATCGTGATCTCTCCACGGTCAAGATCGACGGACTGCCATCGGAGGGCAGAGATCTCTCCGCGGCGAACTCCTATCGCCGCCGCGATGCGGAGGAATACGGCGAAATCATCACCAGCGGACTCGATAACCCTTCGAACTTCCTCCGGTGTAGGAGGAAAGATTTCGCGGTCCCGTGCCGGCGGGAGAGTTGCAAGACGGGCCGGGTTATCTGATCGCCAACCCCACCGGACAGCTTGGTCGAGTGCTCCAGTCAAGACGTTGTGTATCTGGTGGACGGTGGATCCCGATAAGCCCTCATCGCGACTTAGAGCTCGATAAAACGTGTCAATCTGCCGGACGGTCAACTTCACACTTGGACTTCGCTAACTGCCGGTATCAGCCGAGAGCGCGCTTTGCGCACGTATCCCGCCCACGTTGTGACCGATAGCGATTCCTTTTTGAGATCAAGCCAGACCGATGGGAACGGTCCAGGCCATCGTTTGAGTCCACCGAGACCGCTCTCATCAGCCAATGTGTCCAGGCCGCCCACGGCGTCCCATTCAACTGCGCCTGGATTATGGGACAAATTATGGGACGCGAGGAGCGCGCTGTCAGTTGCGGTACCAACGGTGAGAAGGAACTGATCCGTAGTCCAGCTCAGGGTGTCTGCACAGACATACATCGTTGGTACGGGCAGCTCAGATCGGGCACGGTATCCACCGTGTGCCGCTAAATCCAGACCGTGCACCACGTTTCAGTAGCAACTCAGTAGCAATTTCCGCCCGGGAGCTCTCCTCGTTCGCTCGGGAGAGCGCGCTAATCCGGCGGTATGGGATAGGTCCGCCCAGTTTTCTTGGGAATCTTTCGGGGCATGCTGTCCGCGAGTTTCGCCTTGAGGTGTGAATCATTTTCCGCTATCCCCGGTGCTGTTACTCCCGGAAGCACCGGTCGACGGTTCGGGACCTCCTGCGTATGGAGAAGAACAGGAAGAAACCTCCAAGCTCCCTAGGGCGGAAGTCTGGGTGAGGCCAGTAGGGACGGACACCCGGAGCAAGGCCATGTTCGCCGGAGTCGCCGCAAGGAAAGTGAAGTCCTGCTCCAGTTCGTAGGTTACGGCGGGCGGTGCGCCCGGAAGTTGCTTGTTCTGACCCTGCATGACCTCCCTGATCGGCAGATATGTCGTCGGGTCGAGCCACAACGTCACCGACAAGGAACCGACGTCGAGCTGTCCTGCTGGCGGAAGCAGGAGCGACAGCTCGACCGCAGGAGCTCCGTTAAGCGTCGTGTTGCCGACGAGCTGAAGGCTGCCGGCCTCGAACTCGCTGCGAAGAAGTTCGGGCGTCGCCGCGGTGGGTATCCGCAGGGTCTCCGCTGATGACTGCCACCAGGTGTTTGTCGGAGTGGCGTCCGTCGTGTTGAAACCGGACTCGGTCCCCGTTCCGCAGACCGAGACACCGATGCGCGAGTTAGCGATACTCGACGCTCCGACCGAAGAAGGTGTCGGGAGCGAGTAGGGGGTCACGGACGTGACCGACGAGATGTCGACGGAATCCTCGAACAGGCCAGGACCCGGACAACCCGGACTCGTGGCGACGTCCTGGAAGGTCCCGCCAGGTTGGACGTCGAGCGGATACAGATATTGCGTCCGTGTGCACGGACTCGATCCGAATACGCTTGACGTGGATGTCGCTTCGATTCGAACGACGTCGTTTCCGGCGGCCGACAGGGCCGACAGCACCTTTGCGCGAACCGCGGCAACCCCGTGCGGTCGCGTCGCCGACCCACCTCGCTCCGTTGGTCCCCGGCCGAACGGGATGATCGCGCCGGCAACGGCGATGGCGATGATCGCGGGTACAACCCCGACCGCTGCCCAGCGACGCCGGCGAAGCTGTGCGCCGCGACGTTTCGTGCGCGCCAAGAGCGCTTCGACCCGGTCGGGGTCGGGTGAGTCAAGCAAACTCGTGACCATTGGGAACCTCCTTGAACAGCTCCTCGGCTCCGGGCCGCAGTGAGCGCAGCGCTCGGTGAAGGTGGGTCTTCACTGAGCCCTGGCTGATGCTCATCGCGTCGGCAACTTCGACCTCGGACATGTCGGCCAGGTAGCGAAGTGCGACAGCGTCCCGTTGGCGTCGTGGAAGCCGAAAGAGCGCCGCCAAAAGGGCCTGGCGCAGCACAACGGCGTCGGCGAGATCCACTGTGGTTTCGCTGCTCATTGCCGTGACCGGGCGCGGTCGCTGACGGAATGCCTTGTGCAGACAGACTTTGAGCAACCACGCGTCGCGCCATGGAAGTGGAGCGACCCTTCTCCAACGGGAATGGGCGAGCGCGAATGCCTCGACTGCGGCGTCCTCGGCAGCTTCGTGGTCTGATGTCACACGCTCGGCGAGCGTGAGCGCTCTCGGAAGCATCCTACGAAAGAACGCCTCGAAGTCCTCTATTGAGGAATCGTCCACCACCAACCAGTAAAGGCTTCGACGGGGCATCTTGGTTGACACGAGCCAGGGAGAATCTTCGGGTGGAAGAGCTTGCGGTCAGAGGCTCTCAGAGATCCTCGCCGCACATCCGGCGGTTGGGGGCACCTGCGAGCCGCTCTTCGAGTGAACGTTGATGTGAAACGGCCTGTCAAGTCCCGTGGCTGCTCCCGGTTCGTTGATTTTCGGGCGCGAACGCACCAGCGCTGCGTCGCTGTCTTGCTTATTGAGCAGGCGGAGGGGACCCGGCGTCAACACGCAGCACCCCAGCCGAGGTGAGGACGAACGGTGTTGACGCCGGGGTGGAGGCTGCTACTCGCTCCCCGCGATCTCAAGGCGGGGGCCGACCGAGTGCTCGACGACGCGCCGGAGCGCAGTGGATCGGAGAGCCGCCACGATGATGTTCGCGAGTCGAGATCGCAGTAAAGCCATACGCAGGTAGTTGCCTCTGAATTAGGGCGTCCGTGACGGTCTTCATGAGACCGTTGGACAAAACATTCACGAGGATCGGATCTGCTGCGGCGGTGCTCCGGCGCGTCGTGGAGAACTCGGTCACGACGGCGCCGATCGCGGCGTGACCGACGGGAAGGACATCTCAGACCTCGGCGACCATCTCGGCCCACAAGAACCCGTCGAGCTCGCGAGCGATCGCCGCGGCGACGACCGAGCGAGCGTTCTTGTGCGAAGCGAGCGCACGAAAGCGCCGCGAGAGGCGCGCCTGCGCGGTCCACGAACGCGCGAGGGTCTCGGGGGCAACTCCCTGCTGGCGCAAACGGAGGCTGGGTCCGACGTTCGGGCTGTGCTGGTAGGCCCAGGCCGCCTCGCAGAGCTGGCCTCGCAGGTGGGCGTTGCCGGCGCGGGTGATGTAGCCGCGGTGCTCGGAGTGCCCACTCGAGTGCTCGGAGGGCACAAGCCCGGTGAAGCTCATGAACGAGCGCGCTCTCGGGAAGCGCCGCCAGTCGAAGACCTCCGCGGCGAGGCAGAGCCCACCGATCGAGGTGACGCCCCGATACGCGGACAGCCGTGCGACCTGGGACCCGAACGGTTCGGTTGTGCAGTAGGGCGCGAGGTCCGCCTCCACCGACTCGAGCGCGACGTCGCGAAGTCGCACCGTTGAGAGGTAGTGCGCGTAGGTGGACGAGAGTGCTGTGTTGTCGAAGGAGACGGCAGCGAGCCAGCGCCGGTGGCGCTCGGTCCACGGCGATCCACCTCGCCAGACGACGCTGTGGCGCAAGAGCAAGCTCGAGAGGCGGTTGCGCGCCCGGGTGAGGTCCTGGACCATGTCGCCACGCGTGCGGCAAAGGTCGCGCACGGCCTCCTCGGCCGGGGATGGAACCGCGACGGGCGTGAGTCCGCCGGCGCGGTGGAGTCCCGCAAGGCGGCGCGCGTCGCGGCGGTCGGTCTTTACCCGATCCCCCGATCCTTTCGGGATAAGCGAAGGTGCCACCACGTCGCAGCGCACCCCGATCGAGTTGAGCAGGCGATGCAGGTCATAACCGGTCGGGCCCGCCTCGTAGCAGGCCCAGATGCTCGACGGGCGACCGAGCCGCTTGATCAGATGACGGACCGACTCTGAGTCGTGGAAGATCTTGTCGATCTCTGCCACGTCGCTGTCGGGTTGCAGGACCGCGACGGCAATCGAGTCCTTCGAGACATCCATGCCCAAGTGGACAAATCCGCGATGCGCCAAACTAGACACGGCCGGTTCCTCCTTCCGTATGTCGGCTCCGTTCGCCGATCAAGACGAATGATCCACGTAGATGCGGATGCCGGGGAGCCGGCCGTTTCATGCTGAATTAGGGGCATTGCTTCGAAACTTTCCCCTTGAGTAGCGGTTTTGATTCAGGGCAACAAGGCCGCAGCCATGGACTCTCGGTGTAACGCTCGCAGACGTGAGGACAGTAGAGATAGTGGGGTCGTATTCGGATGAGTCAGCGGCTTGGGCCGCTGCGCTCAGCGGCGACAGCGACGCTTTCGCAGCGACATTCGAACTACATCGCGAACGCGTGTACCGCCATGCGCTCCGCGTCACCGAGAACGTCCATGACGCGGAGGACGTCACTGCCGCGGCGTTCCTTGTGCTCTGGCGTCGGCGGAAGTCCGTGTGTCTGGTGAACGGCTCGGTGCTGCCGTGGCTCCTCGTCACGACGACGAATCTGGCGCGAAACCTCAGACGAGGACTTCGTCGCTATCGCGCGCTGTTGGACGCGTTGCCGCGCTCGACCGACCAGCGCGACGCGGGCGATATCGCCGTCGAGCGGCTAGAAGAGGCCCGCGCCGCCGCGCAAGTGACGCGAGCGCTACGCGCCATGCGACCGTCGGAAGCCGCCCTTTTGACGCTTGTCGTGTTCGAGAACTACTCGCCAACCGAAGCGGCAGCCGTCCTCGGCATCTCCGATGGCGCCGCACGCACGCGCCTTCACCGCGCCCGGGTTCGTCTGACGTCGTTGTTGGGAGCCTCACCGTCCGGAAACCTCAAGGCGCTGGCAAAGGAGGAGTTTCGATGAGCACCAGGGAGATGGATCCGGTCTTCACCGCAGCGCTTCGAGAGCTGCTGATCACGACCCTGAAGGATGCCCCGCGTGAACGCACTCGCGCCATCGACGGTCTGAAGGAGCACGAAGATCGCCTGCGCCCATCGCGCCGTGGGCTGGTAGCGAGTTTCGCCATCCTGGCGCTTGCCGCCGCGATCGTCGTCCCTTTGACCGTCGGCGGCAGCACGGGCCGCCCACATGTCGAGAAAGGGGCCGTGTTACGGCTCGCCTCCTACGCGTTTCGCCTACCGAGCGGGTATCGGCAGACGAAGGCTGCGACCCATTGTTACGTAGTCTTCGGCTCGCCAGGAGGCGCACCGGGCAATGAACCACCGACGTCGTCTCAGCCCCTGCCGCCCTACCAGTCGGGAATCGAGGCCGCGGTGTCGGCTTCTGGGGGATGCGTCGTCATGCAACTCGCCCCGCCCTATATACCGACCCGCGCGCACCCAGATCCGGAAGCCAAGGCGTACGACCTCCATCCGGTCCGGGTCGCGAGCTACCGAGGCCTGATCGTCACCGGTCACCAGATCTGCCGTCTCGCCAACGGGTCGCCGTGTCCGGAGGAAACTCTTCTCTACGTCGAGATTCCGGTCTCAAGAGGACGGGTTCAAGACCTCGCCGTGGGCGCGCGCGGACTCTCCCAGTCGACTCTGATCCGGATCATGGCCAAGGGCCTCGCGAGTTGAGTTGGAAGAGGGTCTGAGGGCGGAGTTCGGGCCGTGTGCCGTAGCACCCGCAAACTGCACAGGTACGTGACCGGTGTCGTCGAGCCGGCCTTCTGGGACACCCCTCGACCACGTCCACTGGCGCTCCGCCCGTCGGAGGAGTGGATCGCAGGTCATCTCAGGGTGCCGGTGTCGAAGATAGCGCTGCCCTCACCGCCGCCGGGTCGACTGACCGGGAGCCCGTTGCTGACGAATTGAATCCTTTGACGATCAGCCACACGGCTAGGACCATCTCCTGCACACCAATTGGGATATTCAAGATCGCCTGGGTCGCGGACATATATCCGATGACACGGAACAGCACCAAGAGGCCTGCCAAGAGACCCAATGCGGCCCCACCAAGACCCCAGCCTGATAACCATCGGGGAATGAGTTCCGATTGATAGAGCACGAAGTAATACATGAGCGCGCCGACATAGAAAGCGAGAATCCCGGCGAGGCTCGCCCGATCACGAAGTGCGAGCAACAATCCGCCTGAGCTTTGAAAGTACGACGAGTTTGGCGCTCCAGCCCTCACAAACTGCTGGCTTAATGTCAAGAGCAAGAGTGCGTCGATCGCGACAACGACGTAGAGCACTCCCTCAATGATTCGAAAACCAACCGAGCCGAGAGCGAGACCTTCGCCATGTCTTCTCAGGACCGGGTACAGCGAAATGGCAATGCCTGCGCTTGCAAAGGCCGCAACCAACTGACACGACGCCCCCACCACTACCCGGTCTTGATTCGCAAAGGTCTTGAGAAGGTAATCCGAACTGTTCAGGATCGGATTCAAGAGACCAGTGCTTAGAGCGCGCGCCGATAGGCACTCAGTTATCGCCCGAAAAAGCATCCACCGGTCGTTGTGGAGGCCCGAGAAGGATCTCGGGTGCACCCAACCAACAACGAACCGGTGGAGGTCCCCATCATGCTCGCGTTGCAACCACGCGTGGTCGATGCTGTCTTCTCGGCGCTCGAAGGACGCATCCCGAGGATGGTGGATCACCATCCGCTCGGCTGTCATCGTGTCCGCACAAGCGACCGCAAATGCTTCTTCGGCATGCTCGTCCGGCTCGTCACGGGCTGTTCCTGGGACGTTGCCGGACGGATCACGAACACCTCGGAGTCGACACTTCGACGTCGGCGCGACGAGTGGATGAAAGCGGGCGTGTTCGGGTCCCTCGTCGAAGAGGCGATCGCCGGCTACGACAAGATTGTCGGCCTCGAGCTCTCCGATCTCTCAGTCGACGGCTCCCAGCACAAGGCGCCCTTCGGCGGGGAGGCGACCGGTCCGAGCCCTGTTGACCGGGGAAAACGCGGCTGGAAGTGGTCGATCGCCACCGATGCCAACGGCATCCCCGTCGCTTGGGTTCCCGCTTCGGCGAACGCCAACGACTGCATGCTGTTCTCCCCGACACTCGATGCCCTGGAAGCGCGCGGGCTGCTAAGTGACGTCGACGTCGTCCACCTCGACCGGGGTTATGACTTCGACCGCGTCCGGGACGACTGTGCTGCTCGCCGGCTCGGTTCGGTGATCCCAAAGATCCGACCGCACGGGCCAAAGCACACAAAGCTAAAGAAGCGCCAGGTCGTGCTCGGTCAACGCTGGCCCGTCGAGCGGACCAACTCCTGGCTCTCGAACTTCGGACAGCTACGTCGCAACACCGACCGCTACTCGATCCACCGGGTCGCAGCCCTCGACCTCGCGATCGTCCTCATCCTCACCGTGAAGCTCGTGAAGTGGGCGGATCGCTGGAACGGCTGACCGTGCCTATCGGCGCGCGCTCTTAGGAGGCTCGCGACGGTCGCTGTGATGAACAGTGCTCCCGCAACCCTTGCGGTCATCTTGTCTGACTCCATTCGCCACCTCGGCTCCACGGGCGGGCCTCTTTCGCACAGGTTGCCCCTTGCTACCAACCATCAGGCGCGGTGTGCCACATCGGGTAGGGCCAGAGGTCCGAGGCGTGACGATCGGCCCTGGTGGGCTGCCTTGATTGGGTGGAGGATGTGCGCCCGGCTGAGGGAGCAATCTGAATGAAGGCCATTGTGCAGGACGTCTACGGATCGGCCGACACGTTGCGGTTCGGGGACATCGAGGTGCCGGTGATCAGCAACGATGAGGTCCTGTTGCGGGTGCGGGCGGCGGGTGTCGATCCTGGCGTCTGGCACCTCATGACCGGTCGTCCTTACCTCGTACGCCTCATGGGACTGGGTGTACGCCGCCCGAAGGTGCCAGTGCGAGGCTGGGACCTCTCTGGTCTCGTCGAGGCTGTTGGAAGTGACGTCACCCGGTTTTGTCCGGGCGACGAGGTCTACGGCGTGACCAAGGCTGGCTCGTTCGCCGAGTACGCACGTTCGCGGGAGAGTGACCTTGCCACCAAACCCACCAATTTGACCTTCGAGCAAGCTGCGGCGGTGCCCGTCTCGGGCATGACCGCGCTGCAGGGCTTGCGTGACGTCGGGCATGTGCAGCCCGGCCAACATGTGCTGGTCATTGGCGCGACAGGGGGTGTCGGCTCCTTCGCCGTCCAACTGGCCCATGCCTTCGACGCACGCGTGACAGGAATGTGCAGCACTACGAAGGCCGACCTGGTCCGGTCCATCGGTGCCGACGACGTGATCGATTACACCACTGAGGACGTCGACGCTCGCGGACCGATATTCGACCTGATCCTTGACACTGCCGGACGGCGGCGCTTGTCGTTGCTTCGACGGGCCCTCACGCCGCATGGCACTCTGGCGATCGTCGGAGGAGAGGGAGGCGGCCGCTGGCTCGGTGGCTTCGACCGCCAGATCCTCCGGGCGCCCGTTCGGTCGGCGTTCTCGGGTCAGCGACTTCGGGCCGTGACCATGAAGGAGCGCGCCGATGACCTGGAGTACCTAACCACGTTGATCGACGCAGGAAAGGTCACTCCCGTAATCGACCGGACTTTCCAGCTGCCCGAGGCTCCCGATGCCATCGAGTACCTGTCTCAAGGTCACCCGGGGGGCAAGGTCGTAGTCACGGTTTAACGAACACGACGGTGGCTGCGGGCGAGAGGCAATCGCCGACGCAACACGGCACCCACCGCTGGAAACAGGGCGTACTGAAGCCAAGTTGGCGGAATGCCGGCCCATCCGGGAATCGACGAGCCGCGCCCCCTGCCGGTTACCGAGTGGAACTTCCATGGCTCCCAGGACTATCCCCATGGTGCCGTTACACGGGTGATCCGTCAGGCTTCGGCTTTAACGATGCAACCACGTCGCGGCTCGCACGTCCAACGTTTCATGTGACGCGTTCAGGCGGCGGATCCTTCGTCAATCCATCGATCAGCTCTTTGAAGATGTGGGCTCGCTCGAAGTCGGCAAGAGATGACGCGTCGTCGAGCTGGCGCCGAAGGATAGGCAGGAACTCCTCATCGGTCTGAAAGAAGCCACAGCCTTCGCAGATCGTCTGGTAGGAGCAGTCGAGCTGCGCGGGACGTGTGCAATGGCCGTTGGCGAGTTGGCGACGGTTGCGAGCGCCGGGGGCGTCTTCATCGACGCACAGTGGGACTCCAACGCTTTCGACGACCTGGGTCGCTTTGAAGTACTGCTCGGCGACGGAGTCGTTCGAGATCCGCGCGTAGACGAGCGTCATGCGCGGCGAACGGTGGCCGAGCATCGCCGCGATCGCCTCGAGGCTCATCCCCCGGTTGATGCAGTGGGTAGCGAGCGTGTGGCGCAGCTGATGGGGATGGACGTGACCTGTCCCGGCGCGCTTCGCGACGGTTGCGACGTAGCGGTGGATCGTGCGGCGGTCGAAGGGCTGGCCGTCGTCGCGCACCACCAAGAGCCCAGACGCGCTCGGGCCGCGGCGCTCGCGGTAGTCGGTGATCAGCTCGGCGAGGACCGGGTGGAGCGGCACCGTCCGGTCGTTGTGGAGCTTTCCGACCGGGATCCGCAACCAACGCTCGTCGCCGAGGCGGAACACGGCGTCGTCGCGGAGACCGCCGATCTCGCCGACGCGCATCCCGGTGCGGGCGAGGAGCTCGACGATGACTCGGCGACGAAGGTTCGTGTCCTTTTGGAGCGTCGCCATGAACTTCGCGTAGGTGGGATCGTCCAAAAATCGCGGCAGTGGCTCGTCGGCCTTTGGGAAGTCGCCGGAAAAGATCGGCACCTTGCGAGGCGCGTCTTCGTAGTCCCACTCGATGATGCGCTCGAAGAAGGTGCGCAGCATCCCCAACTTGTGACGGATCGTCGCCACCGAGGCCGGCTTGTCCAGCTTGCCTGGCCTCGCCGACAAGGCGAGCTTGTAGGACTCGATGTGGTGACGTTCGATCGCTGCAACCGAGTCACACGAGGAGTCCACCTCGACGACGTGTTCGGCGAAGACCCGCAGCGCAAGGTCGGCCGCCTCGACCGTGCCCGGCCTCGACGACACCGCGATCTGCGCCAAGTAGCTCCTCATCGTCGAAGCGAGCCCGGGCGCTCGATGAGAGATCTCCTCCCAGCTCAGCACCCTTGGAAAGCGCGGTGGATGCGGCAAGGGCACGCCGATCACGCCTGGTGTCCGCGGCCTCTTTTGAGCCGGGCGGACCGGTCCAAAAGACGCAAACGGTGAGGTTTTCGCCTCAGCGGCGCGATTCATCGGGCGGCCCCTGCGACGAGCTCGGCCTCAATGACGTCGGCAGCTTTGCGGTACTCGGCGGCCAGCCAGTCAGCGCCTAAGTGCAAGTAGATCTGGGTCGAGGCGATCGAGCGATGGCCGGCTTGGGCCTGGAGCGCCTCGAGCGACATGCCCGCTTCGCGAAGGCGGGTCAAGCACGTGTGACGGAGCTCGTGACAGGTGCCGTGCTGAAGCCCGGCGCGCCTTCTCGCTGAGGCCATCACTTCGTCGAGGCCCTCAAGTGACAGTGGGCCGCCGCGGCGCGGTCCTTTCAAGACGACGAAGACCCGCTCCGTCGAAGCGTCGATCGGGCCGTTCGCAATCCAAGTAAGAGGCGAGTGTGGAAAAGAACGTCGGCGACAACGGGACCAGTCGTTCGTGACCGCCCTTTCCTTCGGCAACAAAGACGCGGCACTCGCCGAGGCGGATGTCTTCTAAGCGCAGCCCGAGCACCTCTGAGCGGCGAAGGCCGCCCAAGAGCATCGCTTCGACGATCGATTTGTCGCGACGCGTCCTCAGCGCGTCTAAGAGCGCGACCGCCTCTTCGGGATCGAGGATCCGCGGCAGACGGCGCACGCCTCTCACCAACGGTGTGCCGCGCAGTTCTCTTCTGGTGCGCCGGTTCGGCAGGCCGCGCGGCACCGGGTTCGCCTCGACGGGAGTATCGGCGCGGGCGAGCAGATACCCATAGAACGCCGAGACTGCCGCCAGCCGACGCATGACCGTCGCCGGTGCGAGTCCCGACGTCGCGTCGGGGAAGCGCACGACGTTTTCCGCACCGGGTCGAGCTTTTTGCTGTGCTGCGACGAAGGCCATGACATCGGCCGGTGTGACGTCGACTGGATCTTTTCTGACGAAGCTGAAGAACGTCTTCAGGTCGTGCGCGTAGGCGCGCACGGTGTTCGGCCGGGCGCGGCCCGAACAGAACTCCAAGAACGCGTCGACGAGCTCGTCACCGATCTCATAACGGACGGCGCCGTCAGCGCGGACGATGCGATGCCACTTCGGGTGAAAGACCACGGTGATCCTCCTCGTTCAGGCCTTGGTCGGGGAAGTCTCCCCCGCACCTTCAGCCGAACTGAAAGATCACCCGTATAAGTGGATTACCCGTATAAGTGATGCGATGAAGGAGCGGGGCCTCCGCTCCCCGTGAGGGTTCCAGTTTCCAAACCTCGAAACTGGGGCTTCTCACAGCAGTCTCACGACAAGGGAGGCCCCTATGGAGCGAGAGTACGTCGGCATCGATCTGCACCGTCGCCGCTCGGTGATCGTGCGCATGGGCGCGGACGGAGAGCAGCGCTCGAGCGTGCGGATCGACAACGACCCAGGTGAGTTCGCGGCCGCGGTGTTGGCAGCACCGGCCGGCAGCGACGTGATCCTCGAAGCCACCTACGGCTGGTATTGGGCGGCGGACCTTCTCTCCGACCTCGGTTACGTCGTCCACCTCGCCAACCCGAAGGGCAACGACTGGGGGCACCGGCGGGTGAAAAACGACGAGCGCGACGCGCACGACCTCGCCGACTTGTTGCGACTCGGCCGTCTCGCCGAGGCCTGGATCGCACCGCCTGAGCTCCGCGAGCTAAGAGAGCTCGTCAGATTCCGCAACAAGCTCTCATGCATGCGAACAGGCGTGAAGGCACAGGCGCACGCCGTGCTCGCGAAGTGTGGCGTGCTGCCGGTGCGCAACGACATGTGGGGTGTCGGAGGTGCCGCGCAGTTCGATGCACTCGAGATCCCTCGTGCCTATTCACACCGCATCGAGGTGTTACGTGACCTCGTCTGTTTCTTCAACCGCGAGATCATCGAGATCGACCGCCAAACGCATCTGTTGTTGCGTGACGATCCCGGTTACAACGCCGTGCAGGCGATCTATGGCGTCGGCGAGGTGATGGCGGCGATCTTCGTCTCAGAGATCGGCGACGTCTCGCGCTTCGGATCACCAGAAGCGCTCTGTTCGTGGGCGGGGCTGACGCCGATTCATCGCGAGTCCGACACCAAGGTGCACCGTGGTCGGATCACCAAACAGGGCTCGCGCCTCGTGCGCTGGGCGGCGGTCGAGACAGTCGCCCGCTACCACGGCGGCATCTTCGAGGCATCGTTCCAGGCGATCGCAGAGCGACGTGGCAAGAAAAAGGCTGTTGTCGCGATCGCCCGCAAAGTCCTCACGCTCGTCTACTACGGGCTCAGAGACGGAGAGATCCGTTGTCTCAAGAGCCCGAAAGCGGCGTGACGCTCGGACGCGGACGGGCGCGAGCTCGGGATACGGCAGGGCTTTGTACGTAGGCGCCCTAGCGGGCTTTGCAACCGTATCTCCCTGGTGGCTTACGCTTGTTGTCTCGATGGTGTTAGTGGGTTTCGCAGCTGCGGTCATGATTCCGCCCGCTCTGCAGATCTTCAAACTCGGAGGAAATACTCCTGACCTCACTGAATCTGAAATGGCTGACTGGATTCGTGAGGTGAATGGCACCTACGCAACGCCGGTTGCCTCGCAAGGCGGAGAACTCGCGCGCGTCGTCCGCGCTAGGGAGTCGATCAAGCGAAGGGTGTTCAGGAAGCAGAAAGTCGGCTGAAGCAATCGATCGCTCGCGCGCCATTCGCGCGTTGTCGCCGCGCTAGCGACTTACATTTATGGCGGCAAGCTCCTCGACGTCGAAGTCGGTCGGTACCAAAGGCTCACCTTGTTCTGGGCGAAGCGCCGGAGTTCTTCGTTGCCTTCCTCCCTCAATGCATCTCTCAAACTCGGCGGATGCGACCGAAGTGGGACTTACTGAGCAGGCGCGCGACGCACGCAAGTGCTGTTCAGGATCACAGTGCGGACGTCACGGATGGGATGGATTTCAGCGGGATGTCTTGAAAACCGTCGTGGACACGCGTCGTTTTATGGGCGCCGGAGGAGCGCTTCAAGCGGCGGGAGGACGCCCTGGGCGATGTCGTTCAAAATCATGTTGAACACGTCTGGAAACCCATACCCCACATAGTCTCCGACGCTGAACGGTATAACCAGGGCGCCTTTCGTTATCACCTCCACATTTGGTGGGAGTTCCGCCACTTGTGTGCCGTCGTAAATCGACTTGACCGAGCAGTCGACAACGACGCCGTTCACGATCAGTTCCATTTGACTGAGCCCCGGCTTGGAGAAGATGAGCTGCCGGTGCTTGTCGGCGTTCTGAAGCGAACTGAGAACCGCGAGGGCGAAGTGGCGGGCATCTTTACCTTGCTCTCGCGCAAGGTTGTACGGCTGCATCCGCGTGATCTCTGTCAGTGCGTCCTTCGGAATCCCGGCGGTTTGACGAAGCCAAGCATCCCGGCGCCTCGGGCGGAGAGGCTTGCCTGTCGCTTTGTCCGTAGCCAACGGGTGGCCAGATGCCCAACCCGAGTTTCGGGGTCTTCATTTTCGCTCCCGCCGAGAGATCGCGGACATGGCGCAACCACCTGTCCAGGCCCAACCGAGATGACCGCAAGGATCGTTGCGCCCAACGAAACGGGATGGTCGTGCGGAAAGATGTGAACTCCAGCACCTTCGTGGGCGGCCCAATGGCGCAGGCCGGTAGCGGCCCGATCAAAGACCAGCGAATCGCCAATCCTGCGGTGCTGGCGGTCATGGCGGTATCCAGGTGGCAGGACGCCGGTTCCGGTGGCGCCGACCTCCGAGTAAGACGGGTCCTCGCGGATCGCCATACAAGATGTCCGACGCCGAGCTCGCTGGCTCACTGCTCACCTGGCACGAGTTCCACTGCGACTGGAATTCACCTTGAGCCTGTCGACTTCTCACTCGAACGTGCGGAGACCCCGATACGAATAGTTTGACGTTGCATGTACGGCCCGGGTGCAAGAAGAGATGCCCGGAGCCGAGCCCGTCGACAGGATGCGAGTGTGCGCTGGATCCGGGCGCTCTCGTTGGCAACGGTGGTCGCGACCTACTGCCTTGTCGTGCTCGGGAGTACCGTCCGTGTGACCAACTCGGGGATGGGCTGCGCGGGTTGGCCGCTGTGCTCCGGGCAAGTTGGTCCGATTGCCCAATTCCACCCGTTGCTCGAGCAATCCCACCGCTATCTCGTCACGCTCGTGACCGTCTTGATCCTTGTGCTCGCCGCGCTCGTCTGGCGGGTCGGCCCCCCGGCGACCACGAAGCCCTCGACCCAGCTCCCCACCTACAAGGAGATCTGCAAGGTTACACCTGCGTAATTCAGTTATCCACAGGTCTGTCTAGCTCGGTCACCATTGAAGCGATCAAAGTGCCAGTTCAAAACCGGATTACGAGGACTGAGGACGACCGAAACGGAGCCCGTGGGTGGCTGGTGTGAGGCTCATGACCCGACCGAACGTTCAAGGAAGAGCGGATCTCTGCCGTTACTACTTATGGTGGTCGTAGTACCACCCGACGTGCTGATGCGCCCAGCGCTCGCGAAGAGGAGCGGCCGGGGTGGGTGAAGAGTCGAGCCTTCAAGAAGCGATTCGGGAAGCGAACGACCCGATGCTGGTCCTCGATCGAATCGCCGAAGAGGCGCTTCGTCTCATCCCTCAGGCTGACGGATCGGTTGTCGAGCTCGCCGACGGCGAGGAACTGGTCTGCGTAAGCTCTGCCGGCAGCGGGGCCGGTGCGACCGGGGCTCGGCTCCGAATCGATGGGAGCCTCGCCGGGCTCGCCCTTCGGACTGGCTCGACGCTGCGCTCCGACGACACCGCTCGCGACCCTCGGATCGACCCCGTGGTGAGCCGTCGGGTGAACGCGGTATCGGTCGTGAGCGTGCCCTTGCGCCGAGGCAATGAATCTGTCGGTGGCCTCACCGTGATCTCTTCATCTCCCGCCGCCTTTGACGACCGAGACGTTGCGACCTTGACCGGTTTGGCCGAGTTCATCACGACGACGATCACCGCGTCGTCGGAACTGAGCAAGATCACCGACGAGCTGTTCACCGCCCGGCACGCAGGAACAACGACGGGATCTGCTGCGCCTGACGCCGATGCGATGTCGAGGTTCGTGGCGAATGTGCTGCATCCCGGCGTCGCCGACGACATCGAGGCTTCACAGCTCATCGAGCGAATCCTCGCTGATCAGTGGTTCGTCATGCTTTTCCAGCCGGTCGTCGATCTGCGCTCCGGAGAGCTCGTCGGGGTCGAAGCGCTCGCTCGATTCCTTCCCGGTCCTTATCGTCCCCCGGACGCGTGGTTCGCCGAAGCCCACCGGGTCGGCCGCGGCGTCGAATTGGAACACGCCGCCGTGCGCGCCGCGCTGAGTCACAGCGACGAGCTTCCTCCCGACTGTTTCATCGCGGTCAATGTCGGTGCGCTCGCGATTGCGAGCCCAGAGATGCCTCGGGTGCTTGACAGATTCGATGCGCGCCGTGTGGTCCTGGAGCTCACCGAGCACCTCAAGGCCGATGACGCCCCGCAGTTGCGGCGTGCGTTGGCGACGCTCCGTGAGCGGGGCGTCCATCTCGCCATCGACGACGTCGGTTCCGGCTTCTCTGGTCTCTCGCTCATCGTCAGGCTCGCTCCCGACATCATCAAGGTCGACATGGAGCTCGTCCGCGGGATCGATTTCGACCCGGTCAGAAGAAGCCTCGTCGGCGCCGTCGTCACGGTTGCCGGCGAGATCGGGGCGACCGTGGTCGCCGAGGGGATCGAGACCGAAGGCGAGTTGGAAACTCTGCGGCAACTCAACGTCGATTTCGGTCAAGGGTATCTCCCGGGCCGTCCGGGACCGCCGGGGATCCTCGACTCCTTTCGCACCCGCGTCGGCGGACGTTTCCGCCTGACTCGATCTCGTCGATAGTCACTAGCAATCTGGTCGACATACGGTCGGTGGAAGGTCGGGCCACCGCAACGCGCCGAGGGCGCGTTGGACCGAGCGGCAGGTTCGGTTCGAGGCGGGGCTCAGGCGACTCGGTTCTCCGCGCTGAGCATCCAAGCCTGCTTCTCGAGCTCGAGGGTGATGACGTGGAGCAGGTCAGATGTCGAGGGGTCTTCGGCGTCCACCTTGTTATGGAGCAAGCGTTTCGTTGCCGACCCTGAGGGGTTCATTAACGGCTCTTCGAAACCGTACTGACCGGCGTCGATCTTGTTCGCGCACAGTCCAGGCGTGTATGCCCAAGCCTTGGTCACGACGAAATTCATTTGTTGATGACTTCTACTGGTGGCAACGTCATGACCGGATTCACTCTCCATAACACACTGCGAGCGCTCCCCGTACGTGTCATCACTCATAACATGGGGAACATTGATTCGGTAGCGAATGTCGTTTTCTTGGCGGGCGAAGAACGGTTCGCAGCACCACAATCGACGTTCATGTTTCACGGAGTCTCTTGGACATTTGGTGCAGGAGCTGAAATCAACGGTTTCAAGGCAAAGGAACTGGTGGCAAGCATTCAGGCTGATGAAGATCGAATTGCCTCTCTGATAGCCGAACGCACCGATCTCGCGGCTGCTTCTGTTCGCAAGTTCTTTCGCGAGGCTGCGACGAAGGATGCGGATTACGCGAAGAGCGTCGGAATCGTGCATAACATTGCGATACCGGCGATCCCACCCAACGCTACCGTGCGAACATTTACTGGCTGAATGAGCAACGGCCTTCACTGCGGGGTTCGCCCGTCAAGATTGGCCATGGGGGGCGTTACTCCGAATCCGCCGTCCGATCCTCGTCCCTGTCCTTCGCCCCGCACGCCTTGGCAACCTTCGCCAGGTTGCGGAAGAAGTCCCCACGTTTGGGCGTTGGCACCGTCAAACCTTTGGCGGTCTGCTCGGTCGGCTTGGTCTTTGGTTTCTTTGGCATCTCCCTCCAAAGAAAAGTAGCGCGCTTCGTGCTCATCGCTCGGCAAGCACGAGACAAACTCAACTGGGCAGCCCATCACCTCTACCTGCTCGATCTTGAGGTCAGAAAGAGCATCGCCGCAGGTTATGCGCCATTTTCCTATGGCATTGATCCTGACGACAACCTGCCCGGTTTCAGGGTGCGAGTTAGAGAGGTGATTCCGGCTCCCGTTGAGTGGAGCCTCGTTGTCGGTGACTTTTGCGTGAACGCGAGAGCGGCACTCGATTACCTCGCGTGGCTGTTGGTGAGTTGCGGGAGCGAACCTAACCCCGCCTATCCGAACAAAGTTCAGTTTCCTATCTCTGACCCCGGCGACACACGGCAGAAGTTCGATTCCTTGCTTGGCGAAGCGTTGCCAGGTATCAAGAAACGGGAGATCGTTTCCGTCATCAGGCAGGTACAGCCCTACGTGTCGCAATTGCCGCAAGGGAAGATCCATACCTTGGGGTTTCTCAAGCGTCTCAGCAACGCGAACAAGCACCGAGAACTGACCACGTTTGCTACCTACGCAGTAGGTGACTTCTCGCTCAGAGTCGTCGAGACGACCGACTTTGTCGTCCTCGATACCGAGGAGGGGGTGAATCTTGTCGATTGCGTCCGATTCGGATTTAAGGGAGATGCCGAACTCTTGATAGTCCGCGGCGAAACTACGGGACCCAATCCGAACATAGGCGTGGAGATGAAGGGGCAGGCGCTGCTTGCTGTCGAGAATGAGGGAGCGAGCGTTGCCGAGCTGGAATCGATAGGCGAGGTTATCGGCTGGATAATCGGCAACGTAGAGCGGTTGCTGCCCTGACTTATACAGAGATGGGACAGTTGCCTCATCAGAATTAACGGCTAGGCGAACGAGGATGTCGTCGTGAAGGAACCGCATGATTCGTCGCGCCCGTTCGAGCATCGGCCATGATGTGATTTGGGCTTTGAACAGCCGAGCCCACTAGCGACGGGGGTTTCCCATGGCCAACGTATTCGGGGGTGTGCTCTCGTCCGTAGCGTGTGGCGATCGGTCCGGGGCTCGTACGGGGAGACTCAGACTGCTTGCGAGGATCCGAGCGTCTCGGCGAACGAATGCCGTTCCGCCGTGACGATTGGGCGACTTTTTCCGATCCCGTCCCGATGGAGCGGCGGCCAGAAGCATCGCGACTGAGCGACGGAGCAGCTCGAGCTCGTGGGGGAGGAGCTCTGAGCTTGTCTGCCTCAGCTGACAGGGTCCATCTCTCGTTGGACGCTGGTGCGACGAATCATCCGTGTGGCCGATCGTCGGTTGCTATTGGGAAATGGTGAAGCCGAAGCTCGTTGTTCTGGAGCAGTCGTGAAGTCGATGCTTGCGGCGTCCGCGTAGGCCTTGTTTTTGAGCCTGGTCACAAGGTCCTTGGTGGTGACTTTGAGGCGCGCAGTGATTGCAGCGATCGACACACCAAACACGCTGAGGAATCCGATGAGAGATTTCAGCCAAGTGGCCGAGTAATCAACTGCAACGAGTGAACCGAATGCTGCGGCTGCCCCCAAGGCTCCAAGTAACAAACAGAGTTCGGGCAGGAACGCGCTGAGCGCCGTTCGCGTAGCGCGCCAGTTTCGTATGAGGCTGAAAGGACTCAGGTACCCAAGAGGACTGTCGCCTAGAACGATCACGCTGTACCAGCGCCGCAGTTGCTCATGCAGTTTATCCAAGGTGTCCGGCTCTTGGCGCCACTCGAGGTCGGATGCGACTGTGCCCCAAGTTGTCAATGACCCTGAAACCACGGATGGCGTCAACGGATCGAAATTGTTCGAAAGTCGACGCAGGTATTCGTTTACTCGTGCGCGTCGATCCTTACCAAGAAGGAAAGTCCAACTGGTCGAGATGCCGTCGTTAGCTGTCAAATCGAGAGCCCAATACACGTCGGACAGGGCCCGTCCAAGGTTGTACCCGGCAAGTTGCTCTACGGAATTGATGGTCAGGTCGTCCTGAATATCGGCATCCCATCGGTAGAGGACCTCCGCGAGTTGCTCCCACTTCGCCGAACGTTTCAGAAGGGCAGTTGGATCATCCGCTTGGCGGGCGAGAATTCCGATCTGCTCGGTGACCGAGTCGACAAATTCCGAGCAAGTCCAAAGCGGAGCCGGCGGCTTCGGGGGTGGATCGGGTTGGATCGGTGATTCTGGATCAACCGACGCGAGTTTGATCAGGAGGCGCTTGGCCTCGATCTCGAGTTCGGCGTTGCTTCGTTCGTCATTCAGAGGGAGCGCATGTGAGGGCCACCGATCCGTTGCGCGTGATTCGGTCGGAGGTCCCACGAGGCGGTTTCTGCCCCTAACTTCGGATATGGCCCAACCGAGACGAATCGAGTCAATTACATGCTGCTCGTCTGGCGGTGTCGTCATTTGTTCCCCCAATTTGGCGTACGTCGGAATACGGCGGCGTGTTTGTGAAGCCTCGGACCTCAGTTCCTTGCGTCCTTTTTCACTGTGAACGACGCGGCGAGATTCGCGTTCTTGCCGCTCGCGTTGATCGTTGTGGTGTCGAATGGGAAGGAGTGCGCGTACTCCTTGTTCATCGGGGGCTTGTGCTTGAAGATGAGAGCGGCTTCGGCGCGCTGCCGAGTTGTCTCGGGAGAGACGAGCGACGCGGAAAAGCAAATCACCTGTACGGTGGTGCATTGCTTCCTCCAGGTGGGCCACAATTCGTGGTTTGTCACCCGCTCCCGGATGCCATCCGCCTGTCCGATGTAAATGAGCTTCGCGATCGAGACCGTAGGCGTTGGTTTCGCGCCCTTGTTGTAGGTGCAGGTGTAGACGCAATAGACGCCGGCTGAAGCGGGCAGGCCGCTCACGTTGGGCTCGGGCCAGTAGCCGTCGAAGTCGAGTTGGATGGTTTTCGGAACGTCAGCCATCTTTCCTCCTGGGATCATCAAATGAACTCTCATTTCCGTTGTGGAGCGCGATCTGCATGACGAGCGGCTCAGCATCAAGCCTGCGAGCTACGCGACGAGCACCTTGCACCCTCAGTCGGTTTGAGGAAGCGGCGCGGGCGCAGCTTCCTCAAACCGAAGGCGACTACGAGCGCCGCGACGAAAAGTGCCATCGGGGTGCGCAGGTACCAGCGTTCCTAACCCATGTACGCGGGGGCCCCGATCGCGAGCCATGCCGCGAGAACAACGACGAGGACGATTCCTACCCCTGCGAACTTGCGTCGGCGAAGACTCAAAATCCGGCGCACGGTGCCTCCTCAAAGTCGGAACTGCCATTCGGCAGTAGACAAGAGTCCGGAGCGGGCGCCCTGATACATGGACGGGTACGATCCCCTCCGGAGCGACGATCGCGGACATCGAGAGTTCGACCGAGATCGAGATCAGCGAGAACGCCGGATCCGGAGCGGGAGCGGGGACCTTCTACGGCGCGCCGTGGGGGGTCGGAAACGGCACGACCGCCTTCAACGTGCCGAATCTGCAAGGTGCCTTCCTGATCGAAGCGGACGCCACCTACGTGCTCGGCGCGACGGGCGGTGCGTCGACGTCGAGCGCCGTCGTCACCCATACGCACTCGATCACTGATCTATCGCACAACCACGGCGGTTCGTCGGGTACGACCGGATCGGGCTCGCCGCACAGCCGCTCCGCCGCGGCGAACTTCCTCTTAACTTCGGGAGGGAGCTTCAAGACGGGATCGTCGTCCACCTCGGTGTGGCAACAGCGGAACAACTCGCCCCGTCTGGGATAGCCTTTCAAGACCCCTACGGGCCGAGGACTGCGGGTCGGAGGTACCAGGGGTTGCTGTTTGCACACTCGGCGGCCGAACGCCGCGCAAAGCGGCAGGATGCTGGCCGGGGCCTTCTTTCTGGTGCGCCCAGCGCTTCAAGTCATCCGGGAAGAAGCGCGCCCGAGTTCAGAACGGCCGTGCATATGGCACGCCGCGTCGATCGCGGGTCGGTCCGCCCGAGGTGACGTTCCTTTTTGGAGGGAGCGCGCCCGCCTACAAGACGGCGACGATCTGCGCGGCGGTGGCGGCAACCGCCAAGGCGGGCGGACCGATCTTCTTCGCCCATTCCGTCACCTTGGCCAGGAATCGTCGGAGCTTCCCCTTGTCGGGCTCAGGTTTGGCCGCCTCATCCTGGATGGCTGTCGCGTAGTCGGAGCCTTCGGCAAAGTCGTCGTCGTTCAGCTCCCCGCGCAATGCCTCCACCGTTTTGACGAGGTCCGCTGTCATCTCGACGAGGTTCGTCTGACTTATCGAGCCGATCGTCTGCGTGTTGTGGTCGCCTGTGATGATGCCGGCCGCATTGACATTCTTCCCCGAGATGTTCACTGATTGATCCTTCACGGTGAGGTTCCCTCCTGATTCGACGATGATTTGGCGAACGACTGCCCCACCTCGAAGCTCGCCCGGACCTCCGAGGAGTTTCAGCGCCTCCACCTTTCGCCTGAGTCCCTTGCTCTCGAGCTCGCGTTCGACAGCGTGCATCGTCATGAGGTCATCTACGTAGCCCCGCTGCCATTGGTCAAGCACCAGCTCTAGGAGCTGCTTCTGCGGAAAGCCGGCGACCTTCTTGCGGAGCAACAGGCTTGTGCGTTCGTCCAGATAGTCGCGCACTCGGTCCGAAGTCAGGTCCAGCTGCCGCTTGTCGCAGAGCCGCAGGACGGTGCGGAGGGCCTCATGCTCGGCGTGCAGGCGGGTGATGTGGATCCGCAGGCGGCGAACCGAATCGGAGTTGGCGTCTGGGCCGAACATGAGGACCCACATGGAGACGCGCGTCGAATCGACCGTCTGCCAGTACTGCTCTACGTAGGCACCTCCGGATGCCCGCGTCGTGAGCTCTCTCGAGGCGACTCTCGCCGCCTTCGAAACTCGTCCGCTGAGCTCGTCCCGGCGCACCTCGCACAGCACGAGCGGCGCGCCGTGCTGCATCCACCACCCCTCTACTCGGTCGGGGCGGACGCCAGATCGCGGGTGGGTCAGGGTGGTCGCGGAAAGGACGTAGCCCGCGAGCTGATCGCCGAATGCTAAGAGAGGGTGGTCTTCGGTCGCTCCCCGAAGGCGAGCTCGCACACTCACCGCCGCGAGCGCGGCGGAAGTCGGATCGAGGTCCGCGTCATGACCACCGGCCGGCGTGGAGCGGAACCCGACCTCAAGGCGCCCGACTCGGCCATCAGAGAAATACCTGCGAAAGACGGGCTGCAAGCGCGGGCTCGCCTGTCGCAGCCGGGTCACCTCGAAACGAATCGACGCCCGGCACTGCACGAGGAAGCCCTCGGCAGGCCACGGCTCGATGCCGCCGCGTGGGCGTTGCTTTACCGGCCCTAGTCCACGTACGAATTCGTTGCCGTGTACCGGCAGCCACATCCAGTCCGGCGCCCCCGCCCTCCCCGTGGGAACATCCAAGAGGCTCCGCACATCGATGGTCGGGATCTCGACCACAAGCAGCATCGCGGCACACCGTATCTAGGCATCAGGAGGCTGTCTCGCGGCTTCTGGTGACTTGATGTTGGGAGCTCGGATGCCCGATGCTCAATATCGTGTAGCGATGTTCTCGAATATGAGTGGGCATCGATTAGCCAAGGTGGAGGGCTGAACGGTTCAGGAACCGCAGCGACGCAAAGTTCGCGCTCGACTATCTAAATCAAAAGACCGCCGGGGAGCTCATCGTCGGCCTCATCCTCCACCTGCACTCCTGAGAGGATCGACCGGTCGTACGGCCTCGCCATCGGATCTGCTTGATTTTCGGCAGAGCGCGTTCCTCGCCGTGTCCGTCAACCTGACCCGCACAGCGCGACCTCGGCGACTAAGCCTTCGTGGTCCTTCCGACTGCGGTCCTTGCAAGATGAGACATCTGAATCATTTACCTCGTGTTGCAACATTGCTAGGCCAAGCGATTGATCGACAACTTGCTCGATCGGCGTTAAAGGGCGTTATCGCCCTGGGAGAGTGATTGTGTATGCAACTGAAGACACGGATAACACTCCTGGCATTTCTACCCCTCCTGATGTTGGCCTCGGGTATCTCGGGTGCAGCCACAAGCAACGGCGCCACGGTTGGTGGCCCTTCCGGACCGATGGTGATCACGGGTCCCGACCAGGTACCTGCACAGCCCACACAGGGCGCTTCGCTCTCGCAGTGGCAAGCGTGGGGTGCTGCTCAGTCGCAAGCCATGCGGACTGCCGACTGGGCTCAGGCCGCGGCTTCGATTGGTTGCCAGCTGGAGTCGGTGAGTTTCCTGACGGTTGACTCGAGCAGTGATCCCGGGGTGCGGACCCCACCAGGGGTGACGACAACCGGGGTCGGTCTACTCATGTCGTGTTCGTCATCGTCCACGAACACTTCAACCTCACCGGATTCTGTCCCGGTCAATGGAGCATGTGGAAACGTCGGCGGGCCAGCGTCACAGTGCGTCGGGCCGGCCACCTACAACGGCAATCCAAATTACGTATCCGACTCCTACCTGTACAAAGGAAGCGGCTCGATAAAGGGTCATCTTGAGCTCTCGGACGATGGACCGTTAGCACAGTCATGCTCAGTTGGCGCCCTGATCGCGAATTACCCAGCAACTGGATACTCGACGTTGAATAACGGCTATGAACTTGCCTTTCTTTGGGGCCCGAAGAACTACTCCACCGTCTGGAATGGCAATTTCTGGAAGGGTACCGGCAATCCGTATTACAACGAGGGCAACGTCTGTTCCGCGTTCTAAATGAGACCAGCCGGCGTCATGCATTAAGCGTGACGCCGGCCGGCGAATCCTCACGCTCGGCGACTAGCCAGGGAGCGTGTCCGTTGTCCCGTCGGCGGAAATGAACACTATGTGTGAATATCGCTTATAAGACGCCGTGGGCAGAGAGACTGCGAACCACAGGTTCGTCGTCGTGTTCGCCTCGACCCCGATGTTCCCAGTCGCATCCTCAAGGGTGACCGCGGAGGTGCCGGGGTCAGCTTCGCCATAGACGATCGTGTATTCAATCCCCGATGTCGAAGTCCATTGTGCGACACCCTGGCCGGCGAATCCGGCTTCGGTGCGTTGCTCGGGCGTAAGTGGCGCCGAGTGCGAAATGATCATTCCGCATCCTCCGGTGTCGGTGGAGCTCGCTCCAGGTGCTGGTTGCCCGTTCGGCAGAGTCACGGTGAGCGTGTCGCACTCACCTGCTTGGTACGCGTTGCTGTTCGCGCTCGCAGCGGTGACCGTGAGGATCGTTCCCTCCGGGCCTGGCGATGACAACTCGGTCACCGCCCCTGGGACAGCGCCCGGATCCTGCGATCCCATGATCTTCCCAGCCGGTCCAATGAGATTGGTGTCGTTCGACGCGAACACTCCGGATGCGGCCGCCGTCCCCGCCGCTGCCCCGACCAATGCCGCCGATATACCCACGCCGATTGCCACCGAACGCCAACGAAGTCCGCGACGCTCCGTCTGGTGCCCGTAGTCGTCAAACTCGAACCCGCCATTATCCGATTCCAGCGACGGCGGAACATCCGGCACCTGACGACTGACGAGCTCGTAGACCCGGCGAAGGCGATCTTCTACAAACGTGAGCTCATCCATCGGGCGACAGCTCCTTCCTGAGCGCGATCAGGCCGCGACGGATCAGCGACTTCACGGTCGATGTCGGGCACTCGAGCAACGTTGCGATTTCTGATAACGGGAGGTCTTCACAAATCCGGAGCACAAGGGCCTGACGCTGACGTAGCGGCAAGCGATGAATCAGGTCCCAGAAGACTGCGTCTTCGGAAGGGAGCACAGGGTCCGCTGGCCATCGGCGTCGACGAAATTCGATCGTCCTCCGGCGGCTGCGATCGCGGACGAGGTTGACAACTATCTGGCGTAGGTACGGGATTGGCTGCTTCGGTATCTCGTGATCCCCGGCGCCAAGTCGCATGAACGCGTCGTGAACGAGGTCTTCTGCGTCTTCACGCGAACGACACATCATCCACGCAATGCGGACGAGGCGCGCCCAGTACTCGCGATAAAGGGCCTCGATGTCTGGATCCGTCACTTTTGCCCGAGACTGGCCGATTACTCCCACCTCCCTTTAGCTATAGACGAGGGCCAGAGCCAAAAGGTTGCAGTCAAATTTCGAACTAAGGCGCGGCCCTGCATCGGGAGTCACCGTTGAGCTTCCGGACAGCGACTCGACCAGCACCCTGGCGATCGCACTTTCTCTTTGCTTCTTGATCTTGCCTGCATGGATAGCCAAAAGGCTAAAGCTGGTGCATTCCAGGATGGGCGAACTCTAGCGAGGACTTATTCGACCCCGCTCGCGAGGGTCGGGCGGGTTGATCGCAAGCTGTCCGATTGGTCTAGCGCGGAGGCCAGCAGCCAGTTGCTGCCGGCTTGCGGCCAGGAGTAAGGATTGCCACGCAGGACTCAACCGTCGAAACGCGCTGAACCGGCGCGCTCGAGATACGCCACCGACGTGACGTCGACGCCTAACTGGATTTTTCGAGCCGAGGTCAGCTCGATCCAGGGTTGCAGGGAGCCCAACTGACGCTTGTCATGCGCGGGCGCCCACATGCGTCTTAGTCGTCCGAGAGTGGATTCGACGGGTTGATCTCGTCAAGGTCTCGTTCGACAGCAAAGTCTGAGGATCGATCTCGAGCGACCGAATCGGTCCCCGCGCTGCATGGGTCCAGGCCCATATTGCGCTGCCGCTCAAACACCTCCGCTCGCAGTTGCCGCGCCAGTTGATCAAGCTCGGTTCCCGATGGGTCTTTGCGGGTCGCTCTCAATCCGTAACCGCCGACAAGGGTTCTCACACCGTCTTTCCTACAAATGAGGACGCCCCACGCGGCGCCACCGGGAAGCTGGTCATAACCGAGCTTGATATCCGAGATATCGTCGATTGCAAGTCGTCTTGCGCGACCAGTGTTGCGAGGTAACTCAAGACGATCACCTCGGATCACAATCACGTTTGAAGTCGCGCTGGGTGACTTGTACGTCCAGATGGCGATGACTGACGGCGTCACCACTCCAATTGATATTGCAGCAACACCGAGCACCAGCCGACCACCATCGACAGCTTGCAATGACGCAGGCGACTTAAGTAGGAGCACTCCTTCCCAGGCGATTCCGATGAAAATCGCGGATACAACGACCAAAATCGCTCGACCAACTCGCTGCGATCCGTAGATAGTCCGGTCGCCCCGTTTTGTGACCGCTTCAATTCGGTGTGTACGCGTGCGTCGGCGCACGAAACGCTTACGAGTAACCGAGCGCCGCGTCGAGCACTTGGCGCACAACCGGACCGGCGACGGCGGCTCCCGTACCATCGCATTGCCCCGGGGGCTGGACGATGACCGCCGCGACGGCGACCTTGGGGGTCTGGCCCGCTCCTGCCGGCGCTGTGGCGATCAGCCAGTCGTCGGTGCACGCGCTGACCGAGGTCTCAGCGGTGCCGGTCTTGGCCGCGACCTGGAGCCCCGGCGGCCAGCCGACGCCAGCCGCTGTTCCGTACCGCGTGACGCCGAGCATCAGACTGCGCACCGAGTCCGCCGTTGCCGTCGACGTCGCTTGCACCCAGGGATGCGGCTTGTACGTCGCGACGACGCTTCCTTGTGAGTCCAAGACCCGAGACAAAAGGTGTGGAGTCATGATCGTGCCGCCGTCGGCGATCCCGGCCGCGATCAACGCGTCTTGCAATGCAGTCTCGGCTACGTCTTCCTGACCGATCGCGGAATACGCGATGCCGGGTTTGTTCTGCACGAACGTCGACGGTGGGGGGAAAACCGATGCGACAGCGGTGCCGGGCGGGAGGTCGATCGGCGGCACCTTGTTGAATCCGAACGCGGATGCCTCTTCGTACAGCTTGGTCGCGCCGAGCCTGAGACCGATTTGCGCGTATGCGGTATCACATGAAAGCGCCAGATCTCTCGCCAGGTTGCCGCCGCAGGACTCGTCGGCGAAGTTGTGGAAGAGCAGGTTGGTCTCGGGAAGCGAAATCGCCGACGCGTAGGGGACGTTGATCGATTCGAGCGACGGCTCGTGATCGAAGATCGTCGCCGTCGTGATGACCTTGAACGTCGAGCCAGGCGGATAACGCTCGCCGACAGCTCCATTGACGAGCGGCGATGCCCCGCTGTTGGGATTGAGCGAGTTGTGATACGAGTTGGCAGCTTTTGCGTTCGGTTGAGATAATTCGTTCGGGTTGTACGTCGGATTCGAGTACATCGCCAGAACCGCGCCGGTGCGCGGATCGATCGCGACGACAGATCCCGTGTAGGAGCCGAGCGCCTGCTGCGCGGCCTTCTGTAGATAGACCGAGACCGTCGTCACGAGTGAGTCCGATCCGCTGCGCTGAGTGAGGATGCTCTGAAGGTTCGTGATCGAAGGTGTGTGCGGCTCGAGAAAGTGGTTGTACTGGCCGGTCTCGGCATCGAGCCCGTACGGAGCGGCGGAGGCAGTCACGTCCCAGTACCCGGTGATGTCGGCGAACAGCGACCCTTCGGGGTAGTGGCGCAGGTAGCGATAGCCGTCGTTAGTCTTCGTCGAGTACGCGAGCACGACGCCGTCAGAGCTCAAGATGTCGCCGCGGTTCTGCTCGAACGGGTCGACGTTGCCGGTCGAGGGGTTGTCGGCCGAATTGCGCAGCGCGTTCGCTTGACGAACTTGGAGATTCGCGAGCTGGAGACCCAGAAGGGAGAACGCTAGGGCGAAGAGTAGGGCAACCCCTCGAATCCGCCGGTTCATCAACACCCGGATATTTTGGCACGCGATGTTGGGCACATTTTGACGCAGCGTGCAATCGGTCGGCGAAGATCATCCGCGAGGTTCACGATCGCATCACAAGCTCGCATGGGAAGCGTGCCAAATGTCGTGCCCGCATCGAATTGCCCCCACGCCTCGAATGTCGTGATGTGACCACCTTGGATTGGAACCTCAGACCTCGACCGAGTCGAACCGCGAGTCGCGACGGCTCCGTGTATGCCAAGGAGGGATGGAATCTCTAGATGCCGCTGGCCGCCGATATGCACGGCGGCCAGCGAACAAGACGAAATCGAAACTTTCGGGTCGTGCTCTATTGATCCTCTAGTCTGGCTTTACGTGCAGTTCATACGGTGCGCGACAGCGACGATTCGGGGAGTAGGTTCGACTCTCTCGATTCAGTGGCAGACATTCTTTCGCTTTTGAGAGAGACGTTAACAAGCCGACGTATTTCCGCTCACATATATATCAGCGGGTTGGGTCTCCCCTGACGGCACACTTTGATCAGTGCCCGAGCTGAAGCAATGATTCCAACCGGTCCAGTTAGCGTACTGATGGATCCACACCCGATAACCAGTGTCGTTCTTGATCTCCCAGACTGGATACAGGGAACACTGGTTCGATGATCCCGAGCACTGGCTTGTCCAAGCAGCCCAAAATTCTGTATAAGGAGGAGTAGAGTAAAAGTACTGGATACCCTTCGCGCCGGATGGCCCGAAAAGAGTACACAACGGTGCTGATTGGCAGTTGATGCTGGCACCGGCCGGAGCCTGAGTTGCCACGCTTATGCCGATAGAAGCAGGGACGATCAGACCGCCGAAAATAGCCACGCAGCAGAGTGCGCGACGAATTCTGCCGGAATGATGATTGCGGGTTCTCATGCCTTTCGACCTCCTCACGCCGTTTCAACACATATTTTTTGGCGCACGAACCCCAGTTCTGCATTGCACTTCTTTTGGGATTAGCGCGTGGCTTTGGTCCTAACACGTGCCATCGAAAGAACAAATGCCGCAAACGGGTCAACGTGCTGCAAGCGGGGTTCGATTGCGAGACGGCTTTGGAGCACTCCTTTCTTACGGCAGGTTCCGGATGTCCGAAGCTCGACCCCTCGTTCAGTACGCGAGTGATCCGACGCCTAATCACGCGCCGTTGCGAGGGACAGCTGTCGGCGAGTGGCGCACCGAGCCGGCGATAAGGACTACGCCGGCAGTCGTGCAAGCCGGAACATTAGGGGGCGGTCCGTGATACCCGACGCCGCGTTCTTCAGAGTGCGGGATCAGCAATTCACATTTGGCACGTCGCTCATCTGATACTCACCGACCACGTGGGATCAGTCAGTGCGGCCCCGAGGAGTTGAGGACTCTCGGCACGCCGGTTTCTCGCTGAACAGGCTGCCGACAATCGAGAAGCTTGATCATGCGCCCGCGGAACGGTCGAAGTGTGACATGAACTTGTCTCGCCACTCATCGATCGCATCTTGGGAGAGTGACGCGTCGTTTGCGTGCAACGCCTCCAGGAACTCTGTGTCTTCCCATATCGGCGCACCGGGTTTCGGATCGGTGCGACGCCGCGGAGTGATCCACCAATGGAGGTGCGGGACAGAGTTCCCAAGGGACTCGACGTTCAGTTTGTCCGGCGACGCCACCGCCTCGACAGCTCCAAGGACTTCGGCGAGCTCTTCGAAATGACGTTGGCGCGTCTCCACGTCGAGGTGATGCACTTCGCGGACGTGGTCACGCGCGACAAAGAAAACCGAGCCCGAAAAGTACTGACAGTGGTTGATGCGAACGTGCCCCGTCCCGAGAGTGGCCACAGCGAGAGGATGCTCGCCTTTTTCTTGCGCGTCGTTGTCAGCGCAGATCGGACAGTCAGCCATGTTTCAGATGATGACAGGAGCGACGGGTTTGACGGCCCGTATCTGGAGAAACATCGGAAGCCGCCGCCACGGCTCGTACGAATCGCCGGCACCGTCGGGGAGCGGTTCCCGGAGTCGGGTGATGAGCAGACCGGCGGCTTCGAGGGCGTCTGCATAATCCCGCAGGGAGTGGGTCCACCCGAAGAAGGTCATCGTGAGCCCGTCCCGTTCGAAGGTTGCCTCGAAGCGGCGCGTCTCTAGGTAGGGACGCTCAATCACAAAGGTCGAGGCGTCTGTGAAGCGACCGACGTCGTTGAGCGGATGGGTGACGGAGATCGACAACGTTCCTCCCGGCCGTAAGACCCGACCCGCTTCGCGGACTGCGCGGGACATGTCCTCGATGTCCATCAAAGAGTTGTAGGCAACGACTTGATCAAAGGCCAGTGCTCGAAAGGGAAGCTCCGTCGCGTCAGCGACCAGATAGGTTCCGTCGGGATCGGCGCTCTTGGCGGCGGCGAGCAGTGTGGGCGACTCATAACCCGAAGGTCGGAGGTTCAAATCCTCCCCCCGCCACGAAAAGTCCTGGTCAGAGCGTCGCTCCGGCCAGGACTCGTCGCGTAGTCGATTCTTCTACCGGACCTTCTACCGGGTGGAATTCGGTAGAAGTTTTCGGTGTCGCCAAGAGCTCCGCGAAGGTCATCGCCGCTTCGGCCTGCATGCCCGGGAGCACGTGCTGATAGCTCGCCATCGTGAATCCCGGTGTCGAGTGGCCGAGCCGTTCGGAGACGACCTTGATCGGGATGCGCGCCTTCAACAACAAGGTGGCGTGCGTGTGGCGAAGGTCATGAAACCGGATGCGGGGGAGTCCGGAGCGCTTCACGAGTTTCTCGAAGCAGTCGCTCAGTACTTGCGGGTGGATGGGTGACCCATCGACGTGCGAGAACAGGTAGACATCCGGTTCCGGTCGAAGTGTCGTGTCTTCCTCACCTCGAATGACGAGCCACGTCTGGAAGATTTCGATGGTCCGGCGGTCGAAGTCGATCCTTCGCCTCGCAGAGCGTGACTTGCCCCGCGTCTCACGCAGTTCGTAGCCGACCGAGACAAGCGAGCGGTTCACCGACAGCTGACCCCTTCGAGGTCGACGTCGCCCCAGCGCAGGCCGAGGACTTTGCCGCGGCGCATGCGCGTGTTCGCTGCCAGCCAGAGCGCCGGGAAGAGGCGTACCGATCGCGCCTGGTCAAGGAAGGTGCGCAGCTGTTCCGCGGTCCATGACCCTGACACTGTGCTTTCTAATGGCCGGCGCCTCGGGGCGTGGGCGATCGAGGCTGGATTGGCGACGATCAACCCACGCCAACGGGCTCCTCGAGCGACTGACGGAGCATGGTGTGAACCTCGACCACCGTCTTGTTGCTGAGGCCGCCGGTGCCGTCCACGCGGCCACTCGTAGCCAGCGTCGCGTAGAGCTTCTCGAGATGATCGGGCCGGAGGTGGCGTAGCGGGACGCGACCGATGTGCGGAAGTACGTGGAGGTCGACGATGCGGCGGTAGGCGTCAAACATGCTGACTCGGAGCGTGACCTGCTTGGAGGGGAGCCACCGCTGCGTGAGGTAGACAGCGACGGTCAGGCTCGAACGACGGGGGCGATCGTGCGCGTGCGCCGACGCGAGCTCGCCGGCAAACGTCCGCGCTGCCTCCTCGTCGTCACCTGCGGGGTGCCACCGTCGCTGCTCCCGTCCGGTGATCGGATCACGGCCTTCGTAGATGACCGCGTAAAAGCGGTCTCCCTTCTTCGCGACGTATCCCTTCATGCCTGCCTCCCTCGCAGTGCTGTCGGTGGAAGACAGCGGTGGAAAGGAGTCATTGCAGCAGGCAGACGCAATGTCCGGCGCGGTCCGAAACCCGAAGGTCACGCGGTTTCACATTGCGCCAGGGATGGGGGCCACGCGCTGAGTTAGGTCCCGGGAACGCCTGCGCGCGATCCGAGCACTGCCTCCGACCGGCACTTTGGCCACGCGGGCGGACGTCGTTCGACAGCGCGTTCTGAGACACTTTCGGGCGACATCGGGCAAGCGTCGCTTCGGCGGAAACGCTACGACTTCCCGAGACATAAACCGAGTAGGGGGAGTCGAGGAGGGGGATGCCCGACGAGCGAGGAGAGCGCTTCACGGCGCTCTATGAGGAAACTCGGGCACGGATGGTCGCGTACGCCATGCGACGCACCGCATCGCGTGAGGACGCCGCCGACGTGGTCGCGGAGACCTACACGATCGCTTGGCGCCGATTGGACGACGTCCCGGAGGGAAAGGCTTCGCTTCTCTGGCTCTATGTCACCGCGCGTCACGTGGTCATGAACCACGGACGGCGCCTTCGTCGACAAGACGCGACGCGCAACCGACTTGCAAATGAGCTTCATGCTGTCGAGCCCGCTCTCGAGCCTCATGACGAGGAAGCCATCGTCGCCCTCTTCTGTTTGAACTCCCTCCCCGAGGATGAACGCGAGATCTTGATGCTGACGGCTTGGGACGGCCTCAGCGCGCCTGAGCTGGGCAGGGTTCTCAACTGCTCTCCGACCGCGGCGCGCATCCGCCTCTATCGCGCGCGCACGCATCTCAACGCCGAAATCGCTGGCTTCTCCGAAATCCCGAAACACGGCGATGTGAAACACGGCGACGTCTCGAGACAAGGACGCGATGAGGACCCGGCTATCGCGGGGGTTCCCGAGGAGGGATGAGGATGAAGCACGTTGCCGACCTGCGAAAGCTCGATCCGGTGGATATGGCTCGCGTCGAGGATGTCGCCAATCGTCCTGTGTTCGAAGACCTTCGCAGGGTGATCGTGACTGGAGATCGACAAAGCGAATCAGAGGAGACGCCTCACGTTGAACTGGGTTCTCACCCGCGCCATCGCCTCTCTCTGGTGATCGCGTCGGTGGCAGCAATGGCAACGCTCATCGCCTCCCTGCTCGTGGTCTTCGTCGGTGGAAACGGTGGTTTGAGCCACCCGGTGACAACCTCGTGGCGCAGCGGGCGCTCGTTCGTGGTTGTCGGCAAGCCCTCAACGCACAAAGCGGGATCGTGGCGACTAGTCGATGACCTGTTGAGCGGCACGTGGCAACAGAACACCGCGGGGCCACCTCCCGGCTACCTCACTTGCCCATCTACTTCTTCCTGCTACGTGATGAGCGGGCACTATCCGAACGCGATGGCTGGCGCACCTCTGCTCTCGGAGTCGCTGTACGTGAGCACGGACCTCGGCTCGACCTGGTCGGTGCTACCAATGCCAAGCGGGTTCGCGCCGAGGACGCCACTTTCCTGCGGAGGTCCGAGTGACTGCGCAGCAGGCGGGACCTACAAGGGTCAGCCCGTGTTCGTGACAACGAACGACGGAGGGCACACCTTCACCATCGACCCTCTGCCAAGTGGCGTTGGCACCCTGTACCAACTCTCTTGCCCAACCTCTGAGTTCTGCGGCGGCCTCGTCGCGACGAGCGCCGACGCCAACAACGCGCCAATCGACGCGACCTTTCTCTCGACGAGCGACGACGGCGCGAGTTTCGTCGACTCGTCGATCGAGTCCGGTGATTCGATGCAAGAGATTGCGTGCACGACGAATCTCAACTGCACAGTCGTTGGCACGAACGACGCTGTCGGCATGAATGACTGGAATTCGGGGGTGGCGGCCCTCACAACCAACGGGGGAGATAGTTGGACGGCGGGAATCCTGCCCGCTGGATTCGGCGTCAGCTATCTCTCGACGCTCTCGTGTGCGGATCCGCTTCATTGCGCGCTGACGGGCTACGTCGCCATCACCATTCAGAACCCGCCGGAGTGTGCCAAGTTGGGCAACCCGTCTCCCGCCGGGCCTTCACCGACAACGACAGTGCCCACTTCGACGACGATTCCGAGTCAGGCAGTCCAATCAATCGCGAGGATCGAGTCGCGACTTGCGAGCGAAGCCGCACTGAAGGGGGCGAACTCGAGCTTCGGGTGCATAGGTACGGGCTTGTCGGCGCATCAGCCTGGCGGCGACATCGCGACCACGGCCGATGGGGGTTTGACGTGGACGCCGGATCAGCTTCCGAGCGACGTGCCCTGGCCTCAGTTCTCCGGGCTTGCCTGTCCAACCGACGATGAGTGCTGGGCGTCGGGTTCAGAGGCCGTGCCGCAGCAGGTCGGCAACACGAGCGACGCCGACTCTTCGATGTTGCTCGGAACGATCGACGGCGGACAGACCTGGTCGAAGGTGACCTTTAGCGTTCCGAGCAACGCGCCAAACTACGAAGGCCAGTCCTATCAAAACGTTGGCCTTATCAGTTGCGCGACAGCAGAGGTCTGCGCAGCGCTCGGCGGAGCGGCGCAAGGCTCACCGACCGCCCCCGTCTACTCCCTCACGATCCCGAACTCAGGTTGATCATGTTTGATCGATTGGCTTTTGACTCGAAGAAGCGAATGATTGGCTGTGTCCCTAAAGGTTCACTCGGGTAGAGGCTCGTAAGTAGCCCACAACGCCGGGAATGCGTCGCCATTCGGCACCTTCGAGGACCCCGTCGGCTGCGCGCAGCGTATCGATGGTGTGGCGCTTGGGCGACTAACCCAGGTAGCGCTCTATCGCGGCGCTGGTTCGATCGGCGTCGCCTGTTCCGAGGAGGTCGAGCAAGCAACCGCGTAGGACCGCGAATGCGAGGGTTCGCTAGGCGGTCGCTCGTACCGTCCTTCGTTCTTCTTCGGGCTGAGATGCAGACAGGACCTCGATCCAGTCCTCTACGGTGACTTGAGCGAAGTTCGACCACGGTCCTTCTGGATCGACGAGCGAGCGCGCGTAGGCCTCGGCCCAGAGCACGAGAAGCGGCCGATGTTCGAGGTCGACGAGCCATTCCCAGACCGTCCGAACCGCAGTGTTCAGGTCGTGTGTCTCGCCGCTTTCGCGTGCAAATCGGAGCAGCTCGAGCTCCTCGCTCCTCGCGCGGGCGAGCAGCACGCGCACAAGGTCGTCCTTCGAGCCAAAGACATAGAGGAGAACTCGTGGGCTCGAGCCAACCGCTTTGGCGAGGGGCCGCAGCGAAAGGTCAGAGAGGCCGTGCTCGCGGACGTACGCGTAGGCGAGATCGAGGAGTTCCTCTCCGCGGGGAGACAGCACTCGACCGGTGCTCGACACGGCGGTAGTCCGCCACTGAAACGACTGTGTCAGTAGGAGGTGCGTTGGCTACGCGAGCGGTCGTTCGGCGACTTGGCGCGCCCGGTGACCTCGGTTGGGTCGTGATGGCCCACGGCGAGATCTACGCGCGCGAGTTCGGCTGGGACACGAGCTTTGAGGCGCTCGTCGCCGGGATCGTCGCCGACTTTGCCATGAGTTCGGACACAGCCGGCCAGGCGGCCTGGATCGCGGAGGTGGACGGACGCCGTGCTGGGTGCGTGTTCTGCGTACGGGCAGAAGGGGAAACCGCCCAGCTCCGCATCCTCCTGGTCGATCCTGCTGAGAGGGGCCATGGGATTGGCAGTCGCCTCGTCGACGAGTGCATCGCATTTGCCCGTCGTGCCGGATACGAGAGGCTCTTTATGAAGAGGGGCGGGTCGTCAATAACGGTTCGCCTTTCTTGTCAATCGAGCTGACCATCGGCTCGAGATCGGGTGAGACGCGCTCTCAACTCTTTATCGCCTCCTCAGGGGAGGACCAGGTCTGATGGGAGAGCTCCGGCTGGTCCAATTCAAGCAAGGGCCGTCGAGCGACCAAAGACTTCGTGGGACCTTGCCGGAGAGAATTGCGAGCCCGTCTGGAGCATGTGCCAGATGGCTTCGGCGAGCTTGCGAGCGACCTCGACGCGCGCGACTTTTGAACCTCGCTGACGACCGAGGCGGACCTTGGTCCTGTCGTAGTGATCCTTGTAGACGGGGTGTCACGCGGCGGTGGTCGCTGCCTCGATAAGCGCCCATCGAAGGTACTTCGGGCCGTTCTTCGATAGTGAGCCGCGGAAGTCCTTCCCACCAGATTGGTAGACGCGCGGGCAGAGCCCGGTGTAGCCAACGAGCTTTTTCGGAGACGCAAAGCGCGAAATGTCGCCGATCTCCGAGGCAATCGTGAAGCCGAGCACCCAGGCAATGCCAGGAGCGGACTGCAGCAGGCTCGTGTAGGGATGATCTGCCCCGAGCGAGCGGAGCTCCTTCTCACAGGCGTCGACCTCTTTGTCGAGATCGTCAATCATCGACAGCGCTGTCGCGATGTTCTTGGTCCACGGATTGGGAAGCACGAGACGATCGAGAAGCGCTCGACCATTCACTCCGAATAGGTCCGAAACGGGACAGGGCTTGCCGAAGGCGAGAAGGCTTGCGTGAATGCGGTTCTTCAACATCACTCGATGGCGCACGAGATGAAGACGGAAACGGGCCCGCTCCCGCTCGGCTCGCACCGCTGGATCGGGGAGCCAGATCGCCGGCACGAGATCACGGCGGGAGAGCTCGGCAAGAACCCACGCATCGATCTTGTCGGTCTTGCAAGCGAGTGGAGCGAGACCTTTCACTTTCTGCGCATCGGCGATCTCAACATCCCAGCCCATGAGCTCCAGGCTGTCGTGGATAAATCGCGCGCCGTTCATCGATTCGATCGCCGCGTTCACTGGTCCACCGAGGACCGCCATCTCCTTCGCGAGCTGACGAAGCCCGTCGAGATCGGGACGGAACGTTGTGACCGCGAGTGTCTCGCCGACTTCGTTGAGCGCGCAGACGTCGAGTCGTTTTCTGCTTAGGTCAAGTCCAAGATGCAGCATGGTGAAGGGCCTCCTTGGTGATGGTTCCGACGAGAACCAAATGTTCACGCCGGGGAGGCCCCTCTTCATGGCATTCAAGCTGTGGACCAACCACCCCCTCGCGGACGCGGCGCGTCTCTACCGCTCGCGGGGCTTCAACCTCGTCGAGGAAGAGCCGCATCGCAGTTTCGGCGTTGACCTCATCGGCCAGGTCTACGAGCGGATGCTTCGCTGAACCGAGTCGAGAGCGAACCGCCACGGCATGCAGTTCGACGGGTCTAGGGCTGGTCGCGCGTCCGATAACACGAAGGCGGATTCGGCGGTCGCGCCCCCGATCGCTGCCGGTTGGCGCACCAATCCTCTAGGAAGTTCCTAGGTGGAAAGTGAACAGCTTCTGTGCATCGATGCGTGCCCCGAGACCATCCTCCGCTTCCGACCATTCCTCGAAGGACGGCCCTTGCAGTGGTAGGTAGTGGTCAAGCATTGCTTGGCGGAGTTCGGGTCGCCGAGGGTCCGAGAGTTCAAAGAGCTCCGCGGTGCCGTGCACGGTCACGGCGAGCGCCTCGCTCGGCAGGTGAGTCGCACTCGTTGCGGGGCGAACTGTGAGATGGCGCATCCGTACCGACTGGCGGCCGGAACTGAAATGGAAACTCCCGTGGATGAAGCACCCATCTACTGGACCGACGAGAGCGTCCGTCGGCGGTCACTGTCGCGAGCACGAGGAGGACCATGCTCTGAAGACGTTCGGTCAGTTGCTCGGCGCTGAGCCGACGCTCATTCGTGATGATCCTCGCAACGCCGGAATTCGACGGCCCGCCACCGCAGGCGGCGAGGAGCCACGGCAAGGCGAGGACCAACAGGAGGGGAGTGACCTTGACCGCGACTACCCGGAGACCTCGTCCTCTCGGCACAATCTCATGAATCGCGAAGGCCGCCACTTCTTTCGTTGTCATCGTTGCGCCTCCTTTTGACCCGCCTCTTCCTGAGCCCTTCGCGAGATCGATTGCGAAAAGCGTCGATTCGCCACGCGGTTCAAAGACTTGGAGGAGCGAGTGTCTTGCACGCGTTCATCGCGGCCATGAATTGTGGCGAGTTCGGGTCGACACCTCGCAGGTTGAAGCTGACTCCGCCGTCGACGACAGTCGGATCTGGGAACTTCGGAACTCCGTGCGCCCGCATACACGTCGAGAACCTGAGCATCCTTGTCGCCGCCCGTTCGAGGCCCTTCGGTGTTCCGCTTGGCGTGAAGTGTTGGCACGCCCTGTTTGCGTTCACGTACTGCGACGAGTTGAGGTCGACCTTCTGTCCATTGAGCAGGCCGTGGTTGTAGAGGAAGGAACCGTTGCTCGTCGGGTCCGCATTCGAGCGCGTGGGCGACAGCACACCATCGGGACGTACCTGACGCGCCGAGACGCTCAAGTAGCGATCGCATCGGCGAGCGCGGAGGTTCGCCCGAATGTCCGTTTCGATCCGGCGCGAGGCCGCCAGCGCGTCAGTGAGTTCGCGAGTCGTGGTGGTCGACGCGATCCGGGCACAGGCCTTCGACTCGCGCTCGTGATCGGCTGATCCTTGACCACGATCTCCTGCCGTTCTTTGGACGGATGAACATCGCAGACGTTGGCCCAGCCGATGTTCAGGCATGGGTGGCCACGCTCGCCGATCGCGGGCTCGCGTCGACGACGATCCGGCGCGTCTTCACGATCCTTGACCAGGTCTTCGACCAAGCGGTTGCACTCGGTCTTGTCGCCGCGAACCCGACGGAACGCGTTCGCCTCCCGAGGATCACGCGTCAGGAGATGCGGTTCCTCACGCCTGTCGAACTCGAGCGACTTGCGGACGCTATCGACCGCCGGTATCGAGTGATGGTCCTCACGATGGCCTGGGCCACGCTTCGCATCGGCGAGGCGGCAGGACTGCGGCACGCCGACGTGGACCTTGTATCCGGGTCCCTGCGGGTCGCGAACAACGTGGTCGAGGTCTCGTCGCGCCTTCATGAAGGTCCTCCGAAGACCTCAGCAGGGCGAAGGACGATGAGCCCGCCGGTCTCGATCGTGGACGAGCTCGCTGCCATCTCGATCACGCGGCTGATCCCGTCTACGTCTTCCCGGACATCCGCGGCGGGCCGCTGCACGCCGAGGAGTGCCGGGTTCATTACTGGCGTCCCGCTTTGAGGGGCGCCGGGTTGTCACCGCTTCGACCACACGACCTGAAACACAGTCGCGTCGCGTTCCTGGCGGCGGCCGGGGTGGACCCGGGGGAGATAGCGAGGCGAGCTGGCCACGCCAGCGTCGCGTTCACCTACGACAGATACGGGCATCTGCTGCCGGAGGTGGACAAGCAGGCGGCTGCCAAGCTCGAAGCGATCCGCGGGCGGACCCGCCTCGGTTAAACGGAGCGTCTGGACGGACCAGTGACGCCCCAACGATGCGTAGAGAACGGGAATCGACGTTTTCGTGAGTGCTACGTGCAAGCCCACCGCCGATCAGATCATCAAGCTCCGCTTCAGCGTGACACAAGGACAGGATTAGAAGCAGCCCCACTGTCGTACTTCCGCCGACAGGCCGAGGTACACGCGGACCGTCAGGCGTTGTTGCAGCTTGCCAACGAAGATGGCAGTAAGGCGTGCATGGCCTTCGAGAAGGACAAGATCGCCGAGATCGGGGGTTGCCATCACGATGAGGTCATCAACAACTTGGCCGACCTCCAGCTCAGCGGCAAACTCGAAGCACCAGCTTGTTCCAAGTTTGGTCAGCCACTTCGGCAGTCTTCCCTGCTGCAGGGTCGGGAGGACATCAGCAGGTCGGCGTGAACCTCCGGACAGTTCGTTCCAATACGAGAAGTCGATGAACCGGATTCGCTCCAGCTCGTCGGGTTGCAGCACACCGTGGTACCAGTCCACCGTTGCGGGAAATCCTTCAAAGAGATCAGCATTTCGCCAGCCCCTGGCCGCAGCTAGGGCACGCTCACGCGCGTCGTTCTCCTCTTCGGATTCAAGATCAGGATGTCGCACCAGCTCGACACCGCCAGCCTCGATAAGCGCACGTCTCACGTCGCTTCCAAAGCGGTCGGAATCGAGCTCACCGCGCAGGAATGCCAGAACGACCTCCGGCTCGATGACCGGGCGAAAGCCACGCAGCACAGCGTCAAGTTTGTCGGCCGGTGAGGACCGTGATGAGCTCCCCGGAGTGGCGTGGCGGCTTGCCATTGGCGACTGGCTAACTGAGGTGAGCCCGTGTTGGGCGCTGCGCGAGGTCGATATGGGTGCTGTACTCGTCGAGCCAAGCCAGCTGGTGCTGCCACCACTGCGCCGCATCCTCAGCACCATCGCCGCGCCGTCGTCGAATGGTCTCCTGGACGTGTTGTTTGATCTCGCCGACCAGGCTTGCTGAGTCGCCGAGGCCGCACTCGCGGCACCACAGCTTCAGGCGTCGGCGTTGCTCGTCCGGCGGGGGACCATCCCAGCCGAGGTTGAGCCAGAGGAATGCGCCGTAGGAGACGTCACGCATCCTCGAACCCCTTGGAGGAGTCGGGCTTTCAGGACGCACCGCGGTTCTTGGGGATCGACGACCTTGGACGCGAGGTCCTCAGCTTCGTCGAGGGCTGGGTCCCCGACAACCTGGACGACAGCTTGACCGACGGTCAGCTACCTGCTGCCGCCCAACTTCTGCGAAGGTTTCACGACGCCACCTCTCAGACGTCGCTCACCGCTGGTACGGAAGTCGTCTGCCACAACGACGTGTCGCCGGTGAACACGGTTTTCATCGGCGATCAGCCGACAGCCTTGATCGACTTCGACCTGGCGAGCGCTATCGAGTCGACTCCGGCTTCTTCACCGAGCCTGTGGCCGAGCTTCAGACCCACGAGATTGAGCTACTTCGGCGCTCTGTTGCAATCATCCGCCCCGAGCAACCTTGTGGCCTCAGTCGGGAGACGGCGCTTCGGATCCTCGGCCAGTTGGGCGACGTCACTGCCGATCGTGACCGACTTGCCGATGAATTAGCAGATTGCCTCGCTCGACACCCGAGCAATCGCAGTTTCTGAGTACCTCGCGTCGTGGACCGCGTGACGTGGTCATTACTACCGTCGTTACTACAACCTCGCCTAACTTCGCCGACTTGATCACTCGAAGCGGACGAGAGGTCCTGCTCAGGGACTCCACATAGACGGCGCATTACGCCAAAGACCCTCGTGCTCGCCCTCATAACCCGAAGGTCGGAGGTTCAAATCCTCCCCCCGCCACGAAAAAGTCCAGGTAGTAGGCCATAAACGACCCGAAGGTTGTTTTACGCGTCCGGTTCTCTACCGGACTCTCTACCGGGTGGAATCCGGTAGATCGCGAGCCGATCAATCACCGAGCAGTCCGGCGAAGGTTGCCACCGCGTCCGCCTGCATGCCTGGGAGCACGTGTTGGTAGGTCGCCATCGTGAACCCCGGTGTCGAATGCCCGAGGCGCTCGCTCACGACCTTGATCGGCACGCGCGCCTTCAGCAACAACGTGGCGTGGGTGTGACGGAGGTCGTGGAATCGGATGCGGGGGAGACCCGAACGCTGCACGAGTTTCTCGAACGCGTCGGAGAGCACCTGCGGGTGGATCGGCGATCCGTCGGCGTGTGCGAAGACGTAGTCGTCGTGAGCGAGTTCACGCGCCACACTCTCGTTCCGTCGAAGTTCGTGCCAAGAGCGGAGTGTCTCGATGGTCTTTCCGTCGAGATCGATCGTGCGTCGTGCCGTGCGTGACTTGCCCCGTGACTCGTGCAGCACGTAACCGACCGAGATGAGCGAACGAGTGACCGAGAGCCTCCCGCCATCGATCGACATCTGACCAGCGCAGCCCGAGGAGCTCTCCGCGTCGCATGCCGGTGTTGGCGACGAGCCAAAGGGCGGCGAAATGCCGACTCGAGCTGGCGAAATCGAGAAACGCTTTGAGCTGATCGGCGGTCCATGACCGCGACGTCGCGCTCTCGAGCGGTCGACGCTTTGGCGCGTGGGCGACAGCGGCCGGGTTGTGGGTGATCAGTCCGCGCAGGCGCGCGTCTTCGAGGGAGCGTCGCAACACCATGTGGATCTCGACGAGCGTCTTGTTGCCGAGCCCGTTCGCTCCAAGCTCCGCGTAGAGCCGCTCGAGGTGATCGGGACGCAAGTGGCGCAAGGGAACGCGTCCGAGGTAGGGGAGGACGTGGAGTGCGATCATGCGCTGATAGGCGTCGAATGTGCTCAGCCGCAACGTGACGCGTTTCGAAGGCAGCCAGCGCTGGGTGAGATAGATGGCGACGGTGAGGCTCGATCGCGACGGTCGGTCTTTCGTTTGCGCTTCAGCGAGCTCTCGGGCGAGGTCTTTCGCGGCCGCCGGGTTCGTCCCGGCAGGGTGCCAGCGGCGCTGCTCTTTTCCAGACAGCGGATCGCGACCTTCGTAGATGACCGCGTAAAAGCGCCCGCCACGCTGAACGACGTAGCCCCGCATGACCCCTCCTTTTCGTACCGGTGGAAGATCCCGGTGGAAGGGGGAAATTGCAGCAGGTGAGGGGCCAGTTCTGCCGGGTCGGAAACCCGAAGGTCACACGGTTTCAGATTGCGGCAGGGATAGGGGTCACGCGCTGAGTTAGGTCCCGGAGGTCACGCCTGCCGCGCGATCCGAGCACTGCCTCCGACCGGCACCTTGGGGAGTACCCGTCCCAGCCTCGATTCGGACTGCAGCTTGGGACGTTTGCCTCTCGAGGCGACACCAGATTCTTGTGTGATTGGGAATGGTCCCGGATGGAGGCTCGATGCGTGTTCTGATCGCTTACGGATCCGAGCGCGGCGGTACGGCTGGACTCGCCACCATGATCAGCAACAAACTCACCGAGGCGGGCTTCGACACCGTCGTGATGCCTGCGCGTGAGGTGAAGGCCATCGACGACTTTGACGCCGTAGTGGTAGCAGGCGCGCTTTACGCCTTCCGCTGGCATCGTGACGCGCGCCGCTTCGTGAGTAAGCACGCGGTGGCGTTGCAGGAGCGACCCGTGTGGCTAGTGAGTAGCGGGCCGCTCGATGACTCCGCCACTCAAGGGGATATTCCTCCGGTCAAGCAGGTCGCCGCGGCGATATCGAAGATCCACGCGAGAGGGCACGCCACGTTTGGAGGCCGCCTTGAAACCGATGCGAAAGGATTCCCGGCCAGTGCCATGGCCAAGAAGAATGCAGGTGACTGGAGGGACCCTGCGCATGTCCACCGCTGGGCTACCGCCGTAGCCGCAGACCTTGTTGAAGCAGGTAGCGCCAACCATTGACCGGGTGAGCCATTCAGAGCTCGATGGCTCGTCAGTGCTGTCGGGGAGGTGCCCCAGTTCGCCGGGTCAGTGACGCGCTAAATCGGGCTGGCAATCAACTCGTTGTCGCGAGACTCTCCGGTTTAATAGAACTCGATT